>OZ220679.1:0-790000 GCA_965116355.1 Dehalococcoidia bacterium
ACAAGGACCTCTTTGACCGCGCCCAGAGGCTGATTCCGCACAACGAGAGTAGGAGCTTCAATTTAGGTCTATTGGACATTGCTGCAATCTACTGTCATGTCAACTCGCCTGAGTGTGGGCAGTGTCCGCTCCGTAGTCTCTGCGTACGTGGACAGCAATTCATAGCAGACCATCACGGAGTCGGAATCTATGCTTGAGCCAAATGAGACCCTTCGAGGGCTGGCTGGCGGCAACCCGCTGTTCTCTCAACCAATGGCTGAAGAGGAAGCCAAGTCTAGAAGTATCCGAACCGTGAGTTCGTCAGATAGCAAGGCTGGTGGAATCTATACAGGGGGCAGGCCATGAGATTCGTTGACCTGTTCGCTGGCCTCGGAGGCTTCCGTGTTGCGTTAGAGCGTCTCGGACACGAGTGCGTCTTCGCATGCGAGTTAGATCCTGTTTTGCAGGGGGTCTATCGCCGCAACTTTCCTCATGGGCCGGAAATCCAAGGCGACATTCGCGCGTCCAAGCATCATGTGCCTCCTCACGACGTGTTATGTGCCGGGTTTCCATGTCAGCCCTTCTCCAAGTCAGGAGCTCAGGCTGGATTGAACGACGAGACATCCGGAACTCTATTTCATGAGATTCTCGACGTCCTGAGATGGCACCAACCCAGCTTCGTGATCCTCGAGAATGTTGGCAACTTCGAGCGTCACGACGGGGGACGAACGTGGCGTATCGTCAAGTCTAGCTTGAAAGGACTTGGCTATCACGTTAGCGCCACTGAACACATGGCCAGTGGCGGTGAAGGGCTGCTCTCACCCCACCATCTAGGCTACCCACACCATCGCGAACGCTTTTTCGCGGTGGCTTCACACGTGAGCGCGCCGAAAGACATCTTCCCTTCTAGAAACCGGATGGCAATCACCTCGATGAACGATATCGTTCAGTCCGGTGATGAGCTGACGGTGCGTGACCGAAAGGAAACGCAGATCGTCGACCAGCACCGCCGGTGCATCGAGCATTGGAACACCTTCCTAGGAGCGCTGCCCGAAGAGAGAGTCGTGCTGCCGTCATTCCCGATCTGGGGAGACGAGATTGACGCCTCATATCCCTATGAAGACATGACCCCCTGGGCCCATGTATTCGGCGCCGGCAATGGCATCGCATCCAAGAATGGCAAGGAAATGACTCTGAACGGCTTTGAAGATTTGCCTAGCTACGCCAAGCGCAGAGTTGGACGGTTCCCGCAGTGGAAGGTACGGTTCATCAATGCCAACCGAGCATGGCTGTCTTCAATACAGAGCGAACTTCCCTCTGATTGGGTCCTGGGGCTGCGGTCGTTTCCTCCCTCTCTCCGAAAGCTGGAGTGGAACTGCCAGGGTGAGGTCAGAGATCTGTGGAAGCATATTCTTCAGTTCAGACCATCAGGCCTCCGCGTGAAGAGGTATAGAAATAGCCCGTCGCTTGTCGCGATGACATCAACGCAGATTCCTATCCTGGGGCCGATGCGTCGACACCTCTCACGGGTGGAAGGTCTACGCTTGCAAGGCTTTCCAGATGACTTCCATGTACCAGACTCTCGGACGGCAACCTTCAGGGCGCTAGGCAACGCCGTGCATGCTGGGGTGGTCTACCGGATCGCGGCCAGACTCCTCTGCAGTGGCGACTCTAAAACGGAGAGCCCAGATGGATCGAACGACACCCCAACCAGATAACGAGATAGGGGCCGACAGCGGAACTTCGCCCTCGCCAGATGTCGAGTCGATAGACATTCGACCGGAGGTGAGCGTTCTAGGGGTGTTCCGACACCTGAACTATCGGCCCTGGTTCGCTGCGGCGGAGTTCGTAGACAATGCCATTCAGAGCTTCCAGGACCACCAGCAGGAGCTTGCTCAAGTAGAAGGGCATGCGGGCAAGCTTCGCGTCAAGGTGAAGATAGACACATCCGAAGACGGCTTCATTCAGGTCTCGGACAATGCGGCGGGTATCTATCGCGACGAGTGGGCACGGGCACTACGCCCGGCAGAGCCTCCCCCTGACACATCTGGTCTGGCCGAGTTTGGGATGGGCCTGAAGACAGCCGCCGCCTGGTTTGGTCGTCGGCTGACGGTGCGCTCCAAGGCGCTTGGTGAGCCCTTTAGGCGTGAGATCACCCTCGACTTCAACGAGATAATCGAGAAGCGACTAGAGACGGTACAGCCAGAGACGTTCCCTGCTCTACCGGAGGAGCATGGCACTGAGATAGTCGTGTCTGGCCTCCATCGCCCGCCGTACGGGAGGACAATCGGCAAGATCCGAGATCACCTCGCCAGCATCTATCGCATGTTTCTGCGTGACGGCTCACTAGAGCTAGTGTTTCAGCACGGTACGAACCTTGAGCAGCTACTGGTCCCAGAGGAGGTAGAGGTTCTCAAGGCCCCGAAATTCGACGATCCTGAGGGAGAGCACCGGCTTTGGCACAAATCAATCAACTTTGACCTCGGAGGCGGCCTTCGAGCGCATGGCTTCCTAGCGTTACGAGCAGTCGCAAGCACAGCAAACGCAGGGTTGGCACTCTTCCGTCGGAAGCGCTTGATTGAGGGCAGCGGAGACGAGACCTACCGGCCTCGTGCAATATTCGGAGCATCGAACTCGTACGAGTACCAGCGTCTATTCGGCGAGCTCACACTTGAGGGGTTCGACATATCCCACACTAAGGACGGGTTCCGCTGGGAGGAACATGAGGAGCCCTTCGTCGACCTTCTACGCGAGTACGCTGACGCCGAGCCACTTCCGCTGATACGACAGGCGAGGCGCTTCAGAGCCGGAGCCATCCGCTCACCCGAGAGTACGCTGCGGTCTGAGGCCGAGATCGCTGCGAAAGGAACTGCTGATGTGCTGGGGCGGGAGCTTACACGCTCTGGGGTCGACAAGCTGATTCCCACTGAAAGCACGCTGCCCGATGATCTCTCGCCAGGCGCAGAGTTGTTCCCTGCAACCATCGAACTCTTGTACCGCTCACGGAGTTGGCGGGTCACTATAGAGATCTCAAACGACCTTACTCACATGAGGGACTGGTTCGAGGTTGCTGAGCATCAGGGGTCCAACCAAGGCGATGCTCACGACATCATACGTCTACGCATGTCACTGAGGCATCCCTTCTCTGAACGCTACGTCGGTGTCGAATATGAGAACCTCGAACTGCTCACAAGGATCGCAGCCGGCCTGGCAATCGCCGAGATCACGGCTCGCGAGGCTGGAGCTCGGCAGGCAGGAGAGGTCAGACGGCGGTTCAACGACCTACTTGGCACCGTATTCTCTAGGCCCTAGGGCGGGTGGCGCGATGGAGGATGAAGTGAATGACGCAGATGAAATCGAGATCGTCCGCGAGGTTGCAGAGGAGCTTCCTGCTGGATGGCGATGGCGCCCCCGGTTAGTGGAGCACGGTGAAGCTCAGAGCCTGCTGCAGCGATCTGCCAGTATGGGGCTACCCGAGAGCGCTCGCGACGAAATCATGCAGTCTGCGATGGAGATCATCGCTCGATGTGTGTCTCCCAGCGAGCAGGAGGATGCTCAAGATACCGGTCTTGTGGTGGGCTACGTGCAGAGTGGCAAAACCCTCTCGTTCACGACTGTTGCTGCACTAGCGTGCGACAATCACTTCCCACTAGTGATCATCCTATCAGGTACGAAGAGGAACCTATACGGCCAGACTGTCAAGCGTCTTCGGCACGACTTGGAACTCGAGCACCCCGCCGGACGATGGTTCATCATTGAAGCGCAGACTCGGAACCCGGATATGTCTCAGCAGCTTGGGCATCTTCTGGAGCAATGGGACCGGCCTGAACTGCCAGGTTTTCCGCGGAAGACTGCGCTTATAACTGTGCTCAAGAACCGGCAACGAGTAGATGGTCTCGTCAGGGTCCTGAGACAGCTAGACCTTCGAGGCCGCTCCTGCCTGATCATCGACGATGAGGCTGATCAGCATGGCCTCAACAACAAGGTCCGCCAAAATGAGACTAGCGCAGTTTATGATGCTCTACTCTCTTTGCGCGACGCGCTGCCTCGGCACACTTACGTTCAGTACACAGCAACTCCACAGGCCCTTCTCCTGATTAGCGTTCTCGACAGCCTGTCACCCAGATTCGGGTGGACTCTGGCGGCCGGCGCAGGCTACTGCGGAGGACAGTCGTTCTTTCAGGATGGCGGGCTTGTGACCACGATTCCTGATGATGACCTGCAGGCCATTGACGATGAGAGCGACAGTGGACCCCCGGACAGCCTGCTCGATGCTTTACGTTTGTTCTACGTTGGAGTAGCGGTTCAGGCATGCCATCGAGGGCTCAGGGAGCCTACACAGGAGCATCGCTCGATGCTCGTCCATCCATCGATGCGCCAAATGGATCACCTTAGGTTCAAGAGGTGGGTCGATGCCGCGACAAAGTCATGGATCGAGCTACTGGAGCTTCCTCCCGGGACTCCTGATCGCGAGGAACTCGTTAGGGCCTTCCGCGATTCTTACGATGAGTTGACTGCATCGGTGGAGAGCCAACGGCAGCGAAACGACGACCATGAGACGCTCCAGGCGTTTGAAGACCTCCTCGCGTATCTGCCTCAATCTATGCTTAACACTTTGACTTGGGAAGTAAACTCCCGTGATTTGGAGACGTGGACGCAGGACAACTGGAACTCAGCACCATCGCACATACTTGTGGGCGGGGAGAACCTTGGAAGAGGGTTCACAGTCAATGGTCTCACGACAACCTATATGCCCAGAGGACGAGGGGTGGGCGTAGCGGATACGATTCAGCAGCGTGGACGATTCTTCGGCTACAAGCGCGACTATCTGGGACTCTGCCGCGTGTTTCTTGATGCTGACGTCAGATATGATTACGAGAGCTACATTGATCATGAGTCCCATGTCATGCAGGAGCTTCGGCAGCTTACCCAGTCGGAGCACTCGATGTCAGAGTGGCGAAGGCGCATGTTGCTTGCCCAGTCACTGCTACCAACTCGCCGCTCTGTGATGCCCGACATTTACCGGCACCTACAAGTGTCAGAGTGGACGCAGCAGTCACAGCCGTGGACTCCGGAGGATGGCTCCAGAGTAGCCTCGAACTGGGAGGTCATTGAGGCATTCGTCGATGGACTCGCGTTTCATGAGGACCGGGGAAGTAACCAGAGGACAGTGGAGCAGCGAAACGCTCTTGCAGAGCCCATTCCTCTTGTGAGCGTCCTTGACAGTCTTCTTGTCCGGCTATGGTTCTCCTGGCGTGATGCACCAAACTTCTCGGCCGCGGAGCTAGCGATTCAATGGTATCTCACGAGCAATCCTGATGCGACTGCCGCTGTCTATCGAATGGCAGATCAGCGCTCGCCGCTGGAAGGTGGGGGAAGGCGACGACGGCAGATTGGCGACGACGGGCGGATCGTGAATCTGTTCCAAGGTGAGGCTCCGGTTCAGCCAGTGTCGATTCGTGGAAGTGTCTACCCGGGAGACCGTCGCATCCACTCCGATGAAACAGTTACCGTACAGATTCACGATCTAGACCTGACCGATGGGTCACAGCCACCGGGCCTGCTAAAGGGACACGTCCCCGCTGTTGCAATCTGGATTCCTGACTTCATGCGCGTAGGCGTCTTTGAAGAAATGGCTACCTGATGACCAGGAGTACACTTTGACGCGTGGGGCTAGAGCAAGAAATCTCAAGAGACTATTCAAGGAGCTCGGATCACCGGAGGCTGGCGGGGATCGTGTCTACGAGACCACGAGAATAGCCCGCGATTCCTGCTATCGCGTTGGCCGAGACAGTCAAGGAAACCCAGCTATTCTAATCGAGACCACTGGTAGGCCTGGAGCGGAGGCGTTATCGGATTTTGAGGGCAGACATTTGATGATAGGGCATGGCGTGAACTGCTCCATCAGTGAGCGCGGGGTGGAGGTAGGCCGCGAGCAATTCTCTGTGGTGACGTGCGTCGACTCAGATGACCTCCTGAGGGACAGGTTCTTCGATGCAGTTGAAACCTTGCTTCGATCCCTTGGAGAGGTGCCAGCAAGCGATGAGCTTCGCCGAATGGTCGATGGGTTGATCGAGTTGTTCAGACTGGCAGCGCAACCTCCTCGGGGAACAGTCCAAGGTCTTTGGGCTGAGTTGTGGCTGATTGCGCAGGCCGGCGATCCTGAAGTCCTTCTGAATGGGTGGCATGCAGAATCTACCGACGCCTACGACTTCAATAGCGGACCAGAGCGCATTGAGATGAAGAGCACGAGCCGAAGGACCCGGATGCATAGCTTCTCGCATCGGCAACTCCATCCGCCCGCGGGCACGCGAGTTGCCATCGCTTCAGTCTTCGTTGAAAGCTCAGGTGGAGGTTTGAAGGTAGCAACATTGCTTGAAAAGATACGACGCCGAGTTGGCAGCCTGGGAGCATTGAGGAGGCTCGACTACGTTGTCGCCAGCACCCTGGGAACGGACTGGAGGACTGGAGTTGAGGCGGGCTTCGATTCAGAACTCGCCTCAGAGTCGCTGAGGTTTTTTCGAGTTGAAGAGGTTCCGTCCCTTCCCTCGAATATTCCGCACGGAGTCTCCGACATCCGATATGTATCCGATCTGTCAGGTGCGCAGGCCCTATCGTTCGAGGAGATGCTTGGGAGCGGAACCTTGTTCGCCGCAGCAGTTCCTATGGATACATAGTCACCACTCAGGAATTTCATGAATGTGTACCAGTGTTTCAGCGGTTTCGATGGACAGCAAGTAGCACATCCCCAAATCAAGGGTGTTCTACCCAGCGTCATAGACTTCCTAACCAAATCTTAGAAACTGAAACTCCGTCGATGATGAACAGCGTCTTCACGCAGGGCGGTCTTGGGAGTTCAAACCTCAATCCTGAACCTAATCACAAAGGTTCTGGCCTTGGTCCAGGCTGGTGGACTTCACTGGGCAATCGGCAGTACCGGTTGCGAGATGTGGCTGGAGCCTCACGGGATCGAATGACCGTTCCGATCTTTCTCCTGCAATACGGGGCACGTTGCAGGTCAAACGTGCGCACGCTTTGGACTGAATTCTCTTCGGTTCGTCTAACCGACTCTTCTTTGGAACGGGTTGCCTGTGACGGCCGCATATAGCATCCAGGCGCCCGCCACCAGTGCGGCTGCGACCAGGAACCCTCCCTGGAATCCAATCCGGTCGGCGATGAGGAATCCCGTGAACGGGCCCAAAGCCGCCCCCAGATCCAGCCAGGTTGAGTATCTTCCCATTACAGCGGCGCGGGCTGAATCGGGTGAGGTTTCGCCTATGGCCGCATCCAGCGCCGTGTTCACTCCAACGGCCGCAAGGAAGAGGAGCGGTATCCCGACGATAGCGCCTGCCAGGGAGTCGAGGGCGCCTATGAGGGCCAGCAGGGTGAATACCGCGATCATCCCGTAGGCGATAGACCGACGCCTGCCAATGCGGTCCGACAGGTGGCCCAGCGGCACGCCAAGACCAAGGTCCGAAAGCCACCTGAACCCAATCAGGAAACCCGCGAGCGTCACCACGGCAAGCGACCCTCCCAGTACCCTTTCGTTGTCGTCGGCGAATTCAGCCAAGTATGGCGCCACCGTCGCAATGGCGAGGCCATTTGCCGCAAACGTTGCTGCAAACCGCATCAAGCTGATGGAGAGGAGAGGAAGCCTCAGCCCGCGCCCAGACTCGGGCAGTCTGGATACCGCCAGATCCCAGAGATTCAGCCGGCTCCGCGGGCCTCCACCGGATGCTCGTATGCGCTCTGGTTTGAGGTTGGGAGCTCGAGCGGCGATCAGCATTCCAACCAGTCCGAAGCCCGCCAGCGCTGCGAACGTTACCTCTCTCGACGTGAGCTGGAACAGCAGAGCGCCGCCGGTGACTGCGATCAGGCTGCCGAGGCGCTGGCCGGAATTGAAGAACCCAACCAACCTGCCTCGCATTGTGGACGCACCAACTTCAAACGCCGTCAGGAGTGCAGCCAGCCGCATATGGGAGTAGGAGACGCCCCAGACGGCTCGGGCGACCAGCAGCGACACCGGCCCACTTCCAAACCCGTATGCAAGTGTGGTCAGAGCGCCTACGGCAACGGAGACAACGAAGGGCCAGCGTACGCCAAACCGCTGATACACGGATGCGGCGAGGGCGTTGCTGACCAGGCGGACAAAGCGATTGATGCTGAGCGCTAACCCAATCCAGAACGCCGCGCTAAGTCCGAAGTGCTCATGGATCCCAAAATCGACTGCCGCGACAGGCAGCACAACATACATCAGGGAGTCGCCCATGATGACCGCGGCGGTTGGGGATACCGCGTACACCATCCCGGCCGGAATGATTGGTCTCATACGCACGTTTGAAGCAAAGCCTTCCTAAGCCAGCCATTATAACCAGAGTCCTGGATAGAGTGCGCTCCGGTTGGTCCCTCTTGCATAACGAGACTTAGCATAAGGAGAGACATAGAGGAGCCTGTGCCCTGTGCCAATGCCAAACAGCCTGCCCGGCGTCCAGTCCGTGAACGCCACCCGGGGCGACAGGGATTGGAACAGCCCCGGAATGGTGTTCACCCTCTGTCAGCCCCGGACAGGTGGCCCGAGCTTGAATCGAACCAGTTGGGTGGTGCTCCTATAGGTTTTTGCCAGAACCGCCTTTCAAGGAGCCCTACGCGAGTCAAGGTACACACTGGTCACTCGCCAGCACACAGAGCGGGGCATTGGCTCGACTCCGTATCTGAAAGGTTCACCTTTGTGCGGACACCGAGTCCGCTACAATTTTCTGTTTCCTGCCAAGTTCTTCCCGTGAATCGCTTGCGGCGCGCTGCTCGTGACGTCCTCGATCGTGATCATGACGATGATGATTGCGCCAAAGCCGACGGTGTCGGTGGCGGTCAGGTTGACGGTGTACGTGCGGGAAGGACGAGAGCAATCGGTGGCGCGAACGGCGGCGGCGTTGCATAATGCGGCCAGCAACAGGAAGGGAGGGCAACGTCATGGCGACTCGGCAAATGCTGACGATCAAGGGCATTGACTACGCGGAGCGGGGGGTGCACCCAATTCCCATGGGCGCGCGGCTCGGAAACCTGGTGGTGTCGTCCATCATCACCGGCACGGACCCCGACACGCGCGAGCTTCCACCCAACATCGAGGGGCAGGCGGAGGTCATCTTTCGCAACATCAAGTCTCTGATGGAGGATGCCGGCGGCACCGTGGACGACATTGCCCGCGTGTCCTTCTTCGTTCAGAGCAAGCAACTCCACCGGCCGCCAATCGACGTGGAGTGGGAAAAGATGTTCCCTGAGGGCAGCGCCCGGCCCGCGCGCATCTTTCTGGAGGTCTCGCCCCAGGGCGCGCCTTTGGTGCAGTGCGAGGTCATCGGGCTGATCGGAGGCGGCGTCTAGCCGTCGGACTGTGTTGCGGAAACAGAGCAGGAAGGGAGGTATTCCATGCTGACCCGTGAAGAGAACGAGTTCATGTGCCAAACGGGCCCCGGAACGCCGATGGGCGAGTTCTGCCGACGGTTCTGGACGCCGGTGCTGCTCTCGGAGGAGCTGCCGGAGCCGGACTGCCCGCCGGTGCGGACGAAGATCTACGGCGAGTACATGGTCGCATTCCGGGACACCAGCGGCCGAGTGGCCTGCTGCAGGAGTTCTGCCCCCACCGTCTCTCCAGCCTCTTCTTCGGCCGCAACGAGGACAACGGCCTGCGCTGCATCTACCACGGCTGGAAGTTCGACGTCGACGGGCAGTGCATCGACATGATGTCCGAGCCGTCTGAGAGCAACTTCAAGAGCAAGGTCCGGGCGACCGCTTACCCCACCTTCGAGGGAGCGGGCTGCATCTGGGCCTACATGGGGCCGCCGCACCTGGAGCCCCCGAAGCCGGAGCTCGAGTGCCTGCTGCTCCCGCCGGAACACATGGACACCACCAAGATTCTGTACGAGTCCAACTGGGTGCAGGTCATCGAGGGTGAGATCGACACGGTGCACTCGTCGATCCTGCACAGCACGCTGGACCAGCACGAAGTCGCCAAGAAGGACGGCGTCGGCATCAACGACCGGTACCACCTGCGGGGAAGGCCGCCGGAGTTCTTCGTGGAGGACACGGACGGCGGCATCCTCATCGGCGCGGTCCGCGAGGCCGAAGCCGACTCCAACTACTGGCGGATCTCGCGCTGGCAGTTCCCGTGGGTCACCATGCCTCCGGGAGGCGGCAACGGGTCCCCGCCGGAAGGCAAGAACGCCCTGCGCGGGCCAATCCGCGCCGCCTTCCTGGTGCCCATCGACGACGAGAACTGCTGGTTCTACCTGTGCTCGTGGCACCCCTACCGGCCGTACGAACGCGACGAGCTCATCTACACAGTGGGGCGCGGCAACCCAAGCCGCGGCGTTGCCCCCGAGCCATGGAAGAACGGGCTCATTCCCGGGACATGGAAGGGGAAGGCCAACAAGACCAACGACTACATGCTCGACCGGGAGGCGCAGCGGACGTACAGCTTCTCCGGCATCCCCTTCAACAACGGTCGGGCACAGGACTCGGCGATGACGGACACCATGGGATCGAGCACCACCGCGCCTCGCTGGCTGGAGCACCTGGGAACCACGGACCGGGCGATCATCAGGATGCGCCGCCGGCTGATCCAGGGCGCGAGGGACCTGCTGGAAGGGATCGAACCCTACGCCGCGTCGCACCCGGAGACGTTCCGCGTGCGGTCGGGGCAGTCCATCCTGCCCAAGGGCGTCTACTTCACCGACGACCCCGACACCATGGACGCCCTCACGGTACCGAGCACGCTGCAGCCGGCGAAGACCTAGACCGGCGGGGATCGCCGAGCCGAATCGGTGGACGCAAACAGCGAGGGGCAGCAGTCCGGGTTTGTCGCCGGGGCTGCTGCCCCTCCCTTTCGCTAGATTGCGGGGCTGGTTGCTGCAGCACACGGGTGCGTCGCGCTGGCTTCCGTGCCGTGGCGCTTGGCGGCAAAGTGCCTCGTACAGGGGACTTGCAGGGGTTAGTTGATTGCGGCAATCCGGTTATACTCGATGGAGACGGCAGGCCGGGAGAATGCCGCAACCCTTCGGGAGGACCCTGTGAAGCGCAATTCCCTGCTACGCATCTGCGTACTCATGGGATTCGTCATCGCACTGGCGGCGATGCCTGCCGCAGTCTTGGCCCAGTCGCACTCCGGCACGCGAGCTTTCCTGCAGGACTGGGCACCGCCGGGGGCCGAGGTCCAGGTGACCGTCACGGCCGAGGGCTACGGCGCCTTCGGGCAGGTGGTGGAGACGCTGCCGGCCGGCTTCACGTACATTCGGGTGAGCCTGGATGACTCGCAGGTCGAGGTGAATGGGCAGGAGGTCCGCTTCAGCCTGCTGGGCGAGACGGAGTTCATCTACCACGTCAGGGCGCCAACCACACCGGGCACGTACACGTTCTCCGGCATCGTCCTGAACGTCGACCGGGACCAGGCCACCATCACAGGAGACACGAACGTGCGCGTCGGGCCGCCTCCAACTCCCGCGCCGACCTCTACGCCCGCGCCAGACCCGACAATGACTCCCACTCCGGAGCCCACGGCTACGCCAACCCCCGAGCCCGAAGCGACTCCGACACCGGAGCCAACGCCTGAGCCAACGGCAACGCCGGAGCCGACACCCACACCGGCTCCAACGCCCACGCCGGAGCCGACGCCCACGCCGGCGGCTACGCCAACACCGACGATCATCGTCATCGTGCCGGAGGAGCCGCCGACGCCAACTCCAACGCCGGAGCCGACGCCCACCGCGACATCAGCACCACGGCCCTCGGGAGGTTCAGGGGGCATACCCGGGATCATCTGGTTCATTCCGGTCGTGGCTGCCATTGGCCTGATCCTCGCCATAGCCTCATACTTGCGTACGAGGAGCTAGGGACGACTGCCGGGCACTCCGACCGCGCGAAGTGGGCGAATCACGGACACCGCCCTGCCAAACGTCCACGAATGACAGCTTAGAATCCTGCGTTTTCACTGCAAGATTCAGCATTTCAATCGGAGTGCGGGAATCCTTGCCCATATCTGTATCTGGCTATGAGAATCGTTGGCAAGCTGGACAAAGGTTTACTAACTCCACCAATTCCTGTACACTCCCCGCCGCATCCCTAATCGGTGATTTGCACCCCAGCAGTACCAGGGTCGGCCTGTATCCGGCACGTTGAAACTCGCTGACGCGTTTGGGCCTCACCGCTGATACCGCTTGGCCGGTGGCCGGCGGAGGAGGCCAAGCTCCTGTCGGCCCTGCTCCTGCCCGGGTGAACTAACGTGGCGGGGGTACGTTATCGACGGCCGCTCAGCAGCATTCAACGCTGCCAGCCTCTCTCGGCCGACCGGTCAGCAGGACCCGGCGGCCGGCACACGGTTGCTCTGCCAAAACCTGTGGAAGGTCTTTGGAGACGGAGCCAGTGACCTTGCTGCGTCGGTTGACCCTGCCCTTTCCCGCGAAGAAGTCCTCGCACAGACCGGGTGCGTGCTTGCGGTCAGGGACGTCTCCTTCGATGTTCGAGAAGGGGAGACCTTTGTCATCATGGGTCTCTCCGGCAGCGGCAAATCCACGCTCGTCCGATGCCTCGGACGCCTCATCGAACCCACGCGCGGGCACGTCCAGATCGACGGCGAGGACTTGCTCTCGATGAACAAGCAGCAGCTTCGCGACATCCGCCGTCACAAGATCGGCATGGTCTTCCAGCACTTCGGCAACTTCCCCCACAAGAGAGTCCTGGACAACGTGGTCTATGGCCTGCAGGTCCAGGGCATCGAAAGAGTTGCACAGCGCAGACGCGCGGAGGAAGTCATCGAGCTAGTGGGGCTTTCAGGTTGGGAAGAGCGGTTCCCGCATGAACTGAGCGGGGGCATGCAGCAGCGCGTCGGCCTTGCCCGCGCCCTCGCCGTGGACCCGGAGATCCTGCTCTTCGATGAACCGTTCAGCGCCCTCGATCCGCTCATCCGTCGTGAGATGCAGGACCAGCTGATCGGGCTCCAGCAACTGGTGATGAAAACGATGGTCTTCATTACCCATGACTTCCTCGAGGCCATCAAACTGGGCGACCGGGTGGCCATCATGAAGGACGGGGAATTCGTCCAGGTGGGCACACCCGAGGAACTGGTCTCCAACCCGATCAACGACTACGTGCGGGACTTCACTCGCGACGTACCCCGGTCGAAGGTACTCACCGCTCGTTCCGTGATGACCACACCGGAAGTCTGCGTCCCGGCTGACCGGGCGCTGGGCGAGGTCATCCGCGAGCTTGCCTCGCAGGAATGCGAGAGCGCGGTAGTTGTCGACGGAGGGGGGCTCTACATCGGGACCGTACATCTCGCCGACGTACCAAGCGGCGACGGGTCGGCATACTCGAGTGTTGCGTCGACAATGCGGAACGCCGGCCCTATTGCCGACCCGGACACCCGGCTCGAACGGCTCATTCCGCTCGTGATCCAGAGCGACGCGCCCATCGCCGTGCTGGAAGACGGGCGATGCATCGGCACCATCAGCCGAGAGGTGGCGATGTCCGCACTGATAAGCGACGAGGGTATTGCTTGATTCGTACGGAGACGTTGCAGCTTCGCGCCTTGCGACAGCCACGGTACCAGTGGGTCCTGTGGACGGTAATCGGCGTGGTCGTTTACCTCCTGGCGTATTCTCTGGCGACGTCCAACGCGAACACCGACTTCGGCAACTGGCCGCAGACCTGGGAGCCGGCAATTCAGGAGCCCATCGACGACTTCTTCGAATGGACCGGAGAGACCTTCGCCTGGTTCTTCAATCCAATCTCCACCGTGATCGACGCGGGCCTCTCGGGATTGGACTCTTTCCTTCTCTGGCTTCCGTGGCCCTTCGTCGTAGCCGCGGCGGCCATAGCAGGACTCCAGCTCGGCAGCAGGTGGCTGGGGGTGTTCTGCGGCGTGGCCGTGCTGGTCATCGGCCTCATGGGGTTCTGGGACTCCGCTATGGTCACTCTGAGCGTCGTAGGGGTCTCAGTGCTCATTGCCGTCGGGATTGGGGCGCCGATCGGCATTCTCGCGGCCTTCAACAATCGCTTCGACGCAGTTGTGCGACCGATTCTCGACACCATGCAGGTCCTGCCGGCCTTCGTGTACCTCATTCCGGCGCTCGTGTTGTTCGGCGTGAGCGGAACGCAGGGGGTCTTCCTGACGGTGGTCTACTGCATTCCGCCCGTCATCAGGCTGACCAACCTTGGCATCCGCCAGGTGCCCCAGGCGGTAATCGAAACGGCGCACTCGCACGGGTCGACCACATTCCAGACGCTGTTCCAAGTGCAGCTGCCGCTGGCAAAGAGCTCAATCATGATGGGCGTCAACCAGACCATCATGATGGCGGTCGCCATGGTGATCATCACAGCGCTTGTCGGGGTGGACGGACTCGGCCGCGACGTATGGCTGTCACTGCGGGAGGTGGACGCCGGCGAAGGCCTGCAGAGCGGCATCGCCATCGTGCTGCTGGCCATCATCCTCGACAGGTACAGCTACGCACTGGCCCAGTCCGGGCCCGGGACACACAAGCCTGTCGCGGGCGTATTACGGAGCCGCGCAACGACACTTGACTCGACGTTGGCAGGCATGGCTTCCAGGAACCTGCCGCTCGTTGCGGGCATTCTATTGCTGGCCGTCCTTCTTGTCCTTGGCTCCCTGGTGTCACCACTGCGAGACTTCCCAGACGCTCTGGTCTTCTCAATGGCGAACCAGGTCAACGCAGTCTTCGATTGGATGGCGGTCAACCTCCACTTCATTACCAGCTGGATACGCGACACCCTCTTTCGCGAGCTTGGGTACTCGCCCATTCACACCTTCCTCCTCTGGCTCCCATGGCCCGCCCTTATGGTGTTGGGGGCCGGGTTGGCCTATCTCGCCGCGGGGTGGCGCGTGAGCCTGCTGGCTGTGCTGGGGCTGCTATTCGCGGGCGTCGGCGGCGTGTGGGACTTGACCGTGGACACGCTGAGCCAAGTGCTGACGGCGGGCGCGTTCACCGTAGTCGTGGGGGTAACACTCGGGGTGCTCGCGTCGCAGAGCAAGGCGCTCGAGTCGATGTTGCGGCCGATTCTGGACACGATGCAGACCATGCCGATCTTCGTCTACCTGATACCGGTCATCATGCTCTGGGGCATCGGGCCGCTGGTGGGCATCATCGCCACCTCGGTTTACGCGCTGCCGCCGGTGATTCGCATGACGTGCCTCGGCATCAAGGAGGTGCCGGGCCAGGTTATCGAAACGGCCCAGTCGCATGGCTCCACGGGCTTCCAGACGATGCTTCAGGTGAAGATACCCCTGGCTCTCCCGATCATCATGATGGGGGTCAACCAGACCATCATCATGGTCCTCGCCATGGTGATCATCGCGGGTCTCGTGGGCGGCGGTGGGCTGGGGCAGGAAGTCTTCATCAACTCCATCCGGTTGGAGATGGGCGAGGGACTTGTTGCAGGAATGGCCATCGTCTTTACGGCGATGGTGCTGGATAGAATGACCCAGGGCAGGCGGAGAGCTGCAACGCCATCGGAGTCATTCAGGTAGCTGAAGTCTGTTTCAGACTCAACGAACCCTACTGAGGAGGCGCCTATGTGAGGTTGCGAAATGAGGCAAAGCCTCATGATTCATACGTTCAGAGAGGAGAAGTGTTATGAGTAAAGTGAGGTCCAAATGGATTGGAGTCCCGTTGGTGGCCCTGTTGGCCCTAACTCTCGTGGCAGGGTTGGCCTGTGAGGACGGAGGCGACGACGCCCAGTCCGACGAGCGTGGCACGCTGTACCTCGTCGATCAGGACTGGAACGGCCAGCTCGTAACGACGGCAGTTGCGCAGATCCTGCTGGAGCAGGAGATGGGCCACACTGTCGCAACAAAGTTCGCGCCCGCCGATTCGGCCCCCCTCTTCATCGGCCTGGAGACCGGCGATTTCCACTTCGTATGCTGCAACTGGCCCTCGTACAGCGCCGAGCTGCTCGACGAGTACGTCAACGCCGACGGCGCCACGGTGGAGCGCATGGGGACGGTCGGGATTTCGGGCGAGACGGGCTGGTACGTGCCCTCCTACGTGATCAACGGTGACGCCGAGCGCGGCATTGCTCCGGTTGCCCCGAACCTGCGCACCGTGAGCGACCTGAACCAGTACGCGTCGGTCTTCGCCGCGAGCGACACCGGCACGAAGGGGAGACTCCTGGAGTTCACGCCGGCGTGGGACACGAGGCCGGATGAGCGGCTCGAAGCCTTCGGCGCAGACTTCCAGCCGGTGTTCGCCGGCTCCGAGGGCGCGGCGTTGGCTGAGCTGGACGCCGCCTTCCAAAGGGGCGACCCCATACTCACGTACCTGTGGGAACCGCACTGGGCGCACGCAAAGTACAACCTTGTGCAGATTGAGATGCCTGAGTGGACGTCCGACTGCTACCCCGAAGGCGACAGCTTCAACTGCGGTTTCCCAACCGATCCCGTTGCCAAGCTGATCTGGCCTGGGCTCGAAGAGGAGTTTCCAGAGGCGTATGCGTTCCTCTCGAACTTCCAGATGACCAACGAGCAGCAGAACGAGATCGTGCTCAACCTGACCGAGAACGACCTCACTGTGCGCCAAGCGGCGCAAGAGTGGGTCGACGCCAACGAGGCACTCTGGAGGGGTTGGATCCCGTAGAGACATAACGACGCCTTCGATTTACACTCCGAGTAGTAAGGACACGGGAAGGGAGAGTCCTCCCTTCCCGTGTCCCGTTTACTGCGAGTAGCACGCTGCCCCCGACTGAGAGGTGAGCAAACCGGTTCACGCGGATCGTGGCGCCGCCTCGTCGACGCTCAAGGGCGTGCGTGCAGGGCGCCGGCGTCGTTGACATGCCCTTACCGTGCTGGCGATACTGGATAGGCTCCACTCGGGTTTTCGGCCAGGGTGGAGCGTCCATCGCACTCGGAGAGGTGCTGGAGTGGACGAACAGGCGCGCCTGGAAAGCGCGTAGGGCTCACAAGGTCCTCGCGGGTTCGAATCCCGCCCTCTCCGCCAAATATACAAATTGGACTATCATAGTCCAATTCCTTTTTAGCACACGCTTGACGTTTTCTGCCCCTCAAAGTATACTGCGTGTACTAACGTTTCGGGGTGAAGACCGTGCCGCGCATCAAGGGACACGCCCTCACCGCCCGGTGGGTGAAGCAGGTCACCACACCAGGCGAGTACGGGGACGGCTATGGCTTGGCCCTGCGCGTTGACGCCCGGGGCAACAAGCGGTGGGTCCAGCGCCTCACCATCGCCGGCAAACAGCGCAACATGGGCTTGGGCACATGGCCGGAGGTGACCCTCGACGACGCACGGGCCCAGGCCCTGCTGCACTGGCAGGCCGCCAAGCAGGGCCGGAACCCCATCGAGGAGAAGCGCATTGCCCAGGGCAGCGCCGGTATGCCGAACCTCACCACCTTCGCCGACGCGGCCCGGCGGGTGATCGCCCTCCGGCGTCCCACCTGGAGCAACCCGAAACACACCGCCCAATGGGAGAGCAGCCTCAAGACTTACGTCTTCCCCTTCATCGGCGACAAGCCGGTCGGGGAGGTGACCCCGGCCGACGTGCTCGCCGTCCTGGAACCCATCTGGACCGCCAAGCCCGAGACGGCCGCACGGTTGCGCCAGCGCATGGAGGTGGTCTTTGACTATGCCGTCACCGCGGGCAAGCGTGCGGACAACCCGACCCGATCCATAGCGAGGGCCCTCCCTAGGCAGCGCCGCACCAAGGCGCACCACCCGGCCATGCCCTACACGTACCTGCCCGTCTTCATAAAGTCCCTCCGCACCGCGTCCACTGACGCGGTGACCCGGCTGGCGCTGGAGTTCTTGATCCTCACCGCCGCCCGGTCGGGCGAGGTCTGTTTCATGGAATGGGCTGAAGTGGATGTCGAAGCTGCGACGTGGACCGTTCCCGCTGCCCGCATGAAGGCCCGCAGAGTGCACCGGGTCCCCCTGTCCCGACGCGCGCTCCAGGTGTTGGAGGAGGTCCGGAGCCTTGGCCGGGACGGCTCGCTCGTCTTCCCGTCGCGCAAGGGGGAGCCCCTCAGCAATATGGCCTTCACGATGCTGCTCCGCCGCCATGCCACGGTCGATGCCGTCCCCCACGGTTTCCGGTCGACCTTCAAGGACTGGACGTTGGAGCAGACCGGTTTCCCCTGGGCTGTCGTGGAGACGGCGCTGGCGCACACCCTGGGATCCGCAACGGAGGCCGCCTATGCGCGCTCGGACCTGTTCGCGCGTCGGAGGGAGCTCATGGAGGCGTGGGCCAAGCATTGCGCAAGCGGCGGCAAGGTGCCAAGAACAGGTGCGTCTCCTTCTGTGCGTTCCGCTGCTGGCAGGGTCGACGCCTCGGTGGAGCAGCCGCTGGGAGAGCGGATGTGGGGAGCGTTCCGGGTGGCCATCGGCATCCAAGACCGCGACTAGCCGAGCTGCCAACGCTCGCAGCTCCCCCTCCCCGAAGCCCTGCTAACAGCGTTGTGGATCCGCCGACCCCTGCCTTCGCGGACATGAGTGCGGAGACTCCCACGCGCTGCGTGCCGACGACCTATTTGGCACACCGCGCAGTGGATCTTGTGAAGGGGGCGCCGACGATGAGAGTAAACGAGGCCAGTCATGCCGGGAGGAGAAGTGTCCCCTGCGCCCGTTGACCGGAAGCAACTCCACCGTCGGCCCCATGTCGAAGCGAGATCGAGCGCGATATCCACGACGGCCGCCGCGTGCGTCGGCGTCGGTGCTCGCTCCAATGCAAGAGGGCGGTGTGCCGCGCGGCCCGCGGTCGGCGCGCGGCACGGCGGGACCATGCCCATGCAGGTGGTAGTGCATGTCGTCGTGGTGATCGCGGCGGCTGTTCTCCTCCCTATGAATATATTTTAGGGAGATTCTTGACTGGGGTCGAAAAATCCCCAGGTAGGTGACGGGGGTGTTGTCGTCCACCCACACACACTCAGGAAGGCGTCGCGCCATTGTTGTACTAGGGCGTCGTGCGCGTGTCGGTTGAGGTATTCCGCGACGCGTAACGCGCAGGCGCCCGAGCGGAGTATCGATGCCGGGAATGCCGCGACGACAGCTGCGCGAGAAGGGAGAGGGGACGACAGCTGCGCGAGGGGGTATGATCGAGGCATGACGACCAGGTCGAAGAAGCCGAAGCTCTACCCGTTCCACGGCCGCTGTGCGTGGTGTGGGGCCGAGGTCCGCGACTTCCGGCCCCACCGCAAGGTCCGCCGCAAGCGCTCCCCCCAAGACCTCGCCTTCTGCTGCACCGCCCACCGGCAAGCCGCCTGGCGGCGCCAGCGGGCGAAAGCCGCGTTTGCGGCCAAGCGGCCCTACCGGTGCGCCGGGCCGGGCCTTGGTGGGCGGGGCTGCCCCAACGTCATCCAGCCGCAGCGGGGGCCCGGGCGGCCCCAGGAGTATTGCGGCGACGCGTGCCGCGTGGCGGCGGCCAGGGTGCGCCGGCGACGCCGCCCCATGGCGAAGTCGTTGGAACGGCTGTGGGTAGCGGCAACGGTGCGCAGTGACGAGTACATCAAACCGAAAGCCGAGCGCCGCATGCTGCTGTTGCGCTTCGGCAGCACCACGCAAGCCCAGCAAGCGTTCTTCCAGGAGCGCGGTGGGATGGCTGCCTCCCTGGTCACGGTGGAGAACGCCCTGCAGCAGATGGAGGCCCAGTACGGCGGTCCGCTGGCCTTCGGCAAGCGGCTCAACGACAGCGCGCGACAAAGGATGGAGGGCAAGCGCGACGCGTTGCGCAGCCAGTTGCGTGCCCTTCGACGGATTATCGAGCTGGAAGGCGCCGGTGGCGACGCGGGGCGGCAGATGGCCATGCATCACGCCTGGCTAGACTTCTTCGCGAAGTGCGCGGCATTGGAACGGGACGCCAAAAGCGCACGGGACCGGCGGGTCCGCAAGCGGGCCACCGTCGCCGGCATCGACGCCGACCCTCTGCTGATGCGGGAGGCAGCCGAGCGGGTGAGGCCGGAGGCAGAGTTGGAGCGGCAACGCCTCGAGACCGTCCATGCCGACCGGATGGCCATGCTGTCGGCGGCCGCGCGGGTGAGGCCAGAGGCGGAGCGGGAATGGCTACGCCTGAAGGCCGTCCATGCCGACCGGGTCGCCATGGTTTCGGCGGCCGTGCGGGCAAGACCGCTGGTGGCCCGTGAGCGGCAACGCCGGGAGGCCGCCGCCAACCTTGACCGAGCGCGCGCGCTCAAGGAGCGTGCCAATGCCGACCTCACGGCAGCCACGGCGAAAGTGGCTGCCTTGGAGCGCATCCCGCCGCCCAGAAGCGCCGCCAGGGATCAGCACGCGGCGGCCTCGGTGGCATTGGCGGCCTTTGAACGGGTCGAGACCCAGTTGGCCGCGATCGTCCCGCTGGCGTTGGACTGGCAAGGCCCCGTGGAGTACTGGTCAAGGCGTAGGGAACTGAAGGTGCTCGCGCACAAGGTCCGCGAAGGACGCGAGGCGTTGGGTCTCGAGGTTGCGGCCCTAGGAGACGAGGTGGCCGGCGCTCCGGCGTGGGAGGCGGAGCAGCGCCGCCTCCTGGAGCAACAGCTCCAGACGGCACAGGAGGCCGAGGCCGATAGGCGGGGTCGCCTCGATGAGGCCCAGGCAGGCGTTGCCGAGGCGGAGCGGGCGTTGGACGCCCTCGACGCCGAGATTCAGACGCACCTAGTGGCCCTGGGTGGGCATATGGACGACGCGGACGGCCCCCACGTCCACCAGGAAATGATCCCCTCGAAAACGCGCCCCTGATCGTCCATCAGAGCGAATGGGGTCCACCGTCGCCGGTGGTCGAGCGGGAGAACGCCCACTTGCAGGATCTGCTGGTCACCGGCTCCCGCGACGTCGAGGCCCGGAACCGGCTGCGCGAGCTCTAGCCCGCCGTCCGCTGCCCCCCTCCCCGGCCCGCAAGCCCTCGGTGCGGCCCCTCAGTAACGAATCGCCCGTCACCTGACTACTGGCTTGCGCGCAGGAGGCCTATAGCAGCGCCTTCCAGCCTTGACCCGGCCCGTAGCCATCCAGCGGCTTGCAACCGCCCTAATCACGCCCGACCTCCGGCCCTAAGACTGCGCAGAAATCCCCCGAGTTCCTCCGGGAATCGGCGTGTCCAGGGAATCCGCGCTGCGTTTTGGAAAATGGGCACAGAAACGGCACAGCAAATTGTCTTGTAGTCACACCTCGGCCACACCTTCTGACTAGGCTATTTGATTAGCTGACGTGTTGCGTCAGTACTCCGAATACATGGAAGGCAGGTGACCCACGAATGAGGAGTGACATGAGAGCGACTGGATCATCATATGACACAGCGCGTTATTCGGCTGGTCCAACGCATGTAGATATGCAATTCCCACCCGGCAGTATGGCGGGGGCGTCGCCCAGGCGTCCGGCTTCGAGTGTCTTCGCGGGGGCCAGTGGCCGCGGGTCCACCAGCCACTCCTCCCAGGCCGGCAGCCCCGGCTCCCCCGCACGAACGGCAACGATCCAACCGGGGTTGCCCGTTCTCCGGCTTGCGCTGTTGGCGGCCCTGCTGGCCGTCTTTGCGGTCATGCTCGCCGCCGGCCCCGTGTGGGGCCAGCAGGCCGGTTGCACCCCAAATGAGAACACCATCTGCTACCCCGAGAACGGCAAGGACGCGGTGGCGACGTTCACGGCGACGGACCCCGAGGACGAGACGCCGATCACGTGGACCGTGCATCCGGCAGATACGCCAGCTGACCTGAACAACGACGGTGACACGGATGACTCCGGAGAGGCTAACCCCTCAGCTCACGCCCTTCACTTCGACATCGACAAGAAGACCGGCGCCCTTACCTTCGACGTCGGGGGCGATAACGAAACCCCGGACAGGAGTGTGGCTCCCGATTTCGAGAATCCCAAGGGGGCGGCATTAGCCGATACCCCTTCCCCCGAGGAGCAAAACACCTACAAGGTGTTGGTGGTGGCCACCGATGATTCCCCAACACGCGGGCCGATGGGCTACCACCAGGTCACCGTCAAGGTCACCAACGTGGACGAGGCGGGGAAGGTGTCCTGGACCGTAGACCCCGACGGGGGTGAAACTCACACACCAGGCACCCCGAAGCTGGTGCAGTTCCAGGTCGGCGCAAGTCTGAAAGCCAGCGTGACCGACGGCGACATACGAGGGAATACCAAGACCGTCGCAGCCGCCCACCCCGACGTGGCTGCCGACCCCACCTGGCGGTGGTACAGGTCGTCGAGCAAGACCGCCATGGGGACGATGATCGAGGGAGCGACCTCGGCCACCTACATCGTGAAGACGGACGACGTGGGCATGCACCTGCGGGCAGTGGCCTACTACCAGATCAAGGGCAACGTGGACCAGGAGACGGCGTCGCTGACCTCGGACTACCCGGTGATAGCGAAGAGGCCCTCGGACAGGAAGAACGCGCTCAAGTTCAACCCGGACGAGGTCACCATGAAGGTGGCCGAGAACAGCGGCAAGGGCACGGTGGTCGGCACGGTGACCGCCACGGGCGCCCACGGCAAAGTCAACTACACGCTGGTCGATCCTAACACCGCCGACGAAAACAGGTTCAAGATCGACCAGCAGACGGGCCAGATAACAATCCTACTCGACAAGGGCTTCGATTTCGAGGCTGGTGCGGGCAATGCTAGGAACTGCACAGATGAGGACAGATGCGAAGTCACGGTCAGGGCCACCGACGCCTCCGGCGCAGCCACCGCCACCCCCGCCGACTCCGACAACAACGTCTACGTCGACATGACCGTGATCATTGCGATCACGGACGTGAACGAGAAGCCGGTGTTCGGCTCCAATGATGAAGCCAACCCAACCAGTGCAGTCTCACCGAAGATGATAAAGAGTCCCGAGAACAGGAAAGCGCTATTCGACGACGATGGCCCCGTTACCAGCGACTTCGGCGTCACCTACGCGGCGACGGACCCCGAGGAGAAGAACCTCACTTACCATCTGATGGGGCCGGACGGGGCCAAGTTCGAGCTCAGCGAAGCCCCCAACCGCGTGCTCTCCTTCAGGGAGGCGCCCGACCGCGAGAAGCCGACGGACCGCAACCGGGACAACGTGTACGAGGTGACGGTGCGGGCCTCGGACAGTGTGCTGCACGAAGACCGGATGGTCAAAGTCACCGTCACCGACGTAGACGAAGCTCCGTTGATCATGGGCAAGGAGAGCTTCAACTTCAGGGAGAACGGCAAGGACGCGGTGGCGACGTTCACGGCGACGGACCCCGAGGACGAGACGCCGATCACGTGGACCGTGCATCCGGCAGATACGCCAGCTGACCTGAACAACGACGGTGACACGGATGACTCCGGAGAGGCTAACCCCTCAGCTCACGCCCTTCACTTCGACATCGACAAGAAGACCGGCGCCCTTACCTTCGACGTCGGGGGCGATAACGAAACCCCGGACAGGAGTGTGGCTCCCGATTTCGAGAATCCCAAGGGGGCGGCATTAGCCGATACCCCTTCCCCCGAGGAGCAAAACACCTACAAGGTGTTGGTGGTGGCCACCGATGATTCCCCAACACGCGGGCCGATGGGCTACCACCAGGTCACCGTCAAGGTCACCAACGTGGACGAGGCGGGGAAGGTGTCCTGGACCACGGATGCCGATGCCGACGGCACGGAAGATGATCCGAAGCTGATGCAGTTCGCGGTAGGCGCACAGCTGGTTGCCAGCGTGACCGACGGCGACATACGAGGGGATACCAAGACCGTCGCAGCCGCCCGCGCCGACGTGGCTGCCGACCCCACCTGGCAGTGGTACAGAGGAGGATCTCCCATCGGCGAAACGGAAGAGGGGGACTCCTCCACCTATATCGTGAAGACGGACGACGTGAACAAGAAGATCCGCGTGACGGCTACCTACCGCATCGGGGACAGCACCGCCAGGGAGACGGCGTCGCTGACCTCGGACTACCCGGTGATAGCGGAGAGGCCCTCGGACAGGAAGAACGCGCTCAAGTTCAACCCGGACGAGGTCACCATGGAGGTGGCCGAGAACAGCGGCAAGGGCACGGTGGTCGGCACGGTGACCGCCACGGGCGCCCACGGCAAAGTCAACTACACGCTGGTCGATCCTAACACCGCCGACGAAAACAGGTTCAAGATCGACCAGCAGACGGGCCAGATAACAATCCTACTCGACAAGGGCTTCGATTTCGAGGCTGGTGCGGGCAGTGCTAGGAACTGCACAGATGAGGACAGATGCGAAGTCACGGTCAGGGCCACCGACGCCTCCGGCGCAGCCACCGCCACCCCCGCCGACTCCGACAACAACGTCTACGTCGACATGACCGTGATCATTGCGATCACGGACGTGAACGAGAAGCCGGTGTTCGGCTCCAATGATGAAGCCAACCCAACCAGTGCAGTCTCACCGAAGATGATAAAGAGTCCCGAGAACAGGAAAGCGCTATTCGACGACGATGGCCCCGTTACCAGCGACTTCGGCGTCACCTACGCGGCGACGGACCCCGAGGACCTCAACGTCAACCTGACGCTGATGGGGCCGGACGGGGCCAAGTTCGAGCTCGACGAGGAAGGAGTGCTCTCCTTCAGGGAGGCGCCCGACTACGAGAAGCCGACGGACCGCAACCGGGACAACGTGTACGAGGTGACGGTGCGGGCCTCGGACGGTGTGCTGCACGAAGACCGGATGGTCAAAGTCACCGTCACCGACGTAGACGAAGCTCCGTTGATCATGGCCAGCGGCATAGCCATATCCGGCCCAGGCTCGCGGAGCTATGCCGAGAACGGCACGGACGCCGTAGGGACCTACGAGGCCAGGGGCGAGGCCGCGGCCGCGGCCCGCTGGACCCTGGAGGGCGATGACGCCGCAGATTTCACGCTCAGCAGCGCCTCCGGCGCGAGCACGGAGCTCAGGTTCAGGAGCTCGCCCAACTACGAAGCTGCCGCGGACGCCGACAGGGACAACACCTACATGGTGACCCTCAAGGCGACCGCCAACGGCGAGATGGACACCCATGAGGTGACCGTCAAGGTCACGAACGTGGATGAGCTTGGTGCAGTGCGCCTTGCACCTGCAACCCCCACTGTCGGGAACCCAATCGCTGCCGCAGTTGCTGACAGGGACGGCGAAATTAGCAACCTTACCTGGGTGTGGGAAACCTCCTCGGACAAGGTGACCTGGACCGAAGTGACGGGCAGGGTGCAGGACGTGGGGGTCGAGCGAACCAGCGTCTACACGCCGGTCGCGGCGGACGAGGGCAAGTACCTCCGGGCGACGGCCAACTACACCGACGGGCATGGGACCGGGAAGAGCGAGATGTTTGTGTCGACCAACATGGTGACCACAGGCGACCCGCTGGTCGCCCGGTACGACGCCAACAACGACGGTGAGATTCAGAAGCGCGAAGTCATTACGGCCATCAACGAATACCTCGATGGAGGTACAAACGCCCCCACCAAGGCCGATGTGATCCGGCTGATAAATCTTTACCTCGACGCCTAGAGCCCATTAGAAGACAGGACGCGAGGGTGCGCAATGGATACCGCGCACCCTCGCGTCCCAACGAAGGGGGCATAAACTTGTTCAACGCAGCTATAACCAGGATCGCGGCTGCCGCCATTGCCGTGGGTCTCGTCGCCCTGATGGCCATCCTGCCGGCAGCCGCGCAGCAAAGCCCCAGCGCGACGCGGTCCTTCTCCTCGGCATCGGTGGCGCCCGGCGCGGACGTGACGGTCACCATCGCCGTCGCCAACTACGGCGGGTTCGGTCGGGTGACCGAGAACTTGCCGGCGGGGTTCACCTACAAGTCCTCCGGCCTCGACGACAGCCAGGTGGACAGCAGCCGCGGCGAGGAGGTCCGGTTCACCCTGCAGGGTGACAGCTCCTTCACCTACGTCGTCACCGCCTCCAGCACGGCCGGCGCCCACACCTTCTCCGGCACCCTACGAGACTCCGACAAAAACAACCACCCTGTCGGCGGCGCCTCCCGCGTCACCGTTGCCGGCCAACAGCGCGACGCCAGCGCGACGCGGTCCTTCTCCTCGGCATCGGTGGCGCCCGGCGCGGACGTGACGGTCACCATCGCCGTCGCCAACTACGGCGGGTTCGGTCGGGTGACCGAGAACTTGCCGGCGGGGTTCACCTACAAGTCCTCCGGCCTCGACGACAGCCAGGTGGACAGCAGCCGCGGCGAGGAGGTCCGGTTCACCCTGCAGGGTGACAGCTCCTTCACCTACGTCGTCACCGCCTCCAGCACGGCCGGCGCCCACACCTTCTCCGGCACCCTACGGGACTCCGACAAAAACAACCACCCTGTCGGCGGCGCCTCCCGCGTCACCGTTGCCGGCCAACAGCGCGACGCCAGCGCGACGCGGTCCTTCTCCTCGGCATCGGTGGCGCCCGGCGCGGACGTGACGGTCACCATCGCCGTCGCCAACTACGGCGGGTTCGGTCGGGTGACCGAGAACTTGCCGGCGGGGTTCACCTACAAGTCCTCCGGCCTCGACGACAGCCAGGTGGACAGCAGCCGCGGCGAGGAGGTCCGGTTCACCCTGCAGGGTGACAGCTCCTTCACCTACGTCGTCACCGCCTCCAGCACGGCCGGCGCCCACACCTTCTCCGGCACCCTACGGGACTCCGACAAAAACAACCACCCTGTCGGCGGCGCCTCCCGCGTCACCGTCCAGGCCCCGCCAGGGCCTGCCTCCCGTTCCTTCTCCCCCTCGCAGGTAACCCCAAACGGGAAGGTCACGGTGCGGATCACTGCGGCTAACTACGGTGGGTTCGGTCGGGTGACCGAGACCCTGCCCGCGGGGTTCATCTACAAGTCCACGAGCCTCGACGCCAGCCAGGTGGACGCCAGCGGCGGCCAGACGGTCAAGTTCACCCTGCAAGGGGAAACGTCCTTCACGTACACGGCTACCGCGCCAGGCACGGCCCGCACCTACACCTTCTCCGGAACGTTCAGGGACAGTGACCGAAACGACACGGGTGTCGGCGGCGCTTCCCGCGTCACGGTGCGGGCCGCCTCAACCGGCGGCGGCTTCGGCAGCGGCGCCCCGCCCAACCGTGCTCCTTCCTTTGACGAGGGCGCCAGCGCCTCGCGCGCGGTCGCCGAAAATTCACCGGCCGGCACCTACGTCGGGCTTCCCGTGGCCGCCACCGACCTTGACAGGGATCGGGTCGGCTACAGCCTGGCCGGTGACGATGCGGCGTTGTTCAGGGTCAATCTGGGCAACGGCCAGATCTCCGTCGGCCTCGGCACCGAGTTGGACTTCGAGGCGAAGGACTCCTACGTCGTCGACGTGGAGGCCACGGACGCCTCCGGTGCCCGTGACACCATCAGGGTCACCATCATGGTGACCAACGTGGACGAGGCGGGCGTGGTGACCCTGACGCCGGCTGCCCCGGCAATCGGCGCGCTGATTACGGCATCGCTCCACGAGCCCGACGGCGCCGTGACCGACCTCCTCTGGGGGTGGGAGCGCTCGCTGAACTTGAGCACCTGGGCCGCAGTGCCCGGCGACGGGTGGACCTACACGCCGTCGGAGGCTGACGCCGGCCACTATCTGCGGGCGACGGCGACCTACAGCGACGTCCTTGGCGGCAACAAGCGCGCGCAAGCGGTGACGTCCGAGGCAGTGCCTGTCCCGCCGACCCCGACCCCGACGGCGGCACCCACGGCCACGGCGACGGCGCCGCCCCCGGCACCCACGGCCACCGCGGTCCCTTCGGTACCCACGGCCACGGCGGTCCCTCCGGCCCCAACGGCCACGGCGACGGCGGTGCCGCCGGCCCCCACGGCCACCGCGGTCCCTTCGGCCCCGACGGCCACGGCAACGGCGCCGCCGCCGGCTCCCACGGCCACCGCGGTCCCTCCGGCCCCAACGGCCACGGCGACGGCGGTGCCGCCGTCGCTAGCGCCCACCGTGATCGTTGTGACGCCAGCACCTACTGCGACGGTGGCGGTGGTGGAGGAAGGCGGATTCTCGCTATGGGTGGGCGTCCTAGTCCTCCTGGTGGTACTGGTATTAGCGGGAGTTGCAGTGCTCTACTTGACCTCAAGGAGGTAAAGGGACTGGACAGTTAGGGCACGGCTTTCGGGTTCCGACCCTTAAGTCGTGCCCTAACTGGTGACTGGTTGTTCAGTCCCAGGGGGGAATTGCGCCCCCTCCACCGGCCGTCCAGCTTCAATGTCCTTGAACACTTGACAGAGCCCCCCGAGAAAGCATGCATGACCTGAAAAATTTCAGATGTGTAAGAGGTGGGTGTGGCCTTGAGTGAAACCTGCTTTCTCAGACGAGAGAATGAGTTGCTGCGAGAGCGGCTCTCAAAGCTAAGCGATGTCAGCCTATGCATCAACGAGAGCCTGGACCTGGACACGGTACTGCAGGGCGTGGTGGATGGGGCACGCTCCCTGACCGGCGCCCGCCAAGCCTGCGTAACCGTCCCGGGCGACGGGGGACTGCCGCCCATCTTCATCACCTCCGGCATGACCCTGGAAGACAGGCGGCTACGTTTCGAGCTGCCCGGAGGGCGGGAGTTATTCGAGCACCTGAGCGGCCTGCGGGAACCTCTGCGGGTTGCCGACTTCTCCGGCTACGCCAAGGAGATGGGTCTACCAGAAATAGCGCCGCCGTTGGGACCGGTGGGAGCCTTTCTGGGTGCGCCTATACCACACATGGGCGACCGGGTGGGCAACTTCTACCTGTCGGGCAAGGAAGGGGACGCGGGGTTCACACCGGAGGACGAGAGCATGCTGGTGCTCTTCGCCTCTCAGGCGGCGTTGGCCATCGCCAATGCCCGCCGCTTCCGCGAGGAGCAGCGGGCGAAGGCAGACCTGGAGGCGCTGATCCACACGTCGCCGGTGGGCGTGGTGGTCCTCGGCGCCGGGACGGGCAAGCTCCTGTCGATCAACCGGGAGGCGCTGCGGATCGTGGACGGGCTGCGGAGCCCGGACCAGAGCGTGGAGCAGCTGCTGGAGATGGTGACCTTTCGGCGGGCCGACGGTCGGGAGGTCTCGCTAAATGAATTCTCTCTGGCTGAGCTGTTAAGCGCAGGCGAGACAGTGCGCGCCGAGGAGATCTGGATGTCGGTCCCAGATGGCCAGAGCGTTACCGCTCTGATCAACGCCAGTCCAATCTACTTGAAGGGAGATGAACTCGAATCGTTCGTCGTAACGATTCAAGACATGACGTCGTGGGAGGAAATAGAGCGTATGCGAGTGGAGTTCCTGGGTATCGTGAGCCACGAATTGAGGACGCCACTTACTTCCATCAGAGGCTCGGCGACGGCCCTGTTAGATGATGCATCCTCTCGAAGTCCCGCCGAAATGCGTGAGTTCTTTCGGATCATCGTCGAGCAGGCCGACCAAATGGGTGCACTGATCAGCAACCTGCTGGATGTCGCGCGCATTGAGGCGGGGACGCTGCCGGTAGACCCCAAGTCGGTGAAGGTGATCGACCTGATCGACTCCGCAAGAAACATCTTCTCTAGCGGAGGAGGCGTGAACGATATCCACATTGATGTCCCTTACCACCTCCCCTTGGTCATGGCAGACCGTCAGCGCATCGTACAAGTGCTTGGCAATCTCCTTTCCAATGCGGCTATGTACTCTTCCAATGCATCTCCCATTAGGGTTAGTGCAGTGTGGACGGGCCAGCACGTCGCCTTCTCCGTCACCGATGAGGGCCAGGGTATACCGGGCGAGAAGTTGCCCCACCTGTTCAGGAAACACTTCCGCCTCGACACCGAGGGCCAGGGACACGAACTTACGAGATCGGGCTTGGGTCTTGCGATCTGCAAGGGTATTGTGGAGGCCCACGGGGGTCGAATTTGGGCCGAGAGCCGCGGAGAGGGCTTTGGAACTCGGTTCTCCTTTACGATCCCGGTGGTGGAGGAAAATCTGGGCAGCACGGATACATTATCCGCTCAGTCCTTGGCTTGGTCGTCGCAGAACGCCAATGTGCAACGCCCCATTCTCGTCGTAGACGATGACCCGCGGACGCTTTGGTACGTCCGAGATGCACTCTGGAAGGCGGGGTATAACTCAATAGTGACCGGTGACCCGAGAGAGGTGTTGAGCCTTATCAAGGTGAACTATCCGTTATTGGTCTTGTTGGACATGATGCTCCCGGGTACCGACGGCATCACACTAATGCAAGAGATACGGGGGGTGGCCGACGTGCCGGTAATCTTCCTGTCCGCCTATGGTCAGGAAGACTACATCATTAAGGCCCTTGACATGGGTGCGGTGGACTACATCGCAAAACCCTTCTCTCCGACTGAGCTTGCGGCAAGGATTAGGGCGGCGTTACGCCAGAGTAGGTCGGGACAAGAGCTGCCGGAACCGTATATGTTTGGGGACCTTACCATCAATTACGCCCAACAGAGCGTAACCGTGGCCGGTCATCCGGTGGAATTGACCCCCACAGAGTACTCAATGCTGTACGAGCTCTCAGTAAACGCCGGTCACGTATTGACCCACGATTACCTCCTGAGGCGGATCTGGGGACCGGAGTTCTTGGGCTACTCACAGCCTGTACGCTCCTTTGTCAAGAAGCTCCGCCGCAAACTGGGCGACGACTCGAACAACCCGAAGTACATCTTTACGCGCCCTCGCGTTGGCTATCGCTTGGGGAAGGGTGAATGGTTCGAGGAAGCGACGACTTGAGCCTCTTGCGATATTTGGGCAGAACTTCCTCTTGAAGTTGGTCTAGACATTGCTCACGCTCTAACCTGCCTGTGGGACGAAGGGCTTGGGGACCACTTCCCTGATGCACATACATCTTGGGTGTCCCACGAGGCGCAACCGGTCGTCCACGCGCGATGAGTTGGAAGACACCGGCATCGCTTCCAACTCACAACCCGGTCGTAAGCCGCCGAGCCGGGACTGCCATCTCCCGGATCGTTTCGCATGTGGGTGGTCAGGCAGCCGATAGGAGAGGCCGGCGTCGTCATAGGCCGACGTCTCCAGGAGGGTGGTAAAATCCTTGAGGGCTTCCTTCCGGAGGCGTGGGTCTGGCAAGGCCCCGTGGAGTACTAGTCAAGGCGTAGGGAACTGAAAGCGCTCGCGCACAAGGTCCGCGAAGGACGTGAGGCGTTGGGTCGTAAGACAGCGGCCCTAGATGACGAGGTCGCCAGCGCTCCGGCGTGGGAGGCGGAGCATCGCCGCCTCCTGGAGCAACAGCTCCGGAGGGCGCGGTGCCCCCGGAGGCGTTCTTGATCGTGAGCACCCCCCACCGGCATCACAACGTTGCACTATCCTGCCCTTCGGCCTCACCCAGCCGGTAGCCTACGCCAGGCTCGTTGAAGATGTACCTAGGATTGTTGGCTGGCTCCCCGAGCTTCTGGCGCAGCCGCTTCACGTAGGCCCGCACCACCCCAAAATCGTCAGGCGTCCGCGTTGACCAGACTCGGGTCATGAGGTGCTCCCTGCTTAGTGTCCGCCCAGCGTTTACGGCAAGCTCACAGAGCAGCCGGTACTCCGTTTCGGTCAACGCCACTGCCCGGCCGCCCAGCGTCACCCGGCGCCTGGCGTAGTCCACGGCCAGCTCCCCCTGTTGGGAATACTCCCAGAGCGGCTCCCTTTCCGGCGGGTCACGCCGAGGTCCGCGCCGGTCAGCCGAGCATCCCTCGAATCTCCTCCGCCTGTTTGTCACTCACTATTCTGATGACCTTGCTGGACGGATCTTCCGCGGCGACACCGCGGACGGCCTTCCGCCCGTTCTTCAGGGTTACCAGCTCCGGGTCCTTGATAGCCACCATCTTCCTCAGCGTGAGCGAGTACGCCGTCAGTTCTCCCATTTCCGTCTCCTTCCTGTTTTGCCGGTTTTTGGGTTTGATTCCTCACAGACCCTTGGTAGGGTCTCAGCTCGAATAAACCGACCTGCTGAAAGAGCTAGCGGGTGCGATGGTTCGTTGCCGTGTGGCTCCGTTCTAACCTGGCTGCTGGATTGGCGTCGGCGCTCATCAATACGGGCCGGCCGTAAGGGGAACCTCCCCAAGAGGCAACCCCCAGCATGAGGGCACTGGGGGTTACCTTCCCACGAGGGCTTGTTGAGGTCGGCCATCGCCCCCTTCTAGGAGCCGAAGGCCAGGATGTAGGAGAAGTTCTCCGTGTCATCCGTGTCGCAGACCACGTCGCTCTGCACTATCTCATCGTCCAGGTCCACGCTGGAGTCGTCGCAGCCCCGGGGCAGGTCGTCGTCCTCTATGTCGTCCTCTATGTCGTCAAACATGTCCTCCGCATCATCTTCGTCGTCGAACTGGAAAACCGCGTGGAGCCTCACTTCGTCGTCACTCTCCTTTTGGATGGCGGAGCCCAGGATGCAGTCGGAGCCGCAATAGCGAAGGCTCCATGCCACCCCGAAAGGCAGCCTTGCGACCACGTCCGTCACCTCATCGGAGTAGGAATCATCCCCCTCCTTCCACCGTTCCAGCGCGTCCTCCATGTCGTCCTCGTACTCGGCGATGAGCACCGTGCCGCCGCCCAGGAAGGCGAAGGCTTCCCAGTATTCACTCCTGTTGACCCAGGCCTCCTCGCCCTCAATCTCATCGTCGTCATAGTCCTGGTCGTCCAATTCGTCCTTCAGATCGTCCAGGTCTTCGACACCGCCGAGAAGGATGAGGTCGCCGTCTTCAGCGACGCCGAAAGCCATGAACTCCAGGTCGTCGATGTCCAGGTCGAAGTCGTCTTCCAGGTATGGCGTGCTGGCCCAGCGCGATTCCACGATTCGCTGCAAGTCCCGCAGGTCGTCGTCGTCAAAGAGTTCGGCGGTGTCGATGTAGTACATACCGTTGGAGTCATCGGGCAGCATCTTCAGTATGACGCCTGCGGCATCGGGGCTGACCCCACCGCCACAGGTGGGCAGGAGTAGGACAAACGCCGCAAGGAGCGGGCCCTTCCTATCCTCCCGGCGCTCCGCAGGAATCGGAGGCGAGCAATGGCGACTGACATCGGAACCCTCCTCTCATCTATCTCTTGCCGAAAAGCGCACCCTGCGCCGCTGAGCCTCGGCCTCTTGCTCACACCGCCAGGCCTTCTTGGGCGGGGCGTTGAGCGCCAACCGCGCCACCTCCGCCGGCGGCCCGTCGATAGGTCCCGGCAACGGGTACTGGATGGCCCCCTGGCGGCATAGGCGATCTTGCCATCGGACGCCTCCAGAATCTCCTTCGACCAGCTTGACGGGAGCGTGCCGGATTACGTCTGCAGCGGCACCCCCTCCCCACCCAGCCGGTAGCCGACGCGAGGCTCGTTGAAGATGTACCTGGGGTTGTCGGCCGTCTCCCCCAGCTTCTGGCGCAGCCGCCTCACGTAGCCCCGCACCATGGTCGAGTCGTAATATTCTCGCGTCGACCAGACCCGGCTCATCAGGTGCTCCCGGCTCAGCGTCTTCCCCACATTCACCGCGAGCTCGCAGAGCAGCCGGTACTCCGTGTCGGTCAACGTCACCGCCTGGCCGTCCATCGCCACGCGTCGTGTCGCATAGTCGATGGCCAGATCTCCCAACTGGAATGAGCCCTGGGGCGGCCCCCGCTCCGGCCCGTCCCGTCGCCGCAGCGCCGCCCCCACCCGGGCCACCAGCTCGGTGGTGGAGAAGGGCCTGGCGATGTAGTCGTCTGCGCCGATCTCGAAGGCCGTGGCAAGGTCCCGCTCCGGGGTCCCGCCGCGTCCCGACAACAGCACCACCGGCGCGTCGGTCACCTTGGATATGCGCTGGATCAGGCCCGATCCGTCGGCCCCCGTAAGCGCCGAGTCCAGCAGCACGAGGTGGGGCCGCTCCATCGCGATGAGCCGCTCCACCTCCTCCGGGTCCCAGGTCGCCACGGGGGTGTACCCCGCCTCGGTAAGGGTGTTGCGTATGTGCCACAACGCCTGGGGGTCGTCGTCCACCACCAGCACGCGCCCGTGGTTCCGCGCGGCGCGCCGGTGGCCGCCGGCCGGGAGTCCCACCGGCGCCCCTCGTCCCAACGCGGTCTCCTCGGCCGCCGGCAGGGTGAAGATGTAGCGGGACCCCAGGCCCGCCCCGTCCCCCTCGAACCAGATGCGGCCCCCATGTGCCTCCACGATCCCCCGGCACACCGACAGGCCAAGCGTTTCTCCCCCTGTGACGATCTCGCCTCCGCCGCCCACCGGGGAGTGCCTTTGAAACAGCAGCGGCTGGGGCTGGGGGGTAGGTCTCGGCCCCGTTTCGGCCACGCACACAGCCACGTGGGAGTCCTCCCGCTGGGCGCTCACCGTGATGACCGCCCCCCCAAGGGAGTGGCCGGCGGCTTTGGACAACAGGCGGTCCAGCACCTGGAGCGCCCGTTGCCGGTCCGCCATGACCTGGGGCAGGTCCGGGGGCAGGTCAACCTCCACCTGGTCGCCCGCCGCACTCTCGAGGAACGACGCCCGGGCCTGGCCCGCCAGAAAGGCCATGTCCGTGGGTTCGGGGCTCACCAGCAGCGTCCCCGCCTCGATGCGGGCAACCTCCAGCAGGTCCCAGATCAGGCCCCGCATCCGGTCGGCCTGCCACTTGATGAGGCTGAAGAGCTCGCGGGTCCTCGCCGGGTCCAGACGGGTGCGGTCCTCCAGGACGGCTGTGGCGGAACCCGTGATGGAGGTCAGGGGCGCCAGCAGCTCCCGGCTCACCATGCTCATGAACTCGGCTCGCTGTCTGCCCAGCTCCTTTATGGGCGGCAGGTCCTGCAGCGTGACCACCACCGACGCAACGCCGTCCTCCTCCGAGAGGATTGGCGTGGAGTTGATAATGGTGGTGACCCGGCGCCCGTCGGGGACCTGGATGACGATCTCCTCGGCCCGCACCTTCTCTCTCGAACTCAGCGCCCGTGCCAGGGGATACTCCCGGAGGGAGACCTCCCGCCCGTCGGCTCTGCGGAAGGTCAGTATCTCCAGCAGCTGCTGTGGGCTCTGGTCCGGGCTGCGCAGCCCGTCGACGATCCGCAGGGCCTCCCGGTTGATCGACAGGAGCGCGCCCGTCCCGGCGTCGAAGACCACGACGCCCACCGGCGTGGTGTTGACCAGCGTCTCCAGGTCGGCCTTGGCCCGCCGCTCCTCCCGGTAGCGGCGGGCGTTGGCGATGACCAGCGCCGCCTGGGAGGCGAACATGACCAGGGTCTCCTCATCCTCCTGGCTGAACTCTCTCCCCTCCGCCTCGTGGGCCAGATAGATGGTGCCCACGCCCACCCCTTGGTGTCGCATCGGGGCCACCAGCAGGGAGGACGCCTGCACTGGGGGCGAGAACTCCGGCATCCCCAGCGCGCTCAGGTGGCCGGCGATGTCGGAGACCCGGAGGGGAGCCTCGGCCTGGCTCAGGTATTCGAAGAAGCCCAACCCCTGGGGCAGTTCCCACAGCGCCTGATGCTCCTCCCGGGTCAGCCCGGAGACGATGAAGTCGGTCCGCTGCCCCGCCTCGCCGGGAACGGTTATCGCGCCGTAGCGGGACCCGGTCAGGGTCCTGGCGCTGTCCACCACCTCCTGCAGCACCGTGTCGAAGTCCAGGCTTTCGTTGATGCGGAGACTGGCCTCGCTCATGCGGGAGAGGCGGTCTCCCGGCGCCCGGCCTTCGGGGCTCGCTTCCGGTTGCTCAGCTCGGTTCAACGATGCACCTCGCCAGTATGATTGGTGACTTCGCAGTTAGTATAACACGTCGTCCTGGCCTAAAGTCCAGTTGTTACAGATATTTGCACCATCTTTTTTACCGAGTATTTACTGACTTTGCATGCACTTTTCTCCCATACTGTTTTCTGGCGTTCTGTGCTTTCTCTACCGAAAGGTCGCGATGCAGTCCGTTCGAGCGCATTCCAGCGGTTCGGACAACGCGGCGGCACGGGCGAACGCATATGCAAAAGGGACTGTGATTATGATGTTGCGCACCAGGTTTGCCTTTCCGGCCGTCATCGTGATGTTGTTGGGGCTCCTCCTGGCCGCCTCGAACACCGGGCTCAGCCCAACGGTCAGCGCTGCGCCCAACCAGCAGACCACCCTCGACATCCCCCACCAGATGGTGCCGAGCAACTGGGCCTGGATTCCTTCTGGACTGGGCCCCGGTGATTCCTTCCGGCTGATGTTCGTAACCGAAGGCTATATCGATGGGACGACCAACGGCATCAGCCGCTACAACTCCTTCGTCCGTGAGGCGGCCAAGGCCAGCAGCATGTTCAAGGACCACGAACACCTGTACCTCTCCTTCACGGCGCTGGTGTCGGTCTACCAGGGCCTGGATGCGAGGGGCAACACCCGCACGCGGGTTGGTGACCCAGGGGAACATTCTCCCATCTACTGGGCCGGGAACGCCGGCAAGAAGGTGGCCGACAACTACGCCGACTTCTACGACGGCAGCTGGGACTCGCGCGAAGCCAGGAAGTCCGACGGCGGCTGGTACCTCATTGAGTTTCAGAGAGTGCTCACCGGCTCCACCCACCAGGGCACCCATGCGATCCACGGAAACGGCTGGAACCTGGGACTGGGAAGCCCCCCGGCGTGGTGGCACGCTGGGCTTCGGGTGACTGCGGTCGGCTCCATTGGCACCGAGCATCACGATACGCCGGGGAAAGAGATCTACATGAGTGGGGAGGCGAATGCCTCGGATATTTACCCGATATACGGCATATCGCCCCTGCTCAAGGTGCGGAGCACCACCGGGGTCAAGCCGGTCATCGGCGGGCCGACGGGGACGGTGCGAGGCCCCTTCGACGTGTCCATCACCTTCCCTGACGACGACCAGATCAACGGGATGGCCCTGGCCGACATCACAGTCGTCGGCGGGACGGCATCGAACCTGCGCCACACCGCCGGCGCCGGGACAGCGGCGGGGGCGGAAAACGGCACCGCATACGCCGTCACCATCACGCCCGACTACGACGAGAGCATCTACGACTCGACCACGGTGATCGTCTCCATGAGCGACGGCGTGGTGTCGGACGTCAACGGCTGGAAGAGCGTCGCCTCGGATGCGTTGATCGTGAAGTCCACCTACCTTGAGAAGAAGGCGGTGACCATATCCTTTGACGAGAACGGGGTGGGGACCGTTCCCAGGTCATGGGTCTACATACCCTCCGCCGACCTGAAGCCCGGTGACAGCTTCCGGCTGCTGTTCGTCACCTCGGACACCAGGAACGCCCAATCAAAGAACATCGACGACTACAACAGCTTCGTCCAGAACGCGGCCGGCAGGAGCGAGCTTCTCAGGAACTTCAGCGGGCGCTTCCGGGCCCTGGCGTCCGTGTACCGCGTTCACGCCATAGACAACTCCGGCACCAGGGGGACCGGCGTACCCATCTACTGGCTGGAGGGAGCTCGAGTCGCCAACAGCTACACGGACTTCTACGACGGATCGTGGGCGTCCAAGGCGGGCACCGACGAAGCTGGAAGAGGACTGGGGCATTCGACCGACATTTGGACGGGCACCAATAGCGATGGAACCAGGAACGGTCAGGGGCTGGGCAGCACCTTCTTCTACAGCACCTACGACAGTTTGGGAGTCCGCAGTCCCTTTGGAATCTCCGGCACCAGCACCGACTACAAGAACCACTTCTACTCCCTCTCGCCGGTGCTGAAGATAGCGGAACCCGGAGGGCTGTAGGCAATGATAGGGGAAGGTTTGACCGGCAGAATGCGCCGCACCGCCGCGCTGTTGGCGTTGCTGCTCGCCGCCTCCGCGCTGTCCGCCGCCTGCGGCGACGGGGACGCGGGTCTGACCCGCGCCGGCGTGCAGGAGATCGTCAGGGCGGAGATGGCCGCCGCGCCGACTCCCACTCCCGGAGTGACTTTCTCCGATTTGGACGAGGCCGTCAGCAAGGGCATGGCGGAGATGCCCTTGCCGGAGCCCGGGCTATCCAGGAGCGAGGTCGAGGAGATCGTCCGGGCCGCCATCGCCGCCATCCCGCCCAGGTCCGCCCCCGCCGACTACACCCGGTTCTTCGTCGACAGCGCCATCGCCCGGTACGAGACCCAGGGCCTCGACGCCACCCTTGCCCACTACAACCGGGAGGAGAGCGTAGACGGCCAGTGGTACGTCTTCATCATCGACGAGAACGATCTGGTCATCGCACACCCCGACCCGGACCGCCGGGGCCTTGACCTCAAGGGCTGGGTGGGCACCGACGATAACGGCTACAACTTCGGGCCGGAGATGCTCTCGGCCACCGAGGAGGGCAAGTGGGTGTCCTACGTGTACCGCAACCCGGAGAACGGGGGCCTTGGTTCCGGCGCATTTGAGTTGAAGAACGTGTGGGTGGAGCGGCGCGACGGGTTGTTGTTCGCCTCGGGCTGGTACATCGACGCCGACGAGTTCACCAAGAGGCTGGTGTCCGTGGCGGTGGACAACTTCCGCGACGGAGGGCTGCCGGCGACGGTGGCCTACTTCGCCAGCCCCGGAAGCGCCCTGGCCGGCCTGGAAGCGGCCATCGACTACTACAACGCAGCCGAGACGGTGGAAGGCAAGTGGTTCGCCTTCATAGGAGACCCCAGCGGGAAGGTCGTGGCCCACTCTGACCAGACGATGATCGGAGGGAAAGTTCAGGAGCTGCTGGGCGGCGAACCGTTCGACGCCACGGAAGAAGGCGTCTGGGTGACCTCGGAGTCGTTGAGCGTCTACGTGACGAAATATGAAGGGTACGTCTTCGGCTCAGGCTGGGGCCGGGACGAGTAGGAAGGAAACACAGAAACATGGTGAGAGATGAGTCGCCCGTCATCCTCCTCGCCGTCCTCCTGGCAGTCATGCTGGCCCTGGGCGCCTGCGGCGGCAACGGCGGCGGCGCGGAGAGCCAGACCGCCCGCGAGGACGCGGGCCCGACTGTCGCCAGGGCATCCGAAGTCCAACCAACCGTCGCATCGATTGCCGCCGGAGAGTTCGCCTCAATAAGCATCGGGTGGGATTACAGCTGCGGGGTACGGCTTGATGGCTCCGTCACTTGCTGGGGCAGTAATGAGTATGGCAAGGGTACTCCACCGGATGGGGAGTTCGCCTCGGTCAGCGCCAATAATCAGCACACCTGCGGGGTGCGGCATGACGGCTCAGTGGAGTGCTGGGGCTGGCGTGGCGATGGCCAGACCTCGCCGCCGGAGGGGGAGTTCTCCTCCGTCAGCGCCGGGGGGCGCCACACCTGCGGGGTGCGCGGCGATGGCTCCATCACCTGCTGGGGAACGGACTCGGAAGGCCAGGCTACGCCGCCGGACGGGGAGTTCTCCTCCGTCAGCGCCGGGACATACAACTCCTGCGGAGTCAGGACCAACGGCGCCCTCGAGTGCTGGGCCAAGGTTCCCGAAGAGCTCATCTCCACACCGGAGGGGGAGTTCGCCTCGGTCAGCGCCGGGTCGGAACACGTCTGCTGGGTGAGGACCAACGGCGCCGTGGGATGCCTGACGGATGCAGAATGGATCGAGGTCACGCCGCCGGAGGGGGAGTTCGCCTCCGTCAGCGCCGGGGGCAGCCACACCTGCGGGGTGAGGATCGACGGGTCCGTCGAATGCTGGGGTAAGGATTATTACGGTGAGGCCACGTCGCCGGACGGGGAGTTCGCCTCCGTCAGCGCGGGGGACAGCAACACCTGCGGGGTGAGGACCAACGGCTCCGTCGAATGCTGGGGTCAAGACTACTAGGGCCAGGCCACGCCGTCCTAGCAGCCGGGCTGACAAGGACTCGTACTCAAGCCTTGGATTTAGACGGACTGCAGATCTCGTCGAGGCCGTGGCACTCGTTGGCTCAGGGCATCATTGACAAAAGAACATTCGTTCTTTACCATCACGCCCCCAACCCAAACCTTTGAGGGGCGTGATGTCTATTGCGTGCGTGCTGATAACCCACCTGCGGGCCAAGGTGGAGCTGCGCCGACGGCCCGACCTGGCGGAAGTGCCGGCCGTCATCGTTGACCGGTCCGGGCACAGACCTGTGGTGGTCGACCGCTTTCCCGCCGCCGATCGCGTACCCCTGGGCGTGCCGGTGGAGGAGGCGTTGTCGCTGCACGCCGGAGCGGTGGTGATCGAGGCGGACGAGCCCGCCTACCGCGCCGCCTTCCAGCGGGTGCTCGCGGCCCTGCAGGGCGTCAGCGACCGGGTCGAGGAGACGGAGCTGGGCACGGCCTACGTGGGGCTGGACGGCCTGCAGGATATGTACGGCGGCGAGGCCCGGCTGGTGAGCGCGCTGCTCAGCGCAGCGCCCGGCGATCTGGCGCCCCGGCTCGGCGTGGCCGGTGGCAAGTTCCCCGCCTTCGTCGCCGCATCCTGCAGCGCACCGATGGGCGCGACCAGGGTCCCGCAGGACGCGGCGGCCTTCCTGTCGCCCCACCCCGTCAGCCTCCTCCCCGTCGCCGCCGAGACACGGGCGGCGCTGGCTCGCTTCGGCCTTCGCACCCTGGGGGACGTGGCGGCGATGGCGCGGGAAACACTCGTCGACCAGTTCGGCGCGGAGGGCGGGCTGGCGTGGGACCTGGCGCGCGGGGTGGACGACAGCCCACTGCGTCCGCTGCGGCATGAAGAGGTAGTGGAGGAGCGGACGGCGCTCCCCGTGGAGGCGTCGTCGCTGGAGCTGCTGGTGACGGCCGTCGACGCCTTGCTGCGGCGGGCGTATGCGCGGCCCCGGATGCGGGGCCGGTATGCCAGTCGGGTTGCCCTTGCGTGCTCCCTGGCCGACGCGCCGCCGTGGGAGCGGGTCTTCCACTTCAAAAGCGGCGTGGGGGACTGGCGGCAGGCCTCCAGCCTCCTCCGTCCCCGGCTGGAGGCGGACCATCCGCTGTCGCCCGTGGAGGAGGCCGTGCTGACCCTCGGCGGCCTTACCGGAGACATCGGCGTGCAGGGAGGCCTCCTGCCCGACCTGCGGGCGGACCGCGAGGGCCGACTGGCGGAGGCGGAACGGCGGTTGCAGCCCCACATGGGCGGCGGCCGGGCCCTCTACCGGGTGGCGGCGGTGGCCCCGGACCACCCCGCGCCGGAGCTGCGGTCGGTGCAGGTCCCCATCGACCCCGGCGGGCGCAACGCCCTGAAGCCCCTGGGCGTCCCCGTTGCAGTGGCGGTGCGCGAGGACCCGGCCCGGATACCTACGGCGGTGGAGGTCGGCGGCCGCTGGCAGCGGGTGGCCGGCATCGACGACCAGTGGACCTTCGACCTCTGGTGGATGCCCCAGCCGATGGAGCGGGACTACTACCGCGTGAGCGGCGAGGACGGCCGCCAGATCACCCTGTTCCGGGACCGGCACGGCGATTGCTGGTACCGGCAGAACGCCTAGCCGAGGGTTGCGCCGTGACGGACAACTACGCCGAGCTGCACGCCAAGAGCTTCTACTCCTTCGGCCTGGGCGCGTCCCACGTCCACGAGCTGCTGGCGCAGGCGGCGGAGCACGGCGCCCCGGCCCTGGCCCTCACGGACACCAACCTGTGCGGCGCGCTGGAGTTCGCTCGGCTGGCCGGCAGCCTCGGCGTGCGGCCCATCACCGGCGGGGAGCTGACCCTGGCCGACGGCGCGCGGATCGTGCTGCTGGCGAAGACGCGCGCGGGCTACGCCAACCTCTCGCGCCTCTTCACCCTCGCCAACGGCGTCGACCGCCGCGAACCCCGGCTGGACCCGGCCCACCTGCCCGACTACGCCGAGGGGCTTGTCCTGCTCACCGGCGGGCGCGACGGCCCGGTGTCGCGTCTAGCGACGGCAGGCCGGTTCGACGCGGCCCGCGCGCTGCTGCGCGACTACGCATCGTGGTTCGGATCTGCTGGTGTGTACGTGGAGCTGCACCAGAACTTCCTGCACGGGGACACGCTGCGCAACCGGCTGCTGACGACGCTCGCGCGCGAGACCCGTCTGCGCATCGTGGCCACCAACGACGTCCACTACCACGCGCCGGAGCGGGCGCGGCTCCAGCACGCGCTGGTGGCGGCGCGGCTCAACACCACGCTCGACCGCGCCCTGCCTCACCTCCGCCCGAACCACCACCTCCACCTGAAGGACGCTGCCTCGATGTCCCAGCTCTTCTATGAACGGCCGGACGCCGTCGCAAACAGCCTGCGGATCGCGGAGCAGTGCGCTTTCGACCTGGCCACGGGGCTGGGCTACACCCTGCCGCACCCTGCCGTACCGGAGGGGCACACGCCGGAGAGCTACCTGCGCCGCCTCTGCGACGAGGCCGCCATGCGCCGCTACGGCTCGGTCCCGCCGCAGGTGGAGGAGCGCCTGGACGAGGAGTTCCGGCTGTTCCGCCGGCACGGGCTGGCGGGCTTCCTTCTGCTGTACCGGGAGATCGGGCTGCTGGCCCAGCGCATCATGGAGGAGCGCGGGCTGGCCCACCCGGAGACGCCGCTGGAGGAGCGGCCGCCGGGCCGGGGGCGGGGGTCGTCCGTCGCCTTACTCACCGGCTACCTCATCGGCATCAGCCACGTGGACCCGCTGCGGTGGGGTCTCACCCTGGAGCGGTTCATCCCCGAGGACATGACCATGCTGCCGGACATCGACCTCGACTTCCCCCGCACGCTGCGCGACGAGCTCATCGGGCGAGTCCACCGGCACTTCGGGCCGGAGTACGCGGTGCTCGCCGGGGCCATCGCCACCTACTCGGTGAAGGGCATCGTGCAGGACCTTGGGAAGGCGCTGGGGCTGCCGAAAGACGACCTGCGCCTCCTCTCCAAGCAGCTCGGCTCCCACGACGCCTGTGACCTGCGGGGCGAGATGCTGGCGCTGCCCGCCTTCCGCGAGCGGGTGGACGCTCCGGGCTGGCGCGACCTGCTGGCGCTGGGGCCGCAGCTCATGGACGCCCCGCGAATCCTCGGCCAACACGTCGGCGGCATGGTCCTCAGCGACGCGCCCATCCCCGCCATGACGCCCGTGCGGGCCGGGGCCACCGACGACCGCTACATCATGGACTGGAACAAGGACAGCGTGGCCGACGCGGGGTTCGCCAAGATCGACCTGCTCTCGCTGCCGGTGCTGGACCAGATCGAGGAGGCGCTGGACCTCATCGAGGCGCGGGAGGGTCTCCGTCCGGACATCAGCCGGATCGACCCGGAGGACCCGGCGGTGTACGACATGATCAACGCGGGCCGCTCCAAGGGCGTCTTCCTGCTCCAGTCGCCGGCGCAGCTGAAGATGGGGCAACGGCTGCGCTCCCGGTGCCTGCTCGATCTCGCCTATCAGGTGGCCCTCATCCGGCCCGGCGTCGGCGTGCAGGGCAGCGCGGTGTCCCAGTTCGTCGAGCGGTACCGCCACGGGGCGACGTGGGACTACGACCACCCGCTGGAGGAGCGGGCGCTGGAGCGCGGCTACGGCATCATCGTGTGGCAGGAGCAGGTGGTGCAGCTCCTCATGGACGTGGCGGGGATGACGGCGGCCCAGGCCGACGAGGTGCGCCGCGCCTTCGCCAGGCCCAACGGCGCGCACCTGATCGCCATGCACCGGCGGCGCTTCCTGGAGGGCGCGCGGCGCAACGGCGTGCCGGAGGACGTGGCGGATCGGATCTTCGGCAAGGTGAACGGTCACTACATGTTCCCGGAATCCCACTCCCACGCCTTCGCCGTCACCGCGTACCAGGCGTCGTGGCTGAAGCGCCACCACCCGCTGGCGTTCTTCGTCAGCCTGATGAACAACCAGCCGATGGGCTTCTACCCGGTGGAGACGCTGAAGGAGGACGCCCGGCGTTTCGGCGTGCCCTTCCGCAACCCGTGCGTGAACCGCAGCGGCGAGCGGTGCAGGCCGGAGGACGGCGCCGTGCTGCTGGGGCTGGCCTTGATCAAGGACGTGGGCGAGACCTCGGCCCGGACCATCGTGGAGGAGCGGGAGCGGCACGGCCCCTATACGGAGCCTGCCGACCTGGTGCGGCGCACGGGGCTGAAGCCGCAGGCGGTGCAGTCGCTGGCGCTGGCCGGGGCCTTCGACGCCCTGGTCCCCAACCGCCGCGAGGCCCTGTGGCAGGCGGGCCTCGCCACGCGCCCCAACGGGCGGGGCCGCCGCGCCTTTCCCGTCTCGACCGACGACCGCGTTCCCCCGCTGGCGGACTTCTCCCCCTTCGAGCGCATGGCCGGCGAGTACCGGGTCATGGGCGTCTATCCGAAGGGCCACCTGATGGAGTTCGTGCGGCCCACGCTCGACAGGGACGTGCTCCCCACGTCGGCGGTGGAGTCGCTCCCGGACGGTGCGGAGGTCCGCGTGGCGGGCTGGCCGGTGGCGCGGCAGCACCCGCGCGGGCGGGAGGGGACGGTGTTCGTGACGGTGGAGGACGAGACCGGGGACGTGCAGCTCATCGTCTGGCCCCACGTCTTCGCCCGCAGCGGGCGGACCCTGGGCAGCCGGGTGATCCTCGCGTCGGGCGTGGTCTCGCGCTACGACGGCACCGCCAACATCATCGTCTCGGACGCGCGGCCCGTGCGGACGGGCGTCGCCATGCCGCCTGCCCACGACTGGCGATAGTCTGAGCAGCGATAGCTTCCGCTTGCCCTCCTCGCTACAATGAGTGTGCTATGTGCGGACGATACAGCCTGATAGCAGACTTGGGGGATCTGGCGCGGCGCTTCGAGTTCGACGGCGACTGGGACGCCTTCGACAAGCGGCACAACATCGCCCCCACGCAGGGTGTGCTCACGGTGCGTGGCAGCGCGCCCCGGCACGCCGAGATCATGCGCTGGGGGCTGGTGCCGTCGTGGGCCAAGGACCTCAAGGTGGGCAATCGAATGTTCAACGCGCGCGGCGAGACGGTGGCCGAGCGCCCCGCATTCCGCACTGCCCTGCGCCGTCGCCGCTGCCTCGTGCTGGCGGACGGCTTCTACGAGTGGCAGAAGGTCGCCGGCGGCAAGCGCCCGATGCGCATCACGCTCAAGTCCGGCGAGCCGTTTGCCTTCGCGGGGCTGTGGGAGACGTGGCGCGACCCCTCCGGCGTAATCATCCCTTCCTGCACCATCATCACCACCTCGCCCAACGAGCTCATGGCCCCCATACACGACCGCATGCCCGTTATCCTGCCCCGCGAGCTGGAGGACCTCTGGCTTGACACGGAGCTGCAGGACGCGGCGTTGCTTACTGACCTGCTCGTCCCCTACCCGGCGGAGGCGATGGGAGCGGAGGAGGCGACTTTGCTGGGTGCGGGGCGCTAGGGGAGTTGGGAGTTTCAGACTCTCACTGGTGGAGTTGGCGTGGACACATGCAGCACTTAGCTTGGCGACTCGAGAGCTTCCGCCCAAGAATGCCTAGAATACTCGTGGGTTCGGAGTTAGTGCCTCAGCAAAGTTGACGGTCAGGAACTATAGCTGCCACGGTCGGTTTCGAGCGGACACTCCTTCCGCCAAACTCGGCGCTGAGCTAGGGAGCGTTCGAATGAAATGGCGTGGCCAGTTTGAAATCAGGCTCAAGCAGTTGGCCGATATGTGGTAACGCGACTATATCGCTTGAGTCTAGTTTGGTGGCGTCAAACGTTCAATTGCCGGAGCCGAAGTGCCAATCCGTGCCCGGGAACCAGACACCTCAGATCGTTGTGCATTGCTTCGAGCATCGCCATGACCTGGGGTGTCGATAGACTGCCGGCATCCAGCATGCTGTTGACGACCCACAGCGCATCGCGATGAGCAATCCCTTGGATTGCGCGACGCTGCGCATGGTCCTGTCCTCCGTCAGCAGGGGCCATCCTATTGCGAGAGCGAATGAATCCACCAAGTTCAGCGCCGGTCGCTCGGACTGGTTGGCGATGGCCGTTCCCAAGTCTTCGGCATCCATAGACTCCACCCTAAGTCCAAAGTCGAGGAGGTCCTGTCCGATGTACGCACTGAGGTCTATCGGCTCCTCGTGAAGGTCAGGCACCGCAACCCGAAGCTAGAGATGGAACATCCTATCCAGCACCCCTCGCTTTGAGGACTCGATCAGGATGGAGCTGTCGCTGACGAGGACCCTGATCCATACCCCTGTGCCACCGACCCAGCCATGATGGCTTCGATATCGCCGACTCTCAGTCTGAGCAACTCTGCAGCCTTTGATTCCGAAATCTCATTTTCTGCTAGAGCTCTTAAACACAGGCGGCGAAAGCGCGTGGGGATCTCCTCTCGTTCGAGAGGACATGGTTCATCGGTCCTCCAGCTGCTTCCAATGCCGCTGAATATGTCCTCATACGTGTATTGGGTGATGATGCCCAGTTCACGCATTCGGACCACCAGAGATGCGGCGCTGATGCCGAACATCAGCTTGATCTCGACAAGTTCAGCGAAGCCGAAGTTCAGTCGTCGCCGTCCCACTTCACGCACTAGTTCCTCCTCGGGTGCAAGGAAGGCGCCGGCAAAGCGATTGCAGGCTTTCTCTTCCTGGACATCCGATGGGATGCGCAGAAGCAGGTGTCCCAATTCGTGGGCGATGGTGAACCGCTGGCGTTCGAGAGACTTGGTCGTGGAGCAGACTACGACGGGGACGTCGGCTCCACCCAACCTGCGGACGCGAGAACTCAGGCCATCCACCGATCCAGGCAAGCTGAACTTGAACACCTTGATGCCCCGCTCCTCTAACAAAGCGGTGATGTCCGGTATAGGCCCACGACCAAGATTCCACGCGACCCGAATGGAAGCGGCTGCCCACTCCGTATCTTCGACAGTGGTGATTTGGTAGGGCGCTCCGTCCGGCTCCTCCAGCCCTGCGGTGTCGATCCCCAGGACCTCTTCCACCTGCAGATAGCGGTCAACGTGATCGAGGACCTTTCCCTCCACTGCCGCTCGGTCTCGGGCCCTGGTGGAGGCCAGCTTCCTGAACTCTACCGACTCCAGGGAGACCGTTGACGGGCTCAAGAGGTGACTCAAGGGCACATCCAGGGTTTCGGCCAGGGCAATGGCCACGGCTGAGCTCGGCACCATCTCTCCTCGTTCGTACTTGCCGATTGCCTGAGCCGACACAATGCCTCCCATGACTGCGGACAAGGACCGCAGCGACAAGCCGCTGCGCTTTCTGGCGAGCTTGAGACGTTCGCTTAACATGGACCCCTCCTTTCGGTTTACATCTTTTGGTACAATGAGCTAGATTGTAAACCAGGGTGCAAGGGGTGTGGAGACCAGATCCTTCCGGGTTGGCACCCCTGGCGCGGCAGGACAATAGACGAGTCAATGGAGGAGGAACTGACAGGATGACCCGCGGCCGTACAACCACCGCACGTTCGATGAGCGCGGGGACAGCGCTGTCATCGGCATCGACGGATTCCCCGAACGCCGCCTCGGAGGTGCGTCGACATGTCTGAGCGGACCACCAAAGGGCGCCTTATCGTCTTCGAGGGGCCGGACGGCGTCGGCAAGTCGACACTTTCTCTTGCCCTCGCCGATAGGCTCAGGGCAATGGGTCTTCCCTGCCAGCACCTGTCCTTTCCGGGGAAGGATGCAGGAACCGTTGGCCGCCTGGTCTATGGCGTCCACCACGACCCAATACGGTACGGCATACAGGAGATCACAGCCGCAAGCCTGCAGGCCCTTCACATCGCCGCACATCTGGATGCGATTGAGCGGCGTATCCTTCCGGACCTCAATGAAGGTCGTTGGGTCATTCTCGATCGCTTCTGGTGGTCCACCTGGGTCTATGGGCGTGCCGCAGGGATCGACAGGACGACTTTGGACGCCTTGATCCAGGTGGAGCGTCTCCACTGGAATGGTGTTCAGCCCGATGCCGTCTTCCTGATAGATCGGTCCAACGACTTCTTCGACAGTGACAACCGGTTGCAACTCCGGGAAGGCTATGAGGTCCTCTGCGGAGACGAGAAGACCCGGTACCCGGTCCATCAGGTCCAGAACGACAAGTCGGTCGACGAGTCCATGAATCGCGTGCTTGAAGCGCTTCGAGGCCTTCTTCCCGACGCTGTGGGCAGGAACGCGCCGGCTGAGGACAACTCTACCCCGGCACAGACCGGGCAGTTGCCTCTACTGTCGCATGACGGGAGAACCCCGTCGGTCGCCACTGAGCTGAGAGGCGCCCGCCCAACAGTTGTCTACGGCAGCTACTGGAGGTTCGCGGCAGAACGGCAGGAGATCTTCTTCCGCAAACTGGAAGGATGCCCCGCTCCGTGGACGGACGACCCCATCATCGCCAGGCACAAGTTCACCAATGCCTACAGGGCATCGGACCGCGTAAGCCAGTTCCTCATCAGGCATGTCATTTACGAGGGTGAACAGAGTCCGGAGGAGGTGTTCTTTCGTACAATCCTCTTCAAGCTCTTCAACAAGGTCGAAACGTGGGAGATGCTACAGGGTCAGCTATCGGAGATATCCTACGCCGACTACTCCTTCGAGAGATACGACCAGGCGCTCACCGAGGCCCAGGCTTCCGGCGCAAGAATCTACTCGGGGGCATACATGATGCCGTCGGGGAGGAGCTCTTTTGGCCATACCCAGAAGCATCGCAACCACCTCTTGTTGCTGGAACGGATGATGGGGGATGAGGTGCCACAAAGGATCGCCAGCGCACCAAGCATGGAACAGGCCTTCCAGATTCTCAGGTCGTACCCGACCATAGGCGATTTCCTGGCTTACCAGTTCGTGACGGACCTCAACTACAGCACTCTCACCGATTTCTCCGAGATGGAGTTCGTAGTTCCGGGACCTGGCGCGCTGGATGGCATCCGCAAGTGCTTCAGCGACCTTGGCGTCCTGACCGAGGCGGACGCCATCAAGGCCGTCACGGAGATACAGGAGCAGGAGTTCGAGAGACTTGGCTTGAGGTTCCGGTCCTTGGGAGGGCGGCCCTTCAACTGATCGACTGCCAGAATCTATTCTGCGAGGTGTCCAAGTATGCCCGGGTGAAGCATCCAGATATCCGTGGGGTGAGCGACCGCAAGCGCATCAAGCAGTTCTACCTTCCTTCTGGAACGCCCATCGCTTACTGGTACCCTCCGAAGTGGGGCATCAATAACCTGATTCCTTCTCCAGGAGGGTCGACATGATTACGCTCTTTCAGGGTGCGACTGCCGATGAGGTCTGGCAGCAGGCGGCACAGGCGTTTCGACGGCGGGACGGAGTCGCCGTTCAAGATGGGAGAGGTGGGCCGACACGGGAAATCCTTCATGCTGCCATCTCGATAGCGGACCCACGGCAGCGCTGGGTGACGTCGAGACAGCCAGTATTGAACCCTGCCTTTGCTCTCGCCGAGGTCGTGTGGATCATGACTGGTCGCAATGACCTGGCATTCCTGGAATTCTGGAGTAGGGAGTACAGGAAATATGCTGGGGACGGGCTGGAGCTCCACGGGGCGTACGGGTATCGCATACGTAACCATCTCTCCATAGACCAGTTGGACCGGGCATTCCGAGCCCTATCGAACAACCCCGACACGAGACAGGTCGTCCTTCAGATCTGGGACTCCGAAGTCGACCTGCCCAACCCTGATGGGACGCCGGTAGATTACGACATCCCCTGTAACGTCATTTCGATGCCCAAGGTCCGCGACGGGAAGTTGGAGTGGCAACAGGTGATCCGTAGCAATGACGTGTTTCGTGGCCTTCCGTACAACCTCGTCCAGTTCACCAGCCTGCAGGAGATATTGGCCGGATGGTTGAACGTCGAGTGTGGCACGTACAACCAGCTCAGCGACAGCCTGCATGTCTACGAGGGGGACACGGCTAACGTGCTAGCCTCTGGCCCTCCGCCAGACGTCGCCCTCAACACCGACAGTCTGGCGCTTCCCAGGGATGAGTCAGACCAGGTGTTCAAGGAACTCGAATGGCGCGTCGAGAAGCTGATCGACCCAGACCTAGCGTCCGGGGCGCTAAGAGGAATGGCATCCTGGGATTCAGCCCCCGAAGCCTACCGGAACATCATGACGGTCCTTGCTGCCGAGACCCTTCGACGCCGGGGCGACACGGATTCGGCTGTCGAGGCCATGACCACCTGCACCAATCCTGCATACCGGCAACTCTGGGCGTGGTGGCTCGCCAGGACATCTGGAGGGAAGCATGGAGCCGGTTCACCCTCCGGCGCCGAGGTTGGACCGAGGAGCCGCTGAGGGGAGACTGCGCCATGAACCAACGGATCAGGATCACCGAGTTGTTCGCCAGATTCCAGCTGGAGAAGGTGAAGCTGGGCCCCAGCTGGGCCAGCGCCGAGATCGCAATTGACGCCAGTGACAGCGACGCAGCCTGGGAACTCTACGTCGAGATGCTGACTAGGGTGGTCACCCAGCCCCTCCCGGTTGAGACGGGGGACGAGGAGACTGCCCTCGACAGCGTCTACTCGCTATTCCCCATCACCCGGGAGGTCCTGCGTCGACGCGGTAGGCGGGCCATCAACTTCACGAAGATAGCCGTCCCCATCCTGAACCAGATCGTCCGGCCCTTTACGGCAAAGTGGCACGGCAAGCGCTTGGCCGGAGAGCTGGCAGACGAGGTCATACGCAATGAGTTCAGGGACGAGCTGGCGGCCTTGCAAGAGGACCTGCGCAACTACAATCGCATGCTAGCGCGCATAGCCGGCGTGGAAGACCTCACGGACCTGGAGAAGGACACGGGGGCGGAATGATGCCGAGAAGACGCCGACACAATGTGTTCGTCAGCTACCACCATGACCAGGACCAGCGGGACAGGGAGAGATTTGTTCACATGATGGGCGACAACATCGTTGACCGGTCAGTGAACATTGGCGACATACCCGGTCCCAACCCTCCCACCGAAGCCACACTTCAGCGGATTCGGGAAGAGTTCATTGCCCAAGTGTCTGTTACGGTTGTACTGGTAGGGCGGTGCACCTGGCAGCGAAAGTTCGTTGACTGGGAGATTGGGGCCTCTCTCAGGGATACTAGGTCGAATCCTCGATGCGGGCTCCTGGGCATCCTTCTCCCCTGTCATCCGGACTACGGGAGTACCACCTATCACAGCCAGCTGATTCCGCCGAGATTGGCGGACAACTGCGACGGGGTCGACCCATTCGCATCAATCCGCGACTGGTCGGATGACCCGGATGAGGTGCGAGGCTGGATTCACGGCGCATTTCTAAGGCGAAAGCGACAACCCGACCCGGACAACGGCCGTCTGCCATTCGGGAGAAACTGGAACGGCAACTGCGCGGCGGGTTGGCAGCAATAGGTCGTTCTTACACTGCGGTATGAAAGGAAGAGAGAAAGGGGGTAGGTGACATGGCCGACGATATACGCAATGTCTTCATCAGTCACATTCACGAGGACGATGAGGGCATCGACAACATCAAGAGGCTTGCCGAAAAGCATGGGATGACGGTCCGAAACGGCTCGGTCACTTCGGACAGACCCAACTCAGCAACCAACGAGGACTACATCAAGCACCAGATTCTGGCGCCGCGCATCAGATGGTCCAGCGTGCTCGTCGTGTACATTTCGCCAGAGACCAAACACAGTTGGTGGGTGAATTGGGAAATCGAGTACGCCCACAGCCAGGGCAAGAGGGTGGTCGGCGTGTGGGAATGGGGAGCGAAGGAGTGCGAAGTACCGGAAGCGCTCACGCGCCATGGTGATGCCGTCGTCGGGTGGAACGGAGAGAGCATCGTCGATGCCATCAACGGCGATTCCGACGAGTGGCGACAGCCGGATGGGTCTGACTGGGACTACCGTCCCATCAAGCGCTATGCCTGCCGGTAGTTCGCCATGCACGCCAGGCTGTACTCATACATTGTGGCCAGGGACTACGGATTCGCTCCGAATCCGTTCTTCGGGTTTTGCACCCTGGCGACGTGCAAGCCGCAGATACGCAAGAAGGCCGAGGTGGGAGACTGGATCATAGGCACCGGCTCAAAGTCCAAAGGCATGGACGGACGCCTTGTCTACGCCATGAGGGTCACCGAAGCCATGTCCTTCGACGAATACTGGGCCGACAGCCGCTTCCACCGCAAGCGTCCTGACATGCACGCCAGCATGAAGAAGGCCTTCGGGGATAACATCTACCACCGTGACAACGGCACTGGCCCATGGCGGCAACTGGATTCACACCACAGCCATGAAGACGGGACGCAGAACGATAGGAACGTCCGGAACGACACACAGGTCAACCGCATGCTCGTCAGCGATGATTTCATCTACTGGGGAGGTAGTGGTCCATTACTACCTGATTTTCGCGGGGAGACCGTTTGCCACAGCACACAGGGGCATAGATGCAGTTTCTCTAGCGACGTGGTTGAGGGCTTCGTTGCCTGGCTCCGTGGCTTGAACGACGTTGGCTACTGTGGGAACCCCTTAGAATGGCATTAAGCGTTCGGTTGCATCCCTCTTCGGCTCTTGATACTAACCCCTTACTTGGTGACGACCGGGCGCATTCCGCTTACGCAGCGGGGAGACTTTTGGGAGCTGGACTCCCTTAGCACCCTCGCCATTCAGTAATGTCTTTGCAGTCGGGTCATCCAGCACCCTCGAGATCTCCACTCACCAGTCACCGCCCAAACACACCAAAGGGAGTCTACTGTAGGCAGTCACCCAGTCCGCCAAAAGCAGCGATTGCGGCAATGCAGTGTCCGGCCGAATTGGTTCACGGCTGGTTCGGATTCGGAATCGCATATTCTCCAGTGTACAATGACGCGACCTTATTGGAGCTCGACTCTCGTATGGTAGAACACCACAATCCTAAGAAACTGGCTTGTCGACCCCGGATCAATTGTGGAATCAGGACCAGTACAATCGATGGTCAAACCTCGACATCACAAACGCTAAGGAGAAGAATGACCTTTGAATACCAGGGAGCTGATAGACAGATCTACAGTGAACCGGCAGCGGTCACGAATCCTTGCCACATTGCCGAAGATGATGGTCTTCGCTCCCGTCACATGAGGCGTTTAATCCAAGACTTGGTCTCGACCGAGGCCTGTCCTACTACACAGACAATCCCGAAGGTTGTCATTCAGTTCTGGCACGATTCCAACAATATACCTGCAGATGTCCAAGAGTGCATTGACAGCTGGAAATCGCTTGAAAGTCGAGGTGTCAAACGGGTTTTCTTTGATGACCATCAGGCGAGAAGATTCATAACCAATAGCTTCGATCTTCATCATGTAGCGGCGTTTGACCGGTGTCGTCACCCGGCGATGCGGTGTGACTATTTTCGCCTATGCTACTTAGCTAGGCACGGTGGCTTTTACGTAGACGCCGACGAGTTTTACCAGGGAGAGGACTGCGACCCTTTGTTTGCGGATAATCGCCTAAAGATCCAGCCTTTGTGCTACGACATCCCATCAGCAGCAATGGTTCCCTACGACGTGTTCACAAGAGAAAACAGCGAATCTACGAACTGGATCTTCTATGCAAACAACAATCCGCTTGTCGCGCCGGCTTCTCATCCTGTCATCCGATTGGCCCTTCGTCGGTCGACTCGAATTCTCTTGAAGGATGAAAGCAAACGACTCGACATACAGTCAACAACTGGACCAGGTAACTTCACCGCTAGTTTAGTTAGACACGCAATCGTTACCGAGCTTTCCGGCCAGGTTCGAGACTTTTCATTCATAGCCAACTGGGAAGCTATTTCGATCAGCCGATGGCCGCTAAGCTATCGAAGTGATGAGCGGAATTGGAGGCTATGGAACCGTGCACAGAGGCCTATGTAGCAGTGTCAGGCGAACCCTGCAACCGTGTACAACGTTGGCGTCCACCTTATACCTAGTGCCCTCCTACTGGCGCCAAGCTGATGGAAGGAACTTTTACTCCTGATGAATGCGGAAAAACCATCTCGATTCCTTCGGCGGGTGTGGTTTTGGGCGATGCTAGGTGCTAGGTATCTGGAGACCAACACCATTACTAGGTCGTTTGGCAATGAGAGAACGGGCGATCTCATTCAACGAATCTACGTGATCAATCTGGATCGGCAGCCCAATCGCTGGCGACAGATGAGCCAAGAGCTTAGCAGGCTACGCGACCGATCAGGAGGCTCCTTGGCCAAGCTGAGCAGGCGCTTTTCTGCTGTAGACGCAAGATACCTGTACGAGCCAAATGGTGGAGACCAAATAGAGTCAACCTATCGTTTGTCTGATCAACTCTTCGTTCAGCCGGAGCCGCGGCTGGACCACGTAGTAGATGCGCAAGCCCAAGACATCGAAATGACACCTCAAGAGGTGGCAGTCGCCCTTTCACACATTGAGGTTTGGAAGACAATAGCCGCAAATGAGCCGCGGTACACCCTAGTGTTGGAGGATGACATCTACTTCCGAAGGGGATTCGCCAGAGTCTTCGACGCCACATGGGCTGACCTTAGCCAGTGGAATGGGCAGGGTATCGATGTCGACATGGTCTATCTGTCGTATGAAAGAGCTCTCAAGGAGATACCGGGAAGCCCAGTCTCTAAACTGCTGTTCAGACCAACGACCGGTCTCTGGCAACTCTCCGGTTACATACTGTCTAAGGATGGTGCAGCAAATCTTCTCCGGCTACTACCGGTGCGGGGACCAGTAGATCTCTGGCTCAATCATCAGTTCAGGAGACTCAATGTTCTAGCCACCCGGCGTCCAATAGTCGTGCAGAGACCGGATGTACCGTCCACAAACTCTTACTCCGTACTGCCCATCCTTTCCCGAGTCGGGGTAATCACCCGAGAAAAGCCACTGCTGGTCAAAAGTATGTCACTGCGCGGGCCTGTCTTTGCTTTCGGCCAGAGTGGCTCGGGCTTAGCGTCACTCGCAATGGCACTCTCAATGCTGGGTTATAGGTGCTGCAGCGACGTTACGGCGCTGCCGACTCGTGAACATGCCGAACTATTCGGGAACGGGCGCAAGCGAGTGTTTGACGCCTATGTGAATATCGGCTCACTAGATTCGCGCTTGCTTTCCAAACTGGCGAAGACCTACCCCAAGGCGCGATTCATCGCGACTGTGAGAGGAGATGGGCCGCCAAATGGTTCAATTGGAGAATTTCAGACCGGAGGTTCCGCACATCCTGCAGCTAGTGAACATTGGACAGACAGCAACTTGATCCGGCTCTCCGAAGAGATATCCAACAACCTCCTAGTGCTTCCATCCCTGCACCGTGACAAATGGGAATTGCTTAGGGGTTTCTTGGGATGCGAGTACCCTGCCCATGCATATCCCAATCGCGAAGACGTAATGCAACGTCCACTCGTAGCCGAATCAGGTGATCGTCAAAATGGCTGGAGATCGCAAGTGAGGAATCTCAAAAGAGACTCGTCTCCGTGGATTGTCCCCGGGACAGATTGGCCCGGCCTGGCACTCGCCGAAGTTAACGAGACAGTGCCTCTTGATTCTCTAGGCAACGGCCTAGTCGATGATTCCAGAGACTCGGAAAACCGAACCTGGGTGCTACGCGACGACACCTTTCCGAGTAATCTTGCACTATTCACGCCCGACAACTTCACGATCAACAAGTGCGGCGTTGGACAGCTCACACTGCGCCAGGAGAATGCTTCCGTAAGGCAATTCACATCCGCATCAATTGCAAGTGGGCAGCGCTATCTTTACGGACGATTTGTTGCGGACCTAAGGCCATCGAACACTCCAGGTGCGATAACAGGAATGTTCTTGCATCGCAATTCGCCTCGTCAGGAAATTGATCTTGAGTTCTTAGGCAAGGACACTACGAGCTTGCTCGTGAATGTGTATTACAACCCCGGCGTCGAGGGGACAAAGCTGGAATATGGCTACCGAGGGACGCCTACACTCATTGAACTGGGCTTCGACGCAGCGTCGGAATTCCATCGATATGAAATTGAATGGTGTGCAGACTATATCGTATGGAGAGTCGACGGACGCCTTGTATGCAAGCGGAACATGTGGGACCCTACTCCCATCCCACATCTACCAATGCAGTTCAACGTGAACCTCTGGCCCTCAAGGTCCATAAGGCTGGCCGGGAGGTTGGCTACCGGTGACCTGCCTACCCAGAGTTATATTAGAAACATTGATGTACAGTCAGTCTCTTGACCTGACTCTGTCTCAGAGACGTCCCGCTATGCCGACGGCACAGAGTGTATCACCGCCTCACAGCGCAGTGATTGAGTTCCATTGAGACCTTCTTGCCCAAGGCGATAGCTTCCAGTGCCCGTCGAAAACCCGGCCACAACAAATGTGTCCTTGCCTGAACTCAAGTATGCCCACTTAGGCGAGTTCTGACCTGAAAAGCACTGAACCAAGCTTGGGAATCTCTGCTCGACGTATGTCCGAGGCAGCCCAACCAGAGTAGCCCGGCTCTAAGTGAGGATTGTGGTGTTGGAGAATTGCAGTCCCTGGGCCAAAGTGAAATGACATCTCTTTATGCGTATAGGTCCGCAGACCGTGTCCGAATCCACCAGGGTGAGTGCCCCCAACACCCTAGTCAGGACCGTTTGCGGACGAGTCCTTCTCTAGTCCAATCATAGAGCAAGGTCACTTGATTGAACGCTGAGTAAGTCATGGGCTAGGCTTCGTTTCTGCAGGGATCCCATTCATACGGACACCGAGTCCGCCTAACCGGACTCGGCCCATCCCTCGGACAGCACCTCCGCCTGCTCCAGCACCGTCTGCGTCGCTTTCTCTTGCTTGTCCGGCGGGTAGCCGTGCTTGCGGAGGATGCGCCGGACGAGGACGCGCAACTGGGCACGCACGGTCTCGCGCACCGTCCAGTCGATGGTGACGTTGCGGCGCACGGTGTCGACGAGCTCGCGGGCGATGTCGCCCAGCGTGTCGTCGCCGAGGACCTGGACGGCGCTGTCGTTAGTTTCGAGAGCGTCGTAGAAGGCGAGTTCGTCTTCTGAGAGGCCGAGGCGCTCGCCGCGGGCGGTGGCCTCGCGCATGTCGCGAGCGAGTTGGATGAGTTCCTCGATGACCTGTGCCGCCTCGATCGCGCGGTTCTGGTATCGCCGGAGCGACTGCTCCAGCATCTCGGCGAAGGAGCGGGCCTGCACGACGTTCTGGCGCCGGCGGGTGGCCACCTCGCCTCGGATGAGCTTTTGCAGCAGCTCCACGGCCAGATTGCGGTGAGGCATGCCCTGGACCTCGGCGAGGAAGTCCTCCGAGAGCACCGAAATGTCCGGCTTCTCCAGCCCCGCCGCCGCGAAGATGTCAACGACGCCCTCCGAGGCTACGGCGCGCGAGATGATCTGCCGGACGGCCAGCTCAAGCTCGTCCTCGGGGCGGGCGAGGGCTTCTGCGCGCTTGGTGAGGGCGGTGCGCACGGCCTGGAAAAAGGCAACGTCGTCCCGGATGCGCCGCGCCTCGTCGTGCGTCGACGCCAGCGCGAAGGCCTGCGAGAGCTCCCGCACCGCCGTCGTGAAGCGGTCTTTGCCGTCTTCCAGCGCCAGCACGTGCTCCTGTGCCGGCGGCAGCATGGCCAGCCGCTGCTGGCCGGTGCCCGTCGCCCACCCCGACCAGTCGAAGCCGTGGAACATGGTGCAGCATACCTCGTGCTTCTCCAGCATGACGGCGACGGCCTCGCCCTGGTCGACGGTCGCCTCGCCTTCACCGCCGCTCTCCGTGTAGGTGTGGGTGGCCTCGCGGATGTCCTGCGCCAGGCCGAGGTAGTCCACGACGAGGCCGCCGGGCTTGTCGCCGAAGACTCGGTTGACGCGGGTGATGGCCTGGAAGAGCCCGTGGCCGCGCATGGGCTTGTCGACGTACATGGTGTGCAGGCTCGGCGCGTCGAAGCCAGTGAGCCACATGTCCCGCACCAGCACGATGCGGAATGAGTCGTCTGGGTCACGGAAGCGCTTGGCGAGGGCCTCCCGGCGCGGCTTGTTGCGGATGTGCGGCTGCCAGTCGACCGGGTCCGTGGCCGAGCCGGTCATCACCACCTTGACGGCGCCCTTCGCGTCGTCCTCGTCGTGCCACTCTGGGCGGAGGCGCACCAGCTCCCGGTAGAGGTCGATGCAAATGCGGCGGCTCATGCACACCACCATCGCCTTGCCGTGCATGGCCTCCAGCCGCTGCTCAAAGTGGGCGACGAGGTCCTCGGCGATCTGCCGGACACGCGGCGCCGCGCCAACGACCGCCTCCAGCTGCGCCCACTTGGTCTTGAGCCGCTCCCGGCGCTCGACCTCCTCGCCCTCGGTCGCGTCCTCAAAGTCCGGGTCGATGCGCGGCCGCTGCTCCTCGTCGAGGGCGAGCTTGGCCAGGCGGCTCTCGTAGTAGATGGGCACCGTCGCGCCGTCCTGCACCGAGCGCCGGATGTCGTAAACGCTGATGTAGTCGCCGAAAACGGCGCGGGTGTTGGCGTCCTGCAGCTCGATGGGCGTGCCGGTGAAGCCCACGAAGGAGGCGTTAGGCAGGGCGTCCCGCATGTGCCGCGCGAAGCCGTCGATGAAGTCGTACTGGCTGCGGTGGGCCTCGTCAGCGATGACGACGATGTTGCTGCGGTCGGACAGCATTGGGTAGGTGTCGCCGCGCTCCTCCGGGAAGAACTTCTGGATGGTGGTGAATACCACGCCGCCCGCCGCCACGGAGAGCCTGGCCCGCAGGTCCGCGCGGCTCTCCGCCTGCGAGGGCGGCTGGCGCAGCAGGTCCTGACAGCGGGAGAAGGTGGTGAAGAGCTGGTCGTCCAGGTCGTTGCGGTCCGTGAGAACGACGACCGTGGGGTTGCGCATGGCCGGCTCCCGGGCGATCGCGCCGGCGTAGACGGCCATCGTCAGGCTCTTGCCCGACCCCTGCGTGTGCCACACGACGCCGATGCGGTGGTCGCCGTGCTCCCCGCCGGGGTTGCGGCCCGACTCGTAGCGGCCCTCCGGATCGCCGATGGCGGCGCCTTCGCGCTGGAGGGCGGCGGCCCGCAGCGTCTCGTCGACGGCGGCGCGGACGGCGTGGAACTGGTGGTAGCCGGCCACCTTCTTGACCAACGGCCCGCCGTCGTCCTCGAACACGATGAAGTCGCACACCAGCGGCAGCAGGCGGTCGGGCGAGAAGACGCCCTGCACCATGACCTCCAGCTCCGACAGGGCGACCTCGGCCAGAGCCTCGCCGGTGACGGTGCGCCACGGCTTGAACCACTCGCGCCCGGCGGTCAGCGAGCCGATGCGCGCCGTCGTGCCGTCGGAGACCACCAGCAGCTCGTTCATCGAGAAGAGGGAGGGCAGCTCCGCCTTGTAGGTCTGCAGTTGCTGCCAGGCCGCCCAGACGGTGGCGTCCTCATCCAGGGGGTTCTTGAGCTCCATGACGGCCAGGGGCAGGCCGTTGACGAAGAGGACGATGTCCGGGCGGCGGGTGTGGCGGTTCTCCGTGACGGTGAACTGGTTGACAGCGAGCAGGTCGTTGCGGAGCGGGTTGTCCGAGTCAATGACCCTGGCCTGGGCGCCCTGAACGCGGCCCTCCGCGAGGAACTCCACGGTGACGCCGGCGGTGAGCATGCGATGGAAGGCGCGGTTTCGGGCCTCCAGCGACGCCCCCTCCGGCCGGGTCAGCTTGCGGTAGGCGTCGTCCAGCGCGTCCGGGGGCAGGCCGGGGTTCAGCCGCACGAGGGCGTCCCGCAGCCGGCGCGCCAGCACCACGTCGCCGTAGTCATCACGCTCCGGCGTCGAGCCGTCGGGTGCGATGTCCGGCCCATAGGCGACGGCCCACCCCAACTCCTGCAGCCAGGAGAGCGCGGCCTGCTCGACGGTGTCTTCATTGACGGTGGTCATGAAAGACTCTCGACTGCCTTGCTAGGTAGCTTCAATTCAGGCTTTTTCTTGTGACCTGACTTGGACCTGTTGGTCCAAATCTGCTCCAAGTCTTCAGAAGCTAGACACTCTTCAATCTTCTGCAGTGCCCGTTGGGAATAGCGCTTGAACGGAACCTTCCCCATCTTGAACTCCTTAAAGCAGTCCGGGTTGTCCCGCAAAGCTAGATGCTCAACCACAGCTAGGACTTTCGGCTGAGTGAGGCCGAGTTTTTCTGCTAGGCTCTTTGCTCCAAGATTGTAGAAGTCAAGCTCATTAACTCGTCGTACTGCCACGGGGAGAGCCCCCGGTGTTCCATCTTGGTTAATCTGTACCGGAGGACCTTGTGTCTTTGTCAATCTAATGGCGAGCGATGGCCCCGTACCGTCTGAAACAATGTCCACCAAAGCAACCCCTGGAAACACGTCCTGCCAAGGCTTCTTAGAGAGTTCACGACCGATACGCCTCAACTCCCTTGGACTCGGCTGTCCACTTTCGCCTTGGATGGTAGAATCCAGAACAGTCAACGCCCTGAGCTTTGCCTCAGCCTCTAGTCTTCGCCGCTTGTTGGGGTCAAGTAGTCTCAACACTTCCGCCACTTCATGGTCAAAGACAGTCGCCAAATCAGTTGGAGCGGACGTAGATACTGGCAAAACCCTGTTGGGCAATAGTGCCGAGAGCTCTTGGCCAAACACCTGCCTAAGCAGATCTCGAAATAGTGTTACACCTGATTGGATATGAATGTACAGTTGTTGCTCCGATATATCCAACAGGTAGTGTTGAGTTGCATCGCGTAGCCCGTTGATCGTCTGAAGGCAAAGGGCTTGCTCTTCGCTGAGGAACTTAATGGCCCCATTGCTGAGTCCTCGCCTTACACAGGTATCAAACCCAATGGTCACCGCTGCGTCTTGATCCCGGATACTGCCGCCTCTATGCACGATGGCAGCCTTAAGCAGCATCTCAAATGCATGGTCGATATGAATGAGCGCGCCAGTTACACGACCGCGGTCCTGAGGTCTGTTGAAAATCTCAATGGCGAGCAACAAAGAATCGGAGGCTTTGTCTAGCAGCAGCTTCGTTTCCCTGCGCATGTCCTAGACTCCCGTCCATAAAGCCCCGAAGACTCAACTGAAGCCTATCCTCTTATTGCTAGTTGCTTGCGGGAGAGATAGCTGGCAAATGAGGCGCAAGCACCAAACATGAACAGCGCCTCATCTTGCCCCACGTTAGCTGTTTGTTGATCCAATAAGGCGTGTCGAATGCCCTGCTCATCATTGGTGTAACCGTAGATTCTGCTGAACCCTTCCCTTAGGGCTGGATGGTCAATTAGACCCTTGTCTTCCAATACCCTCAGCGCAGTACCAAGCGTCTTTGCCTCCGGTGCAATCACACAGGCCACGGACTCAACGGCGTGAATGCTCTCTCGGACCGCACCCGCCCAGTCGTTGTCGTTGATGCGTGCGGCCGCGTTCTGCAAGTGTTCTCGCGCTCCAACGAGCCCTGCATCCTTAAGCTGTTGTATACCATTGACCAGTACAGCACCTTCTTCGGGTGTGCTTGTGGGGTAGATTGTGGGCGGGAATGTTGTATCTAGGGTGTATGCGAGCCTGTAGTGTACGAATGCATCGGCTAAGTCTTCGGACAGCCGCTCTCCAAACACTCGTCCGTGAATCATCTTCGAGAGTTCCCGCACCATGAAAAGCAGGAGGTCATATACCTTATTGAATCGTTGAGCCAAAATGTAGGGGCGCACTAATTCGCTAAGAGTGTTCATCCCGTGACGGAATTCGTCCAAAGGTAACCCGAAGAAATCACTATGAACCAGACGCATGAGATCGTGCCAATGACCGCTTCTTGAGTAGGCAGGCAGTCCTGGCTCAGCAGCCTCATATAGTATGTTCCAGATTCCTGTACGGGCTTCATCGCTTATTTCCTCAGGCTTTAATTGTTGAGGCAATTGTTCATACCCGAAAGCCTGAGAGAACGACAGGCTCTTGGGGTCTAGGTTAGTCATGGCGGGATATCGGTTCCTTTTGATGAATTGAGAAAGGTGACTAACTACATCCTCACGGGCACTTCTCCTGATAACAACCGGGGCAGCAGCGTGTCCCGCTGTGTTGCAAGGTGACGAGCTTCAGCGACACTAACTCGTATGTGTTCATCCCATGGTAGCACAAGCGTTTCAAAGCAGTTAATCACTTCAAGTGGCGGCACAACCACTTGCATTGACGCGAATTGCTTGCCAGTTATAGCTCCGAACACGGTGCCGGTGTGCTCATATTGCTGGAGGTCGGGTTGCATCATCCGCACCGAGTAATAAGTGAATGAGCTTGCTCCAGAACTATGGCGCAGGGCGGCAACCCCACGCCCTATGCAACTCTTCTCCCATGCCATGTTCACGTCACCCACTGGCGCTCTCACACTAACCATAGTATCGCCCGTTTCTGCAGTTCTGCTTGGAGCACTGCAGAACACTCGGTTAGTCGGATACCGAAATCCGAAGTCACTCCGCCCCTGAAAGAATGGAAGGCCATCGCCTTGGTCGTTATAAGTGTCTCCGGGAGGCGATTGCCCCATTGTGAGGCGGTAGCACTCGCCCAACCCACGCACCTCCCACCCCTCCGGGATGTCGCCGAGGGGGGAGGGGACGAGGGTGTCAGGGAAGAGGTGGTAGTGCTCGGCCAGGAGGCCGGGGAGGGACTCGCCGGGGCGCCAGCGGCCCTCCATCTTCGCGCGGACCGGCTCGAAGTCGACGAACCAGGAGCGAAAGAGGGCGCGGGCCATCGCCTCCAGGGTCTCGGACATGCGGCGATTGATCTCGATCTTGTCGTCCAGCGAGCCCAGCACGTGCGCGATGGCGCGCTGCTCTGGGAGGGGTGGGAGGGGGATTTCAACGGTCCTCAAGTCACGGAGATTGATGACTTGTTGGACAGAACCTAATGAATGACCACCAAGAGAGGCTTGGCCAAGTGGCGCCGACAAGAAGTACTTTACATACTGTGTGTCAACGCCTTTACCTAAGCGGACCAAAGCTACTTGTCTCGCCAAATTTGCGCCTGCGAGTGTTTCAGGAACTATCGCTACTTGGCCGGGATTCCCTACTAACGACACCAAGAGCTCGCCGCCTCGTAAAGTTGTACGACGGTATTGTTGCGATACGTCCACCGTAATGGTGCGAAGTTGTTCTACGGCGATTCTCCCATTGGCAATGTCGCCGCCTCGAACGAACAACACACCATCGGGATCCTCTTGTCCAGGCTTGACGACACCATAGGTTATCGGAGAACTAGGTTCCACGAGTTCACGGAGTGCACTCTTGGGCCATTGAACTAATTCCTGCAGTTTGCCCACTTCTGTATTGTCGGCCATTCTCAGTTCTAACCCCATGTCACTCCCCAAACCTATGCTTGGAGAGGTCTTTCGCAATGGCAACGTGAAGGCTGGCGGCCCCGGCCTTTTGTCGGTGCCTCCCATTCACAGCCGCTATTCAGTGTACATTTCGCCGATGATGCGGCGCAGGCTTGCGGCTTCAGCGGCGGAGAGACGGGCGATGCGGCGTCCGAGACGCTGCTTGCTGATGGTGCGGATCTGGTCGACGGCGATCTCCGCGTCCTGCCCCGCGCATCGCACCTGGAGGCGGCCCCGCCAGCGCGGGTGCAGGCTGGACGTGAGCGGACAGATCACCACAGTGTCCAGGTGCCGGTTCATCTCATCCCGGCTAACGACGACAACGGGCCTGACCTTGCGAATCTCGCTGCCCACTGCCGGGTTGAGGTCCGCGATGTAGACAGCATAGCGCCTGGGGAAAACGGCCATCAGTCGAGGCCGTCGGCAATGGCGGAGTCGAAGTCGCTCCAGTCCTCGGGCTCTGCGGCCATGGCGCGGTAGGTCTCCTCCCAGGACAGGCGCTGCGTCTCCCCGCCCCGCAGGACCACGCCCTCTTCCCGCTCTTCCAGGGTCAACCGGTCGTTCCAGCCGTACTTGTCCAACAGCTCCTTGGCAAGGCGGATGCCCTTGGAGTTGCCGACGGAGATCAGCTTGACTTCCCTGATGTGCGGCGCCTGGCTCATGCTCTTCGCCTCCGATATGTGCAACCGAGTGTAATTATCGTAATTACTTGTCGGCGCGTGTGTCAATGTTCCCTGAACGCGATCACTCTCCGAATCCCAGTTTGGCCAGGTTCTCCGCGATGGCGTCGTCGAGACGGGCGGCCTCGGCCTGCTGCTCGCGCCACTGGGAAGCGAGGCGCGCCATCTTCTCCTCAAAGGGCTCGCCGTCGTCCTCCTGCGGCGCGGCGCCCACGTAGCGGCCCGGGGTGAGCACATGGCCGTGGCCTCGGATCTCCGCCATCGTCGCGCTCTTGCAGAAGCCGAGGACGTCGGCATAGTCGGGCTCGCCGCCGTCGCGCCATGCGTGGTACGTCGCGGCGACGTGGGCGATGTCCTCGGCGGAGAGATCTCGGCGCGTCCGATCGATCATGTGCCCTAGCTTGCGGGCGTCGATGAACAGCGTCTCGCCGGAGCGAGCGCGGCGCTCGCCGTTGCGCCGGCCCTTCGACAAGAACCACAAACAGGCTGGGATCTGTGTGGAGCGGAAGAGCTGGCCCGGCAGCGCGATGATGCAGTCGACCAGGTCCGCCTCGATGATGCTCTTGCGAATATCACCCTCGCCGGACTGATTCGACGACATGGAGCCGTTGGCCAGCACGAAGCCCGCGACGCCCCTCGGCGCAAGGTGGTGCAGGAAGTGCTGCACCCACGCGAAGTTGGCGTTACCCACCGGCGGCACGCCGAACTCCCAGCGGCGGTCGCTGCGCAGCCGCTCACCGCCCCAGTCGGAGACGTTGAAGGGCGGATTGGCCAGAATGAAGTCGGCGCGCAGGTCCGGGTGGCGGTCGTTGTGGAAGCTGTCGCCGTGGGCAATCTGCCCCTCAATGCCCCGGATTGCCAGGTTCATCTTGGCCAGCCGCCAGGTGGTGTAGTTGGACTCTTGGCCGTAGATTGAAAGGTCTCGGCGGGCGCGGCCGCTGTTGCCATTGCCCGTGGCGTGGGCTTGGATGAACTCCATTGACTGCACGAACATGCCCGACGACCCGCAGCACGGGTCGTACACGCGCCCCTGGTACGGCTCCAGCATCTCGACGAGGAGCCGAACGACGGAGCGCGGGGTGTAGAACTCGCCGCCCTTGCGTCCCTCGGCCAGCGCGAACTGCTCCAGAAAGTATTCGTAGACGCGACCGAGGACGTCGGTGGCGCGAGCCTCCGCGCCGCCGACCTGGATGTTGCTGACCAGATCCACGACGCGGCCCAACCGCTCTTTGTCCAGGGCAGGGCGTGCATAATCCTTCGGCAGCACGTCCTTCAGCGCCTCGTTCTCCCGCTCGACGGCAACCATAGCGGCGTCGACGGCCTCTCCGATTGTTGGCTGCCGCGCGTGGGCCTGGATGTTGGGCCACCGCGCCTCTCCAGGCACCCAGAAGACCTCCTGGGCACGGTACTCGTCCGGGTCCTCAGGGTCGGCGCCTTGGGCTTGCTCAGCCACAAGCCGCGCGTGCGCCTCCTCGAAGGCGTCCGAGATGTACTTCAGGAAGACGAGACCAAGCACGACGTGCTTGTACTCGGCCGCGTCCATGCTCCCGCGAAGGGCGTCGGCCATGCGCCAGAGCTGCGCCTCGGGTGCGGCGTCGGCTGGAGGCGGGGCTGCGTTCTTGGGTCGGCGGGTGGTGGTCATGTGGGTGTGCTCCTGTCAGCAAGTGAGGTCAACTCATGACTCTTCAGGACGAGCATTCTTTCCTCCCGGGCCATATCCGTGTGCAACCAGGAAGGCAGCTGTATTTCCGTATACCACCCTCATGACAAACCAAAGCGCACGACTGTCATCCCCTGAAGCGAAATGGCCTTCGGTGGATTTGCCGCAGCCACAATAGCACTCGCGGGTTCGTGGTGGTTCAGTATGCGGTGACATGCCTCCCCTCCCAGACACAACGTGGTTTGCTGAATTCTAGCTGCCTCACCGCATTGAAGGAAGGCATGACGCTCTGGTGCACCATCTTACCAAGTCGTTGCATGATGCGCTTGGTGGATTCTTGCTGATCTTGTGATCTCTGTCCTACGCAAGTGCCAAGTCATTGGCCACTTGCCGCTGCCTCTGTCAGCGAGATTCGCTTATTCCACCAAAGCCCCTCTTTAGTACACCCGCTCCGCTTTCGGTCCTGATCCGTAGCTGAAAACGGACTGTCTTCCAGACGCCCTCTCCGCCACACTCTTTCCTTCACTCGCCACGCCGCGTTCCTCCGTCAGTTTCCAGGAGTTTCGACACGCCGCGGCGCTGCGCGCGTACCTCAGGGCGCTCAGGAGTCGCGAGGTGGTGTGACCTCGGCGGTGGAGGCTTTGCGCCAGAGCAGGAGCACGAGGGCTAGGAGGGCGCCCGCGACGCCACCCACGGCGCCGACGGTCCACGTCGAGTCCGCCAGGCCGGTGTTGTAGCGGCCGAAGATGGTTGCGAGCAGGACAGCGCCGAGGGCAAGGGTCAGGGCGGCGGCTACCAGACCCACTAGCAGCAGCGCCTCAAAGGTGAGCGTCCGTCGCCGGTCATCGTCGGCTACGCCCCGCGACGCCAGTCGAGCGTCGAGGGCGCGGAGCGCCATCAAACGGTGGAGGGTCACCAGCCCCGCGAGGCTCGTAAGCAGCAGGGCGGCGTCTCGCAGCAGGACGCGGTCGCCCACCAGGTATGCTTCCACGCCGGCAAGCTCGTACCACGTCAACTCGTTATGGCCCCACAGGGGCACGCCGTGCGGCAGGGCGACGAGCGCGGCCACAATCCAGAACGCGATCTGCGCGTGGCTCAGCACCCGCAGCGTCCAATAGACTGCCACGAGAAGAGCGAGAACCGCCAGCGCCTCCAGCGAGAAGAGGCGGTCGACGAGAGCCTCGATCCTGTTCTCCCACGCCGACTCGGGCAAGCCGAACGCCAGAAAGCCGTCGCGGATGACGAGGGCCGTCAGGACCAGCAGGCCCGCCAGCAGCAGCGTCTCGATGGCAGTGAGCTTCACGCGGGGCAGCCCTCCCTTCGGCTATGCGTAGGCCTCGATGTGGCGCACCAGCACGGACGTGAACTCCTCTCGAACGGGCTCCCATTCGATGACCGAGGCGCCCTTGCTCCGCAGCTCGCGGGCGACGTCGCGCGCCTCCCAGCGGGCGACGCCCAGGCCGGTGTACGCTCGCTCGGCTTCCTGCGGCGCGACGTGCAATACCCGCACGCGCCTTGAAGCGCGCGACTGGGACTTCAGCGCGATCAACCGCCCGACGGCAGTCTTGAATCGTTCCAGGCTCACCGCGTCCTCGCCGGGGCGGGCGTACTGGACGTCAAGACGCGTGATGATGAACACGTCGGGGCGGAGGCGGTAGAGGAAGTCCTTGCACCGCTCTACGGACTGCAGGAGGTCCTGCTCGGCAGGACCGGGACGGAGGCCGGCCAACATATCCATCAGACGGTTGAACTGGCGCTTGCCGGCCTCGGGCGGCAGGAGCTCACCGGAGCCACCCGTGCTGTTGAAGGCGCAGGCTCCGAGGGTGGAGCCTCGCGAGAGGTAATACTGCGCGAGCGTCCCAGCCGCCTCTACGGTGCTCTCCAGCGGGTTCGCGAGCGGAACGCCGACGTCCATGTGGTTGGCGACGTCCAGGAAGATCCACACGGCCCTGCGCGTCTCGGGTTCGAGCTCGTTTACGAGCGGGAGGTTGCCCAGGGTCGCCATGCGCGCGCTGGCCTTCCAGTTGATGCGCTTGAAGGAGTCGCCGGGCTGGTATTGGCGTATCTCCTTGAACTCGTCCGTGGAGGCGCCCGTATGGGCAAGGTCGTCCTGATACTTGATGAAGCGGCGGCGGGCACGCACTCGGTTCAGCCGGGTCACGTTGCGAATCCTCGGCACCACTGATAGCTCGAATGGCTCCCCGACGCCGCCCGGCGCGCCCCGAATGGCGGCGAAGGGCGGCTGCGACTCCCACCCCGGCGGCGAGAGCTGATAAACGCCGCGCTTTGGGAATCGCACGACGTAGGACACGTCGAAGGACCGGCGACCCGGCCACTTCCAGACCACCCGGAAGTTGCTGCCCTCGACGACCTCTGCCTCCGGCGGCAGCCGGTCGTGCACGAAGACGGGGCCTATGCCGGCGCTCGACGTAACGACGCGGCTCACGGGCAGCGTATCGCCGACCCAGCAGGTGGCCCGCGGGATCTCGCGCCGCACGAGAATGCCGGAGGGCGCCGGCAGCGCCGTCGACAGCAGCACGCTCAGGAGAAGGAAGATGGCTCCCGTCAGCATCAGGACGTTGCCGAGAGACAGGCCCAGCACCAGCAGGGCAAGGGCCGCGGCCGCCCAGATGAGATTCGCGGGCTGCGTCATCGGCGGCCTTCCATGCGGCCCATGTCGGTGGGGACCGGCGCCTGATCGAGCACGTCCTCGACGACGGACTCGGGGAGGGCGCCTTCAATCGTGTCCTCGATGTTGAGGATGACGCGGTGGGAGAGGACGTCCGGGACGACCATCTTCACGTCGTCGGGCACCACGAAGTCGCGGCCGTGGATGAGCGCGATTGCGCGGGCGGCGCGGAGCAGGGCGAGGCCGCCGCGCGGGCTGACGCCGACGGCGACGCGCGGGTGCTCCCGCGAAAGCCGGACGATGCGCGTGATGTACTCCACTATGACTCCGTCCGTGTACACGCCGGTCTCCACAAATTGCTGGAGCTCCACAAAGCGGTCGAGGCCAACGGCGGGCTCCATGTCTTCCGTCGGGTCGTCCTTCTGCCACTGGATGCGGCGCAGCAGGATGTCGCTCTCCATGTCCTCGTTGGCGGGGTAGCCCGTGGCGAGCTTGAGGAGGAAGCGGTCAAGCTGGGCCTCGGGCAGCGGGTAGGTGCCCTCCTGCTCGATGGGGTTCTGCGTGGCAATGACGATGAAGGGCGTGCCGAGAGCGAGGGTCGTGCCGTCTATGGTGACCTGGCGCTCCTCCATCGCCTCAAGGAGGGCGGACTGGGTCTTGGGCGGGGCGCGGTTGATCTCGTCCGTGAGGAGGACGTTCGTGAAGACCGGGCCGCGCATAAGCTGGAACGCGCCGTCGCTCTGCCGCCACACGTTCATGCCGAGAATGTCGGAGGGGAGGAGGTCGGGCGTGAACTGTACGCGTTTGGTATCCCCGCCAATGGCGCGGGCAAAGAGCTTGGCCAGCAGGGTCTTGCCCAGGCCGGGGTAGTCCTCAAAGAGGACGTGGCCGTTGGCCAGCGCGGCGGCAAGCAGCTTCCTCAGCAGCAAGCGGTTGCCGACGAAAGCCTCGCTGACGCGGTCGATGATGTGCTCGCAGGAGATCCGGGCCTCTTCCAGTTGACGCTCGTCCATAGGCGGTGGGCCACCCCTTCATGCAGATTCCGCGGTCAGGCAACCAGGGACTTCGACAGGCTGCCCCGTCATGGTCCGACCCCGCCACGCGCACCGGCCAAGCCCGCCAGCTCGTGGGCCGGGTCGGACTCGCCGAAGAGCATTGCGGCGGCCTCCTCGACGAGACGGAGCCGCTGCGGGCGGTGGCGAAGGACGCCACCGGGGGAGGGCCAAGGGAGGAAGAAGCGGCGCACCACGGGGTCAGGCCCCTCCAGCAACGGGAACCAACGGTAGATGGCGGTGTGCGGGTCGCGACCGCTCTGGCAGTGCGCGACCGTGAGGGCGATGGCGATCCGTTCGACGTCCGTGCCGGTCTCGACGAACTGCGCTCCAGCCTCACGTAGGCCGTCGCCGGTGACGAGCGGCAGACGTCCCCCCTCGCCCGCGAGCGCCTCGTCGAGATGGCGGAGTGCCCGGTTCAGGGCGGAAGCGCGGGCAAGTCGGCGGAGGCCGCCCTGCCGCATGAACGACGGGAGGCCTCGGGAGAGGGCGGAGGCGCGGAGCGGCCGGCACACGGCGTGCATCGCCTCCTGCGGCGCGCCGTGCCTGTAGAGCAATCCCATGAGGTACGCCCACAGCTCTCTCCACTCGCCGAAGTCCACGTAGCGCCGTCGCAGCTCAGCGGGAAGCACCGATCGCGGGTCCGCCTTGTCCTCGAGCACCTGTAGATGGTGGCGCCATCCAGTCCACTCGGGCGCGGGTGCGTCCGGCGACGCGGCGTCTCGCCGGAGCAGGTCCACGACGACCAAGAGCGCAAGCGCTAGGAGGACTAGCAGCGTGATGTACTCGTAGAGGGCAGCGAACCAGAGGGCCTCGTAGAGGACGGGGCGGAAGAGGAGGGCATAGAGGGCTACGAAACTGCCCAGCACCAGGCCGCGTGTCCGGTTGGCGCCGAACCACCGCACCATCGGCGAGAGCGAGGCGTTGGGGAGGGCCGTCGCGACGGGCCCCGCCACCTGCGCGACGGCGAGCGCGAACATGCCCGCCGCCAGGGAGGCGCCCGCCAGCAGAAACCCATGCCCCATGGGCGAGAGCGTCGTGCCTGTCAGCCACGCGAGGCCGCCCGCGACGGCGAAGGCAACGGCCGTGAGCGGCGCCTGCGCCCGGCCAAGGTGGCCAGAGCCCGCCTGCCACGGCAGCGTCCAGGCAAAGGCAAGCGCGGCGGCGAGCATCGCCATGGTGTTTCGATTGTCAAAGAGCAGGTTGAAGTACGGAATGGCATCGCGGCCGTAGGGACGCGTCGAAGCGTAGTCGAGGAGGGCGGCGTTGGCGACAGGCAGGTGGTCGAGGACCACCCACACGGCCATTCCGGCGGCTGCGGCATAGGCCGTGGAGCCCGCCAAAATGAGTGCGCCCGCGAGAGCGGGTGCGAACCTGCCCGTATACGCGCCGGAGGCGTTCACGAGCACGGAACCGGCGTAGGAGACGACGATGGCCATCGTCAGCAGCGCCATCAGCTGGTCCAACGGGACGCGCAGGAAATAGAACGCGACGCCGTCGTCGGAGAAGAGGACGAACACGGCAGCGAGCAGGGCAAGCCGGCCTACAGGAAATCCGAGGGCGGCATCAACAGGCCGCCAGAACACGCCTGCGGCTCGAATGGCAACGAAGGGCAGCAGCACGGCGAAGACCTGCGGGGAGGTCAACTGGTCTAGGCTCAGAGTGTACGCAGCCGCCTCCCAGGGCTGGAGGGCAAAGTGGTCCAGCATGACGGACTCGAAGACGGGCGGCAGAGCGGCTATCGCGCCGAGCGCCATCGCAATCCATGAGGCCTCAGCCACCAGGAGCGCGACACGGAGGTGGTTGAGTAGCCGCCCCGGCTCGGTCACCTCGACGATGCGCCGGATGGTCAGGGCGCCGTAAGCGATGCTCATAGCCACGCCGAAGGCCATCCAGAAGCCGAAGCCGTCGACGCCAACGGCGACTTCCAAGATGCCGTCGGGAGCGAGGAGGACGTACGCCGCCCCCAGCAGCACCAGGCGCGACCAGGGCGGCGTCAGCACGGCGCCGATCGCGGTGCGGGCCTCGGCTAGTGCACGGAGGGCGGCTACCGGCAAGAGCACGAGGATGTACCAGCCCATTGTGTCGAACGCCCCCAAGTACTGCGGGATTTCGTCAAATACGGGATCCCCGAGCCGTTCCGCGAGGGCAACGGCCAATGTGGGGACGGAGTCCAGAAGGGAGAGGACAAGGGCAAACCACGCCACGTCCGTCAGCAATTTGCCCGCGTAATGGAGCGCGGTGGACGCGCGCAGCGTGCGGCCGGACCGCGTCGGGCCCCAGGTCAGCGACGCGAGGCGGCTGTTGCGCGCCCAGGCAGCAGCCCGTCCCAAGAGCATCAGGATAGCCCACATCAAGAGGGGCGGAAAGAGGGAGTCAAGTTCAATCCCGGTCCACCCTGACAGCGGGCTGGACGTCCGCCAAAGAAGGAAGAACCCCGCAACGAGGGCGGTCGTCGTGAGGATGGCGGCCAGGGGCAGCCTGTGTGTGGCGGCAATGGTCGTCATGCGCCGGCCCCCCGCACGATGCGCAACGCGCGGTACATGGACTCATATTGGCGACGGCCAATGGGATGCTCGCTGTAGTCCGCCTCCTCAAACCTGGAAATCAGCTCGTCGAGGGCCCGCTGAGATACGGGCGATCCGCCGGACACGAGCAGCAGCTCGATCTCGCGGGGCGTCGCCCTCGCCAGGCCGCGGCCAGTGTGGGCGCGGGCCCACGTAAGGAACTCGTCGTACAGGCGCAACATCTCCTCGCGGAAGTCCACCACGCGGAAGGTACGCGAGGCTTCCGCGGGAAAGTGGGCGTCATCCCCGTCGAAGACGGCCTCGACGGCGAACTCGCCGGGATCGCGAGCGATGTAGGTGACAAGGCATGTGCCGTCATCGCCGGTTGCGCAGTCCACCGGCTGCTCGCCGGTGACGGCGACCACGAGGGCCATCGCGGGAACGGGAGCGTCGTCCTCGCCCGACGCGTGGATGATGACTGCGATTTCCTCGCCCTCGCCCCAGACGTCCGGCAAGTCCTCCGCAGGCTTCGTAAAGCGGACATCGAGGTTGGCTTCCGTTCGAGTTTCCAACGGCAGGACGTCCTCGGTGTCTTCGTCCCCCAGCGGCTCCTCTTCCTGCGCGGCAACTCGGCGGCCGAGCAGCGGGACTGGAGCGAGGTTGAACCTGCGGCCCGCGTAGCCGGCGGCGGCCAGCGCGGCGACGGCCCCGGGCAGACCCACCCAGAGCAGCCAGTTGAATCCAAGGGGCGTGATGGGCACCCCGACGAAGTAGGTAAGGGACATATGGCGGCCGTCGCCGTCGTAGGTGAAGGTCATGGGCATTGCGAGGGCGTCTTCCTCCGCCGGAACGGTAACTTCAAGCGTGGCCACACCGAGCGCGTCCGTGATGGTGGCTGCGTCACCATAGCGGAGGACGGCGCCGGGAATGGGCTGCCATCGGTCGTCGAGGAGGGTCGCCTCCAGCACGGCAAGCTCCGCGGGCCGCACTTTGCCGATGGGTGCGACGACAAGGTTGACCGCAGACTTGACCTGCAGGGGCGTGCGAGCCTCCGTGTTCAAATGTCCCGAAAAGGCGATGACCTCCGTGGCACCCAGGCGGGCGTCGGCGGGGATGGGAAAACTGAAAACAAAGCCGCCGTTCTCGTCAGTTTCGACCTCTCCCTTGTCCAATACGGCCAAGCGAGTTGTGGGCAGGGGGCGATTGCCGAGGAGCAACACACCGCGCAGCTCAGCGCTGTCGCCGCGGGCGACGGGCTCCAACGGCTCCAGGACGATGCGAGGGATGCCAACCACAATGTCCGTGACGGCAAAGCTCGGGCCGAGGCGTTCGTTGCCCGCGTAGGCCGCCTGGGCAGAGAACTCCGCCTCGTGGGGGCCGAGCTCCTCGCCGCCGCCAAAGAGCGCGGTCTCCTCCCACTCGAAGTTGCCGTCGGCGTCGGTGGTCAGCGTGCGACGGACACCCGCATCGACTACCACCTCGGCGTCCGGGACGGGCCGGTCTTCGACGTCCCGCAAGCTGCCAGAGAGGCGGTAGGGCTCCCCGTCGCGTACGCTGGCCGGCGCCTCGAGGGTGAGGCGGGTGGGTGCAAGAACGGAGAAGGCGCTGCGTGCATTGGCGGGCACGATGAAATCCTCGCCCGCGTAGGCGGCAGAGATGGAGGAGGGGCCCGACTGCGGGAATGACGAGTGGCTGTACTCGAACGCCCCCTGTGCGTCGGTGGTGACGGCCGCAAGCTCGACGCCGGAGGCGTCAGTGATGGAGATGGCCGCCGAGGCGATGGGCTCGCCGCCGGAGGTGGTGAGGAGGCCCGTGAAGGACCCGCCGTCACCAAGCTCGACGACGCTGGGCCCGTCGAGGGTGAGCACGGAGATCTCGCGGACGGACACGCCGGCGACTGCCCGCGAAGCGAGGATGGGCCCGGCGCCGGGGAAGTACGCCACGACCGTATACGCGCCGGGCGCGTCGAACACGCCGTCGAATGTGAACTCGCCGGTGTTTTGGGTCTGGATTGCCCGCTCTGGTTCCTCGCCGACCTGCACGTTGACTACGCGGTCGCCGATGGGCTCGCCGCGCACACCGAACACTGCGCCAGTAACCGTAAAAGACTCGCCCACGAGGACTGACACCGGTGCATCGATAATGGCGGTGGTGGGCAGGGTCACCTGGAGGTCGATGCGCGCGCTGTTGCCGAGCAGGTATTCCTGCTCCGCCAGCTCGACCTGCACCCAGTGCGGGCCAGGGTCATCGAACACATGCGTAAATGAGAAGCGGCCGAGTTCCCCGGTGGTGAGCGTCTCCGACATTGCGCCGTCGACGGCAACGGTCAGCTCCCGGCCCTCGACGCCGCTGCCTGTCTCTTCCATGAGGCGACCCGTGAAGACGGCCTCGCCCTCCACCGGGATGCTTGCGGGCCCAGTGAGCTCAATTCCGCTGCCTGAGATGACCGTAATGTCCGGGTCGCTCCAGGACTCCATGAAGTGGTCGTTGCCGACGGTGCGGGCAAGGAGCTGCCAGGGTCCCCGGGCCATTTCAACCGGAAGCGTCACCTCCAGCGACCAGCTGCCGTACCAGCTCGTCGTCGAACCGATCAGGGTGCCGCCTTCCTCCTTGGTCTCGTTCACGTAGACCTCGACGGTTACGCCATCGACAGCGTGGCCGGTGGCGGTTAGGACCGAGCCGCCGACGGTGAAGGGCTGTTGACGGCGCACCTGTTCCGGCCACCGGGTGATGTCCGTGACGGTGAACAGCGGCTCCGGTGGCGGTGGAGGGAGTTCGACCCCGATGTCGCTTGAGTCGCCGCCTTGCACACGGCTTGGCGCCCCGCCGGATGCGGTAGGTTCGAACTCGACCCAACCAATGCCGTCCAGGGCAATCTCCGCCCACTGGTGGGCCTGGCTCGCCTTCACGAGCTGCGTGCCGGGGGTTGCGGCGATGGCCCAGCCGGACACGACTCGTGCGGGCACACCCACCGCGCGGGCCATCACGGCAAATGCGGAGCTGAACACGCCGCAGGTGCCCTCGCGGTGGTCGAAGAGGAACCAGTCGACCGGGTCTCTGCCCGGTGGAGGGAGGTCATCTACGCTGTCGGCGAAGCGGTAGGGGTAGTTGGTCCGCAGGTAGGACGCCAACGCCTGGGCCTTCGCGTAGGCCGACGTGTGCCCGCGGGTGACCTGTTGCGCCAGCAGCCGCACACGCTCCGGCAGGTCCGGCGGCAACTGCAGATACGTGGGGTCCGACGCGGGAGCGGCGCTGCGGTACTGCTGCTGCGTGTAGCCCCGTATGCCGGTGGACCACGTATATCCATTCGTCGGCATTTCAATGCGAAAGGTCCCGCTGAACGGGTAGTAGAACCCGTCAAGAAAAGTGCCCTCAAGGTCCGGCGACACGGGCACGAACCCAGCCGTCATCGGGCCCTGCGCCTCCAGTGGCGTCAACGTAATGACATTTCGCACGTAGTTTGTTGGGTTGATCCTTTGGCCGAACAAGGCCTCGCTAGACCTGCGTTCCGGGGGGAGATCTGCCAGCGCTCCCGTGCCCGAGCGCAGCGCGAGGAAGACCAGATTGCTGACCTGCTCGTGGCGCTTCACGGGCAAGCTCACCGGGTCCAGCCGGCGCCACAGCCCATTCGCATAGACGTCTCCGGTGGCCGTGCGGATGTAGGCGGTGTTGGCGGCGCCGCTGACGTTAAAGAGAGGGGTCTCGGGCAGCCCCGCAGACTGCGCGGTGGTCGTGCCGGGGACAAAGTAGTCCAGCTTGTCTGCCTTGACGATTGACGCGCCGTTTTCCAGCCGCTCGACCTCGGCGCCCGCTTCCTCCAGCGTGCGAAGGGCCTCCTCCCGGACCTTTTCGTCGTCAGAGGCGAGGTCCTCGGCAGCCCCTTGCGAGCCGATGCTACCACTCCACTCTGAAAGCGTGCGAAGTGCGGCGCGCGAGGCAGGTCCCGCGGGCGTGGGATCGAACTCGACCCAGCCGAGGCCCTCGAAGGCCACCTCAGCCCACTGGTGCGCCGACGCATCCGTGATCACCTGGCGGGCCTTGGTCTGGCTCACAGCCCAGCCGGACACCACGCGCGCGGGCAGACCGATAGAGCGCGCCATCATCACGAAAGCGCTGCTGAAGTTGCCGCACGTCCCGGCCCTGACGTCGAAGAGGAACCACTCGACGGGATCGACCCCCGGCGGGGGCGCGGTCTCTCCGACCGTCTCGGCGAAGCGATAGTCGTAGTTGGCGCGGAGGTACTCCTCAATGGCCTTTGCCTGGGAGTACGGCGAGTCGTGCATAGCCGTGATCTCGAGCGCGAGGTCATGGATGCGGCCGTCACGTACCCAGTCGGGGACGAGGATGTACGGGCTGTTGACGGGCGCGGCCCACCGGGCGGCGTCGTCGAGCTGGGCCGGGGAGAAGGCGTCGACCACCGAGTTGAGCTCGTAGTCCCGGATTGGCGCAGCAACCGCGAAGGTGGCGCTTCCCGGATAGAAGGAGCCTTCCCTGTTCAGGTTGAGCAGCCGGCGGGACGTTGGGACCACCCCGGCAGGCAAATCCCGGCCGCTGGACAAGCTGGACACGGTAATGCGCTGCGGCGTTCTGACCGCCGCCGCCACCTCAGAGGGAAGGCCCAGTCCGGGCAAGTCCGCTCCCGGCGTGGCGTAGGCGACCGGTTCCTCACGAGGCAGCGTCCACCGTCCGTACGAGTACTCTTCTCCTACAGTGGTGCGAAGGTACTTTGTCCGGGTGCTTCCCCTGACTGCGAAGAGCGATTTGCCTTCCGGCGCCAGCGCCGTGAGGGTTGTGGTGCCCGGGATACTGGCGTTGAAGCCCCCGTCCCCCGAGAGGAGGAGCGTGCCGTTCTCGAGCTCGCTCAGCGAGCCCAGGGCATGCAGGGCTTCCAACGCTGCGTCCCGAACTTCGGGATCGATGTCGTTCAACGCTCCGGCCAACGAGAGCAACGCCTCGAGGTCGTCCAGCTCGCCGAGGAGGGTCGCCGCGGCGGCCCGCAACCGAGGGTCGTCCGAGTTGAGCAGGAGGAAGGCGAGGGGGTCAAGCCCCCACTCGCTCAGAGCTTCCGTCGCCGCATCCCTGACGAGCGCATCAGAGTCCTCGGCCCGGGCAGCAAGCAGTGAGAGAAGACCGGATACGTCCTCCAGCTGGCCCAGCGTGCTTGCGGCGGCGGCCCGCAAGTCGGCCTCGGAGTAGCTCTCCAGCATGGCCGCCACCGCTTCGGCCGTCCACGATGCTTCCATAGAGCCGAGCGCGAGTATGGACGCCTCGCGAACGACAGTATCCTCATCGTTCTGTGCGGCGTCCAGGATTGCGGCCTCAGCCTGTTCGCCGCCTATCTTCTCCAGGGCGTCGACGGCGGCCTCACGGACGCCGGCGTCCTCGTCATTGGCGAGCGCCTGCCTCAAGGCATCGACGCTCTGGGTGCTTCCCGCAATCTCCAGTCCCCTGGCGGCGGCCTCGCGCACCTCAGCGTCCTCGTGGTTGAGCAGCAGCCAGATGAGTTCCTCCGTGCCGATCTTGTGCAGGGCGGTTTCCGCGGCCAGCTGCACGCCGGGGGAGTCGTCGTTTTCGAGGGCGTCGACGAGTGCGGGCAGCGCCTCGGGCTCGCCGAGATCGCCGAGGGTCTCGGCGGCGCGCTCGCGCTCGACGGGGTCCTCGGACTCGGCCAGGTCCTCAACGAGGTCCGGCACGGCGGGCTCCTCCCAGACTTCCGCGAGGGCCTCATGGCGAGTGGGATCGAACGTGACCCAGCCGATGCCCTCAAGGGCGATCTCCGCCCACTGGTGCGCCTGGTTGGAGTAGACGGCCTGAATGTCCTGGCTCGGGTCGATGACCCAACCGGCCACGACACGCGCGGGGATGCCGGCGGCGCGGGCAAGCACGACGAATGCGGAGCTGAACGAGGCGCTGCCGCCCCACTGCTGCTCGAAGAGGAACCAGTCAACCGGGTCCCTGTCCGGGGGCCGCTCGACGCCGACCCTCTCGCCCTCCGGCAGGCCGTACTCGAAGTTTTCTCGCAGGAAGCCGTGAATCCGGTTGGCGCGGGCGTACGGCGACTCGTCGCCGCTGAACTGCGCCGCAAGCTCCAGTACGCGGGCGGAAATACCATCCGGGACCTGCAGATAGGACAGGTCTGCGGCCGGCTGCGCGGAGAGAACGTCTCGGGGGGCGAAGCGCGGGATGACCGTGCGAATCTCGTACGGGCCCGTCGGGCCGGGGGCATTCAGTGTCGCGCTGAAGGGGTAGTAAGAGGCCGGCACATTCACGCTGTACAAATGGTTGGAGCTGGGGATGGGGCCCGCGTGGAACAGGTCTCCCTCAACGTACGGCGTGAGAATCATGACGTCCGGGACCTGAAAGGCGGGCTCCACCGTTGGGCGCACGAGCAGGGCAGTGTCCAGCCGCTCGGGGGAGTAGGTCCCGTCCTCGATTGCGCTGTAGGCGGCGAGCGCTGCCTGAACCTCGTCAGGGATGACGGCGTCTTCGTCGACGGGCAGGTGGCCGAGCTCAAGCTGTTCCCACACGCCGTTCTCGTATACGTCGCCGGTGGCGGTGCGCAGGTAGCTGGTGTAGTAGGCGCCCGAGACCCAGAACATGGGAATGGGTTCCGGCACCGGGGCTTCTTCCGTACTGGCGACGGTTGCGATGGTGTAGCCGGCGAACGTCTGGGGCGACTGGGTCTCCGTGAGAACAACTTCGACCTTTTCCGGCGGGGGCTCATCAGGTTCGTTGCGCCTGAAGGCATCGACGGCACCGACGTAGTCGCTGTCGATCGCCATTCGGTCGGGGCGCTCGAAGAGGTAGAGGCCGTCGAGCGACCTGCCGTCGAAGTCGCCGTAGACAGCGGCGGCAACGAGCCACGCCGCGACGATGGCCGCGAGGACGTAGCGGTTGATGAAGCCGCCGATGATGAGGGACAGGAAGACGGCCGCCACGACGGCGAGGCTGCCCGGGTCGAGGATGGTGCGGTGCACCGCGTGCTCGTCATATCCGACGCCCCTTTCGAGCATGCCAGAGAAGGCAAAGTAAACGCCGGCGCCGGCGATCGCGGCAGCCGCGAGTACGCCCAGCGCAAGCGCGGGCGTCGGCCGGAGCGATCGCAGCGTGAGCGGCCACGGAACCGATGAAGCGACTGCAGCGGTCGCAAGGACTACGGCAACGGCGAGAACCAATGCTCGCAGGAGCCCAACGCCGTTGGGAACTCCGAAGGTGTCCTGCTCGAAGGGGGTAGTCGCGAGGATGTCCCGGGGGCCGGAGGATACCTGGGAAACCAGGATGTCCAGCAGAAGGAAGAAGCCGGTCAGGGCGGCAATCAGCAGCAAGAGCAACCTGGCGTGTCGAGCCAAGCTGCCGGACAATGCATCGGCCAAGCGCGCTGTCTGCCTCTGCATGGTAGGCGGTTATCTACTCCCCTGCACCGGCCGTCTAGCGGTGAACCTTCACACTGGTAGTAGGTGTCGAACTATTGTTGATCTTGTGATAACGATTGCGCATTCTACCATTCCCGCTATTTGTCCGCCAAAACGAACTACGCTGGAGCAAGCACTCTCATGCGGATAGCTGACAGCCTCCCGAACTAGAGCCTTGCCCGAGTTTCCCTTGAACTCACTCAACAATCCGGCCCTATGCATTAGTGCTCGTTGTATAGTGGAAGCTATGGATGACATCAAATACCGGGTAGCATTCTCCCGCATCCCCTCAGTCGGAACGGTGCGGATGCGGTTGATTGAAGCGGCGTTTTCATCAATGCAAGAGGCGTGGGAGGCGCCGACGGCGGCGCTCAAGGACGCCGGGCTCACCGCGAACGTGCTGCAGCAGGTGACGTCGCGGCGGAACGACATCGACCCGGACCGCGAGATGGAGCTGCTGGAGAAGGCGGGCGTCCGGGCGGTGTCGTGGCACGACGGCACATACCCCGCCGCCCTGAAGGAGATATACGACCCGCCGCCTGTCCTCTTCTACAAGGGCGAGTTCACCCCGGAGGACGCGTGCGGCGTCGCGGTGGTGGGCACCCGGCGGGCGTCGGCCTACGGTCGCGAGGCCTGCGCGACGCTCGTGCGGGACCTGGCGGCGGCGGGCGTGACCATCATCAGCGGGCTTGCGCGGGGCGTCGACGCCGTGGCGCACAGCACGGCGCTGGAGGCCGGCGGGCGCACCATCGCGGTCATGGGGACGGGCGTCGACGTGATCTACCCGGCGGACCACAAGCAGCTTGCGGCGCGCGTCGCCGAGGGTGGCGCGCTCGTATCCGAGTACCCGCTGGGCGTGCGGCCCGATTCCCGCAACTTTCCACGCCGCAACCGACTGCTGAGCGGGCTGTCGCTGGGCGTGCTGGTGGTCGAGGCGCCAATGGACAGCGGGGTCATGCACACGGTGCGGTTCGCGCTTGACCAGGGGAGGGACGTGTTCGCCGTGCCCGGCAGCATCTTCTCGCCGACCAGCCTCGGCACGAACCGGCTGGTGCAGGACGGCGCAAAGCTGGTCACCGACGCGGAGGACGTGCTCGAGGAACTCAACGTCATGCGACTCGAACAGCAGCCGTCGCTACCCGGATTCGCACCGATTCCCGCGCCGGAGGGAATCGAAGCGGAAGTGCTCCAGCACATCGGCGGGGAGCCCATCCACATCGACGAGGTACGGCGGCAGTCAGCGCTGCCAGTGGCCAATGTCAGCAGCACGCTCTCCCTGCTGGAAATCAAGGGGCTGGTCAAGCAGGTGGGCGGTATGCGTTATATTAGAGTGATGGAACCGGCCGCCCGGTACGGAGCGGCCCGCTAGAGGAAACATGGCAAAAGACCTGGTTATCGTTGAATCGCCGACTAAGGCGAGGACAATCGAGCGCATTCTTGGTGACAAGCACACGGTCATGGCGTCGCTGGGCCACGTGCGTGACCTGCCGGTGCGGGGCTTGGGCGTCGACATCGAGCGGGACTTCGAGCCCCGCTACGTCGTCGAAAGCGGCGGCGGTGAGCGGCGGGGGCGCAGCACGCGCGGGCGGCAGAGCAAGGCCGACCTGGTGGAGGAGATTGCCGCGGCGGCGGGCAAGGCGGCCACAGTCTACCTGGCTACGGACCCGGACCGGGAAGGGGAAGCCATCTCCTGGCACCTGCTGGAAGCGCTGCGCGAGCGGAAGGTGGTGCCGAAGAACACCCAGCGCGTGGTCTTTCACGAGATAACGGAGCCTGCGGTGCGAGAGGCGTTCGAGCACCCTCGCTCCATCGACATGGACATGGTGGACGCGCAGCAGGCGCGACGGGTCCTGGACCGGCTGGTGGGCTACAAGCTCAGCCCGCTTGTCAGCAAGCACCTGATGTCCGGCGGATTGACGGCGGGACGGGTGCAGTCGGCGGCGCTGCGCATGGTGGTGGAGCGAGAGCGGGAGATTGAGGCGTTCGTGCCCGTCGAGAGTTGGTCGATTGAGGCGGCGCTACGGAAGGCAAACGGGGCGGACGCCGCCGAATTCACCGCCAGGCTGCACGCACGGCAGGGAGAACGCAGGGCATTGACGATGCCGGACGAGGCATCGGCGAGGGCAGCGCTGGCCGACCTGGAAGGCGCGAGATACGCGGTGCGCGGAGTGCAGGTGCGGCCCGTGAAGCAACGCCCCTCGGCGCCGTTCATCACCAGCACCTTGCAGCAAGAGGCGTGGCGCAAGCTGCGGTTCGGCGCGCAGAAGGCCATGTCCGTAGCGCAGTCGCTCTACGAGGGCGTCTCGTTGGGGCCGGAGGGCCCGGTGGGCCTGATCACGTACATGCGGACGGACTCGACCAACCTGGCGGGGCCGGCGGTGAAGGAGATGAGGGACCTCATCAAGGAACAGTACGGTGCGCGCTACGTACCATCGCAGCCGCGCGTGTATGCGTCAAAGGTGAAGGGCGCACAGGAGGCGCACGAGGCCATCCGCCCCACATCGGCGATGCGCACCCCGGCGTCGGTCAGGGCGCATCTCACCAACGACCAACACCGGCTCTACGACCTGATTTGGAAGCGCACCGTTGCGTCCCAAATGGCCGACGCAGAGACTGAACGAACGACGGCTGAGATTGACGCTGCCGCGCCATCGCGCCAAGGGTACGTTTTCCGCGCTACCGGCTACGTGTTGACCTTCCCCGGTTTTCGCGCACTGTACCTGGAGGGGCGGGACGATGCGGACGGCGAAGGCGACGACGCCAGGACGCTGCCGCCCTTCGCCGCGGGCGACGCGCTCGTGTGCGGCGGCCTTACGCCGGAGCAGCATTTCACGGAGCCGCCGCCCCGCTACTCTGAGGCGACGCTGGTGCGCGCGCTGGAAGAGAAGGGCATCGGCAGGCCGAGCACCTACGCGACCATCGTCTCGACAATTCAGGAACGAGACTACGTCCAGCGGAACCAGGGCCGGCTGGTCCCCACCGTCGTCGGGCGCAGGGTCAACGACTTCCTGAACCAGCACTTCACGCAGGTGGTGGACCTGGACTTCACGGCCAAGCTGGAAGAGGAACTGGACGAGGTGGCGCAGGGCGCGCGCCAGTGGCGGGCGATGCTGGCCGACTTCTACGGGCCGTTCTCCGACAGCCTGCAGGCGACGGCCGGCAGCGCGCCCAGAGAGGGCATCGGCGCGGGCGAGGACTGCGAGGTCTGCGGCAGGCCGATGATCCTCAAGAAGAACCGGTGGGGCGGAACTTTCATGTCTTGCAGCGGCTTTCCGGAGTGCCGCAACGCCAAGCCCATCGGCGGTGAGGCCAAGGATGAGGCCCCGCTGCCGGAGGTGACGGACGCCGTCTGCGACCAGTGCGGCAAGCCGATGACCGCGCGACGCCGGAAGCGCGATGGGTCGGCCTTTCTCGGCTGTACGGGCTACCCCAGGTGCAAGAACGTCAGGCAGCTCCCCGGCGCCTCGGGTGAGCAGGCAGTTGCGTCCGCCCTGCCGGAAGTGACCGACGAGATTTGCAACGAGTGCGGCAAGCCTATGGCGGTGCGGCAGAACCGCTGGGGGTCGCCCTTCCTTTCCTGTACGGGTTACCCGAAGTGCAAGAACGCGAAGCCAATGCCGACCGGCGCGTCTTGCCCCAAGTGCGGCGGCGCTCTGGAAGAACGGAGAGGTCCGCCGCGCAAAGGACGTCGCGGCAGGTCGACATTCTACGGGTGCGCCAATTACCCGGACTGCGACTTTACGGTGAACCAGCGCCCCCTGCCGAACCCTTGCCCGGAGTGCAACGGTCTGCTGACGCTTCAGGGCCGCGGCGGTGTCAAGTGCACCCGCTGCGCCTACCAGGTTGGGGCGGAGGAGCCGGAGGCCGCTACGGCGGAGGCCTAGCATGGATGCGCGGACGCACCCGGACGCAGCGGCCCTGGATTCCCGCATTCGCGGGAATGACGAGGCTGTGAATCCCGTTCGCCCCCTTCGTGCTCCCTCAGGACAGGCTTCGACAAGCTCCTTCGACCGGCTCAGGACGGAGTCAGGGCGGACGGAGAGGGAGAGGCCGGAGTTTCCGGGCGATCCGGGCGAGGGCCACTGGGCGCGCCCCATCGCGGAGCGGCTGCGGGTGCACCTGCAAGCCCAGCGAGGGCTGACACCATACACCGTCCGCAACTACCTGACGGACCTGCTGCCCTTCTGGCAGTTCCTCGACAAGCAGGGAGTCACGGACCTCACCAAGCTGGACCGGCCGGCATTGCGGACGTACCTGCACTGGCTGCTTACGGACGCACGGCCGATGAACGGGGGGCGCGACAAGCCTCCCGCCATGCGTCGGGGCTCGCTGGGATACGTGCCGAAGAGCGTCACGCGCAAGCTCAGCGCCCTCCGCACCCTCTTCGCCTGGCTGAAGCGGCAAGGCGACATCCCCAACGACCCGACGGCGCTGCTCTCGACGGCGCGCACGCAGCGGCGGCTGCCGACGTTCCTCGACGTGGGCGAGGCGACCGACCTGGTTGAGGAGCCGAACACAGACTCGCCGGCGGGGCTTCGCGACCGCGCGGTGCTGGAGGTGCTGTACGGCGCCGGGCTTCGCGTCAGCGAGCTGACGGGGCTCGACGTGACGGACGTGCGCGTGGACGAGCGGCAGGCGCGGGTGCTGGGCAAGGGCGCGAAGGAGCGCATGGTCCTGCTGGGCGGCAAGGCAGCCGCCGCCGTGGATGACTACCTGCGGCATGGCCGGCCACACCTGCGGGCGGCCCGTGACGGCGGGGCCCTCTTCCTCAACAAGGACGGCGGGCGGCTGACGCCGCGGAGCGTGCAGAAGCTCGTGCGGCGCTATGCCATTCGGTCGGGCATCGAAACGAAGGTGCATCCGCACACGCTACGCCACTCGTTCGCAACGCACCTGCTGGACGGCGGGGCGGACCTGCGCGTGGTGCAGGAGCTGCTGGGGCACTCGAGCCCGACGACGACGGAGATCTACACCCACGTCACACAGGCGGCGGCGCGGCAGACGTACGTGTCGGCCCATCCGAGGGCGCGCCGGGGCAGATAGACGGCGGGGGCACCCATCCCCGTTCAAGTATGGGACAGGCTCCCCACGCCGTTGGCAGGCCCTTCGACAGGCTCAAGGCGAACGATTGGGAGGAGGCAGGGCCAGGGAGCGGCGGGGTTCCTGCCTGCGCAGGAACGACGGGGGCGGTTGACGGGCCGTATCCCCGCTACGCTAGAATGTTCGCATAGTTGCGCGGGAAGGCAACGCTGGGGACTCCGCCTCAGCGTTCATCATCTCCAAGACTGGAGCAGATACCTCAGTGACGCTACTCTCCACAGGCGAGCTTTCGCTTCACGATGTCTTTGTGTGCCTCGACCTGGAAACAACCGGACTCGACCCCGACCAGGAGACGATCATCGAGGTGGGGGCGGTCAGGTTCCGGGCGGGGGAGACAGTGGACACGCTGTCGGAGCTCGTCAACCCGAAGCGGCAGCTGTCCCCCTTCATCCAGCGACTGACAGGCATCAAGCAGGCCGAGGTCAATGCCGCGCAGCCTTTCTCCGCCATCGCCGACCGCGTGCGCGACTTCGTCGGCGACGCGCCAGTGATCGGACATAACGTACAATTCGACATTGGCTTTCTGCAGCGCGCGGGCGTGCGATTTCCCGGGCCAGTGTGGGACACGCGAGATCTCGCCTCCATGCTGTTGCCGAACGGCAACTACGCGCTCAACATGCTGGCCCGCTCGCTGGGGCTGACGCCGTGGAACGCACACCGGGCGCTGGACGACGCCGTCGCGACGCAGCAGGTTTTCGAGCGGCTCATCGCCAGGGCGCTGGAGATGGACCCGGGCGTCATCGTCGAGATGGCGCGGCTGGCGCGAACGGCCAACTGGCCGCTGGGCCGGCTGCTGAACGCAGTGTCGGCGGAGCAGGCGGCGAAGGGCAACACGCGCACGGCAGTGCTGGGCGGCGTGGACACGCTGGCCCTGGAGCGGCGCATTCGCCCGCCGCGGCGCACGGCGGCGTCGCAGGGCGGGGCGCTGACGGCGGACGCGCTGCCCGACGACCCGGCGGAGATGGCGGCCGCGCTCGTCGGGCCGGACGGAGCGCTGGCGTCGGTCGCGCAAGGCTTCGAGCACCGGGTGGAGCAGGAGCAGATGCTGCGAGCGGTCGCGCAGGCATTCGCCGAGGGCCACCACCTGGTCGCGGAGGCGGGTACGGGCGTCGGCAAGAGCATGGCGTACCTGCTGCCAGCGGCGGCCTTCGCGCTGCGGAACAACACGCGGGTCGTGGTCTCGACGAACACCATCAGCCTGCAGGAGCAGCTTGCGAACAAGGACGTGGAGACGGCGGCGAGGACGCTGGAGGCTGCGGGGCTGTCCGGTGCGGCCGATCTGCGCTTCACCACGCTCAAGGGGCGGGCCAACTACCTCTGCATGCGGCGGTGGGCGCACATGCGGGCGTCGCAAACGCTGACCCTCGACGAGGCGCGACTGCTCGGCAAGCTGACAACGTGGCTGCAGGACACCTCGACGGGCGACCGCGCCGACCTGCGCATGGGGCGGCCCGACAACAACGTGTGGGACCGGCTGAGCGCATCAGGGAGCTGGCTCTGCCCGACAGGAGAGGGCGCGTGCTTCCTGCGCGCCGCCCGCGACCGCGCCGAGGCCGCGTCGGTGATCATCGTGAACCACTCGCTGCTGCTGTCGGACGTTGCGCGAGGCGGCGGACTGATCCCGGACTACGATTACCTCATCGTCGACGAGGCGCAGCATTTGGAGGCGGAGGCCACCAGCCAATTCAGCACACGCGTGGCCCACTCCCAGGCGGCGGATCTACTCGATGAGCTGGCGAACCCGCGGGGCATCGTCATGGACACGGTCAACGCCTTCCGCATGTCCCCCGCGGCACAGTCGCGCCGGCAGGCGACGGCGGACGCCGCCGAGCAGGTGATGCAGGCAGCCGGGCGGGCTCGGGAGCGCCTCGACGAGTTCTTCCCCCGGCTCATGCGCTATGCACAGGACCGAAACGAGGGCAACCAGGGGCAGCAGAACCCGCTCCGGGTGACCTCGGCCGTGCGCGCGCAGCCGGACTGGGCGGCGCTGGAAGTGGCGTGGGAGAACCCAAGCAGCGCGCTGGGCGACCTGCTGCGGGCGCTCGGCGCCCTATATGCGTCGCTGGACGGGCTGGAGGAGAACGACGTCACGGACTACGACACGGTGCGCTCGGAGCTGGCGACGCGGGAGGGCTCGCTCATCGAGCTGCGGGTCAACGCCGACCGGTTCATGTACGAGCAGGACTCCGAGAGCATCTTCTGGGTCGAGGGATCGCAACTCAGCAACGTGGCGCTATGCATCGCGCCGCTGCGCGTGGGCGAGACGCTGTGGGAGCAGCTCTTCGAGCGGCGGCAGAGCGTCGTCCTGACGAGCGCGACGCTGACCGTGGCGGGCAGCTTTGGGCCGCTGCGCGAGCGGCTGGGCCTGCGCGACGCCGAGGAACTGCTGCTGGGATCGCCGTTCAACTACCCGCAGTCCGCGCTGGTGTGCATCCCGAAGGACATGCCGGAGCCCAACAGCCCAGGCTTCACGTCCACCGTCGCGCGGACGGTGACGGAGCTGGCTCGCGCGGCGGATGGGCACACGCTCGCGCTGTTCACGTCGCACGCGGCGCTGCGGGCCACCGCCGAGATGGCGCGTGGCGCGCTGGAGGGCGAGGACATCCGCGTGCTGGCGCAAGGCGTCGACGGGGCGCCCGCGGCGCTCATCGAAGAGTTTCTGGGCAACCCCAAGGCGCTGTTGCTGGGCACGGCCAGCTTCTGGGAGGGCATAGACCTGGCGGGCGACGCGCTTACCGTGCTGGCGCTGACGCGGCTGCCCTTCGACGTGCCGACGGAGCCGGTCTTCGCCGCGCGCTCGGAGGAGTACGAGGACGCCTTCAAGGACTACGCCGTTCCGCAGGCGGTGCTGCGCTTCAGGCAGGGGTTCGGGCGGCTCATCCGGACGGCCAGCGACCGGGGCGTCGTCGCGGTGCTCGACCGGCGGCTGACGGCGCGGTCATACGGCAGTCTCTTCATGCGCTCGTTACCAGAGTGCACCGTCGAGCAACCCCAGCTCCGCGACATGCCGGACATCGTGCGGCGATGGCTTTCGGCGCGTACGTCCGGTCAGGGAACGTCAGGCCGGTCGTCATAGTATCGCGACGTGAAGAGCAGCCCGTCGTGGCGGATGGCCCACACGTGAGCGTACAAGGTCTCCGAAGACCTGGTGTTGGGGAAGATGAAACTGACCCAAACGCCGTCTTCCGTGGCCGCCGCCATCTCTTCGCCAATATTCCGGGCGAGGCCCGCGCCAACGCCCTTCAAGTCTGTGCCGATGAGACGCGGCGCGAGGATAGCCACGCGCACGACGTCGTTCTCATCGGCCATGGTCAGGCTCCACTGACCATCCACACTCTCCTGGCTGTTGTAATGGGCGATAGTGGCGTCCAAGCCGTTGGCCTCGTAGTACCGGATGGCCTTCTGTACATAGTCCTGGGTCTGCGCCGCAGGATTTTCAACTTGCGGGTAGTAGCCGGAGGCGAAGAGCATTCCATCGTGGCGCACGGCGTAGCCCACCTTCGGAACTTCCTTCAACGTCACCGGATGCGGCCACAGGTACTCCACCCAGACTCCTTCGCCGCCGTCAGTGGCCTTGGCCAGCTCCCTGCCCAGCTCATAACCGTCGGAACCAATCACGTCCTTGATGTCCGTCCCTATCAGCCGGGAAATCAGAGGATGGACATGGTAGATGTCGGTGGCGTCGGTGGCGAAGAGATACCACTGGCCCTCAAAGCTGGCGACGCTGTTGTAGTAATTGAGCATGGACTGGAGGCCGTCTCGCTCGTAGCGTTCAATGGCGCGATTCACGTAGTCCACGGTGTAATCGCGCGGGTCGGCGTCCTCCCAGGGCGGAGCAGCCGTCTCGGGCCCGCCTGCGTAGTAGCCCGAAGCGAAAATCAGCCCATCGTGCCGGACGGCCCAAGTGACCTTCTGCTGTTCCTTGCGGGATACGGGATGCGGCCACAGGTATTCCACCCATATGCCTTCTTCAGTGGCCTGGGCTATTTCCTTGCCCAGCTCCTGGCCGTCCGAACCCACCACATCCTTTATGTCGGTGCCGATGAGGTGCGGAAATATCGGATGAGCAAGGTAGTTGTCGTCCGCGCCGATGAAGAACAGGTAGAACTGGCCTTCCAGGCTGTCCTGGCTGTTGTAGTAGGCGATGGTGGCGTCCAGGCCTTCCTCGTTGTACTTGGCGATGGCTTTGTCTACGTACTCCCTGGTGGAATTCGCCACGTCCTCCGTCAAAGCGGAGTGGCTGGCGGCGAACACCAGACCGTCGTGAAGGATCAAAAAGACTCTCCGCGGTTCTTCCTGCTTGGTGGCCGGGTTGATTCCCCGGGACGTAGACCAATCGCCTTCTCCGGTGGCGGCGGCTATCAGCTCCCCCAAGTTGGAGAAATTGGATCCGGGGCCGATGTACTGGTCCTGCAGAACGCGCAACGCGCGGTAGACCAGCAACACGCTCTCATCCGCATCGATCAGGATGAGCGTCCGATCGTTTTCGACGCTGTCATCCGAGCGATATTGCGCGACTGTGGCATCCACGCCGTTCTTCTCGTAGTAGTCAATTGCCTTCTGCACATAAGCGAGGGTGAGGGCTTCGTCTTCATTCATGGACTCGGGTTCCGGGGCTGCCGTGGGTGCGGGTGCGGCTGTAGGCACAGGAGTCGCAGGCGGGTCATCGCCGGTGCAAGCCATCCCCAGGACCACCACGGAACCCAAAGCAATTATCAATGCCAGCAACTTTGAACCGGCCCGCTGTCGCGTAGTTACCATGTCCCTCTGGAACATCATCTTTTACTTTCCTCAACCAACTAATTTTGATATATTTTTCATAACATCCGGCCTGCAATACATCAACTGCATGCGCCAAATTAGAATTCAGTACACTTCGGCGCCGATTGCAGTTTATCGCATAGCACATACCGAGTGTCAATGCCGCCAATTCAGTGGCTTTCCGTGTCGAGTGTGAAACCACTATACTAACGCATTGAGATTAGCCCTGAGGTGAATCAGATTCGTTACGAGCCGGATGAGAAAATACCGCCGGTAGCGGCGGCGACTTCGGCCATACAGATATTCATACCCAACACTATTGGCCTCATCATGCTGGCGGCGCTGGTAGTGCAGGCGTCCGGTGAGTCCGACGCCTATTTGGGGTGGGTGATATTTACCGCGCTGGCAGTCTCCGGGGCCAGCATGATTCTGCACACCTTCCGTATCCGGTATCTGGGGTCAGGCCGGCTCATCGTCACCAACTTCAACGTCCCGTTCCTGGCGGTGTGCGCCCTGGCGCTCCAGGCGGGTGGGCCGAGTCTGCTGGCGAGCCTGATGGTGGCTTCCACGTTGGTGCAGATCATTTTGACCTTCCGCCTGGCCTCCCTCCGCCGGATATTCACCCCTACGGTGAGCGGAGTTGTAGTCATGCTGGTGGCGGTTTCCGCCGTGCCATACATCTTGAGCAGCACGGTCATCGTTCCGGAAGACGCCTCGCCGATCACGTTCATGGTGCCTGGAATGGCCGCTTTGGCTATTGGGGCTGCAATCTCGTTGCAGGGTGCGCCACTATGGCGTATGTGGATACTGCCGATCATGGTAGTGGCCGGCCTGATCGCAGCCGTGCCGCTGGGATTTTACGACTTCGGCACCGTAGCCAACGCTCCGTGGGTGAGCTTGCCTGAATTCGGTTGGCCGGGGTTGGACATGACCTTCGACACGGACTTCTGGGCGCTGCTCCCGGCCTTCGTGTTTGTGAACCTGACCGCCTTCATGAAAGCGGTTGGAGACCTCTCGGTGATCTATCGCGCTTCCTACCGGAATCCGACGGCCCTCGACTACCGCGCTGTCCAGGGAGGCTTGGGCGTGTACGGAGTGGGCACGTTCTTCTCCGGCCTGCTGGGAACCCTCCCAATCGCCGCTCCGTGGGCGGCTACGGCGGTTTACATGGACTTCACACGCGTATCGGCCAGGAGCGTCGGGATTGGTCTGGGCCTGTTGACAATGGCAGCGGCCCCCTTCTCCAAATTCCTGGCGGTCTTGGTGGCCATTCCCAGCCCGGTGGTAAGCGCGGTGTACGTCATAATCTTCGGTATGCTCTTCTTCGAAGGCGCGAAGACGGTCTTCACCGGCGAGATGAACCAGAAGAAGGCCGCCATCACCGGCGTCTCCGTGGTACTGGGTCTTTCCGCCGGGTTCTTCAGCGGAATTGTCGAAGGCATCACCAGCGACCTCGTGGGCAATACCATCGTTGTCGGCGGCATTGCGGCTATTGGCATGACCCTATTCAACGAACTGTCAGGTTTTCGCGTCAGGAGGCTGCGGGTGGACCTGTCCAGGTCTTCCATACCGGCGGTCGATGGCTTTCTCAGCCAATTCGCCAATAGACACTCCTGGACGGAAAAGGGGGGAAACCGGCTGCGTTTGGTAGGGGAGGAAGTGATGTTGAGCCTGCTGGGAGAGGAGAACGGCGGACAGCCTGAGCAGGAGCGCAGGCTAGTCGCCACCATTCGCCCGGAACCGGGTTCAGCCGAGCTGGAAATCGTGGTTGCTTCAGGCGACGCCGTCCAGGGGAATATCGAAAACCGCATGGCATACCTGGAAGAGGAGATGGCGCTGGAGGACGACCAGACACTATCCGTCCGCATCCTTCGCCAATACGCTTCATCAGTGCTCCACCGCCAATACTACGGGATAGACATCCTCACTTGCCGCGTGGAGGATGCGTAACGCGGCCGGGACTGCCAACCCCAGCAGGTGGTTCACGAATCGCCCCTACGTCCTTGCACACCGTATACTTGCACCATGCCCGATGCACTCGCCACGACGCTCGTCGCCGTTGACCAGCCCCTCGACCTGCCGCTGACGCTGGAAAGCGGCCAGGCATTCCGCTGGCACGAGGACGGCGGCGTCTGGAGCGGCTTCATCGAAGGGCGGCTGCTCACCCTCGAGCGCAACGAGGACGGCCTTCGCGTCACCTACGACCCGTCGACGCTCGCACACGCAGAGCGCGCCGTCCGCGACTACTTCCGGCTCGACGACAACCTGCCCGCCATCTACGCCCAACTGTGCGAGGACGAGCGTTTGCAAGCGGCCGTGCGGCGGCACTGGGGGCTGCGGATCCTGCGGCAGGACCCGTGGGAGTGTCTCATCGCCTTCATCTGCTCGCAGAACTCCAACATCCCGCGCATCGCCGGGATGCAGGAGACGCTGGCGAACACGCTGGGCGATACCGCAACGCTCGGGGAGCTGACGCGGCGCGCGTTCCCGACACCGGGAGCACTGGCGTCGGCCGGCGAGACCAGGCTGCGCGAGCTGGGCCTCGGCTACCGGGCGAAGTACGTGGCGAGAACGGCGGAGACCGTCGCGGCGGGCCGGCTCGACCTGCCGGCGCTGCGGGCGGTGCCCTACGAGGACGCGAAGGATGCGCTGCTGGCGCTGCCGGGCGTCGGGGAGAAAGTGGCGGACTGCGTCCTGCTGTTCGCGCTGGACCAACTGGACGCGGCGCCCATCGACCGGTGGGTGCGGCGCGCGCTGGAGGACTGGTACCTCGGCGGGCAGCGGCTCAGCTATCGCGAACTGTGGGCGTGGACGCGCGAGGCCTTCGGGCCGTACGCGGGGTACGCGCAGCAGTACCTCTTCTTCCGCCGGCGCGAGACGGCGCGGGGGAAGAGGGAAGGGTAGAGGCACCCCGCCACTCCGGACTCCGGCTTTCGCCGGAGAAACGAGGAGGCGCGTTTGTCGGGATTCCTGCCTGCGCAGGAACGACGGCTACCCGCCGAGGACACCCGCGAGGGACTTGACCGTCGCGCCGGGGTGGGTGACGCCGTCGATGACGACGATTGGGCGCCGGATAAGGCGGGGCTCGCCCGCCATGAGCTGCACCTTCTCGTCATCGCTGAGGGCCGCCGGGTCCAGCCCCAGCTTCTTCACCGTGGGGCTCTTGGCGGAGAACATGGCCGTCGCGGAGGAGGCCGCCGCCAGGGCGCGGACCTCGTCCTCCGAGAGCCGGTCCGCGAAGAAGTCACGCTCCGTGACCTCCACGCCCGCCTGTGAGAGAACCTCTCTCACCTTGCGGCAGGTGGTTCAGCGCTTCCAGGTGTAGACGTACGCTTCCTTCGCCATGGCAGTGTCCTTTCCGTATGGAGTAGTCGCTACAGGCGGTCCCGCACCAGCGCCTCCTCGTCGGCGCGGTTGGCGACCTGCCCGTCGAGGCGGGCGTGCAACAGCTCGCGCAGCAGCTCGCCGACGCGGGGGCCCTGCGGCACGCCGAGGGCGAGCAGGGCGTCACCGTCAAGGGCAGGGCGCACGTAGCGCAGGTTGTCGGCGTACTCGCGCAGGCGGCCCGCGGCCGGCGCGTCGCCAGAGAGCGCGGCCCATGCGCTCACGGCCTCCGGCGACAGCCCTTCCAGAATCCGGTGAACCCCGCTGGGAGACAGCCCGCTGACGGCCAGATCATCCAGCTGCTCGGCCACGGTGACTGCGTCGTGGATGATCGCCGACCAGGGTCCCGTCGCGTTGATGCGGGCGGCGAAGGCCTCCGCGTCCTCGCGCGACAGCGTCGACGCGAGCAGCGCGAGAAACGACATCGGCCCGCGGTCCTTCGTCTGCCTTGCCGCCGCGGTCATCGCCGACGTCCACGTGAGGCCGGGCAGCGTGGCGTCGAGCAAGCCTAGCTCGTCGGCGCGGGCGAGAGCGTGTGCGGGGCTGTCCTCTGCGAAGATGCGCTCGAGCTCATTCCGAATGCGGTCGCCGCTGACAGCCGCGATGTGGCCGATGTCCCGGCGGAGGGCCATCTCCGTCATCATCGTCATGCGCAGGTTGAGGCGGGTCTCGTAGCGCACCGCTCGGAACAGGCGCGTGGGGTCGTCCGCGAAGCTGCCGTCGTGGATGACGCCGATGACGCGGTGGTTCAGGTCTTCCTGGCCGCCGTGGATGTCCACGACGTTGCCGAAGGTCTTGGGGCCAAGGTCCACGCCAATGGCGTTGATGGTGAAGTCGCGACGTCCGAGGTCGCCCTCGATCGTCGCGGCTCGAACGTCGGGCAGGGCGCCGGGCGACGCGTACGACTCCCGGCGGGCCGAGGCGATGTCGACCTCCAGGCCCCCGGCCTCCACCTTGATGGTGCCAAACTGGGAGGGCGGGGACACGATGACGCCAAGCGCGCCCGCCAGCACCTCGGCATAGCGCGCCGAGGCGTCGAGGGTGGGAACGACCTCCTGCACGACGAGGTCAGGGTCGCGGGAGATCCGGTCGCGGAGGACATCGCGAACCATGCCGCCGACCAGAAAGACCTGGAAGCCGTGGTTCGCGCCCTGGACACCGCAGGCGATGAGCAACGCCATCGTCGGGCGCGGCAGGCGCTTGGTCATCAACCTGGTCATTTCCTTGCGGTCAGGCATCCTCTCCCTCACTGACGCCGAAAGCCCCTGCGTTCAATGGTTGCGCTCCCAAGCTTAGCACGGCGAGCCGCGATTTCCACTAGATTTTGGCCCTATTGCGCGCGTCTCAACGCCGGCTGGAAGACGCCAATCACCAGGATGATGAGGAAGCCGAGGGACGCCGTCATGCCGAGGGCCCTCGGCGCGCCGTAGGCCTCGGCGAGGGCGCCCAACAGCGCCATGCCGATCGGCATCCCGCCGATGCCCAACGCGACCGCTCCCATCGCGCGGCCTCGCATCTCGGGGCTCGCGTGCAGCACGGAAAGCGTCGTCTGCATCGTCACGAACCCGGACACGCCGAACCCGACGATGACCATGACGGGTATGCCTATCCAGACGGTCGGGACCTGGCTGAACACGGTTACGGCAGAGGAGAGGAGCAGGCACCCGCCGATGAAGACGCGGCCCAGCCGTTTCAACCCCACCGCGCTTGCCACGACTATCGTGCCGATCAGTGCGCCGAAGCCGTCCATGCCGCTGACGATGCCGAGCAGGCCGGGACCGACACCGTAAACGTCGCGTGCGAAGACCGGCGTAATTTGAAGGTAGGGCGCGACGAAGAGGTTGATGGCAACCGTCACCAGGAAGATGTTGCGCAGCACGGGGTTGCGCCAGACGTAGACGAGGCCGTTCGCAAGGTCCCTGACGAGGGCGGCCAGGGAGTTGGCGCCGGCCGCGCTCGGGCCGGGGACACTGGACCGCTCCGGCACGCGCAGGAGCGCGAAGAAGCCGACCAGGTAGCAGAGCGAGAGGAAGGCGTAGGCGGCTCCCGGGTCAGCAAGGGCGAGTATGCCCCCGCCTATCCACCTGCCCACCATCTGCATGCCCGTGAGCGACGCCGCGTCGATGGCCATCGCGTTGACCACGAAGCGACCGGGCAGCAAGTCGCGGATGAAGGCTCGACGAACGGGGAAGTCGATGGCCCACGCCGAGCCGGTGAGCACGGCGGCGGTGTACACCAGCCAGACCCTCTCCTCGCCCAGCAGCAAAACGACGGTGAAGCCAATCGTCACGGAGAGGTTGACCGTCTGCGCGACGAGCAGCATCCGCTTCTTTGAAATCCGGTCGCCGATGGAGCCCGCGATGGGGCCGAGGATGCCGAGCGGGATGAGCCGGAAGGTGCCGACCAGCGCAACCAGCAGCGGCGAGTCGGTCAGCTCCAGCACCAGCCAGCCAAGGACGATGAGGTCCATCCAGAAGGCCAGGTGCCAGAGGTGGCCCGCCATCCAGAGCAACCGCCAGTCCCGGTTGACGACGGAGCGGAAGGTTGGGACGCGGGCTAGGGGGCGCAGCATGGCTTACGGCAGGCGCGTTGGGCCGCTGGCTCGTTTGGGAGTCTGGTCATTGCTGTTGCTGCTTGGCCTGTTCCATCGCCTCGCTGCGCTCGCGGTTGTGCGTGGCGGGAGTGGTCACGGCGAGCCCGGCGTCGACGGACAGCGTCACGCCCGTTACCCAGCGGGCCTCGTCGCTTGCGAGGTAGAGGTTGGCGTAGCCGATGTCCCAGGCGGTGCCCTCGGTGCCCAGCGGCGCCGTCGTCACGCGCAAGTCCCGCAGCGAGTCAGTCATGCGCATCTCCATTCGCGGCGTGTAGACCTGCCCCGGCGCGATGGCGTTGACGCGGATGAGGTCTCGGCCGTGGTCGGACGCCATGGTCTGCGTGATGCCGACGATGGCCGTCTTGGACACGGAGTAGGCCAACGGCGAGTGCGCCCGCAGCCCGGCGATGGACGAGAGGTTGGTGATGGCGCCACCGCCGCCCCTGATCATGTGGGGGATTGCCGCGCGGCTTGCCAGCACTATGCTCTTCACGTTGACGTCCATCACCTGGTCCCACTCCTCAATGTCCAGCGAGAGCACGTCGCCGCGCGAGGAGATGCCGACGTTGTTCACGAGGATGTCTAGGCGGCCGTAGCGGTCGACGGCGGCCTGACACATGGCGTAGCAGTCGTCCGAGTTGGTAACGTCGGCGACGAAGACGGACGCGTCGCCGCCCTCCTCGCGGATCATGCGCACGGTGTCCTCGGCGGCCTCCTCGATGATGTCCACGACGAGGACCTTCGCGCCCTCACGGGCGAACAGGACGGACGTGGCCTTCCCGTTGCCGATGCCCTCGGCAATGCTACCGCCGCCCGTCACGACGGCGACCTTTCCTTCCAAGCGTGGTCGTCTCTCAGGCATGGTGTCCTCCTCAGGGGAGAGTATACCCGATGGGCGAGCGGGGGAGGTGGCCCATTCAAGCCTCGGCCCCTGTTTCCGGTGAAAGCCGGGAGCCAGAGGCGCGGGCGTGGCCCCCTTCGAGAACCTCAGGACAGGCTTCGACGGGCTCAGGGCGAACGGTCGGGGGAGGGGGTGAGCGGGGGGATTCGATTGTGGATAACGAATCGTAGCTGTAGCGGGGGGTTTCAGCTACGAATTTTGCAAAATTTTTTAAAACGAATCGTAGCTGTCACGGTGTGCCACGGGCATCGCTTGGGGGCGGGTCCAGCCGCATGCCGGGTAATGGCACGAGGATAGCGTGGGGAAGGAGGGGGCGCAACGGGGCGGTGTCAGGGGAATTGTGGTTTGATTTGGTTGCGGGCGGGGCCGGCCCTGGGGCCGGCGGGCGACTCGCGAGTCGCCCCTACGCAGGGAGTGCGGATGGGGGTGTTACCCGAACAGCGGGTCGTCGTCCTCATCGTCCGTGGCGGGAGGGTTCGTGCTTCGATTTGCCTCAGCACGAACGGGGGCGGGGCGGCGCGAGTTGGGGCGCATGAGGGCGTGGTAGCTGGACTCCGTGCCGTAGTCGCGGACCTGGACGGCGACGGGGATGGGGACGGCCTCGCCGAAGAAGAGCGCCTGCTGGCGGGAGCGGAGACCGGCGAGCACGGAGCGGAGCTCGCGGCTGCCGGACGCGCCCGCCATGACCGCGTCGACGTCGCGCTCGTCGTCGAGGAGGCAGCAGACCTTGGTGCCGACCTGGCTGAGCACCTCCGGGTCGATGGCGCTGGGGCGCTGGTCGACGACGAGGAGCGTGACGTTGTTCTTGCGCATCTCGCGGGCGATGACGCCGAAGGGCGACTGCGAGGCGACGGCCGGGCTGAGGAAGCGGTGGGCCTCCTCAATGACGATGGTGAGCGGCGTGGTGGCGCGACCCTCCTCCGCGGCGGTCTGGCGCTCCCGGTAGCGGTCGTGGATGCGGCGGGTGAGCAGGTTGGCGACGAGCATGTAGGCGAGCACGTCATCGCCGTGGCGGCCGAACTCCAGCACGACGTGCATGCCCCGGTCAAGGTGGTCCATGATGGCGGCGACGGCGTCGGCGCCCGGCGCATCCGACACGAACGGCAGCCGGGCGACGCGGTTCGTCAGGCGGCGGTGCAGGGTAGCGAGGGCCGCGCCGTTCACGTTGATGCTCGCGGCGAGCTCGCCGATCTCGTCCGAGCCCTCCAGCCGCAGGAACTCGCGCAGCCAGCGATCGTCGCCGAAGCGGCGGCCGAGGGCGAAGGCGGCCTCCGCGGCGGCGTCCGAGATGCCGAGGGTCTCGCGGAGGGACATGACGTCGTCGGGGGTGATCTCGCCGTAGCCGATCTCGACGAGGAAGTCGGGCTGCACCTTCGCGCCGCGGGCCCGCTGCTCGTCGAGGGCGAAGACGGAGACCTCTGAGGGGAAGAGCTGCTTCAGGGACTTCACCCGCCGTCCGCGCTCCACGTCGCCGCCCTCCCAGCCGTACTCGTTGTGCATGTCAAAGATGAGGAGCGACGACAGGCGGCTCTGGAGCACGCCGATGAGGAGCAGGCGTGTCAGGAAGCTCTTGCCGGTGCCGCTCTTGCCGAAGACGCCGTTGGAGCGCTGGAGCAGCGTGCGCAGGTCCAGGCAGACGACGGCCTCCATGTCCAGCGGGGTGCCGACGGCGAAGTTGTCGCCGCCCTCCTCGCCGAAGACCTGTGCGACATCGTACGGCGACGCGCGGGCGGCGCGCGAGAAATGCGCGGGCACGGTGCGGGCGGGCGCGATGTCGCCCTCCGCCCCGGCGACGCTCGGGAGCGTGAGGCGCGGGCGGACGACGATGCTGCCGTAGGCGGCGGTGCCCGTCAGCGCGCGCGACACGAAGGGGTCGTCGAAGGAGGCGGGGGCGCTGCGCAGGCGGGAGTCGGTGCTGGCGAGGCGGACCTCGCTGACCATGCCGAAAAAGCGTCGCGTCTCGCCCTGGATAACGACATAACTGCCTACTGGGATGTCCTCGACAGACGCGCCCTCGGCGAGGCGCACCTCCACGCCGTCGGTCAGGGAGCCACCGACTACCGTGCCGAGAAGGGTCTGGACAGCGGAGACGGCAGCTTCCGGCGCGCCCTGGGCTCCGGCTTTCGCCGGAGAAACGGGGGGTTGGGAGCCCTCGACGGGCTCTGGGTGAGCGGGGGAGTTGCCGTCCAGCGTCATCGGATGCCCCGCAGGATGGCGTTAAGGCGCGGGACGTCGCCGGAGAGCTCCTCGGCGAGGGCGCGGGCGGCGCGTTCGCGGAAAGCGTCAGCGTCCGGGCGGGCTTCGCATGCGAGACGGACGCTCGCGGCGATGACCTCGTCGATGGCGGGGACGTTGGCGGTGGTCAGCAGGTGCAGGAAGCCGAGGTCCTCGGTGAAGGCCCGTACCTCGGCGTCGTCGCAGCAGCGGACGAAGGCGTGGATGCGCGGGGGCGCGGCGGGAAGCCGGTGCACGACGGCGCCCGCGCGCTCGTGGCCGCGGCCATGGCCGACGACGAGGGCCTGCAGGTGCGTTGCGAGGAGCCGCGCGATCTGCGGGTTGTTGCGGTACACAGACGCCTCGTCGGGCTCGTCAGCGCCGCGGGCCGAGACGCGGCGGCCGGGGTCGAGGGCGGCGGTCGTGACGCTGTAGACGACGCCGTACACGGCCGGGTCGCCGACGCGCACCAGCGCACCGAGGGGCGGCGCGCCGTAGAGCGCGTAGCACTCAGCGGTGAAGCCGGTTGAGCTGGCCTCCACCACCTCGCCGATGCGGGCGTCGGGTTGCGGGGTTGTGGTCACGGGCGAGTCCTTTCAGGGAGTTGGGGCGACCCTCCTTCAAGGGCTGGCGCAGGTCTGTCGGGGTTCCCCTGCCTACGCAGGGGCAGGCTCTGCCTTCGCAGGAACCCCGACACGACGGCTACACCCAGGGGCGGCGCTTCGAGCGTTGCTTCTGGGAAGTGTACACGGGCAGCCCACGGCCCTCCAAGGCGCGTTCCACCATGTTTCTGAAGGCTTCACGGTCCGCGCCGGTGACGACGGCCTGCTCGTGCGCCTCCTGGAGCGCGACGGGGTAGCCCGCGCCGCGCCGCGCGTTGTCGACGACGAGGGCGTGCGTGAGCGCCAGCAGCGCCGGGTCGAGGGCGACCCATGCGGGTATCTCCACGCGGCCGATCTCCTCGTCGACGTTGACGTAGAAGAAGTGGACGCGGTGCGGGCCGTAGGCGTCGCGGGCGACGGGCGAGCGGCTGGCGAACACGGCTGAGCGCTGGCCGGACGCGAGGGTGCGCTCGAAGAGCTCGCGGTCGGTCAGGCCGTGGGCGGCGTCGCAGCGGCGCAGGCCGGGAACGAGGGCGCGGCAGTGTGCCTGGCAGTGGCCGATGGGATCGAGGTCGCAGAGGGCAAGGCGCAGCAGGTTCACGACCTCCGCGCTGTTGGGCAGGCTGATGTAGGACGCGACGGCCACACCCGTTTCCCCTTCGATTTCCCTCAGGGCGAACGGGGGTGGTGTCCTCTCCCCCTGTCCATAGGACGCGTCCCGGATGCGGTCGAGGGCGGCGAGAAGGCCGTCGTTGAGGAGGCGCTCGCGGACGTAGTCGGGGTAGCGGCCGCGCGGGGGCAGCTCGCCGCCGAGCTCCCACAGGACGAGCGTGCCGTCAAGGAGGGCGAGGGTGGGGAGGCCGCTGGCGCCGGCGTCCACGGCGTCGGCGAGGGCCGTCGCCTCCTCGACCGTGCGCACGAGGCCCATTAGGGCGCCCTCGACGGCTTGCCGGGCCGAGGGGGTGTCCGGGTCTTGCAGGAAGAGTTCGGCGTCGGCGGTGCGGAGGCCCGGGTGGCTGAACAGCTCGGCGTCGGGGGCGTCGCCGTAGGTGAGGCGGCAACCACCGATGTTGATGAGCGCGCACCGCAGAGGCAGGTGGCGGTTGACGTCGATGTGGGAGCCGTCGGTGGCGACGACGCTGAAGTCGGCAGGCGGCGCGGGCGTGTCGAAGACCGCGCCGGGCGGTTCGACAGCCTCAGCGGGGAGGAAGGCGAGCAGCCCCTGCGCCGCCTCTACGCGGTCGTTCAGCGTGGCGGCGTCGGCATCGTGCAGGGCGGCGAGGACCGCGCCCGTGCGGCGGTCGCGCGCGGGGCCGAAGTCGGCGGTCGCGATGGCGGCGTCGATCTGGGCGGCGGTTCGGTAGAGGTCAAGGGCCATGGATGCGCCTCCTGATTTCTCGTCGTTCCTGCGAAGGCAGGAACCCCGACGCTGTTACATCAATTCTTCATGCAAGTCACGCCAAGAGGGGTTACTCTCCGCAATCAAGCGCAGTTTCCAAGCCCGCTTCCAACGCTTCAAGGCCTTTTCCCGTGAGATTGCACTCTCCATTGATTCGTGGACTTCGTACCAAACCAAGCTCTTGATGTTGTAGATGTTGGTGTGACCTTCAACAAAGCCCTCTTTGTGCTGCCAAACTCGTTGGACAAGGTCTGAGGTTACGCCAATGTATATGGCGCCGCCCGGCCTGCTGGCCATGATGTACACACAGGGAATGCGGGGGCGAAAGGAACTCTGTTGCATGGCGTGACTCTACCATGGTGGGGTTTGTCGGGGCCCCTGCCTGCGCAGGGGCGACGGGGATGGTGCACCTTTTGATGGAAGTTTAGCGGTCTGTTGGGGTTCCTGCCTACGCAGGAACGACGGGGGGCACAGGAGCCTTCAGAGAGTCCGCTACGTACTGCAGTACGGCTCTGACCTTCCACTCTTCGGCGTCGAACCATTCTAGATAGTCCTCCACCGTGGCGCCGCTCTCCAAGTTCTCGAAGAGACTTGACACCGGCAACCGGGAGCCCTTGAACACCCAGGCCCCGCTCACCCTGCCGGGCACACTCTCAACCGCCGGACACTTACTCCAGTCCGTCATGCCCTCACCCCGTTTTCCGCTGCGAGCCCTTTCTCCATGCACAGCTCATACCGAACGGTCCATTACCCTCATTGTCCAGCACCGCTACGTTCTCGTCTATCGGCGCATCCTCGCCCGCATCCCCTGTTCTCCTTTTGATTTCCCTCAAGGCGAACGGGGCTAGACGAAGATGTATGCCTCAAGATAGTAGGGGAACCGGTGGGCTTGCACTATGCGCTCAGGGTCGGCAATTGCGCGGAAAGTCGCGTCCGCGGCGATGACACTGTCCAGCGCATCGCCCTGCGCGTCCGCGATTACCCGCTGCCGGACATCGCCGTCGCTGAACGTGACACGGCCCGAGTCCTTCAGCGCGAGCAGGATGTTCTCCCGTGCCTCGACGCTCCCGCGAGCGTCCTTGTAGGCCCCGTAGAGGCCGGATGCCTTCAGCGTGCTGGCGGGGCACACCTCCATGATCCACGGCGCGTCGTCATCGGAGTAGTGGAGCGGCGGGACGTTGACGAGGTTACCGGCAACGAGCGGACGGAGCAGCTCAGTGATGCCGTAGTACGTCTGCCGGAAGATGCGGAGGTTGTAGGCGGAGAACGGCGCCTTGGCTTCGACATCCGTCCGCCGCCGCAGCTCCTTGCGGCCGGCGAGGTCAACTGCCGTTGCGAGGCAGCGTTCTCGAAACTCGCTCTCCGTGGCGAAGCGGCCTGGAAATTCGGCCACGAACTCGGCCCAGGACTCGGCGCCGATCAGCTCGCGAGGCAGGCTGAACGGAAAGTCGCACCCGAACGCCGCGCTCTCCGAGCCGCCAATGAACGCCCGCAGCGCGGCCAGCGCCTCATCGCGAGCGGGGGAGCACCCGAGGAACTCGGGCGCGGGCGCGCACGCCTCCACCACGATTCCACGGCGGTAGGGCACGGCCTGCGCGATCCAGATCTTGTTGCCCGCCTGCTTTGCGCCGCTGAAGTCGACGCCATAGACGCGGTCCTGCATCACGAACGCCCCGGGTCGCGCAGGAGGACGCGCTGGTCGCCCTGGCGGCGGGTGACGTGGAGCTGGTCAAGGTGTTCCAGCAACGGGAGCGCGTACTTGCGCGAGGTGCCAAAGGCGTCGCGCACATCCGCAACGGTGATGGCGCCGTGCTCGCGCAGGTGGGCGACGATGCGGTCGACCATCTCGCGGTACGCGCCCGCCGCGAAGACAAGGCCGTCGCTGACGCGGACGACGCTGCCACGCTCGGCGAGCACGCCGACGAGGGCGGCGTCAATGGCGATCTCCGTCGGCGGGGCGTAGGGCTCACGCTCGAGGGCGGCGACGTACCGGGCGGCCTCCGTCTCCTGCGCGTCGGAGAGGACGACGCGGTGGCCGGGAGCGCGGACGGCGGCGCCGGTCTCCTCCAGCACGCCTTCGTCGGCGAGGCGCTGCAGCACGAGGGTGAAGACGGCCTGCTGGAGCTTGAGCCGGTTGCGGAGCTCCTCGCGGGGGAGGCCGGTGCGGAGCGGGTTGGCGGCGTGGTAGGCCTGCACGGCGGCGTCGGCCCGCCCGCGAAGGCTCGCCCAGCCGGGCGTCGACATGAGGACGGCGCCCGAGTCCGGCGGTGCGCCGCCGAGGACGACGGCCTCGCCCTCCGCCGCGAGTTCGGCGACGAGGGTGGCGGTCTCGGTGGCGGCGAGGTTCGCGGCGCGCGCGAGGGCCGCGAGACCGCACGGCTCAGCGCTTTCGAGCGCCTTGAGGACGAGGTCCTCTGGCGAGCCCTCGGCCATGACCTCGAGCTTCTCCAGAACGCCAAGCTGGAAGCGGCGGTGGCGGGAGGGGTGGGGGTCGACGACGCGGCCGCCGCCCAGCGTCCACTGGGACGAGCGCACGACGAAGTAGTCGCCCTTCACCAGCGGAATGGGGTCGGTCAGGTGCACCTGCGCCCAGCCGTCCTGTCCGGGCCTAAGCTCGGACACGTCCAGAAGCCGGACGCGCGCGAAGCTCTCGCTCGTCCCCGCGTGGAAGGTGACGCCAAGGTTATGCCGGATGGGCATGGGCGCACCGGGCACCATGCGGACCTGCACGTCGACGGTCGTGGTGGGCTGGAGCCAGCCGGGCAGCGTGAGCACCTGCCCGCGCTCGGCCTCCTCCTGCGTGGTGTTTGCGAGGTTTACGGCGACGCGGTTGCCGGGCCCGACGCTCTCGATGCGCTGCTGGTGCGACTGCAGGCCTCGGATGCGCCGCCGCAGGCCCGACGGCAGCAGCTCGACCTCCTGGCCGACGGTCAGCGCGCCGTCGAGCAGCGTGCCGGTGACGACGGTGCCGAAGCCGGGCATGACGAAGCTGCGGTCTATGGCGAGGCGCGGGCGGCCCAGGTCCTCCCGACGGACGGTCTCCTCCAGCATGTCGTCAATGAGGGCGGTGAGTTCGGGCAGGCCCTGGCCTGTGACGGCGGAGACGAGGACCATGGGCGCGCCCTGCAGCGTCGTGCCCGCCAGCGCCTCCTCCACCTCGCCGCGCACGAGGTCGGCCCACTCCTCATCGACGGTGTCGGCCTTGGTGAGCACGACGATGCCGCGCTTGACCTGCAGCAGGTCGAGGATGGCGAGGTGCTCGCGGGTCTGCGGCATGACGGACTCGTCCGCGGCGACGATGAGCATGGCGAGGTCAATGCCGCCGACGCCCGCGAGCATGTTCTTGATGAAGCGCTCGTGGCCGGGGACGTCGACGACGCTGATCTCGCGGCCGGAGGGCAACGTGAACCACGCGAAACCGAGCTCGATGGTCATCTCCCGATCCTTCTCCTCCTGGAGCCGGTCCGGGTCTATGCCGGTGAGCGCCTTGACGAGCGTCGACTTGCCGTGGTCGACGTGGCCCGCCGTGCCGATGACGTACATGCGCGTTCCTTCGCGAGGGGGTGCGTTCAGGATAGCAGAGGGGGCGGATGCGGAGGAGGGGGCTTTCAAGTCTCCGAGCAGGTGGGCATAATGCGCGGGTGAATCCATGGACAGGACGGAAAATCAACATAGTGCAGAAACGTAGAGCCTCCACCATCCCCATGTTGGCATTGCTGGTGATCGCCATGATTGCCTGCGCAAGAGCAGAGTCAGAGCCGGTAGCCACAGCCGAACCAGTCGATACTCCAACAACTGAGCCCATTGTGGCCGCAACCGCTGAACCCGCAGCTACACCTGCCCCGGCAAATGCCGCAGTCCCCGCTTCAACCCCACCGCCTGCCCCGATACCCACATCCGAAGACCTGGTGAGAATGGACAACTTCACGAGCATTTCATATAGAGCGCATTTCAATATGACCGACGAAAGTCTCACAGAAAGCGGATACCAAATCACTGCCGACGTAGAAGGCTGGACAACTACCGACGCCGAAAGCCAGATATTCGCACGAATAGATATGACCAAGCCTGTCGAGCGGTCGCTCGAGGTCTTGACTCACAACAGCTTTAATGTATATCTGCATGACCTCGATGCGGGCAAATGGTACTTCATACCCGAAAACTCCGATTCGGGGCCGCTGGAAGACATCTTGCAGTTGTATTTCTGGGGTCTGACGTTCTCAGTCCTGCCGACCTCAAGCTTCAAGCAAAATGCAGATGGATATGTGGCAACCCAAAGAGACCCGTCATTCGGTATGGTAACAGCTTCATACGACCAAACATACACGCTGAGGAGTGTTGTCTTCAGCAGCACCGAGGGCGAAGAATGGCTCAACGTGAGCTACTTCGACTTGAACAAACCCCATGACATACGCCCCTACCAGAAGGGGGAGGAGCTACCAGAAGACTACTGGGAATCCACGAATTGAACGCCGTCCACCAGCCTTGACTCCTACCACAGCCGCTCGCCGGGGCGCGACGTCTCGCCGGCGTCCGCACCGGCGAGCCATGGGTCGTCATCCTCGGCGACGATGAGCTTTTCCGAGCGGATGAGGTGGTAGGGGATGTCCGGGGCGAGGGCGGGCAGGTCGATGCCCTCGTCGAGGCCCTTGGCGGCACGGATCATGAGCTGGCGGAGGCGGATGATGGCGCCGTCGGCGGAGTAGAGGTGCTCGCGGGTGCGGTCGACGATGGGGCCCATGCTCTCCGTGACAGCGTAGTCCTGCTCCGGGTTTGGCGATATGCCCGCGATGAGGGTCGTCCGCTGGGCCTCGCGGTCGATGAGGTAGTCGTTGTCGGGGCGCTTGAGGCGGCGGCGCGGGTCGGCCGGGTCCATCATCGTGTTCTCCGCGTACGTCGATGCGCGCTCGTCGTCGGTGATGGGGCGGTCGACGTTGCAGCGGATGAAGAAACGCATGCAGTTCTCGTCGTCCATCGGCACGATGAAGAAGGTGCCGCTGGCGCGGCCGGGGCCGGCGATCATGCTGCACACGGGGAAGACGTGGCTGGTGATGCGCAGGTGCCGGTGGCCCGCGTCCGTGGGTCGGATGCCGATGAGCCGGAAGCCGTAGTCCGTGTCCTGCACATCAACCTGGGCGAACCGGTACCTGGCAAGCAGGTACGAACGCTGGTTGGCGGAGGGCACCCCCGGCCGGTCCGTTTCGTCAGGCTCACGCCCGAAGTCTTCGTGACGCCGGTGCAGCGTGCCGAGGTGCGACGAGTCTATGTTGCCCTCTATGCTCTGCAGGTAGTTGCAGTAGACGGGGGCCTTCGCGGCCACGACCTGGTCGACGGGGAGGCGGTTGAACAGGAAGTCCGGCGGCGGCGGTTGCTGCTCCGGCGGACCCATGTACGCCCAGACGACGCCCGCCGACTCGACGGTGGGGTAGGACGTGGCGCGCACCTTCTCCTTGAAGCGGCTGCCGGGGATGTCCGAGGGCATGTCGACGCAGATGCCGTCGGCGTCGAACTTCCAGCCGTGGTAGATGCACATCAGCCCATCGCGGTTCAGCCCGTAGTAGAGCGACGCGCCGCGGTGGGGGCAACGCTCGCCGATTAGGCCGACGCGGCCCTCGCTGTCACGGAAGGCGACGAGGTCCTCGGCGAGGACCTTGAGGCGCACAGGATCGCCGTCAGGGACGGGGAGGTCGGCGGAGAGCGCGCAGGGGTGCCAGTAGCGGCGCAGCACGCGGCCCATGGGCGTGCCGGGGCCGGTGCGGCAGATGAGCTCGTTGTCCTCGCGTGTCAGCATGGTCGGCTCCCCTTGCGTGCGATGGCGTTCCTCGTAGGGGTGCGTAGGCGCACAGCATAACAGAGGGCGCGAGCGACGCGGAAGGGCGCGGCGACAGCCCCCTTCGAGGGCCTCAGGACAGGCTTCGACAGGCTCAGGACGAACGGGAGGGATGGGGCGCTGGTGAGCGTCGGGGTTCCTGCCTGCGCAGGAACGACGGGGATGCGGGGCTCGGATTGCGCGAGATGTTGGAGGCGGGCGCCCTGGACACCGGCTTCCGCCGGTGAAACGGGGAGGGAGGCGCTTCGACAGGCTCAGGGCGAACGGGAGGGATGGGGTGCTGGCGAGCGTCGGGGTTCCTGCCTGCGCAGGAACGACGGGGTGCGGGGCTCGGATTGCGCGAGATGTTGGAGGCGGGCGCCCTGGACACCGGCTTCCGTCGGTGAAACGGGGAGGGAGGCGCTTCGACAGGCCTAGTAGGGGATGAGGGTGCCCGCCTTCGACAGGCTCAGGGCAAACGGAAGTGGCAATTGCAGCAGCCGTCGGGCCAACCGCCCTTGACCGGCGGGGCCGGTTGGCACACCATAATCGCCAACGCCGATGGGCAGGGTCGTATCCAGGAGGTCTCCAATGGCGCAGGTAGCCCCCTACCACGACGAGGACGCCCGCATCTACCACTTCTACGACGACTGCACGGTGGGCAGCCGGATGATGTGGGACAAGAAGGAGCAGGGCAAGGGCGAAAGGGCGCCGTGCAGCGAGTGCTCGCGGAGAGCGATGGCGGAGCTGCAAGGGCCGGGGATGCACCCGTAGGGCGGGCAGCAACGCAGCGCATCGCGGCTGACGTTTTCGCGGACCTGTGCCTGACAGGCAGCGAAAGGCAGGACGGAGTGTCGCCCTGCGAGCAACGCCGGCCGCAAATCGTCGCCACGTGGGAGCAATTTCGCATGTACAGCAATTTGCACTAGTCGGCGCGAAGAGCAAACACAATAAATCCGTTGTCGGTTGAGGCGCGTCCGTACAAGATGCCATCGACGGCAGTTATTGGTCCGCAAATCCAACTGTATTCAGCCCGCCAATTCAGACTTCCCGTCGAAGCGTCCAGTGAAGTCAAATCGACATAGGACGGGACATAGACAGTTCCGTTAGACACCGTCAAAGGCAATAGCCCATGGTTTGAGGTATAGCTCCATTGAGGTTCGCCTGTTTGGGCATCAACGGCGTGAACGGTCAGAGTCTCCCGCGCTTGACCATCGTAGCCGCTGAAGTAAATGTTTCCATTGGCCGACAGCGGCGTCCGCAGGAATGTATCCCCAGGTCTGTACCGCCAGTTCACGGCCCCGGTTGACAGGTCAATTGAGTAGATCTCACCCCATCCCGTTACAACATAAGCGCTATCTCCCTCAATGAGTGGCGTATAGTATGATCCCCCGGGCGTTTCGTACTGCCTGATCAACTCGCCAGACTCGGGGGCAATGGAATAAAGGTAGTCGGTACTGTTGCCGTACGTGCCAAAGTATATGTAGCCGCTGGACTTCACCGCGTAGGTGTTTATCGACTCGCTCACCCGATATTGCCAGTTCAGTATGCCGGTCGAGGCATCCAGGGACACAAGGTAACCTCGTTCGCGGCGTCCGTCTGCTTGACGGCTATTCACGGTGAAGTACACACTTCCATCGTACACAGTCACCGGACTGCGCGGGGCTCCGTCCACCTGGTACTCCCAATTCAGCGTACCCTCCCATGCATCAAAGGAACGGACATAATAGGTGCGGGGCTCTCCCACCGTTGCCACGACGAAGACACTCTCCTTGTCCTTCACTGGATTGAACATCCAGTGCATCCTGTCTTCCAGCCAAAGCTCTTGCCCATCTACTTTGTCAAGGGAAAAGAGCCTCGGACCAAAACCTGCGAAGAGCCTCTCGGGGCCCACCGCCACCACGTCGCCGCAATTGGCGCTAGTCGCGGCGACATCGGTCGCCCAAATCAAGTCTCCGGGTCCATGAGACACCGCCAACGTCGAGGACGTCTCGACGTAAGCGTGCCTTCTATATTCGTGTCGCAGGGGCCAGGATAAGTCTATGTAGACCTCAACCAGAGTCTCGAACCTGCGCACCGTGTCCACCTCGACGTAGACGGTCACCGCCTCATAGGCGTCAACCGTACCAAGGTCGCAAGTGGATAGGTTGCAGTAGCCTCGACTCGAACGGCCAAACGCGGACAAGATCGGTCCGTCGACTTCAAACGTCAGCGACACGCCCTCGGCTGGTATCTGTGTCATGTTGGTGACGGTGAACTCGAACTGGAGTCCCTCCCCATCGGGAGCGGGTCCAACGTCACCCTCCAAGGCGACCGACAGTTGCGGTTCAGGACGCGGGATGGGAGTGGGCGTCGGTGTCGGTGTCGGAACCGGTGTCGGAACCGGTGTGCCTGTCGGGATAGCGGTCGGCGTGGATGTTGGTAAATGCAAGGGTCCGGGCGTGGGAATACGGGTTGGGAATGGCGTTGGCGTGGGCCGCGCGACCCGGTCCATGACGGCGCTTGGACCATCTCTCTCGTCAGGAGTGCATGCACTCAGAACCGCAAACAGGAAGGAGCAGGTCAACACCAACAGAAACAGCGCCGCTCCGACGTGATTCCACATGCCTTTTCCCTCCATCCCGCCGCATTCGCATCATGGGGTTGCCAGCTAAACCTCACCACGACGAACATGTCCACAGCGCCTGCTTATCCAGTGGCGCGCCATACCGATAGCACGCGGCGCCTATCCCTCTCACCCAGCGTTGACGCCGCGAGCCGGATGAGAGTTCCCTTCCGCGATCCGATTTCCGTCAGCTTGTCTACAGCCAACGCCAACGGAACTGCCAGGACGGTGTGCCAGCGGCTCTCAATGACGGACTTCGAGGGGCCGGGGATGCACCCGTAGACGCAGTCACCCCCGTGCGGCGATGGCCTGATGGCGGGCGAGGAGCTTTTGGGCGCGCTGCACCACCGGCACGTCGATCATTTTGCCGTCGAGCTCGAAGGAGGCGCGGCCGGCCCTCTCAGCCTCGGCGTTGGCCTCGATGATGCGTTTCGCGAGGGCGACCTCTTCCTCGGTTGGGCTGAACGCCTCGTTGAGCACGGGAACCACGCTGGGGTGGATGCACGAGGCGCCCTCCAGCCCGAACCGCCTCGCCTTGAGCGCCGCCTCCCGCACGGCGTCCAGGTCCTTGTAGTCGGCCACGGTGCCGAAGATGCCCAGCGCCATCACGCCCGCCGCCTTCGCCGCGTACACGGACTGCGTCTTCGGGTATAGCAGCGTCTCCCCGTCGGGCTGCATGCCAAGCGACGACGCCAAGTCCTCCGCGCCGATGGTGATGGCGGCGGTGCGAGGGCTTGCCTTGGCGATCTCGGCGATCTGGAAGAAGGCCTCCGGCGTCTCGATCATGGTGAGGAACGCCGTCGCGCCTACCGGCATTCCGCGCTCCGCCTCGAGGTCCGACACCAGGTCGTCCAGCAGCCGGACGTGGTCGGGACCGGCGACCTTGGGCAGGGCGAGGGCGGTCACAGCGGGGCACACGCTGGCCTCGATGTCGGGCACGGCGAGCCGGAGGGGCTGGTTGACGCGCACGAGCACGTCCGCGCCTGTCTGGCCGACCCGCTCGGCGGCCGCCCGCACGCCAGCCCTCGCCGACGCTTTCTCCGCCAGCGGCACCGAGTCCTCGAGGTCGAGGATGATGCCGTCGGCGCCGCGCTCGTGCGCGCGGGCGAGGTAGCGTTCGACGTTGGCCGGCACGTATAACAGCGACCGCCATACGGGGAGCACCCGTTCGTAGGTCATCCGATCACACCTCGCGCTCGCAGATTGGCCAGATCTTCGCTGGAGACGCCCGCGCCGCCGAGGACCTCGTCGTTGTGCTGCCCCAGCGTGGGCGCGGGGTAGCGGAACGTGCCCGGCGTCCGCGAGAGGCGCGGGACGACGTTGTGAACCGGCACGTTTCCCATGTCGTCGTCCGGCAGGTCGACCACCACCTCTCGCTCGATGACGTGGGGGTCGTCGAGGAACTGGGCGATGTCGTAGACGGGGCCGGCGGTGACGCCCGCGCCGTTGAGCTCGGCGAGGGCCTCGTCCAGGGTGCGCCGGGCCACCCAGCCGCCGACGATGGCGTCGACCTCGGCCCGGTTGCGCACCCGCTCGGCGTTGTTGCGGAAGCGCGGGTCGGCGATGGCGTCCTCGCGGCCGACGACCTTGAACACGCGCTCCGCCATCGACTGGATGGAGGCCGAGAGGGCCACCCACCTGCCGTCGCGTGTGGCGTAGACGTTGCGGGGCGACGCGGTGTTCGATGCGCTGCCGACGCGCTGCTTGATGCTGCCGTCGACGCGGTAGCCGGCGGCGTCCGCGCCGAGGATGGAGAAGATGGGCTCCAGCAGCGAGAGGTCGATCACCTGCCCCGCGCCGCCCTTTACCTCACGCTCGCGAATCGCGATGAGGACGGCCATCGCGCCGTAGAGGCCGGCGGCCATGTCGGCGAGCGCCATCGGCGGCAGGACGGGCTCGCGGTCGGCGAAGCCGTTGTGGTCGGCGAACCCGGACATGGCCTCGACAAGCGTGCCGAACCCCGGCCGCTCGCGGTACGGCCCGGTCTGGCCGAAGCCCGAGACGCGCACGACGATGAGGCCGGGGTTGTCCTCGTGCAGGGACTCGGGCGACAGCCCCATCTCCTCCAGCCGGCCGGGAATGAAGTTCTCGACGAGGACATCGGCGTCCCTTGCGAGCCGCCGCACGAGGGCGAGGCCGTCAGGGTCCCGCAGGTTGACCGATACGCTCTTCTTGTTGCGGCAGTAGGTCTTCCAGTGGGTCTCGACGGAGCTGTCGCCCCATGCGCGCAGCGGGTCGCCGTTGGGCAGCGCCTCGATCTTGACGACCTCCGCGCCGAAGTCGGCGAGCTGCAGGGTCAGCATGTTCCCGGCAACGAGCCGCGACATGTCGAGGACGCGCAGGCCGTCGAGCGGGCCGCGGGCCTCGGGATTGAATTGTCTGGGGTGGATGGGCATTGCTGTGGGGCTCCTCTCGAGATCGAGCCGGGGCTACCCCGTCCCGCCAAACGCGCGCCGCACCGGCAGTTGGTCGTCACCCTCCACCACGTCGATCTCGAAGGCGTTGTTGAAGGCGGCGACGTAGCGGTAGAGGCCGACGGTCGCGACCACCATGATCACCCACCGCTCGCCGTGCCTGGCCACCAGCGCGTCGAACAGTGCTTGCTTGACGCGATTCGTGCGGCATAGCTGACGGCAGAGCTCAATGACGTCGCGCTCGTCATCGTCCAGCTTACTGACATCGCCGCCGGTGCGCGCGGCCTCGATGGCAGCTTCATGCAGGCCAGCGGCCCGGGCGCTCGTGATGTGCGTCGACCACTGGAAGGGCGCGTCGTCCTCGTAGGCGACGGCGAGGATAGCGAGCTCGTGGAGCGCGTCGCTGACCAAGCCGTTGCCGTGGGCGTGGTGGACGCTGGACAGGAAGCCCATGGAGAGGCCGGGGCTGTGGAGCATGACGCCGAACGGCCCTCGAACGCGCCCTCGCTCGGCGGCTATTTCGTCCCACTCGTGCTGTTGCTCCGGCGGCAGCTGGGCCTTATCCGTGATGGGGTTGATGCGTGTCATGGCTTTCTCCGGTTGGGTGGGAGTTGCGGCAGCGGCGGGGCGGCTGCCGGCCGTCATTGCCGCCACGGACGCCGAGGCTATACTATACCTGACCTTCCTCCCACGAGCATTCGCGAGCGCCGAGTCCGACCAGGGATTGACCAGACTGTGTGAGTGCACCAAGACAACTATGAGATTGCAGTCGAATGGGTATAGATTCCGGATGAACAAACGCCTGATCATCATTGCGCTCGTCTTGTTTTACGTCACAGTGGTGTTTGGGGGCGCTTCACTGAAAAGCGATTACAGCCACATCGGTCAATATATTAGCGAACTCAATGCCACAGGTTCGCCTTGGAGCTGGCAAATCGGCTATTTGGGGTTCTTGCCTCTCGGCCTGCTAGGCCTTGCTTTGCTGGTCACGGTTGCGCGCAGCACACAACTGACTGGAATCAGTCTAATCGGTTTGTGGATGCTCGCCGGTGAACCGATCGCTTACCTTGGCTCAGTGCTTGCTCCTTGTGATTTGGGTTGTCCCAGCACCGGCAGTCTTTCCCAAAATGTCCACAATGTCTTGAGTGTATTCACACTTCTCATGACCACATTGGGGCTGGTGTTTTTGTCCCTCAACAAGAACCTTGCGCCGCATAGACGAGTCGGGTGGGCAATCCTGGCCGTCGTTTTTGTCACGCTTTACGTGCTGGCGCTGGCGCCGGACCTTGACCCTTGGCGAGGAATGCTGCAGCGACTGGCTGAGGGGATATTGTACGGATGTCTGTGCCTCATAAGCTGGCAGGTGTTGGCAGCCAAAAACGAAGAACCGTCACTAATTTACAGGCATGACAATGGTTGACTCGGATTCGTACTCAACTCGCCCTGCTCTTCTTATACCAGCGACTCATCCCAACGCCTTCAGAACCAGCGCCCGATAGGCCTCAAGTCCCTCCGAATCCAGCAGTTCGGTGGCGCTGAACCAGCGCACCTCAGTGTGCTCATCGGGTGCCGCGTTCACGGGCTCCCCCCTCCAAGACAAGATCGTGTACAAGTGCACGACCGCAGGTTCGACGTCGTCATAGACATGGCCCAGCCAACTTAGCTCAAGCACCTCAATGCCTAACTCCTCACGAGCTTCCCGCCGCAAAGCCTCTTCAAGAGACTCTCCCTGATTGACATGCCCACCAGGCAGATCCCAGACATCTGGGTAGAATTGTTTCGATGGAGATCGATGAACGAGTAAAACCGTACCGTTTCTTACCATGACTCCAGCAACACAGTTCGCCACCAGCGGCCCCCAGTCGTCAGAATCGAAACGCCTGGCGTGAATCGCCATTTCTTCGAGACTCCTTTTGCTGCAGCCCTACACCAGCGTCACCGGGTCCACGTCCACTGTCCACGTTGGCGGGACGGGCAGCGTCGAGAGGAGCGAGGGCATGTCCGTTGCGGGCGTTGGCGGGAGGCGGAGGACGATGTGCCAGCGGTAGCGGCCGCGGAGGCGGGCGGTGTAGCCCGGCGCGGGGCCGGCGATCTCGACCTCCGTGAGCCCCTGCTGCACGAGGGTAAGCTGCAGCTCCGTGGCGAAGCGGCGCGCCTCGCTTGTGCCGTACTCGCGGTTGGTGTGCGAGAAGGAGAAGCGCACGAGGCGGGCGAAGGGCGGGTTGCGGAGCTCGCGGCGCAGCGCGACTTCGTGCTCATAGAAGGCGTGGTAGTCCTGCCGCGCGCCCGCCTGCACGGCGTAGTGCTCGGGCGTGTACGTCTGCACCACTACGCGGCCAGGGTCGTCGCCACGGCCCGCGCGGCCGGCCACCTGGCAGAGGAGCTGGAATACGCGCTCGCCCGCGCGGAAGTCGGGCAGGTAGAGGCCAAGGTCGGCGAGGACGACGCCGACGAGGGTGACATTCGGCAGGTGGAGGCCCTGCGCGACCATCTGCGTGCCGACGAGCACCTGGGCGTCGCCTCGGGAGAAGCGCTCCATGAGCTCGCGGTGGGCGTCGCGCTCGCGAGCGGCGTCGCGGTCCCAGCGGAGGACGCGCGCGCCCGTTGTCCGCTCGACCTCCTGCGCCACACGCTGCGTGCCAATGCCGAGGTAGCGGATGTGCGGGCTGTGGCAGCGGGGGCACGCGCCGCCAATCCGGTAGCGCCGCCCGCAGTGGTGGCACACCAGCCGCTCGCCCTCCGCGTGGTACGTGAGCGCCGTCGAGCAACTGCGGCAATGGAGGACGTGCCCGCAGTCCCGGCACTGCACAGTCCCCGCCGAGCCGCGGCGGTTCAGGAAGAGGATGGCCTGCCGCCCGCGCTCCAGCGTCTCCGAGAGGGCATCGCTGAGGGCGCGGCTGAAGATGCTGCGGACGCCCTCCTTCAGCTCTTCCCGCATGTCGACGACCTCAACGTCGGCGAGGGGCGACGCCTCGGGGCCGCGCGGGCCGGGCCGGAGGCGGTCATGGAGCTCGAGGAGGCCGACGCGGTTGCGCTCGACAGCGTGGTATGTGGCGACGTCGGGCGTCGCGCTGCCGAGGACGACGGCCGCGCCCGTCAGCCGCCCAAGGGTGACGGCCGTCGAGCGGGCGTGGTAGCGGGGAGCCATGTCCGACTGCTTGTACGTCCACTCGTGCTCCTCGTCCAGGATGACGAGACCGAGGTCCGGCATGGGCGCGAAGATGGCGCTTCGGGTGCCGAGGAGCACGTCAAAGGCGCCCTCGCGGACGCGCCACCACGTATCGTAGTGCTGGCCGGGCGTGAGGCCGCTGTGCAGCAGTCCGACGCGACCGGGAAAGCGCGCCTGCAGCCTCGCGACGAGCTGCGGCGTCAGCGATATCTCGGGCGCGAGCAGCATCCCGCGCTTGCCCGCGGCGATGCACTCGGCGAGGGCGCGCAGGTAGACCTCCGTCTTGCCGCTGCCGGTGGGCCCGTGCAGCAGGAAGGCCTCGTGCCGGCCCTCCCGCACGCTCCCGGCGATGCGCTCGACGGCGTCCGACTGCTCGGCGGTCAGCGACAGCGGGGCCTCGCGGTGCGGCGTGTACGCCTCCAGCGGGTCGCGCACACGCCGTGTCTGCTCGAGCTCGAGCAACCCGTAGCCGAGGAGCCGGCGAACGGTGTCGGCTCCGAACTCCTTTCGGGCCTGTGCGGCGTCCAGCGTCTCCTCCAACAGCACCTGCTGCAGCAGCGCGAGGCGCCGCGACGCGGGCGGGAAGGTGCCCGCAGCCACGTGCGCCTCATCGACGGTCACCTTGAGGCGCAGGCGTTGCGAGAACGCGGGCCGCGCCGCTTGCCGCGACAGCTCCCAGCCCTCGGCGACGAGCCCGGCGCGCGCGAGGCGTCGGGCGGCACGAACGGAGGCCGCGCCCAGGGAGCGTTCGAGCGCGTCCTGCGACACGCGGCCCCGGCGCGCCAGAAACTCCAGCACGCGGGAGTCGGCGGGGGTCGTGGCAACGAGCTCGGTCGGCTGTGGAGCGGGGGTGGACAGGCTGAAGTGGCGGATGAGGCGGCGGCGGAAGTCCTGCGGGAGCATAACGGCGGCGGCCTCGTAAAGCGTGCAGCGGGTCTCGCGGCTGAGCCACCATGCGAGATCGAGCTGGTGCGGCGCGAGGACCGGCTCGGGGTGCTGGGCGGCGACGACGGGGCGTATGCCCTGCACTTCGGTGGTGTCGGAGAGGGCGAAGACCACACCGCCAACGCGGCGCGACAGCAGGGGGACGAGGACGGGCTGGCCGGGGTGCAGGCGCACGCCGTCCGGGATGGCGTACGTGAAGGTTCGCTCCGGGCCTACCGCGGCGTCGACGGCAATCTCAGCGTAGCGGGCTTCGTGCCGCTCCCACTGCGCAGCCATAGGGCATCACCTGTGGACCGGCCGCGCGGCGAAGGGCCGGGAAATCAGGACCGCTTCTCTTCAGCGTCGGTGGCAGCTTCCTCTTCCGAGGGTGCAGCTTCGGGTTCGGGCTCTGGCTCGGATTCAGGAGCTTCGGCCTCTGCGTCAGGAGCCTCAGCCTCCGGCTCGTCTGCAGGAGCGTCCTCGGCAGCGGACTCCGCTTCGGCGACGGGCTCTTCCTCGGCGGTGTCGTCGGCAGCTTCATCGACAGTGGCGGCGGCTTCAGCGACGTCGGTCTCGGCGTCAGTTGCTTCGGCGTCGGCTTCTTCCGCCGTGATCTCCTCGACGATCTCCTCTTCGGCCTCAGCCTCAGCTTCAGCGGCGAGGGCTGCGGCGGCGGCGGCCGCGGCAGCGGCGGGGCTCGCCTTCAGCCACGCGGGAAGGTTGGTCTGTTCCTTGATGCGGGCTGCGCGCCCGGAGCGCTGCCGGAGGTAGTAGAGCTTGGCGCGGCGCACCTTGCCGTAGCGCTGCACCTGCACTGACTCGATGTGCGGCGAGTAAAGGGGGAACGTGCGCTCGACGCCGAAGCCCCGGGTGACGCGGCGGACCGTGAAGCAGGCCGCCGCGCTCTTGCCGCCGACGCGCCGGATGACGACGCCCTGGAAGGGCTGAGTGCGCGTGCGCTCGCCCTCGCGGACCTTGTAGTTGACCTGGACGGTGTCCCCGGCTCGGAATTCCGGGATGTTCGGGTTCTTCGTGACCTCTACGAGGTGGTGGGCGTCCATGCGGGTCCTCTTGGCAATGTCAGATTAGGTACAACCAGACAATGGTACACGATACGGGCGACGGTGGGCAACGGTCGTTGCGGGCGCAACGGGCGTTGCTGCGGGCGCAATGGGCGTTGCGGGCTGTTATGCGCGGCGGGTGACGGCGGCGAGATCCTTGTCGAAGGTTATGATGCCGCGGACACCCCTGCGCTGACACGACGCCAAGTGGCACAAGTCCCGGGCCTCCAAGGTGGGGTGCTCGTCCTTGAGCTGTCGGGCCAGCGTCACGTCGTCCGATTCCAAGGGCCAGACTTCAACATCCACGCTCTCTATGAGCGTGAGAGCGTCGTCAAAGTTCCTGAGTCGTCCCGTGGAAGAGTAGACGTGCAGCAACTCTTGCAGCACCTCCGCAGATGTCCCAAGGGCCGCGCCTGTTTCCCTGGCTTCAATGAAGAACTGCCGAGCTTCCGCTTTCAGTGGGTGCGGCTGGCCCACAGCGTACATGAAGACGTTGGCGTCAACAAAAATCACGACCTAAGGGCGTCCCGCAACTGGTCTTCTAACATCGTCCGCTTCACTTCTTCCCAGTCCGGCTCCGGTTCAGCGTCCGGCCCATACCGGGCATCAATGCGCCTGAAGAAGTCCCTGAGGTCTTCCACTGAATGCAACCTTGCAGACTTCCGCATCTCTTCCACCCTTTGGTGCGCAGCAGCCCGCATCCACGCGCTAAAGGTCATACCCTCTTTGCGGGCTTGCGACAGAAACTGCGCGCGGTCTTCATCTGGAATGATCAACTGCACCCGGGCCATTGCCAACCCTTTCCAAGAATGTGTATTCACTATACACACTTCCAACTGCCACGTCAATCCGTTCAAGGGGGTAGGATGCGCAGGGGTGAAACTCACGCCTCAGCGGGAATTAAACCCTCGACACCTGCACGGGCATGATGTGGAGGCCGGGGACGCGCAGCATGGGGTCGTCGTCCGGGGACTGGTCGAGGGCGGTGGCGAGCTCGCCGAAGAGGACCGTGGCCGAGACTACGCCGCGCAGCGGGCCCGTGGTGCGCACGAGGCCGCGGATGCGGTGGCCGTTCGCCCCAACGTCGATGACATCGCCGGGGGCGACGCCCAGCGCAGCGGCGTCGTCGGGGTGAAGCTCGAGCGCGTCCTCGCGGCGGATGGCGTTCTTGCCGTTGCTGCGCACCACCTCGACCTCGCCTACCGGCAGCGAGAGAACGCGGCCGGGTGCGAAGAGGAAGCCTGCGCTGTCGGTAGCCCGAGCGGGCATCGGCGCGAGCGGCGCCAGTTCGGTGCGCTTCGGCATCGTCCATGGCAGCTGCACGCCACCCGCGTCGAGGGCGTCGTCGGTGGCGGCGGCGTAGGCGGGAACCGCGTCGCGGATGGCCTGCAACGTCTCCGACGGATGTCCGCCGAAGCCGTCCGCGCCCATACGGCGCGCCAACTGCGTGAGTACGGCGTCGGCAGGGCGGGCCTCGCCCTTGGGCTCGATGGCGGCGCGGCGGCGCAGCACCCAGCGATCAAGGCTGGTCACGACGCCGTCCTCCTCGGCGAAGGACGTCATCGGCAGCAGCACGTCGGCGGCCTCGGTGAGCTCGGAGGGGAACATGGCCTGCACGACGAGGAATTCCGTGTGCGTCAGCGTGTGGACGGCCTCCGGCGTGAAGAGCGCGCTGTCTCCGAGGACCATCGCGGCCTTGACGCCGCCCTGCGCGATGGCCTCAAGCGACCGCGCCGCGCTCAGGCCGTCGTCACCGGGCGTGCAGTCCACGTCGAGGGCGCCCTGGCCGGCCGCGCCGGGGCGCAGCGGGAAGAGGCCGCCGGCGGGCACCCCGACGTTGCCCGTCGCGAGGGCGAGATTGATGAGGGCATCGGTGACGGGGGCGCGCTCGTCTTGGGCGACGTTGTCCAGCGCGTAGACGATGGCGGCGCTGCCCGCCCCCGCGAAGGCCCGGGCCGCAGCCGCGATCCTGTCGGCGGCGACGCCCGTTGCGGACGCGACGGCGTCAATGGCGTAGCCCGCAAGCGACTCGCGCAGGGCGTCGAGGCCGCCGGAGCGCTCGGCGATGAAGGCGTCGTCCTGCAGGCCCTCGTCGAGTATGACGCGGAGCATGCCGCCAATGAGCGCGCGCTCGGTGCCGGGGTAGGGCCGCAGCCACAGGTCGGCGTAGCGTGAGAGCTCGACCTCGCGGGTGTCGATGACGATGAGCTTTCCGCCCGCCTTGTGGGCCTTCTTGATGGGGATGGCGGCGACGTTGTGTTCCTCTGTGACATTGGCGTTGACGACGAGGACGCAGCCCGCGCTCTCCAGCTCGGCCAGGGTGCCCGTCGCGGCGGGTGTGCCGAGGCGGCGGGCGAGCGGCTCGACGAGCTCCGGACGGTGGTCGCCGGAGAGGTCAACATTGCTCGCGCCCATGACCTCGCGCGCGAACTTGCCCGCGAGGAATGCCTGCTGGTTTGTGGCCCTCGGCGTCAGGAAGAGCGAGAAGGCGCCGCCCTTGTAGTCGGGCAGCCGCGACGCGATGACCTCGAGGGCCTGGTCCCACGTCGCCTCGACCAGCTCACCGTGCCGGCGCAGCATCGGCGTCCGGAGCCGGTTGCGGCTGTTGACGAACTCGTTGCCGAACTTGCCCATGTAGCAGAGCTGCCCGGTGTTGACGGGCGACTCCCAGTCGCCGATGGAACGGATGACGCGGCCGCGACGGTCTACCTCCAGGTTGACCTGGCAGCCGACGGGGCAGTGGGTGCACGTGGTCTTGACCGTTTCGACGGCCTTGTCCCACTTGTGGTCGCGCTCAACCAGCGCGCCAACGGGGCAGACGTCGATGCACGCTCCGCAGAACTCGCAGCCGGACTCGAGCAGCGACATGCCCTGCGACGTGCCGACGAGCACGGTGCCGGAGCGTTCGATCATCGCGATGGCGTCGTCGCCGCGCATCTCTTCGCAGACGCGGACGCAGCGCGCGCAGACGATGCAGAGGTTGTAGTCGCGGTCGTAGAAGGGGTCGCCGGTCTCCACCTGCAGGTTGCGGTAGTTGTAGGCCAGCGGCGACTCCATGTTGACGTTGACGTAACGCACCGTGTCCTTGAGCTCGCACCGCTCATTCTTGGGGCAGACGACGCAGCGGTCCAGGACGCGGACGTGGCGGAGGCAGATGTCCTGCGGCCCGCACAGCTCTATGCGGTGGCAGGTCAGGCAGCCGTGGGGGTGCTCCGAGAGCAGCAGCTCCATGACGCTCTCCCGCAGCCCGCGGATCTCCTGCCCCAGCGAGCTCACCACCATGCCGTCGGCGACGGGCAGCGTACAGGACGCGGGGGTGCCCCGTCCGCCCTCCACCTCGACGCAGCACATGCGGCACGCGCCGTAGGGCTTCATGCCCGGCCAGTAGCACAGGTACGGGATGTACACGTTGTTGTCGATAGCCGCTTGCAGCACGGTCTGCCCCGGCTTGGCCTCGACCTCAACGCCGTCTATGGTGAGCTTGATGGGCTCCGTCATTCGCTTGGCCCCTGTCTCCTATCGTTTGGCGGCTACGCGGTCGACTTTGTAGCCGCCTCTTCCTCGACGTACCAGCCGGACACGGCCTCAGGCGACGTGCGCGTGGGGCGGTGGAAGCGGGCGGTGCAGCTCCCCGTCGGGCACCGGCCCTCCTCCAGGTGGACGCGGAAGTCCTCCTCGAAGTGCTGCAGCGACGATCTGATGGGGTTGAAGCCGAGCTGCCCGTGCCCACACAGCGACCCCATGCCCATGGTCTTGCCGATGGTGCGCATCAGGTCGAGGTCCTCGGGGCGCCCGGCGTTCGAGGCGATGCGCTCCAGCGTGTCCAGCAGGTGCGTCATGCCGAGCCGGCACGGGAAGCACTTGCCGCACGACTCGTACTGGCAGAAGGCGACCATGTTCCATGCGAGGTCGACGGCGCACACGTCCTCGGACGCAACGATGATGCCGCCGGAGCCGAGGATTGCGCCCGCCTGCGACATCAGCTCGTAGTCGAGCGTAATCTCGAGGCTGTCGGGCCCAAGCACGCCGCCGAGGGGGCCGCCGGTCTGCAGCAGCTTCACGGGCCCGCCCGTCGCGACGCCGCCAGCAATGTCGTTCACCACCTGGCCCAGGGTCAGGCCGAAGGGCACCTCATACATGCCGGGGTAGTTCACGTTGCCGGTGAGGCACAGGATGGCGGTGCCCTTGCTGCGCTCGTAGCCGATGCCGGAGAACCACTCGCCGCCGAGCCGGACCAGCTCCGGCGCGTAGGCGACGGTTTTCACGTTGTTGATGTTGCTCGGGTTGCCCCAGACGCCGGCCTGCGCCGGGAAGGGCGGCCGGAAGCGCGGCATGGAGCGCTTGCCCTCGATGGCCTCCATCAGCGCCGTCTCCTCGCCCGCTACGTAGGAGTCGCCCGTCAGCGCGACCTCCATGTCGAAGGAGAAGCCGGAGCCGAGGATGTCCTGGCCGAGCAACCCCTGCTCGTACGCCTGCTTGATGGCCTCCTTGGCGCGGTCGATAGGGCCGTCGTGGCCGTGGCGGATGAAGATGTAGCCGTAGTTGGCGCCCGTCGCGCGGCCGGCGATGATCGTGCCCTCGACAACAGTGTGGGGGTCGCTCTCGATGAGGCCCTTGTCGTTGTAGGCGCCGGGGTCGCCCTCCTCGCAGTTGACCAGCACGTACTTGTTGGGGCGGTTGGAGCCCTGCAGGAAGCCCCACTTGACGCCCGTGGGGAAGGCCGCGCCGCCGCGCCCGCGCAGGCCGGAGGCCTTCACCTCCTCGATCAGCTCGTCCTGCGACATCTCCGACAGCGCCTTGGCGAGCCCGCCGTAGCCGCCAGCCGCAAGGTACTCGCGGATGTCACCGGGGTCGACCGCGCCGCAATTGCGCGTCGCGATGCGAACCTGCAGCTTCCACTGCTCGCCGTCCTCGATGCGCGGGACGCCGTCAACACTCCCGTCGCCGAGGGTGCCGAGGACCTCGCCAGCGTTACGCCACTGGCCGGATGCTGCCGCGTCGAGGATGGCGGGGACCTGCTGCGGGGTCACGTTGCAGTAGAAGACGCGCGGCCCGCCGGGGGCCTGCACGTCGACGAGGGGCTCGGCGTAGCAGAAGCCGATGCAGCCGACCTCCTGCACCGCGGCGTCCAGCCCGCGCGAGGCGGCCTCGGCGCGGAGGGCGTCCAGCACGGCGAATGCGCCGGCGGCGTGCCCGCACAGCGCGACGCCGACGCGGATGCGCGTCCTGCTCTCGAGCGCGTCAACGTGGGCGCGCGCCGCATCCTGGATGGTCTGGAAGCGCTCGGCCACGGTCATCGCGAGTGGCCTCCGTTTCCGCCTGCCGAGCGGAGCCCGGCCAGCATGGCGTCGACGGAGCCGGCGTTGGCGCGGCCGTACAGGTGATGGTCGGCGGAAACGACGGGCGCCAGACCGCACGCGCCGAGGCAGGTGTTGTATCGGAGCGTGACGGCGCCGTCGGGCGTGTCGCCCTCGCCGCTGAGGCCGAGGGCATCGTGGACGCGCTCGAGCAATCGCTGCGCGCCCATCAGGTGGCACGTCGGGCCCCAGCACACCTCGACCGTGTGCGCGCCGGGGGGAGTGAAGCGGAAGTTGGGGTAGAAGGAGGCGACGGCCCAGACGTCGTTGGGCGTCACGCTCTGGCGAGAAGCCACCTCCTCGATGGCCTCCTGCGGTATCCAGCCAAGCTCGTCCTCGATGGCAAGAAGGGACGAGAGCACGGTAACGGTGGGCTGCGATTGTTCCGTGACGGCCCGGACGATGCGGGCTCGCAGGGCGTCGTCTGTCACGTGGCCCCCTTCGCTGCGCCGGCCGCAGACTGCGTGAAGTTTATCACGGAGGGGGTGGGACTGCCAGAGCCCCCGCTTGCGCGCCCGTGCACCCTACGGCATGATGAGGCGGAACCTGAAATGACGGAGGCTGTGATGCCTGAACCCAAGGTGTTTGTGTTTGCGCCCGCTGACTCGGACAGCTTGCAAGAGCTGGAGGCGGCGGGCTGCTCGTTGACGCTGGGGAGCGCGAACTGGAGCGATCCGACGGGAGACTCGACGGAGAGGCTGGCGGAGATGGCCTCAGGGGCGGACGCGCTCGCCGGCACGTCCATCAAGGGGGCGAAGATCTCGCGGGAGGTGCTGACGGCGTCGGAAGGGCTGCGCATCGTGGCGAAGTACACCGTCGGCGTGGACGAGATCGACATCGACGCGGCGACGGAGCTGGGCATCCTGGTCACGCACGCGCCCACGGAGGCCAACTGGGGCGGCGTCGCGGAGACGACCATCACCAAGATGCTGACGCTGCTCAAGAACACCCGCGAGCGTGACGCCCACCTGAAGGCGGGCGAGCCCTGGCGCAGCGAGGCCCTCACCGGCGTCCACCTTGGCTACCGCGCGGAGGACGGGCACGAGGGCATTGTGCTGGGTCTGATTGGGCTGGGGCGCATCGGCACGCGGGTAGCCAAGCTGATGGCGCCGTGGGGCATGCGCATCGTCGCGCACGACCCGTACGTTCCCGACGAGCACTTCGCCGAGCTCGGCGTCGAGCGGCTGGCGCTGGACGACCTGCTGCGGCAGTCCGACGTCGTCAGCCTGCACGTCATCCTGACGCGGGAAACGCACCACATGATCAGCACGCGGGAGCTGGGGTTGATGAAGCTGACGGCGGTGCTCATCAACACCTCGCGCGGGCCGGCCGTCGACGAGCCGGCGCTGATCGAGGCGCTGAACGCGAAGACCATCGCAGGCGCGGGGCTGGACGTCTTCGAGGTGGAGCCGCTGCCGGTGGACAGCCCGCTGCGCTCGATGGGGGAGAGCGTGCTGCTCTCGCCGCACATGTCGTCGCACAACATCGGCGGGGGCATCGGGCCGGGCATCAAGTGGGGGACGGCGGACGTGCTGCACGCGTTGCGGGGCGAGGAGCCGGAGCACGTCTACAACGCGGAGGCGCTCCCAGCCTGGCGTGAGCGGTTCCTGGGGCGGCCGCTGATCTCGTAGGGTTAGGCGCAAAGGAAAAGCGGCAGACTTAGCGCAGCCCGGCCAGCGCTTCCTGCGGCGTGACCGCCGGTATCGGCGACCGCGCGTAGTCGGAGACGTTTCGGGTCACGATGCGTGTGGCCCCACAGGCCCGTGCAGCGGCAACCTGCATCGCGTCCTCGAAGTCGGCCATTGGGAGGCTCGCGGCATAGCGGATTGCCTCGGTGCCCGTTGTGGTCACCGGCACAAAGCGGATCAGTTCGAGGATGAACTCGCGGGCCTCGTCCCTGCCAATGACCGGAGACGCAATGTAGTGGAGGTTGGATATGGAGTGCCATGCGACGTTCGCAGCCTCAACCCCTTGCTGAATCTTCTCAAGGAGTTCCTCCGTTGAATCTGCGTAGGGTTCTCTGTCAAGGGCAAGGTCTAGCAACACATCCGTGTCTATGAGCATCATCGGACGTACTTCTTAACCAACGCTTCGTAAAGAGGGTCGCCATGCCGCTCCGCCAGCTTGAACTTGCCCCTCCACTTCTTCGCAAAGGACTCGGTCTGCTCCCCGGCAACCTCCCGGAGTGACTGCTCAATCACCGCCGAAAGTGACATGCCCCGCTCGCGGGCATAGCGCTTGGCAGCCGGGACCAACTCCGCGTCCACCGTGATCGTGAGTTTCTGCTTCATGGGACGCCTGCCCTCCACGTCGTATACGTATTCCATCACTCAGTATACGTATTCATCGCAGTAGTATCAAGATGCCGCCGCACTTGCCGGCAAACGTGGCGGCTTTGCCGCCAACATGAGTGCGCCGGCCATCGCCCATCCCGCCGCGATGATGAGAAACGCCAGCGTGTACGAGTCCTGCAGGTCGAAGAGGAAGGCGATGAACAGCGGGCTCGCCGCACCGGACGCCGTCATGAAGGGCCGGAGCACGCCGTTTATGGCGCCGAGGTGCAGCCGGCCGAAGTAGTCGGCGACGATGACCCCCATCAGCGTGATGTACGCGCCGATGGTCAGGCCGTGCAGGCCGGAGGCGATGAGCATCGAGGTCTGGCCGCCCACGTTCAGGATCAGCAGGACGGTGCCCGCGGTCAGGATGAGCTGCGGGCCGATGAGGTAGCGCAGAGGTACCCGCTCGGCCAGCAGGCCCCAGACGGGGCGGAAGCTCACGGAGCCGACGGCGAAGGCCGTCGCGCTAAGGGCCGCGACGGACTCGGGGATTCCGCTGTCCTGGTAGAACGGCACGAGGTTGGCGTGGAACCCGCCAATCCCGATGCCCACCAGCATGAACGCGGCGACTATGAGCCAGAAGGAGAGTGTTCGGACACTCTCGCGCACAGTCAGCCCGCCGGCGGCGATGGTGCGGGGCAGGCTCGCAGGTTGCGGTCCTTCGACTCGCTCAGAGCTTTCCGGCGAGTCTCCATCCGGTAACTGGCCGATGTCCTCGGGACGCGTGCGCACCAGGAAGGAGAGGGGGATGAGCACGCAGAGCGCCACAATGCCCAGGACAAACCACGCCATGCGCCAGTCGGAGGCGTCGATGAGGGCCTGCAGGGAGACAGGGTAGAGCATGGGCCCCAGGCCGGGCCCCATCGCGGCGATGCCGAGCACGCGGCCCCGCTTTCGCACGAACCACTTGGGCAGAGATAGTCATCGAGAGCGCAAAGCCGCCGGTGATCTGCGCGATGCCGCCGGAGACGCCAAAGAGCAGGTAGAACTGCCACAGACTGTCGATGTAACGCAGCCCTATGAGTGAGACGCCGAGCAGCACGGCGGAGAAGAGCATCAGGCGCATGGGGCCTCTGCGGGTGTCCTGCATCGGCCCGACGATGGGGGCCAGCGCGCCGCCCACGAGCATCTGGAACGTCAGCGCGCCGTAGAAGGCGGCCCTCGACCACTCCAGATCCTCGGTCATCGGCCGCACGAACACGCTCGCGCCCCAGACGCCGACGCCCGTCGAGAACGACCCGGCGATGATGGCGACGCCCAGCAGGACCCAGCCGTAGTACAGCTTTGGGAGACGCAGGCCCAGCCTATTCATCATGCGCCGGACTATAGCACGAATAGTGGCGTGCCCCGCCTCCTACCTAGCAGGTTCCGGCGCAGCGCCGCCGGGGGCACGCTCGGGGCCGGGTTGGCGCCGGGGAGGGGCGGCCAGCAGCATGAGGCAGCCGGCGACGACCCATGCTGACGCGATGATGAGGAACGCCGTAGTGTACGAGTCCTGCAAGTCGAAGAGGAAGGCTATCAGGACAGGGCTCATCGCCCCCGCGGCTGTGATGAACGGCCGCATGACACCGTTGATGGCGCCCAAGTGCGATCGGCCGAAGTAGTCGGCGACGAGCAGTCCCTGCAGCGTGATGAACGCGCCGATGGTCAGGCCGTGCAGGGCCGCGGCGATGAGCATGGAGGTCTGCCCGCCGACGTTGAGGATGAGCAGCACCGTCCCGGCGCTGAGGACAAGCTGCGGGCCAATGAGCCATCGGACAGACACGCGCTCCGCAAGCAGGCCCCACACAGGGCGCAGGGCGACGGAGGCGATCGCGAAGGCTGTCCCGCTCAACGCGGCAACCTGTGCCGCCAAGCCGATGTCCTGGAAGTACGTCACAAGGTTGGCGTGGAAGCCGCCCATCCCGAGGCCCACCAGCATGAACGCGCCAACGATGAGCCAGAACGCCATCGTCCTGAGGCCCTCGCGGACCGTCAGCCCTTCCACCTCGCGCGTCGGGCGGGCGGGCGGCGGCGATGTTGGCGGTCGCCCTTCGACAGGCTCCGGGCGTCAACGGGTAAGGCGGCGGGAGTCAGCGACGAACGGGGAGCGGGGCTGCATTGGCTTGCACGGGCGGCGGGTCGTCCGGCTTGTCGCCGTCGGGCAGCAGGCCCATGTCCTCGGGCCGCGTGCGCACCATGAATGACACGGGCACCAGGATGCACAGCGCGGCCAGCCCCAGCGCGAACCACGCCTCGCGCCAGTCGAAGAGATCTATGAGGGCCTGGATGGAGATGGGGAAGAGCATGGGGCCGAGGCCCGGACCCATGGCGGCCAGCCCCAAAACGCGGCCACGTCTCCGTACGAACCACTTGGGCAGAATCACCCGGGTGAGCGCGTTGATGCCGGATACCTGCGCGATGCCACCGAAGAGGCCAAAGAGCAGGTAGAACTGCCACAGGCTGTCCACCCACCGCGTCAGCATCAGCGAGACGCCCAGCAGCACCGCGGACATCAGCATCAGCCGCCGCGGGCCGTTGCGCGTGTCCTGAATCGGGCCGACGATGGGCGCCAGCGCACCCCGCCACGAGCGTACGGACGGTCAGAGCGCCGAAGTAGCTGCGCCCGCGACCACCCGAGCGCCTCCGTCATCGGCCGCGCCATGACGCTCGCTCCCCAGACGCCCGCGCCCGTCGAGAACGAGCCGGCGATCATGGCGACGGCGAGGAGCACCCAGCCGTAATAGATGGTCGGGAATCGGAAGCCCTTGCGCTCGTTCATAGGGCGCAACTATAGCAGGAACCGTGCTGGGGGGATATTCGCCGGCGTCATGTCAGAGGACGCCTCTGCATCACCATTGTGCATGGTGGACATTGGGAATCGCAGTTGGACCGGCGCCTCCGCAATACCAAATGAAGCGGGAATGCAGCATCCACCCATTCTTGTGCCTGTTGCCACCCCTACTCTCAAGCACAGGTTGACTCTGCGCCAACTATGGAAAGGGCCTCCAATGGCAAGTTCAGGCCGCGCAGTCCGTGCCCCTGGTTCTGGAGCCGTGGCCGGAAGGCGGATTCACCGTCACCTCGCCGCTCGTCCCTGAGCTCATCACGGAGGGGGATACGCTGGAAGAGGCGTTGGCCAACGTTCAGGACGCCTGGGAAGCAGCCGTAGAGTTGTATGAGGACTTGGGCCGTTCGCTGCCGGCGGAGCTGTTCGTGGATGGCGAGTCCGGCGCGGTCACCATGTACCTGCCGTATCCAGCGCTCTCCGCGCCAGCGTGAGGTACCGCGAGTTCGCCCGCAGGCTCACGGAAATGGGCTGCACAGAACTGGCTCGCAGGGGAGGCGGTTCGCACAGGAAGTGGCTTAACCCCGCTGCCAACAGAAGCGGGACGATTCCCGACTGGGGCGGCAAGGACCTGAACCAAAGAACCATCCGCTCAGCTTTGCGACAACTGGGGATTGACCCCCGTGAGTTCTTCCGCCCCTAGACTGTCGGCTTTTGCCTTCCCACACGAATCCTGTTGCCCACTCAATTATGGGGCAATCACGTCCTTACCACTCCCAAGCGGAGGTCACGGAGTCCTTGATGACGGGCTCCGGCAGATCGCCGGTGACGGGGTGGCCGTAGTCCGAGAGGAGCAGCCGGGCGGCCTTGCGGCCCGAAGCGCACGCTGTAGTTGGTGCCGCGATCCTCAGGGTAGATCTGCGTGGTGTTGGCCAGATAGAGGGACGGGATCGGCGTGCGGTGCGGCGGGATGCCCCTGGCGTAGCCCGTCCGGTTGACCGGCTGCGCCGCGTCTTCGCGGTGGTAGTAGCTGGCCTTGATCCAGCTCTCGTCGAAGTCCGGGTTCAGCCGGCGCAGGTGGGGCACGTATTCGGCCAGCAGCTCCTCGTGGGACAGCGAGTAGAGGCGGTCCTCCCGGTCGAGGTAGTTTGACAGGTAGACCAGGTGGCTGCCGCCGTAATGCTCGGGCGGCACGAAGTTGGTGTGCTCGATGACGGCGAGGAAGGGGATGCTCCGGTCCGCGATGTTGAGCCAGTACGCGGGCGTCAGCGAGCGGTCGAGCTCCAGCACTATGAGCACCGCCGCCAGATACGTGGTGCTCGTCAAGGTCTCGCGGTAGGACTCCGGCAGATCCGGGGCCAGCGCGGCCATGATGCGCGAGGGGGTCGTCGACAGGACGGCATCGTAGCGGCGGACGGCTGCGGGCTCGCCGGGCAGCCGCACCTCGAGGCCCACGGCGCGCCCCTCCTCGACGACGACGCGCGCCACCTCGGCGGAGGTGTGCACCGCGCCGCCCATCGCGCGGACGCGCTCGCCCAGCGTGTCGAAGACCTCGCCAAAGCTGCCCATGGGGTAGCCGAGGCTCTCGCCGCCGAGGCTGCGGCCGCGTGACGCCAGGCGGAGCGCAATCTTCCCCCAGAACCACGTCATGCCGACCTGGTCGTAGTAGCGGCCAAATTTGCCCCGCAACAGCGGTTCCCACACTGCCTGGTAGGCGCGGCGGCCCACCCATCGGGGCAGCCACTCGTTGGCGGTCACGTCTTCCAGCGACCGCCAGCTCCGGCGTCGGCGCAGCGCCAGCGTCACGAGGCCGAGGCGCATGCGGTCCGGCAGGCTGATGGCACTGAACTTCATCAGGTCGGTGGGGGTAGTGAAGGGCCAGATGCGCTCCCGGTGGAAGAGGCCGACCTTCGAGGGGATCCATGCCAGCTTGCCGCCCAGGCCGAGCTCGTGGATGAGCCAGACCATGTCGGTGTCACTGGTGAAGAGGTGGTGGTAGCCGCGCTCCAGCCGTCCGCCGCCGACGTCGAAGGTGGACGCCTGCCCGCCGAGGAACGGGGCGCGCTCGAAGACCTCCGCGTCGTGGCCCTGCCGCAGGAGCTCGAAGGCGGCGGCGAGGCCCGCGGCCCCCCCGCCAATCACGCCAACCCTCACGCCGTGCCAGCCTCGCCGGCGGCGGACGGGCGCTCGTCCCCCTCCCGGCTCGACCGCGCCAGCTCCGTCAGCGAGTGATTGCTGAGCCAAGCGTAGCCGATGCCAATGAAGGTCACCGGCACCAGCAGCGACGCGTGCACAACGAGCACGTACGCCGACGCCACGGAGACGTCGACGGCGAAGTAGACGAGCGTCGCCTGCGCGAAGAACTCGAAGGGGCCGATGCCGCCACCGCCCGACGGGACGATGGTGCCGAGGTTGGAAGCGGCCGTCGTCAGAATGAGCACGCCTATGAGCTTCCAGATAGAGAAGTAGTCGTCCAGGCCAAATCCCAGCGCGATGATGAGGAACAGGCTGGCCTCGAACGTCCAAACCGGGATGGAGAGCACGACGATCTTGCTGAGGCGGCCCGGTTCGCGCAATGCGGATAGCCCTTCCAGGAAGCGCGACGAGAGGAAGCCGACGAGGGGCCGGACCCGCGCCGGCAGGTATATGAGCGCGCGCTCCATGAATCGCTCGACGCGCTGCGGCCAGACCGCCATGGAGACCAGGAGGAAGGCGAAGGAGAAGAAGGGGATGCTGAGCATCATCGTGAGGAGCAGCCACGGGACCCGGGTCTGCTCGCCCAGGTACCGGAACAGGTCCACGGGCGGGATGAAGATCGCGACCACGCCCACCAGCAGCAGCAGCGCCATTCCGTCGGACACCCGCTCGATGAGGATGGTGGCGAGGGCCGTGGTCTTGGAAACTCCCTCGCGGATGTTCAGGAAGTAGGAGCGCACCAGCTCTCCGAGCCGGACGGGGAGAATGTTGTTCGCGGCGTAGCCCACGATCACGACGGGCCACAGCCTCGACACGCGGTAGTCGCCCATCGGCGACAGGATGATTCTCCACCGGATGGTCCGCCACAGGAGCGACGCCAGATACATCAGTACGGCGGGGATGATGTAGAGGTAGTTGGCGGACTTGAAGGCTTCCCAGATCTCGTCCGCCTCGGCGCGCCACAGGAAGATGGCCAGAAAGAACACACTCAGGACAAGACCAATAAAAAACCGTTTAGACAAAAGCAACGGGCGTTCTCTCCGGAGAGGATGTCCAGACGGACGTGACCTTCACCCCTATTCGTCTACCCCAAGTATAGAAGCCCAGTTGAGACACAAGCAACGGGGCTAGCCGGGGTCGCGGGCGCCCAATTGCAGCAAATCATCGGAGTAGTACAGGAATGCGTCCTCGGAGCCGAGCGGCGTCTCGAACTCCCGGAAGAGCCAGTACCGGAAGGCGCTCTGCCAGGCGTCGCGGTCCCAGAGGCCGTTCCACGCCGCCTCCGGCGTCAGGTTGCGGTAGCTCTCCGGGAACCACCAGCGATGCTTGTAGCGCATGACCTGGGTGAAACCCGCGTCGCGAAGGCCCTCGCCGGCAAGCTCCTCGTTGTTGACGTGGACGAGGACGACGCCGCCGTTCGGGTTGACCGGCTGCCGGGGGCTCGCGTACGTCGGGTAGCCGACGGAGTCGTAGTGGCGGAGGTACCACGCCCACGGCCACGCAAAGCCGCTGTGCCCGTCGATGCTGATCGGAATGGACTCGCCCTCGCCGGTCTGTTGGGAACGGCGCTCCACGTCCCGCAGGATGTTGACGAGATCCGGGGCACTCATGGTGTAGACCAGCATCTCCGTCGGCGTCTCGCCGTTGTGGTACGCGGCCGTCCACCCGGCGCGGACGCCGAGCGCCAACAGCACAACAGCGAGGGCCAGCGCGGCGAGACCCATGCCCTGCCGCGTGCCGATGCGCGTCGCGAAGTAGAACACGCCGGCCACGGCGCCGAAGAGGAGGAACAGCAGTCCCCAGACGCGCAGGAACGCGACCACGTCGATGACGCTGGGCGAATCGTAGAAGAGCACGCGGTAGGCGAGCAAGAGGGAGAGGGCAGTCAGCGGAAACGCCAGCCACGCACCCTCCCGCACAACGCTTCGCCACGGCGCCGACTCCACGAGCCGACCAATGACGAAGCCGCCGAGGAGCGTGCCCGGCAGCATGACGTGCGTCAGCAGCCACGGCATCTTCTCCGCCGCGAGGGTGAAGACCACGAAATTGACGACGCCCCAGAAGATGAGGAAGGCCACGAACAACGAGGGTGAGGCGAAGGCGCCGCGGTTGTGCTCGCGGCGTGGCGTCGCCCACACGACGTCGAGCGGGGCGAGACCGCCCCCGCGGAGCCAGTACCACGCGGCGGCGCCGACGGCGGCGGCCGCCACGAGGAACTCGTAGTTGCTGCCGATGACGAAGTAGTAGTACCAGGGCTGCCCGCCCCGGCCCACGTCCTGCTGGGCAAGCCAGTAGCCGAGGCTCTGCCACACGCCCGTCGCAACGCCTGCGGGGCTGCTGAGGAAGCTGGTGAACAGCAGCACGTAGATGAACCAGAAGATACCCGCGCACAGCAGCCATCGACGCCAGTCCCACATGAGGCCAAGGGCGACGCCAATGGCGGCGAACACGACGGTCACGACGACGGCCACGTACTGCCCACCGTCAAGCGGCAGGCCGACGCGCCCGGCGCTCGGGTCGTCGTTGAGGAGGGTGATGCCCAGCGGCCCCTGCACGACGGCCGTCGCGGCGGCGGCCATCGGGAGGCTCAGCGTGAACAGCACCAGCAGTATGGCCGAGGGGGCGCTGATCTCGGAGAGCTTCAGCCGGCCGAACAGCACGTCGCGGGCGTCGCCGAGGGACAGGAAGGCAAGGAAGGCCCCGATGGAGAAGAGGGTGATATAGACGGTCTCCTTGGTGGCAAAGGCGAGGGCCAGCAGTCCCGCCGCGATGTAGAGGCTCGCGGGCTGCCGGTCGCGCATGTAGCGCCACACGACGATGACCAGCCCGAGGGTCAGCACCGCGACGAGGATGTCGTTGCGGGCGAAGCGGCTGAAGTACAGCAGCGTCGGGGAAAAGGCCAGCAGGACGCCGGCGCTCATCGCGCCCACGCGGCCCAGCCAGTCGCGCAGGAGCCAGGGCAGCGCGACGAGGGCCGTGCCGGCGAGGGCGTAGGCGATGCGGGCCGTCGCGTCGTTGTCGCCGAATAGGAAGAAGACGAGCGCGTTCAGGTGGAACTGCAGGGGGCCGTGCAGCAGCGGGTCGTGATCGTAGCCGCGGCCGTCAATGATGTACCAGCTGTAGAGGGCGTGCAGGCTCTCGTCGTGGTGCATGGCGCGGTCGCCCAGCTCCCACACGCGCATGGCGAGCGCGACGAGCACGAGGCCGACGTAGAAGGCGAGCTCCCACCGGAAGGTCAGCCACGGGGGAGACAACCTCTGCGCGGGGGGTGGGCCATCGGGCGGCGGGCCGCCGGGGGGCGGCTGCTGGAAGGCCGAGGGGTGGTAGGCGATGGGGTTACGCATCGCCGGTTACCTCGTAGACCCGCACGTCGCCGTGGGCGAAGGCGGGCGAGAGGACGGGGGCGAGATGGTCGAGGCTGTCGACGGCGTACTTGCCGCGCTCCCGGGGGCCGAGGACGACGTAGCGGACGCCGTAGCGCTCGATGACGGCCTCGGCGGCAGCGGCGTCCTGCGCGCTGTACAGGGCGGCGACGGCCTCCGCGCGGCCGGTCTGCGGCTCGGAGGAGCCGCGCCACTGGAGCTCGTGGCCGGGCCAGTTCAGGGGCGAGGGCAGGCCGGTGAACGAGGCCACGCGCCCGAAGGTCGAGTAGTCGTCGCCCACGGCCTCGACGATGACGTCGCCGGCCTCGGCGTTGTCGCGCAGCCACTCGATGGCCGCGTGCTCGCCCGGATCCTGCTCGCGCAGGAAGGCCGTCGCGTCGAGGGTGTACTGGCTGCCGGAGGTTGCGTTCACTGTCAGCGTCATCCCCGCGGGAAGATAGAAGGCGCCCACAGCCAAGGCGGCGAAGCCGAGCGCTGCAGCCACACCCGCCCGGCGCAGCCACAGACCGCCTTGCAGGGCGCTCCGTATTCCAAAGTATAGGGTCAGGGGCGCGGCTACAGCAAGAACGGCCCACGCCTGATAGTAGAGCTTGAACACCGTGTTCATCCGGTTGCCGAAGAAATCGACAACGTAGTAGAGCTCCGGCCCCAACACAAGAGCGACACCCATTGCCGCCGCGCCGAGGACGAAGGCGAGGGCGGCGTCGCCCGCCCGCACTGTCGACGCGAGCAGCCACGCCAGCGCCAGCGAGAGGGGCAGCGCGACCCAGAGGCGGTCGGCGAGCTCCGCCGTCTCGCCGGTCACGAGCACGGGGCCAAGCCAGAGCACGAACGGCGCGAGGCCGAGGGCGGCCGCGATGAGGACGGGGCGATTACCCTTCGACAAGCTCAGGGCGAACGGGGGTGGGGCACTCAAGAGGAGCGGGGGTGGCGATAGGGTCAGGGCGAACGGCTTATCCGGCGCTCGCGAACGAAGGGACAGCGCAACGGCGGCAACCGGCAGGGCAAACACGCCCCACACGATGAGGAAGTGCAGCAACGACGTCCCCGGCGTCGTCACCAGAGCAACCCCCTTCACCTGCCCCGCAAGGGAGCCGGCGTAGTAGGGCAGGTAAGGCACGATGCCGAGGAACAGCAGCGCACCGGCGATGCCCGCGGCCCACGCGACCGGACGTCTCTCGCCGTCGCGGGCGGCGCGGTAGGCGCGGAGCACTGCCGCACCGGCGCCGATGGCGAGGAATACCGGCAGGTCCCATGCGTTGATGAACCCCAGTGCCCCCAATGACAGTCCCATCGCGAGCACGAAGGGCCAGCGCCGCCGCCACCATTCACCTTCGAGCGGGGTCTCGTCTGTGAGGAGGACGTAGGTGAAGGCCATGAACAGCAGGACGAAGGGGATGGACATAACATGCGGATGCAGGTCTCCGAGGAACCAGCTGAAGAAGGGGTACTCGTGGATGGTCGGGTCCAGGCTGAGCCCCTCGACGACGGTGTCGATGACGCGGCTGGAGCGCCACCACCACCAGTGGTCGGACGGGAAGAAGGAGGCGCCGGCGGCGGGGGCATCGAGGCCCTTGATGCCGACGAATTCCCAGAAGCCCTGTGCGCCGATGCCCCAAGCGCGGAAAAGCTCGAACACGCCCTCCAGGTTGCCGAGGAAGCCCAACATCAGCGCGCCCAGCAGGCCGACGCCGAAGCCCGTCAGCAGCGTCGCGCCGAGGCGGACGGCGACGGTCGTGACGAGGCTGACGACGCCCATCGCGGCCATCGCGGGCAGCAGGGCGAGGGCGAGGTTGTAGACGTAGCCAGAGGGGATATCGGCAAGCACGCCGGGCAGGCCCATCGTCAGGTAGCCGAAGTAGTAGTAGCTGATGCCGTGGCCGGAGAGCCACGGGTCGCCCGGCGGGAACGCGGTCGCGATCATGGAGGCGTTGAGGAAGGCGAAGTCCATTGGCTGCTCGGTGTGCAGGATGCCGGGCATGCCGGCGCGCATCAGCGCCCAGAGCGCGAATACCGCGAGGAACACGGCCTCCGTCGCCAGCAACAGCCGCCACTCGCGGCGGACGAAGGCCACCAGCTCCGGCCACATCCGCCGGGCGAGGACGGCCGCCGCGACGGCCAGTGCGACGACAACGAGGGCGGCGGTCGCGCGGGGGCCGAGGGGGACGTGGGCGCTGCCCAGCCACCACACGGGGAGCGCGAGCATCAGCATGCCGAGGGGCTTCGCGAAGCCGAAGCCGCGGTCGCGGAGGGCGGGGAACAGGGCGTAGGCGGCGGGGAAGGCCAGCAGGCCCAGCGCCTCGATGGTGAGGAGCCACAGGACGGCGTTCATGTTCCCATTATGACGGCGCGGATGAAAGATTTGGCTAGTTACAGTTCAATCCGTTCGTGAACCCTTCGACAGGCTCCTTCGACAAGCTCAGGACGGGGTCAGGGCGAACGGACTCTTAGCGGCCGGCGCCAAAGAGGGCTTCCACGTACTCCTCCGGCGCGAAGGGGGAGAGGTCATCCATGCCCTCGCCGGTGCCGACGAAGCGGACGGGGAGGCGAAGCTCGCGGGCGATGGCCAGGACGACGCCGCCCTTCGCCGTGCCGTCCAGCTTGGTCAGCACGATGCCCGTGCAGCCGACGGCCTGCGTGAACTCCTTCGCCTGCGCGAGGCCGTTCTGGCCGGTGGTGGCGTCCAGCACCAGCAGCACCTCGTGCGGCGCGGCGTCGTCCACGCGGCCGAGGACGCGGCCAATCTTCTTCATCTCTTCCATCAGGTTGCTCTTGGTGTGCAACCGGCCCGCCGTGTCGACGATGAGCACGTCTGCGTTGCGGGCGCGTGCGGCCTGCATGGCGTCGAAGGCGACGGCGGCGGGGTCGCCGCCCTGCTGGTGCGCGATGACGTCGGCGCCGGCGCGCTCGCCCCAGTGCTGGAGCTGCTCGATGGCGGCGGCGCGGAAGGTGTCGGCGGCGGCGAGGACGACGCGCTTGCCCTCGGCGCGGAAGAGGGCGGCGAGCTTGGCGATGCTGGTCGTCTTGCCCGCGCCGTTGACGCCGACGACGAGCACCACGAGGGGCTTGTGCCCGCCAGCCCCGTTCCCGGCGCCCTCGACGGCGTTGAGCACCTCGAGGATGTCCGCCTTGAGGGCGTCGAAGACCTCCTCGGCGGAGCGGGCGCCGCGGGAGCGGTCGCGGGCGCGGTCCAGCAACTCCATCGCGAGGCCGACGCCGACGTCGGCCTCGATGAGCAGCTCCTCCGCCTCGTCCCACACGTCCTCACCTGCGCCGCCTCGGACGACGAGGTCCTTCAGGCGGCCAAAGAACGTCGAGCGGCTGCGCTCGAGACCGCGCTCCGCCTCATCCTTGCCGCCTTTGCGATTCAAGAAGCCAAAGGGCATTGGGCGCCTGTTCCTCCGAGTGTGCGGCTAACCGAATATGCGGGGGACGGCCTCGCCGATGCCGTAGGACAACGCCGCCCCAACGGAGCCGATGATGAGCACCTCCAAGCCCTGCACCCACGGCGACTTCCGCACGAGCCGCCCCTTCCACATGCCGAGCGCGTAGAGGCCGGAAAGCGTTACCCCGACGGACACCGGGATGGCCGTCGCGACGTCCAGGAAGAAGTACGGAAGGATGGGAATCATGGCGGCAACCACAAAGGCCCCGCCCATCGTCAGGGCGTCCTTGATTGGGTTGGAGGTGATCTCCGGGCTGATGCCCAGCTCCTTCTCCAGGAGCGTCCGGAGCCACAGGTCCTTGTCCTCGGACACCTTGTCGGCGAGGCCGCGGGCCTCGCGGAGGCTCAGGCCCTCGCGCTGGTATAACGAGACGAGCTCGGCGAGCTCCTCGGCCGGGTGCTCCTCCAGCTCGCGCGCCTCCTTCTCGATCTCCGCCCGCTGTAAGTCCTGCTCGGCGCGGGAGCCGAGGAAGGCGCCGGTGGCCATCGAGATCATGCCGGCGAGGGCGCCCGCAAGCCCGGCAACCAGCACGAAGGACGCGTTGTCGCCGGTGACTGCAGCGGCGACGGCGGTGACCAATGCCAGCGTGCTGACGAGCCCGTCCTGCGCGCCGAATACCACCTCGCGGATGCGGGCGGAGGCGGCGATGCGCCACCGCTCGGTGTCGACCTCTTCCGTGCTGGCCCAGGACTGCCTGTCGATGAAGGGCTCGGCGGCCTCGTTCCTCGCGACCGCCTCGGCCTGCTGGACCTGCGCCGGCGTGGGTTGGGCGAGGGCCTGCTCGGAGAGCTTGCTCTCCAGGTCGTTCAGGCTCTTCTCGAACATCTGGAGGTGGTGCTGCTCGCGGTCCATGGCCATGCGGAAGGTGTCGGCGGCGTCGCGGCGTCCCTCGTCGAGGGCGGCCTGGATCATCTGGGGGTAGACGCGGGCGGCCTCCTCGGCCTCGCCAGCGATGACGCTGCGGAGGTTGTCGGCCGTCGACTTGACGTCGCCGGCGACGCGCAGGTGGTTAATGCCGTGGATGTTCTCGGCGCCCGCGACCTCCTGGAAGATCTGCGCGATCTCCGGGTGGCCCTCGATGAGGGCCTGCTGCGCGAAGGCCTGGTACTTCACGTTGGCGACGGACTCCGTGACGATGGCGTTCCAGAGGTTTCTGTCCGTCCTGCTGAGGGAGCTTCCGGTTGTCATGTCCTTCCCCCTTGTGCCCCATTCCCGGGGCGGGCCGAGGCGTTCCGTTGCGGCTTGCAGGTCACAAGCCCGCCGCAACCATTCTATCCTTCCGCGACCTCAATGAGCACGCGGCAGTGGTCACTGGGGCCCCAGTCTTCGGGGCTGTTGAGGGCGTGGACGGTGAGGCTTTCGTGGAAACCGCGTGAGGCGAAGACGTAGTCGAGCTGTAGCTCGGCGTTCTCAAGCTTTCTGTGCAAGGCGAACGTGGGCACGTTCTTACTGTCCGTGGGCAATGAAACGGGCCAAGGGTCAGCCTGACGCCCGTTAGGATATTGAGGGCCAACGAAGGACATGTATATAGCATCCATGCGGTCGAAGACCGTCCGATAACGAGCCTCCCAATACTTGCTCCCTCCGTCGCCAAAGCCGTGAAAAATGTTGAGGTCGCCAGCGGCGATGATGCGGTGTCCCTTCTGCCTACCCATGAGACCGGACAAATCCGAGATGAGCCGATGTGCAGAGTTGTCTGCCATGATCCACTCACCAGTTCCCTTGAGGGCTCGTGTCCACTGGCTATACATGGAGCACACAATAAACGGCTCACCCGACGGCGGCGTCACCCATGCCGCCTCCAGGGTACCGGGGCGGGTGACGGCGAACTCGCCCCACTCGGCGTCAACGAGAGGCTTGGCCTCGATCCAATCGACCTTAACGCGGTCGGAAAGGCGAACGACGGCAGCACGCCACCTGACAGGTTTGAAGCCTGCAGGGCCGGGAGTGTGAAAGGGGACCTCGCTGTGCCAGACGCTATAGCGGACGCCCTCCGGCGGGGCCGTAGCCTCCTGAAGCAGCGCGACGTCTGCGTCCATTGCGAGCAACTGCGCCCAAGGCTCGGTTCGTTGGGCGATGTTCCAACTAACGATCTTAGTCACAGTCTCCTCCAAGTGGCTGGGATTACCCTATCTCTCCGCGACCTCAATGTGCACGCGGCAGTGGTCACTGGGGCCCCAGTCCTCAGGGTTGTTGAGGGCGTGGACGGTGAGGCGGTGGGCGATGCTGCGGGACGCGAAGACGTAGTCAAGTTGCAACTCCGCGTCACTCGGCGTTTGTCGGTGTGGCTTGCTGTAGAAGGTCGGCGAGTGGGGACCGATTAGGGGCAAGCCCATGCGCATCATGTCGGCAAAGACTGTTGTGTCGCTGTCCCACCACGTCGTCAGGTCGCCGCCGACGATGTAGGGCAGGTTGACGCCGCAATGCTGCTGCATTTCCAGCAACAGTTTGGGTAGATCGGGAGACGTTCTGTGGGAGGCTTCAGCGGAAACAACCCCAAGCCTCTCGCCTTCCGCCGTCGTGACTGTGGCGACCGATGGGATGCAAATGTCGGAGGGGGCGACCGACGCCCTAAGGTCAGGCAGTGAAACCCGCTCGACCGTGACCCTGCCGGAGATGCCAACAACAGCTTCAGAGCAAGACCGCGGCCACGGGCCGGGTCCCACGTCGAGCTTTTCGGCCACATCATCGGGCGGCGTGCAGGCCTCCTGCAAGAGGGCGATGTCAACGTCGCTGTGATGCTCGCAAAGGAAATGCCAGCTTGCCCGCAAGCGCTGCATGTTCCAGCAGAGGATGTTTACCATCAGACTTCAGTGGGCAGCAATTCGACACATGCCTCCCAAGCTGCCGCTGTCCTCCGCCCCTACTCCTCGTGTTGGGTGGTGACGCTGTCTTTGCGGGTTACGGTGATGTGGGCGAAGTCGTGCTCGCCGTCCGCGCCGTGCCAGTGCTTCTCGCCGCCGGGCGAGAAGATGACGTCGCCGGGCTCGAGCTCGACCTGCTCGGACTCCGTCGCGAAGACGCCTTTGCCATGGGTGACGATGAGGAGCTGGTCGCTGGTGTGGGTGTGGAACTTGTTGCGCACGCCGTGCCCGAAGCCGACGACCGACGCGTTGAAGTCGGTGCTGTCGGGCGCGAGGGGCTGGCGGTAGACGTCCTCACTGGTGAACAGCGGGGATGCCGCGGACTCCTTGGGGACCTCGCTGATTTTGGACTTCTTCATGGTGTCCTCCTTTGTGTTTTCAGGGGCGCATCCGTCGGGGTTCCTGCCTTCGCAGGAACGACGGGGGTGGGCTAGCGCATCAGGCCGCCGCCGTCGCAGATGATGCTCTGGCCGCTGATCATCGCGGCGTCGTCGCTGGCCATGAAGGCGATGAGGGCGGCGAGGTGCTCCGGGTAGACGCGCTGCTTGATCGCCTGGTTCTGCATCGTGCGGTTGAAGGTCTCCTCGTCGGAGTGGGCCATGGTGCCGGGCGTGGCGACCTGGCCGGGCATGACGGCGTTCACGGTGATGCCGTCGGCGCCGGCCTCCTTGCACAGCGTCCACGTGAGGCCCTGGATGGCGCCCTTGCTGGCGGTGTAGGGGAACTGGCCCGGCGCGCCCGCGAAGGTGGTCCGCGACGCGACGTTGATGATGCGCCCGTTGCCGCTCTCCTTGATGTACGGGTACGCGGCGCGGGTGGTGTGGACGTAGCCCATGTAGTTCACCTGCATGAACCGCTCGACGTCCTCCGTCTTCCAGTCCATGAAGTGGACGCGCGGCGACAGCAGGCCCGCGTTGTTGACGAGGATGTTGATGCCGCCGAAGCGCCCGGCGACCTCCCCCATCACCTGGGCGAGCTGCTCCTCGTTGGTTGTGTCACAGACCCACGCCTGGGCCTCGCCGCCCGACGACGCGATGGCCGCGACGGTGTCGTCGCAGTCCTTGATGTCGAGGGCGGCGACCTTCACGCCCTCCTCGCCGAGCCTGAGCGCGGCGGCGGCGCCCATGCCGCCATGCGCGCCGGTGACCACGGCCACTCTTCCCTGAAGACCCCTCATGCGTACTGTTCCTCCCGGTTTGGTCTAGCTTGCCTTGATTGTCATTCGCCCATTCCCTAGCCTTTCGACAGGCTCAGGGCGAACGGGTTTCCCCCATTCTAACCTTCCCCCAAGAGAGAGGAAGGGACTTGGGCGCCGCTCCGTTTGGCGGGGTTCCTGCCTGCGCAGGAACGACGGGAGGCGTTCGCCCTTCGATTTCCCTCAGGGTGAACGGGGCCGGTTTGTTGGGGTACCTGCCTCCGCAGGAACGACGGAGCGGCGAGGCGGCTTGTAGGCCGTGCCTCGCTGCTCCGGTGTCCGCTGGTCTATGTACTCCAGCATCGGGACGCCGTAGCCGCAGCTGGTGACTGTGCTGTCGACGGCGACCTCGATGACCTGCCGCTTGCGGAGGCCGATGGACTCGTCGGCGCTGTGCTCCAAGAGCATTGGCGCGAGGGGCGACTCGTCGAGGGGCGTCACCGTCGCTTTGCCGAACAGGCGGACGACGGCCGCGTTCTCCTGCTCGAAGGAGCAGACCATCAGCGTCATCGGCCCGCCGGCGTTCGCGTGCCGTGCGGTCTCGTTGCCGCTGCCGCCGAAGTCGAGGTAGGCGACGCGGTTGGGGCCGAGCACGTGCAGCGGCACGCCGCCCTTGGGCGACAGGTTGACCGGCCCGACGCCCTCCGGCCCCTCGCCGAGGGACGGGTCTGCGCTCGCCACGAAGAAGAGGTGCGCGTTGCGGATGAGCTCCGCCTGTTCGCCGGTGATGGCACGGAAATACGTCGCCATGGTGCGCCTCCTCCATGCGCGGCCCTTCGAGAGCCTCAGGACATGCCCTTCGACAAGCTCAGGGCGAACGGGCGCGCAGGTCCGCTAAACCGCGGTTCCGCGGGGCCATGATAGCAACGGGTCTCGGGAGCGTCCACAGCGCGGGAGCCGGTCGCCTATGCGCGCCGCGCCCTTCCAATGAGCGCCAGGAACGCCATCGTCATGCTCACACTGCCGACCAGCGCAATGGCGCCGAACCCGAGGAGGATGTCGGTCCACACCCAGCCCTCGGTGACCAGGGAGCGCAGACCATCGAGAAGGTAGGTGACGGGATTGTAGGTTGCGATGGCCTGCAGCCAGCCGGTCATCGCCTCCAACGGCACAAAGATGGTTGTCAGGAATATGAACGGGAAGAAGAGCAGGAAGCTCACGTTGACGGCCGCGGGGTTGCCCGTCTTGAGGGCAATTGCGTACGGGAACCCCGTGAAGGCCAGTCCCCAGGCGCCGGCCATAGCCATGAACAGGAGGATGCCAAGGATGCCGCTTTCAAAGCGCACGCCGACGGCGTATCCGAGGATGAGCACCGGGATAGTCAGGGCGACCACCAGCGCGATGTCAGCCACCATGAGGCCCAGCAACAGCGAAAACCGGCTAACCGGCGTCAACGCGAGCCGGTCAAAGTAGCCGGTCTGGATGTCCGTCACGAGGGTGATGGCGCGGGAAATGCCGGTGACGGCGAAGATGATGGCAACGGGAAGCTGGAATGCCTTGAAGTCAAGCCCGGGTATCTCCTCCGCAAGGTCCTGCAGCGCGCCGATGTTCACGGCGAAGAAGAAAATGGGGATGACCAGCGCCGGGTAGACGGCCTCGGGGTCGCGAGGGACAGAGCGCAGCGCGCGGCCGGCGACGGACATAACGTCGCGGTGGAAGCCGGCGTGCCGGGCACGGACCTCGGTTGGGGCTGGTGCGCTAGTCGCCATCTGCTTGCTCCTCCGTGCCTACCTCTTCAAAGCGCTCGCCCGTGACGCTGAGGAAGACGTCGTCAAGGGTCGGCGTGTGCATGCGTATCTCGCGCAGCTCAACGCCGTTCCGGTTCAAGGCCAGCGCGACGGGGCCGATCTGCGCGGAGCCGTTCGTGACACGCACGACGACCTCATTGCCGTAGACGTCCACCTGCTCGATGGACGGCAGCGCGCCGACGGCGAGCCGGGCCTCCTCGGCGTCGCCGTCCACCTGCGCGATGATCACATCGGCGCCCATCGAGCGCTTGAGCTCGGCGGGCGTGCCCTCGGCGGCGAGGACGCCCTGGTTGATGATGCCGACGCGGTCGGCGAGCTGGTCGGCTTCCTCCAGGTACTGCGTCGTCAGGAAGATGGTGACGCCCAGCTCCTTGTTGACGCGGCGGACCTCCTCCCACACGCGGGAGCGGCTGATCGGGTCGAGGCCGGTCGTTGGCTCGTCGAGGAAGAGGACCTCGGGGTTGTGGATGAGCGCAGCGGCGAGGTCCAAGCGGCGCTTCATTCCGCCGGAGTAAGTGCTGATAAAGCGCGACATGGCATCGCCGATGTCCACCAGCGAGGCCAGCTCGTCGACGCGGCGGCGGACCTGGCGCCCCGTCAGGCCGTACAGGAAGCCCTGCAGGCGAAGGAACTCGATGCCCGTCTGCTTTGGGTCGAGGGCGGTGTCCTGGAGGGCGGCACCGATGCGCAGGCGAATCTCCTTCGCGTCGGACACGAGCTCACGGCCGACGACCCACGCCTGGCCGGCAGTCGGCAGCAGCAGCGTGATGAGCATGCGCACGAGCGTCGTCTTGCCGGCGCCGTTGGGGCCGAGAAAGCCGTAAATCTCACCCTTGCCGATGTCGAGGTCGACGCCGTTGACGGCCTTGACCTCGCCAAAAGAGCGAGAGATTCCGGACGCATAGATAGCCCAATCGTTCAATGCGGTAACTTCCAAAGGTGAGGTTAACCGTGACCTTTCCAGTGTACGGAGAGGCGTCAGGCAGGCGCAAGGCAATACACGGAATCACGACATTCCAAGAGGGAATGGAGCGGCCGGCGGCGCGCTACCGGTAGGTCAGCAGCTCCTCCAGCCGGGCTACGAAACGGGCCACGTGTGCGAGCGAGTCACGGACGTAGGGGCGCTCGAGCCAGCTCTCATAGAAGTTGGTGTGGAGGCTGCTTGCCAACTGGAATTGCATCCGCGCTTCGGGGGCCTTGAGCTCGTCAACCAGGCGGTTGACCACGCGGAACAGGTCTCGAACGCTCTCGTGTTGCCAGCCGCGCTCTTCGGCGACCGCCTTCACGATGGTGACTGCCGCGCCCCAGCCGTGGCCGGAGGCCTCTCCCAGTTCACCTCTATCGAACTCTTCCGCGGCTGCGGCCAGGTACTTTCGGCTCTGGTCGAGATAGATGGTCTGCGCCGACATGACGTAGCCGTCCCTGGTCAAGTATCTGCTCTCCATATCCGGTGGCTCCTCAATGGGAGTCCAGCATTCACGTATTCAATATAGCGCAAATCACGGGCGTGGGAAAGGGAGCAGGCCCAAATCTGCGGCGATTGGCGGGGGAATTGGTGGGCGCGGGGTTGTCGACGGCGGGAGCGGGGACGCGGCTACTGCGATTGCAACAGTCCTTCCACACGATTGACCAACTCCGTCACCTGACCCAGCGACCGCTCAACGGCGTCGCGCTCCAACCAGCCCTCGTAGAAGTTCCTGTGGAGCCCGCTGGCGGTCTGAAAGAGCATGGGCAAGTCCATGTCGCCGGTCTCCGCCGCAAGCTGGTTGACGGCGAGGAACAAGTCCCGGTGGGCATCGTGCGTCAGGTCACGCTCATCCGCAGCGGCCTTGACCATTTCCGCCACAGCTCCCCAACCCTTCTCGGAGGCTTGGCACAGGTCGCCCCTGGCAAGCTCCTCACCGGCTTGGGTGAGGTAGGTCCGGCTTTGACTACGATAGAAGGACCGGGTTGTCATCGGGCGTGGCTCCGTTAAGACTTGGACAACGCAAGTCCATTCTAGCAAACGTACCGACGTGCCGCCAATGAAGGCGGCATCTTTCGACCGCTACGCGTTTTCAGTCAGGACGTCGTGTTCTCTATGCCGGGGTGGACGACGAAGGCCTTGCGCAGCTCCTCCGTGGCCTCCAGCCAGTCGGCGTCGCGGGGCAGGATGACGCCGCCGGAGCGCACCTGGTAGAGCTCGGGGTTGTCGACGGCGGGAGCGGGGACGCCCTCCTGCAGGGAGCGGGCGGCGTTGATGAGCCGCTGGCGCGTCTTGATGATCATGCCGTCGCTGGTGCCGAGCCGCTCGCGGGTGCGGTCGACGATGGGGTCCATACTCTCAGTGATGGCCTGGTCCTGCATGTGGATGCCGGCGATGCCCGTGAAGCTCTTGTTGCGCTGGGCATCGCGGTCGATGTAGTAGTCGTTGGCCTTGTTGGCCTCGAAGCGGTGGCGCTCCAGCCAGCCGGTGCCGTCGGGGAGCTTGCCTCGCGCGCCGCCGAGGCCCACGAGCGGGTTGCCGTTGACGTCCCTGCGGGCCATGGAGCTGTTGGTGTTGCGGATGGACATGCTGGTGAACATCGTGTGGTTGTCGTCGACGGGCACCCAGCAGCGCACGCCGATCTTCTCGCCGAGGCGGCCCTCCGGCGGGATGGTGTAGAAGGGCATCATGAACTGGGCGATGCGCCAGTAGTAGGTGTCGTCCTCCGCCGGGCGGTAGGCGCCGTACATGGTGCCGTAGTCCGTCTCGACGATCTTGTAGTGGGGCGCCTTCTCGCGCTGGTTGTAGTAATCGAAGGTGCCGGGCAGGACGTCGTCCGCGGCCACCTTCCCGAGGTGCAGGAAGGTCAGGTGGGCGGTGTCGATGTCGCCCTCCATCGCCTGCACCCAGTTGCACTCGCGGAGGCCGGCGGAGTTGGAGTCGACGCTCTCCTCCATCATGTTGGGCTCGATGTCCGGCAGCGGCGGCAGGACCTCGCGCGGGCCCATGTAGGCCCAGATCATGCCGTTGCGCTCGGCCATCCTGTAAGCCTTGATCTTGACCTTGTCCTTGAAGTTGGACTCGGCGGGCTCCGAGGGCATGTCGACGCAATCGCCGTTCACGTCGAACTTCCAGCCGTGATAGACACAGCGGATGCCGCACTCCTCGTTTCGGCCGAAGAAGAGGCTCGCGCGGCGGTGGGGGCAGTAGTTGTCGATGAGGCCGAGCTCGCCGTTGGTGTCACGGAAGGCGATGAGGTCCTCGCCCAGCAGGCGCAGGCGGACGGGGTCGCTGTCGGGCCCGGGCAGCTCGGTGGAGAGCAGCGCGGGGATCCAGTACTCGCGCAGAAGGTCGCCCATCGGCGTGCCGGGGCCGACGCGCGTGAGGGTCTCGTTGTCGTGCTGTGAGAGCATTCGCTCCTCCTTCGAGGCGTGTTGCTAGCAGTCTAGGAAGCGAGCGTGGGCGCGTCAAGGACGGCGTGGCAGGAGGTAGGGGGTCAGGGCGCGGGGGCGGCCCTTCGACAGGCTCAGGGCGAACAGGGAAGGTAACAGTGGCCCTAAGGCGGGCATCCTGGATGCCCGCCTTCGCGGGAATGACGGTGGTGGTGGTCCTGGGTACCGGCTTCCGCCGGTGAAACGAGAGAAGGCGAGGGCAGGCTCCTTCGACAGGGCTCAGGACGGGGTCAAGACGGGATCAGGGCGAACGGATTGCGCTTGCCCGCACATTGGCGGCGTGCTAGCCTCGCCGCGAGGAGGACGCCATGACTGTGTACACGTACGACCACATGCACCTGCGCAGCCGGGACCCGATGGCGACGGCGCGCTATTTCGAGACGATGTTCGGGGCCGAGGTGCTCGAGTCCGTGCAGTCCGATGGGCAGCCGCGGGTGGACCTCGACCTGAACGGCCTCACCATCTTCATCGCGCGGGCCGGGGACAACGTGCCGGAGGGGCCCAGCGAGCCCTACACGGGCCTCGACCACTTCGGCCTGCGAGTGGACGACATCTTCACGGCGGCTGAGGAGCTGAAGGCCAAGGGCGCCGAGTTCTCGACGGAGCCGTTCCAACTGCGGCCGGGGGTCAAGATTGCCTTCGTGAAGGCGCCGGGGAACATCCGCATCGAGCTGCTTGAGCGGGGGTAGGCGGCTGCGCGCTGCCGTTCACCCCCTTCGAGAGCCTCAGGACAGGCCCTTCGTCAGGCTCAGGACAGGCTTCGATTTCCCTCAGGGCGAATGGGGGGCGGGCGTCGCTCCGTTTGTCGGGGTTCCTGCCTGCGCAGGAACGACGGGGGTGGGGCCCCTGGACACCGGCTTCCGCCGGTGAAACGAGGGGAGGCGGGGGCGGCCCTTCGACATGCCCAGTGCGAACGGGAGGTCGGACGTCGCTCCGTTTGTCGGGGTTCCTGCCTGCGCAGGAACGACGGGGGCGGGGCCCCTGGACACCGGCTTCCGCCGGTGAAACGAGGGGAGGCGGGGGCGGCCCTTCGACATGCCCAGTGCGAACGGGAGGTCGGGCGTCGCTCCGTTTGTCGGGGTTCCTGCCTGCGCAGGAACGACGGGGTTACTCGTAGCGGAGGGCTTCCGCGGGGGAGACGTCGGCGGCCTGGCGGGCGGGGAGGAACGTCGTCAGCAGGGAGAAGACGTAGGCGCCGGCGGCGATCAGGAGAATCTTGGCCAGCGGCAATGAGAATCGGAGGTCCGGCTCATCCTCCCGCAGCTCGAAGATGAGGTTGACGGAGGAGACAAGACCGAGCCCCAAGCCCACCCCGATGCCCAGCAGGGCGATGAAGGACGATTCCGCGAGGAAGCTCAGGTTCACCATGCCGCGGGAGAAGCCAATCGCGCGGAGCACGCCGATCTCGTGGCGGCGCTCGACGACGGCGCGGGCGCTGATGACGCCGAGCGCGGCGATGCCCACCACGAGGCCGAGCGACATGAAGCCGATGAGCAGGTTGAAGAGCGCGCGGTTCGATTCCTGCGCGCTCTCGACTGTCTCGATCACGTCTATGGTCTCAATGCCGTGCTGGAAGAAGGCCGACTCGATGATGTTGGCGCCGTTCTCGGCGTCGTCGCTCACGTTGAAGAAGAACTGCGTCGCGTCCGCCTCGCGGCCAAGGGTTTGCTCGGACGTGTAGAAGCCGACGGGAATTGGTCCGCTGGAGGCAAAGGTGTCCAGCACCGCGATCACGGTCAGGTCCACCGACTCTCCAACCTCAAGGTCCCTGACCGTCACCGCCACTGGGTCCATGACCTCATCTTCCAGGTAGAAGTCAGGCACGCCTTCCAGTGTGAACCGGTTGAACTCCTGCTGGAACGCAAAGTTGTTCCTGGTTGGCACAAGGAGTGAATTAACAACGGCCAGGCCGGGATTGGCCCGCAACGCCTCCCAGACGGCCCTGGCGTCCGCCTCGCCGTCGACGGTGTACTCAGGGGTGGTCAGGGCGATTGTGAACCTGTTAGTCGCCAGGAAGGCGTCGTCGACGCCGACGATGACGGTGTCCGCGTAGTCGCCGTCTGTGTCGGACGTCAGCCGGCCGTCGGCCTGGAAGACGGCGTGGAACGTGCCCACCGAGGGCCTGCCGTCAACGCGCTCGACGATGTCCAAGTCCGGGTTGGCCTCGACGACCGCCTGGACGTCGGCGACGGGGTTGAGGTCGCTGCGGGCGTAGCCGATGACCTCGTAGCCGCCGCCGAGCCGCTCCTGGTTCTCGAAGAGGTTGTCGAAGGCGTCGAGGAGCGTCGCCATGAGCGTGACGGAGAAGATGACGATGGCGAACATGGCCAACGACAGGCCCGTGCGGTAGCCAAAGCGGAGGGGGTAGGACACCGCGGACTTGACCACCGGCGAGAAGCGCCTGATCCGCCCAAGGGTGTTGGTCATCAGTCCCAGCACGAGGGGCGAGTTGTTGATGGTCACCAGCACCGCCCCGGTAACGAGCATGACGCCGGAGGCGAAGAAGGAACTAAAGTCCTCATTCCACTCGCCGCCCCTGATCGCGTTCATCGTGCCGTGGGGGATGAGCCAGTAGGCCACCAGGAGAATGCCGACCACCGTGAAGGTCCATCGCTGGGATGCTCCAAGGGAACGCGCCACCATGCCGGACCCGAGGATGGTCAGGGAGACCCCGAGGCCGAAGCTCGTGAGGTGGTTGCCGTTCCACCCCGCCATGAGGAGCAACAGGCCAATGACCGCAACGGCAACGGCCTGAATCATGGCTCGAATGCGGGACCGGGTCACGGCAGCTTCAGGCAGGTCCCGAATGGCCTGCACGATGTTGAGCCGGCTGATTCGGCGCGAGGACATGTAGACCGTGACGAACGTGAGCACGGAGCCGACCAGGAAGGATACAAGGAAGCTGACGGGCTGCGCGTGCGGCGTAAGGCTGAAGTCCCCCGGGGCCCCTTGCTCGAATATCGAGGCGACACCCTCGACGAGGAGCATTCCCAGCCCGATGCCGATGGCTGCGCCGATGAACGCGGAGCCGACTCCGTAGATGGAGCCCTCGACCGTGAACATCCGCACCAGGTGGTGACGCTGCATGCCGATGGCTCGCGACATGCCCATTTCGGTCTTCCGCTCGGCGGCCAGCATGGAGAAGATGAGGAAGATCAGCAGCAGCCCGACGCCGATGGAGAACAGGCCGAATGTGGTGAAGAAGGAGACGAAGAGGCTTCCCACCGCATTGGCCGTGTCCAGGACATCCTGCTTGATGGGAATGATCTCCAGGCCCTGGCCCTCAATCTCTTCGTGGAACTCGTATCGGTCGACGATGGTCTGGCTCAGTTCAACGCCCGCGGTGGCGTCGCCGGCGTTGGAGATCAGCAGCGAGGAGAGCTCGCCGGGCCGGTCGAGCAGCGCCTGTACGTTGCCGAGGGACATCATCAGGATGACGTCCGTGCCCGTCCCGCTGAAATAGGAATCTTCAACAATGCCGCCAATCGCGATGGGGGTGGGGGCTCCCGGCCCGAAGAACACGTTGAGCGTGCCGCCGACAGCCACCTCGAGCTCGTCCGCGCCGTCGCGGGTGATGTAGGCGGTGTTGTCCGTGAGGCCCGCAAGATCGACGGGGTTGCCATCCTCGTCAAAGAGCTCCTCAAAGCTCTCCGCGCGAGTCGAATGCAGTCCCGCCAGCAGCGCGCCGGACTCGAACTGCCGGCTGTCGGGGTTGATGACGGCGACGTCCTCGGTCAGGGCGGGCAGCACACCGTCGACGTCCGGGTCGGCGTCAAGGGCCGCCTCCAGCGCGAGGACGCTGTCGGCGGAGAAGCCCTTCGGCAGCTCGCGGCCCTCCCACAGCTCCGAGTCCTCGTCGACGACTACGAACTCGTCGAGGGAGCGGAGGGACTCGGTGGCGACGCGCTTGATGCTGTACGAAACGGAGTCGCCGACGGTGAAGGCGCTGGAGATGATGGCCGTCGCAAGCATGAGGCCCGTGAGGATGAGGAGGCTCTGGCCCGGACGGCGGCGGGCGTTCCGGACGGCCATGCGCACGAGGATGGGGTTGCGGAGCCTGACAAAGAGCAGGAAGGCCATTGCGAAAGCGAAGATGACGGCCAACACCGCCGCGATGTTTTCGATGGGCGCCCCAAATAGCTCGTCCATGGGTCTACGCCGTGCCCGTTCCGTGGTCGACGATGAGGCCGTCGATCATTCGGACGGTCCGGTGCGACAACTCGGCCACGGCGTCCGAGTGGGTGATGATGACGAAGGTGTTGTTGAGCTCGCGGTTCAGGCGGGTGAGGAGGCCCATCACCTCCGCGGCGGTCTCGCTGTCGAGGTTGCCCGTCGGCTCGTCCGCCCAGACGATCTCGGGCTGGTTCACGAGGGCGCGGGCGATGGTGACGCGCTGCTGCTGCCCGCCGGACATCTGGGCGGGGTAGTGGTCCGCACGGTCGGAGAGGCCCACGAGGTCGAGGGCGGTGCGGGCCTTCTCCCGCGACTCCTTCGGCGGAAAGCCGGAGATGAGCAGCGGCATCTCCACGTTCTCCAGGGCGGTGAGGACGGGCAACAGGTTGAAGGCCTGGAAGATGTAGCCCATCTTGGTTGCTCGAAAGCGGGTCTTCTCCGAGTCCTTCATCTGCGACAGGTCGGAACCGCCGATGGTGACCGTGCCGGAGTCAACGTCGTCGAGACCGGAGAGGCAGTTGAGGAGGGTGGTCTTGCCGCCTCCGCTGGGGCCCATGATGGCGACCATCTCGCCTCGGGCGATGTCGAGACTCACGCCCTTGAGGACGTGGACCTGCAACTCGCCCGAGCCGTAGGTCTTGTGCACGTCCCTGGCGACGACGACTGGAGCTTCCCCGTTCGTGACCATAGAACTCCCTCGGATGCTTACTCCATGAGCAATGATTCATTGGTAAGTGGTGCCCCCAGCGGGGATCGAACCCGCGATCTCCACCTTGAAAGGGTGGCGTCCTAGGCCGCTAGACCATGGGGGCATTCCAGTGCGCCGAAGGGCGGGCACAAAGCCGCCGCGCAATCGGCAAGCGCTCTAGTCTCATTATCGGACTCGCTACGGATACAGCGCAAGCGTCTCGAGGCCCATCGACTCCGGGAGCCCGAACATGAGGTTCATGTTCTGCACGGCCTGCCCCGCGGCGCCCTTGACGAGGTTGTCGATGGCGCTTACCACCGTGAGCCGGTCCGTCCGCGGGTCTATGGCGGGGTAGACGAGGCAGTCGTTGTTGCCGAGGGTGTGCTTGGTGTGCGGCGGCTGGTCGACGACCTTGACGAAAGGCTCGCCGCGATAGAAGTCGCGGTAGACCTCGAAGAGGGCGGCGGCGGCGGCGGCGCCGCCGTCGGGCAGCGCGCCGGGGTTGAGGTCGGCGTAGCAGCTGCTGAGAATGCCGCGCGTCATGGGGATCAGGTGCGGCAGGAAAGTGACGCGGGGGTCCTTTCCGTCCAAGCCAAGCTCCTGGGTGATCTCCGGCAGGTGGCGGTGGCCGTCGATGGAGTAGGCGCGAACACTCTCGTTGACCTCGGAGTAGTGGGTGCTCAGGGCGAGCCCGCGGCCCGCGCCGGAGACGCCGGACTTGCCGTCGACGACGACGTTGGGCTCGATGATGCCGGCCTTGACGGCGGGGGCGAGGGCGAGGACGGCGCCGGTGGGGTAGCAGCCCGGGTTCGCGACGAGGCCCGCCGCGGCGACCTCGTCACGGTGGAGCTCGGTCAAGCCGTAGACGGCGTCTTCGAGGAGCTCGGGGAACGGGTGCTGCACGCTGTACCAGGACTCGTACTCCGGCAGGTTCTTCAGGCGGAAGTCGGCGCTGATGTCGACGACCTTGACGCCCTGCTTGTAGAAGGGGCCGCACGCCTCCGCGCTGGCCTTGTGGGGCAGGGCGGAGAAGACGATGTCGACGCTCTCCTCGATCTCCTCGGTGATGGGGAGGTCCGTGGCCGCGAGGTGGGGGAACACCTCGGCGAGCCGCTGGCCCGCAGCGCTGCGGCCGGTGACGGAGACCATCTCGGCCTCCGGGTGGTGCGCGAGAATGCGCGCGAGCTCACTGCCCGCGTAGCCGGTAACGTTCAGAATGCCTACCTTCATGGGTCCTCTCCAAATGCCTTTGTTGCCGTTTACAGCTTAACCCCGCGCCAGCAGTTCTTCCAACTTCTCCACGAAGCGTGAAATGTCCTGCAAATGGGAAGCTATATCCCACGATGCAAGCTGCCCCTCATAAAAGTTTGTATGCAACTCCCCTGCCACCTGAAAGAGTTCCAAGTATTCGGCAACACCCTCTTCCGACACCAGCCGCCGAATCGAATCATAAAGCTGGTTGTGACGACTGTGGCTCCATCCCCTGGCGTCTGCCACTGCCTTCAATATCTGTGACGCCGCCCCCCATCCCTTTTCCGACGCTTGTCGAAGGTCATTGCGGGAAAGCTCCTCAAAAGCCTGGTCAAGGAAAACGCGGCTTTGCAACCGGTATTCGGCCTGGGTCATAGCTCATGCTTGCCCAGAATACGGCTGATCAGGTTCTTCCCGGACAGAGTGCGGGAGCACCGGCCCCCCCACCGCCAACATCCGGTCCAGCGTGGCCATGAACTCGTTTACCCTTTTCAGGCTGTGCTCAACGTCCATGTCCGCGTACATGCCATCAAACGGGGCGGTGCGCAGGTGCCCGGCGGCAGCGAACAACTTGTGCAAGTCTCGCTCCGAGGACTCGCGCGTCAGCCTGCTTACCAAGTTGTACGTCGCCCACGGCTCCGCAGCGTCCGCCGGCGTCCAGCCCCAGGCATGGGCGATGGCATGCACTTTGTGCGACGCGGCTTCCCACCCCTTGTCCGCAGCGGCCTGCAACTCGCCGGCTGCAAGGGCGGACTTGGCCTCCGCGAGGCGGGTACGGCTGAGTTCGTCATGTGGTGTGTGGGACACGGTGCGCTCCTTCAACTTCGAGCGGCTAGGGGTAGGGGATATCGTTGCCGAGCACTTTCGAGTATAGGGCGGGACGGGGGTGGCGGCAACGGACGAACTCTAGCCCGTTCGCTTCAGGAGCATGCGGTAGACCTGCAGGAGGGCCATGACTACGGCGCGGCGCTTTACGAGGGGGCGGTCCGGCGGGAAGCGCATCACCGTGCTCTCGACGGCGCCGTTCATCGCGACGCCCGCGAAGACCGTGCCGGCGGGGATGCCGTCCTGGGGGCCGGGGCCGGCGACGCCCGTGATGCCGATGCCGACGTCGGCTTCGAGGGCGTCGCGCACCGCCTCGGCCATTGCGCAGGCCACCTCGGCGCTGACGACGCCGTGCTCCTCGATGAGCGTTGGCGCGACGCCGGCGATGGACTTGACCTCCGTCGCGTAGGTGACGAGGCTGCCGCGGAAGTAGCGCGACGCGCCGGGGACGTCGGTGACGGTGCTGGCGAGGAGGCCGCCGGTGCACGACTCCATCGCGGCGAGGGTCAGGCCGCGCTCGGTCAGCAGCGCGCCGACGCGCTCCTCAGGCGTCTCGTCGTCGACGCCCCAGATGGCGAAGTCCAGGGCCTCGCGGATCTCGGCCTCCATGGGCGCGATGAGGTCGAGCGCCTCCTCCTGCGACGCGGCGCGGGCGATGATGCGGAGGTGGATGCCGTCCTGCCGCGCATAGATGCCGAGGTAGGGGTTCTCCCGGCCGAAGAGCTCGCTGACGTACTCGCCGACGGCGGCCTCGCCGAGGCCGATGGTCTTGAAGGTGCGGGACATAATGACGGTGCCCTGCGCGCGCTCCTTGAGCCTCGGGGCCGCCTGCTGCGCCCACATCAGCACCATTTCTCCCGGCACGCCCGGCATGGCGATGATGATCTTCCCGTCCTTCTCTGCCCACCAGCCGGGCGCGGTGCCGCGCGGGTTGGGGAGCACGGTGACAGAAGGGATGACGCCGGCCTGCTTCTTGTTGGTCTCCGGCATCTCCTGCCCGCGGTTGCGAAAGTTCCGCTCCATGGCGGCGATGAGGTCCGGGTCCAGCGTGATGGTCTCGCCGAAGCACTCCGCGATGGCCTCTCGCGTGAGGTCGTCCTTGGTGGGGCCGAGGCCGCCGGTGCAGATGATCACGTCGGAGCGGGACAGGCACTTGTGGAGCATGTCCACCATGTCGGCCATCTCGTCGCCCATGATGGTGACGGTGTGGAGGTCTACGCCGAGGGCGGGGAGCCCCGCGGCGATGTGGGCGGAGTTGGTGTCGACGGTCTCCCCCATGAGGAGCTCCGTGCCAAAGGCGAGTATCTCAGCGCGCATTCGGGAATCCCCCCAGAGCGCCGGCAACGATGCGCCGGCGACGAATGCGCTGAGTATAGGGGAGCAGGGCGGCGAGGGGGAAGGGAGTGGATGAGGATGCCGCCGCCCCAACTCTACCCTATATCGAGTGCGGGGCTGGCCTTGCCTCCTTGAAGGAAATAGGGACAACGGCTTCGTTTTGTTCGTCTTTTGCCATTGCGTGATTCGTTTCCTTTCCCTACGATTTCCGGTCTCGCCAAATAGCCGCCAGGGATTCGTTTCGGCGCGAAAAAAAATCGAATCGATTGCATGTCCGTCGCTGGAAAAACTCCCCCTGATACGGATCCGGCTTCGAGAACGGCTCGGGCCTGCGGCACGGGCCATTAAGACCGATAGCGGCGCTGGACCGCCAACATGCGGGTGAGCTCCCGGAACGACTCGTTGATGAGCTGGTAGTTGCGATTGGGGCGGCGGATGAGGTGACTGATGACGACGCGAAAGGCGGCGATGTCCTCGGCGCAGTCCGTCAGGTCGCGGGAGTCGTCAAGAAACTCGAGATCATCCGGGGGTAAGAGGCGGGAATAGAAGCCGTGCGTGCGGGCGTTCTGGTTGCCGGGCTGCCCGCCGCGCTTCCTACGCTCGGGTTCCTCCGCAGGTTCCGGCTCGGGCTCGACGTCATCGAGGTCGTCATCGAGGGCATCGAGGGCCTTGGCTTTGCGGTAGTCCTGGTAGTTGTGGGCGGCGCGGATCATGTCGGTCATTTCCTTGAGGATGTCGGTTTGGGGTTCCTCCATGGCGGTCCTCCTTGTGAGTGGTGTTCGAGGAGGGTAGCGCCGGGGCGGGAGAGTGCGCGCGGGGGTGGTGTCAGGGGTGGAGGGATGCCGGTGTGCAGGCCGGCGGGCGGCCACAAGGGCCGCCCCTACGGGGGGCGCGTGGGTTCCCGCCTGCGCGGGAACGACGGGAGTGGGGCGTGGGAGTGGGGCGGGAGTTATGGGGCCGGCGTTGCCTCCGCCTCTGCCTCTTCTACGTGGGGTGGGTCGTCTACGAGGCGCTCAAGGGTCTCGAACCAGGGGGCGTCGACGAGGAGGAGGAAGGGCTGGCCCTCGGCACGGGCGTAGTAGCGGTCGCCTTCGGGCGTGGGGTCGCCTATCTCCAGGACGCTCTCCCAGTTGCCCTGCTCGATGCCCTCGGGGGGCAGGTACTCGACGATGACGACCGCGCGCGGTTCGAGGAGGCCGTACTTGGCGAGGTCGTCGATGTGGTCGGCGTCGATGCCGATGAACTCCGGGCCGCCCAGCAAGGGCAGGATCTCGTTCCAGCGATCCTCGTCAATGGGGTCACGCTCGGGGTTGGCCCACCGCCAGCCCTCCGGCTCGGTCACGAAGTCGGACGTCACCTCGCCCTTGGTCACGCCGAGGTAGAGGATACGGCTGGGGTCCAGCTTGTAGAACCACTGGGGATAGGGGGGCTCGAATGCCAGACGGCGGAGCACCTGGCCCCAGATCGACTCAATGACGTAGAGGTTGTCATCATCACGCTGGTAGGCGTAATAGCCGGAGCCGTCGGGCGTCAGCTTGCCCAGGTACAGCTGCATCGAGCGGCCGCCGCTGAGGCCGAGGTCCAGCACGGTCGTCGGCGGGTCGAGGCCGTAGGTCTTGTAGTTCTCGATCTCCTCGGCCAGCACGCGGCGCACGCGGGGGCCGCTGAGCACCAGCGTCACACCGCCCCAGCGGGCCAGGTCGACGGGCGGCTGCTTCTCGCCGTCGAAAAACCAGCCCTGGCCTTCGCGGTAAGCAAAGGCCTCCTGCGTGTCCTCGGTCTTGACGGAGATGAGCTGGATGTCGTTTTCCTCGACCTTGTAGAACCAGAAGTCGTCGGACGGCTCTCTCGCCTCTTCCCTGCCGCTGAAGACGAAGAACCAGAGCCCGGCGAAAATCACCAGGACAGCGATGAGTGCGGCCGTTACGGTAGTGTTCATCCTCGGCGGAGCTCCGTCATGTCGTCATGGTCTCCCGAATCACCGGCGGCGCCACCACACGGCTATGCTGGCGAGGCCCACCGCCGCGGGGAGCAGGAACCAGCTTGAGAAGCGGATGAAATCGAACTCCTGCCTGGTCACCACCAGCTCGCGGAAGGCGAAGGCCTTGGGCCGGATGGAGATCAGGTTGTAGTCCTCCGCCACGTAGTTGATCGTGTTCAGGAAGAAGTCGAGGTTGGTGGAGTAGCCGGCGTAGCGGTTGGCGGCGAAGTCCGAGTCGGCAAAGATGGCGATGGTCGTCGGCTTGCGCGTGCCCTCCTCCGAGATGCACTCACGCGAGCGGCCGTTGATGCTGATCACCGTGTCGATCTCCTCGCCGACTACGCCGCAGGCGTGGACGACGACGCCGAGGGCGTGGGGGCCGATGAGGTCGCCGGCCTCCGGGTTGAACTCATTGCGCTCGGGGTCGGCCGTCGACCAACTCAGGAAGGACGTGGTGGCCAGCGGGACGTACTCCACCCAGGGCGGCAGCTTCTCCGGCTCGACGGTGATCTCGATGGGCGTGGCGTGCGTGAATAGGGCGGTGTCCAGGTCGTTCGTAATGGTGGTCGCGCGGTTGTACTGGCCGCTCTGGATCAGCGGGCTGCGCTCGTCACCGAAGAGCGAGCTGTTGGCGTCCACGATCGTCTGGTCACCGAGGCCGATGCCCCACGGCTCCAGCAGGGCGCGGAAGCTGTTGGGCACGGGCGGGTCGACGAGGAAGACGGCCCGGCCGCCGGCCCTCAGCCATGCGTCGTAGGCGGCGTCCTCCTGGAGGGACATGTTCCGGGACGGGCCAGGGAACACCAGGACCGCAGCGTCCGGCGGGACGGCGCCGACCTGCGCCAGGTTCAGCGTGTCCACCGCGTAGCTGTCGGACAGCACGCCCTGGGCCGCCCGGGCAAAGCCCTGCCTGTTCTGTGGGTCCGGGTTGATGGAGTCCTTCTCCCCGTGCCCCGTGACAAAGTAGACCTTCTTCTGCTGGGTGCCCGTGACGATGAGCATCATGCTCGTCAGGTCTTGCTCGGAGAGGGGCGGAACCGTGAGCACGACGGCGTTCCCGGTGTTCCTCGACTGGAACACGATGGAGGGGAACTCGGAGAGCCCGTACAGCTCGGCGCGCGAGGGGTCGGCCTCGGGGTCGACGAACTCGTAGCTGAAGCGCTGGCTGGAGCGCCGCTCGAACTCGAACAGCAGGTCGTCGGCGAGCTGCCGGTTCGTCTCGTGGGCGGCGATGCCGGGGACGAAGAAGGCGGTTGCATGCACGTCCTCGATGAGGTCGTCCAGCACCTGCACGGTCTGGAGGGACAGGGAGAACTGCTTGGAAGCGGTCAGGTCGGCCCTCGCCACGTTGTTGTAGCTGATGAAGTTGGCAAACACGATGATGCCGGTGAAGGCCACGATCATGAGGATGGCGTTGATGGCGAACCTGCCACGCTGACCGGAGAGCGCCTCGCGAATGTTCACCGTCGAGAACAGCGCGGCCACGACGAGGATGACCGCGCCGGCGATCATCAGGTACAGGCCGGTGTTGTGGAGGTCTTCCGTCCAGAGCCAGAGGGCAAAGCCGCCGAGCAGCGCCACGCCGCCGATGATGGCGAGCAGCAACGCCGCCGCCGACAGGATACCCTTGGTCCGCTCCCAGAAACTCATGCGCTGGAGATCCTGCTCTGCCATGTTATCTCCACCGCCTTGATTCAACGTTGCGGATGGTCAGGAAGAGGAAGAAGGCCATCACGCTGAAGTAGTACACCACGTTGTTGGTGTCCAGGATGCCACGGGAGAAGTCCTCAAAGTGGCCGCTCAGGGAGACGCCCTCCAGCACCTGCGCGGCGAGGCCGGAGGTGATGTCGGCGGCCTGCTGGGTGAGCAGCATGAGCAGCAGCACGCCGAAGCTCACGATGGCGGCGACGACCTGGTTGCTGGTCAGGGACGACGCAAGCATGCCGATGGACAGGCTCGCGCCGCCAAAGAGGAAGATGCCCAGGTAGCCGGTGAGGAGCGGGCCAAAGTCCGGGTCGCCGTACAGGAAGAGCATGATCGAGTAGAAGAGGGTGAGGACCAGCGTCGCGAACAGTATGGCGAGGACGGCGGCGAACTTGCCCAGCACGATCTCGTAGTCGCGGATGGGCGAGGTCATCAGGAGCTCGAGGGTGCCGAGCTTCTGCTCCTCGGCGAGGAGGCGCATAGTGATGGCGGGCGCCCACAGGATGAAGACCGTGGTGCTGGGCTCCAGCCACCCGCGGATGCTCGCCTCCGGGAAGGGGACGCTGATGCTGGTGACGAAGAGGTAGCCGGTGATGGCAAGGAACACACCGCCGATGATGTAGGCCATCGGCGAGGTGAAGTAGGTCTTGGACTCCTTCCAGAAAATGGCGAACGTGTTTCGCCACGTGGATGCCAAATATGTTTTGACGCCGCCCGGGGTAACCCTGGGCATCGATACAGTTGGTCGGTTCAACGGGCTGAGGCCTCCTCATCGTCGGCGGTAGTCAGTTCCAGGAATATCTCCTCAAGGCTCATGGGCACGACACTGAGCTGCAGCAGCCCCCAGCCGTGCATAACCACCATTTCCGCTATCTTTTCACGCAGGTCGTTGCCGGAGGGCGACTCGATGGTGTAGCGCGGGCCCGTGGCCGTGTCGATGTAGCGGGCGCTGGTCACGCCCTCGAGGGCGCGGAGCTCGCGAATCACGTCGGCGCTGGGGCCGCGGATCTCGGCCTGCACCTGCTCGGTGCCGCGGAGGCGGACGGCGAGGTTGTCCGGCGTGTCCTCGGCGACCAGGATGCCCTCGTTGATGATCAGCACGCGCTCGCAGACGGCGCTGACCTCCGGCAGGATGTGCGTGCTGAGCAGCAGGGTCTGCTCCCGGCCGAGCTCCTTGATGAGCTCCCGCGTCTCCACCACCTGAATCGGGTCGATGCCGACGGTGGGCTCGTCGAGGATGAGCACCTCGGGCTCGTGCAGGATGGCCTGGGCGAGCCCCGTGCGCTGCCGGTACCCCTTCGAGAGCTTGTGGATGAGGGACTTGCGGTAGTCGCCCAGCTTCACCCGCTCGATGGCGACGTCGATGCGCTTCTGGAGGTAGGGGCCGCGCATGCCGCGGATGGTGCCGAGGAACTGCAGGTAGTCCTCTACGGTCATGTCCGTGTAGAGGGGGACGGTCTCCGGCAGGTAGCCGATGTGACGGCGCGCATCGAGGGAGCCGGTCATGGTGTCGTAGCCGGCGATGCTCGCCGAGCCCGTCGAGGGCGGCAGGTAGCCGGTGAGGATGCGCATCGTGGTCGTCTTACCGGAGCCGTTGGGCCCCAGGAAGCCGACGACCTCGCCCTTCTCGACGTGGAAGGAAATGTTGTCCACGGCAAGGTGTTCGCCGTAGTACTTCGTGAGGTCATTGACCTCAATCATGGTGTCCGGCATGCCCGCCCCTGTGTCTCAATGTTGCGAACCCGCGTTCACCGTTCGCGCACAACTCTTTAGTATACAGATACAACCCAAAGCTATCCACCACTCAGGCGCCGCGTCTCATTACGAAACGGAAATCGGGAAGCGCAGCGTGTCCACCTGCTCCCACTTCAGACGGAAGATTTCCGCCCCGTCCGGCACCTCAAAGACCATCCACCCGGTGATGTTGAAGTCCTGGGGGAGGTCCGATGGCCCCCAGAGGAACGGCAGGTGCGGACTCAACGCAACCGGGGGCTCGTCCAGCTTCACACGGCGCTCGTACGGGTCGACGGGGAGGGCCTGCTCACGCTCCGTGCCCTCCAGCACGCCCGACTCCTCGCCGATGTTGATGGAGAGGATGCCCGAGCGGATGTTCCAGATGGTCATCCGCGCGGCGACGAAGTGGTGTCCGTCCTGCGCGGGCCCGACGTTGTAGTACTCGCCGTCCGTATCCTGATATATGACGCCACCGACTTCGGTCAGGTCGGCGACATTCATCGTGATGCCGCGCCCTCCCAGGGTGACGCTCGTTGGCTGGTCATCGCCGCATGCGGCGGTCAGCAGGGCGGCCATCGCCGCCAGCAGTACAAAGTGTCCGATGAACCTCACGTGCACACGTCCATTAGAGTTTGGTTCTCTTGAAGGGATTTAACGTTGTCTGTCGGACGGTGGTTCCCGTCAATGCCGTCATGCCCGGCCCGCGGTGAACGACGGCATTTCACGGAGGCGCTGCACCAAGGGCGGCAACGTCTCCAGGAAATAGTCTACATCATCCTCGGTCGTCGCTGGCCCCACGGTCACGCGAAGGCTGCCTCGCGCGACGTCGGCGGGGCGCCCGATGGCGGTCAGGACGTGCGACGGCTCCAAGGAGGCCGTCGAGCAGGCACTGCCGCTCGAGGCGTAGATGCCCTTGAGGTCCAAGCCCAGCAGCACCGGCTCCGCCTCCAGCCCCGGGAAACAGACGTTGACATTGTTGGGCAGCCGCCGTGTCGCGTGTCCGTTGAGGATCGAGCCGGGCACGCGCTCCAGGATGCCGGCCGCGATCCTGTCGCGCAAGGCGGCGCTGTGCCGGCTCGCCTCCTCGCGCTCGAGCTCGGCGAGGCGCAGGGCCTCGGCCATGCCGACGATGGCCGGCACGTTCTCCGTGCCGGAGCGGCGCTCGCGCTCCTGGCCGCCGCCCATGAGCAGCGGCGAGAAGGGCGTGCCCCTTCGAACGAACAGGACGCCCGCGCCCTTGGGCCCGTGGAACTTGTGCGCCGACAGGCTCAGCATGTCGACGCCCAGCCGCTTGACCGAGAGGTCCAGGTAGCCGGCGGCCTGCACGGCGTCTGTGTGGACGAGAATGGTGCGCCCCTGTTCCTTCGCCCGCTCCTTCACCAGCCGCGTGATCTCCGCGACCGGCTGCACGGTGCCGATCTCGTTGTTGGCGTACATGACGCTGACGAGCACGGTCTCGGCCGTCACGGCGTCCAGCACGTCGCGCGGGTCGACGAGACCGTCGCTGTTGACGGGGACGCAGGTGACGTCGAAGCCCATGCTCTCGAGCTGGTGGCAGGTGTGCAGCACCGCGTGGTGCTCGATTACCGTGGTGACGACGTGGTTGCCCGTCGGGCGCAGGGCGAGGGCGCCGCCCTTGATGGCGGCGTTGTCGGACTCGGTGCCGCCGCTGGTGAAGACGACCTCGTTGGCGCGGCAGTCGAGCACCCTCGCGACGACGTCGCGCGCGTCCTCGAGGGCCACGCGGGCCCGCTGCCCGACGGCGTGGATGCTGGACGGGTTGCCGAAGGCGCCCTGCAAGTACGGCAGCATCGCCTGCAGCGCTTCCGCCCGCAGCGGCGTCGTCGCGGCGTGGTCCAGGTAGATTTCGCGTCCGGCGGCTTCCAAGTCCTTCGCTCCCGCTGGCCGGCGCACCTTTGGGGTGCGTCGATAGTCCACTATCCAGCAATTGTAGCACGGGCGTAGCTGGGGCTACAGGCCAAGGACACGCGGCAGCCGCTGGGTGTTGGGGAGAACACCTCGCGTTTGGAGAAACAGCACGTTCAGTCCCGCTTCGAACGGGGCCTCAAGCTACGTTGCCGGGCTTCGCCAGTCAGCAGGACACCGAAGAGGGCATGCGCGTGAGAACGGCTCGGATACGGGGGCTCGTGTCAGAGACCGGCGCAATGCCTACGTGCGCCTAATGACCCCGCAGGCTATGCGGGCGCCGGTGTCGGACTCAACTTCGCCATAGGCGTCGGGTCTCTCGTGCACGATTATGGCGGAGCCGTCGTCGTCAAAGACAGAGTGGCGCGGGCCGCTATTCAGAATGATGCCCTGGGTAAAGAAGTCGGCACGGGCGGAGCCATCGGCGGCGGCATAGATATTCGGCAGGTCCCCGCCGTGAGCCCCGGATGATCCGTCACTCTCCCAATTCGAATGAACGAAGCCATGATCCGATTCATCGGGGTTGAAGTGATCGCCGGCGGCATCGAAGCCGGGGGAACATGAACCGAACTCGTGAATGATGAAGGCATGTCCGCCCGGCGCCAGACCGTCCAAGTCGGCCATGACCAAGACGCCGGTTGCCGCCTGCCGGAATTCAACGGTCCCTATGGAATCGCCGGACGGCGATACCAGCTCGGCCGCAGCCGTGAGGCCCACTTCAGGTTGGGCAGCTCCGCCGGACCGGACAGTCAGCAAGAACAGACCAACGACTATGGCAATCCCCAAGGGGGCCAAGAGAATAGCCCAAGACAGTCTACCGGCCATTCCATTCCTCCCCTCGTTCGAGCTGCCCCGGCGACGTCAGGACCGTCGGCTGTTCCTGTATGAACCACAGTTTCGCGTCCTCAGCGCCGGACGGAACTCGAACGTAATTGATACTATGTATCATGTTGACTCGACTTATCGTTTTGTAAGGGAGTGTGGATGGAAAGATTCTTACAAGCTCAAGATACGATGTCAAGGGCGCGCCGTGACCGCAGGTGGCCGTAGAGGTCGCCGCGCGTGACGATGCCGACGATGTGCTCGCCGGCCACGACGACGAGGCATGGAGGCCCGTCGTCATTCTCCAGCACGTCCAACGCTTCGAGGGCAGGCTCGTTGGCGTCGACGGCCGGGTACGACGACAGCGGGGCCATCGCCTGCATCGGGCCGGCGATGGCTGACACGCGGCGTGGAACTCCCCGGAGCGGCCGCAAGTGCAGAAGGCCCGCCGGCGCGCGCTCGACGCCGACGAGGACGGCGTCGGCGATGGTGGCGTCGGCGGGGACCATGTCCGCAGAGACCACCTCGCCAACGGTGACGCGCGAAAGCCGCCGCCGGTCGCGGGCGGCGCTCCCGGCGCTCGCCGCGGTGAAGAACACGAAGCCGGCGATCAGGATTGGCCAGAGGTTGAGGAAATTCTCCGTTCGCACGAAGACGAAAATGCTGAACAGCGTCAGCGCCACCGCGAACACTTGGCCCACCAGAACCGCGATGCCGGTCGCGAGCCAGTAGTTGCCCGTCAGCCCCCAGATCCCGGCCCGCAGGACGCGCCCGCCGTCGAGCGGGTAGCCGGGCAGCAGGTTGAACACGCCCAGCAGCAAATTCGTCCAGCCGAGGAGGAAGGCGACCACCATGACGCCGTCGCGCAGGCGTCCCTCGAGGAAGGCGGGCGCCACGTAGAAGGCAAAGGCCATGAGGAGCCCGCCGAGCACGAGGCTCATCACCGGGCCGACGAAGGCCACGATGAAATCGGCCCACGGGCGCCGGGCATCCCTCGCAATGTGCGAGACGCCGCCCAGCAGGAACAGCGTGATCCCTCGGACGGGGATGCTGTGCCGGGTCGCCATGAGGCTGTGGGCGAGCTCGTGCGCGAGGACAGAGACAAAGAAAAGGAGGCCGGTCGCGGCGGCCATGGCGACCCGGGGAGGCAGGTCCCACCCAGGAAGCTGCGAGGAGAGCTGTCCGAATACGACGTAGCTGACCAGCCCGAGGACGCCAAACCAGGTGTAGCTCACGCCCACAGGAATGCCGAGGATTCTGCCGAGCGAGAAGGTGGCGCTCATTCGCTGCCCCCAGACCGTCGCGCCGAACAGGCGCCGTCTAGTTTAGCGTAGCATACCCCATGAGCTTGTAGGCGAGTTTGGCCGCCGTGTAGGCGCAACTCACCGGCCCCTCAGGCGGCGCCAGCTCCATCAGGTCGAAACCGACGATGCGGCGACGGCCGGCGACGGCTCGCAGCAGCTCGAGGGTTTCCGCCCACAGCATGCCGCCCGGCTCCGGCGTGCCGACCGCCGACATGATCGACGGGTCCAGCACGTCCATGTCGACGGTGACGTAGACGGTCTCGCTCAGGTGAGAGAGGAGGGCGTCCGCGAGGTCAGCGATGGAGCGGCCCTGGGGCCAGGGGTACATCGGCTGCCCGAGCTCCTCCAACGCCTCGCGCTCATCGAGGCTGAGACTTCGCACACCGGCGATGGCGAGAGGGCAGACCTCCGCGATTCGGCGGCCGACGGTGGCGTGGCTGTACTCCGAGCCCTGATAGCTGTGGCGGAAGTCGGCGTGGGCGTCGAGCATGAGCACGGAGAGGTCAGGGTGGCGCTCCCGCAGGGCGCGAACGGCGCCAACGGTGATCGAGTGCTCGCCGCCGAGGGTCACGAACACCGTGTCCGGGCGATAAGCAGCCGAGACGGCAGCCTGAACGCGATCCACCGTCGCTTCCGGCCCGCCGGGATGCGGCTCCACCTCCGGCAGCGTGTGGATGCCGAGGGCGCAGGTCTCGCGCTCAAGCTCGATGTCGTAGTCCTCCATCTGCCGGGAGGCGTCGATGATGGCGCTCGGCCCCTCGCGGGCGCCGGTGCGGTAGGAGACGGTGCCGTCGTAGGGGACGGGGAGGACGAGGAAGCGCGAGGAGTCGTAGGCGGACTGCTCCGGCGGGAGCGCAAGGAAGCACCAGGGGAGCTCGGCGTCGTGGGACGGGCCCGTGGACATCGCCTAGGCCGGCGCGCTCAGCCGCGCCCGGTCGGCGTCGAGGGCGCGGCGCGCCTGGGCGGGGCTGTAGTGGTCGAGCCCGCGCTCCAGCACCCAGGTATTCGCCTCGTGCAGGTCGAAGCTGGCCTTCACGTCCTCAAGCGCAAGGTCGGTGTCGAAGTCCTTGCAGGAGAAGACGTCCACCTGGACGAAGCTGCGGTCCGGGAAGGTGTGCACGCTGATGTGGCTCTCGGCGATGATGACGAAGCCGGAGACGCCCCAGTCCTCGGGCACGGGGCCGTTGTAGGTCAGGACGTGGGGGGTGATGATCTTGGTCATGCCGATGCGGTCCGGGAAGGAGTCCAAGAACTGTCGGACGCGCTCCTGGTCCTGCAGCAGGGAGTGGTTGCCGGTGTAGCCGTCGATAACCAGGTGCATTCCTCGGGTCCTCCAGTGTCTTTGTTCCGTTGGCGCATTGCCGCAGGACATGGCTTCATTAACTGTTGTATCTGTGCAGGGTTCGGATGCGACAGCGGCGTAGCCTACCATCAACCGCCGCGTATGGCAAACCGTCACGAAACTCGACGCCGCGAGCTGCGCACGGCGCCCTCGCGGCGTAATCGGTTGCGAAGGTGTGGGGTGAGCGAAGGGATTCGAACCCTCGATCTCCTGAGCCACAGTCAGGCGCCTTACCGCTTGGCCACGCTCACCACGGGAACCTTCATAGTGTAGGGCGTGGTAGCTAGGCGGGTCAAGGAAGGCGCGTCGGCGTACCTGACTCGCGAAAAGGAGGAGCGGCAGCCTACAGCCCCCCGTTCGCACTTCGATTTCCCTCAGCACGAACGAGGGGCTGTATAGCGGCTTGCGCCGGTATGTCAGGGAGTTGGCGAGCTACGCCAGGTCGTAGCGGTCGTTGTTCATCACCTTGTTCCACGCCGCCACGAAATCGCCGACGAATTGGGCCGCGCCGTCGCTGCAGCCGTAGACCTCGGCGAGGGCGCGGAGCTCGGAGTTGGAGCCGAACACGAGGTCGACCTCGGTGGCCGTCCACTTGACGTTGCCGCTGGCGTCGCGGCCCTCAAAGGAGCCGTCGGCCGCCGGCGACCACTGGGTGCTCATGTCCAGCAGGTTGACGAAGAAGTCGTTGCTGAGCGTCCCCGGCCTGCTGGTGAAGACGCCCCTGGAGGAGCCGCCGGTGTTGGCGTTCAGGGCGCGCATGCCGCCGACCAGCGCCGTCATCTCGGGCGCGGTCAGGTTCAGCATGTACGCCTTCTCGACGAGGGCCTCGGCGGCGGACGCGCCGTTGCCGCCCTTGGCGAAGTTGCGGAACCCGTCAGCGGCGGGCTCCAGGACCTCGAAGGACTCCTCGTCCGTCCACTCCTGGGTGGCGTCGGTGCGGCCGGGGGAGAAGGGCACCGTCACGCTGTGGCCGGCGTCGCTCGCGGCCTTCTCGACGCCCGCGCAGCCGGCGAGGACGATCAGGTCGGCGAGGGAGACCCGCTTGCCGCCGCTCTGCTGCGCGTTGAACTCGGCCTGGATGCCCTCAAGGGTCGAGAGGGTGCTTGCGAGGGCGGGCGGGTCGTTGGCCTCCCAGTCCTTCTGCGGGGACAGGCGGACGCGCGCGCCGTTGGCGCCGCCGCGCTTGTCGGTGCCGCGGTAGGATGCCGCGGACGCCCACGCCGTGGCGACGAGCTGCGAGACGGTCAGGCCGGAGGCGAGCACCTGGGCCTTCAGGGCGGCGACGTCCGCGTCGTTGACCAGCTCGTGGTCGACGTCCGGCAGAGGGTCCTGCCAGAGCTGCGGCTCGGCGGGAACCAGCGGGCCGAGGTAGCGGCTGCGGGGGCCCATGTCGCGGTGCAGCAGCTTGAACCACGCCTTGGCGAATGCGTCCTCCAGGTCCGCCGGGTTGTCCAGAAACCGCTTGGAGATCGTCGCGTACGTTGGGTCCATGCGGAGGGACAGGTCGGTAGTCAGCATCATGGGGGCGTGCTTCTTCGCGGGGTCGTGGGCGTCGGGCACGACGGCCACGGACGAGGCGTTGACCGGCTGGTACTGCGACTTGCCCGCGGGGCTCTTGGTGAGCTCCCAATCGTAGCTGTGGAGGTTCTCCATGAAGTTGTTGTCCCACTTGGTGGGGTTCTCAGTCCAAGCGCCCTCGAGGCCGCTGGTGATGGTGTCGCCGGCCTTGCCGCTGCCGTAGCTGTTGCTCCAGCCGAAGCCCTGCGCGTGGACGGCCGCGCCCTCGGGGTCGGCGCCGACGTGGGACTCGGGGGCCGCGCCGTGGGCCTTGCCGAAGGTGTGGCCGCCGGCGATCAGCGCGACGGTCTCCTCGTCGTTCATGGCCATGCGCTTAAAGGTGTTGCGGATGTACTTGGCCGCGAGGTTGGGGTCAGGGTTGCCGTTGGGCCCCTCGGGGTTGACGTAAATGAGGCCCATGTGGTCGGCGCCGAGGGGCCCCTGCAGCTCGCCTTCGGCGTCGTGGCGCTGGTCGTCGAGCCACGTGGTCTCGCCGCCCCAGTTGGTGTCGTCAGCTTCCCACACGTCGGGGCGGCCAAAGGCGAACCCAAAGGACTTGAAGCCCATCGACTCCAGGGCCTGGTTGCCGGCAAAGACGATCAGGTCGGCCCACGAGAGGTTCTTGCCGTACTTCTGCTTGACGGGCCACAGGAGACGGCGCGCCTTGTCCAGGTTGCCGTTGTCCGGCCAGCTGTTCAGCGGCGCGAACCGCTGGTGCCCGGAGCCGCCGCCGCCGCGGCCGTCGCTGATGCGGTAGGTGCCCGCGGCGTGCCACGTCATGCGGATGAAGAGCGGGCCGTAGTGGCCGTAGTCCGCCGGCCACCAGTCCTGCGACGTCGTCATGACCGCCTCGACGTCCTTCTTGAGCTCCTCGACGTCCACGTTCTTGAACGCCTCGGCGTAGTTGAAGCCGCCGCCCATGGGGTCCGACTTGGAGGAGTTCTTGCGAAGGGCGTCCAGTCGCAGCTGATTCGGCCACCACATCTGGTTCGTAGTCATAGCTTCTCTCCACGTTTTGATTTGCGTTGCGCAGCACATCCGTACCAAGGGCATGGCGTGCACGGCCTATTGTAGTCCCGTTCGTCAACATCTTGGAAGCCCTGAGGGACTGGCGTCACGGATGGCCGCTGGGGACGTTCCCGCGAGCTCTGCGGCGGCGTTCACCCTTCGATTTCCCTCAGGGCGAACGGGGGGTACGCGCCCTTCGACAGGCCCCTTCGTCAAGCTCAGGACGGGGTCAGGGGGAACGGGGCGGGTGTGCGCCTAGAAGAAGCCGAACCGGCGCTTGCGCTCGGCTCGCGGGAAGGCCGTTTCCAGCGCGGCGATGTCCTCGTCGGAGAGGCGCCAGCCGGAGGCGCCGCAGTTCTCCTCGATGCGGGCGGCGGCGTTGCTCTTCGGGATGACCATGACGCGGTCGTGGCTGAGGCACCAGTTGAGGGCGACCTGCGCGACGGTCCGCCCGTTCCGCGCCGCGACGTCTTCTAACGCCCTCGCGCCCTTGCGGAAGTTGCCGAGGCCGCGCGCCAGCGGGCTGTAGGCGATGACGGTGATGCCGTTGGCCTGGCACCAGGGCAGCACCTCCGGCTCGATGGAGCGGTCCGTCAGGCTGAACTCCACCTGGTTCGACGCGATGCTCGACTTTGACAGCGCCGCCTGCGCGTCCTCCATCTCACTGACGGAGAAGTTGCTGACGCCGATGTAGCGCACCTTGCCCGCCTCGACGAGCTCCTCCATCGCGCCCATGGTCTCGGCGATGGGGATGCGCGCGTTGGGCCAGTGGAGCTGGTAGAGGTCTATGACGCCGCACTGGAGTCGCATGAGGCTCTCATCGGCTGCGCGAATCACGTCGCGGCGGCGGAAGTGGGACGGCGAGACTTTGGTCGCGACGAACACGTCGCCGCGGATGCCGTCGATCGCCTCGCCGACGGCGTCCTCGGTGCGGTAGGCCTCGGCGGTGTCGATGAGGAACGCGCCCATCTCGACGCCGCGGCGCAGCGGCGCGCTGCCGCCGGTGTACGCCCACGTGCCGAGGCCGACGTCAGGTATGCGCTCCCCCGTCCCGCCAAGCTCCTGCAGGTTCATGCGTCCTTCCTCCCCTCGTCCAGGGCCGGCGGCGGGGCAGCGTCCGGGAGCTGCTCGGGAGCCGGGGTAAAAGCGCCATCAATGGCGGCTCCATCAATGGCGGCGCCCTCGACCGTGCCGCCGCCGGGCGCGGCGCCGGGGGCCATGGGCGTGGGCATGGTGAGATTGGTGAGGCTGTGCTGGAGCTTCCACTGCACCCGGTCGAGCTTCGGCTGCAAGTTCGCCAGGTCGTTCACCATGCGACCGGCGTCGACCACCGCGCCGCGCATGGTCACGCGGACGTCCGTCACGATGCCCGTCCGCTCCGCGCCGAAGTTGACCTGCCCGGCCCGCGCGGTCGTCGGGTAGGCCTCGCCGCGCCAGTCGAGGCCCACGAGCTGCCGACGGCCGTCCAGCGCGTACTTGATCATGAAGAGGCCGATGATGACGGGGATGAGCACAACGCCGACGGCTGCGGCGAACCACTTCCGCTTGAGCGCGGTCAGGCTCGGCTGGCGCCAGCGGGCGACGAGGGCGCCCTCGAACTCGCCGACGTTGCCGACGGGGCCCTGCGCGATGGGAGCGTCGGCGACCTCAACGGTGAACCCCTCGTCCTCGAGGGCCTGCACGAAGTTGTCCGTCATGCGGCGGGGGTGGCCGGAGGTGCCCTCCCATCGCCACCTGACCGGCCACTCCGCCATTTCCGTTCTGAGCGCATCTACTTCCATACGTCCGTCCGCCGCACATTCAATGTGCCGGGTGCTTGTGGCAGCCAGCCCGTATAGTACCATGAGGGCGAAGCCACCATCGCGAGGATGTTCCTGGGCTGTGCTCTCTGCCTGGCACGGGAGGGCACGGCATTACATAACAGAGCAGCTGGGAAGCGGAGGGGAAGGACATGGAGACTGTCGCGCTGGGGTCCACGGGCATCCAGGTCAGCCGGCTTGGCATCGGGCTCTCGGAGATCGGCTCGACGCCGCTGGAGGTGGCCGCCGTCGAGACGCTGCTGAACGGCGCGTTGGACATCGGCGTTAACTTCCTCGACACGGCGGCGTGCTACGGCAACAGCGAGGAGCTCGTGGGCAAGACCGTGGCGCACCGGCGGAACGAGTACGCCCTCGCGTCCAAGTGCGGGCACGTCGCCGGCGGCTACCAGGGCGAGGCCTGGACGGCGCAGACGGTCACCGACAGCATCGACCGCAGCCTGCGCCTGCTCCAGACGGACTATGTGGACCTCATGCAGCTCCACTCGTGCAGCGTCGAGGTCCTCGAGCAGGGCGACGTCATCGACGCGCTGCTGAAGGCGCGGGACGCGGGCAAAACGCGCTTCGTCGGCTACAGCGGCGACAACGAGGCGGCCATGTGGGCGGTGGCGAGCGGCATCTTCCAGACGCTCCAGACCAGCTTCAGCCTGGTCGACCAGAAGGCGCGCGACGACCTCCTTGCCGCGGCCAAGGCGCAGGGCATGGGCGTCATCATCAAGCGGCCCATCGGCAACGGGGTGTGGGGCCGCGCGCAGGCGCCGTCCGAGTACTCGCGGCAATACCACCAGCGTTACCGCGCCATGACGGCCAAGGGCGTGCTCGAGGGGGAGCACGAACCGATTCGCATGGCGATGGGGTTCACGTTCGCGCACCCGGAGGTGGACACGGCCATCGTCGGCACGACGAACCTGCGGCACCTGCAGTCGAACGCGGCGATGCTCGACGAGGGGCTCACCGTGGCCGACGCGACGATGAGCGAGCTGGTGCGGCGGTACTCGGAGCTGGGCGAGGAGTGGCGGCAGCTGACGTAGGGGGTCGGGCCTACGACGCCCCCAGCACCACCGACATCATGTGCCGCTCGAGGGTCTTGGCGAGGGTCTCCACCACGCCGAGCCGGTTCCTGTCGCCGACGGTTACGACGTAGGCGACGCCCAGCAGCCTGCCGATACGGAAGTCGAGGACGCAGGAGGAGATGAGGCCCTTGGGCCCCTCCTGCACGGCGCGGACGCTGACGGCCTCGTGGTGGAACTGCGTCGCTGGTGAGAGATCCTCGACCGAGAGGAGCCGGTGGCCCTCGCCGAGCTCCTGCCCCACCCTTTCCTTGAACTCGCCCAGAAACACGACCTCCATCCACCTGGAAACGGCCTCCGGGCTCTCCATGAAGTGTACAACGGTGGCGAGGGCCAGGTCGTCGCCTTCCGAGAGGTCGTCGTTGTCGGTGGTGGTGAGCCATTCGCGCTGGAAGCCGGTGACGCGGCCCAGCTTCCGCAGCTCCAGCGCGGAGTGCCCGGCCATGGGCAGGTCCGCCATGGACTCGTTGCTGAGCTCGCCCTCGCGCACCACCTGAAACCCCTCGGAACCCTGCGGGAGCTGCTCCTTGGCGAGGAGCATGCGCTCGAGGTCTTCGGGGTCGATGTTGTATGTGGCGCGGGTTACCGCGTCCTCAGCCATGACGGCCACCTTGCTGGAGTTGCCGCAGCACGCCCCGTGCGCTGTGCATGGGGCCTGTCACTCGTTGGCGGCGATGATGCCTTGCCGCATCGAAACGAGGCGATTCGCGCGCGACTCGGCCACGCCTTGCAGCGCGTCCGGTCACGGGGGGAACAGTCATGGGTGGCGGGAGTGCGAGGGAGTCGAACCCACCCGCCCCGACACGAGGCGCAACGGATTTGAAGTCCGCAAGGGCCACCGGGCCCCATCCACTCCCACAGCCGCTGGTGGTGTCTGGGGGAGCTACTCCAGGGCGCTGTCCAGCCGCCGCTTGAGCTGCGCCTTCGGCATGGCGCCGACGATCTGCTCGACGGGCTGGCCGTTGCGGAAGACGATGAGCGTCGGGATGCTGCGGATGCCGAGGCTCATGGGCGTGTTGGGGTTGGAGTCGACGTCCACCTTGGTGAACTTGACCACGCCGTCGTACTCGTCGGAGAGCTCGTCGACGATGGGGGCGATCATCTTGCAGGGCTGGCACCAGTCGGCCCAGAAGTCCACCAGGACGGGCAGGTCGCTGTTGACCACCTCTGTCTCAAACGTTGCGTCCGTAACCGCTTCGGGCTTCGCCATTGTGCGTGTCCTCCCTCTGATTCCGCAGCCTGCCATGCGCCGCCGTTGGCGAGGCATTCTGCGGCCCTCGTTGGCCTCAGTGTACCTATCGGCGATATGCGGCGCAAGCAGAACTCGACGCCCGCCCGGCCCACTTTCAGCGCAGGACATTCCATGGGCGGGCGTCCTGGCCGGTATACTCACCGCATGACGCAAGCCGCCGCCTCCGAGCACTCGTGGAAACGCCGCGCCTTCCACCTGTGCGCCGCCATGGTCATCCCCATCACCGCGCTGGCCTTCGGATACAAGCCCGCCGTGTACTTCGCCGCGGTTGCCGCCGGGACGTTCGCCGCGGCCGAGGCCGTTCGGCTGGCCGTACCGGCGGTCAACGTCCGGGTTATCGCAGTGCTCCGCGCACTCCTCAAGCCGCGCGAGAAGCGCGCGCCGACGGCGGCGACGTACCTTGCGCTGGCGTCTCTGGCCGTGCTCTTCCTGTTCGGGCGTGAGGTGTCCGTGCTGGCGCTGCTCTACACGGCGCTTGGCGACCCCGCCGCCGGCATCGTCGGCGCGCGGTACGGCCGGTTGCGGGTGCGCATGTTCGGACGGCGCGTCGGCGGCAAGAGCGTCGAGGGCACGCTGGCCTTTCTTACGGCGGCGTCGGCCGCCGTGGCCGTCCTCTGGGCCGCCGGGGTGTACGGAACGCTCTGGCCCGCCCTCGCGGGGGCGGCTGTGGCGGCCCTCGTCGAGTTCCTGCCGATCCCCGTCGAGGACAACGTGACCGTGCCGCTGGCGAGCGCCGCCGTTATGTGGCTGCTCTGGATGGGGTGAACGGGCGCCGGGACATTGCCATAACGAACGCGCTTTTGACCTGAAACGCGGTTGACCCTCCAACTGTGCGCTGATACACTTGGCGGGTTTAATGGCAGGGCGTCAGGGAGAGAGAATGGTCGTCATTGGACTCACGGGAGGCATCGGCGCCGGCAAGAGCGAGGTCTCCCGGATCCTGGCCGGGCACGGGGCCGTCATCGTCGACACGGCGCTCCTTGGACATGAGGTCTATGCGCCCGGGAGCGTGCCCTGGAGGGCGGTGGTCAAGGCCTTCGGCCGGCAAATCCTGCTCCCGGACGCCCAAATTGACAGAAAGATACTTGGAGACATCGTCTTCTCCGACCCGGAGGCGCTGGAGACGCTCAACGGCATCATGCGCCCGGCAATCAGCGAGCTGATCAGGCAGCGCCTCTTCATTGCCCAACGCCAAGGCGCCCGGGCCGCGGTGCTGGACTCGGCGACGTTGATCGAAGCGGGGTGGACGGAGTTCGCCGACGAGGTGTGGCTGACGACGGCGCCCCGGGACGAGATTGTCGGGCGGCTGAGGCGGCGCAGCGGCCTCTCCATCCAGCACATTGCCGAGCGGATGGAGTCACAGATCTCGGATGAGGAACGGATGGCCCATGCGAACGTGGTCATCGCCAACGACGGCAGCCTGACGGAGCTTCGGGCCAAGGTGGACGCCCTCTGGGCGGAGCGAATTCTAGCAAAGGTGGGTTGACATGGAGCAGGCCAGGGTTAGAGGGACAGGGTTCCAGACGCTGCAGATTGAAGAGTACGTGGTTGAGGACGAGCCGTTTTACATGCCGCTGGGCAATGAGATCGAGCTCTTCGAGGCGGCGTACCTCCAGAAGATCCCCGTCTTGCTGAAGGGGCCCACCGGCTGCGGCAAGACGCGCTTTGTGGAGCACATGGCCCACCGGCTGAGCCAGCCCACGTCCATCCGCCAGAAGGCCGGCAATGAGGCGCGCCCGGTGCCCCTGGTCACGGTCGCCTGCCACGAGGACCTGACCGCCAGCGACCTCGTCGGCCGCTACCTAATCGACGCCGAGGGCACCCGCTGGATCGACGGGCCGCTGACGCGTGCGGTCAAAGTCGGGGCCATCTGCTACCTCGACGAGATCGTCGAGACGCGGAAGGACACCACCGTGCTCATCCACCCGCTGACCGACCACCGGCGCATCCTGCCCGTGGAGAAGCAGGGGCTGCTGATGGAGGCCAATGAGGGCTTCCTGCTGGTCATCTCCTACAACCCGGGCTACCAGAGCGCGCTCAAGGACCTGAAGCACTCTACCCGACAGCGCTTCGTCTCCATCGAGTTCGACTACCCGCCGCCGGAGATCGAGGCGAAGATCCTGGAGCACGAGGCCGGCGTGGACGCGGAGACCGCCCTGAGCCTCGCCAAGCTCGGCGAGAAGGTGCGGAACCTGAAGGACCACGGGCTGCAGGAAGGCTCCAGCACTCGCCTGCTCATCTACGCCGGCAAGCTGATCAGCCAGGGCGTGCCCGCTCGCGAGGCGTGCCAGGTGTCGATCGTGTGGGCGCTCTCCGACGACATCCAGGTGCAGCGCAGCATGGAGGAGGTCATCTCCTCAATCTTCGAGTAGATGTGGAGTCCATGAGCATCCCAACCCCGGAGGCACTTGAGGCCCTCTTGGGGAAGGCCGCGCCCGCTACGGCTCTCCCGGCTCATCTCATGCATGCCGCGGTGCTCCTCCCGGTCTTCGAGCGGGACGGCGGCTACCACGTGGTGCTCACCCGCCGCAGCTCCAACATCCCGGACGCCGGGGTGATCTGCTTCCCGGGCGGCGGCTTCGAGGCGTCCGACCCCGACCTCAACTTCACCGCGCTGCGGGAGACGCACGAGGAGATCGGCGTGTCGCCGGAGGACGTGCGGGTGCTGGGCGCGCTGGAGCCCTTCTTCACGCGGTTCGGCTACGCGATCCACCCCGTCGTCGGGCTCATCCCCGCCGGCTACGCCTACCAGCCGAGCGAGTTCGAGGTGGACGAGATCATCGAGCCGCCCCTCGACGCGCTCTATGACCCGGCCAACCTCCGCCACGAGGGCCTGCTGCGGCCGGAAGGGCTTGTGAAACGGTTTACGTACGTGTATGAGGGCCGTATCATCTACGGAGTTACGGCCCAGATGTTGTCCCGGTTCCTGGAACTCATTGCGGAAGGTATGGACAAGGAGGTCCCATGGCAGAGCAGGACCCCCGCCTAGAGAGCATCGCCAGGGAGCTCGCGCAGTTCCCGGCCGCCGTGCTCCAGCAGTACGAGTCCGCGCACGACAAGGCCCGCATGCTGCTTTCCGCCGAGGACCTGGTCACGTGGGCGGAGCAGGGGGCGGCCATCGCGCGGCAGTCGGTGCGGGCATGGGAGGCCACCGTCGACTACTACGCGGCCAGCATGGAGGTCCTGCCGCACTTCTCCTTCGCCAACTTCATCCCGTGGGCCAGGTACGGCGCGGACCTGTGCCAGGCGTCGCCGACGATAGCGGCATCGTACTTCCGCGCGAGCCCGCACACGCTCCAGCACCTCCGGCCCCGGCAGATCGCGGGCTGGAGCGAGCTGGGCAAGTCCCTCTCCAAGGGCACCTGGAAATCGACGGCGCTGGCGTGCAAGTTCTTCGAGATCTCCCCGCAGATGGTGCCGGCGATGACCTTCCCGGAGATGGAGCGTTTCATCCGCTTCATCGACATCCTCTCCCAGCGCTCCTATGACCTCGCGTCGGAGTGCCTGGAGCTGAGCCAGCAGGTCTTCGGCCAGCTCGGCGACAGCCGTGACAACTTCATCTCGCTGGTGACCGCGCTGGCCGACGCCAACGGCAACTGGCGCGAGGTGAAGGACTGCTTCGCGGTGGGCAGCCGCGCCGTGTCCCGCATCGAGCGCACGCAGCGCGGCCGGTTCCTCAGCCTCGCCGAGCGGCTGTCGCGCAGCGGGCAGGGCGGAGTGATCTCCTTCCTCCGCGAGGGATCGCAGGGGCTCGGCCAGCTCGACTACTCCACGCATCCCGTGGTCATCAGCCTGGGCGAGCGGCTCATCACCGTGGCGCCGCCGGCGGTGCCGCCGTTCTTCGCGATGGTGCCCGCCGTGCTGAGCCGCGTGTCGCCGCCGCAGCTCGAGACGTGGTTCGGCGAGGGCGCGCGGCTGCTGAGCGAGAACCTTGAGAGCGGGCTGGCCTTCTTCCGCATGGAGTCCTCGTACGCCGAGGAATTGCTGGACAGGCTCTCGGCCGGCGTCGAGCTGAGCCGCGTTAGGGACGTCGTCGGACTCTACTCCCGGGCGCTGGCCGGCAACGAAATGGAAATCGCGCCCGCACAGGAGCTCGTCGACAAGGGCATCGGCTGGGTCTCAGGGAACCACGCCACCATCGAGGGGGCGACCCTCTACCTGCCCGCACTGGTCGACGGGGCGCCGACCAAGCAGGAGAACTTTGAGAAGCTGAAGGTCATCGCGACGCACCAGGTGGTGCACCAGGAGTTCGGCAGCTTCGGCTTCGAGTACGAGAAGCCGTCGACGCTCTTCCGCGACCTGCGCCCGCTGGTGCAGCACGCGCGCCACCACTTCTACTACAGAAACCACCCCAAGCCCGACGAGGAGGGGGATGCCCAGGCGGAAGCGGCAGAGGACGCGGAGCCGGTCGCCTCTGATGAGCCGGTCGCCTCTGCCGAGCCGGTCGGTTCTGCCGAACCGGTCGAGACCGGCCCAGTCTCCGCCGAATCGGGCTGGGTTACGGACATGCAGGGCTTCTTCGACATCTTCCCGGAGCGCAAGATGGCGCTCGACGTCTTCACGGTCATCGAGGACAGCCGACTCGACGCCCGCGTGCTCCGCGAGTACCGGGGCATAAGCAGGGCGTACAGGCGGCTGCAACAAGAGTCGCTGGACGAGCGGCCGCGGATCACGGAGATGCCGGCGCAGCAGGGGCTCATCGAGTTCATCATCCGCGTGAGCCTTGGGCAGCGCAGCGAGCTGCCCGTCGCGACGTACCTGGCCGAGGACGCGATGCTCATGGCGAAGCTCGCGCTCCGCGTCATGCGCGTCGGCGCGACGGTCGAGGACGCGGCCGAGGCGGCCCTCCGCGCCTACCTCTTCATCGCCGGCATCCCCAACCACTTCATCCCCGGCAACGCGTGGACGTACGTGGAAGTGCCCGACGAGGACGACTACGAGGACCCGGAGAACATCGAGGACCTCCTGTCGCGGCTCGAAAGGCCGGAGCAGGAGGAGGAAGAGCAGGAGGGAGAGGGCCAGGGGCAGCAGCCGTACCAGTCGCCGCAGGACGTCGAGTACCGGGGCGAGTTCAAGCCGGAGCTGGTCCAGCTGCTCGAGGAGATGAAGGAGGCCCAGCGTCAGGCCAACGAGGGCGAGGCGCCGCAGCTCACCCGCGAGATGCTGGAGGAGCTGCTCGCGCAGAGCGCGGAGCTGGAGCAGGGCGGCGACTACGACCTGGACGCCAGCGCAACCGCCAAGAACCTCATGCGCGAGGTCGGGATGAAGCTGCCGCCAAAGGAGGCCGCGCAGGGGCAGGGCCCGTTCATTCACATCGAGGACGAGGGCGGGCCGCTGGAGGCCAAGGACCCGCACACCAGCGTTTACGACGAGTGGGACTTCCGCGCCGGCGACTACCGCCCCAGGTGGTGCGTGGTCCGGGAGAAGACGATGGCGGAGGGGGACGTCGGCTTCTGGCAGACCATCCTGCACGCCAACGCCAACATGATCCAGGAGCTCCGCCGCCAGTTCGAGCAGGTGCGGCCGGAGACCTTCCGCAAGGTGAAGCGCCTGCAGGACGGCGAGGAGTACGACTTCGACGCGCTTGTGGAGGCCATGGTCGACATGCGGCTGGGGCTGAGCCTGCCGGACCGGGTCTACTGGCGCCGCAACAAGCTGGAGCGCGACGTGGCGGTGCTCTTCCTGCTCGACATGAGCGCGTCGACGGGCGAGGCCATCGACGAGTCGCGCGGCGGGCCGGACGAGTGGGACGCACCGAACAACCCCGTCGACTACATGCTGTGGCTGCGCAACCGGCGCGCGGGCGACGGCCCGCCCCGGCGCACGTACAAGCGCATCATCGACCTGGAGAAGGAGAGCGCGATCCTGCTCATCCAGGCGCTGGAGACGCTGGGCGACAAGTACGGCATCTACGGCTTCTCGGGCTACGGGCGCGAGAACGTGGAGTACTACACCATCAAGGACATCAACGAGAACCTGAGTGACAAGGTGCAGAAGCGCATCGACAAGATCACGCCCCTGCACGCCACCCGCATGGGCCCGGCCATCCGGCACAGCGTCAAGAAGCTCGACGACATCGACGCGAAGACCAAGGTGCTGTTTCTCATCTCCGACGGACGGCCGCAGGACCGGGGCTACAGCCGCGAGGGCGTCGAGAAGGAGTACGCTGTCCACGACACGCGGAAGGCGCTGCTGGAGGGCAAGCAGAAGGGCATCATGCCGTTCTGCCTCACCGTAGACAAGGCGGGGCACGACTACCTGAAGACGATGATGGGCGACATGGGCTACGAGGTGCTCTCCGACATCAGCATGCTGCCGCAGCGGCTGCCGGAGCTGTACAAGCGGCTGACGGTGTAAGGGCAAGCCAAAGGCGGCAGACGTCTCCGGGGCGACCCGCTGGATTCCCGCCTTCGCGGGAATGACGGCATCAATTTAATGAAATTGTAGGTGGTGCTATGGATGCAGAAGACCTCAGGGCTATGGTCGACGAAATGGGTGGGCCAGAGGAAGCGCACAGACTGGTGTCCATTTACATGAGCGGTAGACTAGCGGGTGAGTTTGAGGACGAGATAGCGCATGGTCAGCAGGAGCGCACGGAAGTATCGCTGCTGTATTGGCTTGCTGATCTAAGGGCACGGCCCCTTCCGGGTCCCTCCTGGGACGACTGGATGCAAGCGCAAAGGCGCGCCAACGCCGAGTCCCAGTAAAGGCCGACCAAGCCCCCCATCAAGCAGAGCTTCCGTATCGGAAACCCTTGTACACAAACCCCTGGATTCCGGCTTTCGCCGGAATGACGGTTGGGGGTGGACGGGGGGCGTCCTACGCGAACGGCGTGGGCATCGAGGGAGAAACTAGGCTGAAATCGAACCTGCAGGGAGATCCCGCCGCTCAGGCGGTTGGGCGCTCTGTGCCGGGACATCGACCGGCTCAAGACGCAGCCTCAGCCCCAATGCGCGGGTGACCTTCAGCAGTGTTGCCAGAGTGGGGTTGCCGCCCTCAGACAGCGCCTCGTAGAGATTGCTCCGGTTCAGTCCAGTCTCGCGGGCAAGGGCGCTGATGTTCTGCGTCCGCGCGAGGTGCTTGAGCGCGGCGCGAATCACGGCGCCGTCCCCAGGGTCCTCATCCGTCGCTGCTCTGAGAAGCCCTCGGACGTCCTCCCCGGTCTTGATATAGTCCGCTGCATCGAACTTTCGGTACTCTTCAGACATCAGCTCCTCCATTCCGCCGCCATTCTCCTCGCTTGCCGGATGTCTCGGCGTTGGCTGCCCTTGTCGCCGCCGCATAGCAGGACGATCAACTCAGCGCCCTGCGTGATGAAATAGACCCGGTATCCCGGTCCGTACTGGATTCTCATCTCGGACACGCCACCGCCGACAGACCTCGTGTCTCCAAGATGTCCATCTTCGGCTGCCAGCAGTCTGGCTACGATGCGGTTCACTGCTTGACGGTCCCGCAGCCTGCTCAGCCATCGGTCGAAGGTGGCACTCCGCAGAATCGTGTACACGGAAGTATTGTACGGTATACCGTACATCATGTGAAGGAGCTTGAGGCACGGCGATCAGGAAGATGGCAGCGTAGCGAATTGTGGGAGACGCTTATTGCTGCCCATACGGTTTTGCCATAACCCTGTGGCACTGCCCAGTGGCACAGCGCCGCCGGGCCGCTTTACGTGGGAAGCCGAGCATGCCGCTCTCCTTGCAAGCATGCTTGGGCGCGACGCCCTGGATTCCGTCCGCTGCCTCCGCAGCGGGGCCTTCGCGGGAATGACGGTTGGGGGTGGACGGGGGGCGTCCGGCGCGGCGGCGTTGTAGGGCGCGACGGTGTATCATTGCGCAGGCCATCGAGCGGCCAACCCGTCGCGGACAAAGGAGACCGTTGGACTCGACGCCTGCTACCCAGGCCCCCGTCCCCCAGACGTGGCGGCACCGGCTGCCGTTCTTTCACGGCTACGTGATGGTGGCCATCGGGTTCTCCATGATGTTCGTGTCCAACGGCATCAACTGGTCGCTGGGCGTCATCGCGAACCCGATGCGGGAAGACCTGGGCTGGACCATTTCGGAGGTCTTTGCGGGCCTTTTCCTCCGCATCCTCATGGGGGCGTTGGGAGCGTTCGCGCTCACCCGCTTCGCTGACTCGCCGAACGGGGCGCGGCGCACCGTCTTCATCACCGGCATTTTCATCTGCAGCTGCCTCGCCCTCACAAGCCAGGTGACGGAGGTCTGGCAGTTCTGGCTGCTGGTGGGCGGCATCACCGGCTTCATGTCGGGCGGGCACGCGCTGCTGTTCACGGCCGCCGTCGTGCCGCGCTGGTTCCGGAAGTACCGGGGCCGGGCCGTCGCCGCCGCGACGATGGGGTCGAGCACCGCGGCCTTCGTGTTGCCAGCTCCCGTCGCGTTCCTGGTCGGGCAGCTCGGATGGGAGGCGGCGTGGATCATGCTCGCCTGCCTGTCCCTGACCATGTCGGTGCTGCCGTCGCTGCTCATCGTGCGGCAGCCGGAGGACCTCGGCATGCACCCGGACGGGCTGTCGCCGGCCGAGCCATCCTCGCCGTCCGGCCCGTCGCGCGAGGAGCCCTCGGTCGACGCCCGTACCGCCGTGCGGTCGCGGCTGTTCTGGCTGCTCGTCATAACGATCTGCTTCGCGACCACCTCGTCCATGAGTGTGCCCGCCCTCATGGCGCCGCTGTACGAGTGGAAGGGCTTCGACCCGGCGCAGGCGGCGCTGGGGGCCACCATCTACGGGCTGTTCAGCATGACCAGCCGCTTCTTCTGGGGCTGGATCGCGGACAAGGTGCACATGGCCGCGCTGGCCGCCGGCGTGGGCCTGTTCAACACGATCACCTTCCCGCTGCTCATCGTGCTCGGCGGCGGCAGCGCGTACGTGTACGCGGCAATGGTGGGCCTCGGCGTGTCCGGGCTGGTGGTGGTGCAAAGCCTGGTGTGGCCCTTCTTCTTCGGGCGGCAGCACCTGGGCGCGATCGTCGGCGTGAGCCGGCCCTTCCCGGTGTTCATGAGCGCGGGCGGCGTCCTCTTCATGCCGCTCATCTTCGACACGACGGGCAGCTACAGCCTGTCACTCATCGCCATGAGCGCGGCGGCGTTCCTGAGCGTGGTGTTCATGCTCATCGCGGTGCGCAATCCCATTCCGAGGACGGCAGCATGACGGGACCCGCTTTGCATCGCGAGACGTTCACCATCCAACCGTTGCCGCCCTTCGACTTTGCGGTGACTGCGGATTACGCCACGCACTACCGTGGCCGCAACCTGTGGGAGTTTTACGAGGACGGGGTCTATCGGCGCGTCGTCGAGCTCGACGGTCAGCTGGGTGTGGCCGCCGTGCGCTCGCTGGGCGATGTTGACACGCCGCTGCTCGAGGTGGAGGTGGCCGCGCCGTCTCTCGACGGCGTGTCGCTCGACGACGAGGCCGTCGCATCCGCGCGGCAGCAAGTGGAGTGGGTGTTCCAGGCCAACGTGGACCTCGCGCCCTTCTACCGGATGGCGGAGGGAGACCCGTTCCTCGCGCCGCTTACGGCCATGCACCGCGGGTTTCGGGTGCCGCAGGGTACGTCGATATTGGAGGGGCTGGTCAACGCGATTCTGGGGCAGCAGATCAGCGGGCAGGTTGCGCGGGCCGTGCGCACGGCCGTCATGGAGGCCTTCGGCGAGACGGTCACCGTCGACGGCGTCGAGTACCGCGCATTCCCGACTGCCCATGCGCTGGCGGCGGCGGGCGTCGAGGGGCTGCGCGAGCAGAAGCTGAGCTGGCGCAAGGCGGAGTACGTGGCGGACATCGCGGCGAAGGAGGCGGCGGGAGAGATCGACCTCCAGGGCCTGTACGATTGCCCGGACGAGGACGTGGTGGCGACGCTGACGCAGCTTCGGGGCGTCGGTGTGTGGACGGCGCACTGGCTGCTGGTGCGCACGCTCGGCCGCACGGACGGCTTCCCGCACGGGGACCTCGCCATCCAGCGCACGCTTGGCGACATCGTGAACGGCGGGGTGCGCATGACGGCGGAGGAGGCGTTGGAGTACTCGTGGCGGTGGTCGCCGTACCGGACGTACGTGACGACGTACCTGTTTGCGGCGATTCGCTCGGGCCGCCCAGACTGGCTGCCGCCGTCGCCGTGAAGGGGGCTGTCCGTCCCTATCCCGCTCTGCCAGCGAGCGTGGCATAATCAAGGCATGAGGATGAAGTGGGCGAGCCGCCTGTCGGCCGCCGCTTTGACGGCGGCCCTGCTCCTGCCGAGCGTAGGAGCGACGTGGGGAGACGGGCAGCGTGAAGCGTCAGTCGCAGAGCAGATTGCGATCCCGCTGATGCCGATTGCGCTGGAGCCCGGGTGGAACCTGATTTCAATTCCGTTCCAGCCCCACGATCCGGCCATTGACGCCATCGCGACGCCCCGCCATCCGGCTGACGTCGTGATGACGTACGACAGCGCCAGCGAGGCCTGGGCAGTGTCGCAGCGCGACCCGGACACGGGCCTGTTCGAGGGCGACATCTCGGAGATGACGCCGGACCGGGCGTACTTCGTCCGCACGGACAGCTTCCTCCCGCTGCTGGTGGGCCGGCCGCCGTTGACGACGTGGAGCACACCGCCGGCGGCTCCCGTCGCCCTCGAGGTGTCGAATGGGTGGAACCTTGTGCCGGTCGTTGCGCTCAACTACCGCATACCCTATGCGGTTGCGGCGGACGACTACCTTCGGTCGCTCTCGACGGGCTCCCGACCGGGCTGGCTGCGCGCGCTGAGCTACAACCCGCTGGCGCAGCGGTGGGAGGCCATTTCTCCGAGCGACGTCACCATCGCAGGCGTCGGCGCGACCAATCCGTGCAAGGGCGGCCCAGTCCACAAGGAGCGCGTCGAGGCCGGAACCGAGGCGTGCCAGGCAGGTGCGTACATCGAGCGGTCAGCCGTCGGCTCGACGACGCCGGGCGACGTTTGGGGCGAGTTTGACGGCAGCGACCGGGTGGCGCTGCGCGCGGCACTCAGGATGGGCAAGGGGTACTGGGTCTACGCATCGGCGGACGGTGTGATCCTGCCTTAAGCGAGAGGGGCGGCTGGTGGGCCGCCCCTCCAATGCTCCTGCAATCTTTCTTGCTAGTGGCTGAACGTGTACGTGAACAGGCTGAAGTTGGGCGAGTTGGCGTTCAGACGGAGCTCGCCGCGGCGCTGCATCGGGCTCTGGATGACGTTGTACATGCGCGGCCCGTCGATGTTCAGCACCGTGTTGCCGTTGCCGTCCTCGGTCACGTCCTTGCCGCGGTGCTCGACGGGCACCGGCTCGCCGTCCAGCGTCACAATGACGGGAAACGGCTCGCCGCCCGTCGGGCGCACGACGACGTTCACGCTTCGGGCACTGTAGTCGATGGCGATGTAGTCCTCGAAGTTGCCGGTGGTGCGGGCGTGGGTCACGCTCTCGCTGTCGATGCTCCAGACGCCCTGCAGGTAGAACTTGCCGTCCTCGTAGTCGCCGGGGTCGCTGAAGTCGGTGGGTGCGCCGCCGCCGAAATTCTCCGAGTTGCCGAGGTAGTCAAAGCGGCCACGCCACGCGCTGCCGGCGTAGATCTCGTGGGTCCGGGGCTCGCCCGAGGGAGGCGCGTCACCCTCCTCGACGACCACGCCGCCGATGGGGATGCCGGAGATGTCGTTGCCCGCCTCCTCGAGCAGGGCACGGATCCAGATCTCGGTCTCCAGGTAGGCGCCCTCGCCGATGTGGTGGAAGCGCGCCTCGCCGTTCTGGTCCATGAGGAACTTGTGGGGCCAGTACCGGTTCTTGTAGGCCCGCCAGGTGTTGAAATTGTTGTCCATGGCCACCGGCCACGTTATCCGCTCCCTTACCATTGCTTCCCGGACGTTCCCCTCGTCCTTCTCGAACTCGAACTCCGGTGCGTGGACGCCAACGATGGTGAGCCCGTTGGCGGCGTACTTCTCGTTCCAGTCGCGCAGGTACGGAAGCGTTCTCAAGCAGTTAATTCAGGTGTATGTCCAGAAGTCCACCAGGACAACCTCACCCTGCAGCTCCGTCATGGTCAGGGGCGGACTGTTGAGCCACATGGTGAGCCCGGTGAACTCCGGCGCCTGGTCCTCATCGTGCCCCGTGGGGCCTGTGATCTCGAAGCCGTGCTGCAACGCCTCCTCGGCGGCGGTCAACTCCGGCTCCTCCGGCTCCACGACGGCCGCGGTGTCGGCCGACGGGGCATCGGGCGACGAGGCGTTGGGAGCCGCCGCGTCGGGCTGCGCTGCCGCCGTCGACGGGCCGCTGTCGCTGGGCGGGCCGCAGTTCGCGAGAGCAAGCAAGGACACCACCGCCACGAGGGCGGCGATGACGCCTGTCCGACGTTTCACAGGCATTCCCCCCTTCCAAGTATTTTGGTCTGTACAAGCTCTATAACCAGTATACGCGGTGTAGGGCCGCTGTAGGAGAAGCCATGTGATGGCTCCGAGCTTCACACTGCAATTCGGAGCCAGCCACCTCATCGGGCTATGCGGATGAGGCCGTACATGTGGCGGGAAAGCCGGAACGCCTGCCCCAGGCGGTCCAGGAGACCTCCCTCGCCGGGGAGCGTGTGGCTGAAGCTCCGAAACTCCGTGTAGCGGTCGCCTTTCCGCTCGCCGACGGCCTCGACGAGGCGCCGCGACTCGGTGACCGGCACGTGGCGGTCGTCGCGGTCGTGCATCACGAGCAGGCGGGCCCGCACGGCCTCGACGTGGTTGGACGGCGAAATGCCGGCCAGCCCGTCGCGAAAGTCATCGGGCAGCGTCGAATAGAGCTGCTCCGCTTCCGAACGCGTCACGCCGTCAAGGAGGCGCACCACGGTGTGCCCTCGCTCCGAGAGCGTCTGCAGGGCGTCCGGCTCGAAGTCCTCCCCGTCGACATAGTGGCCGGAGAGCAGCTCGGCTTCCGCGGCGTCGTCCACGGTCTCGATGAGCTCGTGGGCGAGGATGCGGAGGGTCAGGGAGTGCGGCTCCCAGGGCGCCTGCCCGCCATCGTCGTCCACGCTGCGTGAGGCGGCCTGCACCACGAGCGTCTCGAGATCGTAGTAGGAGCCGAAGGCGTTGATGAATCGCACGGCGTCGGCGATGCGCTCGTCGGCCGCGGCCACGATGGCGAAGGAGCCGCCGACGCTGAACCCGCCGATGCCGGCGCGCTCGGGGTCGACGTAGTCCTGCGCCGCCAGGTACTCGAAGGCGCGCACCAGCTTGGCGGGGTCTTCCGCCTGCACGTCGGAATCACGTCCGAGGGGCGGCGACCAGTGCAGCATGGTGACGAAGCCGGCCCGGGAGAGCGCGAGTCCGAAGTTGGTTATCGCAGGGTCGTCGAGGCCCTTCTGCGCGGCGCCGACGGACAGCAGCACGGCGGCACGGGGCTTGCCGTCGGGCAGCAGCCGGTAGACGTCGGCGACCTCAGCGCCGTCGAGGGAGCCGTAGACGGCCTCGTAGCGCACGGGCTCGCTCGTGAACCACGTCTGCGGGCTGACGGGCGCGTCGAGCGTCTCGGCGACGAACAGCAGCGTGTGGAACCCGGCGCGCGCCTGCGGGATGACGAGGACCAGGATAGCCAGCAGGGCTACGGGGACGGCTATGTACTTCAGCGTGACGTACAGGGCGCTGTAGAGGGCCCGCCGCACAAAGCGGGACAGTTTTCTCTTCACCGCGGACTCCACCAGAGTATCTGTGCGTGGCGGCTACTCCCGCCGCGAGGGGCAGCCATCGCGGAGGGCGCAGTCAGCGCAGAGGGGGCGCAGCGCCTTGCACACCTGCCGCCCGTGCGAGATGAGGGCGACGTGGAAGGCGTAGACCTCTTCCGGCGGCACCTGCGACTCGAGCACGTCATGGGCTTTCTCAGCGGACACCTTCGGGCCGATGAGGCCGAGGCGCTTCGAGACGCGGTGGACGTGGGTGTCGACGGCCATGGCAGGCATCCCCAGCGCGAAGCAGAGCACGATGGCCGTCGTCTTGGGGCCGACGCCGGGCAGCGCGCGCAGCCACGCCTTCGCCTCGGCCAGCGGCATCTCGGCTAGGAAGGAGAGGTCGTAGCCGCCGGTCAGCTCGCGCACCTGCTTGAGCGTCTCCTGGATGCGCGGCACCTTCTGCTTCGCCAGTCCCGCCGACATAACGTACGGCGTGATCTCCTCCGGCGGCGCGTTCGCGATGGCGTCCCACGACGGGTACGCCGACTTCAACCGGTGCCCGGCGCGCTCCGAGTTCACGTCCGAGGTGTGCTGCGAAAGGATGGTGAAGACCAGCTCCGTGACGGGGTCGTAGCGCGGGGACCACTCGGCGCGCCCCTGCTGCGCCTCCAGCAACGACAACACCTCCGCCGCGCGCTTCTTCGGCGAGCGCGGACGACGGGGACGACGTGGGCGTTCCTTGACGGGCATGCGTTACCCCTGACACGAAATGAGCGCACACTCCGGCGCCTGCGTGCCAGCATCATGGTACACAAAACGCTCAGGCGAAAGGAGAGAGACATGGCACGGATACTGGGAGACTTGACCATTCGGTTGAACAGGGACGGCGCGACGTGGAGCCTTGCCGAGCCGCTCGAGTACCGCGTGGGCTCGGAGGGCAGCGAGGCGGTGGTGGAGGTGCCCTCGGGCTTCGAGACCGACCTCGCGAGCGTGCCGTGGTTCGGGCGGTGGCTGGTGTCGAGCTGGAAGGGCACGGCGCGAGCGGCGGTGGTGCACGACTTCCTCTACTCGGCCGTCGGGAGGCGGCTGCACGGCTTCACGCGGGCGCAGGCGGACGCCATCTTCGGCGAGGCGCTGCGGGTGACCGGCTCGCGGCTGTGGCCCGTCATCTGGGCGGCGGTGCGGCTGTTCGGGCTCGCCGCGTGGCGCGGCCGGGAGCGGGAGGCCGCCGAGCGGTAGTCGCGTCAAGTCCCTCGGCAGTTACTTCGGCCCCTGACGGGGCGTTTGGCGCGCCCTATACCGTGGCCTGCCTGGTGTGCAGGCCGGTGGCGCCACTGGGGCGCGGGGAGGCGATGGCCGTTTCCTGCGGCGTGCCGTCCGCCTCCACCGTCCGCACGCGGAACGTGTGCCGGCCAGCCTGGAACGGCCAGTCGAAGCGCCAGATCACCCACGTGGTGTCCGACAGGGGCGACCGCAACTGCGCCTCGTGCCAGGGCCCGCGGCCGTCGACGCGCACCTCGACCTTCGAGATGCCGCGGGCGCCGGCGTAGGCGATGCCGCCGACGGGCACGAACCGCACGTCATCGCCGCCGTGGTAGATCGCGTCGATGGCCACGGTGTCGACGACCGACGTCGCGTGAACGCGCGCCACGGCGTCCCAGCCGCGCGCAACCCAGTAGCCCTCCCGCTCCTCGCTGATGACCTCTATGCCCGTGATCCACTTCGGCTGTTTCATGCCGTAGCGGTCCGGGATCCAGATGCGCAGCGGGAAGCCGTGGTCAAAGGGGATGGGGCGGCCGTCCCACGCATAGGCCAGCATGATGCGCGGGTCTGACGCAATCAGGTCCAGCGCCACCGTCTCGTGAAAGCCGTCGCCGCAGGTGATGTCCAGATAGCCCGCCTCCGCTGTGGGCCGCACGTCGCGCAGCACGTCCTGCAGGCTCACACCGGTCCAGTACGTCGTGCTGATCAGGTCGCCGCCCACGCTGTTGGAGATGCAGCTCAGCGTCACGAACTCGCTGCGCGACTCGTAGTTGTTGCGCAGGTCGACGAGCGTCAGCATGGCAGGCGACTCCACCAGGCCGGTGATGGGCAGCGTCCACGTGGCGCCGTCGATGACGGTCGGCTCCGAGCGGATGAACACGCGGTAGTGGTCGCGCACGGCGGTGTACTCCGGCCGCGTCCCCAGCGCCGGCTTGACCGGGTCATCGGCGTTGGGCAGCTCCACCATGTCCGACATGCCGGGCGCGGCGCCGTTGGCCCCCGCCAGCTGCTCCCCGAGCCGCGCCTCGTCACGCGTCGCCAGTATGCGGCCCAGCCCAACGCCGGCGACGGTCACCGCTGCTGCGCCGGCGCCCATGTAGAGCAGGAACTGCCGCCGCCCGTAGACGACGACCGAGGCGTCGCCGTCCTCCGATGCGTACACTGTGGCGGCGGCCAGGATAAGGCGGCTCGACGTCCACACCGCGCCGACGCCCCACGCTGTCGACAGCGCGAGGGTCCAGAGGAAGATGATGCCGGCGTGGACGGACGATTGGCTGATGCTAGCCGTGATGCCGGCGACGAAGAGGCCGACGACGGCGCCGACGATGGCGCCCCAGTACAGCGGGACGTTCGGCCCACGGGAGTGCACGAGCCAGTAGACGAGAGCCGTCAGGGCGACGCCGAAGAGGAAGAAGTTGCCGACGGCCATGATCTGCTCCGCCGTCTTGGCGAAGTCCTTCACGCTGAGGCTGGCGAGCATCAGCACTTCAATCATGGTGTCGATGCCGAAGGTGACCAGGGGGCCGGGGAGCTCGCGCGCAACCCAGTCAAAGGTGTCAAAGGGCGGGAAGGAGAGGTCCAACAAGTGATCGGCCGCGTACATCACCGCGATGAGCGGCGTCGTCAGCAACACGCCGGCCAGCAAGCCCAGGCCAACCCCACGCCAGGTCATACGCGCCAACTCCTCTCTACGCGAGGCGCTCTGCAAGGCGCCCCCATTGCAGTGTATCAAATCCGCGGCGCAATTCGGGAGGTTGTTTGCAGGGAATCGTCCCCGGCACACAGGGCAACCTCCACAGCGGTTGCCGGGGTGTCCGGCGGGGCATATACTGCCCCTGCGCCGCAGAACTGTCACCGGGCACACTATGGGCGCAAGGGGCAGTCCGCCCCAGCCCGCCAAACACCCACTCCGGGAGCAATCGCCATGGCGACCATCTACCACATCACCAGTCGAGACCTCTGGCGCCGTTCCATTCCCCGCGGCCAGTACACGCACGAGAGCCTGCGGGCGGAGGGCTTCATCCACTGTTCGAGCATCGAGCAGGTGCTGGGCGTGGCCAACGCCAGGTTCACCGGGCAGGACGACCTGGTCCTGCTGAGCATCGACACCAGCGACGTCATGTCCGTCATCCAGTACGACAACGCCCCGGGCACCGGCGACAACTACCCACACATCTACGGCCCCCTGAACCACGACGCCGTCAAGGCGGTCATCGATTTTCCCCCGTCCGCCGACGGCTCATTCGCGCTGCCGGACGAACTGCAGGGCTAAAGCGCCTCCGTTCACCCTTCGACAGGCTCAGGGCGAACGGGGCGGGACACTGTCCGCTGGCTCCGCAGCGAGGCTTTCGCCGGTATGACGGGGGTAAGGGCTGCTCCGATTGTCGGGGTTCCTGCCTGCGCGGGAACGACGGGGGAACCGGCGCCGTCTGCTATAATGGCGCGAATTACAGCCAGGGGAGCACCATGCGAGACCTCATCGAAAGCGCACTCAAGGGACTCAACGCCGACTACGTGGAGATCCGCATCGAGGAGCGGGAGACCACGAACATCGCCTTTCGCGGCCGTGAGCTGGACGAGATAGGCCAGAGCACGGGCAAGGGCGGCAACGTTCGCGCCTGCGTCAAGGGCGGATGGGGGTTCGCGTCCTTCAACAGCCTCGACGACCTGCGCGCCAAGGCGCAGCAGGCCGTGGAGCAGGCGCGCATGGTGGGCAACGAGCGAACGGAGCTGGCGGAGGCCACGCCCGTCGTCGCCATTGTCCCGCCGCACATCGTCAGCGACCCGGCGGACGTCTCGCTGTCCGAGAAGCACCGCATCCTGGAGGAGTACCTGGACCTGCTGTGGGGCGGGCCGGAGATCCAGACATCCTCGCTCCGTTACGCCGACGGGCACCGCACCATGTACTACGGCAACTCACAGGGCACCTACACGCAGCAGGCGCGCATAGACGTGAACTTCTGGGCCAGCGCCGTCGCGCGGAACGGCGGCGAGGTGCAGCAGGCGAGCATCAGCATGGGCAGCCTGGGCGACTTCGGGCTGGTGCACCGCATGCACGACACGGTGGCCGAGCTGCCGCAGAAGGCGGTCGACTTCCTGAAGGCGCCGCAGGTCAAGGGCGGCGAGTACACGGTCATCCTCGACCCTGTGCTCGCGGGCGTGTTCGTGCACGAGGCCTTCGGGCACCTCTCGGAGGCCGACCACGTCTACGAGAACCCAAAGCTGCGCGAGGTCATGGTGCTCGGCCGGCGGTTCGGCGGGGAGCACCTGAACATCGTCGACGGGGCCAGCATCCCCGCGCTCCGCGGCAGCTTCCAGTACGACGAGGAGGGCGTGGAGGCGCACCGCACGGACCTCATCCGCGAGGGCATCCTCGTCGGTCGGCTGCACTCGCGGGAGACGGCGGCCAAGATGGGGGAGGCGCCATCGGGGAACGCGCGGGCCATCGGCCACCAGTTCCCGCCGATCGTGCGCATGACCAACACCATCATCGAGCCGGGGGATGCGACGCTGGAGGACCTGCTGGAGGGCGTCAAGGAAGGCGTGTACTGCAGCAACTGGTACGGCGGCATGACCAGCATGGAGCAGTTCACCTTCTCCGCCGGCGAGTCCTACATGATCCGCGACGGCAAGATTGAAGAGGCGGTCAGGCCCGTCATGCTGTCCGGCAACGTCTTCACCACGCTGGAGAACCTGGACGCTGTGGCCGACGACCTGGACATGAACCAGGGAGGCGGCTGCGGCAAGGGCGGGCAGTCGCCGCTGCCGGTGTCGAACGGCAGCCCCCACATCCGGTTGCGCAACTGCCTGGTTGGAGGGCGGTAGGATGCTGGAAGAGGAAATCCTCGCACTCGCAAGCCGGCAGGCCGACCAGGCAGAGGTGTTCTCCGTCAGCAGCACGAGCATCCCCGTGTCCTATGAGGGGAACCGGCTGAAGAGCGTGGACACCCGGGAGTCGAGCGGCATCGCGCTGCGCATCATCAAGGACGGGCGCATCGGCTTCTCGTCGACCACGAACACGGACGACAAGGAAGGGCTGGTAGCGCGGGCCGTCGAGATGCTGCCGTTCGGCGCGCGCGCCCACATGGAGTTCCCCGACGCCGCCGAGTACACGCACGTGCCGACGTACGACGAGGGCGCGGCCGCGCTGCAGTCGGCGTCGCTGGTCGACATCGGCGGCGCGCTCATCGACAAGATGCACGGCGACTTCCCCGACGTGGTCTGGGAGGGGCGCGTGTCCCAGAGCGTCTCAACGACAAGGCTGCTGAACAGCAATGGGCTGGTGGCCGAGGAGACGTCGAGCTCGGTGGGCCTCGGCGTCGAGGGCACGCTGGTGCGGGACACGGACATGCTCTTCGTCTTCGGGCGGTCGAGCTCGTGCAAGCCCAACCTGGACGTCGACGGCGTCATCGCGGCGCTGACGCGCAAGCTGCGGTGGGCGGAGCGCGTGGCCGCGGCGCCGACGGGGCAGGTGCCGGTCATCTTCACGCCGCAGGCCGTCGCGGGGCTACTGCTGGGGCCGCTGATGGCCGGGTTCAACGGGCGCAACATCGTGCAGCAGTCGTCGCCGCTCATCGAGAAGCTCGGCACGCGCATGCTCGACCCGCGCATCACGGTCTGGGACGACCCCACCAACCCGTACGTGCCCGGCAGCCGCAGCTTCGACGACGAGGGGGTGCCCGCCACGCGGTTCCCCGTCGTGCAGGAAGGGGTCATCGCCAACTTCTTCTACGACCTGCAGACGGCGGGGCAGGCCGGCGCGGCGACGACGGGCAGCGCGCACCGGGGCCTCGGGAGCCTGCCGGGGCCGGGCGCGAGCGTCATCATCATCGAACCGGGCGACACCACGTTTGCGGACATGATTGCGGGCCATGAGAAGGCGCTGGTGGTAGAATCCTTCCTGGGCGCCGGTCAGGGGAACATCCTGGGCGGCGACTTCTCCGCCAACGTCCTTCTTGGCTACGCCGTCGAGAACGGCGAGGTGACCGGCAGGGTCAAGGACACCATGGTCGCCGGCAACGTCTACGCTATTCTGGAGGCGCTGGGCGCGTTGGGATCGGAGCCGGAGTGGGTCGGCGGGTCATTGCAGACTCCGGCGCTGTGCTGCAACGGCGTCTCCGTATCCTCAAAGGGGTAGGAGACTGGCGTGCCGCTGAAGTCCTATCTTGAAGAGCTGGTGCAGGACGGTGCTCCTATCCGCTACGCGGAGCTGGTGGAGCTGTCCGGCCTGGGCCCTGACGAGATGGAGATGGTGCGGGTGGCCTGGCCGCGGATTGCGCCGGACCGCCGCCTGACGCTCGTCGCCCGCCTGGTCGAGACGAGCGAGGACAACGTCGACCTCGACTTCACGCAGATCTACAAGCTCGCCCTCAGGGACGACGGCGAGAAGGTGCGGGCGAAGGCGGTCACGGGCCTCTGGGAGTGCTATGAGCGGCCCCTGATGACCACCCTGCTGCGGCTCCTGCAGCACGACCCGTCGGTGGAGGTGTGCACGGCAGCCGCGCAGGCCCTGGGCAAGTACGCGGAGATGGCCGAGGACGGGAAGCTGCTACCCAACGACCGCAACCGCATCCAGGCGGCGCTGCTGCCCCTCGTAGAGGACGCGACACGACCGGTGGACCTGCGGCGCAGGGCGCTGGAGGCGGCGGGCGTCTTCAGCGACGACAGGGTGACGCAGCTCATCCATTCGGCGTACGAGAACCCGGACCCTCGCATGCAGCAGAGCGCCATCTTCGCGATGGGCCGCAACGCGAACCCGGAGTGGATTGAGATCATCCAGGGCGCGCTGGAACGGGAAGAGCCGGCGATGCGCTACGAGGCCGCCCAGGCCTGCGGCGAGATGGGCGCGGAGGAGATGGTCCCCCACCTGCTGCCATTGCTGAAGGACGAGGACCTGCAGGTGCGGCTCTCGTCCATCAACGCGCTGGGGGCCATAGGCGGGAGCGTGGCCAAGAAGGCGCTGACGGCGTGCTGCCGATCAGACGACGAGGCCATTTCGCAGACGGCCAGCGAGGCGCTGGCGTCGCTGGAAATGGAAGAAGACCCGCTTCACTTCAAGTAGCTCGGGCCCACCCCAAGCTCGCCCCACGCCATTGCCGCCGCACCCAGCAGCCCCGCGTCGTCGCCCAGCGCCGTCGGCGTGACGGGGAGCGCGGACTTGTCGCCGCGCATGCCGTGCTTTCTCGCCGCCTCGGCCATGGCGGGCCAGAAGACGTGCGAGTTGCTGGCGACGCCGCCGCCGATGACGATGAGCTCCGGGTCGAGCACGCTCCGCAGCGTCGCTATGCCGACGCCGAGGTAGCGTCCGCCGGCGCGAAGGACCTCGCCGGCGAGGCGGTCGGCGCGGGCCTCCGCCCGCACGAGGGTCTCCGCACGGACGCGGGAGATGTCGCCGCGCGCCATGGACAGCACGATGCTGGACTCGCCAGCCTCCAAGCGCTCGCGGGCCATGCGCGCCAGGGCGGTGCCCGACGCCATCACCTCGAGGCAGCCGCAGCCGCCGCAGGGGCACGGCGGGCCGTTCGGCTCGACGACGAGGTGACCGATCTCGCCCGCGAATCCCCGCAGACCGCCGTAGACTTTTCCGTCCAGCACGAGGCCGCCGCCGACGCCCGTGCCGAGGGTCACCATCACCAGGTGGCGCACGTCGCGTCCGATGCCGTAGACGTACTCGCCGAGGGCGGCGAGGGAGGCGTCGTTGTGGACCCAGGCGGGCAGGCCGACGTTGGCCGAGAGGTCGGCGGTGGGGGACGTGCCGTCCCACGTAGGCAGGTTGGGCGGGTTGTGGACCGTCGCGGCGACGGGGTCGACGGGGCCCGCGAGCGCCATGCCGGCGCCCACGACCTCGACGCCCGGGGTGGCGGCGGTCATGCGCTCAAGGAGGCCGGCGAGCCGTCGCATCGCCGCGGGCTCGCCGCGGGACGGCTGCGTGGGGACGGCGTCGCGCATGAGGACGTCGCCCTCGGGCGAAATCAGCGCACCGCGCATGCGGGTGCCGCCCAGGTCTACCGCGTACACGACTCGCCCGTCTGCCACTCGGCCCACCTCCCAGTCAGCCGCTTCACTATACGCACAAACGGAGTGAGTAGCTACCGGGCCGGGTCACCTTGAATGGAGGGAACCCATGGGGGATAATGGCGCAACGATACGCTCACACATCCTTTACCTCACATGGTGTGACCTATGACAACGCGCGGAAGAGTAGAGCACCACACGTCCGCGGGCGGTGTGGTGTGCCGGGTGCGGGACGGCGTTCTGGAAGCCGTCCTGTGCGGCAGAGACTATCCCCGGAAGTGGTCCCTCCCCAAGGGCACCCCGGAGGAGGGCGAGTCCGTGGAAGAGACCGCCCTTCGCGAGGTGTGCGAGGAGACGGGCCTGCAGGTGGCGATCGACGCGCCCGTCGGGTCGATAACCTACTGGTTCATGCTGCCCCGCGACGGCGTGCGCTGCCGCAAGGTAGTCCACTACTTCCTGATGCGGGCCACCGGCGGGAGCACCGAGGAGCACGACGCCGAGTTCGACGAGGTGCGCTGGTTCCCCGTCGAGGAGGCGCTCTCCGTCATGCAGTACCCCAACGAGGTGCGCACGCTGGAGAAGGCGATGGCCGCGCTGGAAGATGCCCACACCGAGGCTCGCAGGGAACCATGAGAAGACAGGACGCAGAGCCGTTCCTGCTGGCGGGCGACAAGGTGTACGTCCGCGAGAAGCGGCTGACGGACGCCGAGGAAGACCACGCCTGGCGGTGCGATCCGGAGTTGGCGCGGCTGGACGCCGCGGCGCCGCTCCGGCTGGACTTCCAGGAGTACCTGCGCCAGTACAAGCGCGAGCTGGAGCACCCCAGCGCCTTCTCCCGCCGCTTCGGCATCGACACGCACGACGGGGTGCACATCGGCAACTGCATGTACTACGACGTCGACTACATTCGCGGCGCGGCGGAGCTGGGCATCCTGCTGGGCAAACGCGACTATTGGGGCGGCGGCTACGGGACCGAGGCCGTGCAGCTCCTGCTGTGGCACATGTTCACCAACATGCCCGTGAAGCGCGTCTACCTGCACACGCTCGACTGGAACCACCGGGCGCAGCGCTCCTTCGAGAAGTGCGGTTTCCAGATCATCCGGCCGGTGAAGCGGAGTGGGTGGGAGTTCTTCCTCATGGAGCTCAAGCGCGAACGGTGGCAGGAGCTGGTGCAGGAGCGGCAGGAACGCGAGGAGCGCGAGCGGGCGAAGGAGTCCGCGTCCTAGGGCCCTTCGACAGGCTCCTTCGAGAGCCTCAGGACGGGGTCAGGGCGAGCGGGAGTAACGCCGCTCCGTTTACCGGGGTTCCTGCCTTCGCAGGAACGACGGTGTGGCGGGCGGGGGGTCAGGCCGCGCGCGAGGGCAGTTGCACTGTGGCCGTGCCGGTGGTGGTCTGCTCGCCCTGGCTGTTCGCCAGCGTCAACGCGCAGTCGACGAGGTGGGCGCCGTCCTGCTCGTAGACCTTGGTGACGCGGCCGGAGCAGGTGAGGTCGTCGTTGGGGACATCGGCGCCTCGGTAGCGGACGGAGAGCTTGCGGAGAACGCCCTTCGGGCCCATCCAGCCGGTCACGACCTGCCCGAGGTAGGCGTTCTTGAGCGCCCCGTGCACGATGAGCCCCGGCAGGCCGATCTCGACGGCGAAGTCCTTGTCATAATGCACTTCGTAGAAGTCGCCGGAGGCGCCGGCGTACTTGACGAGCTGCCGGGTGGATGGGCGCTTCACGATGGCGGGAAGCTCCTGCCCCACCTCCACGTCTTCCCAGAACGGTGTTTCCGGCATTGGCTTGTCCTCTCCTGTGTTGGCGGCCCTTCCCGAAGCCGTTCATGCCCTTCGAGACCCTCAGGACAGGCTTCGATTTCCCTCAGCACGAACGGCCTCTTTACCACCCCTGGATCCCGCCTGCGCGGGAATGACGAAGGGGGCTAGTAGCGGATCAGGGTGTTTTTCTGGGTGGCGACCCAGCCGCCGCGCTGGTTGGTGTAGCGGGTCTCGAGCTGGAGGAAGACTGCAGGGCCGACGCCGATGTTGCGCTGGTTCACGCCGGCGAAGCGGGTGACGGCCGTGATGGTGTCGCCGACGCGGACCGGCTCGCCGTACTCCCAATCGCTGCCGCCGTCGAGCATCTGGGGGAAGGCGTCGAGCTCCGGAGCGGAGGGGAGCTCGGAGAGCATGGCGCGGAGGAACGTCGGCGGGGCGGTGTCGGACCAGCGCTCGCTTTCGTCGCCGATGGCCTCGGCGAAGCGGCGGACGTGGCCGCGCTCGACGTCCATGACGGCGGGCGGGATGTCGCGCTCCGTGAGCGCCCTGCGGGCCTCCGGCGAGAGGGACTCTTTCTCTGTCATGCACCGCTCCTTGGGGTCTTCGTCCGAACCTCAATGCTAGGCAAGGCTAGCGGGGACTCCCCCCATCCTAACCTTCCCCCTCCGTGGGGGGAATGGACTGCCATGCCGCTCCGTCGGGGTTCCTGCCTGCGCAGGAACGATGGAGGCATGAAAGGAGGGGCCTCTCTTTGCAAGAGGCCCCTCCTCTCTGTCCTCTCTTCAGGGACTAGTAGTCCATGGGCGGAGCCGCCATTGCCGGCTCCTTCTGCGGGATGTCTGTCACCATGGACTCCGTGGTGAGGACCATGGAAGCGACGGACGCCGCGTTCTCCAGGGCGGAACGGGTGACCTTGGCGGGGTCGATGATGCCGAACTCGAGCATGTTGCCGTAGGCCATGCGCTCGGCGTCGAAGCCCCAGTCGGACTGCTGGCCCTTGACGGCCTCCAGGACGACGGCGCCCTCGCGCCCAACGTTCTCGACGATGAGCTTGACGGGCTCTTCCAGGGACCGGCGGACGATGGAGACGCCGGTGCGCTCATCGCCCTCAAGGTTGCCCATGAGGTCCTCGAGCGCCTTCTGGGTGCGGACCAGGGCGACGCCGCCGCCGGGGACGATGCCCTCCTCAACGGCTGCGCGGGTGGCGGACAGGGCGTCCTCCACGCGGTTCTTCTTTTCCTTGAGCTCCACCTCCGTGGCACCGCCGACCTTGATGATGGCAACGCCGCCGGACAGCTTGGCCATGCGCTCCTGCAGCTTCTCGCGGTCGAACTCGGAGGTGGTCTCCTCGATCTGCGCGCGGATCTGCTTGATGCGGTTCTGAATGTTCTCCTCGGAGCCGTGGCCCTCGACGACGGTGGTCTCGTCCTTGTTGGCAGTGACGCGGCGGGCCCGGCCGAGGTCGTTGACGGTGGCGCTGTCGAGCTTGCGGCCGACGTCCTCGCTGATGACGGTGCCGCCGGTCAGAATGGCGATGTCCTCAAGCATTGCCTTGCGGCGGTCGCCGAAGCCGGGGGCCTTGATGGCCAGGCAGCTCAGGGTGCCGCGGAGCTTGTTGACCACGAGGGTGGCGAGGGCCTCGCCCTCCAGGTCCTCAGCGACGATGACGAGGTTCTTGCTGACCTGGAGCACCCGCTCCAACACGGGGAGCAGGTCATTCATGGCGGAAATCTTCTTGTCAGTGATGAGGATGTAGGGGTCGTCCAGGACGGCCTCCATGCGCTCGGAGTTGGTCACGAAGTAGGGGCTGATGTAGCCGCGGTCTACCTGCATGCCCTCGACGAACTCGGTCTCGTTCTCGAGACCCTTGGACTCCTCGACGGTGATGACGCCGTCCTTGCCCACCTTCTCCATGACCTCGGCGATGAGCTCGCCGATCTTGTTCTCGTGGGCGGAGAGGGAGGCGACCTGGGAGATCTGGGCGCGGCCCTCGACGGGGCTGGACATGCCCCTGATCTCGGTCTTGATGACGCTGACGGCCTGCTCGATGCCGCGCTTCATCGCCATGGGGTCGGCGCCGGCGGCCACGTTCTTGAAGCCCTCCTGGATGATGGCCTGGGCCAGCACGACGGAGGTGGTGGTGCCGTCGCCGGCGGCGTCGTTGGTCTTGCTGGCGGCTTCCTTGATGAGCTGGGCACCCATGTTCTCAAAGGGCTCCTCGAGCTCAATCTCCTTGGCGATGGTGACGCCGTCACTGCAGACCTGCGGGGGTCCGAACTTCTTGTCCAGCACGACGTTGCGTCCGCCCGGGCCGAGGGTGACCTTGACGGAGTCCGCAAGCATGTCAATGCCGGACTTCAAGCGCTTTCGCGCGTCCTCAGAAAAGAGCAACTGCTTTGCCATTACGACTCCTTTGCGTTTCTTTCCGTAACCGGTCTGGCGGGTTTCCTACGAGACCTTGGCCAGGATGTCCCGCTCCGCCAGAAGCAGGTATTCCTCACCCTCTTCCTTGATTTCCGTGCCGCCGTACTTGGCGTAGAGGACGAGGTCGCCCTCCTTCACGTCCATCTCGATGCGAGCGCCCTCATCATTGCGCCGGCCTGGTCCTACGGCGACGACGCGGCCTTCCTGCGGCTTCTCCTGCGCGGTGTCCGGCAGATAGATGCCGCTCCTGGTCTGCTCCTCCCGCTCCACGGGCTTTACAAGGACCCTGTCGCCCAGCGGTGCAAATGTCCGACCCATAGCCTCTCCTTTGAGTGTGTTTTGGACGTAGTACGGAATTAGCAGTCCTCCCGACTGTTTGCTAATTCCTCAACGATGGTACATAGGCGTTTTTGAGCCTGTCAAGAGTTGGCGCGGCAGGGGTGTGCGGGGGCGTGGCCGTTCATGCTTCGATTTCCCTCAGCACGAACGGCCACGCCTCCGTTCGCTGCCGATGGGCTCCCGCCTTCGCGGGAGCGACGGTGGGGGAGGTTGGGGGTGGGCGTGCTGGACACCGGCTTCCGCCGGTGAAACGGAGTGGGGGCGGAAGGAGTTGGTGGCGGGCGATGGGTTCCCGCCTTCGCGGGAACGACGGTGGGGGAGGCTGGGATTGTTGGAGAGGCTGGGGTGGGTGTGCTGGACACCGGCTTCCGCCGGTGAAACGGAGTGGGGGAGGCTCGAAGTGCGGGACGCGTTGCGGCGGAGATTCTGGGTACCGGCTTTCGCCGGTATGACGGTTAAGTTGTCGCGGTGGGGTGGTTGAAAGAGAGCTAGGCGGGGGTTTCCTCCAGGTCGAAGCGGTATTGCTCTATGACGGTGTTGGCGAGGAGGGTCTTGCACATGGCGTCGATCTGGGCGCGGGCCTCGTCCTCCGACTCGGCCTGCAGCCCGACTTCGAGGTACTTGCCGACGCGGACGCTGTCGGGCGTCTCGAAGCCGAGATTGCGGAGGGCGCCGAGAACCGTGATGCCCTGGGGGTCGTTCACGGTGGGCTTCAGCGTGACGTAGACGCGCGCGAGGTACCGCATGGCGACTATCCGCCGCTCGCGGATGGGGTCTCGTCCGGCTCCGGCGTCGCGGCGTCGTCCGGCTCCGGGGTTGCCGTATCTTCGGCGTCGCCGGGCTCAGCGGTGGCGTCGGGCTCGACGTCCGTAGTGTCGGCGCCGCCATCCGGGACGGCGGTGGCGTCGGGGACGCCCTGGGCCATGACGCCGGGGGAGTCGCAGCCGCGGGCGACCTCCGGGCCGCGGGCCTGGTAGGCGTCTGCGAACTCGCGCATGGCGTCCTCGTCGACGCCGTCGAGGTAGAGGATGCGGTTCCACGCCGTGAGCGCGACGGTCTGCTCCATGCCGGGGTAGGGCGCGAAGATGTAGTAGTTGGGCCAGCCCGGCAGGCCCCTCGCCGCAGCCTCAAGCTGGCCTACGAAGGCGGCGTCGTCCGAGTTGTAGTGGATGTTGACGAAGCCGTGCTCCAAGTTGTGCACCAGGATCTCGTCGGGCACGGGGTCCGTGAAGATGCCGCAGCGCTCCCACGTGGGCGAGTGGGTGCCGGAGGTGGCCGGGGACGTGATGTAGTAGCCCGGGTCCGCGCGGGCGTCGAGGGACGGGAAGTGGACACGGCCCTGGTCCTCGACCACTACGCCGGGGCCGTCAACGGGCCGCGCGAGGAAGCCGCCGCGGTCGAGGAAGTCGTCGAGGCCGGTCGACTGGCCGCCGCCGAAGGAGGGAAGGGCCAGTCCCGCGATGATGAGGACGGCGAGAACGCCCATGCCCGTCGCGGCGAGGATGCGGACCATCTTGTTCTTCTGCTTGTTCCGGGACTGCCTGGCCTTCCGCCGCTCGGTCTCCGACACTCTCCGGTTTGATCGCTGTCTTGCCACGTTGCTCCTCTAGGGTAGGGGTCCCTTCCAAGGAAGGGGTCCCTTCTACGGAAGGGGTTCCTTCTATGGAAGGGGTTGCCCGGTCAGGCGCTGGTAGGCCTCCAAGTAGCGGGCGCGGGTCTTGTCTACGACGTCGTCGGGGAGCTCCGGCGCCGGGGGCTCACGGTCCCACCCCATGTCGGTCAGCGCGTCCCGGACGTACTGCTTGTCATAATTGGGCTGGCTCTTGCCGGGGGCGTAGCCCTCGGCGTCCCAGAAGCGGCTGGAGTCCGGCGTCAGCATCTCGTCGATGACGATGACCTGTCCGTCCAGCAGCCCGAACTCCAGCTTGGTGTCGGCGATCATGATGCCCTTGTCGCGGGCGTAGGCATCGGCGGCGGCGTAGAGCTCGACGGTCTTCTCGCCGAGCAGGCGGGCCGTGCTCTCGCCGACCATATCGGCGAGCTCCTCGACGGTCATGGGCATGTCGTGGCCCTCCTCCGCCTTGGTCGTCGGCGTGAAGAGGGGCTCGGGGAACTTGTCGCCCTCGACGAGGCCGGAGGGCATCGCCATGCCGTGGACGGTGCCGCTCTTGCGGTACTCGGCCCAGGCGGAGCCGGTGATGTAGCCGCGGGCGATGCACTCGGCGTCGAGGCGCTGGGCGCGCTTGACGACCATGGCGCGGCGGGCGACCTCGGGCGGGATGTCGGGGAGGGCGATGCCGGCCTTGGCGGCGTCATTGGCCATGCAGATGAAGTGGTTGGGCATGCTGCCGGCCGTCATGGCAAACCAGAAGGCCGAGATGTTGGAGAGGACGACGCCCTTCTCCGGGATGGCCGTCGGCAGGACGACGTCGAAGGCGGAGATGCGGTCCGTGGCGACCATCAGCAGCAGTCCGTTGCCGAGGTCGTAGGTGTCGCGCACCTTGCCGCGGTGAATCTGGTTGGGCAGGCTGGTCTCAGCTATCGCTTCCACAGTTCCCCTCCGGTTCTGCAGTGTTCTTTGCGCCTATGCGCCAATTCCCGCGGCCTTGTAGATGTGGTCCACATGGCCGAGGTAGTAGCCGTAGTCAAAAAGGCCCTCGAGGGCGCCGCCGGGCAGGGCCGCCGTGACGCGCGGGTCGGCGCGGAGGAGGTCGCGGAAGTCCTCCTCGCCGTCCCAGGAGCGCATGGTGTGCTCCTGCACGAGGTCGTAGGCCTCGGCGCGGTCCATGCCGGCCTCGACGAGGGCGAGCATAACGCGGGGTGAGAAGACGAGGCCGCGCGTCAGCTCCAGGTTGCGCATCATCTGGCGCACGTCCACGCGCATGCCGCCGATGATGCCCGTCATCAGCTCCAGCATGTAGTCGATGGCGAGGGCGGCGTCGGGGAGCGCCATGCGCTCGGCGGAGGAGTGCGAGATGTCGCGCTCGTGCCAGAGGGCGACGTTCTCGAGGGCCGTCGTGGCGTAGCCGCGCACGAGACGGGCGAGGCCGCAGACGCGCTCGGACAGCTCCGGGTTGCGCTTGTGGGGCATGGAGGAGGAGCCCTTGGTCACGTAGCCGGGCTCGCCGAAGGGCTCCTGCACCTCGCGGACCTCAGTGCGCTGGAGAGCGCGAACCTCCGTGGCAATCTTCTCGAGCGTCGCGCCGATGAGGGCGAGGGTCTGGACGAACTCGGCGTGGCGGTCGCGCTGGATGATCTGGTTGGAGACGGCGACGGGCGTGAGGCCGAGCTGCTCGCATACGGAGGCCTCGATCTCCGGCGGGATGCCGGCGTAGGTGCCGACGGGGCCGGAGATCATGCCGACGTTGACGCGCGAACGGGTCTCGGCGAGGCGCTGCCGGTTGCGCTGCATCTCGCTGTGCCAGAGGGCCAGCTTGAGGCCGAAGCTCATGGGCTCTGCGTGGACGCCGTGGGAGCGGCCAATGCAGGGCGTGTCCTTGTAGGCGACGGCCTGGCTGCCGAGGGTGTCGAGGAAGCGGCCGATGTCGCCGTCGATGAGGTCACAGGCTTCGGTCATTTGCATGGCGAGGGCGGTGTCCTTGACGTCGTTGGAGGTGAGGCCGTAGTGGACCCAGCGGGACTCGGGGCCGAGGCTCTCGGATACGGCGCGGGTGAAGGAGACGAGGTCGTGCTTGGTCTCGTCGAACCAGCGGTCGTAGGAGGCGCGGTTGAACGTGGCGCCGCGGATGAGGGCCATGTCCTCCGGCGGGACGACGCCGAGTTCGCACCAGGCCTGGCATGCGGCGATCTCGACGCGGAGCCAGAGCGCGTAGGCGTTGTCGTCAGACCAGACGCGCTTCATGTCGGGCCGAGAGTACCGTTCAATCAAGACATAACCCCTGAGGGAGAAGTAGGGCACAAACAGGATAGCATGGCGCATTGCCCCTCGCGAGGGGATTCAAGGGGGTGAAGAGGGCGGTTTGGGGTTGGTCGGGGGCGGGCGATGCCGGATACCGGCTTTCGCCGGTATCACGGGTGGGCGCCCCCATCCTAACCTTCCCGCGCTCGCGGGGGAAGGGACTCGGGTGATGGTTCCCAGACGCCAGGGATGCCAGCGCGGAAGGCGGCGAGCACGTCATGGAAGTCCTCGAAGGGGATGCAGGGCACGCCGTTGGCATCGCAATGCTGGCGCATGGCGGCGCGGGCGAAGGCGGCGTCGGCGAGGCGGGCGGCGCAGTAGTCGGACCAGCCGTCGCCGATCATGACCGTCTTGACGCCGCCGTCAGCTTTGGACTCCTCCAGGACGCGGCACTTGCAGTTGCCCCACTCCCAGCAGGACTCGGTGTCGTAAGGATACGAGTAGCGGAGCCGGTGCGGAGGGCCCTCGCAGGCGACGGCACAGACGGGGAGCCCTTCGAGACCGGCGTGCTCCAATACGGAGTTAACATAAAATTGTAGACCATTGGTAACGATATACAATTGTAAACCGTTTGTTGAACAAAAGGAAACGAACTCCGGAAACCCTTCACGAGGCCAACAGAGGCCCTTCAGACTCTCGCTCATCTCCTCCAGTGTGGCATCGACGCCGTTGAAGGCGCGCTCCTGGTACTCGCGAAGGGTCATCTCGCCCTTGCGGAAGGACTCCCGGTGTGACGTCCACGTGTCGCCACCGCCAGAGGCGCCTCCGTAGCGCTCCAGCAACGTCTCGGCGACGTTCTGGGCGGCGGCCGTGCCGTCGAAGTCGACCAGCACCACGATGCGGGAGTCCCCGATACCTCGGGGGGCTCCGGCGGCTCGGGGATCCGTCATGCGTTGCGGAGCCCCTCGCGGTACTTGGCGTAGGCCTCATGGACAGCGGGATGCTTGATGCTGAGGATGCTGGCCGCCAGATACGCGGCGTTCCGGGCGCCCCATGCGCCGATGGCCACGCAGGCAACGGGTACGCCGGGGGGCATCTGCGCGATGGTGTAGAGCGCGTCGATGCCCTGCATGTCGCTGCTGGGCAGGGGGACGCCAATGACGGGCAGCGTCGTCCACGACGCGACGACGCCAGGCAAGGCGGCGGACCCGCCCGCGGCAGCGATGATGACCTCGATGCCGCGCTCCTCCGCCGTTGTCACGTACTCCATCACGCGGCCGGGCGAACGGTGCGCGGACATGGCGTTGTATTCATACGGTACGCCCAAGTCATTGAGCACCTTGAACGTATCCTCAATGCGCGGTTCGTCCGTGCGGCTGCCGACAAGGACTCCTACTAGCGGTTTCTGTTCCATGGGCGGTTTTGGTTACCTCCTTTTGTGTGGGTCTGCGAGTGTGTTCGCCCTTCGATTTCCCTCAGGGCGAACGGCCTCCGCTGGGTTCCCGCTTTCGTGGGAACGACGGGAGGGGTGCGGTTGCTGTTCCATGGCTGGCTGGGTGTTCCTCCTCCTCTATGACTGCTTTGTTCCGCCCTCTGGGTTCCGGCTTTCGCCGGAAAAACGGTGGTGGAGGACGACGGGGTTGCCAACGTCGGGGTTCCTGCCTTCGCGGGAACGACGGTTATGGGGTCAGTGCAATCGGGCCTGTTCGTCGGGCGGCAGGATGTAGCACGTATCGAACTCACACACCTCATCGACGAGGTGCAGCTTCAGGCACTCGGTCGCCGACAGGAAGCGGTCGCGGCCCGAGTACACGAAATTCGTCCACCAGCGCGGCGTGTGCGTGCCGGTGCGGCGGTAGAAGAGCTCGCCGATCTTCTGCTTGTAGGTGGTGGCGAGCTTCTGGTAGTCGGTGAAGATCCGCTCGTCCTCGCCCACGACCGTCCACTGGCCGCTGTGGAGCATCATGGTGGAGAAGAAGCCCATCGAGCGACGGTCGCCGGCCTGGGCGATGATGGCGCCCATGGAGTAGGCGTAGCCGAGCACGACGGTATCGACGGGGATGAAATAGTCGCGCTTCACCTTGTACATCATCTCCATCATGGCGAATCCGGCGCCCATTGAGCCGCCTCCGGAGTTGATGTAGACCGTGATGCGGCGCTGCCCGCCCATGCGCTTCAGGTTGGATGCGATGACGATCAGCGACTTGGCGAAGCGCTCCGCCTCCACGTCGTTGATGTCGCGGATGAAGTAGACGCCGACCTGGTCCAGGAAGGCGCGGCGCGCGTTCTGCTCCTCTATGAGCTCCGAGACCGTGGGGATTGGCTGGCCCGCCTGGACGTTCTGTGGCTGCACCGTCTACCTCCCGCTCGCCGCCGGCGCAAGCGCCGCGATGTCCCGCCGGTACTGTGCGCCCTCGAAGCTGATGCGCGCCGCGTTCTCGTATGCGTGGGTGCGCGCGTCCTCCAGCGTCTCGCCCGTCGCGGCGACGGTGAGGACGCGGCCGCCCGCCGTCACGACGCTCCCGCCGACGTCGAGTGCAGTGCCAGCGTGGAAGACGGCCACGTCATCGTCGACGTCGTCGAGGCCCGCGACGGCGTAGCCGGTCTCGTAGGCGTCCGGGTAGCCGCCGGACGCGAGCACGACGCCAACGGCGGGCCGCGTCGACCACGCGATGGGCGTCCGGTCGATTGTGCCGTCGAGGATGGCCTCAAACACGTCCAGCAGGTCCGATTCCATTCGCGGGAGGATAACCTGCGTCTCGGGGTCGCCGAGGCGAGCGTTGAACTCGATGACCTTGGGGCCTTTGGGCGTCAGCATGAGGCCGCCGTAGAGCATGCCGCGGAAGGGGCAGCCTTCCTCGGCGAGGGCGCGGACGGCGGGGGCCATGACCTCGGCCATCACGCGCTCCGCGAGCTCGGCGTTCCAGGCGAGGGGTGGGCTGTAGGCGCCCATGCCGCCGGTGTTCAGGCCAACGTCGCCGTCGGCGATGCGCTTGTAGTCGCACGCGGCCAGCAGCGGGCTGAGGTGGATGCCGTCCGTGAACGTGAAGACGCTGATCTCCTGCCCCGTCAGGCACTCCTCGACGAGCACCTGGCTGCCGGCGTCGCCGAAGACGCGCTCCTCCATGGCCTCGCGCAGGGCGTCGAGGGCCTCGGCGGTGGACTCGCAGACGCGGACGCCCTTGCCGGCGGCGAGGCCGTCGGCCTTGATGACGACGGGCGCGGGGGTGAGCGAAACGTACTCGCGGGCCTCGCCGTAGCTGGTGAAGACCTCGGCGCGGCCCGTCGGGATGCCGGCGCGCTCCATCAGGCGCTTGGCGAACGCCTTTGAGGACTCGATGCGGGCGGCGGCCTGCGTGGGGCCGACGATGCGGAGGCCCTCGGCCTCAAAGCGATCCACGACGCCGGCCTCGAGCGACATCTCGGGGCCGACGACGGTCAGGTCGATGGCATGCGCGCGGGCGGCGTCGAGGAGGGCGTCGGCGTCTGTGGGCTTCGCATCCACGTTCACGCCGAGTAGCGCGGTGCCTGCGTTGCCGGGCGCGACGTAGACCTCGGTGACGCGGGGGCTCGCCTTGAGTTTCCACGCGATGGCGTGCTCACGCGAGCCGTTGCCGATGACCATTACGCGCATGTGGCGGCGGACCCCCATCCTAGCCTTCCCCCGCGAGGGGGAAGGGACTGTTGCGTTACTCCCACTCAATAGTGCCCGGAGGCTTGGATGTGATGTCGTAGACGACGCGGTTGACCTCCGGGACCTCGTTGACGATGCGGCTGGAGATCTTGGCAAGGACCTCGTACGGCAGGCGCGCCCAGTCGGCAGTCATGGCGTCCTCTGACGTGACGGCGCGGATGGCGGCGAGGTAGCCGTAGGTGCGGTGATCGCCCATGACGCCGACGCTGCGGGTATCGGTCAGGACGGCGAAACTCTGCCATAGCTGGCGGTAGAGGTTCGCGCCCTTGATCTCGTCCATGACGATCCAATCGCAGGAGCGGAGCACCTCGAGCTTCTCCCGCGTTACCTCGCCGATGATGCGGATGGCGAGGCCGGGGCCGGGGAAGGGCTGTCGCAGCACGATCTCCTCCGGCAGGCCGAGGGCGAGGCCGACGTCGCGGACCTCGTCCTTGAACAGGTAGCGCAGCGGCTCGACCAACGAGAGGCGCATGGCAGCGGGCAGTCCGCCGACGTTGTGGTGCGTCTTGATCTTGGCCGCAGCGCCCGTCTCGTGGGACGTGCTCTCGATGACGTCCGGGTAGAGGGTGCCCTGGGCGAGGAAGGACACGTCCTCAATCTCCTCGGCGACGTCCTCAAATACGTGGATGAAGGTCTCGCCGATGTTCTTGCGCTTCTGCTCGGGGTCGACAACGCCCTCCAGGGCGTCGAGGAACTGGTCGGTGGCGTCGACGTGGATGAGGTTGATGGACATGGCGCGCTTGAAGGTGCCGACGACGCGCTCGGCCTCCTCGCGGCGCAGCAGGCCGTTGTCGACAAAGATGCAGGTGAGCTGGTCGCCTATGGCGCGGTTGATGAGGGCGGCGGTGATGGCGGAGTCGACGCCGCCGGACAGGGCGCAGATGACGCGGCCGTCGCCAACCTGGTCGCGGATGCGCGCCACGCTCTCGTCGATGAAGTTACCGGGAGTCCAGAGACCGCCGCAGCCGCAGACGTCGTAGAGGAAGTTCTGGATGAGCTGCGCGCCGGAGGGCGTGTGGACGACCTCCGGGTGGAACTGCAGGCCGATGACGCCGGCGTCGTTGCCCATCATGGCGACGGGGGAGTTCTCCGTGTAGCCGAGGCAGCTGAAGCCGGGCGGCATGGCGGTGACCTTGTCGCCGTGGCTCATCCATACGGGCATCGACGACGGCATGCCCTCGAACAGCGGGTGGGCGGTCGCGTTCTGGTGCACGACGGCGTGGCCGTACTCGCGGAGGGCGCCTGGCTCGACGGCGCCGCCGAGGGAGTGGGCGAGGAGCTGCATGCCGTAGCAGATGCCAAGGACGGGGAGGCCGCTGTCGAGGACGTAAGCGGGGAGCTGGGGCGCGCCGTCCTCGAAGACGCTGGCGGGGCCGCCGGAGAGGATGAAGCCCCGGACGTTCAGTCGCTCGAGGGCCTCACGGGGCGCGTTGTGGGGGAAGATCTCGCAGTAGACGTGGGCCTCGCGGACACGGCGGGCGATGAGGCGGCTGAACTGGGAGCCGAAGTCGAGGACGACGATGGCCTCGTCGCCGCCCTTGGGCGTCTCGCCGGGGACGGTGGGCTGCCCGAGCTTTTCCTCTGCGATTTCCAGGTAGGTTGAGACCTCGACGTCGCCGGTGGTGGCGACCCTGCGGCTCGTGGGCCCCGGCCTCGTGCTCACAGAACCCCCTTAGCGAAAATCGTCATGGAGTGTGGGAAAAGCGTAGCACCGCGCTCCGCGCTCCGTCTACGCGCTTCCTCGCCATTTTCGGCGATTGCGGGGGCGGGGTGAAAGCGCGGTTTGGGCGAGTTTGGGCATTCTTTCGCAATGAGATCTAACAACCGGCGCGGCGCGAGGTGCTATACTCAGTGTGCCTTCAAATCAGATACGAAAGCGGGGCCTCGTGACGTCACACTCAGCTACGACCGACATTGCCGCCGCGGTGGAAACGCTGCGGGCCGGGGGACTCGTCGCGTACCCGACGGACACGCTGTACGGGCTCGGCGCGGACGCGCTGAACGAGGCCGCCGTCGAGCGCGTGTTCGAGGCGAAGGGGCGGCCGCAGGGGATGCCGCTGCCGCTGTTGATCTCGGACGCGGGGCAGCTCCCGATGGTGGCGGCGAGCGTGCCGGACGCGGCGCTCGCGCTGGCCGAGGCGTTCTGGCCGGGCGGGTTGACGCTGGTGCTGCCCGTGTCGGACGCGGTGCCGCCGCTGGTGACGGCCCGCGGGTGGAAGGTGGCCGTGCGGCTGCCGGACCACCCCGTGCCGCGCTCGCTGGCCGAGGGGCTGGGGCGCCCGATCACGGGCACGAGCGCCAACCGCAGCGGCGGGCCGGAGCCTCGAACGGCCGCAGGCGTCCGCGAAGAACTCGGCGAGGCGGTGGACATCGTGCTGGACATGGGGCCGTCGCCGGCAGGGCGCTCGTCGACGGTGCTGGACGTGACGACGGAGCAGCCGCGCATCCTGCGGTTGGGCGCGGTGTCGCAGGAGGAGATCGAGCGGGCGCTGGGGGCGCAGGTGGCGTGGGAGGCGAGGGCATGACCCTTCGACAGGCTCAGGGCGAACGTCTGGATACCGGCTTTCGCCGGTAAAACGAGGGAGGGTTCCTTTGTTAGAGCCAGGGCAAGCGGGTTTGCGTTTGTCGGGGTTCCTGCCTCCGCAGGAACGACGGGGGAGCGCATGAGCGCGCCGGAACTGCTCAACCGACACGCGGAGGCAGTCGAGGCTGCGCTGCGCGCTGCGATTCAGACGCGCACGGACCAGCTTTACCGCATGATGGAATACCAGCTTGGGTGGGTGGACGAGCAGGGATCGTCGCTGTCGGTCGCGCCGGAACGGCCCCGGGCGACGCTGTGCCTCGGCGTGTGCGAGGCGCTCAGTGGAGACATGGCGGCGTCGATGGCATCCGCGGCGGCAGTCGAGCTGGTGCACGAGTTCACTCGCGTCCACGAGGACATCCAATCCGGGTCGCCGGAGCAGGGCGGCAGGCCGAGCGGCTGGTGGCTGTGGGGGCCGGCACAGGCGATCAACGTCGGCGACGCGCTGCACATGGTGGCGCGGCTGACGCTGCTGCATGCCGAGGGAGCGGACCCCAATCGGGTGCTGGACGCGGCGATGGTGATGGATGCGGCGGCGTTGGACCTCTTCGAGGGGCAGCAGCAAGACCTGTCGCTGCAGCTACAGCCGACGGCGACCCCGCAGGCGTACCTGGCGATGGCCGAGCGTCAGACGGGAGCGGTGCTCGGGTGCGCGGCACAGCTCGGGGCACTGGCGGCGGGCGCGGACGAGGCGGCGCAGGCGGCGTGCCGGTCGGCGGGGCGGAGCCTCGGCGTGGCGCTGCGGTTGCAGGACGACATATGGGAGCTTTGGAGCGAAGCCGAGGGCGCGGGCACCGTCGTGCGCAGGAGTTTTCCGGTAGTGCTCGCCATCGAGAGCGCGCCGGTTGCCGTGAAGCGCGAGATCGGGACGCTGCTGATGGCGCGTACGCACGGGCCGAAGGACGCGGCGCGGCTGGCGGAGCTGCTCGAGGAGGCGGGCGCGCGGCAGGGTGCGGTCGACGCTGCGCTCGCGGCGCGGGCGGCGTTCGCCGAGGGGCTCGGCAGGGCGGGCATCGCGCCGGAGCGGCGGGGGGAGCTCGTCGCGCTGGCCGAGCACATGACGCAGGGACTGTAGGGGCGCGGGGGTCCTGGATACCGGCTTTCGCCGGTAAAACGGGGGAAGGGGGACCTGGCCGCGTTTTTCGGGGTTTCTGCCTTCGCAGGAACGACGCGGGACGGCGGCAAGGACGCTTGCGATTTGGTGAGGAGGGCCATGGCGAAGCAGACCGTGGAAGACATCGACGTGCAGGGGAAGCGCGTGCTGGTGCGCGTCGATTTCAACGTGCCGATGGAGGACGGGCACATCAGCGACGACAACCGCATCCGCGCGGCGGTGCCCACCATCGACTATCTCGTGGAACAGGGCGCGCGCGTCATCCTGTGCTCGCACCTGGGGCGGCCGAACGGGCAGGTGGACGAGGGCTCGCGGCTGGCGCCCATCGCGGAGGGGCTGCAGGCGGTGCTCGACGCGCCCGTCACCTACCTGACCGATACTGTCGGTCCGATTGCCGAAGCAGTGGTGACGGCGATGGAGCCGGGCGAGGTGCTGCTGTTGGAGAACCTGCGCTTCCACCCGGGCGAGGAGAAGAATGACCCGGAGTTCGCGGGGCAGCTTGCGCGGCTGGCCGACGTGTACGTGAACGACGCCTTCGGGACGGCGCACCGGGCGCACGCCTCGACTGCGGGCGTGGCGGCGTTCCTGCCGGCGGTGAGCGGGTTCCTGATGGAGCGCGAGATCACGATGCTGGGCAGCGTGCTGGAGTCGCCCAAGCGCCCGCTGGCGGCGGTGATGGGCGGCGCGAAGGTGTCGGACAAGATAGCGGTGCTGGAGACGCTGCTGGACCGCGTCGACGTGCTGGTCATCGGCGGGGGCATGGCGGCGACGTTCATCAAGGCGATGGGCAACGGCGTCGGCTACTCGCTGCTGGAGGAGGAGCGCGTCGAGTTTGCGCGGGAGACCATCGAGCGGTGCGCGAGCCGGGGCGTGAACCTCGTGCTGCCGCCGGACCTCGTCGTAGCCGACGCCTTCGACGCGAGGGCGGCGGCGCAGGTGGTGGCGGCGGAGGCGATACCGGACGGCTGGCGGATCATGGACATCGGCCCGAGCGCGGTGTGGGACTTCACGGAGGCGCTGCGCCCGTGCGGGACGGTGCTGTGGAACGGGCCCATGGGCGTCTTCGAGTGGGAGGCGTTCTCGCACGGGACGCGTGCCGTCGGGCAATTGCTGGCGTCGCTGGAGGATGCTGTTACCATAGTCGGCGGAGGGTCCACCGCGGAGGCCGTGGCGGAACTTGGGCTGGCGGCGGACATGACCCACGTCTCGACAGGCGGGGGTGCGTCGCTGGAGTTCTTCGAGGGCAAGGAGTTGCCGGGGGTCGCGGCGCTGCTGGACAAGGAAGGGTAGTCGTTCGCCCAGCCCAGCCCTCTGGGTTCCCGCCTGCGCGGGAACGACGAGTGGGGCCCCGGCGCTGCTGGACAAGGAGGGTAGGCGCGGGCGTCTGGATACCGCCTTTCGCCGGTAAAACGAGGGGCGCGGGCGATTCGCGAATCGCCCCTACGGAGGAGTCAGGGCGAACGGGGGTTGGAGATACAGAAGGAGCGGACATGATCGACTTTCCGGCGCTGGCGGAGATCGTCAGCAAGTCGCCGTCCAAGATCGTGATGCTGGTGGCCGACGGCCTGGGCGGGCTGCCGCACCCGGAGACGCGCAAGTCGGAGCTGGAGACCGCGTCGACGCCGAACCTGGACCGGCTGGCGGGCGTGAGCGCCTGCGGGCTGACGACGCCGGTGCTGCCGGGCGTGGCGCCGGGGAGCGGGCCGGGGCACCTGGGGCTATTCGGCTACGACCCGGTGAAGTACCTCATCGGCCGGGGCGTGCTGGAGGCGCTGGGCATCGGCGTGCCGGTGGCGCCCGGCGAGGTGGCGGCCCGCGGCAACTTCTGCACCGTCGACGAGGACGGGGTCATCGTCGACCGGCGCGCGGGGCGCATCGCGTCGGAGGAGAGCGCGGCGCTCGTCGAAATGCTCGACACCATCGACGTGCCGGGCGTGCAGGCGTCGGTGTTCCCGGTGAAGGACTACCGCTTCGTGCTCAAGCTGACGGGCGAGGGGCTCAGCGACCAAGTGACCGAGACGGACCCGCAGCGGACGGGCGCAAAGCCGCTGGACGCCGAGGCCATCGCGCCCGAGGCCGCGTTAACAGCCCGGGCTGTTAACGACTTCGTCCGAGAGGCACGGAACATGCTGGCGGAGCAGCCCAAGGCGAACATGCTGACGCTGCGGGGCTTCAGCCTGCTGCCGCACCTGCCGTCGATGGTCGACCGGTACCTGCTGGACCCGGCGGCCATCGCCGCGTACCCGATGTACCGGGGGCTGGCCAGCCTGCTGGGGATGAAGGTGATCCCGACGGGCGGCACGTTCGCGGACGAGGTGGCGACCCTGCGGGAGCGCTGGGACGAGCACGACTTCTTCTTCCTGCACTACAAGGCCACCGACGCGGCGGGCGAGGACGGCGACTTCGACGCGAAGGTGGAGACGCTGGAGGAGCTGGACCGGTTCATCCCGGAGGTGCTGGCGCTGGAGCCGGACGTGTTCATGGTGGCGGGCGACCACGCGACGCCTGCCATCATGGCGTCGCACTCGTGGCACCCGGTGCCGTTCCTGCTGCACTCCAAGTGGACGCTGGGCGAGGGCGTCGAGGCGTTCAACGAGCGTGCGCTCGGGACGGGCTCGCTGGGGCGGTTCCCGGCGGAGCACATCATGCTGCAGGCGCTGGCGCACGCGGACAAGCTGACGAAGTTTGGGCCGTAGGGGTCAGAGATGGCTATATTCAAGATGGTGGGTGACAAAGAGGACTTGGTAGAGATCGAGTCCACGTCGTTTTGGCAGGAGGGCTTGCTAGAACGCTCAGACCTGCAACGTCTATTGCGAGACAAACCAGAAGTCTTAGAAGAACGGCTTCTCATCATCTCGGAAGAGTTTGGGAACTGGGAGGATTCGAGGCGACGGATTGACTTGCTCGCGGTGGACTCATTCGGAAGGCTGACGGTCATCGAGCTGAAGCGCGGCGATACTGGCGAACACATGGACTTGCAGGCCATCCGGTACGCGGCGATGGTGGCAAACATGACCTCCCAACAGGCCGTCGACACCTTTCAATCCTACTTGGAAGGGCGTGCGGCGGTCGATGGGAGCGACGACGTGGCTCCCGATGACGCAGAGGGCCAACTTCGCGAGCATTTGGGGAACACGGAGGAGGGTTCTCTGACCATTCAGTCCGAGATACCGCGCATCATCCTGGTGTCGGAAGGCTTCAGCAAGGAACTGACGACTTCCGTGATGTGGTTGAACGACTCTTGGCTCAGCACTGCGGGATTAGACATAAAGTGTGTTCAACTCCAGCTGCACAGGAACGGGAACGAGTTGTTGTTGGAGACCAGGACACTCATCCCACTGCCGGAAGCCTCGGACTACCGGACTCGGATTGCAGAAAAGCAGCAAGAAGAAAGAACTCAGAGAGCCGGAAAGCCCCAATGGCACTCGGGTGGGGATGTATTCAATGAGTACATCGACAAGGCAGAGGTGTCTCATCAACCTTTGTTGAGACGCCTCTACGAAACGGCGTTGTCTCTCCAAAGCAGCGAATTGGCTGAGCTTCATGTTTGGGTGAACGGCGAGCGAAATTACGTCCAGATCTATCCTCAACTGCCAGGCACGGAGACAGCCCTCGTATCGTTCAACATGCTGTTCTGGCGGGGCGGCTTGGGCGAGATTTCCTTCTGGCCGGGTTGGGGATCCATTGCCCCCCGTTCGCTTGCCTCCATTGACGAGCTGGTTGGTCCAGCGAAGATACATGATGGTGTACGTCACCGTAGATTGTCCGTGAGGAATACGCGTGACAACCTTGATGCAGTATTAGAAGCAATCATAGCGTCTTATCGTGAAGCGAACGCCGCTGTTGTAAGCGGGAACGGCTTGGGAGATGCATCCGTTGAGGCTCCCGCGTCCTAGTTGGGACATCAAGGCTAGGCCCCGTTTTGCGGTACGGGTAGATTAAGAGCCCCCTGGGTTCCTGCCTGCGAAGGAACGACGAGTTTGGGGTATTGTTGACCGCAGAGGCCATTGGGCGCGGGGGTTCTGGATACCGGCTTTCGCCGGTATGACGGTAGGCATGTGAAAGGAGCGGGATGGCGCGGGCGGTGGTGGCCGGCAACTGGAAGATGAACACCTCGGTGGCTGAGGCGCGGGCGCTGGCGTCCGAGCTGCGGGAGAACATCGGCGACATGGAGGGCGTCGACCGGGTGCTGTGCCCGCCGTTCCCGTACCTGGCGATGGTGCGCGACGCCGTGACGGGCTCGACCCTCGCGGTGGGCGCGCAGAACATGAGCCAGCACGAAAAGGGCCCGTTCACCGGCGAGGTCTCGCCGGGGATGGTCGCCGAGCTGTGCACGCACGTCATCCTGGGCCACTCCGAGCGCCGGGCACTGTACGGCGAGACCGACGAGGCGGTGAACCTGAAGGTGGAAGCCGCCTTGAAGGCCGGGCTGACGCCCATCATCTGCGTCGGCGAGACGCTGGCGCAGCGGGAGGCCGGCGCGGCGGAGGCGGTCGTCGAGCGGCAGCTGGTGAAGGCCATCGACGGCGTGGAGACGCCGGGCGCGCTCATCGTCGCGTACGAGCCGGTGTGGGCCATCGGCACGGGGGTGCCGGCGACGCCGGACCTGGCGGCGGACATCATGGGCGGCGTCATCCAGAGGGCGCTCGAGAGCGCCTACGGCGCATCGGCGGCCTCGGCGACGCCGCTGCTGTACGGGGGGAGCGTCACGGCGGACTCGGTGCGCGGGTTCGTGGAGCAGGAGTGCATCCACGGCGCGCTCGTCGGCGGGGCGAGCCTGCGGGCGAGGGAGTTCGCGGAGATCGTGCGGGCAACGGCGGACGTCAAGGGGTAGGGCGCCCTTCGACAGGCTCCTTCGACGAGCTCAGGACGGAGTCAGGGCGAACGGTGGTGTGCAAGCTCTGGCCGAACGGCGTGGTTCCCGCCTTCGCGGGAACGACGAGGGAGGCGGGAACGACGGGGGAGGCGGGCGACGACAAGGGTCGCCCCTACGCAGGGTTAGTGCGGGAGGCTACGGAGACAAAACATGCCAATTTCGCGGCTGCAGTTTGAGATGGGCATCGATGCCGGGATAGAGGCGCTGATGGTGTCCGTGTACGACCTGCTGGACGCCAATCGCGACACGGCCTACTCCGAGGAGGAGCTGTACGACCTCTTCACCGCCAACGCGCCGGGCAGCTACATCGACACGTCATACATGGACATCGCGCTGCAGAAGGTTGTGGAGCTGGGCGCGGTGGAGGAGCGGCCCGTCGCGAACTCCAAGTACTACGCCTTTCGGCAGAAGATCGACAAGGAGACGTGGGAGCTTATCGAGTCGGACGAGGCCGGTGAGCCGGAGGACACGGACCCGGCCGAGGACTCAGCCGACGCGCAGGCTCCCACTTAGCTCCAGGGGAACCCACTCGTGACCGCGCCATCCTCCCACACGATTTCCCTCCTCGTTATCGTCGGGCCTACGGCCGTGGGCAAGAGTGCGCTGGCGGTGCGGCTCGCCGAGCGGTTCGGGGGCGAGATCGTCAACGCGGACAGCCGGCAGATGTACCGGGGCATGGAAATCGGCACCGCCGCGCCCTCGGAGGCGGAGCGGGCTGCCGTGCCCCACCACCTCTACGGCATCGCAGATCCCGACGAGAGCTTCAGCCTCGCGCGCTACCTTCCGCTCGCTACGGAGGCCATTGCGAGCATCAACGGGCGCGGCGGACTGCCGGTGGTCGTCGGCGGGACGGGGCAGTACGTGAATGCGTTGGTGGGCGGGTGGCAGGCGCCGCGCGTGCCTCCGGACCCTGAGCTTCGCGAGCGGCTGGAGGCGGTCATGGCGCAGGAGGGCGTCGAGGCAGCGGCGCAAGAGCTGCTCGAGGCCGACCCGGAAGCGGCGGCGCGCATCGACCTGCGCAACCCGCGGCGGGTGGTGCGCGCGTTGGAGGTGGCCGCGGTGCTGGGGCCCGGTGCGCACGGCGGGCTTTCGGCGCCGCCGTACCGCACTCTGATGCTCGGGCTGACGGTGGGGACTCGCGAGGAGCTCTACGAGCGCATCGCCGCCCGCGTCGACGCGATGCTCACAAGCGGTTGGCTCGACGAGGTGCGCGCGCTGCTGGACGCAGGGTACTCCGCAGCGCTGCCGTCGCTGTCGAGCATGGGCTACCGGGAGCTGGCGCAGCACCTGCTCGGCGAGGTGGCGCTCGACGAGGCGGCGCGGCGCATCAAGCTGGCGCACCACCGGCTCGCCCGGCAGCAGTACACGTGGTTCAAGCCGACGGACGCGTGCATCCGGTGGCTCGTGAGGGGCGACGGCGTCGAGGCGGAGGCGGCGCGCGCCGTGGGGGCGTGGCTGGGGGAGGGGTGAGGCAGATCGTTCTTCGACAGGCTCCTTCGACGAGCTCAGGACGGAGTCAGGACGAACGGGAGGTACTGCCGGGCCCCGCGCCTCTGGATACCGGCTTTCGCCGGTAAATCGGGGCTGTTGGGAGGCTCAGGTCGTGCGGCGGGCAACCACGAGGGTTGCCCCTACGGCGCATCCTCGGCGTCTTTCGACGAGATCACGGCGGGGCGGGCGATTCGCGAATCGTCCCTACGTGAGCGGTGTCGTGTCCTCGCGGATGATGACGACGGTGTCGCAGACGAGGTCGTGGATGCCGCGGCGGTCCTCGCGCAGGGCGACCATGAAGGCGCTGACGATGGCCGGGATGAGGAAGAGCGCGAAGGTGGCGGTCAGGACCGCGTAGCGGGCGAATGCCCGGCCCGGGCCAAGCATGGCGCCGTCGGGCCGGAGGATGCGCATGCGGAAGAGCAGGATGCCAATGGTGCCGCCCAGGAGCGAGACGAATGCCGTGGCGTACATGGCTCCCAATATGATGTTGATGCCCTGACCGCCGGTGAAGCCGCTGCCCGACGACGTCACCGTGCCGTCTTCGGCCGTCTCAACACTCGGGGTAAACGTCTCGAAGAAGTTCTCGCCGAAGAGCAGCCATGCAAGCAGCGCGGTCAGCAGGGTCAGCGGGATGTTGTCAACGATGGATGCGAGGAGGCGGATCCAGAATCCGGCGGGCCTTCCCATCTCGAACGCGGGGAGGACGCGGCCCTCGCCAAAGCCCACGGGTTCGGACTCACGGAGCTGGGTCCAGCAGTTGGTGCACAGGCTGCGGTCGGCGAAGTTCTCGTGGCCGCAGGAGGGGCAGTTGATGTAGAGGGACGTGCCGCAGTCCCGGCACAGCCTGGCAACTTCTGGGTTCTCGTGGCCGCAACTCGGGCAACGCATGGGGGGCACCTCCTGCCCGCCATTGTAGTCAGGGTGAAGGGGCGGGGAAAGGGCGCGGCGTCAGGGTTTGAGCCCTGAGGCCCCTTCGACAGGCTCCTTCGACGAGCTCAGGACGGAGTCAGGGCGGGCGGGGCCATGGAGGTGAATGGCGAGTGTCGGGGTTCCTGCCTCCGCAGGAACGACGAAAGGGGGCGGGTTGTCGTTGGTAGCCGCGCAAACTACACTGGAAGCAGCTACCGCAGTGGCAATTGCAACCCGCACACTCGACTGGGGGCAAGGTATGGACTTTGCGAAAATGCACGGCGCGGGCAACGACTTCGTCGTCGTGGACGGGCGCGGGCAGGACCGCGACTGGGGCTCGTTGGCGGCGACGATGGCCGACCGCCATTTCGGCGTTGGTTCCGACGGGCTGCTGCTGGTCGTGCCCTCAGACGTGGCCGACCTGCAGATGCGCATGTGGAACCCGGACGGCTCAGAAGCGGAGATGTGCGGCAACGGCATCCGCTGCTTCAGCAAGTTCGCCATCGAGCGCGGCCTCGTCTCGCTGCGGGACGGGCGGTTCACGGCCGAGACGGGGGCCGGGGTGCTGGAGATCGAGCCCGTCATGCGTGACAGCAAGGTGGTGCGGGCGCGGGTGAACATGGGCCGCCCGGAACTGACGCCGGAACTGGTGCCCGTCGACCCGGCGCAGCGGCTCGTGCCCATCGGCGCGGGGCACTCGACGGCGCAGCTCGGCCGCGGGTCCGAGGCGCGCTACTGCAACCCGACGGACATCGTCTTCGACTGGCCGCTGGCAGTGCCGGGGCACTCGATGGCCATCACGGGCGTGTCGATGGGCAACCCGCACGCCGTCGCGTTCCTGGACACGCCGGTGGAGGAGTTCGCGCTGGAGGCGATCGGCCCGCTGGTGGAGCACCACCCGCTGTTCCCCAGGCGCGTCAACTTCGAGATCGTGAACGTCATCGACCGGGCGCACCTGACCGCTCGAGTGTGGGAGCGCGGCGCAGGGCTGACGCTGGCATGCGGCAGCGGTGCGTGCGCGGTGGCGGTGGCGGCGCGCATCCACGGCTACACCGACGAGCAGGTGGCTGTGCAGCTCCCCGGCGGCACGCTCACGCTCACGTGGGACGGCGAGGGCGACGTGTTCCTCGAGGGGCCGGTGGAGCTGGTGTTCGAGGGGACGTGGCCGGACGGGTAGCGAGGCGACATAACGGCGCGAAGGCAGTCGAGCTTACAGGCGCAGCTTGCGAACTAGCATTCTGGATTCCCGCAAAAGCGGGAATGACGACAGCGGTTGGTTCGGGCTTTCTGGATACCGGCCTTCGCCGGTATGACGAATTTTGAAGGGGTACCTATGAAGTTCACGCAGCGTGTGCAGCAGCTCCCGCCCTATTTGTTCGTGGAGATTTCACGGCGCATTGCGGCCAAGCGGGCCGAGGGCAAGCGCGTCGTCACCTTCGGCATCGGCGACCCGGACCTGGCGACGCCCGACCCGGTGCTCGACGAGCTGAAGGAGGCCTCGCACCGGCGCCCGAACCACCGCTACCCGGAGACGGAGGGCCTGCCGGAGTTCCGGCAGGCCGTCGCGGGGTGGTACAGCGACCGTTTCGGGGTGGAGCTGGACCCCGCCACCGAGGTGATGTCGCTGATCGGCGCGAAGGAGGGTATCGGGCACATCGCGCTGGGGCTGCTGGAGCCGGGGGACATCGCGCTGCAGCCGGACCCCGCGTACCCGGTCTACAACGTGGGCACGCTGTTCGCCGGAGCGGAGCCGTACTGGCTGCCGCTGTCGGAGGAGAACGGCTGGCTGCCCGACCTGGACGCCGTCCCGGACAACGTCGCGCGGAAGGCGCAGGTGCTGTGGCTGAACTACCCCAACAACCCGACGGGCGCCGTCGCGGAGCTCGACTACTTCGAGCGGGCCGTGGACTTCTGCCGCAAGCATGACATTGCATTGCTTTCCGACGCGTGCTACACGGAGGTGGCGTTCGACGGGTACCGGCCGGTGAGCGCGCTGCAGGTTCCGGGCGCGAAGGACGTGTGCCTGGAGTTCCACTCGCTCTCGAAGAGCTACAACATGACGGGCTGGCGCATCGGCATGGCCGTGGGCAACGCCGACCTGGTCAGGGCGCTCTTCCTGGTCAAGTCCAACCTGGACTCGGGCGTGTCGCAAGCGGTGCAGCAGATGGGCATCCGTGCGCTGGAGACCAGCCAAGAGGAGATCGACGCGCGGAACGCGCACTACCAGGCGCGGCGGGACAAGGTGATCGCGGCGCTGAAGGGGCTCGGCATCAACATGGAGCCGCCGCGGGCCAGCCTGTACGTGTGGGCACCGGTGCCGGAGGGCTTCACGTCGGCGTCCTTCGCGACGGCCGTGCTGGACGACCTGGACATGGTGGTGACGCCGGGGACGGGCTACGGCAAGTACGGCGAGGGGTACATCCGGCTCTCGCTTACGCTCTCGGACGAGGACCTGGAGGAGGGCGTGCGGCGGCTGCAGTCGTGGAAGGTGCCGACGCCGGGGTAGGGGAGCGACGATGCCCGACACCTACGTCCACTTCGAGATACCCGCCGACGACCCGGACAGGCTCATGGGCTTCTATGGCGACGTCTTCGGCTGGCGCTTCCAGCGGCTCGGCAACCCCTCGATCCCCGGCGGCGAGTACATCGCCATATCCACGCGCGACGAGGGCGAGCCGGGGCTCGACGGCGGCATGTACAAGAAGACGTTCGAGGGCGACGGGCCGCGCTCGTACATCAGCGTGTCGTCGCTGGACGAGACGGTGGCCAAGGTCGAGGCGTCTGGCGGCAGCGTGATGATGCCGCGGATGGCGGTCGCGGGCATCGGGTGGATTGCCGTGATCGCCGACCCGGAGGGCAACGTGCAGGGCGTCATCGAGGCGGACGCGAGCGCCGCGTAGGCGGGGGGGCGCCCCCATCCTAACCTTCCCACAAGGATGGGGGAAGGGACTGACTGCGGATTAGAGCTGGTCCTTCACGTTCTGCGCCAAAGCTCGCGTCATGCCGGGGACGGCTGACAGCTCCTCAAGCGTTGCGTCGCGGATGGCCTGCACGCTGCCGAAACGCTGCATCAGCAGGCGGCGGCGCTTGGGGCCGATGCCGTTCACCGTGTCGAGGCCCGAGCGGGTCTGGCGCTTGGAGCGCAGCCGCTGGTGGTAGGTGACGGCGAAGCGGTGGGCCTCGTCGCGGACGCGCTGGACGAGGAAGAGGCCCTGCGAGTTGCGCGGAAGCAGCGTCGGCTCCGGGCTGTGCGGCACGAAGATCTCCTCCTCGCGCTTGGCGAGCGACGCCAGGGGCACCACGTCGGTCGAGAGGCCCATCTCCAGGAACACGCCGTGAACGGCTGAAAGCTGTCCCTTGCCGCCGTCGATGAGGACGAGGTCCGGCACGTTCTCCCACGCCTTGCCGTCGGGCGCGTCCGTCTGCTCCTCGGCGGCGGGCGGTTCGGCGTCGACGGGCTCGGCGTTGTCCTCGACGGGAAGCGAGGCGGCCATGCGGGCGAAGCGGCGGCGCAGCACCTCACGCATGGAGGCGAAGTCGTCGTTGCCGTCGACGGTCTTGACCTTGAAGCGGCGGTAGTGCTCCTTGCGGGGCGCGCCGTTCTGGAAGACCACCATGCTGCCGACGGTGTCCGAGCCCTGCACGTGCGAGATGTCGTAGCACTCGATGCGCTTGGGCAGGCGCGGGAGGCTGAGCGCCTCCTGCACCTCGCCCATGGCGGCGTCGAGGGCGCCCTGCCCGGCGAGACGCTGGGCGCGGGACATGCTGAGGCCCTGCGTGGCGTTCTCGGCCACCATCGCGACGAGGCGGCGCTTCTCGCCGCGCACGGGCACCTGGAGCTGCACGTTCGTGCCGCGGCGGCCGGTGAGCCACTCGGTCAGCAGGGGCGTGTCGTCGGCGGGGTGCTGGAGGAGGACGGTGGGCGGGACGTAGGAGGCGCGGTCGTAGAACTGCTGGATGAAGGTGGCGAGAACGCGCCCCTCCTCCTCGTCCTGGACGCCGTCCATGATGAAATGGTCGCGGCCGACGAGCTTGCCGTTGCGGATGAAGAAGGCCTCCACCCACGCCTCGTTGCGCTCCTGGGCCATGGCGATGACGTCCGTGTCCTGGTTGCGGAGCGAGACGACCTTCTGGTCCTCGCCGACGCGCTGGACGGCCTGCACCTGGTCGCGGAGGCGGGCGGCGCGCTCGAACTCGAGGCGCTCGGCGGCCTCGTGCATGCGCTGGTTGAGCTGGCGCACGACGTCCGTCGTCTTTCCCTCGAGGAACATGAGCACCTGCTCGATGACCTCCATGTAGTCGCCGCGGTCCGCGTAGCCGACGCAGGGCGCGACGCAGCGGTGGATGTAGTACTCGAGGCAGGGGCGCGGGTCGGTGCCGGTGATGGTCTTGGTGCAGGAGCGGTAGGGGAAGAGCTTCTTCAGCAGCGCGAGGGTCTTGCGCACCGAGCCGGCGCTGGCGAAGGGGCCGAAGTAGCGGGCGCCGTCGTTCTGGACGCGGCGGGTGAAGTAGACCTGCGGAAAGTCCTCGCTGGGGTCGATCTTGATGTAGGGGTAGGTCTTGTCGTCGCGGAGGCGGGTGTTGAAGGGGGGCCGGTGGCGCTTGATGAGGGTGTTCTCGAGGATGAGGGCCTCGCTCTCCGAGTGGGTGACGACGAACTCGAAGTCGCGGGCCTGCTGCACCATGCGGCGGATCTTAGGCGCGAGGCCGAAAGGCGTTCCGAAGTAGGAGCGGAGCCGGTTGCGCAGGTTGGCGGCCTTGCCGACGTAGATGAACTGGCTGGAGGCGTTCTTGAAGAGGTAGACGCCCGGACGCGCCGGGACGGAGCCCAGGCGCTCGCGCATGGGGCCGTTCGCGAGGGTGAGGGTCTCGGACGGGTCAACCATAGGCCAATTGTACGCCATGCAAGCGAGGGGCGGCTGCGGGGCGGGCGCAGGGGCTGGATTCCCGCTTTCGCGGGAATGACGGCGGAGGCCGCCCCCTTCGACTAAGCTCACGGCGAACGGGGGCGTTACTCGCCGAGGAGCGTTGTCAGGACGACGAGGAGGATGCCCGTGAAGCCCGCGAGAGCCGCGATGCGGATGAGCTCCTTCTTCAGCAGCGGGTCGCCCCGCACGGAGGCCCCGGACACCGTCGTGCCCGCGGGTTGCGGCGCAGGCGTGCGACGGGGCGGCGCGACGGGAGCGGGTGCCGGCGCAGCAGCTTCGGCGGTTGACGGCACAACATCGACGGCGGGAGCGTCGGCGTCGGCATGGGCGCTCTCGCGCGCCGCCGCAGCGGCCTGCCGCTGCTCGACGGCGGCGGTGCGGCCCTGCTCGCCGTGGCGCTTGCGGTTGCGGTGTCCCCTGTGACCGGTGGAGCCTCTGGAACTGCGGGGCATCTATGTCCTCCATGTGCGGGCGCCGCTCAACGGGCGCTCCGGGTATGTCGTTTCACCCTGTTCATTCACCCTTCGATTTCCCTCAGGGCGAACGCGTTTCCCCGAGGGAACCGGGGGACTCCTCCCATCCTAACCTTCCCCCACAAAGGGGGAAGGGACATCGGCGGCGGCTACGAGGGAACGGCCCTGGCCACCACCTGCGCCGCCCGCTCTATTCCCAGCGTAGCAGGGTTTACCACCATATGGTACAGGTGCGGGTCGTCCGGGTGGGCCTTGAAGTGGCGCCGGAAGAAGCTGACCCGGGCCCGTTCCTCCATCATTACATAACGCTCGGCGTCTGCGCGCTCCATGTCGTTGTTGCGCATGGTCAGGTCGATGCGGAACTCCAGGGGCGCCACGACGCCGACATGCATTGCGCCCGGCTGGTCCTTGAGCACCATGTTGCCGCCCCGGCCCATGATGAGCACGTTGCCGGCGTTGGCGAGGTCCGTCATCACGGCGCAGAGGACCTGGAAGAACTGGGAGTCGTCGATGAGCCTCGTGGGCGCCGAGGGGGCGGACGGGGTCTCCTCCGGACTCTCGCCCTCCGGGTAGGGGCGGGCGAGGAGGGTGTCGACGCCGGTGCCGAAGAACGGGTCGCCGCCGTCGCCAGAGTAGGCCGAGCGCTCGAAGGCGATCTGGATGAGGCGCGTGAGACGGCTGCCGAGGGAGTGGTCCTCCTCCTCTTTCTCCTCGAGCGCGGCAATCGGCGCGCCGACGCGCTTTGCGGCCTCGGCGAGGAGGATGCGGTCAACGTAGTCGATGTCGAGGATGCGGGCGACCTCCATCCCGACTTCGCGGGCGGCGCCGCCAAGCTGTCCGTTGAGGGTGATTACGGTCATCTCCCGCCTTCCGTTTGCAGAGTAGATGGTATAGGACGTACAAGCTGCCCATCGGGATGGTCCATGCTCTTCAACCATTTTATGTTGGCGACCTCTGACTCGTCAGCCCCACCCGCGAACCAGGCGTCGAGGATTTCCGACGCGACAGCTACGGAGACGCCTCGAAGGCTCATCGCGAGGACGTTGGCGTCGTTCCAGCGTCGGGCGCCTTCGGCGGTCTGGGCGTCGGCGCAGAGGGCGGCGCGGGCGCCGGGCACCTTGTTGGCGGCCATGGTGACGCCGGTGCCCGTCCAGCAGAAGAGGATGCCCTGCTGGGCCCCGCCGGAGGCGACGCGGGAGGCGACTGCGTAGGCCACGACGGGCCAGTTGGGGTCGTCGCCGGGGACGAGGGCGCCGTACAGCTCCGGCTGCATACCGCGACGCACAAGGTCGGCCAGAACGGCGTCGGTCAGCTCGGTCTTCTCGTCGCTCCCTACGGCGATGCGCATCGCAGCCTGCTCCGTCGGGCTATCTGCCCCGGGGATGGGCCTCCTCGAACTGTTCGCGCAGGTGGTCGTCCGTGAGGTGCGTGTAGATCTGCGTGCTGGCGATACTGGCGTGGCCGAGGAACTCCTGCACCTGTCGCAGGGATGCGCCGCCGCGCAGCATGTGGGTGGCAAAGCTGTGGCGCAGGGTGTGCGGGGTCACCGGGCTGGGGATGTTGGCCTTGCGCGCGTACTCCTTGAGGATGAGCCAGAAGCCCTGCCGGGTGAGCTGCTCACCGCGCCGGTTCAGGAAGAGGGCCTGCTCCTTGCTGTTGTTGCTGAGGAAGGAGTCCCGCCCCTCGTCGATGTAGAACTCGAGGGCGTCCATGGCCTGCTCGTGGAAGGGGATGAGGCGCTCCTTGTTGCCCTTGCCGATGCAGCGCACGAAGCCGCCGCTGAGGTTGACGTCGCTCACCTTGAGCGAGACGAGCTCGGAGACGCGCATGCCCGTCGCGTAGAGGAGCTCCAGCATCGCCTTGTCGCGGCGCGACTCGGGCGTGTCGACGGCCATGGGGGCGTCGAGGAGGCGGACGACCTCGTCCTCGGTGAGGGCGTTGGGGAGGCTGCGGCCGATCTTGGGGGCGCTGAGCTCGACGGCGGGGCTGTCGTCGATGACGCGGTCGTCGACGAGGAAGGCGAAGAAGGAGCGGACGGCGGCCGTCTTGCGGGCCCGCGTCGTCTCGGAGTAGCCCTTTTCCTGCAGCGCGAGGGCGAAATCGGCCAGGTCGTCCGTCGTGACGCGCGGCCAGTCGGATCGGCCGCGGGTGCCCATGTGCTGCTGGAGTGCGTAGAGATCATTCCGGTACGCCATGATGGTGTTGCCGGAGAGGCCGCGTTCCACGGCCAAGTGGTTCAGATAGGCGTCTATCTGCTGTTTCATAACGACCCCTTATCGAAAAGCCGCCGTGTCGGCGGGCTTTGCATCGCCCCTGGTTGCACTTCGCGGAAGATAGTACAAACTCGCATATTCTACAATAGCCGGGCCGAATGTCCAGAGGTATGAATGTGGCGTCCCTGAACTGAGACTGGCGGGGCGGAGGGGAGCTCCGGGGAGGCTGCCGGCGCAGGGGGGCGGTGGCATCGGTTCACTCCCTGACGCGCACCCGATCCTCTTCCACAATCCAGAGTTGGCCCTTGGGGGATGCCCCCGCGAGCGTTTCAATCAACCTTGCGGCGACCTTCAAGAGAGCATCCCGGCTCTGGCCGGCCAGTCGGAAGACGACTATGCCGTGGTACTCCCCAGGCGGATAGGCCCTGATGTCCGCAAAGTCCAAGTCTTGCGTCAGCAGCGCGCGTTCCTCAGCGAGGCAGACCAAGGCTATCTCCGCATCCGTTGTGCCGCCGATAGCCTCATCGAGGACTGTGGTTGCGTCATGGCCCGAGTTAGTGAACAGAGGCTTGAGCTGGACCGGCAGGTTCTCATCGAGCTTGACCCGCATGGGCCGCCCCTAAGCGCCCAGGGGCATTGTCCGCTCCCTGGCCAGCTCTGCCGCGTAGCTCAGGGCCGCCTGGACCGCGTCGATGGAAACGGAGGGGTAGCTTTCGACGATCTCCTCAGCGGACAACCCCGAGGCGAGGTTGTCCAAGACCACAGTGACCATAACCCGGGTGCCGGCGATGCAGGCTTGCCCATGACAGACATTGGGGTCGACGGATATGTGCTTGCGCCAGTCCACGACTGCGTGCCTCCGGGGATGGTTCTCCTTCGCCATTATAGACCATACGGCGGGGAGGGGGTTGGCGGCAGGATCCTGGGCACCGGCTTGCGCCGGTGAACCGTCAGTGGTGGGCAAGCGGCCTTTCGATTTCCCTCAGGGCGGACGGGAACGTTGGGGACCCTGACTGCCACGGGGCGACGAGGCGGGGACACACGGGGGGACGGGCGGGGGCGCGTTCTTGCGGGGGCGTTCGCGCGCGTGCTAGGATAATTCGGCTTCCTTCCCGTGGCACACCCTTAACGTGAATGAGCGTACGCCTGTGGAACAACGGCAAGCATCCCGCTTGGAACAACTCGAACAACTGCGCGCACAGACCCTCCTCGGCGGGGGCGAGCGGCGCATAGCCCAGCAGCACGAGAAGGGCAAGCTGACGGCCCGCGAGCGGCTGGTGCTGCTCGTCGACGACGGCTCCTTCCAGGAGCTGGACAGCTTCGCGACGCACCGGGCGACGGAGTTCGGGCTCGCCGACCAGAAGGTGCTGGGCGACGCGGTGGTGACGGGCTACGGGCGCGTCAATGGGCGGCAGGTCTTCGTCTTCTCGCAGGACTTCACGGTCATGGGCGGATCGCTGTCGGAGGTCGTCGCGGAGAAGGTCTGCAAGATCATGGAGCTCGCCATGAAGGTGGGCGCGCCCGTCGTCGGCATCGAGGACTCGGGCGGCGCGCGCATCCAGGAGGGCGTGTCGAGCCTGAAGGGCTACGGCGACATCTTCCTGCTGAACACCCTGGCGTCGGGCGTCGTGCCGCAGATCTCGGTGATCATGGGGCCGTGCGCGGGCGGCGCGGTGTACTCGCCGGCCATCACGGACTTCATCTTCATGACGGAGGGCACCGGGCAGATGTACATCACCGGCCCGGACGTCATCAAGGCAGTAACGGGCGAGGAGGTCACCCACGAGGAGCTCGGCGGGGCGCACGCGCACACGGCCATCAGCGGCGTCGCGCACTTTGCCTACGCGAACGACGAGGAGTGCATCGCACAGGTGCGGCGGCTGCTCGACTACCTGCCGTCCAGCAACGCCGAGGACCCGCCATGGCGGGACTGCGGCGACGACCCGGACCGGCTGTGCGAGACGCTGCGCTCCATCGTGCCGGACGGGGAGAACCAGCCCTACGACATGAAGGACGTCATCTACGCGGTCGTCGACGGCGGGGACTTCATGGAAGTGCAGCCGGAGAACGCGCAGAACATCGTGGTGGGCTTCGGGCGGATGGACGGGCACACGGTGGGCATCGTCGGGCAGCAGCCGGCGTACCTGGCGGGGTCGCTCGACATCAGCGCGTCGCTGAAGGCCGCGAGGTTCGTCCGCTTCTGCGACGCCTTCAACGTGCCCATCCTGACGTTCATCGACGTGCCGGGGTTCCTGCCGGGAACAGAGCAGGAGTACGGCGGCATCATCAAGCACGGGGCCAAGCTCATTTACGCCTACGCCGAGGCCACCGTGCCCAAGGTGAGCGTGCTGACGCGCAAGGCGTACGGCGGCGGCTACATCGTCATGGGCAGCAAGCACCTGCGCACCGACGTCAACTACGCGTGGCCCTCGGCGGAGATCGCCGTCATGGGCCCCTTGGGCGCAGTGAACGTCATCCACCGCGAGGCCATCCGCAACGCCGAGGACCAGGACGCCGAGCGGGCGCGGCTGGTGCAGGAGTACCGCGACCTGACGGCCAACCCGTACGTCGCGGCGTCGCGCGGGTTCATCGACGACGTCATCGATCCGGCGGAGACGCGGATGCGCGTGATCCGCAGCTTCGAGATGCTTCGGGACAAGCGGGACAACCTGCCGCCGAAGAAGCACGGGAACATCCCGCTGTGAGCGCCGCAGAGCAAGCCGGGTCCCGCACGTACGAGGTCGTCGTCGACGGCGCGGAGCTGTCGGTGACGGTGACGGAGGGGGGCCCGGAGCCGGGGGCGGTGCAGGTCACCGTGGACGGTCGATCGTTCGGCGTAACGGTGACCCCCACGGGCAGGCCCTCGACAGGCTCAGGTCCAACGGCGGTTGAAGCACCGGCGGCGCCGGCCCGGCCGGTTCCGGCGCCTCGGTCGCAGGCGGCGCCTGCCGCACTCGCGCCAGAAACAGCGCCTGCTGTGCAGGCGGCGCCGGGCGAGTGGCTGCTGACGGCGCCGATGCCGGGGACGGTCGTGCGCTATACTGTTTCGGAATCACAGCGCGTGGCCGCCGGCGAGACGGTCGTCGTGCTGGAAGCGATGAAGATGGAGAACACCCTCCCCGCGCCCGTCGCCGGGGTCGTCACGCGCCTGCCGCAGCAGGCCGGGGCCCGCGTCGGGAGGGGGGACGTGCTGGCGGTGATCTCGACGGAGTAGCTCAACTGACGCAGCAACAGTGCGCGGGCGGCCCTTCGATTTCCCTCAGGGCGAACGGAGGGGCGGGACCGCAAGGAGGAAAGGGATGGTTGACACCCAGGCAATTCAGGCAGCCAAGGACCACTTCGGCGTTGTGCTGGAGCAGCAGTTGGAGCGCGTGGAACGGCTGAAGTCGGCCGCGCCCCCGGTCGATTTCTCGGCCGTGTCGCCGATCCATGTCGGCGTGATGGGCGGCGACGGCATCGGGCCGTACATCGCGGCGGAGGCGCAGCGCGTGCTGGAGTACCTGCTGCGCGAGCAAGTGGAGTCGGGCAAGGTGAACTTCCGCGTCATCGAGGGGCTCACGATCGAGAATCGGGCGTCGCACCTGAAGTCGATCCCGGACGACGTGCTGGAGGAGATCAAGGAGTGCCACGTCACGCTGAAAGGCCCGACCCACACCCCCGAGCAGGGCGACGGCTGGCCCAACCTTGAGAGCGCCAACGTGTCCATGCGCAAGGAGCTGGACCTCTTTGCCAACGTGCGGCCCGTGCGCATCCCGGCCGAGGGCATCGACTGGACGTTCTTCCGCGAGAACACGGAGGACATGTACGCCGTCGGCAGCCAGGGCATCAACGTGGACAGCGACCTGGCCATCGACTTCCGTGTCATCACGCGGCCCGGCTCGCAGCGCATCATCGAGGCGGCGTTCGAGTACGCCAAGCGCACGGGCAAGACGCGGGTAACGGCGGTCACCAAGGCCAACGTCGTCAAGACGACGGACGGCAACTTCCTGAACCTGGCGCAGGACATCGCCAAGAGCTACCCGGGCATCGAGATGGACGCGTGGTACATCGACATCATGACGGCCAAGCTGCTGGACCCGGCGCGGCGGAACGAGTTCCAGGTGCTGGTGATGCCGAACCTGTACGGCGACATCCTCACGGACGAGGCCGGCCAGATCCAAGGCGGCGTCGGCACCGCGGGCAGCGCCAACCTCGGCACGCAGTACTCGATGTTCGAGGCGATCCACGGCAGCGCGCCGCGGATGGTGCAGGAGAACCGGGCGCAGTACGCCGACCCGAGCTCCATGCTCCGGGCGGGCGCCATGCTGATGGAGCACATCGGCTTCCCGGACCTGGGCCAGCGGCTGCACCAGGCGCTGGACATCTGCGGCCAGTACGAGCGCGAGATCGTGATGACGGGCCGCAGCACGGGCGCGACCGCCGCGGAGTTCGGCGACTACATCATGGCCACGGTCGAGGACGACAAGGTCGGCGACCGCTGGCAGACGTACGTCCACGGCAACTAGCCCAAGGGGTGCACCTCCTTCGAGAACCTCAGGGCGAACGGAGGACACGGGGAGCTCAAGGTGAACGGGCTCTCCACCTCCCACCCCGCTGGATTCCCGCCTTCGCGGGAATGACGGTAGCGGGGTGGGGCAGAGCGGCGCCCGTTGGGCGCGGCGCCCTGGATTCCGGCTTTCGCCAGAAAGACAGGGTGCGGGCGCCCCTTCGGTGGGCTCAAGACAACGGAGTGAACAAGAAGACGGAGAGGAACAGGCAAGCTATGGCACGCAAGAAGGTTACGGTTGTAGGCGCCGGCAACGTGGGCGCGACCACGGCGCAGCGCATCTTTGACCGCGGGTACGCCGACGTGGTGCTCGTCGACATCGTCGAGGGGCTGCCGCAGGGGAAGGCGCTGGACATGCTGGAGTCCGGCCCGGTCATCGGCTCCGACGCCTCGGTCATCGGCACGAACGACTACGTGGAGACGGCGGGCTCGGACGTGACAGTGGTGACGTCGGGCATCGCGCGGAAGCCGGGCATGAGCCGCGACGACCTGCTGTACACGAACATGGACATCGTCGGCAGCGTCATCAAGCAGGTGGTGGAGCACTCGCCGGACGGCATCGTTGTCACGGTGACGAACCCGCTGGACGCGATGACGCAGCACGCGCTGGAGGTGTCGGGCAAGCCGCGCGAGCAGGTCTTCGGCATGGCGGGCATCCTGGACACGGCGCGCTTCCGGACATTCCTCGCGGCGGAGTTGCAGGTGTCCGTGCAGGACGTGCACGCCTACGTGCTGGGCGGCCACGGCGACACGATGGTGCCGCTGGTGGGCGCGACCAACGTGGGCGGCATCCCGGTGGGGGACCTCATTCCCAAGGACCGGCTGGACGCCATCGTGAAGCGCACGCAGGACGGCGGCGGCGAGATCGTCTCGCTGCTGAAGACGGGAAGCGCCTTCTACGCGCCCGCCGCGTCGGTGGCGCAGATGGTCGAGTCGATCCTATTCGACCGGAAGCAGATCCTGCCGTGCTGCGTGAAGCTGCAGGGCGAGTACGGCATCGAGGGGCTGTGCGTCGGCGTGCCGGTGAAGCTCGGCGCGGCGGGCGTCGAGGAGGTCATCACGCTGACGCTGACGGACGACGAGCAGGCCGCGCTGGAGCGCTCGGCCGACGCGGTGCGGGAGCTCATCGACGTAATGCGCAACCGGCAGAACTAGACTCGCAAAGGGAGATCAGGGGGCAGACCACATGACCACACGAAACGCAGACGAGCTGGAGACGAAGATTCAAGCGGCGGCGGACGAGCTTTCCGATCTGGAGTCCGCCAACGACGTGAAGCGGTGGTGGAGCCGCCACTACTACGGGCTGGGCCACAAGCGGCTGGGACGGTTGCTGTTGGGGCAGTCCGTGGAGCGGCTGCTGGAGCGGGCCTCGGCCGGCCGCGGCGACGACTAGCCGCCAGAACTCGACAAACGAGCGCCGCTCGTTCCGACGGCCTGGGCCGTTGGGGCGGGCGGTGTTTTGTTGCGCGGGGTGCCCTTCGACAGGCTCAGGGCGAACGGGAGTAGGGGCTCTGGGCGAGCGATTGGGAAGTTGAGGGTGGCGGCGCGCGTCGGGGTTCCTGCCTGCGCAGGAACGACGGTGGGGTGGGGGATCAGGGCGAACGGCGGGCAGGGGGCTCAGGGCGAACGGCCTCTCCACCCTCGACCCACTGGATACCGGCTTTCGCCGGTAAAACGATGGCGGGGACCGGTGGCGGCGCTAGCTGACGGGCGGGCGGTGGTGGGCCCAGGGGTGCGCAGCCTCTATGGCGGCGGAGGCTCGGAGGAGGGTGGCCTCGTCGGCGTGGCGGGCGACGAGCTGGACGCCGATGGGCAGGCCGCCGGCGGAGAATCCGAAGGGGACGCTAGCGGCGGGGTGGCCCGTCATGTTGTACAGGTAGCAGAAGGGCGTGAAGCCCCAGCGGGCCTCGACTGGCTGCCCGTCGATGGTGTCCGGCCATCCCTCGATGGGAAAGGCGGGGACGGCGTTGACGGGGCTGAGCAGCAGGTCGTGGGTGAGGAAGACGTCGCGCATCAGGCCCTTGAAGCGCTCCATGTCGCGCAGCGCCCGGGCCAGGTCGGCGACGGTCCACGTCGCCGCGAGCTCCAGGTACTCGCGCATCGTCGGCATGAGCTCGTCGGCGCGGGTGTCCAGCAGGTGGCCGAGGCCGGCGGACATGTCGCTGACGAAGATCTTGCGGAAACTCTCACGCAGCGTCAGGCCGTCCACGTCGGGGTCGATCTCGTCGACCTCGGCGCCCAGGCCGGCGAGCAGGGACGCGGCCTCGCGCACGACGGCGCGGACCTCGGCGTCGACGGGCATGCGGCCGATGCTGGGGGCGTAGGCCACGCGCAGGCCGCTCACGCCGTCCTCCAGGCCCTCGGTGAAGTCGGGCGGGGCATCGAGGATGGACATTGGGTTCTCCGGGTACGGGCCAGACATCACGTTCAGCATCACCGCGGCGTCCCGCACATCGCGACTGAGGTGCCCCGACGTGCCGAAGACGTTCCAGCCGCCCGTGCCGCCGTAGGGCGCCGGGATTCGGCCGCGCGAGGGTTTCAGGCCGTAGACGCCGCAGTAGTTGGCGGGCACGCGGATGGAGCCTCCGCCGTCGCTGCCCTGCGCGACGGGCGAGAGGCCCGACGCCACCGCAGCCGCCGATCCCCCGCTCGATCCACCGGACGTGCGCTCGAGGTCCCACGGATTGCGCCCCGGCCCGCCAAGCAGGTTCTCCGTCGTGCCGCGGTGGCCGAACTCCGGGGTGTTGGTCTTGCCGATGACGATGCCGCCCGCAGCCTTGATGCTGGCGACAACCATATCGTCGGAGTCCGGGACGTCGTCCTTGAAGATGAGGGAGCCACGCGTGGTGCGGATGCCGGACGTGCGGCTGAGGTCCTTGATGGGCACGGGGATGCCGTGCAGCGGGCCTGCCGTTTCGCCCTTCGCGAGCTGTTCCTCAGCGAGCCGGGCGGCGGCGAGGGCCTCGTCGGCGGCGACGGTGAGGAATGCGTTGAGCTTCGGGTTCAGCGCATCTATGCGCTCGAGCAGGTGCGTGGTGAGCTCCACGGGAGAGAGTTGCTTGCCGTCGATGAGCTGGCGGAGCCGCCACGCAGGGGTGAACGCAAGGTCAGTGTCGGTCAAGGGGCCACCTCCGGGGCGTTAGGCTAGGGGAAAGAAGGGGGCTGTGCAAGCGGTGGGGGATGGGGAAGGGGCCGGTGGCGTGGGGTGCGGGCGGGGTCGCGTTGGCAGGGGTCCCTGCCTCCACGGGAAGGACGGTGGCGGGTTATTGCGCCTTAACGGTGTGCAGGGGGAGGGCGGTGGCCTCCAGGGTTCCGAGATCCAGACGGCGCGAGGCGTGGTCGATGTCGAAGCCGACGACCTCTCCGGCGGCGTCCACGTCGACGTTGAGGCCGGGGGTGACCTCGATGGTGTCGGCGCCGGGCTCCGGCTTGAACTCGACGTAGAGGTTGTCGGTCTCGGGGTAGTAATGCAGTTTCATTGGTTCGATGTAGGGCCGCTTGCGCCGCACCTGCTCATCGAAATAGCGGTAGTCTTCACAGGGCTGCTTGTCCCTCCGGCCGGCGCTTGTCGACATTGTACCATGCGGGCAGGGGGCGTTGGGTTTGTCGGAGGGGTTGGAGACGGGCGCTCTCTGGATACCGGCGTGCGCCGGTAAAACAGGGGGCTGGGTTAGTGGCGCAGAGGGGGTTGGGGACGGGCATAGAGCGGGTGGGCCGCGTTGACGATGGGGCGGCGCTTTGGTAGCCTGTGATAGCTACAAAAGTCGCGGCGACAGCCACGGTTTGCCGCGATTTCAACCCCACAAACGTCCACGGTTCACGCTTCTGCAACCCTGGCGTCCGTGAGGAGCACAGTTGGACTACACAAGCGCATTGCGCCACGTCCTGGGCCTGGCCGACCTGGAACGCATGGTTGAGCCGCCGGGCGCCCGTCCCCGCTACGATCTGGGCCGCATGTACGCGCTGCTCGACGCGCTTGGGCGCCCGCACCTCTCGACGCCGACGGTGCACGTGACGGGCACCAAGGGCAAGGGCAGCACCTCTGCGATGATCGCCTCCATCCTGCGCGCGAGCGGCTATACCGTCGGGCTGTACACGTCGCCGCACCTGCACACCATGCGCGAGCGGATTCAGGTGAACGGCGGGCCGTTGTCCGAGGAGGAGTTCGCCGCGACGGTCGAGGCAGTGTGGCCCGCTGTCGACGCGCTGGTTCCCGACGGCGTCACCACCTTCGAGACGCTGACGGCGATGGCATTCCACTCCTTCGCGTCGAGGAAACTCGACTGGCAGGTGCTCGAGGTGGGCATGGGCGGCACGCTGGACGCCACCAACACGGTGGAGGCGCCGAAGGTGTGCGTCATCACCTCCATCAGCCTGGACCACACGAAGATCCTGGGCGACACCGTCGAGGAGATTGCGCGGGACAAGGGCGGAATCATCAAGCGGGGCGCAACGGTCGTCACGGCGCCGCAGACGCCGGGCGTCATCGCGGAGCTCGAGGCGGCATGCGCGCGGGCGGGCGCCGAGCTGGTGCGGACGGGCGACGTCTACGAGGCGCGCGTCACCGGCTTCGACCTGCGCGGGCAGTCCTTCCGCGCCGAGGGGCCGGGCGGCCCGTTGGACGGGTGGCTGCCACTGCTGGGCGAGCACCAGGTCGAGAACGCCGTATGCGCCATCGCAGCGGCTGAGGCATTGGCGGCGCGCGGCCACGCCGTGTCGCGGGAGTCGACGCTGGAAGGGCTCGCGAACGTGCAGTGGCCGGCGCGGCTGGAGGTGCTCGACGAGGGTCCCCTGGTCGTCGCCGACGGCGCGCACAACCCGTACTCGGCGGAGAAGCTGGTCGAGGCCGTCGACCGGTACTTTGGCGCGCGGCGTCGGGTGCTGCTGTTCGGGGCCTCGCTGGGGCACGACCTGCGCGGCATCGTCCGGGCGCTGGCGGCGCTCGAGCCGGAGGCGGTCGTCGTGACGGCGTCCCGTCACCCGCGCGCGGTGCCGATGGACACGCTCATGGACGAGTTCCGCGACGCCGGCATGCCCGCGCAGTGGGGCGGCAGCGTCGCCGAGGGTTTCGAGCAGGCCAAGGCCTTGGCGGGGCCAGAGGACCTGGTGCTGGCCACCGGGTCGCTCTTCACGGCGGTCGAGGTGCGGGAGTGCCTCTTTGGCACCCCGCCGGAGGAGTATCCTGAGTTTCAGGACGTTCGATTCTCTTCTCGTGTGAGGTAAACGGTGGCGGAGCGAAAGCGAGTTGTCATAACGGGCATGGGAGTCATCAGCCCGCTGGGCGAGACGGTGGAGGAGTACTGGGACGCGCTGGTGCAGGGCCGTTCCGGCATCGGGCCGATGACGCTGGCCGACCCGACGGGCTTCCCCTGCCGCATCGCGGGCGAGGTCAACGGCTTCGACCCGGCGAGCTACATCGACGGGCGCGAGGCGCGTCGCATGGCGCGGTTCTCGCAAATGGCCGTCGCATCGGCCGTGCGGGCGATGGAGCAGGCGGGGCTGAACGAGTCGAACATGGACCCGGACACCGCCGGTGTGCTGCTGGGCAACGGCAACGGCGGCATGCCGGTCACGCAGGAGCAGGCCAAGGTGCTGTTCGAGCGCGGCGGTATGAAGGAGTCGCCGTTTTTCATCCCGATGATCCTGCCCAACATGGCCGCTGCGCAGGTCAGCCGCATCCTGGGGCTCAAGGGCTACACCAACACGGTCATCACCGCCTGCGCGGCGGGCACGCAGGCCATCGGCGAGGCGGCCGAGGTCATCCGGCGCGGCGCGGCGAAGGTCGTCGTCAGCGGCGGCACGGAGGCGGGCATCTGCGAGCTGGCGTTGGGCGGGTTCAGCGTCATCAAGGCGCTCTCGTCCAGCAACCAGGACCCCTCGAGGGCCAGCCGCCCCTTCGACGCCAACCGCGACGGCTTCGTGCCCAGCGAGGGCGCCGGCGCGCTGGTGCTGGAGGAGCTGGAGCACGCGTTGGGCCGCGGCGCCAACATCATCGCCGAGGTGTCCGGCTACGGGGTCTCGTCGGACGCCTTCCACCCGGTGCACCCGGACGACAACGGCGACGGGGCGGCGCGGGCGATGCGGTGGGCGCTCGCGGACGCGGGCGTAGCGCCGGAGGACATCGACTACATCAACGCGCACGGAACGTCGACGCCGCTGAACGACGCGGTGGAGACGCTGGCGATCAAGCAGGTGTTCGGCGACGGGGCGTACAGGGTGCCCATCAGCTCGACCAAGTCGATGATCGGGCACGCGCTGGGGGCTGCGGGGGCGGTGGAGGCCGTCGCGGCGGTGAAGTCCATCGAGACCGGGCTGATCCACCCGACGATCAACTACGCGGACCTGGACCCGGCCTGCGACCTGGACTACGTGCCCAACGTGGCGCGGCAGGCGGACGTGCGGACAGTGCTCTCAAACAGCTTCGGGTTCGGCGGGCAGAACGCGTGCCTCGTGCTCCAGCGGTTTGAGGAGTAGCTCCTCGCGGCACGCCTCTTTCGAGAGCCTCGGGACAGGCCCCTACCTCGCGGAGAACTCCGCCGGAATCATGCCGCCGAGCTGCGCGTCGACGGCCATCGTGTGGCTGCAGGTGTTGTGGGTCGCGAAGAAGGAGCACTCGCAGCGCCACGCGCCGCCGTCGTAGGTGAGGGTGTGGTCTGAGTGGTCTCCGTGGAAGAGGACTGTGAACTTCAGGAGTGTGATGCGCCCGGGGTCCTGGGCGTACCGCTTGGCCTTCTCTATCTTGCCAATGATCCCAGAGTTCATGGTCCCTCCTGGTTTCAGGTTTGCCCAAGGCGGTATTCTAGAGAACGATGTAAGTGAGGTCAACGAGGATTCAAGCCGGGTTTAGCGGAGTGTGCGCCCGGGGCAAAACTGGCGCAAAGCGGCCTTCATACTGCGCCAATGGCCCCTTGACAAACAATTTCGTAGCACGTACTGTTTGTCGTGGTACGGAAACGTTCGTACCGGCCAAGGGTCCCCTGGGTTGGGGACGACGGCTTCCCCACCCGCAGCCCACTGGTTCCCACTTAGCACCTGCCGAGCTTCCGTTGTCATTCGCCATTCACAAGCCGGGAGAAAGCGGCTGCCCCGTATGACGAAATACATATTTGTCACTGGCGGCGTGGTCAGTTCCGTCGGGAAGGGCATCAGCGTCGCATCGATAGCGCGGATTCTCAAAAGCGCAGGTCTCTCCGTCTCCGTTCAGAAGCTCGACCCCTACCTTAACGTCGACCCCGGCACGATGTCCCCCTACCAGCACGGCGAGGTCTTCGTGACCCGCGACGGCTCCGAGACCGACATGGACCTGGGCCACTACGAGCGTTTCACGGACCTCGAGCTGACCAGCTCCTCCAGCGTCACCGCCGGACAGGTCTACAGCGGCGTCATCGCCAACGAGCGCGCCGGCGAGTACCTGGGGGGCACCATCCAGACCGTGCCGCACGTTACCAACGTCATAAAGCAGCACATGATGCGGCTGGCGAATGAGTCCGACCCCGACGTTGTGGTCGTCGAGGTGGGCGGCACCGTCGGCGACATCGAGGGGCTTCCCTTCCTGGAGGCGATCCGGCAGATGCCCAGCGAGGTGGGGCACGACAACGTCTACTACATCCACGTCACCCTGCTCCCCCACATCTCCTCGACGGGCGAGCTCAAGACGAAGCCGACGCAGCACAGCGTGAAGGAGCTCCGGAGCATCGGCATCCAGCCCGACTGCATCATCGTCCGCAGCGACTTTCCCGTGCCGGAGGGCATCAAGGACAAGATCGCGCTGTTCTGCGACGTGAAGCGGGAAGCCGTGATCCCCCTGCAGACGGTGGACACCATCTACGAGGTGCCGCTGGTGCTGCAGGAGGCGGGCTTGTCGGACCTCCTTGCGCAGGCGCTGGGGCTGGGCGAGCTCCTGCCGGACCTGCGGGACTGGGAGGAGATCGTCGGGCGGATCAAGGAGCCCAAGGCGCCGCTGAAGGTGGCGGTCGTCGGCAAGTACGCCAACCTGCCGGAGGCGTACATCTCCGTGAAGGAGGCGCTGCACCACGCCGGTCTGTTCCACCACCGGGACGTGGAGGTCAGCTGGGTGCCGTCGGAGGACGTGGAGGAGAAGGGAGCCGACCGATTCCTACAGGACGCCTGCGGCATCGTCGTGCCGGGTGGGTTCGGGCCCCGCGGCGTCGACGGGATGGTCGAGGCCGTGCGCTACGCCCGCGAGCACCAGGTGCCGTACCTGGGGCTGTGCCTGGGCATGCAGCTCATGGTCGTTGAGCGGTCGAGAGAATGCGCGGGCCTTCTGGGGGCCAATTCGACGGAGTTCGACACGGAGACGGCGCACCCGGTGATCGACCTGATGCCTGAGCAGAGGGACATAACGGAGATGGGTGGCACGATGCGGCTGGGCGTCTATCCGTGCCACATGGAGCCCGGTTCCATCGCGGCGCGGGCGTACCAGGAGCCCGTCGTCGACGAACGGCACCGACACCGCTTCGAGCTGAACAACGACTACCGGGAGCGGCTGGAGGACGCGGGCATGCGCTTCAGCGGCCTCTCGCCGGACGGGCGGCTGGTGGAGATCGCGGAGGCGGCGGACCACCCGTTCATGGTGGGGACGCAGTTCCACCCGGAGTTCCGCTCCCGGCCGAACCGGCCGCACCCACTGTTCCGCGAGTTCATCGCGGTGGCGCAGCACGTGACGCGCGAGGGGATGCAGCCGCCGCTGCCGCTCGACGGCATCAACGGCGCGACAGACTGATAGATTCGAAACACAGCCGGCCCCCGGGACCAGCGACAGCGAGCAGGCGGGGGCGGGGATGAGGACACTGTCCAAGGAGAAACATGCAAGAGACCGCAGTCACAATGGCACAACTGGAGGCCAAGACCAAGGAAGAACTGATCGAACTGGCCCATGAGATGGGCGTGGAGAACGGCGCCATGCGGCGGGAGGAGATTGTCTTCCACCTGCTGGAGGCCATCGCCAAGCGCCAGGGGTACGTGCTCGCCACGGGCCTGCTGGAGATCATCGGCGACGGCTACGGGTTCCTGCGCCAGCAGGGCCTGCGCGCGGGGCCGGGCGACGTCTATATCTCGCAGTCGCAGATACGCCGCTTCGGGCTGCGCACCGGCGACCAGGTGACGGGCCAGGTGCGACCGCCCAAGGAGGGCGAACGCTACTTCGGCCTGATCCGCGTGGAGGCCGTGAACGGCTCGGACCCGGAGCTGACCCGCACGCGCGCCCACTTCGACAACCTGACGCCCATGTACCCGCGGGAGCAGCTGGTGCTGGAGTCCAAGCCGGACAACCTGTCGCAGCGGCTGATCGACCTCGTGTCGCCCCTCGGCAAGGGGCAGCGGGGGCTCATCGTCTCGCCGCCCAAGGCCGGCAAGACGTTCCTGCTGAAGGACATCGCCAACGGCGTCATCGCCAATTCGCCGGACGTGTACCTGATGATCGTGCTGGCGGGCGAGCGGCCGGAGGAGGTCACGGACCTGCGCCGCTCCATCAAGGGCGAGGTCTACTCGTCGACCTTCGACGAGCCCGTCGAGGACCACTGCCGCACGGCGGAGGTTTCGCTGGAGCGGGCCAAGCGGCTCGTCGAGAGCGGCAAGGACGTGGTGGTGCTGCTGGACAGCCTGACGCGGCTGGTGCGCGCCTACAACCTGGCGCTGCCCTCGACGGGGCGGACGCTCTCCGGCGGCATCGACACGAGCGCGCTGTACCCGCCCAAGCGGTTCTTCGGCGCGGCGCGGAACACGGAGGAGGGCGGCAGCCTGACCATCGTGGCGACGTGCCTCGTGGACACGGGCAGCCGCATGGACGAGGTCATTTACGAGGAGTTCAAGGGCACCGGCAACAGCGAGATCCACCTGGAGCGCAGACTGGCCGAGCGCCGTGTCTTCCCCGCCATCGACATCCACCGCAGCGGCACGCGCCGCGACGAGCTGCTCCTGAGCGAGGAGACGTTCAAGCAGGTGATGCTGCTGCGCCGCATGATCTCGTTGAGCGCGCAGACGTCCAACATGGACTCGACCGACGCGACTGAGCGCGTGCTGGACTGGCTGCGGAAGTCGAAGAACAACAAGGAGTTCTTCGCCAACCTCATGCAGGAAGTGACGCGGGGCCGGGGCGTGGAGCGGTAGGGTATTGCCGCCAAGGCCCTTCAAAGCCTCCTCAGAGCCGTTCGTAACCTCGAAGCGCCGTACTCTTCCCCTGACCGCTACGGTCGATGGTCGGCTATTGCCTCATGGACGGCGGCAACAGGTTGGGGATGCCGTCGACGATGGGGTAGGTCTGGGGGCAGTCCGGACAGCGCAGCGTGCTTGTGACGACGTCGTCAACGTCCTCCGGCTCGGCGTCAAGGAGCAGGGGCGACTTGCAGACGGGGCACGCCAGGATGTCTATGAGGTCTCGGCGCATCGCAAGCTCCTTCCGGGCTGCCTCGTTCGCGCGGCCCTTCGAGAGCCTCAGGGCGAACGGCATTGGCAGGGTACCACCTACTGCAGCGCGCGTTCAAACAGCGCCTGCATAAGCGTCGAGAGCAGGAAGACCACCACGCCTATGGCGACGACCTGGTTCGCGGCGTCCATGAGCTGCCTCCAGCCGGTCCTCGGCGTCGCCGGCGACGGTGCGGGCTGCGAGGCGGGGCGCGGACGGCGGCGGCGTATGACGCCGGCGAGCCAGAACATCCACAGCGTCAGCGCCAGCTTCACCCCCAGCACTGCAGCGTAGCCGGCGCCCGCGTGCTGCGACGTGAGCCGGTCGAAGGCGAGGACGACGCCGGTGACGACCATCGCGATGACGGCGATGTCCACGAGGCCGCGAAACTCGTCCGCGAGCGAGCGGGCGCCCTCGGAGCCTCTCGCGACGGGACGGATGACCAGCAGGTAGACCAGCCCGCCGCCCACCCAGAAGGCGGCCGCCAGCGTGTGCACCCACTGGGCAATCACCAGCACGACGTCGGTCACGTCCACGCCCGCTACTCCCTCGCCGTCTCTTCCGCCACCAGCTCCGTACCCCACTCGAGCGCGCGCTTGCGCGTGGCGTCGTCGAGGTCCGAGCGGCCGTCCAGGTAGCGCTCCAGCGCCTGCTGCGGCGTGATGCCGCTCGCGTCCGAGCCGATGCGGGGCCGCCGTTCGTGTACGACCTGGCGGCTGACGGCGGCGACGGAGTGAGCGTTCGCCAGGGCGTCCCGTATGGCGCGCTCGTTCACGCGGCCCGCAAGCGGCGCCGGAACGGTCACGTGGACGCGCACGATGGCGCCGGCAACGTCGCGCTGCTCGATGCGGCGGAGGACGAGGGCCGTCGGGTCTTGCTCGTCGGCGGGGACGGTCACCTCGACCGTCAGGAAGGGGCGCGCGTCGACGGGCACGTGCTCCCACCGCGTCCGCTCACCGGGAGGCGCCGCCGGGTCTAAATCGACGACGCAGAAGCCCTTGCTGTCGTCCTCCTCGCTGAAGTCGACACGCTGGAGGCTGCCGGGGTAGACGACAGGCGGCGCCGCGATGAGGCACTGGTGCTTGTGGACGTGGCCGAGGGCGACATAATCGAAGGCCGGCAGCGCAAGGGAGCTCGGCTGGAGTGCGTAGTCGCGGCCGAGCATCATCGAGCGCTCGGAGCTGGACACGGAGCCGTTGACCGTGACGTGGGCGGCGAGCACCGCTGGGACGGCGAGATCGAGGGCGTCGGCTTCCTGCAGGATGCGCCCGGTGAGGTCCGCCTCCACGTAGCGGGTGACCTCGTCGATGGGCGCGCCCTGGTGCTCCTCACGAGCCAGCAGCTGCCCCCGGCGTATCCACGGCAGGGCGACGATCTGCAGCGGCCCCGAGCGGGTCTCGACAAGGTGCGTGCCGAAGCGCTCGGCTACGGTGACACCGGATACGTCCAGCGTGGGGAAGATGGCCAGCGCGGTGGCGCGGGTGGGCGAGTGGGCGATGTCATGGTTGCCGGTGAGCAGGAAGACGGGGATGCCGCGGTTCACCAGTGCCGCGACGCGCCGCACGAACTCGCGCTGGTGCGTCTGGGACGGGTCACGGCTCTTGTAGGCGTCGCCGGCTATGAGCACGAGGTCGGCGTCGTGGCGGACGGCGTAGTCGACGACCTGGTCGAGGGCGCTCAGGAAGTCGAGGAGGCGCGTCGACAGGCCGAGGTACGTTCGCCTATCGACGCCGGGGGCGAAATACGGGGGCAGCGCGTCGATGTCGGCCTGGGTGGCGGGCCGCCCGTAGTTCTCCACGCCTATGTGGACGTCGGCCGTGTGGACGATGCGCACGGGTGCCTACAGCTCCATGACGCGGCGGAGCCATTGGGAGAGGCCCTCGATGTCCCTCCGGGAGAGGGCGCCCAGCTTGCGCAGCAGGTGCGAGGAGCGCAGCGTGGTGAGGCGGGCGCGGACGGTGCTGGGGCCGAGCAGCCCGGCGTTCTCCCAGTCCATGACGGAGTAGTCGCCTATGCGGGGCGAGGCGCGCCCGTGGCCGGTGATGGGCGCGATGATGACCTCACTGGTGCCGGAGTTGAAGTAATCGCCGCTGACGACGACGGCGGGCCGCCGCTGCGTCGACGTCGGCGAGTTGAGCGGGAAGGGCACGAGGACGACGTCGCCGTGGCGGACGTTAGAGACGGTCATAGGCTGCGTCCTCGGCGCTGTCCCAGTCGGTGGTGAAGGTCTCGTCCGTAGCTGAAACCAGGGCGGAGGCCTCCTCCTGCAGGTTCAGCTCCTCCACGGCCTTGTGGGTGACCACGTAAAGGTCACGGCCGGAAGGGTGGGGAAACTTCTCTATGAAGCGGGACTTGACCTGCTGGCCGATCCACTGGTGCGGGGTCTCATGCTCGTCCAGCAGGGCGAAGAGGGACTTCTGGTCGAGGCCGCCGGTGGCGTAGAGGCGGGTCAGGAGCTCGCGGCGGCGGCGGTACATGCGCTCGAGGGTGGGCTCGGCGGGCCCGCCGAGGAGGTCCTGGAGACGGTCTATGGTCTCGCGGAGGGTGCGGAGGCAAGCAATGATCTGGTCATTGTTGTGGTTGGAGTTATTGTTAACCATTTGCTTGACTCCTGCAAATCAGATGATAAGCGCAAGCCAACTATGGATTGTAACAGATATGGAGAAGAAGGCAAGGGGGATGATAACAGCGCGCGGAGCGGGCCGCAAGGGTGCAAGTGGAACGAATTTGGAAATTGAGGCGGGGTCTCACTCTCCTCGTTCGCCCGACCCCCTTCGATTTCCCTCAGGGTGAACGGGGGGAAGGGCGACCACGAGAGTCGCCCCTACCCTAGGCGCTCCGCCAGCGCCGACGGGAGGTCCGGGATGGGGACGCGCTGTTGGAGGAGGGTGTCCCGGTCACGGATAGTGACCTGGTTGTCGTCGAGGGACTGGAAGTCCACGGTGATGCAGAGGGGGGCACCCACCTCGTCGAAGCGGCGGTAGCGGCGGCCTATGCTCTGGGCGTCGTCGTACTCGACGCGCCAGCGGCCGTCGTCGACGAGGCCGGCGAAGAGGTCGCGGGCGAGGGGCGTCAGGCGGGCGTTGCGGCTCAGGGGCAGGACGGCGGCCTGCACGGGCGCGATGCGGGGGTGCAAGCGCAGCACGACGCGGGTCTCGCCGGCCCCGGCGCCCGCGGCCTCGCCGCCGACCTCCTCCTCGTCGTAGGCGTCGACGAGGAAGGCGAGGGCGGCGCGGTCGACGCCGCTGGCGGGCTCGATGACGTAGGGCGTGACGTGCTCATTGGTGTCGTTGTCGAAGTACGTGAGGCGCGCGCCGGAGTGCTGCGAGTGCTGCCGCAGGTCGAAGTCGGTCCGGTTGGCGATGCCCTCGAGCTCGGCCCAGCCCCACGGGAACAGGTACTCGATGTCGGTGGTCGCCTTGGAGTAGTGGGAAAGCTCGTCGGCGTCGTGGGGGCGCAGGCGCAGGTTCTCCTCGCGGACGCCGTGGCGCACGTACCAGTCGAGGCGCTCGCGAATCCAGTAGTCGTGCCACGCGTCGTCCTCGCCGGGCTGGACGAAGAACTCCATCTCCATCTGCTCGAACTCGCGGGTGCGGAAGATGAAGTTGCCGGGCGTGATCTCATTGCGGAAGGACTTGCCTATCTGCGCGATGCCGAAGGGCAGCTTCTTGCGGGTGGCCGTCTGGACGTTCAGGAAGTTGACGAACATGCCCTGGGCCGTCTCCGGGCGCATGTAGACGGCGCTGGCCGTGTCCTCCACCGGGCCGAGGAAGGTCTTGAGCATCAGGTTGAACTGGCGGGCGTCGCCAAGCTCGCCGCCGCAGTCCGGGCACGTCGACGACTCGACGTGGTCGGCGCGGAAGCGGTGACGGCACTCGCGGCACTCGACGAGGGGGTCCGTGAAGCCCGCGAGGTGGCCGGAGGCCTCCCATACGGCGGGGTTCATCATGATGGCGGCCTCCAACCCGACGACGTCCTCCCGCCGGCGGACGACGTCGCGCCACCAGGCCTCCTTGACGTTGCGCTTGAGCTCGACGCCCATGGGGCCGTAGTCCCACGCATTGGCGAGCCCGCCATAGATCTCGCTGCCGGGGAAGACGAAGCCGCGCCGCTTGCACAGCGAGACGATCTTGTCCATGGTCACAGGCCGGGGAGCGTCGGACACGGGAACCTCCGAGGGGCCGAATGTGGTCACGGGGCCGGAAAAAGCGTAGCAACGGCGGGGGGCGGTGTAAAGCGCGGGGTGGCAGGGCTGAACAGGTGAGGGACTCCGGGGCCTTCCCTGGACACCGGCTTCCGCCGGTGAAACGGGGGTTTCGATGGGCTCAGGGCGAGCGGGGGAGGGGGAACGGGCGTCCGCGCGGTGCTATCATGGGTGTGGATGCCGACGCTCGCAGGAAAGGACACACGTGGACAACGCCATTGAGACACACGGGCTGACCAAGTACTACGGCAAGAACCGCGGCGTGGTCGATCTCGACCTGGAGGTGCGCGAAGGCGAGGTCTTCGGGTTCCTGGGGCCAAACGGCGCGGGCAAGACGACGACCATCCGGCTGCTGCTGAACCTGCTGCAGCCAACCAGCGGCAGCGCGACGGTGCTCGGCATGGACGTGGCGGCGCAGTCGATCGACGTGCGGCGCGCGTGCGGCGTCGTCTTCAGCGACTCTTCCTTCTACGAGAGCCTCTCGGGGCGAGCGCACCTGGCGCTCATGCAGAGCCACCACAACGGCGCCGAGCATCGCGGCGAGGAAGCGGCGGAGCGGCTTGGACTGGACCTGGGCCGGCCGGTGAAGCAGTACTCGCACGGGAATAAACAGAAGCTGGCCATCGTGCAGGCGCTGGCACACAGCCCGAGGTTGCTCGTGCTGGACGAGCCGACGTCCGGCCTGGACCCGCTGGTGCAGCAGGAGTTCTTCAAGCTGCTGGAGGAGGAACGCGACCGCGGCGTGACGATCTTCTTCTCGTCGCACGTGCTGAGCGAGGTCGACCGGCTCTGCGACCGCGTCGGCATCATTCGCGAGGGCGTGCTCGCCGCGACGCTGGACGTCGACGAGCTCCACCGGCAGCAGGTGCGCAGGATGGAGGTCACGCTGTCGCGCGACGCGTCGCCGGAGGACTTTGCGCTCGACGGGGTTACCGTCGTTGCGTGCGAGGGCCGCCGGGCCGAGCTGCAAGTGGCCGGACAGGTAGGCGTGCTCATCGGCCACCTCGCCACCTTGCCCGTCGACGACATCGTCTTCCCGGAGGCGAGCCTGGAAGACACCTTTACCCGCTTCTACACCGGCGAAGGGGGTGCGGCATGAGCCTCTCCATCTACCGCAACGTGCTGACCCTCGCCCGGGTGGGCGTGCTGTCGTGGAGTGTCGTCCTGGTGCTCTGGGCGCTGCTGGTGGTCTGGATCTACCCGTCGCTGGGAGACACGGGCGTCAACTTTGAGGACTACCTGGACGCCATGCCGGAACAGCTGCGCGCCTCCATGGGCATTGCCGGTGAGGCCGAATCCGCGTTGATGTTCGACGCCGGCGCGTTCACCTACCTGGGGTTCCTGAACGTCGAGTACATCTCCTGGCTGCCGCTGCTCCTTGGCATCTACGCCGTGGTGTACTGCGGCGGGCTGATATCCAAGGAAGTCGAGCGGGGAACGCTGGACATGGTGCTTTCGCAGCCGGTGGAACGCACGACGTTTCTTTTGAGCAAGCTGGCCGGGTTCCTGACGCTCACGCTCGCTGCAACCGCGGCCTCGACGGCGGCGGTGCTGTTGGGGGCGCTCACCATCGGCGAGGACGCAAACCTGTCGAACGTAGTCGCCGTGCATGCCGTGTCCTTCCTGCTGGTGGCCGCCATCGCCGGCTACTCGACGCTGGCGTCGTGCGTCTCGCTGGACCCCGGGCGCTCGCTGGCGGTGGCGGGCGTGCTGACGGCGCTGACCTACTTCGCGAACGTGCTCGGCTCGGCGATCGGGGCCGTTGGCTGGGTGAAGTACGTGTCCCTCTTCTACTACTACGACTCGCTGCAGGTCATCGCGCAGGGCGAGGTCAACTGGACGGGCATTGGCGTGTACGTGGCGGTGTTTGCCGCGACCACGGCGGCGGCCGTGCTGGTCTTCCGGCGGAAGGACCTCGTGCGGTAGGCGGCGCCCCCCTTCAACGGGCTCAGGGCAGGCTTCGACGGGCTCAGGGCGAGCGGGGCTGGTTCTTCCGATACCTGCCCGTTGTGCGTTTCTGGATACCGGCTTGCGCCGGTAAAACGGGGCTTAGTCGGCTACGGCGTCCTCTCCGGTGACGACGCTCTCCAGGTGCGTGACGCGCTCCACGACGCCCCGCAGGTTCATGGCTATGGCCACGAGGTCTATGCGGAACGGCACGTCAAGGTCGTGTTCCTGCAGGTAGTGGTAGGCCGTCGAGGTCAGGCGGCGCCGCTTGGCGGCAGTCACCGACTCCTCCGGCGTGCCGAATGCTCCCCCTCGCTTGGTGCGTACCTCCACGAAGACAAGCTCGCCCTCTCGCTCCATGACGAGGTCTACCTCGCCCCAGCGGCAGCGGTAGTTGGCCTCTCGCAGCGTGTAGCCGAGCCCCTCCAGGTGACGACGCGCGATGCCCTCACCGGCGGCGCCTAGCTTGCTGCGGCTGCTAGGCAACCTCAGCCTCCAAACCGTTCCCGTTCGCCCTTCGATTTCCCTCCTTCGTCACGCTCAGGACGGAGTCAGGACGAACGGTGGCCTCCAGCAGGCGGCGGACTGGCGCGAAGCTGCGCCGGTGCAGGGGCGTCGGGCCGAGACGCGCCAGCGCGGCGAGGTGCTCGGCGGTCGGGTAGCCTTTGTGCCGCGCGAGGCCGTAGCCGGGATACTGCGCGTCGAGCTCGTCCATGAGGGCGTCGCGGGCGACCTTGGCGACGATGGACGCGGCGGCGATGGAGCAGCACAGGGCGTCGCCGTGCACGATGGGGCGGCAGGGGAGGCCGTCGCAGTCGAGGGGCAGCGCGTCGATGAGGAGGTGGTCGGCGGGCGCGGGAAGCCCGCGGACGGCGCGGGTCATCGCAGCGACCGTCGCGCCGACGATGCCGAGGGCGTCGATCTCCGCGGGGCTCGCGCTGCCGACGCCCACGCCGGCGGCGAGCGCCCGCACCCTCGGCGCGAGGCGCTCGCGGGCGGCGGGCGTGAGCTGCTTGGAGTCGCGCAGACCGGGCAGCTTCCGCGACGTGAATCCTCGTGGAAAGACGACAGCGGCGGCGACAACGGGGCCGGCAAGCGGGCCTCGACCCACCTCGTCAACGCCCGCGACGCGAAGGTAGCCCTGCTTCCAGAGGAGGCGCTCGGCTGACCAGTCGGGGCGGGTGGGCATGGGCTAGGCGCCCGCCGCCTTCTGCAGCCCGATGATGTAGTCCATCTGCTGCTGGTGGCCGAACTCGTGGGTGATCATGGAGCGCAGGTAGGTGGCCTTGACCCACTCCGGGCGCTCCTGATTGGGGACGTCCTCAAGCGTGTCCGGGTCTATGCCGCGGACCATCGCCATCGCGCGGTTGCGGACGGTCTCGCCGTAGGCCAGCAGCTCCTCCAGCGGCGGGACGTCGAAGGCGCCGACCTCTTTCGAGGTCCAGCTGTTGCCGGTGGTCAGGGCGGCGCGGTCGCCGGTGATGGTGCCGGGGAGGGGCCACTTCGCGTTCCAGCCGTCGGCGGTGTAGGTCTCCTCCTGGCCGGTCAGCATGCGCACGTAGCGGTCCTCTGTCCGGAAGACGTGCCAGATGAGGAAGCCGACGGGGTTGGCCTCCGGGCCGGCCCGCCACGTGAGCTGGTCTCGTTCCAGGTTGGACACGAGGGCGAGGGTGGCGTTGCGGGACTGGGTTGCGGCCATTTCCACGAAATCTATGGCGTTCATGTCTCGTCCTCAGGCTGGGTTTGGGGTGCACGCCCCCATCCTAACCTTCCCCCGCAAGCGGGGGAAGGGACGTCAGGATGAGGGGGATGGCGTTGCGAGGGCCGTTGGGCGCGAGGTTTCTGGATACCGGCCTGCGCCGGCATGACGGGAGAGTGGCCCGGCGATGAAGCCGCCGCCCAGCAGCTCGTCCCCGGCGTAGAATACCGCAGCCTGTCCGGGCGTGACCGCCCGCTGGGGCTCGGCGAACCAGACGCTCGCGCCTTGCTCCGTCGGCTCCACGGCGGCGGGCGACTCGGCCGCCTTGTAGCGGATCTTCACCGCCGCTTCCACCGGGCCGTCCGGGGGCGCGCCGCGCACCCAGTTGACACCCTCGGCGGCGAGGCCGGGCGCGTACAGCGCCGACTCCGGCCCGACGACGACGCGGCGGGCCTCGGGCTCCAGCCGCACGACGTAGAGCGGCTCGGAGCTGGCGACGCCGATGCCGCGTCGCTGGCCAACGGTGTAGCGGTCGACGCCCTGGTGCGCGCCAAGCACCGCGCCGTCCGTGTCGACGATGTCGCCGGGCACGGGCTCGCGGTGGAGCGTGAGGAACTGGCGGTAGTCGCCAGCGGGGATGAAGCAGATGTCCTGGCTGTCGGGCTTGTCGGCGACGCCGAGGCCGGCCTCGCGGGCCAGATCGCGAAGCTCGGACTTCGCGTAGCCGCCCACGGGCAGCAGCAGGCGGCGAAGCTGGTCCTGCCGCAGGCCGAAGAGCACGTAGGACTGATCCTTGGACGGGTCGACGGCCTTGAGCAGGCGCACCGTGCCGTCGTCGTCGCGAACGGCCCTCGCGTAGTGGCCGGTGGCGATGGCGTCGGCGTCCATGGCGAGGGCCCGGTCCAGCAGGAAGCTGAACTTGATCATGTCGTTGCAGGCGATGCAGGGGTGGGGCGTGCGTCCGCGCTCGTACTCGGCGAGGAAGTGGTCGATGACGGCGGCGCGGAACTCGCGCTCGGCGTTGACGACATAATGGCGCGCGCCGATGGCCGCGCAGACACGGCGGGCGTCGTCGATGTCCTCGAGGGTGCAGCAGCCGCGGCTAAGGGGCGCGGCGTCGGAGCGCTCCTCCGCGTAGAGGCGGAGCGTGACGCCGATGACCTCGTAGCCCTGCCTCGCGAGCAGCAGCGCGGCGACCGAGGAGTCGACGCCGCCGCTCATGGCGACGACGACGCGTCCGGGAGACGTTGGCATGGGGTTTCCTCCTCTATCGAGGGTAGCATAGCGGCAGGGGGGCGGAAAGGGACGGGAGTCTGGGGGCAGCCCCCTTCGACGGGCTCAGGGCAGGCCCTTTGAGAGCATCAGGACAGGGTCAGGGTGAGCGGGGGATTCGATCTCGGAAATCGAATCGTAGCTGTAGCGGGGGGTTTCAGCTACGAATTTTGCAAATTTTTTTGAAACGAATCGTAGCTGTTACGGTGTGCCACGGGCATCCTTCGGGGGCGGGTCCAGCCGCGCGCCGGGTTTGTAGCACGAGGATAGCGGGGAGGAAGGAGGTGCGCTACGGGGCGGTGTCAGGGGAATTGTGCTTTGATTTCCTTGCGGGCGAGCGGGGGCTGGGCACCGGCTTTCGCCGGTGATACGGGGATGGCTGGCGCCGCTCGGTTTGCAGGGGTTCCTGCCTGCGCAGGAACGACGGGCGGGGGAGCGAGCGGGAGCTGGGCACCGGCTTTCGCCGGTGAAACGGGGGTGGCTGGCAGGGATGACGGGAGCGGCGGGGGCTGCCCTAACGGGCAGCGGGCGACTCGCGAGTCGCCCCTACGGAGGGGGCGCGTGGTCGGCGTGGGTTCCTGCCTGCGTAGGACCCTTCGACTAGCTCAGGGCAATCGGTCGGGGGAGGGGGGCGAGCGGGGGCTGGGCACCGGCTTTCGCCGGTGAGACGGGGGTTAGCGGGCGCGGCTTGTTGGGGGGTAGGGGCGCTGGTATAGTGGATTGGTGGCCCCCGTAGCTCAGCGGATAGAGCACCGGCCTCCGGAGCCGGGTGCGGGCGTTCGAGTCGCCCCGGGGGCGCTCCACCATCCCTTCGGGGCGTGGCGCAGCGGGAGCGCGCCTGGTTTGGGACCAGGAGGTCGGCAGTTCAATCCTGCCCGCCCCGACCATCACCCACCCTCAGTCAGCAAACGTCCTCCATATTCGGCGCCAGGCGTTAAGGCGGCGTGAAGGCTCAGTTAACAACCAGGAATCGGCATTGCCGATGCCGCTTTCCCGGTTAGAATGTGGCCAGCGGCAAGTGCACAGCCATGAGCGGGAGGCTCCCATGGCCGAGGGCAAAGTCCTGGTTATCGAGGATGAAGAGAACCTGCTGGAAGCGCTGAAGTACAACCTGGAACGGGAAGGGTACACGGCGCTGACGGCCAGCGACGGCGAGCGCGGGCTCGGCATGGCCCGCGAGCACAAGCCGGACCTGGTGATCCTCGACATCATGCTGCCGCAGATCGACGGCCTGGAGGTGTGCCGCATCCTGCGCCGGGAGAACGACACGCCCATCATCATGCTGACGGCCAAGGGCGAGGAGGTCGACCGGGTGGTGGGCCTCGAAATCGGGGCGGACGACTACGTCACCAAGCCGTTCAGCATGCGGGAGCTGCTGGCGCGGCTCCGCTCGGTGCTGCGACGGGCGCGGAGCGCCGGCATGGGCGACGCGTCGGCCTCGCAGGAAGTGCTGACCTCAGGCGACCTCGTCGTGGACCTGGCGAGCCACATCGTCACCCTCGCGGGCGAGCAGATCGACATGAAACCCCGGGAGTTCGACCTGCTGGCGCTGCTAGTCGCCAACAGGGGGCGCGCCTTCACGCGCGACCAGATCCTCGAACGCCTGTGGGGGCAGGACTACATCGGCGACACCCGCACGGTGGACGTCCACATCAGGTGGATCCGTCAGAAGATAGAAGAGGGGCCCGGGAGTCCGAACCGCATCGTCACCATCAGGGGAGTAGGGTACCGGTTTCAGGGATGAAGCTGCCGCGTGGGTTCCACTGGCGCGTGGTCCTGGTGTTCGCGGCCCTGACCGCCCTCACCATAGTTGGAGGCGCCCTCAGCCTCCTGGGTTTCATGTCCGACGCCTCCTCCGGCGTACAGGACCGCATCGTCCTCACCCTGCTCGTCGTGGGCGCGGTGACCGTCGTTCTCGTGCTGCTCATGGCGACTGTGTTGGCCTTGATGCGGCGACGGGCGCTGGGCCGCGTGACGAACTCCGCCCGGCGCATCGCCCAGGGCGAACTCGACCACCGGGCCGTAGTCTCGTCCTCCAGCGAGACCAGCGACCTCGCGTTCGCAGTCAACCGCATGGCGAGCTCGTTGCGCGACATCATCCGCGACCTGGCGGGCGAGCGCGACAAGATCGGCGCCGTGCTGGACACGATGGGCGACGGCGTGATGCTGGTGGGCGCACAGGGCCGCATCGAGCTGGTGAACCGGTCGGCCGTCCTCATGCTGAACCTGCGACAGGAGGACATAGGATTCCGCGAGTACGGAGAAGTGGTGCGGGACCCGGACCTGCGCGAGCTTGTGACGCGGTGCCAGCGCTCCGGCATCAGGCAATCGGCGGAGGTGGACCTGAACCAGGCGGGGCACCTGATCCCCGTCAACATCGTCGCGTCGCCGCTGCCCGGCAGCGAGCCGCCCGAGGTGCTGCTTACCATCCAGGACCTCCGCAGCGTGCGGCAATTGGAGTCCACGCGGCGGGAGTTCGTGAGCAACGTGTCCCACGAGCTCCGCAGCCCCCTCGCGTCGGTGCGGCTGATGACGGAAACGCTGGAGGACGGGGCCATCGCCAACGAGGCGGTCGCGCGGGACTTTCTCGGACGGATGCGGCGCGAGGTCGACCGGATGAACGCGCTCGTCGGCGACCTGCTCGAGCTGTCGCGGATCGAGAGCGGGCAGGAGCCGGAGCCGCGGTCGCCGATGCAGCTGGCGCCGGCGATAGAGGAGGCCGTGTCGCGGTTCCGGGCGCGGGCGGCGCAGAAGGGCGTTCGCCTGCAGCACGACGCGCCCCAACACCTGCCGCCAATCCGCGGCGACGAGGGCCGCATCGGGCAGGTGCTCACCAATCTCCTGGACAACGCGCTCAAGTGGACCGAGCCGGGGGGCAGCATCCGCTTGTGGGCGGAGGAGCAGGGCGAGGCCGTCCGCGTCAGCGTGCAGGACACGGGCGTGGGCATCGCGCCGGAGGAACTGCCCCACGTCTTCGAGCGGTTCTACAAGGTGGACCGCGCGCGGCGCGAGGGCGGCACGGGGCTGGGGCTGTCGATCGTCAAGCACATCGTGCAGGTGCACGGCGGCGAGGTGTCGGCGGCGAGCCGTCCGGGGCAGGGGAGCACGTTCTCCTTCACGGTGCCGACGGCCTAAGGCAAGCCCGGAAGCAACCACGGAGGCCCGCCAATTCGGCGGGCCTCTTCTCTTTGTTGACGTGCAGCGCGGAACGTCCATGGGCTGTTAACCAAGCCTTAATCCGACCATCGACGGGAATTAACCCAAGGCCGGTACGGTAGGTATGTAATCAGTTGTGAAAGGAGAGGCATCTATGTGTAAGGGCTCCAGGGGAAGGAACCTCGGCTGGGTTGGCATGATAGCCGCCCTCGTCCTGTCGATAGGGCTCGTGGCCTGCGGCGGCTCGGGGGACGGGGCCGACGGGGCCACCGGCACCACGGCCACCAGCACCACGGCCACCAGCGCCTCGGCCACCAGCGCCTCGGGGAACGGGGCCGACGAGCTCAAAGGCGCCATCGAGATCGACGGCTCCAGCACGGTGCAACCCATTACGGCTGCCGTGGCGGAGGAGTTCAAGAAACTGCACAATGGTGTAAACCCGAATGTGGCCACGTCCGGCACGGGCGGAGGTTTCAAGCGGTTTACCATCGGCGAAACGGCCATCTCCAACGCATCCCGGCCGATCAAGGACGCGGAGGCGGCGGATGCGGCTGCGAATGGTGTCGAGTTCGTCGAGCTGCTGGTTGCGGTCGACGGCCTTTCCGTGGTGGTGCACCCGGACAACGACTTCGCGACCTGCCTCACGGTGGACGAACTCAAGGCCATGTGGGAGCCCGGCTCTGAAATCAACAACTGGAACCAAGTCCGCCCGGAATTTCCCGACCGCAAGCTGGAGCTCTACGGCCCGGACACGGACTCCGGCACCTTCGACTACTTCACCGAGGAGATAGTGGGAGAGACCCAAGCGAGCCGGGACGACTACAGCCCCAGCGCCAACGACAACTTTCTGGTGCAGGGCGTCAGCGGCGACCGAAACTCGCTGGGGTACTTCGGGTACGCCTTCTACCTGGAGAACAGTGCCGCGCTGAATGTTGTGGCCATCGACAATGGGGACGGCTGCGTCGAACCGACCCCGGAGACGATCAAGGGCGGCGAGTACGAGCCCCTTTCCCGGCCGCTGTTCATCTACGTGAACAAGGCGAAACTCCAGCGGCCGGAGGTCCGGGCGTTCGTTGAGTTCTATCTGGACAGCGCCGCGGAGCTTGCCGCGGAGGTTGGCTACGTGGCTCTGACGGACGCCGAGTACGACGAAGCAAGGAACAAGATCTCGTAGCATCAAGCCGGAGGGCGGCGCCCTCACCATGGATGCGCCGCCCTCCAGGACACCGGGAGGCAGCACACAGTTGATTCACCCAGCGGCGGCCCAGGCACGATGACCCTGCACGCATCGGACAGCGCCTACGCCTACAGGGCCAGGCGGAGAGCGATCGAAGGGCAGGTGATGAAGTCCATCTTCTTCATCTGCGCGGCCGTTTCCATTCTGACCACCGTCGGCATCCTGTACAGCCTGGCCAGCCAGGCGTGGGGGTTCTTCCAGGAGGTCGGCGTGATCGATTTCCTGACGGGGTTTCGCTGGTCGCCAATCCTCAAGCCTACGGAATACGGTGTGCTGCCGCTGGTATCAGGCACCGTGCTGGTCGCCATCCTGGGCGCAATCGTGGCTGTGCCGGTCGGGCTGGGGACGGCCATCTACCTCGCGGAGTACGCGCCGGACAAGGCGCGGCGTGTGCTGAAGCCGTTCCTGGAAATCCTTGCGGGCATCCCCACGGTCGTATACGGGTACTTCGCCTACAGCCTGGTTACTCCGGTGCTGCAGACCTTCCTGCCGGACATGCAGGGTTGGAACGCCCTCAGCGCCGGGCTGGTGATGGGCCTGATGATCATCCCCATGGTCTCCTCACTGAGCGAGGACGCGATGGTGGCCGTGCCGCGCTCGCTGCGTGAAGGCGCGTTCGCGCTGGGGGCAACCCGGATCGAGGTTGCGCTCAAGATCGTCGTGCCGGCGGCGCTCTCGGGCATCGTCGCGGCCTTCATCCTCGCGCTGTCGCGCGCCATCGGCGAGACAATGCTGGTGACCATCGCGGCGGGAGCCAAACCCAACCTGACGTTCAACCCGGTCGAGCAGATCCAGACCATGACGGCGTACATCGTACAGGTGAGCCAGGGTGAAGCCGCCCATGGGTCGGTCGCCTACAACACGCTCTTCGCGGTCGGCCTGCTGCTCTTCTTCATGACGCTCGCCATGAACCTTGCGGGGCACTTCATTGTTCGCCGCTGGCAGGAGCGATACTAGTGGACGCACCGAAGGCCAGATTCAACCCGCGCCCAGAGATGCGGAGGCTCATCGGCGGCCTCTTCCTGGCCATATTCGTCCTGTGCGTATTGGTGGGCGTGGTGGGCCTCCTTACCCTGCTGGCGCAGGTGCTCATCGAGGGCATCCCATCCCTCAATTGGAGCTTCCTGACGAACAAGTCGACATCGCGGTTCCCCGAGCAGTCCGGCATCCTGTCGGCGATGGTCGGCACGGCGTGGGTCATGTTCTGGACGGCGCTGTTTACCGTCCCGATTGGCGTGGGCGCCGCCGTGTACCTGGAGGAATATGCGCCGAAGAACAAGCTGACGAACTTCATCGAGATCAACATCGCCAACCTGGCCGGGGTGCCCTCGATCGTGTACGGGCTGTTGGGCCTCGCGGTGTTTGTGAACTCGGTGGCGCTCGGACGCAGCATCCTGGCGGCGGGCCTTACCCTGTCGCTGCTGGTGCTCCCGATCGTCATTCTGGCGTCACGCGAGGCGATCCGTTCGGTGCCGGGGTCCCATCGCGAGGCGGCTTACGCGCTCGGCGCTACGAAGTGGGAGGTCGTCCGGAGCGTCGTGCTGCCGTCCGCGGTGCCGGGCATCGCAACGGGGGTCATCCTCGCGCTGTCGCGGGCCATAGGCGAGGCGGCTCCCATAGTCGTCATTGCCGCGGTCGTATTCATAACGTTTGTTCCCTTGACGCCGCTGGACCGATTCACCGTGCTGCCCGTGCAGATCTACAACTGGATTACGCTACCCCAACCGGAGTTTCAATCACTCGCGGCGGCGGGAATCATCGTGCTGCTGGTCATGCTCCTCTCCATGAACTCGCTGGCGGTGTACATCCGCAACCGCTTCCAGAAGCGGTCCGAGGAGTAGACGAGCCACACTCGCACAGACACCCCTCCTCTCGACAGGCCCCGGCCGCCCCCCGGGGCCTGTTTCTTTTGAGCTCGCGGTTCCTTGACGCTACCAAGGGGCTTTTCCATACTGGAATCAAAAGTGATCCGGGGGAGAGCGCCCCCATTCGACGTTCCCGTGAGCAGGCTTTTCTGGATTCCCGCTTTCGCGGGAATGACGGTGGAAGAGAGGAGGGGGTTGGCAAACGTCGGGGTTCCTGCCTGCGCAGGAACGACGGGAGCGCCCCCTTCGACAGAGCTCAGGACAGGCTTCGTCAAGCTCAGGACGGGGTCAGGGCGAACGGGAGCGGGGATGCAAAGCGGTACGAGGAGGAGGGGGGCATGACGACGACGGCGCCCACGCCGAGGGTCATCGGCACGCGGACGCCCAAGGTGGAGGGCGTCGACAAGGTGACGGGCCGGGCGCAGTTCGGCGCGGACGTGCAGCTGCCCGGGCTGCTGGTGGGCCGCATTCTGCCGAGCCCCCACGCCCACGCGCGCATCGTGCGCATCGACACGTCGGCGGCGGAGGCGCTGCCGGGCGTGCTGGCCGTCGTGACGGGCGCCGACTTCCCGCTGGCGCGGCCGGGGACGCAGACGCCCTTCGGCACGGCGACGGAGCGCAGCTACTTCGTGGGGCAGGAGGTCATCGCGCGGGACAAGGTCGTCTACCACGGGCAGACCGTCGCCGCCGTCGCGGCGCGGACGGCCGAGGCGGCCGAGCGGGCGCTCGAGCTCATCGACGTGGAGTACGAGCCGCTGCCGCCGGTCTTCGACGCCGTCGAGGCGATGCAGCCCGGCGCGCCCGTCCTGCTCAACGACCTGTTCACCAAGTCGCCGGAGGGCGTCTCGACGGAGCCGAGCAACGTGGCCGAGCAGGCCGTGTACGAGCGCGGCGACATAACGGCGGGGTTCGCGGAGGCGGACGTCGTCGTGGAGCGCGAGTACCGAACGCAGGTGGTGCACCAGGGCTACATCGAGCCGAACGTCGACTCGGCGTACGTGGACCGGCAGGGCAACGTGACGGTGTGGGCCAACACGCAGGGCATCTTCGGGCAGCGGCGCGACATCGCGATGATCGCCGGGGTGCCACAGAGCCGCATCAAGGTCATCCCGACGGAGGTCGGCGGCGGCTTCGGCGGCAAGACCAACGTGCGCTGCAGCGCGATCGCCGTCGCGCTCTCGCGGAAGGCGGGCGAGCCGGTGCGCGTGGGCCTGAGCCGCGAGGAGGTGCTGCGTACGGCGGGGCCGGGCAACGCCATCACCTGCCGCGTCAAGCTCGGCGCGAAGGCCGACGGCACGCTGACGGCCATCGACGGCAGCTTTGTGTACGACGCCGGCGGATACCCCGGCGCGCCGATGCGGCTCTCCATCCGCCGAGTCTTCTCGCACTACCGCTGCGCCAACTTCCGCGTCGAGGGCTTTGACGTGGTGACCAACCACCCGCACGTCCACGCCTATCGCGCGCCCGGCGGCACGCCCGTCGCCTTCGCGCTGGAGTCGACGGTCGACGAGATGGCGGAGGCGCTGGGCATGGACCCGCTGGAGGTGCGGCGCATCAACGTGTCCCGCGCCGGCGACCCCATGCCGGACGACGTTCCCCTCTCCTCCGTGAGCCTTGACCGGGTGCTGGACGCCATTGCCGCGCACCCGTGCTGGACGACGCCGCTGGAGGGCGAGAACCGCGGGCGCGGGCTGGCGCTCGGCATGTGGACGGTGCCCGGCGGCACGGCAAGCTCGCACATCACGCTCGCGGGTGACGGCTCGGTCGCGCTGGTGCTCGGCACGGTGGACCTGTCGTCGACGCGCACGAGCCTCGCAATGGTGGCGGCGGAGACGCTGGGCATCGACATGCGCGACGTGCGGGTGCGGGTGGGCGACACGGACGTCGTCGGGTACTCGGACTCCAGCTCCGGCGACATGGTGACGTACGTGGCCAGCCGCGCCGTGCGGGAGGCGGGGCTGGACCTGCTGGGCAAGATGAAGGCGACCGCGGCGGCGCACTTCGGCGTGGCCGTCGCCGACGTGGACTACGGGGACAAGCTCTTCTACGTGCGCGGCGCGGGCGAGATGGCCATCGGCTGGGCGGACGTTGCCCAGAAGGCCTACGGGCCGAGCGGGGCGCTGGTTGGGTACGGCAGCGTCAACACGCCCTCGATGAACCTGGGCATCCTGGCGCCCAACGCCGCGGCGCACGTCGTCGACGTGGAGGTGGACCCGGAGACGGGGAAGGTGGAGTTGCTGCGGTACACGGCCTTCCAGGACGTTGGCCTGAGCATCAACCCGGACCAGGTGGAGGGGCAGGTGCAGGGCGGCGTCGCGCAAGGCATCGGCTGGGCGCTGCACGAGGAGTACGACTTCGACGACAAGGGCGTGCTGCGGAACGCGACGCTGCTGGACTACCGGCTGCCGACGTCGCTGGACGTGCCGCCCATCGAGACCGTCGTGCTGGAGGAGCCGTCGCCCGAGCACCCGCTGGGCGTCCGCGCGGCGGGGCAGGTGCCCATCGTGCCGCCCGTCGGCGCGATCGCCAACGCCATCCGCAACGCGACGGGCGCGCGCATCCGCACGCTGCCGATGAAGCCGGAGACGGTGTGGCGCGCGCTGAGGGAGGGGGCGGGGTAGGCCTTCGACAGGCTTAGGGCGAACGGAGGGAGACACGCCGCTCCGTTTGTCGGGGTTCCCCTGCCTTCGCAGGGGCAGGCTCTGCCTCCGCAGGAACGACGGTGGGGCCGACCCCATCCCAACCCCGTATCGAGTACGGGGCAGGCTCTTCCCCAGAGGGGGAAGGGGTCTTGGCTATGTGTCCAGGGTGCTCGCGGCCATCCAGTCCTCTAGCGAGAGGCGCCGGCTGGTGAGGCCCTGCTCGACGTTGTAGGTCAGGAAGGCGTCCAGCGTGCCCATGTCCTCCTTGACGCCGTAGACCCACGGGTCGCCCCAGAGCTTCTCCTGCTCGACGACGAGCTCTCGCTGGTACATGACGGAGAAGCCGGCGCGGTCGTTGACGGCGTCGACGTAGGCGAGGCGCTTGGCCTCCACGAAGGCGTCGAACACGCGGCGGGCGAGCTCGGGGTCCTCGCGGTCGAGCTTGCGGCTCATGACCATCTGGTGCATGGGGGTGTGGATGTGCGACTCGCGCCAGAGGGCCAGGTCCTCCTCCTGGTAGTTGGGGAAGACGCGCTTGACCTCCGGGCTCGATTCCAGCATGGCGAAGGCGGGGCCGTCCGAGATGTCCGTGATGATGGCGTCGACCTCACCGGACATGAGGCGGTCGATGGGCGGCTTCGGCGGGTCGCCCTCCGCGGCCTCGACGTGGGTCTCGACGTGGAGGGGGAAGACGCGGCGGGGGTTGTTCACGATCCACCGGAACGTCGAGACGTCGACGCCGTGGCGGTCCTGCAGCAGGCCCGTCACCCACGCGGTGATCGAGGTGGGGTACGAGCCGGAGCCGATGCGCTTACCCTCGAGGTCCTTCGGCGTCTCGATGCCGGCGTCGGCGCGGGCGAAGACGAAGGTGTAGACGGGCTTGCGCTTGATCATCAGCGGCAGACCGACGATCTCCCATCCGGCCTCGATGGCGGGCAGGATGTAGCCGAGGTTCAGGTCCCACAGACCGAAGTCGCCGGACTGGAGGGCGGGCACCTCATTGAACACCATGGCGCCGGTGGCCGCCGGGGTCAGCTCGACGCCGGGGACCTGCACGCGCCCGTCGAGGAGCGGGACCGTGATGTCGTAGCGCATGGTGGAGATGGGGAGCTCCATGGTTCACCTCCTGTTGTGGGTCCCGCCCTTCGGCAGCTTCAGGGCGAACGGGGGAGCAGCACCGCTCCATTTGTCGGGGTTCCTGCCTTCGCAGGAACGACGGGGGGAACGCCCCCATCCTAACCTTCCCCCGCAGCGAGGGAAGGGACATAACTACGATGGGCGCACCTTGACCGTGCCGTCCCATTCGCTGAGGGGGCGCAGTGCCACCACCAGTTGGGGGCCTGCCGCTCCCTGTCGCCGAGGGCCTGTCGTCCCGTCGCGTAGAGCAGCGCCTGCCACGGGTCGCCGTCGTCCTGCACCCACGGGAACAGGCGGGCGAGCGCCTTCCCGGCGATGTCCTGCGGCGGCTCGAAGTCGAGGCCGAGGCCCTGGGCGATGTCGTAGGCGTGGACAAGGGTCTCAGTGCAGGCCATGGCGGCGAAGCCGTGGCGGTCGGCGAGGCCGGCGGGATGGAAGCCGCGCGCGTCCTCGGGCATCGAGCGGAGCACGGCGGCGAGGACGTTGGCGAGGGCGCGGTGCACCGTCACCAGCTCGGCGATGGACTGCTCGGGGTTGTTGGCGCGCGCGCCGGGCAGGCGGCTGCGCGTCTGGTTCGCGGCGTTGGAGGCGAGGAAGATCTGGACGGTGGTGACGTGCTCCAGCGTCTGGCGGCAGTCCCAGTCGAGCTCGCCGGCGGTGGCCGACCAGTCGAGGTCCGACAGGGTGGCGAAGAGGGCGTAGGCGGTCTCGGCGGCGGCAACGACGTCGTCGGGGCCGGGCACGTGCAGGTCGTCCATGGCGCGGCGCTCCCATCCCAGCCTTCCCCCACACGTGGGGGAAGGGGTCTTGTGATTGGCAGCGCGTATGGTATCACGGGGTCGATGGCGCGCAAGTGGGGCGGCGCCCCTTTCGAGAGCCTCAGGACAGGCTTCTCAAGCTCAGGACGGGGTCAGGGCGAACGGGGGGCAACACCGCTCCATTTGTCGGGGTTCCTGCCTCCGCAGGAACGACGGGGGGGTTATGCCGGCCGGACGCGTTCTTTGCCGTCCCACTCGCTGAGGGGCGCGCATTGCCACGTCCAGTTGGGCGCTCGGCGCTGCCGCTCGCCGAGGGGCGCCCGGCCGGCGGCGTAGAGGAGCGCGCGCCACAGGTCGGGCTCGGCGGGCACCCACGGGAAGAGGCGGGCGAGGGTCCGGGCGGCGACGCCGTCGGGCGGCGTGAACTCGACGCCGAGGCCCTGCGCGATGTCGTTGGTGTGAACGAGGATCTCCGTGCAGGCCATGGCGGCGAACCCGTAGCGGTCGGCCATGCCGGCGGGGTGCCAGCCTCGCGTGTCGTCCGGCATGGAGCGGAGCACGGCGGCCAGCACGTTGGCCAGAGCGCGGTGGACCTCGATCAGGTCGGCGATTGACTGGTCGGGGTTGTTGGTGCGCGCGCCGGGCAGGCGCTCCTGAAGCGGGTTGGCGGCGCTGGCGGCGTAGAAGAGATGCACGCCGGTGACGTGGTCGAGGGTCGTGCGGCAGTCCCACTCGAGGTCGCCCGCGGTCGCGGACCAGTCGCGCTCGGCGAGGGGCGCGAGGAGCGCGTAGGACGCCTCGGCGGCTGCTACGACGTCGTCGGGGGCGGGTTCGCGGATGTCGTCCATGGCGGGGCGCTCCTTCGTCGGCGTGAGTGGCAGGCATGGTAGCACGGAGGCCGGCGGGCGCAAGGGGCGACGCCCTTCGACAAGCTCAGGGCGAACGGATGACGGGCGGGGCGGGCGACGCGTTGACGGCGCGGGGCTTCGCGGATACGCTGGCGGCATTCGCAGATACGGGAGTCGACGCATGACGCGCGCGGTCTACCAGGTCCGGCTGGTGGTGAAGCCGGAGTACGAGGACGAGTTCAACGCGTGGTACGAGGGGTGGTACATCCCCAAGCTGATGGCGGAGGTGCCCCACTTCTACTCGTGCCGCCGGTACGTGGGCGAGCTGAACGGGCAAAATGTCTACATAACCGACTACGAAACAACCGTCGAGGACATGGAGACGGCCATCGCGGAGATGCGGGTGCCGGAGCGGGCGCCGGTGAACGCCCTGTTCTACGAGTGGCGCGACAAGGCGATCACCCTCCACGAGTCGATTCGCTTTGCCGAGCGCGTGTCGGTGGAGCGGTAGCGTGGCGTCGATGGAGGAGCGGCTGCGGCGGCTCGAGGACCGGGAGGCGATCAGGGAGCTCGTCGCGAACTACTGCCGCGCGCTGGACGACCGCGACCTGGAGGGCTTCGTCGGCCTCTACACGGACGACTGCCTTCACCGGCAGCGGGACGGCTCGCTGGTCCTGGAGGGCAGGTCGGCGCTGCGCGAGCACTACGCGGCGCGGTTCCTGCAGTACGGCGTAACGCTGCACACGCCGCACGCCCACGTCATCGAATTCGACGGCCCCGACGAGGCGCACGGGTGGGTCACCGGCCACGCGGAGATGGGCCTGCAGGGCGAGGGCTGGCTGGCCGCCTTCCGCTACGTGGACGCGTACCGCCGCGAGAACGGCGAGTGGCGGTTCGCCAAGCGGGAGCTGAACACGTACTACTACCTCCGCATGGCGGACCTGTCGGAGGGGCTCGGCGGCACCATGCGTCGGCACTACCGCGGCGAGCTCCGCACGGCGGACCTGCCGGAGGAGCTGGAGACGTACAAGCGGCTGCACGGGCTGGGGTGAGGGGATTTCCGGCTATCCAGCATTCGTGTGGTGGATACTCCTTCGGCAATCTGCAGGGCAGTCCGATTTACATTCCCTCAACGCAGACGGGGTGTGCTATAACTGTAGCGTCCGCTGACATCGGCCCGATGGCGTCGTGTGTCAGCGACATTGCAACACTGAAGGAGAGGGTGGACATGGCGACACAGTTTCGGGCGGACCATGTGGGGAGCTTCCTGCGGCCGGATGAGGTCAAGCAGGCGAGGGACGCGCACCTGGCCGGGAGCATCACCGAGGAGGCCCTTCGCGCGATTGAGGACGAGCACATCCTCCGCGTGATCGAGCTGCAGAAGCAGTCGGGCATCGGCATCTACTCTGACGGCGAGCTCCGGCGCAGCGGGTGGGCCGGCGGCTTCGGCGAGGCGGTCGAGGGCTACATCGAGGGCGCGCCGGCGGTCAGCATGCCGTTCCGGGGCGGCCGCAGCGACTGGAGCCAGACGGGGACGGGGATCACGCCGGACAACCCCATCGGCGTGCCGGGCGGCGGTGGCGGCCGCGTCATCGGCGCGAAGCTGGCGCAGGTGCGGCGGCTGACGGGGCACGAGTCGGCGTTCATCAAGGCGAACGCGCCGGGGCCGTACAAGGTGACGATGCCCGCCGCGAGCTACGTGACGGCCCGGGGCTACAAGCCGGGCGTGACGGACCAGGTGTACGAGTCCCGCGCCGCGGTGCTGGCCGACGCCGCCGCGATCATCCGCGGCGAGGTCGCGGCGCTCATCGAGGAGGGTTGCCCGTACGTGCAGATCGACAACCCGCACTACCCGGACTACATCCCGGACGAGCGGCGGGCGCAGTGGGAGGCCCTCGGCGTCAACCAGGAACAGGCACTGAGCGAGGACATCGACGCGGACAACGCGAGCATCAGCGGGATCGACCGGAGCAACACCATCGTGGCGATGCACCTGTGCCGGGGCAACGGCGCCTTCGGTGCGTACCACACCTCGGGCGGCTACGACCGCGTCGCCGAGCAGCTCTTCTCGCGGCTGAACGTGGACGCGTGGCTGCTGGAGTACGACAGCGAGCGCGCGGGCGGGTTCGAGCCGCTGCGGTTCATGCCCAAGGGAAAGACGGTGGTGCTGGGGCTGGTGACGACCAAGGCCGGTGAGCTGGAGTCGCAGGACCTGCTGCTGTCGCGCATCGAGGAGGCGGCCAAGTACGTCGACATGGACGACCTGGCCCTGAGCCCGCAGTGCGGCTTTTCGTCGACGCTGCAGGGGAACCCGCTGGCGTGGGACGACCAGCGGCTGAAGCTGGAGCTCGTCGTGGAGACGGCCCGGCGCGCATGGGGGTAGGTCCCGGCGACTGGCGCGAGTAATGAGCGCCCCGCTCGACACGATCGAGCGGGGCGCTTGGTGTTTGCGCTGATTCCGAATGGGGCGCCCCCTTCGAGAGCCTCAGGACAGGCTTCAACAGGCTTAGGGTGAACGGGTGCGGTGACTGAGGGTATCCCTCTCATTGAACCGCCTCTCCGCGAGTAGTAGGATGGCGGTGCAGGGCTATGGCGCTGCAAGGGGGATACATGAGTGACATGGATGCCACGGCGCCCCGCCGGTCACCGGAGGAGACGGCGCGGCTGGGGAAGGACATCTATCAGGCAGACATCCGGCCGCAGGTGGAGGCGGACCACGTTGGAGAGGTTGTCGCCATTGACGTGGACAGCGGGAGTTGGGCCCTCGGCGAAGATGTCCTTGAGGCTGTGGACCGTCTGCGGGCGCAGCGGCCCGAAGCGGTCAACGTTTGGAGCGAGCGAGTTGGTTATCGGGCGCTCGCCAGTTTGGGTGGCGGCTCCCTGCGGAGAACTGAGTGATAGAGGGCGCTGTCAACGCAGCGTATGAGCCTGTCATATTTCTTACCGTCATGGGGCCGTTTGGACAGACGAGGGAAATCGAGACTGTCGTTGACACGGGCTACACCGGCTTTCTGTTGCTGCCGCCTGCCTTGGTAGCGGAGTTGGGGCTGGCTTACAGGAGCAGCGGCGGAGCGGTCCTGGCAGACGGCACTGAAGCGGTCCTTGTGGTCTATTCCGGCGTGGTGTTGTGGGACGGCCAACGGCGGATTGTCAGGATCGACGCGGCGGGTGACACGCCTCTCGCGGGAATGCGCTTGCTTGCCGGGTCCAACCTGAACATTGATGTCCGGCAAGGGGGCACCGTGCTCATCCGGGAGGAGGGCAGCCTCACACCTGCCCAATGACGGCAATCGCGCGCCCCGAACGTCCTGACCTTAATCGACGCCTGTCCTGAGGCTCTCGAAGGGGGCGAACGGCGTGAACGTCGCCTACACCTCGTCGGCGGGGCTGGTGAAGCCGACGCCGGAGCCGGAGTCGCGGGCGTCCCAGCGCCCGGCGTCGACGGCGGTGAGAAAGTCGTCGACGGCGCGGTTGAAAGCGTCGGGCTCCTCGATGTTGCAGGCGTGGCCGGTCTGCGGGAGCACGGCGATGCCGCTGCGCGGGATGCGGCGCTTCATGTAGATGGCGGGCTCAAGGCATGGGTCGTCCTCGTCGCCGAGGATGATGAGCGTCGGCACCTGCATGGCGCGCAGCTCCTCGTCGAGGGTCATGATGGAGCGCCGCCGCGCCTGGTAGCCGCGCAGGGTCAGCGCCTTCCCCAGCGCCGAGTGGTCCATGAAGAGGTCTGCGAACTCCTGCCAGCCGAGGGGGTCCTTCTGCAGGAAGCGGATGCGCGTCGGGCCGCGCAGGTAGCCGTCCATGGCGGCGGTGCCGCCGGACTCAAGGGTCTCTGCGTAGCCGATGGACTGCTTGCCGAACGTCTCGGGGTCCGTGCTGCCGGTGCCGGCGCCGGCAACGACGATGGAGCGCGCGACCTCCGGGTGCGTGAGGCCGAACCAGAGCGCCATGTTGCCGCCCATCGACAGCCCGGCCACGTGCGCCTGCTCGATGCCGAGCGCCTGCAGGAGCTGGTACAGGTCCTCGACCACCTGCTCCTGCGAGTAGTCGTCGACGCTCGTGGGCACGTCGGAGGGCGGGTAGCCGCGGGCGTTGTAGGTGATGACGCGGTAACGGCGCGAGAAGTAGCGGACCTGCGCCCGCCAGCTCTCGTAGCTGCCGGCGAGCTCGTGCGCGAAGACGAGGGGGAAGCCCGTCCCGGTTTCCTCGTAGTAGAGGCTGACGCCGTTCTGGAGTTTGGCCATCGGCATGGGGCGCTCCTGTCTCGCGCAGGGCTCGCGCGGTGTGGTCGTCCGAGGGGCAGGGGCAACGTAGCTGGCGTGTGGGGCGGTGTCAAGGCGGCCCTTCGACAGGCTCAGGGCGAACGGGCGGGGGCGGCTCAGGGCGAACGGTGTGTTTGCATGACCCCTAGGCTCCGGCTTTCGCCGGAGAAACGAGGGACTTGCGGGGCGACCCAGGGCTAGCGGTGTGGGGGCGCGTTTGTTGCGTGGGTGGGCATTCTGGATACCGGCTTGCGCCGGCATAACGACGGTCGGGCGGGGCGGCATGACGTAACGACGCGCGTGGGGTATGCTAGGCGCAGCGACTACAGGAGCGGCGCGTGTCCACAGCGACAACCGAACGGGCGCCTCGATTCTTCTACGGCTGGGTCATCGTCTTTGCGGCGGCCGTCAAGGGCGCGTTCAACGTGGGCAGCGCCGTCTTTGCGTCGAGCGTCTTCCTCGTTCCCATGCAGGACGACCTCGGATGGAGCCGGACGCTCATCTTCGGCGCGCTGGCGGTGCGGACGCTGTGCGGCGGGCTGCTCAGCCCTATCGTCGGGCCCATGGGCGACCACCCGTGGGCGCCTCGGCTCGCGCTCCCCATCGGCTCGGTGCTCTTCGGCCTCTCATTCATGCTGGTCAAGTGGGCGGACACCCCCCTCGAGTACTACCTGAGCTACGGCGTGCTGGGCGCGGCGGGGCTGGCGCTGACCAGCAACCCCATCCTAGAGGGCGTGGTGCTCAAGTGGTTCATCCGGCGGCGCGCGCAGGCCATCATGTGGATGCAGGTGGGGCCGCCCACCGGCCCGATGATCTTCCCGCTGCTGCTGACGCTGCTGATCAGCGCGGTGGGGTGGCGCGACGCGTGGATGTGGATGGGCGTCGCGTCAATCGCGCTGTTCCTGCCGCTCTCGCTGCTGGTGCGGACTTCGCCGGCGTCGATGGGGTTGCTGCCGGACGGCGACCGGCCGGGGCAGGAGCCGCCTCCATCGCGAGGGGGCGGCCGCCGCGCAAGCCCGGCCAACGAGCACAGCTTCACCCGGCGCGAGGCGCTCCGCAGCGGGGCGTTCTGGCTCATCTGCATCGCGCTCATGTTCAGCATCATCGGCCTGCCGGGCTTCCAGTCCCACTGGGTGCCATACCTGGTGGAGATCGATTTCTCGAGCGAGACCGCGGCGACGGCCGTCCTCGTCTTCGGCCTGTTCTCCGTGCTGGCGCGGTTCGTGTGGGGATTCCTGACGGCGCGGTACGACATCCGGAACCTGATGATCATCCAGGCGCTGCTTGCGGCGCTGGGCGTGCTCTTCCTGCTGAACGTGCAGAACGCGGTGATGATGTACGCGTGGGCCGTGTACCACGGTCTGACGCTGGCCGTGTTCTTCCAGCTCCAGGCGCTGCTGACGGTGACCTACTTCGGCCGGGGGCACATCGGGTCGATACGGGGCGTGATGTTCCCCTTCATCACGCTGGGGTCATCGGCGGGGCCGATTCTGCTCGGCGCGCTGCGGGACTGGCAGGGATCGTACTGGGTGCCGTTCCTCGTGGTGGTGGCGACCTGGCTGGTGGCGGCGGTCCTGGTGTTCATGACCCGGCCGCCGCAACCGGTCTACGATCCTGCGCCCACGCCGGAACAGGCCATGGCTGCCACCGAGGGACAGCCGGCGCCCAAGCCGGAGGCGGCCTCGTGACGACGGCCATGACCACGCCCTACACCTTCGTTGACGAGTACCCGGCGTTTCTGGACGTCTGCCACGAGCTGGAGCGCGCAGGGCGCATCGCCGTCGACACCGAGGCCGACAGCATGCACCACTACCCGGAGCGCGTGTGCCTGGTGCAGGTGGCGACGCCGACGTCGACGTACCTGCTGGACTCGCTGGCGCTGGTCGACCTGTCGCCGCTGGCGAAGGCGCTGTCGGCGCGTGGGGTGCTGAAGCTGCTGCACGGCGCGGACTACGACATTCGCGGGCTCCACCGGGACTGGGGGCTGGCCGTCGCCAACCTCTTCGACACGCACGTGGCGGCGCGGTTCCTGGGACGGGAGCGCGTGGGGCTGGCGGCGCTTCTGCAGGAGTTGTTGGGCATCGAGATACCCAAGGAGCGCCGGATACAGCGGGCCGACTGGTCCAAGCGGCCGCTGGACGACGAGGCGCTGCGGTACGCGGCGGCCGACGTGTGCCACCTCTTTGCGCTGCACGACATCCTGGCCGAGCGGCTGCGGAAGCTGGACCGGCTGTCCTGGGTGGAGGAGGAGTGCGCGCGGCTGTCCGAGGTGCGGCACACGCCGCTGGACCTTACCGCGACGGTGCTTTCGCTGCCGGAGTCCCGGAAGATGGACAGCCGGCAACGGGCGGTGCTGCTGGCGCTCTACCGCTTCCGCGAGGAGCAGGCGCGCCGCCTCGACCGGCCACCGTCGCACGTGCTGCCGCCGAAGGCGATGGCCGAGATCGCGGCGAACCTGTCGGCGCGGCTGGAGGCGCACGAATCGCTGACGCCGAGGCAGGTGCAGCGCTTCGGCAGGGGCATTCGCTCGGCGGTCGCCGAGGGGCTGAAAGCGCCGACGCTGGAGCGCCCGGCGCCGACGTCGCCGGCGCGGGGCAGGCCGACGGCGGGGCAAACGCGGAAGCTGGCGGCGTTGAAGGCGTGGCGGCAGGCGCAGGCGAAGGAGCTTGGCATCGAAGTGGGGCTCATCTGGCCCATGCGCAGCCTGGAGCGGCTGGCCCGCGAGCCACAGACGTTCGCGGAGGAGCTGCGCTCGCCGGAGGTGCGGGCGTGGCAGCGGGAGCGGTTTGGGGCGTCGCTGCGGCGGGTGGCGGAACGATAGCGCTCCCTGTTCACCCTTCGATTTCCCTCAGGGCGAACGGACTAGCGTGCCGTTTGGGGGGCTAGAGAGCCGCGGCCTTCGGCGCCAGCTCCCCGCCGAGGTAGGCAATGAACTCGTCGTCCGCGAAGTTCATGTGCTGGAACATGACCTCGCCCACCCCCATCTCCGCGAGCTGGCCGAGCCGTTCGAGGGCCTCCTCCGTGCTGCCGACGATCATGCCGCGCTCGCGGGCGGCGGCGACAACATCGTCGACGGATGCGCCGCGAACGTTGCGCATGAAGTTGCGGTAACCCTCTGCCGCGACGGCGGGGTCGGGGCCGACGACGCCGAAGGTCATCATCGAGCGCTTGAGCGTCGACGGGTCGCGGCCGAGGGCGTCGCAGTGGGCCTGCAGCACCTCTACCTTGTGGGTGTAGGCCTCCGGGGTCATGCTGATGCAGTTCCACTCGTCGGCGTACTGCGCGGCGATGCGCATGGTGCGCCGCTCGCCGCCGCCGCCGATGAGGAGCGCCGGGCGGCCCTCGGGCGGCTTGGGCAGGCAGTCGGCGTCCTGGAGCGAATAGTAGCGGCCCTGATAGCTGGCGGGGCCGGGGGCCCACAGCGCGCGCATGACGTGGATGGACTCCTCGAGGCGGCTAAGGCGCTCGCCGACGGGCGGGAAGGGGACGCCGTAGGCGACGTGCTCGGACTCGTTCCAGCCACCGCCGAGGCCCATGACGAATCGTCCGCCGCTGAGCTGGTCGAGCTGCGCGGCCATGCGGCCGACGTTGACGGGCGGGCGAAAGGTGATCGGCGTCACCATGGGGCCGAACCGGATGCGCTCGGTCTGGAGCGCGGCCATGGTGAATGAGAGGTAGGGCTCCAGCGAGTCCTGCTGCGTACCAATGAAGAAGTGGTCGGAACGGTAGACCCCGTTCAGCCCGGCCTCCTCCGACCGGCGCAGGATGTTGCTCCAGAGGTCCCAGGTGAGGCCGTTCTGTCCCTCGACCATCAGGCTGATGTGCATGGGGGGCTCCTTTGCGCTCTTGGGATTTGAGGCAGGCGTGGGCTACGTGGGGATTGTACACGTCAGAGGGCGGGGGTGGGGCGCTGCGAATTGGGAGCTGGAGGCCAGAGGGAGTTCAGCGCCTCTCCGTCGTGAATGCCGCGGTCCAGAACGGATAGAAGCCTGCCGACTGGGCTGTGCGACGGGATATGACGTTTTCGACAGTCGTCCCGTAGTACGGCACCACCCCGTGTCGCAGCACCTGTGCCGCTACCCTCGAGGTAAGGGCGGCGCCCAAGCCCCTCCCCCTGTGGCCGGCGTGCACGTCGAGCCCAATCTGCCAGAGCAAGTCCGAGTCTTCCGGCGCTGTGGCAACCCCGACAACTGCCTGCCGGTGAACCGCGACGGCCGTTATCGTGCCGTTCAAGTCCTGCCTCAGCGCCCTTGGCGGGAGCGCATTCGGCCAGTGGGCCGGATCGAGGGACCGTACCAGGGCTGCGTCGCCATGCTCGATGGAGTATCCGTCCGGCGTTGGGTGCGGCCTCAAGTCCTGATTTGACGTAATGCTGTAGAGGTAGGGCCCATGGAGACGGTAGGAGTCATGAGCCACCCGCATCGACAATTCGCCCAGGAGCTCGAGGCTGAACGCATCGGCCGGCCCGACTCCCTGAAACAGCTCCGACACCCAGGGCATCCATTGCGGCGTGGCGGACACGACAACGCCTACGCCTATCGCCGTGATCTCAAGGCTATGTTCACGTTGAGGGAATCTCCGTTTCAGCGGGTCATCGGTCATTCCTGGCGTTACTTCAGAGAGGTGTACGCCTTCACGGGCAAAGAGGTCAGGAGAGCAGCAGGCTTCGGCGGCGAGCGTCGAGGCAACGATACGAGCTGCGTGTTCCCGGTCAATGGTCAAAGCTGCACCTGCGTTGCTAGGCGGACTTGACGATCAGGTTAGCGCCCTTCGACAAGCTCAGGGCGAACGGTTGCGAGAAAGGTCAGGTGGAGCCACCGGTCGGAATCGAACCGACGACCTGTTGTTTACGAAACAACTGCTCTGCCTCTGAGCTACGGTGGCCCGGGAGCGGACGGCTAGGCGCCGTCGGAAACCGGCAGGTCGACCTCGTAGTTGGCCATCAGCTTGTCGAGCCCTGCCGCGGTGGCGGGGTCGGGAGTGACGAGCGGCAGGCGCGGCTCGCCGACATTGAAACCCGCCTTGTTTACAGCGTACTTCACCGGGATGGGGTTCGCCAATACGAAGAGGCCCCGGAACAGCGGCAGCAGCCGGCGGTGCTCGGCGGCGGCGCCCTCCAGGTCGCCCTCCAGCGTGAGGCCCATCATGCGTTTGATCTGGGCGCCGACGAGGTGCGACGCGACGCTGATGATGCCGTAGCCGCCCATCGCCATGATGGGGTAGGTCTGGTCGTCGTTGCCGGACCAGACGAGGAAGCCCGGCGCGGCATCGCGAATGATCTCGGCAGCCTGGTTCAGGTCGCCCCCCGCCTCCTTGATGCCGACGATGTTGGGGACCTCGCTGAGGCGGACGACAGTCTCCACCGACATGTTGACGGCGGTGCGGCTGGTCACGTTGTAGAGGATGACGGGCAGGTCCGTGCTGTCCGCGATGGCCTTGAAGTGGCGGTAGAGGCCCTCCTGCGGCGGCTTGTTGTAGTAGGGCACCACCGAGAGGACGGCGTCAGCGCCGATGCGGGAGGCGGTGGCCGTGTACTTGATGGCCTCGGCCGTGTTGTTGCTACCGGTGCCGGCGACCACGTCGCCCTTGCCATCGAGGGCTTCCTTGATCTCCGCGAAGAGGCGCTCCTCCTCGTCGTGGGTGAGCGTGGGGGACTCGCCGGTGGTGCCGGCCACGACGACGCCGTCGCTGCCGGACGCGACGAGCGCCTCGGCGAGCCTGCGGGCCTGCGCGTAGTCGACGCGGCCGTCGGAGTCGAAGGGGGTCACCATGGCGGTCAGGAGCCTGCCGATACCCTCAGCCATACGCTACCTCCCGTTGCCGTTGCCGGCGAGCCTCCGTTCCAGCAATTGTTCCGCTATCTGCACGGCGTTGAGGGCGGCGCCCTTCCGCAGGTTGTCGCCGACCGTCCACAGGGAGAGGCCGTTGGTCAGCGCCCGGTCGGGCCGGATGCGGCCGACGAATACGTCGTCCTTGCCCGCCGCAAAGCCGGCGAGAGGGTAGCCCTTCGCCGCAACGTCGTCAATGACCCGGACGCCGGGGAACTCGGAGAGGACGTCGCGGGCCTCCTCCGGTGACATAACGTGCTCAAACTCGATGTGGACGGCCTCGCTGTGGGAGACGGGCACGGGCACGCGGACGCAGGTGGCGGAGACGGGGAGGTCCGGAAGGTGCATGATCTTCCGGGTCTCGTTCTCCATCTTTGTCTCCTCGGTCGTGTAGCCGTCGTCCGTGAACTCCTCGACGTGGGGGAGGACGTTGAAGGCGAGCGGGTAGGGGAACGTCGAGGCCTCCGCGGCCTGGTCGTCGAGCATCGCGTGGGTCTGCCGGTAGAGCTCGTCGACGCCCTTGGCCCCCGCGCCGGAGGCGGACTGGTACGTGTCGACGATGACGCGGCGGATGGGGTTGGCGCGGTGCAGGGGCGCCAGCGCCATCAGCATCACGATGGTCGAACAGTTGGGGCTCGAGATGATGCCGTTGTGCTCGTCGATGTCGTCGGCGTTGACCTCCGGGATGACGAGGGGCACCGCCGGGTCCATCCGCCACGCGGAGGACTTGTCGACCACGACTGCGCCGCGCCTGGCGGCCTCGGGCGCGAGCGACTTGCTCGTGCCGCCGCCGGCGGAGAAGAAGACGATGTCCGCGCCCTCAAAGGCGTCGGACGTGGCTTCCTCGACGACCAGCTCGTCGCCCATGAAGGGCAGCTTCGTGCCGGCGGAGCGGCTGCTGGCAAGCAGCCGGGCGCGCTCGACGGGGAAGCCTCGCTCCTCGAGGATGCTCAGGACCACGCGCCCGACGGCGCCGGTGGCCCCAACGACTGCAATGTTGGCTCCAGACATGTACGAGAGTCCTTCCGAGAGTTGCCGGCACAGGGCAGGGCGAGAACGCGGGGAAACTACAGGTCCAGCAGGTTCTCCAACCCTATGACGAGCCCCTTGAATTGTATCACCTGCCGAACGGCGGTGAGAACGCCCGGCATGTAGCAGTCGCGGCCCACGGTGTCGTGGCGGAGGGACAGCGTCTGCCCCAGGGTGCCGAGGACGATCTCGTGGTGCGCGAGGCGGCCGGGCATGCGTTGCGCGTGGATGGAGACGCCGTCGAGCTCCGCGCCCCGGCTGCCGGGCGCGGGCTCGCGCTCCGGCATCTGCCGCGCAAAGGGCTCGCCGCGGCCCTCGACGAGGGCGCGGGCGATGGCGAGCGCAGTGCCGGAGGGGGCGTCGATCTTGGCGTCGTGGTGCTGCTCGACGACCTCGGCGACCTCGAAGAAGCGTCCGAGCTGCTTGGCGATCTGCACGAGCAGCACGGCGCCGATGGCGAAGTTGGGCGCGATGACAACGCCCACGCCGTTCTCGCGGGCGAGGGCGTCGATGGCGTCGAGCTCGGCCTGGGGGATGCCGGTCGTGCCGGCGACGGCGTGGACGCCGCGCTCGGCCGCGGCTTTCAGCGCGCCGGGGGACGCGGCGGCGATGGAGAAGTCCACCATGACCGTCGGCGCGCACGCCTCGATGGCCGAGGGGACGTTGGAGTAGAAGGGGACGCCGGCCGCCGCGCCGGAGGGCTCGCGCAGGTCGACGCCGCCCACCGCTTCCATGTCGGGGGCGGCGTTGACGGCCGCAAGGACCTCGCCGCCCATGCGGCCGGCGATGCCGTGAATGAGCACCCGGATGGAACTGCCGGACTCAGTGGTCATGGCTACCTGCTTCTGCGTTTCGCCGCTCCGCTCACCCTTCGACAGGCTCAGGGCGAACGGAGCGGCGGGCTGCCTACCTAAAGCGGTCTCTGCCGCCGCCATTGCCGCCGCGCGGCGGTCCGCCCCGGCGGAAGTCGGGCCGGCCGCCACGGTCTCGGTCGCCGCCGCCTCGCGGGCCGCCGCCGTTGGGCTGCGCGGGCGCGGTGGCGAGGGCCATCTCCGGCGTCAGTCCCTGCAGCACGGCGCGGCGGGAGAGGTTGATGCGGCCGAGCCGGTCGACCTCGATGACCATGACACGGACCTCATCGCCGATCTGCACCGCGTCCTCGACGCGGCCGACGGGCTCCTCTGCGAGCTCATTCAGGCGCACGAGGCCGTCCTTGCCGGGGAGGATCTCGACGAAGGCGCCGAAGTTGGTGCTGCGGACGACCTTGCCGTTGAAGATGGAGCCGACCTCGGCCTCCTTGGTGAGGCCCTCGACCTTGCTGCGGGCGAGCTCCAGCGACTCCTCGTTGGGGGAGCCGATGAAGACGGTGCCGTCGTCCTGCACGTCGATGGTGGCCCTGGTCTCGGCAATGATGGCGCGGATGGTCTTGCCGCCCGGGCCGATGACCGCGCCGATCTTGTCGACGGGGATGGAGATCTTGATCATCCTCGGCGCGTAGGGGCTCATGACGCCGCGCGGCGCGGGGATGGTCTGCAGGATCTTGTCCAGGATGAAGAGGCGGGCCTCCTTGGCCTGCTGGAGGGCCTGGCGCATGATTTCGGGCGTGATGCCCTTCACCTTGATGTCCATCTGCAGGGCGGTGATGCCCTCTGCGGTGCCGGCGACCTTGAAGTCCATGTCGCCGAGGTGGTCCTCGATGCCCTGGATGTCGGTCAGGACGGCGTAGTCGCCGTCGTCGCCCATGATGAGGCCCATGGCCACACCGGCGACGGGCGACTTGATGGGCACGCCGGCGTCCATGAGGCTCATGGTGCTGCCGCACACGCTGCCCATGGACGTGCTGCCGTTGGAGCTGAGGGCCTCCGACACGACGCGGATGGTGTACGGGAAGTCCTCGACGGCCGGGATCATCGGTTCGAGGGCGCGCTCGGCGAGGGCGCCGTGGCCGATCTCGCGGCGTCCGGGCGAGCCGACACGCCGGACTTCGCCCACGGAATAGGGCGGGAAGTTGTAGTGGTGCAGGTAGCGCTTGGTGTCCGTGGGGCTCAGGGTGTCCAGCCGCTGCTCGTCGCTGAGGGAGCCAAGGGTTACGACGCTGAGAATCTGCGTCTGGCCCCGGGTGAAGAGGCCGGTGCCGTGCGTTCGCGGCAGGACGCCGACCTCGCAAGTGATGGGGCGCACCTGGGTGCGCTCTCGGCCGTCCGCGCGGACGTTCTCCTTGAGGACGCCCTGGCGGAAGACCTCGTTGGTGACCTTCTCGAAGGCGTCGGCGAGCTGGCCGCGGGATACGTCCTCGCCGAGGGACTCGGCGACCTCAGCCTCGATGAGGCCGAGCTCACGGTCGCGCTCGCCCTTCTCGCGGCCGGCAAAGACGGCCTGCCGCATGCGGGCGCGGATCTCGGGGGTGATGGCGTCGAATGCCGCCTGCTCAGGCGCGGGCGGGGGCTCGACGGTGACCTTCGGCTTGCCCGCCAGCCGCACGAGCTCGTCGATGGCGTCGATGACCTTCGCATTGGCGCGCTGCGCCTCGTCGAGGGCGTCGAGCACGAGGGACTCGGGGACTTCCTTCGCGCCGGCCTCGACCATGACGACGGCGTCGCGGCTGCCGGCCACGACGAGCTCCATCCGGCTGTGTTCCATCTGCTGGTAGGTGGGGTTGACCACCAAATTGCCGTCGACAAAGCCGACGCGGCAACCGGAGATGGGGCCCTCGAAGGGGATGGAGGAGATGGAGAGGGCCGCGGACGCGCCCACGATGGAGAGCACGTCGGGCGGGTTCTCCTGGTCGGCCGAGAGCACGGTCGCGACGACCTGGACCTCGTTGCGGAAGCCCTTGGGGAAGAGCGGCCGGATGGGGCGGTCGGTCAGGCGCGCGGCGAGGATGCCCTCGGTGCCGGGGCGGCCCTCACGCCGGAAGAAGCTGCCGGGGATGCGGCCGACGGCGTAGAGGCGCTCCTCGTAGTCGACGGACAGGGGGAAGAAATCGGCGCCCTCCCGGGGCTTGGGGCTCATGCAGGCGGTTACGAGGACGACGGAGTCGCCGAGCCTGAGTGTGACGGAGCCATCGGCCTGACCGGCAACCCAGCCGGACTCGATGGTTAGCGTTTTGCCGCCAACGTCGCATTGAACGGTGTGGCGCATTGGGGAACCTCCTCTTTCGTTGCGAGAGGAGGAAGGGGTCAGCCGCGCGGAAGTGGTTACCGGCGGAGACCGAGGTGGGTCAGGAGAGCACGGTATCTGGTGGGAGCCGTCTTGCCCAGGTAGTTGAGCAGTCGACGGCGCTGCCCCACAAGCTTCAACAGGCCTCTGCGCGTGTGATGGTCCTTCTTGTGGACCTGGAGATGCTGATTCAACTCGTTGATGCGCCTGGTGAGGATCGCCACCTGCACGTCAGTGGAACCAGTGTCCGTCGCGTGAGTCCTGAATTCGTCGATGAGGGCTTGCTTTTGCTCTGCGTCCACGTTGCCTCGGGACCTATTCCTCTCTCGTTCTTTCGCAGGCAGTATAGCACGGCGAATTTGCGGTGGGAAGGGGTGGCTGGCTCGCCATCGGTAGTGTCTCCGTAACCGCGCAAAAACACAGCCCCCGGCATCGGGTGCCGGAGGCTCTTTGGAACAGCGGCGAAATCGCCTACGGCGCGGCCCGCTTTAATGCTTCAAGCAGTCCGGCATGGCGCCTTTCAGCTTGCTCATTCCCAACTCGTAACAGGTCTTCGATACTGGATAGCCGGCCATCCATACTGGTCAGCCGGCCATCCATACTGGTCAGCCGGGCATCCATGCTATCCAGCCTGGCGTCCATGCTGTCCAGACGCGACTCCAGCAACTCAAAGCGCTTGTCCATGTTCGTAACGGTCGTAGTGAGCAATATGATGGCCTGCTCCACCGACGCTACACGTTGCTCTATCGTCGTCATGCCTCACCTCATTTGGCAGAAGCGTATCAAGAAGTACGGGTTGCGTCAAACTGGCGGGGCACATTGGGCCTCAATCGTACCACCGCTGCTGGATGGCTGTATCGCCGGGGCATGGCTGCTATCATCGTAGGGTCACACGGCATCACCTCGAAGGAGAACCCATGGCTGCGGAGATCATCAACGGCAACGAGATAGCGAAAGAGGTGCGCGCGGAGGTCGCCGAGGGCGTGGCCGCGCTGAAGGCGTCGACGGGTGTGCAGCCGGGGCTCGCGGTGGTGCTCGTCGGCGACGACCCGGCGTCGGCGGTGTACGTGCGCAACAAGGGGCGCGCGGCGGAGGAGGCGGGCATCTACTCGGAGACGTACCGGCTGCCGCAGGAGACGCCGCAGGACGAGGTCGTCGAGCTGGTGCGGCGGCTGAACGAGGACGAGCGCTTCCACGGCATCCTGGTGCAGCTCCCGCTGCCGCCGCAGGTGAACGAGGAGGCGGTGCTCTACACCATCGACCCGGCCAAGGACGTGGACGGGCTGCACCCGTTCAACCTGGGACGGCTGGCGGCGGGCAACCCGACGTTCGTGCCGTGCACGCCGGCGGGGGTGCAGGAGATGCTCGTCCGCACCGGCCACGACCCGGAGGGCAAGCACGTGGTGGTGTGCGGGCGCAGCAACATCGTCGGCAAGCCGGTGTCGCTGCTGCTGCTGCAGAAGGCGGCGGGGGCGAACGCGACGGTGAGCGTCTGCCATACGGGCACGCGGGACCTTGGCGAGATCACCCGGCAGGGCGACATTCTCATAGCCGCGGCGGGGAGGCCCGAGTTCATCACGGCCGACATGGTGAAGGACGGCGTCGTGGTCATCGACGTGGGCATCAACCGCGTCGACGACGCGACGCGCGAGCGCGGCTACCGGCTGACGGGCGACGTGGACTTCGGGCCGGTGTCCGAGGTGGCCTCGGCGATCACGCCGGTGCCGGGCGGCGTCGGGCCCATGACCATCGCCATGCTGCTGCGGAACACGCTGCAATCGGCGCAGCGGGCGTCGGGGGGTTAGGCGCGTCGGCGAGAGGCGCCCTTCGACGGGCCCCTTCGAGAGCCTCAGGACGGGGTCAGGGCGAACGGTTTGGCAGAGTCAGCCGCTAGCTGGAAGCGACCCAGATGCCGCCGTCCTCCACCTTGACGGGGAAACGCGGGATGCCGGGGTCGTAGGGCGAGACCTTGACGTAATTGCGGATGTTGAAGGCGATGCTGTGCCCGGCGCAGACGACCTCCTCGCCGTCCAGGAAACCGATGTGCAGCGGCCAGCTGGCGTGGGGGCACTCGTTGCTGACGGCGACGACCTCACCCTCGATGTTGGCGAGGCAGATCTCGTAGCCGTGGGCCTCGGCGCGCATGAGCTCGCCGGGGGGCAGGTCGGACGCGTCGGCGACGCGGACGTAGTCATCAGCCAAGTCGGCGCTCCTCTGGTGATGTGCTCCAAGGATAGCAAATGCACTGCCGACTCGGCGAGGGCGGACGGCCTTGGGGCGGTTGACGGCGGAACGGCTGGATTCCCGCTTTCGCGGGAACGACGGAGAGGGAGGGGCGAGGGCGGACGGCCTTGGGGTGGTTGACGGCCGCACGACGCGAGCGCACCATGACCCAGGAAGAAACGGCGGTTCTGTTCAGTTTGCAGGGTAGGGAGTAGAATGTCACATCATGAGTCACATGTGCGGAAGCACCTGCAAGCGGAAGCAAGACCCGCCGTTGCCGTGCGCGACGTGCCGGTTGAACGGCGGGCGGCATCCGACGTCGACCATTCTAGCGCAAGGCCGCGTACCCCATGCGACGGCGCACCAGATTGGCATGGCCGTCGACATGTACTACGACGGCCTCAGCTACCGGCGCGTTGCCGAGAACATCGGGACGTACACGGGGCGCCCGACGACGGCGGCCTCGGTCTACGCATGGGTGAAGCGGGAAGCGAAGCGGGCAACGGAGCTCATGGCCGACGTGAAGGTGCCGACGGGCACGGAGTGGGTAGCGGACGAGCTGGCGGTGAACGTGGGCGGCCGCAAGATGTGGCTGTTCAACGTCATGGACTCGCAGACGCGGTTTCTGCTGGCGGCCTACCTGTCGCCGGATCGAGGGCGGAAGGCGGCGGCAACGGCAATGGCGATGGCGCGGGAGCGGGCCCAGGTCATGCCGACGACGGTCAAGACGGACGGGCTGGGCAGCTACAACCAGGGCGTCCGTATCGCCTTTCCCGTCAGCGAGGTCAAGCACGTGGTCACGCAGGGGATTCGCGCCACCATCAACAACAACCTATCGGAGCGGCTGCAAGGGACCCTCAGGGACCGCGACAAGACCTTGCGGGGCATGGACGGGCGGGACACGGGGCAAGAGTACATCGACGGGCTGGCGGTTCACTACAACTTCTTTCGCCCGCACATGGGGCTGGACGGGAAGAAGCCGGCGGAGGCCGCGGGCGTGGACGCGCCGTTTACGTCGTGGCGGGACGTGGCGGCGATGCACGTCAAGGACGTTGCCGAGGACGACGCGCCGATGATACTATCGACTCCAACACACACGACAACCCCGTCACGGGAATGACGGGGTTGCGCGCTCGACACCTAGAACAGGTAGGCGTCGACTGTGCCAGCACTGACGACAGTGTAGCACAGACCACGATGAAGCAATGCGCCTCCGTTCTCGGGTATCGGGAACGGAGGCGTTGTCATGGTGGACATATTCGGGTTTGGCCCTCGGCGGCGGCCCAAGATATCGGCGGCAACAAAGAAGCTGCTCTACGACCGGCAGAAGGGCAAATGCCCAGGGTGTGGGCGCAAACCCGATATCGACTTCATGGACGTAGACCATATCAAGGCGTTCGCAAGGGGACATGGGGAGAACCTAGGCAACCTGCAATTGCTCTGTCGGACGTGCAACACGACAAAGGGCGCGGGCACGATGCGGCGGCTGGAAATCAGGAACGCGGCCAAGGGTATCAAGGCCCCCGCCAAAGCCAAGACCACGACGGCGAAGGCGTCCACGACAAAGAAGAAGGCCGCAGCCAAGACGACTGCGGCCAAGAAGCCCAAGAAGAAGGCAACCCGGGATCCAATGTGGCCCTTCTAGCGTATACCAGGGTGCCGCTTCATCCCCCGTTTACCTTCGGCGTGACCCAGCCGGTACCCCTTCTTGAATTCCTTCGAGAAGCCGTACTTGCGCCTAGGCGCGCGCTTGGTGGTGGTCTTTCGTTTGGCTGGCATGGGCACCTCCCTTCTCGGTGCCCATGTTGCCCTGTGACGCCACTTGTGACAAGCTACCCTGCAAAACTGAACAGAACCGAAACGGCGGCGTGTGACAAACTTTGTGACATTCTGAATGGGCCGGATTTGTAGCTGAAATGGGCCCTTTCGAGCAGGGAGACACGGCATGACACAAGACAGTGGCGGCGAGGGCGCGGCCCTTCGACAAGCTCAGGGCGAAAGGGGGCGTCGGAACGCGACCGGCCTCGTCATCGTGAACACGGGCAACGGCAAGGGGAAGACGACGGCGGCGCTAGGCGTGCTGCTTCGCGCGTGGGGCCGCGGCATGGACGTCCGCATGTTCCAGTTCATCAAGAACACGGGCTCCCGCTACGGCGAGCAGCGGGCGGCGGAGAAGATCGGCCTGAGCATCAGCGCGCTGGGCGACGGCTTCACGTGGCTCTCGAAGGACCTGGACCACTCGGGCGAGCTGGCGGCCGAGCAGTGGAAGAACTGCAAGGAGGCCATCCTGCACGGCGGCCACGACGTCGTCGTCATGGACGAGCTCACGTACGCGCTGCACTTCGGGTGGGTGTCGACGGACGAGCTCATAGATACGCTGAAGCAGCGGCCAAGGGCGATGCACGTCATCATCACGGGCCGCGACGCCCCGGAGGCGCTCGTGGAGTACGCGGACCTGGTGACGGAGATGCGGGAGATCAAGCACCCCTTCGCGGAGAAGGGGATCAAGGCCCAGCCGGGCATCGAGTTCTAGCTACGGATTCATAGCTGCACAGCTACGAGCGCTACGCAGCGGCGCGCGACTCCCGAGGCGCTCGGGAAAGCGGCTAGCCCAGGTCAACGAGGACGTCGTCGCCCTCCACCTTGCACGGGAAGACGGTGGCGCGCTCCTCCGGCACGCCGGTGCGCTGTCCCGTCTTGACGCTGTAGAAGTGGCTGTGTCCGGGGCACTCGACGCAGTCGTCCTCCAGGATGCCCTCGTGGAGCGCCCAGCCCTCGTGGGGGCAGAAGTTGTCGAGGGCGAAGAACTCGCCGTCGAGGTTCGCGATCATCACTTCGACGTCGCCCACCTTGGTCATCGCCAGCATTCCGGGCTTGATGGCGGATGCCTGGGCGACTTTCACGTAGTTCTCCGGCATTGAAGACCTCCGGTCTGCGTACTGCGGCCCTACGATAGCAGGCCCAGGCGCCCAAACACAACGGGACACGCGCTAACTTGGCGCGCACAGATACGTTTTCAACTATAAATGACACGCCCGTCACCTACAGAAGCAGAGGAAGCAGGGCGAAAACACGGCAATCTGGAGGCCGCAGGCAATATATAGAAAACAATTGATGAACGATTGAAAAACAAACGCTATACAGATAATTCCAATACAGGAGTGGAAAACGATGAGCGCAGGACTGGTCCTTTACCTTGGAGCCGCCCTCGTCTTCCTGGTAGCAGCCTGCACCACCCCCGATGACCCCTCGCAGGCCGACGGGACGTCGTCGGCTCCCCCGCCGACACCTACTCCCATAGCTGTGGCATCGGCGGCTGTGACAAACGCCGCCCTCGACGTCACGGCGCTTGACACTCCTGCCGTCGACGGCAGCGCGGCGGGCGTTGACGCCGCGATCGCCGACGCCGACTTTCAGCCCGACGCCATGGACATCGTCGCGGCCACGGAAGCGATCCTCACGCGTATCTACGAGGACTCGCTGCCATCGGTCGTCTACGTGCGCGTCGTACACAAGCTCGACCCGGATGACACGCAGTTCGGCCGTGACTTCTTCGGCGGCGTGCCGCGCGGGCCCCTCGACGAGTACCAGCACGGCGCGGGATCCGGCTTCGTATGGGACGAGGAGGGCCACATCCTGACCAACTGGCACGTCGTAGAGGGATCGGACACCGTCAGCGTCGTATTCCACGACGGCGAGGAGTACGACGCGGAGTTCCTGGGCGGCGACTCAAACTCGGACCTCGCCGTCCTCAAGATAGAAGCAGAGGGGCGCGAGCTGAAGCCATTGCCCCGCAGTGACCTCGACGAGGTGCGTGTCGGACAACTGGCGCTGGCCATCGGCAGCCCGTTTGGGCAGGACTTCACGCTGACCAGCGGCATCGTGAGCGCGCTTGGGCGCACCATACGCAGCGGCAGTGGGCCGTATTCAATCCCGATGGTGGTGCAGACGGACGCGCCCATCAACCCCGGCAACTCCGGCGGGCCGCTGCTGGACCGGCACGGGCGGGTCATCGGCATCAACACGCAGATCATCAGCAACTCCGGGGCCAACTCCGGCGTCGGCTTCGCGGTGCCCATCGACATTGCGAAGATGGTGACGCCCGACCTGATCGAGCACGGCAAGTACGACTACGCATGGCTGGGCATCAGCGGCACGACGCTCACCTCCGACGCCGCCGAGTACCTGGAACTGCCGGACGGGACCCGTGGCGTGCTCGTCGTGCGCGCCATAGACGAGGGCCCCGCCAGCGAGGCCGGCCTCAAGGGCGGCGACGAGGAGGTCACGCTGGAGGGCGACGAGGTCACCCTCGGCGGCGACGTCATCACCTCCGTCGACGGCCTCACGGTGGCAGACATGCACGACCTCATCTCCTACCTCGTCGAGAACACGCGGCCGGGCGACGTAATCGAAATCAACGTGCTGCACAGCGACGGGGAGCAGGGGACGTTCACCATCACGTTGGGCACGCGCCCGGAGAACTAGCAGACGAGGCACCCCTCCTCTCGGAGAGAGCTGCTCCAGGGGGGCAGCTCTCTCCTTGTTTTTTGCCCGTTAAGGGTCTCCGCATGGAACCGCCGGGGCGCCAAACGTGTCTTTGTATATGAGGCGCCTACGGGGCCAGCGCAGCCCCGGACCCATACATCGCCCACAGAGGTGACATGATGAACGGCAGAACCACGACATTCCTGATCGCATTCGCGGCGACGCTGGCGCTGCTGGTGTTCGCGGCGTGCGACAGCGAGCCGAAGACGAACCCTACCGCCACGGTGACCGTCGAGGTGCCCTCGGGCAAGGAACCGAACGCCTCCGTTCGCGGGACGGTCACATACAGGGAGCGCATTGCGCTGACGCCCGGCGCACGGTTGGAGGTGGAGCTGCGCGACACCTCGCTGCAGGACGCGGCGGCGCCCCTCATCGCCAGGCAGGTTATCGAAGACCCGGGGCAGGTGCCCATCGCATTCGAGGTCGAGTACAACCGCGACGACATCGACGAGCGGAACACGTACTCGATTCAAGTCAGCATCATCGAGGAGGACGGCCGGCTGGCGTTCGTCAACGACACGGCCACCGACGTCATCACGCGCGGCAACCCGGACCGCGTCGACATGCGGCTCGTGCTTGTGCAGCCGCCGCCGGAGCTGGCCGAGCAGGTCGAGGGCGACCACCGCACGTGGGTGGAGCGGCCGCCGGCGATCATCGGCGCCGCCCACTTCCAGGAAAGAAACGACCACTTTGTCCGCATAGATTTCTACCAGTCCACGATGGACAACTGCGCCCGTCCGGGCAGCCAGAGCCTGGAGGTCAAGGGCACGGAGATCGCGGCGACATTCACGCTGCGGCAGCCGCCGGAGGTGCCGTGGGACACGGGCTGCGCCGAGGACTTTGTGGCGCTGGACGCCATCGAGCACATCACCGCCGAGCTCAAGCCCGGCGTCACGTACACGGTCACCGTGAACGGCGAGGCAACCAGCACGTTTACCGTGCCGGATGAGCGGCTGGGGCACACCATCATCGCGGACTCGCCCGTACAGCACGCTGAATTGGTGAAGGGGTCGGACGCTGCGGATGGGGCCTCGCTGCGCGTGGTCTCCGGGCGGCCGTCGGGAAGCTGCACCCAGTACAACGGCTACGAGGTGAGGCGCACCAACGACAATGCGATTGACGTGCGCGTCACGCACCATGCAATCACAGACCGGGACGTCGCGTGCACCGCGGACTTCCCCATCGAAGAGACGACCGTGCCGCTGGGCGCGTTGGAATCGGGCGTGGAGTACGCCATCACGGTGAACGGCAAATCGCTCTCGGAATTCGACGAGTAGCCCTGGAGCGGTAGCGGCAACCAAAGGTACCTCGCGAGGCGAGCGGGGGAGGGTGATAGCGCCCTTCCCCGTTCTGTTTGCGGCGGGGCTGCCCCTCGGGGCGAAGGGCGTTAGCCGGGCGGCTGGCCGTCGGAGTCCGCGTCGTCGATGCGGGGGAAGCGAAGTTCGGAGCGGAGGCGGTCGACAAGGTCTTCCACCTCGACGTGGTCGGCGCTGTAGCGGTAGAGGGAGTGGCGGAGGGCCTCCAGCGCGCCCTCAAGCTCCGGCCAGACCACCTCGCCGACGCCCAGCCGCCTGAGGCGCTCGCCCTCCTCACGCTGCCGCACCAGGACGACGGTGTCCAGCTCGGCGTTCATGGCGAGGGCGTTATGCGCCGTGAGCCACGTTGCGACGGGGTCGGTGACGCAGACGACGAGGAGCCGGGCGTGGCGAACGCTGGCGGCCTCCAGGACGCGCTCGTTGTGGCTGTCGCCGTGGAGGACGGTCTGCCCGAGATCGCGCCAATGCCGCAGGAGGTTGGGGTCGAGATCGATGGCGATGAAGGGCACCCGGTGCTCGTGCAGGACCTCGGCCACGGTGGAGCCGACACGGCCAAGGCCGCAGACGACGGCGTGGCCGCGCATGTGGTGGACGCGGGACTCGAACTCGGGGCGGCCCAAGCGGTAGGGCCGGAGGGCGCGGTAGCGGGGGCCCAGCGTCGCGAGGGCGGCGGCCCCGCCGGAGAGGGCGCCGGGGGTCAGCGCCATGGTGATGACGGCGGACACAATGACGAGCGAAAAGAGGTCGTGCCCGATGATGCCCAGGCTGAGGGCGGTCGCCGCGATCAGGAAGCTGAACTCGCCTATCTGCACCATGCCGAACCCAATCAGCATGGCCGTGTACGGCAGGTAGCCGAACGCCCGGGCAATGACGGCGGTGACGGCGAACTTGCCGATCAGGACCGCCCCCACGATGGTCAGCACGGGCACGGGGTCCTGCATGACGTGGACGGGGTCCGTGAGCATGCCGAGTGAGACGAAGAACATGGCGGCGAAGGTGTCGCGGAGGGGCGTGATCTCGGCGAGGGCGCGGTGACCGAAGTCGGACTCGCTGAGGAGCACGCCGGCGACGAAGGCGCCGAGGGCGGCGGAGAGTCCGGCGACGCTGGTGAGGGCCGCGGTGGAGAAGGAGATGGCCACCAGCGTCAGGATGAACACCTCGCGGGAGCCGAGCTGCGCCACGCGGTGCAGCAGCCACGTGATGACGCGGCCGCCGAGCAGCGCCATGCCGCCCAGCACGGCGGCGGCCTTGAGCAGGCCGATGGCAAGCTCGGTGAAGAAGCCGCCCTCGCCGCTGAGGGCGGGCAGGACGGCGATCATGGGGACGAAGGCGAGGTCCTGCACGAGGAGCATGCCGGTCAGAATGCGGCCGTGGAGGCTGAGGAGGTCGCCGCGGTCGTTCAGGGTCTTGAGAACGACCATCGTGCTGCTGAGAGAGATGGCGAGGGCCAGGGTCAGGGCGCTCGCGGTGTCGAGGTCGAGCAGCAGGCCGACGCCGTAGCCGATGGCGCCCATGCAGGCGATCTGCGCCAGGGTGCCGAAGACGGCGATGTTGCGGAGCTTGACGACGTCGCGGAAGGAGACCTCGACGCCGACGGCGAAGAGCAGCAGGATGACGCCGAACTCGGCCAGGGACTCGACGGTCTCCTGGTTGCCGATGACCTCGAGGACGTGCGGGCCGATGATCATGCCGGCGGCCAGGTAGCCGACGATCACGGGCAGGCGCAGCAGCCGCGCGGCGAGGGAGCCGGCGAAAGCGGCCGTGAAAATGATGACGATGTCCCAGAAGAGGGAGAGCTCGTGGGGCATTCGTTTGTCCTTCCGGTCGGTGGCTGTGGAGGCGTCGACGCCAGGGCTGCCGTAAAGCTGTCATGGTATCTGTCGGGGCAAGGCGCGGCAAGGGACGGACGGCTCTCGTTCGCCCTTCGAGACCCTCAGGTGAGCGACCCCCCGCACTACCCGGTTCGTGCGGCTCGGATGCGGTCGAGGCGGCCCCGGATGGCCGTCTCCGGCATGAGCAGGCCGTTGATGAAGAGCGTGATGTTCAACGGGGCGACGATGGCGAGGCCAATGAAGAGTGACCCCGTGCCCTCCTGCATCAAGCCAACGAACAGCGGCCCCCACATGGCGCTGAAGGGGAAGAGCGTACGCATTAGCCCCTGCGCGACGGCGACCTCGCGGTGGGGCAGCCGCAGGTCCATGGGGATGGTGAAGAGGATGGGGGCCGTGCCCATCGCCGTAAGGCCAACAATGAAGAGGACGAGCGCCGCCATGGTCACGCTGTCCGCCTGCAGCAAGAGGCTGTACGCGACCGGGAGGATGATTCCGGGGACGATGATGAACGGTTTTCGACGTCCCGCCCATTGGGACAGGGGGCCGGATGCCAGCGTGCCGCAGACGCCGCCAACGGGAAAGGCGCTCATCAAGAGCCCGGCTGTCTCGAGGGAGATGTCCAGCTTGTCGATGGCGTAGGTTGGGTAGAAGGTGAGGAAGGAGCCAAAGCAGATGGCGACGCCCAGTTGAGCGGTCGCCACCATCCACATGGTCTTGTTCCGCCGCAGGACTCCGGCGGGGTTGGGCTCGTGCCGCGCCGATCCGTCTCCATCGGGCCGTACGCGCCGCTCGCGGCCGAAGAAGACCCACGACAGTGTGACGAGCAGCAGCAGCACGCCGACGAAGAAGTAGTGGCTGCGCCAGCTGCCGAGCAGCATCACCAACGCCGGCGTGGCGGCCAGCGCGATCACCTGGCCGGTGGACCGGGTCCCGTAGTCGAGGCTGTTCACCGTCGCGTACAGCTTGGGGCGAAACCACTGCTGGATCAGCATGACCTGGAGCTGGATGCGCACGGCGGAGCAGATGACGAAGCCCAGCCTTGCGAGCATGAGCACGACGGCCCCCGGCGACGCCGCCTGCAGCATCGTGAAGGCCGCCATGCCGAGGCTGGCTGCGAGGGTGACGAGCTTGGGGCTGTAGCGGGTCAGCCAAATGCTGGCTGGAAGCGCCATCAGGCCGAAGCCCATGAAGCCGGCGGTGCCCAGCAGCCCCGCCTGGGTGGGAGTGAGGCCGAGGTCTTCCCGCCAGATCGGCACCAGGACGCCGAGCGAGAAGAAGACCATGTTGTTGACAAAGTCCATCCCCCACAGGTGGGCCATGACCACCCATGCGTAACGGGGTTGACTGGCCGTGGGCGCTATGCCTGCGGTCGTGCTCACTGGAGGGGGCCTCGGCGAACAGAGTCGTGCATTGCCTCCCATTGTACGACACGGCAGGCGAGGACACCGGGCGGGCCGTGCTATGCCGCCGCGCCCACTGCCGCCACTTCGGGGGCGCCGGGGTGGCCGGGCGCGCCGTAGAGGGAGCAGCCCGCGCACGTGGAGCCGACGCCGCAGGGAGTCGTACCGTGGCCTACCGCAGCGGCCAGCGGCGCCGGCTCGGACGGCTGCCGCTCGCCGAAGAGGTCCAGGCGGATCTGGCGGGCCGTCGGAGGCCGCTGGCCGAGGAAGGCCAGGAAGGGCCACGCGCGCTTTCGCACCACGCCCATCGCCTGCAGGTCCCGCCACGTGTCGATGGAGTGCTCGCCGCGCGTCTTCAGGATGCGGTCCGTCGAGGTGGGGCCGACGCCCGGGACGCGGAGCAGCTGCTCGCGGGTGGCGGTGTTGACGTCGACGGGGAAGGCGTCCGCGTTCTCCACGGCGATGGCGGTCTTGGGGTCGCGGTGGAGGTCCAGGTAGCCGTCGGCGTCGAAGGCCTGGGAGATCTCCTGGTTGGAGAAGCTGTAGATGCGCTTCAGCCAGTCCATCTGGTAGAGGCGGTGCTCGCGGGCCATGGGGACGCCGGGGTGCTCCTCCAGCGGGGTGTAGCGGACGGGGCGGAAGGCCGAGTAGTAGACGCGCTTCAGGTCGAGCTCGCCGTAGAGCTGGTCGATGCGCTGGAAGATGTCGCGGTCGGACTCGTTGGCGGCGCCGACGACGAGCTGGGTCGCCTGACCGACCTTACCGCCGGTGGACTCGCGGTTCATCTGATGGACCCACCGCATCGGGTCGAGGATGTCGCGCTCCAGGTCCTTCATGGTGCTGATGCGGCGCATCATCTCGTCCGTGGGGGTCTCCAGGTTCACGGAGAGGCGGGTGCCCAGGCCGTGGGCCGCCTCCACAAGCTCGCGGTCCGTGCCGGGCATCACCTTCATGTGGATGTAGCCGGTGAAGCCGTGCTTCTTGCGGATGACCTCGACGACGTTGAGCAGCTTCTGGGTGGTCTTGGAGGCGGTGCCCGCGATGCCGGAGCTGAGGAAGAGGCCGTCGACGGCGTGGCGGCGGCGCAGTTCCATGAAGGCGTTGGCCAGCTCGTCCACGGTGAAGGCGAACCGCTTGCGGGGGACCCAGTGGCTGTTGGGGCAGTAGAAGCAGTCCATCTTGCAGAAGTCTGTGAACATAACGCGCATGAGGTTGATGAACTTGCCGTTGGGCATGGCGGCCCGGTAGACGCCGGGGACGGGGTTGCGGGCGGGGCCTCGCCTCGGCGTGGCGGGCCCGGCGAGCATCGGGTTGGGCGAGGGGACGGCGTCGCGGGCGGACAGGATGTCGTCGCTGGCCATGCCGCCGAGGATACTGAGCTTGGCAAAGGTGTCGGGCTTTCGGTTGATGAGCATGGGATTCCTCCGGTGCGGTAATTTGGAACATATGTTCCATAAACCAGCACGGATGTCAAGAGGCGGGAGGGAGGAATTTAGGAAGCCGGGGACCGCTCGTTTCCCAGGCAGCGGCACAGTTCGATCCGCCCGGCACTATTCGATTTGTCGTTGGCTGCGCGGCTCACGCCGCCGGTGGAGCGAATGATGAATTGTGCAAAACCCGCACCGGATTGCGGAAAAGTCAGCGGTGTTCGGCATGGCGACGCAGGAATGTCTGCGGATACTTTCTATCTTTCGAGACTCCAACTTTGGAATGTTACGAAATCGGTTGCGCCGAGGATTTGACAAGCATTTTGGGCCACATGTAGGATGCCTCCGCCACAGGAAAACGACGGAGCCGCCGCATGGCGTCCCCGCGTCGCAGGTCGTAAGCAGCTATGGTTATTTCAGTAGCACTCTATCAGCTTAGATGGATCTCACCGGGTCAGGCGCTCGCCGACCTTGGTCTGCTCAACTACGTTCCCTGACGCCCAGCTCAACCGCCTTCCCCCGTTCCCTTCATTCCTTAGCTATCTGGAGGTTGCTGTGCGTATTGTCTTGAAGTCCAAGATCCACCGAGGTTACGTGACCGGCACCGGTCTCGACTACATCGGCAGCGTGGAGATCGACCGGGCGCTGATGGAAAAGTGCGACCTGTGGGAGTACGAGCAGGTCGTCATCTGCAACGTCAACAACGGCAACCGGTGGGAAACCTACGTGCTCCCCGCCGAGTACGGCTCCGGCACTATCGCCGTGCAGGGGCCGGGCGCGCGCCTCTGCGAGCCGGGCGACATCGTCGTCATCCTGGCGTACGAGGTCACCGACGAGCCCGCCGAGCCGCGGCAAATCCTGGTCGACGAGAACAATCGCTTTGTCGACTACCTCAGGACGAAGTATGAGCAGCCGGTATAGCGAAGCCGAAACGGAACAGTTCTACGACGAAGAGGACGCTATCTACCGCTCCTTCTGGGACGCGGAGGGCAGCCTGCACTGGGGCTACTTCGACGGGACGGCCGATGACGACTTCCTGGGAGCCTCCGCCCGGCTGGACGAGGTGATGGCGACCAAGGGGCGCATCGACACGCACTCGCATGTGCTGGACCTGGGCTGCGGCAACGGCGTGACCGCGCGGTGGCTGGCCTCGACGTACGGCTGCCGCGTCACGGGCATCGACCTGAGCGGCGTGCGCGTCAACAACGCGATGGACATGATGGCGAAGGAGCCCGATGAGCTGCGGCGCCTGGTGCGCTTCGAGCACGGCTCCGCGACCGCGATGCCCTTCGGCGACGGCGAGTTCACGCACGTGTGGAGCCAGGCGACCATCTACCACGTGCCGGACAAGGAAACGGCGCTGCTGGAGAGCCGCCGCGTGCTCCAGACCGGCGGCCTGCTGGTGCTCGACGACCTGCTGAAGCCGAAGCCGGACGTGAGCGCCGAGTCGCGGCAGTACGTGTACGACCGGCTGCTCTTCGACACGCCCTTCAGCTTCACCGGCTACCAGGAGTACCTGAAGAGCATCGGTTTCGAGATCCTCGAGGCGGAGGACCTGTCGGCCTACCTGCGTCGCAGCTACGTGATGCTCGGCGAGAAGGCGGCGCGGTACGCCTCCGGGGCGCTGGAGGAGAAGCTGACCGCGCTGAACTTCGCCTACGGCAAGATGGTAGAGGCCATCGACCGGAGCGAGCTGGGCTGGGGCCTGTACATCGCGCAGGCGAGATAGAGCAGGCTCGACGTACCATAACGGCACATCAAAGGAGCGTTTCCACATGACTCAGCAGAACCGGGTGCAGTGGGTGTACTCGTCAAAGGACCTGAACGAGCTCCAGGAGCGGTACGACCAGTGGGCGTCCGAGTACGACACCGACCTGGAGAGGGACTTCGGGTGGTCCGCGCCGGCGCTGGCCGCAGGGGTCTTCGCCAGGCACGTGTCCACTGGCGCGCGCGTCCTCGACGCCGGCGCGGGGACGGGGCTCGTCGGGGTAGCGCTGAAGGAGCGTGGCTACGGCTCCATCGTCGCGATGGACCTCTCGGAGGGTATGCTGGCCGAGGCCCGCAAGACCGGCGCGTACGAGAGCTACGACCGGATGGTTATGGGAGAGACGCTGGGCTACGAAACGGACAGCTTTGACGCCGCCATCAGCGTCGGCGTGTTCACGGTGGGCCACGTGCCCGCCAGCGGGCTGGACGATCTGGTGCGCGTGGTCAAGCCGGGCGGGCACATTGTGTACTCGCTGCGGCCGGATGTGTACGAGGCCAACGGGTTCAGGGAGAAGCACGCCGAGCTGGAAGCGGCAGGGAAGGCGGCCATCGTCGAAACGACGGAGCCGCAGCACGTGCTGCCCATCGGCGAGCCGGAGGTCGAGCACCAGGTGTGGGTGCTGCGGATCAGCTAGCGGAACGCAAGGAACGGAGGAGGCCATGACGGAGCAGAACAAGGTCCAATGGATCTACGGGTCGAAGGACAGGGCCGAGCTGCAGGCCCGCTACGACGAGTGGGCATCGGAGTACGACGCAGACCTGGAGCGCGACTTTGGCTACCTCGGACCGCAGCGAGGGGCGGAGATACTCGACAAGTACGCCTCGACCAGCGGCCGAATCCTCGACGCCGGGGCAGGCACGGGGCTGGTGGGCGCCGCGCTCAAGGCGATGGGCTACGGCTCAATCGTCGCCATGGACCTCTCGCAGGGCATGCTGGACGAGGCGAAGAAGACCGGCGCGTACGAGGGATTCGACCAGATGGTCCTCGGCGAGACGCTCGGGTACGAGACGGGCTCGTTTGACGCCACCATCTGCATCGGCACGTTCACGCTTGGGCACGCGCCGGCCAGCGGCCTCGACGAACTTGCGCGTGTCACCAAGTCCGGCGGGCACATCGTCTACTCCGTCCGCGCCGACGTGTTCGAGGAGAACGGCTTCAAGGCCAAGCACGACGAGCTAGCGGCGGCCGGCAAGATCACCGTCGTCGAGGGCACCGCGCCGGAGCACCTGTTGCCCAGGGGCGAGCCGGAGCTTCAACACCAGTTCTGGGTGCTGAAGGTCAGCTGATAGCCCGACCAGACGATTCCGCGAAGACTGACAAGGGGCTCGGTCCTCACCCCGCCGGGCCCCTCTTTACGTGCGCGGCCCCTTGTCGTTCGCACTGGGGGCTGCTACCGTTCCGCTGCACCCGGCAGTCGCTCTTCGACAGGCTCAGGGCGAACGGTAATGAGTCGGCGTGCTCAGGGTGAACGCATTGGTCATGCGCTCACCGTCCGTCGGGGTTCCTGCCTCCGCAGGAACGACGAGGGTGGGGGCTCAGGGCGAACGGGTGTGTGCGGAAAAAGCAGGGAGGCGGCAATGGGCAGAAGGCAGACCATCCACATCCCGGGCGTCGCGCACAACGCGCCAATCCCGTTTGGCGCGCGCGTCGGCAACATTGTGTACAGCTCGGGGATCCAGGGGATCAACGCGGACAACGGCGAGCTCAGCGAGGACGTCCACGAGCAGGCGCGGCAGTGCTTTCGCAACCTCCGGACGTTCCTTGAACACGCTGGAGCGACGACGGACGACGTCGTGCGGATCACGTGCTACCTGCAGGACCTGGCCGACCGTCCGGCGCTCAACGGGCCGTGGCTCGAGATGTTCCCGGACGAGGACGACCGTCCCGCGCGACACACGAGCCAATACAACCCGCCGCCGGGCGGCATGAAGGTGCAAATAGAGGTCATCGCGGTGGTGGAGGGGTAGAAACCATCCCTCGACGCGAACCTTGTGGATTCCCGCCCTTGCGGGAATGACGAATTGGGGAGGAACCATGAAGGCGGTACAGGTATCGGTTGCGGGCGGGCCGGAGGTGCTGGAGTACGTGGACGTTCCGGACCCGGAACCGGGAGAAGGCGAGGCGCTGGTCGAGCTGAACGCGGCCGGCGTCAACTACATGGACGTCTACCTCCGCTCGGGCGCGAACAACCCCACGCTACCCATCATCCCCGGCGGCGAGGGATCGGGCGTCGTGGTCAAGGTCGGGCCGGGCGTGAGCGAGGTCGGCGTCGGCGACCGCGTGGCCTACACGGGCGCGGGCAGGTCGTACGCCGAGAGGGCCGTCGTGCCATCGTGGCGGCTCATCAAGGTGCCGGACGACATGGACATCGAGATGGGCGCCGCGTCGATGCTGCAGGGCATGACGGCGCACTACCTGTCGCACTCGACGTACCCGCTGGGGCCGAGCGACACGGCGCTCGTGCACTCGGGCGCGGGCGGCGTCGGGCTGCTGCTGATCCAGATGGCCAAGATGCGCGGCGCGACGGTCATCACCACCGTCTCCACCGAGGAGAAGGCGGCGCTGGCCATGCAGGCGGGCGCCGACCACACCGTCCTCTACACGCAAACGGACTTTGCGGAGGCCGTCAAGGAGATCACTGGCGGCGCGGGCGTGCAGGTTGTGTACGACGCCGTAGGGGCGGACACGTTCGACGGCGGCATCGCCTGTCTCGCGCAGCGCGGCTACATGGTGCTCTACGGCCAGGCCAGCGGCCCCGTGCCGACGGTGGCGCTCGCGACGCTCAACCCCAAGTCGCTGTTCGTGACGCGGCCCGGGCTGTTCTCGTACACGGCGACGCGGGAGGAGTTGGAGTGGCGCGCGGGCGACGTCCTCGGCTGGGTGAAGTCGGGCGAGCTGAGCGTGAAGGTGCACGGGCGGTTCGCGCTGTCGGACGCGGCGGAGGCGCACCGGCAGCTGCAGGGGCGGCTGACGACGGGCAAGCTGCTGCTGATACCGTAACCGAATACGCTTTATTGCGAATCCTGGCTTGGCACGCGCGCGGGGGTGGGAGTACACTCGCGGGCAAGCCGGACAGGCCCGGCGGCTGCGCCGAGGAATCGCAAGGAGGAAGTCCTCATGCTGACAGTGGCGGAAACGGAATACCTGTGCAGAGTGGGCCCCGGCACGCCGATGGGCAACCTGATGCGGCGCTACTGGCACCCGATCCTGCTCTCCAAGGAGCTGCCTGAGGCTGACGGGGCGCCCCTGCGCGCCCGGCTGCTGGGCGAGGACCTAGTCGCCTACCGCGACACCAACGGCGAGGTGGGGATTCTCGACAACTACTGCCCGCACCGCAGGGCCAGCCTCTTCTTCGGACGGAACGAGGAAGGCGGCATGCGCTGCGTCTACCATGGCTGGAAGTACGACAAGAGCGGCGCCTGCGTCGACATGCCGTCGGAACCGGCCGAGAGCAACTTCAAGGACAAGGTGAAGATCACCGCCTACCCGGCCAAGGAAGCCGGCGGGCTGATCTGGACCTACATGGGGCCGCCGGAGATGGAACCGCCCCTGCCCCTCCTCGAGTACAACACGCTGCCGCTGGACCACGTGTCCGTGTCCAAGCTGCGCTACGAGTCCAACTACGTGCAGGTCGTCGAGGGCGACATCGACACGGTGCACGCCTCGCTGCTGCACAGCAAGCTCGACTGCTTGGAGACGGCGAAGACGGCGACAACGCTGGCGGGCAAGTACCAGTTCCCGGACCGGGCGCCCAAGTTCTTCGTCGAGGACACGGACGGCGGGATCCTCATCGGCGCGCGGCGGCGGGCTGAGGAGGACAGCTACTACTGGCGGATCTCACGGTGGCTGTTCCCGTACTTCACCATGATCCCGCGGGAGCCGCACGGCCACGTGCAGGGCGGCGCCATGGTGCCCATCGACGACGAGAACTGCTGGTTCGTGCACATCCGCTGGAACCCGTACAGGCCCCTCGCGGAGGAGGAGCGGTTCGAGTACCACTTCGACCACTACATCATGGACGACGGCTCCTGGCTGGCGAAGGCCAACCGGCGGAACGACTACAACATCGACCGTCACGCCCAGAAGTACGAGACGTACACGCGCATCGAGTTCGTGCGGGCGCAGGACTCGGCGATGACGGACAGCATGGGCACGATCGCCGACCGCTCCAAGGAGCACCTGGCGACGACGGACATGGCGATCATCCGGATGCGCCGGTCCCTGATCCGGGCGGCAAGGGCGCTGGAGGACGGCGTCGAGCCCTTCCAGCCGCACCACCCGGAAAGCTACAAGGTCCGCTCCGGCGGCTGCGTGCTCCCCAGGGATGTATACTTCACCAAGGACTCCGTCGTGTGGGATGACATAACCGTGAAGTAAGGGCGCTGTTTCAAGGCAGCACGAGCCCCACGGCTCACCTTGCGGAGGGTCGTGGGGCTCATATTTTGTCCGGGGGCGCCCGTTTACCCTTCGATTTCCCTCAGGGCGAAGGGACCGGCAACCGAAAGGAGCGCATGGCAGGGGGGAGCATGGAGGTGCCGGCGCAGCCGTGGCAGGGACGGCTGCCGTTCTTCTACGGCTGGGTCATCGTCGTCATCGCGTTCCTGATGAGCTTCATGACGGCGGGCGTGTTCTGGGCGACGAGCGTCATTGCCGTGCCAATGCGCGAGGATTTGGGCTGGAGCCTCTCGTCCATCTACATCGGCATCACGACGCGCGGCCTGGTGGGCGCTGGGGGCATGTTCATCCTGGGACGGTTCGCGGACCTGCGGAACGGGGCGCGAACGCTGGCGGTGGTGAGCGGGGGGCTGTCCACGCTGACGCTCCTGGGCGTATCGCAGGTGGAGTCGCACTGGCAGTTCCTGCTGCTCTACGGCGTCCTCGGCGGCATGACGACGGCGGGGACGGGCTTCCTCATCATGTCGGCCGTGGTGCCTCGGTGGTTCTTCCGCAAGCGGGGACGTGCGGTGGCCATGGCGACGATGGGGTCGGCGGCGGCGGCCTTCATCCTCCCTCCGTTCATGGCCCTCATCTTCGAGAGCGTCGGTTGGCGCGGCACGTGGGTGGTGCTGGCGACGCTGACCGCCACATTCACCATACTGCCTGCGTTGCTCGTGTGGCGGCAGCCTGAAGACATCGGGCTGCACCAGGATGGCGAGGAGGCGCCAGTGCAGGCCCGGAGCACGGCGGCGGCCCAGGTCGTCCGCAACTACACGCTGTCGGAGGCGCTGCGGACGCCTGTGCTGTGGATTCTGGTGCTGGCGGTGGCCGCGGCGAGCCTCTCGCCAAACGGCCTGCCGGTCAGCCTGGTCCCGATGTACATCGAGAAGGGGCACTCAACGCAGGTGGCGGCGCTGGGCTTCAGCATCTACGGGCTGTTCAGCATGCTGGCCCGGTTCTTCTGGGGCTTCCTGGCGGAGCGGTACCACATCCGGGTCGTTATCATTGGCATCGGTCTGTTTACCGGGCTGGCCCTGCCGCTGCTGATCTTCATGGAGGGCGACGTGGCCCTGCTCTACTCGGTGCTGGCCGGGTTTGGTATCGGCGGGTTCATCGGGACGCAGACCCTCGTGTGGCCCGCGTACTTCGGGCGGACGCACCTGGGCGCGATCGTGGGCGTCAGCCGGCCCTTCGCGACGGTCGTGAACGCGTCGGGGCCGCTGCTCATGGCCCAGAGCTTCGACCGCACGGGCAGCTACAGCTTTGGGCTGTGGTGCATGGGGCTGTCGTGGATCCTGTGCGCCGCGTTCATCTTCCTCGCACGGCAGTCGCGGCAGGGCGCGCAACCGGCTGAGACGGCGCGGGCGCAGGAAGCAGCGCCTCGCCACGAGACGGGGTAGCCCCCCATCCCAACCTTCCCCCTGAGGGAGAAGGAGATGGGCAGTCCAACCAGAGGGGAGTGCATGGCGGAACAGCACACGGGTGAGCGCTTACGGCCGTGGCCGGCCAGGCTGCCCTTCTTCTACGGCTGGGTGATCGTCGCGATCACGTTTGTGATGGGCTTCATCACGGCCGGCGCGTTCTGGGCGACCAGCGTCATCGCCGTCCCCATGCGCGACGACCTCGACTGGAGCCTGTCGTCGATCTACCTCGGCCTCACGATGCGCATGCTCATCGGCGCCGCCAGCATCTTCTTCCTGGGTCGGATCGCCGACCTCAAGCACGGCGCAAGGATCCTCGCCGTCATCGGCAGCGTGCTGGCGACGCTCTCGCTGGTGGGCGTGGCCTACGTCGAGGAGCAATGGCAGTTCTTTGCGCTCTACGGCATCGTTGGCGGGTTCTCGGTTGCCGGTGCGGGCTTCCTCCTGATGTCGGCCGTGGTGCCGCGCTGGTTCTTCAGGAAGCGCGGGCGGGCCATGGCCTTCGCAACGATGGGGTCCGGGGCGGCGGCGTTCGTGCTGCCCCCGTTGTTCGCACTCGTGCTGGAGGCTGTCGGCTGGCGCGGAACGTGGGTGTTCCTGGGCGTGCTGACGGGGCTGTTTACCATCGTCCCGTCGCTGCTTGTGTGGCGGCAGCCGGAGGACATCGGGCTGGAGCCCGACGGCGGCATCGAGCCGGTGCCGGCGGGCAGGGCCGCGGCGGTGCAGCACGTGCGCGACCACACCCTCTCGGAGGCGGTCCGAACGCCCCTCATGTGGGTGCTGGTCTTCGCCCTGGCATCGGCGAGCCTGTCGCCCAACGGCGTGCCCTCGACGCTGGTGCCCATGTTCATCGACAAGGGCCACACGACGCAGACGGCGGCGCTGGGCTTCAGCATCTACGGCCTCTTCAGCGTGCTTGCGCGCTTCTTCTGGGGCTTCCTAGCGGAGCGCTACCACATCCGCACCGTGATCATCTCGATAGGCCTGTTCTCGGCGGTGTCCATGCCGCTGCTCATCTTCTTGAGCGGCAACGTGGCGCTGGTATACGCGGCGTTCGCTGGCTTCGGCATCGGCGGGCTCATCGGCACGAGCTCGCTGGTGTGGCCCGCCTACTTCGGCCGGAGGCACCTCGGCGCGATCGTGGGCGTGAGCCGCCCCTTCGAGACGGCGGTCATGGCGTCCGGGCCGCTCCTCATGGCGCAAAGCTTCGACCGCACCGGCGGCTACACGTTCGGCCTGTGGGCCATGGGGATCTCGTGGCTGCTGTGCGCCGGCGCGATGCTCCTCGCGAGGCCGCCTCGGCCGGTGGCGGAGACGCCGCTCGGTGCGCCGACGACTGAGACGGCGAGGCCACAGGAAGCGGGGTAGGCGCGCCTCCACGGAACGCGATTCCCTGGCCCCTAAGGCATGAGCCCACGCACATACCCCACCATCTCCAGGCTCGACTCTCGCAGCAGCCTGTCGTCGCCCGGGAGTTCACGGCCGTCATACCAGCGTACAGCGGCGAGTACCGGCCCATGCCATTGCTGCGGCAGCGAAGTCAGCGCCCAGCGCGCCGACTCCAGCTTTGTCCACGCGGCATCGCGGGTGGCGATCGTGTGGGCGATGCGGCAGCAGTTCAGCACCACGTACTGCCCAAACGGCTCCCTATCCATTTGGTGAATGCCGTCCTCCATATACGCGATTTCGTGCCGAAGGGCGGCCAGCACCTCTTCCCAGTCGGGCCAGCGGACTATGTCGTCCGGTGGTGCGCCGTGCAAGAGCACAAAACGGCCCGAGAGCAGGTGGCTCCGGTGCAGCGCCCACATGTCGTCGAACTGGTGCGGCGACAGCAAATGAGCGGGCAGCCCCGCACCCCGCGCCGCATCCAAAAGGATGTACCACGCGTCGAGTTCGATGCTCAATTCGGACTCGATCCGGCGTTGAACGCTCTCCAATGCCGACGCCGTCTCCTGCGAGGGCGGCTTGCTCAGAAGGCAGTGGACGTCGACGTCGCCCAGCCGGCGGGGCGGCTCCGGTGAGACTGCCGCGCCGTAAGCCCACAGCGCTGCCAGGTCGTCCCCGAGCAAGTCCAGCAGCGCATGGCGCAGCCGCTCACATGCAATGCGAACTTCCGGGGTCAGTCCGGAGAGCGGGACGCCATCCATCGCCACCGCCTGTCTCCTGGTTCGCCGCTCCGGTCACCCCTCACGCACCCGGAACGCCTCCAGCGCCGTCCTGCCGAAGGCCCACTCGCGCTCCTCGTCGGTCTTGAAGACCGGGTGATCGAGGGTGCCGGCGAGGGAGTTGCGGTAGCCCTCGCGGCCGGCGACGGGCGGGAAGTCGCTGCCCCACATCATGCGCCGCGCGCCGAAGGCCTCGTAGGCCATCTCCATCGCGGGCGGGACGTCCTCGAAGCGGAGCTCCGGCACGAGCCGGCCGGGCCGCTGGCCGAACTCGCCGATGCCGCCGAACTTGATGTACGTGTTCGGCCTCGACGCGAGCTCCAGCGCCTTCTTGTAGTTGTCATAAGGCGCGACGACGGACTCCGGGCTGCGCGGGTGGTACATGCCGCACAGGTGCTCGAGGACGATGGTGGTGTCCGGGACGCTGAGGATGAGCTCCTGGAATCCGGCGTCGGCGCTGTGGGCGGTGTTCACGAGGAAAACGCTGATCGGCAGGCCGACGTCGCCGGCCTTTCGCCAGATGGCGGCCGGGTCGTCGCCGGGGGAGCGGTCCTGCGGGAGCAGGCGCACGCCGCAGACGCCGGGGTTGGCGGCGAGCTCCTCCATCGTCGCGAGGGCGTCCCCGGACGCGGCGTCGACGCCTGCGATGGCGCTGAAGCGGCCGGGGAAGCGGTCGATGCACTCGAGCAGGTAGCTGTTGTCGAACATGCCGCGGTGCTGGGTGAGCAGCGCGTGCCCCACGCCGTAGTTGTCCATGCAGGCGAGCAGGGTCTCGATGGGCTCGAACCAGCTGGTGCCGGCGTGACAATGGGTGTCGATGACGTCCATGGCGGCCTCCCCTCCCTCGCGATGGCGGTACGCTAGCATCGGGCGTTGGGGGCGTCAAACGGGCGGGGTTGCTCAGTCTCACTTTTGTCCCATTTCCTGCCAACGCCTTGACAGCATTGGACTTCACACGATAATTTTGAATGTCGCGCTCATGAAAAAAACCCGATAGCAAGACTACTCTTTACTGATACTTTATCTCATATCAAGGTAATTCTAGCGGCGCGGCATCACGGGAAATACGACAGGCTGAGGCAGCTAAGTATTACTGATACTTTATCTCAATATATAGGGCAACAGTGGAGCGCTTCTGACTGCAAAACTCAGCGGCTGTGCGCTCAATTGCAAGCAACACACGGAAAGGGGTTTAGCCAGACATGATGGGCATTCGGAACACCTGGACTTCACTGTGGGGGAGAACGGCCAAGACGGCCTCGGCGCTGCTGCTTGCGGTGGCGCTCGCGGCTGGGCTGATGGCTTGCCAGAACGGAGACGACGCCGCAGCGCCCGCAACAAACACGGAAGGGTCGTCGACCAGCGCCGCGGCCTCCGCACCGGAACAGATGAGCATGGCGCCAAAGCTGAAGGTGGTAACAACCTCCAACATTGCCGCCGACTGGGCGCGCAACGTAGGCGGCGACCGGGTGGAGGTGAAGGCCCTCCTGCCCGTCGGCGCGGACCCGCACTCCTACCAGCCGGGAGCGCAGGACGTTGCGGACATCGCCGACGCCGACCTGGTGCTGACCATCGGCCTCAGCCTGGAGGATGAGTGGCTCCACGAGCTGGTCCACAACGCCAGCGCTGATGAGTCGCGGGTTGTGGCGCTGGGCGACATGGTCTCGCCGATCGAGTTCGAGGAAATCCACCACGACGAGCACGACGACCACGCCATGGAAGAGGAATCGGCGCTGCACGGGCGCCTGCTGATCGCAGACGGCAGCGAGCCGAAGGTCTCGATTCTGGACCTTGAGACCGGGCACGTGGACCTGCACGCGCTGGAGGTTGCCGCGGCATCCGCAACCCTGTACTCCAGCCCCAGCGGGCGGTTTGTCTACGCCATTTCCCGCGGTCCTGAGGACAACGACGACCGCGTCCAGATCTTCGACGGGGGCATCTACCTGGAAGAGCACGGGGACCACTTCGACCTCGTTGAAGACGACGTTTCGGCGCTGACCCTGGGGACCGCGGACGAACGTCCGATACACGTGGCAGTCCACGGGGAACAAATCGCCATTTTCCATGACGGGACGGGCCGCGTTGCCATCTTCGACGAGCACGAGCTGGTGGAAGAGGGCAACGCCTACCAACCGGTGTGGCTGGAGGCCGGGCTCCAGCACGGCGCGGTTGTGCCGCTGGGCGAGGAGTACGCGGTCGTGAGCTCCAACAACCCTGACTACCCCGCGACGGCGACCAGCAGCCTGCCGCTCGGCGTCGAGGTGCGCACGCTGGACGACAGAGTGGTGTACGACGCCAGCAACCGCGCATGCCCCGGTCTCCACGGAGAGGCGGCCAACCACCACGGCGTGATGTTCGGCTGCACGGGCGGCGTGCTGTTCATCGAGGCTCACGACGGGCACTTCGACCACGTCTTCATTCCCAACCCCTCCAGCATGAACGAAGCCGCCCGCATCGGCACCGTCTGGGCGCACGAGGAGGCCGAGCTGTTCTTCGGCTCCGCTTCCTACCGGAACCAGGACGGCGACAGGGTCAACGGCGGCCTGTGGGCCATCGACGCCGAGGGCGAGAGCATGAGCCAGGTCCTGCTGGCGACCGCCGAGAAGCGGGTCCTCAGGGCCGCTTTCGACGCTCACGGCGAGCGGGCCTTCTTCCTGACCTACGACGGGACGCTCAACGCCGTCGACGCGGAATCGGGCGAACTGATCGAGGCCATCGAGCTGGTGGAGCCCTTCGACGGGGACACCTCCCCGTTGTTCACCACCGTGGGCGACCTGCTGTACCTGACCGACCGGGCCCACGGCCGCGTCATCGAGTTCAACCTGGACCACGGCCACGTGGAGCAGGAGTGGCCGGTGGGCGGCGAGCCGCGCAGCATCGCCTTCGCGGGCATCAGCGGAGGCGAGGACCACGAAGAGCACGGGCACGGCGAAGAGGGCGAGGACGAACACGGCCACGCCCACGCCCACGGCGAATTCGATCCGCACTTCTGGTTTGACCCGCCGCGCGTGAAGACGGCGGTGCACTACATCGCCGAGCGGCTCGCGGCCCTCGACCCTGCGAGCGCGGCGACGTACCGGGCGAACGCCGAGGCGTACTCGGCGGAGCTGGACGCGCTGCACGCATGGACGGAGAGCACCGTGAGGGCAGTCCCCGCCGAGCGGCGCGTGCTTGTCACATCCCACGACACCCTGCGCTACTTTGCCGAGCTGTACGGGTTTGAGGTGGTCGGCACGGTCATTCCGGGGCTTTCCCCGGACGTCGACCCCTCCGCCCAGCACCTGAGCGGACTGGTGGCCACGCTGGACGAGCATCCCGTGCCGGCGGTGTTCGGCGAAACGACCGTCAACGAGCGGCTGGCGCAGGCCATCGCACAAGAGACCGGCTCCGAATTATACGAGCTCTACTCGGGCTCCCTGGGGCCCGCCGGCAGCGGCGCGGACACGTACATTGGCATGGTGCGCGCCAACGTGGAGATCATTGTGGGCGCCCTGCGTTAGCCCCCCAAACCCGCCTTCAGGCTCCCGGACGGGAGCCTGAAGGCGGGACAACCTTTCGGCCCCTCCTTCTTGTCCCGGCGGCTAGTGCCAGCCGCCGGGACACTTTTTTGTTTCGCGAACAGAGGGCGTTCCCTCCCTCGCTTTGCCACACCCGTCGTATTCCTGTATGTTGACGGCGCACCAGCGGGCCGGCGGGGAATCGCTGCGCGTCGCGCCGCCGCTGGCGCACTCGAACAAGGAGGAGAGCCATGAAGGCCAAGGCGTTCAGCCACATCTATCTGCCGTCCCGGAGCGCGGAGGAGTCCATCGCCTTCTACACGGAGCGGCTGGGGTTCAGACTGCTGCGGAAGTACACGATGGGCGGGCGGGTCTCGGCGTACTGCGAGCTGGGCGGCGTGCTGCTGGAGGTGACGGACGGCGCGGAGAACACGCCGGACCAGGACGGGCGCACGGAGCCGCGCATCGGCGTGCAGGTGGACGACATCGCGGAGGCCATCGCCGAGCTGAAGGCCGCGGGCGTGCACGTGGAGCGCGAGCCGTGGACGGCGCGGACGTTCTGGGGGGTGCAGGCGATGATCAAGGACCCGTCCGGGTACATCGTGTCGCTGCGGGAGTGGCAGGAGCCGGACGGGCCATACTTCGACGACTGGCAGCCGGTGCACGACGACGTGGAGCGGCTGGCGTAGCTCAATGTCCCGTTTGCTCTGTCCATAGGTTCCCGCCTACGCGGGAACGACGAATCACGTAGAAGGAGAACCTCGTGAAGCGGAGTGACGAGCGGATTCTGACGACGCACGTTGGGGCGCTGCCGAGGCCGCAGGGGCTGGGCGCGCTGGTGCAGGCGAAGACCCTCGGCGGCGACTACGACGAGGCGAAGCTGGCCGAGTGGATGCCGAGGGCCGTTGCGGACGTGGTGCAGGCGCAGCTCGACGCCGGCGTCGATATCATCAACGACGGCGAGTACGGCAAGACCAACTGGACGGGCTACATCGGCGGCAGGCTCGCCGGGTACGAGCACCGGGAGCTGGAGGCGGGCGAGGCGAGTGGGTCCGGCACGCAGGCGGGCATCGTCGGGCGGGACCGCCGCGCCTTCGAGGAGTTCTACCAGGACTATGACGCCAACACCATGCGGCTGCGCCGGGAGCGGGCGGGGGACGCCAGGAACTGGCAGCTCAACCTGGTGAACGTCGGGCCGGTGTCATACACGGGGCATGCGGCGATCGCGTCGGACGTCGGCTACCTGCAGGCGGCCGTCGGGTCGACGCCGGTGGCCGACGTGTTCATGCCGTCCATCGGGCCGGACAACGTCATCCCCCAGAGCCGGTACGAGTTCTACCCCGGCGAGTGGGAGTACGTCTACGCCGTCGCGGAGGCCATGCGGGAGGAGTACAAGGCGATCACGGACGCGGGCTACATCCTGCAGATCGACGCGCCGGTGGGCAAGTTCGAGACGCAGGACATGACGCTGGAGGCGTTCCGGGCGCGGTTCGCCCGCAGCGTCGAGGCGCTGAACCACGCGCTGGAGGGCATCCCGGAGGAGCAGGTGCGCTTCCACCTCTGCTTCGGGAGCTGGCACGGCCCCCACGCCTACGACCTGGAGCTGAAGAATGTGGTGGACCTGGTGCTGCAGGTCAACGCGCAGGCGTACTCGGTCGAGGCGGCGAACCCCCGGCACGAGCACGAGTGGAAGGTGTGGCGCGACACGAAGCTGCCCGACGGCAAGATCCTCATGCCGGGCGTCGTCACGCACTCGACGAACACCATCGAGCATCCCGAGCTGGTGGCGGACCGCATAGAGCGCATCGCCAACGCGGTGGGCCGCGAAAACGTAGTCGCGAGCACCGACTGCGGGCTCGGCGCGCGCGTCCACCCGCAGATCGCGTGGGCAAAGCTGCGGACGCTCTCGGAGGGCGCGCGCATGGCCAGCGAGCGGCTGTGGGGGTAGTCGGGAGCGGGCAGTTTGGACGCCCGGTCTTCCGGAGCCTCATCGAGAGGCGCCGGAAGACCCCTTCGACAGGCTCAGGGCGAACGGATTCATAGCGGTTGATTGACATAAGGAGCAGTCATGGCGAGCTCAGCGGAGCACATACTGCAGGTGTTGGAAGAGGCGGGCGTCGAGTACGTCTTCGGGATACCGGGGGGCGGAACGAGCCAGATCTTCGCGCTGATGCACGGTCGGGACAGCGTCACGCCGATACTCGTCCGGCACGAGCAGGCGGCGGGAATAATGGCGGACGCGTACGCGCGCGCAACGGGGAAGCCCGCCGCCATCATGGGCCAGGGGCTCTTCATGGGGTCCAACGCCAGCTTCGGGATCATGGAGGCGATGCTGAGCAGCTCGCCGATGCTGGTCGTCACCGACACGTCCGACGGCGGCGCGGGCCAGCACCCGGCGAACCAGTCGGGCGTAGGCGAGTACGGCAGCATCGACCTGCCCGCCATCTTCCGCGCGATGACCAAGTACACGACGCTGGCCGCGAGCCCGAAGGAAGCGGTCATCGGCACGCAGCTTGCGCTGAAGCACGCGACGTCGGGGCGGCCGGGGCCGGCGGCCGTCGTCATGCGCTCGGCGGCCGCGGGCGGCGAGGTCGACGTGGAGTCGCCGCCGTTCCTGCACAACACCTCGGGGTACCTGAACACCGTCAAGCCGCAGAGCGCGCCGGAGGACATCGCCCGCGCCGTAGACATCCTGGCGGCGTCTGAGCGGCCGGTCATCGTCGCGGGCAACGGCGTGCACGTCTCGAAGAGCCATGACCTGCTGCGCGAGCTCGCCGAGGCGTGGGGGGCGCCCGTGGCGACGAGCTACAAGGGCAAGAGCGCCCTCGCCGAGACCCACCCGCTGTCGGTCGGCATGGCGGGCGTGTACGGGCAGGCGGCGGCCAACGCGGTCATCGGCGACGCCGACACGGTGCTCGTCGTCGGCGCGAAGCTCTCGCCGCAGGACACGGTGCGGGAACGGCCCAGCGTCTTCGACCCGCGGCGGCAGCGCATCATCCAGATCGACATCGACGAGAACAACGCGGGGTGGACGTTCCCCGTCGAGCTTGGCCTCGTCGGCGATGCGGCGAAGGTGCTGTCGCAGTTGCTCGAAGAGACGCGCACACGAGGCTCGACGTCGACGGCCGAGCGGGCGGCGTGGACGACGTCGCTGGACGAGCGGCGGCAGCGGAACGGCTACTACGACGAGCCGGCGATGCACGAGGACAGCTCGCCGGTGCGGCCGCAGCGGCTCGTCACGCTGCTGCGCGAGACGATGCCGGACGACACGGTCTACGCGCTGGACGCGGGGAACAACCGCACGTGGATGGCGCACTACTTCCAGGCCTCGCAGCCGCATACCTTTTTCTGCCCGGGCGGGACCGCGGGCATGGGGTGGGGGCTGCCGGCGGCGGTCGCGCTGAAGCTGGCCTACCGGGACCGGCCCGTCGTCTGCGTGACGGGCGACGGCGGCTACATGATGACGGTCAACGCCCTCTCGACAGCCATGCAGTACGGCCTGCCGATGATCTGCGTCGTGTTCAACGACAACGCGCTGGGCATGGTGAACCAGCACCAGCCGGCGGGGAAGAAGGTCGCGTCGGAGTTCATCGAGACGGACAACGCGGCGGTGGCGCGAGGGTTCGGGTGCTTCGGCGTGCAGGTGCGGGACTCCCGCGACCTGCCGGGGGCGCTGCGCGACGCCATGGCATCGGGGCTGCCGTCGGTCGTCGACGTCGTCATCGACCGCGGGCCGAGCCCGGACGATTTCCGCGCCGACGTGCGCCGGGTGACGGAGACGTAACCCCTCGCAGGGGGAAGTTTGCCCGTGGTTGCGCGCGTCTGTCCGGCATTGCGGACAGGTGGCCCTTTGGCGACAATGGGCCGCACCACACGCGTACCTGAGGAGGAATTGTCATGGACACGATCACGCGCATGTACACGGGTGATGACGGCGAGTCCCACATCGAGGACTTCAGCCTGGCGGACCATCCGGAGCTGGCGGAGGGGCTGAAGGCTACCAACATCACCTTCCGCGAGTACCCTCCGGGCCACTTTGTCGACTGGCACCCCGGCCCTCGGCGGCAGTTCGTCATCACGTTGCAGGGCGAGGGGGAGATCGGCCTTGGCGACGGTTCCCTCCATCGCTTCGGTCCCGGCCACGTGAACCTGGTGGAGGACACGACGGGCCACGGGCACACCACACGCGTATCGAGCGACATCCCCCGCATCACGGCGACCATTCCGATAGAAGAGTAGGCGAAGCGGGCATCGCGCGATGGCTGCCGGCCTTCGCCGGCGGAACGGCGAGGGCGCGCGCGGCTGGCAACGAAGGCGCTTTGGGGTTAGGCTAGGGGACGGCGGGTCAACAAGGAGAGGAGCGCCAACCAGGCCATGCAGATGAGAGGGGGCCGCAGCCAGGGCGCGCTGCAACGCGCGGCCAGCATCCGCATGCGGCATGCTCTGTCGCGGCAACACGCCGCCGAGTGGCAGGGACACCACTCGGACGACGAGGTCGAGATCAACGGCGCCAGCGGCGTGACGGGCGGCTACGTCGGGCTGTTCGGCGGCATCGCGGCGGGGCTCATCGGCGTCTTCACCGGCGACCGGGAACTCTACTTCCTCAGCCTTCTCGCCATCCTGATCGTGGGGTTCGCGTACGGCGTGCTCTCCGGCGGCGCCAACACGCGGACGATGAAGGCGACCATAGGGAACGCGTGCATCTTCGGCGGTCTCTTCAGCTTCGTGGCAATCGTGGTCGGGATCATCGTCAGCATCATGGTGATGGTGCCGGTGATGATGGTGTTCATCGCGCTGGACATCGGGCGGTACGGGTCGTAACGCTCGCGCGGCGCGCCGGCAGGCGCTCCTTACACTACGGCAGTCAATGTTTGCTCCCCTGTAGTTGTTTGCCCATTTGCTATTCCCCTGATACTATTCCGCCGGGCAATCCCTTATATTCTTTGCTCAAGGTATGCCGGTGAACGAGAAGGAGGTAGGACATGGCATACGATCCCAGAACGGCAACAGGCATCCCAACGGAGCCGGTGGGCTCGCTGCCCAGACCGTCGGCCTTGCAGGCGGCCTACGCCGCCTACGACGCGGGGCAGATTGGGCGAGAGCAACTGGAAGCCGAGCAGGACACTGCGGTCCGCGACTCCATCACACGCATGGAGGCCACAGGGTCGCCGATTGTGACCGACGGCGAGCAGCGCTGGTCGAGCTTCGCGACGTACCCGTTCACGGACACGCTGGCGGGCACGGGGCTGGCGGACCACCTGGCGCCGGGAGGGCAGTTCTTCGCGATCTTTGCGGACGGCCACCACCGGCAGCTTCCCAAGCTCACGGGCGGCCCGTTCCGGTACAAGACGCTGGCGTCTGACGCAACGGCCAAGGCGGTGCGAATCGCGACAAAGCCGCTGAAGCAGGCGGTAATCTCGCCCTCCATGCTGGCGCTCCTGTACGCCCTCGACGAGGAGCTGCCGGGGTACCCGCGGGCACAGTTCGAGGCGGACCTGATCGCCGAGTGCGAGCGGGACGTGCGCGAGGCATTCGCGGCCGGCGCGGTGCGCGTGTCGATCGACTTCACTGAGGGACGGCTGGCCTGCCGCGACGACCACCGCAACCCGTGGACAGGCCGCAACATGCTGCCGCACTTTGTTGAGCTGATCAACGCCGTGGTCGACCGTTTCTCGCCGGAAGAGCGCGCGAACATCGGCATCCACACCTGCCCCGGCGGCGACCAGGACTCAGTCCACAGCGCGGACGTGCCCTACAACGACATGCTCCCGGACATGTTCCGGATCAACGCAGGGTACTTCTTGATCCAGCTCGCCAGCGAGCGGAACAAGGAGCAGGTGTACGCCGACATCGCGGCGAGCCTGCGGTCCGATGCGAACGGCGTGACGCAGGTGGCATACCTGGGCGTGATCAACCCGCAAAACCCGCGGGTGGAATCGCCGGAAGAGGTCCGTGACCAGCTGGTGACGGCCGCCAGGTACATCGACAAGATGCAGATTGGAGCGACGGACGACTGCGGGTTCTCGCCCTTCAGCATCGACGTCAAGCCGAACCACGGCTCGCCGGACCACGCCCGCGACGTGGCGTTCCAGAAGATCGAGAACCGCATCAAGGGCACGATCATGGCGGCGGAGGCGCTGGGCGTCAGCTAGGGCCTCAACAAACTGCCAGTGGAGAGGGGCGCTGTGTTCAGGACAGCGCCCCTCTCTTCATGCTGCCGGCGGCGATCGCTGCGGCCCCTTGAATGAGTACTATTCCAGATTCGTTTGGGAAATCGGGGGAATCGGCGTTCACAGGGCCGCAAACCCTGCTACAATCGGCCAAAGGCAGGCCCCTTCCCGGACATAAAAGGAGGCATTCATGCTCACGCAAGAAGAGACGGACCTGCTCTGTCGAGTAGGCCCCGGCACTCCGATGGGCGAGCTGATGCGGCAGTACTGGCTGCCGGCCGCCTACCCGTGGGAGCTCGAGGTCGACGGCCAGCCGCAGCGCGTCCGTCTGCTGGGCGAGGACCTGGTGGCGTGGCGCGACAGCGACGGCAACGTCGCCTTCACGCAGCAGCGATGTCCCCACCGCGGCGCGGGCTTCTTCTTCGGCAGGAACGAGAAGGGCGGGCTGCGGTGCGCCTACCACGGCTGGAAGTTCGACGTGAACGGCGACTGCATCGACATGCCCAACGAGCCACCGACAAGCAACTTCAAGAACAAGATGCACATCACGTCCTACAAGGGCGCCGACTTCGGCGGGGTCACGTGGTGCTACATGGGCCCGAACCAGGAGGAACCGCCGGGGCTGCCCCAGTTCGAGTGGGGCCTGGTGCCGGAGGAGCAGCGCAAGCACTACCGCCGGTTCATCTACGAGTGCAACTGGATGCAGGCGCTGGAGGGCGAGCTCGACTCGACGCACGCGCCCATCCTGCACGGGCGGCTGCACCTGGAGGACAGCCCGCGGTACGGCGGCTACACCGTCGAGAAGTTCGCGGACTTCTTCGTCGAGAAGCAGGACTACGGGCTGGTCTACAGCGCGGAACGGAAGCAGCCGGACGGGAACTCGTACTGGCGCGCCAGCCACTTCCTCTTCCCCTTCTACGGCATGTTTCCGGCGACAGCGTCGCGCGTGCCGCTCTCCATCTACGTGCCCATCGACGACTACTACACGATGCACTTTGGGCTGGAGTGGCACCCCACGGAGGCGCTGCCCGGCAGCCGCTACCCGACGCCCGACCTGCCGGACGAGCCCGGCGTGCTGACGCCCAACCAGGGGCCGTGGAAGCCCGAGCAGAAGGGCGCCTTCTATGCCAACTGGTGGCCGGAAATCAGCCCGGAGACGGACTTCCACATGGACCTGTGGGCCAAAAAGCACAAGAACTTCACCGGCATCCCAAGCGTCCGGCAGCAGGACGCGGCCATCGAATGGAGCATGGGCGCGATTATGGACCGCACGAAAGAGCACCTGGGCACCGCCGACGCGACGATCATCCGCGCTCGCAGGCAGCTAATCGGCGCGGCGCGGGCTCTGGCCGAGGACGGCACGGTCCCGCCGGGCGTCAACGAGCCCGAGTCGTACAAGGTGCGCTCGTGCGCGGTGGTCTTGCCTGGTGGCGTAAACTGGATGGAAGCGCTGGGCGACTGGTTCTTCGCCCGGACGACCGAATACCCGGAGTCGGCCGGGTCGCTGACCGGCCAATAGGCGCTGCAATCGCCCCTTCCCCCACGCGTGGGGGAAGGTTGGGATGGGGGACCGCCCCAGCGGGAATGACAACGCCAGGCGAGAGGAGAGGAAGCATGCTGACCCCAGAAGAGAACGAACTGCTGTGTCGAGTGGGCCCCGGGACGCCCATGGGCAACCTGATGCGGGAGTACTGGTTCCCCGGACTGCAGTCGATCGAGGTGCCGGAGCCTGACGGCCCGCCGGTGCGCATCAAGCTGCTGGGCGAGGAGCTCATCGCCTTCCGCGACACCAACGGCGTGGTGGGCCTCGTCGACAACAACTGCCCGCACAGGCGCGCGAGCCTCTTCTTCGGCCGGAACGAGGAGGAGGGCCTGCGCTGCGTCTACCACGGGTGGAAGTTCGACGTGAACGGCGACTGCGTCGACATGCCCTCGGAGCCGGCGGAGAGCAACTTCAGGGACAAGGTCAGGATCAAGTCGTACCGCACCCACGAGCGGAACGGCATCATCTGGGTGTACATGGGCCCCCGCGAGGTCCCGCCGTCGCTGCCGGAACTCGAGGGGAACATGCACGACAACTATTCCATCTCGGTCCTCCACCGGAACTGCAACTGGATGCAGGGGCTTGAGGGAGAGATGGACACCATCCACGTCACCTTCCTGCACCTCGGCCACCTGACCATCCACAACACGGAGCCGGGCTCCATGGAGTACCACCAGGCGCAGAACCGCTACGGCAAGTTCAGCGTCAAGATCACCGACCACGGGACGTCGTACGGCATGGTCCGGCCGACGGACGACGGGCAGGAGTACTGGCGCGTCGGGCACATCCTGTTCCCCTTCTACGCGATGGTCCCGGGCATCGACAACCCGCTCGGCTCCAACGCGGGCTTCCTGTGCTACGTGCCGATGGACGACCACCACACGCTGGAGTGGGGCGTCCGGGCGCTGAAGCCGGGCGAGACACCCCGCGACCAGCTTCGCGACTACCAGCCCAACGGCACCGGCTGGTACGACCGCTACAACCTGGACCAGAACTGGGGCAACGACTTCCAGATCGACCGCGAGGCCCAGCGGAAGTTAGTGAGCTTCACCGGCATCAAGGGCATTCGCCAGCAGGACATGGCGATGACGGAGAGCATGGGCAGCATCTACGACCGCACCAAGGAGCACCTGGGCACGACGGACCAGATGATCATCCGGACCCGGCGCCGCTACATGGACGCCGCGCGGGCGCTGATGGAGGACGGCACGCCGCCTCCGGGGCTGGAGACGCCGTGGGCGTACCACCAGCGTTCGGGGCAGGCGGTCATCCCCTCCGGCGTCGACTGGTGGGAGTACACCAAGAAAGTGCGCGAGCGGTTTGAGCCGAGCGGGGTGGTTGTCGATACCCGCGAGATGGAGCCGGCAGGGTAAACTCGCGGGTCCGCAATCCGTCGACATAAAAGGGGGCCGCGTACGCGGCCCCCTTTGTGTGCAGGCAGTGTGCCCAAGCGCTAAGGCGCTGAAACCGGCTCCTGAAATTGCTCCATTTCTATGTCGCCTACGCGCTGCCCTGCATGCCACAAATCGTAAGACATTTGCAGGCGTAGCCAAGTCTCAGGGGTTGAACCAAAGGCTATGGACAACCGGAGGGCCAAATCCGCGGAGACACCGCCCCGCCCCTTGATTAGGTTGGTCAACGTCCGCCGTGACACGCCGAGTCCCCTCGCCGCCCGCGCAACCGTCAAGCCGAGCGGCTCCAGGCAGAGCGACTGCAGGTCAACGTAGCGACCGCTTCCACCGGTATACAAGTCAGCGAGGCCCCGGTGCTTGAAGTTGACTATCACTCTGTAATGCTATGAGAGCTACGGATAGCGCCAACGTCTGCCCCGGCGGGTCTTACCGCAATTGACGCAGTGCTTGTGTCTGATACAGTGGGGCCGCACTCCTCAACATCTGGCGTGATGCACGCAACAAGCCGTAGCCAGCCACCCTGACAGGAGAAACCCCATGCCCCCAAAGAGGCTCGTCTACTACGACCGGTTCATCCACCCGGTCGGCGAGGAGGACCTGCAGGGCCACCCGGACGAGGTGGAGATGGTCCGGGTGAGTTCGGATGGACCGGTCGAGCGGTTGTGGGAGGCGATGGCAACCGCCCACGGCTTCCATGCCGGAGTTGTGCGGCCGTGGCCGAAGACGGAGGACTTGCTGCAACACAGCCCCAACCTGCTCGCCATCGTGTCCGGGTTTGCGGGCTTTGATGCCATCGACGTCCCGGCGTGCACGGAGGCCGGGGTGCTGGTCTGCAACCAGACTGGCATGGGCTACGAGGCCGTCGCCGAGCACGTCACGGGGGCGATGCTGCTGCTGTCGCACCGGGCGGTGCTGGCGAACAAGCAGCTGCACGCGCGCATCGAGCGGCGGCCGGGGGAGCTAACCGGCAGCGACCTCGGCGGCAAGACGGTGGGCATCATCGGGTTCGGGTTCATTGGCTCGCGCGTCGGCGAGATCCTGCGGACAGCATTTCAGATGCGTGTGCTCGTCTACGACCCGCCGCTGGGCGATGAGGAGATCGCGCGGCGCGGGGGCGAGAGCGTCGATCTGGACGAGCTGCTTCGGGAGAGCGACTTCGTGACGATCCACACCCCGCTGACCGAACAGACGCGGGGGATGATCGGCGAGCGGGAGTACCGGCTGATGAAGCCGACGGCGTTCTTCGTCAACGCGGCCCGCGGCAGTCTGTACGACGAGGCAGCTTTGGAGCGGGCGCTCACAGACGGGATGATTGCGGGGGCGGCCCTGGACGTATGGGCCGTGGAGCCGCCGTCCTTCGACCACCCGCTGCTGAAGCTGGACAACGTGTTCGCGACGCCGCACAGCGCAGGCTCCTCGCAGGAGTCGGTGTACAACATGAGCGCAAACGCGGCAAAGCAGTGGCTGGCGATCTTCCGGGGGGAACGGCCATCGCCCATCGTGAACCCGGAGGTGTGGCCGGCGTACGCGGCGCGGTACAGGTCCATCGTCGGCGAGGCGCCGGTGGCGTAGCCGAGCTTACGGAGACGTCACGCGGCATTGGCGCCGCTCACGGTTCACGTGCTTCCGAAAACACTCGCCCTTGACGCCCACACCTTCCCTGCTGGTACAGTTGCGCAGCGCCTGACAGACTGGCGTCGACCTGTGCCATGAGGGCGCCGGTCTCGCTGCGCGCAACCGAATTGCGCCGGAAGACGAAAGGGGACATGCATGGCTTCCAAGAAACTGGTGTACGTAGACCGCTTCATCGCTCCGGTTGGTGAGCAGGAGCTGCAGGGCCACCCGGACGAGGTGGAGCTGGTGAAGGTGAACTCGCAGGAGCCGGAGACGCTGTGGAAGGAGCTGACTGACGCCCACGGCCTGCACGTGCACGGTCGCGCAATGCCGCCCGACACGCAGGAGGTCATCGACCGTAGCCCGAACCTGCTGGCCATCATCTCGGGGCTGGCGGGCTACGACACCATCGACATCCCCGCATGCACGGAGGCGGGCGTGCTCGTGTGCAACCAGACGGGCATGGGCAACGAGCCCGTCGCCGAGCACGTCACCGCGGCGATGCTGATCCTCTCGCACCGGGCGCTGCTGGCGGACCGCCAGCTTCACGCGCGCATCGAGCGGCGGCCGGGAGAGCTCGCCGGCAACGACCTGGTGGACAAGACGATCGGCATCGTTGGGTTCGGCGCCATCGGGTCGCGGGTGGGCGAGATCCTGAAGGCTGCGTTCAACTGCCGCATCCTCGCCCACGACCCCATCATGGGCGACGAGGAGATCGCGCGGCGGGGCGGCGAGAGCGCCGAGTTGGACGACCTGCTGTCCGAGAGCGACTTTGTCACGTTGCACACGCCGCTGACGGACCAGACACGGAACATGATCGGCGAGCGGGAGTACCGGCTGATGAAGCCGACGGCCTACTTCGTCAACGCGGCCCGGGGCGGGCTGTTCGACGAGGAGGCGCTGGAGAAGGTGCTCAAGGAGGGTGTCATCGCGGGCGCGGCGATCGATACCTGGGAGATCGAGCCGCCGTCCTTCGACCACCCGCTGCTGAAGCTGGACAACGTCCTGGCGACGCCGCACAGCGCGGGGCAGTCGAAGGAAGCCATGTACAAGATGAGCGAGAACGCAGGCAAGCAGTGGCTGGCGATCTTTCGCGGGCAGCGGCCGTCGCCCATCGTCAACCCGGAGGTCTGGCCGGCGTACGTCGCCCGGTACAAGTCAATCGTCGGCGAGGCGCCGGCGGGGTAGCGCCGAACGGCAAGGCCGGCTTTCTGATTGTCCGTGAAAGTTTCATCAAGAATGAATTGACATATTCGATGTAGAGACATAAGATTCTGCGCGGCAACTCAGTCGGGCTGGGGGTGGTGCGTTGCGCAGTCCCTTGTCCGGCGAAACTGGTGTACAGACGCGGGAACCGAAGGCGAGGTTCCGGCGTCTGAGTGTCTACGGCACATTGCGGCACATTGCGGCACATTCATCCAAACTTGGAGGAGAGAGCATGAGTTCGTGTAGACGCTTTCCGGGAATAGTGGCGCTGCTGGCGACGAGCCTCGCGCTGCTGCTCGTCGTGGCCGCGTGCGGCGGTGACGACGGCGACAGCGGCAGCACCGCCACGACGACGACAACCACGACGACAACCACCTCTTCGGCCGCGGCCGCCCCGACAGCAGCTCCCGCGGAAATGACGTCAGCCACGGGCAGTGGCGACACAATGGCGCAGCCTGCCGACGACGCAATGATGCCGAAGGCCGTCGTGGACCGGCTCATCTTCGCGACGACGGAGCCGAGCACCGAGCACAGCGACCAGCGGGTGCTTTGCTGCTTCAACGCGCTGCAGCTCAGGCCGATGTACGAGAACCTCCTGGCCGTGAACCCGGCCGGTGAGTTCGTGCCGGGCCTGGCCACCTCCTGGGCGCTGGAGCCCGACGGCCAGTCGCTGCGCATCGAGCTGCGTGAGGGCGTCGAGTTCCACAACGGGAACGGCGAGTTCACTGCCGATGACGTGATCAACTTCTTCGACCAGTTCGTGACATTCGAAGACGCCCACGTCTTCTCCCGCATCTTCTGGCGGGCCTTCACGGAATCGGTGGAGAAGGTGGACGACCACGAGATCGTCTTCCGCATGAAGAAACCCAACAGCTTCCTTTCCCTTGCGCTTTCCGACCGGTGGACGCAGTTGCCGGTGGTGAGCAAGGCTGACTGGGACGCCAACGGCGCCCCGGAGAACCCCGAGAGCACACCGTTGGCCGGCACGGGCCCCTACCAGTTTGTCGACCGGACACAGGGCCAGTTCATCATCTTCGAGAACGCCCCCGGTGAGCACTGGCGCGCAGAACCGGACTTCTCGGAACTCGAGCTGCGCTGGGTCTCCGAGGTTTCGACGCGGCTGTCGGCCTTGCTGGCCGGCGAGGTCCACATGACCGACATCCCTCCCGACCTGCATGGGCAGGCCACGTCCCAGGGCTACGAGATCAAGAGCAACAGTAACTTCGGCACCCGCGTGTGGATGCAGTTCTACGCGGCCTTCCCACACCCCGAGACCGGCGTCGACGGCTGGCCTCTCTACCCTGACGCCAAGCTCCTCGATGTTCGTGTCCGCAAGGCGTTGAACAAGGCCATCAACCGGCCGGAGGTCATGGGCGCCTTTGCTCCGCACGGTGAGCTGATGATCCTCAACCACTTCCACCCCCAGTTCACGGGCTGGAACCCGGAGTGGCAGCATCGGTTCTTCGAAGAGTACGGGTACGACCCGGCCGCGGCCAGGAACCTGCTGCGCGAGGCCGGCTACGACTCCAACAACCCGCTCGAGATCAAGACCCGCGTCCGCTCCTGCGTTGTGATGGCCGGCTGCGAAGACGTCACCGAGGCAATCGCCGGTTACTGGCAGGACGTGGGTGTAGACGTGGAGCTGATCACCATTGACGGCGCATCCCGCAACGCCCTCAGCCGCGCCACAAGGCAGGGCACGGCAGGCGTCGGCGAGGGCATCGTCGACTGGGTGGACGTCGACAACAGCAGCACGCACCCGGTCTTCGCGCTGGCCAACCGGCAGACGTGGCATGCGACGGGTGGCGTCAACGGCTTCGCCACCCCGGAGATGTACGAGATCGTCGGGCGGATCCAGGGAGAAATGGACTGGTCCAAGCACGAGCCGAACATCCGGGCCGTGGGCGAGCTCAGCTTCAACCTGCACGCCAACGTGCCGCTCTGGTACCTGCCGGCGCAGGTAGCCGTTGACCCCAACGTCATTGATGAGTACGTCTGGAACGGGACGGAGCACGGGACCTTCACGCACCTTGAGGAAATCGTGGCGGTGAAGCAGTAATGTGTTCGTGTCCGGCTGTCCCGGTTAGTTGACCCGTACGGCGGGGACGGCGGTAGCGCTGTCCCCGCCGTCGACATAAAGCGACGTCGTAAAGGAGGAGTCATGAACGACGGCAAGCTGTGCATATCGGCGGACTCGCACGTGGTGGAGTCCGTGGAGTTCTTCGAGCCGCTGGCCGACATGTTCGGTGAGAAGGCGCCTCGCGTGGTCATCGCGGACCCGGAGCGCGGGCCGCAGCTGAACCTCGGCGACGGCCGGCTTGGCCTCACCATCGCTGGGTTCTTCATGCAGAACGTGGATTTCACCAAGCCGGAGGCCCGGAGCCTCCTCGCCAAGGGCTATGAGCTCGCCCGCCCCGGCTGCTACGACGTGAAGGAGCGGCTGCTCGACCAGGACATCGACGGCATCGACGCGGAGGTCATCTACCCCAGCGTCATCTTCAACGTCTACCAGGTGGAGGACCGGAACGTGCTGAACGCGACCTTCCGGCTCTACAACGACTGGGTGGCGGACTACTGCAGCAAGTCGCCCGACCGGCTCTTCCCGCTGGCGAGCCTGCAGCTCTACGACCTGGAAGAGGCCATTGCGGAGTTGGAGCGGAGCAAGCTCATGGGGCACGTCGGCGCGTCGATTCCCGCGTCGGCCCCACCCGACAAGATGTACGTTGACCCGTGGTACGACAAGTTCTGGGCGGCTGCGCAGGAGATGGGTATGCCGTTGAACATGCACATCTTCACCGGCGCCACGGCTGACCACGGCCTGCCGAGGAACGACCCCCGCAGCCGGGCCAACGGGCCGATGGCCTTCGCGGGCGTCGCGCTGACGGTGGCGGACCTGATCCAGTCCGGCGTGTGCGAGCGGTTCCCGGACCTGAAGTTCGTGGTGACCGAGTTCGAGACGGGCTGGATCGGCCACATGTTGAAGCGGCTCGACTGGGGCTACGTGCGCGGCGGCGGCGAGCGGGTGATGGGGCTGCCCAAGCTGCCGAGCGAGTACTGGCGCAGCAACTTCTACTGCACCTTTGAGGACGACCCGCTCGGCATCCGCACGCGCGACTTTATCGACGTGAACACCATGCTGTGGGGCAGCGACTACCCGCACGGGGACTCGATCTTCCCGCACTCGCAGCAGGTGCTCAGCGAGATCCTGGACGGGTGCACGCCGGAAGAGAAGTGGAAGATGACGGTGAAGAACGTGGTCGAGCTGTACCACCTTCCCTTCGAGGTGACGGGTCCGGAGCAGGCGCGCATCAACTACGTGCCGACGCCGGAGGTCAAGACGTGGCGGAACTCGCTGCCGCTGACCGAGGTGACGCAGTCAACGCCCATGATTTAGAATGGGCCTATCCTGACCAGACTCCGCACACCGTGAGCCAACAGGCGCGAGGAGGAGACATGGACAAGCTGCTGTGCATTTCAGCGGACTCGCACATCGTCGAGCCGCCGGAGTTCTTCGACCCGCTGATCAAGAAGTACGGCGACCGGGCCCCGCACATGGCAGTGACCAATCCGGAGATGGGCCCGCAGATGCAGCTGGGCAACGGCAAGACCGGTCTGCCCGCCGCCGGCTTCCTGCAGCAGAACGTGGACTTCACCAGCCCCAAGGCGCGCGAGGACATGAAGCGCGGCTACGACCTCGCCCTGCCGGGCTGCTACAACATCGAGGCGCGGCTGCAGGAGCAGGATCAGGACGGCATCGACGCCGAGGTGCTCTACCCCAGCCTCCTCTTCAACGTCTACCAGGTTGAGGACCTGAACATCGTCAAGGACACCTTCTCCGTCTACAACGACTGGATCACGGACTACGTCAGCCCGGCGCCGGACCGGCTCTTCGCCCTCGGCGCCGTGCAGCTGTGGGACCTGGACCAGGCGATCGTGGAGATGGAGCGGTGCAAGTCGATGGGCCACGTTGGCGTGTGCGTGCCGATCACGGCGCCGCCCGACCACCTCTACGTGGATCAGTGGTACGACAAGTTCTGGGCGGCCGCCCAGGACATGGAGATGCCGCTCAACATGCACCTCTTCACGGGCGCGACCGACAACCACGGCCTCCCGCCTCGGCAGGCGCCCAGCCGGGCGAACGGCCCCATGGGCTTCGCGGGCGCCGCATTCACGATAGCCGACATTATCCAGTCGGGCGTCGTCGAGCGGTTCCCCAACCTGAAGATCGTGATCACCGAGTTCGAGACCGGCTGGATCGGCCACGTGCTGAAGAGGCTGGACTGGGCGTACATCCGCGGCGGCGGCGAGCGCACCTCCGGCCTTCCCATGCTTCCCAGCCACTACTGGCTGCGCAACTTCTACGCCACCTTCGAGGACGACCCGCTCGGCATCCGCACGCGGGACTTCATCGGCACCAACACGCTGATGTGGGGCAACGACTACCCCCACGGCGACTCGGTCTTCCCCCATTCCCAGCAGGTGCTGAGCGAGATCCTGGACGAGTGCACGCCGGAAGAGCGGTATGAGATGACCGTCAAGAACGTCGTCGAGCTGTACAAGCTGCCCTTCAAGCTGGAGGGCGCGGAGCAGGCCAAGGCCAACTACCTCGACTTCGGCAAGGAGAAGACCTGGCGGGCATCGCTGCCCGGGTACGCGACGGCGCTGACCGGCTAACGGAAGGCGTTCGCGCAAGCGAAAACTCGACATAAGCAACGCGAGGGTTGGGGGGACACTCCAACCCTCGCGGCGCGTTCGGAGTCAGGCGAGACACAAGGCAAGGAACCAACGGGGGTGCTGCATGAAGAAGCGGCTGGTGTACTTCGGCCATTGGACGAACCCGATGGGCGAGGAGATGCTCGCGCAGGACGAGAACACGGAGCTGGTGTGCCTGGAACGCTCCGCGCCGCTGGAGGAGAAGCTGGAGGCGCTGAAGACGGCCCACGGCCACCTGCTCTCCATGGGCGACCTTCAATTTGACGCGGCGCTGCTGGCGGAGTGCCCGGACCTGCTCGCCGTCGGCTCACGCGTGGCCGGCTTCGAGGCGGTGGACGTCGCCGCGTGCACCGAGGCGGGGGTGCTCGTCGTCAACCAGGGCGGCATTGGCAATGAGCCGGTGGCGGAGCACGTCATCGCCGTCATGATCAGCCTCTCGAAGATGATCCCGCAGGCCGACCGCGCGCTGCGCCAGGGCATCGTGAAGCGGCCGGGACAGTTCGTCGGCGACAACGTGCAGTACCGCACCATCGGCGTCATCGGCATGGGCAACATCGGCGCGCGGGTGGCGGACATCTGCAAGCTGGGGTTCCAGATGCGCGTGCTGGTGCACGACCCGTTCCTCAGCGACGAGGAGATTGCGCGGCGGGGCGGGGAACTGTGCTCGCTGGACGAGCTGATGCGGGAAAGCGACTACATAACGCTGCACGTGCCGCTGAGCGAGCAGACGCGCGGGATGATCGGCGCCCGGGAGTTCGGCCTGATGAAGCCGACCGCGTACTTCATCAACACCTCGCGCGGGCCCAACATCGACGAGCGCGCGCTGACGATCGCGCTGCAGGAGGGCTCGCTGGCGGGGGCGGCGCTGGACGTGTGGGACCCGGAGCCGCCGCTGCCCGACAACCCGCTGCTCAAAATGGACAACGTCCTCGCCACGCAGCACACGTCCGGTCCGACCAGACAGGCGCACGCGGCGATGTCGGAGTCGGCGGCGCTGCAGTGGGCGGCCATCTTCCGCGGCGAGCGGCCCCCTCGCCTCATCAACCCGCAGGCGTGGCCGGCCTACGTCGAGCGGCATACGCGCATCGTGGGCGAGCCGCCGCTGGAGTAGGGGGCGGCTACCCCCGCCGGATCCCGTTCGCTCTGGGCCTGTCGAAGGGCCGCGCCCGCTACCCCCGGCCGATGAAGGGCATCTTTGTGGCCATGATGGTCATGAACTGCACGTTGGCCCAGAGGGGCAGGCTGTCCATGTAGAGGACGGCCTCGCCCGACTGAAGCGCCGTCATCTTCGGCTCCTCGATGAACTGACCGCTGGGCTGCTCGTTCCCGCCGCGCGCCGCCGTGCGCTCCGTCGCCGCATTGCCGATGTCGATCTGGCACACGGCGATGTCGTACTTGCGGCCGTCGAGGGCGGAGGCCTTCGTCAGGCCCGTGACGGCGTGCTTGGTGGCGGTGTAGGGGGCCGAGTTGGGGCGCGGCGCGTGGGCGGAGATGGAGCCGTTGTTGATGATGCGCCCGCCCATGGGCGTCTGGTTCTTCATGATCTTGAAGGCCTCTTGTGTGCAGTAGAAGACGCCGTTCAGGTTGACGTTCACCACCGTGGTCCACTGCTCGATCGTCAGGTCCTCCAAAGGGTCGCGGGGCGAGAACTGGCCGGCGTTGTTGAAGAGCAGGTCCAGCCGCCCAAACGTCTCGACGGTCTTGGCAAAGAGGTTCTTGATCGACTCCGGGTCGCTGACGTCCGTCGGGACGGCGAGGGCCTTGCCGGCCGGCGCGCCCGCCTCCTCGATGGCCGAGTCGAGCAGCTCTGCGCGGCGTCCGGCGAGCACGACGTAGTAGCCGGCTTGGAGCAGCACCAGCGCCGTCTGCCTGCCAATGCCGCTGCTGGCGCCCGTGATCACCGCGACCTTGTCCTTCGCTTCCATGTCACCCTCTCTCGCGTTGGTTGGGCACGCCTCCGCAGGTGGGCTTCGCGTGCGCCGGTATCATCGCACAGCCCGCCACCGGACGCCAACGCGCCTCCGCTGCGCGGCCCTGCGGTGGGAATCGTCGGAGTTGACACCTCACTTACGACGATTCCCCTTGCACGATTACTCCGTTGGCGCGACAATCATGCCGCCGGGTCCCCGGCGGTCAGCCATGCGGCCCGGCGCCAATGCCGCCCGCCCGGCGGGCGCACGAAAGGAGGGACCCCATGGCCGAAGCGAGTTCGGTGCCCGTCCGGTTGGACGTGGAGTATCCCGAGCAACTATCCCGGCTGCACCTTGTGGCCAAGGTCCTGTTCGGCTGGCTGTATGTCGGCATCCCCCACGGCATCATCCTCGTGATCTTCTCCTACTTGGCGCTGCTATTGCACGTCATCGCCTTTGTCATCGTGCTCTTCACCGGACGCTATCCAAAGGGGATATTCGACATAATGGTCAGCTACCACGGCTGGAGCGCGCGGGTGGACGCGTACACCAACCTCATGAACGACCGCTATCCGCCGTTCGCGCTCACTGCCAACGACTACCCGGCAGTCGTGAACATCGAGTACCGCGAGCAGGTGTCGCGAGGGTCCGCGGCGCTGCGGTTCTTCTTCGGGTGGCTGTACGTCGGCATCCCCCACGGCATTGCGCTGGCGGTGCTGAGCATCATCGCGATCGTGCTGCTGATCGTCTCGGCCTTCGTCATCCTGTTCACTGGGCGGTACCCGCAGGGGATCTTCAACTACATCTACGGCGTGATGTGCTGGAGCCTTCGTGTGAGCACGTACCTGTACCTGCTCCAGGACAAGTACCCGCCGTTCAGCCTGAGCAGGTAGCGGCGAAGCGCACCTGAGGCGCAGAAAAGGCAGATTGGCCAGGCCTCGGGCGGGCGTGTGCCCCGCCGTTGGCTTGGCCAATCTGCGTTTGCGCTGGTGGAGACGGGGGAGAGTCGAACTCCCCGTCCAGGAAGCGCTCAAGGGGATGTACTCCAGGCGTAGCCGCTGTTTTGAGTTTTGCCCTTACAGCCCCCGGCGGCAGGGTCTGGTCAGGCTAGCCGAAAAAGGTCTTTGGCCTTCGCGGATCGGCGTGGGCTAGGGCCGCACCCTGATTGAGTGGCGCCCGGTCCTTCCCCTCAGGGGAGGGAAGGGCGGACGGGCCGCTCTAGGCGGCCAGTGCGAGTTCGCGCTCGCCAGTTACTTTTGTTCCGCCGGTTTAACGAGGTGGGCGGACCTCGGCCTGCAATCCCGCTCTGCTACCCCCTGTCGAAACCACGCGTCCCCGTGTGCTTTTGGTTAGTTCTAGGATAGCACAGAGGAAAGCGAGAGGAAGAGGCTGGTCTTAGGGAGTTAAGGTGCCCTTCGACAGGCTCAGAGCGAACGGTGGACGGGAATGGCGGGAACGGGGTCGGATGTGGCGGGGTGCGTCGGGGTTCCTGCCTGTGCAGGAACGACGGGGATCGCCGTGGAGTACCGGGGGTCGTAGGGAGCGGGCCTTCTGGATACCGGCATACGTCGGTATGACGAGGGAGAGGATCAGCGGAAGTCCTTCATGTCGCGCTGTGCTTCGATGTCCAGGTCCCGCGCGATGATCGCTTCCTTCTTGCTGTAGCGGCGCTTGCCCTTGGCGAGCCCCAGCAGCACCTTCGCCACCCGGCCCTTGATGTACAGGCGCAGGGGCACGATGGTGTGCCCCTTCTGCGAGACGGCCCCGGCAAGCTCGTCCATCTGGCGCCGGTGCAACAGCAGCTTGCGCGGGCGCTTGGGCTCGTGGTTGTGGATGTTGCCCTGCTCGTACGGGGCGAGGTGCATGCCCTCGAGCCAGAGCTCGTGCTTGCTCTCGCGGGCGTAGGCGCCGCGTAGGTCGACCCTGCCGGTGCGGATGGACTTGATCTCCGTGCCGGTGAGGACGAGCCCCGCCTCGACGGTTTCGAGGATGTCGTAGTCGTAGGTGGCGCGGCGGTTCACGGCGACGACGCCCGCGCGCCTGATGGCGGACTCGGAGGACTTGGCCGGCTTGCGGCCCTTTCGGGTGGACATAACTACCTCTGCGGGCGTCCTCGGCTATCCGCTGGGTGCCGGAGCGATCTCGGCGATGAGGTCAAGGGCGTGGAGCATCTGCTCGTCGCGCTGGATGGGCCCCCGCTCCACCTCGACGTCCGGCCCGAGCCCGCTGCCCTCGATGAGGCGCCCGTTGGGAGTATACCAGCGCCCGTAGGAGTAGTAGAGGCCGCCGCCGTCCGACAGTGGCGCCAGCTGGTTCACGCTGCCCTTGCCGAAGGTCCGGACGCCGACGACGGTTGCACGGTCGCGGTCCTGCAGGGCGCCGGCGAGCACCTCGCCCGCGCTGGCCGAGTGCTGGTTCACGAGCAGTATCAGCGGGAGGTCCTTCGCGACCCCGCCCTCCTTCGCGTTCCACTCGCGCCGCTCGCCCGCGCCGTCGAGCTCGTAGACCACGAGGCCGCCGTCGAGGAACATGCTCGCGATGTTGACGGTGGTGGAGAGCAGTCCACCGGGGTTGTTTCGCACGTCCAGGATGAGTCCGTGTGCGTCCGCCTCGATGATCTCCTTCAGGACGTCCTCGAGCGCCTCGTCGGTGTTGGCGTAGAAGCCCGAGAGGCGGACGTAGGCGTGGCCGCTGGGCGTGCTCTGCCAGGTCACGCTCTGCAGGTTGATGGGGCCGCGGGTGATGGAAATCTCCACCGCCGCCGTCTCGCCCTCATGGATGACGCCCAGCACGACGACGGTGTCCGAGGGCCCGCGCACCTTGCTGACGACGTCCAGCGTCGTCCACCCCTCGACGCTGACGCCGTCGACGGTGAGGAGCCGGTCGCCGGGGCGCAGGCCGGCCTTCTCGGCGGGGCTGTCCGGCATGGGCGTGAGGGTGAAGGTGTCCTCATGCGCGTGCACCTCCGCGCCGACGCCCTGGTAGCTGCCCGTGAACTCCAGGTCTTCCAGCGCGAACTCCTGCGGCGGGACGTAGGCCGAGTGCGGGTCGTCGAGGGCGTCGACGATGCCGCGCATGGCCGCGCGCGAGAGGGCGACGGGGTCCGGCGGCGCGCCGCCGGCGTCGGCGGCGTAGACAGCCGACCAGGCGTCCCACAGCGGCGCGAACTCCTCCGGCAGCGACGCGGGCCGCTCGGCCGCCGCGGCGGGTATGGGGTCGTCGAACAGTTCGAGCTTGTCGGCGGCCACGATGAGCCGGTCGACGGCGCCCTCGGCAAGGGCGGCCGCGTCGATGTCCTCGCGGTCCACGTGCCGGGTCGAGAGGATGGTCCAGATGTCGCCGACGGGGCTGAGGGCGAGCACGGGCACCTGGCCGGGCTCGAGCGCCGCAGCCTCGGCCGCGATTTCCTCCGCCAGCGTCGGCGGGGCGTCGCCGATGGGCAGCCGGGAGCACGCGACGGTGACCGCGGCGACGGCCAGCAGCGCCAGGAGCGCCCGCAACATGGAGAGCTCCTGGCCGGTTGTGTGGGTGGATGGCGAATGCAGATGCGGCAAGTGTAGTCCTTCAACGGTGATGGATGGGAGACGCCCCTACTAAAATTGTAGCACGGGCAGCCCACGCGCCCGGAGGCCCATTCGTTGACACTGCACATATGCGGGTGCTAGGATTTGCTGGAAGTAACCCCCAGCGCCCGGGCGCATGATGCCCCTGGGTCTGGGCCTTTCGGAGCGCCCCGAGTCTCCCCTCGATGCTGGCTTGGGACAAGGATGTCCGCAGTAACATGCTGTAGAGTCTTCGGGAGGGCATCGGCAATGGCATCTCGATCAGTTGAACTGAAGCGCGGCCTGAAGGACGTCTACCTTGACAGGACGCAGGCCAGCTTCATCGACGGCACGGAAGGGAAGCTGCTCTACCGGGGCTACAACATTCATGACCTTGCAGAAAAGTCCACCTTTGAAGAGGTGGCTCATTTGTTGTTGTACGGCAGCCTGCCGAACAAGGAGCAGCTGGCCGACATCGACGCCACGCTGAAGGCCACGCGGTCGATCCCTGAAGAGGTCTACCGCGTCATCGACCTGACCAAGGACGGCCACCCGATGGACGTCCTCCGCACGGCCGTTTCCGCGCTTTCCTCCTTCGACCCGGACGTGGAGGACAACTCGGCGGAGGCGGTCATCCGCAAGGGGCTGCGATTGACCTCGCAGGCGGCGACGATCATCTGCGCGCACTACCGCGTCCGGCAGGGCCTGCCGCCCGTCGCGCCGGACCAGTCGCAGGGCCACGCTGCGAACTTCCTGTACATGATGCGGGGCGAGGTCCCGGACGAGGACGAGGCCAGGCTCATGGACGTGGACTTCATCCTCCACGCCGAGCACGGCGCCAACGCGTCGTCGTTCGCGTCGCGGGTGACGGCGTCGACCATGGCGGACCTGCACGCGGCGATCGTGACGGGCATCGGCACGCTGAAGGGGCCGCTGCACGGCGGCGCGGCGGAGTCCGTGATGAAGATGGCGGAGGACATCGGCGACCCGGCTGAGGCGAAGGCCTACGCGCGCCGGGTCCTCGACGGCCACGGGCGCATCATGGGCTTCGGCCACCGGGTGTACAAGGCCGAGGATCCGCGGGCCGAGCACCTGCGCGAGCGGTCGCGTGCGCTGGGCGAAAAGCTCGGGCAGCCGCAGTGGATCCAGATCCTGGAGGCGCTGGTCGAGGCGATGGCGCCCTACCGCGCCCGCGGCATCCACGTGAACGTCGACTTCTACGCCGGCTCCATCTACTACCTCATGGGCATCCCGGAGGACCTGTTCATCCCCATCTTCGCGCTGGGGCGCATTCCGGGCTGGACGCTGCAGGTGCTGGAGCAGTTCGAGAACAACATCCTCATCCGCCCGCTCCTCTACTACGAGGGCCCGATGGACCTCGAGTACCAGCCGCTGGAGGCGCGGTCCTGAGACCTCCAACCAGGGTCGAACACAGCGAGGGGCTTCCGCGAATGCGGAGGCCCTCTTCTTTTGGGCGTCGCACAGCGGATGCTCACGGCAGGCGCCGAAAGCGCGGCGTTTCGAGCGCCGGATGGGCACAGCGTCGGGGCGATGGGCGAAACGCCGCGTTTTGAGGCCCTCGGTGGGAGACGGGCTCGCGGAAGGCGAAAATGGCGCGTTTCGAGCTCCTGACGGCCTTGGGGTCGGCCGGCGGCGCGAACGCGTCGCGGTGCGTGACGGCGGCGAAACGGCTGCGCCGAGGCTCGGAGAGGCGGTTCGCAACACTGCCGATGCCACATAGGGTCTTCTACATAAACAATATCGTTATGTCATTTCTAAGAGGTGGAACGTACATAATATATATAGTGCGAAGTATTCTTAAGCGCTTTCCGGGAAGCCCCCGGCGGCGCGAAAACGCGCGTTTCGGGCCCCAGCCGGACCTAGGGCGCAGCGAGGCGTTTTCGACGCGCTTCACGCGCCTCGAAACTCAGGCGTCCGAGCCCGCGCCCATGCCGTCGAGGATCTCGTCCGTGCTCGGCATGCCGCGCTGGTAGTAGACGACCACACCGCGCTTGTCGATGCCCACGACCGTCCGCAGCGGCGCGAGCTTCTGCAGCGTCCGGGCGCCATAGGCTTGGCTGACCTCTCCGCCCTCGTCCACCAGCAGCGGGAAAGGAAGCTCGTGCTTGTCGCTGAACCGCTGGTGCGACTTCAGGCTGCCGGGGTTCACCCCAAAGACCACGGTGTCCGCGGCCTCGAACCTGTCCCTGTCATCACGCAGGGCGCAGAGTTGCCTGGTTCAGCCCGGTGTGCTGTCCATGGGGTAGAAGACCAGGACGACGTTCTTCCGCCCCCGGAAGTCTGCCAGCGTCACCGCTTCCTCGCCGGTGCCCTGCAGGGCGAAGGCCGGTGCGACGGTCCCGAGTTCCATGGCCATGCGTTCCTCTCCGCGCGGGCGCGCCCGCGCTGCTCAGTCGATGAAGTGCACCTGCGACTTGCCGTTCGCGCCGACGGGCTCGCGGTCCAGCCGCTCGACGATGGCGGCGAGGAGCAGGTCGAGCCCCCAGCCCTCCGCTGCCGACACCATGACGCCGCCCTCGGCGCTGGCGCCCAGGTCCGACAGGTCCGGGGCCGAGCCGTTTTCGGCGTGCACGGCCAGGTCCATCTTGTTGAGCGCCAGCAGCCGCGGCTTGTCCTGCAAGTCCAGCTCGGCCAGCGTGTCCTCGACCACCTGCACGTGCTCGGCCGCGTTGCGGTGGCTCACGTCGACGACGTGCAGGAGCAGGTCGGCCTCGGCGAGCTCCTCGAGCGTCGCGCGGAAGGCGGCCACGAGCGTGTGCGGCAGCTTGTGGATGAAGCCTACCGTGTCCGTCAGCAGCGCGACAGTGCCGTCTGGCAGGGCCATGCGCCGCGTGACGGGGTCGAGCGTCGAGAATGGCTTGGACTCGGCCACGACGGCCGCGCGCACCAGCGCGTTGAAGAGGGTGCTCTTCCCCGCGTTGGTGTAGCCCACCAGCGAGATGAGGGGCGCACGGCCCGCCTGCCTCCGGTTACGGTGGCGCGAGCGGTGCGCCCGCACGGCCTCCAGATCGCGCTTGAGGCGGCTGATGCGCTCGCGCACGAGGCGGCGGTCCGTCTCGAGCTGCGTCTCGCCGGGGCCCCGGGTGCCGATGCCGCCGCCGAGGCGCTCCAGGTGCGACCACTGGCCCGCAAGCCGCGGCAGCAGATACTGGTGCTGGGCAAGCTCGACCTGCAGGACGCCCTCGCGGGTGCGGGCGCGGTCGGCGAAGATGTCCAGGATGAGGGCGCTGCGGTCCAGCACCTTCACCTCCAGCTCGCGCTCCAGGTTCCGCTGCTGGGCCGGCTTGAGCTCGTCATTGAATACGACGACCGTTGAGGCGGACTCGGAGCGGGCTTCCTTGATCTCCTCCAGCTTGCCGTGGCCGACGTACACCGACGTCGGACGGTCGACGTTCTGCGTGACCTCACCGACGACCTCGCCGCCGGCGCTGCGCACGAGCTGCGCGAGCTCGCCCATGGAGTCGGCGAGCTCCCACCTCGCGCCGCGGCCTGCGCGCGGGGCAATGCCCACGAGCAGGGCGCGCTCGGGCGCGGGCTCCGTCGCGATCATGCCATGGCCGTTGGACCTGTCTCTGCGCTTTGGCAGGGCTCGTGCTCCTTTCGGGCTTGCGGCGGGCGTTCAGACACCGCCGTGAGGGGCATTCGCGTTATGTCTTGTTTAGCTCCCTCGCAGACACCACTCGCCATAGATTCTACTCGGAGTGGCAAGGCAAGGGGCGCAAGGAGGAGAGCAATTCCGCACGCAAGGGAAGTGTCGAACTCGCCGAGCGGCGCTGGGCGACGGGGAAGAGCGCTCTCGCGCCGGCGGGATTAGGCGTCGACCTGGTCGACGGAGAGCCCCAGGCGGTTGCGCACCTGCCAGAGGAGCATGGAGGCGTCGCCGCGCGGGTGCGGGGTCAGCCCGCGCGAGCGCAGCAGGTCCTTCAGCGCGTCCAGTGACTCCATGACGCGCGAGGACCCGTCCTCGAAGTAGACGACCGGCAGCTGGCCTCGGAACCAGCGGGCGCGCCGGGCGGGCGCGGGCGCTGGTTCAGCCGCAGGCGCAGGGGTCGGTTCCGGCGCTGGCAGCGCCGCCACGGACTCCTCTTGCGCGACCGGCTCTGCCGCAACGGCCTCGTCGACGGCGGGCGCCTCTTCGGCGACCGGGGATTCGGCGGGCTCAAGCTCGACTGTTGCCGTTTCCTCCGCCAAGGCGGCCTCGGCGCTGTCAGCAACGTCAGAGACGGTAGCCACGGGCTCCTCCGCCTTCGCGGGCTCCTCCACCTCGGCGGCTGGCGGCGGCTCGAGGGTCGCGACGGCCGGCGACGGGGGCGGAGGCTCGGGCGGCTGCGGCTCGGGCTCCGGGGCGTGCCCGTTCTCCAGCTCCTGCCGGCGGGCCTCCAGGACCTGAGACGCCAACTTGAGGTAAAGAGGCGTCTCAGGCGCTTTCAGAGACACCTCACCCAACAAAAGCTCAAAAGAAGGCCGTGTTTGCTGTGTCATGTCACGACAATAGCGTCACATGACGACTCTGTCAACCCCTCCCGAAAAAGTCACATCGGCGCAACCAAGCGACGTCTCTCCCGGCGCCAGGAAAGGATGTGCATGTCACTTGCGGGCTTGGGAGAGGGTGAATGTGACCCCTCGGCATGCTTACCCACACCTTTCCCACTCGTGACGTGGGCAATTCGTGGGAAGTTTGCCCGTGGAGCGTGGGAATCCTGTGGACTGGTCTGTGGTAAAGCCATTGCGGTGGAGCTCGATTGTGGTTATGTCAGAAATCCAGGGTACAGTGAGACGGTTGCGTCGGCCTGCTGGCAAGCCACAGGGCCGACCGATCGTGTCGGCCGGCCCCGTGTGGTGGCTTCGCTGGGAGACTATTCGCCGCTGGCTACCACTGGACGAACATCGGCATCACGACGTGGATGTAGTTCTCCGTGTCCTTGGGACGCAGGACGCCCGGGCTCGATGGCGTGGTGACCTCCAGCGCGACACGCTCGGTGCCCACGACGGCGAGCACGTCCGTGAGGTACTTGGCGTTGAAGGCGATCTTCGCCTCGTCGCCCTCCACCTCGGCGTCCATCTCGGCCAAGTTCTCGCCGACCTCGTCGGCGCGCGCCACGAACTGCAGGGCGCCGGGCTCGCCGGGCTGGATGTGCAGCCGGACGATGCCCGAGCTGTCGCGCGCGAAGATCGATGCGGTCCGGGCCGCCCGGAGGCACTCGTCCACCTGCAGGCCAGCGCTCGTGGTGTAGCGCTCCGGGATCAGCTGCGAGTAGTTGGGGAAGGAGCCCTGGATGAGCTGGGACACCATCTCCACGTCGCCGAAGCGGAACAGCGCCTGGCCCCGCGCGGAAGAAATGACCGCCTCGACGGTCTCGTCCTCGTCGCTCAGCAGCCGGTTGAGCTCGTTCATGGTCCTGCCCGGGATGATGACCTCGGTCGACTCCGACGCCGCCTCCTGCAGCGTGCCGTGGTGCACGGCGAGCCGGAAGCCGTCCGCGGCCGCGAGGGTGAAGCGGTCGTCGTCGATCTCGAGCTTGACGCCCGTCAGGACCGGCCGCGACTCCTCGGTCGCCGCCGCGAACACTACCTGCCCGATGGCGGCCTTCAGCGCCCGTGACGACACCTTCGCCGAGACGCCCTCGTCCACGGTCGGGATCGGCGGGAAGTCCGACGCGTCGGTGCCGATGATGCGGGCTTGGTTGCGCGCGCAGCTCAACTCCATCGCGTGGGGCTGTGACGACGTCTTGACGTCGACGCGCTCGTTGCGCAGCGACCCGACGAACTCGGTGAGCAGGCGCGCGGGGACGGTGATGTCGCCGTCCTCCTCGACGGAGGAGCCAATCCACGTGCTGATGGCGATCTCCAGGTTGGTGGCCGTGAGGCGCAGCCGGCCCTGGTCTGTGGCGATGAGCACGTTTTGCGTGATTGGGAGGGTGGTCCGGTTAGCGACTGCCCGGCCTACGACGCCGAGTCCTTTGTTCAGCGTCTCCTGAAGGCAGGAAACGATCATATCCAATCCTCCTTGGGATTTGCACAAAGTATAGGGCCGCGCAATAGCGCATCGCAACGCATTTGGGGGCAGCCTGCGAGGAGTTTTCGGCGCCAAACGGGCATTGGCACGCCCGAAGCAACGGGGAGAGCCGACAACTACCCCCTTCGAATACCGCCTTGTTGGGGAAAAGGAAAAGCCCCTGCGTCTCCCCCTCCGAGGCGCAGGGGCCAGTTCCATGGCCACGCGGACAATGAAAGGTTTCTATCTTCCCTGGTGCTTGATCTCCAATGTCTCGTCGGGGGCGAGGGCGACCCGGCGGTACTGGATGCCGAGCTTGAGCAGCCAGTACCCGATGGTGGCCTTGCTCACCCCGAACTCCAAAGCGGTGCCGGTGAGGCCCTTCTCATTGACCATCTCCGGCAGCAGGCGCTCCAGCGGCCGCTTGTACTGCTCCTCCACTCGGAGCATCGCCGGTGTCATCCTTGCCATTTGCTCACCCCCGTTGCGGGAACCGATCCACTACAGCTACTCTACATGGTGTTCCGGCCATTGTCAAGCCCCCGTCCAGACAATTTCTCAAACTAGTTTAACACTTTCTAAGACAACGTCTAGAACACCTAGATTTTATAGTATGATTCTACATTTTATTCTCTTCCCATAGTATTGTCACATAGCGGCGCTAGGCGGCGTGTGACGCATTTGTCTCGGGTTCGTGGGCTTGATCGAGTCGCCCACAGGGTTACTGGAGTTTTGTCACATGTCTCTTGTCAGCGAGGCGTGGCCCACAGCGTGAGACAGTTCGCGCGCAATCTCATGGGGCTGCCCGCATCGAGCGGTGGTGGTTGGCAGCGTTCCTGTCGGCGACTGCTCCGCTGCTGGCTTCATGGACACTCGTCACGGCGACTGCCTATAATGGCCCACGGCTTGGGACGTTGAAGGCTCCGCACACTGCTGAGACGGGACTGCCGACGCATGCTTCATACCGGCGTGGACATCGTGGAGATATGGCGGATCGGCGAGGCGGTCGCCCGGTGGGGTGACCGCTTCTTCAACCGCATCTACACGCCGGGAGAGCTGGAGTACGCCCGGGGCCGGCTCCCGCAGCTCGCGGGGCGATTCGCGGCCAAGGAGGCCGTCATGAAGGCGCTCGGCACAGGCGTTCGCGGGGTCGGCTGGCGCGAGATCGAGGTGGTGCGCAAGCCGGGCCAGGCGCCCACCGTCGTGCTGCACGGACGCGCCAGGGCCCGCGCCGAGCGTATGGGGATGGGCGAGATATCCATTTCGATATCCCACTCGAGGGACTACGCGGTCGTCGTGGCCGTGGGGGAGACCAGTGAAGATAGTAACGGCTGAGGCCATGCGCGCCCTTGAGCGCCGCGCGGTCCAGGACGAGGGCACGCTCGACGACCTGATGGAGCGGGCCGGGCACCTCTCGGCGCGCGTGGCGTGGGACATGCTCCAGGACGCCGAGGCCGACGACGGGCCCGCGGCCCGGATCTCGCACGCCGCCGCCGTTATGTCCGCGTTTGCGGCCAACTCGGCGGCCGCTCCCCCTCGCGTGCTGGTGCTCATCGGGCCGGGCAACAACGGCGGCGACGGGCTCGTCGCGGCGCGCCACCTGCAGCGATGGCTGGGCGGCGTGACGGCCATCATCCTCGCCGGCCGCGCGGGCGACGACCCCAAGCGCACGCTCGCCCTCGACGCCGGCGTGACCGTCGTGGACGCCGGGGACGACCCCATCGGGACGCTGGAGCGGACGCTGCCCACGGCCGAGCTCGTCGTCGACGCCGTGCTGGGCATCGGGGCGTCGCGGCCGCTCGAGGGCGCCATCCGCGACGCGATGGCGCTCGTCAACGCCGAACGCGCGCGGCGGCCGGCGCTGCAGGCCCTCGCGCTGGACGTGCCCACGGGCATCGACGCGGACACGGGCGAGGCGGACGAGAACACCCTGGACGCCGACGCCACGGTGACCTTCGGCTTTCCCAAGCACGGGCACTTCCGGTTCCCGGCGGCGGCCCGCGCGGGGCGGCTCGTCGTCGCCGACATCGGCGTCCCCGGCGAGCTCGCGGCGGACATCGGCGAGGAGGCCGCGACGACGGCGTGGGCGCGGGCGCAGCTCCCCCGGCGGCCGCTGGACGCGCACAAGGGCTCCTTTGGCCGCGTGCTGGCGCTGGCGGGGTCGCGCAGCTACGTCGGGGCGGCGCAGCTCGCCTGCCTGGGCGCGGCGCGGTCCGGCGCCGGGTACATCACGCTGGCGGTGACGCCCGCGGTGCAGTCGCTGGTGGTCCCCCGGCTCACGGAGAGCACCTTTCTGCTGCTGCCCGACGAGGGCGACGGCGATGCCGACTTTGAAGCCGTCGGCATGCTCCGCGGCACGATGCCGGCCTGCGACGCGCTGCTCGTCGGCTGCGGGCTGGGGCAGCACGACACGACGCGGCTCCTGCTCGACCGGCTGCTGCTGTCGTCCGAGCCGCTGCCGCTGCCCGCGGTCATCGACGCGGACGCGCTCAACTTCCTGGCGACCGTCGACAGTTGGTGGGAGCGGCTGCGGGCCGACGCCGTCCTGACGCCGCACCCGGGCGAGATGGCCCGGCTGCTCAAGTGCGGCATCGGCGACGTCGAGGCTGACCGGATCGCGGCGGCGCGGCGTGCGGCGACCGAGTGGGGCGTGACGGTGCTGCTCAAGGGCGCCTACACCGTGGCCGGCTGCGCCCGACGGCCGTGTGCGCGTGCTGCCCTTCGCCAACCCGGCGCTCGCGACGGCGGGGACCGGCGACGTGCTGGCGGGGTGCATTGCGGGGCTGCTGGCGCAGGGGCTCGGGACCTTCGACGCGGCGACGCTGGGGGCGTTCCTCCACGCCGCCGCGGGCGAGCTCGCGGCCGAGGCGGTCGGCGAGGCGGGCGTCATCGCGGGCGACCTGCTGCCGCTGCTGCCGATGGCGATCACTGCCCTCCGCGAAGGCTCGTTCACGGGCGGGATCCGGCACATCGGCTAGCGTCCGGCGCGCCTCCCCCACCCCGTCGTTCCTGCGCAGGCAGAGCCCGCCCCGGCGGAGGCCGGGGAACCCCGACAAACGGCACACCGTTCGCCCTGCCCCACCCCATCGTTTCACCGGCGAAAGCCGGTGCCCAGACCCCCCCACCCCCTGACACCACCCCGCGCGTACACCCGCGCCCGCACCCCTTACCCTGCCCCCATGAATACGCAAGAGAACCCCCCAAACCAGCCAGTCCCCACAACTGAAGAAGCGCCCCGGCGCCCCGGTGGGCAACCAGAACGGCAGAAGGCACGGTTTCTACTCCAAACTCTACCCCGTCAACATCGTCGATGTCTTCGACCGGCTCAACCGTGAGCAGGGAAAGCCGCCCCTGGACCCCGCATCGGCGCGCCGGCTCGCCTCCCTCTGCCGCGACCCCCGCATGTCCCAGCGCCTCCTCGTCGACGCCGTTCGCGCCATGCGCACCCTCATCACCTTCCACCGGGCCCTCAAGCGGATCGAGGAGCGAGGCAGCTATGACCCGTACGCGGCTGATTGACTCGCGCAATCCAATGCAAGACAACCCGTTCCCAATACTGTTGACCCACCGCGGCACAATTGCGGTTCAATGCAACTCAACCCCCTTCCAGCTACGGACCTCCAACAGTCGTTTTAGTCGTAAACGGGCCCTTCCGTATCTGGAAACGACAAAAACTCAATGAGAAAACACTGAGAACGCAACTCAATCCCCTGTCCCGCCCGTCCCCCGTGAGCCGCGGGGAAGGGGTTGGAGGAGGACGGCGGAGGGGGGCGGAGGGATGTCTGATATACTCAACTGGCCATGTTGCTTGCCATAGATGTGGGGAACACGAATATCACGATGGGCGCGTTTGCCGGCGATGCCCTCGCCGCGACGTGGCGGATGTCGACCGAGTCCCGGTGGCAGCCGGACGAGTGCAGCGTCGCGCTCCAGTCGATGATGACGATGAAGCGCGTCAGCCCGTCGGACATCGACGCCGTCGTGATCTGCAGCGTGGTGCCACCCCTGACGCCCGTCTTCGAGGAGGCGTGCGTCGACACCTTCGGCGTCACGCCGCTCGTCGTGGGGGCGGGCACGCGCACGGGCGTCCGCATCCTCTACGAGCCGCCCCGCGACGTTGGAGCCGACCGGGTGGTGGACGCTGCGGCCGCCTTCCGGCTCTACGGCGGACCGCTGGTGGTCGTCGACTTCGGCACGGCGACGGTGTTCGACGCGGTAACCAGGGAGGGCGACTACCTTGGCGGAGCGCTCTTCCCCGGCATCCAGATCGCGTCGGAGGCGCTGGTGCAGCGCACCTCGCAGCTGCGGCGAGTCGAGCTGACGGCGCCGAAGTCGGCCATCGGGCGGAACACCGTGGCCGCGCTGCAGTCGGGGCTCGTCTTCGGGCACGTGGCGCTCGTCGAGGGGATGATCGCGCGGTTCCGGACCGAGCTGGGCGACGACGCGCGGGCCGTCGCGACGGGCGGGCTGGCCGACCTGGTGGCGTCGCACACGCCCGTTTTCCACGCCGTGAACCCGGACCTCACCCTCATCGGCCTCCGATTGGTGTACGATATGAACAAGAACGGAGGCGCAGCCTCCTGAGCGGGCCCCCGGCCCTTACCCCTGAAAGGAAGGGACCATGTCAGACCCGTTGAACGGCAAACACGTCATTCTGGGCGTCACAGGCAGCATCGCGGCCTACAAGGCGGCTGACCTTGCCAGCAAGCTCACACAGGCCGGTGCGCACGTGGACGTCCTCCTCACCGAGAGCGCCGCGAAGTTTGTCACGCCGTTGACCTTCCGCAGCCTCACGCACCGCGCCGTCGTCACGGACCTCTTCGACGCCGGCTCCCCCGAGGCCATCGAGCACGTCGCCATCGCGCGGCGGGCCGACGCCCTGCTCGTCGCGCCGGCGACGGCCAACACGATGGCCAAGCTGGCGCTGGGCCTCGCCGACGACGTCCTCACCACGACGGCGCTCGCCGTCACCGCGCCCGTAATGGTCGCGCCCGCCATGGACGCGGGCATGTGGGAGCACCCGACGGTGCAGCAGCACGCCGGCACGCTCGCGGGCCGTGGTGTGCACATCGCCGGGCCGGGCGCGGGCAGGCTTGCGTCCGGCCTGATGGGGCGCGGCCGGATGCTGGAGCCGGCCGAGCTGCTGGAGCGGCTGCGGTGGCTGCTCGCGCAGCAGGGCGACCTGCAGGGGCGGCACGTCGTCGTCACGGCGGGCGGCACGCAGGAGCCCATCGATCCGGTGCGGGTTGTGACAAACCGTTCGTCGGGGAAGATGGGGTACGCGGTTGCCCAGGCGGCGCGGGACCGGGGCGCCGATGTGACGCTCGTCACGGCGACCTCTGCGCTGCCGGCGCCCTACGGCGTGGCAGTCCGTCGCGTGGCGACGGTCGCCGACATGCGCGAGGCCGTCCTCGACGCCTGCGTCTCGGCCGACGCGCTCGTCATGGCGGCCGCGGTCAGCGACTACCGGCCGGCAACAGTCGCGGCCAGCAAGATCAAGAAGATCGGCGAACAGGCCGGCGACAGCCTCTCGCTGGACATGGAGAAGACCAACGACTTCTTCCTTGAAGTGCCGGAGGGCGTCCTCCGCGTCGGGTTTGCGGCGGAGACGGAGGACCTCATCGAGAACGCTCGGTACAAGCTGGCGTCAAAGTCGATGGCTCTCATCGTCGCTAACGATGTGACAAAAGAGGGCAGCGGTTTCGAGGTTGACACCAACCAGGTGACAATCATTGGGGCCGACGGTGTGACAGATGAGCTACCGTTGCTCACCAAATACGAAGTTGGTGACAAAATCCTCGACCGTGTCGTCCCGCTGCTGGCAAAACGTGACGGGTAGTGTATGTCACATCGGTTGTGACATTCCTGTTTAAACCAAAGTTGTCACATTAGATGTCACAGACCGCAGTTTGTCACATCACCGCCCCGCCCCACCACCCTCGGCAGGGCGCATGCCCCACCTCCAGCCGCCGGCACGCCGAGAACCCCTCGCCGAGGCACCGCGAAAGCTCCTCGTTTGGGTTTAGCGCGGTGTTGGAGTCCACCCCGGCCTCGGAAAACGCCGCTTTGGGGCGCTTTCGTAGCTGAGCGCGCCACCTCGACGCACGACAGGGTCTTCGTTATGTCCCGTCGACGTGGATTGGTCTATCGCTCCGCGTCATGCACCCTAGCGGGGCGCTGGGGCTGCTCCTCCGGCGGGCGGACGTTGCGGAACTGCTGCCAGAGCAGCAGGTCATAGACGATCTTGATGAGGCCGCCAAAGATGAGCGGCGCGCTGGTGAGGGAGGACGCCACCAGGAGGCCAGAGATGTAGGGCGCCGGCATCTGCCCGCCCTGCCGGCCGAGCGTCGACATGCCGGCGGCGACGGTGTGCTCCTCGGGCGCGACGACAGCCATCGTGTACGACTGGCGTGTCGGCACGTCCATCTGCGACATGGACTCCCGCACAAGGAGCATGACGACGGCGAGCCACGCGAAGGGCGAGAAGGCCATCGCGACGACCAGCAGGTTCGCTGGGATGTGCGTCCAGACCATGGTGTTGATGAGGCCGATGCGCTTCGCGAGCCAGGCCGCGAGGATGGCGGAGAAGCTGCTGATGATGTTGGCGGCGAAGAAGATGCCGGCCAGCGACTCGAGCGAGAGGTCGTAGCGGAGGCTGAACCACCAAGCGAGGAAGGTCTGGAACATGAAGCCGCCGCCGAATGAGTCCATCGCGCCCAGGATGGACAGCCTGTAGATGATGCCCCTGGAGCGGCGCGGGAGCGTGACGCCCACGCGTCGGCCGTCCGCGGCGGGGGCTTCGGCGGCGGGCGATAGGCGCAGGTAGATGACCGTGACCACGGCGCCGACGGCGGCGTAGACGAAGAACATGACGCGGTACGCGTCCAGAATCTCGATGTCCGTGAACTGCTGGAGGATGGCGGGAGTGCCGCTCGAAAGCGCGCCCACGGCGGACGCGAGGCCGCCGATGACGTTGTAGTAGGCGAAGAGCATCGTGCGGCGCTCGGCGGGGGCGGAGCGGGCGAGGACGGGCTGCTCCAGCGAGCTCTGGGCGGCCCGGTCCTTGCCGCCGAGGCCGAAACCTGCCATGCCGCCAACAAGGAGCAGGAGCGCGAAGGAGTCGGTCAGCGGAAAGAGCGCGCCGCCCAGGACGGTGAGAAGGCTGAGGGTGGCGAAGGAGCGCTTGCGGCCAAAGTGGTCGGCGAAGAGCGACGCCAGCGTGGTGAAGAAGGCGTTGCCCGCCAGGACGGCGGCAAGGACGGCGCCCACGCGGACGGGGTCCAGGCCTGTCTCGCGCAGGTAGAGGGCCAGCATGACGCTGATGAAGCCCACGGCGAATGAGCGCAGGCTGGTTGTCAGCAGGATGAGCCGACCGTCCGGGGCGAGCCAGCCCATTTTGGGCTTACTCCGCCAACTGGGCGAGAAGTTCCTCCAGCCGGGCCCGGCGCTCCTCGGTTGCGCGGTGCCGGTCGCGCTCCCGCTCGACGACCTCCTCCGGCGCCTTCTCCAGGAACTGGGTGTCGGAGAGGCGGGCGGCGAGGCGGTCGAGGGCCTGATCAGCGTCGGCGAGCTCACCCGACAGCCGGGTGCGCTCGGCCTCGATGTCGACGAGGCCCTCAAGGGGGATGGCCATGACGGCGCCGCCAACGACGGCCGTCGCCGCGCCGCTCGAGGGGAGCTGGTCCCGGCCCGCGAGGAACCGCAGGGGCTCGACGCGGGCGAGGGCGCGGATCAGGGCCGCCTCGGCCTCCAGCGCGGATGTCGTGCCGGAGTCCACGAGCACCTCCAGCGGCTGGGCCGGCGGGATGCGGAACTCGGCGCGGGCGTTGCGGACGAGCCGGATGGCCTCGCGGACGGAGGCGATGGCGTCCTCGGCGGCATCGTCGAGCGCGGCGGCGTCGGCCTCAGGGTAGGGCGCGACCATGATTGACTCGGGCATGTTGCGCTCGCGCGGCGCACGGGTCACGATGTTCGTCCACGCCTCCTCGGTCACGAAGGGCATGAAGGGGTGGAGCAGACGGAGGGTCTTCTCCAGCACGTGCGCCAGCATGGGCACCGGTGATGGGCCGTCGGCGTTGCGAATACGGACCTTTGCGGCCTCGATGTACCAGTCGCAGAACTCGCTCCAGAGGAACTCGTAGATCGCCTGCTCCGCCTCGCCGAGCTGGTAGTCCTCGAGCTGGCGCGTGACGCGCGAGACGAGCCGGTTCAGGCTGCTCTTGATCCAGCGGTCCTCCAGGTGCTCGGTCGGCGGGTCGCTCCAACCGCTCAGGTCGTCCGATTCCTCCATGGCGCGGACGACGTAGCGGGTGGCGTTCCAGATCTTGTTGGCAAAGTTGCGGGCGGCCTCGAGCTTCGCGCTGCCGAGCCGGGCGTCGTTGCCGGTGGCGTTGCCCGCCGTGAGGGCGAAGCGGAGGGCGTCGCAGCCGTACTCGTCGATGGCCTCGAGGGGGTCGAGCACGTTGCCCCGGGTCTTGCTCATCTTGGCGCCCTCGACGTCGCGGATGAGCCCGCTCAGGTAGACCGTGTGGAAGGGGGCTTGCCCGGTGTTCTCAATACCCAACATGATCATGCGGGCCACCCAGAAGAAGAGGATGTCATGGGCGGTCTCCATGACGCTGGTGGGGTAGAAGTAGCGCAGGTCATCGGTATCGTCCGGCCATCCGAGGGTGGAGTGGGGCCAGAGGCCGGAGGAGAACCAGGTGTCCAGCATGTCCTCGTCCTGGTAGAGGTCGCGGGCGCCGCAGTTCGGGCAGGCGTCGGGGTCGTCGTACTCGACGATCTCGTGCTCGCAGGCGATGCAGTACCAGACGGGGATGCGGTGGCCCCACCAGAGCTGGCGGCTGATGCACCAGTCGCGAAGGTTCTCCATCCAGTTCTCGTAGATGCGCACGAAGCGCTCCGGGACGATGCGCACCGTGCCGTCGCGCACGACGTCAAGGGCGGGCTTGGCCAGCGGGGCGATGCGCACGAACCACTGCTTGCTGACCATGGGCTCCACCACCTGGGTGCAGCGCTGGCAGTGGCCGATGGCGTGGCGATAGTTCTCGACCCGCTCCAGCAGCCCGTCCCGCTCGAGGTCCTCGACGATCTGGATGCGGGCCTGGAAGCGGTCGAGTCCCTCGTAGGGGCCGGCCTCGGCGTTCATGGCGCCGTTTGGGTGCATGACGGTGACGATGGGGAGGCCGTGGCGCTCGCCGAGATCGAAGTCCGTCGGGTCGTGGCCGGGCGTGACTTTGAGGGCGCCGGTGCCGAACTCGGCCTCGACGGCCTCGTCGCCGACGACCGGGATGCGGCGTCCGAGGACGGGCAGGATGACCTCCTTGCCTATGAAGGCGGCGTAGCGCGGGTCCTCCGGGTTGACGGCGACGCCCGTGTCGCCGAGGAGCGTCTCGGGCCGGGTCGTCGCGACGGTGAGCCGCCCGTTTCCGTTGGCGAGGGGGTAGTGGATGTAGTAGAGGGCCCCGCCGGTCTCGCGGTGCTCCACCTCCAGGTCGGACAGGGCGGTGGCGCAGCGGGGGCACCAGTTGATGATGCGCTCCCCGCGGTAGATGAGGCCCTTGCGGTAGAGGTTCACGAAGGTGTGGCGGACGGCGCGCCTGGGGCCGGGGTCCAGGGTGAAGACCTCACGGGTCCAGTCACAGCTGACGCCCAGCCGCCGGATCTGCTCATCAATGCGGTCCCGCGTCCAGCCAACCCAGTCCCAGACGCGCGCCACAAACTGCTCGCGGCCCAGGTCGTGGCGGCCGATCCCCTCCGCCGCAAGCTCGCGTTCCACGACGACCTGCGTCGCGATGCCGGCATGGTCGAGGCCGGGGAGAAGGAGCGTCGGCTCGCCCATCATGCGGCGCCAGCGGGTGAGGGCGTCCTCGACGGTGGCGCGCTGGGCGTGGCCGAGGTGGAGCTCGCCGGTGACGTTGGGCGGCGGCTGGATGACGACGAATGGGCGCTTCCCGGAGTCGACCTGTGGGGTGAAGTAACCGGCATCCAGCCACTTCTGGTAGAGGCGCTGCTCCACGGAGGCCGGGTCATACGCGCTGGGAAGCTGCTGCGGAGTCTGCAGGGCCATGTCGCCGCCTGTCCTGTGGGATTGTGCCGGCAAGCCTCGGCTTGCGGCACCGTTCCATTGTAGCGCATGGCGGCGAGGGGGGGCGTTACGCCTGGTCGGCGCTTGCCGCCCGCTGGCGGACGCTCTCTATGTAATCACCCGTCTCGCCACGACGCAGGAGTTCGTTGGCACGTTGGAAGTCCTTGCACTCAGGCGGCAGCTTTCTGTACTCATCAATGAAATTGGCGTTGCACTGGCGACACAAGAGCCCGCGAACGTGACCGGTGTCCTTATCGTGGTCTATCACCAGACCGCCATGTCCCCTAGGGTCTTTCTCTTCTCCGCATAGGTAGCACTTGCCGCGTTGATCGTCGTACATGATTTTGTGGATTTCCAGGGTAATGTGGTACCGCTGCAATGTGGATCTCCGTGCGACATCCAGTTCTTTCCTCCTGGCCAAGTAGCATTTCTTGCAATAAGCACGTCCAGGAGGAAATGCTGTCTTCTCCAGCCAACGCTGGCAGTTTTTGCACTGTTTGCGGGGTAGGACGGAGTCTTCAAGGGTCATTGCTGCTTTCCCCTTGCCAAGTATTCATTCATGTATGGCCAGTTCTTTCGATCAGGCGGGAACTTCTCGTAACGACCCACTAGCCTGAAATTGCAGTTCAAGCACAGAATCCCGCGGACAATCTTCGTCCCTTCAACATGGTCAGTGTGAAAGCTTCTATCTGGCAGTTCAGTCTTACATATAGCGCATTCATGGTCTTGATCCGACAACATGGCCTCAATGTCATCATGATCTAATCCGTATTTGCGCCGCCTTGCGGAGGCTAACCTCTTATCCTTTAGCCTTTCCTGTTCCTCAGAGGATAGGTTAGCCTCCCTTTCCTTTTCACGTTGGTGCTGAATGCGCTTCTTTTCCTTTCGCACTTCGCATGGCAGGTCTCTGATGTATTCCTGAGTGGCATCCGCCTCGCAACGCATGCAAGCTGAGTTTCTGCGATTGGTAGGCCGTAACCGGAAAGCAGTGTGAGGCTTACCTACCTTGCACTTTGTGCAGACCTTGGAGTAACCCTGCTCCTCTTTCAACCGCCAGTATTCTTCCTCGCAGCCTTCGCTACCCTTGCTGTCCTTGCTGCAATATCCCGACCTGCGGCCTTGGCCGCGAAGCGGCTTATTGCACACCGTGCAAAGCATGATTGGAGGCCGCTTACAATCATCGCAGTACTTGGCGTTGTGTCCCGCATTTTCCGGCAACTTGTTGGTGTGGCACTTCTCGCAGGTCCTCCCTACCGGGTTATAGCCAGTCTTCTCTCGATGCTTCTGCTTCTGGGCCTGCCGGTATCCCTGAAGCCTCTCGGTATTCTTTGCTTCCCACTGCTTACGTTTCTGCTTGTATTCAGGTGTCTGCTGGCGCTGCTTGACCAGTTGTAGGACTGTTTCTCGGTTTGTTTGGTATTTGATCCTACCGCGTTCTCTTGCTTGCGCCTTTTCCTTCTCGTAGGCGCACCGTTTGCAGCGGAGAGCTTTAGGGCTGAGGAGGGAAATGTCCTCACCACAATCCACACAAAGGCGCGGGGGACCCGAGTGTTCTGTGGCGTTTATGACCTTGGGCTGCTGCACTGCCATCACTCCTTGAATCGCTCGGTCCCCGCCCGGCTCTGGATACCGGCTTTCGCCGGTATGACCTCGTCCGTGTACGGTTGGTCTTTCAGAGAGACGTTCTCCACCATCAAGCCAAGTTAGATGTCGGGACCATCTTTGCATACTCCGAAGAAATTGTCCATTGCGTATGACTCATTTCCCGTTACACAAAGCTCAAACGAATCGGTGTATCAAGCAATCCATGCGCCCTTTGACAGGCTCAGGGCGGGGGGGGGGCGAAAAGTTTTTTTGAAACGATTCATATCTGGAAATGTCAATTTCAGATACGAATCGTTTTCCGTAACGATTTCATAGGCAGTTTCTTCGATTTTCGTCATCAGTGGTTAGTGAGCGAGATTCGCGCTGATGCGCGGAGCGCGATTCATACGGGGAGGATAGGGAGAGGCAGGGCGCGCAGGCAAGGGGGGAATGGCAGGGGAAGGGACGCGGAGGTGGGTCGGCGGAACAGGCGACTACAAGGGTCGCTTCTATGCCCCCAATGCCCCCACCAGGATACCGGCTTTCGCCGGTATGACGATGCGCCGCTACTGGGGCGCGCGGTCTCCGAAGGCTACTACTATGCGGTCCTCGTGTTGGAGGACTATGTCGTGGTAGTTGTCATCGTAGCGCTGGCCGTTGAGGGAGACGTTCTCCACTGTGGCGTTGGGGCGCGTGGCGGGGTTGTCCGGCCACACGTCGAAGAAGTCCCCGACGGTGTAGCTCTTCTCGCCGACGACGTAGACGTAGGAGGAGTCGTCGAAGGTGTGGACGGGGCGGATGCAGGTGTTGCTGACGCCGACGCCTGCGGGGAGGAACTCGGGGGTGCCGTTCCAGACGGTGACGAGGGTGACGCGGATGCCGGAGTCGCGGTCGGTCGCGTCGACGCAGGCGGTGGTGGCGTCGTCAGCAAGGTCGGGGCCTCGCGTCGCGAGGACGACGACGGCGGCGGCAACGGCGATGACCACGGCGGCGATGGCGAGGCGCAGGTACCTGTTGGACATGATCTACATTTCCCTGTGTTTCAGGATTGGGCACTGTGTGGGCATCATCGGCCCGAGGATATTGTAAGGGATGCGCGGGCGAACCCCCATCCTAACTTTCCCCCGAGACGGGGGAAGGAACCCAGGGTGTGGTCAACGTCGGTGGGCGGCGAGGTGGGCCGCGAGTTCCTCGGCGGCGACGGACGGCAGCGTGCCGATCCTGGCGTGGAGCCACTCGAGAGCCTTGCGGGTGTCGCTGGCGACGCGTGCCGGGTCCGAGCGGTAGACGCGCAGCTTGAAGAGCCAGTAGGTGAAGGCCTTGAGCTCCGTGCCGGGGGCGTCGTCGGGGCTGGCCAGGGGCCACTCGGCGCGGAACTCCGCGAGGAGCTCGGCGCGTGACCGGCCGTAGATCTTGCCGAAGACGGCGTCCGTCAGGCCCCGACGCGAGCGGGTGCCAAGGCTGTAGCGCTCCTTGCGCACCTCCCGCTGCACGGCGATCTGCAGGGCCTGCTCCACAGTGACGCCGTACCAGTAGTTCAGGTAGGAGCGGTACTTGGTAACGCCGAGCAGGCGGCGCACGTCCTCCGCCTGCATTTCCAGCAGGAATCGGCCGGAGTGGAGGTCCGCGCGGCGCTCGTCCTCCGGGATGAGCTCGGCGACTTCCGAGCCGAGGCGGCGGGCGAGGAGGAGCCAGTCAAAGGCCTCTCCGAGGAGCAGGTAGCGGCGGTGAAGGCCGCCGAACGTCTCCTCGGGCAGCGTCCACTGCTCCATGGCCCGCAGCAACGCCTCGCGCCAGGGACGGCCGTCCTCGACGGACTGGCGCAGGTGGTGGGTGATCTGCGCGACGTTGACGTCCTGCGCCTCGCCGGCGGGCGCGCCGTCGACGGTCGCGGAACGGCCGCGGGTGCGCTGGGCGGTCATCGCCGCACTCCTGCGGGGGACCCTTCGACAGGCTCAGGGCGATCGGGGAGTGTTTCTCTCAGGGCGAACGGGGGGGCAGGGTTGGAGTGCGGCAGAGCGGCGAGCAGATCGCGGACGGCCTCGACGGAGCGGGGGCCCGCGTCGGGGAGCCATGCCCCCGCGCCGGCGTCGAGGGCGGCGAGGAGCTCGGCGGGCGACTGCGCGCCGGTTTCGTCGAGGAGGCGGCGGACGGACGCGCCGCCGATGCCGGGCACGTCGAGGAGGGACAGCGCGAGGGGCGAGACATTCGCGGCCTCGCGGTCGAAGGTGCGCACGCGGCCGGTGTCGAGGAACTCGCGGACCTTGCCGTCAATCGCTTTGCCGATGCCGGGGACCTTCTGGAGGTCCGCGCCCGCGGCGACCATCGCAGTGAGCTCGTCCGGGAGGTCGTGGATCGCCTGGGCGCCCTTGCGGTAGGCGCGGGCCTTGAAGCCGCCGCCCTCCTGCATCTCATACAGCCCGGCCAGCCGGTCGAAGAGCCGGGCGATGTGCTGGTTGGTATGGGCGGAGGGATCCGACATGACTACGCTCCGTGGCAGCGCTTGTACTTCACCCCGCTGCCGCAGGGGCACGGATCGTTGCGGCCGACCTTTCGTCCGCTCGCGCCTGCACCGGCGGCGGATGCGACGGGGACCTGCGCTCGGCGACCGGCGGCGGCCGCGCCCCGTCCCGCTGCGCGGCTTGCGGCGCGATTGGACGGCGCCGGGCGGCCCTCCAGAAGGGTAGCGTGGTAGATGGTGTGGACGATGTCATGCTGGATGGTGTCCATCATGTCCTGGAACTTCTGGTGGCCCTCCGTGCGGTACATGACGAGCGGGTCGCGCTGGCCGTAGGCGTGGAGGCCGACGCCCTGCCGCAGGTTCTCCATGGACGTGAGGTGGACGACCCAGTGGGAGTCTATGGTGCGCAGGGTGACGAGGCGCTCGATGAAGCGCATCTGCTCCTCGCCGACGGCCTGCTCACGCTGCCCGTACAGCTCCATGGCGTAGGCCTGGACGGCGTCGGCGACCTCGTCGCCGGAGAGCTGCTCGAGGGCGGCGGCCTCCAGGTGCGGCGGGATGGGGAAGATGGTGCGGAGCTCCTCGACCATGTCATCGAGCTCCCACTCCTCGGCGTCGTTGCCGACGACGTAGTTGTCGACGATGCGGTCCAGCTCTTTCTCGACCATCTCCTGGATGTTGACCTTGAGGTCGGCGCCCTCCAGGACCTTGTGGCGCTCCTGGTAGATGACCTCGCGGTGGGTGTTGATGACGTCGTCGTACTCGACGAGGCGCTTGCGGATCTCGAAGTGGGAGGCCTCGACCTTGGTCTGGGCGTTGCCGAGGGCGTTGCTGACCATCTTGTTTTCCATGGGCATGTCGTCGGTCATGCCGGCCATGCCCATGATGCCCTGGATACGGTCGCCACCGAAGCGCCGGACGAGATCGTCCTCCAGGGAGACGAAGAAGCGAGTGCTGCCGGGGTCGCCCTGGCGGCCGGAGCGGCCGCGGAGCTGGTTGTCGATGCGGCGGGCGTCATTCTTCTCAGTGCCGATGACGTACAGGCCACCAAGGTCGACGACCTGCTGGTGCTCCTCGTCCCAGCGGCGCTGAACGGTGGCGCGGGCCTTCTCGACGGCCTCGGCCGGCGCGCCGTCCATGGACGTGTAGCCAATGCGGCGGAGCTCGTCGAGGGCGAGCATGTCCGGGTTGCCGCCGAGGATGATGTCGGTGCCGCGACCGGCCATGTTGGTCGACACGGTAACGGCGCCGACGCGGCCCGCCTGGGCGACGATCTGCGCCTCGTGCTCGTGGTTCTTGGCGTTGAGGACCTGGTGCGGGATGCCGCTGCGGCGGAGCATGCCGTCCAGGGCCTCGGAGCTCTCCACGGAGGCGGTGCCGACGAGGATGGGGCGGCCCTCCGCATGGACCTCCTTGATCTCGTCGACGATGGCCTTCCACTTGCCCTCGTGGGAGCGGTAGATGAGGTCCGTGCTGTCCTCCCGGACGCGCTCCTTGTTGGGCGGGATGGCTACGACGTCGAGGCGGTAGATGCGCATGAGCTCCTCGGACTCGGTCATGGCGGTGCCCGTCATGCCGGCGAGCTTCTCATACATGCGGAAGTAGTTCTGCAGGGTGATGGTGGCGTAGGTGATGCTCTCCTGCTGGACGCGGACGCCCTCCTTGGCCTCGAGGGCCTGATGGAGGCCGTCGGCGTAGCGGCGGCCGTACATCTTGCGGCCGGTGAACTCGTCGACGATGACGATCTCGCCGTTCTCGACGAGGTACTCCTTGTCGCGCTGGAAGAGGACCATGGCCTTGACGGCGTTCTCAATGTAGTGGGTGAGGTAGTAGTTGGACGGGTCGTAGAGGTTGCCGACATTCAGGGCCCGCTCCATCTTCTCAATGCCGTCCTCAGTCAGGGAGACGGTGCGGTGCTTGTGGTCGATGATGTAGTCGTCCTCCTCCTGGAGTCGGGGGACGACGCGGGCCATGGTGCCGTAGGTGCGGGTGGCCTCCTGCGCGGGGCCGCTGATGATGAGGGGCGTGCGGGCCTCGTCGATGAGGATGTTGTCGACCTCGTCGACGATGGCGTAGGAGTGGCCGCGCTGGACCTGCTGCACCTTGTCGACGGCCATGTTGTCGCGGAGGTAGTCGAAGCCGAACTCGTGGTTGGTGCCGTAGGTTATGTCTGCCTCGTAGGCCTCTCGGCGGGAAATGGCTCGGAGGGCGTTGAGGCCGGGGTTGTCCGAGTGCACGTCCGGATCGAGCACGTAGGCGAGCTCGTGCTGGAGGCATGCGACGCTCATGCCGAGGCCGTGGTAGACGGGCCCCATCCACTGGGTGTCGCGCTTGGCGAGGTAGTCATTGACGGTGATGATGTGGACGCCGCTGCCGCCGAGGGCGTTGAGGTAGGCGGCGAGGGTGGCGACGAGTGTTTTGCCCTCGCCGGTGCCCATCTCGGCGATCTTGCCCTCGTGGAGCACCATGCCGCCGATGAGCTGCACGTCGAAGTGGCGCATGCCGGTGGAGCGGCGCGCGGACTCGCGGACGGCGGCAAAGACCTCGGGCAGGAGGTCTTCCAGGGACTCGCCCGCCTCGAGACGGGTGCGAAAGCGATTGGTGCTGCCCGCGAGGTCCTCGTCGGAGAGGGCCTGGACCTTCGGCTCAAGGGCGTTGATTTCCTCCACGACCGGCCAGCGCTTCTTCAGCGGCGCTTCCGGGTCACCCTTGAACAGTTTTCCAAACATTCCAACCATGTATGACTCCCTGACTGCCCCGCCCCACTACACGTCGGTGAAGAGCTCGCCGACGGAGCGGCCCTCATGGATGCGGGACATTGCCTCGCCGAGGAGGCTGGCGACGGAAAGCACCGTCACCTTGCCGCACGTAGTCGAGGCCGCGGCGCTCGGCAGCGTGTCGGTGACGACGATCTCCCGCATGTCTGACGCGCCGATGCGATCCATGGCGGGCGACGTGAAGACGCCGTGGGTGGAGCAGGAGTAGACCTCCCGCGCGCCGTTCTCCAGGCACACGCGGACGGCCGACGTGAGCGAGCCCGCCGTGTCGGTCTCGTCGTCAAAGGTTATGGCCGTCCGATTCCTCACATCTCCTATAACGTTCAAGATCTCAGTATGGTCATTATTGTCCACGCGGCGCTTCTCGATGATGGCGAGGGGGACGCCGAGACTGGTGGCCATGTCCCTCGCGCGCTTGCTGATGCCCGTGTCGACGGCAACCACCACCGGGGCGTCGAGTTCCTTGCGCCGGAAGTAGTCGGTGAGCAGCGGCAGGGCGGTGAGCTCATCGACGGGAATGTTGAAGAAGCCCTGGATCTGGCCGGCGTGGAGGTCGACGGTGACGACCCGGTTTGCACCGGCGACGGTGAGCAGGTCGGCGAGGAGGCGCGCGGTGATGGGGACGCGCGGCTGGTCCTTCTTGTCGGTGCGGCCGTAGGCGTAGTAGGGGACGACGGCGGTGATGCGGCCGGCGGAGGCCCGCTTGGCGGCGTCGATCATGATGAGAAGCTCCATGATCGTGTCGTTCACGGGGAAGGAGAAGGGCTGGATGATGAAGATATCCTGCTGGCGGATGTTCTCCTCATACTGCACAAAGGTGTTGTCATTGGAGAACTTGGATACGCGAACTTGGCCTAGGGGCATTTCCAGGTAGGCACAGACATCTTCCGCAAGCGCGGTGTGGCTGTTGCCGCTGAACACCTTCATCTCATCCAGATACGGCATAGCATCTCCTTCTGACGATTCTGGAAGCAGGCGCACCACGGCGGGACAAGCCGCGGTGAGTTTCACACCGGTCTCAAGTATAGCATGGGGGCGGGCGCGAAAAACCCCGAATACACCGCCCTCAGAGGCCGTTCAGCGTTTATGACGCCAGGGGTGGGGCTCCGGTTCCCAAAGCCAAGGCGTATCTGATACAATGCCTTGGCTTTTCTGCACGCACCCCCATACGAGGAGCCTTGGAGGAGGAATGCCTGCCTACGCGGTAATTGGTGGCCAGTGGGGCGACGAGGGCAAGGGGAAGATCATCGACTACCTTTGCGAGAACGCCACCATGGTGGCCCGCTACTCCGGCGGCAACAACGCCGGCCACACGGTGCTGAACGCATCGGGTGAGTTCAAATTCCACCTCATGCCCTCGGGCGTGATCTGGCCGCAGGTCACGCCGGTCATAGGGAACGGAGTGGTCGTCGACCCGGACGTGCTCATCGAGGAGATCAACGACCTGCGCGCCAGGGGCATCGACGTCAGCAAGCTGCAGGTGAGCGACCGGGCACACGTCATCATGCCGTACCACGTGCGGCTGGACCAACTGGAGGAGATCGGCCGGGGACAGGACGCGCTGGGGACGACGGGGCGCGGCGTCGGGCCGGCGTACGTCGACCGGGTGGCGCGCTCAGGCATCCGATTCGGCGACATGCTGGACGCGGAGGGACTGCGAGACCGCCTGGCGCTGGCGGCGTCGCGCGCCAACAACACGATCACCAAGGTGCACGAGGCGGAGCCCTTCAGCATCGACGAGCTGTTCGAGCAGTGCCTTCGCTGGCGGGACGAGCTGCTGCCCTTCATCGCCCCCGTCGAGGAGCGGGTGCGCGAGGCGCTGAGCCGCGGGGAGAATGTGCTGCTGGAGGGCGCGCAGGGCACGCTGCTGGACCTGGACCACGGGACGTACCCGTACGTGACGTCGTCGCACTCAAGCGTCGGGGGCGCGTGCGCAGGGCTGGGCATAGGGCCGCGGTCCGTGGCGGGGGTGTTCGGCGTGTTGAAGGCGTACACCTCTCGGGTGGGCGCCGGGCCGATGCCGACGGAGCTGAACGACGACATGGGCGAACTCATCCGCTCGCGCGGAGGAGAGTTCGGGACGACGACGGGCCGCCCGCGCCGATGCGGCTGGTTCGACGGGGTGGCGTCGCGGTACGGGGTCATCGTCAACGACCTGACGGCCGGCATCCTGACGCGCCTGGACGTGCTGGACGGCTTCGACCCTGTGCGGGTGTGCGTCGGCTACGAGCTGGACGGGCAGCCGCTGGAGGGCTTCCCGGCGCAGACGCGGGCGCTGGAGCAGTGCAAGCCTGTCTACCGGGACTTCGCGGGGTGGCACAAGCCGACGGCGGGGCTGACCAACTGGGACGACCTGCCGGCGGAGGCGCAGACGTACGTGAAGGGGATCGAGGAGATCATCGGCTGCTCCATCGACCTAGTGTCTACGGGGCCACACCGGCACGAGACGATCTGCCGGAAGCCGCTGATCCCGTAGCGTCAGGGAGAACCAGCCTCTCAGCGGCGGGGCGCAAACTCCGCCTATTCCACTCGCTCACCCTCAACGAAGCACGCCATACGGTGCTCCGCAATGAGGCGCACGTCCACCTTCGTCCCAACGTCGTACTGTCGCGTGTGGTGCTGCATCACACGCACTGTGCGGCCGATGTCCAGCGCGACCTCGTACAGGTAGGTGGAACCCTGGAACTGACGGTCGCTGATGATGCCCTGCCCCGATTCCGAAGGGGAAATTGTCAGGTCGTCGGGCCGCAGGAGCACCTCGGCGCCCTCCGCCATCGTTTCGCTGGGCCAAGGCAGCGTTCCGGCCACTGTGGTAAGCCGCCCCGCCTCCCGGTGGACGGGCAGGAAGTCCCCAATGCCGATGAACTCGGCCACGAAGCGGGTCCCCGGGGTGTGGTAAATCTCCTCCGGTGTGGCTACCTGCTGCAGCATGCCCTGATCGAGGACGGCCACGCGGTCGCCCATGAAGAGCGCCTCGTCCTGGTCGTGGGTGACGAACAGGGCCGTTGTGCCGGTGAACTTGAGGATGTCGCGCACCTCGCGGCGCACCTGCTTACGGAGGGCCTCGTCGAGGTTGGAGAAAGGCTCGTCGAGCAGGAGCACGGACGGCCGCGGGCACAGCGCCCGGGCGAGGGCGACGCGCTGCTGCTGCCCGCCCGACAGCTCGTGGGGCATCCGATCGTCCAGCCCGGTCAGCCCCACCAGCGCGAGCGCCTCGCTGACGCGCCGCCCGCGGACCGACCGGTCCTCGATGCCGAAGCCAACGTTGCCGGCGACCGTCAGGTGCGGGAAGAGGGCGTACTCCTGGAAGACCATGCCGATCTTCCGGCGGTCGGCGCGGACGAACCGGCCGGGGCCGGCCACGAGGCGTCCGTCGATCTCGACAGAGCCCGAATCCGGCGCCTCGAATCCCGCGATGATGCGAAGAGCCGTCGTCTTGCCGCTGCCGCTGGGGCCAAGGAGCGCGAGAATGCTGCCGGCCTCGGCCGACAGGTCGAACTCGTGGAGGGCGTCAGCGCTGGTGTGGGGAAAGCGCTTGGTGACGCCGGTGCAATGCACCGCGGGAACGCTCACTGTCCCCTCCTCGGCTCTCGCAGGATGAGAAACGCCGTCGGCACAGCCGACACGGCCACCAGCAGCAGCGCAGGCACGGCCGCCCGGGCGAAGAACGCTTCCTCCGCCGCGGCCCAGATGGACGTCGCCAGCGTACCGAACCCGATGGGACTCAGCAACAGCGTGGCGGGCAGCTCCTTCATGGCCGTCAGGAAGACGAGCGCGCCACCGGCCAGCATGCCGGGCACCATCAAGGGTAGTGTAACGCGCCAGAGGATGCTCGTCGTGCCCTTGCCGAGGCTCATGGCGGACTCGGACAGGCGCGGGCTCACCTGCAGGTACGTCGAGCGGATCGCGCCGAGGGCCTGGGGGAAGAAGAGCACGACGTAGGCGAAGACGAGGAGCGCAAGGGTCTGGTAGAGGGGCGTCGCGAAACGGGCGCCGAAGAAGATGAGCGCGAGGGCCACCGCAATGCCCGGGAGCGCGAATCCTGTGTAGGCGAGGCGCTCGACCAGCCAGCTCACCCGGCCCGGATAGCGCAGGGTGAACACCACGACGGGCACGGCTGCCACCACGGCCACGACGGCCGCAAGCCCCGACGCATACACGGAATTGAGAGTATTGCCCCACAGGAGCTCGACCGTCTCGCCGGCGGCGATGCCGCGCACAGCCCAATAGGCGAGCAGGGCAAGCGGCATGCCCAGCGACAGAGCCGTGACGGCTGTCGCAAAGGCGAAAGCGGGCCATCGCCAGGGGCCGAGCTGCACCAGTGAGGCGGGCCTTGCGGCGCCGGTGGCCGCGCGGTAGTAGCGCGACCGGCCCCTCGCCTGCGCCTCGATCACGACGAGCGACAGGGCGGCGGCGATCATCACGAGCGAGAGGCCCGCGGCCAGCGCACGATTGAAGGCGGTCTCGTACTGGAGGTAGATGGCCCAGGTGAAGGTCTCATAGCGGAGGAGTGACACCGCGCCGAAGTCGCTGAGGGTGTACAGGGCGACCAGGAGCGAGCCAGCGGCGATGGACGGGCGCATCTGGGGCAGCGTCACTCGCCAGAGGGTCTTCCATTGCCCGAGACCCAGGGACCTCGACATCTCGTCAAGAGCGGGGTCCTGCCCCCACAGGCCGGCACGGACGCTGAGGAGCGTATACGGGAAGCTCAAGAGCGTGATGGTGAGCGCGGCGCCCCACAGGCCGGAGATGTCAGGCAGGCGCTCGATGCCGAAAAGGCTCTCGAGGAGGCCCTGCAGCATGCCGCGGGGGCCGAGGGCGACGACAACGAGAAAGGCGCCGACGTAGCTCGGAATGACGAGGGGCAGCACGGTTACGACCGACCAGAAGCGCCTCAGCGGCAGGTCAGTCCGAACCGTAAGCCACGCGAGGGGCGCCGCAATCAGGGCGGAAGCCACCGTGACGACGGCCACAAGCGCGACCGAACGAAAGGCAATCTCCGCCGTGCGCGTGCGCCACAGGAGGCCCACGACCTCGCCGCCGCCGTCAAGGGAGCGCTCGACGAGGTAGACGAGCGGGAGCACCATCGCGAGTGCAACCGCGACCGACGGCAGCCAGAGCACGGCGGGCGCTCGCCGCCTGCCGGCGTGGGGAACGCCGCCAAGCCCGAGCATCCGGCGGACTCCTCCGCCGACCTGTAGCACTGTTGTCTGCATTGCACCCATTGTAACGGGCGGATTTGGCAGTGGTTCCAAAGGGAAGCGGAGCCCCGGCGGGCCGAAGCAGTCGCCGCCTCGGCGTCACCGGGGCTTCAGGAGGGGCGTGAAGTTACGGCGTTATGCCCACGTCGCGCAGGAGGGCCTGCGTTCCCTCAAGGTCCGCCATCTCCCTCGGCGTGACGAGCGGATTGTTGATCTCCCCAATGGGAGTCAGCCCACGCTGGGTCTTCACTCCCTCGACGAGCGGGTACTCGAAGGTCTGGCTGGCGAAGTACTGTTGGCCGACAACAGAGAGCATGAACTCGATGAATCGTTGGGCGTTCGCCTCATTTTCGGCAGTCGAGAGGATTCCGGCGCCGGCGACCATCACAAGGGCGCCGGGGCCGCCGCCGCGAGGGTGGTAGTTGCGCGCCTTGAAGGAGTCTCCCTCCTCGGCAAGGAAGCGGTGGAGGTAGTAGTGATTCACCAGCCCCACGTCAATCTCGCCCGCCGCGGCGGCCGCCACCTGGGGCGTGTTCTTGGGGTAGACGATGGGCTCGTTTGCCTGCATACCCTCCAGCCACTCACGGGTGGCGTCCTCGCCCCAGCGACTGCGCATGGCGGTGACCATGGCCTGGAACGAACCGTTGGTGGGAGCCCAGCCAATCCGGCCCTTCCACTTGGGGTCCGTGAGGCCGCCAATGTCGTCGGGGAGATCGGCTTCGGTCAAGTTGTCGGTGTTGTAGACGAGGGTGCGGGCCCGGCCGGAGGTGCCAACCCAGAGGCCCTCGGACGAACGGGCCCACTCCGGGGCGAGATCGAGCACGGACTGGGGCAGCGGCTCCAGCAGGTCTTCGACGGCGCCGAGGCCGCCGGGGTCCTGGGCGAAGAACACGTCGGCGGGGGAGTTGCCGCCCTCCTCCAGCAGGGTCGCGGCGAGGGCGGCGGTGCCGGCGTATCGCACGTCCACTTCAATGCCTGTAGCATCCACGAACTGCTTTATGATGGGCGCCACAAGCTCCTCGCTGCGGCCTGAGTAGACCGTCAGGGAGCCCGGGCCGGAGTCGTCCTCGCCGCAGGCTACCAGCATACCTGTGGCCAAGAGCGATGCGCAGAACAGAAACATCAGCCGTAAGGCACGGGACCACAATCGAGAGCTGACTTCCATGGAAGTTCCTCCAGTGTGCGGATGTTGTCCAAGGACGTCGCTGTGGGGGTCTCTCACGGCGACGCTATTCATGTATAGCACCAGAGCAATGTAGTGTCAACACCTTAGTTTAGTTAATACGTACTACTTCATGGAGGTGTGCATGAAAACCACCCGTGTTCCCTGCCGTCAGGGCATCCCGGCATAGCTCACAGGCGTAAAGTCGGGCAAAGCGGACACGGAGGCTCATTGACGTGGCGCGACGAGCGGGTGCTACCATCGGCGCAATCCATCCCGTACGCCGTGGAGGCCGCATGGACACGCTGGAATCGCTCGCGCTGGCCGTCGAAACGTGCACGGACTGCACCCTGTGCGAGGGCCGGACCCGCAGCGTGCCGGGGGAGGGTCCGGAGCGGCCCGACATCATGTTCATCGGCGAGGGGCCCGGCTACCACGAGGACCAGCAGGGGCGGCCCTTCGTCGGGCCGGCGGGCAAGCTGCTCGAGGACCTGCTGGCGGCAATCGGGCTGACGCGGCGGGACGTGTATATCGCGAACGTCATCAAGTGCAGGCCGCCGAACAACCGCGACCCGCTGCCGGACGAGATCAAGGCATGCCGCAAGTACCTGGACCAGCAGATACGGCTGCTGGACCCGCCCGTGATCGTGACGCTGGGGCGGTTCTCCATGGCGCGCTTCATGCCCGGGGCCACCATCTCCCGCGTGCACGGCAAGCCTCAGCAGTGGGGCAAGCGCACCATCTTTCCCATGTACCACCCGGCCGCGGCGCTGCACCAGGGGAGCCTTCGGCGCTACCTGGAGGAGGACATCCGGAAGCTGCCGTCGCTCGTCGAGGAGGCACGCCGCAACGCCGCGTCGGCGACGGAGGAGGAACCGGCGCCGGAGCCCGAGCAGCTCAAGATGCTGTAGGCGGGCTGCTGGAAGGCCCCCCTTCGAGAACCTCAGGACAGGCCCTTCGACAGGCTCAGGACGGGGTCAGGGCGTACGGGATGAGATTGTCGGGGTTCCCCTGAATTTGCAGGAACGATGGTCTAGGGTGGGGCGCCGGGTTCCCCTCATTTCGTTTCCCATTCGTTTCCTCCCACGGACATTCGTTTCCGCTGTGTCCTCGTTTGGCGGGGCGGTCCGTTTTTGGATTCGAATATTCGAATCTATAGCTGGAGGGCCGGTTTTCAGCTACGGGTTTTCGTTTTTTCGAAATTTCGCGTGAACGAATGGGACGGACGTATCTGCGCCAGTGGCGCGCCGCCGGACTTCGATCATGCGGGTGCGGGCAAGGGCGTCGCATGGGGAGACGGTAGCGGAGGCGACGCGGCATCGGAAACAGGACGGTGTCAGGGGGTGTCTGTCGGGGTTCTTGCCTGCGCAGGAATGGCGAGCGAGGGGGCAGCGGTAGCCAGCTAGACCGCGTACGTGTACTATGGATGTACACGGCCAGCCACCGCAGGCGGCCGACCCAACGATTGACAGGGCACGACTTCCCTCATGCAAAACCTAGGACGCTTTCTTGGGCGGCCCGACGGGCCGCCGAGCGACGACTCCCCCGAGGCCTCGGCGACGACGACGGATGCACCGAGTGACGCAGCCACGGGCGCGCTGCGCGTGATTCCCCTCGGCGGGCTGGGCGAGATCGGCAAGAACATGATGGCGCTGGAGTACGGCGACGACATCGTCGTCGTCGACGCGGGCGTCATGTTCCCGGAAGAGGACATGTTCGGCGTCGATCTGGTCATCCCGAACATCACGTACCTGCTGGAGAACCAGCACAAGGTGCGCGCCATCCTGATCACGCACGGGCACGAGGACCACACCGGGGCGGTGCCCTTTGTACTGCCGGAGCTCAACGTGCCCGTGTACGCGCCGAAGCTGGCGCACGGGCTCATCGAGGTCAAGCTGCGGGACCACCGGATCCTCTCGGCGTCCGAGTTGCACGCCATCGAGCCGGGCGAGGAGTTCACGTTCGGCGCGTTCCGGTGCGAGTTCTTCCACGTCTGCCACAGCATCCCGGACGCGACGGGCATCGCCATTCACACGCCGGCAGGGCTGGTGATCCACACGGGCGACTTCAAGTTCGACCATACGCCCGTCGACGAGGTACCGACGGACTTCGCGCGGCTGGCGGAGCTTGGCATGGAGGGCGTCACGCTGCTGCTCTCGGACTCGACGTACGCGGAGAGCGAGGGATACACGCCCTCGGAAGCAGTGCTGGACCCGAACCTGGAACGGATCATCGCGGAGGCGCCGGGGCGGGTGATGTTCGCGACATTTGCGTCGCTCATCGCGCGCATCCAGCAGATCGCGCTGGCGGCAGCGAAGAACGGGCGCAAGGTGGCCGTCATCGGGCGGAGCATGGTGAACAACGTGGCCATGGCGCAGCAGATGGGGTACCTCCGCGTGCCAGAGGGCGTCATCGTGCCCGTGGAGAGCCTGAGCGGAATGCCGCCCGAGCAGACGGTCATCATCATGACGGGGGCGCAGGGCGAGCCGACCTCGGCGCTCTCGCGCATCGCCAACGACGACCACCGGGACTTCTCCGTCGAGCGCGGCGACACGATCGTCCTGTCGGCGTCGCCCATACCGGGCAACGAGGCGGTCATCATGCGGACCATCGACAACCTGTTGCGGCAGGGGGCGCGGGTGCTGCACGCCAACAACGCGCAGGTGCACGTGCACGGCCACGCCAGCCGGGAAGAACTGAAGCTGATGCTGCGGATGATCAAGCCCAAGTACTTCGTCCCCATCCACGGCGAGTACCACCACCTCGTCGCGCATGCGGGCATCGCGGTCAGCATGGGCGTGGCGCCAGAGCGCGTCTTCATCATGGAGGACGGCGACGTGCTGGAGATGGCGGGCGACTGGGCGGAGATCGTCGACCAGGTGCCGGCCGGGCATGTGTACGTGGTGGGGCGTCGGCTGTGGGACCCGTCGAACGGCGTCTTCAAGGAGCGCCAGACGCTCGCCCGGGACGGGGTTGTCGTGGCGGCGGTGGCGGTGGACGGCGCGACGGGCCGGCTGAGCGCGCCGCCGACGCTCACGGCGCACGGCTTCGAGGCGCCGGATGACCACCCCGAGGTCATGGCCGCGGCGGCGAGGCGGCTGGAAGAAGCCCTCGGGCACCAGGAGTGGCCCGACGAGGACGTGGAGGAGGCCGTCCGGCAGCAGGCCGGCCGCGTGCTCTCCGGATTCCTCAGGGACGCTACGGGGCGCCGGCCTGTCGTGCTGGCGCTGGTCTCGTTGACGTAGCGGGCCACGCAGGGAGCTAACCCGGCGCATCGACTCGTTTCACATTCTTCCTCGTGTATGGCAATCCCTTATTCGCGCGCCCGCGCATGGAACTGTCCTCCCTGTTCATTCGTTGCGTACAATGTGAGTAGTGGTATGTAACGCGGCGGGTGGGAACGCTCAAGTACCCTCCGTCCCTCGAGGTGCCCGATGGTAGATATGAAGAAGCCTCCCTCCAACAAGCGGCCTGCGAAACGGCCGTCCAAGTTGCCCGAGCCGTCGTCCCCGACTTTACTCCCGGAGAGCGGCGGGCAGTCCTCAATGCCCATCTTCATCCTGGGCGGCCTGAGCGTTGTCCTGATTACGCTGGCAGTGGCGGTGTTCAATTCGCGGGAATCGGTCATCGACGGCGCCATTTGGGTGTGGGAGGCGATGCGCTGGGCGTGGGTGGCGCTTGCCGTCTGGGCGGTCGCGCTGCCGGCCACCCTCTCGAAGCGCAGGGACCTCGTCAAGCGGCACCCGCACCGGTGGATGGCCGGGTTGCTCCTTGTTCCCGTAACCGCCGGGTGCCTGCAGCTTTCCGGGCAGGGCCTTGGGGGCGAATTCGGCGGACTGGTCATCGGCGGCAGCGCCGCGTGGGGAATCGTGCGGATGGCCGTGATCTTCACCGCTGCGCTGGCGATGCTTGCGCCGCTGCCTGCAGCCTGGGTGGGCAGGATGCTTCTGCTCGGCCTGGGGTTCTTCGCGGTGTACCTGTGGCTGGCCCTGGGCCGCGTATTTCGCGGGCTGCAGGTCGTGAGCGTGTGGATCGGCTTGAAATGCACTGCGATATCGCCGAGCCTCTCGCGGGGCGTTGCCGCAGGGTGGCGCGGAGTGTGCCGCGTGTACAACAAGGCCCCCATTCACCTGTACATCGCGGCAGTGTTTGTCATCCTGACAGCCTTCATCCTCCGGCGGCCCGCGCCTGAACGACGCCGGCCGCGCGCTACAGCCTCGACGGCGGGAGTCTATGAGGCGTACCCGTACCCGCAAGGCATGTTCGAGAACGTGGGGCCGTACGGCGACACGATGGTCGCGGCGGCGGCGCCAGGGGCCGCGACTGCGCCGCCTATGGCAGCGCCGGAGATCGAGGCCGAGCCCACTCGCTACGTGTCGCCATCATTCCTGCTCACGGAGGGCGCGGGGGCTGCGCCAGCCGCCCCGGCCAACGGGAGCGGCCTCGACGACGATGAGGACAATGACGACGACGAGAAGGTCGTCGCAGCCACGGCCGACGATCTGGAGGAGTGGGACGACGCGGACGAGGACGAGGAGGATGACGACTCCCCGCCCTTCGACCTGTACGACGACGAACTCGACGAGGCTGACGAGGACGACGACGCGCCGGGCGTGGCAACTGCGCCCGAGGTGATCGACCTGCGCAGCGGCTCGGCGCGGACGGGCGGGCGCATCGCGGCGTCGGCGAGCAAGTGGGAGCTGCCGCCGCTGGACCTGCTGAAGAGCGTGCCGCAGCGGGAGGTCTCCGACGAGGTCCACCAAGCCACGGCGAGGCTCATCGAGCAGACGCTGGCGGAGTACAACATCGAGGTACAGGTCAAGGAGATCCGGCCCGGCCCCGTGGTGACGCAGTACGGCGTCGTGCCCGGATGGGTGCGCCGCTACAAGGACGTGCGGGAGCGGAACCCCGATGGCACGCCCGCCAAGGGCCCCGACGGCAAGGCGATCACCCGCCGGGTGGAAGACAAGACCCGCGTCCGCGTCGACCACGTGCTGGCGCGGGAGAAGGACCTGTCGCTGGCGCTGGCGGCGCCCAGCCTGCGCTTCGAGGCGCCGGTGCCGGGCGAGTCCTTCATGGGGCTGGAAGTGCCCAACGCGCAACGGGACGTCGTAACGCTGCGCTCGTCGCTGGAGAGCAGCGCGTTCCAGGCCATACAGAAGAAGACGAAGATGCCGGTGGCTCTCGGCCTCGGCAGCGGCGGCGAGCCGGTCATCATGGACCTCGTGGACATGCCGCACCTGCTCATCGCGGGCTCGACGGGCAGCGGCAAGAGCGTGTGCATGAACACCATCATCTGCTCGCTCATCATGCAGAGCACCCCGCTGGACCTGCAGATGTACCTGGTCGACCCCAAGCGCGTGGAGCTTACGGCGTACAACGGGCTGCCGCACCTGGCGGGGCCGGTGCTCGTCGAGGTGGACCAGGCGGTGCCGGCGCTGCACGCGCTGATCGCGGAGATGCAGTCGCGGTACAAGAAGTTCGAGGCGCGGGGTGCGCGCAACATCAGCACGTACAACGGCAAGCTGAGCCGCAACGAAGAGCGGCTGCCGTACCTGGTGCTTGTCGTGGACGAGCTGGCGGACCTGATGATGACGGCGTCGGGCGACGTGGAGGCGGCGCTGTGCCGGCTGGCGCAGCTGGGCCGCGCGGCGGGCATCCACCTGGTCATCGCGACGCAGCGGCCGTCGGTGGACGTGCTGACGGGGCTCATCAAGGCCAACTTCCCCAGCCGCATCAGCTTCGCGGTGTCATCGCAGGTGGACTCGCGGACGGTGCTGGACAGCGTGGGCGCGGAGAAGCTGCTGGGCAAGGGCGACCTGCTCTACCTGCCCACGAACGCCGTGAAGCCCAGGCGGCTGCAGGGCGCGTTCATCTCCGATGAGGAGGTCGACACCATCGTCGACTTCTGGCAGAAGCAGGGGAACAAGCCGAAGCCGACGATCCAGATGGAGCTGGCGGAGCCGGACAACGAAGAGGACTCGATGCTGCTGGAGGCGCAGAAGCTGGCGACCAGCCACAGCCGCATCTCCGCATCGCTGCTGCAGCGGAAGCTGGGCATCGGCTACGCGAAGGCCGCGAGCCTGCTCGACCACCTGGAGGACCGGGGCATCGTCGGCCCGGGCGACCCGGGGAAGTCGCGGGAGGTCATCACTCCGGGACGGTTGATGTAGGGTGTGCCGTCGAAATACCGGAGAGTCCTACACGTGTGTGCCAACCTCTCCTCCGTAACAGCCCGTCGTTCAGTTATGACGATTGACGGGAGCGGAATGGAGCCAGCGCTGCCTCCACCAAGGGGAGAGAAATGCCGACGAGGAGTCCCCTGGACACGTACAAGGCTCAATATCTGGACGGGCCGGGCAGCGTCAATGACATGCCGGAGGTCTTCGGTCAGGTCAGGAGAGAATTCCACGTAGAACGTGCGCTGTACCCCGGGAGCTATCTGCACGTCACGCCATCTTTGTTCTTCCCGGAGGTTTGCTACGTTGACTCGTTAGCGGGAATTGCCGTTGCCCTGGCGGACCCCGATTTACAGGGGTACGTGACTGACCACAAGCACTACCCGCGCATCCCGAACATCCGGTGCTATCAGGACGATTACCACACCTTCAATTCTGAACCGGAGGAGTCCTTCGACTTGCTCATTTCCCTTAATGCAGGGGACGTTTCCCAGGCATGCAAACGCTTTCTTCCATCCGGGGGGTTGTTGCTGGTCAATGACGAGCACTACGACGCCCGTCGTGCGTTTGTGGACCCGGACTACGTTCTCTGCGCCGCCTTTGCGGGAGAGGGCCTTCAGATGGAAACATCTGAAATCAAGCTTGCATCCTATTTCAAGACTGCCCTCGGAAAGCCGCTGACTCCAGAAATGGTGGAGTCCGATGCGCCGGGGCCACCAAGCCGGGCCAGATTCAAACCGACCCAAAGGGCGGCGGTCTATCTTTTCAAGAAGCACTAGCGACGGCATAGCCGGTGATGAACAGGTATATAATCTCCTCATGTCGCGCCTCATCAGGGGAGCGCGAAAACGGGCGAGCGGGCGCTTCATCGCCGCTCCACGCACCCGTTGCCGGAGCGGAGCCGCCGGGCGGCACGGGACGTTAACGCATCGTTCACCGCACAGGGGATGCGTTTTTCTGTTATGTAGAGCATAATGGTTATTGGGAAAGCGTCGCCGTCGTCACAGGCAGCGGCGCACTGAGGGAGTTGGATGGTACCACGGCGCATTTCCGGGGTCATCGGGACGCTGCTGGGGCGCAGGAGCAACGCCTACGGCGCAGCCTCGCTTGTCCAGGACGTGTGCCTGTTCTGCAACGCCTCCCTCACCGACTCGGTTGTGTACCTCGAAGCGCGGGTCTGCCCGGACTGCCGCTTCCACTACAGCATCACCGCACGTGAGCGCATCCGGCAGCTATCGGACAGGAAGTCCTTCAAGGAGAAGTTCCGGGCGGTCATCTCCATCGACCCACTGCTGTTCAACAGCCGCGACACGTACCGGAGCGACATCTTCAACGCCCAGCTCCGCACCGGCCTGACGGAGGCCGCCATCGTGGGGCAGTGCCGGATCGAGGGCATTCCGACGGTGCTGCTGGCGCTGGACTTCAGCTTCCTCGGCGGCAGCATGGGGCTCGTGGTTGGCGAGAAGGTGGCGCTGGCCTGCGAGCTGGCGCAGAAGAAGGACCTGCCGCTGGTGGCGCTCGTCACGAGCGGGGGCGCACGGCTGCAGGAAGGCGCGCTGTCGCTCATGCAGATGGCCAAGGCGGCGACGGCCGTCAGCGCCCTGCACCAGAAGGGGCTGCCCTACATCGCGGTGTTTGCCAACCCAACAACGGGACAGGCCTACGCGAGCTTTGCGAACATGGCCGACGTCCTGCTGGCGGAGCCGGGCGCACTGATGGGCTTCGCGCCGCTGCGCGTGCTGCAGGAGTCGGCGGGAGCGATTCTGCCGGAGGACTCGCATACGGCAGAGTCCCACCTGCGCAACGGCATGCTGGACGACATCGTCGACCGGGAGGAGATGCGCGGGGCCATCGCGACCATCCTGCGTCGGCTGGTGCCGGCGCGGACGCGCGTGCGCCTGCTGGTCCCGCGGGACCGCAATCGGCCGCCGCAGGGGCAACTTGGGGCATGGGAGGCCGTCCAACGCACGCGTCACCCGGAGCGGCCCACCGCCCGCGACTACATCAACCGGGTCTTCCGGGAGTTCGTCGAGTTCCACGGCGACCGCCTTGCGGCCGACGACCCGTCGATTATCTGCGGCGTGGGCGACCTGTACGGCGCGTCGGTGATGGTCGTGGCGCAGCAGCGCACGGTGACGCCGGAGGGCGAGACGCAGCCGCCGTCCATCGGGCCGGAGGGCTTCCGAAAGGCGCAGCGGGCCATGCACATGGCGGAGAAGTTCCGCATTCCCGTCATCACCATGATCGACTGCGCGGGCCCTGCGCTGACGCTGGAAGCGGAGGAGAAGGGGCTGGGCAACACGCTCGCGAATACGATGTTCACCATGTCCAACCTGCCCGTGCCCACTGTGGCGGTGATCCTCGGCGAGGGCGGACGGGAGAGCGCGCTGGCATTCAGCATCGCGGACCAGATCCTGATGCTGGAGGGCGCCATCTACACGCCGGCGTCGCCGGAAGCGGCCGCGTCGGTACTCTACCGCGACGACAGCCGCGCGCCGGACGTGGCGCTCTCGCTGCGCCTGACGGCCAAGGACGTGAAGGACCTCAAGATCATCGACACCGTCGTCCCGGAGCCCGTGGGCGGCGCACACACCGACCCGGACGCGTCGGCCTACACGCTCGAGCGGGCCCTCGTCCGCGCCGTGGCGCGCATCGAGCGCTACTCGGTGAAGCGGATGCTGAACGAGCGGCACAAGCGGTTCCGGAAGAAGGGTGAGTACGGGGCCTACTACCAGCAGTTCCTGACCAAGGAGGCGCAGCACATCCAGCAGGTCAAGGGCGCGCCAAAGCCGACCGCACCTCGGCAGGACACGCTGGAGACGGAGATCCTCACGTTCCCGGTGCTGCCACAGGACTACGACGTGGACGACGAGGACGACAACCGCGACGGCGCCGCGCCGCTGCTGACCTTTACGTCAGACACCAACGACTTTCCCGCCGAACCGGAAACGCAGGAAGAGCCGGCTGATCTAGGAGAGCCGGAGACCTCTGAGCAGCCCGAGGAGCAGCCGGAACCGCACGGATAGCCCGCTGCGAGGCCAATAGAGAAGCGCCGGGACGCGAATCCCGGCGCTTTTGCTTTGTGCCGGCGTACAACCGGCCAGCTAGCAGTTCAGTCAGCTTCCCTGGATGTCAAAGACGGCCAGGACCGTGACGCGGACTTCCTGCTCGCCGGGGCTGACGGGGGTGGAGGTGCTTGCGTCCGCGGCGAGGGACGCAAGGGCCCGCTCGGCGAAGACGGGGGGCGGCGCGGAGACCTCGGACAGGAAGACCATGCGGCCCAAGACCACGCCCGAGTAGGAGGCGAGCTCGCCGGCCCTGGCGAGGGCGTCGACGACGGCCATCTCACGCGCTTCCTTTGCCAGCTCCGTCGTGTCCTCGATGCGGAAGGAGATGCCGTTGACGCGGACCACGTCGCCGCCGGCGGCGACGGCGCCGTCGAGCAGCTCGCTGGTGCGGTCGAGGTCGCGGACGAGGACGATGGCCGTGTTGGAGACCTGGTAGCCGGTCAAGACGCGCTCGCTGCGGCGGATGCCCTCCACAATGCGCTCCTGCCAGTCGTACTGGGGCTGGATGGCGATGTGGCGGGTGCGGATATCGGCCGGGGCGACGCCGCTGCCGATGAAGTAGGCGACGATGGCCGTCATGGCCTCCGCAGCGACGTCGCGGGCCTCCGAGACGGTGTCCGCGGTGGCGGACACGCCAAGATCGAGCTCGGCGAGGTCGGGCGCGGCAGAGACGACGCCGACGCCATTCACCCAAACGCCCGCGTCCTGCGCATCGCCGATGACGCCGGACTTGGGGGGCGCCTCGTCATCGTCGTCCGCGTCCATGTCAGAGAAGGCCTCGAGGAACTGCATGGCGAGAGCCATGCCCTCGGGACCCAACTCCATGGCGGCATCCGCGCCGTCACGGTCGCGGGAGTAGTCGTCCTTGTCGTCGTCCTTTGGCTGCTCGGCGACGGCGGTCGGTTCTACGGGGACGGGCTCCGGATCGTCGTCCTCGCACGCCACCGCCGCCAGTATCAGAGCAACCGCGGCCAGGAGGAGGATAGCCCGTGAAAAGCGCACAATGCCCAAGTTACGCCTCCAAGTGTGGATGAAGACCCCTTCAGGTAGAAGGACGCGGTCAGGCGGCAAGGGGTTCCGGGGCAGCTACGCCGAGGTTGTACGGCGGCGCACCAGAATGGAGATGCCGGCCAAGGCGGCGGTCAGCGCCAGCAAGGCGAGCTCCAGCGCCCACAACTCCAGCCGGACGCCGGACTGCTGGGCGAGGGTGGACTCGGACCCGGGCGTCGTTGCCGTGTCGCCAGGCACGTCTACCGCCGGCTGGTTGCCGGGGTCTGGAGCGGGGTCTGGGCCTACGATCGGCGACTGCTCGGGGCCGGGCGGCGTGCCCGAGTTGATGAAGTCGCCAGGGTCGTTGATACCGAGCTGAATTGGCGCCTCCGGAGTGCCGATGGCTCCGGAAATGTCGCCGGCAAAGACGACCGCAAGGGCGATCGCCGCAGCGGCGGCCATCGCACGGAGGCCCTCGACGGGGGCGGGCCGCCACCAGGGGCGGGCGGGAGCGACGACAAAGGCGCGGGCGGGAACGGGGACCGCGAAGCTGCGAGGGGTGGGGACAGTGGGCAGCGTGCGGAGGGCGCCAACGACCGCTCGCATGTCATCGACTTGCTGGGCGCAGTCGTAGCAGGATGCAAGGTGGGACTCCACCTTTCGCATCTCGCTCTCGCGCAAGGCACCGTCCAGGAAGGAAGAGACCGTCTCTGTCGAACAGTGCCGAACCCCAAAGCCCTCGCCAAAGAGCCGCATGGATTAACCTCCACTAACCAGAACGAATCTGGGCGGGCAAAAGTTCCCGCTGGGTGGAGAGAGCGGCGCGCATCGCCTCCCTAGCACGGCTGAGCCGGGACTTGACCGTGCCGACGGGCTTTTTGAGCGCGCGGGCCGCCTCCTCGTAGCTGAGCGCCTGGATATCTACGAGGATGAGCACCATGCGCTGGTCCGTCGGGAGCGTCATCAGCGCCTGCTGGATGAAGCTGGAGAGCTCCCGGCGGACTGCGAATTCCTCCGGGGTTTCCTGCTCGCTGGTGAGGCCGAAGGCGGGACTCTCCACGAGGGCGTCCAGCGAGGTGTTGCGCCGCACCTGCGCGGAGCGGAGGTGGTCGCGGCAGGCGTTGGTCGCGATGCGGAAGAGCCACGCGCGGAAGTTGCCGGCGGAGAAGGTGTGGAGAGCGCGGAAGGCAGAAACGAAGGTGTCCTGCGTTATGTCCTCCGCAATGGCGGGATCCCCGACCATACGCAGGGCCGCGTTGTATATCGAGGTCTGGTAGTGTTCCACCAGACGATTGAAGGCCCCTGCATCGCCCTGTTTGCTGGCCAGCAGAAGCGTTTGCTCATCCATGGCGTTCCCTATACTCCTACATTGGCGAGTATAGCATACCCGTTCTCGCGCGTCATAGCTGCCGCTTGGCGAGTCGAGGGCCCGTCGCTGACAGGGCCGGGGCGCCGTCGCAGCGGGGCGAGGCGTCTCGCGGCCGGGCGGCAACAAAACCGCGCCTGTGCACGTTACACTATAGTCGCAATTGCAACCACACCCATGGGCGGGGAATAGTGAAGTCCTTCTTCTTCGAGGCCCTGGAAACGCTGCTGCTGGGCGTCAGCGCCTTCCTGATCCTGCAGGCGTCCGTCCAGAACTTCCGCGTGCAGGGCGACAGCATGGACCCCACGCTGGTCAACCAGCAGCACCTGCTGGTGAGCAAGGTGGCCTATGCGGCGTCGCCGTTCCAAGCCAACTCGGGCAGCGGCGAAGCGGACGCCGCGAACACTCCATACGTGTTCAACCCGCCGCAGCGGGGCGACATCGTCGTGTTTCACCTCGCCGACCGCGCCAGCGCCGACCTGGTCAAGCGCGTGGTCGGGCTGCCGGGCGAGACGGTCGAAATGCGCGACGGGCGCGTGTACGTGGACGGCGAGCTGCTGGAGGAGCCGTACCTGACCGGCTTCGACGACTCGAACGCAGCGCCGGAGGTGGTGCCGGAGGGACATTACTACGTGCTGGGGGACAATCGCGCGGTCAGCTTCGACTCGCGGAGCCTGGGGCCGATCTCGCAGTCGCAGATCATCGGCAAGGCGTGGATCTCCTACTGGCCACTGGACCGGCTGAACGTCCTCGACGCGGACTCCCCGCCCCTGCAGTAGCCTCCCGATTATGGTAGATTGGTAACTGGTCTCAAATACAACTTTGTTTGTTAATCAAATGATAATCATTTGCTTTTGATATGTATTACGTTATCATTGCCTATGCTCAGGCAATTCTTGCCTGCTACAATGGAGATATGGGCCGTTAGCTCAGCTGGCAGAGCACCGGACTTTTAATCCGGGTGTCCAGGGTTCGAGCCCCTGACGGCCCACCACCATATGCTCGCCTGTGCATCCTTTTGCCGCACTTTCGTTGCAGTTGGCAGATAAGGCCCATTAGGCCAAAGGAGTAACTCCGTGCAATGTCCGTTCTGCGAACCCCAGGTAAAGGACCTGCCGATCGTTGAACGCAACGAACACTGCCTCGCGATTGACGTTGCGGACGAGATTCTCGCCGGATCACGCATCATCGTGCCTCGCCAACACCGGACTACGCCGTTCGAGCTGACGGAAGCGGAGATCACAGCGACGTTTGAGTTGCTTCGCGCTGCCAAGTCCGAAATCGATTCCGCACTATCTCCCGATGGCTACAACATTGGGTGGAATTGCGGGGCAACCGCCGGGCAGGAGGTATTCCATGCACACCTTCATGTCGTCCCACGATTCCGCGACGAGCCCCTCGCCGGCAAGGGGATTCGTTTCTGGTTGAAGCAGGAGAACAATCGGCGCCTCGCCAGATAGTGTATTGCAGTCAAATCGCGTCGCGGACGGAATTGACTCATGCGTCAAGCCGACGAGGGGCACCCACCCATACCTCGAAGACGATTTCGCCTGCTGCCACGCCAGACCCCCACAAGCACAATACCCAGCTCCACTACGTTCATACGAGGCCGGCATCACGCGCAAGCTCTACGTGGCAGTATGTCCAATGGGGCTTTGTTGCCGTACCAGACGCCTTCAAAGCAGCGCCTACAGTTCTACTGGCCGGCCGCTTTCCATCCACTCCAGGTATGAGCCGTCGTAGAGGCGGACGTTGTAGCCGTACTGGCGCATGGCGAGCCAGGTGAGCGAGGCTCGGGCGCCGCTGCGGCAGTAGGCGACGATTTGGTCGCCGGGGGACACGCCTGCGGCATCCAGCCGCCCTCGTAGTTTGTCCGAAGTGATGAGCAGCCGCCCGCCGGAGCCGGCGGTTTCCGAGTGCGGGAGGTTGAGCGCTCCGGGAATGTGTCCGGGGCGGTCGTCCATGTCCGTTTGGCCGAGGAACTCCTCCGGGGTGCGGGTGTCGAGGAGCTTTCCGGCGCCGGGGTTGGCGGCATCGTCCAACGTGGCGCGTATGGACGAGTCCGGGCGCGGGTTGAACGCTTGCGGCTCCGTTGGGACGGGGCGGTAGAGGATTTCCCGGCCCTCATCCTTCCAGGACTCGAAGAGGAGGTCCATGACGTGGACGTCGGTGCGGCCGAGGTACTCGAGCACCCACGCGGCCATGGCGGCGTTGCGGCCGTCGTGCTGGTCGTAGAGGACGGGGGTCACGCCGTCGCCGAGGCCCGCGTCGCCGAAGGCGGCGGCAAGCTGCGTCGGCTCGGCGAGGCCGCCGCCGGGGGCCTGCAGCTTCTTGAAAGGTACGCTGACGGCCCCGCGGAGGTGGCCCATGAGGTAGCGCATGGCCGACCGGGGGTCGATCACGAGGTATCCGGGCCGTCCAATGTGTTCAGAGACCCAATCGGCGGATACGAGGGTGACCATCAACCGACCATTTCAAAGTCGGTCTCGACATTCGTCGCCTTGGCGACGGACTGCGTGACGGGAGAGCCCTCGACCGCGAGGCGCCAGATGCCGCGCAGAGTGTCCTCGTCGGCGTCGGCGCGGACGAAGCACTTGGCGGAGATCCTGCCGTAGCCCGGGTTGCCCTCGTCCTCGACGCCGGCCCACTTGCGGATGTTCTCGAAGTAGCCCTCGACGGCGATCTCGAGGTCATGGATGCGGACGCCCTGCTTGGTGGCGTTGACGACGAAACCGACGGTCATGCAGCTGCCGATGGCCGACAGGAGCTGCTCGTGGGCGCTGGCGGCGACGTCGGTGGCGGTCAGATCGCCGGGCTCGTCCATGTCGACTTGGTGGTTGCGCATGTAGGCGCGGGCACGCATGCCGTTCTGCCAGACGACACGCGACTTCCAGGGGCCAGTCACGGCGTTGAAGACGTCCGGGTCCCGGAAGGACTCCAGCACCTCTGTCAGCTTCTCCCGGGGCAGCCCGTTGAGGTTCTCCTGCTCTGCCATGTCAATCTCCTTCCCGTTGGCGGTGTGTTGCGTTCAGCCATGCCGCGGGCGTTATCGGTACTCGGCGCGGAGCTGCTCGGCGGCGTCAGTGATGGCGCGCATCTTCCGGCACGCGACCTCCGTGGTGTTGACGTTTCTCTCCGCGAAGGTGCCGAACCCGCAGTCAGGGTTGAGGTAGATCTTGTCGGCGTCGAAGTACTGGAGGAGCTCCTTGACGAGGCGGACGATCTCCTCCGTCGACTCGATGCCGTCCGTGCGGGGGTTCACGACGCCGAGGCCGATCTCCTTCTCGTTGCCGTACTCCTTAAAGACGTCCATCTCGCCGGCGCGGGGCGTGGCGCACTCGAGCACGAGCTGGTCAATGTTCATCTGCGACAGGTAGGGGAGCATGGGCCCGTAGTTGCCGGTAAGGAGCACCTCCTCGCGGCGGCTCCAGTTGCCGCGGCAGACGTGCACGCCGGTCCTGATGCCGGTGATGCCCTCCAGGGTCTCGTTCATGAGGCGCACAGCGAACTCGAGCTCGTCGGTGGGGTCGCGGCGGTTGGGGAGGGCGGCGCACATGAACGTCTCCGTGCTCTCCTCGCCGAATACCACCTGGCTGAGGATGGGCTCGTCGAGCTGGACGAAGTCGCAGCCCATGTCGCGCAGGGCGATGATCTCCTCGCGAAGGATGGCGACCACGTCGGCGGCGAGGTCCTCGGGGCTGGGGTAGACGGAGTCTGAGAGGCCCTCGAACCAGCCGGAGCGGGTCAGCATGTAGGGGCCTGGCAGGGGTATCTTGATTTGCCGGTCCGTGTGCTCGCGCAGGAATGCCAACTCATCGAGGGCGAGGCCGAGGCCCTGACGCTTGTCGATGCGGTCGACGACGATGGGGCTCTTGATGGCGAAGGAGGGGACGTCGAGGGCGCGCAGCATCTCCTCCATGCGCGCCCGGTCCCGCGAGTAGTCGAGGAGCTCCGAGACCTTCATGAGCTGCATGCCGGTCAGCTTGTCGACGGCGAAGGAGTAGAAGTTGTCGCGGCGAAGCTCGCCGTCGCTGATTATGTCCACTCCTGCGTCTTCCTGCGCGCGGATGCAGGCCAGCACTTCGCCGTCGGCCACGGCGTTGAACTCGTCGAGGGTGATCTCGCCAGCCTCCTTGCGGCGCAGGGCGCGGACCAACTCCGTCGAGCGGGGCCAGCTGCCGACGACGGTCACGGGAAACAAGGGCGTGTTCGCCATACGGAATCCCCCCAAAGCGGCATAGGTCGCCGCCTCCAGTGCTTGAGAACGGCACCAGTGTATCTCAGAGCGCAAGGGCGGGACAAATCCCGGCGGGCTACCCGATGGGGGCCTTCCTGCGTCGCCGGTCATGCCCGGATGGAGGATGGTTCTGCCGGGGCGGCGGTCAGTGGAGCGGTTCACCGATCAGGCGCTGCAGATGCGCCGTGAACACCTCCACGTGCCCTTTCTTCCGGGAATCGTGGCGGCTCTTGTTGTCCAACACGTCAATCACGTGACCGTCGTATCCCTCTGCGGCGTCGATGCGGAGTTTGTCGCCCTTACGGGATACACTAGCTATCTCATCGAGCGGCAGATGGGAGACGTGCTTGTCATTCCAACTGTTGGACACGAACAGAAGCCGGCGGTTGGTGGCGGCAACGACGCCCGTGTGTCCCTTCGCCCCTGGCAATTCCGGGGTGTAAATGCCATAGAGCAGGGCCTCGAGGTGTTCGTCGTTGTTAAGAACCTCGGCCAGCTTTCTGCGCTCCTTCCCGTGCTCGTCCAAGAGCGCCCAGAGCGGGTGATACAGCTTCCAAGCGGCGTCAATCCTGGGTTGCCCGAACACCTCCGCGCGGCCCCGCACAATGTTGACGAAAGGCAGGGCGTCAGCCTCCCGCCGGAAGTGGGCCGCGTACACCTGGCCCCGCTGGTCAATGAACCTGACCTCCTGGCCTCCCGCGTGTTCCATACATTCCACTGCCGGGATTGTCCCGTGGGGGCAGCTTGCGATGATTTCCTCCTTATGCGCGCCACGGGTCAAATTGTTGTCCACGGCCAGCTTGATGAGCAGCATGCGGTCCCCGGTGGCCACGGCGATCGCCGGCCAACCCTGCCACTGCGTAGCCCAATAGTCCGGGTCGCTGTTGTAGCCCGGCCGAATTTTGCCGCTGAAGTGTTTGGCCGTTTCCAGTCCCGCTGAGCAGTGCGCCCAGCGCCGGACCTGTTCTCCAGGCGCCAGGACGTGGGAAAACGCCGCCGCGACCGACTCTTCATCGCTCAGCAGACGGCCCCTGATGAACCGGGAGAAGTCAGCGGCGGCACCCTGCAGATCAAGGTCGAAGCCCGGCACAGTCAGCGAGCCGGGAGCGTCGCCGCTTCCCAACCCCCTGAGCCTGACCCTTCCGGGATCCGGTTCCGTGATTTCATCAATTTCCGGGTACGTCAGACCAAAGCAGTTCCAGGACAACCGGCCCCGGTTCAGCAGGATTACCCTGCGCCCGGTGGCGACCACGATCCCCCGGTCATGGCTGGAGCCCCCAGCTACATTCCTGGCCTGAAAGCCACACGGGTGCAGCAGCTCGACGTATTCGCCCGGTTCCAGAAGATCGTAGAGCATCTCCCGCTCACCCTCGTAGTCTTTCAGGCCCCAGCTTGGTTGCAGGGTGTACCACTGGTTGTCGATGCTTCGGGTTTGCGCAGGACTCCGCATGTGTCCCCTCCCCGCCGCCGAAGTTGCCCCGGCAACCCCGGCGGCTCCGCTACTCCCCGACCCCGCAGACCGCATCCCTGGCCGCCTTCAGGTCTTCCAGTGACGCGGCCTGGCTCACGTAAACATACTGGTCCTTGGCATCGTCCAAGTCGCGGGCAGCGGGGAACATCATCATCATGCTTTGCTCGAAGATCGGGTCGTTCTTTTCCATGCAGTCCAGCGTCTCCCTGACAACCGACTCCTTGCTGTCGCCGGCACAGGCCACCGCCAGCAGTATGAACAAGGCCATAGTGATGCACAGCGCACGGCCCCAGCCGCCAATACGGGTAATCGTCATCTCCCAACTCCTCTCTGCCCGCCTCAGGCCAATAGCGTTGTCGTTCTCCACGGCTATCGCCTTCCACCAGGAGCCCCGATTGACGGCGACGGTTGAGGAGGTTTCGTGTAGCTCAAGCCGTCGTATGTTGGCGAGGTCGCCCAACTCCGGCGGCATCTCCCCGCTCAACCGATGGCCGCTGAGGTCCAGCCTTGTCGGGAGATTCTATCATCCCGTGAGTCACCGTTATGTGACCTTTTGGGAACTCATTGTGAGTTTTCATTAGCATCCACAAGAGGCGGCATGATTGAACCTGTTGACGCCCAAGGGCCTGTTGGCAATACGGATTCCTCTCCAATGCAGCATGGAGCACTGCGGCTACCCTTGGAAAACGGCGCCAGTGTGCCCGAGGGTGCAAGCTGGGACAAATCTCCGGGCTATGCGGGCCAGCGACCGGCGAGGGCTGTCCAGCTATGACCCCCTGAACAGCTCCGTGTCGGGGTGGAACTGGAACCAGCCGAACCAGAAGGACATGTGCGTGGGGATGCGGGCGAGTTTCAGCGACTCGTCGGCGGTGTTGATGAGGTACTCCTCCGTCACCTGCCACTCCACGCCGTCGGCGTCTACGAGCCTTGACGGCAGGCGGAGGTTGACCGCGACGTCGTCGCCGGTGACGAGCTCGAACGTCCGGCCGCCGCGGTGGTAGGCACGGGCGCCCTCGCTGGTGGCGGAGCCCACCACGACGATGTCCTCGCCACCGACGACGTCGTTGATGATGCGGTGGATGCGCAGCGCGTTGGAGGCGTAGGCCTTGGCGGCGCCGTTGAGCTGCACGCCGAGGACGATGTCCTTCGTCGTCAGGCCGTCGTCGCGGTCGGGGACGGGGAACATCGTCGCCGGGTCGTTGAAGTAGTCGAAGTAGATGGCCTCCGGGTTGTCCTCCGGGACGTAGAAGCTGCGGTGGTACACGCCCGTGTCCTGGGACAGCACGGTGGTGTCGGGATGGAGCTCCAGCCACTCCTCCCACGTCGTGAGCATGACGGGGAAGAAGTCCAGCTTAATGCCGGAGTCCCAGAGGGGGCCGATGACGGGCTCGCTGGTGAGCTGGTTCCAGAGGGAGTTGGTGAGCCGGTCATACATGACCTTGTTGCTGCGGTACAACATGCCGGAGGTGCCGAAGGTGGTTGGCTCCCCGTTGATCTTGGCGGAATACACGATTCCGGTGCCGCAGAGGGTTCAGTAGGCGAGCGAGATGGGCTCACCTCCCAGGATGTCGTTTGCCATCTCGTGGGCGTTGACGATGCGGAGCGGGTATGCGCGGTGCTTGCCGTTGATGGACACGCCGAACACGCGATCGGTCGGCAGCATGTAGTCCTGCCCACCGGCCGCGACGACGGGCGCCTGCTCCAGCGGCGGAATACCGTCGGGGCGGACGCCGCCCCAGGCAACCTCGGCGAGGTTGATTCGCGAGCCGTTCTTGGCGGGTAGGATGAAGTCGCCGAACCTGGGGTCAATGAGGCTCATGAGCTCGCTCTTCCACTTCACGTAGCCCTCGGGGGGAGCGTATTCGTCGCCGTTTCGTCCCAGCCACTCCATCCACTCATGCCAGCCGCGGGAGTGGGTCTGGAAGTTTTCCCCGGTGATGGCCGAAAGCCCCTTCAACGTCTCCTGCACCACCTCCCAGTTTCCGAAGAACCGGAGCATTTCGATCATGATCGGGACCATGGACTTGTCGTTGTTCTCGACGGCCCGCTCGATCGCCTCGAGAGAACCCTGGGGGAAGTAGTCCCAGCTCGCGAAGAGCAGGTACATGTTGGCGTTGGAGTTGTAGTCGTTCGTGGAGGAGCGCGCGGGCGTCGGGGTGGGGTTTGCGGCGGCGGAGGGCGCATCGAAGGCGGGCAGGGGCGTGGGCGTGCTCTCGACCTGTGCGGCCGGGGCGTCGCCGGCGGAGCAGGCAACGGCGACGGCGAGCAGCAGAGCGCCCGCGAACGCGGGGGCCGCCAGAGTGGCCGGCTTACGGAAGGAGCTGCTCACTCACGTCCTTTCAAGAGCATGGGCGTTCACAGGCTCTGGGCCAGTTGCCGCGATTACGGTGAGCAATTTCCATCATACACCCCAAGGGGAGAGATTGGGGCATTGGCGTGGCATGCCGTGTATCCCCTGGAGAGGAGCTATCAGGTTGAGGCGCCAGCCCCGGCCTTGTTCACCACAGGGACTGGTGCTACTATCCCCGCGCTACGGCCATCGGTCTATCGATGCGTCGTGCGAGTACGGCAACTGTCACTCCGACTGTGATTGCTGCAACGGTATCCGCCGTTTACAAGTGGCTCGCGCCAACCGTGCCTGGGGTGGCAGCAGGGGTGATGAGGGGAGCGGGGATTGGAGCTGCATGAGGCCCTGTTCGCTGTGGGCGCGCTCATCGTCCTGGCGAAGCTGCTCGAGGGCATCTTCAAGCGCATAGGGCTGAACGCCATCTTTGCCTACGCCGTCGCAGGAGTCATCCTCGGCCCCGCGACCGGCCTCGTGCACACGGGGCCCAGCATCGAGCTCGTCCTCAGCATCGGCATCTTCATGTTCTTCTTCCTCATTGGGCTGGAGGAGCTGGACATCGCCGGGTTCGTCGCCGCCATACGCGGCCGGATCTTCTTCACCGCCGTCCTCGCCGTGACGCTGTCGATGCTCGCCTCGCTGGCCGTGACAACGGACGTCTTCATTGACCTTGGGCTTGGGCTGAGCGTGACGGAGGCGCTGGGGCTCGCCGGGGTGCTCTCGCTCTCCAGCCTTGGCGTCGTGGCGAAGGCGCTGGTGGACGAGGGCCGGCTGCGGGAGCCCGTAGGCGTGCAGATCTTCACCGCCGTCATCATCGTCGAGCTGATCGCGCTGTTTGTGGTGGGCTTTGCCATCAGCGAGCGCTTTACGTCGAAGACGGGCGGCGGCATCGACCTGGCTTCTGTGGGCCTGATCATCGGCGAGATCATCGCGTTTGCGGTGGTCACCTGGTTCGTGGCGAGCAAGCTGGTGCCGCGGATTCTAGGACTCCTGCAGCGACTGCTCCGCGTACCACAGTTCGCATTCGGCACGCTGGTGGGCGGACTCTTCCTGGTGGTGGTCGTCGCCGAGGAGGTGGGTCTGCACGGCTCGCTGGGCGCGCTCCTGTTCGGTGCGGCGTTGTCATTCCTGCCGTACCAGATGAGGCGGGACATCATGCCGGGCATGCGGGGCGCCGCCGAGGGCTTCTTTGTGCCGCTCTTCTTCGCGTCCGCGGGGCTGCACTTCAGTCTGGATTTCACCAAGCTGCCGGTGGAGACGATCCTGGCGCTCGCGTTCGTGCCGTTGCTGGGAAAGGCGGCCGCGTCGTTCATCAGCGCCTACGTCACCCGCATCAGGGCCCCGTTCGCCACGGCGGTGGGGCTGACGGCGAAGGGGGTCGCGGAGATCGCACTGCTTCTCGTCATGCTGCACAGCGGGGCCATCGGCAAGGACATCTTCTCACTGATGGTGCTGGTCATGCTGGCATACATCATGCTGACGCCGCTGGGCATCAGCTTCGCGCTGCGGCGGGTGGCGCGGTGGGCGGACGCGGAGTCCCCCGAGCACCTGCCGCCGTCCTTCGAGCGCTTCGTCCTCGACGAGGTCAGGGTGAGCGACGTGCTGGACCCCTACCGCGTCCACCCGGAGGCATCGCAGACGGTGAAGAGCTTTGCGGAGGACTGGCTGCTGCAGGACCAACACGACTACGTGGTGGAGGACCATGGCAAGCTGGCGGGCATCGTGTCCGTGAGCATGCTGCGCTACCTGCCCCACGTCGAATGGGACCACACGCCGCTGAGCCAGATGCTCCGGCATGAGACGCCAAAGGCCCTCTCGAACGACTACCTGGAGGACGCGCTCCAACTGATGACGGAGAACTCGCTCTCCGTGCTGCCCGTCGTCGACGCCGAGACGGGCGCGTTCAGGGGGTCCATCTCCAGCCACGAGATCCTGGAGATGCTGGTGCTGAGCGCGCGGGGGGAGTAGCGCGGGACTACGCTCCCGGAGGGCGGTAGGTCACGGACTTGCCCGCGGCCTCGTCCATGGTCTCCGGCGTGATGAGGACCGTCGCGCGGAAGGTGATCGCGCCGGCCTTGGCAACCTCCATAGAGGCAGCGGCGGCGGATGCGTCGTCCGGCAGATCCACAATGATGTAGAGGTCGTCGGCGCCAAAGCCGTAGTAGAAGGCCTCCAACTTGCCGCCGAGGGATTCAAACATCCCGGCGAACATGTCACGGCGGCCGGTGCCGCCTTCCTTCTGCAGCCCGGCAATCCCGGAAGCAGTGTAATCAGCAGTAAAGAGATACTTCGGCATCTTCATCCTCCCCGCCCAATCTTGCCAAAGGCTAGCAGCACACTCGCGCTCAGGTCAATGAAGCTCACCGTTTACGCCAGCCGAACGCGCCGTCCACGGGCGACTACCCGGTGGCGGAGTTCACCCGGTCGTAGAGTGCGACGACCTCGCTCGACGGCTTCGGCGTAGCCAGGGTGACGGCGACCGCGGCGGCCATGGCGATGAGGAAGGACGGCGTGGCGGGGGAGATGTCCCACACGCCGCCGGGGCCGCCGCCAGTGAACTGCCAGAGCGTCGCGGCGAGCGCGCCGACGACCACCGACGCCATCGCGCCCCACACGTTGAAGCGGCGCCAGTACAGGGCGAGGATGATGACCGGCCCAAAGGCCGCCCCCATCCCGCCCCAGGCATAGCTCACCAGGTTGAAGATGGAGTCAGGGAACCACACCGAAATGACCGCCGACACCACCCCGATGACCACCAGCAGGCCCCGGCCCATCCACACCCGGGCGTTGGCCGCCAGCCCCTGCGCGATGCGCTTGAGCACGGGCAGGTCTTCCGTCGCAATGGCCGATGCCAGCAGGAGCTGGGAGTCGGCCGTGCTCATGACGGCGGCGATCACGGCCGTCAACAAGGCGCCGACGAAGACCGGGTGGAAGAAGACCTCCGCGACGACAAAGTAGACTCGCTCCGTGTCGATGACCTCGCCGAGCAGCCCGGCCTCGAAGAGGGCCGGACGGGCAACAATACCGACGAAAATCGCGAGGCCGTACACGGCAATCAGCCATACCAGAGCGAGGTTGCGCGCCTGGCCAGCCCCATCCTCTCGTTCGAGCGCCATGAAGCGCTGCAGAATGCGATGCGCGCCAAGACCGCCGACGGCCCAGCCGGACGCAGACAGCACGAAGCTGAGCGTGATGGGCGAGCCGTCCCCGAGCGAGAACGGGTCGAAGAATCCAGGGGCGGCGCCGTGCCCGAAGGGGCGGGCAGTCTCGAAGAGCAGCGTGACCACCAGGACGGCCAGACTCCCCATCATCAGCAGCGCCTGGGCCACGTCGGTCCGGGAGACGGCCATGAAACCGCCGATGAGGGTGTATGTCGCGATGGCGAGCAGCGTCAGCACCACGCCCGCTACGAGGTCCAGCCCAAAGATCTGCTCGAGCAGCTTGGACCCGCCGACGAGGCCTGAGCTCACGTAGAAGACGACGAAAAGGATGGTGACGGCGCCGGACACCGCTCTCAGGAGGCCGGTGGCGTCGGCGAAACGGGCCTCCAGGAATTCCGGAATGGTCACTGCGTTGTTGGCGGCGATGGAGTAGCGCCGGAGGCGACGGGCGAGCAGCGTCCAGCTCAGGAAGACGCCGGCCGCGGCGAATAACGGGACCCAAATCTGGACCAGGCCGCCGGTGAAAGCGAGGGCCGGGAGGGCGAGCATCGTCCACGCGCTCGCCGTCGACGAGCCGGAGCTGAGGGCGGCGGTGAAGGCGCTGAGGCGGCGGCCGCCGAGGGTGTAGTCGGCCATGTCGCGCATGCGGCGCGCGCCGACTATGGCGATAGCGATGAGCGTGCCGAAGTAGACGGCAAACCCGAAGATCACCCAGATGTTGCCCACGGCTTCTCCCTCTTTATCGCGCCGGCGCACTCACCTTTGCGGCACGGCAAGAGCATGTCCGTCTCCAATTGAGTGGCTGGACAACCGCGCAGCGCGTGCGCGCCGACCGGCCCTGTGCACGCTGAGGGGCGGCTAGGGGTTCTTGCGCTCCAGGACGAAGCTGCGCTTGCCGTTGTTGCTCACGACGTCCATCTGGAGATGGCCCATCGTGCGGTTGAGGCTCGATGAGACAAGGAGCACTTCCTGATCGTTGTGGCGGAAGACCAGGTCCGTGAAGCCCGGTGAGTCCAGCTTGAACCCGAACCCGCCGTCGCCCTGGGAGATGAGGCGCATGACCTCGCCCTCGGCGTGGCCGGCGTCGACACGGCCCTTGTAGAGGGCCTCCAGGGCGGCGTCCGTCACCTGAAACATGGCCGCAGTATACCACCGCCGCCCGCTGCGCCCCATTCCGCTATACTCCAAGCCAGAAAGGAGCGCCAATGAAATTCGGCCTCTCGCTGACGGGCATGCTTCAGCAGCCGGCGGGTACGGACATGGCGGGCGCCGTCGAGGACGCCATTGGGCTGGTGCGGCTGGCGCGGGAGCTGGGGTTTTCGTGGCTGTACGCGGGGCAGCACTTCCTGAGCCACCCGTACCAGATGCTGCAGCCGCTGCCGGTGATGGCCCGGCTGGCTGCTGAGGCGCCGGGGCTCGACCTGGTGACGACGGCGGTGCTGCCGCTGCACCACCCCGTCGAGGTGGCGGAGCAGGTGGCGACGCTGGACGTCGTCTCGGGCGGGCACGCGGTGCTGGCGACGGCGCTGGGCTACCGGGACGAGGAGAACGACGCCTTCGGGGTGCCGAGGCGCGACCGCGTCGGACGGATGACGGAGGCGCTGGTGGTCATCGACCTGCTGTGGCGGAGCGAGGGCCCCGTCACGTACGAGGGCACACACTTTCAGCTTCGGGAGGCGCCCACGAGCCTTCGGCCTGTGCGGCGGCCCTCGCCGCCGGTGTGGATCGCGGCGAGCAGCGACGCGGCGGTGCGGCGCACGGGGCGGCTCGGCTACCCGTGGCTGATCAACCACGCCGACTACCCCACCATCGCGCGGCAGGTCGAGCTGTACCGCGAGGCGCGGGTCGAGGCGGGGTACCCGGTGGCGACGGACCTGCCCATCCTGCGCGAGTTCTTCGTGGCGGAGACGGCGGAGGAGGCGGTACGCACCGCGCAGCCCTTCGTCAGCGGCAAGTACGAGACGTACGCGCAGTGGGGACAGGACCAGGCGCTGGAGGGCGAGCGCTCCTTCGCGTCGGAGTTTGCGGCGCTGTCGCGGGACCGTTTCATCGTGGGGGACGTGGCGCAGGTGACGGCGGACCTGAAGCGGTACGAGGCGCTCGGCGTCACGCACATCGGACTGCGGATGCGGTGGGCGGGCATGCCGACGGAGCCGACGGCGGCCGCGATGCGGCTGACGGCGGAGCGGGTGTTTCCGGCGTTCAAATAGCTCTATCATTTCGTGCAGGGTGTACAATCCCTCGCAACACACGATCTCTTGAGACGAGGGGGGCGCGCAAGGGCGCGGTGGCACGGAGGACGACGCGATGCTGACGCAGCACGAGAACGACATGCTGGCCCGCGTGGGGCCGGGGACGACGATGGGTAACCTGTTCCGCCGGTACTGGCTGCCCGCGCTCCTCTCGTGGGAGCTGCCGGAGCCGGACTGCCCGCCGGTGCGGCTGCGGCTGCTGGGCGAGGACCTGGTCGCGTTCCGGGACACGACGGGGGCTGTCGGCATCGTCGACAACTACTGCCCGCACCGCCGGGCGAGCCTGTTCTTCGGGCGGAACGAGGAAGCGGGCATCCGGTGCGTGTACCACGGGTGGAAGTTCGACGTGAACGGGGACTGCGTCGACATGCCCTCGGAGCCGGCGGAGAGCAACTTCAAGGACAAGGTGAAGATCACGGCGTACCCGACGGAGGAGTTCGGGGGCATCGTGTGGGCGTACATGGGGCCGGCGGAGTTGAAGCCGCCCGCGCCGTACATGGAGTGGACGCAGGTGCCGGAGAGCCACAGGGGCGTGACGAAGGTGGTGCAGCCGACGGGATGGCTGCAGGGGCTCGAGGGCGGCATCGACACGGTGCACAGCACGTTCCTGCACCGGCGGCTGGCGGGGTTCGGCATCGGCGCGCGGGACCAGGCGTTCCGGCGCTCGGCGTCGGCCATCGTCGAGGTCGTGCCGACGAACTACGGCTACACCTACGCGGGGCTGCGGCCGCTGCCGGACGACGCGGGCGTCTTCGTGCGCGGCTACCACTTCATCCTGCCCTTCTACCAGCTCCGGGCGGCGCAGCTCGGGTCGGTGCTAAGCGGGCGCAGCGAGGTGCGGCGCATCGTGTCGGGCCACGCGTGGGTGCCGATGGACGACACGCACACGATGGTGTGGAACTACACCTACAGCTTCGGCGACGACCCGCTGACGGAGAGCGACCAGCAGCTCTATGGGAGCGGCAACGAGCTGGGCAAGGACATCGACCCGGCCAACGGCTTCCGGGCCATCGCCAACGCGGACAACGACTACTTCATCGACCGCGAGCGGCAGCGGACGGTCAACTACACGGGCATCGAGGGTATCAACGTGCAGGACCGGGCGGTGCAGGAGAGCATGGGCGCCATCTGCGACCGGACGAAGGAGCACCTGGGCACGACAGACCGGGCGATCATCATGGCGCGGCGCATCATGCTGCAGGCGGCGCGCACCGTCGAGGACGGCGGCGACCCGCCGGGCCTGGGCACGGACACCTACTCGCTGCGGGCAATCGAGAAGATCCTGCCCGCCGGCGTCCACTGGCGCGACGCGCTCTACGAGGAGCTCTACCACATGCACCCGTACTCGCCGGAGTACGTGCCGGCGTAGCGGGGGCAGACGCGCCCTTCGACAGGCCCCTTCGTCAAGCTCAGGACGCGGTCAGGGCGAACGGGGGCCTCCCCCGTCGCGCGGGGGGCGCGTCCGTGCTACAGTACGCGCTGGTACATGAACTCTCACCGAAAGGGTGGTGCGCGTTATGACTAGCATAGGCATCGTGGGGTGCGGGGCCGTCGGGCAGGCGCTGCTGAAGGCGAGCGAGGCCGGGACGCTGACGCTGCCGGTCGCGGGCATCACCAGCCGGACTGAGGCGACGGCGCTCGAGTTCCTGGAGACGCTGGCGTCGCCGCCGCCCTACTACTCGCGGGAGGAGCTCATCGACGCGTCGGACCTCGTCGTTGAGGCGGCCGGCGGGCCCGCGGTGCCCGACCTGGCCCGGGAGACGTTCGAGGCGGGCAAGGACCTGATGGCGATCAGCATCGGCGCGCTGCTGGACCACCCGGACATCCTCGACCTGGCGAAGGACCGCGGGTGCAGGCTGTACGCGCCGTCGGGCGCGATCGCGGGGCTGGACGGCATCAAGTCGGCGTCGTCGGGGCGCATCGACCACGTCACGATGACGACGCGCAAGCCGCTGAAGGCGCTGGAGGGCTCGCCGTACCTCGTCGAGCGCGGCATCTCGGTGCTGGGCTACACGGAGGAGACGGAGATCTTCGCGGGCACGGCGCGAGAGGCGTGCCGGGGCTTCCCCGCCAACGTGAACGTGTCAGCGGCGGTGAGCCTGGCGGGCATCGGCCCGGACAGGACGCAGATCCGCATCATGGCGGTGCCGGGGCTGGAGCGGAACTGCCACGACATCGAGGTTGAGGGGGAGTTCGGGCGGCTGCACATCCACATCGAGAACATCCCGACGGAGAACCCCCGGACGGGGCGGCTGACGGTGATGAGCATCATCCGGACGCTGCAGAACCTGGCGAGCCCGCTGCAGATTGGGACGTAGGGCACTTCACAGGACGAGATAGATAGAGGGACGGCGTCTGTCTCGCCGTCCCTTTTTCATTTGTCCCTACGGGTTACGCCCGAATCCCGTGTGCATGCCCGGGCCGTACATAGGGCCGAATGACAACGCTATCATCCACCCTTGACCCCGCATGCGCTTCCATCGTTCACTCGGACCGTCCGGCCAAGCTCCACTCCGATGCGGATAGGAAGCCGTGAAAGGCCAAGTTAAGGTCGGAAGCCTGCATGGAGCTTGCCTCACCGGAGCGCAACCATAGCGGAGCCGGGAGCGCGACGGCCAGCCAGGGCTGAGCCGCATTCAGCGCTACGGCATAGGCCAGCATGGAATCAACTTCGTCCCGGTCGTCCGCCGGGTCAAGTTCGGACAGTGATTCTCTCAAACCATGCCACTGACTCAACTCGTAAGCCCCCGCCGCCAATGGCGGCAGCATGCCAGTGTTCGCCGGTGTCGCAATCACCCAATATGTGCAGCCGATGACCGCACCGACGATGGCGTTTGCCCACCATTGTGACAGCCATAGAGCCAACCAAAGCCCGCCGCCAATGCCCATCAACATACCGGCCAAAATCGCCCATCCGGCCCCATCAGCGAAATGTTCCCTCATTACCCGCATTGGGTTGTCATGGAACAGGCCTTGTCGCTGCAAGTACTCGCCCAACTGATCGCCGATGGCATCCTCATGTCTCTTCAGGCTGTCCCGCAGCGCCTTTACCGTTGCGGCGCTCGACGGCAGGTTGTCGCATATCAAGCGTTCCCAGTCAAACTGCACGGGGCCAAGCTGCGTCAGCCGGTATCGGTAGCTGCTTCTTGTCTTGGCTGCCTCGAATTGCAGCGTGCCATACTGGCACATTTCAACTATGGCCGCCAGCAGCGTTCGGGCGCTTACCTTCCGTTCTTCAAGCACCGATACCACTGCCGCCGGCAGCAGAGCGGCATCCGGGTCTGCGGGCTCCCACGAGTCCGAAAGTTTGGGCCCCCGCCAGGCCCGGTCCTTGATCAAGAGAAAGAGCGTCAACAACAGGGCAACGCCTATGCCAACCAGCCGGAAGGCCCAGGCCGTCCACTGTTTCCAGTCCATATCCCGAAAGTCGGGGAAGCCACTCTCGGCGATAGCGCCACCAGGATCCAGCGCGAAAAGCAACCAAATGGCAGCTATGGCCACCAACACGGCGAACAGGCTTGCCATGGGTTTCGCTCCACCCGAAATGTACCGCTAGCGCTCTATGGCGCTCAGTTGATCACTCGCAACCACTGCTACTAAGGTATGAGCCTACACCGCATGAACGCCTGGGCCGCATGTTGGGCCGAAGGAGAGCTCTGTCATGCGTTCCGCGATCTCCTCGTTGGAGAGGTCTGCGGGGAGGGAGGTGCGGACGGAGTGGGTGCGGAAGGCTTCAGGGTTGTTGGGGCCTGGGGGTTCTTGGCCTTCCTGCAGGGCTCGCGCCGCTTTCAGCAAGCGCTGGCGGACGCGGATCATGCTCTCGTCCGTCTTCACCAGGTGCTCGCGGCTGCGGTCGGCGCGGGGGCCCCACTGGTCCTCGACGAGGGCGAGGTCCTGGATGGGGAAGGACTTGATGCCGGTGTATGAGAAGTTCTTCTGCAGGATGCGGTCGACGAGGTAGTCGTTGTCCTTGTTTTCGACGGCCATGAAGGTGCCGGGGATCTGCTCCGGGTACGTGAAGCCGCCGAATCGGTCCTGGTGCCGCTGGTGCTCGGTGAAGGGCTCGTAGCTCCAGCGGAAGCGGTACATGTAGCAGCTCTCGTCGTCAATGGGGATGCGCATGTTGCTGCAGTAGACGCCCGGCCCGGCGATGCCGGCGGAGCTGAAGCTGGGGAAGAAGAAGTTGTTGACCAGCGCCATCTGCGACCCGCCCGACTCCGGCGTCAGCGAGATCTGCCGCATCCCGAAGTCCGTCTCCTCGAAGATGAACGACATGCGCATGAACCGCTGATCGCCGAACAGCGCCCCCAGCGCGGGCGAGGCGTCCTTGATCGTGCCGGGCATGGCGCGGTCGCGGGTCATGTGGAGGAAGGCGCCGTGGCTCGGGTCGTAGTCGCCCTCCATGGCCTGCATGTAGTTGCAGCGAAGGTGGTACTTGCGGACGTAGGTGCGGTCGTCGGGGAGGTCCATCCAGTCGAATCCGGGCCTCGGCGGGGCGGGGTCCTGCGGGCCGAGGTAGGCGAAGACCATGCCGGCGGCGTCGAAGCAGGGGTATGCCTTCACGCGCACCTTGTCCTTGTAGGTCTCGCCCTCCGGCGAGTTGGGGAGGTCGACGCAGGCGCCGGTCGCGTCGAACTTCCAGCCGTGGTAGACGCACCGGATGCCGCACTCCTCGTTCCGGCCGAAGAACAGCGGCGCGCCGCGATGCGGGCAGTAGGCGTCGACGAGGGCTGGCGTGCCGTTGGAGTCGCGGAAGGCGATGAGCGTCTCGCCGAGCAGCTTCACTCGCACGGGCGGGCAGTCGGCCGACGGGATCTCCTCGGAGAGCAGCGCGGGCATCCAGAACCGGCGGAAGAGCTCGCCCATGGGCGTGCCGGGGCCGGTCTGGGTGAGCATGTCATTCTCGTGCTGGCTGAGCATCCATTCCCTCCCTGGTGATTGGGTATCGGGGACTAGGTTTACCGATGGCGGCGGGGGATGTCAACGCCGGGGCGGCATGGTGGCGCGCATTTTCGCGGGGCGGACGGGCCCACCACCTTGCCCCTCTGGATTCCCGCCTACGCGGGAATGACGTGGGTGGGGTGCCCTTCGACGGGCTCAGGGCGAACGGGCGGGGGTGTGCAGCGAGCGTCGGGGTTCCTGTCTGCGCAGGAACGACGGGGGTGTGGGCGGAGATCCTGGGCACCGGCTTTCGCCGGTGAAACGCTCGGGGCGAACGGAGGGGGCGGCCGCTTGGGTCCGCCCCCTCTTGTGTGCCGTTCCGGTTGCGAGTGGCTAGGCTGCGTGGATGCGCGAGTCCGCCGTGGGCCCGTGCGTCAACTCCTTGATGCGCTCGACGGCATCGTCGGCGGTCATGTCGCCGGGCACGCTCATGCGGGCCGTGTGAATGGAGAAGCTCTCGGGGTTGTGCGGCCCCGGCGGCTCCTGACCTTCCTGCAGCTCACGGGCGGCCTTCAGCAGGCGGCGCCGCACGCGCATGAGGGGCTCGTCGCTGGTGACGAGGTGCTCGAGGCTGCGGTCGGCGCGGGGGCCCCACTGGTCTTCCACCAGCGCGAGGTCCTGGATGGGGAAGGACTTGATGCCGGTGTACGAGTAGTTCTTCTGCAGGATGCGGTCGACGAGGTAGTCGTTGTCCTTGTTCTCGACGGCCATGAACGTGCCCGGAATCTGCTCGGGGTACGTGAACCCGCCGTAGAGGTCGGTCTCACGCTGCTTGGCCGTGAAGGGCTCATAGCTCCAGCGGAAGCGGTACATGTAGCAGCTCTCGTCGTCGATGGGGATGCGCATGTTGCTCGAGTACACGCCCGGGCCCGCGATGCCCGCCGAGCTGAAGCACGGGAAGTAGAAGGTGCCGGCGGAAACGGTCTGCGTGCCGTCGGCCTCCGGCGTCGCTGCAATCTGCAGCATGCCGAAGTCGGTCTCCTCATACGACAAGTACTTCATTCGCAGGAAGCTCCGGTTGCCCAGCAGCGAACCGAGCGTGGGGGCGGCGTCCTGGATCGCACCCGGCGTCTCGAGGTCGCGCGTCATGTGGAGGAACGCCGCGTGGCTGGGGTCGTAGTCGCCCTCCAATGCCTGGAAGTAGTTGCAGCGGAGGTGGTACTTGCGGACGTAGGTCTGGTCCTCGGGCAGGCTCATCCAGTCGAAGCCGGGCCTCGGCGGCGTGCGGTCCTTGGGGCCGAGGTAGGCCCAGACCATGCCGGCGGCGTCGAAGCAGGGGTAGGCCTTGACCTCCACCTTGTCCTTGTAGGTCTCGCCCTCCGGCGAGTTGGGCAGGTCGACGCACTTGCCGGTGACGTCGAACTTCCAGCCGTGGTAGACGCACCGGATGCCGCACTCCTCGTTCCGGCCGAAGAAGAGGGGCGCGCCCCTGTGGGGGCAGTAGGCGTCGACGAGGGCGGGGGTGCCGTTGGAGTCGCGGAAGGCGATGAGGGTCTCACTGAGCAGCTTCACGCGCACGGGTGGGCAGTCGGCCGAGGGGATTTCGGACGACAGGCAGGCTGGAATCCAGAACCGGCGGAAAAGCTCGCCCATGGGCGTGCCGGGGCCGGTCTGGGTGAGCATGTCATTCTCGTGCTGGCTGAGCATCCGTTGCCTCCTTCTGTGTCTCTGTGTATGGCACAAGCTATACCGAACGGGGTGTCCGCCGCAAGGCCGACCTGCGTTCGCCCCCTTCGAGGGCCTCAGGACAGGCTTCGATTTCCCTCAGGGCGAACGGCCTCCCCTTACGCGGCGTGAATCCTGGGCGCGTCGGTTGGGCCGACGGTGAGCTCCTTGATTCGGTCGATGACCTCCGCCGCCGGGAGGTCCGCCGGCATTTTGGTGCGGGCCGTGTGCGTTCGGAACCCCTCGGGGTTGTGGGGCCCCGCGGGCTCCTGGCCTTCCTGGAGCTCGCGGGCGGCCTTCAGCAGACGGCGGCGCACGCGCATCAGCTGCTCGTCGGCGGTGACGAGGTGCTCGAGGGAGCGGTCGGCGCGGCTGCCCCACTGGTCCTCGACGAGGGCGAGGTCCTGGATGGGGAAGGACTTGATGCCGGTGTAGGAGTAGTTCTTCTGGAGGATGCGGTCGACGAGGTAGTCATTGTCCTTGTTTTCGACGGCCATGAAGGTGCCGGGAATCTGTTCCGGGAACGTGAACCCGCCGTAGCGGTCCTGATGGCGTTGATGCTCGGTGAAGGGCTCGTGGCTCCAGCGGAAGCGGTACATGTAGCAGCTATCGTCGTCGATGGGGATGCGCATGTTGCTCGAGTAGACCCCGGGGCCGGCCAGGCCAGCAGAGCTGAAGCACGGGAAGTAGAAGGTGTGCACGGACACAGTCTGCGTGCCATCGGCTGCCGGCATGGCGGAGACGTGCAGCATGCCGTAGTCGGTCTCCTCAAAGGACAGGAACTTGATCTTGAGGAAGCTGTTGTCGGTCAGCAACGAGCCGAGCACGGGCGACGCGTCCTGGATGGCCGAGGGCGTCGTCAGGTCGCGCGTCATGTGCAGGAAGGCGCCGTGGCTGGGGTCGTAGTCGCCCTCGAGCGCCTGGAAGTAGTTGCAGCGGAGGTGGTACTTGCGGACGTAGGTGCGGTCGTTGGGCAGGCTCATCCAGTCGAAGCCGGGCCTCGGCGGCGTGCGGTCCTTCGGCCCGAGGTAGGCCCAGACCATGCCGGCGGCGTCGAAGCAGGGGTAGGCTTTGACCTCCACTTTGTCCTTGTAGGTCTCGCCCTCCGGCGAGTTGGGGAGGTCGACGCACTTGCCGGTCACGTCGAACTTCCAGCCGTGATAGACGCACCGGATGCCGCACTCCTCATTGCGGCCAAAGAAGAGGGGCGCGCCTCGATGGGGGCAGTAGGCGTCGACGAGGGCGGGGGTGCCGTTGGAGTCGCGGAAGGCGATGAGGGTCTCGCTCAGCAGCTTTACGCGCACCGGCGGGCAATCGGCCGAGGGGATTTCCTCGGAGAGACATGCGGGTATCCAGAACCTTCGGAAGAGCTCGCCCATGGGCGTGCCGGGGCCGGTCTGGGTGAGCATGTCATTCTCTTCACGGCTGAGCATCCGTCGCCTCCCACTATGTCTTGATACTTGGGACAAGCTACACCTTACGGGGTAGCCAGTGTCAAGGGTAGTTGGGCAGGGGCGGCCCTTCGACAGGCTCCTCCGAGAGCCTCAGGACGGGGTCAGGGCGAACGATGGCAAGGAGGGCGGAGGCCGTTGGGGAGGGGTTTCTGGATACCGTCCGCTGCCTCCGCAGCGGGGCTTCCGCCGGTGAACCGGATCGGGGTTATGCCGTCAGTTCCGTGCGGCGGCGGGTGGTGGCGAGGCCGCCGAGGACGGAGAACAGCGGAAAGCACAGGAAGAGGCCGATGGGAAACCAGAGGCGCGCTGGGTAGAAGACGTAGAAGGAGTAGACGCCCCACAGCGAGAGCAACGCGCCCAGCACGATGGCGGCGACGATAGCGTCGCGGCCAGCGGCCCTGCCTGTCACGGCGCCGCCCGCGAGTCCGCCCAAGGCGCTGCCGAGGACGATCATCGCGAGCCCGACCGCATTCGCGCCGTCGACGCGGGCGGCGGTCTCCTCGGGCTTCTCCGGGTCGAGGAGCTCGGGCGGCGTGGGGAAGAGCCACTCGGCGGCAAAGCCCGCGAGGAAGAAGACGACGTGGGCGACAAGGATGCCGGCGAGGATGGCGGGGAGTGTTTTCAACCAACTGTCGCTCATGGCAACCCTTCGACAAGCTCAGGGCGAACGGAGGGCACTATGACCCCAACTCGAACGCTTCTTCGGCCATGTCCACTATGCCCTTGCTGATGCTCAGCGACGCCGTCGCGCCGGGCGAGGGGGCGTTGCGGACGTGGATGGCGTTGCCGGTGCGGGTGATGCGGAAGTCGTCGACGAGGGCGCCGGTGCGCTCGACGGCCTGGGCGCGGACGCCGGCGCCGCCCTCGGCGAGGTGGCGGGACTCGATCTCGGGAACGAGGCGCTGGAGGGAGCGAGTGAAGGCGCCCTTGCTGAAGGAGCGGTGGTACTCCTGGAAGGCCGTCTTCCAGTAGCGGCCCGCCATGCTCCAGAAGCCGGGGAATCTCAGCGTCGCGAGGGTCTCACCGATGTTGACCTTGAACTTGGTGTAGCCCTCCTGTGCGAAGGCGAGGACGGCGTTGGGCCCGGCCTCGACGCCGCCGTGAATGCCCTTGGTGAAGTGGACGCCGAGGAAGGGGAAGCGGGGGTCCGGCACGGGGTAGATGAGGCCTCGGACGAGCGCGGCGCCCTCGTCCGAGAGGGTGTAGTACTCGCCGCGGAAGGGGATGATGCGCAGGTCGTAGGGGGCGCCCATCATGTGGGCGACCTCGTGGGCGTAGAGGCCGGCGCAGTTGACGAGGTAGCGGGCGGACACGTCGCCGCGGGTGGTCTCGACGGTGATGGCGCCGTCGGTGTCCTGGGCGACGCCTTCGACCCTCGCGCCAGTGAGGACGTCGCCGCCGTTCTCCTGGAAGCGGCGGGCGTAAGCCTCGGTGACCTCCGTGTAGTCGATGATGCCGGTGTTGGGCGACCAGAGGGCGCGGATGCCGGCGGAGTGGGGCTCGATCTCGCGGAGGCGCTCGGGGCCGATCATCTCGAGGCCGGAGACGCCGTTGGCGACGCCGCGCTCGTAGAGGTCGTCGAGGCGGCTGAGCTCGTCCTCGCGGGTGGCGACGATGACCTTGCCGCAGAGGTCGTAGGCGACGCCGGCCTCGTCGCAGAACTCCATGAGGGCCTTCGCGCCGGCGACGCAGTTCTGGGCCTTGAGGGAGCCGGGTTTGTAGTAGATGCCGGAGTGAATGACGCCGCTGTTGTGGCCGGTCTGGTGGACGGCGAGCCGCTCCTCCTTCTCCAGGACGCCGACCTTCAGGCCGGGGCGCCGGTGGGTCAGCTCCATGGCGGTGGCGACGCCGAGGATGCCGCCGCCGACCACGGCCACGTCGTAGGAGTAGTCAGCCATCGCCGTTCACCTCTTGGGGACAGTGCGGGATGGCTCAATGTAGCTGGGGGCGGCGGGGGGCGTCAATGTGGGGATGGCAGGAGTGGCTAGCGGCGCGCCCTTCGACGGGCTCAGGGCGAACGGGGGAGGTGGTCGGGGACGCTCAGGGTGTTGGGCGCGGGGTTCCTGGATACCGTCCGCTGCCTCTGCAGCGGGGCTTTCGCCGGTAAAACGGAGCGAGGCTTATATTGGCAAGACACGGACCCGGCTTCGGTTTGGTTCAACCACGACGAGGGATCCGGAGACAAGGTCGGCCTCATGCTGGCTGAGCGCGGCGATGACGACGCTCTCCAAGTAGTCGGGCAAGACGTTCCCAACGCGGACCTGAAGCACGCTTGGGCCAGTGTCATGTGTAAGCGCCAGCATGGCGCCGAAGTCAAGATCGTGGGTGAAAACTACGTATTGGCGCGCCGCCGCCCAGTCCATGATCTCCCGGTCATCGGCCTTTGGGTCGCCAATATCAGACCAGTGCACCGCCTGCCATCCATGCCTGTGCAGCGCGGACACCCATTGAGGTGAGAGGTTCATGTCGACAAGGATTCCCGGCCTCATGGTGTGGATAGAGACGCCTCGTGCTCCTCCAGCCTCCAGGCGGCATATGCAAGGGACTGTTCAATGTCCTCTCGCTCAAGGTACGGGTAGGCTTGCAGTATCTCAGCGGGCGAACGGCCTTCCGCCAACAAGCCCACCACCATCCCGGCCGTTACCCGCATTCCCCGAATGCACGCCTTCCCGCCCATGACGGCGGGGTCAATCGTAATTCTATCGAGTGATTTCATGGGCCTTTCCTCTTCACATTCAGGGACTCGCGACACCCGCGCCGGGTTACCGGCATTATACCATGCGGGGGGACTCCCCCCATCCTAACCTTCCCCCACAAAGGGGGGAAGGGACTCCCCGCCCCTCTGGGTTCCCGCCTTCGCGGGAACGACGAACAAGGGGCGAACGGACACCCACCCGGCACTCGCGTGCGCTACAATGCCCCCGCCACTGCGCGACATTGCACCTGGAGGCTGCTATGAAGACTGTTGATGCGATTATTGAGATTTTGCAGCGGGAGAAGGTGGAGTTTCTTAGCTGCTTTCCTACTACGTCTGTGATCGACGCGGCGGCGTCCGTGGGGATGCGGCCGGTGATCTGCCGGCAGGAGCGCGTGGGCGTCGGGATTGCCGACGGGTTTGCGCGGGTGACGAACGGGCGGCGGCCGGCGGTGTTCGCGATGCAGTACGGGCCGGGGGCGGAGAACGCCTTCGCGGGGGTGGCGACGGCGTACTCGGACTCGACGCCGATGCTGCTGATCCCGCTGGGGCAGGCGAGCGCCATCGCGGGGGTGCCGCCGATCTTCAGCTCGGAGGAGAGCTACGGCGCTGTGACCAAGTGGGTGGAGCGGCTGGACCACCCGCACCGTCTTTCGGAGGTCATGCGGCGGGCGTTCAGCCGGGTGCGGCACGGAAAGCCGGGGCCGGTGATGGTCGAGTTTGCGGCGGACATCCTGGACACGGACATCGGGGACGCGGCGGACGGGTACGAGCCCGTCGTCGCGACGCGGTCGGCGGCGGACCCGCGGGACGTGCTGGCGGCGGCGCGGGCACTCGTCGAGGCGGAGCGGCCGGTGATCTTCGCCGGGCAGGGCGTGATGTACGCGGAAGCGTCGGACGAGCTCGTCGCGCTGGCGGAGCTGCTGCAGGCGCCCGTGGTGACGACGATGCTGGGCAAGAGCGCGTTCCCGGAGGACCACCCGCTCTCGGCAGGGACGGTGGCGACGGTTATGTCACCTCTCGGCTACCGGGCGATGGCGGACGCGGACGTGGTGTTCGCTGTCGGTGCGAGCCTGACGCGGCACCCGATGTCGATCACGGTGCCGCCGGGGAAGACGGTCATCCACGCCGTCAATGACGAGGCGGACATCAACAAGAGCTACCCGGCCGCGTACCCGATCCTGGGGGACGCCAAGCTGACGCTGGCGCAGTTCGCCGAGGCGGTGGCGGAGGTGCGGGGGACCTCGGCGGCGGTGGACAACAACGTGGCGGCGGACCTGGCGGCGCAGCGGGACGCATGGTTGGGGGAGTGGTCGCCGGTGCTGACGTCGGGGGAGACGCCCATCAACCCGTACCGGGTGATCCACGAGATGCAGCGGGCGATCCCGCCGTCGGAGGCGATCGTGACGCACGACTCCGGGAGCCCGCGGGACCAGATGCTGCCGTTCTACATCGCGCCCACGCCACGGAGCTACCTCGGCTGGGGCAAGTCGCACGGGCTGGGCACGGGGCTGGGGCTGACCATCGGAGCGAAGCTGGCGGAGCCGGACAAGGTGTGCATCAACGTCATGGGCGACGCGGCGTTCGGGATGACGGGGCTGGACATCGAGACGGCGGTGCGGGCGGAGGCTCCGATCATCACGGTGGTGTTCAACAACGGGACGATGGCCATCGAGAACCGGAACATGATCTCGTCGCACGAGCGGTACAAGGCGCGGGACCTGGGCGGGGCGTACGCGGACATCGGCCGGGCGCTGGGGGCGCACGCGGAGCGCGTGAGCGACCCGGAGGACGTGGGACCGGCGTTCCAGCGGGCGCGCCGGGTGACGGAGGAGCAGGGGCAGGCGGTGGTGCTGGAGTTCATGACGTCTGCGGAGACGCGGTTCTCGCACCGGCGGGCGCTGTAGCGGAGCTGCGACAGGCTCCTTCGTCAAGCTCAGGGCGGAGTCAGGGGGAACGGGGCCATGGACTCCGGCTTTTGCCGGAGAAACGGGGGGCGCGAGGCGTCGGTGGACGCGGGGCATCCCTCCGGGACAGCGTTGTGCGCGAAGAATTTTTTCAAACTCGACTCTCCTACAAAATCGGCCTCTACAGATACGATTCGAGTTTTCGGATCCGAATCGCCTTCCAAGCTCGGCGTTCGTTCGTCCAAGGGATGCAGAGCCGGACTACGCTCGGCATGCCGGGTATGGTTGGCCGCGCTCATGCGGAGAGGGTAGCGGGGCCGGGTGGGTGTGCGCTCGGCGCCGGTGTCAGGGCGCGGATATTGACCCTGACACGAAAGAATTGCGGGTCTGGCGCACGGGCTCCTAGCCTGTGGGCATGAACGAACACACAATATCCAACCAACCCACACCAAGGCGCCGGAAGCGCCTGCCGGGCGGTCAGCCGGGCAACAGGAACGGCCTGAAACACGGGCTGTACTCGACGCAGCTTACGGCGCAAGAGCGGCGGATGTTCCTGCAGGCGCGCAAGATGCGGGGCGTCGGCGACGAGCTGGCCGTGTTCCGGGTGAAGTTCTCGCAGATGCTGTCGGACCCGTGGTTCGACCTGCGCGAATTGGCGCTGGCGTTGAGCGTGGTGACGCGGGCGGAAGCGCTGCAGTACAAGATGTATGCGCCGCAAGAAGAGAAGGAGAAACTCGCAGACAACCTGGCGAACGTTCTGACCAGCGTGGGCAGAGCGATGGGGTTTGAGGATGAGTATTTTCAGGAGGAGGACGAAGACTACGAGGACAACCGAGACAGCGGCGGATCCACGCTCATCCACTACGGATACGGGCCGGACAGGTACGATGACCCGCAGTTCGACCAGGACCGTATCGCGGGCGGTTTCCCGCCGATCGGCCACGGCCAGGGCAGCGAGTTCGGCCCGTACCAGTACGACGCGCTCGCGGACGGCGGCGGGTACGAGGGCGGCGGCGCCGGCGGCGACTTCTATCGAGTTCAGGGCGAGCAGGGTGAGAACGGCTTTGAGGGCGACGGCGAAAGCCCCGAGCATGGGGACGGCGCCGCTCTCGACCACGTTGGGGACGGGCTTCGACCGGCTCGTTCTCCAGAGCCAGGACGAGTCGAGGGTGACGGCGGGAACGGCGGCGGCGAGCTCGACCGCGACGACGAGTACGGGGGCGGCGCGAATGGTTGGGGGAGGGCGCCACCGTAACGGGTACGGGGCGGGCTTTACCCGTTCCTCGCTCGCGGAGGAGGGGCAGTAGTTGCGGCCGTCCGGGTTTGTGCCTGCGCGGGAGTGGGCGATACCATGCGGTCCGGCGCGCTTCAGGGCGCAGACGGAGGTTTGTTTATGTCATCCGAGGCCCGGTTCTTGGGCGCGGGAGTCCTCGCGCTCCTGGTGAGCTTGCTGCTCTTTCTCGCCAATCCGGCAGACGTTCTCGCTTGCAAGTGTGTGGAGCCGGGGAGGCCGCTGGAGGAGATGGCGAAATTCCATGCCGTGTTTGCGGGGAAGGTCGTGTCGATCGAGCACACCTTTGACCCGGACGGCGGGGCGGTCTCGCCGTGGGACCACTCGACGATTGGGTTCGAGGTGAGCACGGTGTGGAAGGGCGACGTCGCGAGGGACATGGAGGTGGTCACGCAACCCACGGGCGGGGCGTGCGGGTACCCCTTCGAGGTGGACGTGTCGTACGTCGTGTACGCGTCCGGGAGCGCCGCGGGCGACGACCTGTCGGCCAGCATCTGCAGCCGGACCGGGCCGCTGGCGCAGGCGGGAGAGGACCTCAGCGCGCTGGGGCGAGGGTACGCGCCGGGGGAGGAGTCGAACGGAGCGTCGCCGGGGGATGCAGGCGCGGGGGCCGGGTTGATTGCGGCCGTCGCGGTGGCGGCGCTGGTGGTTGCGGCGTCGGTGGCGTACGCGCGGCGCCGGCGGGGGTAGGGGGCGCCCTTCGACAGGCTCAGGGCGAACGGCGGATTTCGGTTCGTCGGGGTTCCTGCTTCCGCAGGAACGACAGGTGATGCGCTACCTCCCCAGCCACTTGAGGCCGACTATCCAGTCCCACCAGGCTACTACTACGTCCGTTGCGCGGTAGTTGTCGAGCCATTTGCCGCCGTGGAGGGCGTATTCCTGGAACTCCTTCAGGGCGGTCAGGGGGATGAGCCAGAGGAGGCTCCGCTTCCAGGTGAGCTCGTACTCGGCCTTGTAGTGGCGCATGCCGGCGACGAAGACGAACCAGAACTCGAAGACGTTGGGGAAGAAGAGGAGGACGAAGCGGTCTGAGACGACTTCGAAGGTGATGACGCCGACGATGCGGTAGGCGAAGAGGCCGGCGGCGATGATGCGGGGCGGGCCGCTCCATCGCATCGCGACCCAGAGGAAGGTGAGCATGTACGCGAGGTCGAGCCACTTGTCGAGGGCCTGGTAGTTGCGGACGCCGCCGAGGTCGAGCAGGTTCATCATGAAGAGGTCTGAGAAGTCGATGAGGATGGCGGCGATGGAGCCGGCGAAGGCCCACCGCAGGACGAGCAGGGCGCCGCCGATGCGGACGACGGCGATGATGAACTCTTCGAGGTTCATGGGGGAACGATACGGGAGGGAGCGGGCGGTGTCCATTGGTTTTTCCCCTCTCCATCCCCAGGTTCCCGCCTGCGCGGGAACGACGATGGGGGTGGGTGCGGGGTGGCGGGAGTTCCCTGCTGTGTGGGCGACCGTCGCTGTGAGGCCCGTCGAGGGCCCCACAGCGACCCCTTCGACGGAGCTCAGGGCGAACGGCAGGGATGGGTGGCATGGTGGGGAACCGTAGGGCGCGGGGTTGCTGGACACCGGCTTTTGCCGGTGAAACGGGTGGGGCTGTGCTATGCTCGCGGGGCGGACATTAGTCGTGAGGAGCGGGCTATGGACTGGAATGAGGTGCGGGCGCGGTTTCCGGGGCTGGCGGACCGGACGTTTCTGGACGCGGCTTGCGTGTCGCTGACGCCGGCGTCGGCGGAGGAGGCGGTGGGGCGGTTCGCGGCGGAGCTGACGCGGCCGTCGCACAGGAACGCGTCGGAGCACCACCTGTGGATGGACGGGACGCGCGAGGAGGCGACCGGGGAGGTCGCTCGACTGCTCGGCGTCGACGCGCGGAACGTGGCGCTCGTGGAGAGCACGACGCACGGGCTGAACATCGCGGCGCAGAGCATCCCGTGGCGCGAGGGCGACGAGGTGGTGATGTGCAACCTGGAGTTCCTGCAGGTGGCCATCCCCTTCGTGCAGCTTGCGAAGTCGCACGGGGTGCGGCCGGTGTTCCTGGAGCATGAGGCGGGCGTGGTGCCGGCGTCGGCGTACGCGGGGGCGATCAACGAGCGGACGCGGGCCGTCGTGCTGAGCTCGACGCAGTGGTGCAACGGCTACCGGGTGGACCTGGAGGCGGTGGCGGAGGCGTGCCGGTCGCGGGGCGTGTGGCTGATCGTCGACGCGGTGCAGCAGGCGGGGGCGCTGCCGGTGCCGACGGCGGGCGTCGACTTTCTGCTGGCGGGCGGGCACAAGTGGCTGAACGCGCCGATGGGGACGGGATTCGCGGCGCTGTCGGACAGGGCGCTCGACGAGCTGCAGCCGGCGAGCTGGGGCTACCTGAACCTGACGCCGCCGGAGGGCGGGTGGGTCAACTACTTCACGACACCCACGATCACGCCGGACCGGGACTACGCGTTCACGGACTCGGCCAAGCGGTTCGAGATCGGCGGGACGGCGAACTACCCCGGCGCGGTGTGCCTGTCGGAGGCGCTTCGGGTGACGAACGCTGTCGGCGTCGAGCAGGCGGCGGAGCGGGTGTGGTCGCTGGGCGAGCGGCTGCAGGAGGGGCTGCGGCGGCTGGACGTGCGGCTGGAAACGCCGTTCGAGCGGGAGAACCGGGCGGGGATCATCACGTTCCACACGGGGTCTCGCGAGCGGGACTCGGCGTGCCTGGAGCGGCTGCTGGACGCAGGGATCAGCGTGTCGCAGCGGTACACGTCGGGCGTCGGGGGCGTGCGGGTGAGCGTGCACTACTACAACAACGAGGACGACGTGAACGCGCTGCTGGGGGTTACCTCGGAGTTTTTGAAGGGGTAGGGAGCGTGGGCGCTGTCGCGCCTCCGTTCACCCCCTTCGAGAGCCTCAGGACAGGCTTCGATTTCCCTCAGCACGAGCGGCCGCCTTTGGCCCGGCCTTCTGGATACCGGCTTTCGCCAGGGTGATGAGAAACGTCAGGGGTGAACCTCCGCCTCTATGCCCAAAGCGCCCACAACCTCTCGAATTCGCTTGAAGCTGGCAGAGGCGTAGTCCGTGGCCTCATACCGCTGTATCTGCTGTTCCTTCAGGCCGAGACGCCTCGCGAGGGCCTTTTGGCTCAGACCCTGCGCAATCCGTGCCTTGATGAGCACAACCGGCAGATTGGCAATCGCGTGGAGGTCGTCCACTCGAAACTCGCCGGCCACAAGGGACTCATACTCGCGAATCTCGCTTCTGAGGTCTGCAAGCTGACTACGGAGAGCATCCTCCTGGGCCTTCGCGATGCGGGGATGCATGGCCGCGGGGCCATGGCCACCCTGAGCGAGACGCTCCAGTGCCAAGGAGAACTTATCCGCTTGCGCTTTAGTGATGCGGTACTGCCGCTCGTTCTTTATCATTCGAGACCTCCGAGATCGATTGCGACAATGCCCTTGCGATTGCCGGTTTCCTTGTCTGTCTGAAAGAAGTCAAGGAAAGACAAGGCGCCCGCACCCGCGTCAACCGACGCCGGGAACATCTCCCCTAGGTACTTTGCCTTTTGTGCAGCCCTTCCGGGGTCAAAGGTGAGAAGCACAGGGTCAAGAAGCGCTGGATCGACTCCTTCCTCCTCCCAACAGGCGTCGTAGTCATTTGGGATGTCCTTGCCCGTCACGAAGCTCCCGTCGAGGTAGACGGTCCGGCATCCCGCATTTTTGAGGTTTTCCAAAGCGGCCCTGAAGCCGACCATGAGACGTTGTCTCCACAGGTTGTTCCCGAATCTCTTTGCCAACTCATCCCAGTCAGTCCAATGGACTCCGGGGGGAAGAAGTCCGGCAGTGTCGAACGGCGGTATCACAGACACAACTATATCATTGTGTTGTGCGGTCGGTCAAGGACGAACGCCCCTGGCCGACCGGCAGGGCGGGCGACCACGAGGGTTGCCCCTACAGCCCGGCCTTCTGGATACCGGCTTTCGCCGGTAAAACGCGGGGCGGGGTTACTCCTCTCTCACGCCGGTGTCTCCCGGTTGGATGATGAAGTCCCTGCGGTCACGGTAGAGGGGGGCTCTGTTGAGGACGCTGTTGTAGGTTTGGGGGTCTATGTCCTCCACGGGGTCCATGACCCAGTATTTGTAGCCGCCGAGGAAGAGGTAGGGGCGGGTCTGGTGGAAGAAGCGGCACTCGACGCCCTCGCCTTGGAGGATGCGGGCCCGGAAGGCGGCGAGGAGCGCTTGCTGGGCGTCGCGCTGGATGACGACGTACTCGTGGGGCCAAGTGTCGCGGTAGGTGACGGCTTCCCGCCAGGGGGCCTGGGCGATGAGGTGCATGATGTCGTCGGTGGGCGGCATGAAGAGTCTCCTGGCGGAGGGATGCCCCCATCCTAACCTTCCCCGGTGAGTGGGGGAAGGGACTCACCCGCCACCCCTTCCGGGTTCCCGCCTTCGCGGGAACGACTAGGATGGGAGCGGAGGTTGCGGAGACCATTGGACGCGAGGTTTTCTGGACACCGGCTTTCGCCGGTGAAACGGTGGGTTAGGCGCCCAGCTGCTGGCGGACGGTGTTGGCTACTCGGGTGGCGTCCGGGATGTAGGCGAGCTCCAGGTTGCGGGCGTAGGGGACGGGGGTGTGGGGGGCCTGGACGCGCATGATGGGGGCGTCGAGGTAGTCAAAGGCTTCCTCGCCCACCGTGGCGGCGATGTCGGCGGCGACGCTGCACGTGGGGGTGTCCTCGTCGACGACGACCATGCGGTGGGTCTTGCGGACGGAGTCGGCGATGTGGTCGTAGTCGATGGGGAAGACGCTGAGGAGGTCGACGACCTCGGCGTCGATGCCGTCGGCGGCGAGGGCGTCGGCGGCCTCGAGGCAGACCTGGGTCATGCGGGAGATGCCGACGAGGGTAACGTCGGAGCCCTCCCGGACGGTGCGGGCCTTCCCGATCTCGAGCTCGTAGGGCTCCTCAGGCACGTGGGACTGGAGGCCGTAGAGAAGCTTGTGCTCGAAGACGATGACGGGGTCATTGGAGCGCATGGCGGCGGTGAGGAGGCCCTTCGCGGTGTAGGCGTCGGAGGGGACGACGCCCTTGAGGCCGGGGATGTGGGCCATGAGGGCGTAGAGCGACTCGGAATGCTGGGCGGCGGAGCCGACCCCCGCGCCGATGCGGGTGAGCATGGTGAAGGGGAGCTGGACGTTGCCGCCGTACATGTAGCGCATCTTGGCGGCGTTGTTGAGAAGCTGGTCAAAGCAGACGCCGACGAAGTCCATGTACATGAGCTCGGCGACGGTGCGCATGCCGGCGGCGGCCGCACCAATGGCCGCGCCGATGAAGGCGGCCTCCGAGATGGGGGTGTCGCGGACGCGGTCCTCGCCGAACTGCTGGATGAGGTTCTGCGTGGTGCGGAAGGGGCCACCCCAGGCGTCGACGAAGCCCTGGTCGCGGCGGCCGGCGGCGCCGGCGATGTCCTCGCCGAGGAGGACGATGTCCGGGTTGCGCTCCATCTCCTGGCGGAGGGCCTCGTTGATGGCGTCGCGGTAGGAGAGGGGGCGGTCCGCGGTCTGGGTCATGTGTTGGCCTCCTGGGTGTGCTGCGTTCTTGTTGGCGGCGTGGGCGCTGTTGCGCCCCCGTTCATGCTTCGATTTCCCTCAGCACGAACGGCCCCACCGCCGCCCTGCTCTGGATCCCGGCTTTCGCCGGGAAGACGAGGGGGTTAGAGGTGGGCGGTGCGAGCGAGGGCATTGGTTGGGGTGTCGAGGTAGACGTCCGTGAGGAGCTCGCTCAGGTCGGGTTCCGGGGACTCGTCGGCGAAGCGGACGGAGTCCTCTATAAGCTGGGCGGCCTCGGCCTCGAGGGCGTCGAGCTCGGCGGCGTCGAGGAGGCCCTCGGCGACGGCGCGCTCACGGAAGCCGGCGATGACGTCGCGGGCCTTCCAGGCGTCCTCCTCCTCGGTCGTGCGGTAGTTCTTCGGGTTGTCGAAGGCGGCGTGGCCGTAGTAGCGGTAGGTCTTGCACTCGAGGAGCGTCGGGCCGAGGCCGGCTCTCGCTCGTCCGATGGCGGCGCCGGCGGCGTCGTAGACGGCGAAGACGTCCATGCCGTCGACGACGACGCCGGGCATGTTGTAGCCGCGGGCGCGCTCGGCGAGGTCGGGAATGGGGGTCGCGTACTCGACGGGCGTCGACTCGGCGTACTGGTTGTTCTCGCAGACGAAGATGACGGGGAGCTTCCAGATGGCGGCGAGGTTCATGCTCTCATGCACGACGCCCTGGTTGATGGCGCCATCGCCGAAGAAGGCGACGGCGACCTGGTCCGAGCCTCGCTGGCGGGCGGCCATGGCGGCGCCGACAGCGAGTGGGACGCTGGAGCCGACGACGCCGTTGGCGCCCAGCATGCCCTTGGTCATGTCCGCGATGTGCATGGAGCCGCCCTTGCCCTTGTTGGTTCCGGTGGCGCGCTGGAGGATCTCGGCCATCATGCCGCGAACGTCGACGCCCTTGGCGATGCAGTGGCCGTGGCCGCGGTGCGTGGAGGCGAGGTAGTCGGCGTCGGTGAGGTGGGCGCAGACGCCGGTGGGGACGGCCTCCTGGCCGACGGAGAGGTGGAGGGCGCCGCGCAGGGAGCGCTGGCCGACCTCTGTGAAGGCGCGCAGCTCGAAGTTGCGGATGGTCACCATGGTGGCGAACATCTTGCGGAGGGCTTCCTGGGTGATTTCCATGCGCGGGCTCCTACGCCTGGGCTTGCTGTTGTTCGCGAGCGCGGACGGCGTCGGGGTGGGTGGAGTTCTCGCCCATGTAGATGCCGCGCTCCCACTCCCGCTTGAGCGGGTCCGAGACGTGGATGGTCATGCGGCCGATGCTCTGGATCTCGATCTCCCCCGTCTCGCCATCCTGGAGGGGGCCGAGGCCCTCATGGTTGGTGCCGCAGCTGAGGATGTCGCCGCTGTTCATCGTCATGATGTTGGTGGCGAACTCGACGAGTTCAGGGACGCGGTGCTCCATGTCGTCGGTGTTGTAGTCGTGGCGAAGTTCGCCGTTGTTCCAGAACTTGACCCAGAGGTCGTTGGGCTCGGTGATCTCGTCGGCCGTCGTGATGCACGGGCCGAGGGGACCGAAGGTGTCGAATGACTTGCCCATCCAACTGCCGGAGCGCCAGGTGCTGCGGCCCTGCGCGCGGGCAGAGACGTCCACCATGGCCGTGTAGCCGAATATGACGCTGCGCCAATCGTCCTGGCTGACGTCCTTGGCCGGGCCCTTGAAGACGAGGGCGAGCTCCGCCTCATGCTGGAACATGTAGGGGCTGGTGTTGTTGGGCAGGACGACGGTGTCGCCGTCGCCGACGACAGAGTCGGGCGACTTGAGGAACATGTTGAGGGGCCGGGCCTCCCGCTGGGCGTGCTCCCAGTAGTTGCCGATGCAGCAGAGCATCTTGCTGGGGCGCGGCAGGGGCGCTCGCAGGCGGACGCCGGCGAGGGGTGTCGCCGGGCCGTTCGCCAGGGCGGCCTCGAGCTGGGCACGGAGGCTACCGTAGGCGTCGATGAGGGTCTCCATCTGCTGCTGGGGGGTGTTGGCGGCGAGGCCGGCGGCGACCTCGGACACGTCGACGACGCCGTCGTCGCGGAGCAGGCCGATGCGGGGCGTCGCGTTGGGGTCCGACGCGGGCGCAAAGCGGACGATTCTCATGGTGCGACTCTCCTTGGGAGGTGAATGGGCGTCATGGTAGCGGGGGGCCACCAAGAGGTCAACGGAACCGCTTGCATGGACGCGAGCCGGTGCGCGACAGTGGAAGCAGGGGCCGAGCGTCGAGACGTTCGGCTACCCCACGGCGAGACGCCCAAACTAGACGTTGCGCAAGGAGGAGAGTCATGCAGCCGACCATCGAGTACAGCCCGAGCTACACGCTGTTGACCATGGAGTTCAGCGCCGGCGAGAGCATCAAGGCGGAACCGGGCGCCATGGTGGCGCAGCAGGGCATGGAGATGAAGACGGGGATGGGCGGCGGCGGTCTCTTCGGCGGGCTCAAGCGGATGATGGGTGGCTAGTCGTTCTTCATCAACACGTTCACGGCGGAAGGGAACGACAGCTGGATCAGCCTGGCGCCCTCGACGCCGGGGGACATTCTCAATTTCGACGTGGGGCCGGGGCGCAACCTGTTCATCCAGTCGAGCTCGTTCCTGGCGTGCGACACGAACGTGGAGACGGACGCCAACTTCCAGGGGTTCCGGGGCTTCTTCGGAGGCGAGGGCGTGTTCTTCATCCGCGCCTTTGCGGAGCGCGGCGAGGGGACGGTGTACGTCAACTCGTTCGGGGCGATCAAGCAGGTGGCCGTGGAGCCGGGGAAGGAGCTGGTCGTCGACACCGGGCACCTGGTGGCGTTTACGGACGACGTGGAGTACTCGATCGGCAAAGTGGGCGGCATCCGGTCGCTCATCGCGGGCGGCGAGGGGCTGGTGATGAAGTTCCGGGGGAACGGGCACGTGTGGATCCAGACCCGGAACGTGGCGTCGCTGGCGGACAAGCTGGTGCCGTTCCTGCCGAAGCCCAGCCGGAACTAGAGGCGGGGGTCGCGCGCCCTTCGACAGGCTCCTTCGGCACGCTCAGGACGGGGTCAGGGCGAACGGATGGGAGACAGGTTGAGGGCGAACGGCCCTGCCCCTGGACACCGGCTTTCGCCGGTGAAACGGGGGCGTCGGAACCTCCGACAAGGACAACACAAACGTTGACTACAACACAAACGTTGTGTATCATTTGCACGAATGACTGCACGTGAGTTTCGGCGCTGGCTGAGACGACAGGGCTGCACCTTCCAGACCCACAAGGGCGGCAGCGGTCATCTCACCGTCCGGCTTGGAGACCGCACCAGCCAGATCCCGATGCACGGGGGAGGCAAGGAGTTGGGTCGGGGGCTGGTGGCGAAGATCAAGAAAGACTTGGGGTTGGACTGATGTTTGCCTATCCGGTAACGCTGCAAGATGACGACGGGACCCTGCTGGTGACCTCTCCTGATTTCCCTGAGTTGACTACCTTTGGGGAGGACCGCGAGGAGGCCATCGCGCGGGCCGTCGACGCGCTGGAAGAGGCGATTGCCGCGCGCATCCACGACCGGAAGGACATCCCCATGCCATCACAGGGCGAGACCTGCGCCGTGCTTCCGACGCTGACCTCAGTGAAGGTGATGCTGTACCAGGGGATGCGGGAACAGGGCATAAGCAAGGCGGAGTTGGCCCGCCGTCTGGGGTGGCACCTGCCGCAGGTGGACCGGGTGCTGGACGTGCAACACCGGTCAAGGCTGGAGCACATGGACGCGGCGCTGGGGGCCATTGGACGCCGGTTGCACGTGATGGCGGCCGCTGCGGGTGACCCACCTACGTAGCGACATCTGGCGGCCACGAGAGCCGCCCCTACGCATACCCCTTCATCCCCTCACTTCATCCTTGACGCTCCCCGCTGGGCCTGTCTAGCATGGCGGGGTTCTCACCCTGCAACTTGCTACGGAGGACGCATGAAGGGACAGTTCCAGGTTATTGATACAGTGCGGCATGTGATCGAGCCGCCGGACCTGTGGGAGAAGCGGCTGGCGGAGCCGTACCGGTCGCAGGCGGGGGTGCGCGTCGACGCGAGCCGCGTGGCGATGGTGGTCAACGGGCGGCCGGTGTCACGGAACGCGTCGAATTTCATCGGCAACCCGACGTACCGGGGCGTTTTCGCCGACGCAGTGTCGCAGGACTTCAGCCCGCAGTCGAACCTGGCGGACATGGACATCGAGGGCGTCGACGTGGGGCTGCTGCTGCCGACGGCGGGGATGTACGCGATCTGGAGCGACCACATCGACGCGGAGCTGGCGTCGGCGATGGCGGTGGCGTACAACGACTGGCTGGCCGACTACTGCCGGGCGGACGCGCGCCGGCTGAAGGGCATCGCGCTGCTGCCGCTGCAGAGCGTCGAGGCGTCGGCGGAGGAGCTGCGGCGGTGCGTGAAGGCCCTGGGGTTCGTGGCGGGCTTCCTGCGCTCGAATCCCATCGTCCACCGCGACCTGCACAACCGGGCGTACGACCCGCTGTACGCGGCGGCCGAGGAGCTGGGCGTGCCGCTCGTCGTGTCGAGCGCGACGGGGAGCGTGCTGCCGGAGCTGGGCGCGGACCGGTACGCGGACGACCGGTTCTCGCACGAGGCGGTGTCGAACACGTACGAGATGTGGGTGGCGATGCTGTCGCTGTTCGCGCAGAACGTGCTGGAGCGGTACCCGGCGCTGAACGTGGGGTTCCTGGGCGCGGGGGCGAGCTGGCTGCCCTTCTGGGTGGAGCGGCTGGAGGAGCACTGGGGCGAGATCCCCTTCGGGCTGGACTGCCCCAACATCCTGCCGCCGGACTTCGTGATCAAGCGGCAGGGGTTCGTGGCGATGGAGCCGTGGGAGACGGGAACGGCGGACGTGCTTCACGAGGTCGGCGACCACTCGGTGGTGTGGGGGAGCCAGTACCCGTGGCCGTCGCTGGCGTCGTTCCCGAAAGAGCTGGACGCCTTCGTCGCGGACGGGTCGCTGACGGATGAGCAGAAGCGCAAGGTGCTGTGGGACAACGCGGCGGCGGTGTTCGGGATCACGTAGGGGGCGCGTGCCCTTCGTCTCTCGGAGCCCCATCGAGGGGCACCGAGAGACCCCTTCGACGGTGCTCCTTCGGCACGCTCAGGACGGGGTCAGGGCGAACGAAAGGGGGCCGCAAGCGTCGGGGTTCCTGCCTCCGCAGGAACGACGGATGGCCGGGGCATTGAGGCCATTGGGCGCGCGGACGCTGGGTTCCCGCTTTCGCGGGAGTGACGGTTGGCGCGAGAAAGGGGCAGGGACATGCCGGTAGACCCGCAAGTGCAGAGGTACCTCGATACGATAGCCGCGCTGGGGCTGCCGCCGCACTACGAGGTGGGGGCGGTGCAGGCGCGGGAGAACGCGAAACTGCGGCCCCGGCAGCCGGGGCCTGATGTCTCGGCGATCCAGAATCTGACGGTGCCGGGGCCCGACGGGGAGGTGCCGGTGCGCGTCTATTCGCCGGAGGGCGACGGGCCGTTCCCGGTGCTCGTGTGGATACACGGCGGCGGGATGGTGGTCGGGACGCTGGAGACCGTCGACGCGGCGTGCCGGCGGCTGTGCCTGGGCGCGGAGTGCGTCGTCGTGTCGGTCGACTACCGGCTGGCGCCGGAGCATCCGTTCCCGGCGGCGCCGAACGACTGCTTCGCGGCGACCAAGTGGGCGTACGAGAACGCGTCGTCGATCAAGGGAGACGCGTCGCGGCTGGCGGTCGGCGGCGAGAGCGCGGGGGGCAACCTGGCGGCGGTGGTGTCGCTGATGGCGCGGGACCGGGGCGGGCCGCCCATCGTGCATCAATCAATCATCAACCCGATGCTGGGGCTGGACTTCGACACGGAATCGTACATCCGGAACGCGGAGGGGTACTTCCTGACACGGCGGACGATGATTTGGTACTGGGACCAGTACCTGCAGCGGGCAGAGGACCGGGAGAACCCGTACGCCGTGCCGCTGTGCTCGGACGACCTGTCGGGGCTGCCGCCGGCGCTGTTGATGGCGGGGGAGTATGACCCGCTGCTCTCGGAGACTGAGGCGTTCGCGAAGCGGCTGCAGACGGCGGGGGGCGCCGCGACGTTCAGCTACTACGCAGGGGCGAGCCACAACTTCTACAGCATGCCGATCTCCGTGGACCTGGCGGTGCGGGCGATGGCGGAGATCGTCGACGCGCTGCGGGCGGCGTTTGGGCTGGCGGTGCGGGCGTAGGGGGTCGCGGGAACCGGCGCGCCCCTGTTCACCCCTTCGAGAGCCTCAGGACAGGCTTCGATTTCCCTCAGGGCGAACGGCCCCACACTGCCCCTCTGGGTTCAGGAATGACGAATGACCTATGGAAGGGATGAATAGCATGGCGCAGAAAGGCACGGCGCTGGAGGACATCAGGGTGTCCGCGGAAGCGGGCGAGGGTGGTTGGCGGGTGATTGCGCATGAGGACGATGGGCCTCGGGTGCTGGCCGAGGAGCTGCCGCAGGAGTACGCGGAGCGCATCGTGGTCGTGTGGAACTTCTGCGAGGGGTTCGGCACGGCATCGTTCAGGCAGGCGACGCTGCACATGCTCATGGACGCGATGGAGTAGCGGGCTCCCCTCCCTGTCCCGCCCCTGGGTTCCCGCCTGCGCGGGAACGACGAAATGGGAGGTCGTGGACGCGGTGGGGTGGGGGGTGTAGGGTTAGCCTCGCAATTGGCTGAGGAGGAGCGTTATGCCGTTCTACGAGAGGGGCGACACTCGCATTTACTACGAGGACGTGGGGTCCGGGTTCCCGCTGATGGTGATACCGGGCGGCGGGCTGAACTCGACCATCTCGACCTTCGAGACGCTGGGGCCGTTCAACCCGCTGGAGGTCTACAAGGACGACTTCCGCGTCATCTGCGCGGACCTTCGGAATGCGCCGCTGGGGCAGTCGAGCGGGCCGGTGGAGATCGACCGGCCGTGGGACGCGTACTCGGACGACCAGCTGGGGCTGATGGACCACCTGGGCATCGGGGAGTTCCTCGTCATGGGGTTCTGCATCGGCGGGCCGATGATCCACAACCTGCTGCGGCTGGCCGGGGACCGCATCGTGGCGGCGGCGATGATGCAGCCGAGCGGGTTTCGGGCGGAGGCGCCGGACCTGTTCTACCAGAACAACATCAAGGGCTGGGGGCCGCCGCTGTGCGAGAAGCGGCCGGACGTGACCATGGATATGGTGCACGACTTCCTGACGAACATGTACACGAACCGGGCGGACTTCGTGTTCACGGTGACGCGCGACTTCGTGCGGTCGGTGCAGACGCCGCTGTTGATCGCACCGGACGACGTGACGGCGCACCCGTACGCGGTAGCGATGGAGGTGGCGGGGCTGGCGCAGAACGCGGAGACGACGATCTACCCGTGGAAGGACTCGCAGGAGCACATCGACGAGGTGGTGGAGCACGCCCGGCGGTTCCTGAAGGCGCACGAGCCGGCGCGGGCGGGGGCGTAGCCCTTCGACGGGGCTCAGGACGAGCCGGGGCGGCCCCCATCCCAACCTTCCTCCGCTCGCGGGGGAAGGAGCTTCCTCGCCACCACCCCTGGGTTCCTGCCTTCCCGGAAACGATAAAGGGAGGGGCGACCCTTGTGGTCGCCCCTACAGCGGACGACGGTTGGGACGCTAGATCCTCGGCGCAATCTCTTCCGCTATGACTTCCAGGTGATCCATGTAGTTGTGGACGGGGTTGAGGAGGAGGTGGTTGGCGCCTGCCTCGACCAGCTCCGCCAGCTTCTCGGCAATGTAGTCCGCGCTGCCTACGATGCTCCACTGCTCGGCGAGGTCCGGATTGCCGTAGAAGCCGCCTATCCATGAGCGGAGGCCGGCCCAACCCCGGGCCTCATCGGTGTCTATCGCCAGGTAGACGCGCTTGCTGACGCCGAACGTCGCCGGGTCCCGGCCCTCCTCTTCCAGCATGCCCATGAGCTCGCCGAGCTCGCGAATGAAAGCTTCGTTGGTGCTGGAGCCGGCGCCCATCCAGCCGTCGGCGAGGCGGGCGGTGCGCCGGAGCGCGTCGGGGGCGCGAGCGCCGAACCAGAGGGGCGGGTGGGGCTTCTGGACGGGCTTCGGCTCCATCCTGACGCCGGAGAGGGTTGCCCAACTGCCCTCGTAGTCGGCGGCGTCCTGCGTCCAGAGGGCCTGCATGATGCGGACGCCCTCCGTGAAGCGGGCGACGCGGCGCTCCTCGGCCAAGCCGTAGGCGGGGTACATGCGGGTGTTGGTGCCGAGGCCGAGGCCGACGGTGAGACGGCCCTCGCTGAGGTGGTCGAGGGTGCCGATGGCCTTGGCGAACTGGACGGGGTTACGGAGGGTGCTGACGAAGACGGAGGCGCCGATGCGGACGCGCTCGGTGAGGGCAGCGACGTAGGCGAGCAGGCCGACGGGCTCGAGGGAGGCTATCGTGCCGGTGATCTGCTCGGCCACCCAGAGGTCATCGTAGCCGAGGGCCTCGGCGCGGGCGACGAAGCGCCGGACGAGGGGCATGTCGACCTGGCCGTCGGCGAAGCCCTGGGGGATGGCGATGCCGAGCTTTACTCCGCTTCTTGTCTGCATGTGGCCTCCTTTGTGTCGGGGGTGATTGTAGCATGGTGGTACTGAGCGGTAGCGGGGGCCGTTGTCTCCTGATGCCTCGTCGAGAGGCATCAGGAGACCCCTTCGACCGTGCTCAGGGCGAACGGATAAGGTCCACAGGTCTCACGGGAGCCATTGGGCAGGGGCGCCTTGGGTTCCCGCCTGCGCGGGAACGACGAGTAGGTGGGAGCCGAAATAACAAGCGCCGTTGGGTGCGGGGTTTCTGAATACCGTCCGCTGCCCCCGTAGCGGGGCTTTCGCCGGTAAGACGAGGGGGCTACGCGGCCTGTTGCGCGGTTGACCGTGCGCCATCGTGCAGATAGGCTGCGCGTGCTCCCAATTTGCTGTTGGAGACCTCTATGGCGCTGGCTAACGAGGCGAGGATTGGGATTTCCCTGCCGCAGGCGTTTCCTGACGGGCCTGTGCAGCCCGCGGTGATCTCGCGGTTTGCACAGCGGGCCGAGGACCTGGGCTACCACAGCCTGTGGGTGCAGGACCGGTTCATGGGGCGGACGACGTGGCTGGAGCCGCTGGGGCTGCTTTCGTTCGTGGCGGGCGTGACGTACGACATCCGCCTCGGCGTGGCGACGATGCCGCTGCCGTGGCACAACCCGGCGCGGCTGGCGAAGTCGCTGGCGTCGCTCGACCAACTTTCCGGCGGGCGGCTGATCGCGGGGCTGTCGCTGGGCGGATATTACGTCAACGAGAATATGCCGGGGACGGCGCCGGAGCGGCGGGTGGCGGCGTTCAACGAGGGGCTCGAGGTCATGCGGCGGCTGTGGACGGAGGAGGACGTGACGCTCGACGGAGCGTTCTGGCCGCTTCGGAACGCGACGCTGGACCCGAAGCCGGCGCAGGACAACGGGCGCGGGCACATGCCCATCTACCTCGGCGGAGGGAGCCCGGGCGCGATCCGGCGCGCTGCCCGCATTGCCGACGGGTGGATCGGGGCGAGCTCGTCGACGATAGAGACGTTCCGGGAGCAGGCGTCGCTGGTGCGGGAGGCGCTGGACGAAGCGGGGCGCGACCGGTCGACGTTCACCATCGCCAAGCGGCAGTTCCTGGCGCTGGACGACAGCGTCGAGAAGGCGACGGCGCGGATGCGGCACTGGGCGGAGCGCAGCATCATGAACGCGGACCTGGGAGAGCGGGTGAGCCTGCGGGGGCCGAGCGGCGACGTGGCGGCCGGGCTGCAGGAAATCGTCGACGCGGGGGCGGACCTGGTGGTGCTGAACCCAGTGGACGATCTGCTGGCGCAGGTGGAGCACCTGGCGCTGGTGATGGGGCTGGAGAACGACGACCGGTAGGGGGCGAGCCCCCATCGCGCCCCCGTTCATGCCCTTCAAGAGCCTCATGGCGAGTGGCGGGGGTGCAGCTTGTGCGCGGCCTCTGTCCACTGGAGCCTCATCGAGAGGCTCCAGTGGACCCCTTCGACAAGCTCAGGGCGAACGGAGAGAGTGGCGCGGGTTTCGCGGGGGCCGTCGGGCGCGGGGTTTCTGGGTACCGGCGTTCGCTGGTATGACGAGGATTTTGAGGAGGACAATATGCCGGACCTTAGTCCACTTGCCGAGAGCGTTGGCGCGCTGTTGAAGGAGCGCGGTGAGAAGATTGCGGTGGCGGACTCGTCGGCCGGAGGGCTGATCTCGGCGGCGCTGCTGGCGGTGCCGGGGGCGTCGGCGTACTACCTGGGTGGCATCGTGTCGTACACGGGCGTGTCGCGGCTGGCGCTGCTGGGCATCTCCGAGGACGACATGGCGCGCGCCGGCATGCGGGCGAGCACGGAGCCGTACGCGGCGCTCATCGCGTCGACGCTCCGGGAGAAGATGGGCGCGACGTGGGCGCTCGCCGAGACGGGCGCCAGCGGGCCGACGGGCAACCGCTACGGCGACGCGGCAGGGCACGCGTGCTTTGCGGTGTCGGGGCCGGTGGAGCGCGCGGTGACGCTGGAGACGGGCCACGGGGACCGCGAGGCCAACATGTGGGCCTTCGCGCGGTGGGCGCTGGAGCTGCTGGAGGAGTGCGTTCGGGCGGCGTAGGGGGGCTTCGGCGGGCGGCAGGGAGCGGCTGGCAAGGACGCCCTGTCTCTGTGAGCCCCGTCGAGGCGCTCCCAGAGAACCCTTCGACAGGCTCAGGGCGAACGGATAGAGGTTCGTGGGTCTCACAAAGGCCGTTGGGCACGGAGTTCCTGGATTCCCGCCTGCGCGGGAATGACGAATTTGGCGTTGCCGTCGTCGCGGGGGGTGTGTACGCTAGACCAAACTCTTGTATTGAGGAGCGACCCATGGTGAAGAGCGCCGCCTCGACCGTCGAGGAGTACATGGAAGAGCTGTCGCCGGAGCGACGCGAAGCCCTGAGCACGGTGCGGGACGTCGTGCTGGAGAACCTGCCGGAGGGGTACGAGGAGATCATGGACTTCGGCATGATCTGCTACGTCGTGCCGCTGTCGGCGTACCCGAAGACGTACAACGGGCACCCGCTCATGTACGCCGCGCTGGCCGACCAGAAGAACCACATGGGCCTCTACCTGATGTGCCTGTACTCGCACACCGAGGACATGGGGTGGTTCGAAGAGCGGTACAAGGCCAGCGGGAAGAAGCTGGACATGGGGAAGTCTTGCGTGCGCTTCAAGAAGCTGAACGACCTGCCGCTGGACCTGGTGGCAGACGTCATCGCGCTGGCGCCGATGGAGAAGTACATCGCGTTCTACGAGGAGGCGCGGGCGGCGTACACGCCCCGGAAGCGGGAGAAGAAGGCCGCAGCGAAGTAGGTCGCGGGGCCCCACCTTTCAAGAGCCTCAGGGCGAACGGGATTGGTTGGGTTTGTCAGGGTTCCTGCCTTCGCAGGAACGACGGGAGAGGAGCGAGATGCACATCCTGTTTGTGACCATCAAGATGAAGCCGGAGCACCGGGACGCGTACATGGCGGAGATGCTGCTGAACGCGAAGGGCGCCCGGGAGGACGAGCCGGGTTGCTTGCGCTTCGACGTGGTGCAGGACTCGGAGGACGAGAACACGATCCACCTGTACGAGGTGTACACGGACGAGGCGGCGTTCCAGGCGCACACGTCGGCGCCCCACTTTCTGCGGATGCGCGAGACGACCGCCGATTGGCGCGAGGGGCAGACGGTGCACCGGGGGACGAACGTCGCGCCGACGGACGCGGAGTGGGCGTAGGGGCGGGCGCCACCCAGCCCCCCAACCCGCTCGCCCTTCGACAAGCTCAGGGCGAGCGTCCTTCCGACGTCATCCACGGATTCCTGCCCGCACGGGAACAGCGACGTGAATAGACAGCAATAACGCTTGGTTTTAACGGTTAGCACTACATTTCATTCAGGAATATCGAAGGACATTGCGAGGAGGAAATGATGCCGAGAGTTAAGCTGCTGACGGAGAAGACGGACGTTGGCGAGGACCAGCACGCGGAGATTGACGCGATTGTGGAGACGCTGAACCGCGTCGGGGGGCCGTTTGGGGTGCTGCTGTACAGCCCGGGGCTGGCGCAGAAGGTGATGGAGGCGGGCGCGCACGTCCGGCTGCAGTCGACGCTGACGCCGGTGGAGCGGGAGCTGTGCATCATCGCGGTGTCGCGGGAGAAGGACGCGCGGTACGAGTGGGCGTCGCACGTGGCGACGGGGCGGCGGCAGGGCATGCGCGAGGAGGCGATCGAGGTCGTGCGGCACCGGCAGGACGTCGGCGCGCTGGAGCAGGACGAGCAGGACATCATCAATTATGTCAGACAGCTGCTTCGAAACAACAAGGTGGAGCAGGGCCTGTTCGACTCGCTGGTGGAGCGGAAGGGCGTCCGGTGGCTGGTGGAGCTGACGGGGACCATCGGGCAGTACCAGTACATCTCGGCCATCAACAACGCGTTCGACCTGCAGCCGGCGGAGGACGCCGACCAGCTACCGGTGCCCTAGGGCGGCGTTCGTTCCCGTATCGAGTGCGGAGCAGGCCCTTCGATTTCCCTCAGGGCGAACGGGGGGCCTGGACACCGGCTTCCGCCGGTGAAACGAGGGGGAGACCTACTCTCAGGACAACGGGAGCCGTCAATGGAGGGTCAGCAGGAGCGGTTCGTGCAGGGGCCGCGGCAGACGGGGACGCTGTACACACGCGTCGGTGGTATCCCGTACTTCACGTCGCTGGTGGAGCGCTTCTACGAGCGGGTGGAGGCAGACCCGGTGCTGCGGCCGCTCTACCCGGACGACCTGGAGCCGGGGAAGCACAATCTCGCCATGTTCCTGGTGCAGCTGTGGGGCGGCCCGCCGTACTACGCGATGGAGCGGGGGCGGCCGCTGCTGCGGATGCGACACTTGCCCTTCGCCATCGGGCAGGCGGAGCGAGACGCCTGGTTCGAGCACATGAGCGCGTGCGTGCTGGAGTCCGGGGTGGACCGGGAGGACGCGACGATGCTGATTGACTACTTCGAGAAGGCGTCGCAGTTCATGATCAACAAGGACTGAGGGGAGCGTTCACCCTTCGATTTCCCTCAGGGCGAACGGCGCGAGTTATCTGATGGCCACGGGGTTATCTGACGGCGATCATGAAGATGCGGCGGAAGGGGAAGATGGTCTTGCCGTCGGGCTGCTTGGGATAGTGGGGGGCGACGCGGGCGGTGTACTCCTCGACGAAGGCGGCGCGCTCGTCGTCGGTGAGCGGGTCGAGGAGCGGGCGCAGCGACGAGCCGGACGTCCACGCGACGATGGGGTTGTCGCCCTCGAGCTGCTGGTGGTAGGTGGTCTCCCAGATGTTCAGATAGCTGACGAGCGGGCGGACGATGTCATAGTACTCCTGCGGTGTCAACACCGGCACTCCCCGCAGCAGCGGCACGACGCGGTCGCGCCATGCCGGGTTCCGCGCCGTATCCGACATGCCGACGTGGCTGGGCTCCCGCCAGTTGTTGGGCACCTGGATGGCGAGGGCGCCGCCGGGCTTCACCGCCTCCACGATGCGCGGGTAGAGGACATGGTGGTCGTCGAGCCACTGGAAGGCGGCGTTGGAGTAGACGACGTCGCCGGGGACGTCGGGCTGCCACGCGTTCAGGTCCGCCTCGACCCACTCGATGTCGGCGTGCTCGGCGCGGGCGCGGGAGAGCATGTCGGGGGAGCCGTCGACGCCGATGACGCGGGCGTCGGGCCAGCGGCGCTTGAGGTAGACGGTGGCGGTGCCGGGGCCGCACCCGAGGTCGTAGACGACCTGCGGGCGGTCGGCGGGCACCTGCGCGAGGAGATCGAGGGCCGGGCGCAGGCGCTCGTTGCCGAAAGCAAGATAAACCTCGGAATTCCAGTCCGTCATGGGGGGTATTGTAGCGGGTTGCGCGCGGAGAGTGCGCGGGGCGGGAGGTGCGGGAGGCCCCCTTCGAGAACCTCAGGGCGAACGGAATGGAAAGCTGAGGGAGCGGCGACTACTGGCTGGATGAAGAGAGGGCGCGCCGGCCGGCGGTCTCCCTAGCCATCAGGGCGAGCATCATTGCGCTGATGAAGAGGAAACCCCCGACGCCGTTGAACGCCAGCATCGGGCCGAACTCCGTGTAGAGCCAGCCGACAATGAGGGTCGTGACGACGCCGCCGAGGCTCATGAAGATGGACCAGACGCCCACGACGGTACCCCGGCTCTCGACCGGGGCGAGGTCGACGGCGTAGACCTGGGTCGAGCCCTGCACCATGCCCTCGGCGATGCCGTACATGACCATCATCGCGACGATCCACATGTAGTCGGCGCTGAAGCCAAGCAGGATGGCCGAGACGGCGAGGAACAGCATGCCGGGGACGAGCGAGACCTTTCGCCCGTAGCGGTCGGATATGGCGCCGTTGGGGAAGGCGACTACCAGCGCGATGATGCTGGCGAAGCTGACGAGGTTGCCGATGTCGAGCTCGCTGAGCCCGATCTCCTCCTGCGAGAAGACCGGGACGAGGGTCTGGAAGACGCCCATCTGCATCATGCTCAGCCCAAAGGTGACGACGGCGAGGGCAATGAACGTCTTGGTCAGGAACACGGACATCCACAGGTTTGCCTTGCCCGCGCCGGCCGTCTTTTCCCGGGTGCGCTGCCGCGCCTCTTCCGGCCGGGACTCGGAAATCCAGAACATGACGACGAGGTTGATGATCTTGGTGAGGGTGCTGAACAGGAAGACGTACTTCAACCCCAGGGTCACAGCCAGTGCGCCCGCAATGGCCGGACCCGCCACGAAGCCGATCCTCGAGGACATGGTCCGCACGGCCATGACGCGGCCGCGGTTCTCGGGCGTGGTGACGTCGCCGACGAGGACGCCGGTGCTCGTCGTCCACATGGACACGCCCATCTGGCCGATGAACTCCAGGACGAAGAAGGGCACGTAGGTTTCGGTGTAGAACTGGCCGAGAGTCGTCAGGCCGCGGATGGCGGCGCCGGCGATGACGAGGGGCTTGCGGCCCCAGCGGTCGGTCAGGTAGCCCGTGAGGGGGCCGGCGATGATGCGGGCGACGGAGCTGCTGGCGACGAGAAAGCTGACGAGGAAGATGTTGCCGGTGACCTCGAAGGCGAAGAGGGGGCGGGCAAGCTGGAGAGATCCCGTTCCGAGGCCCCAGGCGAAGAACGTGACATAGATGGGAACCGTCTCAGAGGTGATGATGCGAGCGCCGGGGCTCTTTTGCGCCTCTTCTGACACCGCTCGAGTCCCCCATCCTTGCGAGTTCGACGGAATTCAACAGAGACTCTTCGAATTGTGTGCATCGCCCCCTGAGTTGATGCGGACTGTATCACAACCGATGTCGTTCGGGGAGGAGCGCGTGTCCGTCGAGGCGGCTGGCATGCGGCGGTACGGCTGCGGCCGCGGCGGGCGGGCTCGAAAATTGCGGAACGTCTCGACCGCAGCCGGGAGGGCGGCCCAAGGCGGCGCCCGGGCAGCGGTGCATTGCCGAATTATTGCGGGGCCGCTACGTTGACAATAAGATGCGGGCTATGATATAAGCCTCAGGTATAGAACAAAGGCAGGACACTAGGCCAACAAAACAGGAATTATTCAAATTACAAATGTCTCATGTTTGAATATTTCTGGTTTGGCACGGGGTGTAATTGAGGCCTGAAAAGCGCCGGACCCAAAGCGGCAGGCAGAGGACGGCGCGGCGGTGAGTGCAGTGAGGCCAACGGCATTGGTGGAGGAGAGGAAGATATGCTGACGCAGGAAGAGAATGAACTGTTGACGAAGACGGGCCCCGGAACGCCGATGGGCGAGTTCTTCCGCAGGTTCTGGACTCCCGTCGCGCTGGCGGAGGAGATCCCGGAGCCGGACTGCCCGCCCGTGCGCGTCCGCGTCATGAATGAAGACCTGATCCTGTTCCGCGACACGGAGAACAAGATCGGCCTCATCGACGCCTACTGCGCCCACCGGTTCTCGCCGCTCTTCTTCGGCATGAACGAGGAGTGCGGCATCCGGTGCCTCTACCACGGCTGGAAGTACGACGTCACGGGACAGTGCGTCGACATTCCCTTCATCCCGGAGGGCGCGACCTATAAGGAAAAGGTGCAACTCAAGGCGTACCCGGCCCTCGACAAGGGCGGGTTCATCTGGGCGTACCTGGGCCCGGCCGAGCTGCAGCCGCCGTTCCCGCCCTTCGACTTCGCGGAGATCCCGGAGAGCCACCGGGAGAACTGGAAGATCATCTGCGAGTGCAACTGGATGCAGTCGATGGAGGGCCAGAACGACCCCAGCCACCTCTATTTCACCCACGGCTTCCGCGACATCACCGAGGGCGGCCCCGGCGTGCAGATGGGCCTCAACAGCGGCAGCGCGCTCCAGCGTGTGCGGTTGCCGTCCGCCGTGATGGACACCGAGTTCGGCATCAGCTTCGTGACCGCCTGGAACCCCGACGCGGAGAGCGAAGAGCAGCAGTACAGCATCGACCACTTCATCATCCCGAACTTCGACCCGTCGCCTTCCTACAACAGCCTCGGGCAGGGCAAGTACCCGCTCGGCTACCAGCGGATGCGCGTGCCCATCGACGACGTGACGTGCATGGTGCTTCGGGTGCGGTGGAACCCCTACGAGCCGCTGAAGGAGGAGTTCCGCGAGGCCCACAACGCGTGGCTGGTGCCGGAGAAGCTGCCGGGCACCTACAAGCCCGTCGCCAACAAGAACAACGACTACCTGATCGACCGGGAGATGCAGCGGTCGTACAACTACTCGGGCATCAACAACTTCCCGCTGCAGGACATTTGCCAGATCGAGGACCAGGGCGGCCCCGTCATGGACCGCACCCGCGAGAAGCTGACCAGCCAGGACACCCTGAACATCCACATCCGGCACCAGCTCATCAAGGGGGCGAGGGACTTGATGGAGGGGCAGGAGCCCGCGGTGCCCCATCGGCCAGAGCTGTTCCAGGTGAAGCGGGGCAACGTCAAGGCGCCCAAGGACAAGCCGGCGATGGAGGTCCTGCAGGACGCGTTGAAGGACCTTGTGCCTTCTTCGTAGTGCCGACGAGCCGGGTGTGACGCCCCAAGCGGACAAGAGGGGAAGGTTGAACGATGCTCACGCAGGAAGAGAATGAACTCCTGGTCAGAACAGGCCCGGGGACGCCCATGGGCGAGTTCTTCCGCCGCTTCTGGGTCCCCGTCGCGCTATCCGAGGAGATCCCCGAGCCCGACTGTCCCCCCGTGCGCGTCCGCGTGCTAAACGAGGACCTCATTCTGTTCCGGGACACCGAGAACAAGATCGGCCTCATCGACGCCTACTGCGCCCACCGGTTCTCGCCGCTCTTCTTCGGCATGAACGAGGAGTGCGGCATCCGGTGCCTGTATCACGGGTTGAAGTACGACGTGACCGGTCAGTGCGTCGACATTCCCTTCATCCCGGAGGGCGCGACCTACAAGGAGAAGGTGCAGCTCAAGGCGTACCCGGCCCTCGACAAGGGCGGGTTCATCTGGGCCTACATGGGCCCGGCGGAGCTGCAGCCGCCCTTCCCGCCCTTCGACTTCGCGGCAATTCCGGAGAGCCACCGGGAGAACTGGAAAATCATCTGCGAGTGCAACTGGCTGCAGTCGATGGAGGGCCAGAACGACCCCAGCCACGCGTACTTCACGCACGGATTCCGGGACGTTGCGGAAGGCGGGCCCGGTGTCCAGATGGGCCTGAACGCCGCCAACGTCATCAACCGGATCCGGCTGCCATCCGCCGTGGTGGACACCGACTTCGGCATCAGCTTTGCGACGATCTGGCGCACTGACCAGGAGGGGGATGAGCACACGGTCAGCATCGACCATTTCCTCATCCCGAACTTCGACCCGTCGCCCTCCTACAACAACCCCGGCCAGGGCAAGTACCCGCTCGGCTACCAGCGCATGCGCGTGCCCATCGACGATGTCACCTGCATGGTGCTGCGCGTGCGGTGGAACCCGTACGAGCCCCTGAAGGACGAGTTTCGGGAGGCGCACAACTCGTGGCTCATCCCGGAGAAGTTCCCCGGCACGTACAAGCCCATCGCCAACAAGGCCAACGACTACCTCATCGACCGGGAGATGCAGCGGACCTACAACTACTCCGGCATCAACAACTTCCCGCTGCAGGACATCTGCCAGATCGAGGACCAGGGCGGCCCCATCATGGACCGCACGCGGGAGAAGCTGACCAGCCAGGACACCCTCAACATCCACATCCGGCACCAGCTCATTCGAGGGGCACGAGACCTGATGGAGGGCAAGGAGCCCGCGGCGCCGCACCGGCCGGAGCTGTTCAACGTTCGGAGCGGCAACGTGTCGGCGCCGAAAGACAAGCCGGTCATGGACGTCCTGCAGGAGGCGCTGAACGATCTGGTGCCTTCTTCATAGAGCCAAAGGCTACGGGGGGGAAGACGGCCGGAAGCAAGACAGGAGGAAGGGAACGATGCTCACGCAGGAAGAAAATGAACTGTTGATCCGAACGGGCCCCGGCACGCCGATGGGCGAGTTCTTCCGCCGCTTCTGGGTCCCCGTCGCGCTGGCGGAGGAGATCCCCGAACCCGACTGTCCGCCCGTGCGCGTCCGCGTGCTGAACGAGGACCTCATCCTGTTCCGCGACACGGAGAACAAGATCGGCCTCATCGACGCCTACTGCGCCCACCGGTTCTCGCCGTTGTTCTTCGGCATGAACGAGGAGTGCGGGATCCGGTGCCTCTACCACGGCTGGAAGTACGACGTCACCGGGCAATGCGTCGACATTCCCTTCATCCCGGAGGGCGCGACCTACAAGGAAAAGGTGCAGCTCAAGGCGTACCCGGCCCTCGACAAGGGCGGGTTCATCTGGGCCTACATGGGCCCGGCGGAGCTGCAGCCGCCATTCCCGCCCTTCGACTTCGCGGCAATTCCCGAGAGCCACCGGGAGAACTGGAAGATCATCTGCGAGTGCAACTGGATGCAGTCGATGGAGGGCCAGAACGACCCCAGCCACGGCTTCTTCACCCACGGCTTCCGGGACATCACCGAGGGGGGGCCGGGCGTGCAGATGGGCCTAAACAACGGCAACTTCCTGAGGCAGGTGCGGCTGCCCGGCGCCGTGGTGGACGCCGAGTACGGCATCAGCTGGGCGACCGTGTGGCCGGGCGACGAGTCCGCGGAGGAGCAGCAGATCAGCATCGGCCACTTCCTCATCCCGAACTTCGACCCCTCGCCGGCGTACAACAGCCCGCGGCAAGGCAAATTCCCGCTCGGCTACCAGCGCATGCGCGTGCCCATCGACGACGTGACGTGCATGGTGCTTCGCGTGCGGTGGAACCCGTACGAGCCCCTGAAGGAGGAGTTCCGCGAGGCCCACAACGCATGGTTGGTGCCTGAGAAGCTGCCGGGCACGTATAAGCCCATCGCCAACAAGAACAACGACTACCTCATCGACCGGGAGATGCAGCGGTCGTACAACTACTCGGGGATCAACAACTTCCCGCTGCAGGACATCTGCCAGATCGAGGACCAGGGCGGCCCCATCATGGACCGCACCCGTGAGAAGCTGACCAGCCAGGACACGCTCAACATCCACATCCGGCACCAGCTCATCCGGGGAGCCCGCGACCTGATGGAGGGCAAGGAGCCGGCGGCGCCGCACCGGCCGGAGCTGTTCAACGTTCGGAGCGGCAACGTCACGGCGCCCAGGGCCAAGCCCCTCATGGACGTCCTGCAGGACGCGTTGAAGGACTTGGTGCCAACGTCATAAAGAGGGGAATCGGGACTGCCTCAGGCTTCGGCCTGAGGGTTGACCCCTCACACGATACCTTGACAGTGGAAGAGCGCATGCCACCCAGGTACGGGAGCGTCTACCTATCCGCCAGGCACATGCGGGGACCGGAGCTTCAGGCCGCGAGGGAGCGATTCGTCGCGGCGGGAGTGCAGGTGACCGCCCGGTGGCTGGACGGAACAGACCTCCCGGGTGGCATCGGGCCAGCCTCGAGGCAGGACATCGAGTGTTGCGACGCTTATGTCCTCCTTGGTGATGAGCGGGGCGACAGCGGCCACCGCCATGTCGAGTTCGGCATTGCGATGGCGCTGGGGAAGCCCATAGTCGTGGTGGCGCCGGAGGCCGAGAACCACTGGCAGCGGCTGCCGGGCGTCACCGTCGTCCCGGACTGGGAGTCGGCCTACATCTTAATCGGAGGGGGATCGGAGTCATGAAACGACGGACATTGAATGCGGGCATAGTCCTGGGGTGTCTCCTGGCATTCCTTTTCCTGGTGGGCGCCTGCGGTGGCGACGACGATGACAACGGCGGCACCACGGGGACGACCACCACGAGCACCTCGACGACGGCGGCAGCCGTCCCGACGACGGCGGCCGCGATGACCGAAACGGCCCCGGCGGAAGCAATGATGGAGTTCCCTTCCGCCGTTGCCGAAGCGCAGTACGGGCTGGAGCCTGAAGAAGGCGTGCCTCAGTACGGCGGCTACCTGCAGTTGAGCGCAGGTGAGGACCCGAGGTCCTTGAACTTCCTCGACAACGTGTCCGCGGGCACCGGCGGAGTGTTGCAGGGCGTCTACGACCGGCTCGTCATCTGGAAGTTTGAGGGTGGCGACAGGACCTGGAAGGAGATCGCCCCCGGCATTGCCGACAGCTGGACGGTGAGCGACGACGGCACGCAGTGGACGTTCAAGCTGCGTGATGACGTCGTGTTCCACGACGGCACGCCGCTGACCTCCGCGGACGTCAAGACTACCTACGACCACTACGTTAAGTCCGCAGCCGGAGAGATTGATTTCCGTGCGCCCGCGAGGTCATACGTGGGCCCATTCGTAGAGACCGTCGAGGCGCCGGACGACTACACGGTCGTGCTGAACCTCAACGCGCCTGCCGCTGTCTTGCTCCAGAACCTGTCGGCGGCATGGGCCAACATCGTGTCCAAGAAGGACTACGACACGCACGGCCCGGAGTGGTTCGTAACCAACTCCAACGGCACGGGGCCCTTCGAGTGGGTCGATGACAAGTGGGAGCGGGGCGTCAGTTTTGAGCTGGCGAAGAACGAGGACTACTGGCAGGACGGGCTGCCGTACCTGGACGGCAAGCGCTACACGATCATCGACTCCTCCTCGCTGCTCCGGGCAGCCTTCGAGACGCAGGCCATTGACGTCACCACCGCGGCCGGCGTCGGCAACGTTGATGAGATCCTGAACAAGCTTGGCGACCAGGTCCGTGTGGTGGAAGGCCCCGGCGGCTCGCCTGCCTGGGTCATGCTCAACGTGACCAAGCCGCCCTTTGACGACGTCCGTGTCCGGCAGGCAATCTACTTGTTGCTTGACCGTGATGAACTTGCAAGCAAGATGCTGCAGGGAGCTCCGGGCTACATCGGCACGTGGTTTGAGCCCAACACCTTTGCGGGCGGCTACGGAACGTCCCTGGAGGAGTTGAAGCAGTCGGACCCGTCCTACATGACCGACAAGTCGCAGGCGATCCCGATGGCGACGCAGCTGTTCGCGGAAGCCGGCGTTGACCCCAGGGGCATCAAGCTGACGGTCATATCCCGAGGCAACCGGCCCACGGCCGGCACGTTCCTGGGCGGCCAGGTCCTGACCCAGCAGCTGGCGGAGATCGGCTTTGACACCGATTTCCAGGCGTTGGAGTCGCTGGCAGCGGTCGAAGCGCTGAAGTCCGGCGAAGGTTGGAACGCCACCGTCTACACGAGCGCACTCCCGTACCCGGCGCCGGAGTCGATGCTGAACAGGTACCTGTCCAGCACCGGCCAGCGCAACTACTCGGGCCTGGTGGATGACACCATCGACGGCCTTGCAGCCCAGATCACCAGCGCCAACAGCGAGGAAGACCGGCGCCGCTACATCACCGAGCTGGAGAATTACCTCCGGGAAGGCAAGAACGCCATGTTCTTCGTCTACTTCGGCGGCGTGCAGTTCCTGGAGCAGAGCTACGTCCATGGGCGCCGGTTCGTGTCCTCGTGGTTCGCGCAGTACGACGAGCGGACCTGGCTGGATGAGCGCTCGCCCACGCGCTAGCAGGTGGGCCGGCAGTTAACAGAAGACAGATTGAAGTCTGACACTTAAAGGGGGCGTCATGGCTCGTCTTGAGGGAAAGGTGGCTATTGTTACCGGCACCGGACCCAACATCGGCAGCGGTCTCGCCTACGGGCTGGCCATGCATGGCGCAAAGGTTGCCTGCAACGACCTGAGCCCGGAGGCGGCGGAGAAGGCCGCGGAACGCATCCGGGCCGATGGCGGCGAAGCCATGGCGCTCCCCGGCGACGTCACGAACGAAGAGGAAGTGAAGGCCTACGTCCGGAAGGTTGAGGACGAGTGGGGCAAGATCGACATCCTCGTCAACAACGCGGCCATCCTGGGCGGACGGGGCGTGCTGGTGTACGACTATGACGCCTACGAACGGCAGGTGCGCGTCATCACCTCCGGCAACTTCCTGAACACCAAGTACGTGGCCCACTCGATGATCGAGCGGGGCATCCGTGGCAGCATTATTTGCACGCTGTCCACGGCCGCATGGTCGGGCACGGGCAGCGTGGGCTATTGCACGGGCAAGGGCGGCATCGTGAACTTCATCCGCTCGTGCGCGGTGGAGCTTGCCCAGTATGGCATCCGCGTCAACGGGTTCACGCCCATCGCCACGCAACCGGACAACCCGGAGATCGTGGACCAGTGGAACGAGCGGCAGGCGCAGGCCACCGGCGGAGCGCGCCAGCTGTTCACCCCAATGGGCCGTCAGCCCACGCCTACGGACTACGTGCCGGCCGTCGTGTTCCTCGCGTCCGACGAGTCCCTGATGATCTCCGGGATCGACATCAAGATCGACGGTGCGGCGAGTTCGAAGCACTGGCGCTGGCAGGGTCCCGACATAGAGGCGCCGCAGCCGATTTCCGTTTGGGGGCTCTAGCTCTCCGGTCCAATTGGTTTGCGCAAGATTGATGCGTGAAATCCGGGGGCAGCGCATCCCATTTTGCGGTGCGCTGCCCAGGGCTTTTCACTCCCGGCAGGGTCCAATGAAACGTCCGGCGATAGAGGAAACAGTCCATGCGCGAATACATAGCCAAAAGAGTGCTGCTGATGGTGCCCACCGCCATTCTGGCAACGCTCATCGTGTTTGCGCTGATGAAGGTTGCGCCGGGGGACCCCGCCTCCGCAATCCTGGCAGATCTCGACGTCATAAGCCAGGAAGCGGAAGAGCAAGCTGAAGCGGAGATCCGGGCCAAGCTCGGACTGGACAAGCCCCTGCCCATTCAGTACATCAACTGGCTGGGCTCCGTAGTCCGCCTGGAGTTTGGCGAGTCAATCTGGCAGTACCGCCCGGTCAGGGACATCATTCTCGAGCGGTTACCTCGGACGCTGGAGCTGGGCGCCCTTATTGTGCTGTTGACCGCCATCTGGGCGGTGCCCGGCGGCATCATCTCGGCAGTCCAGCACAACAAGTTAACGGACCAGGTCCTGCGGGTATTGAGCATTTCCGGGCTGAGCATCCCAAACGTCTGGCTGGGAACGCTTGTCATCTTTGCATTGGCCGCGTATTTCAACTGGATTCCCGCGCTCAGGTGGAGCAGTCCTACCGAGGACCTGGGCAAGAACCTCTCGCACATCATCTTTCCCGCAATCATCGTCTCGTCCTCGACGGGCGCTTCCATCCTGCGCATGACGCGCAGCCAGATGCTGGAGGTGCTGCGGGAGGACTACGTCCGAACGGCCCGCGCCAAGGGCCTGGGCTTTCAACTGGTCCTCATACGCCACGCGCTGAGAAACGCGCTGCTGCCGGTGCTGACCCAGTTCGGCGGCCTCATGGGCGTGATGGTCACCGGCGTCGTGGTGACGGAGACCATCTTCCAGGTGCCGGGCATGGGCCGGGCAATGGTGGAAGCAATCGGCAACAGGGACTATCCCATCATTCAGGGGCTGGTGCTTCTGAATATAGCAATGGTGTTGGTCATCAATCTTGTCGTTGACCTGTTATATTCGGTCATCGATCCACGAATTCGTTACTCGTAGAAGGTGAGGAAGCCGGCGCATGGCAATGGAAGGTGGCGCAGCTGCAGGGGTCGCGGAGGAACTCGTCCTACGGAAGCAGCCGTCCTTGACAACAAAACTAGGCCGCTGGTGCCGGAAGAACCCCGTCGGCGTCGCCGGGTGGGTGCTGATCATGATCCTGCTGGCCATGGCGGCACTGGCGAACGTGGCCTCCACCCACGAGCCCAATGACCTTGCCGGCGACATCAACGAACTGCCGAACTCCACGCACTACCTGGGGACCGACCTTGTAGGACGCGACATCTTCAGCCGGTTGCTCCATGGCGCGCGCGTCTCCCTGGCCGTGGGGTTCTGGGCGGTGTTCGTGGGCGTCTCTGCCGGCCTGCTCCTGGGGCTGGTCAGCGCGTACGTGGGCGGGATTTTCGACCTGCTGGTCCAGCGGCTCGTGGACGCGAACATCGCCATCCCGGGCATCGTGCTGGCGCTGGTGATCGTCGCCGTGCTGGGGCCGAGCGTGACGAACGTGATCATCGCGCTTGCCATCAACTACATATCTACGTCTACGCGCGTGACGCGGTCCGTGGTCCTTCGGGAGAAGGCGCGCGTCTACGTCGAGGCGGCGAGGTCGCTCGGTGCCTCCAGCACGCGCATCATGTTTCTGCACGTGCTGCCGAACTCGATTTCGCCGTACCTGGTGCTCGTCAGTGTGTCGATAGGAAGCGCCATCATCGGCGAGGCGTCCCTGAGCTTCCTCGGCGCCGGCGTGGGCGCCGACACGGCGTCCTGGGGCTCGATGCTGTCGACGGCGGCGGCGCGCCCGTACGACGTTTCATGGACGCTGGCGCTGGCGCCCGGAATGGCCATCGCGCTGGCGGTGCTGGGCTTTAACCTCTTTGCAGACTCGCTGCGGGACACGCTGGACCCGCGGCTGCGGAACCGGTAAGGCTCGATGACCGAGAGCTCCAGCGGCGTACTTGGTGTGTCGGCGCAGCGGCGCCGGGGGTCCGAGACAGACAGATTGGATGAGCGTGCATGAACCTTCTGGAAGTGAAGAACCTCTCGACCTACTTCTTCCAGGAAGACAGCACCGTGCGAGCGGTGGACGACGTCAGCTACGACCTGGAAGAGGGCGAGACGCTGGCGCTGGTGGGTGAGAGCGGCTGCGGAAAGAGCGTCAGCGCGCTCTCGATCATGCAGCTCGTCCCGGACCCGCCGGGGCGCATCGTCAACGGCGAGGTGCTCTTCTCCGACCTCGACCTGGTCAAGCTCTCCGAGCAGCAGATGCGGCAGGTGCGCGGCAAGGACATCGCCATGATCTTCCAGGAGCCGATGACGTCGCTGAACCCGGTGCTGACCATCGGCCGACAGCTCACGGAGGCGCTGGAGCTGCACCTGGGGATGAGCTCGGCCGAGGCGCAGACCAGGGCGGTGGAGCTTCTGGACATGGTGGGCATCCCGGAGGGGCGTCAGCGGCTGAAGAGCTACCCGCACCAGTTCAGCGGCGGCATGCGCCAGCGCGTCATGATCGCGATGGCGCTGAGCTGCAACCCCAGGCTGCTCATCGCCGACGAGCCCACGACGGCGCTGGACGTGACCATCCAGGCCCAGATCCTCGAGCTGATCCAGACCCTCTGCCAGGAGCTGGGCACGGCCGTGATCCTGATCACGCACAACCTCGGCGTGGTGGCGCGGTACGCCCGCCGAGTTAACGTTATGTACGCCGGCAAGATTATCGAGCGGGGGCTGGCCCGCGACATCTACTACGAGCCGGGACACCCCTACACGCTGGGGCTGCTGCGGTCCGTGCCGCGACTCGACGTGACGCGGCGGGACCGGCTGGAGGCCATCGAGGGGCTCCCGCCCGACCTGGACCTGCTGCCCAAGGGTTGCGCGTACTATCCGCGCTGCCCGTTCCGCATGGACCGATGCCTGGAGGAGGTCCCGCCGCTGGAACCCGTCGCCGACGGCCACCTGGCGGCGTGCTGGGCCAGCGAGACCGTGCACCAACTCGCAAAGGAAGCTCGGTAGCGATGACTGAGATGACGGCACAGACCACCGGCAACGGCCACCCGGCCAACGCAGAGGACCTGATCCTCGATGTGCGCAACCTGAAGATGTACTTCCCGATCAATGCCGGCTTCATCCTCCAGCGACGGGTGGGGGACATCAAGGCCGTCGACGACGTGAGCTTCTTCGTCCGGCGCGGTGAGACCCTGGGGCTGGTGGGCGAGAGCGGCTCCGGCAAGACGACCATCGGACGGTGCGTGCTCCAGCTCGAGAAGCCCACAGCGGGCGAGGTCATGTTCGAGGGCACTGACGTAACAAAGGTGGGCCGGGAGGAGCTGCGGGCGCTGCGGCGCAGGATGCAGATCATCTTCCAGGACCCCTACAGCTCGCTGAACCCGCGGATGAAGGTGATGGACATCGTCGGCGAGGCGTTGACGATCCACAGCCTGGTGCGAAACAAGCGCGAGTACCGAATGCGCGTCGGCGACCTGCTTCGGCAGGTGGGACTGAACCCGGAAATGGCCAACCGCTACCCGCACGAGTTCAGCGGCGGACAGCGGCAGCGCATCGGCGTCGCGCGGGCGCTGGCGGTGCAGCCGGAGTTCATCGTCGCCGACGAGCCGGTATCGGCGCTGGACGTCTCGATTCAGGCGCAGCTCATCAACCTGCTGAAGGACCTGCAGCAGGACCTCGGCCTCTCCTACCTGATGATCGCCCACGACCTCGCCATCGTGCGGCACGTGTCGGACCGAATCGCCGTGATGTACCTCGGCAAGCTCATGGAGGTGGCGTCGTGGACGAACCTCTACGAGAACCCGCTGCACCCGTACACCACGGCGCTGCTGTCGGCCGTGCCCATCCCCGACCCGGACATCGAGTCGGGCCGCGACCGCATCATCCTGCAGGGCGGCATCCCGAGCCCGGCGAACCCGCCGTCGGGGTGCGTGTTCCACACGCGGTGCCCCATCGCCGTGGAGGAGTGCAAGCACACCGTCCCGCAACTGCGCGAGATCTCGCCCGACCACTGGGCCGCCTGTCTCCGCGTCTAGCCGCCGCCAACCAGGGGGCCGTGCAGACCGCAAACGAATCTTGGAGGTGAGGAGCCATGAAGCGCGAATGGGAGGAAGTGAAGTACCACGTTGCGATTGCCAACCGGGTGCTGGCGGAGCTGGGGCTGGCCACCGGGTTCCGGGCATCCCTCGGCCACGCCAGCCTGCGCCTGCCGACGGACCCCGACAAGTTCGTGGTCAAGGGCCGCGGCTATGAGGTGGACGCGCTCTTCAGCGTCACGCCGGAGCAGATGATTGTCTGCGACATCGAGGGGAACAAGGTGGACGGCCCGCTTGGGACGACGCAGTGCATGGAGGTGAAGATGCACTCCTGCATCTACAAGCTGTACCCCAACGTGAAGTCGGTCGTCCACGTCCATCCCCACTACACGATCCTGGCCACGACGCTTCGGAAGCGCCTGCGCCCCATGAACCAAGAGGGCATCCACCTCGTTCGCAACGAGCTGCCCATGTGGGAGCACGTGAAGACGGTGCAGACGGACGAGGAGGGCATGGAGGTCGCCGGGCTGCTGGGCGACAGCAAGGCCATCCTGCTCCGCGGGCACGGTGCGACCACGGTGGGCGCGTCGCTCGAAGAGTCGGTGATGAACATGCTGCAGCTGGAGGAGCAGGCCAAGATGAACTACTGGGCCTACTCCGCGGTCGGCGGGGACCACCTGTACATCGAGGACGAGCTCATCGACGAGATGATCCACCGGACGCCGGCCCATGAGCTGCCGCACTTCAAGCCGTACATGCCCGCGGGCGGACGCGCACCGCGCGTTGGCGGCGTGTGGGAGTACTACACGAGGTTGGTTGCGGGCGACCCGTCGGCGAGCCCGCCGATTCCGCCGCTGTAGGGCGCAGCCCCTGTCGCGCGTACGCTTGGCTAGAGTCAAACAGAGGGAATGGCGGCGCCCCGGGGCGAGGCATTCGTGCTTCGCTCCCGGGGCGCTGTTTTGGTTGGGCTCGGGACGGACGGTAACGTTTGGGAGGGGTGGAGCGGGCGATGGGAGTTGAACCCACGACAACCTGCTTGGAAGGCAGGGGCTCTACCGCTGAGCTACGCCCGCACACCGGCGGCGCTCGGCCTGTGCCGGCCGTCCTGTTCAGTATAGCGGATTCCAGAGGCGGGGTCAGGGACTCGGCAGGCCGTCCACGTACTCCTGCAGGAGCGCCAGGGCGGCATCGGCGGCGGCGCGGCGGACCTGCTCGCGGCTGCCGTTGAGGTGCAGAGTGCGGACGGCCTCGTAGCCGTTGCCGGCGGCAATTGCGACGCAGAAGAGGCCGACGGGCTTGGTCTCGGTCGCGCCGCCGGGCCCCGCGATGCCGGTGTCGGCGAGGGCGACGTCGGCGTGGAAGAGGTCTCGCGCGCCGCGGGCCATCGCGAGGGCGACGGGCTCGCTGACGGCGCCGCCGGCAAAGGCGTCGTCGGGGACGGCGAGGACCTCGGACTTGGCTTCGTTGGCGTAGGCGGTGACAGCGCCGAGGTAGTAGCGCGAGGCGCCGGGGGCCGAGGAAAGCAGGTAGCCGATGAGGCCGCCCGTCGCGGACTCGCCGACGGCGACGGTGAGCCCTCGCACGGCGAGAGCCTCGGCCAGGCGTTCGAGGTCGAGCATGCGCGTATTGTAGCGGGGCGAGGGGTGTGGGCTACTCCTTTCGGGATTCGTTTTTGCGGGCTTTCTGCCATTAGGTGATTCGTTTCCCTTCCCTACGATTTCCGGTGTCGCCAGATAGCCGCGAGTGATTCGTTTTGGCAGAAAAAAGTTTCGAATCGGTTGCGCGGGCGAGGAGGGGTGGCAGCGGCGCCGGACCGGCAGCATGCGGGCAGGGTAGCGGGGCGGACGGGGTACGCGCGAGGGGTTGGCGTCAGGGGGCCCCTTCGAGGACCTCAGGACAGGCTTCGACGGGCTCCCCTTCGACGGAGCTCAGGACAGGCTTCGAGAGCCTCAGGACGGGGTCAGGGCGAACGGGAACAAACCGCCGCTCGTGGTGAGCCTGTCGAACCACGCTCACCCTTCCCCAATATGCAAGGGCGAACGGAGGGGCTCTAGGCTATAATGACGGCAGAAACACCCATCGAGGAACGTATGGACTTGGTGTTCGAGCGTGGCGATGCGTCGGCCCCCCGGGGTCACGCGCTGCTGTACTTCCGCGAGAGCGGCGGCGATGAGAAGCTGTACTCGACGTACGTCGTGGTGCTGCCCATAGCCATCGACCTGGTGAAGTACATGCCGCCCTTCCTGGCGAACCAGCTCCCCAACGTGAACGCGCAGGAGCTCTCGGCGTTCGCGTTCCCGCCGATGCCGGAGGAGGCGGGCGGGGCGGCGCAGCTGGAGGCGCTGGCGGCGGCGCGCGGCGACGACCTGGTCTTCGGCGGGGAATTCTCGGCCGGGCAGGTGCAGGACATGCTGCTGCGCGTGAACGACGTGGTGCAGGAGTACGCGCAGCGGTATCAGGCGCACATCGGCGACGCGGCGCCGGTCGAGGCTGTGTCGGAACCGGAGGCGATCAGCGGGCACAGCATCAACGAAGTGCTCTTCGAGCTGATGAGCGAGCGCGACCGGCTGGGGGAGCTCGCCAAGCTGACGGGCCGGCTGCGATTCGCCGTGGAGGGGAGCGACGCCCGTCAGGTGCAGGACGCCGAGGACGAGGTGCGGGTGCTCTCGCGTTACCTGCCGGAGCGCTTCCAGATCGACGCGCTGCTGCGGGCGGCGAAGGACCCGACGCGCTCGGGCGGCGACCTGGCGCAGCTCTACCTCGAACGGTGCTACAAGCTGGCTGACGAGGACTACCCCAGCCTGGCGGACATCGAGGAGCGGATACGGGGGTTGGAGGCGGGATAGGGTTCGGGGCTATCCGCCCTTCGATTTCCCTCAGGACAAACGGCTTCACGCTTGTTGACGGGCGCACCCCATCGCATTACCCTTGCTACAATCTCCTCGTGTGCGCTGCGCGCGGGGGAGTAGCCAGAAACCAGCAGGAGGGGATGGATGCTCACACGCGAAGACAATGAGATGCTCACTCGAGTTGGGCCGGGAACGCCGATGGGCGAGCTGATGCGGGAGTACTGGATGCCCTTCGGGCTTTCCAAGGAGCTGCCGGAGGCCGACTGCCCGCCGGTCCGCATCATGATCCTGTGCGAGGAGCTGGTTGCATTCCGCGACACGAACGGCAAGGTGGGCCTCGTCGACAACTACTGCCCGCACCGCCGCGCGAGCCTCTTCTTCGGCCGGAACGAGGAGTGCGGGCTTCGCTGCGTGTACCACGGCTGGAAGTTCGACACCAACGGCGACTGCGTCGACATGCCGTCGGAGCCGGCGGAGAGCAACTTCAAGGACAAGGTGAAGATCAAGGCGTACCCGGTGCAGGAGCGGGGCGGCATCATGTGGACGTACATGGGGCCCCGGGCCAACCCGCCCGGGCTGCCGGAGCTGCCGTCGAACATGATGGAGGACGTGGTGGTGTCAGCGTACATGCGCCCGTGCAACTGGATGCAGGCGCTGGAGGGCGACATCGACACGGTGCACACCCTGTACCTGCACCTGGGCCTGACCAAGTACGAGGACACGCCCGTCGGGAGCTGGGCGTGGTGGCACCTGCAGAACCGGGCGCCCCACTACGCGGCCATCGACACGGACTTCGGGACGATGTACGGCGCGTACCGGCCGGCGATGGAGGGCATGAACTACTGGCGGTTCGCCAACTTCCTGATGCCCTTCTACGCAATGACGCCGCCCGGCGTCCTGGGGCTGGAGGACAAGTTCCGCGCGTGGGTGCCGATGGACGACACGCACACGCTGGCCATCTCGTCCAACACGAGGTCGCCGCTGTTCGGGCCGAACGGGGAGCGGCCGAAGGGCCAGTGGGCGTCGGGCGCCACGGAAGTCCACCCCAACGGCACGGGCTTCTTCGACCGGTTCGTCTGCGTGGCGGACATGGACAACGACTTCCAGATCGACCGTGAGGCGCAGAAGACCAAGAGCTACGCGGGGCTGAAGAGCATCTTCCTGGAGGACCAGGCCGTCACCGTCAGCATGGACCCGATCGTCGACCGCGAGAAGGAGCGGCTGGGCACCAGCGACCAGATGATCATCCGGACGCGGCGTCGGCTGTTGCGGGCCGCGCGGTCGCTGCAGGAGGGGGAGACCCCGCCCGGTGTCGACAACCCGGAGGTGTACGCGGTGCGGTCCGGCGGCACCATGCTGCCCATCGGCTGCGACTGGTACGAGGAGACCAAGAACTTCCGGGCAGGGTGGGTCGACCACCCGGAGCTCGACCGCGCCATCATCGGCGGCGTGCCGGCGGTGTAGCGGCGTCGTTCGCCCCCTTCGAGAGCCTCAGGACAGGCTTCGATTTCCCTCAGGACGAACGTGGGGGAAAAGGGGGACTGCTGCCTGGATTCCCGCCTTCGCGGGAATGACGGAAGGAGAAGGACCCGGCGGGGATTCCCGCCGGGTCCTCTTTGTTTCGCCTCTTGAAGTCGCGACGCCGGTGGCGAGGGCCCGTGGCCGTCTCAGTCCTGCGGTGCGAAGCGGGCCTGCAGGTGCTCGACGTGGTGGCGCTCCTCCGTGCATTCAGCGACTGAGAGCTCGACCTGAATCGTCACGTGGTTGAGCCCGTGTCTGTACACAATCCTTCTAAGCTGCTTCAGAATCTCCTCCTGCCGGCCGGTCTGCGTCGGGCGTGGGCCGTGAAGGCGTCGTAGCCGGAGGTGATGGTCCAGGCATGGACGTCGTGGACGAGGGTCACGCCGTCGACGTCCTCCATCTCGCTGCAGATGTTGTAGATGTCCACGGACTCGGGCGTGCCCTCCAGCAGCACCTTGAAGACGCGCATGAAGAGGCCCCAGGAGACTTTGAGGATGAGCAGGCCGATGAGGACGCTCATGATGGGGTCGGCGATGTACCACTCGAACGCGAGGATGAGGATGCCCGAGATGATGACGCCGACTGAACCCATCAGGTCGGCCAGCACGTGCTGGAATGCACCCTCGACGTTGAGGCTCTCGCCCGCCGCCCGGTGCAGCACGTACGCAGCCGCGATGTTGATGATCAAACCGATGACGCCGACGCTGAACATCAGCGGACCCTCGACCTCCGGCGTGTCGGAGAAGCGGTGGTAGGCCTCCAGGAAGATCCAGCCGGCGATGAGCCAGAGGCTCACGGTGTTGGCGAGCGCGGCGAGGACCTCCGTCCGGTAGAAGCCGAACGTCGACCCGGCGGCGGCTGGCCGGTTGGCGATCCACATGGCGAAGAGCGCCAGCGCGATGGATGCGGCGTCGGTCAGCATGTGGGCCGCGTCGGCCAGCAGGGCGAGGCTTCCCGATACAACGCCGCCGACGACCTCCACAAACATGAATCCGCCAATAAGGCAGAGGGCGAAGATCAGGCTCTTCTTGCTGGCGCCCCGCAGGTCGTGGGCGTGATCATGGCCGCCGTGCCCATGGTGGTGATGGCCGTGGCCTCCGTGCCCATGGTCGTGGTCAGCGTGGGCATGGTCATGGTCGTGGTCGTCGTGGGCATGATCATGCTCGTGATCGTGGGCGTGGTCATCGTGGGCGTGGTCATCGTGGGCGTGGTCATGCTCATGGTCATGCTCGTGGTCATGCTCGTGGTCGTGGGCGTGGTCGTGCCCCTCATGGTCGTGGGCGTGGTCATGCTCGTGGTCGTGGGCGTGGTCGTGCCCCTCATGGTCGTGGGCGTGGTCATGCTCGTGGTCGTGGGCATGGTCATGGTCGTGACCGTGGTCGTGCCCCTCGTGATCGTGCCGGTGCTCAGTCGTCACAACGGATCCCCTTCGTGCAACACCGGATGCCCGGTAAGCCGTAGCTCAACCGGACATCCGTATCGCGTTTCGTTCGGGTTACGTGTGTCCTCTACGCGGCGTGGGCGACGTGGTGGGGGTCATCCTCAGCGGCGCAGTGCTCGCCGCCGTGCTCGTGGCAGTGGATGTGGCCGTGCTCGTCCATGTCCTCCGGGCCCATGATGGCCTGGCAGGCCGCGTCGCCGTGGGTGTGGCAGTGGCCGGCGCCGTGCTCGTGGCAGTGGACGCCATCATGGCTGTGGCAGTGCTCTCCGGCGTGCTCGTGACAATGGTCGTCATGCTCATGGCTGTGGTCGTGCGTGGTCATGCGCTCCTCCCTTTCCGTTTTTCTCACTTGCGGTGTATTGAGACACTAAGAACGTACCGAATTGATACAAGTGTTGTCAACCCGCTATAAAATAGTGATACATGGTCTAAATTCGACGCCCACCATGTATCAACAATTCCGAAAAACTGCCCTTTTTTCGACGGCAAGAATGGCCGCGTCAGAGCCGTGGCTGCAAGGGGCGAGCGCAGGTGGGACGCTCGCTGAGCGGCGCCAGGGAGCGGTGATACAGCGAGGAGGTCATTGGGTGAGCGGGGTTGATACCCGTTCTCAGTTTCCGAGGGGCAGGGGAGCGGCGTTCCCGGCGAATTCGCCCAGGCGCGGCATGAAAACGGCCCGGAACGGCAGCGCAACGGGCCGCCTGCTAACGCCCAAGCCCGCCTTGCGTTGCCCTATAATGAGGGGAGAAGCGCGCGAATGGAGGTGGCGATGATGCGACGCAGGCCCTGGTCACTGAGCACGGGCCGGTGGTCCGCGCTGCTTGCGCTTGCGGCGGCCCTCGCGCTGCTGGGCGCCGTCGCCTGCGGCGGCGAGGACGACGGGGCGGACGGCAGCGCCGGAACGACAGAGACTACCGACGCCGCGCAGACGTCGGCGGGCGGCGACGCCACCACGACGGACCCCGCGCCGGAGCCTGGCCCGGCCGTCGGCCACTCGATTGGCGACCTGGCGCCGGACTTCACGGTAGACACGATCGCGGGCGAGACGTTCGCGCTGTCGGAGGTCACGGCGGCGGGGTCCCCGGTGCTCTTGTATTTCTTCACGACGTGGTGACCGACATGCAATGCCGAGTTTCGGCATCTGCGAGCGCTCTACCCCGACTACCAGGACAGCGTCGCCCTCATCGGCGTGGGTTTCGACCCGGGCGAATCTGAGGACAGGATCAGCGCCTGGGCAGAGCGGAACGGTTTCTCCTGGCCCCTGGCCCAGGTAAGCGCGGACCCCGTCAAGGAGTACCGCATATCGCAGCAATCGGCGGCGGTGGGGATTGACCCCTCGGGTGAGATCATCCTGCGCAAGAACGGCGGGCTGCAGAACGAGGGCAAGTGGCGGGAGTGGCTGGACGCCCTCGCCGCGACATCGACGGTGGCGGCGGAGCCTGAGGCTCCGTCGGCGTCTGCGTCGCTCTCCGACACGACGGCAACGAGCGGGGTCATCGCGGCGCCCGCGCCCGTCGAGACAGCGCCAACGGCGGCGCCGGCCCCGACCACGCCACCCGCTGTCCCGCCGACGGCGGTCCCCGTGCCCACCACAGCGCCCGCGCCCGTCGTAGCGCCCGTGCCGACGGTAGCCCCCGTGCCAACCGCCGCTCCCCCGCCGACGGCGACGCCTCGGACCGCACCCACGGCCACGCCCCGGCCGCGGCCAACCGCGACGCCCGTGCCAACGGCCACGCCGAACATCCCCGTCGGGCACAACGTGGGGCAGCGCGCGCCGGACTTCACAGTGACGGCCGTTACCGGCGAGACGATCACGCTCTCCGAGGTCACGTCCTCAGGAAAGGCTGTCCTCGTCTACTTCTTCGCGACGTGGTGACCGATCTGCAATGCGGAGTTGCCGCATCTGCAGAGCCTCCACTCAGCCTACAGCGACGATGTGTTGGTCATAGGGATCAGCACGGACCCGGGCGACTCAGTGTCGCGCATTCAGAGCCATGTCCGGAACCGGGGGATCACGTTCCCAATGGCGGCCAACGACAGGAGCATCACGGTGGACTCCTACCGCGTTTCGGCGCAGTCCAGCGCAGTGGGCATCGACGCGTCGGGGATCATCAGGCTGCGCAAGGGCTACGGGGGTCAGGGCGCCAACGACTGGCGCGAGTGGTTTGACACGCTATCGGGGTCGTAGCTGGAGCAGTGCAATCCCTTGGGTACACGAAGAGGGGCCGCTGAGCGGCCCCTCTTGCATTGTGCGATGGGGGCGACCCGCTTACTCCTTCGCCAGCAGCGGGCGGAGGTCGCGGATGCTGGCAACGTCCTCGATGTGCAGCGCGCGGTCGATGAGCTGCTCCGTCGCGTCCCGGCCCAGGACGGGGGTGATGAGGTCGCGGGCCTTCTCGCAGACGCGGGCGGTGTCGAGGGGGTTCTGGGCCGTGCCCGGCGCGTACTTGGTGTGGTGCGTCAGGACGCGGCCGTCGGTGGTGGTGACCTCGATGATGGCCTGGCGCGGGGCCTCCGGCATGACAAGGCTGGGCTCCGGCTGAAGTGTCACGCGCTCCTTCATGGCGAGGACCTCGGCGTCCGCCATGCGCTCGTAGGAGTGCGTGGAGGCGAAGGAGACCGCGCCGTCGACGAGGGCGAGGGCGATGCAGTGCTGGATGTTGACGTCCGGCATGGCGCGGTTGTTGACGACGCCCGCTCCGTCGGTCGGGAGCTTGGCGACGACGCCGGCGACGTCCGCGCCCGTGACGCCGTGCGCCGAGGTGATGGTGAACAGCGCGTCGAGGGCCGACTGGATGGGGTAGCCGACGGCGTAGGGCTTGATGGCGGTGCCGGTGACCATGAAGGTCTCGCCGAGGCCGTCCGTAATGCGGCTGGGGTCCGGATTCTGGGAGAAGGCCTGCAGCAGGTTGTGCTCGCCGTCCAGGACGTTGGGGACGCCGGAGAAGCCCATCTGCACCATGGTCGCGGCGGTGACGCCGTTGCGCGCGCCCATGCCGGCGAAGTCAAAAGCCTTCTCGACGTGCTCCTCGTCGCCGACCCACGCCCAGAGGCCCGAAACCTGCTGGGCGGCGTAGGAGAGGACGTAGCGCATCTGCGTAGGGTCCAGCTTGGCGAGGGAGGCGGCGGCGCCTGTTGCGCCCAGCGTCGCGCCGAAGCCCTCGGCGCTGTGGTGGGCGGCGCGGAGCTTGTCGGCGTCGACGGCGAGCAGGATACGGCACGCGACGTCGTAGCCGAGGGCGACGGCGCGGAGGAGCTCAGAGCCCGACGCACCCTCGCGCTCGGCCATGGCCCACGCGGCGGGGACGACGCTGCAGCCGGGGTGGGCCTTGGAGGACGGATCGAAGTCGTCGGTCTCGTCGGCGTGGCCCATCATGCCGTTGGCCAGGGCGGCGTTTGCGGCGGAGGTGACGATGTCCGTGGTCATGACGACGGCCTCCGGCACTCCGCCCAGGGTGCGGACGTACTTCTCCGCCATCCGGCCGGGGAGCAGCGTGGTGCCGGAGATGACGGCGGCAAGGCTGTCGAGGAGGCGGTGCTTGGCCTCGCGGTCGACGTCGGCGGGCAGGGCGCGGTCGCGGGCCGCGGCCATGTAGTCGGCGAGGATGCCGGTGACGTTGCCGTTGGGCGCCTGGGTCATAGCGCTCCCTTCAGGTGAGAGATGATGGGCCTCGCGTAGTATACCCGTCGAGGGCGCGCGGTGGGCAAATCGAAGGGGCCGGCGCACCGTAGTGCGTCCGGCCCCTCCCCCGCCACCGATGTTCTCCGTTTCTTGGGTCGCTCCTGGAGTTCCGTCGCGGGCGCCCCCATCCCCTCCATGGGGGCGCCTGCGCCTCTCCACTCTTCTGTTGTCGGCGATAGTCTGCCAGAACACTTGTGCTTAGATTAGAACATTCATTCCCGTGTGTCAACGGGTTGAGGGCGGGGAGTTTGGAACGGAGAGGGCGAGCCCTTCGACAAGCTCAGGGCGAACGGCCGAGAGTGGCTCAGAGCGGGGACGGCGCGCCACTAGTATCCAACGTCCTCCAAGAAGGCAGGGTCGTCGCGCCACTCACCCCAGACCTGGACCCAGACCTCGAGGAAGATGGGGCGTCCGAAGAGGTCTTCCATCTGGAGGCGGGCGGCCGTGGCGACCTCCTTCATGGCGGAGCCGCCCTTGCCGATGAGGATGCGCCGCTGCGAAGGGCGGTTGACGTAGACGACGACGCGCAGGTAGTCCTTGGTGCGCTCCACGCCGTCGGCCTCGGCGAACTCCTCGACCTCGACGGCGGTGTCGTAGGGAACCTCCTGACCGAAGCGGCGGAAGAGCTGCTCACGGACCAACTCGGAGGCGAGGAAGCGCTCGGAGCGGTCGGTCAGCTCGTCGGCGGCGTACTCCGGGCCGCGCTGGGGGAGGCGGTCGACGAGGAGCTGCACGAGGAGGTCTGTGCCGTCGGCGTTGAGGGCGCTGATGGGAACGATCTCGGCGGCGGGAGCAAGCTCATGGTAGGCCTGGATGACGGGGAGGAGCGTCGGCTTGCTGACCTTGTCGACCTTGTTGACGGCGATGACGGTGGGGGTCTCCTCCTCGGCGAGGGCTTTCAGGAGCGACTTCTCGGTGTCGCCGGGCGGCCTGGGCTCCGCGACGAGCAGGGCTACGTCGGCGGCAAGCATGGCCTCCTGCACATGGCCCAGCATGCGCCGGTCGAGGGCGTCGCGCGTGCGGCGCATGTAGCCGGGGGTGTCCCAGAAGACGATCTGATAGTCGTCGTGCGTGAGGATGCCGAGGAGCTGCTGCCGCGTGGTCTGCGGCCGGGGCGACGTGATGGCGAGCTTCTCCTTGAGGAGCGCGTTCAGCAGCGTCGACTTGCCGGCGTTGGGGCGGCCGAGGATGGTGACGAAGCCCATACGGTGCGCCTTCGCCGCCCGCCGCCGACGCACGGAAGGCTTCGGCGCGGGCATCCCGGACGCTTCAGGCGTCGGCATAGCGGTCACCCGCCGGGCTAGTAGGCCGGCTTCTGCCGCTTGAGGTAGGCGACGGTGGTGCCGGAGGGGATGCCGGCCTCGTCGGGGTCTGTCTCGTCGATGTACTCGGTCTCGGTGACGGCGACGAGCTCCCAGCCGTCGTCGCCCATCTCATTGAGGATCGCCTCGTACTCGGCGACACGGCCCGCGCCGTCCTCCACCTCGTCGCCAAGCTCGATCACGCGGTATTCCCACCTAGCCATGTCCTGCTCCTGTGTATCTTCTCGGCGGGCCGCAAGCCCGCTCCACAACCGGGCGCCGGCCATGCTTGTGGCCGGCGCCGTGCCTTGCCTACAGGCTGCCGGCCAACTGGAAAGCCTTGCCTTCCATCTTTATGTCAGGCGCGTAGACCAAGTCCGTCTGCTGCAGCTCCCGGACGTTGAAGGCGCCCACCATGCCCATGCAGGCCCGGAGTGCGCCGGTCAGGTTCATCGTGCCGTCCGTGCGGGACGAGGGGCCGAAGAGCACCTCTTCCAGCGATCCCTTGGTGCCGACGCGGATGCGCGTGCCGCGGGGCAAAGCGGGGTCCGGGGTGGCCATGCCCCAGTTGTAGCCGCGGCCGGGGGCCTCGACGGACTGGGCGAAGGGGGTGCCGAGCATGACCCCGTCCGCGCCGGCGACCATCGACTTGCAGAAGTCGCCGCCGGTGCGGATGCCGCCGTCGGTGATGACGGCGACGTAACGGCCGGTGCGGTGCAGGTACTCCTCGCGGGCGGCGGCGCAGTCCATCGTCGCGGTCACCTGCGGGACGCCGATGCCGACGACCTCGCGGCTGGTGCAGGCGGCGCCGGGGCCGATGCCCACGAGCAGGCCGCTGATGCCGTTCTCCATGAGCTCGAGCGCCACGTCGTAGCCGACGCAGTTGCCGACGACGACGGGGCGGCGGATCTGGTCGACGAGCTCCGAGAAGATGAGCCCGCGGTAGCTCTTGGAGATGTGGCGGGCCGTGGTCACCGTCGACTGCACGACGATGATGTCGGCGCCCGCCTCGACGGCCACGGGCGCGAGGCGCTTGGCGCGCTGGGGCGTGATGGCGACGGCGCAGGCGACGTCACCGGCCTTGATCTCCTCGACGCGCTGGGCCACCAGCTCGTCCTGCACGGGCTGCTGGTAGAGGCGCTGAAGGAGCGTGGTGGCTTCCTCGATGGGGGTCTCCGCCACCTCGGCCAGCTTCTCGGCGGCGTCAGGGTAGCGGGTCCAGAGGCCCTCGAGGTTGAGGACGGCGAGGCCTCCGAGCCTGCCCATCTTGATGGCAAAGTCCGGGGAGACGACGGCGTCCATGGCCGATGCGAGAACGGGGATGGGGAAGCGGTGCTCACCAAGGGTGAGGCTCATGTCCGCCTGCTCCGGGTTGATGGTCACCTGACCGGGGACTATAGCTACTTCGTCGAAACCGTAACTGCGGCGTACCTCCTTGAATCGGGGCGCCCCCATAGGCCACTTCCTTTCTGCGGCGAATGGTTTCGGGGAGTTTAGCAACGGGGTTTTTCGCCGTCAATTTGCATCGAATACGCTTTGCGCTGACTTTTCGCGCGGCAACGAACATGGGGCCGCAACGGGGTAAACGAAAGAGGCCCGTCCGCAGGACAGGCCCCTTCCGCCGTATCGTTCTTTGCCGTATGTGGCTTATACAATCCCAAAGCCGATTACTCGCCCACCACCGGGTTTCGGAGCACCCCGATGCCGGGGATCTCGACCTCGACGACGTCGCCGGGGTTGAGCTGGCTCGTCTGGCCGGGGGTGCCGGTGTAGATGACGTCGCCCGGGTCGAGGGTGACGTAGCGGCTAATCTCGCTGATGACGGTGGGGATGTCGAAGATCAGGTCCTCAGCGTGGGCGTGGTTGGGCGTCTTCTCGCCATTCACGGTGACCTGAATGGTGAAGTCGAACGGGTTGATGTCGGTGCTGATGTAGGGGCCGAGGGGGCCGAAGGTGTCGGCGCCCTTGGCGCGCCACCACTGCATGTCCTTCTCGGGCCCGTTCTGCCAGTCGCGGGCGCTGACGTCGTTGCCGATGGTGTAGCCGAGGACGTAGTCGAGGGCCTCTTCCTTCGAGACCTTGCTGCACGTCTTGCTGATGATGGCGACGAGCTCGCCCTCCTCGTCGACGCGGCCTGCGCCATGGGGCAGGACGATGTCCTCGCCGTCGGCGATGATGCAGTTGTGGGGCTTGTAGAAGCCCTCCACGCGCTTGGGGGCGGGCCGCTCGCCAAGGTGGGTGCTGTAGTTCAGCGCGATGGCGATGACCTTGCCGGGCTGCACGGGGGGCAGCAGCTTGACCTCGTCCAGGGTGTGGGTGTGGTCCGTGACCTCGAAGTCCTCGAAGGGCGTCGTGGTGATCTGCTTCACCTTACCGTCTTCCACCACGCCATAAGCGACCTCGCCGTGGGCGTAGTACCGGGCAAACTGCATTTTCCCTCCTTCAATGCATTGCGGCGAATGTGTTGGAGAAGAGTATAACGAATTTCGTTACGGATGCCCAAGGGGTTTGGCAGTGAATTTCAGGGCAGTGCGAAAACCGGAACCCGAGTGGGGGCTGAGGGGGCGTGCTTCAACAGGCACAGCAAAGACGGGAGGACTGTTGGGTAGATCGTCCGGTTACACCCAGGGAAGCTGCGAAGACGGGTTGTCGATTCCCGTGATGCGGATGGAGGAGTGGGCCTTGTAGATGCGGTTGATGTTGATGAGGAGCGACGTGAAGTGCTCGACGTAGCGGGAGTTGACGAGGGCGCCGCCGTTGACGGCGCGGACACCCTTGATGCACTGGGCAAGCTCCATGACCTTGGCCTTGGCGTCGGGGTCGTCGCCGCAGACCACGACGTCGCAGTCGAGGCCGCGAAGGGGCATGAGCAGATCGATGGCGCTGAGGTTGTGGAAGGCGCCGACGACCGAGGATTCGGGCAGCAGGTCGCGGGCTTCCTCGGCGGCGGACCCGGCGGGCACGGGGAGGGCCTGCGCCGAACCCTTGATGAAGGCCAAGGGCGCGACGACGTTGACGATGACCTTGCCGCGCAGGTGCGGCTCGAGCTCGGTCAGGGTCTCCTTCTGGGCGGAGTAGGGCACGGCGATGAAGACGATCTCCCCCATGCGGGCGGCCTGCTCGTTGGTGCCGCCCATGACGGTGGTGGCGGGGTAGTTCTGGGGCAGCAGCGTTCGCACGTCGGCGGCGGCGGCAACGCCTCGCTGCGGGTCGCGTGACCCGAGGAAGACCTGCTCGCCGATGATGGCGAACCGCAGGGCAAGTCCCCGGCCCTCCGGTCCCGTGCCGCCGATAAAGGAGATCATTTGCGGGCGCTCCCGGCCATTTTTTGGTGCCCAAAAATGGGCACGCAACAAATACAGCATAGCAGACATTGCCAGAATCACGTAATTGAACGGCCAATGAAGCTATGGACACGATGCGACTGGAAGCCTCGGCGCGGGCCGGTTCGCACGGCGGAATCGACGGCGGGGTATGGTATGCTGCCTGCTATGGAAACCGCTACGGCCATACGGGACACGCTGGTGCGGCGCTCGCTGCTTGCGGTCTCTCCGCTGGACGGCGACGGTCTGGCGCGGGCGGCCGCGTCGGGGGCCGACGCCGTCGTGCTCGACATGGCGCGAGGGGCGGCGGCCCACCGTCGCGAGGAGGCCCGGCGCGCGCTTGGCGCGGCGACGGCGTCGCTGGCCGGGTCCGGCGCGGAGCTCCTGCTGTGGACGGACGCGGCGGCGGCGGCGGCGGATTTGGCGTCGATGGACATGGCGGCGGGGGTTGTCTCTGGTGTGCTGGTGACCGCCGGTACGCCGGACGACGTTGCCGGCGTCGACGCCGCCCTGGGCGACTGGGAGGCGTCGCGTGGCATCGCGGCAGGCGCGGTGAACGTGGAGGTTGTGCTGCCGTCGGGGACGGCGGTCGTCGATTGCGTGGCAATTGCGGCGGCGAGCTCGCGTGTCGTCGCGCTCGCGCTGGACGAGGAGGCGTTGCTGCGGCCGGCGAGGGAGCACAACGCTGCGAGGCGGGACCTCGCGTCGTACTACCGGGGCGCGCTGGTGATGGCCGCCCGGTCGCTGGACATGCAGGCGCACGGGGCCGTCGCGAAGGGGTCCGGTGCGCTGGTGGCGGGGTACGCGGCCGTGGGCCGGCGCATGGGGCTGCGGGGCGCGCTCTGCTTCGACGCCGACGTGGTCTCGCTGGTCAACGCCGGGTTCAGCCCCGGCGCGTCGGAGGTCGAAGCGGCAGGCCGCGTGCTGTCGGCGATGGCGGCGGCTGTCTCGGAGGGACGGGGCGCGATCGCGGCTTCAACCGGGACGATGGCGGACCTCGCCAACGTGCGGCAGGCGCAGGCGGTCATCGCGCGGGCTGAGGCCATCGCCGCTCGCTCGGCAGCGCCCTCCGTCGAGGACGCATCCGGGCAGGAAGGGAGCGCACCGCCTTGGCGCTAGCGGACTACCTCCTGCCGCACGAGCGCGTGGCCGCCGAGAGCGGGCACGTGGCCGTCACCAACCTGCGCCTCATTCATTATGTCCCGCGTTCCGGCGCACCCCTGTTTCGCGAGTTCCCGTTTGGCTCAGTGACGGGCATCCGTCTGGCGCAGCGACCTCGGATCACGACGGTCGTGCTGGGGTTGCTCATCGCCGGACTGAGCCTGCTGGCGGGCCCCGGCACGACATTGCAGTTGGCCGCGGCGGGACTCGGCGCGGCGGCCGTACTGCTTGGCATCATCTTCGGCGACCTCGCGCTGGTGGTCTCGACGGACTCGGACGCAGGCAAACCTCGGCGGCTGCCGCTGCGGGAGGCGGGCCGCCGGGAGGGCCAGCAGATCACCGCCATCGCGCGGGCGGCCATGAACGGCGACTACGACTTCGTGCCGGAGCCGGCGGCGGCGCTTGCGCCACCCGCAATCGCGCGCTCTGCATTGCTGCTCGCGGCCGACGATGCCGCGTCGACGCTGGCGGCGCTGGAGGGCGACGCCGACGCGCTCTGCCTGGACCTGACGACACTGGTGCACCCATCGAGGCGGGAAGCGGCGCGTGAGTTGACTCGCAGCGCAGTCTCGGCGGCGGAGCGGGCCGGGCGGCGCGTGTGGGTTCGCGTAAGCCTCGGCGAGGCGGAGGCGGACCTGGCGGCGTGCGTGCAGCCGGGGCTCTCGGCGATCGTGGCGGCAGCGGAGTCGCCGGAGGACGTGCGACGGCTCGACGCGTTGCTCGGCGAGAAGGAGGGCGAACGAGGCGTACGCGAGCGCGTGCGCCTAATCGTGCAGGTCGAATCGGCTGCCGGCGCCTTGGCGCTCCGCGAGACGCTTTCGGCCTCGCCACGCGTAAGTGGCGCGATCGCCGCCACGCACGACGCGCTCGACCTGCTGGGGAGGCCGGACGTGAGGTCGGCGTGGACTGCGCTACGCCCGCCCGTGCTCCCGGAGACGGCGCACCTGCGGGGACGCATAACGGCCGCGACGGCGGAGGCCGCCGTGCCGGTGTACGCATGCCTCGCGACGGGCATCGCACCGGGCAGGCTCCAGGAGGCGCTCGGACGCGACTCCGCCGCGCGGCTGGCGGAAGGGGCTGCGGCGGCGAGAGCTCACGGGTACCGGGGCGCGGTCACGCTGCACCCGGAGGCCGTCGAGGCGTGCAACGCGGTCTTCCCGGGCTCGGCCCTGGCGAGTGCGCCGGCGCCGGCCGCGGCACCGCCGTCACCGTGGCAGCCGGTGGTGCCGTCGCATTTCGGCATAGGCGTGCCGCCGCGGGAGACGGCGCCGGCAAGGGAGGAGAGCTAGGCCATGCCGCCCGTTCGACGCTCCATGCTGTTCACGCCGGCCAACATGCGCCGGTTTGTGGAGGGCGTCTGGCGGCACGGGGCGGACGTGGTTGTGCTGGACCTTGAGGACTCGGTGGCGCCGGAGGAAAAGGCGTCGGTCCGCGCGGGCGTCCAGGAGGCCATCGCGCTGGTGCTTCGCGGCGGGGCGGAGGCCGCGCTGCGCGTGAACGTCGACGCGGTGGCGGCGGACTGCGAGGCGGGCGTGTGGCCGGGCCTGTGCGCCATCATCCTGCCCAAGGCCGAGTCTGCCGAGCAGGTGCGGGAGATCGACGCGCTGCTCTCGCGGCTGGAAGCGGCGCGGAACATGGCCGACGGCGGCGTGGAGATCATGCCGATGATCGAGTCGGCGGCGGGCGTGCGGAACGCGTACGAAATCGCGTCGGCGAGCGCGCGGGTGCGGTCCTTCGGCGTGCTGGGCGAGGCGGACCTGACGGCGGACCTGGGCATCGCCTTCGACGACCTTCACGAGATCGACGTGCTGGGCCACGCGCGGGGCGAGGTGGGGCTCGTGGCGCGGGCGTTGGGGCTGACGGTCAACGGCCGCGTGTGGACCTCGGGCCGCTCGACCATCGCGGACTACGGCGACGCGGAGGCGTTGGACCGCTCGATGCGGGCGTCGTGGGAGGGCGGGTGCCGGAGCACGTTCTGCGTGCACCCGGCGCAGGTTGCCGCCGCCAACCGGGGCCTGCGGCCCTCGGAATCGGACGTGGCCGTGTGCGCCGAGGCCGTTCGCGCTTACACGGAGGCGCAGCGGCAGGGGCTGCCCTACGGTGTCAGGCAGGGCGCCATCATCGACGCGCCGGCGGCCCGGTCGGCGCTGGCGACCATCGGGTACGCGATGGAATGCGGGACGAAGGACGCCGTCAAGCTGCTTCGGCGCCGGGAGATGGATCGCGAGTTGGAAGAGGCCGCGTCAGCCGAGGGCGCTGGTCCCTGCTGAGGTCTTTCCTCGCGGGGCGGCCGAATGCTCGGCCTCAGCGCGGCGAGCGATGGCCCGCACCATGCCGCGAAAGATCCACGCGTGCAGCGGGTACAGCACGTACCAGTAGACAAGCCCCATGAGCCCTCTCGGAACAAAGGCTGCCGTTTGCTCGAGCGTTGAGGCGCCGTCGGGGCCCGGGTGGACATCAAACTGGAGCCAGGCGCGTCCCGGCGTCTTCATCTCCGCGCGAAGGCGCAGCAGGCGGTCCGGCTCGATGGACTCGACGCGCCAGAAGTCGAGCGCGTCGCCGACACGAAGCTCGTCCGGATGGCGTCGGCCGCGCCGCAGGCCAGCGCCGCCGATGGCGCGGTCCATCATGCCGCGGAGGCGCCACAGCCAGTTGGCGAAGTGCCATCCCCTCCGTCCGCCGATGCCCGTGACCACCCGATAGACCACTTCGGGCGGGGCGGCAACCGCCACCCTCCGATGTTCGAGAATCATGCCCGACTGCGTCTCCGTTCGGACCTCGTCAGCCGCCGCCTGCGACCGGCCGTGGGCGTCACTCCACGCGGTCTCGATGCTGCCCCGCTCGAGGTCGTCGATGACAGCGGCGAGGGCACCCTCATAGCCGAGGGGATGGATGTCGGGGAAGAGATCGCGGGCGGTGGTGTTACGGACGACGACGTCGTTGCGCAAGCCGTCGATGAGCGGGCCGCCAATGCTGGCGGGGATGGGCGTCACCAGGTGCACCCAGTACGAGGAGAGCCTCGGCGTGAGGACGGGGACGGGCAGGAGCAGCCGCCTGAGGCCACGGGCGCGGGCGTAGCCAAGCATCATGCCGCCGTAGGTCACGACGTCCCGGCCGCCAATCTCGACCATCCTGCCCGCGCTCGCCGGACAACCGAGGGCGGCGGCGAGGTAGTCGAGCAAGTCACCGACGGCGATGGGCTGCACGCGAGAGTAGATCCACCGTGGGCAGACCATGACCGGCAGCCGTTCGACGAGGTAGCGCACCATCTCGAAGGAGATGCTCCCGGCCCCGACGATGACGGCGGCGCGAAACTCGGTGACCGGGACACCGGCCTCGCGGAGAGCGTCGCCGGTCTCCTGGCGCGAGCGGAGGTGCTCGGAAAGCTTGGCGCCGGGGTCGCCGAGACCGCCGAGGTATACGATGCGGCGCACGCCGGCCTGCTGAGCGGCCTCGGCGAAGGCGCGGGCCGCGCGAATGTCGGTGTCGCGGAAGCCATGGCCCTTCGCCATGCTGTGGACGAGATAGTAGGCGCAGTCGACGCCTTCCAGCGCCAGGGCAAGCGTCGCCGGATCAAGGACGTCGCCGATGGCAATCTCGACGTCGCGGGCCCAGGGACGTGCCTCGACGCGGCCTCGGCTGCGTGCGAGCACGCGGACGGGGTAGCCCTCGCGCACGAGCCTCGGCGCGAGGCGGCCGCCGATGTAGCCGGTGGCGCCGGTTACGAGGATCTTGCGTTGTTCCAGCATCTCATTCCTCTATCAGTGAAAACGGATGAGACACCTTGAGGGTGATGTTCTGACCGGCCAGGCCGAGGTACGTTCTGAGCGAAGACAAAGGGAAAGCCACCGAACAATGATTGGCGCTGTTGGCTTTCGTTTGAACGAATTTGGGTGTTTGCGGCCGTCCCCCTACAACATCCCATCCCCCCGCAGCGCGGTGAACGCCTGCTCGAAGCCGGCGAGGGTGTTCTGGATGTCGGCCTCCGTGTGGGCCGCGGAGACGAGGCCGGAGGGGCGGCCGCTCATGAGGTCGACACCGGCGTTGATGGCGGCGAGACGCATGGCGGAGACCAACGCCGGCGACGTCGCCGACTGGCTCTCGTCCGGGCGCAGGTGCTCGGCGTCCGAGCACTGGCACTGGGACCCAAGGCGCACCTGGAAGATGGATGCCACGCCATAGGCGCAGCCCGGCACCTCCATTCGCGTCATCAGGTCGTTGAGGCCTGCGCGCAGCGTTGCGGCACGCGCGTCGGCGATGGCGTTCGGCTCGCCTGTTGCGACGATCTGGAGCGCGGCCGCGCCCGCCGACGCCGAAATTGGATTGGCGTTGAACGTGCCGGGGTGGGCGACGCGGTTGTCGCCGGTGTGGTCGCCGTGGGCAATCATGTCGATGATGTCAGCGCGGCCGCACACGGCGCCGCCGGGAAGCCCGCCCGCGAGGATCTTCGCGAGCGTCGTAACGTCGGGGGTGACGCCGTACAGCGCCTGCGCGCCGCCGGGAGAGACGCGGAAGCCGGTCACCACCTCATCGAAGACCAGCAGCACGCCGTGCTTCTGCGTCAGGTCGCGAAGCGCATGGAGGAACTCCGGGTAGACGGGCTTGTGGCCCATGCTCGCGCCGGTGGGTTCCAGGATGACGGCGGCGATGTCGTCATGCGCTTCCAGCGCGGCCTCCACCTGCGCCGGGTCGTTGGGGGGCACGACGTAGGACAGCGCGGCCACCTCCGGCGCGATGCCGCCGAGGTTGCGGCTCGAGCCCACGGCGAGCAGGTCGTTCCAGCCATGGAAGTGGTCTGTAAACCGGAGGACGTGGGTCTTTCCGGTGTAGGCCCTTGCCAGCCGGAGGGCGAGCATCGTCGCCTCCGTGCCGGACGACGTGAACCGCACGCGCTCCGCGGAAGGCACCAGCCGCTGCACCCAGCGCGCCCATTCCATCTCCTCCAGGTGGCTGGCGCCGCGGTGCGTGCCGTGGGTCAAGGCCTCGTGGACGGCCTGCATGACCTCGGGCCGGCCGTGGCCGAGGAGCAGGGCGCCGTGGCCCATGACGTAGTCGATGTACTCGTTGCCGTCGATGTCCCACTTGCGGCTGCCGTCGGTGTGGGTCACCACCAGGGGGAACGGCGTCACGTAGCGGGTGTCGTGGGTGACGCCGTCGGGAAAGATGCCGACGGCCTCCGTGTGGAGGGCCGCCGACCCCGGGTGCTGTTGCGCGTACAGTTCCTGAATCGTCGACATGCCGCCCCCCTCAATGCGAAAGTTGCCTGCGTCGCCGCCCGCCCTTCGAGAGCCTCAGGGCGAACGGGCCAAACTGCCTCCCTATGCTATCATGGCCGCGCCCGATTTCGATGATGGAGCCGTGATGCGCAATTACCTGACCCACCTGGAATGCACCGCCTGTGGGCAGACCCACGACGCCGACACGCTGCAGACCCTCTGCCACGCGTGCGGCAAGGTGCTGTACGCGCGCTACGATCTTGCAGCGGCGGCCAAGGCCGTCACGCCGGCGGACATCGCGTCTCGCGAGCCCACGATGTGGCGGTACCGCGAGGTGCTGCCCGTGCGGGACGGCGCGTTCGAGGTGACGCTCGGCGAGGGCGGGACGCCGCTGCTGCACGTCGAACAGCTCGGCGCGGCGTTGGGATGCGCAGACCTGTACATCAAGGACGAGGGGAAGAACCCGACTGCCACCTTCAAGGCGCGGGGCATGGCGGCGGCGGTCTCGCGCGCCAAGGAGCTGGGCGCCGAGCGGCTCGTCGTGCCGAGCGCGGGGAACGCGGCGGGCGCGATGGCGGCGTACGCCGCGCGGGCAGGCATGCCCGCCTTCGTCTTCATGCCGGACACCACGCCGCAGTCGAACATTCTGGAGTCGCGCATCGCCGGTGCGGCGGTGGAGCTCGTCGAGGGGCACATCGGCGACGCGGGCCGGGCGGCGCGGGAGCGCGCGGCGGTCTCGCCCATGTTTGACATGTCCACCATGAAGGAGCCGTACCGCGTCGAGGGGAAGAAGACGCTGGGGTACGAGATTGCCGAGGCGCTGGGTTGGGAGCTGCCGGACGTCATCGTGTACCCGACGGGCGGCGGCACGGGGCTGCTCGGCATGTGGAAGGCCTTCGGCGAGATGGAGGAGCTGGGCTGGATCGAGGCCGGCCGGCGTCCTCGCATGATCGCGGTGCAGATGGTGGGGTGCGCGCCCATCGTCGCCGCCTTCCACGCGGGGCAGGAATCGATCTCGCCGTGGGAGAACGCGGAAACGGTGGCCGCGGGGCTGCGCGTGCCGGGGCCTGTGGCCGACTACCTCATCCTGCGGTGCCTGCGAGAGAGCGGCGGCACGGCGTTGACAGTGACGGACGAGGAGGCGTTGGAAGCGGTGCCCGAGATGGCCTCGTCCGAGGGTGTCTTCGCATGCCCGGAGGGGGCCGCGACGCTGGCGGCGCTGCGCAAACTGCTGGCCTCTGGCGAGGTGGGCGGCTCGGAACGCATCGTGCTGCTGAACACGGGCAGCGGCCTCAAGTACCTGGACGTGCTGTAAGGGGCCGGGCGGCGTTCAAGGCCGTTCGCGCTGAGGGAAATCGAAGCGAGAACGGCTTTGGAGACGGGCGGCTACGCACGGCGCGCCATAGCTGCTATACTATGCGGTACTGCATCCAAGGGGCTGCGACTTGCGGCCCTCGCAAGGAGAGACATCGACATCATGGGGACCTTCAAGCATCCGACGCGGTCCGTCTGGCACACCTCCGTCTGCTCGCGCTGCAAGCGCATGATCCAGCGGGTGCTGCTGCCCGGACTGCAGAAGCGCACAACGTATCGAGTATGTGACCGCTGCCTCTCAGAGGGCAGCCAGCAGCAGGGACAGGCCGGTGCGGGCGGAGCCCCAGCGCAGGCGGCTGGCGGCCGCAGGCCTCGCGGCAGGGGCGGGCGGCGCGGCGGCGCGGCGCAGCAGGCGGCGCCGGCGGCAGCCGAGTAGCCTTCGCAATCCCGACACGCAGGACCGCCCGGGGCGATGGACGCCTCGGGCGGTCTCTCTGTTGGTTCGACAATGTAATCCCAGCCCTTCCTATGCACCTCGCGGGCGTCAAGGCGACGCCTCTTCTCTCTGCTCACTGTCATTGGGTTTGGCACATGCGTTCCAGTTGGTGTAAGGTTTCGCCCGCAAGGGGAATGGGCACATGCGGCACATATTGCACGCGGACATGGACGCCTTCTACGCGTCCGTCGAGCAGATGGACAACCCGGAACTGGCGGGCAAGCCGGTACTGGTGGGCGGCTCGCCCACGTCGCGGGGCGTCGTGGCGGCGGCCTCGTACGAGGCGCGGCGGTTCGGCGTGCACTCGGCGATGCCGATGAGCGTCGCGGTGCGGCAGTGCCCGCGCGCCGTCATCGTGCGGCCCCGCTTCGACCGCTACCGGGAAGTATCCGAGCAGATCCGCGCCATCTTCCTGGGCGTGACGCCGCTGATGGAGCCCCTCTCGCTCGACGAGGCGTATCTCGACGTGACGGACGTCGTCTCGCCGGAGCGCGGCGCGGAGTCCATCGCCCGCGAGATCAAGACGATGGTGCGGACCGACGTGGGCTTGACGATCTCCGTTGGCGTCTCGACGTGCAAGTCGGTGGCCAAGGTGGCGTCGGACTTCGACAAGCCGGACGGGCTGACGGTGGTGCCGCCGGGCGGCGAGGCGGCCTTCCTCGCGCCGCTGGCGGTGCGAAAGCTGTGGGGCATCGGCCCCAAGACGGCGGCGCGGCTGGAGACGGAGGGCATCCACACCATCGGGCAGCTGGCGGCGAGGCCCGAGGAGTGGTTCTCGCAGTGGTTCGGCAAGCGAGGGCCGGAGGTCCGGCTCATGGCGAACGGCCAGGACGACCACCCGGTCTCCACGGAGCGGGAGACGAAGTCCGTGAGCGCTGAGACGACGCTGGCCGAGGACGTGTCGGAGCTGGAAGAGCTGCGGGACATCGTGCGGCGGCTCAGCGAGCGAGTGGCGCGGCACCTGGAGGGCAGCGGGCTGCAGGGGCGCACGGTCACGCTGAAGCTCCGGCTGTCCGACTTCACCACGTTCACGCGGCAGGTGACGATCGCCGTGCCCGTCAGCGAGGCCTCGGAGATCGACGCGGTAGCACAGGGCATCCTGGAGCGGGAGGCCGGGCCCGGCAGATGGTTTCGCTTGCTCGGCGTCGGCGTGTCGCACTTCGGCCCGGCGCCGGAGAATCCGCAGCTCGCGCTGTTTGGGGACGAGTGATGGGGGGCTGCAAGCGCCTCCGCACAGTTGAGCCGCCGCGCGCAACCCTGTAGCATGGGTGCTGGAGGGCATCATGGAAGTCATTCTCGGGTCGCCGAGGGGGTTCTGCGCGGGCGTGGTGCGCGCCATCGACATCGTGGAGTTGGCGCTGGAGCGCTTCGGCAGCCCCGTGTACGTCCGGCATGAGATCGTGCACAACCCGTTCGTCGTCGAGGAGCTGCGCGAGAAGGGCGCGATCTTCGTTGAAGAGCTGGAGGAGGTGCCGGACGGGCAGATGGTGATCTTCAGCGCCCACGGCGTCTCGCCCGAGGTGCGGCGCGAGGCGGACCGGCGCGGGCTGCGGGTGCTCGATGCGACGTGCCCCCTTGTGACCAAGGTGCACCTGGAGGCAATCAAGTACGGCGGTCAGGAATACACCATCCTGCTGGTGGGGCACCGCGACCACCCGGAGACCATTGGCACGTCCGGTGAGGCGCCCGACAGGACCATCGTCGTCGAGACGGTGGCGGATGCGCAGACCGTGGCGGTGCCGGACCCGCAGCGCGTGGCGGCCCTGACCCAGACGACGCTGAGCGTCGACGACACGAAGGAGATTGTGAACGCGCTGCGGGCGCGGTTCCCCGACATGCTGGTGCGAAACGACATCTGCTACGCGACGACCAACCGGCAGATGGCCGCCAAGTCGCTGGCGGAGGACTCGGACGTGGTGCTGGTCATCGGCGCGAGCAACAGCTCGAACTGCAACCGCCTCCGGGAGGTGGTGGAGGCGATGGGCGTGCCCGCCCACCTAGTGAACGGCCCCGACGAGCTTCCCGAGGACGCGGTCGTGGGCGCGAAGCGCGTCGGCATCGTGTCCGGCGCGTCGACGCCCGAGAGCCTCGTCGAGGCCGTCGTTGCCAAGCTGGAGCCGTCGTCCATCGTCGCGCGCGACGTCATCGACGAGGACGTCACCTTCGTCCTGCCGCGCGAGCTGCGGGACTAGCGCCCCGCGCAGTTCAGGGCTGCAACAAGCCGCCGTTCATCCTCCGATTTTCCTCAGGACGAACGGCGGCTTGCCTTTGCCGGTTTCTCGCCTACCAGTCCGGCGCCGAGTCATAAATCCTCTGGATCAGCTCCCACGTCCGCACTGCGTCGCCGAAGTGTGCGTTGGGCTGCTCGCCGGCCTGCAGGCAGTCGATGAAGTAGCGGTGCATGTGCCAGAAGCCAAGGTAGTGCTCCGGGTTGCTGCCGAGCTCCTGGCTGAAGACCTTCGAGTCGTAGACCTCCAGCTCCCCGCTGTCTTCCACGTAGGTGCTCTGCCGGTCCGCGTCGATGGTGGCCGTGACGTTCTTGCCGAAGAGCTCCGTGCGGAAGAAACCTGGGGCAGTCGCGCCGGGGACGATCTTTGCGCCGCCGCTGATGACGCTGTAGTGGAGCTGGCCAACGACGCCGTTGCCGAACTCCATCTGGGCCATGATGGAGTTCGCGACGGGCCCCGGCTGGTACACGGTCCGCACGCTGCTGGTCAGGCGCTTGATCTCCCCTCCGCCCAGCCAGCGGATGTGGTCGACGGAGTGCATGCCGTCGCTGGTGAAGATGTCCAACACGTTCACTCCGCCGGCGTGCCTAGTGACGTCGCCCGCCGACTTGAGGTTGGCGACGGTCACCGCGTGGATGGGGCCGCGCTCCTCGACGCGCGCCTTGAGCGCCGCAACCGAGGGCAAATGCCTCCGCTGGTAACCCACCATGGTCGTGCAGTCGTTGACCTCGGCGTAGTGGGCCAGCAGCTTGATGGCGTTCAGCGTGACGGTCGGCGCCTTCTCGATGAAAAGGTTGCGGCCCTGGCTCAGGACGTAGTGCGCCGGCTCGAAGACGTCCTGGGGCGGCATGATGACGTAGACGACCTCCGGGTCGACCTCGTCCAGCATCTGCTTGTAGTCGGAGTAGACCTTGGGCACCTCCCAGCGGGCGGCGGTCTCCTCCGCCTTCTCCGGGACGAGGTCGCAGAGCGCCGCCAGCTCGACGTCCGGCTGTGTGGCGACGGAGGGGTAGTGGCGCCAGTTCGCCTGCTTTCCGGCTCCGATGAACGCGGCGCGTATCCTTGAACTTGCCATGGCTCCCCCTTTCCATGTGGCCGCGCGACAGGCGCATGCCATCCAATCCGGAGTGGTGGAAGGCGAGTATAGGAGTCCACTGCGAGCAGGGTCAAGGAGCCCCCCGGTTGCCCAGCTGCGAGCCGCGGGCGTATGCTGACGCCAAGCAACCAGGGCCAACGTAGCCCGAGGAGGACGTTATGTCAGAGTGGCTGGGCCGCGAGTACAACTATGCCGTTTGGCGGCCGTCGCAGGCCGAGTTCCAGCTCCTGAAGGAGATCCACCACGCGGGCGACGTCGCGCCGGACTTCACACTGCCCCTGCTCGACGGCGGCGAGCTGAGCCTGTCCGACCTGAAGGGCAAGCCGGTGGTGATGGAGTTCGGCTCGATCACCTGACCGCCATGCCAGGGGGAGTTCCCCCTTATGGACCAGCTGGCCCGCGACTACGCGGACAGGGCGCACTTCCTGTTCGTCTACGTGCGGGAGGCGCACCCGGACGACTTCCCGCAGTGGCCGGAGCACAAGAGCATCGAGCAGAAGTTCGAGCAGGCCCGCCTCATGAAGGAGCGTCACGGCACGCCGCGCACCATCGTCGTCGACGACCTCGAGGGCACGGTGCACCGCGCATGGGGCGGCATGCCGAACATGAGCTGGATCATCGACCACACGGGCCGGGTCTTCTTCAAGGCAGGGTGGACGGTCGAGGCCGACCTCCGCGCGGGTCTCGAGGACTACTTCGACCTGCGGGAGCGCATGCGCGAGGGCTCGACGGCGCGGTACTACAAGGAGATCATCACCGCCACGCCCCGGATGCGCGAGGGCGGTGGCATGATGCGCCCGCAGCGCGAGCCGGCGGAGTCCGGCGGGTAGCTGCAACGGCCGGCAGGACTGCGAAGAGGCCCCTTCCGTTCGATTGACCCTTTGAGAAGCTCAGGGCGAACGGAAGGGGCTTCCCTTTTCGAACGGGTTTCCGTGAAAACGGGCAACGCGCGGACCGCTTCTGCGGGGTTGATTACCGCTAGCTCAAGCTGTCCGCCACTTCCTTGAACCGGCGGATGGCGTCAATGTGCTGCTGGGGCGTGGTGTATCCCGCGGACATGGTGTTGACGTCGACCTGCGCTGCGCCGATTGCCGACCAATCCGCGATGGTGGACGCCCACGCATGCTCCGGCGTCTCAGCCACGTGGACGGGCCCGCAGAATTCGATGGAGGCCGGGTCGCGGCCGGCCTCACGGGCATAGTCGCGGATGCGCTGCACGGCGGCCCGCCAGTCATCGCCCGGTTGCATCATCGGGATCCAGCCGTCGGCCAACCTGCCGACGCGCCTGAGCACCTGTTTCGCGTGACCGCCCATCCAGATGGGGATGGGACGCTGCACGGGCATGGGGTTGATGCCTGCTCCGGTCACCGTATGCCACTTCCCGGCAAAGTCGACGGACTCCTCCGTCCATAGCTTGCGCAGCAGGGTGACTTGCTCTTCCAAGCGGCGGCCGCGCGTGCGCATGTCCTGGCCAAGGGCCTGGTACTCGAAAATGTTCCAGCCGACCCCGACGCCAAGGCGCACCCGGCCGTTGGTGAGCACGTCGACGGCCGCGGCCTGCTTCGCGACGAGCGCCGTCTGCCGCTGCGGGAGGACGACGACGCCGGTGGTCAGCTTGATGCGGGAAGTCACCCCGGCCAGATAGCCCATAAGTACGAAGGGCTCGTGGAAACACGTTTCTGTGGTGTAGGGGCCCGCGAGGATGGGGTGCTTGACGGGGTCGGCGCCAAGCACGTGCTCGGAAATGAGGATGTGCTCGTAGCCCAGCTCCTCGGCTGTCTGGGCGAACGCTCGGATGGCGCCCGGATCGTTGCCGATCTCGGTCTGCGGGAAGATCACGCCAAACTTCACGCGAACGCCCTCCACAGGCGAGTGGGACTAGCCAACGCCGTCCGCGACTTTCTTGAATCGGCGGATGGCGTCAATGTGCTGGTCCGGCGACGTGTAGCCGGCGCCCATGGTGACGGCGTCGAGCTGCGTCGCCCCCGTCTCCTTCCACCACGCGACGGCCGCCGTCCACTCGCCCTCTGGAATGCGCGCCGGGTTCGTGCGTCCGCAAATCTCGATGTCCGACGGGTCCCGGCCCGCCTCCCTGGCGTACTCGCGCATCTTCTCGATGTGCTGCCGGCCGGCCTCGTCCATCTGCGCCTGCGGGAGCCAGCCGTCGGCCAGCGTGGCCACCCGGCGGAGCACCGGGTCGGCGCCGCCGCCCATCCAGATGGGGATGGGACGCTGCACCGGCATTGGGTTGATGCCCGCGCCGTCCACGGTGTGCCACTTCCCGTCGAAATCGACCGACTCCTCCGTCCACAGCCTGCGCATCAGCGCGATCTGCTCCTCGACGCGGCGGCCGCGGTTGTGGAAGTCCTGGCCCAGCGCCTCGTACTCGACGCGGTTCCAGCCGAGGCCGACGCCGAGCCGCAACCGCCCGCCGCTGAGCACGTCGACCGCCGCCGCTTGCTTGGCGACGAGGACCGTCTGGCGCTGCGGTAGGATGATGATGCCCGTGGTGAGTTTGATGGTGGACGTGATGCTCGCCAGGTACCCGAAGAGGACGAAGGGTTCGTGGAAGGCAGAGTCCATAGTGTAGGCGCCGCCCCAATTGGGGTGCTTGGCGGGGTCGGCGCCAAGGACGTGGTCGTAGGCAAGGATGTGCTCGTAGCCAAGCTCCTCGGCCGCCTGTGCGAACTCGCGGATGGCGCCCGGGTCGTTGCCAATCTCCGTCTGCGGAAATATCACACCAAGCTTCATGGAAGGCACCTCGACTCGAGTTTCAGCGGGACGGCTACTTGGCGCCGACGGCCGGGTCCCTGCGGGTGAGGACGCCGGGCAGCAGCAGCGCCGCCAGCGTGCCGATGGCGTAGAAGATCGCGCCGTACAGGAAGAATATGCTGATGCCGTATACGTTCGTCAGGACGCCCAGGATGATGGGCGACAGGGCGCCGAAGAAGGCGTTGACGCCCCAGAGCAGCCCGATCATGCTGCCCTCCAGGTGCAGGCCCTCGGCCATGTCCATCGAACCGGCCTGAGTCAGCGAGTTCACGGAGAACATGAAGACGCCCGCCAACGCGACGAGCCCCGCCAGCGCCAGGCCGTCGTTGTAGACGACCATCAGCGAGACGATGACGGTGCTGCAGGCCATGATCATGAAGATCACACGGCCGCGGCCCCACGAGTCGGACAGCCGCCCGAACACCGGGCCGGTGAAGATGGCGACGGCCGTCAACAGCGACACATACACGCCGATTTCCACGGGCCCCATCTCCAGCTCGCGGCGCAGGTAGATGGGCAGGAAGAGGAGCACCGCGCCGTCGGCGATGCCCCGGACGCCGCCCACGAACAGCAGCGCGACGAACGCCTTATGCCGGAAGAGGCGTGCGATATCTCCAAGCTGTTCCCCCAGGGTGCGGTCGCCGCCCTGCATCGCGACGCGCTTGGCGCCACCGATGCCCCGCAGGTAGACCATGATGAACACGGCCACGCCAAAGGCGAGGGGGAAGACGCCCCAGAGGATCACCTGCCACGCGATGATGCCCAGCAACAGGCCGAACACGGCGGGCGCGACGGTCTCGCCGACGTTGCCCGCCGACCGGTGCAGCGAGATGTAGTAGCCCCGCCGCTCGGGGAACCGCTGCGACAGGATGCCCAGGGCCGGCGGGTGCCAGATGGAGCCGGCCGCCGCCGCGAACCCCAGCGCGACGATGATCACGTAGTAGTTGGGCAGGATGCCGATGATCAGATAGCCGAACCCCATGAGGCCGATGCTGCCGGCGAGGATCGGCCCTCGCAGGTGCTGGATGCGGTCGGTGATGACGCCGCCGCCCATGCTGGCGACGCCGCTGCTGATGCGCCGGACGGCCTCCATGACGCCCGCGCCGATGGTGCCGAACCCCAGGGACTCCATCATGAAGGGCAGCAGCACCAGGAAGCCCCGGGAGTAGACGTGCTGCATGGTATGGGTGGCGATGAGCGCCCACGCAACGAAGAGGTCGCTTTGGCCTCGGCGGGACTCTCGCCTTTCTTCGAGCGCAACAGGCGCGGCAATATCGGCTTGGGCCATTCAGGTCTCCGCGGGAAGTGTCCGTGACTAACGTCACGATGCTACGCGGGCGGGCGCGGGGGTGTCAAGGCGGGACGGAGGTTTGCTCAACACTAGCCTTTATCCCGATTCTCCCATTAGTATTGCGGTAAGCATTCTGGTCATTACGTGTTATTCGTAAGCCAAAGACGAGGCGAATCTAGACAACCATGAGCGCGTTCATAACGATGGGAGTGAATACCTATGAGTCGCGGGCTACGTGGTTTTGCGTTGCGTTCTCAGTAGCATTGACCTTGGTTTTAGTACTTAGCTGCAGTTCCTCGGATACCTCCAACGAGACTCATGAAGAGGAACGAGCAATTGCGATTGTGGCGAATTATATATACGAATCCGAACAAGCAGAGCATCTTGCGCGCCTGTTGGCCGGAACCAGATCTATGGAGCCCTTCAGACCGAACACAGCTAACTGGAGAGCAGAGACAACAGTGAATGGTGGTTGGAGAGTGACCACAAGTCAAGACGGCATTTGGCTTGTTGAAGATGAAGTAGAAAGTCCTACCTACTTGCGGCCTTCACCTACGGCGACACCTAGCAGAAGCAGTGCTAATCAATCAGCAACGCCCACGGCTGTACCATACGTTATCGTCAACGTGCCTTCACCAACTTCAACGCCAAGGCCAACACCCACTCCCTATCCGCCAAATACGTTTCCTCTGGGTGAGCAATACGACGATCCTCCACAGATTGTAATTGCCCAAGGCACGACCGTTACATGGATCAACGATTCTTTGTCTCCCCAGAGCATCGATGCATGTTTGGACAAGTACTGTCTGGAGTTCGGTGGAACTTGGGCAAGTGGTGAAATACAACCAGGAGGAACTTTTTCCTACACTTTCCGTCAACTTGGGACCTTCTATTACCGGAAAAACGAAAGTGTCAGTTATGCTTCATTCATTCTCGTCACCTCCAATTCAGGTGCTCAATCAACACAAGAAGAGACTCACTCCGCATCCGCCTCAGGTTCCTCTCACGATCAAACCACAGGATGCCCCGTTGACTCTCCAGAGTATGGCCATCCGCAGGGCAAATGGTCCAATTGCTTACCTACAGCCTGGACATTCGCACCTGTTCCAGGAGAAGAGGCTTGGGACACGTATGGGGCGGTTTCAACAAATGGAGGGGATCTAAGTGGTTTGCTGATTTCGGAAATCCCTGGCTATGGCGTCAACGACCTTGAAGCGATCATGAACACATTAATAGACCTGATGGAAGGCAAATCGCTCGCGTTTGAGGTAGTCCTATATGAAATAGTCGACTTGAATGACAGAGAGGCATACTTTCTCGAGGCGGATTACGTTAGCGGTACCGGGAAGAGTATGAGAAGGTATATGTTAACTGTCTCTGGAAACTATAACGTCTATTACTTGGAAGCCTTTGCACCCTCCAACATGTGGAGCTCTCGCGTAGACACATATGAGCGAATCTTGGGATCCTTCTTGATCCCATAGTCTTCACTCAAAGCCTTCGGGTGCCACCAAAAGAGGATTTGGCACGTGACGAAAACACTCACCCAAGGCCGTCAACGCCCGCCCCCTACCCGCTGATCGTCCCCTTGGTGCTGGGCACCTCGCCTGACTGGCGTGGGTCCAGGGTGATGGCCTGCCGGAGGGCGCGGGCGAGAGCCTTGTAGAGCGCCTCCGCCTTGTGGTGGGCGTTCTGGCCGGTCAGCACCGCCGCGTGGAGGTTGAAGCGGCCCTCCATCGCGATGGACTCGAGCGAGTGGCGCACGAGGTCCGCGGGCAGGGATTCGACCATCTCCGCGTCGATCGCCGTCTCCACGATTGCATAGCTGCGTCCGCTCAGGTCGACGGCCACCCGCACCAGCGTTTCGTCGAAGGGCACCATGGAGTGTCCCATGCGCATGATGCCGCGCCCGTCGCCGAGCGCCTGGTTGAGCGCGCGCCCGACGGCGATGGACACGTCCTCGACAGTGTGGTGCCAGCCGGTCTGGTCGGCGTCGCCCTCGGCCTTCACGGTGAGGTCCATGAGGGAGTGGCGGGCAAGCTGCGAGAGCAGGTGGTCGAAGAAGCCGTTGCCCGTGTTGACGTTGTACTGCCCCGTGCCGTCGAGGTTGAGCTCGACGCTCACCTTCGTCTCGCGGGTATCGCGCTGCACCGTGGCCGTTCTCGCTTCCATAGTCGCCGCCTACTTCATGAGTTCTGACAGGGCGTTGATCAGGGCGTCGGTCTCCTCCGGCTTGCCGGCGGAGATGCGCAGGCACTCCTGCAGCCGGTCCTCGTTGAAGCGCCGCACGAAGACGCCGCGCCTGGCGAGCTGCGCCTGCAGCTCCGGCGCGCGGCCGTCGGGGACCTCGCAGAGCAGGAAGTTCGCCTTCGAGGGGTGGCAGTAGAGGCCCAGCGAGTCCTCCAGCAGCCCGCGCATGCGCTCCCGCTCTTCGACCAGCATGCGGACCCGCTGCAGCAGCATGTCCGTGTCCTGCAGCGACGCGCCGAGGGCCACCTGCGCCGCCACGCTGACGTTGTACGGCTGCTTGATGCCCATGATGTGCTCGACCAGCCGCGGGTGCATGATCCCATAGCCGAGCCGCACGCCCGCCAGCCCCGCCCACTTGCTCAGGCTCCGAAGCACGACGAGGTTGGGGTACTCGTCAACGAGGTGCGCCGACGTGAAGCCGCAGAACTCGTGGTACGTCTCGTCGACGACAACCATGAGCCCGAGGTCCAGCAGTGCGAGGACGTCCGGTTCCGGCGACAGCGTGCCCGTCGGGTTGTTGGGGTTGCAGAGGAAGACGAGCTTCGCCCGGCCGTCGGCCGCTGCCGTGCGCACGGCGTCCATGTCGACGTTGAAGGACGCGTCGCGCGGGGCGTCGACCACCTCGGCGCCCGCGAGCTTGAGCGTGACCGAGTACATCCCGAACGTGGGCGTCAGGTTGATGGCCGTGTCGCCCGGATCCATGGTGAGCCGCACGACGAGGTCGATGAGCTCGTCGCAGCCGGCGCCGGCGACGACGCTCTCGAACGGCATGCCCGCGTAGGCCGCGAGGGCGGCACGCACCTCGCGCTGGAACGGGTCCGGGTAGATGTTGAAGCCGGAATACGCCCCCAGCGCCTCCGCCACCAGCGGCGAGGGCCCATAGGGGTTCTCGCTGGCGTCCATCTTGACGATGCCCGCGGGGTCGATGCCCTCGCGCTTGGCGAGCTCCTCCGGCGGCTCGACGGGCTTGTACGGGTCGAGCGCGCGGACGAGGGGCCGCACGAGGTTGTCAACGCTGTCGTTCATGGCTTGCGCTCCCGCCCTTCGACAGGCTCAGGGCGAACGGGGGGTGGATTCCCGCCTTCGCAGGAATGACGAGGGGGAATTGTCCGGTCCAGGCGCATCCGCGCCGCGCGGGCGTGGCCCTCCAACCCCTCCGCCTCGGCCAGCCGCGCGGCGTCCTCGCCGAGGGCGTGGAAGACCTCCTCGTCCAAGGAGATGACGGATGTGACCTTGAGGAACTGGTGGACGCCCAACGAGCTGTTGAAGCGCGCGGTCCCGCCCGTCGGCATGACGTGGCTGGGCCCGGCGATGTAGTCGCCCGCCACCTCCGGCGAGGCCTCGCCCAGGAAGACGCCGCCCGCGTTCCGGATGCTGCCGAGCAGCCTTCCCGGTTCCTCGACGAGCAGGCACATGTGCTCCGGCCCGAAGAGGTTGGCGAGCGAGACGGCCTGGTCGAGGTCGTCCACAAGAACGGCGATGCCCTGGTTCTCGACGGCCGCCGTCGCGATGTCGCGCTTGGGAAGCGTCCTGAGTTGCCGGTCTATCTCGGCGCGCACGCTGTCGAGCGTGCCCGCGTCCGTGGTGATGAACACAGGCGAGGCGAGGGTGTCGTGCTCGGCCTGCGCCAGCAGGTCGGCGGCGCAGACGGCGGGGTCGACGGAGGCGTCGGCGATGACAAGCGTCTCGGTGGGCCCGTAGAGGCCGTCCACGGCGACCTCGCCGTAGACCATCTGCTTGGCGAGCGTCACGAAGATGTTGCCGGGCCCGCAGACGATGTCCACCTTGGGCACCGACTCCGTCCCGTACGCCATCGCGGCGATGGCCTGCGCGCCGCCCACCTGGAAGACGCGGTCGACGCCGGCGACGTAGGCCGCCGCGAGCACCGCCGGATTCGGCCCGCCGCCGTGCCGCGCGGGCGTCGCAAGGACGACCTCGTCGACGCCGGCGACGCGGGCCGGAACGGCGGTCATCAGCACCGTCGAGGGGTAGGCGGCCTGCCCGCCGGGCGCGTACACCCCGGCGCGGGCCATGGCCGTGAACCGCTCGCCGAGCCCGGTGGCCGGATCCATCCACGACTTCGGCAGGCAGGCCTCGTGGAAGGCGCGGATGCGGTCGGCGGCGGTGTGCAGGGCGGCGCGCAGCTCCGGCTCGGTGTCGTCGTACGCCTGCCGGAGCGCGGACGCCGGTGCCTCGAGGGACTCGGGCGCGCTGCCGTCGAGCATTTCAGCGTAGCGGCGGACCGCGGCGTCGCCGCCGTCGCGCACGTCGTCGAGGATGCGCTGCACGGCCTGTCGTGGCGTCAGGCGCTCGCCGAAGCGGGCCTCGATGCCGTCGAGCATCTCCGGCGACGCCGCGTCCCAGACGCGCTGCGCGCCCCGCTCCAGGGCCTTCCGGCCCGCCTCATAACCCTTGACCACACGCATAGTTGGGCGTAGCTCCTGGACCGTCGAGGTTAGGACTCGTCTGAAGTGCCGTCGGTCTCCACGGCGGCGGCCAGCCGCTCGTACGCGTCGCACTGGGCGAAGAAGAGGTACGACGGCTGCGAGATGGTGATGCCGTTGCCGCCGAAGCCCCGCAGGTACTCGACGGCGTCCAGCGCCCGCTCCTCCTCGACGAGGATGGTGACGCTGTACAGGTCCTGCCCGTTGGGCTCAAAGACCGGCGCGACGGTGGGGCCCTCGAGGCCGGACAGGTCGCGCTGCTCGAGAATCAGGGCGGCGACGGCCTCGGCCGACGGTCCGCGCACGTTGGCGGCGACGCGGCAGTAGTCCTGCGCCCGCAGGTAGCCCTCGGCGCGTTCCAGCACGGCCTTCACCAGCGCCATCTTGGCCCGCGACTCCCGGAGCGCTCGCCGGTTGGCGATGAAGCAGGACTGCGAGGTGAGGATAGTGCCGTCGACGAGGGTCTTGAGGCGGTTCTCGCGGAGCGTCGTGCCGGTGGCCGTGATGTCGGCGATGAGGTCCGCCTGCCCGATGGCGGGCGCCACCTCCAGCGTGCCGCTGGAGGGCACCAGCTTCAGGTAGTTGATGCCGCGGGAGAAGAGGAACTGCTGCGTCAACCGCGGGTACTTGGTCGCGACGCGAAGCTCGCGGCCGCGCTCCCGGAACTCGAGGGCGATATCCGCGAGGTCGGCGGTTGTCGTTACGTCAAGCCACGTCTCCGGCACGGCGAGGGCGAGCTCGCACCCGCCGAAGCGCAGGTCCTCCATGACAACGGTTGCGTCGCCGTCCTCCTGCGTCGACTCCATGACGCGGTCGAGGCCCGTGATGCCGCAGTCGGCGGTGCCGTCCTCCACCTTGCCGGGAATGTCGGAGGCGCGCTGGAAGAGGGTGTTGACGCCGGGCACGCCGGACAGGCGGCCCGTGTAGCCGCGGCTGCTGACGCGCTTGTTCGGCATGCCGCAGGCGCGCAGGAAGTCCAGCGTCGGGTCGTAGAGCGCGCCGTCGCTGGGAATGGCGAGCCGCAGCTCCGCCACGCCGTCCATGCCGTTAGAGCCAGGTGCGTTCACTTGCCCCATCCTCATCCACCGCCACGATTGCGGCGAATCCCTGCCGGCGCGCGGTGTCCTCGTCGACCTCGCCGTTGAGCGCGACAGCTGCCGCCTCGCCGCCGAGCCGCAGCGACGCCGCCGTCCGCAGCGCGGCGGCCACGGCGTCGGGCGACCGCGGCGCCACGAGGGCCCGCGTGCTCGAGCGGGCGCCGTCCGCCAGCACGCCCGCCGACGCCATCGCGTCCATCACGGGTTCCAGGCTGTACGCAAAACCGAGGGCGGGCACGTCGTCCGCGCCGCCCAGCGCCTTCACGAGGCCGTCGTACCGGCCGCCGCTGGCGAGCCGGACGCCGTCCGTCCTTCGATTTCCCTCAGGACGAACGGAGGGCGGTCCGCCCCATACCTCGAACAGCGGGCCGGTGTAGTAGGCGATGCCGCCCACGAGCCCCATGTCAACGGAGACCTCGACATCCTTCAGGTCGTGCAGCGCCAGGGCCGCAACACAGGCCTCCAGCGTGTCCAACGGCGCAGCATCAAGGCCGTGCGAAGCGGCCAATGCCCGTGCAGCTTCAATGGAGTCGTCCGGCGCGCCGCGCAGCCGCGAGAGGGCGGCGGTGAACTCCATCGCCCGCTCGATCTGGCCGGGGTCGTCGGACGCCTGCAGCTTGCGCGCCAGCCGCTCCAGGACCTCGGCGGGCGTTCGCGCGCCGAAGACCATCGTTGAAGATGCGTCGACGGCGGCCAGGTGCTGTCCCAGCGCCGCCATGCCCTGCCGCTCGCCCTGAACCAGCAGGCCGAGTTCCTCCGCCCGCGCCCGCACGACCGCGAGCTGCTCCTCGCCGTCCCGCAGCTGGCCGATGGCGTTCAGCAGGTAGTGCGTGGCCCGCTCGGACAGCGCGTACTGCCGCAGCAGGCCGAGCACGGCGCCCACGTCGCCGATGACGAGTCGCAGCGGCCGCAGCCCCAGCGACGTCAGCGCGCCGCAGGCCGTCGCGAGCACCTCGGCATCGGCAGCCGCGCCGCCGGCGCCAATGAGCTCGGCGCCAACCTGCGTGTACTGCCGGCCGTGCCCACGGCCGTGGCCGTCGTCACTGGCGGCGTACCGAAAGACGGGGCCCGCGTACTGCCATCGCACTGGCAGCGGCAGCTCGCCTTCCTGCTGCAGGAAGAGCCGGATCACCTGAGAGGTGAACTCCGGCCGAAGGCTGACCTGGTGCCCGCCCGGCTCGACGAAGCTGTACATCTGCGACGCGAGCTCGCCGCCGGACTTGCGGAGAAAGATGTCGGTAGGCTCCAGCACGGGCGTGTCGATGGTGCGGTAGCCGCACAGCGAGAGCGCCGCCTGCAGGTCGCCCTGCACGCGCAGCTTCCGGCGATTCTCCTCCTCGAAGAGGTCGCGCATGCCCATGAGGGGGTGTTTGCCCTGTGCCGCCACGATGCCTCCACACCTGTGCCCGCCGCGCCCTCCGCAGGGCGCATACGACATCCATTGTAGCTTAGGAAGGGCACACCCTCAAACGATGGGCGGCGGGGTGCATCGTCGGACAGGGCGCAATCGCGATCATTTCTGTCGTGAATTCGGCACGTGGTTCAGATAGAGTTAACTGAAATTACCGTCACCTCGCCAGCATTTAGCGTCGCCGTAGAGCCGTCCTCCCGTCGGAGGACAAGGTCGCCCTCACGGGTGACGTCGACGGCGACGCCCTCCGCGACGGTTGCACCGTCGCCGCCCCAGGCTACGCGCACTCGGCGCCCGAGGGTGTCCAGCATGCCGCGCCATCGCCGGAAGAGGCGCTCGGCGTCGGCGTCCGGCGCGTAGAGGGCGTCGAGGGCGCCGAGGAAGGCTTGCAGGACGACGAGGCGGTCGACCGGGCGGCCCGTCGCGGCGGCGAGGCTGGTGGCCTCGGCGGGTGGGGTCAGCGACGGCGTGGGGTCATGGTTGACGTTGAGGCCGACGCCCAGGATGGCGTAGCCGTAGACCGCGCCGGCCCGCGCCTCGATGAGTATGCCGGCCACCTTTCGGCCGTTAAGGCGGACGTCGTTGGGCCACTTGACCGTCGCGTCGAGGCCGGCGGCCGCGCGGATCGCGTCCACGAGGGCGACGCTGGCCGCCATGTTCAGGGTGCGCATCCGTTCGAGCGGGGGGCGCAGGACGATGGAGAGCGTGAGGTTACGGCCGGGCGGCGAGACCCACTCGCGGTTGAACCGGCCCCGGCCCCGCGTCTGCCGCTCGGCGAGGACGACCGTGCCCTCGACCGCGCCGCGCTCGGCGAGGCGGCGGGCGGCGTCCATCGTGCTGGAGACCGACGCGTAGCTGCGGACGCACGCGCCGATGACGGCCGTCGAGAGGCCGCGCTTGACGTCGCGGGCCGGGAGGCGTTCAGCCTTCATCGAGGGTGTCCTTGCGGAGAAGGGGCCGGTGGGCCTGTAAGCCGAGTTCTGTACCCGCCCACCATCAGTTTACACCCCAAGGGGCTTCTTCCTTATGTCGGGACGGGCGGTGGCCATCCCTCTAGCCCCGCCGTTGCCGGCGGAGTCGTGCGGCCAACCCGGGGGCGATCCGGGCGCTCTTGGCCCCCCTATTTGGCCTTGCTCCGGGTGGGGCTTGCCCGCCGCCGTGTCACCACGGTCGGCCGGGAGCTCTTGCCTCCCGATTTCACCCTTACTCCAGCAAACCGGAGCGGTATGTTTCTGTGGCGCTTTCCGTCGGGTTGCCCCGCCTGGGCGTTACCCAGCACCCTGCCCGGAGGAGCTCGGACTTTCCTCTCCGACGAATCGGAGCGGCCACCCAACCCACCGGCCCCGCCTCCATTGTAGCAGGCGCGTCTCCCTGGCCGGCCCGTCCGAATCTCACGCGAACAGTTCGAGGCTCGCGGCCAGGAACGCGACTTGCACGGCAAGCCCCCCGACCAGCGCCGCTGCCTTCGCCGCGAGCGGGATCCCCCGCCCGCCCTGCACACCCTTCTGCACGCCGTGCGCCGAGCATCCGGCGATGACGATGGACAGGAAGACTTCGACGTTGGTGTAGCTGCCCGACACGATGTCCGACAACCCCAACAGGTACGCCCATATGAGCGCCATGGTCGCGAACCACAATCCAAGGGCGCCGACGGCCGCCCACGCCCCGGCGGCGGGCCATCGCGGGATGAGCCCGAAGGCGAGAACGAGTGGGATGACCTGCACCACGTGCCGCGCCAGCGTGCCGCTGACCACACCCACCGCGATGAGCGCCATGGCGACGACGAGCAGGCAAACGGCGACTTGCTTGATTTCGAGCGATAACTCGGTTCTCACCGCACCCTCGGAGACGGGTCTTGTGAAGAGCGCCGCACTTGGCTACCCCGGGTACAGGTAGCGGCCGCAGTTGGGGCAGCGGACGGGGTCGTGGGTGGAGCGCAAGAGCTGCAGCTCATGGGAGGGGACGGCGATGGCGCAGCCGCCGCACATGCCCCGCTCGACGCGGACAATGGCCTGTCCCCGGCTGGCCTCCAGGCTGCGAAAACCCTTGACCTCGGCGGCGGTGAGGGCCGACTCCGCCTCGTCGCGGGCTTCGGCCATCTCCTCGCCGTGCTGCTGCAGCCGCTGCTGCTCGGTCTGCAGCGAGGGGACCGAGTCGCGCCAAGCGGCCTCAGCCTGCCGGTACGCGGCGTCGAGATCAGCTGCGCGGGCCTGCGCCGTCTCCACCTGCTCCATCTTGGCGAGCAACTGCTCCTCGAGGTTGCCCTGCCGCTCCTTGTAGTATGCCACCTCCCGCTGCAAGGCGAGGAGGTCCTTGGAGGCGGCCGTGCTCCCGCTGTAGAGCTGGCGCTCCACGATGCCCAGACGCTCGATGGTGTCCTGCATGTCGGCGTCGAGTTTCGACTGCTCGGCCTCCAGCGTCGCGAGGGCGCGCTGAGCTCGAACGGCGACGGCGTGGGCGTGGACGGAGACCTCGTCGCGCTCGATGCGGGCGGCAATGGCGGCCAGGTCCTCCCGGTTCTTCCTGAGGGCCAGCTCCAGTTCCTGCAGCTTGAACAGGGCCTCGATGGTCGCCATTGCGTCGCTCACGGACAGAGTGGGGCATGGGGAAACAGGGCAACATTCTAGGAAGCGCCCATAGGTGTGTCAACGCGCAGGAGCCCCACCTGCGAGTTCGCTCGATGCCCCCGTTCTCGCTTGGGTGAGAGCAATTTGCCGGCGAGTCATACCCCGGAGGGCTCGCCATTCGTTGTCGTGGTTGGCGGATAGCAGCCGCGCGGGACCGTAGCGCGCTCGGCGACCGCCCCGGTTCGCAAGCTTCGTAGGGAGGCGAAGATGGCTGCAACCACCCAGTGCGTATCATTTTGAGTGAGTGATTGCTACCATATGAGGCAATGCAGCCATAACGTAGAGACCGGACTTATCGGGCCCTGAGCCGGCATGCCCTCAGCGCAGGCCTTCTGCTCCGGCTCGCCTCCAGCCTCCCGTTATACTGCGTTGAACCAACCCGGTCCCGGTCAACGGAAGGGAGACCGCCATGAAGGGGTTCCTGGCCGCAGTGTCCATCCTGCTTCTGACTGTTGGGCTGATTGCGTGCACGGACGACGCGGAAGAGACGTCGCCCGCGCCTCAGCCCACGGCGCTGCCGACGTCGGCGCCGCCGGCAACGGCCGTGCCCGCGCCCACCGCGGCTCCCGCGCCCACCGCGACGCGCAGCCCGGTCCAGGTCGCGCCCACCGCGGCCCCACCGACGGCCGCCGCTGAACCGACGACCTCGGCCCCGCCTGCTGTCGTCGTGCCCCCCAAGCCGACGCTCGACGAGATCCTGGACGTTGCCCAGGCGGCCATCGTGCAGGTGGAGTCCTCCGGCGGACGCGGGTCCGGCACGATCTTTGACACGCTGGGCTACGTCCTTACCGCTGAACACGTCGTTGGCGCGGACGCATCGGTCACCATCACGCACGCCGACGGCAGCGAGGAGCGGGGACTGGTCGTCGGCCGCGACGAGGTGCGTGACCTGGCGGTCGTGAAGATCAGCGGCGGCTCGCATCTGACCGCGCTGCCGTTCGGAAGCCTTGAGGACGTCGAAGAGGGCGACCAGGTCGTGACCGCCGGGTACACGGACTTCAACGACGGCACCACGTCAACCTTCGGCATCGTATCGGAGGTCATCCCGCACGACCGGGAGCAGTACGCCTACCTGCAGACGGACGCCACGTTCCATCGGGGCCAGAGCGGCGGCCCCGTCATCACCGACGAGGGCTACGTCGTCGGCATCATCAGCCGCTCACCGGCCACGACCAGCCCGCTGGTGACCCTCGGGTGGGCCGTCGGTATCGACGACCAGACCAAGGACTTGGTCCGCCGCATGCAGGAGGGCGAGGTCAACCTGGTGCCCATCCCTCCGGGCCCCGGACACTCGTACCGCGACCCCGCGCCGCTGAACTACCCGGTCCGGGTCCTCAGCCGCTACTTCGACGGCAGCCCGCTGGCCCATGACATCACCGTGCTGGAGGTCATTCGCGGCGAGCCGGCATGGAACATCATCCGGCAGGCGTACCGGTTCAACCTCCCGGCATTCCCCGGCACGGAGTACATGCTCGCGTGGGTGCGCATCGACTACACGAGGGGGCCGGAGGGCCACACGGACTGGGTGAACCAGCTTGACTTCGGGCTGCTGTCCAGCCAGGGGCATGACTACATCATCCCCTTTAACGTGCGGCCGCCGCAGCCCTTCCTCAGCGCGCGGCTGTACCCCGGCGCCCGAATCGAGGCGTGGACGATCTGGCAGGTTTCCGTCGACGACCCGGCGCCGCTGCTGGTGTTTGGACTCGACTCCTTCTACCGCGCCGGCAAGGGGTACTTCTCCACCGTGGCGGCCGAGGATGAGGAGACCACGGACGAGGCGGCGACTTCGGAATCGTCGGACGCCACGTAGGGACCGGCTCTTTACGGAACCGTATAGAAGGCTTGCAACACACAGGCAGGTGAGCGGCGGCCCGCATGAGCGGGGCGCCGCCCGTCACCCATAAGGAGATGCAGATGTTCAACTCGGCCTCGCTGGGAACGCTCGTCCTCACGGTCGCAATCGCCGCTGTCGCGCTGGGAATCGGCATCGGCATCGGGTACCTCGCCTTCGAGCCGCAGTCCACGGAGGCGGCTTCCAGCCTGGACGCCAGCAAGGAACGGGTGATGCGGCTGGAGGCGTCCATTACCGAGAAGGACGCGCGGTACCAGGAGCTTCTGGACCAGGTGGCCGGCTTCAAGGAGGAGGTCGCGCAGGCGAACGCCGACAACGAGGCGCTGCGTGACGAGTTGGACCGGCAGGGCGTCACCCTGGCCGCCGCGCAGGAGATGGCGCGGGGCGTGCAGTCCGACCTCACCTCCGCCGAGTCACGCGTGAGCGTCCTGGAGGGGCAGCTTGCCGGCCAGGAGGAGTTGGCGGCGCAGATCGCCGAGTTCCAGGACGCCCTCGCGCCCCTGGCCGACGACCGCCTGCTGCTCGTCGAGCTTCGGAAGGACACGCCGGACACGCTGGAGGAGGCAACCGAGTACTGGGAGACGGTGAAGGAGCTGGCCGTCGCGTCCGACCCGACGCTCGGAGCGAAGGTGGACCGCGTCATCCAGTTCCTGCCGACGTACTTCGACTGGTTTGACGAGGAGTTCAACGACACGTGCGAGGCGCTTCAGGCGTTCTTCGACACGGGGGCCGTGGAGTTCGGCACCCTGGCTGGCGACCTGCAGAGCGACGTCTTCCTGCTGCTCATCAACCGCATAGACGTCGCGTCCGGCCTCGCAGAGGAATAGGCCCCGGACATTCCTGAACCGACACGATATGCAAGCTGACGGAAAGGGGAGCAAGGCATGAAGCGGAGCTTGAGGCTGGTCCTGGGGTTGGCGGCCCTGACCCTCCTGTTGGTGGCGGCCCCGCTCGTAGCGGACCCGCACGCCGCCCTGGCGGAATCGCCGGAAAACGACGCCAACACGCAGGCCGATCCGGAAGAACTGGAGCGTCGCGCACCCCAGGTCATGAGCCCGTTTCTCAATGAGGTGGAGAACCACGCCAACGTTGCGCCCTTCACCTACCTGACACCCTTCACCTACCTCCTTTCCAGCTCCGTCGGCGTCATGGCGCGCGGGCTGGACCCGAGAGGGCCGCTGAACTTCACGCACGCGGTCAAGAACCCCTACGGACCGCCGCCCGGGCTGGCGTGGGAGAACATCCCGGAGGTCTTCATGGCCCCGCAGGCGCCGCCGCAGGCCCCCTCCGCCCAGGGCGCGGGCCTCGTGCCCTTCCGTGACCCGGCCCCGGCGTTCAGCCGCAACATCCTCATCCCGCGCGACTTCTCCAACTCGCCCATCCAGACGGAGCCGCACATCGCCGTCAACCCCTTCGACCCCGACCACCTGGTCATGGGCTCCGTCGACTACAACTTCCCCAACGTGAGCATCTACGTCTCCATCGACGGGGGCGTGACGTGGGAGGGGCCGGTCCAGCCGCCCTTCCTCGCCGAGGACCTCGGCGCCGGCGGCGACCCGGTCGTCGCCTTCGACCGCGAGGGCAACGTGTACGTCATTTTCATCTCCATCGGCGTCGAGGAGTTCACCGTCGGGCCCGCAGCGGACGCAGCCACGGTGTCGAGCATCGCCATCACCCGCTCGGAGGACGGCGGCCGGACGTGGAGCGAGCCGATCTCGACGTACCGCAGCGCCATCGACAAGAACCTGTCCCCCGGCCGCACTGGCCGCCTGGAGGGCGACATCAGCCTGGGCTTCCTGGACAAGCCGTGGCTGGCCATCGGCCCCAGCGCGGAGGACCCGGACAAGGACGTCATCTACGTCACCTACACGCACTTCGAATCGGTCTACCCCATCGTCTTCCCGTTCTCCGGCAACTTCCCGTTCTTCGGCGTGCCGGTGCTCGAGACCTCGATCCAGGTCGTCAGCTCCGACGACGGCGGCAGGAGCTGGAGCGAGCCAGTGACGGTCAGCCCCGTGGTGCGCCGCGTCTTCGCGGCCGACGCCTCCCCGCCCGACGAGTCGTCGGAGGAAGGCTCAGGAGCCGAGACCCAGGAGCTGCAGGAAGCCCCCACCGCGGCTGTCGGCACCCAGCGCGTGCTGCAGGGCTCACAGCCGCAGGTCGCGCCCGACGGGACCGTCTACGTCACCTGGCTCGACTCCACGGACGACGACTCGCAGGAGGGCCTCGCCGAGAACTACGTCGCGCGCTCGGAGGACGACGGCAAGACGTTCGGCAAACCCGTCCGCACCGCCGTCTACAACGAGACGGGCTTCTCGCCGCGCAACGGCTTCTTCCGCTATTGGGGCTCGTCGTTCCCGCAGATTGCCACCGGCCCCGGCGACGAGGTCTACATCGTCTTCACCGGCCGGCCGCCGGACTCGAGCATCGACGACGGCGACATCTACTTCACCCGCTCGCTGGACCGCGGCGAGACGTGGACGCGGCCCAGGGCGCTGAACGGAGACGAGACGCACCACCTGCAGTTCTTCCCCAGCATTGCCACGTCGCCCAACGGAGACCTCCACGTGATGTGGGGCGACTTCCGCGACGACCGCTCGCAGACGCGCTACCACATCTACTACACGACCTCGACGGACCAGGGCCGCACGTGGGGCTTCCGGGACGAGGAGCTCGACATCGACACGCCCGATACCCGCGTGACCGACTTCCACTCCAACGCGAACAAGGGCTTCCCGGGCGGCGTCTTCATCGGTGACTACTTCTCCATCGCCGCATCCGACAAGGACGTGTACCTGGTCTGGGCGGACACCCGCCTCGCCGAGTTCGGCCCGACGAACCAGAAGATCGGGTTCACGCGGCGCGCGGCCATCCAGTCGCCGGAGGTATTCCTGAACCCGCCGGCGGGGCCGGGCGGACAGCCCGTGACGCTGCAGGGCTTCAACTTCCAGCCTGACATCAACGTGCTCATTCGCGTGGGCGGCGTGTCCGTCGCGACGGAGCGCACCAACGAGCTTGGCCGCTTCACGAGCCAGGTGTTCATCCCGATCTCGGGCGAGGGAGCGCACGCCATCGACGTCTTCGACGATTCGGGCAACTTCGCCACGTCGTCCTTCTTCATGGAGTTCGGGTTCGACAACATCCAGGACACCCAGGAGGACCTCGTCGAACGCATGGGGGCGCTGGAATCGCAGATCTCGGGGCTGAGCGGCCTCGCTGCAGCGGCCGTCCCGGCGGCGCCCGCGGCCACGGCTGAGCCGGCGGCCCCTGCGGCGGCTCCTGCGCCCGAGGTCGTCATACCGGAGATCCCGGTGCCCATCATCGAGGATACGCAGGCGCCGTGGTGGCTGCTCATCGCCGCGGTGGCGGGCACGGCCGCCGTGGTCGGCGGGCTGGCATTCCTCGTGGGGAAGAAGGCGCCGTCCGGCGGCTAGCCGTAGGCAGACGCGCCCCTGAAGGGTAAAAATAGTGGGGACACGCCGTTGGTCGCCGTCGGCGCGTTCCCGCGCAGATGGTGACAGCGGAAGAGGAGGAGGCCCCATGCAGGCCCGTCGAGTACGGTTGTTGCTCACCCTGGGCGTCGTGTTGCTCCTTGCGCTCGCACTGGGCATCGGGAGCGCGTACGCCGCCGGCCCGGAGCAGGCGCAGAAGGGCCCGGCGGTCGACAAGGTCTACTTCAAGGCCTTCCACGTCGACCGCGCCCCGCTCGACCTGGAGCAGGGCAACATGGACCTCTACCTCTTCGGCCTCAAGACCGCCGCCGCCACCGAGCTTCGCGGCGACGACGACATCCAGATCTTCGAGGCACCGGCGACGACCAACTCGCTCATCCTGAACCCGGCGGAAGCGCCCGAGGGACAGCTCAACCCCTTCTCCATCCGCGAGGTCCGCTGGGCCGTGCAGCACCTGGTAAACCGGGAGTTCGTGGCGGGCGAGATCTACCGCGGCATGGCCGACCCGATGGTCACCCACGTCAGCCCCACGGACTTCGACCAGCTCACCGTCTTCGACGTCATCCGCGACCTCAACATCCGCTACGACCCGGAGTTCGCCCGCGGCCTCATCAACGACGCGATGACGGACGCCGGCGCGGAGATGGTCGACGGCGTCTGGAGCTACAACGGTACGCCCATCCGCATCAAGTTCATCATCCGCATCGAGGACGAGCGCCGGGAGATTGGCGACCTGGTCCGCGCCGAGCTCAACGAGGCGGGCTTCCAGGTCGACCCGGTCTACCAGAATTTCGCGCCCGCCATCCTGACGGTCTACGCGTCGAACCCGCAGACCTTTTCGTGGCACATGTACACCGAGGGCTGGGGCCGTTCGGCGCCGGTGCGCTACGACTTCTCGGCCATCAACCAGTTCACGGCGCCGTGGACGGGCGGCATGCCCGGCTGGCGCGAGGCAGGATTCTGGCAGTACGAGAACGCCGAGCTGGACGAGATCGGCCAGCGCATCTTCCGCGGCGAGTTCAGCAACGAGGCCGAGCGCAATGAGCTCTACCAGCGCGCCACGCGCATCGCCGTCGAGGAGTCGGTGCGCATCTGGGTGGCGACGGTGCAGAACAGCTTCGCCGCCAACTCGGAGCTGACGGGCGTCACGCAGGACCTGGTCGCGGGGCCCAAGGCGCCGTGGACGCTGCGCGAGGCCGAGGTGCCCGGCCAGAGCGAGCTGACCGTCGGCCACCTGTGGGTGTGGACGGAGCGCACGACGTGGAACCCCATCGGCGGCTTCGGCGACGTCTACAGCACCGACATCTGGCGCAACCTGAGCGACCCGCCCATCTGGAACCACCCGTTCTCCGGCGTCCCCCAGCCCGTCCGCGCGTCGTTCGAGGTTGAGACCGCGGGGCCGTCCGGCAAGCTGCCGGTGCCCGCGGACGCGGTCGTCGTCGATCCGCCGACGGACACGTGGGTAAACGTGCCCGCCGGGACGCAGGCGACGAGCAAGGTCACCCTGGACTACAGCCAGTACTTTTCCGCCGACTGGCACCACGGGCAGGACATCACCATGGCGGACGTCCTCTACTCCATCTACCAGAGCTTCGACATGGCCTACGACGAGGACAAGTCCAAGGTGGAGCGGGCTCTCGCGGTGACCGCCCGGCCCTTCCTGGAGACCTTCAAGGGCATTCGCGTGCTTGACGAAAACCGGCTGGAGGTCTACGTGGACTTCTGGCACTTCGAGGAGAACTACATCGCCTCCTACGCCAGCCCATCCAGCGTGTCCATGCCATGGGAGGTGCTCGCGGCCATGGACGACCTGGTCTTCAACCAGCGCCGCGCCGCCTACAGCGACACCGCCGCCGCCCGCTTCGACGTGCCGTGGATCAGTCTGGTGCAGGACCGCGACGGCCGGCTCGTCCGGACGACGCTGCTCAACTTCCAGCGCAACGGCACCGTGCCGGAGAGCGTCTTCACCGTGAACGGCCGGTCGTACGTCTCGGCAGCCGAGGCGCAGGCCCGCTACCAGGCCGTGATCGACTGGTTCGGCGAGCACAACCTCATGGTCATCAGCAACGGGCCGTTCATGCTCACCCGCTACGACCCGCCGGCCCAGTTCGCGGAGCTGACGGCCAACCGGCACCCCGACTACCCGTTCTCCAAGGGCGACTTCAGCTTCGGCGAGGCGGAGCTCGTCCGGCTGTCCGACACGCCCTCGACGCCGCTGCAGATCGGCGCGGCCAACACGCTGTCGGTGCAGGTGGACGGGCCGGGCACCGTCGGCCTGCAGTACACGCTCTTTGACCCGGCGGAGAGCAAGGTGCTCGCGATGGGGCAGGCGCAGCCTGGCGGGGGCGGCGCGTTCACCATCGAGCTCCCCCAATCGGTCGGCGACGCCCTGCAGCCCGGGCTCTACCAGCTCTTCCTCGGCGGCTACAGCGACTCCGTCTCCAGCATGACCCAGCGCCGCATCGACCTCGAGGCGTCGCTTGACGCGGCCGCCGCCACGCCGAGCACAAGCACCGGCACGACGACGACCACGAACGGCGCCACAACCGAGCCCGCGCAAGCCGCGGCGACCACCGCGCCCTCGGGCCAGACGGCGCCCGTCCAGCAGCAGGAGAGCGGCGGAGGCTGCGGCCGCGCTGAGCAGGCCGAGTCTGTCTACGCGCTGGCTAGCCTCGCGCTGCTGGGCCTCGTGCTGCGGCGCCGGCTCAGGCGGTAGTCGCTTCACCGGATAGGAGTTTTCGAGGGGCGGCTCTTTCGAGGCCGTCCCTCTCTTTGTCCCTGACCCGTACCCTGTGACGCCTCCTTCGCTATACTGGTGACTGCGGCCCCGCGCCGCGACCATCCTGAGCACGATGGAGGAGCCCTTGGCCCTCGTCCGCACCCTCGGCCTCCGCGCCGTGACGCTTCTGGGCGTGCTGCTCACCGTGCTCGTCCTGCTGGTCGTCACCCTAGGCTCCACCGGCTTCTCCGACCGCATCCTCACCGCCGTCATCAACGAGGAGATCCGCGCCCTCCGCACGGCGCAGGCCACGCAGGCCCGCGACCCCGACGCGCTGGAGGCGGCGCTGGAGGTCCGCCGGCAGGAGCTCATCGAGTTCTACGACCTGGACAAGGCATGGTGGGAGCGCATGCCCGCCACCGTCTTCCGCGTCATCACCCTCGACCTGGGCGAGGCGCGCACGCTGCGCAGCTCCGAGGGCAGCCGCCGCGTGTCCGACATCGTGCTGGAGCGGCTGCCGAACACGGCCATCCTGCTCACCACGAGCCTCGTCATCACCGCCGTCATCGGCCTCGCCGTCGGCGTCAAGATGGCGACGCGGGTCGGCACCCGCCTCGATCGCGCCGTGTCTTTCGGCGCGGCGGTGTCCTTCGCCCTGCCCGCGTGGTGGACGGGCATCCTGCTCATCCTGCTGCTCTCCTTCCAGTTCAACATCCTGCCCAGCGGGGGCATGTTCAGCACGCCGCCGCCGGAGGGCGGCATCGCCCGCTTCTTCGACCTGCTCAAGCACGCCCTGCTGCCCATCATCACGCTGGTGCTGGTCAGCGTCGGCCCGTACCTGTACGCGGTGCGGACGATGACGCTGAACGTGGCGCAGGAGGACCACGTCCTCGTCGCGCGCGCCAAGGGCCTCGCCGAGAGCGCCGTCATGCGGCAGCACATCCTGCGCGTCGCCGCGCCGCCCATCGTCACCGGGCTCATCCTGAGCCTCGTCGGCTCGCTGGGCGGCTCCATCCTCGTCGAGACGGTGTTCAACTGGAACGGCATGGGCCGCCTGTACTTCGAGGCGGTGGCGGGCACGCCGGACGAGGGCCTCATCGTCGCCCTCACCTTCATCTTCACGCTCATGTACGTGGTGGCGCGCTTCGTGCTGGAGGTGCTCTACCTGCTGCTCGACCCGAGGGTGAGGTACAGCGCATGAACGCAACGCTGAGCGGCGCTGTACGGGTGCTCGTCGGGAGCGCCATCGGGAAGGCGGGGCTGGCCCTGCTGGCCTTCCTGGTGGCCGTGTCCGTGTACGTGCTGGTCACCTACCCCCTCGACTTCGGCACCCGCGAGTGGAGCAACCCGGCCGTGTGGGCCGACAACCCCAAGGCCGTCCCGCCGACGTGGCTCAACCTCTTCCCCGGCTCCGACCACGTGGCTCACGCGACCCTCGCCACGGCCGCCCCAGCCGAGACGCGCACGGTCGGCAGCGTCAAGGCCGAGACCTACCGCCTGCCCCTCTCGCACACCTTCGACGCCTTCCCGACGTTCGTTTCGTTCTCGCTGGACGCCGTGACGTTCCAGGGACGCCCGCCGCTGGTCACCCTCGACCTGGAGCGCCCCGACGGCGGTTCCGTCCGGCTGCTGCAGCACGTGCCCACCGGCGCCCGCGAGGGCGAGGCCGCCCCCTACGTGCGCTACCTCGATACGCCGTACCGCATCCTGCTGAGCACGGAGGAACCCGTGCGCTCGGCCCTCGCCGCCTACCACAACGAGCGCTACGGCACGTCGCTGGACGAGCGCGACCTGCGCGGCTTCGGCGACCACGCCGCATTCGGCACACCGGTCGACGGCGAGGACGCGGCCTTCGAGCCGCTGCAGGGCGAGTACACCTTCGCCGTCACCGCCACCTTCGCCAACGAGCAGGACAGCATGGACGGCGCGAGAGTCGTGGTGGGCGGCGACGTCTTTGGCGGCATGGGGTCGGACTCCCAGGGTCGCGACTTGCTCGTCGGCCTGCTGTTCGGCTTCCCTGTCGCGCTCTTCATCGGCCTGCTGGCGTCCACGCTGACGACGGCCATCGGGGCGTCGCTCGGCATCATGAGCGGCTACCTCGGCGGGTGGGTGGACACCGCCATTCAGCGGCTGGCTGACATCGTCGCCAACGTGCCGCTCCTGCCCATCCTCATCTTCATGGTCATCGTGCTGGGGTCCAACCTGTTCTTGATCATCCTCGTGCTTGTTGCGTTCAGTTGGCCGGGCCTCACCATCCTCATCCGCAGCATGGTGCTGCAGCTCCGAGCCGGGCAGCTCGTCGAGGCGACGAAGGCGTTGGGGGCGTCGCAGCGGCGCGTCATGCTGCGGCACATCTTCCCGCAGACGGCGCCCTACGTCTTCGCGCAGATGATCTTCTTCACCCCGGCCGCCATCCTCGCCGAGGCGGGCCTGAGCTTCCTCGGCCTCGGCGACCCGTCCATCCCGACGTGGGGTCAGATCCTGGAGCAGGGCTTCCGCACGGGAGCGGTGTACGTCGGCTACTGGTGGTGGGTGCTCCCGCCGGGGCTGCTCATCGTGCTGACCGCGATGGCCTTCGTGCTGCTCGCCCTCGCCGTCGAGCCCGTCCTGAACCCGCGCCTCCGCACGATGCGCTAGCGCCCCCCGCTCGCCCTGACCGCGTCCTGAGCTAGCCGAAGGAGCCTGTCGAAGGGCGCGAAACCCGCCCCTTCCGCGCAAGAAATCCCCTCCTCGTTGCCGTATACTTTGCGCATGCTCTTCAACGTGACTTCCGCCGCACTCGAGGCCCTTCTCCACGGGCGCATCTCCGAGGGGCACCCCTCCGGCCAGGTCATGCGCGTCATCTGGGACGGCGACGACCTCGCCTTCGAGATGGACGAACCGGACCTCCTCGACATGGTCTTCCGCTGCGACGGCGAGCCCGTGCTGCTCGTCGACCCCGACATGAACGCAGACCTCGGTGACATGACCCTCGACGTCACGACGGACGACGAGGGCTACAGCTTCTTCCTGACCCCCTCGGACTAGCACGCCCCCGGTCGTTCCTGCGAAGGCAGGAACCCCGACAAACCGGCCCATCCATCTCCCCCCGTTCGTACTGAGCACCCCTTATCCGTTCGTGCTGAGGGAAATCGAAGCACGAACGCCGCCATGCACGCCCTCCCTTGACACACACCCCGCGCCCGGCGAACCTAACGCCCAATCCGTACGGCTACGCCATTCCGCGCGCGCCCTCGGCGGGACGGCTGGCCGGACACTTCGCGAGAGGGGACGCGCATGGGCTTCGCCGTACACGGCAACCACGGGGTGACCTACTGGGAAAAGGGCCGCACCTTCGACGGTGTCACGCTCTACAGCACCTTCGGCAGCCCCAACACCCGGCTCGTCAACATGGACGGCGACGTGGTGCACCAGTGGACTGCGCCGGAGCCCGCCAAGCCCTTCTACGGCTACCTTCGCGACAACGGCAACCTCCTCGTCCGGTGTTTCGACGGAACGGAGCCCTACACCTACGGCGGCAACGGCGGCGTGCTTGTGGAGCTCGACTGGGACAGCAACGTCGTGTGGCGCTACGACAACCCCGTCATCCACCACGACCACATCGTCCTGCGCAACGGCAACATCATGGTCATCGGCTGGGAGCCCCTCACCGCCGGGCAGAAGGCGGCCGTGCAGGGCGGATACGAGGAGATCGACGCCGAGGGCAACGAGAAGGAAATGCTGTGCGACTTCCTGCTGGAGCTGACGCCGGACCGGCAGGTCGTGTGGGAGTGGCATGGAAAGGACAGGCTTGACCCCGCGCAGGACAAGATTTGCCACATGGACACCCGCAATGAGTGGACCCATTGCAACGCCGTCCTCGAGCTGCCGGACGGCAACATCTGCCTCAGCTTCCGCCAGACCAGCCAGCTCATCTTCATCGACAAAGCGACCGGCGAGGTCTACTGGCGCTTCGGCCCCGGGGTGCTCTTCCACCAGCACAACCCCACGCTGCTCGGCAACGGCAACCTGCTGGTCTTCGACAACGGCGAGCACCGGCCCCAGCCGTCTGCCACGTCGCGCGTCGTGGAGCTCGACCCGGCGACGAAGGAGATCGTGTGGGAGTACAAGGGCGACCCGACGGCCTCCTTCTACAGCACGCACATCAGCGGCGCGCAGCGGCTCCCCAACGGCAACACGCTCATCTGCGAGGGGAGGCCCGGAAGGCTGTTCGAGGTGACGGCGGACAAGGACCTCGTCTGGGAGTTCATGAACCCGGAGATCCTCGAGTTCCGGGAGGAGAAGTTCAACCGCGCCGTGTTCCGCGCCCGCCGCTACGCCGTCGACGGCCCGGAGGTGCGCGGCCGGGTGTAGCCGCCATGCGATTGAGGGCCGGGGAACGGCCAAGTCGAAAGGAGAGTACCCATGGGATTCGCGGTCTACGGCAACCACGGCGTCACGCACCATGAGCCGGAGCGCTCCTTCGGCGGCGTCACGCTCTACACCACCATCGGCGCGGAAACCACGCGCCTCATCGACATGGACGGCGTCGTCGTGCATGAGTGGACGCCGCCCGCCCCTGCCAGGCCCTTCTATGGTTTCCTCCGCGACAACGGCAATCTCCTGGTCCGCTGCTATGACAACACGGAGCCCTTCACCGGCGGCGGCTTCGGCCGGCTCCTGGTGGAGCTCGATTGGGACGGCAACGTCGTCTGGAGCTACGACAACCCGGTCATCCACCATGACCACATCGTGCTGAAGAACGGCAACATCATGGTCATCGGCTGGGAGGAGCTGACCCCGGAGCAGGAGGCCCGCGTCAAGGGCGGCCGTGAGGGCGTCGGCCGCTCCGGCCCCGGCCACGCCATGCTGGGCGATTTCCTCCTGGAGATCGACCCCGGCGGCAATGTCGTCTGGGAGTGGCACGGCTACGACAAGCTCGACCCGGAGCAGGAGGTCATTGAGGGCAACGGCATCCGCAACGAGTGGACCCACTGCAACGGTGTCACCGAGCTCCTCAACGGCGACATCTGCATCAGCTTCCGCCAGACCAGCCAGATCGTCTTCATCAGCAAGGCGACGGGCGACGTCTACTGGCGCTTCGGCCCCGGCGAGCTCTCGCACCAGCACAACCCCACGCAGCTCGACAACGGCAACCTGCTCATCTTCGACAACGGCGAGACGCGCACAACCGGCGGCGTCTTCTCGCGCGTCGTGGAGCTCGACCCGAAGACCGGCGAAATCGTCTGGCAGTTCCGCGGCGACCCGGCGCTGTCCTTCTTCAGCACGGGCATCAGCGGCGCGCAGCGGCTGCCCAACGGCAACACCGCCATCTGCGACGGCCGAACCGGGCGGCTGTTCGAGGTGACCATGGAAGGCGACGTCGTCTGGGAGTACATGAACCCGGAGATATGCTTCTGGCGCGGAGAGAACCTGAACCGCGCAATCTTCCGCGCCCTCCGTTACGCCGTCGACGGCCCGGAGGTGCGCGGGCGGGTGTAGGCGGCGTTCCGGCCCGGGCGAACCTGCGCTGCCGCATGGACAACATTCCAGCTACGAATGTCCGCAATAGCCTATTGCGAATCTGAATTGCCTGCGCTACCATCCTTGTTCGACAAGAGGGGAACAGTATCGAGTCCAGGGGGTGACTGCCGGTCTCCATACATTCCCCATTAGGGAGATACGCACAAGGAGGCAGTCAATGGCAAGTCCAAAGCACCTCAGGCTGGCCGCCATAGCGATGGCGCTGGCCGCGATGCTCGCTCTCGTGGCGGCCTGCGGCGGCGACTCGGACGACGGCGGCGCCACGGCGACTACGATGACGAGCCCCTCGGCGCCGGCGCAGCCCGAAGCGGCGGCCGCGCCCGCGCAGCCCTCGGCCGCGTTGGGCGATGCGATGCCCGCGCCCACCGCCGCCCCGGCCATGGCCCCCAGGGAGGCCCCCGAACTGATGATGGTCGAGCCGAAGGTCGAGCGGGTCATCGTCGGCATCGTCCCCTTCTCCGACGAGTCCAACGTCCGGCGGGTCATCGGCCAGGTCGCGGCCGTCCAGTTCGACCCGATGGACGAGTCGCTCATCGGCATGGACCCCATGACGGGCCAGAAGGTCCCCGAGCTCGCGGAGGAATGGAGCATCGAAAGCGGGCCCGCGTGGCGCTTCAAGCTGCGCGAGGGCGTCCAGTTCCACAAGGGCTGGGGCGAATTTACCGGCCATGACGTCGTCTACTCCTACCAGGAGTACATCAAGGACGACGCCGTGGGCGGCGTACGCGCCCCGCTGCGGCGCGGCGTTGACCACATCGAAGTCGTCAACGACCACGAGGTCCTCATCCACCTGAAGCAGTTTGACGCTGACCTGCCGAACCTGCTCTCCCGGGCGCAGCCCGCGGTGAGCATGGTCAGCAGCGCTCACGCGAACGAGATCGGCCGAGACCCGGAGTTCAGTGAGGAACCCATCGTCGGGACCGGCCCGTACCAGTTCAAGTCGCGGGAACAGGCCGTCAACATACTTTACGAGCGCTTCGATGGTCACTGGAGCCAGCGCCCCGACTTCCCGGAGCTCGAGATCACCTACATGAACGAGGCATCCACCCGGTTGGCAGCCATTCTCACCGATGAGATCCACGTCACCAACCTCCCCGACGACCTGACCTTGCAGGCTGTTTCCTCCGAGATGGACGTCGTTTCGGGCAACGCTTCGGCGCGCCGCGTCGCAATGCGGTTCCTGTGCTGCTACGTGCACCCGGAGACCAAGGAATGGCCCATGCACCCGGATTCGCCCCTTCAGGACATTCGGGTCCGGCAGGCGTTGAACAAGGCCGTCAACCGGGCGGAGTTGAATGACGCGCTCCTGCAGGGCAAGGGCCGCACCATGTACGTCCACAGCATCGACGAGACCTGGGCCGGCTTCAACCCGCAGTGGATCGACGACTACCCCCAGGCCTACGGCTACGACCCCATCGCCGCACGGGCGCTCCTCGCCGAGGCCGGCTACAACGAGAACAATCCGCTGGAGACCAACGTCCACGTCTTCCGGGTCACCGCACTGGCGGGGGCCATTGACGTGCAGGAGGTCATCGCCAGCTACATCCAGGAAATTGGCGTGAACGTCAACCTGGTCCAGGATGACCCGGCCACCCGCAGGGCCAAGGGCCGCAACCAGGGATACACCAACGACGTGTCCATGATCACCACCAGCGCCGGGCAGATTGTCGGTTCCAGCGTCTACATGTCCAACACCTCCTTCTCCCGCGGCGCCACCACCCCGGAGGCGGACGCCAAGTTCCTGCAGGTCCGCCAGGAGCAGGACGCCAATCGCCGGACCCAGCTCTGGAGGGAGTACGGCGACCTTGTCTACGACAACTTCATCAACCTGAACCTGTTCTGGTTGCCCGCTGAGGTCGTCGTCAACCCGTCCGTGGTCGGCGACTACGTGTGGCCGGGAGCGCTTTCCGGCTTCTGGTCGCACTTCTGGCTGCTGAAGTCCGCATAGCAGCCATCACGGCGAGACTGAACTTTGTGAAGCGGGGGGCTCGTCCCCCCGCTTCCGCGTACAGGGAGGCGCCATGAACATCAAGGTCCTCATGCTCGGCACGGGCACGCCGCGGCTCCGGCCCCACCGCTGCGGCAGCTCCAGCCTCATCCAGATCGGCGGCGACAGCATCCTCATCGACTGCGGCTACGGCTCCGCCCGGCGCATGGTGGAGAACGGCATCAACCTCCATGACGTGCAGCGGCTGTTCTTCACCCACCACCACTACGACCACAACGTCGACTACCCCTCCTTCGTCCTGCACGGGCGCACGGGGCGCGAGACGCCGCTGAACGTCTACGGCCCCATCGGCACCGAGAAGCTCTCCAGCGACCTCTTCGTCACCGGCGGCTTCACCATCGACCTGAACAACCGCCTCTCCCGGGACATCAACCGCGGCACCATCCTCAGCGGCGTGCAGGACATCGACGCCGGCTTCAGCATCGAGGGCGACACGTGGAAGCTGACCGCCGAGCGCGCCGACCACTTCACCGTCGGCGGCAACTTCACGCTGTGCTACCGCATCGACACCGACGACGGCTCCGTCGTCTTCTCCGGCGACACCATCCCCTGCGACGGCATCCGCAAGCTCGCCAAGGGCGCCGACGTCCTGGTGCACGAGGTCTACTGGCAGCCCTTTCAGGGGGTGGACGGCCGCCGCCCCTTCACCAAGGAAGACGCCAGCGAGGCCATGTACCAGGCTTCCCGCCTCACCAAGCACTCGCTGCCGGAGGAGGTCAAGACCATCGCCCACGAGGCCGGTGTCAAGCGCCTCGTCCTCACGCACCTCTTCTCCGACGAGCACCTGGACGAGCTGCAGGGCTACATGCAGCAGGGCGTGGAATGTGAGGTGGTCCTGGGAGAGGACCACATGCGCTTCGAGGTGGGATAGCCTCCCCCCGTCGTTCCTGCGCAGGCAGGAACCCCTGTAAACCCAACCCCGCCCGGCCACCCCTCGTGGTCGCCCTTTCGTTTACCCTGAGCCCCCGCCCAACCGTCGTTCCTGCGCAGGCAGGAACCCCAACAAACCGATCCCCACTCACCTTGCCCCTTCCCCCGCACGCGGGGGAAGGCTGGGATGGGGGTCCCCGCCCCAACCCCGATGGCCCCTGCCGCTACCCTCTCGACCATCCGCCCCGCCCGCCTCTACCCTCCCCTCATGCCTGCTCCACACGCCCACCACGGCCCACAAACAGCCATGCCCCCCACGCCCATCATTGCCTCCCGGAAGACAATGCAACACAACCCGTTCTCCATACGAATTGCCTCCCGCAAGTCAATGCGACTCAATACAACTCAACCCGCTTCCAGCTACGGACTTCCGCCAGCCGTTCCAGCCGTTAATGGCCTTCCCAAATTGGGAAACGACAAAAACTCAATGAAAACGCTTCAGAAACTCAACTCAATCCCCCTCCGCCGCCCGCGCATTGGGCAAACCCGCCCCAATGTGGCACCATGGACGGACAACCAGACCGGAGAGAGTGCCCCGTGCCACTGATTGAAGTGGAAGACCTGCGGCTGGCCTACCTGACGGACCGCGGCCTGCTCTGGGCCGTCGACGGCACGTCGTTCACGCTGGAGCCCGGCGAGGCCCTCGGCCTCGTCGGCGAGTCCGGCAGCGGCAAGAGCAGCCTCGCCCTGGCGCTGATGCGGCTGCTGCCCCGCAACGCCCACGGCCCCGAGGGCGTCGTGCGGCTGGACGGCGTCGACGCCCTCTCCCTCGGCGAGGAGGAGTTCCGGCGCCGCCTGCGCGGCAACGTCATCTCCATGGGCTTCCAGGGCGCCATGAACTCCCTCAACCCCGTCATGCGCGTCGGCCACCAGATCGCCGAGCCGCTGCTCGTCGACGGCGAGGTCGGCAAGCGGGAGGCGCACGCGAAGGTTCGCTCCATGCTGGAGATGGTGGGCCTGCCGGCGGAGGCCTTTGGCCGCTACCCGCACGAGCTCAGCGGCGGCATGAAGCAGCGCGTCGTCATCGCAATGGCCCTCGTCCGCGACCCCAAGCTCGTCGTCCTCGACGAGCCGACGTCGGCGCTCGACGTCAGCGTGCAGGCGCAGATCATGAACCTGCTCAAGCGGCTCAAGCGAGAGCTGGGCCTCTCCCTCATCTTCATCACCCACGACCTCGCCCTCGCCAGCGACGTCTGCGACTACGTGGCCGTCGTGTACGGCGGGCGAGTGGTCGAGATCGGCGGCATCGAGGGTGTGCTGCGGCGGCCGTCGCACCCGTACACGGAGAAGCTGCTCGCCAGCGCGCCGAAGCTGCGTGCGGGGGTGCAGCCGGAGTTCATCCCCGGCGCGCCGCCTGACCTGCTCGACCCGCCGATCGGCTGCCGGTTCAGCCCGCGCTGCAGCTACGCCACGGACGTCTGCTTCACCGACGATCCACCGGCGTTCACCGTCGAGCCAAGCCACAGCGCCAAATGCTGGCTGCTGCAACCCGCCTCTGATACCCCTGAAGCGTAGCGACGCCACCCTGACACGAGGGTATTCCCCGCCTTTCCTTCCCTGGCTACCCTTGCCGCATGACAAGCGCACCCACGACGCCAGCAACATCTACCGTGTGTCTCGGGGAAATTACCAGTCCGGACCCGTTTCCCAATTTTAAAAAACGAGTCCCACGCGGGAGGGGCTAAGGGACGCCCGCTAGAACGTGATCACCGTTTCCAGCCGGTAGCCCTGCAACTTCTCGCGGCCGCCGAGGAAGCCGAGCTCCGCGAGCACGGACAGCCCCACCACCTCGGCGCCGGCGCCCTCCACCATGCGGGCGGCGGCGGCCAGTGTGCCGCCGGTTGCCAGGATATCGTCGAGGATGAGCACGCGTTGCCCAGGCTCCACGGCGTCGCGGTGCATCTCGATGGTGTCCGAGCCGTACTCGAGCTCGTATTCGACGCTGACCGTCTCGTACGGGAGCTTGCCCGGCTTGCGCACTGGCACAAACCCCGCGCCCAGCCGCAGCGCGACCGGCGTGCCGAGCAGGTAGCCGCGCGCCTCCACGGCGACCACCGTGTCGATGCGTTCGCTCGCCCACGGCGCCGCCATCGCCTCCACGGCGGCGGCGAGGCCCGCGCCGTCCTTCAGCAGCGGCGTGATGTCCTTGAACACGATGCCGCGCTGCGGGAAGTCGGGAATGTCCCGGATGAGCTGCCGCAGGTCCATTCGGTCACTCCTCACTGAGGTTCGGCGGGAGCGGCGTTCTCCATCGCCGTGAACAGGTGGCACGCGACGTAGCGGCCCGGGCGCACCTCGACGAGCTCCGGTTCGACGACGTCGCACTGGCCGGCCATGAACTGCGGGCAGCGAGGGTGGAAGCGGCAGCCGGTGGGCACGTTGACGGGATTGGGCGGCTCGCCGGGGACTGTGGGCCGTTCGCGGAGCCGGTTGTCCGGGTCGGCCTCCGGCACCGCCTCGATGAGCGCGACGGTGTAGGGGTGCAGCGGGTCGTCGAGCACCTCGGCCGGCGGCCCCTGCTCGGCCACCCGCCCGAGGTACAGGACGGCGATGCGGTCCGAGAAGTACCGGGCCGTCGCGATGTCGTGCGTTATGTACAGAAACGCGATGCCCAGCCGCTCCTGCAGCTCCCGCATCAGGTAGAGGATTTCGGTGCGGCTGGAGGCGTCGATCATCGAGACGGGCTCGTCCGCAAGGATGTAGTCGGGCTGCATGATCAGCGCCCGGGCGATGCCGACGCGCTGGCGCTGCCCGCCGGACAGCATGTGCGGGAACTTGACGGCGAACTCGCCGGCCGGCGAGAGCCGCACCTCTTCCAGCGCATGCCGCACGCGGTCGTCGCGGTCCTGGATGCCGTGGATGAGCAACGGCTCCTCCAGCACCTGCCGGACGTCCATGAACGGGTCAATGCTGGAGTAGGGGTCCTGGAAGACGGCCTGCGCGCGCCGCCGGAACCAGCGCAGCTTGCCCTCATGGGTGCCCGTGATGTCGACGCCGTCGAAGACCACCGTGCCCTCGGTGATGGGCGCAAGCCGCAGCGACGCCCGCCCCAGCGTCGTCTTGCCGCTGCCGGACTCGCCGACGAAGGACACCGTCTCGCCGCGCTCGAGCTCGAGGGAGACGCCGTCGATGGCACGGACGGTGTCGGCCCGGAAGAGCATCTTCCTGGCGGAGAAGTGCACCTTGATGCCTTCCATGGACAAAAGCGGCGCCAAGTCTATCCCGCGCCCCCTCTCATACGTTGTCGTCTCCAGAGGACCCTTTGGCGTCTCCATTGTACGCGAACGGGCCGTGCCGCACCCTCATCGTGCCGGGCCGCAGGTGCTCCGGGAGCGGAGTGCGAATGGGCGTCGCTATGGACAACCTGCGGTGCTACAATGGCAGGTACTTGCTTGGAGGCTATGCATGCAGAAGTTCTGGCTCTGGACGACTCTGGTTGTGTTGATGGCCGGTCTTTTCGCCGGCGGCGTGATTCTCGGGCTATCGGTCAACGAACCCGATGTCGCGGCGCTGCGCGCGGAGACGTCGGAGCAGCAGGATGAGCTGGTCAGCCAGCGGAGCCGGCTGTCGGACCTGGATGCGCAGCTCGCGGCAGTCAGGACGGAGCTCGGCGACGTCAGTGCGGAGCGGACGGGGCTGACCACGTCGCTGGATGCCGCGCGCTCGACCGTATCCGACCTCGAGGTGGAGCAGTCCCGGCTGGCGGCAGATTTGAGCAACGTGCAGACCCAGCTCGGCCGCGCCGAGTCCTCGCTGGAAACGTCGGAGACACGGACGCGCAACCTCCAGGTGGAGGTGCTCGCGCTGACCGAGTCGCAGCGAGACCTTGGCGCCGCGATGGAGGTGCTCCAGGAGATTGAAGTGCTGGAGAACACGAAGTTCGGCGTCAACCACGGCGACGCGCAGCTGCTCGTCGAGGAGGGCTACCGCGCGGCCAACAACGACAATTACGGGGAGGCCGCCAAGTTCTTCGCTGAGTCCAGCAAGGCCTACCAGCTCGCCAAGACCGACGCCGCGGAAATCACCCTGAAGGCCGGCGAACTTGCCGAGCTGGTGCCCGCCGGCCTGAACCAGACCTTCGTGGAGAGCCACCGACAGTACCGCTCCACGGTCTTCGCGATGGAGGCACAGGCCCGCACGTACGAGGCCGCCGACTACCTCTACCAGATCATCGAAGAGTTCGTTTCGACCGATGAGCCCGGAAGGAGCGACAGGCTGCGCTGGGGCGAGCTTGCCGACAAGGCCGAGGACCAGTTCGAGCTGGCCATGGAGGCGCTCGATGAGGCGGACACCTGGAGCCCCGGGCTCTGGCGGCGCACGGAAGCCCTGCGGTTGAACACGCGCGATTGGCGGAACCTGATGCTGGGCATCCGCTTCAACATCATCGACGTGCGGTCCTAGTGAGGAGCGGAACTCACTCCCGCCTCGACGAGCAACGTCTCGGCACCGGCGTCCCCCCACGTCAGGGGTAGCCGGAGGTGGTGCGCCAGCGCTTTCGCGACGGCCCCCCGTACGCGCTCAGCATCAACGTCCGCGCCGGTCTCGCGCTCCAGTGACGTGACGGGCAGCTGCGGCACGCCGCACGCGACAATGTGCTCGAAGTACGCCAGGTCCGTGCTCACGTTGAGCGCGAAGCCGTGGCTGCTGATTCCCCTGCTGACACGCAGCCCAATGGCCGCGATCTTCCGCTCGCCCACCCACACGCCCGGCATGCCCTCGTGCCGCCGCCCCTCGACGCCAAAGCCCGCGACCGCGTCGATCAGCGCCGCCTCCAGGGCGCGCACGTAGCGCACGGGCCCGCCAAGGGCGCGGATGTCCATGATCGGGTAGCCCACAAGCTGCCCGGGCCCGTGGTACGTCACCTCGCCGCCGCGGTCGACCTCGTGCACAGCGATCCCGGCCGACGCCAGCGCCTCGGCGTCCAGGAGCACGTCGTCCATCCGGCCCCGTCGTCCGAGCGTGACGACGTGCGGGTGCTCGAGGAGGAGCACCGTGTCGCCGGTCGCGCCCCGCTGGCGCCGCTCCACCAACGTCGACTGCAGCGCCCAAGCCTGCGCGTACTCGACCCGTCCAAGCCAGTGGAAGACCGGATGCTCGCCCATAGGGCCATTATGGGCACGGGCCACGGAGCGCGCCAGCAGGCCACAGGGCGCGCCGGCGGTCGACGGAGCGCACCGTCGCTCCACGGAGCGCGCCAGCGCTCCGCATTCGCTACAATGTGGCGGGAGGCAGTCATGGCTGAGCGACGTTACTGGCTATTCAAGTCTGAGCCCAACGCCTACTCCTACGCCGACCTGCAGCGGGACGGCGTGGCCGAGTGGGACGGCGTTCGGAACTATCAGGCCCGCAACTTCCTGCGGGACACCATTCAGGAGGGCGACGGCGTCCTCTTCTACCACAGCAGCGTCTCGCCCATGGCCGTCGTGGGGACAGCCGTCGTCGTGCGCGGCGGCTATCCCGACTCCACCGCCTGGGACCCGGACTCCGCGCATCCCGACCCGCAGAGCACGCCGGACAACCCTCGCTGGTACATGGTGGACATCAGAGCAGACCGCGAGTTCGAGACGCCGGTGACGCTGGAGACTATCAAGGCCACGCCTGGGCTGGAGAAGATGATGGTGGCCCAGCGGGGCGCGAGGCTCTCGATCCAGCCCGTGACAGCGGAAGAGTGGGACATCGTCGTCAAGATGGGCGGCGCGGGGTAGCCCCCCGCAACCGTCATTCCCGCGAAAGCGGGAATCCAGGCGCACGCCCAACCTCGTTCGCCCTGAGTCCCTCGAAGGGGGTGAACGGCGAGGCAAACGGAGGAGAAGCGGGAACCATGCGTATCGGTGCCCACGTGTCGTCGGCCGGCGGCATCAGCAAGGCGATAGACCGGGCCGTGGACATCGGCGCGGAGGCGGTGCAGCTCTTCTGCTCGCCGCCCCAGGGCTGGGCGTACAAGCCGCCGCCGGAGGACGAGGTCCTCGCCTTCCGGGAGAAGTCGGAGGAGACGGGCATCGGGCCGGCGTTCCTGCACGGCATCTACCTGATGAACTTCGGCAGCCCGGACCCGGCGTTGCTGGCCAAGTCCAGGGGCGCACTCGCGAACTACATGGAGTGCGCCGCGCAGATTGGCGCGGAGGGCGTCATCTTCCACTCCGGCAGCCACATGGGGCAGGGCTTCGAGGCCGCGCTCCCGCAGACCGTCGCCGCCCTGCGCGAGGTGCTGGACGCCTCGCCCGAGGGGCCGTACCTGGTGATCGAGAACTGTGCCGGCATGGGCAACCACATCGGCGCGTCCTTCAAGCAGATCGGGCGCATCATGGAAGGGCTGAACAGCCCGCGCGTCAGGGTGTGCCTCGACACGCAGCACAGCTTCGCGGCGGGCTACGACGTCTCGCAGGCGGCGACGTTAGACGAGGCGATGGCGGAGTTCGAGTCGGCCATCGGGCTGGCGAACCTCGTCGCCGTGCACGCCAACGACGCCAAGACGCCCTTCGCGTCGGGCGTCGACCGCCACGCCAACATCGGCGAGGGGCACATCGGCGACGCGGGGTTCGCCGTCATCATGGCGCACCCGGCCTTCCGGGACGTGCCTTTTCTGCTGGAGACGCCCGGCGAGGGCAAGGGCCCCGACCGCGCGCAGCTCGACCACGTCAAGGCGATCCGGGACGCGGCGGGAGCGAGCGGATGAGCGTTCGCCTCTCCACGGACGCGTTCGAGCAGCTCGTGGCAAACGCGCTGGACAGCCTGCCCGACGAAGCGTTGGAGATGCTGGACAATGTGGACGTGCTGACGCAGTTGTGGCCGTCGGCGGAGCAGCTGGAGGAGACGGGGACGGCAAGCGGCTACGGTCTGCTGGGTCTGTACGAGGGCACACCACTCACTGACCGCGACCACTACAACTTCGCCCTGCCGGACCGCGTCACCCTCTTCCAGCGGCCCCTGGAGGCGGTCTGCCGCTCGCACGAGGAGCTCGAGCGGCAGGTGCAGATCACCGTGGTGCACGAGCTGGCCCACCACTTCGGCTGGAGCGATGAGGAGATCGACCGAATGGGCTTCGGCTAGCTCCCCGCCGCTCTCCCGTTCCGGTTACTTGACGGCAGCAGGCGCAAAGACCCCGTCCACCGACCGTACGCGCACGAAGTCCTGCCGGTCCTCCTTCGCGTGGCCGTTCAGCTTGCCCTTCCGGGCCTCCCGCGCCCGCTCCAGACGCTCCTCCGCCAGCCGCTCCGCCGCCTCGTGGGGCGGGATGCCGCGCTGGTGGGAGGTGTTCAGGACGTCGGTCACGGTGTCGTAGATGCGCTCGGCGCGGTCGCGGGCCAGCTCCTCGTCGTAGCCTGCCGCCTCGATGGCGACGTTGATGACGCCGCCGGCGTTGATGATGAAGTCCGGCACGTAGACGATGCCGTGGTGCCAGAGCTTCCTGCCGTCGTCGGGCGTCAGAAGCTGGTTGTTGGCTGCCCCTGCGACCACCTTTGCCCGCAGGCGGCGGATGGTCTTCTCGTTCAGGATGCCGCCGAGGGCGCACGGCGCAAAGACGTCGCACTGGGCGTCGTAGATGGCGTCAGGGTCGTCCAGCACGCGGCAGTTGAGCTGCCGGGCGCGGTCGAGGGCGTCGCGGTTGACGTCCGTGACGATGACGCGGGCGCCCGCCTCGATCAGGTGCCCCACGAGGGCGCTCGCCACCTTGCCGAAGCCCTGCACGGCGACGGTGATGTCCTTGAGGCAGTCGACGCCGAGGGCCTCACGGACGGCGGCCTTCATGCCGCGGTACACGCCGAGCCCGGTGATCTGCGACGTATTGCCGCTGCCGCCATGTTCCGCCGGCAACCCCACGACATGCCTCGTCTCCTTGCGTATCGCGACGAGGTGATCGTGCGTGGCGCCGACATCCTCGGTCGTGATGTAGCGCCCGCCCAGCGACTCGACGTTGCGGCCGAAGGCGCGCATCGTGGCCTCCGTCACGCCGGCACGCGGGTCGGCCCAGATGAGCCCCTTGCCGCCGCCGAAGTCCAGGCCGGCGGCCGAGCTCTTGTAGGTCATGGCGCGGGCGAGTCGAAGCACGTCCGACACGGCGTCGGCCTCGGTGGCGTGGGGCCAGATGCGCACGCCGCCCAACGCTGGGCCGAGGGTCGTGTCGTGAATGCAGATGAATCCCCGGAGGCCTGAATTCTTGTCGACCGCAACAAGGAGCTGCTCGTAGTCGCCGGTCTGCATGGTCTCGATGACGTCCATCGCTAGCCTCCTCTCCGGCGCCGGGTCCTTCCAGCGCCGTTTCTCTCTCCTTCCATTGTAACCCGAATTGGCCGGCGTGACGAATTTCGTAGTTTTTTCACAAAGCGCTTCATCCCGTAGCTAAAGAGCAAAAGAAAGGAGACGGGTGAGAACCCGCCTCCGCAATGAACCCTGCTGTGCGCCGCTGCGTGCGCTAGAGGTCGCGGCTGTTCATGAACCGCAGCGCGAAGAACGGCAGGATGACCACCGGGATGAAGCCGATGACCAGCAGCGCCAGCACTTCGCCGGACAGCGACTTGCCCTGCAGCACCAATGGGAGGTTGCCCAGCAGGCCCTCGGGTGTGAACTCGTGGGCGTAGGCCAGGTCCAGGATGCCGAGCGCCATGTACCAGATCACGCCGAGCACCACGAGCCCCAGCATCGTGTTGTTGACGAGCACGCTCACCGTGATCCCGAGAAAGGACAGGACGGTGATCAGGAGCACCCAGTAAGCAAGGCCGATCAGGATGCCCTCGATGGTCATGTCGTTGTTCAGCGCCATCGCCCGCATCAGGAAGGCCGTCGGCGCGGCGACGATGAGGAACATGGTGACGTTGCCAATGGAGCGAGAGACGAGCTTAGCCAGGAGGTAGGGCGTCGGGGCGATGCCGCGGCTGATGATGGACTCTCCCAGGAACCGGAACTCCTGGGATACGGCGCTGACGCTGTTCGCCAGCACCACAAGGCTGCCCAGCGCCACGTAGAGCACAAGCGCCCAACCCATGAGGAATGACGAGTCGTCGATGAAGTTCCGGGAGATGATGACGGCCACAACGCCGCCGAGGATTGTGAGGGCGAACCAGAACCGGACTATCCAGGACTTTGCCAGCAGGGTTAGATCGTACTCCAGAAGACAGACGAACGCATTGGCGCTGAGACCTCTTCGCATCAAATCACCTCATCGGATGAACCAGACCGCAACGAGGGTAGGCCCTCGCGCGGGTTGTTGGATGGGGGATAGATCCCCAACTGGGACATGATGTCCTCGGAGTCCAGCGCCCGGGCGAAGCCCTTGCGACGGTCCTCCTGGAGCGTCTTGAGGAAGGCGTCCTCCAGGTCGCCGGCGGGCTGGATGGACTTCAGCACGACACCGTGCCGGGCCAGCGCGTCCAGCACCTGGCTCAGGATGGAGATGAACTCACCTTCCCTACTATTAAACGCAATACGTACCGTGTTTGCTCCAAGCCGCTCGAACTGCACGCCCCGCACCTCTACCGTCGCCGCCTGCAGCCCCAGCTCGACCTCGCCCTCCACGAGGAGGTCAATCGTGTTCGCAAGGGTGAGGCGCTTCATATCTGACACAGAGCCCGTGAAGACCAGCTTGCCATGGTTCAGAATGCCAACGTAGTCACACGTCTCGTCGGCGTCCGGCAGGATGTGCGTGGAGAGGATGATGGTCTTGCCCTTCCGGCGCAGCTCCTCGAACAGGTCCAGCGTGTAGTGGCGTCCCTCGGGGTCCAGGCCGATGGTGGGCTCGTCGAGCAGGAGGAGGTCGGGGTCGTTCATGAGAGCGGCGGCGATGCCAAGGCGCGTACGCTGACCGCTGGACAGGTGCTCGATGCGCTGCGAGGACGCCTGCAGGAGGTCCATGGCATGCAGCAGCGCGGAGAGCCTGGGCTTTCGGATGCTCGAAACGATGCCGAACAGCTTGCCTACCAGGTCAAGGTAGGTGATGGGCGTCATGTCTGCCGGGAAGTTGCCGCCCTGGGAAAGAAAGCCGATGCGGCGGCGCAGGTGGCCCGTCGAGAGCGTCATCGGTTCCTGGAAGACGCGGATCGTGCCGGCGGTCGGGCGCTGGAGGCCCATGATGAGGCGGAGCGCGGTGCTCTTGCCGGCGCCGTTGGGGCCGATGAGGCCGAAGATGCAGCCCTGGGGGATGGACATGTTGACGCTATTGAGGGCAATTTGCCGGGTCTCATAGATTTTCGTGAGGTCAATCGTCTCAACGACGTCCATATCGGCTCCTCCCAAATGCTACCCGTTATATTCGCACAGGTACGGAGTTACGGGCAATAGCGGGACTTTGCGGCAAAGCTGCGGAATGAGGCAGGGAACTGCTTTGACGGTGGGTTTGCAGCCCTCTACAATGAGGCCACCCAATTGGGAGGTGCGTCATGGCCAAGCTCTCATGCGATGTCTTCTACGACTACACCTGACCCTTCGTCTACAACGCAGCCGTGTGGCTGGAGTCTGCACAGGAAACGGCGGGCGATGAGCTCGAGCTGAACTGGCGGGGGTTCCTGCTGGAGCAGATCAACAGCAAGGAAGGCCCCGACTGGAAGGTCTGGGAGCAGCCCGACGACTACGAGTTTCGCGGCATGTGGGCGCTCCGCGCGGGCGAGGCGGCGAAGGCGCAGGGGCCCGAGGTGTTCCGGAAGTTCCACATGGCCCTGCTCCGGGCGCGGCACGAGGAGCGCGTGAACGTTGGCGACCGCGAGGTGCTGATGGAGATCGCCGCGCGCGTGGGGCTTGACCTGGAGAAGTTCCGCGCCGACATGGAGGACCAGGCGACCAAGGACAAGGTTGCGCAGGACCACATCGAGGCCGTCGAGAGCTTTGGCGTCTTCGGCACGCCGACCTTCGTCTTCCCCAACGGCGCCGCCGCCTTCGTCAAGCTGCTGAAGCCGCCCGAGGGGCGCGCGTCGAGGGCGCTGGAGCTGCTGGCCGAGATGATGGAGGACCACATCTACATTGGCGAAGTGAAGCGGCCCCAGCCCCCGTGGCCCAAGGGCGCTTTCACCGCCGGGAGCTAGCGGGCCCGGATGGACCCTGACCTTCAAGCGGCGGCACAGGCGCTCGGCGTGCGCTTTCACGACCCGTCGCTGCTGCGCCTGAGCCTGACCCACAGCTCCTACGTCAACGAGCACCCCCAGGATGCTCCGGTCTCCAATGAGCGGCTGGAGTACCTGGGGGACGCTTTTCTGGGCATGGTGGTCGCCCGGAGGCTGTACCTGGACAACCCGTCCATGTCCGAGGGCGACCTGACCGAGGCGCGCTCGGCCGTCGTGCGGGGCGAGACGCTGTGCGAGGCGGCCCTCGAGATGGGCCTCGGCGAGCGCCTTCTGCTCGGGCAGGGCGAGGAGCAGACCGGCGGGAGGTCCAAGCCCAACAACCTCGCCTGCGCCATGGAGGCGCTGATCGGCGCCGTCTACCTCGATCAGGGGCACGAGGCGGCCGAGGCATTCGTCGTCCGCGTTCTGGGGGCCCACATCGATTCCGCCGTCGCGCGTGAGGGCGGGCAGGACCCCAAGTCCCTGCTGCAGGTGGCCGCCCAGGCGCGCGGGCTCGGGGCGCCGAGCTACAAGATCCTCGCGATGACGGGCCCCGGACACGACAGGACCTACACCGTCGAGGTAGTCGTCGCCGGCGAACCGCTGGCGCAGGGCAGCGGGCGCCGCAAGATTGACGCGGAGCGGCACGCAGCTGCCGCCGCGATCGAGCAGGTTGAGGCATGGGAGGCCGGCGGGAACCGTGAACCGATGGCAGCGCAGGAGGAGGGCCCGGCGAGTTCGTGACCGGCGCGGCGCGCCCCCGGCGTGGTCATGGATCGCCTTTGCCGTCTTCGCGGCGGCGGCGTTCGTCCTCGCGAGGACGCTACTCTAGCTCCGGGAGGCCAGAATGCGCTGGATAGTCCTTCGACCTCTGGCGGCGGTGGTCGGCTGGGGAATCGCGATAGTGTCGTTCAAGCTGGCGGTGTTGGGAGCGCTTCGGTTCTTCCTGGCGACCGGCGCAAGCCCCTCGTACATCCTCGCCCGCAAGCGGTGGTACGAGTCGAGCGTCCTTGGCCGGCCGATGGGGCTTCGCGGACTGCTGCATTTCGGCCTGTGGGCGGCGGAACAGGGTCGAGGGCGGCACTGGCCATAAGGAGAATGAGTTGACGCGAGTGGCGCCCGCGCGCGGGCGCGACATTGCCCACGAGTGGGTTCATCAGCTTGACAGTTGAACCATCTGTATGATACTCATTGTCAAATTTCAGTTGGTGCCCGGGGGGAGGGATGAGTTGCGTCCTCCGTGGCAGTTCCCCCCTCAAGGCCTTATGGAACCATTGGCGCATTATTGACGTTAGGGGTAGAATCTGCGCACTCTGTTAGCCGCATCAGTCCAGAGCACCCAGGAGAATTGAGGAGGCTATGCAGCGATACATCATCATCAGGCTGATCCAATCGGTGTTTACCCTCATCGGGGTGAGCATCATCGTGTTCTCCCTGGCCCGCCTGTCGGGCAACCCCCTCGACGTGCTCCTGCCCGATGAGGCGGACGACGAGACCTTCATCCGCATCAGCGAGCTGTGGGGGCTCAACGACCCCTGGTACGTGCAGTACTTCACCTTCGTGAAGAACGCGTCGCGCGGCGAGTTCGGCCCCTCCTTCAAGTGGCAGGGCCGCACGGCGATGGAACTGGTGATTCTGCACCTGCCGGCCACCCTTCAGTTGGCGGTAGTCTCCATTGGTGTATCGGTGTTGTTAGCCGTGCCGATTGGAGTTATGTCAGCCGTGAAGAAGGGGACTATGCTCGATACAATCGGGAAGCTGATCGCCCTGCTTGGGCAGTCGCTTCCCTCCTTCTGGCTGGCCATCGTGCTCATCTGGATTTTCGCGGTCCAGCTTGGGTGGTTCCCCACGTCCGGGCGAGGCGGCATCTCCAACATGGTGCTTCCCGCCGTGGCGCTGGGGTGGTTCTCCGTGGCCTCCTTCATGCGCCTCACCCGCTCCTCCATGCTGAACGTCCTTGACAGCGAGTACATCAAGCTTGCTCGAATCAAGGGCCTTCCGGAGTGGAAGGTGGTGTGGAAGCACGGCCTCAAGAACGCCGCCATCCCCCCGCTGACCGTGTTTGGCGCCATCGTCGTCGGTCAGATGACCGGCTCGGTGACCATCGAGACGGTGTTCGCGTGGCCGGGCGTCGGCCTGCTGGCGCTGCAGGCGGTGAACGCCCGCGACTACCAGGTCATCCAGGCCGTGACGATGTTCATCTCAGTGCTTTTCATCGGCATGAACCTGCTCATCGACATCCTGTACGCATACATCGACCCACGCATCAGGTTCTCGTAAGCGAGAGACGCTGCTGGACCGATTAATCGAAAGGATAGGGAGTACCGACAATGGCAACTGAGGGAAACGTTCTTCAACTGCCGCAGAGGCTGCCCTGGTACAGTCCGACGAGGTTGCGAAACCTTACCAACCTCATCTTCAAGGAATATCCGGTTGTCTGGCTGACCATTCTCTTCCTTGTGCTCGTCTTCCCGGCGCTGACGGCGGACTTCACCGCGCCCCATGATCCGCTGAAGCAGCAGCTCAGCAAGCGGCTTACCCCGCCGGTGTGGGACCAGGGGAATCCGGAGAAGCCCGGTACCTGGACCAACATCCTGGGGACCGACAAGCAGGGCCGGGACATCCTGAGCCGCATCATGCACGGCTCCCGCATCTCCCTGATGGTCTCGCTCTCCGCGTTGGCGATAGGTGGCACCATCGGAACAACGCTGGGCCTTGTCTCCGGCTACTTTGGCAGGTGGGTTGACCACCTCATCATGAGGGTGGTGGACACCTTCCTTGCCCTGCCGCTCATCTTGATGGCCTTGGTGATTGTGGCGGTGTTTGGGCCAAGCTTCTATACGGCCATTGGAGTGATATCCGTGCTCCTATGGTCGAGATACACACGCCAAATCCGCGCAGAGGTCCTGTCCATCAAGGCGCTGGACTTTGTGGCCCGTGCGCGCGTGGCCGGTTGCTCCAACCTGCGGATCATCGTCAAGCACGTCTTCCCGAACGTGGTGAACACGCTCATCGTGCTGGCGACGCTGCAGGTGGGCACCGTCATCTTGCTGGAGGCCACGCTCAGCTTCCTCGGCGCCGGCATTCCGCGGCCGAACCCGGCGTGGGGAGTCATGGTGGCGGACGGGCGCGACCACATCGCGAGTGCCTGGTGGATCGCCGTCATGCCCGGTCTCGCAATCATGTTCGTGGTGCTCTCCATGAACATGATGGGCGACTGGCTCCGCGACAAGTTGGACCCGAAACTGCGGCAGGTGTAACGCTATGACCACACAGCCGGAAAAGGCAACGACTACACAGGCGGAAAACGCCGCCGACATACAGGATGACAGGTACCGGGAGCCGGAAAAGAACATCGGCGACATCGTCCTCGACGTGAAGGACCTGCGCACATACCTCTACACGCGCTGGGGCATCACCAAGGCGGTGGACGGCCTGAATTTTCAGGTGCGCGCCGGTGAGACCCTCGGCATCGTGGGTGAGTCCGGCTGCGGCAAGAGCATGACGGCGTTGACGCTGCTTCGCCTTGCGCCCAAGCCGGCCGCCCGCATTGTCAGCGGCGAGATATGGCTGGACGGGGAGAACATCCTCGAACGGCCGGAGAACGAGATGCGCTTCGTCCGGGGCCAGAAGATCTCCATGATTTTGCAGGACCCCATGACCTCCCTGAACCCCGTATTCACCGTCGGCAACCAGATGGTGGAAGCCCTGGGCATGTACTACCAGGAGGAGCAGCAGCGGGGGCTGCGCGAGCGGGCCGTCGACATTCTGCGCAGGATGGGCGTGGCGGCGCCGGAGCGCCGGGTCCAGGACTTCCCCCACCAGATGAGCGGCGGCATGAAGCAGCGCGTGGTGGGCGCCATGGCCATCGCCGGCACCCCGCGCGTGCTCATCTGCGACGAGCCCACCACCGCGCTCGACGTGACGATTCAGGCCCAGTACCTCCGCCTGCTGAAGCAGGTGCAGGCGGAGTCCGGCGTGTCCATCATCTTCATCACGCACGACATGGGCGTGGTGGCCAAGATGTGCGACAGGGTGCTGGTCATGTACGCGGGCCGTGTGGTGGAGCAGGGCGAGATTCGGACGCTGTTCAAGAACCCCTCCCACCCGTACACCAAGGCCCTGATGGCCTCGGTGCCCTCCATGGAGGAGAAGCACGTCGATAAGCTGTACTCGATCGAGGGGCAGCCGCCGGCGTTGTTCGACCTGCCCGTCGGGTGCCGGTTCGCCAACCGGTGCGAGTTCGCGACGGACAAGTGCGTGGAGGCATACCCGTCCTCCTTCTCCGATGATCAGGGCCACACGGCCGACTGCTGGCTGCTGGAAGGGCAGTCGGAGTGGCACAAGGTGGCGGAAGCCGCCGCATAACAGACCAATTGGAGGCATCATGGAACAGGACGTCCTGCTCCGGGCTACAGACCTGACCAAGTACTTCCCGGTGACCAAGGGGCTGGTGCTCCAGAAGATCATCGGGTGGGTACAGGCGGTCGACCACATCAACTTCACCATCCGGCGGGGCGAGACGCTCGCGCTGGTGGGGGAGTCCGGCTGTGGCAAGACGACCACCGCCAAGCTCATCCTCCGGCTGGAGCGTCCCACCACCGGCCAGATCTCGCTTGAGAACTCGGACGTCCACCAGATGGAAGGCGACGAGCTGAAGCAGTACCACACGGACGTGCAGGCAGTCTTCCAGGACCCGTGGAGCTCGCTGAGCCCCCGCATGCGCGTGCGCGACATCATCTCCGAGGCGCTGGTGGTCAACCAGAAGGTGACCAAGATCGAGGCCTATGACCGCGTCGACTACCTGCTGACGCAAGTGGGGCTTCGCACGCAGCAGGCCACCCTGTACCCGCACGAGTTCAGCGGAGGCCAGCGGCAGAGGCTCGCCCTCGCGGCGGCGCTGGTGGGCAACCCCAAGCTGATCTGCCTGGACGAGCCGGTCTCGGCGCTGGACGTGTCCATTCAGGCGCAGATCATGAATCTGCTGAAGGACCTGCAGGAGTCGTTCGGTGTCGGTTACCTGCTCGTGGCCCACAACCTCGCCACCGTTCGCTACCTCGCCAACGAGGTGGCGGTCATGTACCTCGGCGAGATCGTGGAGCAGGCGGAGACAAACGAGCTGTACGACAACACGCTCCACCCATACACGAAGGCCCTCTTCTCGGCGGCGTTGACGGCCAACCCGGACTCGCAGCGTGAGGAGATCATCCTGCGCGGCGAGGTTCCCAGCCCCATCAACCCGCCCTCCGGCTGCCGGTTCCACGTCCGGTGCCCGTACGCGATGGACATCTGCTCGCAGGAGATCCCGGTGCGCAAGGAGATGACCCCAGGCCACTTCGTAAACTGCCACCTGTACTAGACACCACCGCAGCGACGCATGACAGCGCCCCGGCGAGAGCCGAGGCGCTGTCTCATTTGGAGGCCAAAGCGGTCCGGGGCTGCGCAGCGCTGGGCGCTGCGGTAGAATGGTGCCAGCCGCGAGGAGGTCGCGCAGACATGCAGCACGTGTTTCACGAGACCGTCAAGGCCCTGGAGGCGGGCGACCCCTGCGTCTTGGTCACCGTCATCCAGACGGAGGGTTCCACACCCCAGAAGCCCGGTGCCAAGCTCCTCGTGCGCGCCGACGGCAGCGGCGTCGGGACGCTGGGCGGCGGCTGCGTCGAAGGCGACATCTGGTTCGCGGCAAAGATGCTGCTCCGCGGCGGCGGCCCCGCCGAGGTGCGCGACTACGAGCTCACCGAGGAGCTGGCCGCCCGGGACGGCCTTATCTGCGGCGGCACCATGCACTTCCTCCTCGACCCCATCCGTGAGCCCGTTGACGTGCTCCCGGAGCTCCGAAAGGTCGAGCGGGCCTACGACGGCGACACGGCAATCGGCATTGCAACCCTCGTGGGCGCGCCGGAGGGTTCGCCGCTGGCCGTCGGCACGAAGCTGTACCTGGACGCGGCCCGCAACACGAAGGGTACCCTCGGCAGCGAGACGCTGGACGCGCAGGCCGTCGACCGCATCGAGCTGCTGCTGGACTACGGCAAGTGCGAGCACCATACGACGGACGAGGGCTTCCAACTGTTCATCGAGGCGTTCACCCTCCCGCCGACGCTGGTCGTCATGGGCGGCGGGCACATCTCCAAGGCGCTGACCACCCTTGCGGGCCCGCTGGGGTACCAGTACTACGTGGTGGACGACCGCCCGGAGTTCGCGAACCCCGATCGGTTCCCGGACGCGGTGGAGACCATCGTCGCCGAGTACGACAAGGGCCTCGAGAACATCCCCATCACGCCCAACACTGCCGTCGTCGTCGCGACGCGCGGCCACCGCTACGACGACATGGCCGCCGAGGCCGCCGTGCGCTCGAAGGCGAGCTACGTCGGCATCCTGGGCAGCAAGCGCAAGAACCTGATGATCTTTGAGGAGCTCTTCCGCAAGGGCATCCCGGAGGAGCGCATCCGAGCCGTGCGCGCGCCCGTCGGCCTCGACCTGGGGGGGCGGACGCCGGAGGAGATCGCGCTCAGCATCATGTCGGAGATCGTCGCGCTCAGGCACGGCGCGAGCGGCTCGGCGCTGCAGATGGACAACCGCCTTTTCAGCATCGCTCGCGAAAAGGGCACGGCAGTCCCCGGCAGGAGCTAGGCGTGCCCGGCGTCGCCGCTGTCCTGCTCGCCGCGGGCGAGTCCTCAAGAATGGGCCAACCCAAACCCCTGCTGCCGTGGGGCAGCGCACCCCTCGTGCGCTACCAGGTCGAGTCGTTGGCGGAAGCCGGCGCCGCCCCCATCGTCGTGGTGCTGGGCCCGACCACGCTCGACGCGGAGGCCTGCGTCGCGGACCTCCCAAACGTGCGCACCGTGGTCAACCACCGCGCGCCTGAGGGCAAGACGACCTCGGTGCGGCTGGGCGTGTCCCAGGTCGACACTGACGCAGAGGGCATCCTGCTGCTGGCCGTCGACCAGCCGCGCACGCCCACGATCATCCGCAGCGTCATCGACGCGTACGTCGCGGGCAGCTCCCTCGTCACGCACCCCACCTACGAGGGCCGCGGCGGGCACCCCATTGTCTTCCACGCCTCGCTGCGGGAGGAGCTGCTGGCCATCACCGAGGAGCGCCAGGGCATCCGCGAGGTGGTGGGCCGGCACCTGGACAGCCTGCAGCGCGTGGAGCTCCGCGACCCCATGGTGCGCCTCGACCTCAACACACACGAGGACTATCAGGCGGCGGTGGAGCGGTACGTTCGGGCCGGGTAGCCGGCCCCTACGGCGGGGCGCAGCTTTTTCGGCTATCTGCCCTATGCTATGCTGGCATTCGCGGCACATGCCGTGTCCTTGGGGCACACCGGCGCGTGCACGCAATTTCAGTCGCGGAGGAGGCAGTTGCCAGGCCACATTGGCGTCATCCTGGTGGGAGCGGGCGAGAGCCGCCGCATGGAGGGCATCGACAAGGTGTTCGCCAAGCTGCGCGGCCGGCCCATCCTCGACCACTGCCTCGGCGTGATGGCGTCGGTGCCCGAGGTCGCCGCCGGCATGATCGTCGTGTCCGAGCGCAACCTGGAGCAGGCGCAGTACGTACTCATGCGCCGCGGGTGGTCCGTAGGGTGGAGCATCTGCACGGGCGGCGAGCGCCGTCAGGACTCGGTCCGGCGCGGGCTTGAGCGGCTGCCGAAGGTGGAGTGGGTGGTCATCCACGATGTCGCGCGGCCGTGCGTCGAGCGCGCGATGGTCTATCGCGGGCTGGAGGCTGCGAAGGCGACGGGGGCCGCGGTGGCGGCGGTGCCGGTCACTGACACCGTGAAGGTCGTGGAAGACGGCGGCCGCGTCGTGGAGACCCTCGACCGCTCGCGGCTGTGGGCGGTGCAGACCCCGCAGGTGTTCCGCCGCGACCTGCTCGATCAGGCCATCGCGCAGGTCCAGGACGACGTCACGGACGAGGCCACGCTGCTGGAGCGGCTGGGGCACGACGTCCGCGTCTTTCCTGGCGACTACGGCAACCTGAAGGTCACCACGCCGCAGGACCTGGCGATGGCCGAGGCCATTCTCGCCGCCCGCGGCATGGCGGAGGTGTCGCCATCCGCATAGGGAACGGCTACGACGTCCACCGTCTGGTCGAGGGCCGCCCGCTCGTGCTCGGCGGCGTGACCATCCCCCACGACCGGGGGCTGCTGGGGCACAGTGACGGCGACGCGCTCCTGCACGCGGTCATCGACGCCCTGCTGGGTGCCGCCGGGCTCGGCGACATTGGCGGCCAGTTCCCCTCGAGCGACCCGGCGTACAAGGACGCGGACAGCCGGGAGCTGCTGCGGCGCGTGGCGTCGCTGGTGGGCGCCGCCGGTTGGAGACTGGTCAACCTGGATGCTACAATCATAGCTGAAAAGCCCGTGATGAAGCCGCACCTGGCGCCCATGCAAGCGTGCATAGCAGAGTGTCTGTCGGCCACACCGGAGCAGATAAACGTAAAGGCCAAGACCAACGACGGCCTCGGGGCCATTGGCGGCGGCGAGGGCATCGCCGTGCACGCGGTGGCCCTCTTGGAGGAAACTCCGTGAAGCTCTACGACTCCCTGTCCGGCGAAAAGCGCGAGTTCACGCCCCACGACGACACCGTGAAGATGTACGTCTGCGGCGTCACGCCCTACTCCTCGGCGCACGTGGGCCACGCCATGAGCTACGTCTACTTCGACACGCTGCGCCGCTACCTGGAGTACTCCGGCTACGAGGTCAAGCACGTCCAGAACTTCACGGACATCGACGACAAGATCATCGACGCGGCGGACCGGATGGGGACGTCGCCCGTGATGCTGGTGGAGGAGCTGGTCGAGGAGTACCTCATGGACATGGCCAGCCTCAACATCCAGCCTGCCCACATGTACCCCCGCGTCACCGACGAGATCCCGCAGATCATCGAGATGATCGAGGGGCTGATTGAACGGGGATTCGCTTACGAGTCCGAGGGCGACGTGTACTACCGCGTCACGAACTTCCCGGGCTACGGCAAGCTCAGCCACCGCACTCTCGACGGGATGATGGCGGGGGCGCGCATCGAGCAGAACGTCCAGAAGGACCACGCCATGGACTTCACGTTGTGGAAGAAGTCCAAGGTGGGCGAGCCCTCGTGGCCGAGCCCGTGGGGCCAGGGCCGGCCGGGCTGGCACATCGAGTGCAGCGCAATGGCCCTCCACTACCTCGGCCCGAACCTGGACATCCACGGCGGCGGCCAGGACCTGGTCTTCCCGCACCACGAGAACGAGATCGCCCAAACCGAGGCCTTCACGGGGCAGGAGCCCTTCGCCCAGCACTGGGTGCACAACGGGCTGCTGCAGATGGACCAGGATAAGATGAGCAAGTCGCTGGGAAACCTGGTGACCGTGCGCGACGCGCTGGACAAGTTCGGCTCGGACGCGATGCGGCTCTTCTTCCTGAACTCGCACTACCACAGCCCGCTCGCGTACTCGGAGGACGGCATTCGCGGCCAGCAGCGCGCGGCCGACCGGCTGCGAGCGGCGCTGGAAGGCGACGGCGGCGCAGAGGGCGAGGTCCTCGATCCGGCCCCGTACCGGGAGCGCTTCGTCGCCGCGATGGACGACGACCTGAACACGCCGCAGGCGCTCGCCTCCGTGTTCTCGCTGGCGCGCGACATCAACCGCGGCCGCGAGGAGGGAAAGACACTGGGCGCGGCGCAGGAGTGCCTGCGCGAGCTCACGTCGGTCCTCGGGCTGCGGTTGGAGCCCGAGGACGTTGCAGCCGAGCACTCGGCGAGTGCATTCGTCGTCCTTCTGACGGAGGTGCGGCAGGAGCTGCGCGCAAACAAGCAATTTGCGCTGGCGGACCTCATCCGCGGGCGGCTGCAGGAGCTGGGTGTGGCGCTGGAGGACTCCCCGGACGGCACCAAGTGGCGCTTCACCTCCTCCTGACCATGCTTCCCGACCAACTCTTCCTCCCGGACCGAGCGAGGCTGACGTGACGGCCACCTCAATCATCGCGGACCTGTCCCGCCTGCTCGCCCCGCAGCGCGTGTCCGTCGACGCCGGCGAGCTTTCGCGCGTCTCCGGCGACGCCCTCGCGGCGTACCGCGCGTTCCAGCGCACGGGCGGCGTCGAGGTGCTGCCGGTCGCGCTGGTGTCGCCGACGTGCGTCGAGGAGGTGGCGGCCGTGGCGGCGTACGCCTCGGAGCGGGGCATTCCCCTCGTCCCGCGCGGCGGAGGCACGGGCGTCATGGGCGGCGCGGTGCCCGTCGAGGGCGCAATCGTCGTCGAGCTGCGCGGGCTGGACGCCGTGCACGACATCGACCGCGAGGGCCGGCGCGCGACCATCGGCGCCGGGGCCATCCTCGAGGACGTGGAAGACGCGCTCGTGCGGCGGGGGCTGCTGCTGGGACACGACCCGTGGAGCAGGCCTATCGCAACCGTCGGCGGGGCGATCTCGACGAACGGCATGGGTTACCTCGCGGGCAAGTACGGCAGCATGGGCGAGCAGGTGCTTGGGCTCCAAGTAGTCCTCGGCAACGGTGACATTATCGAGACGCCGGGCGTGCCCAAGGTGGCGGGGCCGGACGTGGACAGCCTGTTCGTCGGCGCCGAGGGGGCCATGGGCATCATCACCCGCGCGACGCTGATTGCCCACCCGCAGCCGGAGGAGCGCCGCCTTTGCGCCTACCGCTTCAGCGGCTTTATGGCGGGCTACAGCGCCGTCCAGGAGATGCACGCCATCGGCCTCCGGCCCGCCATGATCGACTTCGACGAGGAGTTCCCCCGCTACGGCCTGTCGCAGCCGGACGAGAGCGAGACCACGCTGTACCTCTCCTTCGAGGGCTACCGCGAGGAGGTCGCGGCCCAGGTGGACCGCGGCCACCGCATCTGCGTCGCGTCGGGCGGCGAGCTGCTCCCCGCCGGGGAGGTGGAGGAGTTCTGGCGCGGGAGGCACTCGTCGGCGGAGCGGTACAAGCGCGAGGTGTTGGAGCACGGGCACGCGGCGCGGCGCCGAAGGCGCCCGTGGCGCATGGACTACCTGCACGTCGCCATCCCGGCATCCGCGGTGCCCGAGTACCACGACTACTGCCGCCGGCTGCTGGCGGCGCGGGGCATCCCCGTGCGAGAGTGGTCGCTGTGGGGGCGGCCGGAGTACTTCTCGCTGCTCATCTCGGACCCGTCGCCGGAGGACCGGCCGGACGCGGCGTTGATGGGCCGCGCGGTTGACGACATCCTCTCGGCAGCGCAGGACCTGGGAGGCTCCATGGAGTACTGCCACGGTGTCGGGCTCAAGCTGACGCACCTGATGCGCCGGGACCGCGGCGACGCCGGACTCGAAGCGCTGCGGCGCATAAAGCAGGCGCTTGACCCGCAGCGCATCCTCAACCCGGGGAATCTGGACCTGTAGGCAGCCCAATTCGCCGTTCGCCCTGAGCTTGTCGAAGGGCGCGGTGCAGGTAGCCTAGCCGTCGCTCACCCGCACCTGCTCTCCTCGCCCCACGCCCAGAACCTCCGCTGCGCTGCCCCCCGGCTTCGCAACTTCCAGCGTATCGTGGCTGCCGACGATGGCCACGAGTGGCCGGGAAGCGTCGTAGTGATTGCTAACTCCTTCAATCTGTTTACCGGCGACTTCCACCACCGCACCGGGCTGCAGCATGCCCGCAGGGATGTTGGTCACAAGGTTGCCGTAATGGTCGACGTAGACGACCTCGCCACTGAGCACACCGTCCTTCACCCCAGGCTGCCGGATGGGCAGCCGCCAGAGCGCGTCGACGGGCTCGCCGAGCGCTTCAGCGGGGACGCCCGAGGCGTAGTGGGCGGCGGCGGGCGCGAAGACGTCCCGGCCGTGGAAGGTGTTGCTGACACGCTCGCGCCAGTACGCGGGATTGGAGAGCCGGCACGCCCGCACGCCCGGGGGAACGGCTGAGAGGGCTGGAGCGGACAGCCCGTCGGCGCCGTCCAGCCACACGACGCGGGTGAAGAGGCCGTTGTCGGGGCCAACGAAGGCGGCGCGGGGCGTCTCGACGAGGAGCGGGCGGCGGTCGCTGCCAACGCCGGGGTCGACGACGGCGACGAAGACCGTGCCGGAAGGGAACGCATCGGCCGCACTACCGAGGAGGAAGGCGCCGGCGTTGACGTCCTGGGGCGGGACGTGGTGTGTTATGTCCACAATCGTGGCGTCAGGGGTGACGATGAGGACGGCGCCCTTGATCTCGCCGGCGTAGGTGTCGGCGAGGCCGAAATCGGTGAGGAGGGCGATGACCGGTGCGGCCATCGCGGCCTACAGGTCGTGGAAGCGCGCGCTCAGGATGGCGAGCCCGACAAAGAGGACGATGAGGCCGATGGTGAAGCGGAAGAGGAGCAGCTCCATGCCGCGCCGGACGCGGAAGGTGCTCTGCGCCTGGCCAAAGGCGCCGGATCCCTCACCGCGCACCTGGAGAAGGATGATGCCAATCAGCAGGATTGACACCAGGATGAGCGTTGCGTTCAAGAACGGTCCCATGTGTTTGCCCTACTCCCTTTCGTGGCCCCTTGATGCCCGGCGCCCTCCATTGTCGCGCAGGACGGCCGGTCTCGACTATGCCTTTCTCGCGGCCAGCTGCTCTTCGAGAAGCTGGTTGACCACCGCCGGGGCGGCGCGGCCCCGTGTGGCTTTCATCACCTGTCCGACCAGAAACTTGGCTGCGTTCTCCTTGCCGCCCAGGTAGTCATCGACGGCCTGCGGGTTGCTGTCGAGAGCCTCGCGCACCGCGTCGAGAATGGCGCCCTCGTCTGTGACCTGCGAGAGGCCCTTGGCCTCGACGACCTTTCGCGGCCGCTCGCCGGTTTCGAACATCTCTTCCAGCACCTGCTTGGCCTGCGTCGAGCTCACGGTTCGGTCCTCGATGAGGTCGACGAGCTCCGACAGCGCGGACGCGGCGACCTTGCTGTCCCGCAGCTCGATGCCGGCCAGGTTCAGCAGACGGGCGAGCTCCGAGTTGATCAGGTTGGCGATGGCCTTGGCGCGGGCCTGGAGCGCATCGCCCTCCAGCGACTTCGCGGCGACTGCCTCCTCGAAGTAGTCGGCGGTGCGGCGGTTGGCCGTCAGCAGCGAGGCGTCGTAGGCCGAGAGGCCGTAGTCGCGCTGGAGCCGCTCGAGGCGCTCGTCCGGCAGTTCCGGGAGGCTCTCGCGGACCTTGTCGACCCACTCGCGGGAGATGAGGAGCGGCGGCAGGTCGGGCTCGGGCAGGTAGCGGTAGTCGTTGGCGTACTCCTTGGAACGCTGCGAGACGGTCACGCCCCGGTCCTCGAGCCAACCGCGGGTCTCTTGCGACACCGAGCCGCCGCTCTCCAGCAGCTCGATCTGCCGCTGGATCTCGTATTCCAGGGAGCGGACGACGGCCCTGAGGCTGTTCATGTTCTTGACTTCCACCTTGGTGCCGAACTCCGTGGAGCCCTTGGGGCGGACGGAGACGTTGGCGTCACAGCGGAAGCTGCCCTGCTCCATGTCGGCCGTCGACACCCCGATGTACTGGAGGATGGAGCGGAGCTTGGTGAGGTACTGGCGCGCCTCCTCGGGGCTACGGAGGTCGGGTTCGCCGACGACCTCCATGAGGGGAACGCCTGCGCGGTTCACATCCATGAGGGCGTAGCCGGCCCCGGCGCCGTCGCGCGCGTGCTGGAGCTTCGCGACGTCCTCCTCGAGGTGGGCGCGTGTGATGCCGACCTGGCAGGGCTCGCCGTCGCTGTCGATGGTCATCCAGCCGCCGTAGGAGATTGGGTTCTCATACTGCGAGATCTGGTAGCCCTTCATCAGGTCGGGGTAAGAGTAGTTCTTGCGGTCGAATTGGGCGAACTCACCGATCGAGCAGTTGAGGGCGAGGCCGGTGCGAATGACGTGCTCAACGGCCTGCTTGTTGATGACGGGCAGCACTCCGGGCATGGCGAGGCAGACCGGACAGACGCCGGTGTTGGGTTCGTTCTCCTGGTAATCGGCCGGGCACGAGCAGAACATCTTGCTCTTGGTGAGCAACTGGGCGTGCACCTCAAGACCGATGACCGGTTCCCATTCCACGTGGAGCGCTCCCCGCGCCGCGAGTGTCGTTCGCGGTGCAATGCAGTGCTTCAAGTATACGTGCGGCAGCTAGGAGCGGGCAAGGACGATAGGCCATTGAGCGCGGCGCCGGGCCGCATTGACACCCCGCACGGCGGCGACTAGTCTAGGCCAATCCTCAACCATGCCTCTCACGTATCCGCCGGCGCACAACCGGGCGGCCAGCCTAAGGGGGCGCGATGCTCACGTTCCGGTACTCGCAGTGGGACGGCTCGCAGCAGGTGTTCGATCCGGACCAGGACGAGCTCATGGAGGCGCTCGCCGAGGACCTGATGGAGCACGGCGACATCAACCGCGCCCTGCGGGACATGCTGCGCCGCGGCATGCAGATGCCCAACGGCCAGCGCCTCGACGGGCTTCGCGACCTAATGGAGCGCCTCCGCCGCCAACGCCAGCAGCAGCTCCAGCGCTACAACATGGAAAACACCATGGAGGGCATCAAGGAGAAGCTGGAGGATATCCTCAACACGGAGCGGGAGGGCATGGACCGGCGCGTGCAGGAGACGGAAGAGCGCGTCGGCGAGCCCGGACAGGACCCCACCAAGGACCAGCTTCTGGAGAACCTGCGCCGGCAGGTGGAGCGCAACAAGGAGACGCTGGACAACCTGCCGGAGAGCCTCGGCGGGTCGATCCGCGAACTGAACGAGTACGAGTTCATGGACCCGGAGGCGGCCCGCAAGTTCCAGGAGCTCATGGACGAGCTGCGCGGGCAGATGGCCAACAACATGGTGCAGAACATGCGCCAGAACCTGGAGAACATGACCCCCGGCGACATGTCGGCGCTGCGGCAGATGCTGCGCGACCTGAACGACATGCTGGAGTCCGGCGGCGAGCCCAACTTCCAGGAGTTCATGGACAGGTACGGCGGCATGTTCGGGCCAAACCCGCCGCAGGACCTGCAAGAGCTGTTGGAGCACATGCGGCAGCAGATGGCGCAGATGGAATCGCTGATGAACTCCATGTCGGCGGAGCAGCGGCAGGAGCTCATGGACCTGATGCAGTCGCTCATGGACGACGAGACGGCGCAGGAGCTCGCGCGGCTGGCGCAGCTCATGGCGCAGTACCTGCCCCCCGACGAGATGGGACAGCGCTACCCGTTCATGGGCGACGACCCTCTCGACCTGCAGCAGGCGATGCAGCTCATGGCCGAGCTGCAGGACATGGACCAGCTAGAGAAGCAGATCCAGGAAGTCGCGCGGCGCGGCAACTTCGACGACCTCGACCTGGACGAGATCGAGCGGCTGCTGGGCGAGGAGGCGCGGCGGAACCTGGAGCAGCTCCGGGACATCGCGCGAATGCTGGAAGAAGCCGGTTTCATCCGCCGCAACGGCGACCGGATGGAGCTGACGCCGCGCGGCATTCGCAAGATTGGGCAGAAGGCGCTCAAGGAGGTCTTCGCCAACCTGAAGAAGGACCGGCTCGCCAATCACGAGTTGTACGAGGCGGGTCTGCAGGGCGACCTCTCCGGTGCGACGCGACAGCACCAGTTCGGCGACCCGTTCGACATCTCGCTGCAGAAGACGCTGAGCAACGCCATCGTCCGCAACGGGCCCGGAACGCCCGTGCGCATGCACCCCAGCGACTTCGAGCTGGTCGAGCGCGAGCAAGCGACGCAAGCGGCGACATGCGTGCTGCTGGACCAGAGCCGATCGATGGGCCACTGGGGGAGCTGGTCGTCGGCAAAGAAGGTGGCGCTGGCGCTGATCGCGCTCGTCCGGAGTAAGTTCCCGCGCGACGCCATCTACCTCATCGGCTTCTCGGACTACGGCCGGCGCATCAAGGAGGAGGACCTGCCGGAGACGTCGTGGAACGCGTGGGTGTCAGGGACGAACATGCAGCACGCGCTGATGATGTCCCGGAAGCTGCTGAGCGGCCACAAGGGCGCGACGCGGCAGGTCATCATGATCACCGACGGCGAGCCCACGGCGCACATGGAGGGCGACTACGCCGCGTTCAGCTACCCGCCGAGCTTCCGGACGATGCAGGAGACGCTGAAGGAAGTGCGGCGGTGCACACAGGAGGGCGTGACCATCAACACCTTCATGCTGGAGTCCAACCCGTACCTGCTGGACTTCGTCGACAAGATGACGCGCATCAACCGCGGGCGGGCATTCTACACGAGCCCGTACCAGCTCGGCGAGTACGTGCTCGTTGACTACATCAACAACCGCCGGAAGCGAGTGACGGCGTAGGCCTGTCGAACAAGGGAAATGCAAGAGGGGCGCCCGTCGCGGGCGCCCCTCTTCGATACTCTCAAGCTCGGTTCAGCTAGATCATGAGTGAGTCGAAAACGTCCTCCGCCTTGCGGCTCCTCGCGTTCACCGTGGCGTTGGAGAGGCGCTGCTCGAGCGGGACCGACTCGGGGTCCTGGTAGATGAGCCCGAGCGGCAGGCCGGGTGAGTCTACCATCTCCATCGCCGAGGCGCGGTCGGCAGGGTCGTGCTCGTCCGGGATGTCGTAGATGACGGGCGCGATGCCCTTGGCCGGGTCGCCCTTCAGGACGTCGTAGGTATTGTTGTAGGTGGTGCAGGGCGACTGCACGTGGACAATGGCGAAGCCGGGGTGTTCCATGCCCTGCATGATGAGGTCCGCCATCTCCCGCACCTTGGAGGAGAAGCCAGACGCGACGAAGGACACGCCCAATGTCATGTAGAGATGCAGCGGGCTGATCTGGGCCTCCATCTTGCCGTACGGCGTTGAGGAGGTGACGGTGCCCTCGACGGTCGTCGGCGAGCTCTGGCCCTTGGTGAGGCCGTACACGCCGTTGTCCATGATGACCACGCAGACGTTCAGGTTGCGGGCCGCCTGGGGCGCAATGTGCTCGCCGCCGATGCTGAGGAAGTCGCCGTCGCCGGCGACGACGACCACGTTCAGTTCCGGGTTGCCCATCTTCACGCCGAGGGCAAGGGGCAGCGAGCGGCCGTGAATGCCGTGGAAGCCGAAGGGCTGCTGTCCCTCCAGCAGGTGCACGAGGTTGCCGGAGCACCCGATGCCCGCCACGACGACGTTCTGCTCGATCGGCTGCTCGGTCTTGACGGTCCACCGCTGCATCGCCATTTCAAGCGCCCGGCGGACGCCGAAATCGCCGCAGCCCGGGCACCACTTGAAGTCGTATTCCGGGTTCTTCTTGCTCATACGTTCACCGCCCCTCTCGCTCCTGCGCCGAGCCGCTCCTCCAGCCGCTTGGCCAGGTTGCTCACATTGAACGGGAGCCCGGTGTACTGGGTAATGGACTCCGCCTTGATGCCCAGGGACCGGAGATAGCTGGAAAACTGGCCCTGGTAGTTCAGTTCAGGGACGAGGACAAGGTCCTTCTGCAAAAGCTCCTCGAGGAGCTTGGCCGGCAGTGGATGCAGGTACATGGTGTAGTACCAACCGACGTTGAGGCCGTAGCCTTGCAGGACCGCGTAGGCCTCCTCCGTGGGCCCTTTGGACCCCCCCCACGGCATGACTGCGACGGGAGAGTCCGTGTTGTGAGCCTCGTACTCGCCGTCCTCCAGCAGCTTCAGCTTGGAGAAGCGGCGCTCCATCATGTGGACGTGGCGGTGGGGGAGGTGGGTCGTATCGCCGAAGGGGTCGTGCTCGCTTGCGTTTGCGACGTAGGGGCCGGGACCGCCGGGGATCGGCATCGGGGAGAGCTCATGGGCCTCGTATCGGAGGTAACCGTTGTCGCCCTGGTAGACCTCTCGGTTCTCGACGTGGACCTTGCTGACGTCCGGCCGCGGGATATTCTGCGCCCGCTCGGCCAGCATCTGCTCGCTGAGCATGATGACGGGGCCCTGATATCGCTCGGCCCAGTTGAAGGCGCTGACGGTGGCGTAGAAGCACTCCTCGACCGTGCCGGGAGCGATGACCGGGATGGCCGAGTCGCCGTGGGCCGGGTGCAGGGCCACCTGGAAGTCCGATTGCTCCGTTTTCGTCGGCAGGCCGGTGGCGGGGCCGCCGCGCTGCACGTTGACGACGACGAAGGGGATCTCCGTCATCCAGGCCATGCCGATGGCCTCGCTCATCAGCGAGAGGCCGGGGCCGCTGGTCGCCGTCATGGCCTTCTGGCCCGAATAGCCGGCGCCCGCCACGGCGTTGATGGCCTCGATCTCCGAGCTTGCCTGGTAGGCGAAGTTGCCATCGCCGACGAGGTTGCGCTCCATGAAGACCAGGATGGGCGTCGCGGGCGAGATCGGGTAGCCGACATAGAAGTTGATGCCCGCTGCCAGTGCGCCCGCCGACACGGCCTCGTTGCCCTTGATGAGGATCTGTGGATACTCTGGCTTCACGGGCGGCGACAACTCGGCCAGCGTGAATCCGGTGGCGGCGGCGTGGCTTCGGCCCAGGAGCATCGCCTCGATGTTGGAGCGGATGATCTCCTCGTCACCGGCACGGCCGCGCGAGAATCGCTTGGTCACAAACTCGTCCAGGAACTCCTGCGGCATGTTGACCAGGTGCGCAAAGGCGCCGATGACCACCATGTTCTCGGCGCGGGAGTTGCCCGTCGACTTGGCCAGCTCCTCGAATGGGATGCCGAAGCTCTGGCCGTCGCCATCCAACTGGAAGTCGCCAAGGTTGTAGATGATGACGCCGTCCGCGGCCACCTCGTCCTTGTGCGTGTCGTACGCCTCGCGGTTGAAGCAGACCAGGACGTCGATCTGGTCGCCGGAGCTGCGCACGGGGCTGGTGGAGATGCGCGTCTGGGTCCACGTTGGACCGCCGAGAATCTGTGACGGGAAAGTGGAGAAGGTCTGGACGTGGAAGCCGGCCATGGACGCCGCCTGGGCCAGACCGTCGGCGGACGTGACCATGCCCTGGCCGCCCTCTCCGGCAAACCTGATGATAAAGTCGTCCCGCTTCAATTGGACCTCCCATGCGCTATCGCCCTCATGTCCCCCCGCGACCTTACCCGTGCCAAAGTTGAAGGGGACCGGGCGTTTCCAGAGCGCCTTTCACTGGCGGAGCGCCGCCGCTCAGTGAACACCAAAGGGCGTAAGCCTGAATGAAATCCAACAGTCAAAGTACCATCGCGCAGAGTGCGTGTCAACACAAATTCGTATGTGCACAGCTTCACAAACATGGCGCGATGACGATTTTCGTCGGAGCGTGATTTTCCGCCGGCGAAGTCGCCGCTGCGAATTTCGTAGACAGCCGATTTTGGGCGTTCAGGTGGCTCGGGCAGCCGTTTGCGGAATCGAGCGGGCGATTCGGTGCCCCGGCGGCAAGACCTCCGGCAACTCGCCCACCGCTAGCTATGCTATGATGCACCATGCACGCGCGGCGAGCACGTGCAGCCACTTGCACGGAGGGGCGGTTTGCCTGGACCGAAGAACGACCTGGGTCGCGCTATCTCGTTGACGGCTGACGCCGTCGGGGAGCCGGGCAGCCGGCGCTTCCGCCTGCTTGTCGAGGCGCAACAGGGCGGCGCATGCCTGTGGCTCGAGAAGGAACAGCTTTTCCAACTCGCCGTCGCCATCCAGCAGCTGCTATCGACGATGGACGCGCCCCAAACGGATGAGCCCACCTCGTTGCCGGCGCAGTCCAGCGACGCATTCCACGAGTTCCAGGTCGGGCGTCTGATGATCTCCGAGGACGTTCGGGGGCCCATCCTGAACCTGCTGGCGAAGGACCAAGAGGACGCCGACAGCGCTGAGGCGACGGTGGGCACGCTTGTCGACATCGGCCAGCTCAAGGCGCTCTCGGAGCAAGCGCTGGCCGTGTGCGCGGCGGGTCGGCCACGCTGCCCGCTGTGCGGCTCGCCGATGGGGCCGGAGGGCCACCAGTGCGTGCGCACCAACGGCTATCACAAGGAGATGGCCGACGACCTTCCCCGGTGACGGCTCCTCCGGCCTCTCGATCTTTCCCTTCAGCGACTGCGCACGCGCTCAGCTAGCGCATACGGTCGGGCCGAGCCGTCGTCCACCCGGAGGGCGGCGTAATGCTGTCTCGCTGCCGGCCCTTTCCTGCGATGGCCAGTGTGCAGATGGCCAACGTCGCGCCGATGGCCGCGCCCAGGGGCTGGTAGAGCACGAACGGGTACCCGGTGCGCGTCGCCTCAAACAGCACGGGGAGGGCGGCCAACGCCGTGCCCGTCAACGCGCCGATGCTGCCCCAGATGAGCTGCTCCAGGTTGGAGGCAAGCCGCTCCTGGGCGCGATGTGACTTGACGGCCCAGTCCGCCCAGTCCGTGTTGGGGCGCGGCGGCTGGAGCTGCGAGCGGTAGCGGCGGTCTGCGCTGACCGACGGCTCCTCATGGACTGCGGCCGCCTCTTGCTCCATCTCCTCGACCAATCGCTCCATTGGGGGGCGGCTGGCAAAGAGGGTGGACGAACCACGAGAATGGGAAAAGGCGGATTCAGCACGGGTCTGTTGCATAACAGCCTCCTATCTACTTGACCCATCGGCGCGTCACGGAGGGCCCGTGCGCGGCAATTCCGGCTAGCACAGTATCCTAGCCTGTTGAAATGAGTATACCTGCGTGGGCGCAAATGTCAAATTGGATTTCGGCCACGCCGCCGTGGCAAAGCCGGCCCGAGGCCCGCTCAACGGCCGCATTTGCGACAAAAAGCGACGGCCACTCCAGGGAGCAATCGCCGCTTGATCGTGAATCCTCCGGGCTTTATGTCTAGCCCATGACCTTGTCGAGCACCGCCTTCGGATTGGTCTCGAGGATATCGCTGAACTCGCCCTTCGACAGCCCTGCGCCGATGACGATTTGCCGGGCCAACTCCTCCGTCAGCAGGTCGCCGGGAGCGTGGCCGTCGGAGTCGACGACCAGCTTGGCGCCGACCTCCATCGCCACCCGCGCGACGTGGCCGTTGGTGAGGCTGTGGCCGGCGCGGGCCGATAGCTCGAGGTAGATGCCGGCCTGCCGCGCGATGTCGGCCTCCTCCTCCGTAATCATGCCCGGGTGCACGAGGATGTCCACGTCGGGGCTCTCGAGGGCGGCGCGGTTCGTGCCGCCGGCGACGGGCTCCTTGATGGTCTCGCCGTGCACCAGGACGACCCTGGCGCCGTTGGCCTTCGCCCGGCGGGCCGCCTCTGCGATGCGATGCGGCGGCACGTGGGTGAGCTCGACGCCGGGGAGGGCGGTGATGCCCATGTTCTCCGTGGCCTCGGCGCACTCCTTTACCAGAATGTCGAGCACACGCTCCTGGTCGTTGATGCCCGCGTGGTCCGTGACGGCGATGGTGGTGTAGCCGTTCGAGACCGCGCGGCGAATGAGCTCGATCGGCGAGAGCACGCCGTCACTGAGAAACGTGTGGGTGTGAAAGTCGAAGAGCATGAATCCTCCCGGCCTGATGGCCAACGTTGTGTTCGTGCTTCCATGATAGTGCATGAGCGCGATGCGTGTGGAGTATACTGGCGGGAAACCAAGGGGAGGCGCCTTATGACGCAGGAATCCGCGGGATACGTCAGGCCGGAGCTTCTTGCGAATCCGGACTGGCTGGAGGCACACCTGGACGACCCCAACGTGCGCATCATTGACTGCGCCACGTTTGACCTGTACCAGAAGGCCCACATCAAGGGCGCCGTCGGGCTTCGGGTCAACCCGTTCATCAAGGACGCCAATGACCCGCTCCACGTCATGCCGCCGGACCAGTTCGCCAAGCTGATGGGCGACCTGGGCGTCGGGCCCGACACGACGGTTGTGTCGTACGACACAGCGGGCGGCGTGCCGGCGTGCCGGATGTGGTGGGTGCTCAACCACTACGGCCACACCAACGCGAAGGTGCTCAACGGTGGCTGGGAGCGCTGGTTCCACGAGGGCCGGCCCATCTCCCGCGACATCCCAAGCCCGGCTGCGGCCACGTTCACGCCCGTCGCCGACGACAGCATCCTGTGCCCGCTCGACTACGGCATGTCGCGCGTCGGCGACGAGGGCGTCATCTTCCTGGACGTCCGCTCCGATGGCGAGTGGACGGGGGAGAACTCGCGCGGGAACAAGCGCATCGGCCACGTGCCGGGATCTATCCACCTGGAATGGACGAACTTCATGAACCCGGAGCCGAACCGCTCGTGGAAGTCGGCGGAGGAGATCCGGGCGCTGCTGGACGCGGCGGGGGTGACGCCGGACAAGGAGGTCATCACCTACTGACAGGGCGGCATCCGTGCGGCGCACGGACTGCTGACGCTGCGGCTGGTGGGCTACGACAACGTCCGCAACTACGACGGCTCCATGAGCGAGTGGGCCAACCGCGAGGACACGGCGCTCACGACGGACTAGCTGCACCAATGAACGATGCGCGTATTCTCGACCTGCAGGGGCTGACAAAGACCTTCGGCCGCCGCACGGTTGTGGACGGTGTGTCGTTCCGCGTGCGGCGTGGCGAGATGTTCGGGTTCCTCGGCCCCAACGGCTCCGGCAAGACGACCACTATCCGCATGGCGCTGGGCATCATCCGGCAGGACGCGGGGGCGGTGGAGATTCTGGGCGGAGCGCCGGAACGGGAGAGGCTGCGGGCGGTTGGCTACCTGCCACAGGAGCGAGGGTTGCCGCGGAAGCTTCGCACTCTGGACGCCCTGCGCTATCTGGGCCGGCTAAAAGGGCTGACGGCGCGGGAGGCCGAGCGGCGGGCGCTGGCGCTGCTGGACCGTGTTGGCCTTGCGGAGCACGCCCGTAAGAAGGTGGAGGACCTCTCGGGTGGGATGGCCACGCTCGTGCAGTTCGTTACCGCCATCCTGCACGATCCGCAGTTCATCATTCTGGACGAGCCCTTCGCCGGGCTGGACCCCCTCAACGTCGACCTGATGAAGGACATTCTGCAGGAGCGGCAGGCGGCGGGGGCGACAATCCTGTTCAGCACACACATCATGGCCGACGTGGAAGAGCTGTGCCAGCGGGTCGCCCTCATCTCGGATGCGCGCCTGCTGCTGTACGGAGAACTAGCCGAGATCAAGCGGCAGCGAGGCGCTGACGCCGTCCACGTGCGGGCGGCCCGGAGCCCCGCCCGATTCACCGCCGACGGTGCTCGCACCCTGCCCAACGGGGTGGTGGAGATCCCTATCGGCCCGGAAGCAACGCCCGAGGACATCCTGCGGGCGTACTTGGACGAGGGGATCGCCGTGGAGGCGTTCGCGCTGGCGCTCCCTTCGCTGAACGATATCTTCGTGGAGGAGGTGACGCGTGCGCGGAGCGTTGTATGAGATACGCGTCGTCTTCAGCGAGGAGTTCGGACGGCAGGTCCGGAACATGGGGTTCCTGGTCTTCACCGCCATTGTCATTTTGCTGATGGTCGCGGCGGTGCCCCTGACACCTCTGATCGCGGACTTTGTCCAGGACGACGTGGTGGAGGCGCTGGAGGAGCATTTTGACCTGGACGCTCCCTTCGAGGGCATCGGCTATGCCGACCCGGCGTCCGTGCTTCCTGGAGGCGGGCCGGAAGGCCCCCGCCGCTACGCCGACGCCGAAAGCGGGATCCTCGCCCTGCGGCAGGGTGAGATCGACAGCTTCTATGTGCTGCCGCCCGGCTATCTGGACTCGGGAGTGATAGAGCAGTACTGGACGGAGCGGGAGGGGCAGGGCATCTTCATCGGGAACTCGGTCGCTGAAGGGGCGTTCCACTCATTCCTGCGTACGCGGCTGGTGGGCGAGATCGACAGCCGCCTGGTGGCGCGGGCCCTGGATACAGGGAGTTTCGCCAGCTACCGCGTCGCGGCTGAAGGGACGCTGCGCCGGGAAGCTCCGGTGGCCCAGAAGCTTGGAGAGTTCTTTGTCCCGGTGCTCTTTGGCGTCCTGCTGATGGTGGCTGTGATCACGGGCGGAGGGGCGCTGCTCAAGACGGTGGCAGAAGAGAAGGAGACGCGGATGTTCGAGCATCTGGTCACCTCGGCGGCTCCCATGTCCATCATGACGGGCAAACTGCTGTCCATAGGGCTGGTGGGGCTGCTGCACATGGCGGCCTGGGTGACAATTGGGGCGTTCGCCATCCCGCGCGCCTTCAATGCCATTCCTAACGGGGGTGAGCTGACCATCACGGCAGACTTGTTGCTGCTGACCGTCGTGAGTTTCGTGCTGGGGTACTTCCTCTTCTCGGTGTTGTCGCTGTTCATCGGCACAATAGTCTCGTCGGCAGCGGAGGGGCAGCGGCAAACCGGCATCCTGGCAGTGCTGGCAGGCCTTCCGATCTGGTTTACCGGCCTGTTCATCAGCTTTCCGGACATCTTCGTTGCGCGGGCGCTGACCTACTTTCCGTTCACTGCGCCGACTATGATCATGGTCCGGCAGGGGGCGGGCAGCACGATGCCGACGAGCGAGGTTGTGGTCGCGCTGGCCCTCGTATTCCTGACGGGGCTGGTGTTCCTGTGGGTTTCCGCGCGGGTGTTCAGGGCCGGAATCCTGTTGTCCGGCCAGCGATTCACGCCACGCACGGCGTTCACGGCTCTGCGTCATGCGGACTAGCCGGATGCCCGACGCGACGGCTGCGGACTGGTATAGTCGAGTGCCATGAGAGCGCCCCGCTACTACTTCGCCGTCTTCGGCAACCCGTGGCTGCCGGGCCATGTGACCGTCGAGGAAGGCCACTTTGGCGTGAACGCAGGGTGGCCGGAAGGCATCGCGCCGGGAGATTTGGTGCTCCTGTACTGCACGGGTAGCTATGCGCGGTATGCCAAGAGCGTGCCTGGCGTAGGAGTGGTGACTGAGGTCGACCCTGAGCAACAGTCCTTCCGCTACGACTACGAGCCGCTGTCGCGGGCGGTCGCGCTGGCGGACCTGCGGTTTCTCTTCGAGCCTCGCGATGCGGCCAAGCTCGCCAACATTCGCTTCAACAACCACTGGCTGTTTGAGATCGCGCCGGAGTCGTTCCACCTGGCAGTGGGCGGGTTGCTGGGTTAGTCCGTCTCGACCTCGGCACTCCCTGTTGGGCACAGCTCCAGCAGCGGGCACTCGCCGCACCGGGGGCCGCGCTTCCGGCATACGTCCTTTGCCAACTTGTCCAGCAGCGCATGGTACTCGTTGAACATCCGCGCGTCCGGCGGGAGCGCGTCCATGAACAGGCGCCGGTAGCTCTCGTAACGTTCGTCAGCCGCCTCGACGCCAAGTCGTGACAGGATGCGGCGCGTGTAGGCGTCCATGACGAAGCTGGGCGCTCCGGCCGCATACAGGATGATGTCGTCCGCCGTCTCCTCGCCAATGCCGTAGATGCCGAGCAGCTCGTCCCGCAGCGACTCCCACGGCTGCGCGAGCATGACGGCGAGGTCGCCACCGTGCCGCTCGCAAACGTGCTGCGTGAAGGCCTTGAGCTTGCGCGCCTTCACGTTGAAGTAGCCGGATGCGTGGACGAGCTCGGCCAGCTCCTCCTGCGATGCGGCGTGGATAGCCTCAAGCGAGAGCGCCCCGGCCTCCTTGAGCCGCGCCAGAGCCTTCTCCACGTTGGTCCACGCCGCCGACTGCGTCAGGATGGCGCCGACGCACACCTCGATTGGGGTTTCCGCTCCTGGCCACCAATGCTGTGGGCCGTAGGCATCGAAGAGGCGTTTGTATACCTCGGTGAGAAACTCGGGCGTTGCGCGGTTCATCCCTGCCACCCCGTGGCAGACTGCCACCATGGGGCGGACCGCCACCACGCGGCAGTCTCTCGCTGCAGGGCTTCGAGGTCCGGGTATTCGCGTTCCACGCGGGCCACGTACGCCGCCGCCTCGGACTCCGTGGGTGCGAGGTCCACGATGGGCGCCTCGACCTCGTAGACGGAGCGGGATTGGGACGGCAGGACAACGTCGACGGACAGCGGCTCCCAATTGCGCCCGCCCAGAGCTCGGGAGAAGACGGAGAGATACGTGTCGGGGTCGTAGCCGACGTCGACGGGCGTCGCCTCTCCCCGCTCGGTGGCGATCTGGGTCGCGGCGTCGTAAAGTTCGCCCCAGAGCAGGCGCAGGACGTTGGGTACGGCGTCAGCACGTTCACGCTCATGGCGCGGACTCGAGGTGGTCGCCGCGCGGGCGGCCTCGATGGCGAGGCGCACCTGCATGGACGGCACGGGGACGAGGAAGCGCGTGGTGTCCGCTGCAAGCGCGTCCTCCGCGTCATCGTCTGCGTGCTTGGCCAGCTCGACGAAACGGTGCCCGATAACGGGCGCCTCGCCCGCCAGCAATGCGTCGCCCTCCGGGTGTTGCGCGGCCCAGGCAGCGACTGTGTCGCGCGCCCACAGGCCGGCGGCCTTGCGGAGCACCGCGTGCGTGATGCCGTCCACCTCCGGGTAGCGGGCCAGCAGTGTGGAAGCGTCGAAGGGGCGGCGTGCGACGTCCCACTGCAGCAGGTGGACGCGCCGTCCGTACCTGTGCGCGGCCTCCGCCAGTTCCCGAAGCAGCAGGCTCTTCCCCACGCCCGGCAAACCGGTGATGAAGACCATGCGCTGCGTGCGCGCCAGTTCGTGCAGTCGCAGGATGTGGGGGGCGTCTCGCATGGTCCCTATCTTACAGCAACACCGGCAACTCTCCGGCCAGCGAGATTGACTCGCGGCTGACGGCGCAGGTGAAGGCATAGGCCTCGACGCCCGCTGCGACCGCCTCCCGAAGCGCCGCACCGAATTCGGGGTCGTTGGCGTCGTAGGGCGACAGAGCGAGGGCGTCGTCGCGCTGGACGACGAATACAGCAGCAGCCCGGTGGCCCTCCTCGACGGCGCGGACGAGCGTCGAGACGTGCTTGCGGCCGCGGTCCGTCGGCGCGTCAGGAAACCGTGCGACGCCGTCCTGGACCAGCGTGACCGACTTCACCTCCACATAGCACTGCCCGTCCGGCGACTCCAGCACAAGGTCCAGCCGGCTGTCGTGGTAGCGCACCTCGCGGCGTGCGGCGGTGTAGCCCTCAAGGTGTGGCAGCGTGCCGTCGCGCCACGCCTCCCACACCAGGGCGTTCGGCAGGCGGGCGTCAGCGGAGACGAGGGTGCGCGCGACGGGGTGCTCGCGGCTCTCGTTGTATGGGGCGGACGGCTCGCGGACGCTACGCGTACCGACGCGATCAATCTCCACGAGGGTGAGGTCAAAGGCGGTCTTGCGGTGTGCGGCGGTTTGCTCGGTCAGGTAGCAGAGGTTGCCCGGCTGCAGCAGCTCCCTCATGCGGCCGGAGTTGGCGACGTGCACGTCGATCTCTCGGCCGTCGAGCTCGACCGTGGCAGCGAAGCGGTTGAGCCGCTGGACAAAGCGGGCCTGGACGAGGGGGGGAAAGCGCATAGTTCTCCTGGCTGCCAGTTTGGGGGGTGTTCACCCCCTTCGAGAGCCTCAGGACAGGCTTCGATTTCCCTCGGGGTGGGGGGATTCGACCTCCAAAATCGAATCGTAGCTGTTGCGGGGGTTTGCAGCTACGATTTTTGCAAAAATTTTTGAAACGAATCGTAGCTGTACCGGTGTGCCATGAGCATCGGCGGAACCCGCCCCCGCCGCATGCCGGATTGGTGGCGCTGCGCTGTTCATAGGACGAGGGTAGCGGGGGGGGAGGCGGGGGTGCAATGAGGGGGTGTCAGGGGGGAAGTGGCGGGACGCTCATCCCCGCAGGTTGATGAACTGCAGGAGGGTGGGGTGGACGCTGTTGACGGCGTCCATTGCCTGCTGGGCGGCCTCTCGGATGGTGAAGTGGGCCTGCGGCTGTGTGCGCAGTTTGAAGTAATGGTAGCACTCGCGCAGGTTCATGCGCGTGACGACGCGCCGAAGGTGGGCATGGGTGACGACGTACTCGGCGAGGCGGGGCGACAGGGCCGCGATGCACGCGTGGGCCTCGGCGGAGACGTCCATCGCCTCGCGATAGGCGCCCGAGAGCCTGCTCTCGGGGAAGAGCTCCGGCTCCACGTATCCCTCGGCGACGGTGAGGGGCTGCGGGAGGTACGACTGCATGCGGTGGCGCTTGAACTCGCGGTAGGCGCCGTAGTCCATCAGGTACTCGAAGGTGTACTCCACCTGCTCGAGTTCCCGCACCGTGGAGTCGTGGGGGCCGAGGGAGTCGAGGGCTGCGGCAATGACGGCCTCGCGCTCCCCGTCAGAGAGCGCCTCGGCGCGAGTCCGAACGGCGGCGTAGGGCTCCTGCGCGTTGCGGTAGAGGAGGGCGGCGACGATGCGATCCTCCGCGTCGCGCGGGAAATCGACGAGGCGGGCCTCGACAGAGCGGGGCCCGGCAGCCGGCTGCGGCGAAGCTGGCTGCAGCGCGGCCGACTGCGCCTGCAGGGCCTCACGGCTGCGGACGATGTACTCGTTCCGGTCGGCGTAGCGGACGAGGGTTGGCGTGATTGTCTTGGCCTGTTCCTTCAGCTCCTCGCCGAACTCGCGCTCTTCCTGCAGGTCGGAGGAGAGGAGCTTGCGGACGGCGTGCTCCAGGGAGCGCGTGTTCATGGTCACGCCAACGTTGGTCAGCGTCGACGCGGGAAGCACAAAACGGCAGGCGTCGGTGGCGATGCGGCGGAGGCGCAGGCGGTACCCGCCGTCCCGCTCGCCATCGCGCTGCGGATGTACGGAGCCGAGGTAGGCCTGCGTTCGCTCGACGAGGTCGTGGTAGACGTCGAACAGACGGCGGCAGGCGGTCGTGTAGGACTCACGGAGTTCCGGCGCCTCATCGAGCTCGGGCGGCGTATAGAAGGCGTCGCGCTCCAGCACCTGGTAGCGGGAAGACTTCTCCGTGTACGAGGCCAGACGGTTGTCCTCCAACGTGTCGCAGGCGAGGCGGGAGACGTTCTCCACGGCCAGGTGGACGACGGCGTGCTCGGCGACGGAGGCATGGCCGTAGCCGAGCACCCAGCGCTCATGGAAGTCCGCGGCCTTCTCGGCCGTCACCATCTCCTTGATCTCGTCAAAGGGCTCAGGGCGTCGTGATGTCATGGCGAACACGACGGCAAGCTCTTCCTCGGAGACCTCCCGTGGATCGAGGGGATAGACGCGGCGGGTAAACGCGGCCTGATCAGTCGCCATGCTTCCTTCCCGGTGGTTTGCGATGTGGATGCGCCCAGTGTACTCGACAGGCGTCCGAATTGCGTTGGAAGCAGCGTCGCGGTTTGGGCCAAACACTCTTGTTTCGCTCCCGTCGTAACGTGCATATAGGGTTATACAGAATCTTGACACTTGACGCCGGTTGTGACTACGATTCGGGTATAGGCACCGCTGCTCGTGGCGGGTGGCGGCGCAAACTCAGGGAGCAGCGCTTCTACTATCTTCCGTTCCGGCGTCTTCGCAATTGCAGGGCTCCGGGGACAAGGGCACAGGTGCGGAGCCCAGGGGGTGGGCGATGCCAGAGCGATTCCAGCAAGAGATCGAAGAGATCCTGGAGCAGTCCGAGGCGCAGGCCCCGCTCTCCCGTGCCAAGCGCTCGGGGCGGCCGAAGGCCGAGCGCCCTGAAAGCGTGGGCGGCCTCATCACGCCCGGCCGCATCATCATCGTCGCGGTTGTCCTCCTGCTTACCTTCGCGCTCATCTTCGACGGCACGCTGGCGACGGCCTTCCTGTGGTCCGCGCTTGTCGCCGGTGTGATCGGGTACGCGTTCTTCTTCGTCCGGGCGGACCGGGCCGAAAACAAGCCGCACTGGCGCGGCAAGCCCGTTGAGTACGACTCGCCGCCGAGCGGGCCGTCGTTCTGGGACAAGCTGACCCGGCGCTTCCGCCGGTAGCCACCCACCAACGCCTAAATGAAGAGGGTCCCCTCCGCGGAGGGAACCCTCTCTTGTTTCTGTGAGTCGGCGTTACGCCGCGCACTCACCCTCGCCGCGCTCCACCTTGTAGAGGACGTCGCGGTTCCAGTCGATGTAGTAGTGAATGGTGTCGCGGCCGAGGGCCGGCACGGTGGACACGGGCTGCAGCAGTTCCTCGTACGAGGCCGCGCCGATGCGGTCCACGTAGTCGTTGAAGACCTCGCCGTCATTCCGGTTCTCCACATAGTCGTCGACGATGAGCTTGATGGCCTCTTCGACGCGCTTGGAGGGCACCTTGACCCGCAGGTGGTGGCCGATGCGCACCGGCTTGATCTGGCTTCCGCCAATGTAGACCTCGTACGCGGGCACCTGGGCGTTGCCGCTCCTGATGGCCGCGCCGTGAAAGCCGATGTTGCCAAGGTGGTGCTGGCCGCAGCCGTCCGGGCATCCCGAGATGTTGATGCGGATGTTCCGCGCCAGCTCATCGTGGGACTTGTACTCGCTCAGGGCGTCCCACAGGTTGCCGGCTAGGCCCTGCGACGAGGTGATGCCCAGCGAGCAACTCTCGGTGCCGGGGCACGAGACGACGTCGCTGAGCTCGTTGGCGCCGGGCTCGGCCATGCCGACGGCGGCGAGCTTCTCGTACAGGACGTGAAGGGCGTTATTGGGCACCCACTGCAGCGTCATGTCCTGGCGCAACGTCATGCGGATGCTGCCGGCGAGATCGCGGGAGATGTCGGCGAGCTGGAAGAACTGCTCGTCGGTGACGTTGCCGAGGCGCAGCTTGATGAAGACCGCGCTGTAGCCGTCCTGCTTCTGCGCGATGACGTTGCTGCCCAGCCAACGCTCGAAGGCGGGGTCGTCCGCCGGGAAGGGTGGGTAGTCGGCGGGGGGCGGCGGGACGACGGGCTCGTACTCGCCGGCCGAAAGCTCGTCCAGGTCATAGGTGACGTCGGCGAGCTCCTCTTCCATGACCTTCTCGACCATCTCGCGGAAGGCGTCGATACCGATGCGGTTGATGAGGACCTTGACGCGGGCCTTCATCTTGTTCTTGCGGAGCTCGTCCGCGGCGTTGAATACCCGCAGGCACGCCTCTGAGACCTTGAGAAAGTCCTCGACGGGCACAAACTCGTAGAGCTCCTGGGCGATGAGCGGCTGGATGCTGGTTCCGCCGCCAACGACGATGCGGAAGCCCTTGCGCTCGACGCCGTCCACCTCGCGGATGACCGCGTGGAAGCCGATGTCGTGGATGGCAGTCATCACCCAGTCGTGGGTGCAGCCGGAAAAGGCCGTCTTCCACTTGCGGGGCATGTTGTTGGTGAAGTCGCGCCGCACGAAGTTGCGCACGTAGGCGACGGCGTACGGGCTGGGGTCAAAGACTTCCTCCGGGCAGACGCCGGTCAGTGGGCAGCTCGTGACGTTGCGGACGGTGTTCCCGCACGCCTCGCGGCTGCCGAGGCCGGTCGAGCCGAGGGTCCGCATGACTTCCGCGGCGTCGCCCAGGTTGAGGAAGTGGTACTGCACGTTCTCGCGAGTGGTGATGTGGCCGCGCTTGAGCGGCGTGTAGTCGCGGGCGATGCGGCCGAGGCTCTCGAGCTGGTCAGGCGTCATGCGGCCGAGGGGCACCTTGACGCGCATCATCTGGTTGTCGGGCTGGCGCTGGCCGTACACGCCCTGGCGCAGCCGGAAGGCGCGGAACTCGGCCGCGTCGAGGTCACCCGAGCGGAATCGCTTGGCCTCGTTGTCGAAATGGTCGATCTCTTCGGGAAGCACGGGGATGATGACGTTGGGCTTCCATCGATTGTCCGTGGTGGTCATGGTCCCTCCTCAATAGCCTCCAAAACAAAACCCCGCTCAGTTTCTTGGCGAGCGGGGTCGCGCCGGTCTCGTATCTCGGCTGCCCCTACGCTGGTCGACAGCAACAAATGTTGACTGGAATGGTCAGCATAATGCCGCTAGTCTATGGTTCCGTAGCTGGCGTGTCAAGGGATGGCCAATTCGCGGGCAAGTGCTGCCAACAGCTATAATGATAGCCGACATCGTATTGGAGGCCGGGATGACCGAGGCACAGCCCGTGATGCGACGCCAGGTCGTGAAGTACAACTTCTACCAGGTTGACCCCGCATGGCGCCGCCTGTCCGACGCCGAGCGCGACGACCACCGCCGCGAGTTCTCCGCCATGGTGGGCGAATTCTCCGACCGCATCGAGGTGCGGACCTACTCGCTCGTGGGACTGCGTGGAGACGCCGACTTCCTGCTGTGGCTGCTCGGGTGGACGCTCGACGGCATGCAGGACTTCGCGTCGGCCGTGAACGGCACGGGCCTCGGAAAATACCTGCGGACGGCGCACTCGTACCTCTCGCTGACGCGGCCGTCGCCGTACATCGACGACCACGTGCACGCGGGGCAGGAGGGGCGCTCCAAGGCGATCCGACCGCAGAGCCCCGACCACCCCTACCTCGTCGTCTATCCCTTCGTGAAGACGGCCGAGTGGTACCAGCTGCCGCTGGAGCGGCGGCAGGAGATGATGAACCAGCACTTCGCCATCGGGCATAAGTACCCGGGCGTACGCAACAACACGACGTACTCCTTCGGCATCGACGACCAGGAGCACGTCGTTGCCTTCGACGTGTCCAACATCGACGAGTTCCTGGACCTGCTCATGGAGCTGCGTGAAGCGGAGGCCCGGCCGTACACGGAGCGCGATACGCCGATCTTCACCTGCATCGCCCGGGAACTGGACGACATCCTGCGGGGGATCGGGTAATGGAGCCGGAGGACATCCTCAAGTACGCGCCGCGCTTCCTCCTGTCCCTCGGCGGAGCGCTGTTCGGGCTGGCCGTGCTCATCGCCCTCATCGCCGAGGGGCGGCCCGGCATCATCTACGTCATGGGCGGCGTCGGGCTGCTGATGATGGGTTTCGGGCTGACGGTCTACTTCTTCACCGAGGGCGTTGCGGGCCGGCGAACAGGGGCATAGGCGCTCCTTTAGTCGCTCAGCGTTTTCCGTTCGTCCTGAGGGAAATCGAAGGGCGAACGAGCGCACCTAGCCCAGCACGATGATGCTGCTGGACTTGAGGACGAGGCTCACCTCCGAGCCGGGCCGCAGCTCCAGTGACGCCGCCGCCTCCGGCGAGACCGCCGCGAGGATCGTCGCTCCGGCGTCTGCCGACACCAGCACGCTGTCCCCCACGCGGTCGAGGGCGGAGACCGTCGCGCGGAGGACGTTGCGCGCGCTCAGGCCGTGCGGCGGCTCGGCGGCGACCATGACGTCGGACGCGGGCACCGCGACGGCGATCTCCTCGCCCTTCCCCCGGTCGATTGCGGGCAGCCAGAGCGTGAATCCCGCAAATGACGCCTCCGTCAGGCCGCTCTCGGCGTGCCGGCCCACTACCCTTCCCTCCAGCAGCGTCTCCATGTGCGCGGGCTCCAGCAGCGGCAGCACGGGCTCCTGGTGCAGCACGCGCCTCGGCGCGTCGAGGGCGACCTGCCGGCCCCGGTCGAGCACCAGGGCCTGCTCCGCGATGGCCGTCACCTCCGAGAGCGCATGCGACACATAGACCATCGGGATTCCCGTTTGATTGTGGACGGCGCGCAGACGGCGCAGGATGCGTCCCCGCGACGGCATGTCGAGGGAGGCAAGGGGCTCGTCGAGGAGGAGCACTTCGGGCGACGCCGCAAGCGCGCGGGCAAGGGCCACGCGCTGTCGCTCCCCGCCAGACAGCGTGGCGGGCATGCGGTGCAGCAGCGGCTCGACCTCAAGGATCCGGACGAGGTCGTTGGGCTGCAGGTAACGCCGGTGCTTGGGGGTGTGGTTGTAGCCGTAAAGAATGTTCTCCCGCACGCGCAGATGGGGGAAGAGCAGCCCGTCCTGGTGCACGTAACCGACGCGCCGCTTCTCCGGCGGCCGGTTGACGGGCAGGAAGCGGTTTTCCTTCGAGAAGAGCGTGCGGTCCCAGAGGTGGAGCGTGCCGGAGTCCGGCCGCGTCGTGCCCGCGATGCAATTCAGGGTCGTGCTCTTGCCGCTTCCCGACGGCCCGAAGACGGCGGTGATGCCCGCGGTCAGCGAGGCATCGAGCTCCAGCGTGAAGTCCGGGTAGCTCTTGCGGAAGTGCAGCTCCAGAAATGGCTCGCCCATGGCTACACCGCCGCCTTTCTCAGCAGCCAGCGGTGGACGAGCAGCGCGGCCAGCGCCAGCGCCAGGGAGAAGACGATGAAGCGCACGGCCGCGTCGTCATTGCCGGTCTGCAGGTTGGTGTAGATGGCCAATGGCAGAGTCTGCGTCGAGCCGGGGATGTTGCCCGCGACGACAATGGTCGCGCCGAACTCGCCGAGACCGCGGGCGAAGGCAAGCAGCGTACCCGCCGTGATGCCGCGGAAGGCGAGGGGCACGGTGACGCCGGTGAAGACCTTCCACCGGCTCGCTCCGAGAGTGCGCGCGGCGGTCTCGAGTCGCGGGTCGACGCCGGCCATCGCGACCTCCATCGAGCGCACCATGAGCGGCAGCGCGACGAGGCCTGCGGCCATCGCGGCGGCGAACCACGTGAAGAGCAGCTCGACGTCGAGGCTCTCCTGCAGTCCCGCCAGCGGGCCGTTGCGCCCGAGGAAGAGGAGCAGCGCGTAGCCGGTCACGACGGGCGGGAGGACTAGAGGGAAGGACACGAGCGTGTCCAGCACCACCTTGCCGCGCATGGCGGTCTTCGCCAGCGCCCACGCCACCGCAAGCCCGATAGGCAGGCCGAGGAGCGTGCCAACCAGGGCAACGCGCACCGAGAGGAAGAGGACGGAATACTCTTCAGGCGTTGGCAATACGAGACACCCTTTCGCCAGGGGATGCACAAATGGTAGCGGGTGCGGATGTCCGTGCCAAGGCGCGAGGCCGGAGGCGCGAGGCTCCTACGGTGACGAAGACGCTCCGTTCGGGGCGGGCCGGAACCCCTCGGCCCGGAAGGGGGCTTGCGCCTCTTCTGTCCGCAGGAACTCAAGGAATGCGGCCGCGCCGTCGGGGTTGTCAGCGCCGGCGAGGGCCGCGGCCGGGTAGCGCACTGGCGCGTGGCTGCCGTCGGGGAAGCGCCAGACCACGCGCACGTCCGGCACCCCCAGCGCGTCGGAGGAGTAGACGATGGCCGCGTCGGCGGTGCCCGAGGTTATGTACATGAGCGCAGTCCGTACGCTCGCGCCAAGGAGCCGCTTGGGCAGCAGACTTTCCCAGAGCCCCAGCCCCTCCAGCGCCTCCTGCGTATACACGCCCGAGGGGGCGAGAGCCGGGTCGCCCATCGAGAAACGGGAGACGTCGTCGCGCAGCAGGTCCTCGGGATGCGCGATCTCGTCCTCCATTTCGACCGGCACGGCGAGCACGAGCGAGTTGCCGACGAGGTCGAATCGGGTGCGCGTGGCGACCAGGCCCTCGGTCTCAAGAAGGTCCATCGGGCCGGGGCCCGCTGCGATAAAGACGTCGACGGGTGCGCCTCTGCGAATTACCTGAGCCAGGAACGTGGACCCACCGAAGCTGAAGCGCACGTCGACGCCCGTCTGCCGCTCGAACGGCTCTTCCAGTGGGCGAAGGGCGTCGGCGAGGCTCGCGGCAGCAAAGACGGTGATCGTGGGGCGGTCACTGCCGCAGCCCGCGGCGGCAACCGCGAGGGCCACGGTGACGGCGAGAAAGGTCGCGAGGAGCCGGGGGTGTGTTCGCAAGGGTGCGCCTTTCGGTTGGAGTGAGCCCATGCTAGCACACGACACTTTCGTGAGGTCGCCACAGGGGGACTGACGCACTGTCACGGGTCCGTTTCGGGAGTGCCTCATGTCCGCTAGGGTACCTGTATGAGCAGCGTTGCCGGGACTCTCGGAAACCACATGCTCACCGCGACGGGAAACGGTGTTTTCGTTGACGTGGTTCCCGTCGGACGGGAATGCGCGCCGCCGGTATGCCGGGAGGAAGGCGCGACGGACAAAAACGCAAAATCAATTCAATTCGTATCTGAGCGGTGACGCTACAGCTATAAGATTGTTTCAAATCAATTCGCCGCCATAGCTTGCCAGGAGGCAATTGTTTGGGGCGAAGACCGCCCAAACAAACCAAAACAATCGAAACTAACTTTTCGTTCGATGTCTCCATTTGGAATCCCGCAGGACCGCTGCAGGGCGGGCAGGCCCCTGACTGTAGCTCCTCGTGTGGTATAGTGCTGGTGTCCCGGAACTACCCCGTACAAGGAGAATGCCCGCAATGACGAGTCAGAGCCATCACCTCGGCGCCCGGGCCACGCTGAGCACGCCGCAGGGCGACCGCGTCTACTACAGCCTGCCGTACTTGGACAAGGCGGGCGTCGCCAACCTGGACCGGCTGCCGTACACCATCCGCATCCTCCTCGAGAACGCGCTGCGGAGCATGGACGGGTATCTCGTGGAGGAGGAGGACATCGCCGCGGTGGCGAGCTGGCGGCCGGACAAGCAGCCGGACCGCACCTTCCCCTTCATGCTGGCCCGTGTGTTGATGCAGGACCTCACGGGCATCCCCGCGCTCGTCGACCTGGCCGCGATGAGAGACGCGATGGCGCGGCTGGGCGGCGACCCACAGAAGATCAACCCGCTCATCCCGTGCGACCTGGTCATTGACCACTCGGTGCAGATCGACTTCTTCGGCACCCAGCTTGCGCTGCAGCGGAACGTGGAACGCGAGTACGAGCGCAACCAGGAGCGATACAGCTTCCTGCGCTGGGCGCAGAACGCCTTCCGCAACTTCCGGCTGGTGCCGCCCGGCGCGGGCATCGTGCACCAGGTCAACCTGGAGTACTTGGCCGACGTTGTGACGACAAGGGAGACTGACGACGGGCTGACCATCTTCCCGGACACCGTCATCGGCACCGACTCGCACACCACCATGATCAACGGCCTCGGCGTGCTGGGTTGGGGCGTCGGCGGCATCGAGGCGGAGGCCGTGCTGTTGGGCCAGCCCTACTACATGCAGGTGCCGGAGGTCATTGGCGTCAAGCTGTCGGGCACCCTGCGCGAGGGCGTCACCACGACGGACATGGTGCTGGTGCTCACGCAGATGCTGCGGCAGCGTGGAGTGGTTGAGAAGTTCGTGGAGTTCTTTGGTCCCGGCCTCTCGAACATCCCCCTGGCCGACCGCGCCACGGTGGCCAACATGTCGCCGGAATACGGCGCGACGTGCGGCTACTTCCCCATCGACGCCATTACGCTCGACTACTTGCGCGGCACCGGGCGCGACGACGCCCAGGTGGCGCTCGTCGAGGCTTATGCCAAGGCGCAGGGACTGTTCCGCACCGACGACTCGCCGGACCCCGAATACACCGACGTGTTGCACTTGGACCTCGGCGACGTGGAGTCGAGCCTGTCCGGCCCGCGCCGTCCCCACGACCGGGTGGCGCTTGGCGACATGAAGCGGAGTTTCCGCAGCGCATTCCCCGACCAGACTGCGGGCGCCAACGGCAACATTCCGCTGACCGCTGAGACCGAGATCGAGGGCGAGACGCACAGGATCGGGCATGGGGCGGTGGTCATCGCGGCGATCACAAGCTGCACCAACACCTCGAACCCGTCGGTGATCGTCGGCGCGGGGCTGCTGGCGCAGAAGGCGGTCGAGAAGGGACTGTCGGCCAAGCCGTGGGTGAAGACGAGCCTGGCTCCCGGATCGCAGGTGGTGACGGACTACCTGGCAGCCGCGGGGCTGACGCCGTCGCTGGAGGCGCTGGGCTTCCACACAGCGGGCTACGGCTGCACGACGTGCATCGGGAACAGCGGGCCCATGCCCGTGCCGGTGGCGCAGGCGACCGCGGACAACGACCTTGTCGCAGTCTCGGTGCTGAGCGGCAACCGCAACTTTGAGGGCCGCATCCACCCGCTGGTGAAGGCGAACTACCTCGCCTCGCCGATGCTGGTGGTTGCCTACGCCATCGCGGGCACGGTGGACCTCGACCTCGCCACGGAGCCCCTCGGCGAGGACGCCGACGGGCAGCCGGTCTACCTGAGCGACATCTGGCCGTCGCAGACGGAGATCCGGGACACAATCGCGCGGTCGCTGAACCCGGAGATGTTCCGGGCGCGGTACGGCACGGTCACCGAGGGCTCCGAGGCGTGGAAGGCCGTCCCCACGCCAACTGGCGACCTGTTCCAGTGGGACCCGGACTCCACCTACATCCGCGAGGCCCCGTACTTCCTGGACCTCAAGATGGACGTGGACGAGCCGACGGACATCCTCGGCGCGCGAGTCCTGGCTGTGCTGGGCGACTCCATCACGACCGACCATATCTCGCCCGCCGGCGCCATCCCGTCCGACCGGCCCGCGGGCCGGTACTTGCTCGAGAAGGGCGTCGAGCCCGTCGATTTCAACATCTACGGCTCGCGGCGCGGCAACCATGAGGTCATGGTGCGCGGCACCTTCGGCAACATCCGGCTGCGCAACCGCCTGACTCCCGAGAAGGAGGGCGACTGGTCCGTCTTCCTTCCCAACGATGAGGAGACCAGCATCTTCGAGGCGTCGCAGAAGTACATCCAGGAGGGCATCCCCACGGTGATCATCGCGGGCAAGGAGTACGGCTCGGGCAGCTCGCGGGACTGGGCGGCCAAGGGGCCCAATCTGCTGGGCGTCCACGCGGTGGTGGCTGAGAGCTACGAGCGCATCCACCGCAACAACCTCGTCGGCATGGGCATCATGCCGCTGCAGTTCAAGCCGGGCGAGAGCGCCGAGAGCCTGGGGCTGACCGGCCGAGAGACCCTCGAGGTGATCGGTATCTCGGAGGGACTGACGCCGGGCCAGACGGTGCAGGTGCAGGCGCTGCGTGCCGACGGCTCACGGCTGGCGTTCGACTCCACGCTGCGCATCGACAACCAGGTGGAGATCGACTACTACAAGCAAGGCGGTGTGCTGCACACCGTGCTGCGGCGCCTGCTGAGAGAGGGATAGCGGGCCCAATCCGCAAGCAAAGCAGAAGCCCCGCCGTCAAACGGCGGGGCTTCGCTCAAGTTCTTGGGAAGGGGACTACTCGCCGATGTTACGGGGGGCGTTCTGGGTCGCCGTGCGGAGCTCGTCCATGTCCTTGCCCTCGAAGTAGACGGCGTTGATTTCGATGTAGGCCTCCTCGTCCGCGGGGACCTGGTCCTCGGCAAAGATGGCAGTGACGGGGCAGACCGGCTCGCAAGCGGCGCAGTCAATGCACTCATCGGGAGCGATGTACATCTGGTTGTCGTCGGCGGTCGTATAGATGCAGTCGACGGGACAGACGTCAATGCAGGCGCCGTCCTTGACGCCGACACACGGAGAGACGATCACGTAGGTCATGGCTTGGGAATCCCCCTTTCGGCACTCTCTGTTTTGGGCGCCAGCCTGGAAGAAGCAAACGGGACTGGCGCGTACTCAGTGTAGCACAGCGCAACCGCGCGCCGCTTGCTATCCAATGTTCCTCTTTGCGGTCTTGGTGGCCTGCTTGAGATAGGCCATGTCCTTGCCCTCGAAGTAGTCGCGGTTCAGGTCAAGGAAGTGCTGCTGGTCCGCCGGAATCCGGTCCTCCAGGAAGATTGCGTTGACCGGGCAGGCCGGCACACAGGCGCCGCAGTCGATGCACTCGTCGGGGGCAATGAACATCTGGTTGTCGTCGTCCGTGGTGTAGATGCAGTCCACCGGGCAGACGTCGATGCAGCTGCCTTCCTTCAAACCGATGCAGGGAGTGACAATCACGTGAGTCATCGCCAGCGGGCCTCCTCATTGCGGAAATGTCTTTATGTGCGCCCCTGCGCGGAACCAACGGCGATTGTACCACAGGCGGTTCGCCGGTGGGAGTAGCCCAACTAGAGGTTGATGCCGTAGTTGCGCTTCAGCACCGTCAAGTTCACGAAGGTCTCCGTTCGCCGCACGCCGGGGATGGTGCCTACCTCCGACTTCAGGAAATTGCCCAGGTCCTCCGAGGAGGGCAGCGTAACCCAGGAGAAGATGTCGAACGAGCCGGTGGTGACGGAGACCCAGGCGCTCTCCCGGAGCGCCGCGAGCTGCCGGGCGACAGAGTCGATCTTGTCCGGGTCGACCTGGATGCCGACGAGGGCCTCCGTGTTGTAGCCGAGGACCTCCGGGTCCGGCAGGGCGACGACCTTGATGACGCCGTCCTGAAGCAGGGACTGCAGACGCCTTCTGACGGTGCCCTCGCTGACGCCGACGTCGCGGGCTATGCGGGCGTTGCTGGCCCGTCCGTTCTCCTGGAGGATCCGAATGATTTTGCGGTCGAGTTCATCCATGCGGGATTGCCCCTGAATTAAAGGATGCATCCATCGTACGAAGCTGTGACGAAATCTGTCAAACGATGGATGTTACAGGGATGTTACGATTCGGAAACAGGGTACAAGGCAGCGCGAATTCTCCGAAATGCTCCGCGCAAAACCTTTTGCGCGGCGGCGGGAGGCTAGCTGGTCTCGCCACCCGCCACGGAGTAGTCCGGCTGGGTTTCCGTCTCGGCGAGGGAGGCGTACTTGGACGGGCACTTCACGATGACCTGGTCGGCGTGGAAGACGCCGTCGGGGCCATAGCTGCCCTCCGCGATGATCTCCGAGTGCTCATTGAAGAAGAGGTCCGGGACGATGCCGTCGTATTGCGTGGGCAGGGTGTACTGCCCGCCCTCGTCGGCGAGAGCGAAGCTGGCGAGGGTGCCCTGCGGCTCGCGCTCGAAACTCTCAGCGACGAGCCTGCCGGAGACGCGGTTCTGGACGCCGTAGGCGGCGCTGCCCTGCTCGCGGATCTCGTCGACGGTGAGGTAGTAGACCGTCGAGCCCTGGAAAGCCAGCCACGCGAAGTAGATGAGGGCGCCAAGGAAGAGCCCGCCGCCGATGAAGAGCCGGCCGTGGCGGCGCAGCAAAGAGCGTCGGTCCTCCGGGAGCGGGTCGACGGGATGTGCAGGTTGCAGTGCGTTGTCCATAGGCTCACATCGAGTATATCGGGCCGTAGCTGGCGGCGCAACGGACGCAGGTCGGACTACACGGCGTCGAAGGGCGCGCCCCACAACGCGAACCACTGCTCCAGGCGCTTCTCGATGGGCAGGTGCTCGGCGACCTTTGCCGCCAGCTCCATCTCCAGCTCGTTGTCGCGGCGCTGGGTCTCCGGTACGGGGGCGAAGGGGTAGAAGTTGCCGCGCTTGTAGGTGAATATCCAGTGGACCTCCTTGCCCTGATGGGTGAAGGGGAACACGGCGGCCAGAAGGAGGTCGGCGGCGCGGCGCTCGATGAAGCTCTGCCCGATGACGTAAAGCCCCATGGCGAGGTCCTCGAACTGCTCGTCGCCGAGGAGCACCCAGCGATACCCGTACTCGTCGGTTTCGACCGCATAGCGGGTGCCGTTGGCCTGCTGCCCTGAATGCAGGAGGCCGTGGACCTCGTGCTCGAGCTCGTCGAAGGCGCCGCCGGAGGCGGGCTTGTAGGTGAGGCCAGCTTTGCCGGTGGTGTAGAGCTGCAGTGAGCCCGAGAGTGTCGGCTCTGCGACGGCAATGGCGAGGATGGCGTCGTCTTTAGACGCCGGCTTGCCCTTGCCACCGCCGAAGAGGGGCATTAGCGGCGGCCCTCCAGCTCGCGGGCCAGTTCGTGCAGCCGGGCGACGCGCTTCTCCATGGGCGGGTGCGATGCAAACAGCCCGGCGAGGGACTCGCCCTTGAGTGCGGAGACGATGAAGAAGGCGTTGGCCGTCTCCACCTTGCGGAGGTCGTCCGTGGGGATGCGCGCAATGACGCCGGAAATCTTCTGCAGTGCGGACGCGAGCTTCGACGGGGCGCCGGTCAGGTGAGCTCCGCCATGGTCGGCCGCGTACTCGCGGTAGCGGCCGAGGGCGAGGATGAGCATCGTCGCAATGAAGTAGACGAGGATGGACACGACGTAGGCGAGCATGAGGGCCGCCGCGAAGCTGCCGCCGCCTTCCCGGTGGCGTCCGAGCCCGCCGAAGAGGCTCATCCACATGAGCATGTTCATCAGCATGGCGGCGACCGTCGCGAAGAAGCTGGCGAGGGTCATCACGCGGACGTCGTTGTTCTTGATGTGCATGAGCTCATGGCCGAGGACGCCCTCGAGTTCGTCGTCGTCGAGGCGTTGCATGATGCCCTCGGTGACGCAGACCAGGGAGTTGTTCTGGTTGCGGCCAGTCGCAAAGGCGTTGGGCACGTGGGTCATGGCCACGGCCACCTTGGGCTTCGGCATCTCCGCGCGCTCGACGAGGCGGTCGATCATGGCGTGGAGCTTGGGATACTCCTCCGGCGTGACCTCCTTCGCCTTCATCGAGCGCAGCACGAGCTTGTCGGACGCGAACCACTGGATGCCGAGCATGACAGCGGCAATGACGATGACGAACTCGATAGGAACGCCGAGGCCGAACATGACTGTGACGAAGAACAGGTACAGTGCGGCCAGCGCAAACATGGTGAAATACATGCGGACCTGCAGGCCGCCGTCGCGGCGGTAGGTCCAGCGCGGGTTCATCGACATCGTTACCCCCTGAGGCGCGAAATGACGTGCGTGCGCCTTTGGTGACACGCTCATTATACCGTAACGGAATGCCAGTCGACGGGGTGGCGGCCGTCAGCGCTGTGTGATACTCCCCTTTTTGGCTCAGCCCGAGCGGTGGGCGCTACGTGTTCTGGCCCAGGCTGATGATGACGACGCCGGTCACCACAAACACCGCGCCAATCAGCACCCGCCATGTGAGACGTTCCATGCCGCGGATGAAGATCTGGGAGAAAAGGATGGCGGTCAGAGGGTTCATGGCGAGGATGGGCGCCACCACCACGACGGGGGCATTGGACACGGCCAGGAACATGCAGGTAATGCCGCCCCCCGCGGCCAGACCGCCCAGCGCGGCCCACACCCATGCCCGTCGCCGTGTGCCCTTGTCGCGCCTGAGGTCGGGCGCCGAAACGATGGCCAGCACCATCATGCCGAACGTCATGCCGAGGGCGGCGCCCAGCAGCGGCGGCGTGTCGTCAACCACCTGCTTCGCCAGGATGAGACTCGCCCCGTAGGCAAGGCACGCCGCGCCGGCCAACGCGTATCCAATGATCTGCGCGCGGGTAAGCCCCGGCCGCGGCACGAATGTGGCTTGCCGGGTTGACCTCATCGGCGTTCCGTCACGATCAGCAGGACGCCGGCCATGACGATCAGCGCACCAAGTATGAGCTGCAGGTTGACCTCCTCGCCGAGCAGCAGCACGGCCAACACCAATGCGGGCACGGGAGACGACGACACGATGGGAACGGAGCGGTTCAGCCCGATGCGGCTGATGCTGGAGTAGTTGAGGAATCTGCCCAGCAGGAAATTCGACATCCCATAGAAGAAGACAGCCACAATGGCGCCCAGAGTCATCGCCGTCATGGCGTCCCAGTGCAGGACGAAGGACAGCGGTATCAGCAGCACGAGTCCAGAGAAGAGCGAGAATACAGCGCTGGTGGTTGGCCGCATGTCCCGAAGCGCCAGTCGAATCCAGACGTTGCCAATGCCCCAGATCGTGGAGGCTCCCAGGGCAAAGAGGATGCCCGTCATGCGAAGGTCCGCTCGCCGAGGACGGAGTTGAGGATGCGGAGCCCGTCTGTGCCGCCCAGGAGCTCCGACGACGCGCGCTCCGGATGCGGCATCATGCCGAGCACGTTGCCGCGTTTGTTGACGATGCCGGCGATGTTGTTGAAGGAACCGTTGGGGTTGGCCTCGGCCGTTGGTATTCCTTCAGCGTTGGCATAGCGGAAGACGACTTGACTGTTCAGCTCGAGGTCGCGCAACTCCTTGGGGTCTGCGTAGTAGCGGCCCTCGCCGTGGGAGACGGGCATGCCGAGGGCGTCGCCGGGACGGCAGGCGCGGGTAAAGGGCGTGTCGGCGTTTTCGACGCGCAGGTGGGTCCACTCGCAGCGGAACTCCAGGTGGTCGTTGCGAAGGAGGGCGCCGGGGAGCAGACCGGCCTCGCAGAGGATCTGGAAACCGTTGCAGCTGCCGAGGACGAGGCCGCCGCGCTCAGCGTAGGTAACGACAGAGTCCATAACGGGCGAGAGGCTGGCGATGGCGCCCGTGCGGAGGTAGTCGCCATAGGCAAAGCCGCCGGGGAGGACGACGCAGTCGTAGCCGCTGAGGTCGCGTTCCTTGTGCCACACGTAGCGGACGTCCTGCTCCAGCGACTCCTGCAGGGCGACGCCAAAGTCGCGGTCGCTCCAGGTGCCTGGGAAGACCACAATTCCAAACCGCATGTCCGCTCCCGTGCGTGGTGTACCTCGATGCTTGCCAGGTTCCCCGACCTGCGCGCATGGCTCACTAGGGGAAACGCAGGGCGAGACGGGAAGAGGCACTTCCATACTACCCTTGCGGGCGGAACGGGGGAAGGGATTTGGGGGCTAAGCTTGAAGCAGCTCCGTTACGGTGGCGTTGACCAGCGTGCCGTCCGCCTTGCCCCTGAGCTCCGACATGAGGCGGCCCATCACCTTGCCCTTGTCGCCGGGGCCGCTGGCGCCGAGCTCCGCGATGACGGCGCGGGCCGCGGCCTCGACCTCGTCGCGGCCCATGAGCTGCGGGAGGTACTCTTCGAGGACGGCCAGCTCCGCCGACTCCTGCGCAGTGCGGTCGTCGCGGCCGGCGGCGCGATAGGCCTCGATGCTGTCGCGGCGCTGGCGGGCCTGCTGCTGGAGGGCGGTGAGGACCTCGGCGTCGTCGAGGGGTGCGCCCTTGGCCTTCTCCGCGTAGGAGATGGCGTTGCGTGCCATGCGCACAACGTCACGACGTAGGGTATCGCCGGAGCGCATAGCCTGCCGAAGGTCTTCGGTCAGACGGTCCTGGAGGGTCATGGCGGGGTTACGAGTTCTTACGGCTCTTGCGGCGCTTGGCGGCTTCCTTCTTCTTGCGCGTGACGCTTGGGGGCTCAAAGTGGGCCCGGCGGCGCGCCTCTGAAAGGATGCCGTCCTGCTGGACGCGCTTGTTGAAGCGTCGCAGCATGCTCTCGAAGGTCTCGCCTTCCATCTGGTGGACTTCAGACAATGGTCGACTCCCGTACTTGGCAAGTTTGCAGAAGTATAGGCGGATTTCGTAGGGGGTGTCAAGGAACGCGCCTTGGCAGCGCCAGGGGCAGAATCTATAGTAGAAATTGTCATGACGGAAGCAGCGCAACGTACATCGGCAGCGGGGCCCGCGCCCGGCGACCGCATCGAGCTCACTCTCGGCGACCTCACCCCCACCGGCGAGTGCACGGCCGCGTGGGACGGCGAGGCCGTGACGGTTTTCGGCGGGATCCCGGGTGAGCGGGTCGTAGCCGAGGTCGTGCGGCGCCGCCGCGACCACGTCGCCGCGCGGGTCGTCGAGGTGGTGGAGGCGTCGCCGGACCGGGTCGAGTCCGACTGCGGCTACTTCTGGCCGTGCACAGGCTGCCAGTGGCGGCACGTCTCGTATGATCGGCAACTCGAGATCAAGCGGGAGCGCGTAGAGGCGGCGCTGCGGTCGGCGCCCGGGCTGGCGGACGTCGCCGTGTTGCCGACAATGCCGAGCCGCTCGACGTCCGGTTACCGGAACCACGCACGGTTCACTGTCGGGCCGGGCGGGACGCTGGGCTACGTCAACCACACCACGCGGCGGTTCCTGCGCGTCGACCGGTGTGACCTGATGCACCCGTGGATCAACGACGCGCTGGCGCGGCTCCAAGAGCGGTGCGCGGAGACGACGCAGCTTTCCGTGCGGTACGGCGTGAATACGGGCGAGTACCTGGTGCAGCCGCGGCTGGTTGGGCCGGGCATCGACATCGAAAGCGGTCAGAAGCACTACACGGAGGCGATGCACGGCCGGCGGTTCCGCGTTGCGTCGCCGTCCTTCTTCCAGGTCAACACGCCCACAGCCGAAGCGATGGTGGAGCTCGTCGGGGAGCAGCTACAACTGCGGCCGGCGGACCTCCTCGTCGACGCGTACGCCGGGGTCGGCGTCTTCGCGCGGCTGCTGGCGGAGCGGTGCGCGCGAGTCATCGCCATCGAGGAATCCTCGGCGGCGGTGAAGGACGCGCGGGTGAACGCGGAAGACTCTCCAACGGTTGAGTTCCGGCTGGGTAAGACGGAGGATGTGCTCTCGACGCTGGAGGAGGCGCCGGACGCGCTCATCCTCGACCCGCCTCGCGCCGGGTGCGACCGGCGGGCGCTGGACGCCGTGCTGCGGCTGGGGCCGCGCCGGGTGGCCTACGTCTCGTGCGAGCCGGAGGCGCTGGCGCGGGACCTGGCCGTGCTGGCGGCGGGAGGCTACCGCATCGAGATGGTGCAGCCCGTCGACCTCTTCCCGCACACGCACCATATAGAAGCCATCGCCGTGCTCTCACGGGACTGCGGCGGAGAGGCAGCGTTGCTTACCTTGGCGTCGGCTTCACCTCGGCGGCGGGAGTTGCTCCAGCTTCTCGGGCTCGACTACGACGTTGCCGTGTCGGGCGTGGACGAGACGCCCGCCGATGGCGATGACACGCCTGAACGGCTGGCTGAATCGTTGGCGTTGCGGAAGGCGAAGGCCGTCGCCGCTGAGCGCTCGTCGGGGCTCGTGCTGGGCGCCGACACCGTGGTGACACTGGACGGCGTCGTCTTCGGCAAACCGGCAAACGCGGCTGAGGCCGAAGCGACGCTACGGACGCTGCGAGGCCGGACTCACACGGTCATCACGGGCGTCGCCATCGTCGACGCGGCAACGGGCGAGAGCGCCTCGGGCTACGACGCGACGCACGTGGCGATGCGGGAGTACTCGGACGCAGAGATGGCCGCGTACATCGCGAGCGGCAACCCGATGGACAAGGCGGGCGCGTACGCGGCGCAGGACGCCTCGTTCCACCCCGCAGCGGCCATCAAGGGGTGCTGGACGAACGTCATCGGGCTGCCGGTGTGCCGAGTGCGCGCAATGTTGCGGGAGCGCGGCGTAGAAACTCCGGCGGGCGGCGAGTGGGGGCCGGCGGACGGGTGCGCGGGGTGCGCGTCGATTCCGGAGCGGGGGTGGCCGCTGCCATGAACATCATGGGTGTTGGGCCGATGGAGCTCTTCGTGGTGCTGCTGGTCGCCTTCCTGGTGTTGGGGCCGGAACGCATGGTGACGTCGGCGCGGGACGTCGCGAAGGTGGTTGCCGAGCTGCGGCAGACGTTCTCGACCATTCCCCGCACGCTGGATGACCTGCTCGAGGATCCGAAGGCCGCTGACTCGAGCGAAGGGGACGAGGGCCCGGGTGTGGCGAGGCCTCGCCGGCGGCGCTCAAGCGGAGACGACACAGGAGCGGAGGCGTAGCCGTGGCCGACGACGCGCGCCCGCTGCGGAAGCACTTGGAGGAGCTGCGCTGGCGGCTGTTCGTCGTGGTGATTGCCGTCATCATCGGGGCGGTCGTCAGCGTCGTCTTCTTCGAGCCGTTGGTACAGGCGCTCTTGCGGCCCGGTGAGGGACACCTCTCGGACACGGGAGGGCCCATCTACACGGAGGTCACGGAACTGCTGGGCGTGACGGTGAAGGTCGCGCTGCTGGGCGGTCTGGTGCTGGCCCTGCCAATCCTCACGTACCAGGTGGTCGCCTTCGTGTCGCCCGGGCTGACGCGGCGAGAGAAGGCGTATCTGATGTCCATGACGCCGACGGCGATCTTGTGCTTTGCGGCGGGGGCTGCCTTCGCGTACTTCGTCCTCATCCCGCCAATGCTGGCTTTCCTGCTCAACTACGGCGCCGACGTGGCCACGCCGATGATCCGCATTAGCAATTACGTCAACCTGCTGGTCACGCTGGTGTTCTGGATGGGCGTGGTCTTTGAGACGCCGCTCATCATGTTCACGATAGCCAAAGCGGGAATCGTCAGCCCGGACGCGATGGCGCGGGCGCGGCGGCTCATCATCGTGCTGGCGTTCCTGCTGGGGGCGATGATTACACCCACCTTCGACCCGCTGAACCAGACGCTGGTCGCGCTACCCTTCCTCGTGCTGTACGAGGTGGGGTTGCGGCTGGCGCGGTTCGCGAAGCCGAAGCCGCGGCAGGAGGAGGCTGCGCAGGGTACGGCGTAACGCCACCCTGACCGCGGCTCGATTTTCTCCGACGGAGGAGAGTGTGCCCACATACGACGTTGTCATCATCGGCGCGGGCCCTGGGGGCTACGTGGCCGCGTTGCGCGCGTCGCAGCTCGGCATGAAGGCCGCCGTGGTCGAGCGCGACAACGTCGGCGGGACGTGCCTGAACTGGGGCTGCATCCCAAGCAAGGCGCTGATTAGGAATGCCGAGGTAGTGAGCCTCTTCAAAAATGCGAAGCAATGGGGCGTGACCCTCGACGGAATGCAGGTGGACTTTGGCGCTGCTATCGACCGGAGCCGGGGCGTGGTCGACCGGATGACGCGTGGCGTCAACTTCCTGTTCCGCAAGAACGGCGTCGACGTGATCAGCGGGCAAGCGAAGCTACTGGACGCCCACACGGTGGCCGTCGAGGGCGCGGACGGGCCGCTGGAGGCCAGGGCCGTCATCATCGCGACGGGGGCGCGGCCGCGGTCGCTGCCGGGCCTGGACGTGGACGGCGAGCTGGTAATGACTAGCAGGGAGGCGTTGGAGGCGCGAAACATGCCCGCGAGCGCTGTGTTCGTCGGCGGCGGCGCCATCGGCTGCGAGCTGGCGTTTGTCTACAACGCATACGGCGTCGATACCACCATCGTCGAGGCGCTGCCGCGGCTTTTGCCGCTGGAGGACGCGGAGGTGAGCGCGGAGGTGGAGCGCGTCTTCGGGCGTCAGGGCATCCACTGCAGGCCAGGGACGCACCTTGTGGGCATGCGGCGCGAGGGCGATCAGGCCGTGCTGACGGTGTTCACCGCGGATTCGGAGGGCGAAGAAGAGATGATCACAGACCGCGTGGTCGTGGCCGTGGGCGTGCAGGGCAACGTCGAGGGGCTGGGGCTGGAGGAGGCCGGCGTCGCGAGGGACCGGGGCTTCATCACCGTCGACGAGCACCTGCAGACGACGGCCAAAGGTGTCTACGCCATCGGCGACGTCAACGGACTCATGCCGCTGGCGCACGTGGCCTCGGCGCAGGGCGTGTACGTCGTCGAGCAGCTTGCTGGACGGAACCCCGCGCCGCTTGACTATGGGCTGATGCCCAGGGCCGTCTACTGCCAGCCGCAAGTGGCGAGCTTCGGCATGACGGAGCAGGACGCGCGCGACGCCGGGCTGCCGGTGCGAGTGGGCAAGTTCCCCTTCCGGCCCAACGGCAAGGCCCTTGGCGCCGCCGACTACGAGGGCTTCGTCAAGCTGGTCGTCGAGGAGGGCACCGAGCGAATCCTTGGCGCGCACATGGTGGGGCCGGAGGTGACGGAGCTGCTGGGCGAGCTCTCCCTGAACCGGCAGCTCGAGGGCACGGCGCGCGAGCTGGGCATGATGGTGCACGCGCATCCGAGCCTCTCCGAGGTAGTCAAGGAGGCGGCGCTGGCGGCCGTCGGCGAGGCGCTGCATGGATAGGATAGGGTAGGCTGGCCGATCGCCTTGAGCCTGTCGAAAGGTCTCCTGAATGGCAGGCCCCATTTGCCGCTGTGATAGAATCGGGGCGCCCGCGAACGGGCTACTTCCCCGCAAGGAGAACGCATTGGCCATCTCTGTCCTCATGCCCCGCATGGGCTATGACACGCAAGAGGCCATCGTCGTCAAGTGGCTGAAGGCCGAGGGTGATCACGTAAACCTGGGCGAGGACATCGCGGAGATCGAGACGGACAAGGCAATTGTGCCGATGCCGTCCGGGGCGACCGGCACGCTGCTCAAGCAGGTCGCCGCGGAAGGCGAAACGGTCCCCGTAGGGCAACTTCTCGCCATCATCGGTCAGCCCGGCGAGGAGATTGCGCAGCTCCTGGCCGGCGCGGCTCCCATGGCCAAGCCGGTCGTGGCGCAACCGGCGGCTGCCGGCGCGCCGGCACCTTCGCCCGCAGCAGCTGCTCCCTCCCCCGAGGGCGTGCGAGCGTCGCCGATCGCACGGAAGCTGGCGGCCGACCGGGGCGTCGACCTGGCGCTCGTGGTGGGGACAGGACCGAACGGGCGGATCACCGAGGCGGACGTCGCAAACTTCGCGGAACAGATGGCCTCGGCGGCAGGCGAGCCCGAGGTCGAGACTCACGCAGAGATAGTGCCGTTGAGCCGGATGCGGCAAGCCATCGCGCGGCTGACGGCCCGGAGCAAGACCGAGATCCCCCACTTCTACATGGCGATCGAGGTCTCGGTGGATGCGGCGCTGGCGCTTCGGAGCGAGGTCAACCCCAGGCTGCAGGCGCAGAACGTGCGCATCAGCGTCCATGACATGGTGGTCAAGGCGTGCGCGCTGGCGCTGCAGAAACACCCCACGCTGAACTCAAGTTTCAAGGGCGACGCGCTGGAGTATCACTCGTCGGTGAACATCGGCGTGGTCATTGACATGGACCAGGAGGGAATCATCGTCCCGGCGCTTCTGGACTGCCAGGACAAGTCGATCCTGCAGCTCTCCACGGAGGGGCGCGATTTGGTGCGGCGAGCGAAGGAGAACGCGCTGCGCCCCGAGGAGCTCACGGGCGGAACGTTCAGCATCAGCAACCTCGGCAGCCTGGGGGTGAGCACGTTCTCGGCGGTAGTGCATCCGCCGAACGCGGCCATCCTCGCCGTGGGGGCCATCCGCAAGGAGGCAGTGGTCCGCGGCGACGAGATCGTCGTGGGGCAGATGATGAACCTGACCGTCTCCGTCGACCACCGCATCGAGGACGGGGTGACGGCGGCCAAGTTCCTCGGCGAGCTCAAGCGGCTGCTGGAGCGGCCGCAGGAGCTGCTGCCTGAGGAGCTGCGGTAGCGGAAGTCAAATCTGTTCGCCCTTAGCTTGTCGAAGGGTTCACCGAACGGATTTGGCCTGGGAGCTTTACACCATACAAATCAAACTGGAGGTGACCCTTGGCCCGCATGATGGGAGGAAGGGCGGTGATCGAGTCCCTGATGGCGCAGGGCGTGGACACCGCCTTCGGCATCATCTCCGTGCACATGATGTCCGTATACGATGCGCTGTACGACGTGCAGGACAAGTTCCGCTTCATCAGCGCCCGTCACGAGCAGGCCGCGGCGTACGAGGCCGACGGCTACGCCCGGGCCACCGGGAAGCCCGGCGTCTGCTTCACGAGCACGGGCCCCGGCGCGGCGAACACGCTGGGCGCCCTCGGCGAGGCGTGGTCGGCGTCATCGCCGGTGCTGCAGGTGACGAGCAATGTCGACCTTGCGCTGGTGGACAAGGGTCTCGGCTTCCTGCACGAACCGTACAAGCAGCAGCAGATGTTCGAGTCCGTGACGCGGTGGACGGCTATGCCGAGAACGCACCAGGAGATCTCGCAGACGCTGCTGGACGCCTTCACGCGCTTCCAGACGATGCGGCCGGGGCCCATCGAGATTGAGGTTCCGACGGACATCCTCCACTCGGAGGCCGACGTTGAGGTGCTGGGCCGTCGGGAGAACACCAGGCCTGCGCCCGACCCCTTGGCCATCGAGCGCGCTGCGGAGACGTTGGCGGGTCGTAAGCGCATCGTCATCTGGGCAGGCGGCGGCGTGATCTCGGCCGAGGCGTCGGCGCAGCTCCGGGCGCTCGCCGAGCGGCTGGGCGCGGTGGTGGTGACGACGTATGGCGGCAAAGGCGCGTTCCCGGCCGATCACCCGCAGTACGCGGGCGTGACGTGGGGAGGGCGCGGGCCGTACGGGCCCAACCCCATCCAGAAGTACCTGCCGGACGCCGATGCCGTCATCATCGTGGGCAGCCGCATGCCGTACCACATGACGAAGATGGTGGGCATACAGCTGCCGGAGACCATCGTGCAGATCGACATCGACGGCGACGAGCTTGGCAAAAACTACCCGGTCACGGCGGGTGTGATGGGCGACGCAGCGCTCGCTTTGGAACAGCTCATCACGGCGCTGCCCGACTCGGCGGGCGGCGGCGATGGCACGGGCGAGGCGGCGGAGCTGCGCAGGCAGTTGCGCGAGGCGTTCGCGGCCAGCGAGCCCAACCAGCAGCGCACGCTCGACGCGGTGCGGCGCGTGATCCCCCGGGACGCCATCGTCGTGGCTGACGCGACGCTGCCGGCGTACTCGGCCGTGCAGGCGTTTCCGGTGTACGAACCGCGCACGTACATGGGTCCGCATGGGTGGGCGGACATCGGCTTTGGGTTTCCGGCGTCGCTGGGTGCGGCGGTCGGCCGGCCGGACGTGCCGGTTGTGCTGTTCAGCGGCGACGGCGGGTTCCAGCTAAACCTGCAGGAGCTCGGGACGGCTGCTCAGTACGACATACCGCTGACGGCCATCGTCTGGAACAACAGCTCGTGGGGTGTGCTGCGGGGACAGCAGCGGACGCTGTTCAAGGAGCGCTACATGGCGTCGGAGCTTGTGAACCCGGACTTCGTGCGGCTGGCCGAGTCGTACGGGCTGCCCGCGACGCGCGTCGGCACTCTGGCCGAGCTGGAGACGACGCTGGACGCGGCCATCAAGAGCCGGAGGTTTCACCTGATCGACGTGTCGATGCCGGAGGACTTTGCCGGGTTCCGGTAGGGGTCAAATGCCCATGATGCTGTAGCCGGCGTCTACGTGCAGCACCGTGCCGGTGACGCCGGACGAGAGGTCGCTGCACAGAAACAGAGCGGCTCCACCCACGTCTTCGTGCGTGATGTTGCGCGCCATTGGCGCCCGCTCCTGGTGGATGCGCTTCATGTCCCGGTACCCGGAGATCACCCTAGACGAGAGTGTGTCCAGCGGGCCGGCGGAGATGGCGTTCACGCGTATGCCCGCAGGGCCGTACTCGGCCGCGAGCTGCTTTACCGAGTTCTCCAACGCGGCTTTGGCGACGCCCATGACGTTGTACCCCGGAAAGACCTTCTCCGCTGCGAGGAAGGTCATCGCGATCACGGCCCCGCCGTCGGTCATGAGGGGCGCGGCGTGGCGCACCATCGGGATGAGTGAAAATGCGCTGACGTCCAGAGCAAGGCGGAATCCTTCGCGGTCCGTCTTGGAGAACTCGCCCCCCAGGTCCTCGCGGTTGGCGAAGGCAATGCTGTGCACCACGATGGAGAGGGTGCCGAGGGTGTCGCCAACCTCCCGGAAAAGCCGCGCAACTTCCTCGTCAACGGCCATGTCGCACTGGTAGAGCCGCGCATCGCCCAACTCAGCGGCGAGGGCTTGCACAGGCTCCTTGAGGCGCTCGTTCTGGTAAGCGAGGGCGACGTTGGCTCCCGCCTCGTGAAGCGCTCTGGCTATCGCCCACGCGATGCTGCGCTGGTTGGCGACGCCGAAGACGAGGGCGTTCTTGCCGGTGAGGTCGATCGAATACATGGCGCCTCCATGGAGCGGGATTTCCGGTCTTGCGCCTGAAAGGATAGCACACGCCGGGGGAGGAAACGCATGGGCGATTGCCGTATCACGCCTACGATTCGCCCGAGATGACGACGTCGGCGCGCTCCTTGACGCGCATGTGGTCGATGTACCAGTTGAAGCCGACGGCCCAGCGCTCGACCCAGATGGGGTTGTCCGGCCGCTTCGCCAGTCTAGCCGAGCGCTCGCCGGGAGGCGCGTCGACGTAGACGGTGAGGTCGTATACGTCCATGAGCTCCGGGCGCATGGAGTAGAGACCGTCGATCAAAACGATTCCCTCGGGGGCTACGTCCACCCAATCGCCGCGCTGGCCGGTGTTCCAGTCGTAGAGCCTGTAGCGGCCGGACTCGCCGCGGCGGAGGGGACGGAGCACCTGCGCGTCGAGGGAGCGCCAGTCGACGTGCTGCTCGTAACACTCCTCGGGCGAGAGTCCGTCCGGCGGGTCGACGCCGACGTCGCTGTAAAAGAACTCGAGGTCCACAACCTGGCTGTCCGGGAGGAGGCCGTTCAAAGTACGGGAGAGGGTGGACTTGCCGGCGCCGCTGGGACCGTCAATGGCGACCATGGTGAGCGGCGACCGGGATGCGAGCGTCGTGATCAACGCAACCAACTCCTGCAACGCCAGGGCAATGGCCACAATCAACTCCGTTCCGGTGCAAATGTCACTACCACCAAGCGACGTCGTCGGGTGCGCCCTTGGGGCGGTCCGGCGGCGGCATCCATGGGAAGGCGGTGAGGTACTTCCAGCCGTGGTCGGCGAAGACCATTACGACGTTGCCCGACTCCATGCCTGCCGCGACGCGTCGGGCGGCATGGAAGACTGCACCCGAGGAAATGCCAGCGAAGATGCCCTCGGCCTCCACGAGGCGGCGGACAGCTTCGAATGCCGAGGCGCTGTCGACCATGAACCGGCGGTCGAGCAGCGACATGTCGAGCAGGGGCGGGATGTAGCCCTCCTCCAGGCTGCGGAGGCCCTGCAGGCGCTCGCCGAAGTGGGGTTCGACGCCGACGACGACCGTGCGCGGGTTGCGCTCTTTCAGGCGGCGGCCCGCGCCGGTGACGGTGCCGCCCGTGCCGATGCCCGCGATGAAGGCGTCGACCTGCGGCAGGACATCGAGAATCTCCCGCCCCGTGCCCTCGTAGTGGGCGCTGACGTTCACCGGGCTGGCAAACTGCTGGGCGAACCACCAGCCGTTCTCCCTCGCCAGTCGTTGCGCCTCCTCGATGGGGCCGAGCATGCCGGAGCGGGGCTCGGCCCAGAGGATCTCGACGCCGTAGAGCTCCAGCAACTCCGGGATGCCGGGAGCGACCTGCGGCGGCACGACTGCGTGCATGGCGTAGCCGCGATGCTTGGCGCAGGCGGCGAGCGCGAGGGCCATGTTGCCGGTGCTCGCCTCCACGATGGTCTGGCCGGGCGTGAGCTCACCGCGCTCCTCGGCGGCCTGGATGATGCGGAGGGCGACGCGGTCCTTGATGCTGCCGCTGGGGTTGTTGCCCTCCAGTTTGGCAAAGAAGCGCACGCCGGGCTTGGGGCTGGAGTTGGCCAGCTCCACCAGCGGTGTGCCTCCGACAGCGGAGAAGTAGTCGAGTCCGCTCATGGCCTCCTCGAATTCCCGTGTTCGTATGGTAATGGTAGCGGTCTTTGGGCAAGCGCGTCACGCTCTCGCGCGCGCTTGACACGCCCATTGCGCGAGAATATGTTGCTTCAAACGGCATAGTACGCAGGGAGGAGGCAGGCAATGGCCATTTCTCTGAACCACACCATCGTTCCGGCACACGACAAAGAGGCCTCGGCCAAGCACATCGCGCACATCCTCGGGTTGAAGTACGAGGGCGCGATGGGGCACTTTGCGCCGGTCCGGGTGGACGAGAAGTTCGTGCTGGACTTCGACAACCGGGAGAGCTTCGAGTCGCACCACTATGCGTTCCAGGTGAGCGAGGACGAGTTCGACCAGATCTACGGACGCATCCAGGAAGAGGGCATCGTCTACGGCAGCCTGCCGGGCTCGCAGGACGACATGCAGATCAACCACCGCCGAGGCGGGCGGGGGCTGTACTGGAAGGACGCCAACGGGCACAGCTGGGAGATCCTGACAGTCTCTTCCTAGAGCTAAATGAGGTTGCCTGCGCCTCAGGCGCTAGCGCGGAAATCGTCGGTTCTTGAAGGAACGCGCAAGCCGAGTCGCGGATTCCGCAGGATTGGTTGCCAACAAACGGGAATATCCCTTGACATTCTTGCATGTCGGTATTAGCATCTGCCAAACTGCCCCCAGTGTCTCAAAGCGAGAAGGAGGAGAAAGGTCATGCTCACAAGAGACGACAACGAGCTGCTTACCAACATCGAGCGGGGCACTCCAATGGGCGAAGTGTTCCGCCGCTTCTGGATTCCTGCCCTGTTGGCGGAAGAGTTGCCCGGCCCGGACAGCGACCCGATTGAAGTGCGCCTCATGGCCGAAGACCTGGTGGCCTTCCGCGACAGCGACGGCCGCCCCGGCCTGATGGACAAGTACTGCCCGCACCGCGGCGCGTCGCTGTTCTTCGGACGAAACGAGGAGTGCGGCATCCGCTGCGTGTACCACGGCTGGAAGTTCGACGTGGACGGCAACTGCACGGACATGCCGAACGCGCCGGAGGGCGAGACGTTCAAGGACAAGATCAAGATCCGCGCCTACCCGTGCGTGGAGGCCGGCCACATCATCTGGACGTACATGGGCCCGGCGGAGAACAAGCCGCCCTTCCCGGAGTTCGAGTGGACGAAGATGCCGAAGAGCCATGTCTACGTCCGCAAGTTCCTCATGCGCTGCAACTACCTGCAGGCCATGGAAGGCGACTACGACCCCGGCCACGGTCCGTTCCTGCACACAGTGCTGGACGGCGGGCCGCAGGTGCCGCAGTTCAACGTCAACCTGAACCTCAGCCGCCTTCGCGAGACGCCTGAGAACGAGCCTTTCCCGAACGCGGTCGGCCCGCGGCGGCAGACGGAGCAGGACAAGGAGAACTGGGGCTACGTCGAGAACTCCGACTCCGGCCTGCTCTTCGTCCGGTCGGGCGAGCGGCCTGACGGCAAGAAGTTCGCCAGCGTGTCGCCGTGGATGGCGCCCATCTTCCCGACGGCGGGAACGACTGCCGGCCCCGACACCTTCTCTTCCAACATCCGCATCCCCATCGACAATGAGAACCTCTACTTCTACCGGGTGCGCTGGGCCTACGACCCGATCCCCGAGGCCGAGCTTGAGCACTACAAGAACGACGGCTGGTACTTCCCTGACCTGATTCCGGGCACCTTTGAGCCCGTCAAGAACGTCAGGAACCACTACCAGATCGACCGCAACATGCAGCGGTACTTCAACTACTCCGGCCTGAGCTGCTTCCCGCTTCAGGACATCGCCATGATGGAGGACCAGTGGGGAGCGGTGGCCGACCGCACGCAGGAGCACCTGACCAGTTCGGACTTCATGATCATCGCCGTGCGGAGGCGCCTGCTGAAGATGGCGCGGAACATGATGGAGGGTGAGGAGCCGACGGAGCCCTGGAAGCCAGCGGCCTACTCCTTCCACCGCGCCGCCGTGCTGAAGGACAGCGGGACCGTTGAGGACGCGCTGAACGAGGCGAAGGCCATCGCCACGTCGCAGCACCTCACGGAGAAGATTGCCGTCTAACTCCGGCAGACGCGCAGACCCAGGGAAACTACGCGACGCCCAGCCCGAATGGGCTGGGCGTCAGCACGGGAGAGGTTACCATGGCAGTGGAAGAAGAACAGATCGTACAGTGGGAGGGGCCCAAGGGCACGGCCGAGATCATTGAGATATGGGACGGCGGCCGGCTGATCGGGTTCGAGGTCCGCAGCGAAGGCAAAGCGGTGAAGTGCTCCAACATCGGCGAGGCGTACATCGAGTTGGGCGAACAGACCGGCTTGGAGGTCCAGGGGCAGGGCCGCAAGTACGCGTAGCCCCGTCGCCGCCGCAACAGCGACCAAGCATCCAAAAGAAGAGGCGCCCGCAGTGAGTGCGGGCGCCTCTCTTCTTTTCGCACATGGGAGGGGAACCGAAGGATGGCTAGCTCTCGCGGGCGGCGGCATCGGGCACGGCGCGGCGTGTCGGGCGCGCCCGGCCCGGTGGGCGGAGGAAGACCATGAGCACGCCCGATGCAGCGGCGGAGACGGCAAAGCTGGTGAACGCGATGGTGTAGCTCTCCGTGACGTCGTAGACGATGCCGGCGTAGATGGGGCCGAGGACGAGGCCGAACATCTGCACAAAATCCATGGTCCCGGAAATGGTGCCAAAGGCTCGCCGTCCGAAATAGGCGCCCCGCGTCGCGTTCATCGTGACCGCGCCGCCGCCCCAGCCGACGGCGTAGACGGCGATGTAGAGCACCAGCAGCGTCCATCCCGCGCCGACGTTGGTCAGGATGAGTGCCCCCACCCCCACCATGACCATGCTGACGGCCATGATGTAGCGCGGCGGGAACCGGTCAGCGAGCCAGCCGAAGCCGAGCCGGCCGACGACGCTGGCGGTGGTCGTGGCCGCGAGAATAGTCGACGCCACCTCGAGGCTGCGCCCCGTGTCGACGAGAAAGGGCACGACGTGGAGGGATATCGCGCCCACGGCGAATTGCCGGAGCCCGAACGCCACGGCCAGAAACCAGAACACGGGCAGCCGCAGCGCCCCGCGAAGCGTGTAGTCGCCCTCCAGGTGATCCGCCGCGGCGGCGGGCGAAGCCGTGGATCGCTCTGCGCCCGTAGTCGTGGGTGCGGGGCGCTCGCGTGGGGGGTCGCCGTCTGGCAGCATGCCGTAGTCCTCAGGACGCGTGCGGAGAATGATGGCGAGGGGGATGCCGAGCGCCCACACCGTGAGGCCGGCCACGATCGCCGTGTCGCGCCAGCCGATTGTCGCAATGAGAATTCCCAGCACGGGAATGAACAGACCGCCGAAGCCGCTTCCGGTCAGGGAGATGCCGATGGCCAACCCCCGCTTCCGCACGAACCAGTTGGCAGGGGCGACCAGCGCGGGCACTCGCACGCCCACGGACATGCCGACGGAGATTACGCCGAGGAAGACGACGTAGAACATGACCAGGGAGTTGACCGTGCTCAGGAGAATGAAGCCGGCCCCCATCGTCATGACGCCAATGGTCATCATGCGCCGCGGACCGAAGCGGTCGACGAGGTAGCCGCCGACGGGGCCCAGCATGCCGCCCTCAAGCTGGGAGAGGGCGATGGCGCCGGAGATTGCGGCGCGGTTGGTGTCGAACTCGTCCTGCAGCGAGAGGAAGAAGACGCCGAACCCCTGCCAGTAGAAGGCGCTGCCGATGACGAGGGCGCACATGGAGGCAATGACAATCCACCAGCCGTAGAAGATGCCGGATGACCGGCCGGTTGTTGTCTCCTTGTTGCTCATGCAACTCCACTGTGCCGGAATTGGCGGAGGGTCCGGGCCCCTACCGGGAACTACGTGACACCAATGGCCAGCAGCACTGCTCCGATCCCGGACAGGGCAATGCCGGTCAGGACTCGGAGGCTGAAGCTCTCCAGGTTTCGGTTGAAAATGAAGCTCAGCGTCGGGACAAAGACGACGCCGAGGCGCGCCAGCGGGGTAACCAGGGAGACGGGGGCAATTGCCAGGGCGGCGAAGCGGAAGAGCTGCGCCAGGAAGACGGCGACGGCGCTGGCGGAGAACATCGGGACCACACTGAGGCTGAAGCCCCGGAGGTCCCGTATCCGCCCGGGAATGGCCAGGGCCAGGATGAGCACGCCGGCGGCAGCGATGTAGGCAACCATGCCGCCCGCGATGCCGAGGCCCGTGTCCTCCAGCGCGTACCTGATCATGATGGGGCTTGTGCCGTACGCCGCGGCGGAGAGGAGCCCAAAGGAGTACCCCTCGACGTAGCGGGGATCGGTGGCGGCGTTGCGTCTCGGCGGGGCAGCGGCCGACGACTGAGCGCCCGACGGCGGCGCGCCCGCGGGCTGTGTTGCAGCTTGGGCGGCAGCCGGCTCGGGCTGCCGCAGGCGGCGTCGCTCGACCATGATCATCGGGCCGACCACGAGGAGCACGATGCCGACGCCCATGAGGAAATTCACCTCCTCACTGAGGACGATCACGGCGACGACGACGGAGTAGATGGTGTTGGTGGCCTGCAGGGGCTGGGAGCGGTTCGAGCCGATGGCGTCGATGCAGCGGTAGTTGCAGTAGCGGCCGATCAAGAAGTGCAGCACGCCCGCGCCGGCCAGCAATCCGAGGGCTTCCGGCGACAGGTCAAGGGTGTCGAAAATCTGTCCGGTGGCGAGGGCGGCGATGGCGAAGAGGGGCACGCCGAGGATGACTGTTATGTAGAGTCCGAACGAGGCAGAACTGCCAATCACGCCCCGTCGGGCGGTAATGGTGCTGAAGGCAAAGGAGAGAGCCGAAAGGATGGCAAACAGGGCGCCCAGCATGGCAGTTCCTATTGCAAGACTTTTGCGGCGAAGCCCCCTCACAGCGCACTTGAGGGGGGAGATATACGGGACTATTATAGCGGCACGCATCAATGCTTGCCGTGACGGGACAGCCGTTCCCGTCAGAAGGCGGGAAAAGGTCCGCGGGAGAGGAGCGAGCAATGGGCTGGTCCGACCACCATCCGAGGGGACTCCTGTACCATGACGCGTCCAAGGCGTTTCAGGGCTACACCTTGATCGCCATGTCCGGCGGCAACACCGCGTACCTGCTCGACATGGAGGGGCGCGTCTGCCACCGGTGGCGCCGCGAGGAGGGGCTCGCATACGGCCGCCTGCTGTCCAACGGCAACCTGCTCTGCCGGTCACGCGGGGCGGGCGGCACGGGGACGACGGGCGAGCAGGTCTCGGGCATTATGGAGCTGGACTGGGACGGCAACATCGTGTGGCAATACTGGGACCCGCGGGCGCACCACGACTTCGAGCGCCTGTCGAACGGGCACACGCTTGTCGTTCGCTCTGACCCGATGCCGCAGGAGGTTTCGCGACGAGTGCGCGGCGGCCGCGGCGACATCGACGCGCCGATGGCGGGGGAGATGGTGCGAGAGGTGGACGCGGAGGGATCGACGGTCCGGGACTACAGCATGTGGCAGGCGCTGGACCCGGAGACGGACGTCATGTGCCCGTGGGAATCACGGGGCAACTGGCTGCACCAGAACGCGCTGACCGTGACGCCGGACGGTGACCTGCTGGTCAGCTTCCGGCAGATCGACCTGGTGGGTATCGTCGACAAGGACAGCGGGGAGTTCACGTGGAAGTGGGGGCCTGGCGAGATCTCTCACCAGCACCACCCGACGTACCTGGGCAACGGAAACGTCCTGATCTTCGACAACGGGCCCCACCGCGGGGGCGTCACCTACTCGCGGGTGGTAGAGGTGAACCCGCAGACCGACAAAATCGAGTGGGAGTACGTGGGCGACCCGCCGATCTCGTTCTACAGCTTCCACATCAGCGGGTGCGAGCGGCAGCCCAACGGCAACACGCTGATCACGGAGGGCGCGCCCGGCCGCATCTTTGAGGTGACGCCTGAGAAAGAGATCGTGTGGGAGTTTGTGAACCCGCACCGGATTCCCGAGGGCGCGCAGTTCGGGAGCGGGGGGCCCAACTCCGTGTTCCGGGCGCACCGCTACACGGCAGACCACCCGGCGCTGGCGGGGCGGGACCTGACTCCAGAAACAGGCGGCTAGAGCCCATCCGACCCCGATAGTCCTCCTTCAAGGGGGGTGCGTGGCGAGAACCAAGACGAATACGGGCATCCCGAGGCTCGTGCGGAAGAACACGATGCTGCTGGCGTCGTCGCAGGCCTTCAGCGGCGCGGGCGGGCAGATGGTGCCGACTCTGGCGCCGGTGCTGGTCGTGCAGATGATCAACAACGCCTCGCTGGCGGGGATCGGCACGAGCATCACCGGACTGAGCAGGCTCATCATCGCGTACCCCATCGGCCGGCTCACGGACGCCTTCGGACGGCGGGCGGGCGTGGTGCTGGGGCTGCTGCTGACGGGCTGCGGGGCGGGCATCATCGGCGCGTCGGCGATCCTGCAGAACTTCCCGGGCTTCCTCTTCGGGCTGCTCGTCATGGGGCTTGGCACGGGCGCGGTGCAGCAGCTGCGCGTGGCGGCCGCGGACATGTACCCGCCGACTAGGCGCGCGGAGGGCCTGGGGCTCGTGCTGACGGGCTCGCTGGTGGGTGCGATCTTCGGGCCGATTCTCATCCGCGCGTCGGAGGCGCTGGCGCCGAGCTTCGACCTGGAGCCGATCGCGCTGGCGTGGTTCTTCGTGCCGATGGCGGTCATCGGGAGCATTACGCTCATCATGCGGGTGCGGCCGGACCCGAAAGAGATCGCGAGCAACTTGACCGACTACTGGCCGGACTACGTTCCACCGCCGGCGGCGCAGGGAGGCGTGCCTCCGAAGGTGAGCATCGTCACCTTCCTGAAGGAGTACCCCAAGCTGACCGCCTTCGTGTCCATGTTCAGCGTGCAGGGCAACATGAATATGATGATGGCCATGACATCGCTGGCGCTCAACGAGCATGGCTTCCCGCTGTCGGCGATATCGCTTTCGGTAGCCATCCACGTCATAGGGATGTTCGGCTTCTCGATCCCCATCGGGCGGATCGCCGACCGCATCGGCAGGCGCAACACAATGCTGGTGGGCGTCTTCGTAGCGGCGGCGGGCACGTGGTTCATCGTGGCGACGCCGTACTACTGGATCATCACGACGGGCACGTTCCTGGTGGGGCTCGGCTGGTCGGGCGTGAACATATCGGCGACGGCGTTGTACGCGGATACGACGCCACCGTCGGCTCGGGGTCGGGTCATCGGCGCGAACGACACATTCACGGCATCAGCGGCGATCGGGATGCCTATCGTGGGCGGCGTGGTCATCGAGACGATGGGACTGCCCATGTTGGGGTTCTTCGGCATGGCGCTGATGGTCCCGGCCCTGTTCTTCCTGCTGCGGCTGCGCGAACGCTACCCGGGCTCGTACGAGTCCCCAAGCCGCAAGCCCCAGGCGCCGGTAGGGGGCGAGCCGAGCGGATAGCGCTTGCCGCCGGTGACGGGGGTGTGTACATTCTTGCCATCACGCCCGACATGGAGGGAACTCATGCCTGCGTTTGCTGCGGGACAACGGGTGCGCGTCAAGGAAGCCATTGGCGAGCTGCCGGACAGCTGGACGGGGCGCGAGGCGGTAGTGGTTGAGCCGGCGCCGCGGGACCAGGGGCTGCTGGTGCGCTTCGACGACGAGCCGAACCGCACGTACGCCGTGGCGGAGGACTGCCTGGAAGCGGCGTAGCCGGCGGAGCGGCAGCGGCCGCACTGCGTATTTCGGGGAGCTGGAGGGCAGGATGGCGCTGTTTGAAGAAGGACAACGGGTGAAGATAAATCGGGAGGCCACGGATCCGCCTGCCCCACGTGCGCTCTTCGACAGGACCGGCTACATCCTGAAGGTGATCGACTTCTTCGAAGGTGTCAAGAAGGAGGGCGACCCACAGGAGTACATGGTCTGGTTCGACGGCGACTCACAGCCGAAGTCGGCACAGGAGGGCTGGCTGATCGCGATCTAGGCGTCGGGACGCCTAACTTGGAATCCAAACGGCCCCGCTCGTTCGCCCTGAGCTTGTCGAAGGGCGACAGGTGGGGCTCCTGCTTTGTCTCGCGGGGACAGCTGCGCGGCACGTCGAGTAGAGGGAGCTTGGTGCCGAGGGAGGGTGTCGAACCCACACGCCCTTTCGGGCAGCGGATTTTAAGTCCGCCGCGTCTACCGTTCCGCCACCTCGGCCACAGAGAACAGTGTGCAGTGAATAGGCCGAAGGCGCAATTGGGGGAGGTGATGTGAGGGAAAGAGTTGGAGGCGACGGGCGGAATCGAACCGCCGAATAAGGGTTTTGCAGACCCTCGCCTTAACCACTTGGCTACGTCGCCCCTCTGTTTGGTGCCCAGGGCGGGACTCGAACCCACACGGGTTGCCCCACGGCCCCCTCAAGACCGCGTGTCTACCAGTTCCACCACCTGGGCCCAAAGAAAAGCATGCCGAACCACGGCAGGTGTCGGCATATGTCATCTTCCCACCAATTCAGCGTGTCTGTCAATGCGGAACGGGTTGGCGCACCGTGCTCTGTGCGCTAGCATTGGCCCCGCCATGACGACAGGACCGGACAGCCCGTTTCGCCCAGAGTTCTTCCGGCGCGAGGACGAACTGCCGGACGCGCTCTTCTACCGGGAGCCGCGGCTGGTCGTCCACATTGACGACCGGGCCATCGAGGCCGTCGGAGAGTATTTCAGCTCGAGCTTGCCCTCGGACGGCATCATCCTCGACCTGATGAGCAGCTGGCGATCGCACCTGCCGGCGGACTTCGCCCGCGAGCGACTCATCGGCCTCGGCCTCAACGCCGTGGAGTTGGCGGAGAACCCGCAGCTTGATGACCGGCTGCTGGCGGACATCAACACGGTGCGTGGGCTCCCCTTCCGCGACAACTCGCTGCATGCGGTGGTGATCACCGTGTCCATCCAGTACATCACGCACCCGGTGGAGATCTTTCGCGAGGTGCACCGGACGCTGGAGGACTGGGGCAGCCTCCACGTCATCTACTCCAACCGGATGTTTCCCACCAAGGCCACGGCCATCTGGCGCATGCTGGACGACTACGAGCATGCGCAGCTCATCAACGCATACTTCGCCGTCGCGGGCGGCTGGGAGCAGCCGCGAACGTTGGACATCAGCCCGCACCCTAAGGGCTCATCCGACCCGGTGTACGTGGTCTCCTCGCGCAAGATGCCGGAGCCGGCCCCGGCGTAGCCTCGGCTAGCGCCATCCGGCCCCGCCTACCGCCGCGACCAGAACGCTGCCGTCCCCTCCGCAATCAGCATCGGCTCCGCAAGGCCCTCCACGTCCAGCACAATGACGTGGTCGCGCGCCGGGACGGAGCCGTCGGGCTCCGGGACACGCCCGGCGAAGACGAGCCGAGAGCCGTCCAGCGACCAGACGGCGTGTGAGTGTGCGTACTGGTCAAAGTAACTCAGCCAGATGAACAACTCCGGCGATGGGAGAAAGCGCACCAGCTCCCTCGGCTCCGCACCGTCGAGGCCAACCACCTTCCACACCAGCCACTCCTGCCCCTCGTCCAGGGCGGCGTAGGCCAGCCGTGAGCCGTCGGGCGACCAAGCGAAGGCTAGCGTTGGGTCGGTAACCGAGACAACGACCTCGCCCGTCTCCGTGTCCCGCACGGTGAACCCCTCAAACAGGGTCAGGCGTGGCATAAGGTTGTTGGAGTGTGCGAGGAGCGGCTGCATGGGCGACCAGAGAAAGGCGGCCGACTCTGCAACCTCGGCCAGCGCCGCAGGGTCCGAACCGTCAGCGTCGGCAGTGTGGAGCGCGACGTGTCCGGTCGACGTGAGGACGCCGTAGGCCATGCGTCGGCCGTCGTGAGAGAGGCCGGGGGCGCGGAAGCCCGCGGCTATCGGCGGGAGCTCCGTAGGCTCCAGCCTGCCGCTCCATTCGGCGGCGTACAGGCCGCCCCGGGCGTTCAGAACGGCTGCGTCGCCCGTCAGCGACCAGACGAAGTAGAGGGGCGCGCCGGAGATGACCCTTGCAGCGCCGCCGCCGGCATCGGCGTCCGCCGTGTAAAGGGTCAGGCCGGATGCGCCCGACGCCAGGAAGGCGATGTGTTCGCCGTCTGGATGCCAGTACGGGTAGTGCGGCGCACCCTGCGCAACGAAGCCGACGCCAGAAGGGTCGTTCTGGAACACAACGGTCTCGGCGCCGGTGGCGAGGTCGATGACACGCAGGTCGACGCCGGTTCCGGGCACGCCCTCGGTCACGACCCGGGAGGCCGCAATCCGCGTGCCGTCCGGCGACCACGTCGGCCAAGCGTAGTAGGCCGAACGCGCCTGCGCCAGCCCCGCGACAGCCAGGCTCGCGACGGGCCCGGAGTTGAGGCGGGTCACCTGCTCGCGGCGGGACCCGTCGCCTCGCACGGTGTAAATGTTGCCGTCGTCACCGACATAGGCAATGCGGTCAACGACCGCCGGAGGGCTCGGCGTGGGTGAAGCGGAAACGCGCTCGGCATCGCCCCCGCACGCAGCGAAAAAGGTGGTGAATGCCGCTGCAAGGAGGGCGCAGGCCCACGCGCGAACATGTCCCGGACCGAGATCACCTCGGCCTGGGGCTCGAGCTCGGAACTTGCGGCCGCCGCCAAGTACGGCGAGCCGCGGGACAGTGCGGAACACGGGTGGGCCGCGCCTACCGCATCTTACGGCCCTTGTTCAACGTGATGACACCGTCTTTCTCGATGATGCCGTCGTACAGGACGCTGCCATCCAATTCGTCGAAACCGCGGCCGTCATCGGCCTTGACGCCCGTTGATGCGAAAACCCGGAAGTTGGTGATTTTCCTGCCTGCCAGCTTGCCAGCTCGGGTGACCGCCAGCAGGGCTTCAGACTCCGGGTAGGGAAGACCACACTGGGTCGCAAGCTCAATGCGCATCTCCCGGGTCACAGCTTTCCCGCTGGACTTTCCGCCAAAAGGCCACATTTCGGCCCCCTTTCCGCGCTCGCCGGCGCAGGGGCATCATACGCCCTTTTCCAGCTCATGTATAATCGAGCGTCCCGGGCGGTCGATGCGGAGCGGCAGTTGGAGAAAATGGAAGGGCCAGCGCGGCGCTGGCCCTTCCATCGGTGTCGTTGGCAGGAGCGCGAGGATTCGAACCCCGGACCGGCGGTTTTGGAGACCGCTGCTCTACCAGGCTGAGCTACGCTCCTGCGTTGGTAATGGCGCCCCTGGAGGGACTCGAACCCCCGACGCCCTCCTTAGGACGGAGGCGCTCTATCCTCTGAGCTACAGGGGCATGGTGGAGATAGGGGGATTCAGAAGCAAATACGATTATAGCAGCAATGGGCTCGAATTCCCACACTCATTCCCACAACAATCAAGAATAGAGTTCACCCTTCCACTCTCCGGCGAGCTGACCCGTGAACCAAGCGAACGCTATCGCTAGAAGTAGGGCGGATAGAAGGGAAGACCCAGCATCTGTAGGAGTGTGGCGAGCAAAAGGCTGGTCACAGCCACGGCGACCCAGAAGCGGGGTGAATTCCACAGCCGCCACGTGGTGCTGCCTGCCCCATACCACGCCTCGTTCCAAGCTTCATGGGCATCCAGTGGCAACGTCGCCTTGCGCCGGTCGCGTTCCCTGTTAATGATGCGTTGGGCCCGATGCAGGCCATTCAGGCGAATGCGGTTTCTCTCGTGGATGCGCAGGGTCAGCGCGGATAACCGCCTCTTGAATGCTTCCATCATATTCTCCTTCGAAACGCTCGTTCACCAAACGGATTCAGGAGGAGAGGCCTTCCAACCCTGTGCGAAAGCGCTATGCTTCCTGTGCTGATTCGGTGTCAGCAGTAGCCCTTCCCCCGTCCTCCTGAACGCACCAGCATTGCTCTGCTGATGCGTTCATCTTACCGTCACGCTGGCGTTGCGTCTAGGAACTAATTCTGTAGATTTTCGAGACTTGACACCACCGCCAGAGGGACCCTGTTGACTGATCCTATAACTGATTGAAGGAGAGGGCGTCTGAAGGATAGGCCGTTTTCAGCTACGGATAACGGCAGGTGACACAGTGGATGTACTAACCCGAGGCTTTTTCTTGTACCACTCGTTGCCAATGAACTGAGTCAGTCGAGTTCACACTCGACGCCCAACCAACTGACAAGCATTGCGCCCCTGGTATCCTCCTTTCGCCTTTGCTCCTTCCTCATTGTCTACACTGGACTCCTGACATACCATAGGCGCGCTTTCAAGCGACTCTCAGAGGTAGTGTCCGCCTTAGGCTCAGGAGGATGTAGTTGTGGCCTCAGGCTGGAGCACCGGACCGTTCTCTGAGAGACCGCTAGAATTGCTGAGGTGTCGGTAGTTTGAGGGCCTTGGGGAGGCTCGAAGGGAAGGGTGAATGGTAACCGCTCTCAACATTAGCAGCTTCATATGGGGCATCGCGGACGATGTGCTGCGGGATGTGTACGTCCGCGGCAAGTACCGTGACGTCATACTGCCGATGACGGTCATTCGTCGCCTTGACGCTGTGCTGGAGCCGACCAAGGATGCCGTGCTCCGCAGGAAGGAGCAGTTGGACGACGCCGGCATCACCAACCAGGACCAAGCCCTGCGCCAGGCTTCGGGCGAGGCATTCTACAACACGTCACGCTTCCGGCTCCGCGACCTTACCTCTATCGGCCAGCAGCAGAGGCTTCGAGCTAACTTCGAGGCGTACCTCGACGGCTTCTCGCCCAATGTTCAGGAGGTGCTGGACAAGTTCGAGTTCCGCAATCAGGTCCCCAGGCTGGTGGACACCCACGCGCTGGGCTTCCTGTTGGAGAAGTTCCTGGACAGTTCCATTAACCTCAGCCCTCGGCCCGTGTTGAATGGCGACGGCTCGGTGCGGCTGCAAGGACTGGACAACCACAGCATGGGCACCGTCTTCGAGGAGCTGATCCGGCGATTCAACGAGGAGAACAACGAGGAGGCCGGGGAGCATTTCACCCCGAGGGACGTGGTGCAGCTCATGGCGCGCCTGGTCTTCCTACCCGTCGCCGATGAGGTGAAGTCCGGCACCTACCTCGTCTACGACGGCGCTTGCGGCACCGGCGGGATGCTGACGGTTGCGGAGGAGACGCTGACGCAGTTGGCCGGCGAACAGGGCAAGGAAGTGTCCGTTCACCTGTTCGGGCAGGAGGTCAACCCGGAGACCTATGCCATCAGCAAAGCCGACCTGATCCTGAAGGGAGAGGGCAGTGAGGCTGACAACATGCAGTTCGGCTCTACCCTCTCTGCCGATGCCTTTCCCTCTCGCGAGTTCGACTTCATGCTCTCCAATCCGCCCTACGGCAAGAGCTGGAAGACGGACCTTGAGCGCATGGGCGGCAAGTCTGGCATCAAGGACCCGCGCTTCCTCGTGGAACACGGCGGTGACCCTGACTACTCACTCATCACTCGGTCCAGCGATGGTCAGATGATGTTCCTCGCCAACATGCTGAGCAAGATGAAGCACGACACGCCGATGGGCAGCCGCATCGCCGAGGTCCACAACGGCAGCTCCCTCTTCACCGGCGACGCCGGGCAGGGCGAGAGCAACATTCGTCGCTGGATAATCGAGAACGACTGGCTGGAGGCCATCATCGCCCTGCCGCTCAACATGTTCTACAACACCGGCATCGCCACCTACATCTGGGTGCTGAGCAACCGCAAGGCGGCGCACCGCCGGGGCAAGGTGCAGCTCATCGACGCCACCCAATGGCGCCGGCCACTGCGCAAGAACTTGGGCAGCAAGAACTGCGAGCTTTCCGACGAGGACATTCGGCGCATCTGCGACGCCTTCCTCGACTTCGAGGAGACGGAGCAGTCGAAGATATTCCCCAACGAGGCCTTCGGCTACTGGAAAGTCACCGTGGAGCGGCGCCTGCGCGTCGAGGGCATCGACTCGGAGCAGGCCTATCCCGCCAATGAGATCAAGGTGCTCAAAGATAACGGAAAACGCTCGGAGACTGCGCCACCAGTCATCAAGAAGGTCCACAAGGGCGCGGCGGCCGACTCGGTGCGCGGCCTGTTTCCGGTCACCATCGCGGGCAAGCCTGTCATCGTCGAGTACGAGCCGGACACGGACCTGCGGGACACGGAGCAGGTGCCGCTGCTGGAAGAGGGCGGCGTAGAAGCGTTCCTCCTCCGCGAGGTGCTGCCTTACGCCCCCGACGCCTGGTACGTCCCTGACAGCGTGAAGGTCGGCTACGAGATAAGCTTCACCCGCCACTTCTACAAGCCGCAGCCTCTGCGCTCATTGGAGGAGATACGAGCCGACATTCTGGCCTTGGAGCAGGAAACGGAAGGGTTGATAGGAGAGATTGTAGGGGTAGGGGAGAGCAGCTAGTGTCCGAGAACCAGGGGGTTGACGCACAGCAGCAGGCCGTTCACAAGCACCTTGAAATCATGCAGGACGTGATAGGCCGGATGGCGGAGAACAGCCGCTCTTGCAAGGTGTGGTGCGTAACTCTCGTTGCGGCCACCTTGGTGCTGATAGCGCGAACTGGAGAGGCCAACCACGCGCTGATCGCCCTAGCTCCGGCGGTACTGTTCTACGTGCTGGATGCCTACTACCTGATGCTGGAGAAGAGATTTCGGACTTCGTACGACGATTTCGTCGACAAGGCACACGCACGGCCAATTGCCTGCTCAGATCTTCATAAGGTGACTGGTGTGGGCTCTAGGGTGCGCATAATGCTGTGGACCATGTTCATGTCGTTTTCAGTGCTTCCTTTCTATATGGCGGTAGTCGTCACAGTCCTGTTGGCATGGGGAATCATCCTTTAGGTGGGGCAAGCAATGATGACCGCAAAGATACCCAAGTACAAGGTCTTCATTAGCTACTACCATGCCGATGACGAGGAATACAAGCGCCGGCTAGTTCAAGCGTTGGACAGCAAGGCCATAGACAAGTCCGTCAGCCCGGGAGACATTCACGGCGAGGGACTCCGGCTAGACGAGATACGCCGAAGAATCAGGGATGACTATATTGCAGATGCCGTGGTCACCATTGTGCTCATTGGCCCCTGCACTTGGCAGCGTAAGCATGTGGACTGGGAGATTTCAGCTAGTATCATCGACCGGCCCAACAACGAGCGGTGCGGATTGGTGGGCCTGCTTCTGCCCACCCACCCGGACTACAACAAGCGGCCACAGGACCGCAACCCCCACCTGATTCCTCAGCGATTGGCTTGTAACATCGTCGGCGAAGACCCCTTTGCCGTCATCTACAAGTGGCCTCGACAGCGAGTTTCAAAGAGAGTCATGCCGAAGGTCCATCGGGCATTTCTCAGGAAAGACAGGGCGCCTTGGCCGGATGACGGGCTTGACCAGTTTTTGAATAATCGAGGCGGCGATTGCACCAGGGGCTGGCAGAACTAGCTAAATGATACTAGGGCGTGGATAGCTGAAGGTACTTCAGTTACACCATTTCAGGAGTGGTTCATGTTTCAAACCTACATTGACCCGGCGGAAGTCCAGTACATGGGCACGCCTGGTGATCCAGAAACGTGCGCGATCGCTGTGGATACCATCGTGAACAGCGAGAACCCTCCAAGAAGGGCATCCATTGTGACATGTAGAAAGGACCGAGGGGATCGGATGTCTGAACACCTGTTTCTGTTTTGGAACTGGAATTATATTCCGCTAACGGTTGTGCATTCCGGCTTTGCAAGTGGGTATGGAGGTGGAGGTCCACACGCCTTCTCGGAAGCCTTGTGCAGTGTGTTCTACAGGAATATACCTACCAACGAGATTGTTCTGGATGAAACTGAATTCAACGCTATTGAGAATCGCAGGCTCACACCAAAGATCATTGAAATGCTCCGCGCTGCCGACAACTCGCCCTTAGAGTTCCCTTGGCATTGGATCATGCCAAGGCATAGAGAAAAGACTGAGGGAGAGTTCTGGGCTATGCGGCACCAACCGAGACCGAACTTCGATTTTCTGGACACAGAACTGGCGACGGCTTGCAGAGGGCTCTTTGAGGCGAGTCCAATAGCCGCGGTGTCCGAGGGGTTCAAGCTGCTTGAAGACCGTTTACGTGAACTCGTTGGCTACCAGGTTACGGATGATGATGTTCTTTCAGGCGACAAGTTACTGAACAAGGCGTTTCATCCAGAGAAGGGCGTCCTTGCAGACAAGACTCTACCCAAGGCGGAGAGGGAAGGTGTGTTCCTCATGTACAAAGGGGTGTTTCAGTTCGTAAGAAACCCCTTGGCGCACAAATCGGTCGAGCTAGAAGATAAGCAGACTGTTATTGAATATCTATATCTCGTTGACCTTCTTCTCCGGTTGTTGCCCAAGACTGGTGGGGCCACATGATTGGGAAATGGGTGTTAAGGCAATGCTAAATCCTACGGCTCCCACACCCTACCCCTCCTACAGCTCCTCCGGCGTCGAGTGGCTCGGCGATGTGCCTGAGCATTGGGAACTGGGCCATCTCCGGTACTTTGCTGAGTCACTGGACGGTGCCCGGATTCCGCTCAGCAAAGAACAAAGGGGAACGATGCAGGGCTCCATTCCCTATTGGGGTGCCAATTCGGTCATAGACCATGTCGACAACTGGATATTCAACGAACCTATAGTCTTGGTAGGTGAAGATGGAGCCCCGTTTCAGGATCCGTCTAGACCTGTCGCGTTCTTCGTGAACGAAAAGGTATGGGTGAACAACCACATCCACGTACTAAGGTGTAACAATCAACTAAACCCCAAGTTCTTCACTCATGTCTTAAATTCGGTTGACTACGCCAATTTCATCAGTGGGTCAACTAGAGACAAACTTACGCAACAAGATCTCGGCAACATTCCAATCCAAATTCCACCCACATCGGAGCAGCGCGCCATCGTGCGGTACCTGGACTACGTGGACCGGCGCGTCCGGCGGTACGTTGGCGCCAAGCGAAGGCTGATTGCGCTACTGGAGGAGGAGAAGCAGGCCGTCGTCAACCGGGCAGTCACCCGCGGCCTCAACCCCGACGTGCGCCTCAAGCCTTCCGGCATCGAGTGGCTCGGCGAGGTGCCGGACCATTGGGGGGTGCGTCGCGCCAAGTTCTTCTATCGGGAAGCAGATGAACGATCGACCACCGGCACAGAGGAGTTGATGTCGGTGTCACACATCACGGGAGTAACTCCACGGAAGAAGTCCGTCACCATGTTTCTGGCCGAGTCCAATATGGGCTACAAACTATGTCGGCCAGGCGACATCGTGATAAACACCATGTGGGCATACATGGCAGCCCTAGGGGTAGCTCGGCAGACTGGTCTTGTCAGTCCCTCCTATGGTGTCTATCGCCCACTCAGTACTGAGCGTCTAAACCATGACTACGTTGATTCCCTGCTCCGAACAGAAGCCTACAGAACGAACTACCTCATTCGATCAACTGGTATCACCAGTTCACGGCTGCGGTTGTATCCGGAATCGTTCTTGGACGTTCCTCTAATTTGCCCGCCTCGCAATGAGCAGGACGCCATTATCGAACACCTTGTACGAGAAACGGCCGCTACTGCGGCCGCCATCGGCCGCGCGCGCCGACAGATAGAACTGGTGCAGGAGTATCGTACACGGCTCATCGCTGACGTAGTGACGGGCAAGCTGGACGTTCGCGAGGTAGCGGCGCAGTTGCCGGAGGAAGCCGAGGATGAGGAGCCGATAGACGAGAATGGCTTCGTAGCGGACAATGAGGACGATGGGGCGTTCGATCTGAAGGGCGTCCCGGAGGAAGAGCTCGCAGCGGAAAGCGAGGTGGGCGAATGACGGACTGGAGCAAGTGCCCGGCGGTGGAGAGTGTGCCCGGCAGGCTCAGCGGAGCCTGGGTGTTCACGGGTACGAGAGTGCCGGTGTCCGCCTTGTTTGGGAATCTGGCGGCGGGAGCCACGCTGGAAGAGTTCCTGGACTGGTTTGAAGGGGTGGAGAAGTGGCAGGTAAACGCCGTGCTGGAGTTTGTAGTGACCGACCTCGACGCCAGAGTGAAGCTTGAGAATCCTGTTTGACAACAACACCCCAAGACCCTTGCGCCGCCATCTTTCGGAACACGCCGTGGATACGGCCAGGGAGAAGGGGTGGGCCGAATTGAGCAACGGGAATCTGCTGGACCGAGCTGAGCAAGAAGGCTACGAAATGGTGATAACCGCCGACCAGAGCATGAGGCACCAGCAGAACCTTGGCCGCAGGCAGCTGGCTGTAGTAGTCCTGCTCTCCAACAGATGGCCTGATGTCCAACTGCGGCTAGACGATATCCACGCGGCCCTGGACGGGATCCAGCCGGGCGAGGTCAGGGAAGTGGACATTCCGGCGAGGGACGAGGGGTAGCGTGACCACCGACACCAGCGAAAGAGGGTTGGAGCGCCTCATCTGCGAGGCGCTGACGGGCGCGCCCTGCGACCCGCCGCAGGACGGGGTCGTGCGCGAGCGGCGGGCCGCCTACGGTGCGGGCTGGATACACGGCGACCCGCAGGACTACGACCGGGAGCACTGTGTGGACCTGGCCCAACTCTCCGTCTTCCTCCACGACACCCAGCCCGTCGCCGCCGAGTCGCTGGACCTGGACGCTGACGGCCCCGCGCGCCGCAGGTTCCTGGCGCGGCTGCAAGGTGAGATTGCCAAACGCGGGATCATCGACGTGCTGCGCAAGGGCATCAAGCACGGCCCGCACCAGATCGACCTCATGTACGGCACTCCGTCGCCGGGAAACGAGAAGGCCCGGGTCCTGTACGGGCAGAACCGCTTCGGCGTGACCCGGCAGCTCCGCTACAGCAACGACAACGCGCAGCTTGCTCTGGACCTGTGCCTATTCGTCAACGGCCTGCCCGTCGCCACCTTCGAGCTGAAGAACAGCCTGACCAAGCAGACGGTGGACGACGCCGTAGAGCAGTACAAGCGGGATCGCAACCCCAGGGAGAAGCTCTTCGAGCTTGGCAGATGCCTCGCCCACTTCGCCGTGGACGATCACGAGGTGCGGTTCTGCACCCATCTCAGGGGCAAGGAGTCGTGGTTCCTGCCCTTCAACAAGGGGTGGAACGACGGGGCAGGCAACCCGCCCAACCCCAACGGGCTCAAGACGGACTACCTGTGGCGGGAGGTGCTCACCCGCGACGGGCTGACCGACATCATCGAGAGCTACGCCCAACTCGTAGAGAAGAAGGATGACAAGACCGGCCGCAAGAGCCAGGATCAGCTATGGCCGCGCTACCACCAACTCGACGTGGTGCGGCAGCTGCTGGCTGATGCCTCGGCTAATGGCGTTGGACGGCGCTACCTGATTCAGCACTCGGCCGGCAGCGGCAAGTCCAACTCCATCGCGTGGCTAGCCCACCAACTTATCGGGCTGGAACGTGACGGCGCGACGGTCTTCGACACCGTGGTCGTCGTCACGGACCGCAGGATACTGGATAGGCAGATCCGGGACACCATCAGGCAGTTCGCCCAGGTGGGTTCTACCGTAGGTCCGGCTGAGACCTCCGCTCAACTGCGCCGGCTGCTCCAGGAGGGCAAGCGCATCGTCATCACGACCGTGCAGAAGTTCCCCTTCATCCTGGACGCCATCGGCAATGAGCACCGTAACCGCAAGTTCGCGATTATCATCGACGAAGCCCATTCGAGCCAGGGCGGACGGACGTCGGCGTCAGTGTCGATGGCCTTGGGAGAAGCAGGCGCGGAGGAAGAAGACGAGACCGCCGAGGACAAGATCAACCGCTTGATGGAGTCCAGAAAGCTCCTTGCCAATGCCAGCTACTTCGCCTTTACCGCCACGCCCAAGAACAAGACCCTCGAAATCTTCGGGGACCCCGTCCCGGAGGGCGGGAAGACCACGCACGTGCCGTTCCACTCCTACACCATGAAGCAGGCCATCCAAGAGGGGTTCATCATCGACGTGCTGGCCCACTACACGCCGGTGGACAGCTATTACCGGCTGGTGAAGACGGTGGAGGGCGACCCGGAGTACGACACGAAGCGGGCGAGCAAGAAGCTACGCCGCTACGTGGAGGGCCACGATTATGCAATCCGACTAAAGGCGGAGATCATGGTCGACCACTTCCACGAGCAGGTGGCCGGCCTGCAAAAGATAGACGGGCAGGCGCGGGCCATGGTGGTGACGAGCGGCATCGAGCGGGCCATCGACTACTTCCACGCAATCCAGGACTACCTGACGGAGCGCAAGAGCCCCTACAACGCAATTGTCGCCTTCTCAGGCGAGCACGAGTATGGCGGCACGAAGGTGACCGAGGCGTCCCTCAACGGCTTCTCGTCCAACGTGATAGCTGACAGGATTCAGGAGGGCCCGTATCGTTTCCTGGTCTGCGCCGACAAGTTCCAGACAGGCTACGATGAACCGCTACTCCACACGATGTACGTCGACAAGCCGCTGTCGGGCGTTAAAGCGGTGCAGACGCTCTCCCGTCTCAACCGGGCGCGCTCGAAGAAGCATGACGCCTTCGTGCTGGACTTCGCCAACGACGCAGACACCATCCAGAAGTCCTTTGCCCCTTACTACCGCACCACCATTTTGTCGGAGGAGTCCGACCCCGACAGGCTGCACGACCTTAAGGCGACGCTGGACAGCTATCAGGTGTATGAATCGGCGCAGGTAGACGAGTTGGTGGAGCGGTTCCTCACGAAAGAGACCCGCGACCGTCTCGATCCCATCCTCGACGCCTGCGTCTCGGTCTACCGGGAGCAGCTGGACGAGGACGGCCAGGTCGACTTCAAAGGAAAGGCGAAGGCGTTCCTCCGGGCCTACGGGTTCTTGGCGACCATCCTGCCCTACACCGTCGCCGAATGGGAGAAGTTGTCCATCTTCCTGACCTTCCTCGTTCCCAAACTGCCCGCGCCGGTGGAGGATGACCTGTCGAAGGGGATTCTCGAAGCCATCGACATGGACAGCTACCGAGTCGAGAAGCAAGCGGTCCAGGACATCCAGCTTCCCGACGAAGACGCGGAGATCGGGCCGGTCCCAACCGAGGGCGGCGGGCAGAAGCCAGAGCCGGAGATGGACCGCCTGTCTAACATCATTAGGGAGTTCAACGACCAATTCGGCAACATCGAGTGGAAGGATCAGGACAAGATTGAGAAAGTGATTGCTGAGGAACTGCCAACGAAGGTGGCGGGAGATAGGGCTTACCAGAACGCAATGGCCAACTCCGACAAGCCGAACGCTCGGATAGAGCACGACAAAGCGCTGGTGCGGGCCATGAACGAGCTTCTCTCCGACCACACCGAGTTATTCAAGCAGTTCAGCGACAACGAATCGTTCCGTCGCTGGCTATCTGAGATGGTTTTCGCGGCGACCTATTCGGCACCCACGCCACCTGCCAGCGTGTAAGGTATAGGAGTTGGCTAGTAGATGAGTAACGAGTGGTTTGACAACCGTTCTTTTCACCTCACTGCAGTCGATCTCTTCTGTGCCGCCTGAGGACTATTGTATGGGATGCAACAAGCTGGCATGACGATTGCCGGAGGCAATGTCAGTCAGCAGAGGGTATCATGGTCCGAAAGCGAGAAACGCTTGGGCGCCGGCCGAGACCGCGGATACCACTCCAGTTGTGACCGCCACCACCACCGCGAACCAGTTTCGGGCCAACCACGAGCGAATTGGGTGCTTTAGCTCCTCCAAGTAACCGAAGCCGCTGAGGGTGATATACGATCCTGGCGGGGCGCCTTGGAACGACGACAGGTGCCCGGCTCGGTTGAGCACTAGGCCAGCCGCAAAGTGGGTGGCCTGGTCGCCATACGAATGAGACCATACCCGAGTCGGGTCCGCCACCAAGTCCTCGAGGATTCCGATCATCGCCTCGCGGAGCTCCTTGTTCATGCCGCACCTCCTTCATATATGGTAGCTGCGGAGGCCATTCCCGGAGACGAACCCAATGAAGTCCAAGATGAGTGGCGGACTCGGTGTCCTACTCTTACTCTGTCTGGGCCTCCCGCGGCCACCGGGCCTTGGGCGTCGACGCCAAGGCCCGAGTGGAGACGACCCTCGATGCTCTCGTCAAGGTCGCCACAGAGGGCTGCGCCGCCATGCTGGCCCGGCCGGAGGGGCGGCGTAGTCCGTTAGGCGAGAGCTTCTCTTGAACGTCGTGGACGAGATTTCTATCGACCAAGACAACAACATCGATATCACCATAGCGATTCCTATGGAGCCCGACGTTCAAATTGCCCAACACGCGTCACGACTTGTGCGAGGCAATTTGAATGGTTTCATTAGCGACTCTTGGGCGGTGGCATTGTAGAAGGCAGGTCCAGGCGAATAGAGTGCCTCTTGATGGGTCAAGCCTCATCCAATGGCTTTCGCCTGCCACCTCTACGTTGCATCACCGCGAACTATCCCCACGTGTGTGCTGGAATTGGAGCGGGTTCTAATGAGAAGTTACAAACAGCTGTTTGATGCTTACACCATGCTCACAGCCTGTTGCTACCCTGTTGGAGGCTGAAGACTAACGTCGGTGATGCACCTAGCCCTCCGAGCGGGAAGGGCACTCAGTGTTTGCTTGCGGATGTTGGCGGGACTTTCGAGCGTGAGACTGACCGGGCAACTAGACCAGCTAATGGCCGGTAGTGTGCTCCCTTCCTTGAGGCGGACCATGCGAGGATCAACTCCCTCACGGGGCAGAAGCCGACCTCACGTTCGTAGGGCTGAGCCTGGGTGCACGATGGCCCGCAAGGTTGGAGGCCGACCACCGAACCCAACACGGTCCAAGCCGCCGCATCACTGAGAACAGCACCAGTTACGGTCGCGGTCACCCATAGGGGGACGTCATTGGAACGGGCAACGCAGTCGCAAGGTGCATTGCGCGCAGCCCTGTGTTCGGCAGCAGCCGCAGGCGTACCGTCCAAATGGATGAGGTCGCCTTCCTTGGGTTCGACACCACAGCTGCCGACGAGCGTCCTACTCAAGGTGCGAGAGCACGGTGGAGATGCCGCTTGAGAAATAGGCTGCCATTGGGCCGAGCGGCCCTTTCGAGGCTGCTGGAACGACCGCTTGTCTCGGTGCTGGCGTGGGTGGCGTTCCCCGTCCTGTTCTCTCTGGCCTTCGGAGACGAGCTTGCCGGAGTCTACGGGAGGCCATGGGGCCTCCTCCTCGCGTTGGCCACGATTGCTGGCGTCCTTGTGGCGCTTAGCTGGCGCTCCATACGAGAGGCGCTTCGCCCACACTTTCCGCTTACTTTGGACCTTCACTGGGGTTGGTCGCTGGTGGGCATTGCCGTTGTTCTGCGTCTCCTCCTCCTCGAATCTTTGCCGCCCGATGCGCCAATCAGCTTCGAGGAGATCCAACTGGGCAGGGAGAGCATCCTCGTCGTGCTGGGTGACGCTCTGAAGGTTCCCTACCGGTACTCCACCCTGATGGGCACGATCGGCTTTCAGGTGACGGACAATACGCTTGATGGCCTGCGGTTCGTCTTCAAGCTGGCTGGATGCCTCTCCATTGTCGTTGTGGCGGCTACGCTCCGCAGGCTCGCCGTCGGGTGGCCGGCGACCTTGTTTGCCGTCTTCACCATGGCGACTCTCAGTTTGTTCGTGGTGGGGGGTGCCGTTGCCTACGAGAACTTCAGCGGGTTCCTCTTCGAAGCCCTGCTGCTGTACTGCGTTGCGGGGGCCATGACATCGCGCGCCAATGCGTTGGTGTGGGCCGGATTCGCGGGGATGCTGGGCGGCATCCTGCTGCACGAATGGGTTTCCTACCAGCCCGTCGTCGCTCTGCCTCCCCTCCTCTGGCTGACCCAGGCCATATGCACCAGGGACGCCGAATGCGGTCGACGGGCGCTTCGGGCGGGCGGCGCCTACGCCGTGCTACTCGCGCTAACGGGCGCACCCGCGGTGCTGGACATCCTCACCAACCCCTCCAACACACTGCTGCTGGACCCACTGCTGAGGCATGCATGGGAGCGGGAAGCGGCGTCGCCCGACGTGGCGAGCTACCTCGCCAATTCGGGTATGCTCGTCTGGAGTTACACGAAGACCCTATTCGGCCAAAGCGTTGGAACTGCCTCCGCGCAGTATCGATTGGACGGAGGCGGTGTCATACCGCTGGTCCCCGGCACGCTGTTTGCCCTGAGCGCCCTCTATGCGCTTGCAGGGTGGGCGGGCGCGCTTGCACGGGTTAGTGCAGTCATCCTGGTCGTCATGCTCCTGGGGGCCGGCTTTCTGGCCAATGACTTCCTGGTCGAGCGCATTGCCGCCGCACTGCCCCTCCTCATCCTGCTGGGCGGCATCTGCACGCATTCGGCCCTCGCGCGCTTCCAATCCCGCGAGGCGACCGCCAACCTGTTCCAGCGGTACATGGTTGCCTACCTGGCGCTGTTGACCGGAGCGATCGTCTTGGCGAATGTCGCTGGCACGCTCAGGATGAGCGGCGACGAGGCCGTGCTGCGAGAGTACCAGCACAACCAGTACGTGGTGTGCTTGACCATTGCGGAGGCACGGCGGGAGTTTGAGTTCTCGCGCGTTCACGTGTACGCCGACAGGAGTTGCGACAAGGGAGATGACCTGTGGCTCTACCCGGACATGACGGCGGAGATTGAAACCGTCGACACGTTGCCTCGGACAACGCAGCTGGAACCCGGCACGCTGGTCGTCCTCGGGAGCGTCCACGGCCTGAGCGACCGCGCCCTCGCGGAAATGGCCTCCCTCGCCTCGATGACGGAGAGTGTCCATACGCTGCGAAGTAGAGACAACCTCTCGGGCGCCCTCGCAACTCTGACACTCTGCTACGAATGCGGCCGCAATTGAGAGAGCACGGAGGGCGTGACGCGCCCCGCACGCGGGGCCGCAAGTGGGCTCGGGTAGACGCGGTCCGGCCCGCGAGGCCCCGAACAACCCACCTTCCCCATTTGACACCCACGATCCAACCTTGGCAGCGGACCCGGCCCACACACTGCGCGGCACCGACGCCATCGCTCGGAGGAAGCTCCGTGGCTAGGAGCCCCGCGGCGTGGTGGCGGAGGCCGAATTGGAATAGGGTCCGGTACCCTTGGCGTTGATGGCCCTGACCCGGTACACGTAGCGGGTGCCCGGCGTCACGTCGGTGTCGGTATAGGTGGTTGCCGTGCTGCCCGTGTCAGCCACGTGCACCAGCAGAACGGTTTCGCCGCTGCCGGGGCGCCGGCGTAGGATCTGGTAGCCCGTCACGGTCGAGTCGTCGGGCGCGTCCCAGGAGAGGGTCACTCCGCCAACGGCGGCCGTGGCCGTGAGGTTCTGGGGCGCCGGCGGCCGGGACTCGGCGACGTTCCCCACGATGATCTTCACCGTGGCAGTCCCCACGCTGCCGCGACCGTCGGTCGCCTGGACCGTCAGGGAATAGGTCGTCGTCGTCTCGTAGTCCAGGGCCGCCGCAACGGTGATGCTCCCGGTGCTGCCGCCTATGGCGAACTTCCCCGCATCGTTGCCGGCGGTGATGGCGTAGGACATCGTGTCTCCCCCCTCTGGGGCGGTGGCGGAAACGGTCCCCACCGCCGCTCCGACAGCGGCGTCCTCGGCTACCGTGAAGCTGTAGCTTGCTGCGCTGAAGACCGGGGGCCTGCAGGCCGCGGTCGTGTAGATGATGGAGTTGGAGTGGGTGCCCCAGATGGCGTCGTAGGTAACGCCGTCGCCGTGGGACTGGAGGCTGAGCTCGTAGGTCGTCCCGCAGTCCGGCCCACCCTCGGGCGCGAAGGTGTAGCTGGTGCCCGTGACCGCCTCCAGGTTCGTCCAGTCGCTGGCAGCGCTGCCCGTCCGGTACCGCATCCGGTACAGGTCCGCCCCATCGACGGCCGTCCAGGAGGCCCCGAACGTGCCGGCTACGGACTTGTAGGCCCAAGTAATCCTGGCGGGCAAGGGCGGGCCGTTCTCCGCCACGTCGGTGACGCCAACCGCCACTGGTACCGTCGCCGTCCCGCCGCGTCCGTCGGCGGCCTCCACCGTCAGGGCGTAGGCCTCGGTCGTCTCGTAGTCCAGGGCGGCGGCGACAGAAATGGCCCCCGTGCTGCCGTTGATGGAGAAGGCGCCCTCGCCGTTGCCGGCGGTGATGCTGTAGGTGAGGGTGTCCCCGGTGTCCGGGTCCGTGGCCGCGACGGTCCCCACGGCTGCGTCCATAGCGGCGTCCTCCGACACCGTGAAGCTGTAGGATGAGGAGCCGAAGGTCGGGGACCGGTTGCAGGCCTCCGTGGTGTAGGAGACCGCCGGAGACGGGATGCCCCACTCGGCAAGGTGGATCTCACCGTCCCCGTAGGCCCGCACGCGGAACTGGTAGGTCGTCGCGCAAGTCGGGCCCCCGGTGGGGCTGTAGGTCGTGGAAGTGGCCGTGGTCTCCGGCAGGGCCGACCACGTCACCGTCTCTGCATCCGCGGCGTCCGTGGTGTGGGAGGCCTCATACTTGGCCGCGCCCTCCACGGCGCCCCACGAAAGGGTGAAACTGTCGTCTGCCAGGGACGCCGCCAGGTCCGACGGCGCCGCCGGCCTTCCCTCCGGCACGTTGGTTACGGTGATCTCCACCGTGGCGGTCCCCACCCCGCCCTTGTCATCACGGGCCTCCACCGTCAGGGTGTAGGACGGCGTGGTCTCGTAGTCCAGCGCCTGCCACACCAGGATGTCCCCGCCGTTCCCGGCGATGATGAACCGCTCGCCGACGTTCCCCGCCGTGATGTAGTAGTAGACGTTGACGCCGAAGGTGTCCCCCGCGTCCTGGTCCGTCGCCGAGACCGTCCCCACCGTCGTCCAGGCCGGGGTCGACTCCGCCACGGAGAAGCTGTAGCTGTCCTGGGCGAAGACCGGGGCGTCGTTGGCGTCCATCACGACGACCTCCGCGGTCACCGTTGCGGCGTTGGTCCCGTCGCTTGCCTGCACCGTGATGGCGTGGGACGCCGTGGTTTCGAAGTCCAGGATCCCGGCCACGGTGACCGCTCCTGTGCTCCCGTTGATGGCGAAGAGGTCGTCGTCGTTCCCCGCTGTAATGCTGTACGCCACCGTGTCTCCGTTGGGGTCCGTGGCCGACACCGTCCCCACCGCCGTCCCGGCCGCTGCGTTCTCGGCGATGGTGAAGGCGTAGGTTTCCTTGCCGAAGACCGGGGTCACGCAGGCGGTTGTGGTGGCCGTCACCGCCGCCGATGGGTCGCCCCACGCCGCCCCGTAGGTGGTCCCGTCTCCATAGGCGCTCAGGCGAAACTGGTGGGCGGTCCCGCACCGTAGGCCATCCACCATGAACGACGTCCCGGTTATGGCGTCATCGGCCACCGTCCAGTAGCCGGGGACGCTGTCCCGGTACTCCACCCGGTACTTGGTGGCGTTGGCGGCCACAGGCCAGGTGAGCGGTACGCCGGTCTCTCCCACCGTGCCCGCCGCGGGCGCTCCCGGCGCCGGGGGGTTGCAGGCGGGGAGGTTCAAGGACGACAGGTCGTTGGTGGCCACGCTCCGGAGCGCCAGTGGCACGCATCCCGTCAGGCTGTTCCCCGACAGCTTGAGGGACTGGAGGTTGTGGAGCCACCCCAGCTCCGCCGGGATGTCCCCCGTCAGGCTGTTCCCGCTCAGGTCCAAGTGGGTCAGCGCGAGCAGGCGCCCCAGTCCCCCTGGAATGCCTCCGGTCAGGCTCTTGTTGGGCAGCTCGATCTTCGTCACTCGGGCGGGTACGCCCGCCGTCGTCACCCCCGTCCAGTTCCCCATGGCCAGGCTGGCACTCCAGTTCAGCGTCCCCGTGCCCCGTAGTGCGTCCATCCTGTCCACCAGCACTTCACAGTCACGCACGAGGTCACCATTGGTGTTCGGGCTCGTCACCGCCGTCCCCGAGGCGCAACTGTAGGCCGCCGGCGGCTGCGCCGGAGTGAAGGTGGCCGTCGACCCGTCTCCCGGCGTGATGTCCCCGTACGCCCCGATGTTCCGGTAGTACTGGGTTAGCCCAGACACATTGGGGATCCGGGCAGGCGCCGTATTCGCCGACCTTCCCGAGGCCCCGCCGGACGTTGTGGCCGCCACGATCCGCGCTTTCAGGTTTGCCAGCGTCTGGGTGTACTCCGGGTCTCCCGCCGGCGCCCCGTACCGCACTGCCTGCACCACTCCCGCGTCGTCCCTCTGCAGGTCCCACTGATCAATGGCTTGCCACGCCTCGAAGGCGATGGCGTTGTGGGCCCCCATCGGCGCCAGAAAGACCACACCCTCCCGGCCGCCCACCATCTCACGCAGCACCGCCTCCGCCTCCCGCGCCAAGCTGTCCAGATGCCCCTGGTACTCGCCTGCGCTCATCAACTGGCCCCCTCCCAGTACGCCAGCCTCGTGCTCCACCCGGTACAAGTCGTACCCGTGGGCCTCACCCATCCGGTCGTAGGCCACCTTCAGAGTGGAGGGCCCCGCCCCCAGGATGTACTCGGGCACCTCGTACGTCGCGAAGCACGTCAGGAACCGGTACTCCTCCGACAGCCCACCCTCTATCATCGACGTGAAGTTAGCCTTGGCCGTCTCAAGATACGCTGGGGCCGCGGCGCTCAGGGTCGCATTAAAGAGTGCCTCCAGATACTTCGCATCGGGAGTGCTCTCATCCGTACCCAGGTCCAACCAGAACCTCACGGCACCTTCCCGCTGTTGGGCGGTTCTGGCGATGCCACGCCACTCGCACTGAACGGTGCTCGCCGCCGTCCCTCGGAATACGATGTGGACGGGCGACGCCGACGCCAGCCGCAGCCCCTTTGCCAGCACCTCTTCAACTGTCCCGCTCGGCTCACCGCCCAACGCGCCCCCGCCATTTGGCCGGGAGTTGAAGGGATCCATGCGACTGACGTTGCGGAGCGCGCACTCCTCAAGGTGCGCCCTCTCGCCGCTGCAGGGAAGAGCACTGGCCGACGCACTGCCTTCAGGCGTTGTCGCGTCCTCAATCATCGCTCCGCCCTGCCCCATTGCCGCCACTGCCAACAAGGCGGCAATCACCCCGAGTCCCAAAATGAAGCCCAGGCCGAATGCGCGTTTTTTCATGAGGTTTCTGCCTTCCCTTCTTCGCAGCGCGGGAATCCGTAGGAGTAAGGCGCCGTCGCTTGGTTCCATGTCGGCCACAGAGCATCAGGAATGCAGGTGACCCCACTGGAGGCGTGCCAGACGCTTTCCTCGCGCTTTCCCTTCCAGGCGAGGAGCCGCAGATCTGAACCATTCCTGTTCACGACCGCGAGAACATGCGGGGCGGATGACCCGCCACCGTTGGGCCCATAGTAGAGGGCTATCGTCGATCCATCAGGCGACCAAGCCGCTTGCGTTGCACGCCCACCCGTGGGATTGAGCCATGCCGTCTGAGCGTCGTTGCTGTCCACAGCCAGCACATATGGTTCGCTTTCGGCTGGAACAATGAGCAGCTCCTGCCCGTTCGGCGACCAAGCAAGCTGGAGGGCTCCGTGCGTCTGCACCAGTTCCCTGTAACCCACCCCATCGGCCCCGATGGTGTAGATCAGGGAACGGTTACTCCTCCCATCACTCCACCGCGCGACGGCCAGAACGTCGCCGTCAGGGGACCAAGACGGTCGCCCCATCGCATCGCCAATCCTGGTGACGTCGCTGCCGAGGATAGGCCCGTCGTTAGGAACGGTGTAGAGAGCGAGTTGGGGCCTCGCGTCCTCATAGGGTCCCTCGTAGGCCACGTATGCCAGGTGCTTTCCATCGGGCGACCATACCGGGGCGAACAGCCCAACTCGTGTGGCCGCGTGGAATATTCGTAGCCTTGGCAAGTACCCATCCGATGCCAATAACCACGTCGCAAGGCGCACGTCATCCAGAGACTCGGGGCCATACAGGCCCACGGGGAATCCGCTGGCAGTGGACTCCCGAATGAAGGCCACCCTTGTCCCATCGGGCGACCACACCGGGTGGCTTGCGAATGCGGCACTATCTGTCAATGGCTCTTGTCCGGTACCGTCAACGCCTACGATGGCAATGTCGAATTGGGTGTAACCTCTCCCCTCCCGTGTCACCGGGCCCTGACGGTACACAATCCGGTCGCCATTCGGGGAGAGATCCGCATAGAAGCCGTTGTAAGCGCCTTCCGCCCCCGGGCGTGGGTCGGTATCGATCACCTCGCGCACGCCGATTCCCTCCGTGTCAACCACCAACAGCCTGCCGCCAACATTGAAGACCAGATGCGTGCCGTCCTTGCTCCAGTGCAGGACATGGCTGGGATAGTGGTTCAGCCGAGCCCCGTTACAGTCTGGGCACACCACGGAGGGCGTCGCCGTCGGCACAGAGACCCTCGTGGGGGGCGTCGGTGTCGGCGAGCGAACCGGCGTCGCAGCGGGGGCCGGCTCGGGAGAGGGCATCGGCACTACAGTAGGCGTCAGCGCCGGGGAAGGCGCCGGCGCCGCAGTGGGCGTCAACGCAGACGAGGATACGGTCACCACACTGGGGGTCTGCAGTGCCTCATCCTGGCAAGCTCCTAGCGTCCAGGCAAGGGCCGACACGAGAATGGCTGTACCCAAGCCTCGAAGGAATCTCTGTACGACGTTCCAAGGCATCGTGTCAGCTACCCCTCTGCTGCGATTGATACAACGCGAATATGGCCAAGATGTCCAAGGGATTGGGTGAACAGCTATACTCTACCCTCCTGCTATAGCTCATGACGGAATCTCGCATATGCGGGTGATGGATCCCCTGCTCGTCGCCCGGTGGCCCCGTCTTGCCGTAACCTATGCCGAGGGCATGCCCGAATTCGTGCACCATGGTCTTATAGACTCCACTCACGCCGCCAAGACTGCACGAGTTGAAGGGGACCTCACCTCGGTCAGCGACGTCATCCGCACCCGGCAGAATCAATGAGGCGTTTTCATATTTGCTTCGCCGCAAGACGATGTCCGTGGTGATGACGAGCTTGCCGTCGATTGGTGTTCTACTTGTTGACGCACACGGATTGTCACACCATCCTTGGCCCACCTTCTTCGATACCTCTTGGAAGACAACGAATGGCAAACCCGTGCCGGCAAAGCGAGTGGTGGTGTCATCGATCATCCACACCTCATTCACCTTGGCATCCTCGCCTCGTAACCCCGCGACGCCCGAAACGTCCAACCCTACGAGCAACGCTTGAATGTGTTTGCGAACCTCCTTTATGGGTTCTTCAGGGATTTGAATGTCTTCATCATGTATGGTATCGAGTGTGTCCTGCGTCACCTCGTCAATGAACTTGGCCGGGTAGCCGACACAGTCCAGGTCGTTTTCCGCCGTGGTGATCCAGCCATCGGTGGCTAGGTCCCACTGACTGGCAGCATGGCGAATGAGTTTCCGCCAAGCCTCCTTCCGTTCTGCGTCACCTGGGAATGTATCCTCGCAGAACGCGTAGGAATAGGTCCTGTCCGAAAGCCATTGGTTCAAGGGGAATCCGGCGATCCACTCCCCGCCATGGGCTCCGGCTCCTGCGGCGCGGGTCGAAGACCAGACGTAGAACTCCCGGGCAGAGAAGCCGTCGCTTTTCGACAGCTCCTCATCCGTCTTGTACGTGAGCTGGACGGCGTAGACCTGACCGGACGCATGCCCCGGACCAGTAAGCCCGGTAATCGTGTACTGGCGGGTGCTTGCCGGCAGGTCGGGTGATTCGAACCACTTGGCACCGACGGCAATCGCTTGCGGACGCCAGCCATAGTGGGCATGCGGATGACCATTGTAGCCTGCCATCCTCCGCCAGCGGACTGTGTACCCTTCCGCGTCGGGAACCTCTGCCCACTTGACCACAGCCTTCCCACTGTTCACGCCCCGGCCAAGGCTGTGCCCATTGATGCTGAGGATGGGGGAGTCACGGACGACGACGGGAGCGCTCAGCCGGTCGGGCCGGCCGCTCTCCTGCGCTCGAACACGGAACTCATAGGCAAATGGGTCGTGACCCAATCCCTTGCCGTCGACGATGGAGTCCAGGGAGAACTCGCGCAGGGTGCCAGTTAGGGACGGTGTAGTGTGGGTGGATGCTGCAGTCCACCCCCCGCCGGCCGCCTGGTACTCCACCACATAGCGGGCGCCAAGGGAAGTCGGTTGCCAGACCAATCGGGCCCTGCGCTCTGGCAGGGGAATCACGTCAAGGTCAAACCTTTCGCGAATGGTGACGACAGCGGTCCTGGGATTGCCTGCGGCGACGGCGGCCGGCAGGGTCCCGAAGCCGAGGTTGACGGTCTCGCCGTCGTCGCTGACCGTGTCGCGTTTGGCGGTGAAGGCGAAGGACGTGGACCGCTGGCCGGCGGGGATGTTCACCTGAACCTGCCCCGCTGAGAGGCCAGAGATCGTGTAGTCGACGCTCTCCGCCGTGCCGTTCGCCACGGTGACCGGGATGCGGAGGGCTGAGGTGTGCGTGCCGCTGAGCTGGACGCCGATGTCTATTTCTGACCCTTCCGTGACGGTGTAGGTCGACGCGCTGAACCGCACCCTCAGCCGTTCGTCCTTCGGCTCCTTAATGGTGAGGGTGGCGGCCCCGGGCGTTCCTTTCAGCACCCCCGTCGGCAGCGTGCCGATGCCGAGGTTGACGGTCTCGTCATCACGGTCGGCGTCGGCATGGGTCTGGATGGTGAAGGTCGCGGGCGTGGGGGTGGTGCAGGCTGAGAAGGCCAATCCCGCCGATGGAAGGCTGGAGACGGTGTAGTCGCTGGCCTCCGCCGTCCCGGCGGTGACGGAGACGGGGATGGCGAGGGCCTGATGGGAGGGGTTGGAGAGGGAGACGCCGATGGTGGCCGTCGCCCCCTCGGCCACCTCGTAAGCGGCGGCGCCGAACTTCACCGTCGGCGTGAGATCGTTGTCAGTGATGGCCACCGTGGCGCTGTTGGCATCCCCGATGACGAAGCGCCCGATGGTATCATCGGCGGTCCCGGCGAGCCCCTCGGTCTGCAGGCCGGGGCTGAAGGTGAAGGCCGTAATCGTGACGGTCAGGCTGCCGTTGGGTTCGTCGGCGGTGTCGGTTGTCGGGATGCGCAGGGTGTATCTCCCCGAGGTGCCCGTGAGGGTGACCTGGGTAGGCACGTCATCGTTGTTCGGGACACAACTCCCAGTCGGAAGTTGGTGGGAGATGGTCAGCCTCGCCTCGTTGTGGGCAAGCAGCGGGGCCGGGTCCACGGTGAAGATGAACTCGGCCGTCGCTCCTTCCGTGATGTCAGCGTCGGCCGCTTGAACCTCCGCCACAAGCTTGCACGGAAGATCGATGGTGAGACTTGCCGCGGGACCGAAGGTCGTCGAATGGGGGGACCCGTCACCCTTGGCCTTGACCCGCAACTCCACCTTGACGGTCTTGGCGTTATTGGCGCAGTGGGTCTGCCGGTCGGTGCTGGAGATGGGGACCAGCTTCCTTTCGCCGCTCCCGTCAGTGCCCTGGGTAGTGAAGTTCCCGGTCCCGCCCACCCGCTTCGTCACTTGGTAGACGGCGTCTGCATGCACCTCGTCCCACTCGATGGTGACGGAGCCGAATCCCCAGAACCTGAGTCTGAGGTTCTCCGGTGCCGGCGCCAGGGGCGCCGGCGTCGGCCCTGGCGGCACCGGCGTTGGGGTGGCTGTGGGCACCGGCGTTGGGGTGGCTGTGGGCGTCGGCGTCGACGTGGGTGTGGGATCCGGCGTCGGCGTGGGTGTGGGATCCGGTGGCGAGGTGCAACTGTATACCGATGCCAGCTCTGTGGAGGACAGGAGACCGTTCAGGTAGTCGTAGTACGCCTGATCCGATTCTGTAGGGTCGATCTGCCCGTTGCCGTTGAAGTCGTACTCTTCGCAGAGGGCTCCCCAGCTCTTTCCCGACACGGGTTGGGCTTCGGCCAAATAGAGCCTGGCAACCCTTGCCGCCAGTGCCTGGTCAATATCCCTCGCCACATGGTCCGCCGCGGCCTGGAGGAACTCCGCCTCGTCAATGACGCCGTTCTCATTGGCGTCATACGCCTCAAGGGCTTGGGAATCCGCCGAGTCCTGCGCAAACACGGGGGCCAGGGCCAGCGCAAGGACCAGGGTGCCCAGGAAGAGGGCGGCGGTGGCCAACCCCTTGACCACGTTCGCCTCGTGTCGCCGAATGGCGTCAACAGGCCATCCCATGCTCCCTCCTACCACGGCACGACCTTGTTGCGGGCATGCTTGGTCGCACCGATTCGCCAGAATGATGACCTGACAGCACGGCGCACATGCTTGATGCCGGACCGCGAGGCCTTCTAACAAAAGGGATTCTGCAAGCCGCGTGTTAGACCGTCGTAAGTCGAAGGCGCGAAACCCGTGAGGTTTTATTAGAGTTTTCGAGAAGAATCCGCACGAGACGCGTCAGGCCGCCGCTAAAGCTGGTGCCACCTACGCCAGGTGGGCACCGTTCCACGACGACTCGACGGAGCCTAGCGCGGGGAAAGAGCCACTTCGAGGAGAACCCGACGACAGCACCGGGGCGGCCCCAACGCGCAGGGACCGGAGCTGGGCGCGGCCTTCATGATCAACTACGCCTTGCACCGCAACTATTTCCCGATCTGGACGATGGAGCGGGCGCACTAGCGGACGGTGGAACCGTTGGCGCCTCCCGGTTGTCCTCCAAGGTTGCGGTGTCGATGCGGAAGGTCTCGCGGATAGTGTCCGCCGCGGCACGACCTTCGCCAAGCCCAACCGGGCACCGCAGAGCTGCGCTGGGCGGTCCCGCGACATGGGAATGGCTGACGGTGGAGGCTGGGTGGGCCGGAGCGTCCGCTTTGGACAGGCGGAACGGCGGCTTCGATGCTGCCTTCACCGCACCTCCGCTACGTCGCCGGCGCATACTCGCAGGAACGAACCTGCGCCAATTACTGTTGGGCTGTTCCCATTGGGTGGCCCGACAGGGGCGAAAGTCCGCAGAGCGATCCCCCACCCTTGCCCGCCTTCCCTGCGCATCAGACCGTAACGCCACCGGGAAGGGGTGTGCTAGACTCCGCCTGCTTACTGGTTTCAGCCGTGAAGCGTCCTGCAGCAGGCAACCCAGGAGGTGAAGACCTGCATAGGCGAAACCGCTCCCCTTCATACGTCTCCGCGAGCCTCCTTCCGGTGGTTCTCGCCGCGACCGTGGCCGGGCTGTGGGCCGCCTGCACCATGACGGCGGAGTCCCCTGCCGACCCGCTTCCGGCGCGGACACCAACCGTCACCCCCGCGCCGCCCCCTTCCCCCACACTCACGCCCACGGCGGCGCCCCCGGCCACGCCAACGCCCACCGCCGTCCCCACCCCCGCGCCGACGCCCACGCCCGTGCCTCCGCTGCGCCGCTACGAGGGCGGCCCCCAACTGGCGGCCGCCTCGCCAGCGGTAGCGTGGGCAATCGCCGACCTCCCCTGGGTGCGCGGCGGGGCCTCCGCCGCCGAAACGGAGCGCGTCGAACGCCTGATAGCGACCGCCACTAGCGACCCGGAGCTCACAACCGCCCTCCTCGCCATGGAGGTGGTGCAAGCCGAGCCAAGGGGCGCCGATGCCGATACGGCCGACGGGCTGCTCCTGCTGGCCGCGCAGGCCCCGGACGCAGCGCGCAGCATCGCCTCCCTTGGATGGGCCCGGGGCGCCCTGACGCGGCAGGAGGGACGCGTCTTGGACCACCTCCTCACGGTGGCGCGATTGAATGCCCATGCCGGAAGCACGCTGGCGTCTTACCCCTGGGTGCGGGACGGCGTCACGGACACGGAGGAGGGGGTCATCCGAAGGGTGGCCGGCATCCGGGACCCCGGAATCGCCGAGCTCGTGGCCACGCTGCCCTGGCTCGTGGACGGCGTCGCCGAGCACACGGCGTCGTCCCTGGGCACCCTGGCGTTCCTCGCCTACACGCACCCGGACGCCCCCGCGGCCATCGCGTCCCTCGGGTGGGTGCGGGACGGGGTGACGGCGGCGGAGACCGCGGTGCTCGAGCGGCTGTCGGCCATCGCGCTGGGGGGTGGGGACCTAGTCGCAACCGTGCTCTCCCTTGGGTGGATACAGGACGGCGTCGACGCCACCGAAGAAGAGGCGCTGCGCCGCATGCGCGTGGCGCTGCGCTTTGGGTATGAGTTTCCGGGCTGGCAGCCGGCCACGGTCTTCCGCGCCCTCCCGTGGCTCAAGGACGGCATCACCCCTGAAAAGGTGGACGCGCTGGAGGCCCTGTGGCGCCTCGACCGGCGCGACCCGTCGGCCGCCCATCGCATCATCGGCATGCCATTCTTGGAGACCTTCTCGCCGATGGACGCCGTGGGATTGCAGGGCATGAGCACCTGGTTCAGCCAGGAATTCGTGAACACCGTCCTCGACCACCCGAGGCTGCGGGACGGCATCACGGACGAAGACGTTCCGCTGGCCCTCGCGGGGGCGCTGCTCTCCGTTGGACACCCGGAGCGCATTCCCTTCCTCCTGGACCCGACCCAGGGGACCGTGGAACGCCGCGTGATCACGACGCCGCTGGCCGGCGAGATTGCCTTGGCGATCATTCGCACGCGGCCGGGCGCCGCAGGGGGCATGGACTCCCTGGAAAGCGCCGTGCGGAGCGCGGAAGCCTTGGTGGGGGCGCCCTTCCCCGCGAGAGCCGTCGTGCTGCTCTATGAAGAACGCGCGCCAGGGTCCGGCAGAGGGGGGCACTTGGGGCCGTTCATGATCCTCTCCCCGGACCGCGACGTGCCCGACGTCGCCGGGCTGAGGCGCACGGCCGGCAGCATCATCGCCCATGAGGTCGCGCACTACTACTGGAACTACAACGAGGCCTGGGTCGATGAGGGCGCGGCGGAGTTCATGGCGTCGGAGTACGACCACCGCCGGAACGGCAGGCCGCGCTTCGTCTGGGGCCACCCCTGTCCCTATGGCGGCGCGATCGCCGAGCTGGACTTCTCCATCGACAGCGAGTACGGCTGCCGCTACAACCTGGGGTCGCGGCTCTTCATGGACCTGTTTCGGAGCCTGGGTGAAGACCGGTTCCGGGAGGGCTTCCGCGCCCTGTACCTGGCGTCGGAGGACGAGGGGGTCAGCCTCGGCGCGCGGCAAATTGAGGAGGCCTTCGGCGGGACGGCAGTCGTGCGGGCGGTCGTCGCGCGGTGGTATCACGGCTCGGCCCCGTACGACCTCTCCCACCTGGACTCGGACCCGGTCGACCCCGCTCTGCCGACCATCGCTGGACGGATCACCGGCGCCTACGTCACCCCGGACGGCCGGGGCGAAGCTGCGCACACACTGGCTGCCGGGACGTACACCCGCCTGGAGCTCGTGCTGGAGTTCGCCTACAGGGTGGACGAGGCGGCCAAGACGCTCGAGCTCGAGGTCGTCGAGTTCTATGAAGACGGGTTCGCCTTCTTCCGCCAGACACTCACCCTCGAGGCGCGTCCGCACAGCGACGCGTCGACCGCCAGGCTCTTCGTCGGGACGGGCGGGGACAACCCGGCCCTCGGCGCCTACTACGTGTACGTCTACGACGGCGAGCGAAAGGTGGCGGAAGTCCGGTATGCAGTCTCGGCCTAGTTCCCACCCCGTTTGGCGTCCCTTCAGGCGCCCACAGACTCCCAGTGTGCCGAGCCCGGCTCGCCGCTGGCGGTACCCGTGCCCCCACCGCGACCTCCGCGAGGCTCTCGCCCTCCCCAAGCCCGGGGTGCCCTGCGGCGCGCGTGGGCACGGGTCATCGTCACCCAAGGACCGCGGAGACCGTGATGTCATGGCCAGAACCCGGGGACCGCGCCGTCCCATCAAGGCCCACGGGGCCGTTTCCGCATCTCGGCCCCCCAAGGTGTCGAGCGCCTCTGCGAACCCACAGAGTGGCCGCGCGACCTGCTTGGCGTGGTCACCACGGCGGCCCCGCCCGTTGCCCAGGTTGGCCCTTCCAACCTGGGTCCTCATGCCCGCTCACCGCGACGCCGGCCTCCAAGTCGCAACTCCGTCTCGGAGAATGCGGCGACCAATGGCTACCGCATCCCGGCGCGTTTGGCCCCGATACGCACGCCCTGGCGCGTCGCCGATCCAAGTTAGACGAGCCCCTCTCCCATTCTCGATGGAAGCGCCTACTCTCGTGCACGGGTATGGCATCCTGCGAAATGCCTTCCTCCCGGGACGATGCGGGCGAGGCAATTTGAATGACTGCATCAAGTACTCGTGGGCCGCAGCGTTATAGAGGTGCGAACGAGGGATGGTGAAAGGCCTTAGCTAGTGGACTCTCCTTAATTCGAATCTTCCCTGGCCCATCGAACTTGACGAAATCAAGAACCATCGCTTTGGCGCTCGGCCTAAACCTCTAGGCGGAGTCCCGCTCCGACCTCATACATGGCAGCCATTCTCAATAGGGACTTCCCGTAGGTGGAGTGGAGTCTGGCAAAGTGGTCCGCCCCTGGGCATGATCCTTGAAGCCGGCTCCCGACGTCCCGTCGCCCCGTGGGAGCTGTTCCCCAACAGCCACTCAGCGATTGAGTTGTTCCAAATGGTGCACCGCGGGATTGTCCGGATGAGGCATGATGTCTCGGGAACGTTCGAAGAACGCGACTGCTTCATTCGAGTATCCCTGCCGCCAGCGCACCATGCCCATGTTGTTGTACAACGTGGACTCCCCCTGTTTCGTGACCGCGGCGTCGCGAAGGGTCTCCGCCACCTCCAGCATCGCCATCGCCTGTTCCAGCTGCTCCTCGTTGCCGAACTTGGCGAGGACCGACGCCATGCCGTTGAGTCCGTAGTAGTCCTGTTCTGCGAGCTCGCGATGCGGGGCCGTGCGCTCCACCAGTTCAGGGATGCCACTGAGGAGCGCGAAGCCCAGGTACTGCGCGTAGTCGATGACCCGGTGATTGCGGGAGACGAGCTCCCAGCCGTTGTGGTACACCTCCTCGAAAAGGCTGGAAAAGTACCCTTCGGCCGCTTCCGTCGGGCGGAGTTGAATGGTGTCACCCTCATCCATCCCCTCGAGCACCTCTCGCAGAAAGCCGTAGTCGCGGACGATTCTCCCATGGGTGACCTTGTGCGACCTGTACGAATGGAAAACGGGGCGCTCGGTCTCCGAAATGAACGCCCTTAGCGTCTGCTTCTGCATCTCCAGAGTAGTGCGCGGGATGTTGGGGTAGAGGTTGCCCGGGAATGCGATGCCATGCATCTCCACGTGGCGCACGTCTGGTCGCCGCCCTTCTACGAAGTGGTGGTAGGCCAAGGGCAGCGTGATCTCGTCGCCCGAGGTCAATAGAACGGCCTCCTGCGGAAGGACTTCGAACACCATATCCGCGTAGCGATCGGCGAAATCGGACCCGGCGCGATTGTTGACCTCCCAATGGCTTGACAGCGACCAACCGACCATGGCAATCCCTAGGGCGGCTGAGGCCGCCATCAGCAGGTGTGGGCGTTGAATCGCAGGCCATGGGAGGCGGCGCGCGGCCCAAGACGCAGTGTGGTTCAGCCCCATCGCCAGCCAGATTCCCAGCAGCCCGTAACAGATCAGCGGGTAGGGACGGAACACTTGCACGTGGAAGAAGTCAAAGTCGAAGCCGAGCAGCCACACCAGCAGGATGCTCGACCCGACGAAGGCCGCCGGTCCTGCCAGCCGCCCGACCCAATCGAGGGTCTCGTCGAGATGCACTGGACCGCGTCTCCGCAACGGTGGGCGGGCCAGCAGCGCGGCAAGTCCCACCAGCGCGAGCAGGAATCCCGGCACCGTCAGCTGCCATACGATATCCCCCGCAAACCAACCGAGGAATTGGAACTTGTCCCACCACCCCGCGGACACGCTGGTGTCAACTCCTGAGTATGCCTGCCTGGTGATGTGCGCGACGACGTCGCCCGGGGTGCGCAGCGGTCCAGCGAAGCTGAATGTCGGCTCCCTCAGGGAGTGCCACACCATCCAGGCGTACGGCGGGACTACCCCGAGCAAGAAGACCCCCGCCAGTCTCACCGACCTCTTCAACAAGTCCCGCCAGACCGGTGCGATGGCCAGGAGGAGGCCAGGCGAGGCCAACACCATCAGCGGCCAGTGGTTCGCCAGGCTGATCCCATAGAGGAACGCTGCGGCGGCCCACGCGCGCCCGTCGCCGCGGTTCCGCCGCAGGTGCAGCAGAAGGGCGAAGACGCCGAAGAAACAGAGCGCGTTCAGGGTGTAGACCTCGGTGATGATCGACTGGGCCCAGAAATGTTCCGATGTGGCCAGCAGCCATGCTCCCATGAGGGCCGCGACCGCCCCAGCTCCCAGCAGCCTCGCGCACACGTAGACCGCCCCGCACGCCAAGGCGCCGAAAATACCGCTAAGCAGATGCCCCAAGAGGACGGTGGACCCCCAAGGGAGCTTGAGAAAGAGATTCAGGACCAGCGTATGGACCGGATAGCCGGGAGGATGACCGATGCCCAAGAACTTGCCTACGATCAGGAACCAGCCGTCGTCCTCCAGCACGACCGTACGAGGCATCGTACATGCGAAGAGCAGCAGCGGCCCGGCAACGGCGGCGATCACGGCAGGGGCATCGGCCCTGCAGACAGGCAAAACCCTCTTGCGAAGGCCCTCCAAGCGGCCAAGTGAGAAAGCGCCTGGCTCCGGTTGAGGGCCGGCGCCTCCCTCTCCACCGGCCCCAGTGGTTCCCCCTGCCACTGCCGCCCGCCACGCCCTCGCCGTGCTGGTGTTACCGCCCCAGTTCAGACGCATTCTTTTCGACCAAATCCGGGTTCTCCTAAGCACCACGAAATGATCACCAGGTACTGTTTGAATCGGGCATCGCAATCGCGGGGCCTTAGCACCCGCACTTCACAGGAGAGGCACCTTCGGCGTTGCCGGAGACCGGAATCGCATCCGGCTGTCGAGGAAGCAGAATGGTCTTCTTCAGGCACAACCGAGGGAATCGGGACTCGGCGAAAAACCTGGCCCTCCCTACCACCGGAGCATGCCATGTTCGTACCCTTTCTGACCTCTGGTCCAGAGGGAGTTTGCGTCTGTCGACCGGGATCCGAGCCATTCCGGAAGACCGGCGGACAAACACGTCGTGTTCCGTCCGAGAGTCACTGGGCCACGGAACGCGAGCCAAGCTGCCGCTGGCAGGGTCAAAAAGTGCGGTGCCGGCGACACCAGCGCAAGGGCAACAGCCTCCATAGCGCCTCCACCACTATGGCCAGGGACATCTTGGACCTGCCCCTGGAACGATCGATGAAGGTGATCGGGTGCTCGACGATGTTGAATCCCTTTCGTTGACAGGCGTAGGCCATCTCGGCCTGGAAGGCGAATCCGGTGCACCGGAAGGACGACGTGTCCAGCGTCCGTAATGCATAGGCATGAAATCCCTTGAACCCGGAGGTGACATCCTTCACGGCGAGCCCCGTAATCGTCCTGATGCCAAGGTTGCCGAAATAGCTCAAGGCCCGCCTCGAAACACTCCAGGACGCATCAACACGCCCCCCCGTGACGTACCTGGAGCCAACGACCACATCAGCCTCTCGCAACCCAGCAAGGAGCACCGGTATCTCCTCCGGAGGATGCGAGAGGTCTGCGTCCATCTGGAGGACGAAGTCGGCTCCCTGATTCAATGCCTGAGAAAATCCCCGCAAATAGGCGGTGCCCAGTCCTGCTTTGCGACCGCGCTGGATCAGTTCCAGGCGGTCACCATACCTCCTCGATAGTTCCTGGGCCTTTTCCCCCGTTCCGTCGGGTGAGCCATCGTCAACGACGATGATTCGCAAGTTCCTGATGTCCAGCGAAAATATCCGGCGGGTCAATTCCTCGAGGTTGGAGGCCTCATTGTAGGTGGGTATGACGATGATTACCGCTGGAGGTGATGCCCCGTACCTTTGGGTAGTCATCTCAAATCGCTACGCGTCGCCATTCGCGCGGTCCTGTGCCTTTCACCTTCGCCGCCGCCACAGCTACGCCCCCCAACGGCGGACAAGAAAGTACACTACGAACAGCGTGGCGATTCCCGTCACGATGGCCGCGACGACCCATAGAGGAAATTCGTCCATTTCCTCGGATGGTGCCGTGACCCCCGGCGCTCGGGTCGCCGTGGGCACAGGTGTGGCCGTAGGTATCGGTATCGTTACCGTTAGCTCCGGCGTCGGCGTGGCCGGACTCCGGTGTCGGCGTGGGTTCCGGCGTCGGCGTAGATTCCGACATGGCCGCCCCAGTTGACGTTTGCTGTGGGCCTTCTAGGATCGCTTGGAGGCATCTCCTCGATCCCACGCCCACCATCGGCAGTATGAGCACACCTGCAATGAACGTCCCGATAGACCATCCCTTCCGGCTCCCACCTGTAGTGGCGCATGAGTTAGCCGAGCGACGGCGTGGGCGGCCTGTTTTCCCAATTGCTCTGGACGACATCGCAGCGCAGAACGTCCGCATTGTCGCGGCGTAGCTGCCCGGACTCTGGCGCTCCCTGCAAGCGTGTGTGAGCGGGGTATCTCCCGTCAGCATCAGCACTGCCGCGCCGACACGCTGCTGGCACAGAGCAGACAGAGGGACTTCCCGCCGGTGCCAAGGAGGCGGGTGTCGCGCGGGAGCAACCGCGCCTTGGGGCAGCCTGTGCAGATGTGGAAGACGGGGGAGCGCGAACTGTAGAACGGTTCGACTTGCGCCATGGTGTGCCTCCTGTATGTGCTGGGCGGCCCTCTTGATCAGCGCGTCCAGGCCCGTCAGGTCTGGCTTCGGTATCGGCATCGCATTCCTCCGGTACGATCGCCCCGAAAGCGAGTGGCTCAAGGTTGACCTCGTAAGGGAGTTCGTCTTGCCCATAGCGCTGCTTACGCTAACCGTCGCCGTGGCCGCATCGTTGCCGCTCCTTCAACCACATGCCGGCGACAAGACCCGTCAGGCAACGAAGAAGGGGAGGATTGCCAAAGGGATAGCGGCCCAGTCGGTGGACCCGTGTCTTTCAGGAGCCCGTACACCGCTACCGCTATATGCAACGATGCGGCTCCAACGCAGAACGCGCACTGCGCCAGTACGCTGATTGCCCCTTCGCTTCGGTGTCCTTCTGCTAGGGTTGGGCTGCCTTGGGGATGTCCGGCGCAGCTCCCAGAGGGTTGATGTGGGGATGCTCGGCCATGGCGTCGGAGTCGTCGTGAAGCAAATGAAGGCCAGGGAACGCACCCCCGATCGCCACAAGGGCGGCCAGGATGCTCGGCGACGCGGGCAGGCGGTGAAAGGACTGCGTCGTAGGCAGCCGTCTCGGAGGGAGGGCTCCATCTTGCCGTTCTATCCATCGAGCCTTTGCCCCTGATGAATTCCAAACAAACATCTCCAAAGCCAATTGGTCTAATCACCCAAGTCACTATAGCAACCGGATATAACATGCACGTAAAAAGCAACCCCTCTTCTGTAAAACTTCTTGTAAGAATAGCCCCGACAGCGGTAATATGACCCCTGAACCCACCGGGGAGCTCGAATCCAGCCAGCAAAGAGGAGTGGAGATGGACCAGCACGACAGGCGGGACGAGGAGGTAACGGCGCTGCGGGAGCGCCTTACCAAGCTGAGCGAGGCGAGCCTGCGCATCAACGAGAGCCTTGAGTTCGACGCAGTCCTGCAGGGCGTCCTGGACTCGGCCCGCGACCTGACCCGGGCCCGCTACGGGGCGATCATCCTCCTGGACGACGCCGGGCTGGCGGAGAACGTTCTCTCGTCCGGCCTGACTCCCGAGGAGGCGGAGCGGCTGTGGAAGGTGCCCGAAGCGTCGTGGTTCTTCGAGCACCTGGGCAGGATTCCCGGACCGCTCAGGCTGCCCGACCTGCCGGGCTACCTCGCATCGCAGGGGCTGGCCGAGCCGGGCCTGCCGGTGCCCGCCGGGCCCTTCTTGGGGGCTCCCGTCCGCCACCTGGGCCGGAGCGTGGCCACCGTCTACCTGGCAAGACAGGAGTCCGGCCCGGAGTTCGGCGAGGAAGACGAGGAGACGCTGGTGATGTTCGCCTCCCAGGCGGCGATGGTGATCGCCAACGCCCGCAGGCACCGGGAGGAGCGGCGGGCCAGGGCCGACCTGGAGACCCTAGTGGACACGTCGCCGGCGGGGGTCGTGGTCTTCGACGCCGGGACGGGAGCGCCGGTGTCGTTCAATCGGGAGGCGACGCGCATCGTCGACAGCCTGCGTAACGAAGACCAGTCGCCGGAGCAGCTTCTCGAGGTGCTGACCTTCCGCCGCTCCGACGGGCGGGAGGTCTCCCTGGAGGAGTTCACCCTGACCGAGGCGTTGAGCGCGGGAGAGACGGTGAGGTCCGAGGAGATCGTCCTGCGGGTGCCGGATGGGCGGAGCGTGACCGTTCTCCTGAACGCCACGCCCATCCGCTCGGAGGAGGGCGCGTTGGCCTCCTACGTGGTGACGCTTCAGGACCTGGCGCCGCTGGAGGAGCAGGAGCGGTTGCGTGCCGAGTTTCTGGCCATGGTGAGCCACGAGTTGAGGACACCGCTGGCGGCCGTCAAAGGCTCGGCGGACACGCTGCTGGAGTCGGAGGGGGACCTGGACCCGGCCGAGATGCGGCAGTTCCACCGGATCATCCGGGACCAGTCCGACAGCATGCGCGAGCTGATCGGCGACCTGCTGGACGTGGCCCGCATCGAGACGGGCACCCTGTCGGTCAAGCCGGCGCTTGCGAACGCGGCCGAGATGGTGGACGAGGCCATGGGAAGGTTCCCGAGCGGAAGGGAAGGCATTCACGTGGAGCTTGCGCCCAACCTGCCTCCCGTGATGGCCGACAGGCGGCGGATCGTCCAGGTGCTGGGCAACCTGCTCACCAACGCCGCGGCGAACTCGCCGGAGGGTTCGCCGATCAGGGTGAGCGTTAGCCGGGAGGGCGTCCACGTGGCGGTGTCCGTCGCCGACGAGGGGAGAGGCATTCCCGCCGAGGAGCTGCCGCACCTGTTCAGAAGGTTCCCCCGGCCGGAGGGCGCGGACCGTGGGAGCGGCGTCTCAGGGTCGGGCCTGGGGCTCGCCATCTGCAGGGGCATCGTGGAGGCGCACGGGGGACGCATCTGGGCCGAGAGCGACGGGACTGGCCTGGGAGCGCGGTTCACCTTCACCGTTCCGGTGGCGGACCAGGAAGGCACCGGCGGTGCCGATATGCCCACGGTTGCGGCTCGAGGCTCCCGCGGTCCGGTGCGTGGGAAGGTGCGAGTCCTCGCCGTGGACGACGACCCCCAGGCGCTCAGGTACATCCGCGACGCCCTCGACAGGGCCGGCTATGTGCCAATCGTCACCTCCGAACCCGGGGACGTGGGCCGCCTGATGGAGGAGCAGAGTCCCCACCTGGTGCTGCTGGACCTGATGCTGCCGGGAGCCGACGGGTTCGAGGTGATGAAGGACATCCTCAAGAGGGAGGACGTGCCGGTCGTCTTCCTGTCGATGTACGGCCAGGACGACGTGGTCGTCAGGGCCCTGGACATGGGGGCGTCGGACTACCTGGTCAAGCCCTTCTCGCCGACGGAGCTTGCCGCGAGGATCAGGGCCGCCCTGCGCAAGCGGGCCGCTCCCCACCAGTCCGAGCCGTCCGAACCCTACGACACGGGCGGGCTGACCATCGACTACGCCCAACGCCGGGTGACCCTGGCGGGGCGTCGGGTGGAGCTGACGGCGACGGAGTACGCGCTGCTCTACGAGCTCTCGGTCCATGCCGGGCGAGTGTTGACCCACGACCAGTTGCTGAGCCGGGTCTGGGGGCCGGAGAGGACGGGGGAGCCCTGGCAGGTGCGCGAGGTGGTGAAGAGGCTCCGCCGCAAGCTGGGCGACGACGCGCAGGACCCCACCTACGTCTTCACCGAGCCCCGCGTCGGATACCGCATGGCGACCGAGGAGAAGCAGCAGGGAGAAGGGCCGCAACAAAACCTCGATGACTAGGTGAAGAATTGCCTATACCTGAGTCGACACTGTCGAAGTGGAACCATCACGAGGCCGCGACGGCCTTCATGCAGGCTCACGCACCCGTCCGGGAATCCCACGAGGGGATGCCACGGCACGGATCTGTGGTCCGGTGAGAGCCCTGGTGACGGGCGCGACGGGATTCGTGGGAGGCAATCTTGTCCGAGCGCTAGTTGGTGATGGTGTGGAGGTTAGGGCGCTGGCTCGGAGCCAGGGCCCCCACCTGGCGCTGGAGGGGCTGACCGTAGACAAAGTGCTGGGTGATGTTGAGGACCTGGAGAACCTCTGCACTGCCGCAAAGAGCTGCGACGTAGTCTTCCACACGGCAGCTCTCACTACATTGTGGGACAGGGGTCCCATTAGACACTTCCAGGTGAACGTGGTGGGCACGCGCAACATCCTGATCGCCGCGGAGATGGCGGAGGTGGAAAGGGTGGTGCACACGAGCACATGGATAGTCGTGGGTAGGCCGCGGCCGGGTAGGCTGGCGACTGAGCAGACACGCCCGTCGCCAGGCGACCTTCGCGGCCCCTATCGTCGCACGAAATGGCTGGCGGAACAGGAGATGCTTGCGCCCGTGGCGCGAGGCCAGGACGTGGTGATGGCCAATCCCACGGTTCCGATGGGGCCGTGGGACGTGAAACCGACGCCGACGGGCCGCATTGTGCTGGACTTCATTCGTGGCAGGATGCCCGTTGCGGTTGGTGCGCACCTCAACCTGGTTGACGTCGAGGACGTGGCCCAAGGTCACATCTCCGCATGGCGGCGCGGACGGTCTGGAGAGCGCTATCTGATGGGCAACTGGAATACGACGCTGCCGGAAGTGTTGTCCATCCTTGACCAGATCACAGGCCGGCGCCCGCCGCGTCTCAGGGCGCCGTTTCCCCTGGCACTTGCTGCGGCCTTTGCGGACGCAGTGCTGGAGGGCGTGATTCTGCGCAGCGAGCCGTATCTGCCATTGGAGGCTGCCCGGCTCGCACGGCATCGGGTGGCGGTTGACTGCACCAAGGCGATTTCAGAGTTGCAGCTTCCCCAGAGTTCCGTGGAAAAGGCCCTCGAGAAGTCGGTGCGATGGTTCAGAGACCATGGCTACGCCTGAGCCGGGATAGGACGAGCCGAGCAGGGATCCCAGTGGAAACACGAGAGATGGAAGGAAAGGCCTGTCTGGTTACCGGCGGTGGCGGCGGCATCGGCCTTGCGACCGCTAAGGAACTGGCCCGCTTGGGTGCGACTGTTTTGGTCGCCGACCGCGACGCGTCCAAGACTGCCGCCGCCGTGGCCCGTATCATCGAGGATACCGGCAACCACCGGGTAAGTTACCTAACGGCCGACCTGGCGTCTCAGAAGGAGGTGCGCAGGCTGGCTGACCAAGCTAGGAAGCAGATGCAGAGGTTGGATGTCTTGGTTAACAATGCCGGTGCCTTGTTTCTCTTCAACCGCCGCAGCGCTGACGGCTTGGAAATGTCCTTCGCCCTGAATCACCTGGGGCATTTTCTGTTGACCACGCTGCTATTGGACCTGTTAGAGGACTCCAAGCCGTCGCGGGTCGTCAACGTCTCATCCGGTTACCACTTTTCCGCAGGCAAGTTCCGACTGGAAGACCTGCCCAGCCCCGAACGAAGTAGGGGCCACAGGGCGTACGCACGGTCCAAGCTCTGCAACCTGCTTTTCACCTACGAACTGGCACGCCGGAGTGAAGGGTCGGGTGTGACCACCAACGCCCTGGATCCCGGTCTGGTTCGTACCGAAATAGTGCGAAACAACGGCCCGCTGGGTCTAGCGATCAACTTCGTAATTCGTATCCTCGGAGTCAATGTCTCGAAGGGGGCGGAGGCGTTAGTCTACCTGGCAACCTCCCCCGAAGTGGAAGGGCTCAGCGGCAAGTATTTTGTGGGCCGCCGCGCCGTACCGTCGTCTGCCCTGAGCCACGACGCCAGGTTGGCTTCCGACCTTTGGGAGTTGAGCGAACGACTAACTGCTTCGGGAACCACCCGAGAAGGTCTGGGCCCATCATGAAGGTCCTCGGTCTTTTCAAGTTTGGTGCACCAGTGAGGGTCGCTGAGCCGAGGCAAACACCACGCCTAAGACCGCGGAGTGAGGAGAGAGTCGAGGCGACGACATGCGTTTCGCAAACTGGTGAATATTATCGGCTCCTACACGGCAAGGGTGTGAAGTCATGGCGGCCGGCCTCTAGGTAGTGAGGGAGAAGGTCATGCCTGGGCCATACTCGACTTTGCAATGTCAACCTTGGGCGTCGCAATGGGAGCGGTTGCCGGTTACGCCGTGGGATTCTGGTTGATACCCTACCTCGTCGGTCCGGACCACCCACGTGCGTGGGGACAGCTTATGGCATAGCCTACTCTCCGGGACTCGGGGCGGTTCATCCCCGCGTGCGTGGGGACGGCATCAACCACCGAGAGTTGGGGTAGCAGCCTCCATCAGTCCCCCAGCAGCGCGATCAATCCGCGGGGCTGTTCACCCCGGCATCCGACGGAGCCGTCGAACCTCACCCCGCAAGTGTGGGACTTCCCGCGTGTGCGGCCCTTTCCTTCTCTTCGGTAGCGCCGATCGTTGGAATTCCCCGTTCCCATCGTCACCGGCAACACTTCTGAGTACATGTCTCCGTGGTCCTCCGGAACCAGCTTCACGTGGTAGGTCGTGTCTGCATCCAAGTAGGTGTCGTGCCGCTCGTCACCAGAGGTGACATTCATACGAAACACTGCCATAGTTGATGATGTCCCTGTGCCCGCCACCGATACGGCGATGGACGGCCCGACTATGGTCGTGGTTGTCGTCGGCGATAGCTCAGCGGGCAAGGCTCAAGACGTAGGATCCCGTGCTGAAACTCGAACGGCCGCTCACCTCAACGTAGTAGTCGCCCGATTCCGGTGCCTCCCAGACGATGCGCGCCGCATTGGATTCTCCAAAGTCCTCGCTGTATTCCAGGTGCCAGCCATCAGAGTCCAGCAATCTCACCTGAGAGTCATGCAGCGTGCGTATCTCCACGTCTATTCGGTAGTGATGTCCGGCTTCGGCGGTGAAGCGGAACAGGTCCAGATCGCCGTCATACTCAAGGACACCCTCGATTACATCTCCTACCGAGATGACGGTGGCGCTGTCAATGTCGTTGCCGTGATCATCAGGACTGCCACCATCGCTGGACCCCTTCACGGTGAGTGTGTAATCACCTTGACTCGCTCCGTCTCCCAGCACAATGTAGTAGACCCCCGTAGCTGCGGCTCGCCAGAGCAATTCATAGCGTGAGGACTCTTCACTTGCCGCAAGTTCCTGGCCGGTGGAGTCATAGACCGTGATAAGTGGCCCAGTCTTGTCACCGGTCGAAAAGAAGGCGTAGTCTGACAGTTCGACTACGTAACTTCGCCCAGACTCGGCATGGAATACGAAGGCGTCCTTGTCAGCCAGGCCCAACGATCCCTGAATGGCTTCGCCCAGGGTCGTAGGGGTGGCGTTCTCAAACTCCGAGCCGTGGTCGTCAGCCTCTACCCCTCCATTATCTTCGCAGCCGGCCTCAATGAACCGCTGGCGGACATCGTCGGGCATGCTCGAGACGATTTCCTTTATCTTCGTTTCGTGTGATTCGGACGCTCCTCCCAAGGATAGAAGTACGAAGGCATCAATCTCATCGCTATGCGGATACTCATCAAGGGTGTTCTTGATTTTCTCAAGGAATGCCAGAGTAGTGGAGTGCCATTCGGCAAGCTCATCGGGAGGGCCCAGACCGGACATTCTATTGATTATCTCGCCGAACGAGTCGGAAAGGTCCCCGTAGGTCTCAGGCTTTTCCTCCCCCTGGAAGGACGGGCAGTCCAACAGCGTCAAGTAATCATCGCGGGACATTCCGGCAGGCGCTGATGTATCCGTAGGGGTAGGTTCGGCCGTGGGGGTGTTGGTCGGAGTAGGCGTTGGCGGAGGTTTCGTCGCCGAGGGCCTCTGCCGCCTCTTCCAGGGGCGGGAGGCCACCATCGTCTTGGTCGACCACGACCGGGTCGAGCCCCACAACCTGCTGCGCCAGAATTTCTACGCAGAGGACGTGGGTCGCTTCAAGAGCCAGGCCCTGGCCGACCGGCTGGCCAAAGCGTACAACCGTCCGGTGGGTTACTCCGTCTACGCCTTCAAGGAGTACGACATGAACCCACAGGGGCCCTCCTACCCCGGCCTGATCGAGTACGGCGAGAGCCTCGTCATCGGCTGCGCCGACAACGCCGCCGCACGACGGGCGATGGCCGAGTGCCTGCCGGGACACCCTGCCCGCTGGCTCATCGACGCCGGAAACGACACCAACTGGGGACAGGTCCTGGTCGGAAACGTCTCCGGCCGGGTGGACTGGGAGGAGCCGCCCTTCACGGGCGAAACCTGCTACCTGGCCCCGGCGCCCACGCTCCAGCGGCCAGACCTGCTGACCGCCGTGTCGACCAGGCCGCCGGACGTGGACTGCGCGGCGGCCCTCGACCTCACCGACCAGGACCCGACCATCAACCAGATGATGGCGTCCCTGGTGTTACAGGTTGTCCGCCGCATGGTGGCGGGCACCTGCCCCTTCATGGCCCTCTACCTGGACATGGACCAGGGAACGGTCGCACCCACCTACGTCACCCCGGAGGCAGTGGAGCGGACGGTGGGGACCTACGTCGAGTGATCGGCGCACGCCAACGAAGCCTTGGAACGAACAAGGAAGGAGAAACCATGTCTGACAAGAACGGAACCACAACGACCACGACCATGTGGCAGGACAAGCACAGCGGGCTGCGCAGGCACAAGCTGATGACGAAGGAGATCGGGGAGACGATCCCCGCCCTCTACGCCAACGAGAACGTGGAGGACTACGACTCGGTCGTCGCCCACGCGAAGCTGTTCAGCCCCTACGCCAACTGGACCTGGTACATCACGGAGTGGAACGCCGAGACCGGCGAGTGCTTCGGCCTCGTCGATGGGTTTGAAATGGAACTCGGCTACTTCGATCTCACCGAGATGGCGGAAGCCACGGTGCTCGGCGGCGTGCCCGCCGTGGAACGCGACCTCTACTGGAAGCCGACCACCCTGGGCGAGATCAAGAGGGGGACGAGAGTCGCGGCGTAGACGGGGCGACCCGCGCACGCGTGCGCAGCACGCGCAACACACCTACATATAGAAAGGAGAAGACCATGCCTGAGGAAGTCGTAACCGAGACGACCCGCTCGGACGCACCGGGCGCGGATGACAGTCCCTTCGGCGATGCGGCGGACGAGACGCCCGCCGCAGTTGCCGGGGAGCAGGACTCCACGGCGGAAACCCCATCGGAGACTGAGGGCTCCGGTGAGACGGACGCCGAAGACGCCATCGAGGAGACCTCGCCGGACGAACAGCCCGCCGAAGATACCGGGGACAAGGCCGCCCCCAAGGAGGAACTGAAGGTGGTCGTGTCCATCAAGGGAGGCAGGGCCATCATTGGCGTGCAGAAGCCGGAGTCCGACCCGCACATCGAGACGGTCGACGATCCCGAACTGTCCGGGGTAGTCGGTGAGGTCCCGGGGGTGATCGAAAGGGCGAGGGCCAGATGGGAGGACTCGCCCAAGCACCCGGCCTACGCCAGGCCCGCTCCACCGGCCAGGCGCCGGAACCGGAGCGGCCACGGCTCGGCGCAGAACGCAGCCGCCGAGGAGGGCGAGCAGGCGCAGCAGCAGACGCTGAGACTGTTCTAGGGACTGGACCCCGACGACAGCACACGGGGGAGGGATGTCATTATGGCATCCTTCCCCCGAAGGCTCCATGTGTGGGGCCTTTTCGCATTTCAGAAAAGAGACGCCCGATGATAGCCACAAGTCATGGAGGATTCACATGATGTGAAACAGCTACATATCAGAAACAAGGCTGGTCGACACCGCCGCCAGGAGGTTGTCGCACGTGTTGCATATCGTCCGCTCTCACTCATGCTGCGGTGTCGCCCTCATCAGGCGCAAACACGGGACGGGGCAGGACGCAATCGGCGGTGCGGATACAGAGCAGGCGCAGCACCAGACGCTGAGGCTCCTCCAGGGCCGTCGGGGACTGAATGGCTTCTTACGACGAGTCCTCTTCGCAGAATGGTAGTTCCCCAAGATCGGAAGCTTCCAAATCCAATTGTTCCTTCAAGCTGCTCGGTACGCACCCGCTCAGGTAATTGCGTTCGACTACCGTGTTTTGCGGATCTGACGCTTGTTCGGCTACTTCATCAATGGCTTTCTTGACAGGGTCACGTTTATCAAAGCTTTCAGAGAGCTGGTTGAAGAACTCTTCCCTCTCTTTGTCCGTCGGATTCTCGGGTAAGTCTCTCACAAGATCATCAGCTGACTTTGACTCTCCAACACCGATCTCAATTGACACACGCGTGATGGTCCGGCTGGCAGTAAGTTCCAACACCCTCAACCTATCGAGATTTCCCAGCTCCGGTGGAATCGGTCCCCTCAACTCATTGCCAGGAAGCTCCAGCCTGGTTACCCTGCCATACTCGTCAGTTGAAACACCATACCAGTCTTCCAATGGGGCATCGGTCAACCAGTTGGAGTTGCGGAGCCAGTTGGGGCCGTTCGTGGCATGATAGAGTGCGGCCAGCGCCTCCCCGTCTGTCTCAGGTGAACTGTCACCGGAGCCACAGGCCATTGAGAAGCAGGAAATCACTAGCACGATGCAAAGGACAGGGGCTAGAGCAAAAATCGATACTGGCGAATTCAGTCTGCTCAAGTCACTCTCCTCCATGTTCAGTCTCGTTTAGTCTCCGCTAAGTCGAAGGTCCGACTGTCGTTGGTCTAACCTTCTTGGGCGTCCTGCCGAATCTGCTCCTCGACCTCGGCAACGTCTATCATCCTGGTCTTGACCGTCGTAGGGGAGACGATTCCCCCGGAGAATATAAGCTGCATGGCATCCGGTACCGTAAGGTCCGTGTCCAGGACGTCTTGGGGCGGCATGAGTACCACGAATCCAGAGTTAGGGAGGGGCGCGGTGGGCACGTAGGTCATGATCAGTTTCTCCACGCCTTCCGTATCAGCTATCCCGGTTAGGAAGCCAAGGCTCCATGCACCGGCCCGGGGGAATTGCACCAGCACTACCCGCTTAAAGCCGGTGACACTGGTACCCGAAAAGGACTCAATCAGCTGCCGGTTAGCAGAATAGACCGCCCCGATGAGCGGTATCCGCAGCAGGGATTCCCGGGCCCAGTTGACCGCCGTTCTACCGAACCTAAGAGATACAAGAGCTCCTATCAGGTACACGATGATGACGGCGGCAACGATGCCGGGGCCAGGCAACGACAAGTCAAAACCGAACTGCCCGGCAATCCATTCAATCCAGGGTCGCAGGACGCCATCCGCCAGATCGAACACGAAGCTGACTATCAAATAGGTCAGGGCAACTGGCAGAAGGAGCAGTGCCCCGCTGACCAGAGACCCACGCAAATGCCTAACTAAGGAACTTCCGATGCTGGTCCTCACCACTTCAACCTCCAGGAGTCCAGTGCTGATGTCGGGCGAAAATGCCCGCCTAACGGGCCTGCGATAATGTCCATTCTAGGTCTGTTTCAGAAGCTATTGACTGACAATAGGCACAATAACGGCTTCCAAATCGCGCCCAAACAACCACAAGTGTTTCGTATGTTGCGCACGAATCAAGCGTTGACATCGGAGTGTCCAAGGAATCAGCCTTCTGTGACAGGCTCGAGTTTCGTGTTCCTTGTGCCCAGATATACAACGACCAAAAGAGGAAGTGGGAATGAGAGAAAAGATAACAGAATGATCAGGACCCACCACCTAGAGTGACCAATGTCGTGCAATCGCTTGGCGCAGATGGCGAAGAAGGACCACAACAGGAGGACGAACAAACCGATCAAAAAAATGGCCAAGATGCCGCCCATGACGTCGTGTCCCTCGTCATCAAGAATCAGCATCCAAATGCCAAGCGCAAACCAAGGGATACAGGCTAGGGACTATGGCAAGATTCCCTTCAGTCAGAAAGTCCTGCGGTCGATCCGGCCATCGAGTCTGAACAGGACGGACATTAGCGCCATGAGAGCATTCCTTCCATCTTGCTGTTTTCGGATGTCTTTGATGTGCAGGTGTAAACGGCGAGGGTCTTGGCTGTTGCATCTGAGGGCCTAAGTAACGCATACCTCCGCCGTTAGCATTGTAGAGAGAGACCAGAACCTTCCTTCTGCCTCGACCGGCATCCCCTCTGTACCGGCGAGACGCTCGCGGGAGCGGCGGTGCGCCTATTGCCCAGCCTTCCTCAGGACCCCTTCAAGCTCCTTGTTCTCGCGCCTTTCAAGCATTTCAAGTGGGGTGTTTTCGAATCTGTCCTCAACGTCCAGGTTTGCACCTGCTTCAATGAGCAACGTGACAATTGCAATGTTCTCCCACTTCACGGCCTCGATCAGGGGCGTCTCTCCGAATCGATTCACCGCCTCGGTATCTGCTCCGGCATTGAGGAGGGCCTCCACTATCTCTACATTCTGCTCAAAGACAGCCGCGTGGATCGGGGGACTACCGAACGGTCCGCCTTCAACGTCCGGGTCTTCAGCTATTCCAAGGGCTGCCGCGATATTCTCCTCTGCGACCGGTTCTCCTTCGATGATGTAGACGTATCCGGTCGCATCGGGATCCGCCCCAACGTCGAGGAACAGCTTGACCGCGTCGAACCGCTCCCTCTTCACCGCTTCATACAGGATGGTCACCATCCACAGATCTCTCACTCCATCGGCGTTGAGGTCAACGTATCCGGTCGCAGGCACCTGAGCGTTCGGGTCCGCGCCCGCGTTCAACATGGCCTTCAGCGCGTCGGAATGCCCCTGCCGCAAAGCGATGAACATGGCCTCAACTTCCCTGTCTCGATCGTGGGCCACACCCTCCCCGGCTCCCAAAATGAGCGCCATCATCTCGGGGTCATTGATCTGTGCGGCGAGTTGGACCAGTGAAGTGCCGTCGACAGAGATGTTCGGGTCCGCGCCGGCATCGATGAGTATCCGTACCATCTCGGGACTTCTCGACGACAGGGCGAGCCACAGCGGCGGCGGCGAGCCGTAAGCGTCGCCCCGGTTGGGGTCTGCTCCTTCCCGCAGGTAGCGGCGCACGGTATCAACGTGGCCTCGGGCGACAGCTTCCACGAAATCCAGCTCCGACGGGACTACCTCCACCACCACATACCCCGGGGATGCGGTCTCCGCATTCCCCGATTGGACAGCATCCTGCACATCGTCATCCGCCGGGGGCTCTGGGGCGCCGCATCCAATCGTCGGGGACAGCAGGACCGCGCTGGCGATCATCGCCGAGGCCAGTCCCAGGAGGGACATGCCTCGCAGTGAGTTGTAGAGACGGACGACGAATTCTCCAAGTGGGTAAGGGCCGCCGAGTTGACTCATGGGTCCCTCCTGCCCTTGGTCTTTGGGTCATGGAGCGCGGCTGCGATGGCCTCGGGCGTGTCCAGGTCGAGCCATACACTGATGCTCTCGCAATGATCCCCGCCAGCCAATCGAGCTCGGCATCGGACGAGATACCCCGCAGACTTCCACACCTCGATTGCCCTGCGGTATCGCTCGCTGTCGTCGCGGGTCAGGTAGCCGATTGTCTCAAGTGCTAAACCCACACTCAAAGCGCTCTTGTCTGTTGCCATTGACTCGTCCTGTTCTCCCGGAATGTAGTCGAGCAAGACCAGGACCGTGATGTACTCGATGCCGGACCGGAAGAACTCTCGAAGCCTATCCAGGCCGTCCGGTTCCTCCGGTTCCACGACGATTTGCAGCGAGAAGTCTCCCGTGCTAAAGGCACGGGTCTTCAAGTGCCGCCAAAGCTCCAGATCCGGGTCCGCCCAGGCTTCCTTCCAGCGTCCTCCGAAGATTCTGATGACCGCCAAGACCACTCTTTCGATTCCATTCAAGAGACCTTGGAAGAGGGGCTTGAATAGCACGAGGGCGATGGCCGGACCCAGTATGAACGCGATGCCAATCACCAAGATTGTGATTAACGTGTCGGTGGTCATGGGTTGTCCTCTAGTTGCATCCTGTAGGCCTGCGGGCCGTTGCCGGCTCTTAAGATGGGCTGGTTCTTAGACGGCGTCCCCAGCCCGAATCCATATGTGGGCGCCTTTTGCGTTTGCGGGGTGTGCGGCCTAGGGCGCGGGCCATGTATGCAGCCCTTATTGCGTTTCAATGGAAGGGCGACTCGCCCGGGTCCCAGCGCCAGATGGCATCCAGCGAGTCGGGGATGTGTGCGTTGGTCAGCTCGCCTTTCCAGTAGGCGGCGCGCTCGACCTTGGCGAGGCTGGCCCCCTGAACCTTCCATCCGGGGTTGGACTCCCGGACCGCGCGGGCGATGTCGGAAAGCGTCGCACCCCGGGTGCAGAAGTCGTCGACGACGATCACCAGGCCGGGCTCGCCTCCGATGGCGGAAGCCAGGTACACCCCGTCCACTGTGGCGTCCCGCTCGGCCGCGGATGCGATGCCGCTGATCCTGGGATGCCGGTCCTTGGTAACGTGATGCGGAAGCCACTCCCAGCCGCGGGACAATGCAAGCGCGGACGCGAGTTTCGACGCCGGCGTGTCGTGTTGCGCAATATTCTGCCCTGAAGAGACCGAGGAGACGACGACGATGCGCGGGTCCCCGGCGGGGAGGAAGTCCTGGAACGCCGCACAGAACGTGCGGATGGCCGCGCTCGTAGCGGTAGGTTCGCCTTTCTTGAACCGGTTGAAGCGCCGGGTCCATTTCTCGTCGGGCCGGTCCGTGATGCGGAAACCGACTGTGAGCAGCCCCAGATCGCCGACCGGGAGCCGGTTGATTTGCATCAACCGGCCCATTACGCCGTAGTTGCCCGCGGCCTCCTCGCCAAACAGGCGCGCCGCGTAGGAGGACGGCGATTGCGTTGCCGGTCCCGTTTTCTTGTCCATGCGTTCTGCTCCTCCACGGTCTCGTATGCGACCCCAGCCGCAATGCGGTCAGCACGAGGAGCTGGCGCTCCTCCCACTCCGCCTATCCATCTGTGCGGGCCTCTGTTGTTGCCCGGAAGCGGGGGGGGGGCAGGACTACCCGCCGCTCATCTATCGGACTACTCCCGGCGCCAGCCTGAGCCGAACACAAAGCCGTCGTATTCCGCCAGCCACACGCGCAGGGACTCGGTTGCGACCCAATTGCCGTCAGGCGTGACCTCGAGGGACACAGAACCGAACAGTTGCTGAATGTCCAGTCCGATCTTCGACGGGTCCGAGTGTGCCGCCACCTTACCGGCCGGATCACCTATGAAGGCGAACCACTGCCCATCTACGGTCTCGGCGGCATTGTAGTAGTCGATGGCTGCTTCCAGTCCGGCCAGGGCGCTCCCCGGACTGGCGAAGTAGGCGACCGTCGCAGCCAGCCCTCCCTCCCGGAACGTGTCCACCGCGACGGAAACCAGCTGCCTCGTGAACTCGTCAGCGTCGATGTACCATCCGGATGCGAAGAGCAGACCGTCGTGCTGCGCCACCCAGACGTTCTTCAACTCGATGTCCGCGAGGTTACCACCGATGCCGCCGCTCTCCGGGTTCCGGTACACGTAGGACACCCACTTGCCCTCTTTCGTGGCAGAGAGTATCTCCGGCCCAAAGTTGTAGCCGTTGGCGTCGGTGCCCACCCAGCCCTTCAGGTCCAGACCGAGGCGGTCGGGCTCGTAGTGGCCGATGACCGTGTCGTCCTCGTCGATGATGAAGACGTACCACTGGCCGTCTACGCTCTGTTCCCGGTTGTAGTAAGCGAGGGTAGCTTCCAGGCCCTGGGTCTCGTAGCGGCTGATGGCGTTGTCCACGAAGAACTTGGTGTAGTCGGCGGGGGCGGACTTGGGCGGTATGGAAGCCACGATGCCGCGGGCTATCTTTTCGGCCTCGGCTGACGTGAGGCCGCCCTGCGGTTGAGGCTGCGGGAGGTCTGCGAGTACGGCTTTGACAATGTCCTCCACCTCGCTCCTGGACAGGCCCGAGTCCGGCTGCGACATGCCCTCCAACGCCCTGCGGATGGCCTCCTCCATGTCGGTGGAGCTGAGTCCCGGTTGGGCTGTAGGCGGCGCAGGGGCCTCGGCCATCTCGGCGCGGACTATCTCCTCCACCTCGGCGCGGGACAGCCCTGCATCGCTGTCTTGGCAAGCGATAAGCAGTATTGGTGCGACGAGGAAAAGCGCCGCAATCAACCCGGAGTAGAACAGCCGCCCGCTTGGCAATCCAACCCCCTATAGCCCTCCCATCACCACCGCAGCCGTGCCCGCGCTGGTCAGCGACTCATCGCTGCCGGCATCGTCGGTGAAGGTGACCCGGACCTTGATCACCTTGCCGTTGTCGGATGACTGCACCGTGTAGGTGGAGCTTGTCGCCCCGTCGATGTCGGTGTCGTCGGCAAGCCACTGGTAGCTGTAGCTGACGTTCGTCAGGCCGTTGGTATCGGCGATGCCGGACGTGTCGGCCGTCAGGGTCTGGCTCACCTGGGCCGTTCCGCTGATGGTGGGGGCGCCGGTTGCCGGCGTATTTGCCGCCACAACGGCGGCCGTTGCCGCACTGGTCAGCGACTCATCATGGCCCGCGTCGTCGGTGAAGGTGACCCGTACCTTGATGACCTTGCCACTGTCGGTTGTCTGGAGCGTGTAGGTGGAGCTTGTTGCCCCGTCGATCTCGGTGTCTCGGCTGGATAGCCACTGGTAGCTGTAGGTCACGTTGGCCAGCCCGTCGGCGTCGGATATGCCGGACGTGTCGGCCGTGAGGGTCTGTCCCACCCGGGCCGTTCCGCTGATGGTGGGGGCGCCGGTGGCCGGGCTATTGACTACCAGCGTTGCAGCGTACGGCATGCAGTTGTTGGTCGTGTCCGACTCATCCGTCACCGCGTCCACGCACGAGCCGAAGTAGTACGTGCCTGGTGAATCCGGCACGGTCAGGTTGAACTCATGATGCGTGATGTCTCCCGGCGCGTGCGCGTCGATTTCCTTCGTCGCCAGCTCTGTGTCCGACGTCGTGATCATGATATCCTCGGACCGGTAGGCTCTGAGGGTCGTGGCCTCGGCTTCGCCGTCTCCCTCGTTCTCCAGACGCGTGTGCAGGGTGAACGTCCCACCCGGCACAAGCGGTGGACTGTATCCGTAGCCGCCCCCGATCGTCAGCTCCGGATACCCCTTGACGGTAACCGCCACGGCCTCCGAGCAGTTGTTCGTGGTGTCCCACTCGAACAACAGTGTGTTGACGAAGCACGCGCCGTAGTAGTAGGTGCCGGGCGTTGAAGACGCTGTTAGGTCAATTTCATTGGTACTGGAGCTCCCCGCGGCGATTTCTCTGCCGAAATCAAACCCTGCTCCTGAGATATTCGTGTCCGAAGTCGTAATCGTCGAATCTTCCGACCGGTAGAATTTGACGATTAGCTTGGGCGAACCCGATCCCTTCTTGGCTGTCGCGTCGCCCTCGTTGGCCAACGTCCCCGACAGCGTGAACTGCCGTCCGGGTCTTACCATTGCAGGCGCCGAAGCCGACATCGTCAGTTCGGGCCAGAACGTGACCCTCACCTCTATGCGATTCGAGCAGTTGTTCGTCGTGGCGGGCTCGCCCTCAACCCTGTCCACGCAAGCGCCGTAGGAGTAGTGGCCTTTGGCGTCGCCGAGTGTCGTAGGCGCCGTCAGCTCTATGGACTGGCTGCTCTCGCCTCCCGCCGAGAGGGCACCGATCGCGTCGGTGCCCTCCTCCGTATCCAGTCCGCCAATGGACTGCCCGTACTCCTCACTGCCGGTGTAGCTGCTGTAGTAGCGCAAAGTCGTCGCCGACGATTCCGCGTCGCCGATGTTCCTCACCGTCGGCGAAAGCGTGAACGTCGCCCCGGGCCTAACCCTTATATCGGTACCCGGTTTCGTCACCATCAAGTCCGGGCTGCCCTGTTGCGCCGAAACCCCCTGGGGAGCAGTCGGGGCTGCCAACAGCAGAGTGGCCAGGAGTGCAAGAATCAGCGCTATCACAAGAATGGCCGCCGCCCTAAATAGTCTGGGTCTTCTTGCGTTGGTCATCACAGCCCTCCCATGACCACGGCAGCCGTTCCCGCGCTGGTCAACGACTCCTCGAATCTCTGTCGTCTATCAACTGGCAAACTCGTACCTTCTCGCGAACTTCAGAGCCGCCGGACGCGGCGCGGAGACGGCCTCACGCGCGGCAGACGCGGACGGAATGGTCCATCCGGCTGGTCTATCCATAGAATCCATGCCTCGGACGAATGCCAAGTCCATATCTCCAAAGTCAATTGGCCCAGTTACCCAGCCCAGTATAGCCACGGGATATAACATGGCCGTAAAAAGCAACCCCTCTTCTGTAACACTTCATGTAAAAATGGGCGCAGGAGCGCTGATGTGATGCCCGGACCCACCGCGAGCCCGAATCCGGCCCGAGAGCGGGGGAAGATGGACGATGCCGACAGGCGGGACGAGGAGCATCGGGCCTGCGGGAGAGGTCTCGCCAGGCTGGGCGAGGCGAGCCTGCGCATCAACGAGAGCCTGGAGTTCGAAGCCGGGCTGCAGGCCTCTGCGGGCCCGTTCCGAGTGGGCGTCGTCGGGCAGCCGATGAGATAAAGGCGTGAGGGGCACCTGCTAGACGGCGATCTCAGATCATCGTCAAGCTGGTTGACCATGAGGGCGCAGAGACCCTGCCCGGTCCTCTACCTGTCCAAGACCGTTATCACCGCGGGGTCGTCCTCGTCGGTTACGGTGATGGCCACCACTATGCTGGCCGCGGCGCCGAACGGATCTGTGGCGGTCACCACAACTTCGTAGCTGCTCCTGGCCTCGTAGTTCAACGACGCGTTCGTCTTCAACTGCCCGGTCTTCCTGTCTATGCGGAAGGAAGTGGCGTCATCGCCGCCCAGGGTGTAGATGAGCAGGTCGCCGTCGGCGTCACGGGCGCTCACCGGCTCGCCTATGTTAAGTCCGGCCTTCGTGTTCTCGGCCACCGTCCTGCTCGTCCTGTCCGTCTGGTCTCCCTCGGCCAGGTGGTCCTGGTCGGGGAACACGGGCGCGGCGTTGACGAAACCGGCCTCCGGCTGCGCGGGGTCGGTGGAGCTGTGTCTTCCCACCGGGACCTCCGACACTCCCGTTGCCCGCTGGTCGTTGACGCTCAGGTTGTCCGCGTAGATTGCCGTCGCCCGTAGACACCTGCTCAGGTCGGCCGGCCTTGGATCGTAGACCGCCGACGAGGCCCCTGCAATCGGAGTCCAGCCGCCGACTGCAGGGACCCCGGTCGTGCGCGGGTCGTCCTCGCACTCGGCCGACGGCACGCCCCTGCTCACCACGACCTCGCCGGACCGCTCCCACACCCACCTGTTGACCATAACTCCGCCGTCGGGATCGCTGACCATCGCATGTATCTCAATGCCCAGCTCCGGCTGCCTCTCGGACAGAGTCACCGATCCCGCATCCTCCGCATCCAACACGTTGACCCTCACGTCCAGGGATGAGGTCAGCCTGCGTGAGCCCTCGCCGGAGCTGGCAACGACGGTTATCGAGTAGGAGCTCTTCCTTTCGAAGTCGGGCCTGTGGGCTGTCCTGAAGCTCAGAGTGCCGGCCCCGTCGACGGCGAAATAGCTGCGGTCGGCGCCGGACAGCGAGTACGTCTCGTTGGTGTCGTCGTAGGCGTCGGGGCCGGTGGTCCTGTCCAGATCGGTCGCCGCATAGGCGCCGGTCCGCAGCCGGGTGTTGCCGTCCCCGACGGTGATGACCGGCGGGCTGGTGTTCTCCGCCACCCTGAGCACCGCAGGTGCGTCTTCTTCGAACCGCGGCGGTTCGTTCACGTCGGCAACGGTGACAATCACATTCACCGTGGCCGAGGCGGTGGATGGATCGGACACCCTCACACGAAGTACGTACTCGCTGTTGCCGGCGTCATCGGCATCCTCGTCGCCAGGCAGCGCCGGGGCGCCGGTGAGAACCGTCGCCTCGTCCTGACGCTCCCCGGCGTCTGCGCCGAGCTCCTCGCCGACCCTTATCTGACCGGTGAGACTGTCGATGGTGAACCGCAGGTGACCCACTTCATCCTCCAGGTCGGGAGTGTCCAGCAGTTCGTAGAACAGGATGTCCTCGTCAGCGTCGGTCGCCGCGAGCGGCTCGCCTATGGGAGCGCCCACGGGCGCGTTCTCGGCGACGGACCGGGAGACCTCGATGTAGGGCGTGCCTTCATCCTCGTCCTGATCGGCAAAGGATGGAGCGGTATTGAAGAGGGTCGTCGCCTCCACCCGGTTGGCGCTAACCGCCGAGGCCCTCTTGCCCGAGCCGAACTTGTCCGAATAGGTAACCGATGCCCGCAGGTACATGCCCACGTCGTCGTCGGTCGGGCTGCGTCCCGGCGACGTGGCCCCCACTATGTCCGTCCATGAGACCCCGTCCCCGGACCTCGCCCACTGCCACCTCACGGCGGCCACCCCGGAATCGTCGTCCGAAAGCTCGGCTCCCAGCGGCCGGTCGGCCTGAGGCTGGGGCCTGTCGATGCTCACCTCACCGGCCTCATCCACGTCCGTCACCGTGACGTCCACATCGTGTGTTCCATCGTTTGCCTCGATGGTCACCCTGTACACGTTGCCTGCCAACACAGACCGGGGATCCTCGTAGTCGGGAGGTTCCCGAAAGCGCAGCACACTGTCGTCGATGGTGAAGCGGTCCTCGTCGGGACCGTTCAGGGACCACCTGACGGCATGTCCGCCCTCGTCATGAGCGCTGAAGGTTGCGACCGGGGTTGTACCGTTCTCGGCGAAGTCCACGGAGCTGACCCCGGTTATCTGCGCCGGGTCGTCCTCGTCGGTCAGGTTGATGGTCACCAGTATGCTGTCCGAGGCGCCCGAAGGGTCGGTCGCAATCACCTCGACCGCGTAGCTCCTCCTGACCTCGTAGTTCAGAGGAGCCTTCGTCACCAGCTGGCCACTGTTCCTCGATATACCGAAGAACGCAGCGTCCGCACCACCCAGGGTGTAGATGAGCAGGTCGCCGTCATCGTCATGGGCGCTGACCGGAGGTCCGATGCTCCGCCCGGCCTCGGTGTTCTCGGCCACCCTCCGGCTGATCCTCTCGGACTGTTCTCCCGAGGCGCTCATGTCCTGGTCCACGAAATGCGGAGCGGCGTTGACGGGACTGTCGTCCTGTACGGGGGCTTCCGACACCCCCTCCACAGGCGCGGCCGCGTCGCCTATGTTGTCGCTGTAGATGGCCGTTGCACGCAGGCACCTGCCCGCGTCGATCGCCTGCGGAACGTATGCCGGCGACGTGGCTTCGGGTATCGGCTCCCAGCCGCCGATGACAGTCACACCTGGCGTGACTTGGTCGGCATGGCACACGTTCAATGGTTCGCCGTTGGCATCCACCGTGATCTCATCGGACCGATGCCAGACCCACTGCTCGATTCGGACTCCGCCGTCGGGGTCGCTGACCCAGGCCTGGACCTCCGTGCCCACCTGCGGCTCCCGCTGGGACAGGAGCACCTCTCCGTCGTCTTCCGCATCCACCACCTCGATGGTCACGTCCAGCGTGGTCGACAGCCTTCGGGAAGCCAGACCGGAGTGGGCCACGATGGTGATCGAGTACGAGCTCTGCTCTTCGAAGTTGGGCTCGTGGCCCGTTTTGAAGCCCAGGATGTTGGAGCTGTTGAATTCAAGGAACTCGCCGTCGTCACCCGTGACCGAATACGTAAAGGTGGTGTCATCGGCGTCCTGGTCGGTCACGTCGTAGGTGTCCGCATCCACCGGAGTGTCGCCGGACCCAAACGTGATGACCAGCGGGTCGACCTGCGGACCCTGGTTCTCGCTTACTTTCAGCAGGGTCGGCACATCCTTTTCGAACTCGGGGGGCTCGTTCACGTTGGTGACCGTCACGATCACGTTCACCGTGGCGGAGGCAGTCGACGGGTCGGACACCTTCACGCGCAGGACGTACTCGCTGTTGTTCTCCTGACCGGCGGTTTCACCTGGGGGCAGCTCGGGACTGCCGGTCAGGGTCGTCGCCTGGTCTTCTCGCTCGCCGGCGTCCGCTCCCAACACCTTGCCGACCCTTATCTGACCGGTGAGGCTGTCTATGGTGAACCGCGTAACTCCGTCCTCATCCCTCAGATCGGTCGTGTCCAGGAGCTCGTAATACAGTAAGTCGGCGTCCGCGTCGGTCGCCGAGATCGCCCCACCCACGGTGATGCCCACAGCCGTGTTCTCGACGACAGACCGGGCAATGTCGACGTAGGGGGTGTCCTCATCATCGTCCTGGTCGGCGAAGGATGGAGCGGCATTGGACAGGGTCCTGGCCTCCACGCGGTTGTCGCTCCCCGCCGAGACCGTCTTGCCCGAGCCGAACTTGTCAGCGTATGTGACCGTCGCACGCAGGTACATGCCGACGTCGGCGGGCGCCGGACTCCGCCTGGGCAATGTCGCTCCCTCTATGTCCGTCCAGGTGGTCCCGTCTTGGGATCTTGCCCACTGCCACCTCTCGGCCGTGACACCCTCATCCTCGTCCGACAGGATGGCTGCAAGCGGCCGGTCGGCCTGCGGCTGCGGCCTGTCTATGGTGACCGTACCCGGCTCGTCCACGTCCGTAACGGTCACGGCCACATCGTGGGCCCCGCCGCCAGCTTCGATGGTCACCCTGTAGACGTTTCTCTCGCCCTGGGTCGCGCCCGCCGCCGAAGACGGCGGCTGCTCATAGTTGGGGGGCTCCCTGAACCTGAGCATGCCGCCATCGATGGTGAAGCTGGCGGCGTCACGCCCGCTCAGAGACCACTCGATGGCGTCCCCGTCCTGGTCATAGGCGTAGAAGACGCCGACCACCCCGGTACCGTTCTCCGGGTACTCGATAGAGGAGTCGGCCGACTGTGCATAGGCGGGATGGCCTGCCGGACCATGGGAGACCATTGTCGCAATCAGCAAGCCGGCGATGACGATGACCAGCGCCACGACACGGGGATTCCCGCGTGGCAAAGTCCTCGGGCTCAGATGACAACTCAGTCGCTGTGATCGCGTCATAACCGGGTTCGACTTGGAAGACGCCGCCCTGAGACGAGCTCACGTTGGGTTACAGCCCTCCCCCGCCCCATGGTTGTATGCGGGCCTCTCTGCACTTCCGGCTCCCGACACGACGCTGACTTGCTCGAATGAACAGTGGGCGAGGCCCAGTTCGTCGGCCAAGTCAGGCAGGGCTCGTCATGCGCTCCGCATTGGGGCGTCCCCTGACTCCCCCCAACACCGAACGGGGTTACGGTGGCTACCGATGGCATTGGCAGTCTCCAGCCATTCAAGGCCGGACTCCGCCTAGTACAGGTCGTATGTTTCTCGGCACGCGACGGAATGTGGATCCGTCTCATGCCTCGCTCCGGGCCCGCCATACCCTCTCGACTTCCTGACTCTGTTCGATGTTTTCTCATTGCTCCGTTCATCTCTGTTGCGGCATGCATGTTGGCGTCTCGCCTACCTAGTCGGTGAACAGGTGGCCCAGTCCCAGGCTGTCGGCCAGATCATGAAGCGCCCTCAGTTGCCGGTAATTGGGCCGCACCCCATGCCTCCGCCAGCGCCTTATGGTGATGGGCGCGACCCTGAGACGCCGCGCGACTTCCGCCCATGTCAGGCCGGAGGCATGCTTGAACCACTCCAGGCGTTGCGCGAAGTCGTCGGGCGGGACGCCGGTCGCTCGGTTGTAATGAGTGCGTTGTCTCGGCATCGGGCTGGTCCACGTATGGCTCTCTCGTTCGCGGACTCCTCGAGAAGAGAGGCCCGTATGGGTGAATACCTCTCGGTCCCCGCCCGAGGTCCATGCATGTGAGTTTCGTTCGCTTCAAGGCTGCGTCCTTGAGCTACGGCGTCTCCAGGCCGAAGCGGATGTAGTAGTCTCCATCGGGCCGCGCTCCGTCCGGCGCCTAATTGCCCGCAGTTATTGTGAACGACACCTCCAGCGCGCCCAGTTCGTCGCCGCCTCCGGCCCGCTCCGAGTAGGCCGTGGCCGTCAGGGTGTAGCTGCCCGCCGGCAGCGACTCGCCGTACAGGTCCGACGCTGCGCCCTCGTATGAGTCGCCGTACAGCGAGTAGGGGGCGGCGCTTTCAGTCCTGGTGACGGTCTTGGCGCCGCTCAACACCAGCCGCACGCTGCCGACCGAGGCCGTCGAGTCGACGTTGGCGCGGATGCCGTAGCTGCCGCCGTTGGGGTCGGCCAGCGCCACGCTGGCCCCGCTGGTGAGCGATGCCAGCACGCTCTGGTCCGAGGCGTCCACCAGCGTGAAGCCGGTAAGCGGGTTCGTGCTGGGCTCATCCACCTCGGTCACGGTGACGTTCACCGTGGCGGTGTCGGTGCCTCCCTCGCCGTCGTCGGCCTGCACGGTCAGCGTGTAGGAGGGCGTGGTCTCGTGGTCCAGCGCGCCCGCCGTGGTGATGGCGCCCGTGCTCCCGTCGATGGCGAACTTGCCGTCGCCGCTGCCGGCCTCGATGGTGTAGGTGATGCCGTCGCTGTCGGCGTCGGTGGCCGAGACCGTGCCCACGGCGTCGCCGGTGGCCGCGTCCTCGGCGATGGAGAAGCTGTAGGTCGAACTGCCGAAGGAGGGCGGACTGTTGGACTCATCCGTCGACTCTCGCTGCCCGGTGTCGCCGTCATCGGACCCGGGTAAGCCGTAGGCGAAGGCATACCCGGAGCGGTCCGAAGTCCCGTCCGTGCTGCGGGCCTGCACCCGGTAGAAGTAGCTACCGGTCTCGGCGACGGTTTCGTCGATGTAAGTTGTTACGTCGCCCACGATGGCAATCTGGCTGTAGGTGGCTCCGTGATCGGGCGGCGTATTCATGTCGCCGTCATCCTCGGGTTTGTCGGCTCTGAAGATGATGTACTCGTACACGGTCGTGTCCACGGCGTCTGGGTCTGCGATGGGTATCGCCGGCTCATAGAACGGCCTGTTGGAGTACAGCAGGGGCCGCTCCCAGGTCAGCTCGACGGGGCCCTCCACACCGTTATCGGTTCGCCGCGCCTTGACGTCCCAGGGCAGGTTCGGTCCGCGCACGGTGAGTGTGACCGGATCGACGAGGCCGCTCAGAAGAGGACTTCCGTCAGGAGTAACGGCCACCGCTTGTATGGCGAATTCGTAAGTTCCGCCGACCGGCAGTCTCTGCCACGTCAACGGACTCTGATCATCATCAGTGGACTCTTCCATATAGTCCGTATGTATCGTGAATTCCCAGTCGCCCTCGGAGCCGCCTGGCTCTCGCACGAGGATATCGTACCTGAGCCTTTCAGCCGCGCAGGGTATGCCGACCTGGTCCCAGTGGAACGTGGTCTTGCCTTTCTCACTGGTCACTCGGAAATTGGCCGGCTTGTGCGGATTCGGTCCATTGCCGTCGGTGATGGTCAGCGTTGTGTCCTCGGGGCCGTCCACGCCCGCGTTGTTGTTGGCCGACCCGCTGACTGTGACGGAGCATGGGCCGTGACCGGCATCGTGATCCAACGCGGTGATGGTCACCTCGCCCGTGCTGGCAGTCTTTCCCGCCGCGATGGTCAGGGTCCTGTTCGCGCTCAGCGTCGTCGTGTCCGTCGGATCCACCGAGACGACGACCGTCGTGACTGCGCTGGAGATTGCGCTCAGCATCGCCGTCACCGTACTGGAGTTCCCGCTGCCGGTCTTGTTTATCGTCGCAGGCGTCAGCACCAGGGTCACCTGGGGCTCTGCGTCTCTTTGGGGGAGGACGAACACGTCGGTGATCGACACCGTGCTGGTGGACGTCGTGCCTGCAGAGATTCTCGTGGGCAGGACGCCGAGGCTGAGGTCCACGCTCTCCCCGGGATCCTGCACCGAGTCTTCCGTCGCGGAGAAGGAGAAGGTCTTCTCGGTGTCGGAGGCGCCGAAGGTCAGGCTCGACGGGACCCCGGAGTAGTCCGCCGCCGATGCGCCGTCCTGGTTGGTCGTGGCGATGGGCACGACGACCTGGCGCTCTGGGGCTGCGCTGAGGGTCACCTTCACGTCCACTGTGTCGCCCTCTATCACGCTGTAGGAAGCATGCTCGAAGCTCACCGTCACCGCCGGCACGTCGTCATCGGCGATCGACACCGTGCTGGTGGGAGTTGTGCCGGCAGAAACTCCCGTGGGCAGGGCGCCGAACGACATAAGGACACTCTCGTCATCGTCGTCCACGTCGTCCGCCGTGGCGGAGAAGGTGAAGGACTTTTCGGTGTCGGAAGCGCCGAAGGTCAGGGTCGACGGGACGCCGGAGTAGTCCGCTGACGACGCGCCGCCCTGGTTGGTCTTCGTGAGCGGTACGACCACCTGGCGCTCGGGGGCTGGGCTTAGGGTGACCTTCACGGTGGCGCTGCCGCCCTCCGCCGCGGTGTAGGCCGACTGCTCGAAGCTCACCGTCACGGAGGGCACATCGTCGTCTGTGATCGATACCGTGCTGGTCGAGGTCGTCCCGGCGCTCACTCCGGTGGGCAGCGAGCCGAAGGCCAGGGCTACGCTCTCATCGTCGTCGTCAACGTTGTCTGCCGTGGCGGAGAAGGTGAAGGACTTTTCGGTGTCGGAAGCTCCGAAGGTCAGGGTCGACGGGACGCCGGAGTAGTCCGCTGACGACGCGCCGCCCTGGTTGGTCTTCGTGAGCGGTACGACCACCTGGCGCTCGGGGGCTGGGCTTAGGGTGACCTTCACGGTGGCGCTGCCGCCCTCCGCCGCGGTGTAGGCCGACTGCTCGAAGCTCACCGTCACGGAGGGCACATCGTCGTCTGTGATCGATACCGTGCTGGTCGAGGTCGTCCCGGCGCTCACTCCGGTGGGCAGCGAGCCGAAGGCCAGGGCTACGCTCTCATCGTCGTCGTCAACGTTGTCTGCCGTGGCGGAGAAGGTGAAGGACTTTTCGGTGTCGGAAGCTCCGAAGGTGAGGTTCGATGGGACGCCGGAGTAGTCCGCTGACGACGCGCCGCCCTGGTTGGTCTTCGTGAGCGGTATGACCACCTGGCGCTCGGGGGCTACGCTGAGGGTCACCTTCACAGTGGCGCTGCCGCCCTCCGCCGCCGTGTACGTCGCGCTCTCGAAGTTCACCTTCACCGCCGGCACGTCGTCGTCGGTGATCGACACGGTGCTGGTGGACGTAGTCCCGGCGGAGACGCCCGTGGGGAGCGAGCCGAAGGCGAGGGCTACGCTCTCGTCGTCGTCGTCCACGTCGTCGGCCGTCGCGGAGAAGGTGAATGTCTTCGCGGTGTCGGTGGCGCCGAAGGTGAGGTTTGCCGGGACGCCGGAGTAGTCGGCGGACGACGCGCCGCCCTTGTTGGTCTTCGTGAGCGGTACGACCACCTGCCGCTCGGGGGCCACGCTCAGGGTCACCTTCACGGTGGCGCTGCCGCCCTCCGCCGCCGTGTACGTCGCGCTCTCGAAGTTCACCTTCACCGCCGGCACGTCGTCGTCGGTGATCGACACCGTGCTGGTCGAGGTGGTCCCGGCGGAAACTCCCGTGGGCAGCGTGCCGAAGGCCAACACGACCGACTCCCCGTCGTCGTCCACGTCGTCGGCCGTGGCGGAGAAGGTGAACGTCTTTGCGGTGTCAGTTGCTCCGAAGGTCAGGTTCGCCGGGACACCCGAGTAGTCGGCCGACGACGCGCCGCCCTTGTTGGTCTTTGTTATGGGTACGACCACCTGGCGCTCGGGGGCCACGCTCAGGGTGACCTTCACGGTGGCGCTGCCGCCCTCCGCCGCCGTGTACGTCGCGCTCTCGAAGTTCACCTTCACCGCCGGCACGTCGTCGTCGGTGATCGACACCGTGCTGGTCGAGGTGGTCCCGGCGGAAACTCCCGTGGGCAGCGTGCCGAAGGCCAACACGACCGACTCCCCGTCGTCGTCCACGTCGTCCGCCGTGGCGGAGAAGGTGAACGTCTTTGCGGTGTCAGTTGCTCCGAAGGTCAGGTTCGCCGGGACACCCGAGTAGTCGGCCGACGATGCGCCGCCCTTGTTGGTCTTCGTGAGCGGTACGACCACCTGGCGCTCGGGGGCCACGCTCAGGGTGACCTTCACGGTGGCGCTGCCGCCCTCCGCCGCCGTGTACGTCGCGCTCTCGAAGTTCACCTTCACCGCCGGCACGTCGTCGTCGGTGATCGACACGGTGCTGGTGGACGTAGTCCCGGCGGAGACGCCCGTGGGGAGCGAGCCGAAGGCGAGGGCTACGCTCTCGTCGTCGTCGTCCACGTCGTCCGCCGTCGCGGAGAAGGTGAAGGTCTTCGCGGTGTCGGTGGCGCCGAAGGTCAGGTTCGCCGGGACGCCGGAGTAGTCGGCGGACGACGCGCCGCCCTTGTTGGTCTTCGTGAGCGGTACGACCACCTGCGCTCGGGGGCCACGCTCAGGGTGACCTTCACGGTGGCGCTGCCTCCCTCCGCCGCCGTGTACGTCGCGCTCTCGAAGTTCACCTTCACCGCCGGCACGTCGTCGTCGGTGATCGACACGGTGCTGGTGGACGTGGTCCCGGCGGAGACGCCCGTGGGGAGCGAGCCGAAGGCGAGGGCTACGCTCTCGTCGTCGTCGTCCACGTTGTCCGCGGTCGCAGCGAAGGTGAACGTCTTCTCGGTGTCGGAGGCGCCGAAGGTCAGGTTCGCCGGGACACCCGAGTAGTCGGCCGACGACGCGCCGCCCTTGTTGGTCTTTGTTATGGGTACGACCACCTGGCGCTCGGGGGCCACGCTCAGGGTGACCTTTACGGTGGCGCTGCCTCCCTCGCCGCGGTGTAGGTCGCGCTCTCGAAACTGACGGTCACTGGCCGCACGTCGTCGTCGGTGATCGACACCGTGCTGGTCGAGGTGGTCCCGGCGGTCAACTCCCGTGGGCAGCGAGCCGAAGGCCAGGGCTACGCTTTCGTCGCCGTCCTCGTCGTCCGCGGTGGCGAGCGAAGGTGAAGGTCTTCTCGGTGTCGGTGGCGCCGAAGGTGAGGTTTGCCGGGACGCCGGAGTAGTCGGCGGACGACGCGCCGCCCTTGTTGGTCTTCGTGAGCGGTATGACCACCTGGCGTCGGGGGCAACGCTGAGGGTGACCTTGACGGTGGCCGCCCTCCGCTGCGGTGTAGGCTGACTCCTCGAAGCTGACCGTGAGGCCGAGTCGTCGGTGGCGGTGATCGACGCCCGTGCTTGGTTGGTGAGCGTCACGTTGGAGAGCGGTGTCGGTGAGCGATCCGATGGACTACGCTCGTCGTCGTCGTCCACGTTGTCCAGCCGTGGCGGTCACCGTGGCCACGCCGGCGTTCTCCGATATGCTCCGAAGGTCCAGGCTCGCCGGGACACCGGCTTGGAGTAGTCGGCCGTGACGACGCGCCGCCCTTGTTGGTCTTTGTTATGGGTACACCACCGCGCTCGGGGGCCACGCTGTAGGGTGACCTCACCTTTACGGTGGCGCTGCCTCCCTCCGCCGCCGTGTACGTCGCGCTCTCGATGGTCACCGTCACCGCCGGGTCACGTCGTCGTCGGGATCGACACCGTGCTGGTCCACTGCCCGGCGGCCGAAGGCGTTCTGTCCGGGCAGGGACCGGTCTTGGCATCCCAGCCGAAGGTGAGGGCCGGGACCCCAGTCGGCCGTCACCTCCCGGTTCCCCGTGTAGGCCGAGTCGTCGGTGGCGGTGATCGACCACCTCGCCCGTCGCCGTCACGCTTGGCGATGGTGACCGTCACGTTGGAGCTGCAGCCGTCCGCTGGTGTCGGTGGGACTCGATGGAACCGTGACGGTGGTTGCCGGCACGTGGACTGTCGGTGTCTGTGCTGGTCGACCGTGGTCCCGGCCTCTCCGTGGGCAGTCCGGGCCGAAGGCCAGGGTCACCACCGGTGGCTTTCGTCGTCATGGCACGTCGTCGCGGTGCCGGCGACCCCGTGAAGGTCTTCCGCAGACCCGCTGGCGCCGTCACCTCCCGGTTCCCCGTGTAGGCCGAGTCGTCGGTGGCGGTGATCGTCACCTCGCCCGTGCTTGCCGTCTCTCCCTTGGCGATGGTGAGCGTCACGTTGGAGCTCACCGTGACGGTGGTTGCCGCTGGTGCTGGCGGGTGGGGCGTTCTCGATGCTGTCCGGGGACACCGTCGACGTGTGGTTGCCGTCCACCCCGGTCCGCAGACCCGCTGCTTGTCCAGGCCGAGTGGCGGTCACCGTGGTCTCTCCACGATGGCCGTCACGTTCTCGGCGACGCGCCGCCCTTGCTGGTCCGTGAGCGGTCCGTTGCCACTTTGGTGGCGCTCACCGGCCGGGGCCACGCTCAGGGTCACCGTGGCCACGGTGGCGCTGCCTCCCTCATGCTGTCCGGTGTCCAGGGCCGAGGGTCGAAGCTCACCGTCACTGCGCGAACCTCGTCGTCCGTGATGGTCAGGGTCACGTCGTCCGGGCCGTCCACCCCGGCGGTGTTCTCCGCAGACCCGCTCACCGTCACCTCCCGGTTCCCCGTGTAGGCCGAGTCGTCGGTGGCGGTGATCGTCACCTCGCCCGTGCTTGCCGTCTCTCCCTTGGCGATGGTGAGCGTCACGTTGGAGCTCAGCGTGCTGGTGTCGGTGGGATCGATGGACACCGTGACGGTGGTTGCCGCGGTGGACTGCTTGTCCAGGCTGGCGGTCACCGTGGCCACGCCGGCGTTCTCCGATATGCTGTCCGGGTCCAGGGCCAGGGTCACCACCGGCTTGGCATCGTCGTCCGTGATGGTCAGGGTCACGTCGTCCGGGCCGTCCACCCCGGCGGTGTTCTCCGCAGACCCGCTCACCGTCACCTCCCGGTTCCCCGTGTAGGCCGAGTCGTCGGTGGCGGTGATCGTCACCTCGCCCGTGCTTGCCGTCTCTCCCTTGGCGATGGTGAGCGTCACGTTGGAGCTCAGCGTGCTGGTGTCGGTGGGATCGATGGACACCGTGACGGTGGTTGCCGCGGTGGACTGCTTGTCCAGGCTGGCGGTCACCGTGGCCACGCCGGCGTTCTCCGATATGCTGTCCGGGTCCAGGGCCAGGGTCACCACCGGCTTGGCATCGTCGTCCGTGATGGTCAGGGTCACGTCGTCCGGGCCGTCCACCCCGGCGGTGTTCTCCGCAGACCCGCTCACCGTCACCTCCCGGTTCCCCGTGTAGGCCGAGTCGTCGGTGGCGGTGATCGTCACCTCGCCCGTGCTTGCCGTCTCTCCCTTGGCGATGGTGAGCGTCACGTTGGAGCTCAGCGTGCTGGTGTCGGTGGGATCGATGGACACGGTGACGGTGGTTGCCGCGGTGGACTGCTTGTCCAGGCTGGCGGTCACCGTGGCCACGCCGGCGTTCTCCGATATGCTGTCCGGGTCCAGGGCCAGGGTCACCACCGGCTTGGCATCGTCGTCCGTGATGGTCAGGGTCACGTCGTCCGGGCCGTCCACCCCGGCGGTGTTCTCCGCAGACCCGCTCACCGTCACCTCCCGGTTCCCCGTGTAGGCCGAGTCGTCGGTGGCGGTGATGGTCACCTCGCCCGTGCTGGACGTAGTCCCCTTGGCGATGGTGAGGGTCGTGTTGGAGCTCAGCGTGCTGGTGTCGGTGGGATCGATGGACACCGTGACGGTGGTTGCCGCGGTGGACTGCTTGTCCAGGCTGGCGGTCACCGTGGCCACGCCGGCGTTCTCCGATATGCTGTCCGAGTCCAGGGCCAGGGTCACCACCGGCTTGGCATCGTCGTCCGTGATGGTCAGGGTCACGTCGTCCGGGCCGTCCACCCCGGCGGTGTTCTCCGCAGACCCGCTCACCGTCACCTCCCGGTTGCCGGTGTAGGTCGAGTCGTCGGTGGCGGTGATGGTCACCTCGCCCGTGCTGGACGTAGTCCCCTTGGCGATGGTGAGGGTCGTGTTGGAGCTCAGCGTGCTGGTGTCGGTGGGATCGATGGACACGGTGACGGTGGTTGCCGCGGTGGACTGCTCGCTCAGCGTCGCGGTCACCGTGCTGGCGTTGGCCGATCCGCTCTCGCTGATGGTCGCAGGCGTGAGGACCAGCGTGACCTGGGGCAGGTCGTCGTCCTCAGCGATCGTCAGCGTCACGTCGTCCGGGCCCCCCACACCGGCGGTGTTCTCCGCGGAACCGCTCACCGTCACCTGCCGGTCCCCGGCGTAGGCCGAGTCGTTCACCGCGGTGATGGTGACCTCTCCGGTGCTCGTGGTCTGGTTCGCCGCGATGGTCAGCGTCGTGTTGGAGCCGAGCGTGCTCGTGTCCGTCGGGTCAATGGACACGACTATGGTGGTCTCGGCGCTGGACTGCTCGCTCAGGGACGCCGTCACCGTGGCCACACCGCCGTCCTCGGAGATGGTGTCCGGGTCCAGCGACAATGTAACGGTAGGCTCATCGTCTTCCAAGACAATCACGTCCATCGACGCGGTGACGTTCGGAAATTCGTTGCTGCGTCGCGGGTTTCCATAGTCGCCGCCCACGGCAGTATGCTCAATCGCCGCCTTCGGGTCCGGCTGCGCGTCCCTGTCCTGGTAGGCGTTCACTATCACGTTTTGCGGAGTGTTCCAGTTGCTTGGGGTAAAGGCAAGCTTCCTGGTATTCACTGAGAATTCGGCGCCTGGAGGCACCTCCAACGTCACATGCACGCTTTGAGTGGGCTGCGATTTAAGGACAACCGTGTAGGTCCTGCGTTCGCCTTCCGGCACGCCGATTGTGTCGGAGCTGAGCACCAGCCCCCGCTCGTCGTCGTCCTCGATGGTCCCTTCTACGGACAGAGACGACTCGCCGCCGCTCAGGTCCGCGTTGACGGCGTTGCTCAGCGTCAGCGTGAAGGTCTCGTCGTCCTCATCGACGCGGTCGTTGAGGACGGGTACGCTGATGGTCTTGGTGGTCTCGCCGGCCGAGAAGGTGAGTCTGCCGGCTGTTCGGGTGTAGTCGCTGCCCGCCGTAGCGGTGCCATTCGACGTGGAGTAGTTGACGGTCACAGTCTCCCCGGACTCTATTTGCAGCGACACCACAAAGGCCATGGTCCCCGCACTCTCGGCGGCCTTCACGCCTTCAGTGAGTATGTCCGACCCCTGGAACACCAGCATCGTCACCGTTGTGTCATCAACGGTGACCGTCACGCTGTCCGCCGACTCGGAGGCATAGTCACCACCGCTGACCGCGTGGGTAATGGTGAAGGGCTCAGGGGAGCTCGCGTCATCGTCCTCGGTCGCGGACACCTCCACCTCCTGGGCGTCGTCCCAGTTATCTGAAGTGAAGGTAAGACTGGTCTTGTCCACCGTGGCGCCGGCGTCCGCCGGCACGGTGATCGTGACGGTCACGTTCGCCGTTGGCTGGGACCGCAGCACAACGCTGTAGACCCCACTTTCGCCCTCGTCGAGGCTCAGCGTGGTCGGCGACACATCGACGCCACGCTCGTTCTCCTCGGTGATGGTCACGGTGACCGCGGACGCCGTAACGCTGCCGTAACCGCCGCCGCTCACGGCATGTGTCAGTGTCACAGGCGCGTCCGCCACCGCGTCGTCGTCGGAGAGTGTATTCACGACCACGTATTGGGGCCATCTCCAGTTGCCGGCGGTGAAGGTCAACGTGGTGGGCCCCGCGGAGACGTCGGTGTCCGACGGGACGGTCACGACAACGGTCACGTCGCCGCCCGTGGGCTGGGAGCCGATGGATACCCGGTACAGGTCTGACCCACCCTCTCCGATGGTCAGGGCAGTCGGCTCCACGGTGACGGCGATTTCATCGTCGTTGTTTATCGTCCCGGTGGCCGTGGCATCGGCCAGGGTCGCGTTCACCGGATCGGCCAGGGTTACCGTGAACGTCTCGTCGGGCTCGACCACCCCGTCGTCCAGGACCGTCACCGTAAGTGTGGCGGTGGTGTCTCCGGCGGGGATGGTCAGGCTGCCTGCGGTCACGGCAGAGTAGTCGGTCCCTCCCGAGGCGGTGCCGTCCGTTGTGGACCAGGACACCGCAATGTCCTTTCCCCCGGCCTGGCTCAGGGTCACCGTGAACTCGATGCTGCCGTCGTCCTCGTCGGCCTCGCCGTCGGCGATGCTCAGCGTGGGGAAGTCGTTATCGACTATGGTCGCGGTCACGCCGTCCACGGACACGTTGCCGTACCCACCGCCGCTGGCCGCGTGGGTGAGCGACACCTCGTCGTCGGCGAGGTCGGCGTCCTCGGCCGCGGTCAGCGTGACGGTCTGCGGCTGGTCCCAGTTGCTCGAGGTGAAGGTGAGGGACGTTGGGCTAGCCGTCAGGTCGGTGTTTGCGGGTACGGTGACCGTGATGGTCACGTCCGCCGTGGGCAGAGTCTTGAGCCGCAGGGTGTACTCGCCCGTGCCGCCTTCCAGCATGTCCACGGCCGTGGGTTGGACCAGCACGCCCGGTGTGTCGTTGTCGATGATCTCGGCATCGACGCGAGGGGGCGTGTGGAGCGTCGCGTTGACGGGATTGCGGAGCTTGACCCGGTAGATCTCCCGTTCCTCCACGATGGCGTCGTCGACGATGACGACGGTGAAGTCCTGCTGCTGCTCTCCGGGCTCGAAGGTCAGCGTGCCGCGGGCCTTGACGTAGTCCGCGTTGGCAGTGGCCGTGCCGAAATCCGTCGTGAGCCACTCCACCGTCACCTGCCGCCCCGAGGCGTCGGAAAGTCTCACGCGGAACCGGCCCTCGCCGGAGTCCTCACTGCTCTTCCCGACCTCCGCGATGGTCACGGTCGGCGGGTTGTCGTTGTCCGTGATGGTGACCGTTCCGGGGCCGCCGGTGCCGACGTTTCCGGACGGATTGCTCAGCGCGATGGAGAACGTCTCCGCGTCCTCGTCCAGCGAGTCGTCGGTGATGGTCACGCTGATGGTCTCGCTCGCGTCATCCGCGGCAAAGGTGAGCGTGCCGGCGGCGGGAGTGTAGTCCCTGCCGGCCTTGGCGGTCCCGTCCACCGTCTTCCAGTCCACCGTGATTGCTTGGTTGTTCGAGGTGCGGTCCAGCGTGACCTCAACCGTCACCGAGCCCGCGTTCTCCGCCACGGTCTTGTCGGCGACCATGAGGACGGGTCTGTCGAGTACGGTCACTTGCACCACGGCGGGGTGCATACCGTCGTAGTCGCTGCCGCTGGGCCTATTGGTGACGATGACATACGGGCTGTTGGTGGAGTCGTCGTCGACTTCGCCGGTGACCGTGACCACCTGGGCATTGCGCCAGTTGTCCTGCGTGAAGGTAAGAGAGGCCGGCGCGACCGACACTCCCCCGTTCGACTGGAGGCTGACCGCAACGGTCACGCCTTCCGCCTCCGCCGGCTGCGAGTTCAACGACACGCTGTATGTGCCGCTGTCACCCTCGTCCAGGGACATCTCGTTTGGGAAGACGGTCACGCCGCGCTTGTCGTCGTCGCGGATGGCCAGGTCTATCGTGCTGGGCGCCGTGATCGTCGCGTTCACCGGGTCGGACAGGGCCACCTGCAGGTACTCCAGGGCGTCCTCGTCCATCATGTCGTTGAGGATGGGCACGCGGATGCGCAGCTCCGTGGTCCTGGGGGGGAAGGTCACCGTGCCGCCCGCGGCGGTGTAGTCCATGCCCACGGTGGCCGCCGCCCTCGCATCGTCCGCGGCCAGGGCCGTCGCGGCCCAGCCCACGGTCACCGTGTCGTTAGTGCCGCCGGACAGGGTCAGCGTGAACTCGGCGTAGCCGGAGTTCTCCGCGACCTCGTTGTCGCCTCCGACCATGGCGAAGGTGATGCTGGGGTTGGTCGCCGGCTGGTCGTTGTCCAGGATGATTCCCACGGCGGCGCTGCGGTCGGCGTCCAGCGTTCCCCCGGAGGGGCTGCTGATGGTGAATATGACGGTCTCGTTGGCCTCCGGCTTGTGGTCGTCGCACACCTGCACGCGCACGATCTCCTCGGTGTCCCCCGGGTCGAAGGTCAACGTCCCGCTCGCGGGAATGTAGTCGAAGCCGCTCACGAAGTTGACGCCGATACCACCACAACTGGTTGCACCGGCGGTGTTGCCGGTAGCCGTGCCGTCGGAGGTGGCGTACGCAACGGTGACCGTCTCGGTGGACGGGGCATTCATGGAGACCTTGAAGAACAAGGCTGAGCGATTGCTGTACTCGTCAGCCGGCACCGAGTTTCGGACGGCCAGCGTATGCCCGTCTCCCTGGGGGAAGACCACCTGGACCGCATTGGATTCGGCGCCCGCGGTCTTGGTGACGCTGGCATTGATCGTGAGCTTCCCGGCGGTGACGTCCGCCGCAGTGGCGGCGTAAGTCACCGTGACGGTACAGCTGCTGTATTGGTCGTCGTCAGATGGTCCCGGGAGGGACGCGGCGCAGTCGTGGGTGCCCTCCGTGCGGTCGGTCTTCACCTTGACGTCCGTGGCAGCGGTGTTGCTCAGGTTGATGACGGTCCACTTGACCGATACCTCATCCCCGTCCTGGGCCCACAAAGGGTCCATCTTCTCGTGGGACAGCACCATTAGGACGCCGGTGCTGGCCACCGCCGTGGAGGCGCTGGCGGGCGTGCCCGGCCGGTACTGGGCCGGTTCCCGGGAGTCCGCCTTGACCGTGACCGTGTAGGCAAAGCCCTTGCCTGCACCGGCGGAAGGGTCCACCTGGGACTTCCAGCGATAGGCGACCCTGGATTGTCCCGGCTCCCCATCGTTGAATCCGGCCCCTTTGAAGGTCACCGTTACGTCGTCCCGCTCGCAGCTGCTTGCCTCCTCCGGGTCGCAGGGGTCATCCACCTGTTCAACAGTGCGGCCCAGCGTGACTACGAGCTCACGGCTGGTATCGCCGTCGCGCCAGACGTCGAAGACCAGGGCGCTGCCCTCGGACACCTTTTCCTCGCGGGCGGTGACGGTGACGTTGTACAGGTCTTTGTCGCTGATGATGGCGCCCGCCTCTCCGCTGGAGATGGAGGCGTTGACCGCATCGTGCAGCACCAGGCCGAAAGTCTCAACGCTTTCCGCCACGTCGTCGTCCACGAGCTGGACGGTGATGGTCTTCTCCGTCTCCCCGGGTGCGAACACCAGCGTGCCGTCAACGGCCGTGAAGTCGCTGCCGGCCTTGGCCTGACCCGGCGTTTCCCGGGTGGTGTAGTCCACCTCCACCCGCCGGCCGCTGGCCGCGCTCAGCTTCACCGTGAACGAAATGGGGCCCGCGGACTCTTCCGCAGACTGGAGGAGGAACTCGAAGAAGAGCCTGGGCGTGCGGTCGTCGTCGACGATGACGCCCGCGGCCGTGCCCTTGCCGGCGGCGATGACGGTCCCGGCGGGCCCGCTCAGCCTGAAGGTGAAGGTCTCCTCGTCCGGCTCGTCCAGCAGGTCGTTGGTCACCGGGACGGAGACGGTCTTGGAGCTTTCCCCGCGAGCGAAGGTGATCCTGCCGGTACGGGCGGTGTAGTCGGAACCTGCCAGGGCCGTGCCGTCCCGGGTGGCGTACGACACGGACGCCGGATCGCTGGTGCTGCCCTGCCGCGTCACGGTGAAGACGATCTCCCCGGCGGTCTCCGCGACCCGCTCCCCCGTCACGGCGAAGCCCGCATCGTCGTCGAGAATGGTCCCCGTGGCCGTTGCCACCGCCAGGGTCGCGTTCGTCTCGCCGCTGAGGGTCAGGGTGAAGGTCTCGTCCTCCTCTCCGTCGCTGTCGTCCGTGACGGGCACCCGCACAGTCCGGGTCCCGGCACTGCCCGCGGAGAAGGTCAGCGTGCCGCTTGTGCTGGTGTAGTCCTGGCCCGCCGTGGCCGTGCCGTTGGACGTGGCATAGGCCACGGTGACCTGGGACGATGGTCTGCCCGTCAGCGTCACGGTGAAGACGATTGCGCCTGCACCCTCCGGCGCCTCGGCGTCGGCGACGGACAGGGTCGCGCCCGCGTCGCCGGTGATGGTCACGGTGACCGAGTCCGTTGGCGCGGGGCCGTAGTCGCCGCCGCTGGCGGAGTGGGTGATGTCCACCGGTGCGTCGGCAACGTCGTCGGCGTCGGCCGCGGCGGTCAGGGTGACGGTCTGCGGCTGGTCCCAGTCGTACGGCGTGAACGTCAGCGTGGACGGCGCGGCGGACAGGTCCGAGTCCGCCGGGACGATGACCGCCACGGTCACGTCGTCGGTGGGGCGGCTGTCCAGCACCAGCGTGTAGTCGCCCGTACTGCCCTCGGCGATGGACAGCGTCGCGGGCGCGGCGGTGACGCCCCGCACGTCGTCGTCCCGGATCCAGCCGTATGCGTCTCTGTTCCGCGAGCGTTCGGCGTTCCGTGCGGCCGTCAGTTGGACGGCGAGCGTTTCGGAGTCCTCGTCGATGTCATCGTCGCGGATGGCTACGCGGATGCGCTGCTCCGTGGTGCCGCGGAGGAAGACGGCCGTGCCTTTGGTGGCGGTGTAGTCCTGGCCGGCCGTGGCCGCGTTGTCGCCGCCGGTAACACTGGTCCTCCAGTCCACCTCCACCGTGTTCTGGCTGTCCTCCGACAGGGTGAGAAGGAACTCGACGTATTCGGCGCTCTCCGGCACGTCGCTCTCCTCCACCGCTTCGACGGACACGGTGGCGGTTGCGTCGTCGTCGTCCGTGATGGTGACGGTGCCGTAGGGCAGCGCGTTGGCATTGTCTGGATTGGAGAGGACGATCTTGAACGTCTCGTCCGCCTCGTCAACGCTGTCGTCGATGATGGGGACCGTGATCTTGTACGTGCACGTAGGAATACCCGGCGGAACTTTGCACGTCCCCGCCGCGACTTCCACGGTGCCGCTTTTGGCGGTGTAGTCGGCGTTGGCCTCCGCGGTCCCGTCCTGGGTGGCCCAGTCCACCGAGGCCAAGCTGCCCGCCACCGACTGGCCGACGAAGGTCACGGTGACGTCGACGCTGTCGACGGGGTTGCCATGGCCGTCGTCGTCGCCCTCCTCCACGGTGGCGTCTGCAATGACGAAGTATGCCTCGTTGTCGAGCACGTCCACCCTGGCACTGGAGGGGTCGCCCCGGACGTAGGAGGAGCGCGCCTCGATGGAGACGGTGACCGAGCCCGAAGGCTCAACCACGGCGTCGTCGACGACGGGAATCCTGAGAATCTTCTGTTTCTTCCCCGCCTCTATGGTCACCGACGACGGCACGGCGGGGGTGGACGGGAAGAAGTCGCCCAGGCGCGCCACGTCCAGGTGCACCACGAGCGCTCCGCTGCCGCCGGACCGGGCGACGACGAACTCGATCTCTCCAGCCGCTTCCGAGACCCACGTCCGCCCTTTGCGCTCGGCGACGGTCACCGTGGGCAGCGGCGGGTCGTCGTTGTCGGTGACGGTGACGGTGGCTGTGTGGGGCGCCACGGCCTCGAAGTCGCCCGTGTATTCCGGGCCGGGGTCCACCGGGGCGGCAACCGAGACGACCAGGCGCCGGTCCGGCCCGTCCTCGTCGTCGTCCGCCATGGTGAGGGTGAAGGTGGCGGTGGTCTCGCCCCTGGGGATGACCACGGTGCGGGGCGGCGTGCCGGAGATGACGCCGCCCGGGTCGTCGAAGTGCAGGTCCACGTGGGTCCCGGAGTACCGCAAGAGGCGATCTACCCAGATGCGGGTGAGGGTGTAGGTGACGCTGCCGCCCTCCTCCACGCTGGCGGCGTCGGCCTCGATGGACACGCCGGCGGAGCGGTTGGCAATCAGGATGCGGAAGGCGCTGGGCGTGCCCACCTCGTAGCGGGGGCAGTAGTCGCAGACGGGGCCCGGCAGCAGCTCCACGTACTGCTCACCGCCGCCGGGGGCAACGCCGGTCACCCTGCTCCTCCTGGTGAAAGTCGCCGAATCCTCTGGAATTCCGTATAGCGAGAAGAATGAGGCATCAGTTTCTATTTCAGCGGTGGCGCCCGTGCTTATTCGCTCTTTGTCAAGAATCCCTCCTGGTCCGAGACCCGGATCTCGGTACCAACGGTATCGGTAGGAGACCCGATGCGTGGTGTCGCCGGTGCGGGTAACCCGGTAGACCTGCGGTTCATACTCGGTCACTTCATAGGTGTACGGGCGGCCCTCGACCTCCTCCGGCGGGTCGACGACCTCCAGGGTCAGGGTCATGGTGTCGTTGTCGCGGACGGTGACGGTGGCGCTGCTGGGTTCCCGCGTGTAGTAGGTGATGGCCGTGGTCTTCTGCTGAATGTCCACCTTGAAGTAGCCGTCGCCCTCCGGGACCTGGTCCGCCACCGTGGTCAGCGTCAGCGTGGCGGTGTCGCTGCCCGGAGCAAAGTCCACCGCCCAGTCTCCCCGGTGCATGGTCTGTAGTCTCACCCGTTGGGGAGCACCCTCAACTAGTCCTGCGCCTAGATCGACTTCCCGCGGCATGAGCGCCTTGGTCTCCGTGGTGGCGTGCTTGAGCAGGCCCTCCAGGTCCAACTCCACCTTGAGGCCCCTGGTGGTGTTTCCGGAGCGGGTGAGGGTGAAGACCACGTCCTCGCCCTCGTCCACGGCATCGGTCGCGGCGGTGATGGAGACCCGGGGCAGGCCGTCGTCGTCGAAAATCGTGACGGTGGCGCTGTAGCCGTCCTCATTCTCGGCGGGGGTCCTGTACCCGTCGCCGTCCACGGGAGTGGCCGTGACGCTTCCGTTGGGCTGGTTGTAGCTGTTCTCAGCGGTGAGCACCCACAGCGTGGCCGTCGACGCGCCCGCGGCGAAGGTGACGGTACGCTCGTTCCCGGTGGTGTAGCGGGGCGTGTGTTCGTCGGGGACCTCTTCGCTCAACGCCACGGTGACGGTCAGCGAGCCGCGGCCGCTCACGTCGGCGTCGGTGGTGTCGTCGTCGTTGATGCTCTTGCGGGTGAGGACGAAGGAGGCGTAGCCGCCCTCGGAGACGTTGGGAGAGCCGTGGGCAATGGTGACCAGCTGCTCCTTGTCCTCGCTGGTGACGGTGCGGGAGGCGGTGTTCTGGACGGCTACCCGCCAGTCGCTGCCGGCCACGATGGTCACCGTGATCGTGCCGTCGTCCTCGGCCAGGTCGTCGTCCTTTGTGGGCACGGAAAAGGTGGTGGTGGCGTGGCCCGGCGGAAAATCCGCCCAGACGGGCGGACTGTCCGTCAGGTACGCGCCGGTCTCGCTGACCGACACCTTCACGCGCAGTCTTTCGGTGACGAGGCCGTCACGCCCCAGGGTGAAGGTGGCCGGGTCGCCCTCCTCCACCGTCGTGTGTGACTGTGGGAGTATGGAGACTATCGCATTGTCATCGTCTCTCACCGTCACGCGCGCCTCAGCGTCGGACCCTGGGCTGTACGTATAGGGCGGGGCGTCCTGGGCCAGGACCACGACGACCAGGCGGCGGTGCGGGTCGTCTACTTCGTTGTCCTGGGTGGTCACCGTGTGTGTCGCGGTCTCCGAGACCGCATTGAAGGTCACGGTCGTCGTCTTATCGGTGCAGTCGCCCCCGGTCAGGAGCTTGGAGCACAGGTCCACGGTGAGCGCGTTAGTAGTGGCGCCCGTGCGCGTGAGGGTGAAGGTGACCGAGTCGCCTTCTGTGATTGAACCGGCGGACGTGCTTATCGTCACCTTGGGGTTGGGCCTGCCCGTGAAGGTCTCGATGGGGCCCGCGGCGACGTCGTTCAGCGCGCGCATCTGTATCGTGTAGGTCGTACCGTTGGTCAGGCCGTCGAGGAAGACGTGGGCCTTGGGATTGCCGCTGCCGCTGTCGACGCCGGTGCTCTCCCACTCCGTGTACTCGACGTCGTCGCCCGTGCCCGGCCCGTAGCGGTACTCGTACTCCACGATGGGAGCGCCGCCGTCGTCCTCAGGACCGACCCAGCTGACTCCCAACTCTCTGTCCCTGGAGTATTCCAGCAGGATGTCCCGCACCGCGGTGGGCGGGTCCACAGCGTCGAATGTTGCCTCCGTGGTCGCGTTGACCCTCCTGGCGGCGTCATGAACCGCGGTGGCCCTCACCTCGACAGCCACCTCGTCGGCGTCGGCCGACACCGCGACGGAGGCCGTCCAGGCGTTGGTGCCGGAGGAGGCCAGCGAGCTCGCGGTCAGGGTCCCGCCGGTCACGGCGATGTCGCCCTCGGTGAACCCGGTGACGGCCTCGCTGAACTGGAACGTGACGTCGAAGCTGGCGCCCTTCTGCACGTAGCCCGATTCCGGGCCGGTTATCTCCACCGTGGGAGACAGACCGTCCACGGGGACGGTGATCGTCGCCGCCTCGTTCGGGTTCCCCACGTCGTCCTGCAGCACGCCCGCGGGCAGCGTGATGACGTAGTCGCCCTGGTACGCCCCCTGGTGGATGTATGCCCGGTACCGGCGCCCGCTTTCGTCATTTCGGACCTTCTGGAGTCTGATGATCCTACCGGCGGTTACGGTGAGGTCGCCTTTCTGCAGCCGGATGTCTGCCAGGAGACCGGTGTCGGAATCCTCGCCCAGCTTGACCGGCTCGCTGAAGGTGATATAGGCGTAGAACCAACGGGCTATGGGGCGGCTGTATGAGGAGGGGACGGACAGCGTCGGCGTAGGCCCCGTCTGGTCCACGGTGAACTCCAGGGACTGCTCGGCGTTGCCCTCGTCCACCGCGTTCGCGGGGAGGGTGACGGTCAGCGGGCCCTCGTAGCCCGCGTCCACCGTGACGGTGACGGTCCAGTTGCCGTTGGAGACGCTCAGGTCGGACGTGGAGCCGTGGTCCACGTCGAAGTCGTCGGCGGTGAAGCCGGTGACGGGCCTGTTGAACGAGACCCGGACCTCGAACTCGCCGTCCACCTTGTCGGTGGGTTGGGGATGGGTAACGGGGTTGGGGTCTACCTTGCCGAAGCTGGTAATGGTGACCGGGTCCTGCGGCGGCTCCTGGGCCGAGGCCGCGGCGGGCCACGCCAGGAACAGGGCGGCCGGCAGCAAGGCGAATAGGACGAGGACCGCGGCAGCCCGGATGCGCAGTCCGAGAAGACGGCCGAACACGGCTGCTCGGCGATCTGCCGTTCGTAGATTCAGTTCCAGGTCGACGATTATTCTTGGCGCTTCTTCACTCATATTCGCCCGGCACGCCAACGAGGCGCCACCCCACCGCGTTAATCCTTGAGAGGACTCAATCACTCGTCTCCAGCGAACCAGACTAAGCGACGGGTGTGAGGCGGGCGTGAAAAAGCTCCGCTGGATGCGAGAGTTTTGTGAGAGTTGTCCCCAGAAGAACAGATTCAACGCTTCCAGAGTGGCAGGTGGGACCAAAGGCGGTGAACGCTGTTGCCAGGAAGGTCGGAAGTCCCCAGCAGTCCGGCGGAGTTTCAACCCTCCGGCACGCTCCGCAGGCCAGGCGTCGTCCCGGTAGGTGACGGCCGCCGGGCGGCGAATGGTCTCGCCGGGACTAAGTCAAGGACCGGATTGCCACAGAACTGCAACAGAAAACAGCTTGACTTTTATGTCTGTTTTATACAGGTCGTGTAGAGTCCCAAGTAACGATTCCAGGTGAATGGGAGGGCTGCGTTTGTCTGGCCACAGGCGGGGACCCCCAGACGACATAGCGGACTCAGGCGCCGCGACGGACGGTCGGCGACCTGCGACCTGCGTCCCACTGGGCGTGGGTACGTCGGACACCTCTCGTGACGGGGCGACGGCCCCCCCACAGGCCGGGCCACACGACGAGATCGACAGGCTCAGGCGCGAGAACGAGGGGCTGCGGAACCGTCTCGCCACATTTGGACAGGCCTCTCTTCAGATCAACCAGAACGCTGACCTCGCACTGATCATGCAGAACGTCGTGGACGGCGCCCGTTCGCTGACCGGCGCCTCCTACGGCACCGCCGTGATATTCGACGGCATGCAAGATCTCAGTGGGATCGTGACCTCCGGCATCGAACAATCCGGAATGGAAGATTGGGTGGAACGTATGCCAGAGGCGATGGCGCTCCTGGAGTTCCTGAACAGCGTCGACGAACCGATAATGGTCAACGACTTTTCCGAATTCGCCGCTCCGTTCCAACTACCCGACATCCTGCCCCCGATCCAGTCCTTTATGGCGGCCCCCATCCGCAGCCGGCAGGTCCATCTCGGCAACATCTACCTCAGCATTGATGCCGGCGGACACCAGTTCACACCTGAAGACCAAGAGCTGCTCATCATGTTCGCCGACCAGGCGGCTATCGCCATCTCCAACACCCGCAGATACCACGACGAAAGCCGGTCCAGGGCTGGCCTGCAGGCCCTGATAGACACCGCGCCCGTGGCAGTTCTCGTGTTCGACGCCAGGACGCGGGAGCTCTTGTCGCTCAACCGGGAGACGAGGCGCATCGTCCGCGGGCTTCGGGCCCCGGGCCACAGCCTGTCTCAGCTGTTCAAGGTCATGAAGTTCAGACGCTCCGACGGCAAGGACATTCCCCCCGAGGAGTTGCCGACGGAGCGAGCCATCCGCAGCGGGGAAACGGTACGCGCCGAGGACGTCGTCATCCATCTGCCGGACGGGCCGCCGGTGCCCACGCTTTGCAACGCCACGCCGATCCGGTCCGAAAACGGTGAAATCGTCTCCGTAGTCGCCACCCTCCAGGACATGACACCCCTCGAAGACCTGGAACGGCAACGAGCCGAATTCCTCGGCATGGTCAGCCATGAGCTGCGAATGCCGCTGGCCTCCATCAAGGGCTCGGCAGCGACCCTGCTCGGCTCTTCCACCCCGGTCGGTCCCAGCGAGGCGGAACAGTTCTACCGGATCATCGACCAGCAGTCCGACCACCTGCTGGACATCATCAAGAACCTCCTCGACCTGACCCGGATCGAAGCCGGAGTCCTGTCCGTCGACGCTCGGCCCACCGCAGTGGTGGACCTGGTAGAGGAGTCGAGGAGGGCATTTGTTAGCCGTGGGTATGGGAACAGCCTCGAAGTCGAACTCCCGCCCAATCTGCCGTCTGTAATGGCGGACAGGATCCGCATCGTCCAGGTGCTGGGCAACCTGCTCGCCAACGCGTCCAAGCACTCGCCCACCCGGTCGGTCATCCACATTGGCGCCTCTTTCGAAGGCCCCTATGTCGCCGTCACCGTCTCTGACGAAGGCGCGGGCATCTCTGAAGACCAGCTTCCGCACCTGTTCAGGAAGTTCTCCCGCATCAGCCGCGAGGACGGCGGCTGGAGAACCGAGGGGGAGGGCCTAGGTCTGGCGATATGCAAGGGCATCGTGGAGACGCACGGCGGGCGAATTCGGGCCGAGAGCGCCGGTCTCGGGTTCGGCGCAAGCTTCACCTTCACCTTGCCGGTTGCATATGAGGAGGCAACCCCAGCTGTCCAGGAGACCTCCATGCCGGCGACGGAGAGACAGGGAGGACGCATTCTCGCCGTAGACGACGACCAGCAGATGCTCTGGCTCCTTCGCAGGATCTTCGCCGATGCCGGGTACACACCCGTCTCCACCAGCAATCCGGAAGAGGTGGAGCGGCTCATAGAGGCGGAGAGGCCCCGGCTCATAGTATTGGATCGCATGCTTCCGGGGACCGATGGGTTTGAGTTGATGAAGCGCATCCCGGACATCACCGACGCGCCAGTCATCTTCCTGTCTGGGAGGGGAAAGGAGCAGGACGTCGTCCGGGCCTTCGAGTTGGGCGCGGCTGACTATGTGGTGAAGCCCTTCTCGTCTGTGGAGCTCATGGCGAGGATCAGGGCGGCCCTGCAAAAGCACCGGAGTGGCGAACGGCGCCCTCGCGAACCCTTCCTGCTCGGAGACCTGGAGATCGACTACGCAGAACGCCGCGTGGCGGTTGCCGGCCATCCGGCGCACCTTTCGGCGACGGAGTACAAGCTGCTCTTCGAGCTTTCCATCGACGCCGGGCGAGTATTGACTCACGACCAACTGCTGAGGCGCGTATGGGGCCTGGAGCACTTCGGCGACCCGCGCCTGGTGCGAACCTCAGTGAAGGCCATTCGACGCAAGCTGGGAGACGATGCCAGGAGCCCGACGTACATCTTCACGGAGCCCCGGGTCGGCTACCGGATGGCGAAACCTTAAAGGAGAACGATATATGGACCCCTAGCGCGGATGAGGAGGGTATCGTCATGGCAGTCCAGGTTGTAACGGACAGCGCTTCGGACATCCCGCTCGACATCGCAACGCGTCTCGGCGTTGCGGTGGTCCCGCTGAACATCCACTTCGGCGTACGGACATTCAAGGACCACGTCACCATAACCCCCGACGAGTTCTACTCCATGCTCGCCCACTCTCGGGAGTTGCCGAAGACTTCCCAGGCGTCACCCGGGGAGTTTGCGGAGGTCTACGACCAGCTGGGCGAGAGCGCCGACGGGATAGTGTCCATTCACGTCTCGTCCAAGATAAGCGGCACCTACAACTCCGCCGTCCAGGCGGCCCGATTGACCTCGGCGGACTGCGCGGTGGAGCTGGTCGACTCGGCCCAGGGTTCGATGGGACTTGGGCTGGTTGTCATCGCAGCGGCGGAGGCGGCAAATGCAGGCTTCGGCCTCGACGAGGTGGCGGCCCTGGCCCGCGATGCCTCTGGCAGGGCCCAGTGCTTCACCCTTCTTCAGACCCTGGAGTACCTGCGGAGAGGCGGCCGCATCGGCAGGGCGCAGGCGCTGCTCGGCTCGATACTCAAGATCAAGCCGATGGTCATCCTGAAAGACGGAGAGGCCCATCCGCTGGGGAAGGAGCGGACCTTCCGCAAGGCCCTGCTCCGAATGAAGGAGACGGCGCGGGGCTTTGCGCCTGTAGAGTCACTGGCTGTGATGCACAGCACCTCCCCCGAACTGGCGAGGGAGCTTGCGGACGACCTCAGGGACCTCCTGCCGGAAGGCGCGGACCCCTATGTCACCCGCTTCAGCCCGGTCCTCGGAGTCTACACCGGCCCCGGCGCCATCGGGATAGCTCTCCTACAGGCCGCCCCGTCTTAGGCCGCCGAGTTTGAGCGGTCTGGCAGGCCGGCGGCCTGATCGCCTGTGGGTGTCCTTCCACATAGACCCCCCGGCAGGCGACCCAGCGAACCGAGAAGCGGCCGTCCATGGCAACGATCTGGCCAATCCCGATTGTCATGCGGCTAGGGCGCACTCACACGTCCGTCGGCTCCGGCGTCATCGGTTTCGCCATGCGGTAGCCGACGCGGGGCACGGTGATGATGTAGGCCGGGTCGTCCGCGTCATCGTCCAACTTGCGCCGAAGTCTGTAGACTATGGTCCGTATCAACCCTGTGTCGCCCGAGTTGCTCACTCCCCAGACCCGGCGGAGCATGTGGTCGTGCGTCAGCACGAGGCCAGCGTTGATTGAGAGTTCGTACAGTACGGCATACTCCGTTGCTGTAAGGTCCACCGGACGCCCCGCCACGGTGGCCCGGCGTTCCCGGTAGTCTATGGACAGGTCACCGAGCAAATAAGGGTCGGGCTGGGAGAGTGGTGCGAGCCTCGACCGCTTGCGCAGGGCCGCCCTGATTCTGGCAGCCAGCTCCGACGGTGCAAAGGGCTTGTCCACGTAGTCGACGGCCCCCATGTCCAGCGCCCTGGTGACGTTCTCCTCCTGCCCATAGGCGGAGAGAAAGATGACCGGCACGTCATACGACTTCAGAAGGGTTTGCATCAGCTCGATGCCGTCGGTCCCCGGCAACATCAGGTCCAGCAGCACCACGTGGGGCTTCTCGCTCTCCATCAGCCGCTCCACATCCTCGGGGTCGGCGGTCACCACCGGGTCATAGCCCTCCCTGGAAAGGGTGTCGCGGATATGGCGGAGCACCTGCGGGTCGTCGTCCACCGCAAGGATCCGCATCCGCTCCCGCGCCGCCCGGCCGCTGCGGGCCGTGGGGCGTGCAGCCGCCTCCGGGAACTCCTCCATCGCCGGTATGGTGAACGTGAATCTCGCCCCCAGGCCCGGCCCCTCGCTTTCGGCCCAGATGCGGCCCCCATGGGCCTCCACGATTCCCTTGCAGATGGCTAGTCCCAAGCCCACCGCGGCCAGGTCACGCCCCTTGGTCGCGCCTTCAGGCCGGGCGTACTTCCGAAACAGGTGCGGCAGCAGTTCGGCGGATATGCCCCGGCCCCGGTCCGTGACCGAAATGCTGACGTGGAGAGCGTCCCGCGCGATGGTCACCCCTATGGCCGAGGCATCCGGCGAGTGCCTGGCTGCGTTGGAGAGCAGGTTCCCCAGCACCTGCGCGATGCGCCGCCGGTCGGCCATGACCCTGGGCAGATCGGGGGCCATGTCGATGTCGAGGCTGTTTCTGCCGCCTGCACTCAGGAACGTCTTCCTGGCTTCGTCTATCAGCGTGGCCACATCCGAGGGTTCAGGAGAGATCGACAGGGTGCCCATCTCGATGCGTGCCATGTCCAGCAGGTCGCTGATCAGGCCCCGCATGTGGTCGGCCTGCTCGACGATGATGCGGTGGTACTGTTGCATCTCGGCCCGGTCCAGGGCCGATTCTTCGTCCAGCAGTGTCGTCGCCGAGCCCCTGATAGAGGTGAGTGGGGTGCGCAGCTCGTGGCTCACCATGCCCAGAAACTCGGCCCGCAGCCGCTCCAGTTCCTCCAAGGGCGTCAGGTCCTGCAGGGTGACCACGAAGGACTGTATCCTGCCGTCCTCGGAACGGATGGGCGTGGCATTAACCAGGGCGGTTATGCTCCGGCCGTCGGGCAGCTCAATAGCGATCTCCTCGGCGCGTACCGTCTCCCCCGTGCTCAAAGCCTCTGTCAGGGTAAGCTCCTCCAGCGAGACCGCCCGCCCGTCAGCGCGCCGGAAGGTAAGGGTGGTCAGCACGCGCTCAACCGAGCCGTCCGGCGTCAGCAGGCCGCCGACGATCCGCCTCGCCTCCCGGTTCAATGACGCCACTCTTCCGTTCACGGCGTCGAAGACCACAATGCCCACCGGCGAGGTCTCCAACAGGGTCTCCAGGTCGGTCCTGGCCCGCCGCTCCTCCCGGTATCTGCGGGCGTTGGCAATGACCAGCGCCGCCTGGGAGGCGAACATGATCAGCGTCTGTTCGTCGCCGTCGTCGAACTGGCGGCCGCGTACCTCCCTCGCCAGGTAGATGTTGGCGACGCTTTGGCCTAGGTGACGGACGGGAGCCGCCAGGAAGGCGCCGACCTCCACCGGCAGGCCCGGATCAGGAAGCCCCCGAGCCTCGAGGTAGCCGGGAAGGTCGGGCACACGGACCGGTTCGGGAATCTGGCCAAGATGGTCGATGAACCACGTCGCGTCGGGCACGTTCCAAAGCCTCTGGGCTTCCTCAGGGGTCAGGCCGGAGGCGAGGAAGTCCTCCGCCTGTCCCGCATCGTCCAGCAGGATGATAACCCCGTACCGGGCGTCGGACAGCGATCTGGCGGCGTCCAGCACGCCCAGCAGCACCGTGTCGAAGTCGAGGCTCTCGTTGATGCGCAGGCTGGCCTCGCTCAGCCGGGACACCAGGCTCCGAAGCAACCGGTTCTCCCGCTCCAGGTCGTCAGCTCGCTCCATCTCGCCTACTCGTCTCGGGACTTCGCGCCCAGTCTATCGCTTCGGCACATTTTGCAACAAGATTGCCACATCTAACGCGCTGAATTAGACGGCAATTATACACCAGGGCTGTACGCTCTGATTGGGAAGGATTGTTTGCGGGGAGATGGTGGATGGAGTTAGGGAAACTGAGGCCGTTTGCTAGAACGGCGCCGCTAAAGACCTACGGGCGCCATCAGAGAATGCTGCATACGGGGGCTTCCGGTGACAGCGGCCCTGCTCCTTGTCCTGCCGGGCACAGGTTTCGTGCAGGCGCAGGAGGCGTCCACGGTCTCCCCGGTCCATACCTACACCCTGGACTCCAACCACGAGAGAGCGCGCGGCATCCACGGCATGGCGGCTTCCTCGCCCCCGGCGGTCGCGCAAGTTCACAGACGGCTTCCGCACACAGCGCGAGCTCCCGGTGAAGGCCAGGCTAGGTGACGCCTTCGGGGACCCCGTGGCACCAACCCACCCGGACGACCTGGACATCACACTCCCCCGGTGGCCCGGATGCGGCGTCGTTCAGCGTCGACGAGGAGACCGGCCAGCTCCACATGAAGGAGGGGATGACGCCGGTCGTCGGCAGCACCTTCACGGTCAATCTGACGGCAACGGACAGCGCGGGGTTCGGCGCAGTCATCATCGTCATGATCCACGTTACCGAGGCGGCCCATCACCAGTACGACCTGAACCAGAACGGTCGTATTGAGATTGCAGAGGTTGTGGAAGCCGTGACTGACTATTTCAACGGCCTCATCGAGAGGGATGCGGTCATTGCTCTCGTCAAGCAGTACTTCGAGGGACCCCAATGAGAGGTCGCCGTACTGGCTCACCCGCGGCAGGCCGCGTGTCCGCGCCCGCCGCACACTTTCAACATCGTTGTCTTGCCGTTGCACGACCGGGCGGTGCCCTGAAGGTGTGGATGTACTCTCTCCCTTTGCTCGGAGCGTCTTGGTGTCACCCATTGAAGGCGTCGTTCTACACCGGGCTGAGGAGATCGAAAGCCTTGGCCGGCTCCCTGGTGGTCGTTGGCGTCCTTTCCGTCTCCCTCGCCGGCCCATTCGCCCATGTGAACGCCCAGATACCGGCGAACAACCAACCGGCATTTCCATCCACGGAGGATGGTCGGCGGAGCGTGGCCGAGAACCTCGCCAGCGGCGCACTCGTCGGCGCGCCCGTGACTGCAACCGACGATGACAACGACCCGCTGACCTATGGCATTGACGAGGGCGACAGCGCCTCGGCCTTTGCCATCGATGCCTCAACCGGTCAGTTGCGCACCAGGACCTCCTTCAACCGGGAGTTACAGCCCTTCCATACCGTCTACGTCACAGTCAGCGACCGCAAAGACGCCGACGGCAACCCGGACAACACGGTCGACGACTCTATCAAAATGACCGTCCTGATCGACGACGTGGACGAAGCCGGCTCGGCGTCCCTCTCGCCCTCCCGGCCTCGCGTGGGGCAGGTGCTGCGGGCACGGGTCAACGACCTGGATGGGCCCGTTGTTGCTTCCTGGCAGTGGTACACCTCCGTGGACAGGAGCAACTGGACGGCTATCGATTCCGCCGGAAAGCACGACTACACGCCCCGGTCCGGGGACCAGGGTAAGTACCTTCGGGCCGTGGCCACCCACGGGATCCCGGAAACGACGCTGGAAGCCGTCACCGAAAGCGTGGTGGATGGCGCGGATCCTGTGCCGGAGTTGACGGTAAGCGAGATCGTCACCGGGCTCAACATCCCCTGGGATCTTGCCTTTGCGCCCAACGGGACCATGCTGTTCACCGAACGCGGGGGCGCCATAAGTGCCAGGCTCACCGACGGCACGGTCCAAGCCGTCACCGCCGACATGTCCGACCTCTACGTGCGGGCAGAGACCGGTTTGATGGCCCTGGTCCTCGACCCAAGCTTCCCTTCCAACCGCCGCTTCTACACCTGCCAGAGCCACACAGACCGGGAGGTGCAGGTCATCGCCTGGACCATCAACGCGGGCTATACGCAGGCCACCCGGGCTGACGACCCCCTTGTTGGAGACATCCCCGGTGCGCTACACGGCGGTCACATGGGCTGCCGGTTGCGCTTTGGGCCCCAGGGCTATCTGTGGGTAGCGACAGGGGACGCGGCGCTGGATGGGAGAGACGTACAGGACTTGACCTCGCTGGCAGGGAAGGTGCTCCGTGTGGACGCCGCCACAGGCGCCGGTGCGCCCGGAAACCCCTTCGCCAGCTCAGCAAACGCCCAGAAACAGAGAATCTACACCTACGGCCATCGCAACCCCCAGGGCTTGGCCCGCCGTCCCGGCACAAGTCAGATGTGGTCCGTGGAGCACGGCCCGCAACATGACGATGAGATCAATCTGCTGAACCACGGCGGCAACTACGGCTGGGATCCCGCCATCGTCGATCCGCAGGACTCGCTCTACTACGAGGACGGTCCCATGACCGACCTCACCCGATTCCCCAACGCCAAGGTGGCCAAGTGGTCCTCCGGACAAGACGCCATCGCTGCCAGTGGCGGCATCTTCCTGGAGGGCGCCCACTGGGGCGCCTGGGCGGGGCGGTTAGCCGTGGCTTCCCTCGCAGACAAGACACTGCGTATCTTTGAGTTCACGGCAGCGGGTGACCTTGTCAGCGAGGTGAAGGCGGCCGAACTGGACGACACCTACGGCCGGCTCCGCACTCCAATGATGGGCCCGGACGGCATCCTCTATATCACCACCTCCAACGGGGCCGGCAACGACAAGATCCTCAAGGTCGTCCCAAAGATCAGGGTGGAGTTCATTGACGGCAGCGAGGCCACGCGCTCCGTCGTCGAGGGCACCCCGGCGGGCCGGAACATCGGCGGGCCGGTGTCTGCCTTGGGCGTCGCACTCACCTACACCCTTGGCGGACCCGACGCCACTTCGTTCGACATCGTCTCGACATCCGGCCAACTCCGAACGAGAGCCGGCGAGACCTACGCGGCCGACACACAATACACTGTCACCATCTCTGTCACCGACGGTGTGGACGACAACGGCGACCCTGACACATCGGTCGACGACACCATCACAGTGACGGTCTTGGTCACACGGACGCCGCCTCCGCCTCCGCCCAATGGCAGCGGCGGCCCCGTCTTTGGCCCTGCGCCCGTCGCGCCCAAGTTCGCCGAGGGCTTCGGGGCCGCGCGCGAGGTGTTCGAGAACGCCCAGGCGGGAGACCCCGTCGGCGAGCCGGTAGTCGCCACGCACCCCGACGACCTGGGCATCACCTACTCGCTCAGCGGGGCCGACGCCCCTCACTTCACCGTGGACGAAGAAACGGGCCAGATCCGCATGAATGAGGACGCGGCGCTGGAGGTGGGGACGACCTACATCGTCAACCTCACGGCAACGGACTCCGCGGGATTCGGCTCCATCATCATCGTGACGATCGAGGTTGTGGAGGCCCCGTACCACCGCTATGACCTCAACCGCAACGGCACTATCGACCGTGATGAGGTCATACAGGCCGTGTCGGACTACTTTGCCGGGAAGATTGAAAGGGACGTTGTGATTGAGGCGGTGAAGCTCTACTTTGCAGACGGCTGACGAAGGAGGGGAGCATGGCCACGATTGAGCCGCATCGCAGTCTGAAATCGCAGGCCTACCACGTCTATTCGTAGTGCGCCATAAGCTGGGCAATAGAACGGGACAATCGCCTCTGGGGACGGGCGCGAAACCACTCTGCCCGCTGTGCGCAACCCGCGTTTCCGCGCGGGAGTGCTAGGACGTCCGAGGCCAATCGCCGCCAATACACACGGAGGGAAGTATGAATGCACCGACCTGGGAGATTCTTCCTGGTGTGTTGGTGGCGGTCCTTTCGCTCTACCGGGCAGAGGCGCAACTGGGCCGCCGAGCGGGACGTGCTGTGGCGCGTCCGAATACGGGCATGGAAACACCTACATCATGAGCGGGGCCGAGTTTAAGAACGCCGCCAGCGGTGAGACGGTCCGATCCTGCGCAACTCGCGCAGCACGACACCGGCGCCCAAGGTGCCAGCCAAGGCCCTGGATTTTCCAAACGCGCCGCCAGAGCCAATGCACTTCGCGGGGGACGGACACGACCACGGACCACCCCGTCGCAACGGGCAGTGACACAGTGCGATCAGAACGGCGCTTCCTCCTGGTACTGGCACGCGCATTTCCGGGACTAGGTTTCCTACAGAGGTTGCTCCAGCGATGGGTATGCGTACGAGCGCGACCTCATCAATGGGAATTGTATCCTCGTGCACGACCAGCTAAGGGTGTGCCATTCAGCGGTCCACGTGGCTGAGACAGTAGACGGGTCGCGATCATACCTTCCGCCGCGTCCCCTTGACGGCGGCGCGGCCAACACCCTTCCGGGCCGCCGTTTCCGCCCCTTCTAGTACCAACCCCACGCCACGTCCCCTCTCCACAGCGACCTACGCGGTCATACCATGCCTGGTTCCCCGACTTGTTGTGCATCCGCCCGTTGTTGATTCCTTCAACCGCAACTCCGCCAGCGTGAGCCTGTTCCCGTGACAAGGTTGCAGGGGGGTCACGGCAAGACCCGATTATGCAGGTGTTTGAACTCTGCAACGACCTGGGGAGCTTGTGGTCTACCTCCATGTACTCCACAGAACTGTGGGAGGGCCGAGGCTGCACCGCTGACAGCACGTCCCATCCCGGAAGATCAACCGTTCGCGCAACCGCCTCCTGGTCATCGTTGGCCTCTTGGCCTTGGGCTGACCAGCACCGACGCTGGCCGGGGCCGCACGTTCCCCTTCATTCCTGCGCTTGGGCGGAGTGCGCTTGACCATGACCTCCCGCCGCCATGAACGTGCGCCTAGTGGGAGTTTGGCCTCCCGCCCAAGGTGATGGTGAATGACTCCGTCAGCTTGCTTGTTGATGTCGATGGCGATCCACTCCCGGCCCAGGTTCTTCGCCGCTACGCGGGTTGTGGCGCAGCCCACAAACGGATCCAGCACTAGGTCGCCCTCGTTGCCGAGCGCCTTGATGGTGCACTCATAAAGGGCGATGGACTTCTGGGTGGGAAGCCTACCCGCTCGTGCTTGCTGCTGTGGGCGCCGCTCCCGATGCGTTTCCGACGGCGGACGCCCGCCGCGCTGCCGTCGGTCTTGCCGAACACCGTCCGGTCGTTGTGCGGCCCGCTCGTATGAGGTGCACACTGGTGGTGAAATACGGTGTCCGGAGACTTGGCGTAGGACAGCATGATGCCGTGCTTGCGAGGGAACTACCGCGTCGTGTTTGCCGGACCGAAATAGGCCCACATGATCTCGTTGCGAAAGTAGCCCCGCCCAAACACCGCGTCCATCATGGCCTTGGCGTAGGCGTGGGCCGTGTGGTTGATGTGGAGGTAGAGGCTTCCGGTCGGGTTCAGGATGCGGTGCATCTCAGGCACACGCACCGACAGCCAGCACCGGAAAGCGCCCATGTGCTCGCCAGCGGCCACGTTCGCAGACTGAATGACGGTGTATAGGTTGAGGTGGTCGCCTCGATGGCCTCCGTACACTCGCCTTGCACGTCGTGCCGCCACGTCTAAGTGTTACAAAAGGACACCTTCTTGCCCGTCTAACCCACGCCGGCGGCCGCCCAGTTTGCGGTGGCTAGAGGACGCCGGCCAAGCCCCGTGCGGCTTCTACCCGAAACCCCAACGAAACCCAACTTAATTGTGCCATCAACTTTACAAGAATCTAACACAAGGCTGGCAGAATCACTCCAGCAGAAGGTCGCAAAATCCGGCGCCAAACATGCGAAGGTCGTAACGCCGGACCCAGTCTTCTGACGAGTCGGTGCGGCGGAGCATGCTGGCTAACGCGCCATGCCGTGGTGGGAGGGAGCATGGGCCGGCCTTTTGACGCTCTTCGACAACACGAGGCAGCGGTGGCCAGGGTAATGGCTATCGCCGCGGTTTTGGTCGGCACCCGTGCCCTCACCTTCCTCCTCGCCCCCGTGTTTGCCCAAGGCTCGCAGTCCTCGGACGTACTGGAGGAGTATGACGCCAACGACGAGGGCGTCATCAGCGAAACGGAGCTCCGCCAAGCGGCGCTCGACTACCTGGATGGGGACATCGACCGGGCGCAGTCTGTCGGCCCCGCCACCACGAAAGCCTGCACGTGGCCCGCCCGTCGATCGTGAGGGTGATACGAACTGGGTCGGAACCACGTGCAGGCGCATGCGGTCTGGCAGCGCTCAGGGATCCAGCGCTCCAGCCAGTCGCCCAAGAGTTGGTTGTAAACGAGAGCGCGGCGACGCTCCCGGCGCACGCCGGCGGTCAACACTTCCTGCTGCTGATGCGCATGGCACACAGGGTGCAGAAGAAGTTGCCGCCGGTCCCCGAGAGGCGCCCTTCCACCTTGATGGCCCGGCCCAGCGGGCAGGCCGTGCAGACGTGATACACTTGCTGTCGTTGCCTGTAGAAGGGTTCGACCTGCGGCATGCTACGCCCCGTAGCTCACGCCATCGTTGAGGGCGTAGCCCCCCAGCGAACCTGGCCGGTGACAGTGTGGTCGGCGGCGCACTGGATTCAGGCCTTCCGAGCCAAAGCCTAAAACATTTCTGTATAACTGTTGTTTAATTTGAGCTGGATTCTGTGGCAATTTTGTGGCAATTTAACACTCTGGTGTTGGAGTGGGTACTTAACTAGGCGAAATCCGCCTGGATGGAGAGGGTAAGATCGAGCAGGTCGACGATTTTGTGAGGGAGAACCAGTTGCTGCGGAGCCTCATTTTTCGGTAGAGAGACAAACGACACTCTTCACGGACTTGCCTAGGTCACCACGCCTAAGCGATACGGCAGTGGCTCTTGTAGATGGCGTCGACAATTGGGGCGCAGGCTGTATCGGGGTGGCAGTAAGCGGCCTTTTCGACGACGTGGGTGTTCAGGTGAACCTCGTCGTCAGGAACCTCGACCTTCGCGAGGGAAAACTACTTGCGATGGAGGACGATAACATCATGGCAGCCCATGCCTCCAGCGCTGACCAGTACACCGGCTTTGCGGAGTGGCACACCCCCATTCAGTCGCCGGAAAACGCCAACAACCATCCAGTCATGACCGAGCTGACAAAGAGGGTGCTGCGCACCCCGGACATAGAGGAACAGGCCAGACTGTGGCGGGAGTTGTGGGACATGTTCCACCAGAGTTACCTCACCATTCCCATGCTCTGGATCCATGCGGATGCGACGTACGACCCAGAGGTTGTCGCCGGCTACAATTTTCTGGGCTCGCTCCACGGCACGTGGACGCATGTCCACACCATCAGCGAGGCCTGGTAGTTGCGCACGAGGCGGACCTCGCCGACGCAGACCTGGCCTAGCCGGGCAGCTCTGTGCCATGGACCTGGCGGGGCAGTCGTGGGGCCCTAAGCGGCAGTGAAACCGTGCGACCGCTGCGGGCGTGTTGACCGTCTCGGCTGCGGTCAGTGGAGGACGGCGGCCCGGCGGCCACAGTATCCGGTGGACCGTAGAGCGGGGCCAGCCGCTTGCAGCGCCTGGCGTACCGCCTCTTGGCACAGCGCTCCCCGGTCTAGACCTTTCTTACCATAACGCGACACCTTCAGGGAGCGGGTGGGGGGGCAGTTTCGGGGGCAAACTGGTTTTCCCTAATTATATAAATAGGCAGTTAAACTCAACTCTGTCCACCACCACCACCACCACCCCGACGGTGGTAGGTTGCGCGGCGCCCGGCCCAACACACCACCAATGCCCCTTGGGCGACACCGACGCCACACCACCACCGCGTCCATTCGCTCGGATGGTTTCATTCTGAGCTTGTTCAACCGGCAGCCGACTTCGTGAAGAGCCACCGTGTGCATCGCACTCCCGACGTCGGCGGTGCATGGGATACTGCTTGCTGGTGGGAGGGAGCACGTTCTGGACCTTGTCGCATTGTTGAGCGTGAGGCAGGGTCACCGTCATCGGCAACCCATCACCCAGGATCACGGGGTGGTTGCAGGGCCGTTGGCGATGGGCGGACAAACAGTTACGCCGGGCATGGAGGCAGGATAGTGGAGGAGGGCGGGGAAGACGTGACTACTGGTTGCAGTGGGCGGCAGTGATAGCGTTGTGTCTCGTGGTGTCGGCCCTTGGCATCATGGACTGCATCGGTTGCCCCAATCGCGCGGTGTTGGCGGCATGGGCGCTGGTCTTAGGTGCAGGTGGGGGCGGAGGCGGAAGATGTCGTGACGTTCATGGCTCTCCTGCAGGGGAGAACAGGAGACTCTCCACTCCAGTCCGAGAGCCGCTCTCCCGACCGCCACCACCGCATGACGTCGGGGGTGGTGGTGGTGGTGGTGGTGGACAGAGTTGAGTTGAACCCCATATTTATATAATTAAGAGACGATCGGTTTGACCCCGAAAATGCCCACCACCCGCCCCCTGAAGGCATCGTATTATGGTAACAAGGGTCTCGACAGGAGAGCGCTGTGCCAGGAGGCGGCACGTTGACGCGCACGGCACCGCAACCTGCGTCCCGCCACTGTTGATAACGCCGAAGCGCACGCACCCCATGCACACTGCCGCATCGCAATTCGGTATGGCAGGCAGGGGCCCGCGCCCTTGCCGAGGTCCATGCAGGCGGGGCAGGCTGCCGTACTTCGACGCAGGTCCTGACGCCGATGCGTCACGAACCATGCCGGGCGAAATTCCATGCCGAGCGTTGGACCGGCGGCCCTTTTCGCGGCTGACTCTTTGAGCGTTCTGAGCGTGTTGGCGGCCCCGGTATGCTAGTGGGGAGTGGTCCCGGACTCCCAACCGACAATCGATCGAAGCTCCAAGCCTGGCTAAACCGTGAGGCCGATGACCCCAACATCCCAAACGGCCGCAAGGCCACTTCGCTCATTGCATCGCCGGATTCCTCGCCGCTCCAAAGTCGCTCCTCGGTACTTTACCCCCTTAAATCCGGTTGAAGCCTCTGCCTACAGTCGTGTAAGCATTGCTGCAAGAAAGGGGGACACAGCGATGATACTGCTACCCGAGAAAATCACGGAACTCGACCCCAACCTCCAATGGCTGGTCCCGGTGCACCTGTGCATCCTTGAGGAAGTCGTTCTCGGACCCCGGGAACCCAGGGCCGGCGAACCCAGCCTTAAAGAAGCAGAAGGGCGCCTGAACCATGCCCTTGGTCAGCGGGACAAGAGATCTGAGCGAAGGCTCATTCCGATCTGGCTACGGGCCCATGTCAGGGAGTGGTTGCGGGGTTTTCCTGAGGTACCATTCCTCACCAGTCTCTTCGAGCGCGCGGCCCGTCGACGGGAGGGTTCGGGCACCCGCGACAGCAGGCGCCGCCCCACCCATGACGAGGGGCTCCGCATCGCCAGGGCCCTGCTGGCTGGCGTCACGCCGCCGGGTCCGCTGGACATTGAAATGGAGACCGCGACTGCGGCCGCGGTGCTGGCGGGCTATGAGCTGGGCACCTTCAGCATCCTCCCTCGCGCCCGGGTGAGGGAGTAATCAACAAGTCCGAGAGTACCCCCGTCTACTTTGACGCCCTCATTGAGCTCTACGCGGAATGGGAGAGGCAGGGCGAGCCCATCCCCCGCTATCTGGCCAACTGGCGGCGGAAGGTCGACGATGGTCGCCTGCGGCGTCCCACCCCCCAGCCCATCCCGCGCGGGCGTCCCGCCAACCCGGTCCAGCTGGCCTATGAGATGTATCTGCAGGGCGCCGTCGCGATCCTGGCGCGGCTTGGCGTGTCGCCCAACGGAACACACGTCTCGGGCTGCCGCATCGTGGCAGAGGCTATGAACACCCCGGGAGCCAAGTGCGTAACGGAAGCCACGGTCAAGCGCATCTGGAAGCAATGCGCTTGGAGAGCATCCTACCTGCCGCCGATGCGGAAGTACTCGAAGGCGATCGCCACGCGTCAAGGGCTCTCTCACTCCAACTGAGGACTGCGTCCCTCCTGCAGTGCGGCATTGTCGTCCGCCCTCTCGCGGACGCTACCCCGCTGAACAGGTCTCCGATGCGCGCCTCGCTGCGTTTAGTCCGGTTGTTGGCTGGGGGCTCTCCCCGCTGGCCCGCAGCACCGAATTCCACGCCGGCTCATGGCATCTTCAAGATTCGTGAATTAATGGACCACTTTCCCTTCGCACGCCCCTTTACCCTCTTCGCCAGAGGTTGCTCCGAAGTCAGAGGGAGATAGGGGTGAGAGCCATGGAAGACAGACTGTTGCGCCGTCGCCAGGTTGAGGAGATCACGGGATTGGGGCGATCGACGATCTATCGGCTCATGGCACAGGGATCCTTCCCGCGGCCCGTCCGCGTTGGACCGAGCGCCGTCCGGTGGCGGGAGAGCGACATCACCCAGTGGATGGCGTCACGGCCAACAGCCGGCAGCGAGGAGGACCGAACCGGTTTGGCCTAGGTAGTTTCGTTGTGACCGGAACCCACAATCACAAGCTGAGGTGCCATCTCACCCCGAGGTTCGCCCGCCACATATTCGCCCCACTGCTGCATCAGCGTGCGGCGCCGGTCGAAGAGGTCCGATCGGGCGTAGGCCTGTTCCGTCGCATTCCCCAGGACGTGGGCCAACGCCGCCTCCGAGACCGCCCAGGGCGTGTCCGTCTGCTCCAGGGTCCAGTCCTTCTTGACGTTCATGGGTCGATAGACAACGCATCGATTCGCAGAGCTGCTATCGCAATCAAGTCCTCGCTCAACTCACCGTGAGTCATTGAGCGATACATCTCGCTGGCTAGAGTCCTTTCACTGCTGTCTGGTTCGCCTTCCACGCGGTTCAGCAACCGGTTAGTTTCGTCTCGCAGTAGGGGATGGCATTCCGCTGCCGCTCTGCTTGCCGATGCGAAACGGCCATTGAAGACCTCTTCGTCCACAGACAACCCAGCCTGCTCGCGCAATCGGGACAATGTGGCCGCACTAGAAGCTTCAACGAGCTGAGCGATGAAAGAGTCACAGGCTTGCAGTTGACTCGACGTCATCACGGCAAGGATGATTCTCAGCCCCCGGTGCTCTCCGCCTCCGGCTCCCGCCGCCTGGTCTCCTACTACCGAGCCGCCCGCCTTGCGTTCACGACCAAGAACCCCGCTGCCACTGCTCCCAGCACCGCGACCACCGCGACCGCCAGCACCCAGGCCGGCAGACCGCCGTCGTCCTGAGTCTCGGCATCGGGGGCCGCCGCCGTAGGCGCCGGCGTAGGAGTGGGCGCAGGCGTGAGTGTCGGCGCCGGCGTGGCCGTCGGCACCGGAGTGGGCGTGGGCGATGGCATTGGGGTGGCCGTCGGCGCCGGCGTAGCGGTTGGCGCGGGAGTGGCGGTCGGCGCCTGCGTTGGAGTCGGCGTGGGCAGGGGTGTTGGAGTGGCCGTCGGCGGCGGCCCAACGCGCAGCTGACTGCTGCCGCCCACACCCTCTTCGACCTTGTTCAGGTCCAGGATTACGCCGGAGAAGGTGTAGTGACCCTCGTCAGGAGGGGCCTGCACCGTGTACCTGACCCGCTCGTCTCCCAGGAGCGTGAACGTGAGAGTGCCGTCCTGGGCGTTGACGGCGAAGTCGGAGAGCGGCGAGCTTACGTAGCTGAACCCCGCAGGAAGGGTTTCCACCAACCTACCAAAGGAGCCGTAGCCGCGTACGGTTACGGTCACCTCAATCTCTCCGCCGGGAGCCACCCACGGCGCAGCAAACGTCCGCGTGGCAGTGTGCCCCGAGGCCTCGGCATACCGGGGCGTCAGAGGTGTCAGGATGAGCAGACTGGTCGCCAATAGCGTCATTGCCGTCAATGTCAGCCTGTTCAAAGAGGACCACCTCCGTTGCTGCGCTGCTCGCTCCCTCATGTGGCCGGGGACTCGAAGTAGAGGTTTATCACTGCTAACACTTCCATGAGGGTGATGAGGCCGTCGAAGTAGTCACTGACGGCCTGCAGCGCCTCATCTCTGCTGATGGCCTCGTCACCGTTGCCGTCGTATCTCTCGATGAGGCTTCGAGACGCCACCGGACTGTCCAGCGAGGCCATCGCGCTCTTTGAGGGGCCGTTGGGATCGGTGTACGAGGCCACAACCCGCAGGTAGGCGCCCGAGTCGCCGTCCGCGGGGGTGTAGGAAGCGGATGTGGCTCCGGGTATCCCGGCCCATGCAGTACCCTCGGTGGAGCGCTCCCAGACCCATGTCACGTCGGAGACCTCTCCGTCCGGGTCCGCCAGTTCGGCCGTAAGCGCCGTCATGGGCCTCGGCTCCGTCTCGGAGAACGTTATGGTCCCGTCTTCGTCGCGGTCCAGCACCGTGATGGTCACGCTGATGAAGTCATCGATCGAGTTATCGTCTGAGCCGCCGGCGCCCTTCCCGTCGAGGACATAGACCCTGAACGTGTAGGCGGACCTTGTCTCGTAGTCAAGGTTGTCCCTGGTCCTCAGCTGCCCGGTGCTCGAAACTATGTCAAACGCCGCAGCGTCCTCCCCGGTAAGGGCATAGGTCAAGGTGTCCCCGTCTAGGTCTGTGGCGGCTATGGGACTGCCGATGTTCGTGCCGCGTTCCGAGTTTTCCTCAACCCATCTGGCCGCGGTCTCACCCTCCGCGAATTCGGGTACCCGGTTCGGGACCGTCGTCAGCAGAGGCGGCGGAGGCTGCCGTCGCGCGTCGTCGTCGGTGACGCTGACGTTCACGGGCGTGCCGGAGGTCACCGTACCGTAGCCGGTCACGTCGTGCGTCAGCCTCGCCGACTCGTTCGAGGAGTCTCCATCCTGCGCCACCGTGACGATGACGGTCTGCGGCGTGTCCCAGTTGGCCGTGGTAAACGTGAGGCTGTCCGACGAGACCGTCACGTCCTCGTTGTCCGAGGTGATGTCGACCGTCACCGTGGCCCCGGGATCGGTGTGCAGCCTCACCTGGTACTGGTCGTTCCCGCCCTCCCGAATGGCGAGTGACGCAGGCGCGGTCGACACGCCCGGGTCGTCGTCGAGGATCGTGCCCGTCGCATCGGCGACCAGTATCGGCACGGTTTCTGTGTCCACCCGCCCGTTGGACAGCTGCACGCGGAACGTCTCGTCTCCCTCGAAGTCGTCGTCGCCCCGGACGACCACCTCGATATTCTTCGACGTCTCGCCGGCGGACTGGCTGAACGTGAGCGTGCCGGTCTTGGCCTCGTAGTCCGTGCCCTGGGTCGCCGTCCCGCCGATGGTCCTGTAGTTGACAGTCACGTCGCCTTCGGGGTCGCCCGTCAGCGTCACCATGAACGTCATCGACGACGTCTCGGTATCGGCGCCCTCCGCCAACTCGGCGTCCGCGATGGAGAGCTTCGGCGGCCCCTCGTCGTCGATGATCGTGCCCGTCGCCGTCGCCCGCTGGATGTCCGCGTTGACGGCGCCGAAGAGCCTCACCGTGAACGTCTCGTCGTTCGCGGCGTCGTGCACGTTGTCGTCGACCAGCGCGACCTCGATGTCAACGGAGGTCGTGCCCGCGGCAAAGGTGAGCGTTCCCGCCGTCACCGCGGTATAGTCGTCGGGCGCGGTCGCCGTCCCGTCCGCGGTCTGCCACTGCACCGTCACTTCGAACCCGCTCTGCACCGAGAGGCTTACGGTGAAGGTCATCGGGCTGCTGTCCTCGCTCTTCGTCGCGTCGGCGATGGACAGCCGGGGCCGCGCCTCGTCGTCCAGGATGGTCACCGTCACCGTGGTGCTGGAGACGTCGGCGGTGCCGTCGGTGCTGGTCAGGCTCAACGTGAAGGTCTCGTCCTGCTCCGCCGTGGTGTCCTGCAGGATCACCACTTCCGCATTCTCCGAGGTGTCACCCGCCGAGAACGTGAGCGTGCCGGAAGCGGCGGTGAAGTCCTCGCCTGCGGTGGCCGTCCCGGCCGCGGTCCTCCACTCGATGGTCACCGTTCGGCCGCTCGCCGTCCCCAGCGTCACCGGGACCTGGAACGTGCCCGCGCTCTCGCGGGCTTCGACGGCAACCGTCGACACCGCCGGTGGATCGTCGTCGTCCGTTATCGTGCCGGTTGCGGTGCTCGTTCCGAGCTGCAATCCGCTGGACGGGTCGCTCAGCCTCAAACGGAACGTCTCGTCGTCCTCGTCCAGGGTGTCGTCCCTCAGCGGCACCGAGACCGTCTGCGACGTTGCGTTCGCAGCAAAGGTCAGCGTGCCGGACCTCGCCGTATAGTCAACTCCCTGAACGGCCGTACTGTCCAGTGTCGCGAAGTTCACCGTTGTGTCGTTCGTGGACGCCGGAGTGAGGGTGACCGTAAAGTTGAGGGTACCGTCGCCCTCGTCCGCGGTCGCCGCGTCGACGGAGAACGTTGGCGTGGCTTCGTTGTCGCTGATTCTGCCGTGGGTGCGGGCGCGGGCCAGGGCGGCGTGCGCCGGTGAGGGCAGGCTCAACAGCACATCCAGGAAGCCGGGGTACTTGCTCACCGAATCGTCAATCGTTGTGATCGTGATTTTCTTGAGCGTCTCTCCCGCGGCGAACGTGACCGTCCCCGCCGTGACCGCGGTGTAGTCCTCGCCGGGCACCGCAGCGGGAATCCTGGTGAGCGGGTCCAGGGTCCGGTAGTTGAGCACAACGTCCCGGCCGCTCGCCTCGGAGAGGGTGACGGGGAACTTGAGGTCCTTTCCCTCCACCGCGAAAGCGACGAATAGTTCGACTACACCGTCCTCTTTTTCGATCTCGAGCTCGGTGTGGATTCTAGCCCGGGGCAGCGGATCGTTGTCCGTTATCGTCCCCGTCGCCGTAGCCTTGGCAACGTCCGCGTTGTTCTCGTTGCTGAGCGTCACCGTGAACGTCTCGTTGTGCTCGTCCAGCTTGTCGCCCAGTATCGGCACGGTCACGGTCTTGGACCGCGCGGGCGGCGCGAACGTCAGCGTGCCGGATGCCGACGTGTAGTCGACGCCGGCCGTGGCCGCCGTGGCCCCGGTCCCTTCCGCCGTCGCCCACTCGGTCGTGATGGTCAGCTGCGTGGGGTCTCCCAGGAGCGCCACGGTGAACACCAGGTTCTTCGAGCCCGTGTCCCCCTCCGTCACGCTCGCGTCGCCGATGGACAGCCGCGACGGCCCCTCGTCGTCGTTGATCGTGCCCGTGCCCGTCGTGTCGGTTATGCCCGCGTTGGACGCGCTGGAGAGCGTCACAGTGAACGTCTCTGCGGGGTCGGAGTCCTGGACGTTGTCCCCCGTGATCGACACCGTGAAGGTCCTGGTGGTAACGCTGGGCGCGAAGGTGAGCGTGCCGCTCTTCGCCGTGTAGTCCGTGCCCTGCGTCGCCGTGCCGCCGGAGGTCGCGTACTCCACCGTCACCGTCTTCTCGCTCGCCGCGCTGAGCGTCACCGTGAACGTCATCGCCACCGTCGCGTCGGTCTCGTTCACCTCGGCGTCGTCGATCGACAGCCCCGGCGGTGGGTCGTCGTCGTTGATCGTGCCCGTCGCGTCGCGGTCCGCCGTGGCGACCGTCGCGTTGGACGGGCTGGAGATGCGCACCGTGAACGTCTCGTTGTCCTCGTCGGTGGTGTCGTCCACCACGGTGACCGGGAACGTCTTCGTGGTGTCGCCCGCGGCGAAGGTCAGCGTGCCCGCCGCCGCGCCGTAGTCCGTGGCCTCCGCCGTGCGGCCGGTGGTGAGCGTCGCATACTGCACGGTCACCTGACGGCCGCTCACCGGGGTCAGCGTCACCGTGAACGTGATGTTCCCCGACTCACTGTTGGAACCCGAACCCGAGTCCGCGTCCGCGATGGTGAGCGCGGGCAGCGGGTCGTTGTCCTTGATCTTGCCCGTCGCAGTGGAATCGTCTACGCCCGCGTTGACCGCGTTCATCAGCGTCACCGTGAACGTCTCGTCATCCTCGTCCAGCGTGTCGCCGGTAATGGGAACCGCGAAGGTCTGTCTTGTCGCGCCCGCCGAGAACGTGAGGGTTCCCGACGTCGCCGTGTAGTCCGTGTCCTCCACCGCCGTGCCGCCGGACGTTTCGTACTCGACCGTCACCTCTTTCCCGCTGGGTTCGTCCAACTTCACTGTGAACACGAGGCTCGACGTCGCGTCCGTCTCCGTCCGCTCAGCGTCACTGATTCCGAGCTCCGCCTCATCGTCGTCGTCCCTGATCATCGCCACGCCGATGCCGACGCCGTCGAGGGTCGCGTTGGTCGGGGTCGAGAGCTTCACCGCGAACGTCTCGTCATGCTCGTCCAGCTTGTCGCCTTTGACCGTCACCTGGATGCTCTGGGTCAGTGTCGTCGTGCCCGCGGCGAACGTCAGCGTGCCCGTTTTCGCCGTGAAGTCGGCGGGCGCCGTCGCACTGCCTGCCGACGTCCCGTACTCCACCGTCACCTGCTTCGCGCTCTGCGCGTCCAGCGTCACCGTGAACGTCACGTTATGGTCGGCGTTCCCTTCGTCCACGGCTATGTCGTTGATCGAGAGTACGGGCGGGTCGTCGTCGTCGTTGATCGTGCCCGTGCCGTCGCGGTCCGCCGTGGCGAGGGTCGCGTTGGTTGGATTTGACAGCCGCACCGTGAACGTCTCGTTCTCCTCGTCCAGGGTGTCGCCCAGCACCGCGATCGAGATGGTCTTCTCCCTGACGCCCGCGGCAAACGTGAGCGTGCCGGACTTGGCCGTGTAGTCCGTGCCGGAGGTGGCCGTGCCGGTGGTGAGCGTCCTGTACTCCACCGTCACCTCGCGGCCGCTTGCGTCGTCGAGCCGCACACTGAAGTTGATGTTCCCGGACTCGCTATTGGAGCCCGACCCCGAGTCCGCGTTCCGAATGTCCACCGCCGGCATGTCGTCGTCGTCCGTGATCGTGCCCGTTGCCGTCGCCGTGCTGATGGACGCGCTGACCGCGCTCGACAGCCGCATCTCGAAGGTGTCGCTGTCCGCCTCGTCCAGCTTGTCGCCGGCGATCGTCACCGGGATGTTCTGGGTCAGCGTCGTCGTTTGGGCCGCGAACGTCAGTGTGCCGGACGCCGTCGTGAAGTCGTCGCCCGCCGTGGCCGTCCCGTCCGCCGTCGTGTACTGCACCGTCACCCGCTTGTTGCTCTGCGCGCTGAGGGTCACGGCGAAGGTCATGGTCTTTGAGCCGCTGTTCCCCTCCGCCAGCGCCGAGGGCGTACCCACGCTCAGCGTCGGCTCCGGGTCGTCGTCCCTGATTTGGCCCGTCCCCGTCGCCTGCGAGAGGGTCCCGGCGGACTGGTTGGAGAGCGTCACCCGAAACACCCTGTCGATGTCGTCCCTGGTATCTCCCGCCGTGTCGACGGTGAAGGTCCGGGTCCGCGCGTTGGCGGCGAACGTCAGAGTGCCGGACGTATCCGTGTAGTCTTCGCCCGCGATGGCACTGATGTTGGAGGTCGCGTACTGCACGGTCACCTGCTTCGCGCTCAGCGGGTTGAGCCTGACCTCGAAGGTGAGGGTGGCGCCCTCGTCGTCTGACGCGTTGTTGATGACGAAGGCCACCGTGTCGTTGTCGTTGATCGTGCCGGCAGCCGTGGCCGTGCCCAGCACCGCGCCGCCGGTCGGGCTTGTGAGCGTCACCGTGAACGTCTCGTTGTCCTCGTCCACGTTGTCGTCGTCCGTCGCCACGGTGAACGTCTTGCTGGTGTCGCTCGCGGCGAACGACAGCGTGCCCGACGTCGCCGTGTAGTCCGTGCCCTGCGTCGCCGTTCCGCCGGACGTGGCGTACTGCACCGACGTTGCGCCCGTGCTCGCCGGACTGAGCGACACCGTGAACGTGACGTCGCTGCCCTCCGTGGCGTCGGCGGCGGCAATGGAGAACGTCGGTTGGTCGTCGTCCTCAATGGTGCCCGTCGCGGTCGCCGTGCCCAGCGCCGCGTTGGAGGACGGGCTGGTGAGCGTCACGGTGAAGGTCTCGTCACCCTCCGTCGTCGTGTCTTCCGTCGTGGCCACCGTGAACGTGTTGCTGTCCGTGTTCGCCGCGATGGTCAGCGTGCCGGACGTCGTCGTGTAGTCCGTGCCCGCCGTCGCCGTGTCGCTTGACTCCACGGACGTGGCGTACTCCACCGTCACGGCGTTGGAGTCCTGCTCCGAGAGCGAGACGGTGAACGTCATCGCATCGCCCTCTTCGGCGGACGCGTTGGCGATGGACAGCTCGGGGAGGGTGTTGTTGGTCACCGTCTGGCTGGAGGTGATCGCGGCGGCCTCCAGGCGCGCGGCGTTGGTGATCGCGTTGCTTCCCGGCACGGTGTAGGTCATCGTCACCGTGTCGCCCTGGGAGACGCGGCTGGCGAGCGTCAGCGCCACCGCGCTGCCGCTGACGTCTACGCTGTCCACGGTGACGCTGGACGAGTCGCTGGTGACCGCGAAGGCGCTTGTCGCCGGGGTCTCACGCTCGTCGAGCGCCTCGTCGTAGGTGAGGGTGAGGGTGTCGCCGTTCACCTCCGCCGTCTGCAGCGCCGGGGCGGTGGTGTCCTTCGCCGAGCCGTAAAACCGGAGCTGCAGCGCACGGTTTGGCCAACTGGCGGTGCAATTGTCGTTCCCGCAGACCGTGTTTGGCATCGACCATCCGAACATGGACTGCTTGTCCGCCCCGGCGCTGTTCGCAGCCCTCATAACCATTGTCCAGGTTCCCGAGTGCTTTCGGAACCGGAACCGGTAGGTGGTGTTCGGGTCCAGCTCGATCGGGCTGGTCGCGTAGAAGAAGTTGGAATTACCGTGTCTGATCGTGGTGCCCAGGACGTGGAATGTGCCGACCACGGTGTTGTCGGAGTCCTTGCGGATATCCAGGGTCCAACGTCCGGGAGGGCTTGGCACCGAGCCGAGGTACACGCGTGTTGCGTTGACGACGTACCCCTCCGCGCTGGGCCCGGTCGTGAACCTTGTCATCACGATGCTTGTCAACTGAGCCTGGATATCGCCGCCGGCACCGTGGTCCCTGAAGATAGTGTTGCCCCCGCTATGGTTGAGGGGGTGGCGCCAGACGGTGATGGTGTACGTCTCGGTGGACGTGGTGTCCTCGGCGGTGACGGTGACGGTGATGGTGTTCTCGCCCACGGTCAGGTCCACCTGGTGGTCGGCGTCGGTGTTGCTGGCGTCCGCTGGCGTGATGGCGAAGGTGGCGTTGGAGTCGTTGGCCGTGGCGGCGACGGTGACCTCGTCCGTGGAGTTCTTCACTGCGCTGGTGTAGCTGGTCGTCGCGGAGTCGAAGGCGGGGTCCAGGCCGCTGCTGATGGTGAGCGCGCTGAGCGTGGCGTCCGTGTTCGCTACCGAGCTGTTGGTGACGGTCTGGCTGGAGGTGATCGCGGCGGCCTTGAGCCTCCCGGCGTTGGTGATCGCGTTGCTTCCGGGCACGGTGTAGGTCATGGTCACCGTGTCGCCCGCGCCCACCCTCCTGGCGAGCGTCAGCGCCACCTCGCTGCCGCTCACTCCCACGCTGTCCACGCCGACGCCTGACCCACCGCTGGTCACCGTGAACGCGCTTGTCGCAGGCGTCCTGCGCTCGTCCAGGGCCTCGTCGTAGGTGAGGGTCAGCGTGTCGCCGTCCACCACCGCCGTCTGCAGCGCCGGCGCGGTGGCGTCCACGGCCGTGCCGCGCAGCCGGAAACGAATCATGCGGTTGTCAATGAGGTAGGTACAGGCGATGTTTGAACAGACCCTATTGTCGCCTGACCATCCGTACGCACTGTCGCTGTGGGCGCCCGAGGCGTACGCCTCACGAATGTGCAACTTCCAGGTGCCCGTATGCTTCTCGACCCGAATCACGTATTCGGTGTTCGCGTCGAGGGTGAACGGCTCCCTCGCGGGGATCTCCCAAATGCTCCTCTGCCAGCTGGTCCTGGAGACGTGGAAGCTGCCGACCGTGGAGTCTTCGTTTGGGTTGCGGATCTCGAGGGTCCAGTTACCGGGAGGGTCCGGTATTTCGTCGAACCACACCTGCACGGCATTGATGGTGTAGCCCTGCTCGCTGGGACCTGTCGTGAACCGGTTCCGACTGGAGGAGGTGCCGCTGGAAAACGTAGTACGTCTGAGGGTCGACCTGTCTTCTTTGCTCCGGAAGAGCCAGCCGTCGATCTCGGGGTGGCGCCACACCGTGATCGTGTACGTCTCGGTGGACGTGGTGTCCTCGGCGGTGACGGTGACCGTGATGGTGTTCTCGCCCGTGGACAGGTCCACCTGGTGGCCGCTGTCCGCGTGCGCGTCGGTGGACGGGGTGAAGGCAATGGTGGCGTTGGAGTCGTTCGCCGTGGCGGTCACTGTGACCCGGCTCGTGCCGTGCAGCACAGCGCTCTTGTACTCGGTCGTCCCCGAGGCGAAGACCGGGTCCAGGCCGCCGATGCGCGTGCCGCCGCTGACGTTGAGCGCGCTGAGCGTGGCGTCCGTGGACTGCAAACGCGGCGCGGCAAGTACGCCCCCGCCGCCGCTGTGCAGCAGCAGGGCGTAGGCCGCGATCGCCGCAAGGAGGGCTAGGACTCCGAGCGATGCGAGGAGATGGTTGGCCATGGGGGTACCGTTCATGGCGGTTACAATCCTACTCTCCGGCTATGTTGTTCTTATGGATTTCAACCCCCTGAAGCCGTGTATTTATTGTGTGTTTTTGTCATATCCGCTAGAATCACCTTGAATTGGGGCCCTATGCCCAAACCGTTCTCGATCCTGAGGTGTACGGATGAGACCTGCCGAGGAGCTACAGCAAGAGAACGCCGTGCTCAGGGAGCGCCTGTCCCGCCTCAATGAGGCCAGCCTGCGTGTCAATGAGAGCCTCGACCTGGGCGAGGCGCTCCGAGAGATGATCGAGAGCGCCCTCGCCCTCACCGGGGCGCGTATAGGGGGCATCACCACGCTGGACGACGACGGCCGGATGCAGGAGTTCGTCGGCTCAGGGTTCACCGACGACGAGTACGAGCAGCTGATGTCGCTGCCCGACGGCCAGCGGGTCTTCGAGTACCTGAGCTCTGTGCCGGAGCCGCTGCGCACGCCGAACCTGTCGGAACACGTCAGGTCGCAGGGCTTTCCAGGCGGCGCGTTGCTGATGAGGACCTTCCTGGGCGCTCCGGTACGACACCGGGGCCGGCACGTGGCCCACTTCTACCTGGGGGACAAAGAGGGTGGCCTGGAGTTCACCGACGATGACGAGGAGGTGCTGGCGATGTTCGTCCCGCAGGCGGCGACGGCCATCGCCAACGCCCGGCGGCACAGGGACGAGCAGCGGGCCAGGGCCGATCTGGAGACGCTGATCGACACCTCTCCGGTTGGAGTGGTGGTCTTCGACGCCATGACTGGAGCGCCTGTCTCCTTCAACCGCGAGGCGGCGCGCATCGTTGACGGCCTGCGGGACGCCGACCAGGCGCCCGAACAGCTTCTTGACGTGCTGACCTTCGTGCGTGCGGACGGACGGGAGGTCTCCCTGCAGGAGTTCCCGGTGGCCGAAGCGCTGAGCCCGGCCGAGACGGTGAGCGCCGAGGAGATCGTGCTGCGGGTCCCGGACGGCCGGAGCGTCACCGTTCTCCTCAACGCCACGCCCATCCGTTCCGAGCAGGGCGGGTTAGCCTCCTACGTGGTGACCCTACAGGACCTGGCGCCGCTGGAGGAGCAGGAGCGGCTGCGTGCCGAGTTCCTGGCCATGGTGAGCCACGAGCTCAGGGCTCCGCTGACCTCCGTCAAGGGTTCGGCCGCAACGCTCCTCGGCTCGGCGGAGTCGCTGGACCCCGCCGAGATGCGCCAATTCCACCGCATCATCGAGGAGCAGGCCGACCACATGCAGGGCCTGATCAAGGACCTGCTGGACGTTGCCCGTATCGAGACGGGAACGCTGTCGGTGGCCCCTGAGCCCGCGGATGCGGCGGCGCTGGTGGACCAGGCGAGAAACGCCTTCCTGACCGGAGGGGACCGCAACAACATAGAGTTGGACCTTGAGCCGGACCTGCCCCCGGTGATGGCCGACCGGCAGCGCGTCGTGCAGGTGCTGAGCAACCTCCTCTCCAACGCGGCAAGGCACTCGCCCGAAACGTCGGTCATCCGGCTGGCAGCCGCGCGCGACGGAGTCCATGTGGCCTTCTCAGTTGCCGACGACGGCATAGGCGTGTCCAAGGAGCTTCTCCCCTACCTGTTTCGAAAGCACTCCCGGATCGACGGCGACGACCGGAGCGGCATAGCAGGCTCCGGCCTGGGACTGGCCATCTGCAAGGGGATCGTGGAGGTCCACGGGGGCCGCATCTGGGCCGAGAGCGATGGGGCGGGCATGGGGGCCCGGTTCACCTTCACCCTTCCCGCGGTCGAGGAGGGCGTGTACGCGGTTCGGGACAGACCAGCCCTGACCTCGGCCGGCACGCGACGGAGCAGGCGGAGTCCGACGCGCGTCCTCGTCGTTGATGACGACCCGCAGATGCTCAGGTACGTGCGGGACGCGCTCACGGATGCGGGCTACGCACCAAAGGTGACCGCCGACCCGGAGGCGGTGGGCCGTCTCATCGAAGAGGAGAGGCCACATCTGGCACTGCTGGATCTGATGCTGCCTGGGACTGATGGGATAGAGCTGATGGAAAGCGTGCCGGAGCTTGCCCAGGTGCCGGTCATCTTCCTGTCCGGCTACGGCCGGGACCAGATCGTCGCCCGGGCGCTGGAGGCGGGCGCCGAGGACTACATCGTCAAGCCCTTCTCGCCGACTGAGCTGGTGGCCAGGATACAGACGGTGCTGCGAAGGCGGGCTGTGCCGGAGCTGCTGGGGTCGTCGGAACCCTTCGAACTGGGCGACCTGAGCATCGACTACGCCCTCCGGCAGGTGACGGTGGCGGACCGCCAGGTGGAGCTTACGGACACGGAGTACAGGCTGCTGGTGGAGCTTTCGGTCAACGCGGGCATGGTCATGACCCACGACCATCTGCTGCAACGCGTCTGGGGTCCCGGACGGGCGGCGCATGCGGGGCAGGTGCGCACCGTGGTCAAGAACCTGCGCCGCAAGCTCGGCGACGACGCGGACGATCCCGCCTACTTATTCACCGTGCCCCGCGTCGGCTACCGGATGGCGAAGGGGGATGGGTCAAAGGATGTGGGGGCCTGAGGGCTCACCCGCCGCCGATGGTTCGGACAGTCTGGAAATCCCTTGAGTGGGTGGGGTTGTTGCCTGATGGCAGGGTGGTGAGAGGACCTCGACTATGAACGGGCCTGCTTCCTGATTGGTAGGAGTAATGAGTGCAGAGAGAAGAGACTAAGCGGGTGAGACAGACGTGACCAGCCTAGCTGAATTGTTGAGTCAAGCGTTGGAGTATGCCGAGTTTAGAACGGATCCCGGGACGTCCTATTCTGCGAAGGCGTGGAACGAAGCCCTAACCGATGCCGATGGCAGCGTGTCCGAAACCCAAGATCTCCTAGAGGCGAGTATCGAAGTCGGAGATGTTTGGATCGATCAAGTTGCGAACCGTCTTCGGTGCAAACTGAGGGAGTACATAAACGACGACGTTGACTTTATCGGGCACTCGTTGGCAGCGGATCACCGGACAACAGACGTCGACACCGAGACTATGACCCGCGCCCTCACCAGCTTCACCGGTAGATCGACCACCCATGTGTCCGGTAGTCATCTCTATGAGGTTCGCTCGAACTCTCCCGTGCGCAGTTTCGCGAGAGGTTTAATTCGAGCTGCCGTGATTCTGGGACCTGACCGTGCGGCGGAGTTGATTGGTCATTGGGCTGATGGGGAGCCGCGTCCTCTCAAAGTTCGTGTACTGCTGACCGGTGACCTTCAAATCGACCAATTGCTTGACATAGGTGAAGGGTGCGCATCTACCAGTTGCCGCTGTCGGCCGATTCATTGCCGGTTCCGATACCGGTGTCCCGAGGAGATCACGAGGTCCACTCCATTCTCGGTCAACCGGTTTTGGAACTGGACGTGTCCACTGGTCCCGTGTTCTTCTCTCCTTTTACTAGGGACGAGTCGCAGCCTACACTGCAGACCTGCACGGCATTGGGCGACGTTTCGCTTGACACGTTCCTGCTCGGATTGTCCTTGGTCCGCAATCGACGGATTCGTATAGCGTGGGGATGGACCGACCTGGATGACGCCAGCGCCTTTTCGAAACCCAGGAGGGTACGTACAGGTGGACTGGGTTTGAAATCCCTCAGAGATGTCAGAGTTGTAAGGTTCGCTTCTTGGGGTCTAGGCCCACCGTAAACATCACGGTTGCCCCGTTGGGGCGTCAAGGGTGTTGATGAGAGCACGTCCACTGACATTACGGCGTGGGCCACGCCGTAGGCACAACCCGCCCGCTCGGTTCGAGCTCGACCAATTCCATCATTGCCCTGACTGTGGTGTCTTTCTTGCACACGTCTATCGCGTCCCGCGTCGTGTAGTACGCCGCGATGGGAAGGTCGGCTGGACGGTACGGAACCCGCCAATGCCAAAAGTTCAGGGCTTCAAACTCCGCATAGGCGCGGTCAGCGTCAAGGGCGGGGTCAGGGTCAAATATAAGGGCACACGCCCGACTCGCTAAGTAGTAGGGGTCGGCAGCACGGGCGGCGGCCGCAAAGTCCTCGCCCCTGCCCTCCTGCGTGTTGGTGTAAAACAACTGAATCCACGCGGCCATCCATTCCGAGGGTTCGGCGGGCCGAGGGGTGGTTGCTTCGGCCCCAAGCGTGGGCCGAGGGACAGGTTCCGCGACAACAGGCGGGGGCGTCGCCTCCGCCTGACACGCGCCGAGCCCCACAAGCAAAGGCAAACCGACAAGCGCCACGCGCATGTGCCCCCCTTTATGCCTAGTGTACTGTCAGGCAAATGTGCCGGCAACCGACGCCTCAGCGCCCAGGTGGCGGCTCGGCGGGGTTGTCGTCAAACAGCCCGACAATGAACGCCAGGGGTACGACAACCCACAAGACAAAACGCACGCCATAGCCGCCCCAAGCGTTGGCGTCCATTCCAACCGTAACAAAGAGGACGCCCGTCAGCACCGCATCAATGCCTCCGATAGCAAGGAACCATTTGGCGACGGTATGCTTGGGGAATTATATACTTGTGTACTACCACCTATGTTTGCGCCTCGTCGCCAAGTTGATACCGTTGTCCTAGGGTTGGTTTGACGCCGTATGTTTAGGCGTCACTATCATCCTCATGGGCGGTGTGGGGTGTTCGCACTCGGCACCGTTCCTTTGTGCCATTGGCCAAGAACTCCCGGCCCACGGTTAGGCTCCTTCCCCAAAGCGACCCACGCGGTCGTAACGCGCCTTGTTCCAGGCCTTGTTAAGCATCCGCTCATCTTGGATACGCTTCAGTCGCAATTCCGCCAACGTGAGCCGATTGCCCTTGACGCCGTTATACGGCGAGGCGAGCAACACCCGATTGTGCAGATTGTCGAACCTCTTCAGTGACCGGGCAAGTTTGGGGTCTACCATACAGCGTTCGAACGGTCATTTGAACCGCTCCTGAACCCCAGGCCACTATCAAGAATTGACCTTGTTATGATTGATTGAGGCCCCCACAACGCTACCCACTTCTTCCGCAGGCGTTGGCCATCTGGGAGAGGGCGCCTTTGCGCAGCGTCGAAACCGGGGGATTTCTGCGTAGTTGTAGGGCCCGGGGTCGGGCGCGATTGGGGCGTTTGCAAGCCGCTGGATGTTTACGGGTCAGGTCAAGGCTGAGGGGGCGGCTATGGGCCTCTGCACCCATGGCTCTGGTCAGGTGACGGGCTATCGGGAGCTGAGGGGCCGCGCCGATGCCTTGCGGGCGGGGGTGACGGGGGACGGCGCACTAGATCTCGCGCAGCCGGTCCCGGGCCTCGACGTCGCGGGAGTCGGTGACCAGCCGATCCTGCAAGTGGGCGTTCTCCCGCTCGACCATCGTCGCCGGTGGACCCTATTCGCCCTGATGGACGCTTAGGGGCGCGTCTTCGAGGGAGTCATTTTCTGGTGGACGTGGGGGCCGTCCGCGTAGTCCATATACCCACCCAGGGCCACCAGGTGCGTCTGAATCTCGGCGTCGAGGGCGTCCACCGCCCGCTCCGCCCCGGCAACGCCTGCTTGGGCCTCATCGAGGCGACTCCGCCTATCGGCCTGGACCTCCTGTGCCGTCCGGAGCTGTTGCTCCAGGAGGTGGCACTGCTCCGCCTCCCACGCCGGCGCGCCGGCCACCTCGCCTTCGATGGCCACAACCTCGAGACCCAAAGCCTCACGTCCTTCGTGGACCTTGTGGGCGACCGCCTCCAGCTCCTTACGCTTCGACCAGTACACCGCGGGGCCTTGCCAGACTCGCGCCTGCGGGATGATGGCGGCCAACTGGGTCTCGACCCGTTCAAAGGCCGCCAATGCCGCCGAGACCGCCGCGAGCCGATCCCTGGATTCACTCCTGGGCGGCGGGATGCGCTCCATGGCAGCCACTTTCGCCGCGGCTGCGGACAGGTCGGCGGTGGCGCGCTCCTCGACTGCGCGCGCTAGGTCAAGGTCGTCAAGGGCCTTCAGACGTTGCTGCTCACGTTCCACCAGCGGCCACACCCGCACGGCCGCCGACACCATGGCCATCCGGTCGGCATGGACGGCCTCGAGGCACTGCCGCTCCCGCTCCGCCTCCGGCCTCACCCGCGCGGCCGCCGACAGCATGGCCATCCGGTCGGCATGGACGGCCTCAAGGCGTTGCCGCTCCAACTCCGCCTCCGGCCTCACCCGCGCGGCTGCCTCCCGCATCAGCAGGAGGTCGGCGTCGATGCCGGCGGCGGCGGCCCGCGTGCGGACCCGTCGGTCCCGTGCGTTCTTGGCGTCCCGTTCCAATGCCGCGCCCTTCGCGAAGAAGTCCAGCCAGGCGCGATGCATGGCCATCTGCCGCCCCGCGTCGCCACCGGCGCCCTCTAGCTCGACGATCCGCCGAAGGGCACGTAGTTGGTGGCGCAACGCGGCGCGCTTGCCCTCCATCCTTTGTCGCGCGCTGTCGTTGAGCCGATTGCCGAAGGCAAGCGGACCGCCGTACTGGGCCACCAACTGCTGCAGGTCGTTCTCCACCGTATCCAGGTAAGCTGACAGCCCGCCGCGCTCCTGGAAGAACGCTTGCTGGGCTTGCGCGGTGCTGCCGAAGCGCAGCAGCAGCATGCGGCGCTCGGCTTTCAGCTTGAGGTACTCGTCACTGCGTACCGTTGCCGCCACCCACAGCCGTTCCAACGACTTCGCCATGGGGCGGCGTCGCCGGCGCACCTTGGCCGCCGCCACGCGGCACGCGTCGGAGCAATACTCTTGGGGTCGCCCGGGCCCGCGCTGGGGCTGGATGACGTTAGGGCAGCCGCGACCACCAAGGCCCGGCCCGGCGCACCGGTAGGGCCGCTTGGCCGCAAACGCTGCTTCCGCCCGGTTGCGCCGCCAGTAGGCTTGCCGGTGGGCAGTACAGCAGAAGGCGAGGTCTTGGGGGGAGCGCTTGCGGCGGACCTTGCGGTGGGGACGGAAGTCGCGGACCTCAGCCCCGCACCACGCACAGGTGCCGCGGAACGGGTAGAGCTTCGGCTTCTTCGACCTGGTGGCCATGACTCGATCATACCACCCATCGCGCTCCTGTCGTCGCGGCATTCCCGGCACCGATGCGCCGCGCGAACGCGGGCGCGATAGGCGTCTCAGAATACCTCAACCGACACGCGCACGACGCCCTAGTACAACAATTACGCGACGCCTTCCTCAGTGTGTGTGGGAGGACGACAACACCCCCGTCACCCACCTGGGGATTTTTCGACCGTAATCAAGAATCTCCCTAAAATATATCCATATGGGGGAGAACAGCCGCTGCGTTCACGACGACGACATTCACCACCACCTGCACCGCAGCACCAGCGGCCCAATCGCCAAGCCGTCAACACACCTCGATTGGCGCCACCGAGGCAGTCCGTGGCAGTGAATGCCGGACCAACGACACGCGGCGCCGTCGCAAGCGCCAACGGCAACCTGAAGTCACGGCTTCCCCCTGCTCATCCGCTATCCTGCCTCCATACATACAACAACCGGCGTCACCGTTTGTCCGCCCGTCGCCAACGGGCATTCAACCGCACGGCGATCCTCTATGGCGGGGTGCCAAAGACGGTGGCACTGCCTCACGCCCAGGTGTACGACAAGGACCGGAACATGCTCGCTCCCAGTTACAAGCAGTGGCTCATGCACCGCCGATGTGGGGAGTGCAGTTCGCGCGGTGGCTCCTCACACAGTCGGATGGCCGGTGGATAAGCCCAGGATAGAACCATCTGGTCAAGTCGAGGTGGATACAGCGTCGAGTCGGGTCCTGACAGCATTGGTGACGTTGTGGGCCGGGCGGCGCGCGCCTAACCACCTTAAGGGTAGCGGTGAAGGTGGTGGTGGTGGACGAGTCGTCGAAAACGCCCACATTTATATAGATCAGGGGATTTTGGACTTGGGTCGAAAATTTCCCCGTCCTCCCACCCTGATGGCTTCGCGTTATGGCAAGTACGGTCTAACCCGTGAGTGCTGTGCCTGAAGCTGTGTGCCATGCACTGCGGGCGTCCGGACCCGCGTCGCAATCCACCAGGACGCCACCCTCGGCGCGGCAGGCAGAGGCGCACGGCACCGCGATGGGCGTCACGACACCGCCGGTGTCGCCGAGACGCATGTGGTCCATGCGGTCTGTCGCAGTACGAAACATCGCAACGAGGCGTGGCAGGCACGGAAACTCGCTATTGCCAAAGCCCAGGCACGCGGGGCAGGATGGAGCGCCGCAAGGCTTGCCGCCGCAACTGCCCGCAGGTCCCGTCGCCGATGCGCAACGAACCATGCCGAGTGAAGTTCCGTCCCGAGCGCTGGACCGGCGGATGGTCTTGGTGACGGAGCCTTTCCGCGACCTGGGGACCTAGCAGGTGCCCGTGCGCCGCAGGGAGCGGTCGCGGACTCCCGACTGGCCCTCGCTCCATACACCAAGCCTGGCGAGCCGGAAGGGTGATGACCCCAACCTTCCCAACGGAGCGCTTGTCCAGTTCGCTCAAAGTGCCGCCGGATTCCCCTCCACGCCAAAGCCACTCCCTGGCACCTTCCCCCCTTGCGACCGGCACTCGCCGACGCGTACCCTACACTTAGCTGTGCTCAAGGGGGAACTCGCAGATGAGATTGCTTCCCACGCATCGCACCCAGATCAATCCCAACCTCCGATGGCTGCTGCCGACGCACCTGGACATCCTCGAGGAAGTCGCTCGCGAACCGCGGGGCGCTGGAACTGGCGACCCCAGCCCGCAAGAAGCGAAACGGCGCATAGGCGTTGCCCTGGTTCGTCAGGACTGGGAGGCTGAGGAAGCGGCCATAAATGATTTCCTGCGTGGGCATTTCAGGGAGTGGTTGCAAGACTTTCCCGAGGAACCGCTCCTCATCAATCTCCTTGAGCGCGCGGCCCGTTGGCGGTCGCGATCGGGCACCCGCGACAGCAGCCGCCGACCCACCCACACCGAGGGTCTCCGGATCGCCAGGTCCCTGCTGGAGGGCGTCCGGCCCCCGGACCCGTTCGACACCGAAAGAGAAGCCGCGGTCGTGGCCGCAATGCTGGCGGGCTACGAGGGGTTCACCTATGCCTTTCCCCCTCGCGCCCGATGGCGCGAGTACGTCAGGTTGTCCCGAACGAGCCGCGTCCACTTCGACGCCCTCGGTGACCTCATTGCGGAATGGGAGAGGCAAGGGAGACCAATCCCCCGCCAGCTGGCCCGGTGGCGGCAGAAGGTCGCCGAGGGTCGCCGCCGGCGTCCCGACTTGCCGCCCATCCCGCGCCACCGCCCCGCAAACCCCGCCCAGGTGGCCTATGAGATGGAGGTGCAGGGCACCATCGAGATCCTCCACCGGCTTCGCGTGCCGCCCAGAGGAACATTCCTCTCCGGCTGCCGCATGGTGGCCGAGGCGTTGGACATCCCGGAAGACACGGTCGTGCGCATTTGGAAGAAGTGCCCGTGGAGGACGTCCTTCCTGCCGACGATGCGGAAGCACGCCAGGGCGATCGCCATTCGCCACGGCCTCTATCACCCCAACTGAGGTCTGCATCCGCCACGCATTGCGGCTTCGACGTCCGTCCTCTTGTGGTGACTACCCTGCGCCGGTCCGATTCCTGCTCCGCATTTCATGGCAGGTGGACTGGTAGGTGCCTGTGGGCCCGCCCGGCCGACTGGCCGCGCCGAATGCCACGCCCCCACAACGCCTCGTCAGGATTCATGAGTTAATGACCCACTCTCCGTTGGCCCGCCTGTCTACCCTCCTCTCAAGGACGCCATCCGAAGGCATAGCAGGAGGAGGGGTAATGGAGGAAAGACTGCTGCGGCGTCGGCAGGTGGAAGAGATCACGGGATTGGCGCGCTCGTCGATCTATCGGCTCATGGGGCAGGGTGCCTTCCCGCGGCCCGTACGCGTTGGACCGAACGCCGTCCGGTGGCGGAAAAGCGACGTCATCGCGTGGATGGCGTCACGGCCGACCGCCGGCAGCGAGGGAGATTGAACGGGTTCGGCCTAGCACCTCCCGCTGTGATCAGAACCCATGCGCAAGTGCCGACGTACCGGCTCACCCCTGGTTTCCTCGCCCCATGGTCGGCCCACTGCTGCTGCAGCGTGCGACATGGGTACGTGGCGGTGAAACCCAAATGTGTATTTAGGAAGGGACCAATACATTTGTATACTGCTTTCTACGGCCTCCCTAGTCCGGCGCGCTGTTCAGTAGCACGGTTCGGATGGCCCAATTCCACGCTAGCTCGTCATCCATCGCGCCCTCTTCCACGTAGCGCTCCTTGGCGTTCCGACAGTGTCGCACCATGTTCGCTACGTGCGTCTCAAGGCTTCCGTCTCTCCGCATTTCGCGGTAGGACTTGCGACGGTTCTCCCGGAGATACCGGAGGTATATGTCTTCAAGTCCCCCATCCGTGTAGTCCATCGCTGGCCTCCTTTCCTAGGGCGTGTGCGATGACGCCTAGGTGCCACTGTGTTCGCGGCGCCGCGCCCGTCGCTTTCCCTTCCGTGGTGACCAGAAACCGCTTTCACATGCTACGCTGCCAGCTCGCCGCAAGGTGCCCCCGCCACATAGTCGCCCCACTGCTGCATCAGCGTGCGGCGACGGTCGAAGAGGTCCGAACGAGCGTAGGCCTGTTCCGTTGCATTCCCCAGGACGTGGGCCAGCGCCGCCTCCGAGACCGCCCAGGGCGTGTCCGTCTGCTCCAGCGTCCAGTCTTTGAAGCTGCTGCGGAACCCGTGGACCGTAGCCCGGTCGGCCAAGCCAAGGGTGCGGAGCAATTTCGTGAGGGTCATGTCGGACAGCTCGGCCCCGGATTTCAGGGGCGACGGGAACACCAGGCCGCTGTCGTCCCGCAGGACCTCCGCCTCTCGGAGCGCATCGAGGGCCTGCCCGCTCAGGGGGACGCGATGTTCCATGCCTGCCTTCATCCGCCGACCTGGTATCCGCCACTCTTGGCGTTGGAAGTCGATCTCTTCCCAGGTGGCCCCCCGGGCCTCACCGGAGCGGGCCGCCGTCAGCACCAGAAACCGGAAGCACAGCTTGGCGGCGAGGGAGGCCTGGGACGACGCCACCGTCTCCAGCGCCGCTCCGACGTCCCCATAGGGGAGGGTCCGGTGGTGGGCCTTCACCTTCGGCATCGGCGCCAGCGCCCCGTCGATCGCCTCTCCCGCCGGGTTGCTCTCCATGAAGCCGTGGGCCATGCCCCAGCGAAAGACCGTCCGCATCCGCTGGCGCACCCGCCGCGCCGTCTCGGGACGGGTTGTCCATATGGGCGTGAGCACCCGCAGCACCGCCCCCCGGTCTATCCGGTGCAGGGGAGTGGCGCCGATCACCGGCATGGCGTGCCGCTCCAGGGTCTGCAGCCAGCTCGCCGCGTGCCGGGCGTTCCGCCAGCGGGGGGTGTTGGCGTCATGCACCACCTGGGCGGCCTCCCGGAACGTCGGCATCGCCGGCTCGCGCTTTCGGGCCAGGGGGTCCCGACCATCCGCGACGGCGGCCCGGTTGTCCGCCGCCTTCACGCGCGCTTGCGCCAGGCTGACCGACGGGTATCCCCCCAGGCCGATATCCCGCCGGCGTCCGTCGACGGTGATGCGCTGGACCCAGGACTTGCCCCCCGCCTTGTTGACATAGAGGTGCAGGCCCCCGCCATCGGCGTAGCGTCCCGGGGCTTTGAGCGCGTTCGCCCGTGTTGCCGAGAGTGTCATCGTCGTCCCTCCGTGCTGGGTTGTTCCCACATATTTTACCACATGTGCGTCGGGAACTCACGGGATGCAGAGAGCATGGATGGGCACGAATTCCCCGGTTTCAAATATAAATTCAGGGACGGATGGGACAGGGGAGGATAAGTGCGGAGGGGTAGATGGTGGAGATAGGGGGATTCGAACCCCCGGCCTCTGCGATGCGAACGCAGCGCTCTTCCAGCTGAGCTATATCCCCTCGCCTTCAAAGTATATCACGACCGCACCATATGACGCGTCGCAATACGGCGCGCCGACACATGCCCGCCTTGTCACCCGCCGAGCAGCACGGCTATGCTTGGCGCGAATTCGTCAGCCAGGAGGGACGTCATGCCCGGCACTGACCTGCACCTGCTCAGCATTGCGGAAGCCAGCGCGGAGATCGCCGAGAAGCGCCTGTCGCCGGTAGAGCTGACGCAGGCATACCTCGCCCGGATCGAGGCGGTTCAGCCCCGCATCAACGCGTACATCACGGTCACGGGCGACCTGGCGATGGAGCGGGCGCGGCAGGCAGAGGCGGAAATTGCGGCGGGGCGAAACCGTGGGCCGCTGCACGGCATCCCCATCGCGCTGAAGGACCTGTACGAGACAGCGGGCATCCCCACGACGGGCGGCAGCAAGATCCTGGCAGAATACGTCCCAGACGAGGACTGCCCAGCCGCTGCCTCGCTATCTGAGGCGGGCGCCGTGCTGCTGGGCAAGCTCAACATGCACGAGTTCGCCTTCGGCATCACCAACAACAACCTGCACTACGGGCCAGCGCGCAACCCGTGGAACACGGACTGCGTAACGGGCGGCTCGAGCGGCGGCTCCGGCGCCGCCATGGCCGCCGGCCTCTGCGCGGCGACGCTGGGTTCCGACACAGGTGGCTCCATCCGCATCCCGGCGGCCTTCTGCGGCATCGTCGGGCTGAAGCCCACGTACGGGCGGGTCAGCAAGCGGGGCGTGCTGCCGCTGTCGGCGTCGCTGGACACCGTGGGGCCGATGACCCGCACGGTGGCGGACGCGGGCATCGTGCTGCAGGCCATCGCGGGATACGACGCCTTCGACCCGAACTCCGCCGATGCGCCGGTGCCGGACTACCTGGCCGAGATCGCGGCGGGGGCGAGCGGTCTGCGGGTGGGCGTCGTGCGGGGCGACTACCGGCTGCCCATGGACGCCGAGCTGGAGGGTGCGGTCGAGGCGGCCTTCACGCACTTGGGCGCCCTCGGCGCGACAATCATTGACCCGGTGGAGCTGCCGATCCTGCGGGAGGCGCTGCCGCACAACTTCACCATCATCTCGTCGGAGGCGGCGGCCTTCCACCTGCAGTGGCTGGACGGTCGGCCAGGCGACTACGGTGAGGACGTCTTCGGACGGCTGTCGGGCGGGCGTAACAACTCGGCGACTGACTACATCCTCGCGCGGGAGGCACAGTCGCGGATTCGCGGTCAGCTCAGGGAGGCGATGGCCGGCCTCGACGCGCTGGCGCTGCCGATGCTGCCGCTAACGGCGGCGCCCATCGGGCAGGAGCGGGTATCAGTCGGCGGGGCGGAGATGGACTTGCGGACGTCGGTGACGTGGTACACGCAGCCCTTCAACCTGACCGGTTTCCCGGCCATCTCCATGCCGTGCGGGTTCACTTCGGCAGGCATGCCCATCGGCTTTCAGCTCGTGGCCAAGCCCTTCGAGGAGGGCACGCTGCTGCGGCTGGCCCACGCGTACGAGCTGAGCACGGAGTGGCACACCCGGACGCCGGCACTGTAGGGCATCCGTTCACCCTGAACTTGTCGAAGGGCCGCCCCCCGTTCGCCATGAGGGAAATCGAAGCCTGTCCTGAGGTTCTCGAAGGGGGCGAACGGGGGCTGGCCCTTTCCACCGCCACGGCCCCCAAGCTATGATTAAGTGTCTGCTCCCACGTGCGCTCAATCCCGACCAAAGGACCGTTCACTGCCATGTTGAACATCGACCAGATACGCCGGTCGCCCGGCGATGTCGTCGCCGCGCTGGCGCGCCGGGGCGAGGACGCCGACTTCGCCGAGCTGCTGCGGCTCGACGAGGAGCGCCGCGCCGCGGTCACGGAACGCGACACGCTTCGGGCCACGCACAACCAGCTGAGCCGCGAGTTTGGCCAGCTCATGGCGGCCTCGCGCAGCGGCGGCGGAGACCCGGCGCGGCTGGAGGAACTGCGTTCGGAGACGCAGTCGGTCAACGAGCGGGTTGAGGCGCTGGGCGAGACGATCCGTGAGGCGGAGTCGACAATCGAAACGCTAATGCTGGAGCTGCCCAACCTTCCTCTTGAGTCGACGCCGGACGGCCTCGACGAGTCGGCCAACACCGTCGTCAGCTCGTGGGGCGAGCCTCGGTCGTACGCGTTCACGCCCATGGCGCACTGGGACCTGGGCGACAAGCTGGGCATCATCGACATGGAGCGCGGCGCGAAGCTGTCCGGCGCGCGCTTCTACGTGCTGTCAGGGCCGGCGGCGCGGCTGGAGCGGGCGCTCATCAGCTGGATGCTTGACGTCCACACCCGGGAGCACGGGTACACTGAGATGGCCCTGCCGGCGATGGTTCGTGAACAGGTGATGCTGGGCTCCGGCAATCTGCCGAAGTTCGGCGACAACCTGTACCGCGACGTCGAGGAGGACCTCTGGCTGCTGCCGACGGCGGAGGTGGCGCTGACGGGCCTGCACCGCGACGAGATCCTGGCGCCGGGGTCGCTGCCGCTGAAGTATGTGGCGCAGACGCCGTGCTTCCGCCGCGAGAAGGCCGCCGCCGGCCGCGACACACGGGGCATCAAGCGCGTGCACCAGTTCAACAAAGTGGAGATGTACCAGCTTGTGGAGCCGGAAAACGGCGAAGCGGCGCTGGACGCGCTCGTGGAGGACGCGTCGGACCTGCTGCGTCGGCTGGAGCTGCCGCACCGGGTGCTGTCGCTGTGCGCGGGTGACATGGGGTTCCAGTCTGCGAAGACGTACGACATCGAGGTGTGGTCGCCCGGCTGTGAGGAGTGGCTGGAGGTGAGCTCGTGTTCGACGTGCACGGACTTCCAGGCGCGGCGCTCGAACCTGCGCTACCGGCCGGAGACGGGGGCGCGGCCACAGTACCCGCACACGTTGAACGGCTCGGGCCTCGCGCTGCCGCGAGTGATCATCGCCGTCCTGGAGACGTACCAGCGGGAGGACGGCAGCATAGAGACTCCGTTGGCGCTGCGCCCGTACATCGGCTCGGACACGCTCGTCTGAGCCGCGCGGGTGGCTGAAGGGGCCTCGGAACGCGAGAGCGGCCCGACACGGAGGGATGGCCGAGCGGACTATGGCGCCTGTCTTGAAAACAGGTGTGGGGAAACCCACCGTGGGTTCGAATCCCACTCCCTCCGCCAAGTCCCCCTACCCATCAAACCCCTTGTAAAGCAACTGCAGCCCATGGCCGTCCGGGTCGTCGAAGTAGATGCAGGTGTCGTCGCCGGGGCGGCCGTGAACGTAGACGCCTGCGTTCTCCAGCCGAGCCTTTGTTGTCTCGTAGGACTCCGGTTCCATCTTCAGCGCCATGTGGTTCAACTCGACCTGGCCCTGTGTAACGGCATCGCCGCGCGTCTTGAAGAGGGCGACCTGGTCATTGCCGCACCAGAGGAAGCAGTTGCCCCCACCCTCGTGGTTGACCGTCATTCCCAGCAGGTCTATGTAAAACGCTTTCGATCGCTCCAAGTCGTTGACCCAAAGCACCACATGGTCGATGCCCGTCGTTTTGATTTGGATCTCCGTCTGCTGCATGGCTCACCTCCGCCAAGTGCGTGACCCGTCTTGGGCGCAGTCTACCACCCGATGGCGTAGCCGTCGCGACGCGGGTCCGCGGCGCCGTAGAGAGCCCCGGTCTCCGTGTCCACCTCGATCATCACCTCGCTGCCGGTGGCTGCCCAGTCGCCGATCACCGACACTGGGTGGCCGAGATCGCGCAGGCCGTCGAGCGCTTCGGCGGGGAAGCGGCCCTCCATGCGGAGTTCGTCCGGCGCGGTGTGGGGGATCGTCGACTCCGTGCCGTCCTGCACGTGCCGCCACCGCGGCGCCTCGACGGCCTCGGCGACGGTCATGCCGAAGTCGAGCACGTGGGTGATGACCTGGAAGTTGGTCTGCACCTGCGTATCTGCGCCGGGGGTGCCGCAGACCAGCGCGAGCTTGCGCCCGCCGTTGGACTCCTTGAACGCCATCACCGGGTTCATGGTGTGCCGCACCCGCTTGCCGGGCTCGAGGACGTCGATGTGGTTGGGGTCCAGGTGCCAGTAGGTCATGCGGTTGTTCAGTAGCACGCCCGTGTTGCCCGCAATGATGCTGGAGCCGAAGGCCGTTTGCAGGCTCTGGAGCATCGACACCGCGTTGCCCCACTGGTCGACGACGCAGAAACAGGTGGTGTCCTCCCGCGGCGCGGAGACGCGAGCGACGGCTTTGGGCCGATCGCCGCTCTGATAGCGCCACGGGTCGCCGTGCGGGACGCTGGTCATCGCCCGCGCCGGGTCGATGATTCTGGCACGCTCCGCCGCGTATTCCTTCGAGATCAAGCCCGGGACCGGCACCTCCACCCACTCCGGGTCGGCCATGTACACCTCGCGGTCGGCGAAGGCCAGCCGTTTGGCCTCGACCATGACGTGCACGCTCTCGGCGGTGTTGCAGCCGAGGGACGGCAGGTCGAAGTGCTCTGCGAGGCTCAGCTCCTGCAGGAGTACGTGACCGCTCGAGTTGGGCGGCGCCTCGTAGACGACGTGGCCACGGTAGGTGGTCGAGATTGCGTCCGACCACCGGGCACGCTGGTCGGCGAGGTCGCGCATCGAGATAAGGCCGCCCTGCTCCTGCACGAATCGGACGATCTCCTCCCCGACGTCGCCCTCGTAGAAGACGCCCTCGCCCTCGGCGGCGATGCGCTCGAATGTGCGCGCGAGGTCCTCCTGGTAGAGCATCTCGCCGGCGCGGATGGGACGCCCCTGCCGTGCGTAGACTGCCGCCGACGTCGGGAAAACGGTAAGCACCGGGTCCTCGGCGATGTTCCTCGCCAGCAGGTGCGAGACCGGAAAGCCGTTGGCCGCCAGGTCGATGGCTGGCGCGAGGACGTCGGAAAGCGGCATCGTCCCGTAGCGACCGTGCGCCGCCGTCCACCCCCGCAGCAGCGAGGGCACGGAGGTGGAGAGGACGCCCTTCATGGGGATGCCAGTAGCCTGGTAGCGCTCCAGTGTGGCCTCGTAGGGCGCCGAGCCCGTGGCGTTGATGACCTGCAGAGAGTCGTCGGCGCTGGTGTAGACCATGATGAAGCCGTCGCCGCCGATGCCCGACATGAGCGGCTCGACGACGCTGACGGCCGCGGCGACGGCCAGCGCCGCGTCGACGGCGTTCCCGCCGCGCTGCAGCACCGACGCGCCGGCCTGCGACGCCAGGGGGTGTCCGCTCGACACCATCCCTCGCCGCCCCATGACAACAGGCCGGTTGGACTCGAATCGCTGGCCGTGCGGAGTCGACGCCATGGCGGTCCTCCTGTGGAGAGAGTGGTCTTGGGAGGACTATATGCCACGGCGACGGTGGGGGGAAGAGGGCGTATTTGACGCTCCCGTCTATGCCCCATACACTGCCTAGCTACCGCCGCCGGCGCCAGGCCGGCCGCACCCGAGCCCACCACCACACCGAAGGGGACGCATGCGCGCGCGACGACCACGGTTCTTCTATGGCTGGCTTGTGGTCATCGCGTCCGTGCTGGCGGGGGCAGTGCAGAGCGGCGGGAGCGTTTGGGGCGCCAGCGTCTTCGCGTCGCACATGACGGACGAGCTCGGCTGGACGCGCTCCGCGTTCTTCGGGGCGTTCACGTTGCGCGCCATCGTTGGCGGCGTCCTTTCGCCCTTCATTGGGCCGATGCAGGACACCCGGTCGGGCCCGCGCATCCTCATGCTGCTGACCGGCGTCACCATGGGCTTCTCGCTCATCACCCTCAAGTGGATCGACAACATCGTCCTCTTCTACGTCCTCTTCGGGGCGCTGGGGGCGCTGACGATGGTTGGCGGGGCGGAGATGCTCATCGTGGCCATCGTGCCGAAGTGGTTTGTGCGCATGCGCGGGCGCGCCGTTGCGATAGCCTCCTCGGGCACGGCAATGGGGCCACTGTTCTTTCCCTTCCTGGTCCACGGCATCATCACACTGGTGGGCTGGCGCGACGCATGGGTCGTCCTCGGCATCGGGTCGATGGCCATCATGGTGCCGCTGGCGCTGATGGTGCGGTCGCGGCCGGAGGACATCGGCCTGTTGCCCGACGGCGCGAGGGAACCCGACCCAGCCACACAGCGACAGTCGCAGGTGGCCCAAGGCGAGCGGACGCGGGCCGCACGCGCCGAGCGGAGCATGACCCGGCGGCAGGCGATGCGGACGTACGCCTTCTGGCTGCTGATCCTGGCATTCTTCCTTGCCATGCTGGGCATGGGAGGCTTTCACGCCAACTGGATCCCCTACTTTGAGGACATTGGCTTCTCGCCGGCCGTCGGGGCGTGGGCGGCCACGGCGTACGGCGTGTGCTCCATCAGCGTCCGGCTGGTGTGGGGCGTGGTGGCCGAGCGGTTCCCGGTGCGCTACCTGCTGGTGATCCAGGCGATGCTCACCGCGGTGAGCATCATGCTCTTCCTCAACATCAGTGATGTGCCCACGCTGATCATTGCCGGGGCGTCACACGGGCTGGCGCTGGGCGGGTTCTTCATCATGCGCCCGCTCATCATCGCCAACTATTTCGGCAGGCAGCACCTGGGGGCGATCAACGGCATTCTGCGGCCCTTCGTGACACTCAGCGGGGCCGTCAGCCCACTGCTGATCGCCGGCATGTTCGACATCTTTGGCACGTATCGGGAGGCGTTCCTCCTGGCGACGTTCACGTGGGTCCTCGCGGCAGGCGTGGTGTTCCTGGCGGCGCCGCCGAGGCGACAGCGGGCGACGAGCGAGGCGCTTGCTGGGTAGAGTGCGACCGGCTCGGGCAAGCACTTGTGACAGGGTGGGCTTGCGGGCTACACCGGCGGGCCGGGGGACCAGCCGTAGATCTTCGAGAGGCTGCCGCCCATGAGCGCCGCGCGCTCGGAGTCCGAGAGCTCGTCGGTGATGCGAAAGGCGTCGACGCCCTGCTTGTACGTGAGGAGGCCGACGGTCCGGGTCCAGTCGGTGCCCCACATGCAGCGCTCGATGCCGAAGGCGTCGAACAGGCGGCGCAGAGGCTCCCAGATGTCCGGGTACGGAAACGGCTCATGCGACAGTGTGCATGCCGCGGATATCTTGATGGCGACGTGGTCGAACTCAGCGAGCGAAGCGACGAGGGGTATGTCCGCGAAGGGCTCGTCCGGAATGGGCGGGTAGTTGTACGTGAGCAGGCCAACGTGGTCGATGACCAGTTGCGTGTCCGGGTGGCGCTCGGCGTACGAGCGGAAGAGGGGCAGCTTGCCGGAGGCCATGACGTTCAGCGGCACGCCGGCCCGGCCTGCGGCGTCGAAAAGCCGGTCGATGCCGGGGTCGTCTTCCTCGTAGGGCTCGCGCGTGAGCATAAGGCGCGCTCCGACAACGCCGGGGTTGGCGACCCACTCCGCCACCTCTTCTGCGACGCCGTCCGAGTGTGGGTCGAAGGGCTTGATCAGGCGATACCTCGTCGGGTGCTTGGCGTACACCTCCAGCGCGTAGCTGCCATCGAAGCGGTACATCGAGTATGGGGAGACGAGGAGCGCGCCATCCACGCCGGCGGCGTCCATGGCTTCAACCATCTGGTCGCCGTTGATCTCGGCGGGGCCGTCAAGGCTGCCGACCCAGGGGCGCTCGGGGCTGTTGCGCTCGTAGGAGTGCACCTGCGAGTCGATGATGGGAGTCCGCGTCGCCATGTTCGTTCTCCTAACCGGTCGGCGGCCGTTCTACACCGGTCCCAGCCCACGACACTCGTTGGCGCTCAGTCTACACCGGAACGGAGGGGCGCGCACCGAGCCGCGGGCGGAGCGTTCGCAGTCACACTGGACACGGCATCCACCTATGCTAGAATGAGCCCGCAATCCGGCAAAGGCCTGCCCGTGGAGTCCGTGCGGCTATGAAGAACAAGGTCTATGCGAGCTTTGACGAGGCAGTGGCCGACGTGCCCGACGGCGCGACGTTCATGTCGGGCGGCTTTGCCGGCATCGGCGTGCCGCGGAACCTGATTGCGGCCCTCGTCCGGCAGGGGGCCAAGGACCTGACGGGCATCTCCAACAACACCGGCAGCCAGGGCGAGGATGTGGACGTGGGCAAGCTGGTGGAGAACGGGCAGATCCGCAAGATGGTGTGCGCGTTCAGCGCCGCCCCGCACCCGTCGCGGGCGAACCTCTTCGAGAAGCTGAACGAAGAGGGGAAGGTGGAGGCGGAGCTGGTGCCGCAGGGGACGCTGGCGGAGCGCATGCGGGCCGCGGGCGCGGGCATCGGCGCGTTCTACACGCCGACGGGCGTCGGCACCGAGACGGCCGAGGGCAAGGAGCACCGCGTCATCAACGGTCGCACCTACGTGCTCGAGTACCCGCTGCACGCCGACTACGCCTTCGTGAGGGCGTACCGCGCTGACACCTTCGGCAACCTGCAGTTCCGGCGTTCTCAGCGCAACTTCAACCCGGTCATGGCCATGGCCGCGCGGGTCACCATCGCCGAGGTCGAGCAGGACATCGTCGAACTCGGCGAGTTGGACCCGGACAGCATCCACACGCCCGGAATCGTGGTGGACCGTGTCGTGAAGATACCCCCGCCGCCAGAGGGCATCTGGGACACGCCAAACCGCCGATAGAGGGCGCGAATCAACGTTCACCCTGAGCCTGTCCAAGCGTCTCACGACCGAACGCGGAACGAAACGAGGACGGCAATGGCAGAGGAAAAGAAGCCGCTCGACCGGCAGACGATGTGCAACCGCATCGCCATGGAGTTCCAGGACGGGTGGATTGTGAACCTCGGCGTCGGGATGCCGACGCTGTGCTCGAACTACGACTTCGGCGACACGGACATCCTCTTCCAGTCGGAGAACGGCGTCATCGGCTACGGGCCGCTATCGCCCGAGGGCGAGGAGGACATCCACCTCGTGAACGCCGGCGGGCAGCACGTGACGCTGCAGCAGGGCGCGGCGATCATCCACCATGCCGACTCGTTCTCGCTGATCCGTGCGGGCTACATCGACGTGACGGTCATGGGCGCGTACGAGGTTGCCGAGAACGGCGACTTCGCCAACTGGAAGACGGCCGGGCGCAAGGGCGGCGGCATCGGCGGGGCGATGGACCTCGCTGTCGGCGCCAAGCAGGTCTTCCTGGCGCTCGAACACACGACCCGCGAGGGCGCGCCGCGGCTGCTGAAGCAGTGCAACCTGCCGGTGACAGCCGTGGGTGTAGTCACCAAGGTCGTGACCAACTTGGGCCTCTTCGACATCACCCCGGAGGGATTCGTTATGAAGGAGATCGCTCCCGGGTACACGCCGGAAGAGGTGCAGGCCGTCACGGAGGCGACACTGACCATCGCGCCTGACCTGAAGGAGCTTCGGGCCTAGGGCAACCACCTTCGACAGGCTCGCGGCTGACTGAAATCGCAAGAACAAGGAGCGGATATGGCAGACCTTTCAAGGACGGCCGCCATCGTCGGGGTGGCGGAGTCCGACGAAATCGGGACGGTGCCCAACAAGTCGTCGCTTCAGCACCACATGGAGGCGGCGGCCAACGCCCTGGACGACGCGGGCCTGTCGAAGAGCGACGTCGACGGGCTGTTCACGGCCGGCTACTCGACGTACGCGACGGGCGACTACCTCGGAATCAAGCCGCGCTTCACTGACAGTACGACGGTCGGTGGCTCATCGTTCATCATCCACATCGCCCACGCCATCGCGGCTATCAACGCAGGGTGGTGCGAGGTCGCGCTCATCACGCACGGTCAGGCGGGCCGCAGCAACCGCGCGCCCCAGCCCGCTGACCCGAGCCTGCCGACGCTGCAGTACGAGATCCCCTACGGTTTCATCGGCCAGCCCATCAACTACGCCATGGGCGCCACGCGCTACATGCACCGGTACGGCGAGGATCGCACGCGGCAGGCGCTGGCGGAGATCGCGGTGTCGACACGCAAGTGGGCGCTGATGAACCCCAAGGCGGCGATGAAGGACCCGATGAGCTTTGACGACTACCACAATTCGCGTTGGATCGCTTGGCCATTCCACCTGTTCGACTGCTGCCTCGTCACCGACGCCGGCGCGGCGGTGGTGGTGACGTCGGCGGAGCGTGCTCGTAGCGCAAAGAAGCCGCCTGTGTGGGTCCTTGGCGCGGCCGAGAGTCACGATCACCTGGGCATCTCGACGATGCCTGACCTGACCTCGACGGTCTCGCGGCACACGGGCCCGGCTGCGCTCAGCATGGCGGGGCTGACCCACAGCGACATCGACCTTGCGATGATCTACGATTCGTTCACATACACGGTGCTTATCACGCTGGAGGGGCTCGGCTTCTGCGGCCCCGGCGAGGGCCCGGACTTCGTCGCCGGACAGCGAACTGCTCCGGGCGGCGACTTTCCGATGAATACCAGCGGCGGCGGCCTCAGCTACACGCACCCGGGCATGTACGGCATCTTCCTCATCATTGAGGCCGTGCGGCAGCTCCGGGGTGAGTGCGGCGAGCGGCAGGTGCCCGACTGCGGCATCTCGCTGGTCAACGGCACCGGCGGAGCGCTCTCGTCCACGGGCACCGTGGTGCTCGCTAGGGACTAGGCGACCGTTCGTCCTGCAGGAAATCGAAGGACACCCTCCATACTGAATCGACGGAGAGAACCATGACGCAGCAGGCATACAACAAGCCGCTCCCGACCCCGCAGCCAGAGTCGGACTTCTACTGGGAGAAGACCAAGGAGCACGAGCTCTGGCTGCGCTCTTGCAACGACTGCAACCAGGCCTACTTCTACCCTCGCGACCTCTGCCCGGACTGCTTCTCGCGCAACACGACGTGGGTGCAGGCGAGCGGCAGGGGCACGCTGCACACATTTGCCATCGTGCACCGCGCGCCGACACCGGCCTTCCGCGACGACGCCCCTTTTGTGGTCGCGATCGTCGATCTGGAGGAGGGCCCGCGCATGCCGACGAACCTCGTGGACGTGGAGCCGGACCCCTCCGCCATCCACGTCGGGATGCCGGTGGAGGTGGTCTTCGACGACGTAACGGAGGAGATCACACTGCCCAAGTTCCGGCCCGCGGGGTAGGGGGCGGGCGCATTGACACTGCTACCACCTGTCTATATACTACAATCACCGTGTGAGCCCAGTTGCGGCTGGGGGTAGGACGGATGAAGGCCCGCCATCAGGCGGGCTTTCTGGTTTCTTTAGGGAAACTTCTTAATTCCGATGGGACCTAAACTCCCTCTAGTCACTTCGTGAATTCTCGCGTCTCCGTCAGCAGTTGCGAGCTGGTCCCACAGGTCTGAAGGAACTCGGCTGTTTGGATCAATCGCTGGGTTCCGGTGTGCTGCGTAGGCATTCAGGTCAGCTAGCTGGATGAAGTGTGAGTCGTGAGACTGCCGGTCATTAGGGTCTTCCAGTATGCGGTCGACAGCAAATTCACTTGTGGATCCGCGAAATCGCCTTGGAACAATATGCCGGCGACGCATTTGCCTCACCAGCCGTCGAATGAAATAGCCATGGCCTTCATCAGGGAACAGTACGGTGTAGTCGTTCCGTCTTTGACAAAAGAGCTGTAGCCGCTCTATGGCAAATTGCCAGGCGAGCTCTCGTGCATCGTATCCTCTTTGGTCGGCACTCACTTTGTGAATAGCAATGGAAAACGTCTTGAGTTGAAGCTTGGCCTCCAACCGCAGTATCTCTCGATAAATGTGAAACCTGGTGGCCCGTGGGATGCCTGAAAGAACTCCTTCGCCCTTACGGAAGTGGACGGCCTTTAGCTCTCCAGTAGCAGCAATACCGTACTTGATACGCATCTGACTTCTGAAGGCCGTGAGCCGATCTTGTGCAGCCATCCATGAGCTGTCATGCACCAACAGTGCATTGAGCACGAACCAAGCCGTTGGGGAGTTTAAGACGCCGGTGTCACCAGATTCGTCGAAGTAGGTTAAGTACATGGCCTCTAAAGCTTAGGACACCCGTTCCAGGTTCACCAAGGTGCTACTCTCCCATTTCCCAGCATTTTCACGCCCTGTGCTACAATGCCCCCGCGCCCGTGCGACTCGACGTGGACGGGCGTCGCTTTGTGAAGGAGCCTGCATGAAGATCCACGAGTATCAGGCCAAGGAGCTTATGGCCAAGTACGGCATCCCCGTGCCCCGAGGCGGCATGGCGGCCTCGCCGGACGACGCGCGCAAAGTGGCCGAGGAGCTCGGCGGCAGCGTCGTCGTCAAGGCGCAGGTGCACGCCGGCGGGCGCGGCAAGGCCGGCGGCGTCAAGGTCGTCGACAACCCGGACGCCGCTGCGGAGTTCACCGGCAGCATCCTCGGCAAGCAGTTGGTCACGTTCCAGACCGGGCCGGAGGGCGTCCCCGTCAACTCCGTGCTGGTCGAGGAGACGATGGACATCGCCCAGGAGCTGTACGTCGCCATCGTGCTCGATCCCAGCGAGCGGCGGCCGGTGGTGATCGCCAGTGCGGCGGGCGGCATGGAGATCGAGGAGGTCGCGGAGGCAACGCCGGAGAAGATCCTGCGCGCCGTCGTCGACCCGACCGTCGGGCTGCAGCCGTACCAGGGGCGCTCGCTGGCGTACGGCATGGGCGTGCCCACCGAGCTGGTGCGGCCGACGGCTGACCTCATCGTCAGGCTGTACAGGCTGATGGCGGACTTGGACTGCTCGCAGGTGGAGATCAACCCGCTGGTGGTAACGGGCGACGGTCGCGTGCTGCCGGTGGACGCCAAGCTGAACCTGGACGACGATGCCATGTTCCGCCACAAGGACCTGACGGCCCTTCGCGACGCCAGTCAGGAGGACCCGCTGGAATCCCAGGCGCACGACATCGGCGTCATCTACGTACGGCTGGACGGCGACGTTGGGTGCCTGGTGAACGGCGCGGGACTGGCCATGGCGACGATGGACATCGTGACGGCCGTGGGCGCGTCGCCCGCCAACTTCCTCGACGTCGGCGGCGGCGCCGACGAGGACCGCATCCGTGCAGCGGTCCGCATCCTGCTGTCTGACCCGAACGTGAAGCGTGTGCTGGTCAACATCTTCGGCGGCATCCTGCGCAACGACGTGCTGGCACGGGGGCTCGTGGGCGCGTACGAGGACACGGGTTCGAAGGCGCCCATCGTCGCGCGGATGCTCGGCACCAACGTCGATGAGGGCCGGCAGATCCTGAAGGACTCGGGCCTCGACGTGACGGTGGTTGAGACGCTTAAGGACGCGGCGGAGGCGCTGAGCGCGGCTTAGCCCCGAACGGTCAGGAGACATTCAAAGAAAGCGTGGAGCGGGCAATCCATGAGCATCCTGGTAGATCGGAACAGCAGGGTCCTGGTGCAGGGCATCACGGGCCGAGAGGGCAGCTTCCACACGCTGCGGTGCATCGAGTACGGCACCAACGTGGTGGCAGGCGTGACGCCGGGTCGCGGCGGGCAGAAGTTCGGTGAGACCGACATCGATGTGTACGACACGGTGGCAGAGGCAGTGAAAGAGACGGCGGCGAACGTGTCGCTGATCTTCGTGCCGGCGCCGCTGGCCGCCGACGCCATCCTGGAGTCCGCGGCGGCTGGCGTCGCGCTCGTCGTGCCTATCGCCGAGGGCATCCCCCCGCGGGACATGGTGCCGGTGGCGCGGACACTGGAAGGTTCGGGCACGCGGATGCTCGGCCCCAATTGCCCCGGCCTCATCTCCCCCGGCGAGCGGTGCAAGGTGGGCATCATGCCGGGCGCCATCCACACGCCGGGCCGCGTCGGCGTGGTCTCGCGCAGCGGGACGCTGACGTACGAGGCGGTCGGGCAGCTATCGGCGCTGGGCATCGGGCAGTCGAGTTGCGTCGGCATCGGCGGCGACCCGGTCAGTGGCACGACGTTTGTCGACGTGCTGCGGCTGTTCAACGAGGACCCGGAGACCGACGCGGTGGTGCTCATTGGCGAGATTGGCGGCACCAAGGAGCAGGAGGCCGCGGAGTACATCAAGGCGGAGATGACCAAACCGGTGGCGGCGCTTATCGTGGGGCAGAGCGCGCCTCCGGGCAAGCGAATGGGACACGCGGGCGCAATCATCACAGGCTCGGCGGCGCGCGCCGAGAACAAGGTCGCCGCGCTGCGAGACGCCGGGGCGGCTATCATCCCCTCCCCGGCCGACATCGGTACGACCATTCAGGACGTGCTCGGCGGCAAGTAGTCTCGTCAATACGCCCTTACCGTCCGTTACGTCTACAATACCCTCACTACGGACCCGGTGCGACCTGCGTTCGGAACCCTGACAGCGCCTGCCGCGTCTCAGTTAGGGAAGGTTATTCCGATTTGGAGGTCCCCCACATGACCCGACTGCTCATCGCCATCGCCCTCGTCCTCATGCTGCTCACCGCTGTTGCATGCTCCGGCGACGACTCTGACGAAGCGGCCTTCTTCGAGACCACCGCAACGTCTGCGGATTCCTTTGACATGGCGATGGAAGGCGGCGCCATGACTATGGCGCAAGCGGCGCCTGCCCAGCCTGCCGCAGCCGCGCCCGAGGCGATGATGGAGAAGGCCATAGCTGACGGCGAAGTGGGCGCGTCCGGCGGGACGCTGCAGCTTGCAGACCGCAAGATCATCTCGACCGGCAACATCACCGTCGAGGTGGAGGACGTCGAGAGTGCAGTCACGGCAGTGGAGGCCTTCGTCGACAGCGTTGGCGGCTATGTTGAGGTGCTGTCCCGGAGTGGCGGCGACGAATTCAGCAGGGCGTCCATGACCCTTCGCGTGCCCCAGGGGCAGTTCTCCTCCGCCTACGACCGAATCCGGCAGCTGGGCGAGGTGCTGAATGAGCACCAGGGCAGCGAGGACGTCTCGGAGCAGTTCATCGACCTGGAGGCGCGGCTGAACAGCGCCAAGCGGGAGGAACAGAGCTTCCTGAGCTTGCTGGGGCGAGCCAACACCGTCAGCGACGTCCTCACCATCGAGCGGGAGCTGGCTCGCGTACGCTCGGACATCGAGCGGTACCAGGGACAGCTCGACTTCCTGTCGAGGCGCGTGGACCTTTCCACAATCTGGGTGGAGCTGGTGCCGGAGGAGGGGCCGTTCATAGAGAAGCCGTTCGGCAATCTCCGGCTCACGGTCGACGACGTGCCGGGCAGCCTCGATACCGTCCGCCGCATCATCGCGTCGTACAACGGCGAGATCCGGGGCGGCACGATCTTCGACGACGAGGGCGGCCAGAGCGCCAACCTGGACGCCCGGGTCTTCTACGCCGACTTCCGCACTGTGCTGAACGAACTGGAGCGCGTGGGCGACGTGGACGCAAAGTCCATCCGTGAGCCGGTGCTAGACATCGACGGCGGCGAAGAGCGGAAGCCCAGCGCGGAGATCTTCGTCCATCTGGAGGAGCCGGACAACACCTGGATCTTTGTTCTTGGCGCGGTAGTCGTGCTCGGTGTGCTGCTGGTGGTCGTCGTCCTGCTGGGCGTGAGAGGCGTCGCCGCGCGACGCCGGCGCCGGGCCGCGCAGGCCGAGGCGTAGGCGGCAGACAGTCGGCAGCTCCACACAGTGTGATAGAGTTCAGGAACCATCTCGCTCAGGAGGCCACAGTGGACCGCGTCATCGTGCGCCCCGAGACCCCCGCCGACTACGAAGCAGTGCGTGAGGTCCTCGACCTTGCGTTCCACGACAGTCCAGACAGCGAGTCCGCGCTGGTGGAAGCCCTCCGCGCTCAATCGGACTACACGCCTGAGCTTTCACTGGTGGCGGATCTGGACGGGGCCATCGTGGGCCACATCATTTTCACTGACGCGCGCATTGAGACCGCCACCGGTGTGGTCCCGGCGAAGGCCCTCGGTCCGCTGGCCGTGCACCCCGACTGGCAACAACACGGCATCGGGACACAGCTCGGCAAGGAAGGCCTCGAAGCGTGTCGGCGCCTCGGACACCGCATCGCGGTGGTCATCGGACACTCGACCTACTATCCGCGCTTCGGCTTCCAACGGGGGCGGCCCCTCGGCATCGAAATGTCGATCGGCCGACTGGAGCAGTCCCGGATGATCGTCGAACTCGTGCCCGGCGCGCTCGACGGCGTACGGGGCACCGTCTACTTCTCGCCCCTCTTCGGCGAGGAGTAGGCCACGACTCCTCAGCAAAGCGGGTACAATGCCCGCAGCCCCAGAGAACTCTACGACCGGAGCAGAAGCATGCTCGTTATGTTCGTTTGCCAGGCCAACGTGGGCCGCAGCCAGGTCGCCGAGGCCTACTTTGAGCGCCTGTCGAGGCACGAGGTGTGCAGCAGCGGGCTGCGCGTGGACGAGGAGATGGCGCGCAACAAGCCCGCGTCGGCGAAGTTGAAGGACAACTCGCGCCACTCGCTGCCGTACATGCTGGAGCGCGGCGTCGACATTTCGGAGAAGGAGCGGACGCAGATCACGCCGGAGCTTGTCGCCGCGGCGGACCGGATCGTCGCCATCCTTCCGGCGGAGGAGGTGCCGGCCTCCCTCTCCGAGTCCGGCAAGCTGACCGTGTGGGACCTGCCCGACCCGGTGGACCACCCCAACGCCGCCTGGGCGATCTTTGACGACATCGGTGAGCGGATCCAGGCGCTGGTGGCAGAGATAGGCTAGCCCGTTCCCCCCGTTTGCGGCTGGCGCGTCCCCGCGTTTCCCGTCCGTCTGGGCCGCGCTATACTGACACGCACTTTGACTAACGCGAATCCTCCCCCATCGCGGTCCCGCTCGTCGGGCGTATTCAGCGCGCGTACCATCCCCCTCTACGGTGCTTTCCTCGTGTGGGGCACGGGCGCGGGAGCCCAGAACCTCGCCCGCCCCCTCTTTGCCTTCGAACTTGAGGGCAGCATCTTCCTCGTCACCGTCCTCCTGGCATTCAGCGCAGTCGCGAGGCTGGTGGCGGCACCCATCACCGGCTTCATGACGGACCGGTGGGGCCGCCGGCCGTTGCTCATCGTGGGCGCGGGCATACGAGGTGCCACCGGCATTTTGTCCTTCTTCGCCGACACCTACATGGAGTTCTTCGTGCTGGAGTTCATCGGCGGCATGGGCATCGCCATGTGGAACACCAGCGCCAACATCCTGATCGCTGACGTCACCGAACCGAGCGTGCGTGGGCGCGTCGTCGCCGTGCGGGGCATGTCGATGAGAGCGGGGCAGTTTACGGGGCCGCTGCTTGGGGCGCTCATCGTGGCGTTCTTCGACATCAGGACCATCTTCCTCGTGAACGGCATCTCCAAGTTTCTGACGCTCCTCATCGCGTACTCCCTCATCAAGGAGAGCCGCGAAGAGCCGGCTGCGGGCGCACCCAGTCGGCAACGGCCGAGGCTCACCCTCTCGGCAGTCCGGCCCTTCCTGACGAGGACCTTCATCCTCGTCATTCTGGCGACGTTTGCGATCAGCACGATGGGGCAGGGCGTGTTCAACGGGCTTCTGCCCATCTACGCCCAGGAACTGGCCAACCTGGACGAGGCCGGCATCGGGACGCTCATCGGCATTGGCGGATTCATCTCCGTGGTAGTGGCCTTCCCGAGCGGCATGGTAAGCGACGGGCTCGGGCGGAAGTTCGCGCTTGTGCCCGGGCTTGCGTTGCTGGCCGTGTCGGCCTACCTGCTGAGCCTGGGCGACAACTACACGATGCTGCTCATCATGGTGTGCGTATACGGCGTCGCGTGGGGCATCAGCCAGGGGACGGCACAGACATACGCAATGGACATCGCGCCCGCGCAACAGCGGGGGACGTTCCTGGGTGTGTGGTCGCTCTTCCAGGCCGCGGGAGGCTTCGTTTCGCCGCTGGTGGTGGGCGGCCTGGCCGAGTGGTGGAGCTTCGGCAACACCTTCGTCGCCGTGGCCGGTTGGCTGGCCGTGTGCGCTCTGCTCATCGCGCTGTTCGCGCCCGAGACGCGCTGGCGGGCGGTGCCGAGAGGCTCCTAGCTCCCCAGCCCCTCCGGCCGATGGCGGTGCCAGTCCGTCGCCTGCTGGTAGGCGTGGGCAATGCGAAGGATCGCCTCCTCTCCGAGGGCCGGGCCCATAACCTGCATGCCGATGGGCATCCCCTCCGAGAACCCGCAAGGCACGGAGATGCAGGGGATGCCGGCGATGTTCACCGGGATCGTCAGCACGTCGCTCTTGTACATCGCGACCGGGTCGTCCGTCTTCTCGCCGATGCGGAAGGCGACTGTCGGCGAGGTTGGCGTGATGAGCGCATCGAAGCGCTGGAACGCCTCCTCGAACTCGCGGCGGATGAGGGTGCGGACCTTGAGCGCCTTCAGGTAGTAGGCGTCGTAGTAACCCGCCGAAAGCGCGTAGGTGCCGAGCATGATGCGCCGTTTCACCTCCGCGCCGAAGCCCCTCGACCGCGTTCGCTCCTGCGTCTCCCACGCCGTGGCCGCCTCGTCGACAGAGAAGCCGTACTTGACACCGTCGTAGCGGGCGAGGTTCGTCGAGCACTCCGACGGCGCGATGATGTAGTAGACGGCCAGAGCGTAGGAGGTCAGTGGGAGAGAGCACTCCTCCACCTCCGCGCCCGCGTCGCGCAGCACGCCGATAGCCCGCTGCACGGCCTCGTCGACCGGCGCGTCGATGCCGTCGCCGAAGTATTCGCGCGGGATGCCGAGGCGCATGCCGCGGATGTCGCCGGTCAGGGCGGCGGTGTAGTCGGGGCGGCCGCCGGGAATGGACGTCGAGTCGCGCGGGTCGTGGCCGGCGATGGCGTTGAGCACCGTCGCGCTGTCCTCCGCGTCGCGCGTCAGCGGTCCGATCTGGTCGAGGGAGCTTGCAAAGGCGACGAGACCGAACCGGCTCACGAGGCCGTAGGTCGGCTTGAGGCCGGTGATCCCACACAGGGACGCCGGCTGGCGGATGCTGCCGCCTGTGTCGCTTCCGAGCGAGAAGAAAGCCTCACCCGCCGCGACAGCGGCCGCGCTGCCCCCGCTGGAGCCGCCGGGCACGCGGTCGAGCCCCCACGGGTTATGGGTGACGTGGAAGGCGGAGTTCTCCGTTGACGAGCCCATGGCGAACTCGTCCATGTTTCCTTTGCCCATGAGCACCGGGCCTCGCTCATACAGCCGCTCGACGACCGTGGCGTTGTAGAGCGGCACGAAGTTCTCCAGGATGCGCGACGAGCACGTCGTCCGGATGCCGCGGGTGGACATGACGTCCTTGATCTGCATGGGGATGCCGGTGAGCGGTGTGGCCGTACCCTCTGCCATGCTGCGGTCCGCTGCCGCGGCGGCCTCGCGCGCCACGTCCTCCGTGACGGTGACGAAGGCGCCCACCTGCGGCTCGACGGCGGCGATGCGCGCAAGCACGGCCTCAGTGAGTTCGGCCGAGGAGAGTTGGCGGGTGTCCAGCAGGGCGCGGGCCTCATGGATGGTGAGGTCGAAGGGTTCCACTTAGTCCTCCAGCACCGTGCGGACTTGGAAGTACTGCCCGTAGGAGTCGGGGGCGTTGGCGAGCACCTGGTCGGGGCTGTAGGGGGGCCGGGCCTCATCCTCCCGCATGACGGTCGTCAGCGGCACAGAGTGGCTGGTCGGTGTCACCTCGTCCGTTTCAAGCTCGCTCAGTACTTGGAACTGCTCCAGGATGCTGCCGAGTTGCTCGCGAATGACCTCCACCTCGTCGTCCGAGAGGTAGATGTGGTAGATGGCTGCCAGGTGGAGCACTTCCTCACGTGAGAGGGCCATGGAATCCCCCATGTCGTCGTTACGGAAACCGTCACCAGTGTAGCAAAGGGGTAGGGGCGCTTCAAGGCGAGCCGGTGTCCAGCCATTCCTGCAGGATGATGGCGGCGGCGAGGGCGTCGACGCGGCCGGGCTCCCGCGACGGTTCGACGCCCACGTCGCGCAGGCGGCGTTCGGCCTCAGCCGAGGTGTACTGCTCGTTGACGGTGTGGACGGGCAGCGGACAAACATCATTCAGCGCGGAGATGAAAGACTGCACCGCCTGTGCCTGCGGGCCGATGGAGCCGTCGAGGGACAGCGGCATCCCGACGACGATGGCGGCCGCCTCGTTCTCCCGTGCGAGTCTCGCGATCGTCTCGAGGCCGCCCTGCACAGCGCGGCGGTCGATGGTCGCGAGAGGCGTTGCAAGCATGCCCGTGGGGTCGCTGAGTGCAACGCCGATGCGCCGGTCACCGACGTCCAGGCCCAGGATGCGGGCCACGGACGCTAGCCGCCGCTCGCGGGGGCAGGGCTGCTCCCGACGCGCTGCAGATTGCGGAGACCTTGGAGGCCGTAGTAGGTGTAGCCCCAGCCAAGAGCGGCGAACAGGCACGGGGCGCCTACCACACCCGCACTGGCATACAGCTTCGTAATGTCGCCGGTGAACAGCCACGGGCCAACCATTGCCACAATCGGCACCGGCAGAAGGACCCACGTCTGGACCCACGGCCTATCGCGCAGGAACACCGTCGCGAAATAGCCCAGGACCATCGCCGCAAGGGCTAGGAGCGACCCCCTTACGAGCTCCGGGTCCTGCTCCTGTTCCAGCGCAAACTGGTCGTTGATGCCCTGAGGATTGATGGCGAAGGAGGCATAGATGAAGGCGAAAAAGACGCCAATTCCCAAACCGAACCGCAGCATCGTCCGACCGCGACTGATCCACCGGCGGTAGGGGACCCTCGGGTCGACGGGAATCTCGACGCGGGGCTGGGCGCCCTCGGGCGGGGGCAGCGTCTTGCGCCACCAGAGGTCCATCGCAACTGAAATGCCGCCGAAGAGGATGGTGGCCCCAACAGTCAGAAAAAAGGGCCAATACTCGAAGACCTGACCCCAGAAGCCTTCAAATACTGCCAGCGCTACCAACGAATCGCTCATGACCATCTAACCCCCGACGACTCGCGAATTCCTCGCGTCCATGTGCATGCAAAATTATCCACCCTTACCCACGGCCTTGCCAACCAGCGACGGCGCAAGAGCAAGCGCCTCCTCCAGCTTCTCCGGCTTCGAGCCCCCGGCTTGCGCCATGTCCGGCTTGCCTCCTCCGCCGCCGCCGACAACCGCTGCCGCTTCCCGGACAAGGGTGGCCGCATTGAGGCCCCGCTCTACCAGGTCCGGCGTAACCATGGAAATCAGCATCGGTTTCTCGTTGGCGACCGCGCCAAGCATGACGACGCCGCTCCCGAGCCTGTCCCGAAGGTGGCCTGCCATGTCGCGCAGCACGTCCGCCGAGGGCGCGGTCACTCTCGCCGACACGACGCTGACGCCATTGACGTCCCTGGCTTCCAGGACTAGGCCGGCGGCCTCCGCCCGCGCATTCGCGCGCTCTAGCGATTCCGCGCGGCGTCGCTCGGCGTCGAGCTGCGCCTTGAGTGCCTCGATGCGCGCCTCCACGTCGGCGGGCGTCGTCTCGAGCCGTTGCGCGGCGGACTCGAGCGTCGCGAGGTTGCTTCGCGCCATCGCCTCGGCGGCGCGGCCGGTCACCGCCTCCACGCGGCGGATGCCCGAGCCAATGGAGCTCTCGCTCGTGATGAGGAACAGTCCCACCTCGCCAGGCCGGTCGAGGTGCGTGCCGCCGCAGACCTCCCGGCTGAAGGGCCGGGCATCCCCTGCGTCCGGGTCGTCCACGCCCATGTCGATGACGCGGACCTTCTCGCCGTACTTGTCGCCGAAGAAGGCCAGATAGCCGGACTCCACCGCGCCCGCGTAGCTCAGCTCGTTGCGGACGGAGGCGGCGTTGCGGCGGACCTGCTCGTTGACCAGCCGCTCCACCTCGCCGATCTCCTCCGGCGCCATGGCCTGCAGGTGCGTGAAGTCGAACCGCAGGCGGTCGGGCGCGACGAGCGAGCCGGCCTGCCGCACGTGGCCGCCGAGCACGCGGCGCAGCGCCTCGTGCAGCAGGTGCGTCGACGAGTGGTTGCGCGCGACGTCCATGCGCCGCTCGCGGTCCACGCGCGCCTCGACCTGGTCGCCGGGCGAGACGACGCCGCTGCGGACACGGGCCTTGTGCACGATGAGCCCGTCCATGGGCGACTGGGTGTCCGAAACGTCGATGTGCCCGCGCAGCGAGAGGATCGCGCCCGTGTCGCCGACCTGGCCGCCACCCTCCGCGTAGAAGGGCGTCTCGCGCAGCACGACCTCGATCTCCTGCCCTGCCTCCGCGCTGTCGAGGGCATCGCCGTCGGAGGTGAGGACCGCGAGAACGTCCGTCTGCTGCGTCAGTCGGTCGTAGCCCACAAAGTCGACGCGGCCCACGCCGAGATCGCGGTACTTGAAGATCTTGGCCTCGCCGCCGGCGCCAATGCGGGACTCCGTTGCGGCTCGACCGCGCTCCCGCTGCGCTTCCATCTCCCGCTCGAAGGCCTCCATGTCAACGCTCAGGCCGCGCTCCCGCGCGATGTCCTGCGTCTCCTCCACAGGGAAACCGTAGGTGTCGTAGAGCGTGAATGCGAGGGCGCCGGAGAAGACGCCGCCGATGCCGTTGCTGGCGGAGAGGGCCTCCTCCATGATGGTGAGCCCCTGCTCAAGGACGCGACTGAACTGCTGCTCTTCGCCCTCCAGCACGCGAAGTATGAAGGCGCGGTTCTGCACCAGCTCCGGGTACGCGCCGCCCATGCGCTCGACGACGACGTCTGCCACCTCGGTCAGGAACGGCTCGGTCAGACCTAGCTTCCGCCCGAACCGGACCGCGCGGCGGATGAGTCGCCGCAGCACGTAGCCGCGGCCCTCGTTGCCGGGGATGACTCCGTCGCTGATGAGGAACGTCGCGCCGCGGGTGTGCTCGGCGACGACGCGCATTGGCACGTCCGTCTCCAGCGATGCCCCGTAGCGAACGCCGGCCAGCTCCCCAACCGTGCCAATGATGGGCTGGTAGAGGTCCGTGTCGAAGATGTTGCTGGCGCCCTGCTTGATGATGGCGATCCGCTCGAGCCCCATGCCGGTGTCGACGTTGGGCTTGGGCAGCGGGCTCAGCTCGCCCTCCATGTCCTGGTAATACTGCATGAACACCAGGTTCCAGAACTCGACGAACCGCTCGCAGCGGTCGCAGTTGGGGTGGCAGCCGGGCTGCTCCTCCGGCTTCATGCCGGCCGCGACCCACACCGCCACCTCCGCAGGCGATGCCAACGGCGCGCACCCAAGCTCCTCGCCGAAGTCGTAGTGGAGCTCGGAGCACGGCCCGCAGGGGCCCTCGGCGCCGGGAGGGCCCCACCAGTTGTCGCTCTTGCCGTAGCGGTACAGCCGCTCCGACGGCGCGCCCGAGACCTCACGCCAGAGTGCCTCCGCTTCGTCGTCGTCCGTGTAGACCGTCAGAAAGAGCTTGTCCGGCGGCAACTCCAGGTGCTGCGTCACGAACTCCCACGCGAACTCGATGGCGCCCTGCTTGAAGTAGTCACCGACGGAGAAGTTGCCCAGCATCTCGAAAAAGGTCAGGTGCTTGTGGTCGCCCACCTCCTCGATGTCGGTAGTGCGAAAGCACTTCTGCGCGGACGTCATGCGGCTGCGCGGCGCGGCAGCCTCGCCGAGGAAGTAGGGCTTGAACTGCACCATGCCCGCTGTCGTCAGCAACAGCGTTGGGTCCCCGGAGGGCACCAGCGAGGAGCTCGGCACCAGCAGGTGGCCGCGCTCCTGAAAGTAGTCCAGATACCCTTGCCTCAGTTCATCGACGGTTCGCATCCGAGTCGTTCGCTCCATGGCCGCGAGTCTGCGGGGCGGCGCCCGCCCACAACGCTCAATTGTAGCAAAACGCCTGCTCTCATGCCCGCCTCGCGCGAGCATGGCGCGCGCATGCGCGCTTGCCCCCCGTGCTCCCGGCGTGATACAACGTAATCGTTTACCGCAATGGTCGCTGCAGAGCTAACCGCAGGACGTGGCCAGGAGGGGAGCAACGATGGCTGCAACGATGATTTCCGCCGACGACCACATCGACCTCGGATACCTGCCGGCAGACCTGTTCCTGGAGCGGCTGCCATCCAGGTACAAGGACCGAGGCCCCAGGGTCGAGGAGCGCAACGGCAAGGAGATGTGGGTCTGCGACGGCGCCGTCTGGGGTGACTGGCGACGCGGGCGCTGGCGCGACGACAAGAACCGCATCAAGGTCGCGCTGGACCGCGTGGAGCTCGAGGGCAACTTCGGCGAGCGCCCTACGACGACCGAGCTGCGGCTGGCGGACATGGAGCGGGATGGCGTCAAATTCTCCGTTATGTACCCGCCCATCTTCGGTATGCGCATGGAGGACAAGGACCTCGGCATTGCCGTCATCCAGGCGTACAACGACTGGGCGGCGGAGTTTGAGGCCTCCGCACCCGACCACTTCCGGGTCGTCGCGCAGCTGCTGCCGGACGACCCCGACGGCTCCACGGCGGAGATGCTCCGCTGCGCGGAGATGGGCATCCGCCAGGTGAACTTCCTCGTCGGCACGGTGTCCAGCCACATGTACCAGCCGGAATGGGACGTCTTCTGGGACACGGCGGAGGCCAACAACATCACCGTCAACTACCACGTGGGCGGCCCGGGCCGCTCCGGAAGCTTCCTGTCGCGGCAGTCGCCGGAGGAGGAGACCCGCAAGCCGGCCTTCGGCATGGGCCTCGGCGAGGGTGCGACGGTGTTCTTTGCGCCGTTCACCGGGCTGTTCAGCTACGGGGTGCTGGAGCGGCGGCCCAACCTTCGCCTGTGCCTCGCGGAGTCGGGCACCGGCTGGATCCCCTTCCAGGTGCAGGAGATGGACTACCGGATGGAGCAGGCCATCGAACGCCGCGGCGCCGACAACTACCCGCTCAAGCGAATGCCCAGCGAGGTTTTCAAGAAGCAGGTGTGGGCCACCTACCAGCAGGACCTGGTGGGCCTGAACCTGATCCACTTCTTCGGCGAGGGGCACATGATGTGGGCGTCCGACTACCCCCACCCCGACAGCACGTGGCCGAATTCGATGGCCGTCGTCGACAGGGAAATGGCGCACCTCTCCGACGAGATGCGGCAGAAGATCACCCACGATAACGCCAAGGCCTTCTACGGGCTGACGGTGTAGCCCCGGCGAGTTACATCCAAAGAAGTCAAACAGTTTGCAGAGGGCCGGGGCTGCGTAAGCCTCGGCTCTCGGTATAATAAAATCCAGCATTCATCGTGGCCAACGTAGTCTACAACTGGAGCGTGAGATGAGGACAATCGATCTGCGCAGCGACACGGTGACCCACCCGACGCCGGAGATGCGCCGCGCCATGGCGGAGGCCGAGGTCGGCGACGACGTGCTCGGCGATGACCCCACCGTACACCGGCTGGAGGCCATGGCCGCCGAGCGCATGGGCAAGGAAGCGGCAGTCTACGTGTCGAGCGGCACCATGGGCAACCTCTTGGCCGTCCTGAGCTGGTGCGACCGCGGCGACGAGGTCATCCTCGGCTCCGAGGCCCACATCCTCTGGCATGAGTCGGCGGGCAGCGCCGCCGTTGCCGGGACGCTGCTTCGCGCCGTCCCAAACGACGAGCGCGGGCGGCTGGATCCCGGCGACGTCTCGCACGCTATCCGGGCATACCGCCCCGGCGTCTCGCCGACCGGGATGGTTGCGCTGGAGAACACACACAATCGGTGCAGCGGCGCGGCGCTCACGCCGGAGGACACCAGGGAAGTCGCAGAAGTGGCGCATGCCCACGGGCTGCCCCTGCATCTCGATGGGGCACGGATCTTCAACGCCGCCGTCGCGCAGGAGGTCCCGGCGGACGTCCTCGCCGGGCACGCGGACTCCGTCACCTTCTGCTTCTCCAAAGGCCTCAGCGCGCCCATCGGCTCCGCGCTGTGCGGGCCCTCGGACTTCATCCACCAGGCGCGCAGGTGGCGGAAGATGCTGGGCGGCGGCATGCGCCAGCTCGGCGTCATCGCCGCTGCGGCCATCGTGAGCCTCGAAACGATGGTGCCCCGGCTGGCCGAGGACCACCAGAACGCCAAGCGACTGGCGCACGGCCTCGCGACCATCCCCGGCATCGCAATAGACCCGGAGCGCATCGAGACGAACATCGTCATCTTCGAGTGGGAGGGCGGCCCGCACAACGTATTTATGTCCAAGTTGGCCGAGGCCGGCGTCCTCGCGTCGTCCTCTGGCGTACCCAAGGTGCGCATGGTCACCCACTACGGCATCAACGCCGAGGACATTGACGACGCCCTCGACGCCATCCGCGCCGCCGCCAGGGAAGCGATGGCGGCGTAAAGGCTCCAAGGCCCAGGAGCCTCTCGCCAACCATACGATGCCCCCAAGCGGGTCCTCCCCCTATGTCTCCTGTGGCTCACCGACGACGTGTCGTCAGCCCATGCCACGATGCCTTGACCGCTCCGAAGCACAGGCTGTTAGGCGGTAAATTCGCAAAAACTGGCAAAACTGGGTTGATTTACTCGTGAATTGATTCCGTTAGCTGTCTACCATTGCCGCATGGAGCTACTGTTCATTGCGGCAGCTGGATTTGTAGGGCTGATGCTCGGCACCTTGGCGTTCGATGACTGGTTTGCCATTGCCGCTGTCACCGTACTGGGAGTTTACCTGGGCATCCTGGACGTACGGCGCTGGCCAAAATAGCTCGAAAAGAGACTTGGGTTTTGCAGGAACCTCGGCCCAGCTGCGCAGAAGAAGCCGCTCCCTCTACCCCCACACCTTGTGAGCCGTGTCCACGATGAGCTCCAGCTTGCGCCACTGCTCATCGAGCGTCATGTGCGCGCCGTCGCGCTCTGAAGCGCCCTGAAACCCGCACTGCGGCCCGATGCCAAGCTGGCCGACGTCGATGTGCCTGCTGGCTTCGTCGATGCGGCGGAGCAGCTCGTCCTGGTCCTCCAGCGCACCGTTCTTGGTGCTCACCAACCCCAGGTGCACCGACTTGTCCTTCGGCACGAAGCGCAGCGGCTCGAAGCCGCCGGCCCGCTCCGTGTCGAATTCCAGCAGGAACCGGTCGGCGTGCAGCCCTCCGAAGGCCTGCTCCGCAATGGCGTCGTAGGCGCCGGCGCCGCCCTGCCACCACGTGCGGCTGCCCCGGCAGAAGTGCATCGCCAGCGTCACGCCCGCGCGTCGGGCGGCGTCATAGCACTGGTTCTCCAGCGCCACCTCGACGGCGAACTCCTCGTCCGGGTCGAGGCCCTGTGCGCGCATCGCCTCCCGCGACTGCGGGTCCACGAAGCGCGTCGGCACCTTGTCGAGCTGCAGGTACGTCACGCCTTCGTCCGCCAGCGCGGCCATCTCGTCGCGGAAGATGGCGGTGATGTCCTCGTTGATCTCGGCCAGGCTGGTGTAGGGCGCCGGGATCGTGGGCTGTGACCCCGGGACGCGGGCCGGCGTGGGCATGGTGACCTTGAACGGCCGCGGCGCGTGCGCCAGCAGGAAGGACGACTCGTGCTCCGTCATGCGGCGCAGGGGTCGCAGTTTGCCCACCACCGGCTTCGTGTGCATCTGCACGTTGACCACCACGCCGTCCGGCCGGGTGCTCGGCACGATGGGGTACTCCAGGGCGAATCCCTCGATGGCCTCGTACTGGTCCGTCGTGTACGACTGCCGCCGGAACTCCCCGTCGGACACCACCTCGATGCCGATGTCCCTCTGGCGCTGGAAGACCTCCAGGATGCACTCGTCCTCGACGGCCCGCAGCTCGTCGAGCGGCAGCCGGCCCGCCTTGAACGCCTCGCGCGCGACGAGCAGTCGCTCCGGCCTGACAAGGCTGCCAACATGGTCCGTGCGGTAGGTCATGGGGAGCCTCCTGATTGCAGAATACTCGCTGTATCCAACGCTAGGGACTGTATACCCGCAGCTCTGTGTGTCTGGCAAGCGCTGCAAAGTCAACGTCATTGTGGAGGATCTCGACATCAGCACGTATGGCCGTAGCTGCTATAAGGCAATCCATTGTCTTGCGGACGGTCTCTCCCTGCCGGCGGCAGCGACGGTAGAGACTGGCGGCATCGTCATAGTCTGTGGCAAGGGTAGGAATGACAACTGTCCTGGCGAGCAGGCGTCGGAGCGCCGTTAGCTGGGCCTCGTCTCTCGCTCCGCAGAGCACTTCCATCCGCACAGCGTCGCAGATGGAAACTTCTTGGGCGAGCAACTCTTCAACGGCATCACAGACAGGCGAGCCCGTGTCCCTCAGGAATTCAACCCACGCCGAAGTATCGATCAGGACCATGACACGCGATTACCGCGCAATTCGTCGAGGTCGCCTTCCCAACCACTCCCACGGAGGGCACGAGCTTCTTCCAGTGACGCAGGTTCAGCCGCAATGGACCGCAAAGCGAAATTGACCGCCTCCCGCTTGGTGGCGAGTCTGTAGCGTCGCATGACCTCGGCACATGCCCGTTCATCTATGTCAATGTTTGTGCGTGACATACACCAACTATACACTGCAGGCTAATTTCTGGCAAGTGCAACTCGTAAATGCTTGAGCCCCTTAGTTATTCCTCTCTGAGTCTCCACCATTCCCGCCCTTACTCCCCCGCAGCCGCGCCACCAGCGCCCACGCCGCCGGCAGCGTCAACGACGCGAGGAACAGCTTCATCATGTCGCCGACGATGAACGGGTAGAGGCCCCACTCCAGGGTCTTGGCCCAGTCGCCGTCCGCGGCGTCGATGTTGAGCCAGAGCAGGCCCGGGATGTAGAGCACGGCGTTGCCCAGGAACATCGCAAGGTGCACCCATTGCTTCCGGTCCCAGCCCCGCTCGGCCAGCCACCCGACGAGTCCAGCCGCCGCGATGAAGCCGACAATGTACCCGCCGCTCGAGAGGCTCCACACGAGCCCGCAGGAGCCGCTCCACGGCAGGATGAAGTGCGCGTCCCATGACCCGGCGGTCGACTCCGCTCCCGGCGCGAACACGGGGACGCAGGCGGAACCCATGAGCATGTAGATGCCCAGAGAGCCGGCGCCACGCCAAGCGCCCAGCGCGCCTCCCGTCACCAGCACGGCAAAGGTCTGCCCCGTAATGGGCACCGGCGTCCACGGCAGCCGCACGGCAATCTGCGCGCACAGCGCCACGAAGAAGGCGAAGCCCACCATGATCGCCACGTCGCGGGCGATGGCGTAGACACGGTCGTCGGGCCGGTACACCGGCACGATGGCGTCGATAAGCGTCCGGGGATTGGCTGCGGCCTGCATATGCGCTCCTCTTGGCCCTCGGAAGTGCGGGGCTTGATTGCCGCCAGCATAGGTACGGCCTCCTTGCCCTGTCAACGCGGCCACCTCGCGAAAAATCGGCGCACAAGGCCGCCTGAAACCACGCCGCGCACTGCTTGACGGTGTAGAATGTGGGAGACTAGAGTACCCCCAATTTCACCCGCCGCAGATTGAGGTGTTGATGACCACGGTCGAGAAGCAAAAGGCCCTTGACATGGCGATGAGCCACATAGAACGCCAGTTTGGCAAGGGCTCCATCATGCGGCTGGGTGAGGTCGCGGCCAAGATGGAGCAGGACGCTATCCCCACGGGCTCGCTGGCCCTGGACCTCGCCCTGGGCGTCGGCGGCGTGCCCCGCGGCCGCGTAATTGAGGTCTTCGGCACGGAGGCGTCCGGCAAGACGACCCTCACCCTGCATATCGTGGCCGAGGCGCAGCGCCTCGGCGGCGTCGCGGCCTTCATCGACGCCGAGCACGCCCTCGACCCCAACTACGCGGGCCGCATCGGTGTCAACGTGGAGGACCTGCTGATATCGCAGCCCGATTTCGCGGAGCAGGCCCTTGAGATCACCGACTACCTGGTTCGCAGCGGCGCCGTCGATATCGTCGTAATAGACAGTGTCGCCGCCCTCGTGCCCCGCGCCGAGATGGAGGGCGACATGGGCGACACCCACGTCGGCCTGCAGGCGCGGCTGATGTCGCAGGCATTGCGGAAGCTGACGGCGTCCATCAACCGCTCCCACACCGTCGTCATCTTCATCAACCAGCTCCGGGAGAAAGTCGGCGTCATGTTCGGCAACCCGGAGACGACGCCCGGCGGCCGTGCCCTCAAGTTCTACTCGTCCGTCCGCATCGACGTGCGCCGCATCGAGGGCATCAAGCACGGCAGCGAGGTGCTGGGCAACCGCGTCCGCGCCCGCATCGTGAAGAACAAGGTGGCCCCGCCCTTCCGCGTGGCCGAGTTCGACATCATGTTCAACCAGGGCATCACCAAGGAGGGCGACCTGCTGGACCTCGGCGCGGCCCAGAACATCGTCAAGAAGAGCGGCGCCTTCTACTCCTACGGCGAAATGCGGCTCGGGCAGGGACGTGAGGCCGCCAAGGACTTCCTCCGCGACCACCCGGAAACCGCCGATGCCATCGAGCAGCTCATCCGCGCGGCCGCCGAGCCCACGGTCGAGCTCGTCACCAACGGCCTCGGCGATGCCGACCCGCCGGAGGACGAGGACAAAGAATAGGGCACAGGTGCACCATGCCGCTTCTCTCTGATCAGGACCGCAAGGCGCTTGAAACGCGCTTCAAGAGAGACTTGAAGCGAGACGTGAACATGACCCTCTACACCGTCCGTAACGTCGGCGGGCTCATCCTCCCCGGCCGCGAGTGCCCTACCTGCCCGCAGACCGAGCAGTTCCTGACCGAGGTCGCCGCCGCCTCCAAGCGCCTGCACCTCACCGTCAAGGACGTCTTCGCCGACGTCGACGACGCCCGCGAACACGGCATCGAGCGCGTTCCCTGCATCACCCTCCACGGCGAGGGCGAGGAGTCGGACAACCTCCTCTTCTACGGCATCCCGGCTGGCTACGAGGTCCTCACCCTCATCGAGGACATCATCGCCGCGTCAAAGGGCGCCAGCACGCTTCAGCATTCGACTCGCAAGGCGCTCCACAGGCTGGAGACGCCCGTTCACCTGCAGGTCTTTGTCACACCCACCTGACCGCACTGTCCCACCGTCGCCAGGCTGGCGCACGCAATGGCAATGGAGACCCCCATGGTCCGGGCCGAGGTCGTGGAAGCGCAGGAGTTTCCCAGCCTCTCGCAGTCCTACCGGGTGCAGGCCGTGCCCAAGACCATCATCAACGGCGTCGCGGAAGTGCTTGGCGCCGTGAACGAGCGGACCCTGCTGCAGCGCATGCTCAGCGTCGTCGGGCAGGAGGACCTGCTGGAAGACAAGGGCAAGCCGGCGGGCGGCGATGACTCGGGCGGCCCCACCAGTATCCTCGGCCGCTAGCCCCCGAATGCGAAGTCCACTCCACGTCCCCGCCGCCGCGCTCCTTGCCGCCGCGCTCCTCGCGGCCGTGCTCGCGCTGTCGACCGCCGGCACAGCCGACGCCCAACAGGCCCCTCACATCACCGTCGTCGCCACGAGCGAGTTCCCCGACGGCCTGCACTTCAACGTCGCCGTCGACTGGCGCGCAGAGGTCACTGAGGCGCGCGTACGCTACCGGGTGCTGGGCGAGCAGGTCTCACGCTACGACCCGCTCGAGTTCGAGCCCGCGAGCAAATTCACGGCGGATCTGCTTGTGCGCACGGACACCGCCCAGCGCTACATCCCGCCAGGCGCGGAGATCGAGTTCTCCGTGGAGGTGACCGACGCCGACGGCGTCGTGACTGAGTCCGAGCCGCAGGGTTTCGTCTTTCTTGACCCCCGATTCGAGTGGACTCGCATCGACGCGCCCGGCGTCTACCTCCACTACTATGGCGGACAGGAGGGCCGAGCCCTCCGATCGCTGGAAGCCGCCCAGGAGGCTCTCGAGCGCATGGGCGACCTCATGGGCGTCGAGGACCGGGGCACGCTGCGGCTCACCGTGTACAACAGCATCGCCGACATGCGCCGCGCGCTCCCGCCCCGGAGCCAGGTGCAGGAGAGCGTGCTCATCACCGAGGGCGTCTCTTTCGGCGACACGGGCGTCGTGCTGCTTCTGGGCGGCAACCCGGAGGTCGAGGGCGTCGCCGCCCACGAGACCGTGCACTTCCTCATGCGACGGGCCCTCGGCCGGGGCGCCGGCATCGTGCCCGTCTGGCTGAACGAGGGCTTGGCCGAGTACGCCAACCCCTTCCCCAGCTTCAGCTTCCAGAACGTCTTCTCCCGCCGCCTCTACGACAACACGCTGCTTCCGTTGACGTCCCTCACCAGCGCGCCGGGCAGGCCGGAGGACGCCCTGCTGATGTACGGCCAGTCGGAGAGCGTCGTCACGTACATGATCGAGACCTACGGCGCGGAGCCCCTGCAGGCGCTGCTGGACCGGCTCGGCGCTGGCGACACCATCGACGAGGCCCTGACCGCCGCCTACGGCTTCGACCGTACGGGCCTCGAGCACGAGTGGCGCACCAGCATTGGCGCGCCCCCGCTGGCCGCGACGCCGAGCCGCTCCGCCCTGCCAACGCCCATCCCGCGCCCGACGCTGGTGCCCTTCGGCTTCGACACGGCGCCGGTCTTCGACGAGACTCCGCGCCCGAGGCCCACTCCTGCGCAGCAGGAGCCGGAAACGGTGCCGTCGCCCGAGCAGTCTTCGGGCGGCTGCGCCCGCGTCGAGGGCGCCTGGGACGCCGCGGCGGTCGCGTCCGTCGTGCTGCTCGGGCTGCTCGTTGCGAGACGCAAGCGCTAGGCCGCCTTCGCCCGCTTGCCCTGAGCCTGTCGAAGGGCCCCCCGTTCGCCCTGAGCCTGTCCGCCCCACGTTCGCCCTGAGCTTGTCGAAGGGCCCCCGTTCATCCTGATGTCCTCGAAGGGGATGAACGAGCGGCCACGGCCGCGGTTGACACCCACCAATGCGCCCCGTATCTTCACTCGCTGGGGAGGGTGACCATGAAAGCCGGCTACAGGACCATTGACTGCGACCGCCACGTCGTCGAGCCCATTGATATGTGGGACAACTATCTGGAGAAGCGGTTCCAGCACTACAACGTCCAGATGGGCGGCCGCTTCACGCTGGCCACGCGCATTGGCGGCGTGCTCCAGAACGACGACTCCCTCGGCTCGCCGGGCGCAGGCATGGCGACGGACCCCATCTGGCGCAAGAAGTTCAAGCACGGCATGACCCACAACTTTGAGCCGCAGGCGTACTTGGAGGACATGGACGCAGAGGGCGTGGACATCGCCGTCTGCTTCACCGGCATCGGCCTCTACGCCACCTGGGGCGACAACCTCGATCCCGACCTCTCCGCAGCCATGTGCCGCGCCTACAACAACTGGCTCTACGACTTCATGTCGCATAATCCCGAGCGCCTCAAGGGCGTCTGCCTCCTGCCGCTCCAGGACATCGAGTTGGCCGCGCAGGAGCTTCGCCGGTGCGCGACGGAGCTGGGCATGGTTGGCATCTTCTGGCGCCCCAACCCGCACATGGGCCGCCTCATGTCCGACCGCGCCTACGACCCCATCTACGCCATCGCTGAGGAGTACGGCGTCAACATCTCGGTGCACGAGGGCATCCAGAACAGGCTGCCATGGTTCCCGCAGGGCCGCGTCAACACGCACTTCGCCCACCACGCCGCCTGCCACCCGATGGAGCAAATGGCCGCCTGCCTCGCCATGACGAGCGGCGGCGTCCTCGACCGCTTCCCGAATCTCACCGTGTCGTTCCTGGAGTCGGGCGCCGGCTGGCTGCCCTACTGGATCGAGCGGCTCGACCAGCAGGTGTCCAACCCCATGCTCAACGAGGGCTACGGCGGCGAGCACAAGCCGTCCGAGTACTTCCGGCGCGGTCAGGCCTTTGTCTCCTGCGAGGCCGGCGAGGAGGCCCTCCCCATGATAGAGCGATCCCTCGGCGGCGGCGTCACCATGTGGGCGTCCGACTACCCCCACCGCGACGCGATGATGGACTTCCCCAACGGCCTCGACATCCTCACCAGCGTCGAGGGCGTCACGCCGGACTTCATGAAGCAGCTCCTCTGGGACAACCCCTCGCGCTGCTTCAACCTGAAGGTCTAACCCCCCGTCGTCATTCCGGCGAAAGCCGGAATCCAGAGACGTAGCGCCGATCGCCCTGGGCTTGTCGAAGGGTTCCGTGCATAGCCTGCCCCGTACCTGATACGGGGCGGGGACCCAGCCACCGTTCGCCCTGAGCTCCGTCGAAGGGGTCCCCTGGGGCCTCTCGATGAGGCCCCAGGGGACCGGGCGCTCGCATGAATTACTCCGCCCCCCGGTGACCAAGGCCGCGCACAACCTCACAGGTACTCGACGGAGCCCACCCCTGACACCACCCCCGCGCGAATGCCCCGTCCTCCCCGCTACCCTGCCCCCATGCAGCACGAACTCGCGGCCCCCGGCAACTTCACCGTGGACGCAGCCCCAAGCGCCACCAGCGGCTCATCAATGAGTCGTTCCGGGAGCTCACCCGCATGCTGGCGGTGCAGCGCCGCTACCGGTCTTCATAGCCCGTGCCGCAGGCCCGAGCCCTTCCCGAAGCCGGCTCCGCATCAGGGGGAGTTGTTTCCAGCGACGGACATGCAATCCATTCGAATTTTTTTCGCGCCAAAACGAATCCCCGGAATGTATCTGGCGAGACCGAAAATCGTAGGGAAAGGAAACGAATCACGTAATGGCAGAAACCCTACTAAACGAATCCCGAAAGGAGTCGGTCCGCCTCCATCTCCGTCGTTCCCGCGCAGAGCCTGCCCCGTACCCGATACGGGGCGGGAACCCGGAGGGGCAGCAAGCGAAACCGTTCGCCCCGAGGCTCTCGAAGGGCGCGTGCGCCCCTACATCAGCCCCAGCACCTCCAGCCGAGGGAACCCGTTGCCGCCGAGGTTCGTCTCCAGGACGTGCAACACCGGCGGCCGCTTCCCCTCGGGCATCAGCGCCAGCATCGCCCGATGCACCTCCGCGCCGAAGGCCGCGTCACCGACGAACGCCGTCACCTGCGTGACGTTTGCGAAGCTCCCCCCGCCGTCGCGGAACATGGCGTCCACGTTGGCGAACACCATCGCAGTCTGCTCGGCGAGGCCGCCCTCGCGGCTGCCCGTCACCACCCGTGACGACGTCACCAGGTTGCCCGTCAGCGCGCCCATCGACATCGGGTCGTTGTGGACCACGCCCGGCACCTCCAGGCACTTGCGCTTGCCCGCGCCCACCAGCGCGATCACGTTCGCGCCCATGAGCACGCCCGTCGGGAGCGCGCTGGGCACGTACTTGTGTGGAGGGCGGTCGTCCGGATCGGGGTACCACTCAGTCCACGGTGGGTTGAACTTCAGCCGCTCCGAGAGCTCCGGCAGGTAGTGGGTGAAGCGCGCCATGTCGTCCAGCCCCAGCCCGTTGACGCTCAGGAATCGCTCCACCTGGCCGAACATCGCCGCAAGCTGCCTGTCGAAGTCCGCCGTCGCCAGTGCGCCGCTGCACGGGTCGACGGGCTCCAGCAGCGGCGCGACGACCACGTCGCCGATGCGCGCCCCGGAGGGCTTCGCATTGCCCTCCTCGCACGAGTACACCTCCACGAACCGTTCGCCGGACGGCCCGTCGCTCTCCGGCAGCAGCGCCATCATCTCGATGGCGACGTTCATCCGGGACGAGACAACGTTCACGAGCTGGTGCAGGACCGGCCGCGTTGCGGGGTCCGGGAAGCGCTCCTCGAACACCCGGCGCGCAACTTCCTTGTAGGAGTCATCCCTGCCGAACATGTTGAGCTGGACGATGTTCGCCTCGCTGCCGCCCGCCAGCCCCACCAGCGTCGCAAGGTTCTCCAGCGTCTGCCGCGCCTCCGCCTCCACGCCGCCCTCGACAATCTGGCCCGTCGTCTGGTCGTTGCCGTGGCACCGCGAGGTGAAGAACACGTTGCCGGCGCGCACGGCGGGGTCGCGCGCGTGGACGTTGGGGATGTCGATGCGCGTCCGCTTGCCGCCGATGAGCCCGAATGCGTCGAGGTGCACCAAGTGCCCCGCCGGCAGCGGCGAGATCAGCGCCTTCAGGCTGGGCCGGTCCGAGGCGTCAGGAAAGAGCGTCTCCCACGGCCCGTAGATGGTCTCGCGGTCCTCCATGTTGGTCACGTAGGCCGCGCACCGCACGACGCCGTCGAGGCTGCCGCCCGACGCCTCCATCAGCCGCCGCAGGTGCGAGAGGATGAGCCACATCTGCCCCTCGATGCCTCGAGCGGGGATGCCGGTGACCGGATCGACGCCCGCCAGTCCGTTCGCGTAGACCACGTCGTTGATGCGCATGCCCAGGGGCCTCGTCCCGCGCCGGTCCGCGGGGTAGATCTCGAAGAACTGTCGTAATGGCTCAGCCATCTGCGGCCTCCTTCCAACAGGCAAGCCCCTGGCTCGCCTGTCCACTATCCCCTCCAGTTGCGTCGGCGCAAGTACCGCCCCTTGCGTTTCCAGTCCTGCATACTTCCGGCCTTTCGCCACTCCCTGTCGGTCATGTTTCTGGTCCCGCGTGACCTGCCTCTCAGGTTGGACTTGCCGTCGTGGCACGGTATGCACAGAACCTGAAGGTTTCCGATTGCATCGGACCCGCCTCTGCTGAGAGGGATTTTGTGGTCTAGCTCAAACGCGCGTGTCCGTGCCAATTCGTATGGATTCCCGTAGAACCGAAAGCCGCACCCTTGGCAACGTCCACCGGCACGGGCAATGAGCTTGGCCTTCACATCGTACCTGTCCCATCTCCAGAAACGACTCACAACGCCCCTTCAGCCATCAGCAAGCCCCCTTGTCCGGGTTCTCTCTTCCACCGAGGCCAGCACCTCGATCATCACCTGCAGCGCGCCGCCGCCGTAGCGCAGGTGGTGCAGCACAGGCCGCGCCGACGCGTCCGGGTAGAGCGACGCCCACCGGTCCGTCACCAGCGGCAGGTTCGCCAGATCGGCGACGAAGGCCCGCCCCTGCCTGACATTGCTCCAGTCCATCCCGCCCGTCCTCAGCAGCGCCTCCGTGTTGCGGAACAGGTGCTCGGCCTGCTCGCGAACGTCCTCCGGCGGGCGGCCCGTCGAGGGGTCGTACGGCAGCACGCGCGACGAAAACAGGTACGGCCCCATCCGCACGCCCAGCGGGATCGGGTTCGTGTGGGCGACGCCCTCCACGCTCAGCACCTGCCGGGGGTGGCCCAGCACAGCGAAGTAGTCCATGTAGACCAGCATGTCGCCCGGCAGGTCCGCCGTCAGGAACTTGTACGTCGGGCGGTCGTTCTCGTCCGGGAAGGCCTCCACCCACGGCGGGTTCATCGCCTCCCTGTCGCGGGCGAAGTCCTGGAAGTACATGCTCACGTGGGCGATGTTCGCCCGGCTGCCCCCGACGCTCTCGATACTGCGGCGCATGTGCTCGTGCGCCAACCGCAGCTGCGCCTCGATGCCGTCGCCGAGCGCACCCGTGTCCGGGTCCGTCCCCACGATGCGGAAACCGCGCACCAGATCGCCGGAGCGCACCGCCACGGGCAGCGGGCTCACGCTCTGGTCGCCGAAGACTTCTGTGATCATATCGCTCGCTCCGTCGCCTCTGCGCTCCCCTCGTCGTTCCTGCGCAGGCAGGAACCCCGACGCTTGCCGTCAATGCCCGTTCGCCCTGAGCCTGTCGAAGGGCGCTACGCGTCGTACTCCGGCGTGTAGCGAAACATGGTCTCTGCGTGCGTAAAGCCCTCGCCGAGCGCCTGGAGACCGATGGCGACGTAGTCCCAGTCGCCCCTCCCCTCGCCGCCTCCGCCGCCCGCAACGGCGATGCCGCCCACCATCTTGCCGTCGTAGATGATGGCGTAGCCTCCGGGCAGCGTCGTCAGCATCGGGTCGTTCCAGTCGGACGGCCCGCGATGCCCCTCGGACTGCTGGCGGTCCCAGAACTGGATGATGCCGCTGGTGTCCATGTCGAACGCAGCCGCGCTGTACGCTTTGCGCCACGCCGCCTTCATGAACCGGTACGGCCGCCCATCCATCCGGCACCCCGCGATGAGGTCGCCGTGCTGGTCGACGATGGCGACGGCAAGCTGCGAGCCCCGCTCCTTCGCGGCCTCGATGACCGCGGCAATCACGCGGTTCGCTTCCTCCAGCCCAAGCCGCTTTTCGACGAGCATGGCGTCACCCTCCGGCGGTGGAATGTGCCGCTAGGCTACCATAGGCTTGGGTGGCGTCAAGCGGTTGCGCGCTCCTTTGTACAGCGGTACGCTTCCCGCGCAGCCGAAGACCCCCCTCCGTTCGTCCTGAGGGAAATCGAAGGGCGAACGGAGGGGGTGCAGATGGAAGGACGTGCACAATGCCCGGACCCCTGACTGGCAAGGTGGCGATGGTGACCGGCGGCTCCCGTGGCATCGGCAGGGGCATCTCCCTCTGCCTCGCCGACGAGGGCGCGACGGTCATCGTGTGCGCCCGCAGCGACGACGCAGCGGGCAGCCCCTACGGCAGCATCGAGCAGACGGCGCAGGAGGCCCGTGACCTCGGCGGCGAGGCCGTCGCCATGAAGCTCGACGTGACCGACGACGCCGAGGTCCGTTCCGTTGTTGACGCCATCATCCGCGACTACGGCCGCCTGGACATCGTCGTCAACAACGCCGCGCGCATGGGGCAGGGTGGCGGCGACTTCTGGGGCAGCTCCCCCGAGAACCTCGACGCGTACTACCGCACCAACGTCCGCGCGCCCTACTTCATAACAACGCTGGTGGGCCCACACATGGAGGCGCTGGGCGGCGGAGCCATCGTCAACGTCACCTCGGCGGGCGCGAACCTGCCCCCGCCGCCGGGGCCCGACTGGCGGCTGTCCGAGGGCCGGACCTACGTGGGCTACGGCATCACCAAGGCCGCGCTCAACCGCTGGGTGGCGGGCGTGGCTGGCGAGCTGCGGCTGCGCAACATCGCCATCGTCGCCGTCGACCCGGGCCGAACGGTAGTCGAGCGCAACATCGTCAACCCCATCGCCGGCGTCGACTACACCACGGCCAACTCTCCGGAGGTCACCGGCCGCGCCATCGCCTTCATCTGCCGCGACGCCATGGCCTACACCGGCCGCGTCGTGGAGTCCAAGGCTCTCGTCGACGAGCACAACCTCGCCATGACGGGCATAGTGCCGCGTAACGCGACGCGGGCGTAGGGAGCCGCAGCTCCTTTCACCAAGTCAGGAGTCTAACTCCCAGAGACTTGTCCTCATTGGCAGGGCGTCTTTATCTATGCCCACTCGTATGCTAATGTGTAACGTGACGAACAAATGTTTGGAGAATTCTGTTGCATGACTCGCTACCTGACTTTGAATACAACGGAGTGAAAATTCGCGCAAGAGTGCTTAGTCAGTACGGGATAGTTCGCAACTCCAACAATAGACAAATGCGACACTTTGTGCGCATAGTCCCCTTTCAGGAGGGTGACTCTGTCCTGCCGCTCTGCAGTGAAAAGTCTGGACAGAGAATAGCCAACTACAGACTCGAAGGCTTTTTCTTTGAGTTTCGAGATTTGACACTAGACATTCACCACGCTGATGACTTCTGTCAGGGCTGTAAGAGAGAACTCGTTCGGCTCATTGGCTTGCGATTCCACCGCATTACAACACACATTTTGCCAGAGACGTACTTAGGTCAGCCTTTGGATGAGCGTTTTGCGTTGTCAGTTTTTGCCGAGGATGGGCAAGCCAAAGGTGCGACTAGCTCTTCGGATAAGTCCCAGTAGATGGGCAATATGCTTGGCGGCCCTTTATTTGGCAAACTTTGGTGACAAAAACTGCTCCCTCCACGTACGAACCCCCTACCGCGCCCGCGGGTTCAGCACGTCGTTCAGCGCGTCGCCCAGCAGGTTCCACGCGAACACCAGCAGCCCTACCACGATGACCGGCGGCAGGATGAGGTGCGGCTGGTTGCGCAGGATGGACACGTCCTGCCCCTCACGGATCATGCTGCCCAGGCTTGGCACCGGGTGCTGGATGCCGATGCCCAACCAGCTCAGCACCACCTCCGCCCCCGCGATGGCGCCCATCCCCATCGTCACCACCACGATGACCGGCGGCAGCGCGTTGGGCAGCAGATTTTTCAGGATGAGCCGGGGCGCCGTCGCGCCCGTCGTCCGTGACGCCTCGACGAAGGGCATCGCCTTGAGCTGAATGACCTGCCCGCGCACCAAACGAGCCACGCCAACCCAACTGAACACCGCCAGCGCGCCGAAGACGACGAGGTAGTCGGCGACGCCCCATTGCGCGAGCCCGTAGATGCCCGTTGCATCCTCCAGCTCCCGCACCCACTCGAGCACGCGGGGCCGCACCGTCGCCGCCAGCAGGATGACCAGCAATAGGCCGGGGAATGCGAGGAATACCTCACCCGTTCGCATGACGGCCGTGTCCACCCGCTTGCCGAAGTAGCCCGCCATCAGCCCCAGCGTTATTCCGAGCGCCAGGCTGCCCGTAGCGACGGCCGTCGCCGTGACAATGAGGTTGGTGCGCAGGCTGTAGATGACGCGGCTCAGGACGTCGCGCCCCACGAAGTCCGTGCCCAACAGGTGGTCCGCGCTGGGCCCCTCCCGCGCCGCCAGCAGGTCCTGGTCGTCGAAGCCGTAGGGCGCGAGCACCGGCGCCAGCACGCCCCCGCCGTACAGCAGCACGATGACCGCGATCCCGAAGACCGCCTTCGGGCGGCGCAGCAGCTCCAGCGCCGCCCGCGCCCACGGCCCCCGCGAGCGCCGCTGGTCGTCGGACAGCGCCGCTTCGGCCTCGTGCACCATCGGACTCGGCTCAACGTGCGCCATACGCCCCCAACTCCTGCCGCGTCCTCGGGTCGACGAATCCGTAGAGCAGGTCGACGACCATGTTCGCCACCACAAAGGCCGACGCCACGATGAGCACCAGCGCCATGATGACCGGGTAGTCGCGGCTGAAGATGGACTCCACCGCCAGCTTGCCGATGCCGGGGATGCCGAAGATGGTCTCTGTGATGAAGGCCCCCTCAACCAGCGTGGCGAGGCTCAGGCCGAGCACGGTGATGAGCGGCGTCAGCGCGTTGCGCAGCACGTGCCGCGCTTGCACCGTCGCCTCAGTCAGCCCCTTGGCCCGCGCCGTCCGCACGTAGTCCTGCCCGAGGACGTCGATGGCGCTGGCCCGCGTTAGGCGCACGACGCCCGCCACGCCGGGCAGGCCCATGACGAGGGCGGGCATGACGATGCTCGCGCTGAACAGCCCGTCCCAGCCGCTGACGGGCAGCAGGCCGAACTGCACGGCAAAAAGCAGGATGAGGAAGGGCGCGGAGATAAAGACGGGAGTCGAGAGGAAGAAGAGTGTCAAGCTCACCAGCGCCGTGTCCAGCCACCTGCCCTGCTGGTACGCCGCTATGAGCCCTAGCGGTATGCCGATGCTCACGGCAAGCAGCATCGCCGCGAGGCCGAGCTGCATGGACACCCAGATCTTCGGGAAGATGAGCTCGGCGACCGTCCGGCCGCGGAAGGCGAAGCTGTCGCCGAGGTCGCCGCGGGCCGCGTCCGCGAGGTACGTGCCGTACTGCACGAAGAACGGCCGGTCGAGGCCCAGCTGCTCCCGGACGAGCGCCACCGCCTCCGGCGTCGCCCTCTCGCCGAGGCGCACCTCGGCCGGGTCGCCGGGCCCGTAGTGCCCCAGCACAAAGGTCACGAAGCTCACGATCACCAGCAGCACCGGCAACCACAGGAGCCGTCGCAGCACGAACGTCGGCATCTCGCCTCTCTCGGACGCAGGCTCCGGGCCCGCCGTCAGCAGTGATTCTACTACGCCCCCGCACCCGGATTGCCGCATCGCCGCCCTGCAGATGTATACTGGCGCCGCAGACTGCATTGGGAGGGCATGCCATGGGCGACATCAGGGTCGAATACGACGTGACTGCGGTCTCTGTAGGCGGCCGCGACCTCAACGTGGACATCTTTCACCCCGGCGGCAACGCCAACGGCGGGTGCCTTCTCTTCCTCCCCGGCGGCGGCTTCCGCACCGCCAACAAGGCCGGCCTCCACGAGCGCTACGCCCCCCGCATCGCCGAGCGCGGCTACGTCTTCATCGCTACCGAGTACCGCGTCATGGACGAGGCGATGTGGCCCGCGCAGATCCAGGACGCCAAGGCTCTCATCCGCTGGACCCGCGCCAACGCCGAGCGGCTCGGCATCGACCCGGACCGCATCGTGCTCGGCGGCGCCTCGGCGGGCGGCAACCTGTCAACCCTCGCCGGCGGGACGCAGGGCAACCCGTACTACGAAGGCGACGGCGGCAACGAGGGCGTCAGCAGCGATGTCGCCGCCATCATCGGCGTCTACCCCGTGACCGACGTCACGGAGCGCGCCTACGGCGAGGGCCGGGAGCAGCTCTACGGGGTCAACCCCAGCGCCGAGTTCGTCCGCGCCGCCAGCCCCATCCACCAGGTCAACCCCAACTACCCGCCGACGCTCCTCATCCACGGCACGGGCGACAACACGGTCCCCTACTCCCACTCCACCACCCTGTTCGATGCGCTGGAGGCCGTCGGCGTCCCCGTCGAGCTTCACCTCTACGCCCAGCAGGAGCACATCTTCGACCGCGAGCCTGCCTTCGCCGAGTCCGTCTCGGCGGTCATGGCTCTCTTCATGGACCGTTATGTCCCGGCGAAGGTGCCCGCGTAGCCCCCAAACACCGTTCGCCCTGAGCTTGTCGAAGGGTGCCGTCAAACAGAGAGGGAGGGCGATAGTCGCATCGCCCTCCCTCTTTGCGTCTCAACTGCGCGAGTGCCGCGCTACCGGCCCTCGATATACACGTCCTTCAGCTTCGGCACGATGAGCGGCGTCAGTGCATAACCCTTCACGTACGGCTTCAGCAGCACGATGTTTTCGCCGCTGAACCACAGCAGCACCCACGGCACGTCGTCCACAATGAGCTGCTCCGCCTCGTTGTACAGCGCCTTCCTCGCCTCCCAGTCCCGCTCGACGCGAGCCGCCTCCAGCAGCCGGTCGACCTCAGGGTTGCTGTAACCGCTCTGGTTGAGCTGGCTCTCGGAGTGGAAGAGAATGTCCAGGAAGTTCTGCGGGTCCGGGTAGTCGGCCTGCCACCCCAGCCCCGCGAAGGCCTGCAGGCGCCCGTCGTTCAGGTCCTCCCAATAGGTGGCCGTCTCCACCTGCTGCAGCTCCACCTTCAGCCCCAGCGTCTCCTCCCACATGTTCAGGATCGCCTCCAGGTCGAGCCCGCCGAGCCGCCCGTCCCCGGTATCGTCACGATGATGCGCGGCGCTCCGCCCGCGTACTTCGACTGCGCCATCAATTCCTGCGCCTTTGCCGGGTCGAAACCCGGGGCTTGCACCGCCGGGTTGTAGCCGGGGAAGTCCGGCGGCAGGATGCCTGTCGCCGGCACGACCAGCTCCAGCAGCACCCGCGATGCGATGGTCTCCTTGTCAATGGCGTGGGCCAGCGCGCGCCGGAAGTTCGCGTCGTCGAACGGCGGCTCCGAGAGGTTGAAGCCAATGTAGGCCAGGTCGAAGCCCGGCGGCGCGACCACCACCTCGGCGTTCAGCGGCTCCAGCGGGTTGCTCACCCGGTCCAGCTCCGACAGGCCGACGCCCGTAATGTCGATCTCGCCGTTCTCGTACATCGCCATCGCGGAGCCGCCGGAGAGGATGAGCTCCACCCGGTCCAGCAGCGCCGGGCCCCGGTAGTAGTGCTCGTTCCGCTCCAGCACGATGAGCTCGCCGACCCGGTACTCCGTCATCCTGAAGGGGCCCGTGCCGTTGGGCTTGAACACCCAGTCGTCACCCTCCGCCTCCAGGTTCTCGCGGTCGACGATGTAGGACGTCGGATAGGTGAGCTTGGCGAGGAAGAAGGGCTTGGGCTCATTGATAGTGATCTCCACCGTGCTCGGGTCGATGACCCGCACGCCCTCGATCTCGTCCGCCTGCCCGGCCAGCTTGGCCGGCACTCCGACGATGTCGTCCAGGTACGCCGACGCCTCCGGCGACTGCGTCGCAGCGTCCGTGGCCCGCTCGAGGGAGTACTTCACGTCCTCCGCGGTGACCTGCTTGCCGTCGTGGAATCTCGCGTTCGGGCGGAGGTGGAAGGTGTACGTCTTCCCGTCCTCGCTCACGTCCCAGCGCTCGGCCAACTCCGGCGCCACCTGCAGCGAGGTGTTGAGCGCGACGAGGCCGCTGAACACCTCGACGATGATGCCCGCCGACGTGGTGTCGCCCGCCTCGTGCGGATCGAGCGTGGGCGGTTCCTGCCACAGCCGCCGGAAGACGCCGGCCGTACCGCCGCTGCCGCCGCCGAGGGTAAGTTCGTCGCCGCTCGAGCCAGTCCCCGCCGCGGTCTCGTCTTCGCCGCCGCACGCAAGGGCGAACGCAAGGAGGCCAAGGGCCGCCCCAATCATTGTTATGTTGAGCAACCGGGTCATCGCGCGTGTCCTGCCAACACTGTCCTCCCTGGTGGTACGTCCTTAACCGTCCGCACCGTTCCCGACGGTCCGCATCAGCTCCGCCCGCAGCAGCCCGTCGATCTCCCCGTCGAGCACCGCCTGCGGGTCGCGCGTCTCAAAGCCGTTTCGGTGGTCCTTGACCATGCGGTACGGGTGCAGCACGTAGCTGCGGATTTGGTTTCCCCAGCCCGCCGAGACGTGCGCGCCCTTGATGCGCGCCTGCTCCTCCGCCCGCAGCAGCTCCTCCCGCTCGATGAGTCGCGCCTGCAGGATCTTCATCGCCACTTCGCGGTTCTGCCCCTGCGAGCGCTCGTTCTGGCACGTGACCACAATATCCGTGGGGATATGCGTGATGCGAACGGCCGTCTCCACCTTCTGCACGTTCTGCCCCCCGTGCCCGCTGGCCCGGAATGTGTCGACGCGAATGTCCTCGTCGCGGATCTCGATGGCGCCCTCGTCGGCGGGCTCGGGCAGCACCTCGACCAGCGCGAAGGAGGTGTGCCGCATGTGGTCCGCGTCGAAGGGCGAGAGCCGCACCAGCCGGTGCACGCCCCGCTCCACCTTGAGCCACCCGTACGCGAAGGGGCCGGTCACCTCCACCATCGCGCTCTTGATGCCCGTCTCCTCCCCGGGGGACGTCTCCAGCACCGATGCCCTGCAGCCCTTCCGCTCGGCCCAGCGCAGGTACATGCGGAGCAGCATCTGCGCCCAGTCCTGCGAGTCCGACCCGCCCGCCCCTGCGTGGATGGCAAAGATGGCGTTCTCGTCGTCGTGCGGGCCGGAGAAGACGAGCTGGAACTCCATGTCGGCCACCCTGGCCGACAGCTCCGCCGTTTCCCGCCCGATGTCGGCGGTCAGGTCTGAGTCGCCCTCGCGCAGGCTCATGGTGATGAGCTCGGCCAGGCCGTCCGCCTGCGCCTGCACACCCCGCCACGCGGCAATCTCGTCGCCGAGGGTCGAGAGGCGTTGCATCACGCTCTGGGCGCGCGTCTGGTTGTCCCAGAAGCCCTCGGCCGATGACTGCTCGTGGAGCCGGGCCACTTCCTGCTCTTTTAAGGAAACGTCAAAGACGCTCCAGGAGGTAGGAAATCCGCCCCTGAAGCTCTTCAATTTGTGACCGCAATTCCAGCATTGTGCTCCTTTGCTCCTACCTTGACGCGAAACCCTTTACGCCGCCGGACCGGTGCCGGGACCCGGCAGCAGAGAGCCTTGTAGCGCCTCCGCCGGGTAGACGCCCTCGGCGTAGCGGCCCGCTGCGGCGAGGTGGGCCAGCCGCGTCGGCTCCGGCAGCCGGTGCTTGCGGCAGCACCCCAGCGTCACGGCGATGGCCGTTTCCAGGTCGATCCGGTGGCCCACCGAGACGTAGACCGGCGACACGCTGGTCCGGGTGCGCACGGCAGCCCCGATCACCTCGCCCCGGTCCACCAGCGGCGCGGAGGCCCCGCGCTCATCCCCCAGGCCCTCCCAGCGGCCCGTCAGCCGCGACTTGGCGCAACCGATGGTGGGGACACCCGACGTCAGCCCCAAGTGGCACGCCACGCCGAACCGGCGCGGGTGGGCCATCCCTTGGCCGTCCACCAGGATGACGTCCGGAGTAATCTCCAGCCGCTTCAGGGCGTCCTCCGCGGCGGGGACCTCGCTGAAGGCCAGGTAACCGGGGATGTACGGCACCGGCGGCTGCGCCCTCCCGATGCGGACCTCAGCCAGCGTCAGCTCCGGCCAGCGCAGCACGACGATGGCGCCCCGCACCCACCCTTGATCGTCCGGCGCGGAGATGTCCACCCCCGCGACGTACTGCATCGGCCGGGCCGCCTCGTTGACGGCGGAAACCAGCCCCGCAAGCCGCCGCTGCAGGGCCGCCGCCTCTTCCAGGCCACCTGGCCAGGGGTATGCCGCCGCTAGCTTCACACAGCTAGTATATCAGCTTGACATGCAAGCTGAGCGGCACCTACCATGAACGTACGCCGAGGTAGCTCAGCGGTAGAGCAACGGACTGAAAATCCGTGTGTCGGCAGTTCGATCCTGCCCCTCGGCACGCCCCCTTCGGGATCACCCCACCAGCTTCAGCTTGCGGAAGCACCGGAACGTCTGCGGCGGGTCCATCCGCCGCCCGTACACCGTGTGCGACACCTCGCCGACGTACAGGTTGCCCTTCGAGTCCACCCCGAACCCGTGCGGCGCGATGAACTGCGTCGGCCCGTCGCCGATCATGGCGTCGCCGATGCGCGCCAGCCGCTCGCCGGCCTTGGTGAATGCGTTGAGCCGGTGGCCGACCATCGGGTAGTCGATGAGCTCCGTATCCATGAGCATCTCGCCCACGTAGATGATGCCCTTCTGGTCCATGCACAGCGCCTGCGGCCGGTAGATGTTCTGCCAGATGGCCTGCAGGTTCCCGTTGCGGTCGAAGACCTGCAGCCGGTAGTTCTCCCGGTCCGTCACGTACACGTTCTCGTCGCTGTCCACGACGACGTTGTGCGGCACCTGGAACTCGCCCGGCTCCACGCCCGGCGCGCCCCACGAGACGATATGCTTCCCCTCGGCCGTGTAGCGGTGGACGCGGCTGTTGCCATAGCCGTCGGTCACGTAGACGTCGCCGGTGTTGGGCGAAACGGCCATGTTGGTGGGCCGGTTGAACGGCGTGCCGCTCCACTTCTCCGCCGCCTGGTTCTCGTCGCCGATGACCATGAGCAGCTTGCCGTCCGTCGTGTACTTCTTGATGCAGTGCTGGCTGTCGTTGACGGTGTAAATGAAGTTGTCCGGGCTGCAGTGGATCCCGTGGGCCCGCTGGTCGAACTCGCCCTCGCCCCACGAGCGGACGAAGTTGCCGTCCTTGTCCAGCACGATGACCGGGTGCGCCCCGCGGTTGAGGATGTAGACGTTGTCGTCCTTGTCGACGGTGACTCCCGAAGCGTCCGGGAACTCGTAGCCGGCCGGGATCTTGTCCCAGCCCTCCTCAGTCTCGTAGGTGAACCTGTCGACGCCGATCCTGTCGGCCATGGGGCCCTCCTTCCGCGTGCGCGCCGCTGGGTGATGGCGGCCTGTCTGCCGTGCGGTGACTATAGTTGCCGAGGCACTGAGCGGCAAGCGCGGAGAGCCGGGAATCCGTTGACAGTCCTTGCGGACGCTGGCTACACTTGCCCCATACACACACATTGCGCGGGCGCGCTGCGCCCGGACAGTGCCGGAAGGGAGAACGTTCATGGCGATTGAAATCAGCGAAGAAATGGTGGAAGCGGTAAACACTGCGCTGGCCAACCGAGTCCCCTGCATCCTCGCCACCGCCGGAGCCGACGGCTGGCCGAGCATGGGCTACCGCGGCAGCATGATGGTCTTCGACGACGCCAACCTGGCCTACTGGGAGCGCTCCTACAAGGACGGCATCGCCCACATCAAGGAGAACCCCCAGGTGCTGGTCATGTTCCGCAATCCGGAGACCCGGCAGGCCTGGAAGTTCTACGGCACCGCCACCATCCATGAGGAGGGTGACGTCCGGGAGCAGGTCTGGGACAAGACCGTTGAGCAGGAGCGCAACGCTGACCCGGAGAAGAAGGGCTACGGCGTCGTCATCGAGCTTGCCCGCATCACCAACTATGGTGGCGCGGTCATGTCTGAGAAGTAGTCGCTACACACGCACAACCCAATACCTACGGTATTCCCACATCGAACACGCGCGTCCGGGAGTACCGTAGGTATTGTTCTGCGATGAAGTTGAGCGCCTTGCGCGCCACCGCGAAGTTGTCCCGCAGCAGCTTCATCGGCTCCGCCAGCCCCGCGACGTGCGCCGTCGGGTGCTCCATCGCCGTGCCGTAGTGCCGCCGCCCCACCTCCGCGTACTCCTCCGCCGTCCGCCGCCACCGTCGACCGCCGCGAACCCCGCGCTGCCCGGCCGAGGCCGCGCTGCTTGGGAAGATGCCCAGGATGAAGAGGCACACGTCAGCGATGCGCTTGAAGTACCGGAACCGGTGCTCCTCGTCCACCGACGCCGCCAGCCGTGCCAGGCTGTCGATGTCCATGTCGCTGAAGCGCACGCGGCGCCACGTCCCCCGCCGCACCCGAACCGGCATGACGTAGCTCTCGACGCGCGTGAACGACGCCAGCATGGCTGCCAGGTAGTCGGTCACCGTCGGCTTGCCGAGGAATCCGCCCACGTCGTCCGAGTCGAAGACCACGACGGTCTCGCTCCCGGAGCGCTCCAGCGTGTGGCTCACCTGCCCCAGGTCCTTCCGAGCGCGGCGCAGCAACACCTGGAAGTACAGGGTGGGCGAGATGCGCAGCAATTCTTCGTCTGCTGACGCTGCCTTGTCGAAGACGCGCCCGTCGGAGAGGACGGCGTCCCGGAAGCTGGGGTCGCTTCGCACGAGTTGCCGCAGCCCCTCCGGCGAGAGCCCGCCGGCCTCCACCTCGTCCACAACGAAGCGGATGTCGTCCTCTGTCAGCTCCAGCTCGTGGCGGTCGCGTTCCACCGAGGCGCACCTGCGTCGACTGGTTTGCGGGGGCGCTCCCCCGGATGGTCTAGCATACCAGAGCCGTCCACCCGTTCACGCTCTCCCGGCATCCGGCAGACGCGAAGCGGCCCGCCCTCCGAATCTGGAGGGCGGGCCGCCGCTCATGGCGATGCAGGCGTCGTCTAGCCGAGGCTCACCGTGCTCGGATGGAAGACATCCTCGACCGCCACGCGGTTCGGAATGACCTTCTGGTCCAGGCAGGCCTCAATGATGGCCTCCATGGTGACGCGGTTGGCCTCGATCCCGTAGGGCAGCGGGTCCCCGCCCAGGTCCTCGCCGTTCCGCACAATGGCCTGGTCCGCGTCAGAGAGGTCCGTTCCGGCTGCCAGCTTGTCCATGTAGGAGGCTTTGGCGGTCTTGAAGATGTTGTAGACCTCCTCCGCCAGCCACGGGTTCGCCTCGAGCAGCTCATCCTTGACGACGACGGTGTGGTTGATGGGAAAGACGCCGGTGTCCTTGAAGAACTGCACCGCCGCCCCCCGCGCGCCGCCGATGAGGGGTTTCACGTCCTCCGACTCGACGTTGCCAATGCCGATGCCGGCCGCAAGCTCGCCTGAAACCAGCATGTCCGGCAGACTCGAGCCCTCCGGGGCGGGGACGACGTTCGGCGGGTACTCGTACTCGGCCACGTGCTCGTCGCCGGCCAGCACCCACGTGATCTTGTTGATGTCCACGCCGTAGCCCTGCGAAAGGATGCCGCGCACCCATACGCCAGTGGTCACCGTCCACCCGCGGACGCCCACCTTCTTGCCCTCCAGGTCCTTGGGGCTTGAGACGCCCACCTTGGTGTTGTGGACGATGGCCCCGTGGTGGAAGCCGCGCACGGGGAAGACGGGGATGGCCGTGATGGGCTTGTTGAACGACTTGGCGCACAGGTACGTGGAGATCGCCATCTCCGAAACATCGAACTCCAGGCCGCGGATCATGCGCCGGAAGGCATTGATGATGGGGCTGACCTCCACCCAGTCGAGGGCCAGCCGGTCATTGTTCAGTGCCCCGTCAACAATGTCCTTGGTATGACCGTAGTTGCCGGTGGCGGTTGTGAGATTGAGCGCCATGGTGGAGCCTCCTTTGCAGCACAGGGCAAGGTCTGAAATTCTGGTCTTGCCCTTGTGTAGCAGAAACAACGTATGGGGTCAACCCGCCCGCCCGTTTACAGCAGCCCTTCGTTGGCGGATACTGCTAGTGTCACTGTGCGAATCGTGTCCAGGGGATGTGTCACATGATAGTTGTCATGCAACAGGGCTGCACCGACGAGCAGATCGAGCGGGTGCAGGAGGCCATCGAGAGCAAGCCCGGGTTCCAGGCCCCCGTCTGGCGCGGCGAGGAGCGTTCCGTCATCGGCGTCATCGGCCACATTTACCCCGAGCTCCAGTCGGAGCTCCAGCTGCTGCCCGGCGTCGTCGAGGTGCTCCGCGTCTCGAAGCCGTACAAGCTCGCCGGCCGCGAGTTTCGCCCCGGCGACACGCTCATCACCGTCGGCGACGTGACCATCGGCGGGAACGAGATGGTCGTCATGGCGGGCCCGTGCTCCGTCGAGGGCGAGGAGCAGCTGCTCTCCACGGCGCGCATTGCTAAGGAATCCGGCGCGCGCATCCTGCGGGGGGGCGCCTTCAAGCCCAGGTCGTCGCCCTACAGCTTCCGAGGCATGGGCGTCGACGGGCTCAAGCTGCTTGCCGAGGCCCGCGCTGAGACGGGGTTGCCCGTCGTCACGGAGGTGATGACGGCCGAGGACGTCGAGATCGTCGCCGAGTATGCCGACATCCTGCAGGTCGGCGCCCGCAACGTGCAGAACTTCATCCTGCTGGATGAGGTCGGCAAGGTGAACAAGCCGGTGCTGCTGAAGCGCGGATTCGCCACGACGTACGAGGAGTGGCTGCTCTCCGCCGAGTACATCATGGCAGGCGGCAACTACGAGGTTATCCTCTGCGAGCGCGGCATCCGCACGTTCGAGGAGTACACGCGCAACACGCTTGACCTCGCCGCCATTCCCGTCATCAAGCGCCTCAGCCACCTGCCCGTCGTCGCTGACCCCAGCCACGGCACGGGCCGCTGGCACCTGGTGCCGCCGATGGCGCTGGCCGCCGTGGCAGCCGGCTGCCACGGCCTGATCATCGAGGTGCACCCCAACCCGGACAAGGCGCTCTCGGACGGCCCGCAGTCGCTGACCTTTGAGAACTTCCAGATTCTGATGACTGGCCTTCGCGCCGTCGCCGCCGCGGTCGGCCGTGAGGTCGCCCCGCCCGTCGAGGCGGCCGCCGGCGGCTAGCGAGGGCGCCGTCCGCCGTCGTTGACCCCCCTTTGAGGGGCGTGCTAGGATTCGCCAACTGTGCCGCGGAGCGGCCCGGCCAACGCCATGCAGGGCGACTATGACCGTACTCGATGAACTTGCCCGGCTGCACTCGGACAACCCCACCGTCGTGACCGTCGGCATGTTCGATGGGGTGCATCGCGGCCACCAGTACCTCATCCAACGGCTCAAGGAGGCGGCCGCGCGGAAGGGCTGCGCCAGCGCCGTCATCACCTTCACCAACCACCCGCGCTCCGTCATGCGCCCCGACTCCCGCGTCCCCTTGCTGAATTCGCCCGAGGACCGTCTCCGCCTCATCAGTGAACAGGGCGTCGACCTCGTAGTGCCGCTGAGCTTCACCCTGGAGTTCTCATACCTGCGGGCGAGGGAGTTCGCCGAGGTGCTCATCAACAGCCTGAACATGAAGGGGTTGGTCGTCGGGCCGGACTTCGCATTCGGCTACCAGCGCGAGGGAACGGCGGAGGTGCTGGCCGCGCTGGGCGAGGAGCTGGGGTTCACGGTCGAGGTGGTGCAGCCCGTCTCCTTCGATGACCTCGTGGTCAGCAGCACCGAGGTCCGCAAGTGCGTCGAGGCCGGCGACATGGGGCACGCGGCGGCGATGCTGGGCCACGCGTTCACTATCTCCGGCTTTGTCGTCGAGGGCGACAAGCGCGGGCGCACCATCGGCTTCCCCACCGCCAACATCGCCGTGCAGCCCGGCTGCATCGTCCCCGCCCACGGCGTCTACGCCACGTGGGCGCTGGCCGATGGCCGGGCGCGCCTCTCGGCGACCAACATTGGCGTCCGGCCCACTTTCGGCGGCGGCGCCCGGCAGATCGAGACGCACCTGCTGGACTACGACGGCGACCTGTACAACGCCAAGCTCTGGGTCGCCTTCTCCCGCAAGCTCCGCAATGAGCAGCCCTTTAGCGGCCTCGACGCCCTCGTCGAGCAGCTCCGCCGCGACGTCGAGGCCGCGCGCGCGGCCCTCGAGGAGGACCGCGAGCTGCTCCCCGCCGGGTGGTAGGCCGCCGCCCGTTCGCCCTGACTCCGTCCTGAGGCACTCGAAGCCTGTCCTGAGCTTCTCGAAGGGGGCACGCCCTTCTTTCGCAGGATTCCCCACCTTGCCGTACAATGGATGGCAAGCAGGCCCCTGACTGAGAGGTAGCTATGGCTATATCACAAGAAGACCTCCGCACCGTGATGGACCGGGGCGTCGCGGAGATCATCGACCGCAACGAGTTCCGCAAACTGCTGGACCGGGACAAGCCCCTCCGGCTCAAGATGGGCTTTGACCCCTCCAGCAAGGACATCCACCTAGGCCATGTGGTGGGCCTCCGCAAGCTGCGCCAGCTCCAGGACCTTGGCCACAAGGTGGTGCTCATCGTCGGCGACTGGACGGCGCAGATCGGCGACCCCAGCGGCGTGTCGGCCACCCGCCCCGTGCTGACCCACGAGCAAGTGCAGGAGAATGCGCAGACGTACATGACCCAGTTTTTTAAAGTGGTCGACCGCGACCGGACGGAGGTCGTCTGGCAGAGCGAATGGTTCGGCAAGTTCAACCTCGCGGACGTCGTCCGGCTCACTGGCCCCTTCACCGTCGCCCAGATGCTCGCCCGCGAGGATTTCCGCCGCCGGTGGGACGCCAACCGGCCCATCGCCATCACGGAGCTGCTCTACCCGCTCCTGCAGGCGTACGACTCCGTCGTGGTGGAGTCGGACGTGGAGTTCGGCGGCACGGACCAGAAGTTCAACCTGCTCATGGGCCGCGAGCTCCAGGAGATGCGGGGCCAGCGCCCCCAACAGTGCTTCATGGTGCCCATCCTCGTCGGCACGGACGGCGTCCAGAAGATGAGCAAGAGCCTGGGCAACTACATCGGCGTAGACGAGGCCCCGGAGGAGCAGTACGGCAAGGCCCTCTCGCTGCCCGACGAACTCATCATCCCCTACTTCAACCTGCTCAGCGACCTCCCCACCACCGAGATCGATGAGATGACCTCGGCGATGGAGGGTGGCGCCAACCCGATGGAGTTCAAGAAGCGGCTAGGCCGCGAGATCGTCGCGACGTTCTGGTCCGAGGAGGACGCCGCCGCCGCGCAGGCGCACTTCGAGCGGACGGTGCAGCGCGGCGAGGCCCCGGACGAGGCGCCGACGCTGTGGTTTGCGCGACCGGACGGCGCATCCGGCGCAGTCGCCGTCTCCAACGAACAGGGCGGCGCGAAGACGCTCGTCTCCCTGTCAACCGTGGAGTTTCTCTACCACCACCACGCCGAGCTCGGCCTCTCACAGAGCCGCACCGCCGCCAAACGGCTGGTGTCCCAGGGAGCCGTGGAGGTCGACGGCCAGCGCGCCGGCGACACGCTCGCCCTCCGCGACGGCTCCGTCGTGCGCGTCGGCAAGCGACGCTACCTCCGCCTGCTGGAGGACCGCCCCTAGCCGCCCGTCGTTCCTGCGCAGGCAGGAACCCCAACGTTCGCCGCCAACCCCCACCGTTCGCCCCGAGCCTATCCCCCAACTCCATCGTTTCACCGGCGAAAGCCGGTGCCCACACCCCCGTCGTTCCTGCACAGGCAGGAACCCCGACAAACGGAGCGCCCCCCATTCCGTTCGCCCTGAGGGAAATCGAAGGGTGAACGGGGGCCGCTAGGCCCCCTGACACCACCTCCACGCGCGCCCGCGCCTGACCCCCTACTCTTCCCCCATGAGCACGCAAGAGCATCGCCACGACAACCTGCCCGTTCAGACAAGCAAGCGCCTCAAGGACCCGAAGCAACCATGACCCCTACCCGAATGGTTGACTTCCGCAATTCATTGCAGCTCAACCCGTTCCCAATACCGTTGACCCACTGCAGCACAATTGCGATTCAATGCAACTCAACCCCCTTGCAGCTACGGACCTCCGGCAGTCGTTTTAGTCGTAATAGGCCCCTCCCGTATCTGGAAACGAAAAAACTCAATCCAAAACGCACGGAAACTCAACTCAATTCCCCGCCGCCCCATCCCCCGCTCCCTTGCGTAGGGGCGACTCGCCAGTCGCCCGCCTCGTCAGCAGGCGGGATCCCCGGCAAGTGGGGCGGCGGAACCCCCAGACCCCATCCCCTCCGCCTTCCATCCCCGCCGAGGCCTATGCTACTATCGATACGGCAAATCCCTTGAGCACACGCAGGAGGATCCTGGTGAACTTGCGCATACCGGGCCCCACGCCCTGTCCGGAGGACGTGCTGCTGGCGGGGGCCCAGCAGATGATCGACCACCGCGGCCCCGAGTTCGCGGACATCATTGCGAGGGTGCATTCCGGCCTGCAGACCATCTTCGCAACCCAGAACGACGTCGCCATTCTGACCTCCTCCGGCACCGGCGCGATGGAGGCCGCCATCGTCAACACCCTCTCGCCGGGCGACCGGGTGATCAACGTGAGCATCGGCGTCTTTGGCGACCGCTTCGGCCAGATTGCCGAGGCCTACGGCGCCGAGGTGGTGAAGATGTCCGTCGAGCACGGCGCTCCCGCCGACCCCGACGCCATCGGCGCGGCGCTTGCCGGCGACCCCTCTATCAAGGCCGTGCTGGTAACCCACAACGAGACCTCCACAGGCGTCACCAACGACATCGGCGCTATCGCCCGAGCCGTGCGGGCCCATGACCGCCTGATGCTCGTCGACGCCATTAGCAGCGTCGGCTGCATCCCCGTCGAGACGGACGCATGGGACTTGGACGTCGTCGTAACTGGCTCGCAGAAGGGATTCATGGTGCCCCCGGGTCTGGCCTTCGCGGCGGTGGGACCGAGGGCGAGGGAGGCCGCCAAGTCGGCCACGATGCCACGCTTCTACTTCGACTTTGAGAAGCACTTCAGCTACTTCCAGCAGGGGCAGACGCCGTGGACGCCGGCCGTGTCCGTCATGTTCTCCTTGGACCTCGCCGTGCAGAAGCTCCTCGCCGACGGCATAGAGTCTGTCTACACCAAGCACGCCAAGATCGCCGCGGACGTTCGGGCGGGCGTGAAGGCCCTCGGCCTCGAGCTTCTGGTGCAGGACGAGGCCTACGCCTCCAACACCGTCACCGCCGTCAAGGTGCCTGAGGGCGTCGAGCTTTCCAAGCTCCGCGGACTGATGCGCACCGAGCGGAACGTGGTGATGGCGGGCGGACAAGGCCCGCTGAGCAACTCCATCTTCCGCATTGGCCACATGGGCTACATCACGGAGGACGACGTTGCTGACGTGATGGACTCGCTGGCTGCCGTATTGCCGCAAGTGGGCTTCCGGGTGGCCGCATAGTCCTATACGACGACATCAGGGGGAGGGCCAGTGGGGCGCCGTCTCACGGTCTGTGAAGCAAAGGCACAGGGGAGGCAATGGCGCGCATGAAAGTCCTCATCACTGACCCCATCCACCAGGAAGGCCTCGATATCCTCGAGGCCCAGCTGGACCTCACCATCGAGCTGCGTCCCCGCATGTCCCTCGACGAGCTCCTCGACGCCGTGGCCTCCACCGAAGCCCTCATCGTCCGCAGCGAAACACAGGTCACCGCCGCCGTCATCGAGGCCGGCGAGCGCCTGCAGGTCGTGGGCAGGGCCGGCGTCGGCGTCGACAACATCGATGTGGACGCCGCCACGCGCCGGGGCATTGCGGTGGTGAACGCGCCCACCGGCAACACCATCGCCGCCGCTGAGCACACCATCGCCATAATGCTCTCCATGGCCCGCAACATCCCGCAGGCCAACGCTTCACTCCGCGAGGAGAAGTGGAATCGCTCGGCCTTCATGGGCACGGAGGTCAAGGGCAAGACCCTCGGCATCGTCGGCCTCGGCCGAGTGGGATCGGAGGTCGCCCGCCGCGCCATCGGCATGGAGATGCGCGTGATGGGTTACGACCCCTACCTGGTGCCGGAGCGCGCCGCCCGCCTCGGCGTCGAGATCGCATCCTTCGACGACGTGCTGGCCCGTTCGGACATCCTGACGCTGCACACCCCGCTGACGGACACCACCAAGAGCCTCATCGGCCCGGACGAGCTTGCACGCATGAAGCCGGGCGCGCGCCTGGTCAACGTCGCGCGCGGCGGCCTCGTCGACGAGGCCGCGCTTCTGCAGGCCCTCGACGAGGACCGGCTGGCGGGCGCCGCCATCGACGTTTTCGTCGACGAGCCGCTCAAGGACTTCACCATTGCGCAGCACCCCCGCATCGTCTGCACGCCGCACCTGGGCGCGTCCACGGAGGAGGCACAGGCCGGCGTGACGCTGGAGGTGGTCGATCAGGTGCTGACCGTCCTCCGCGGCCAGCCGGCCCGCTTCACCGTCAACGCGCCGCTGGTGACCGCCGAAGTGCACGAGCTTCTGGAGCCGTTCCTGTCCGTCGCCACGGACATCGGCAAGATCGCCATACAGACTGCGCAGGGCCTTCCCAGGTCCGCCACCATCGTCTACCACGGCGAACTGGCCGCTGGCGAGACCGGCCCTCTGCGCGCCGCCGTGCTCATGGGCCTGCTGCAGCCCGGCAGGGAGGAGCGCGTCAACCTGGTCAACGCCGGCCTGCTGGCCGATGAGCAAGGGCTGCGGGTGATCGAGGAAAAGGATCCGGCGCGCGAGGACTTCGCCAACGAGGTCATCGTGCGGTTGTCCACGACGCAGGGCGAGGAGATCGTCGGTGGCACACACCTGCGCGGGCAGACGCACGTCACGCGGCTCGGCGAGCATCACCTCGACGTCATCATCGACAGCCCATACCTGTTGGTCGTCGAAAACGAGGACCGTCCCGGCATCATCGGGGCCGTCGGCAGCCTGGCTGGGCAGCACGACGTCAACATCAGCTTCATGGAAGTGGGCCGCGTCCGCACTCGTGGCAAGGCCACCATGGTGGTCGGCCTCGACGACCCCATGCCGGAAGCCGTGCTGCAGGAGCTCGCAAAGGAGCCCGCGATTACCTCTGTCCGTCTGGTGCGGCTCTAGCCTCCTGCCATACAATTCCAGCACTGAGCCTGGAGGTCTCCCTGTCAATGCCGGACGGCATCCTGTACATCTGCCCCGAGTGCGGCACAGGCCACAACCAGTGGATGGGCTTCTGCTACGCCTGCGGCTCCGGTGAGCCCCTCGTCGAGGCGGCTCCGACGCGCTCCACCTTCTCCGTGCCGAGGGGCGGCAGGCAAGCGGCGCGAGCGCCCGTCGCCGAGCAGGGCCCCACCGAGCTCGCCACCGTCTTGCTGGACGGCGACCCGCGCATCGTGCTGCCCTTCCCGGAGCTCAACCGCGTGCTGGGCGGCGGGCTCGTGCCCGGCTCTGTCGCGCTGCTGGCCGGCGACCCCGGCATCGGCAAGTCGACGCTGCTGCTGCAGGTCGCGGGGGCGCTCACGCCCGGCGTTGAGCTTGCCGACAACCGCGGCGGCGTCCTGTACGTCGCCGGCGAGGAGTCGGCGGCGCAGATACGCATGCGTGCCCAACGGCTGGGCGTCAGCGGCCGCAACCTGCTCCTGCTCAACGAGACGGCCGCCCCGGACGTCCTCGGCTGGATGGAGCGCATGCAGCCGTGCGCGGTGCTCGTCGACTCCATCCAGACGCTCCACTCAGAGGCGTCCAACGCCGCGCCCGGCAGCGTCGGCCAGATCCGCGAGTGCGCCCGGCTGCTCATCGCCTGGGCCAAGACCACGCGCACGCCGGTCATCATCGCAGGGCACGTGACCAAGGAGGGTGACATCGCCGGCCCGCGCGTCCTCGAGCACATGGTCGACGTTGTGCTGTACTTGGAGGGCGATTCGATGAGCGCCCTCCGCCTGCTGCGCAGCGAGAAGAACCGCTTCGGCTCCACCAACGAGGTTGCGCTGTTCCAGATGGACGCCTCCGGCCTGGTCGAGGTTGCCGACCCGTCACGGCAGCTCCTGGCCCACCGGAACGGGCCGCTCGTCGGCTCCGTGCTTGCGCCCGTTCTGCAGGGCACGCGGCCCATGCTCGTCGAGGTGCAGGCGCTCACCGCCCCTGTCGTCGGGCCCGCGCCGAGGCGCGTCGCGAATGGCCTGGACACCAACCGGCTCGTGATGCTGGCAACAGTGCTCAGCCGGCGCTCTGGCGTGCCGCTCGGGTCGCAGGACGTTGTGGTCAACGTCACCGGCGGCCTCCGCGTCAACGAGACCGCCGCCGACCTTGCACTGGCCCTCGCCATGGCGTCCAGCTTCCGCGACCAGCCGCTCGACGCGGGCTTGGCGGCCCTCGGTGAGGTTGGCCTCGGCGGCGAGATCCGGCCCGTTGCGCAGATGGGGCGCCGCCTGCAGGAAGCTGCCCGCCTCGGTCTGAAGCGCGTTGTCGCGCCCGCGGCGGCGGAGGCCGACCCGGTCGAGGCAGGTGGCCTCGAGGTCCTCCGCGTGACGACCGTGTCGCAGGCCATCCGCGCCCTCTTCCCGCGCCGTTCCGGCCCGGGCGCGTCGGAGTTGGAGAGCCCGTCCGAATCCCAAAACGTGGAGACCCCCGCATGAGTGACCTTGCCGCCAAGCGAGACCGGCTGCACGCCATCCTCCGCGACATGGGCTCCGTGGTAGTGGCCTACTCCGGTGGCGTCGACAGCGCCCTGCTGGCCGTCACCGCGTGGGACGCCCTCGGAGACCGGGCGTTGGCCGTCACAGCCGCTTCGCCGTCGCTGGCGCCGGAGGAGCTCGACGACGCCCGCGCCTATGCTGAACAGTTCGGCTTCCCCCACCGCATCGTCGAGACGCAGGAGGTCGACGACCCGCGCTACGCCGCCAACGACGGCACGCGCTGCTACTTCTGCAAGGTGAACCTCTACAGCGTCCTGAAGCCCCTCGCGCAGGCCGAGGGCTACGCCTGGATCGCCAACGGCACCAACCTCGACGACCTCGGCGACTACCGCCCCGGCATCGCCGCTGGGAAAGAGAACGGCGCCCGCAGCCCGCTGGTGGAGGCGGAGCTCACCAAGGCCGAGATCCGCGCGCTGTCGAAGGAGCGTGGCCTGCCCTCGTGGGACAAGCCCGCGCAGGCGTGCCTCTCGTCGCGCATCCCCTACGGCTCCACGGTCACCGTCGAAGCCCTCACCCGCGTCGCCCGCGCCGAGTCGCACCTGCGCGCCCTCGGCTTCCGGCAACTCCGCGTCCGCCACCACGACACCATTGCGCGCATCGAGGTCGGCCCCGAGGACTTCGCAACGCTCGCGGACGCCGACGTCCGTCGTGGCGTGGTCGAGGGCTTCCGCGAGCTGGGCTACCTCTACGTCACACTGGACCTCGCCGGCTACGAGATGGGGAGCATGAACAAGGCGCTGAAGAAGGCTGACCGTTCTTCGTGAGGACACGGCCCCTTAGACAACCCCAAGTCCCCCGGCTACACTAACTTTCATGAACAATATCTTCATCACGGGCTTCATGGGCGCCGGCAAGACGTCCGTCGGGCAGGCCGTTGCGCGCCAGCTCGGCTGGGCCTACGTCGACACCGACAATGTCTTGGAGCGCATCGCCGGCAAGTCTATTGAGGCCGTCTTCGCCGAGGACGGCGAGGACGCCTTCCGCGCGCTCGAGTCGCGGGCGCTGGACGAGGTCTGCGGCGGTGAGCGGCAGGTTATCTCGACGGGCGGCGGCATCGTCAAGTCCTCCGGCAACCGCGAGCGCATGCGCGCGTCCGGCTTCGTGGTCTGTCTCGAAGCCTCTCCCGAGACCGTCGTGAACAGGCTCTACCCCGAGGGCGTCGGGCAGGGCGCGGTGCGGCCCCTCCTCGCCGGGCCCAACGGCGAGACACCACTGGAGCGCGCAAGGACGCTGAAGGCGGAGCGGGCCGCGGCCTACGCCGACGCGCACTGGACGGTCCACACGGACGCCCTTTCGATCACCGACGCCGCGCAGGAGGTCCTCCGCGCCGCGAGGACCATCGGCGGTGTGGGCAACGTCCCCTCCGTCGGCACGTCCGACCTCGCCGCCGTCGTACGGTCGTCGTCCCACTCCTGCCCCATCTTCGCCGGCGCCGGAGTGTTCGACCGCCTCGGCGAGCTCTGCCGCAGCGTCGGCCTCACGACGACTGCCTACCTGATCTCCGATAGCAACGTCTTCTACTCCCACGGCCGCCGGGCGCAGATCGCGCTGGAGTCGGCAGACATCCCCGTGCACACCTTCGTGGTGCCCGCGGGCGAGAACTCCAAGAGCCTGGACACGCTTGCGCTGGTGTACCAGTGGCTGGCGGAGCAGCGGGCCGAGCGGGGTCACTTCGTCGTCGGCCTCGGCGGGGGCGTCGTTGGCGACCTCGCGGGGTACGCGGCCGCGACGTTCAACCGGGGTCTGCCGCTGGTGCAGGCGCCCACGTCGCTGGCGGCGATGGTGGACGCCTCCATCGGCGGCAAGACGGCCGTGAACCTGGAGGCGGGCAAGAATCTGGTGGGCGCCTTCCACCAGCCCCGGCTTGTCGTCGCCGAGGTGGACGCGCTGGACACGCTGCCGGAGCGCGAGCTTGCGTCCGGCTGGGCCGAGGCCATCAAGCACGGCCTCATCCTCGACGCCGAGCTCTTCGAGACCTTCGAGGCGCACGCCGAGGCCATCTGCCGCCTCGATCGTCCGCTGGCCGACGACGTCGTCCGCCGCAGCATGGCAGTGAAGGCCGACGTGGTCAGCCGCGACGAGCGCGAGACGTTGGGCCTGCGCATCCTGCTCAACTACGGCCACACCATCGGCCACGCGCTGGAGGCCGCCACGGCCTACGGCGAGCTCCTCCACGGCGAGGCCGTCGCCATCGGCATGACGGCCGCCGTCCGCATCAGCCGCGCGATGGGCCTCATCGGCGACGACCTCGTCGAGCGGCAGGACGCGCTGCTTCGCCGCTTCAACCTGCCCACGTCATTCCCCGGCGCCGACCGCGATGCAGTCCGGCAGGCCATGAGCGTCGACAAGAAGACCTCGGCAGGCTCGATTCGTTGGGTGCTGCTGGACGGGCTGGGTAGCTCCCTCACGCGCAACGACGTCCCGGCGGAGGTCGTCGAGGACGCCCTGTCGGCGGTGACGTAGCCCCCGTCCGTTCGCCCTGAGGGAAATCGAAGCCTGTCCTGAGGTTCTCGAAGGGGGTGAACGGACGGCAATGCCTACCGGAACAAATCCATGGACGCGTCCCGGATGATAACGTCCGCGCCCTCCTCCGACACGTCGTAGGGCAGCCCCCGCACGATCGTCACCGGCACCCCGATGGTCTTGCGCGTCACCAGCTCCGCCGCCCCCGCTGCCTCGTCAGCCACGGCGGCGACCGAGACCTGCAGCGTGCGCCCGTCGCGGTCCACCATGCCCCGGTAGTCCTTCAGCGGCGCAATCCCCGCGCAGCCGATGGCGATGTCCGTCGTGCCCACGCGCCACGGCCGCCCAAAGGTGTCCGAGATTATCACCGCCACCGTCCGGCCCGTGCGCTCCCGGACCGCTTCGCGGATGCGACGCGCCGAGGCATTGGGGTCCTTCGGCAGCAGGCAGAGCACGTCGTCGCCCGGCACGTTGGACGCGTCCACACCGGAGTTGGCGCACACGAGCCCGTGGTGCGTCTCTGTGATGAGCACGCCCCGCTCCATCCGCACGATGCGGCGGCTCTCGCGCAGCACCACCTCGACGTGGCGCGGGTCCTTCATTTCGCCGGCGATCGTCAGCGCGAGGGAGCTCGGCTCGACATCCGCAAGCCGCACCAGGGCCCCCTCCGCCTTGGACACGACCTTCTGCGTGACGACGACGATGTCGCCCTCCACGAAAGGCGTGCCCTGCCCTTCTGCGGCAGCGATGATGATGCCGGGCAGATCGTCGCCGGGCTGGATCTCCGGCACGCCGGTCACGCCGATGACCCGGAACTCCGGGAAGCTGCGCCCTGCCGATTGGCTCGTCATGCGTTCATACTCGCGCCCGTGATGGGAGTCTTGTGTCCCGGAAGGGTAACACGGCATTGCTGGCATAGGGAGTCCTGCACTCGCGCCACGGCGCAGGCGTGGTACGATTGGTGCGGTTGCCTCTATCCGCAACGGCGTTCCCGGAGGAGTGGATTGGCCCCAATCGTAGTGGGCGTGGACACCGGCGGCACCTTCACGGACCTGGTGCTGCTCGGCCCCGATGGCATTCGCGTCCACAAGGTGCCGTCCACCCCCGATGACCCCTCGCGCTCCATCTTGCAGGGGCTGGCCGACCTCGGCGCGTGGCGCGACGGCGCGTGGACGCAGCGCGACACCGTCCTCGTGCACGGCACCACCGTCGCAACGAACGCGCTGCTCGAGCGCAAAGGAGCGCGCACGGCCCTCGTCACCACTGCGGGCTTCGAAGATCTCCTGGAACTGGCCCGGCAGACGCGGCCCTCCCTCTACGACTTCATGCAGGGTAAGCCGCCGCCGCTGGCCCCGCCGGAGCTGTGCTTTGGCCTCGACGAGCGCGTGCTGGCCGACGGCAGCGTCGAGCACGCCCCGTCACCCGACGCCGTCCGCCGCGTCGTCGACGCTGTGCGCGGCGCCGGCGCCGAGGCAGTCGCCGTCTCGCTGCTCTTCTCCTTTCTCCACCCGGAGCACGAGGAGCTTGTCGCCGAGGCGCTCGCCGCCCTGGACCCGCCGCCCTTTATCTCCGTCTCCAACCGCGTCCTGCCCCAGTACCGCGAGTACGAGCGCACCAGCACCGTGACCGCCAACGCCTACGTGGGCCCCGTCATGTCGGGCTACCTGCGCCGGCTGGAGACGGCCCTGGGCGCCGAGGACGCCGGGCCGGGGCGCGTGCGCGTCATGCAGTCGTCGGGTGGAAGCGTATCGCTGGGGGCGGCGGCGCAGGAGCCCGTGCGCACCGTGCTGAGCGGCCCCGCCGGGGGCGTCGTGGGCGCGCTGGCAATGGCGCGGCTGGCGGGCTACCCGGACATCATCACGCTGGATATGGGCGGCACGTCCACCGATGTCTCGCTGTGTCCCGGCAGGCTGCAGGAGACGGTGGCGGCGTCGCTGGGCGGCGTGCCCATCGGCGTGCCGATGCTCGACGTCCACACCGTTGGGGCGGGCGGCGGCTCTATCGCCCGCGTCGACGCCGGTGGTGCGCTGACCGTCGGGCCGGAGTCGGCGGGCGCGGACCCGGGCCCGGCCTGCTACGGCGTCGGCGACGCCGCGACGGTCACCGACGCCAACCTGGTCCTTGGCCGCATCCGCGCCGAGGACTTTCTAGGCGGGCGCATGCGGCTCGACCGCGACGCCGCCCGCGCAGCGCTTGAGCGCGTCGCTGCTGCGATGGGCGCGGACGTCGACGCCTCCGCGCTCGGCGTCGTCCGCGTCGTGAACGCGACGATGGAGCGCGCCGTCCGTGCGATCTCGCTGGAGCGCGGCTTCGACCCGCGCGAGTTCACCCTCGTCGCCTTTGGCGGCGCGGGGCCGCAGCACGCCTGCGAGCTTGCCGAGGGCCTCGGCATCACGCGCGTGCTTGCCCCCACGACGCCTGGTGCGCTCTCGGCGTACGGCGTCGCCATCGCGGACATCACGAAGGACTACTCGCAGACCGTGCTGTACACCCAAGGGCAAGTGACGGCCGAGCGGCTAGGGCAGGGATTCGCGGCGCTCCGGGCCCGCGCGCTGACTGAGCTGCGAGAGGAGGGCGTGCCCCGTCGCCGCGTGCGCCTGCAGCCACTGCTGGACGTGCGCTACGTCGGCCAGTCCTATGAGCTCACCGTCGACTGCCCGCGGCTCGGGCCTACAGTGGCGGACGTCGCCGCGCGAGCCTTCCACGCCGCCCACCTGCAGCGGTTCGGGTACGCCGACGCCCGCGCGCCGATTGAGGTAGTGAACCTGCGGCTCAAGGCGGTCGGCCTCTCGGCGCTGGAGCAGCCGGACGTGTCGCCACCGGACGCCGGGGAAAGCGCTACCGCCGCTCTCGTCGCCGAAGACACCGTCGTGTTCGAGGACGGCCCTCGTCGGACGCCAATCCTGCGCCGTGCGTCGCTGCCGGCGGGCGCAGTCGTCGCCGGCCCCGCCGTCGTACTGCAGATGGACGCGACAACCGTCGTGCCGCCCGGCTGGGCTGCCACGGTCGACAGCTACGGCAACCTCGTCATCACGCGGAGTTGACGGGCGCGGCAGTTACCCCTTCACAGTCTCCGCTCGCTTGGCCTCGTCCCAGAGCGCCAGCTTCTCGTCCGTCGTGGCGTCCCGGAGTCCGCGGCCCTTCGAGCGAACGGCCGACTCCATGTGCGTGAACCGCCGGTAGAAGCGAGCGTTGGCCTGCCGCAGCGCCGTCTCGGCATCGACGCCCATCCACCGCGCCGCGTTGACCAGCGCCAACAGCGCGTCGCCCAGCTCCTCCTCGCGACGCTGCTCGCCCTCCGCCTCCTCCAGCTCGCCCAGCTCCTCGCGCACCTTGGCCATCACGTCGGAGAGGTCGTCCCACGCGAACCCCGCCTGTGCGGCACGGTTGGAGATGGCCTGCCCGTAGCCCAGCGCAGGCATGCCCTTCGCGACGCCGTCGAGCGCCGACACCCTGTCGCCGCGCTCCTGCCGCTTGGTCTCCTCCCAGTTGGCCTCCACCTCTCGGGCATCCCGCACCGTAACGTCCCCGAAAACGTGAGGGTGCCGGCGCACCAGCTTCTCGCAGATGTGCCGGAACATGTCGGCTTGCGTGAACGTGCCGTTCTCCGCACCTATCTGGCAGTGGAAGACGATCTGCACGATGACGTCGCCCAGCTCCTCCGCGAGCCCGTCCGCGTCCTCCGCGTCCAGTGCTTCCAGCGCTTCGTAGCACTCCTCCAGCAGGTTGCGCCGCAGCGACCGGTGCGTCTGCTCCCGGTCCCACGGGCACCCGCCCGGCGACCGCAGCCGGTCGACGATGTCCCAAAGCGCCTCGTACGTGTGCTGCTTCTGCTGCATCTGCGTTTCTCCCGTCAGGTTGCGCCCATTATACTGGTGGAATGGCAGGCAGACAGAAGAGGGCAGTCGGTGGCATGGACGCTTTGCGCGAGCAATGGTCCCGGCTCGCGCCGGGTGTCTTCCGATGGGTGGGGATAGTCATCCTCGTTGCCCTGCCCGTCTTCCTGGTTACCCTCAACGTACGCATGCTCTTCAACGCGCCGGTGGTCTACAACATCGGCTTCGAGCGAAACAGCATCGCCGAATCGACACGCATCCCCTCGAGCGAGATTGAGCGCGTCGGCGACGAAATCCGCGAGTACTTCAACGACGATCAGGAGTACATGGCCATCTTCCTCAACGGCCATCCCCTCTTCACGGCACGCGAGGTCGAGCACATGCGCGACGTGAAGCTGCTCCTGGGGCTCGTGTACACGGTCACGTACGTGACGGGCGCGGCGGTCGTTCTCTACGCCGCGTGGGGCTTCCGCCGCGAGGGCCTGCGCTTCCTCCGCCGCGTGTCGATGGCCGGGGCCGTCAGCGGCGTCGGTCTCGTCGTCGTCGGCGTAATTCTGGCGCTGGGGTTTCCGGTCTTCTTCACTCTCTTCCACCAGATCAGCTTCAGCAATGACTACTGGATTCTCAACCCCAGCGAGCACTTCCTGGTAGTGCTCTTTCCATACCGCTTCTGGCTCGAGTCCACAATACTGCTCGCCGTCATCACGGTCGCGGAAACTGTCGCCATCTGGGGCGTCGGCCGCTACCTGCACCGACGCTTCGTGCTCGCGAAGGGGGTGGCGACTTCCGACTAGGCCCCTCTCGGCCACGGAGAAAGCGGAAGCCCCGGCAATGCCGGGGCTCCTTCATCAGCCTGTGATGTCTTGTGTCTAGTGGCAGCCGCATCCACCGCCGCCGCAGCACGCTCCGCCGCCGCCCGCGATAGGCATCGGCCCCTCACCGGAACCGCCGGCGGTCACGGCCGCGAAGACCGAAAGCACGCGTCTGCCCGCGCTGCCGCACGAGGGGCACGTCGCCGGGTCGTTGCCCTTTGACATCGGGCGCAGCACCTCAAAACGGTCGTTGCAGGGCTCGCAGTGGTACTCGTACAACGGCATGGCGGCCTCCTTCAATGCAGACTCCGTGATTGTACCGACGGCCCGCCGCACGGTCAACACGCCCTGCCCCTGCGCCCTTGTGGCGGTTTCCAGCCTACAGGTACAATGGTGGGTGCGAAACGAAGTCTATCCGGATAGGGGTCACCGTCAGCATGCCCACTGCCCCAAAGCGCATCCAGGAAATGCTCACAGCATTCTGGGTGTCCAAGACACTCTTTACCGGCGTCGAACTTGGCGTCTTTGACGAGCTCTCCAAGGGACCCGCCAGCGCCGAGGTGCTGGCCTACCGGCTCCGCCTGCACCCGGGCGCCCTCGAGCGGCTCATGAACGCGCTCGTCGCGCTGGAGCTCGTGCAGAAGGAGAGCGGGCGCTTCAGCAACTCGGAGGAAGCGGCCCTCTACCTCGTCAAGGGTCAACAGGGGTACTTGGGCGCGCAGGTGGAGCACCTGAGTCAGCTCCACTGGCGGCTCTGGCAGCTCCTGCCGGGCGCCATCCGCGAGAACACCCCGCGCGTCAAGGAGGTCTTCGGCCCCGGATTCGACATGCTGGCCGCCGTCTACGCCGAGCCGAGGCAGCTCCGCGGCTTCGTGCAGGGCATGCACAACCTGACCGTTCCCGACGCCCAGGAGATTGTGGACGCGGTGGACTTTTCGCCGTACAGCTGCCTGCTGGACGTCGGGGGCACTTCCGGCGCGCTGGTCATCGCCGCGCTGAGGCGGCACCAGCACCTACGAGGCATCGTTTTCGAGCAGCCCGCCGTCTGCGCCATCGCCGACGACTATCTCCGCCAGTACGGCGTCGACGACCGGGCCCGCACACACCCCGGAGACTTCTTCGAGCCCGGCAGCCTGCCCACCGAGGCCGACGTCATTGCCCTAGGCTGGATCCTGCACGACTGGCCCGACGAGCAATGCCACGTCATCTTGCGCCACTGTTTCGAGGCGCTGCGCCCCGGCGGCATCATCCTGGTATGTGAGAAGCTGCTCGACGAGAGCGGCACTGGGCCGCTGCTGACGACGCTCATGGATCTGCACGCCCTCGTGTCGACGGGCGGGCAGGAGCGGTCCGCCGGTGTCTACTCCCAATGGCTGGAGCAGGCCGGGTTCCGCGACGTGGACGTGAAGCTGCTGCAGGGCAACCGAGACCTGGTCATCGCCCAGAAGCCCTAACGCCTTCCGCGCCCAAGGAGGCCCCGTGACCAACGCGCCCGATGGCACGCCGCGTATCGTCGTCCCGGACGACAACCCGCCCGCCGTCGCCGGCTCCGTCCACGAGTCCTCCCTCCGAGCCCTCGGCGACGTCCGCATCTACGATTCGTTGGCCTTGGGGCCGGAAATGCTGCTGGAACGCATCCGTGACGCCCACGTGGCCATCTGCATCCGCAACTCCAGCGTGTTCTCGGCCGAGGTGCTGGAACGGTGCGCAGACATGCGGCACATCGTCGTCTTCGGCATAGGCGTGGACATGGTTGACCTTGACGCCTCCCGACGCCTCGGCATCATCGTGACCAACACCCCCGGCTACTCCGCCGCCGCCGTTGCCGAGCACGCCATCGCGCTGGCGCTGGCCGTCGCCAGGCGCATTGTCACCAACGACCGAATCGTCCGAGAGGGCGGCTGGGCAAAGGGCGCTGTGGGGCAGCTCTTCGGCAAGACGCTGGGCGTCATCGGGACGGGGCCCATCGGCAGGCGCGCCGCCGAGCTGGGACGGGGGCTGGGCATGAACGTCATCGCGTGGACGTTCCATCCCGACGAAGCCTGGGGTGAACGCTCGGGCGTCCGGTTTGCTCCGCTGGAAGAGGTCTTGAGAACGGCGGATGTCATCACCGTGCACCTGCGCCTCTCGAACCAGAGCCGTGGGCTGCTCGACCGTCCGCTGCTCGAGTCGATGAAGCCGGGCGCAATCTTCGTCAACACGGCCCGCGGCGCCATCGCCGACGAGGAGGCGCTGCAGGTGCTGCTGGCTGCCGGACGCATTGGCGGAGCGGGCCTCGATGTTTTCAGCCAGGAGCCCCTGCCGCCGGGGCACTCGTTCACAGCGCTCGACAACGTGGTCCTCGCGCCGCACGTCGCCTCGTCGACGCCGGAGGCAGACGCCGAGGGCATTGGGATGGTGGTGGACAACATTCGGCAGTGGCTGGCTGGTACGCCCGTCCACGTGATGACGTAGTGGCTCCTGTCGACTACGTGAACGGCATGTGCAGGATGGAGCGCCGGAAGAGCAGCTTCCGCACGTGCGTCCACGCCCGGCCAACCTGCTCGGACTCCCGCTGCGTGATCGACCGGGGGCTGTAGCGCTCGATGGCGTGCGCCATTCCGAGGATGCGAAGGTCGCCCATCGCGTCGGGGAAGACCTGCGCAAGGCGGGTTGTGTATTCGGCCGGCGTCAGGTTGTGGTGGTGCGGAAGGCCCGCCCACGCGCCAAGCCAGCACATGCGCTCGAACACCGCCGCCGGCTCGCTGACCTTCACAAAGATTCGCCGGTATGAGTACCAGACCAACCAAACCAGGAAGACCCCGCCGAGGATCCACGCGAGGGCTGTCCCGCTGATGAACGGTTCTTCCGGGGCGGTCAGGCCGTCTATCGTCTCGAAGGCCTCGTCCTCAAAGAACTCGTCCTCGTCGAAGAAGTCTTCCGCTCCCCCTGCCGCTGTGCCGCCGCCCTCGAAGAACGCGACTTCCGGGGCGACGGGGAGCTGCCAGTTGGGCGTGGGCTCGAACTCCACCCAGCCGTAGCTGGGGAAATAGGCCTCCGCCCACCCGTGGCTGTCCGCCTCCCGGACGATCCAGTGGCCCGCGTTGGCGTCGTAGTCGCGGGGTGTGTAGCCGACAACCATGCGCGCCGGCACCTCGGCTTCCCTGAGCAGCACGGCCATTGCCGATCCGAAGTACTCGCTGTACCCCCGCTCCAGCTCGAAGATGAAGTGGTCAACGCCGTCAGCGTTGTACGGCGGCGACGGGATCTTCTGGTCGTAGCCGAGGGTGTGCAGGTACGCCTCGATGGCCTTGGCTTTGTCGTAGGGGTTGAAGATGCCGCGCGTGATGTCGCGGGCCAGGTCGCTCACCCGTTCAGGCATGTCGCTGGGAAGCTGCAGGTAGCGGTCTCGCACCCACCCCGGATAGTCGGTCCCGGCCTGTCGAAGCTGCTGCGGCGTCGCCGTCGACACTGTCGACGTGATCGAGTACGTGTCGCCGGGGTCCAGCTTGCCCGCGCTCCGGAGCGCGACGATGTCCGGCGGGTCCGGCGGACGCCGCGATACCTGCACCCACGCCAGCGTCCGTACGTCGCTCCGCAGCGCGTCGAGCAGCGCCTCGCGCTCCGTGCCGGTCTCCGGCTCCTCGACGCGGTAGGCGCGCTGGTTGCCGCCCGCCGGTGTGTCGCGGAAGGCCACCTGGGAGACGAAGGAGTCATCCGGGACCAGGGCCATAATGATGTCCGCCTGCGTTGCCACGTCGCGCTCATGGAGGCGCGCCGCCTGCAGGACGGGAATCGCGATCTCGAGGTCGTCCGGGATGCTGGGGTCCTCGTCCAGGCCCTCCAGCGTCGGAAGCCAGTACCGTGGAGGCGGCAGCGCCTGCACCTTCACGGCTGCCGATCCGTCGTGCAGGGACGGCAGGTTGGCGATGGGCATAGTGTCCGTGCTCAGCAGGGACACAACGTTGTGCTGCAGCTCGAACCGCTCCTGGTAGGCGCGGGGCTCACTCCATGGAAGGTCGTCCTCGAAGGTGAGCGTGTCCATCCTGCCCGTTGTCCACCCCTGGGGTGTGTATACCGGGTACGCGCGGGCTCGCAGGTACACCGGGTGCGGAGTCTCCAGCAGGAAGAGCGGCTCCTCGCTGAGGGAGATGGAGCCCTGAAAAGGTAGGTGCGTGCCGAAGTTCAGGTTGAGACCCCCCTTGCGGTCTGGGAGTGCGGCGAAGAGGCGGTCGAAGTCCTCCTCCAGATTGTCCAGCGGCGATCGCGTGTATTCCCAAGCGTTGTCCAGCCACGGCGACTGCCACGGACGCGACGGAAGGATGAAGGCGATGACCAGCACCGCCAGAATGTACCAGCTCCCCCGGAACAGGGCCCGTAATCCATAGTGCGGCAGGACGGTCATCTTCTCCCTGGACCACGCCGCTGACTGGTTGAGCGAGTTCATCCGCACGATGAGCAGCATGGCAAAGGCGAGGTACACGAACATCTGCAGGCCGAACTGCTCCGGCAGGTAGCTCAGGTTGGAGAACATGGCCACGCCGCCTGGCACCACCGCGAGCCAGACGCTCCTGCGGTGGAACGCGGCCCACGTGGATACGTACGCGATGACCCACGCCAGCGAGGTCAGCATCATCGCAAAGGGAATGGTGTCCGTACTGATGCCGCCGCCCGTGGCCGTCTCTCCCCACTCCGTCAGCCGCATATTGAGGACGCGGAAGGGCTCTATCCACCCCGTCGCCTCCGTCAGCCTCGAGAGCTGCCAGTAGACGAAGGCCGCGCCCACCGGGAAGGCGCCGGTGTGCCACGCGAACTGCCACCCCGGCGCCCTCGCTACACCGACGCCCATGAGGGCGCCCACAAAGAGCACCAGATAGAGCGACGGGGTCTCCGCCCATGCCGCCTCAGAGATGGTCCACGCAATGACAAAGAGCGGCGCCACCACTGCAGCAAAGGTAAGCCAGTCGTCGTTGGGCGTAATGAGCCGCAGTGGACGGAGGACTGGGAACCCGCCGACCAGGGGCCCAGCGCCGGACTGCACGGAGGCGGCCGTCGTCATGCTGGCACCTCCGCCCTATTGCCGGAGGCAAGCTGCCACGACGGCGTGTACATAGGCCTCGCAAGGGCTTGCGGCAGCGAGTCTCCCTGGCGGACGGCGAACGTACGCACGCCGCCCGTCGCGAGGCGGTCCGCCACCGTTTGGATCTCGCCCAAGCCGCCGAAGGACGTCGGATCCAGCAACACGGTGCTCACCTGCGACCCGTGCCGGAACAGCCAGCTGGCCGCCTCCGGCCACCTGGGGTCGACGGAGGGTGTGATGATGATCATGGTGCTCTGGTCCAGCCCCAGGCGCCGGCCCTCCTCCAGCACAGCCTCCAGCGGCACGCCGCCCATAGCACGAGCCGTCGCCAGCGCCCGCAGGATGCGGTCCTGGTGGGCGTATCCGCGGCCCGGCAGCTCGTACACTGGCTCCCTGCCATAGGCGAAGAGGCCGACGGACATCCCGGCGTCCAACAGCCGGTGTGCCATGGACGCCGCAATCGTGACCCCGTACTCCTCAGTCGACTCGTCGCCCTCACCGGCCTGCACGTTCCGGTGGAGGTCGAGCACCAGCCAGACGTCGCTGCCGGTGTCCTGCTCGAACTGCTTGACCATCAGCTGCCCGGTGCGGGCCGTCGTGGGCCAGTGAATACGGCCGAACGTGTCCGTCGGTAGGTACTCGCGCACCGTGGATACCATGGGGCTCGTGCTGGCAAAGGGGCTCCGGCGTTCGCCCTCGCCCGGCGACCCCCGCCGCGGCAGCGAGAAGAGCGGAAGCGGGACCGTCGCGGGGTACACGACCACCTGCTGAACCGTCCCGTACTCGCGATTGTGCCGGAAGATGCCGAAGGGGTCTGACGATGTCACCGTGATGGGCCCGATGGTGTAGTCGCCCCGGCGCGCGGCGATGATTCGGTTCGCCCACATCTCCGTGGTGTGCGTGCTCAGGTTGATGACGCGGCCGCCATTTGGGCCCGGAAAGGAGTTCTCCTCCTGCACCACCAGCAGCGGCTTTGGCCCCGCCGTGTTGGTGACGCTGATCTGCGACACGAATGTCCCGCCGACCTCGCGGTACCCGAGCCGCCGCTGCACGCGCACGTCCAGCCCCCACAGGCCGACCCGGCCCCACACGAAGGTGCCGATGAGGGCGAGGATGAGGGCATAGCTGACCTGGTAGTACACCACGAAGCCCGTGGCCATGGCGTACAGGAAGGCCAGCGTCAGCAGCAGGAGGATAACGTGGAAACGGGTCGGACGGTAGCTCATGGCGTCCCTACCGGGCGGGCGCCCGTTGCCCAGATCTCGCGCCCGGGACCGCCACCTCCTCCAACGCTCCTTCCACAACGGTCCTGCCGTCCAGACCGCGCATTCGCGCCGAGGGCGGCACAATGACCCGGTGCGCCAGCACTGAGACCGCCATGCCCTTAACGTCGTCTGGAAGTACGTAGTCCCGGCCTCGCAGCAGGGCAAACGCCTGGCTGACGCGGAAGAGGGCCAGCGAACCCCTTGGGGACGCGCCCAACTCAGCCTCAGGGTGACGCCGGGTCACTTGCGCAAGCGCGACCGCGTACTCCATGATCGTCCGGTCGGCGTGGATCTGCCGCACCTGCTCCTGCAATTCGACGACCTCCTCCGGCGAAACGACGGGCTCGAGCGCCTCGATGGGGTGGCGCAACACCTGCTGCTCCACCACGGAGACTTCCGTTGCGGCGTCCGGGTAGCCAAGGCTGATGCGCAGCATAAACCGGTCGAGCTGGCCCTCCGGCAAGGGAAAAGTGCCCTCGTACTCGATGGGGTTCAGCGTAGCGAGCACCATTGCCGGGCGCGGAAGCGGGTGCGTGACGCCGTCGACGGTGACCTGGTGCTCCTCCATCGCCTCCAGCAAAGCCGACTGTGTTTTTGGCGTGGTTCGGTTTAGCTCGTCGGCCAGCACCATCTGCGACATGATCGGCCCAGGGCGAAACTCGAATTCACCCGACTGCTGGTTGTAAACGGAAACGCCGGTGATGTCGCTGGGAAGCAGGTCCGGAGTGAACTGGATGCGCCCGAAGCTGCAGCCGGTGGACCGGGCCACGCTCCGGGCGAGCATCGTCTTGCCGACGCCCGGCACGTCCTCGATAAGCACGTGCCCGCCGCAGAGCAGCGCGATGACCGCGTGCTCGACGGCTTCCCGCTTGCCGAGGATGACGCGGGACACGTTGTCGATGAGCCTCGTGATCTTCGCCTGTGGGCTTGCGCCGTCCTGCACCATGAACTCTCCTTCGGCGCGAGCCGCCCCTGGAATTGCGGCCCAATGCGCATTGCCGGTATGTCGATCGAGATGCGCGGCGATGCCGAACGCAATTCAAGGACGTCACCTGTTGCAGGGCAAAGGCCATACTACAGGCAGTCTGAACAATTGGCTTGATACAGGATAGCGCAAATGTCTATAGGCGGAAAGCGATAAAGGCAGATACGGCCTAGCGCCTATACGGTGGTAGTCTGGTTGAGAAGTTGCTCGCGGGCGGCCTGCGTCACGCGGGCCAGAACTTCCTGCAGTGGAAGGCCCTGCTCCAAGGCGATGGCGCGGCAGGCGTCGTACTCTGGAGCCGCCGCTACGGGCCTGCCGTCGAGTGCCTTAACCTTGACCGGGACGGGCCCGAACTCCGTCAGCACCTCGCGCATCTCCCGCTCCGCCTCGTACCGCTCGACGTCGCGACGCCGCACGCCGAGGGTCGTCGTCTCGCGCATGAGCAGCGCGACGGCCTCAGCCTCCAGCGACGCCGGCACAAGCACGCTAAAGAGGACGCCCGGCCGGTTCTTCTTCATCTGGATTGGCGCGTGCCACACGTCCAGCGCGCCGATGTCGAAGAGGCGCTCCTGCGCGTACCCTAGAATCTGCGGGCTGGCGTCGTCGATATTGGTCTCCAGCAACGTTATCCCGCGCCGAACGGGCGCGTCCTCCGTCTCGCCGAGCCACAGCGCAACGGCGTTGGGAAAGCTCTCTGGGTTGCGCGTCCCGAGACCGTACCCCACGCGCTCCAGCCGCATCATAGGCCGCTCAAACGAGGCGAGTCCCGTCACGAGGGCCGCGCCCGTCGGCGTGACGAGCTCGCCGGTGTAGCCGTGGGGCGGCGGCGTGACAGGAGCGTTCGCCATGGCCGCGAGGGCCATCGTCGCCGGGGCAGACGCGGGCAGAGGGCCATGGGCTGCCTTGATGACACCCGAGCCCATCGGAATGGGACCCGCGTACAACCGCTCGACACCAAGGAGCTCGAGACCCGCCACGGTGCCGACGACGTCGATGAGCGTGTCGAGCGTTCCCAGCTCGTGGGGGTGGGGTGACGGGTCGTCGGGCGCGGCTCCGTGCACCGACCGCTCCGCCTCCTCCAGCAGCCGCAGCACGCGCAGGCTGCGATCCGCGATGGCGGGGGCAAGTCCGCTCCGGGCAATGGCGTCGGCGAAGTCAGGCCAGTCCATACGCACGGCCTCGGCGCTGGCCCCCCCGGTGTCGAGGGTGACGTGCACGCCGGGCAGGCCGCCCCGATGGTCCCGGCGCGCAGCGATGGCGCAGCCGGGCACCGGCAGCTTCATCAGCTCCGCCTCAAGGTCGGTGGGGCTGAGGCCGGCGTCGAGCAACGAGCCCAGCAGCATGTCACCGCTGGCCCCGCCGATCATGTGGATATACCCGACTCGCATGATAGCTCCCACTCCGCACACGCGCTGACAGTTCACTGTGAACGGCGGACTCCGTTAGGGGTCACCGTCGATTATCCCGCACCGCGCACGGCGCCGCCAATGCCCGCACCCGGCGGACAAGCGAAAGAGAGCCCTGTTTCCGGGGCTCCCTCGCTGCGTTTCGGTTCTCGGCAGCCCTACACAGCCACGTAGTCCGGGTTGTAGGGCGCGCCGTCGTAAAGCTCCGACCAGAGGGCATTGCGCCAGGGCGTGCCCATCGGCAGCACCTTCTCAATCGGTCGGAGTTGGTAAACGTTGTGACCAAGCCCGGGCGGGTCGCCGCCGTCCTCCACAACGCGGACGGCGTTCAGCAGGATCTTGCGCGCCATGATGATGGCGCGGTCCGTGGTGCCAAGGTGCTCGCGGGTGCGGTCGCAGATGGGGCCCATGGTGTCCTGCACGGCACGGTCCTGCGTGTTGGTGCCGGGGATGCCGGAGAAGGTCTGGGTGCGCTGGACCTTGCGGTCGATCAGGTAGTCGTTCTCGGCGGCGGCGCGTGACCGAAAGCCCTTCTCGACGTCGATGTCCACCCCGAACTCGTTGCCTGAACCGGTCTGCTTCCGCTCCGATTCAGCCATCTCGTTGCCGTCGAAGCGGTAGCTGAAGTTCCACACCATCGTGTTCTCGTCGTCGATGGGCACCCAGATGTGCCCTGAGGCGCGACCGTGGCGCCGCTGGAGCTGACCGCCCGGCCGGAGCTGGTAGAAGGGCGCGATGAAGTGGTACGCACGGACGTAATCGCCCTCGTCGTCGCTCACGTGGCGTATGCCGGCGTAAGTGTAGCCGTAGTCGGTCGGCACGACCTCGACGTGGGCGGCCAGGGAGTTTGCGCGGGCGCGGTCCATGACATCAGTGCCGGAGCCCGCGAACCGCCGGTGCAGGAAGTTGGTGTGCACCGAGTCAATGCCGCCCTCAAGCCCCTGGAGCCAGTTGCACCGCTGAACCACCTTGGTCGTGCCCCGGTGCAGGTCCGGCACCTGCGTCCACTCCATCGTGGGCGGCGGCGGCTGAAGGTCGCGGGGTCCCATGTACGTCCAAACCATGCCGCCGAACTCGCCGGTGGGGTAGGCGGTGATCTTGACTTTGTCCTTGAAGTTGGACTCGGCCGGCTCTGATGGCATGTCGACGCAGTCGCCGTTCACGTCGAACTTCCAGCCATGGTAGACGCAACGAAGCCCGCACTCCTCATTGCGGCCGAAGAACAGACTGGCGCGCCGATGCGGGCAGTAGTTGTCGAGGATACCCACGTCGCCGCTGGTGTCGCGGAAGGCGACCAGGTCCTCGCCCAGCAGCCGCACGCGGATGGGCGGGCAGTCGGGCTCCGGCAGCTCCCACGAGAGGAGCGTCGGCATCCAGTAGCGGCGCATCACCGCGCCCATGGACGTTCCTGGCCCGACGCGCGCCAGCGTCTCGTTCTCCTGAAAGGTCAGCATGGCTACCCTCCTAGGCGTGCGATTGACCGGAGCGCCCCGATGCGGGACACCCCGGTCAATCGCTCAATGCCTCACTCAGCCTACTGACGGACTGCCTTGACCAACTCGTAGTGCGTCCACAGGTCTGAGATGTTGCCTGGGAAGTTGTAGGACTCCACGAACTTGGGGTTGTAGACGAGTTCCGCCGGAATCCAGTAGAGGAAGATGCCCATGTGAAGCGGGTAGGCCAGGTCGCCGAGTTCCCTCATCAGCCTGGTCTGCTCTTCCAGGTCCAGGGTCATCTGGATGGTGTCGATGAGGTCCCTGGTCTCCTGTAGCTCAAGGGAGCTGCCTCGCGGCGAGACGTGGGAGTTGTACACACGCCAGCCCTGGATGTCGAAGGAGAAGGTGGCGCCGAACCCTACGTGGTTCTTGTACTGGAAGCCCCGGCTCGCTGCACGGCGCGCTGCGGCATCCGTCACGTCGAGGTTGGCCTTGATGCCCACGTCCTGCCAGAAGCCGGCCAGAGCCTCAAGAACGTCGGCCGACTGGCTGAACTGTGCGTGGGTGGAGATCTGGACCTCAATCTCCAACGGATTGTCCGCCGAGTATCCAGCCTCGGCCAGCAGAGCGCGCGAGGCGTCCGGGTCGTACCCGTATTCAGTCTCGAAGTTGGCGTCCCAAGCGGGGTTGTGGTAGGCGGCGCCGGGCCGGTGGTGGTTCATGACCATGATCTGGCCCTTGTTGCCGAAGTAAGCCTCGTTCAACAGGTTCCGGTCAATGGCCTTGTTCATCGCCTTGCGGACCCGCACGTCCAGGAAGGGGGAATCGCAGTGGGCGTAGCCGCACTCGGTTCCCTGAGCCTCATAGGTGCCCCAGTTCCTGTCGAGGAACACGCCCTGGAAGCCCACGAACACTCGCTGGGCGCCGTGCTTGCCTGCGTGCACCACCATGCCCCTGTTGGTGGCATCCGGCTTCTGGTCTTCCGCCAGCTGGGTCAGGTGTACCTCTTCCGTCAGGAGGGCCGCCATGCGAGTAGAAGCCTCGCCCATCCACTTGAACTCAATTTCCTGGAAGTCGGGGCTGGAGCGCCAGTGCTCGTAAGGCACCTGCTCAAAGAGCATGCCCTGACCCTGCGTGCGACTCACGAATTGGTAGGCGTTGGTGCCCGCAAGCGGGGCGCCCGTCAGGTCTGCTTGGGTCCCGAGGGCGTCGGCGGGGTCGCCGCTGCTGACCCCCGCGTCATTTGCGCTCTGGACCTGAATGGAACCCACCTGCTCGGAGATCATGCGCATGAACTCCGCGTTGGCCCTGCTGTGGCGGAAGACTACCTCGTAGTCGTTTACCTCCTCGATCGTGGCAAGGCGCAGGCGTGAGCGGTGGGGGTGGGTGGACTCCTGCTGGGTAAGCTGCGCGTGCGTGTACACAATGTCACGCGAGGTCACCTCACCGTTGTCACCGTGGAACTTGACGCCCTTTCGCAGCAGGAAGCGGATTGAGATGCCGTCCGGCTCGACGCTCCAGGACGTCGCCAGCTGCGGAACCAATGAACCCGTCTCCGCGTCAAATCCGATGAGGTTCTCATAGATGGGCCTCACCTGGAAGGTGCTCAACGGACCCAGGTCCCTGCCAGGGTTGTTGGACTCCGTTCCCGGGGCCGGGTTGGCGATGACCAACCGGTCGACCAGCGTCTCCCCGGTGGGCGCCATTGCAGTCTCGGTATTTGCCATCGCCTCCGGCTGTGCCGGGGCCTCTGGAATGATGGGCGCCGACGCTACGGAGGAAGGCGCTTGCGGCAGCTCGGGAGCCGCTGCCTCCTGTGGCGCGGCGGGCGCGCTCACCGGCGCGGTCGTCGTGGTGGTCGAGGTCGAACCGCTGTCGTCATCGCCGCCGCAAGCCATCATGCCTAACGCCAAAACCGCGGCTACCGCAAGGAGCCAGATAAGTCGCAACCTTTCAGAGTACCTTCTCATGGAGACCTCCTTACCTTGCTCGAATAGCTAGCGCACATTACCTACAGGAATACCTGTCGCTTGTTGTGAGCATACTACGCTGGCATTGCGCCTCGGTCAATGGGTTTCCGTAGCCACAACAAGCATCATTCGAGGCCAGCGCCCATTCGATTTGCGATGGCGTTTGGCCTCCTAGACGCCTGAGCGGGGACTTTGGTTCCCGACAAGACAAGCGCGTACGTGAACTACGCCGCTTCCGACAATCGCCGCTGCGCCTCTGCGTAGACGTCGGCCGGCAGGGGGCCGAGTTCCGCCGTGCGCAGGTTCTCCGCCAGGTGGTCGATGCTCGCCGTGCCGACGATGGTGGTGTGCATGCTGGGGTTGGCGATCGTGTAGCGAAGCATGAACTGCGTTCGGGTCATACCCTCCAGCAGCTCGTTGAGATTGGCCTTTTCCCACAGCTCCCACCGGTCGCCGCCGTGCCCACCGCCGTCCGGATCGCCCTTGGCGACGCCCCCGCGGACGATGACGCCGGCGCCGGCCTCGCACGCCTGGACCATCGTGTCCTCATGCTCGCGCTCGACGGCGGAATAGGGGATCTGGAAGGCGTCGAACACCCCCATTGCGATGTGCTCCGGCAGGTTGGGCAGGGTGCCGGACATGCCGAGGAAGCGGATCTTGCCCTCGCGCTGCAGGTCGAGCAGCGTTTCGACCGCCCCCTCCTGCTCCAGCACGGAGACAGCGGGGCTGGCGTGGAACTGCACCAGATCAAGGTGGTCCGTATTCAAGCGCCGAAGGCTCTGCTCCACGCCATTGACGATGTTCTCCCGGGTAAAGACGTGGGGAAAGCGCCCGCCCGTCAGCGCCGCGTCCGCAGGGGGCTCGCCGCCGGTGGCCCAGCAGCCGCACTTGGACGCGAGGAAGTACTCGTTGCGGCGGTGGGAGATGTACCGGCCGATGAGCTCCTCGCTCACGCCGTAGTCGATGGACGTATCGATCATGTTGATGCCACCGTCCAGTACGGCATTGAGGATGCGTCCGGCCTCCTCCGGGTCGATGTCTCGGCCGCGAGGCGCGCCTCGCAGCTCCATGGCGCCGTAGGCCAGCGCGGTGACCTCATAGCCCGTGCGTCCCAGCGTCCGCTTCACAATGTCCGCCATCCGGTCCTCCTTGGGTCCAGTCTTTGGCAGTTACCCGTTCAGAAGCTCCAACCGCAACCTGCGCCGCCTAAAACCTCGGCGCTGGGATGATGTTGCCCTCCGCGTTGCCCTTGCGCCGTTCCACAATGTCGTCCGCGATCTCCAGGATACGGTACTCGAGGAGGCGCCAGAGGTGTGTGCCCCGCTGGTAGTTCGCAGGGGCAATCTCCTCTACGCGGTCCGCCCTCCTAAGGTCCATGCACTTCTGGAAGGAGTGGTGTTCATCGGGGTCGTAGACGGCGAGCGTATGGCCCTCCATCTGCGTCATTACGGCGAAGCACGGCACGTCCGTGGGCCCGTCGCCGATGTAGACCATGTTGGCAAACGGAATGCGGTGCTCCTCGTGCGGGACGTGGTCGTTCACGTCCTTGCGCAGGTCCAGGTAGCCCTTGTTGACGCGGAACAGGTACTGCGTCTTCTGCGTGTGGCTGATCGCCCGCTTGGGGAAGTAGAGCTTGCCCGCTGCGTCCTCGTCGAACTCCGACCCGAAGATCGCCTTGACGAAGGGCCGAATGTTGCTGCCCTCTATGATCTCGCGCAGGCCGGACGTGATGATGTAGTGCTCGACGGTGACCCCGTGCTCGCGGTACTTCGGCTGGTTGACGAGGGCCGAGAGCTCGTCGAAGACCTGCGGGACCCCGGGGTAGAAAACGAGCGACATGCCCATGTTGCGCAGGTCCTGGTTTGAGAGGTTGCGAAATCCCTCGTGCTCCAGTAGCAGCCGCATCCACGCTAACTCCGCTTCGTAAGTCGTGTCGTCGACGAGGCGGTCCGTCTCCTCCCAGAAATCAGCCGGGGTGCGGCCGAGGAAGGGCAGAACCGTATCATCGTGCATGGAATGCGGGCTCAGCGTCTTGTCGAAGTCGTAGACGATGCCGATGATGTTTTGCGGCTGCGGCATGTGCCCCCGTCATTCCGAGCGCCCTTGGACGCTCGCAGCTACAAATGATGCATCCGGCCGGCCCCTAGACCGCCACCGGCCATGAACGCGGCCCGATTGTCTTCTGGTACGCCGCAAAGTTGCGGCGGGTCTCCTCGATGTGGTCGCCGCCAAACTTCTCGAGAAAGGCGTCCGCCAGCACGAACGCCACCGCCGCCTCGCCGATGACGCCGGCGGGCGGTACGTTGCACACGTCCGATCGCTCGTAGTGCGCCTGCACCGTCTGGCCCGTGACCAGGTCGACGGACGGCAGCGGCTTGGCCAGCGTCGCGATGGGCTTGATGGCGAAGCGGGCCACGATGGGCATCCCTGTGCTCATGCCGCCCTCGGTGCCGCCTGTACGGTTGGTGTCGCGGTGCCACGGCCCGCTGGCGCTCGGGTACTGGCGCTCGGCTGCGTTGCCGTTGTCGTCGATGGGCTGCAGGATGTCGTGGTACTGGGAGCCGAGCAGTTCCGCGGCCTCCCAGCCGTTGCCTATGGCGACGGCCTTGCACGCCTGGATGGACATGAGTGCCAGCGCGATGCGGGCGTCAAGCTTGCGCTCGTAGTGGACGTGGGAGCCGAGCCCGATGGGCACGCCCGTCGCGACCACCTCAACCATGCCGCCCACGGTGTCGCCATCCTCCTTGGCCTTGTCGATGAGCTTGATCATTTCGGCCTCGGCCCCCGGGTCCACGCACTGCACTGGCGACTCGACAACGCGCGCCCAGTCGACGGGGTGGTCGTAGTTGGCCCAGATGCCGCCGATGCACACGATGTGGGAATGCACTTCCACACCGAACTCACGCAGGAAGTGCTTGGCCACCGACCCCGCGGCGACCCGGGCCGCCGTCTCACGGGCGGATGCGCGCTCCAGGATATTGCGGACGTCGCTCTGGCCGTACTTGATGGTGCCGGGCATGTCGGCGTGGCCGGCCCGCAGGCGGGTAACGGTGTTGCCTGGCTCGTCGACGGGTTCAATGTTCATTACCTTGTGCCAGTTCGCAAAGTCCTTGTTCTCCAGCCACATGGAGATGGGCGAACCCATGGTCAGCCCGTGCCGGACGCCGGACAGGATCTCGGCCCGGTCCTTCTCGATGAGCTGCCGGCCGCCGCGTCCGTAGCCCCGCTGCCGCCGTGCGAGGTCCTCTTGGATGCCGTCCTCGCTGATGGGGAAGCCCGCGGGGAACCCCTCCACAATGATCGTGAGCCCTTTGCCGTGGGACTCACCCGCCGTCATGTATTTGACCACGAAGCACTCCCTTTCCCGGCACAACACCACAGTCAAAGACACCGAACCTCGGTACATGCGCCAGCGAAAACATTATAGCGGAAGCGGGAACCGTGAACAGGACGGCCCGGCCCGGGACGCCTACCCCTCGACCGCCTTGCGCGCCGCCGCCATCATGACGTCGACCGGCGCGTCGATGCCCGTCCACAGCGTGAACCCCCTAGCGCCCTGATAGACGAGCATCGGCAAGCCGTTCAGAGTCCTTGCACCGACACCCTGCGCCAGCTCCATCAGCGGCGTCACCGGCGGATTGTAGACGAGGTCGTACACGAAGGCGCCCGACGGTATCAGTGCGGCCGGGACAGGCGACGCCCCTTCTGCGGGGCCGTGCAGCATACCCATGGACGTGCAGTTCACGATGAGACCGACCGGCTCGCGGCCGCGCAGCGCCTTGGTAATCGCGCCATCGTCCAGTGCCACGCTCTGTACCGGCACGCCGTGATGGGCGAGGTCGGCGAGAAGCGACTCGGCCCGGCTGACAGTGCGGTTGGCCAGCGTCAGCGACGCGACGCCCTCTCGCAGCAGCACGCCGCACACGGCCCGCGACACGCCGCCGGCGCCGAGCACCAGCACGTCCTGACCTCGCACGTCGAAAGCACCCTCCGTTTGCAGCGCGTGAAGGAAGCCATAGGTGTCCGTGTTGTAGCCGACGAGCTCGCGCAGCTCCGTGACGACGACGGTGTTCACTGCGCCGACGGAAGCTGCGTCGTCGTCCACGTGGTCGAGCTGCTTGATAATCTCCGTCTTGTGGGGCACGGTGACCCCAAAGCCAAGCAAGTCGTCACGGTCCTGGTCCCACACCCACCTCGTGAGGGCCTCCGGCGCCACCTCCCACGCCGTGAAGACCGCTTCGATGCCGCAGTGCCGGAGCGCTGCGTTTTGGAACGCCGGCGAAGCCGAGTGCCGGATGGGGTAGCCGATGATGCCGACGCGCTTGGCCGCCAAAGTGGTCTCCTGGTCTGTAGTGTCGTGAGAGGCGGGGCGTGCTTGCCGCTCGCCGCAAGCAAGTATAGCAGCCGCCAAGCGGGTGGAGCCTCCGTGCTGTACCATCGACTCGCTGTGCCGTAGTATGACGGTTGGCGGAGACGCCGGCCCCCAGAACCATTGCAGGAGGGTTCGCCATGCAGGTGGAGGCAAAGATTGAGGAGCTGGGCCTGACGCTGCCGACGCCCGGCACGCCTATGGGCAACTACGTCCCGGGCGTTCGAACGGGCAACCTGGTGTTCCTGAGCGGCGTAGGTCCCAGCCAGCCTGACAGCCGGCAGTGGGCCGGCAAGGTGGGCCGCGACTACACCGTTGAGGAGGGCTACGAGGCCGCGCGTGGCTGCGCCCTGAACCTTCTCGGAAACCTGAAGAGCGTCATCGGCGACCTCGACAAGGTGACGCGCGTCGTGAAGGTGCTCGGCATGGTCAACGCCGACCCCGAGTTCACGTCGCCGCCCGCCGTCATCAACGGCTGTTCCGACCTGCTGGTGGAGGTCTTTGGCGAGCGTGGCCGGCACGCCCGTTCCGCCGTCGGCATGACTGCGCTGCCCAACGCCATCCCGGTAGAGATCGAGATGATCGTCGAGGTTGAGGACTAGACACCCGACTATGCCGGTTGCCCCGACCCTATCGAAGAGCTCCAAGGAGGAACCATGGATTTCAAGGACCGCATCGGCAACGATTCGGGCAGCACGCGGCTGGAGGACGCCCTCAAGTGGGCGGCCGCCAATGGCATCCACTTCCTCGACTTTAGCGCGGACCTCGGGCCCAACGTGCTCGGCTCTTGGGACGACGAGCGCGTCGCGGCCGTGAAGGCGGCCTGCCGCGAGCACGACATCCACATCGGCCTGCACACGCTTTCCGGCGTCAACGTGGCCGAGTTCTCGCCCTACCTCTCGGACGCCGTCGACCTGTACCTGCGGGCGTACATCAACCTGGCGGAAAGCTTGGCGTGCGAGTGGACCATCGTGCACGGCGGCCTGCACTTCAGATCCAACGTGGATCAGCGCTTCGAGGCGTCGCTGGCGAGGCTGCAGCGTGCCACGGACTACGCCGAGGCCCACGGAGTCCGCTTGCTGCTGGAGAACCTGAACTTCGAGCCGGACGACGCCGAGGTGCACTACATGGCCCACAACATCGAGGAGTGCAAACGCTACTTCGACACCATCCAGTCGCCGAACTTCGGCATGGCCTTCACCATCAACCACGCCAACCTCGTGCCCGAGGGCATCGACGGCTTCCTTAACGCCTTCGGCATCGACCGCACCGGGGAGGTGCGTCTGGCGGACAACAACGGTGACAAGGAAGTGCACCTGCTGCCCGGCGAGGGGAACATCGACTTCCCCGCGGTCTTCCGGCGCATCGAGAGCATGGGCTACACCGGACACTATTCGATGGCCTTCGGCAACCTGGAGCAGCGGATTCAGGCTCGGGACGAGTTCGCGGGGTACATGGGGTAGGCGTGGTCAAAGGAAGCGGCGGCTTCTCGCGGCGCGCAAGACAGTCCCGGCGCGCCGAAAGGAGGCGCCCATAGACCCGCTGACAGGCATACTCTGGGGCGCCGTCGGGCTCTTCTCCTGGGGTTTGGGCGACTACCTGGCGCGATTCGTTGCAATGCGCGTCGGCAGCCTCAGCACGGCACTGCTCATTCAGGTCATCGGCCTCGCCATGCCCCTCGTCTTCGTGCTCGTCGCCCTCGCGGCTTCGTCCGGCTCCGACGTCGATTGGCGCGCTGTCGCCGTCTGGGCGCCCCTCAGCGCAGCCTTCCTCGGCGGCGGGTACGCCTCCTTCTACACCGGCCTCCAACGCGGCACGGTGACCATCGTGTCGAGCGCGTCATCTGCGTGGCTGGCGGTCACGGTCATCGCAGCCGTCCTGCTCTTCGGCGAGCGGGTGTCCGCCGGGCAGGGAGTACTGCTGACGTGTGTGCTGGGTGGCATTCTCATGCTCTCCGCGCACCGCTCGACACGTACCGGCCAGAGCACGGGAATGGTCTGGGGCTTGGGCGCCACTGTCGGCCTCGGTATGGCGCTGGCCTTTCTGGACCAGGTCACGGAGGCGGCCGGCCCTATGCTCGCCGTGCTGGTTGTGCGCGCGCTGTCAACCGCTCCCATAGGCGGCCTCATGCTCGCGCGGCGAGAGCCGCCGCAGCTGCCCAGCGGACGCAAGGCGCTCCTGTTGCTGGCGGCAGTCGGGCTGCTGGATGCTAGTGGCTTCATTGGCTTCAACCTTGGCGTCGATGCCGCTCCCGTGTCGGTCGTTGCGCCCATAGCCTCCGCACACCCGGTGGTGACAGGCGGCCTCGCAGTATTGCTGCTGCGTGAGCGCCCGCGAGCGCTGCAGTGGACGGGTGCTGCGGTGACCGTCGCCACTGTCGCGGCCCTGAGCGCGCTGGCCGGCGCGTGAATCGAGACAAAAGGAAGCGTCCCCAAGCCACACTCGCTTGGGGACGCTTCGTCCTTCGACGTTGAATGCGGTCGTACGCCGCTAGTTGACCAGCGCGCCGACCTTGCCAAAGACCCGCAGCGGGTTGTCGTGGAAGATGGCCTTCTTGTCGTCGTTCGACAGGAACTCGATGCCGTCGATGGTGCGCACGAGGTCATCGCCTGGACGTCCCGTCTCCGGCCGCACCGCGCGGCCCGAGCCTGGCACCTCTGTGCCGAAGCACATCTGGCTCACGCCCTTCTGCTTGATGGCGGCTTCCAGGAAGATCGGGTCCAGCGCGTTGCTGTCGTAGAAGAGGTTGTTGGAGAAGTCCTTGTCCGGCCCCGAGTGCTGGTAGTCCGTCGGGATGAAGCGCTGCAGCGCGCCGCCGCAGTGCGAGATGCAGACCTTCAGCTCTGGGTACTGGTCGAACACCCCGCCGTACATGTACAGCATATGGGCGATGTACTCTTCCACAACGTTGTTGATCTGGTAATTGGCCGGCACCACCTCGATGCGCGGATCCTCGGAGGGGCACGGGTGAATGAGGATTTGCACGCCAAGCTCGATGCACTTCTCGTAGAGGTCGAACCAGTACGGTTCGTGGACGCCGGGGGCGCTGCGCTTTCCGTCGGGGTCGGGGTTCAAGTAGCAGCCGACGAAGCCGAGCTCGTTAACCGTGTACTCCATCTCCTCCAGCGTGTGCTTGGTGTCCGGCGCGCTGGCGTCCTGGGGCAGATGCGTCATCCCTGCGAACCGGTCCGGGTGCAGCCGCACCGACTGGGCGATGTGGTCATTCGTGGCGCGCGCCCAAGACCTCTGCAGGAACATGGGCATCCAGTGCCACTGGTCGACGGGGCGCGGCCCGACGAGCTGGAAATCGATGAGCCGGTCATCCAGGTCGGCGATGTGCCGCTGGAAGGCCGGCTCGGCCACGTCGTCGGGAATGTTCATTTTGGACGCTGTCCGGTTGGACATCAGGCCAGCCGCGAACTGCCGCACCTGCGGGGGGCGGGATATGTGACCATGGACGTCAACAACCTTTAGCCCATTCCACATAGGACAACCTCCTATGGGCGGCACACCGCCCCGATTCAGGGAAGTCGTTGGCCAAAGGTTGGCGACTAGGTCTTGGTGCCCACCAGCTCGCCGGCAGTGATGTAGGCCTCACCCATGGACTTGAACGTGTGGGTCTGGCCGCCGCAGTCGACCTCGTACGAGGGCTGCGGGCCGCCGTCGCTGGACTCGTAGAGCTCGGCGGTGCCGCCGGGACCCTCAACGGTGGTGAGCAACGTCCGGGATGTGCCGCTGGTCATGATTGCCTCCTCCAAAGGGTTTTGCTCGACCGCCTCCGGTTTTTGGGCGCAACTCACCCAAGCCGGAATGTGGCCTCGGCGCCGCATGATATGCAGGCCCCTACGGCCTGTCAAGGGAAGCAAGCCCAGACACTCACGAGCGGGCGCGAAGTGTTTATTGACATCGCAGCCTGCGATGCATACCATCGCGAAAACCGCAGCCAATACGTCATTGAGCGCTGCAAAGGGGAGGACACGATGCTGAGTCAGCAGGAAAACGAGTTCCTCACGACCACCAATCGGGGCACGCCAATGGGCGAGCTCTTCCGCCGGTACTGGCAGCCCTTCCTCCTCAAGAGCGAGCTGCCAGAAAACGACGGTCCGCCCGTTCGGGTTCGCCTCCTCGGAGAGGACCTGATCGCCTTCCGTGACACCGATGGCCGCGTCGGCCTCATCGGCGAGCGGTGCCCGCACCGGGGCGCATCCCTTTACTTCGGCATCAACCAGGAATGCGGCATCATGTGCATCTATCACGGCTGGAAGTTCGACGTGAACGGGAATTGCGTGGACATGCCCTCGGATGTGCCGGGCAGCCGATTCATGGAAAAGGTGCACGCCACGTCGTATCCCACCATCGAGTCGGCCGGCGTCATCTGGGCCTATATGGGCCCGGCTGAGAAACAGCCCCCGCCGCCCAGCTACATCATGAACATGCTGCCGGAAGATAACGTGGTGGCGCAGCGCACACCAATCTACTGCAACTACCTCCAGAGCATGGAGGGCAACTTGGACTCCACCCATATTGGCACCCTGCACATGTACTACGAGAACCTCATCCCGGCGGACCTGGAGTACGACAAGCCCGGACACCCCTCCCGCCGATTCTCCAGCTACGTCTCCGGGACGGAGAAGTACGCCCGCATCGACGTGCAGGACACCGATTACGGCTACCGGCTAATCGCGGTGCGCAAGACGCCGAAGGGCAACCAGCATGTGCGCATCAACTGCCTCGCGTTGCCGATCATGTCATGGATCGCCGCGCCGCGGGGTCTCGGCAGCATCTTCACCCAGCTCCCCATCGATGATCACAACTGCATGCGCATCGGCTGGCAGTTCAACCCCGACCGGCCCTTCTCGCAACAAGAGCGGGCAGGCATGGCTGCACAGAGCATGATGATGGACCCCGCAAACCCCAAGCTTCGGCTGAAGAGGCTTGATAACGACTACCTGCAGGACAGGGCGGCGCAGAAGAGCAAGAATCCGCCTGGCATTTGGCCCGGGGCGGAACAGGACTACTGCGTGACAGAGACCATGGGCGCCATCATGGACCGTACCAAGGAGCACCTCTACCACGGCGACGCCGCCATCGTGCGGCTGCGGCAGATGCTCGGCAAGGCGGCGCGCAACCTGCAGGAAGGCATTGAGCCTCCGGGCGTGAACGGCGAGATCCCCTACCACAAGATCCGCTCCGAGGACATTGTCATCGGCCCGGACGACGACCCGTGGCTCGTCGCCACGGACGCCGGCGAGAGCGCGACGCGCGGCCAGCGATTGCGTTAGCCGGCTGCGCCAGCTCGCGCCGTCGCGTAGAAGCACCGAGAGGGGGACAGGGCAATGCTCAGCCAGCGGGAAAACGATTTTCTTACGCAGACCAACCGCGGAACGCCCATGGGCGAGCTGTTCCGCCGCTACTGGCAGCCCTTCCTGCTGACGGAGGAGCTGCCGAAGAACGACGGCGACCCAATCCGTGTCCGGCTCCTCGGCGAGGACCTGGTTGCCTTCCGCGACACCAACGGCAAGGTGGGCCTCGTCCAGGAGGCGTGTCCCCACCGAGGCGCGTCGCTGTACTACGGCCTCAACAGTGACTGCGGCCTCATGTGCATCTACCACGGCTGGAAGTTCGACGTGGACGGCAACTGCGTCGACATGCCCTCGGACATCCCCGGCAGCCGCTTCAAGGAGAAGGTGCACATCACCTCATACCCAACGCTTGAGTCGGCGGGCGCCATCTGGGCTTACCTTGGCCCGCCGGAGAAGCAGCCCCCGCCGCCGAGCTACTGGATGAACGTGCTGCCCGAGGACGAGGTGGTCGCCAACCGCACGCCCATCTACTGCAATTACCTCCAGAGCATGGAAGGCAACCTCGACTCCACCCACCTCGGCACCCTGCACCACTTCTACGAGAACGAGGTCCCGGAGGACCAAGACTACGACAGGCCGGGGCACCCCAGCCGCCGGTTCTCGCAGTTCATCACGGGCACGCGGAAGTACGCGCGCATTGACGTGCAGGACACGGACTACGGCTACCGGCTCATCGCTGTGCGCGAGACCCCCAAGGGCAACCAGCACGTGCGCATCAACTGCCTCGCACTGCCGGTCATGTCGTGGATCGCGTCACAACGAGGGCTCGGGGGCATCCTGACGCAGTTGCCCATCGACGACCACAACTGCATGCGCATCGGCTTTCGCGTGCGCCCCGGACAACCCTTCACGGAAGAGGAGCGTCAGGCCATCCGCGAGGAGCGCAGGGCGCTCTTCGACCCGGCGGACGCCCGGCTGCGCCTCAAGCGCATGGAGAATGAGTACCTGCAGGACCGCGATGCCCAGAGGGACGTCCACCCTCCGGGCATCATGCCCATCGCCGAGCAGGACTACTGCGTGACGGAGACCATGGGGCCCATCATGGACCGCACCAAGGAGCACCTCTACCACGGCGACGCTGCCATCGTGCGGCTCCGGCAAATGCTCGCCAAGGCGGCCCGCGACCTGCAGGAGGGCATCGAACCGCCGGGCACGAACGGCGAGATTCCCTACCACCGAATCCGGTCGGAGGACATCGTTATCGGCCCGGACGACGACCCGTGGCTCGTCGCCGCGGACGCCGGGGAGACAGCCAAGCGCGGCGAGCGGCTGCGCTAGCACGCTCGAATCAGGCACGCAAGAAGGGCCTCCGCGACGGCGGGGCCCTTCTTGTTGCGGGTCCGCTCCGTTCCCTGCGCTCGACGGGGAGGGGTTGACACCCACCCCCACGCGCCCCATGTTGGGTTCAATCGGCACGCCCGGCTGACGAGGACATGCTTCACGTCCTGACCATCACGGACTACGCGCTCATAGACCACCTGGAGCTTGCCTTTGCTCCCGGCCTCAACGTCCTGACCGGCGAGACCGGCGCGGGCAAGTCCATCATCGTTGACGCCATCAGCCTGCTGCTCGGCAAACGCGCCGAGGAGGGCCTGATCCGCGCCGAGGCCCGCCAGGCCCGCGTGGAGGGCCTCTTTGCCCTCTCGTCCGAGGAAGCCGAGGCCGCCCGCGATGTCCTCGATGAGGCCGGCCTTCCCGCCGGCGACGCCGAGGAAATCGTCGTCGTGCGGGAGATCAACCACCAGGGCCGCAACGTCTGCCGCGTCAACGGCGCCATCGTGCCCCTCCGCGTGCTCACCGCCCTCAGCGAGCGGCTGGTCGACATCCACGGGCAGGGCCAGCAGCTCCCGCTCCTCAACGTTCGCACGCAGCTTGCTATCCTGGACCGCTTCGCCGGGTTGGAGCCGCAGGCCGCCGGGGTAGCCGACGCCGTCGGTCGGCTGCGCGCCGCGCGGCAGGAGCTCGCCACCCTGCGGACGGACGAGCGCGAACTTGCCCGCCGCGCTGACTTGCTCCGCTTTCAGAGCGACGAAATTGCTTCGGCGCGCCTGGAACCGGGAGAGGATGAGCAGCTCGAGGCCGAGCGCGCCGTCGCTGCCAACGCCGAGCGCCTGCAGTTGCTCGCCGCGCAGGCGTATGGCGCCATCTATGAGGGCGACGACCACGCCGCCGCCGTTGACAGCCTGAGTGCTGCGGCCCAAGCCGTAGCCGGTCTCGCCCACGTGGACCCTTCTATCGATAGCCTCCGCCAGGACGCGGAGTCGCTCGTGATTCAGGCACAGGAGCTCGCGCGCTCCCTGGCGTCCTATCGCGACAGCGTTGACGCCGACCCGGCGCGGCTGCAGGAGATCGAGGACCGGCTGGAAGTCATCCGCGGGCTCAAGCGCAAGTACGGCGCCACCATCGAGGAGGTGCTCCGTTTTGGCGAGGAGGCTGCTGCTGAGCTAGCCAGCATCGCCCACAGCGGCGAACGGGCGGAAGCGCTGGAGGCAGAGGAGCGCGAGCTGTTGACCATCATCGGCGCGCGGTCCGCGGAGCTCTCCTTGCTTCGGCGGGTCGCGGCAGGACGTCTGTCCGCTGCTGTGCAGGCGGAGCTCGCCGACCTTGCGATGGAGTCCACAACGTTCCACGTCGACGTGACGCAGCAGCCCACGGACGATGGCGCCCCTGTCTCGTGGCCGGACGGCTCGGAGGGCACTTTCAGCTTCGACGCCACCGGCATCGACCGCGTCGAGTTCCTCCTGTCGCCCGGCCCCGGCGAGCCGCTGCGCTCACTGGCGGCGACGGCGTCCGGGGGCGAGACCTCGCGGCTCATGCTGGCAATCAAAGGTGTGCTCGCCGCAGACGCGGGCCCGCCAACCCTCATCTTCGACGAGGTCGACGCGGGCATTGGCGGCCGCGTGGGGGCGGTGGTGGGCGTCAAGACTTGGCAACTGTCGGCGGACCGGCAGGTGCTTTGCGTCACGCACCTCCCGCAGATTGCGGCCTTCGCGGACCTGCACTTGCGGATTGCCAAGGGCGTATCGGCGGGCCGCACCGTCACGACGGCCGAGGCCCTCTCGACGCAGACCGTCGTCGAGGAGCTGGCGCACATGCTCGGCGGTGCCAGCCTTGCATCCCGCCAGCACGCGCAAGAGATGCTGGAGCGGACCACGCGGTGGAAGGGCGGCGATGACGGCTCGCGGGGGCAGATCTCGCTGGAGGGCCTCGCTGTCGGGCTTGAAGTGGACACCGGAGGGCCCAGCGGCTAGAATTTCCTCTGCCCAGAACACTTTCGGGAGGGACTCATGGCCATCGATGCAGGACAGCCAGCGCCGGACTTCACGCTGGACTCAACCAAGGGCGACCCGGTCACGCTAAGCGGCCTTCGCGGCAAGAAGGTGGTGCTGGCCTTCTACCCCGCCGCCTTCACCGGCGGCTGAACCAACGAGCTCACCGCACTCAGTTTGGAGTGCGACAAGTACGTCGCGCAGGATGCGCAGATCCTCGCAATCTCCTGCAACGCCCGCTTTACCCTGACCAAATTTGCCGAGAGCCTGGGCGACCCCGACTTTCCGCTGCTGGCCGACTTCTGGCCGCACGGCGCCGTCGGGCAGGACTACGGCGTCTTCAACGACCAGCGCGGCATCCACTCCCGCAGCATCTTCATCGTCGACCGCGACGGCGTCATCCAGTATTCCCGGGTCTACGAGCCCGGAACGCTCCCGGAGAACGAGGAGCTGCTGGCGGAACTCGCAAAGATCACTTAGCCGTCGCCCAACAGACGCACGCGAAGGGCCGCGCCCCATGTGCTATCGTGGAGGCGCGGCCTTGCTTTGCATGTTATTGACTGGCCCGTGAATCGGAGATGATGTGTCGGACGCGACAGAGGCCACAAGGGCGACGGTAGACCTCTTCCGGGAGGGCGACTTGGTGTTGCTCATCGACCGGAAGCGGCGGCGGTACCTGCAGCGACTTGCCGAGCGCGGCACGTTTCAGACGCACCTCGGCATCGTGGCCCACACCGAGATCATTGGGCAGGCCGTCGGGTCGCGCGTGCTCGTGGGCGGGCACCGCTATCTCGCCCTGCGGCCCACTCTCGCCGAGTACACGCTGGAGTCGAAGCGGCTGACCCAGATCGTCTACCCCAAGGACGTCGGCGCCATCCTCGTGGCCGCCGACATCTTTCCGGGCGCGCGGGTGCTGGAGGCAGGGCTCGGGTCGGGCTCGCTCAGCATGGCGCTGCTGCGCGCTATCGGCCCCACGGGCGAGCTCTTCTCGTACGAGGTCCGTGAAAGCTCCATTCCCGGCGCGCAGGACAACATCCGCGCAGCCCTGGGCGAGACGCCCAACCACACCGTACGTTGCCATGACCTCTATTCGGGCATCCCTGACCAGGGGCTCGACCGGGTGGTGCTGGACGTGCCGGAGCCGTGGCAGGCGGTGGAGCACGCGGCGCAGGCCCTGTCCCCGGGAGGCGTCTTCCTCGCCTACCTGCCGACCGTGCTGCAGGTGCACAGGCTGGTGGATGCGCTCAACCGGGAGCCGGAGTTTGACCTGGTGGACTCCTTTGAGGTGCTGCACCGCCCGTGGCACGTTACTAGGCGTAGCGTCCGGCCCGTGCACCGCATGGTGGCTCACACGGCCTTCCTGACGACGGCCCGCAAGTGCGCGCCCGGCAAGCTCCTCCGCCTCGACGACCAGGGCGCGCCGTGGTACCCGGAGGAAGCGGATCCGCCCGTCCCCGACGCCGCGTCGTAGGCTCGCCTACCGCGCCTCTTCGCCGCCCCAGGGCAGCCATCCCTGCCGCTCGGCGAGGTGCGGGTACTTCCCCTCCATCAGCGGCATGTGCGACGGCGTCGGCATGGGCACGCGCAACGAGTCGACGGCGCGGCGAAGTTCGGCAAGCCGGCGGTTATGGCGAGTGAAGCCCCACAGGTCTCGGCCGGGGCCTCCCTTGCCCAGCGCCAGCACCCGGAATCCGCCCAAGCCCTCGGGCGCCAACAGCGACTGCATCGCCATGCGGTTGGCCAGGTATTCCTGCCGAGGCAGCATACCCGAGAGGTACGACGGCTGCGGCCTCGAACGGCGCGACAGCGCCTCGATGTAGACGTCGGCGCCGAGGTTGCGGAGGAACCGGCGCTGCGTTGTATACCCAACGGCCCGGACGACGGGGAGGTTGCAGGCGCCCTCGCCGAACTCCTTGACGTTAGTGAAATCCACGTGCGCAGTCATATCCTGCTGACCCACCCGGACGTAAGGGTTGCCGGTCACCACATGCCTGTAGTGGCAGCGCAGCGTGCCGCCGTTCCGCCAGGGCGCGTACAGCCAACGCGCCGTGCCGCCGTAGTCGATGACGAGGACGAACCCTCGTTCGAGGCGCCGCACGGCTTCCATCGTCCATTCATGCGCCCTGGTGCAGACCTCGCCGCGATAGCCCTCCGGCAGGAGCCGGACGAAGTGCTCCAGCGCGATTCTGGCGTCCGGCGTGGGGTCTCCGAGCACCTCCGCGAAGCCGTTGCCGTCCAGGGTGACGTACACCTCGCGGGCGACGCCGCCTTCGACGGCGAACCGCGTGACGGGCATCGCGTCAAGGAGCTCGTTGGCGAGGATGCAGCCGACCACTCCCCGCACCGGCAGGCCGTCGGAACTGATCCATTGTAGACCGGTCGAAACGCCTGCGGGTTTTGCAGGGGTGTAGTCCAGCGCGACATAGCGCAGCGCCCGGGCGAATTCAGGAAAGTCGGCCTCCACGGCGTCCAGGATGTCCCGCGCCATGACACCACTGCCAGCGCCGGGCTCCAGGACGGTGAAGGGATCGGGCCGGCCGAGGGCCTCCCACATCTGGCACAGCTGCGCGGCGAGCAGTGTGCCGAAGAGCGGGTGTGCCGTCGGGCTCGTGTAGTAGTCACCTGACGCGCCGACGGGACTTGCGTTGCGGTAGTAGCCGCCGTCGGGAGAGTAGAGAGTGAGCTCCATGAATCGCGAGAAGGGGATGGGGCCCTCGGCATTGATGGTGTCTCGGATGAGCCGCTCGACGGGAAGCATCAGCACACGACCCACTGGTAGGTGGCAGGATAAGTGGACGGAGAGGGCCGGCTAGTCGTCGTGAAGCGCCTTGGCTGAGGGGGGAGCAGACATGTGGTTCAGGGAGCGGCCGTAGGAGGTGACCTTTTCCCAGCCTACGGAACCAATGGAATTAACGAAGTCTTGTCTGGCGCCACAGAGCTTGCAGACGCCGCTGCTGGTGGGCCCGTTTGGCGAGTCTATTACCCAATGATGGGCACAGACCTCTATACGACTCTCCATTGCCATGAACAAGCCCTCCCTCTTGACCGAAAGTAGGCGCCAGCCACGGAGACAGCACACAGGTACTGCTTTGAGAGCAAATGACTCGGCAAGTCTACCAAGGACGCACCAATCTGTCAACGATGGCCAGTTGGTACCGTTGGTAGTGGTCGGGTTTCTTTCCGGCTATCGCATGGAGGAAGTTGGGCCTGGCGCAACGAGGCTAGCTGTCGCGGCCGTCACGCTGGCGGAGGTTGACGGCCCCGCGCAGGTAGACGTTCTGGATCTCGTCCTGGCTCTTCTCGGTGTTGACCAGCAGCATGACACGAATGCACATCGGCAGTCCGCCCGGCACGTTGATCTCGTGACTGTTCATCAGGGCGACGCCCGTCCAGCCCAGTTGACGCCGGGCGGCTGTCGCGGGGAATGAGGCATTCAGGTCAGGGGTTGTCGTGAACCAGGCCGCGGCGATGTACTCCGGCTCCAAGCCGTTGGCTTCCACTAACGCCCTGAGCATCTCCTCCGTCGCCTCCGCAATGGCGGCCTCGGTGTTTTCGGACACCGTCGTCGCTCCCCGGAAGCCCCTGCACATCATCACCATGGACGCAGCTCTCCTTACTGCCCCGGCCCTTGGCCGCTCGCGGCCCCGAGGCCCGTCAGGAACTCGTGCACCCTTGCCTCACGCTCGCCGGGCGCCGACGACGCGACGAGGTCAACGAGCGCGCTGCCGACGACGACGGCGTCCACCTCGTCCGGGAGCGCGTCCACCTGCGCCTTCCGCGAGATGCCGAAGCCGACGGCGAGGGGGGTGTCCGTGCGGCTGCGGACGCGGCTGATGAGGGACGCGGCTTCCGGCAGCGGCTGGTCGCGAGCGCCCGTTACGCCCAGCAGGCTGACACAGTAGATGAAGCCGTGGGCGGATGCGCATGCCGCGTCGATGCGGTCGTCCGTGCTCGTGGGCGCCAGCAGCGGCACGAGGCCCAATTCCCGGCGCAGGCAGGCCTCCAGGAACGGCTCATGCTCCTCCACCGGCAGGTCGGGCACGATAAAGCCGTCAACTCCCACTGACGCAGCGTCGGCGACCAACCGGTCCAGGCCATACGCTAGGAACGGGTTGTAGTAGCCCATCAGCACCATTGGCATCGCGACGCCCTTCTCTCGGAGCGCTCCAGCCGTCGAGATGCAGCTCGACAGGGTTACGCCCTGCGCGAGCGCCCCTTCGCTGGAACGCTGGATCGTCGGGCCCTCGGCAAGCGGGTCGCTGAAGGGCACGCCCAGCTCGAGTGCGGCGGCGCCGGCCCGCTCCAAGGCGGGCACCACGGCCATCGTGGCGTCTATGTCTGGAAAGCCGACGGTGAGGAATGGCACCACCCTCGTTGGGTCGCCCGCCCCGGTCCGTTTCAGACTCTTTTCCAGCGCTTGCCAGCCCATGCACACCCCTAGAAGACCGCAATAAAGGCGAGGAAGTTCTGCAGGCTGTGTGCCAGGATTGCGGGGCCAAGGCACCGCGTCCGCACAAAGACCCACGTCAGTATCAAGCCGGACATGAAGGCCGGCGCCAGCAGCCCGACGTCGCCGTGCGCCGCGGCGAAGAAAGCCGACGACAGCGCTGCCGCGCCTATGAGCCCAAACTTCCGTCGCAGGCCCTGAAAGACGAACCCGCGGAAGAAAGTCTCCTCCGCAACCGGCCCGACCACAATGACCACGAAGGCCGCCGCCAGCCGCGCGAAGCCCTCGGCTGCCCGGACCGCTGCCGGCAACTCCGGGGGCGTCAGGGACGTCCAGCCAAGCTCCTCCACCACCAGCACGTAGGCCGCCGTCAGCAGGAGGCTGGCTGTCAGGCCGATGAAGGGGACCAGCCACCCGGCAAGGCCCTCCGAACGGCAGAACCCCAGTTGCTCGGACGTCGCGCTGTATTTGCCTATGGTAAACCGCAGGGCTGCCAGGAGCATCAGCCCTTGCAGCGCCGCCGACGTCAGCAGGATTGTGGCAAGCTCCCCAAAGGCGTCCACCGAGCGGAGCCACCAAGCCACGCCGACCAGCGCGATGCCGCCCAGGACGACGATGGTCAGCGCCTTGGCAATATCGAGTGACCCCCAAGGCGCCGCCTCAACTCTGCTCAACGGGAATAGACCTCGTGGAGATTGCGTACCCTGCCGCAAGAACGTGGGCAATATACCACGCCGCAGCTTGGCGGCACAATGAGAGACTAGGGGGAATAAACACAAGCCAGAGCTTTCCGATCAGTGCGAAAAGCCCTGGCCTGGAGCTGCTTCCGTGGGTGCGCGCGCCCTACGAGTCCTGGGCGCCCTTGGACTTCAGGAAGTCGACGGCATTCTGTACCGTGCGGATTTGCTCGGCGTCTTCGTCAGAGATCTCGAGGGTGTTGTCGTCGTCCGAGAACTCTTCCTCGAAAGCCATGATGAGCTCGACAAGGTCCAGTGAGTCAGCGTTGAGGTCCTCGGTGAAGGAAGCGTCGGGCTTCACCTGGTCCTCGCTCACCCCAAGCCTGTCGGCCACCAGACTCTTGACGCGCTCTTCCACGGTAGCCATGGGTCATTCCTCCTCGTTATCTAACCTTTGGGTTCTCCCTGCATAGCGTCATGCAAGGATCCCAACACTCCATTGATAAACCGCGGGGAACTCTCGCCGCCGAAGAGCTTGGCGAGCTCCACCGCTTCATTTATCACAATCTTAGGGGACGTGTCGCGCTCCACGGTTAGCTCAAATACGGCCAATCGCAGCAGGCACCGGTCAACCAGTGAAAGTTGTTCCACGGGCCACGCCGGCGCGAACCGCTGGATCTGGGCGTCCAGGTCCTTGCTGTGCTCCTGCACACCCGCAACCAGCCCGCGGGTGAACTCCTCACGGGAAGCGCCCAGGTCGCTGTCCTCCAGCAGAGCGTCCAGAACATCATCTGCGTTGTGGCGCGTGGCGTCCAATTCGAAGAGGGCCTGAAAGGCCAAGGCGCGGCCTCTGCGCCTCGGCGGGAGGGAGGAACAGCTCCACTCCTCGTCTTCCTGCTCTTCCTCGTCTACCGGCTCTATTGTTTGAAACGGTGCGAGTGACGTCACGGCGATTACCCCGCAAGCGACAGCAGGCTCTTGGCGTCGTTGACACCGGTGACCTGCGCATCCGGGCAAGTGCGCCGAATGAGGCCGGACAGCACCTTGCCAGGACCGATTTCGTAGAACTGTGTCACGCCGGCATTCCACAGGTAGGATACAGAGCGGCGCCACTGCACGCAGCCGCACAACTGCTCCAGCAGCTCGTTCTTGATGTCTTCCCGCATGGTGATGGGTGTGGCGTCACAATTGGCGATGATGGGGACGTTGGCGTCGCTGAAGTTGGCCAGGGCCACCGCCTGCTCCATGCCCGCGACGGCCGGCCGCATAAGGTCGGTGTGGAAGGCTCCGCTGACCTGCAGACTGATGAGCCGCTTGGCTCCGCGAACGCTGGCGAGGTCCATGGCACGGGCCAGCGCTATCTTCTCGCCTGCTATCACGACCTGGTCAGAGGCGTTGATGTTGGAGATGTAGGCGCCGGTCTCCCGGCATATCTCCTCAACCGTTAGCTCGTCCAGGCCGAGGACGGCCGCCATGCCACCCTGCTGTTTCTGAGCCGTCTCGTGCATGAGACGTCCCCGTTCCTGCACAAGCCGTACGGCGTCGGGAATGCCGAGGACTCCTGCGGCCGCCAAGGCCGAATACTCGCCGACGCTGTGGCCGGCTGCGAAATCGGGGGTGGGCAGGTGCTCCGGCCCGGCAATTTCCTGCGATGCTCTCAGGAAGGCCAAGCTGGTGGCGAGAATTGCAGGTTGGGCGTTGATGGTGAGGTTCAGCTCCTCCTGGGGTCCCTCAAACATCAACTTGGTAAGCGGTCGATTGAGTGCTTCATCTACTTCGTCCAGCAGCCTGCGGGCAACGGGTGACTCATCATAGAGGTCCTTGCCCATACCCACGTGCTGGGTTCCCTGTCCGGGGAAAACGTAGGCTACCTTGGGGGTTGAGACGTCACTTTCAATTGTGCCACTCATCTATGTCTCCCTTTCCCTCAACAAGACCCTGCGGCCTGTTGCCCTACATCAGTCCGTGACAAATGAGACAATCTTGGTAGGGACTAGCCACGCTCAAGGCCGGAGACGGAGATGACCTCTCGGTCACGGTAGTACCCGCAAGACGGGCATACCCTGTGCGGCAGCTTGGGGCTGTGACAGTGTGAGCAAAAGGAGAGCCCATGCGTAGCGGCTTTGAAATGTGACGATCGCGACCGCTGCTTGGACTTGGACAGCTGTTTCTTGGGTTGCGCTCCCACTATCGCCCTCTCTCAACCCCCGGATCCGTGGAGGGAAGCAACTCGTACAATCGCGCCCAGCGGGGATCCCTTATGTCTTCCCCGCACTGACACTTGCTCTCGTTGCGATTGACACCACACTCGGGGCAAATGCCTGCGCACTCAGGTTTGCAGAGAGGCTTCATGGGTAGGCTGGTTATCAGGTTCTGCCTGAGCGCCTCTCTGACGTCTAGTTCATTCGTCGCGTCTATCCGGAACGCCTCATCTTCTACCAGTTCAGTGGCTATGGCCGTTCCGGTCGAGATATCCACGGTCGGGTAAAACTGCTCGCTTATCTCCGTACCCAGAGGCTCCTCAATATCGGCCAGGCACCGGCTGCACTCGGCTGAAACCTCTGCCGTGAGACGTCCCAGCACCCATATGCCCATATCTGTTCGCGTGAACTTGAGCCAGCCCTCCAGATGCCGTGCTTGCAGACCCTCCCAGGAAGCCCTTGCTTCCTGGACCTTGTGCCACCGGGTTGATCCGATGGGCTCCTGCAACATTTGTGCAACGTTAAAGCGCATCAGACTCCACCGGTCTCACAGACAACGAGTCTAGGGGCAACAACCCGCGCTTGTCAAGCATGAAGCAGATACAAACATTCGACATTCGTTAATGCTTGACAACGACTGCGATTGAATGGGGACTGGGAAGCCTGTTGTGACAATCGGTTCGTGCCTTGTGACATTCAAGAGGTTTGTCACATCTGCCTTCAACGAAGGATCCTTTTTGCAGGGCGCTCTCCCGCGCCGCAATTCCTCGCCGTTACAGCGTCAGCACGCGCTCCGAATCGCCCCACCGGCGCGCATGCTCGCGTACCCTCGCGTCCAGTTCCTGCCGGTACTCCGCCGACTGGATCGCGCCCGTCGTCATTATGTAAGCATCTTCGTTGTTATCCGTGTAGTAGCGTTTTCTGACGCCGACGGTCTCAAACCCGTACTTTCTGTAGAGTGCCTGCGCCAGGTCATTGGTGACGCGGACTTCCAGCGTAACCTCCCGGGCCTTGCGGAGGATGGACAGCTCGACGCTGCCGATGAGCAGCAGCTCGCCGATGCCTCTGCCGCGGTAAGCCTCCCTGACAGCGATGGCGGTGATGTGTGCCTCGTCCGCCATGAACCACATGCCCACGTACCCGGGGATGATCTGCCGGGGACCGCCGCCCTCGACGGGCTGACGGCCGATCCGAGGCCACAGCCCCTGCAGCAGCCGCGACAGCAGCGAGGTGGTCGGAGCCGGCTCCTCGCGCACGCGCTCCATTTCCTCGGCGTCGACGTCTGCCGACGGGCGGTAGGACACGAGGTAGCGCGCCAATCGATTATGTAACTCTTTCCGGAACGGCGTCGGCGGCCACGTTGTCGGGAACGCCTCCCGCTCGATATCGGCGACCGCCTGCGCGTCGTCGGGCAGCATGGGCCGCAGCGAGTAGGGCATCGCGGCTGTCGTGGGTTGCTCATGCTCCAGGATGCTCATAGACAAGTCCTTCCGAGTCTGGCCTGCATGGTATCACGTCATCGAAGAAGATTGCCCCAAACCGGGTGCTCACCAAACCCGCACCCAACCCGTTATAGTGATTGCACAGGGCCAGCGAGATTCAGCGCAGCCTGATGAACCGACTGCGGAGGCCGTGTGCAGGACACTGAGACCCTTGTGCGGTCAGCACAGGAGGGAAACCTATCAGCCTTTGGGCAGGTGTATGAGGCGTACTACCTGAGGGTGTACCGTTACGCCGCAGCCAGGGTTGGACAGGGAGCAGAGGCAGAGGACATCACGCAAGAGGTCTTCTTGAAAGCGCTTAACTCACTGAACAAGTTCAAGTTCACCGGGCCGCCCTTCGCGGCCTGGCTGTTCCGCATTGCCCACAATCTGGTTATCGACCGCGCGCGGCACTACAAGACTGCCGCTGCCGCCACGTCCGGCCCGCCCGCTCCCATAGACGACGCCCTCTCCGTAGCCGGCGACGACAACGTTGAGGAGCAGGCGATGGTGTCGCTAGATATGGAAGCGCTCCGCGAAGCGCTAGACAAGGTAACGAAGCTCCAACGGCAGGTTATCGAGCTCCGATTCCTCGCCGGCCTCTCATTGGCTGAGACCGCGGCCGTCATGGGCCGGAACGAAAACGCCATTAAGGCGCTCCAACATTCGGCGCTCGGGGCCCTTCGACGCCTCCTGGCACCCCAGGCCTCCGCGGAGGTTGCGCCATGAGCACAAGCGACATGCGAGTCACCGAAGCCCTTAACGACTGCCTCGAACTCATCGACAAGGGCAGCACGCTTGAGGAGTGTCTGGAGCGCTACCCCGAGATCTCGGGCGAGCTCGCCCCACTGCTGAACATGGCCCTGGAGACGCAGGAGACCGCAGGCAGCGTGCACCCCTCACCGGAGGCGCAGCGGGCGGGCCTCGGCGCCATCACGGACGCATGGACAGCGATGGAGGGGCGCCGCAAGCGCAGGGAACGGGGCCCGTGGCGCATACTCCGGCGGTCGTGGGTGCTGGCGGCCGTCGGCCTGCTGGTGCTCCTATTCGGCGGGTGGACCACGGCGACTGCCGCGCAGGACAGCGTACCCGGCGACACCCTCTATCCCGTCAAGCAAACGCGGGAGCGCGTCATGCTGGTCGTGGTCTTCACCCGCGGCGGCAAGGCGGACCTGCACGCCCGGCTCGCGGGGGAGCGCACGGAGGAGGCCGCCAAGCTCGCCGAGATGGGCAGCGACCCCGTCGTCGTCGACGAGGTCACGCAACGCCTGGCGGAGCACATGAACGAGTGTGTGTCCCTAATGGGCGGTCGGCTATCCGCCCACGGCAAACGGTCCTCGGGTTCCGTTGGGCTCTCCGGCCCCAGGGGGATGGGCTATGGACTGTCGCCCGACATGGTCATCGAGGGCACGCTGAGTATCGAGGAAAGGCCGCGCCGCTTCAGGCATGAGGGCAGGTTCGTGCGGCCTTGGACCGGCCACGGTTCCGAACGGCGGGCCGCCATGCAGGAGCGGTTCTTCCAGCAGTTCCAGCAATTCCGGGACATGCGGCAGGGTCTCTCTGATGATCTGATCGCGCTGCACCGCGACCGCATGGAAGAGGCATTCGTGCGCTCGGAGCGGCTGCTGCTGGAGGCCTTCCTGCTGATGCGGGAGCTGGAGGACGTGCAGAACCCGCCGGAGTAGCCAACATCCGCGTTGTGTCCAGTCTGAGGGCTCGCGAGGATCAGTCCCCCGCGGGCCCTCGCTCATTTTGCCGCCAACCCGCTTCCCGCTCGCCTAGCGTCGCGTCAGGTGGGTGTGCTCCAATGCCGCCAACCGCTCACAACCCCTGGGGAAGTGTTGCCGTGCGCACCGGACCGGATGGCGTCGAACTGGAGGCCCACCCATGATGACCTACGCCCTAGACCGCGCGACGATTGCCGAGCTGCTGGAGGCCGACCCGCCGCTGATACAAGGCTACGTCGACCTTGCCGCGCAGCTTCAACCCAACGGCTTCGACCTGACGTTGGCCGGGGTGGCCGCCTTCACCGAGCCGGGCGTCATCGGTGAGACCAACGCCCAGCGGCGGCTGGCGGAGGCCGAGCCCCTGCCCTTCGGCGCCGACGGCCTGCTGCACCTCAACACGGGCGCGTACCGCATCACCTTCAACGAGGTGGTCTCGCTCCCGCTTGACGTTATGACAATCGGGCAGACGCGGTCGAGTCTGCTGCGATCAGGCGTTGCCGTCCACGGGGGCATTGGCGACGCGGGGTTTCGCGGTGTGTATCAGGCCTTGCTTGTGGTCTACCACACCGGAGGCTTCACCGTCTCGCGCAACGCCCGGCTGCTGCAGGTCGCGTTCTTCAGGCTGGCGCAGCCCGTGACCGAGGGCTACCAGGGGCGATTCCAGGAGCCGACTCGGTAGGTCACCGTTCACCCTTCGATTTCCCTCAGGGCGAACGGACGCCCTTTAGCCTCTCACCTTCGCGATGACCTCCTCGCCGAACCTTGCCACCTGCTCCTCCAGGATGTCGTTGGGGAACTGCAGGTGGAAGGTGTCTGCTCCCAGCTCAACGAACTCATCGATGGTGGCGAGGATCTTGTCGGCGTTGCCCATGAGCCCGCCTCGCCGCCCAAAGGTCTGCGGCACGACGGTGTCCGGGTCCTCGTCGCCGATGTAGCCGGTGCCGTTGAGCACCCGGTATACCGTGCTCGGGTCGCGGCCCGCAGCCTCTGCAGCGGCCTCGATTGGCCCGAGGAGGCTTAGGTACTGCTCGTGGCTTTCCGGCCAGCCGCCGTTCTTGATCCAGCCCTCCGCGTGGGCGCCGGTGTAGCGGAGCATCCGAGGCCCGCCGGCACCGATGATGATGGGGATGGGGCCCAGGGGGGCCGGCGGCGCCGAGCACTCCTCGACGGAGAACTGCCTCCCCTCGTAGGAGAAGCTCTCGTTGCCCCACAGTCCGCGCATGATGGCGATGGCGTCCTCCAGATCAGTCACCCGCTCGCCCGGCGAGCCGAAGTCGATGCCGTAGGTGCGGTAGTGCGTTTCCTGCCCGCCGGCGCCGAGCGTAAGGATGACGCGCCCGCCACCGGTCATTACGTCGAGCGTCGAGGCCATCTTGGCCAACAGCGCAGGGTTGCGGAAGGGCACGTTCAGCGTCGAGTGTGTGACGGCGATACGCTGCGTCTGCACGGCGACGGCCGTCGCGAGCGTCCAGCCCTCCATGCTCGGCTCCGGAGGACGGTCGCTGAAGGAGATGACGTCGAACCCGGCCGCCTCGGCGGCCTGCGCCACGGACACGACGCGCTCGTACGGGATGTTGCGCGGGTTGATGCCGAACCGTATTGGGTTGGAGCTCTTCGCCATGCCGTGCCTCCTCCGTTGCCTTAGACGCCCCTGTCCGGGGCTCGCTGCTGCTGCGCCCGGAGCACCAGGTACTCGAGCGCGTTGGCGTCGAAGCCGAGCGCCACCGCACGCCGCTTGTCCTCCCGGCTATCCCCATCGTTGCCCAACAGGACGTGGGCCATGGCCCGCAGCGCGTACGCCGACGCCGATTCCGGGTCGATTTCCAGCGCACGGGACAGGTCGGGCAGGGCCTCTTCGGCGCGACGCAGCTCGATGTACGAGGCCGCGCGGTTGTTGTGGGCATCGCGGTGGCCGGGGTCCAGCTCGACGGCCCGCGTGTAGTCGTCGATGGCCTGCAGGGGCTGGTGCAGCGACGTGTGCGCCATGCCCCGGTTGTAGTAGGCCTCGGCCGACACCGGCCGAAGCCGCACGACCTGGTTGAAGTCGCGGAGAGCCTCAAGGTGTGCGGCCATCTGCCCGTACGCGACACCGCGGCGGTAGTAGGCGTCGGCGTCGTCCGGGTCACGCTCTATGGCGCGGGTAAGGTCATGGATGGCCTCTTCGAGGCGGGAGACGGCGGCGGCCTGAGCTTCCGCGTGGGCTTCCTCGTGGGTGCGCCCATCTTCATGGGCGTGGCCGTTGGTCATGGTTGGACTACTCCTCGACGAGCTGGTTGGCGAGAAACTCGGCGAGGTGCAGGGGCGCGACGCCCGTGCCGTGTTCGACCTGCTGGCGGCAGGACACGCCGGTCGTGACGACGACGGAACCCGGGTTCCGGCGCACGGCCGGAAAGAGGGCGCGCTCGCCGATGGTCATGGACACGTCGTAGTGCTCCTTCTCGTAGCCGAAGGCGCCGGCCATGCCGCAGCAGCCCACGTCCGGGACCTCCACCTGCGCGCCGGGTACGCTTCGCAGCGCGGCCAGCGACGCATCGACGCCGGCGAGGGCGCGCTGGTGGCAGTGGCCGTGGAAGAGCACTTTGCCTTCGTGGGGCCGGAACTCGAGCGGCAGACCGCCCTCCTCACTCGCGATGCGGTCGAGGAGCTCATCGAGCAGCACGGCCTGGCGGGCAACGACCTGTGCGCGGGGATCGTCCGGCAGCAGGTCGAGGTACTCGTCGCGCAGCGTCAGCAGGCAGGACGGCTCCGTGCCGACGATGGGGATGCCCGCGTCGGCCAGGGGGAAGAGGACGTCGACGTTGTGGCGGGCGTGCTCGATGGACTTGGGGAGCATGCCCTTGGACATCATGGCGCGGCCGCAGCACCAACGGGGGGCCGTCTCGACGCTGTAGCCAAGCCGCTCCAGCAGCCTGGTCGCGGCGATGCCGACGCCGGGGTAGTTGCCCTCCATGTAGGTGTCGTTGAACAGCACTACCCTCCCACGGGGAGCCGTCCCGGCTGAGCTTGTCGAAGCCCGCTTGTGCTTCCGGAACCAGCTCGTGAACGTCCGGCCCGCGAACTTTGGCAGCCGGCGCTTCGGGTGGATGCCCAGCAGCCGCTGCCCGAGCCCGGCACCGGGCAGGCTCGACGCGACGTTCAGGACGGGCGCGAGCCGGTTGCCGAGGGGGTTGAGCTTGTGCACGTTGCCGAAGAGCTTCTCCCGCATGGTGAAGCCGTGCTCGGCGTGGTAGTGGCCGAGGAACTCGTACTTGAGCTTGGCCATGTCGACGCTCGACGGGCACTCGAACTTGCAGCCCTTGCACTCGAGGCAGAGGCTGAGGACCTCGTGGAGGCGCTCGCCGGTGAACTCGGAGTGGGGGACGAGGCCGGAGAAGACGGTGCGGAGCGCGTTGGCGCGCCCGCGGGTGGAATGCTCCTCGTCGCGGGTGGCCATGTAGGAGGGGCACATCTGCCCGCCGAAGGTTTGCCGGCACGCGCCCTGCCCGTTGCACATCTCGGCGTGCTCCGCGATGCCGCCGTCACGCGAGAAGTCGAAGTACGTCTCGAGCTGCATGGGCTTCCACGTCGGGTCGAAGCGGAGGTTCTCGGCGAGGGGCGGGCAGTCGACGATCTTGTTGGGGTTCATGATGCCCTGCGGGTCGAAGACGCGCTTGAACTCGCGGAAGGCCTCGTAGAGCTGCGGGCCGAACATCTTCTCCGTGAACACGCCGCGGACAATTCCGTCGCCGTGCTCGCCGCTGAGGGAGCCGCCGAACTCGAGCACGAGGTCCGACACCCGCTCGGCGATGCGCACCATGCGGTCGAGGCCCTCCTGCTGCTTTATGTCCACCAACGGGCGGATGTGCATACAGCCGACACTGGCGTGGCCGTAGTAGGCGGCGGTGGTCTTCTCGTCGCGCACCATCTCGTCGAAGCGCTGGAAGTACTCGGGCAGGCGCTCCGGCGGCACGGCGGTGTCCTCGACGAAGGGGAGCGGCTTGGCGGTACCCTCGACGGACATGATGAGGCCGAGGCCGTCGCGGCGTACGGCCCAGATGGTCGATTGCTGGCGCGGGTCGGTCACCTTCAGTGTGTGGTAGCCGAGGCCACGTCGCTCGATGGTGCGGGCGATGCGCTCGAGGCCAGCCTCGGCCTCCTCGGGCGTGTCGCCGGACGCCTCGACGAGGAGCATCGACGCGGGGTCGCCCTCGACGAAGGCCATGCGCGGCGAGAGGCCGGGGTGGGCGCGGCCCTGCCGGACGATAGTGTTGTCCATCTGCTCGATGGCCGACGCGCCCGAGTCGAGCAGGGCGACCGTCGCCTCGAAGGACTCGAGGATGGTGTGGAAGTGGACGACGGCGAGGGCGGCGGCCTTGGGGCGGGGGGCCATGCGCACCTTGGCGCGGGTGAAGGTGACCAGCGTGCCCTCCGAGCCGACTACCACCTTGGCCATGTTCATGGGGTCACGAAGGACCTCGTCCAGGTTGTAGCCGCTGACGCGCCGCTGAATCCTGGGGTAGCGGCGGTCGATCTCCTCGGCCTGCTCGGCGGCGATGCGGCGCGCCTCGCGGTAGATCTGCCCCTCGAGGGTCTGGAGCGCGAGCTTGGCCTCCAGCTCCTCGGGCGTCAGCTCGCGGAAGGAGGTCACCGTGCCGTCGGCGAGGACGACCTCAAGCTCCAGGACGTGGTCGAGGGTTTTACCGTAGACGATAGAGCGGGCGCCGCAGGAGTTGTTGCCGATGGCGCCGCCGATGTTGCCCCGGTTGGTCGTCGAGGGGTCCGGCGCGAACTTGAGCCCATGGGGCGCACCGAGGGCGCTGAGCTGGTCCAGGACGATGCCGGGCTGCACCCACGCCCAGCCCTCCTCCGGGTTCATCTCTATGAGCTGGTTCATGTGCCGGGAGAAGTCCATGACGATGGCGTGGTTGACCGTCTGCCCGGCCAGACCGGTGCCGCCGCCCCTCGGCAGCACGGGGACACCGTGGACAGCCGAGAAGGTGACGGTGTTGACCACGTCCTCCACGTCCATGGGGAAGACGACGCCGACGGGGTCCATCTGGTAGATGGAGGCGTCGGTGGCGTAGATGGCGCGGGTCATCCGGTCGAAGCGGACCTCGCCGCGCAGCCGCTTGCGCAGCTCCGCCTCGAGCTCGGCGTTCTCGCGGACCACCTGGCGCGTGGCCATGCTCCCTCCCGTCGACGGCATGCCCCACAGCTTAGCGGGGGGTGGCCGATGGGGGAAGGGGGAGGCGATCTAACTTGCATGTGCGGCGGGAGATAGTTGCTGGAGGCACGCCTCGGATTTCGAATCGTATCTGGAAGGGGGCTGACTTGTGCGCTCAATTCGTATCTGCGCAGATACGCAAGCGGAATTTTTATTTTTTTGCGAAACGAATCGTATCTGTTAGAGTCGGTTTCAGATACGATTCGTTCTCCAAGTCGAATCACATACGGCCGAAGCCGGATTCTGACGCTCGCTTCAAGGTCGCAGGGGCTGCTGCGCCTTTCATGCGGGGAGGGTAGCGACGGGCGGTTCGCCAGCGCAAGGGCGTGGTGGCAGGGGGCGTCTTCCGCCCACAAGCCTCGGCTCGCCCTGCTATACTGGCCCCATGCAGAAGACGGAGGCCGGGAGCAAGCTGCGCCTGCTGGTTGAGGGGGCTTGCGCCATCGGCGTGGAGCTGAGCCCGAGGCAGGAGGAGCAGTTCGCGGCGTACGCCCGGCTGCTGCTGGACGCGAACCGGCGCGTGAACCTGACGGCCATCACGGAGCCGAAGGCCGTCGAGACACTGCACTTCCTGGACTCGCTGACCGTCGCTTCGGCGCTGCCGGAGGCGACGCTGCGGGGCGGGCGCGTGCTGGACGTCGGCAGCGGCGCGGGATTTCCGGGCGTGCCGCTCAAGATCGCGTTCCCCGGCCTGCGGATGGAGCTGCTGGAGGCGACGGGCAAGAAGGCGGCCTTTCTGCGCGAGCTCGCGGACGCGCTGGGGTTGCCGGACGTGACCGTGCACAACGGGCGCGCCGAAGACCTCGGCCGCGAGCCGTCGCTGCGGGGCGCGTTCGACGCCGTGCTGGCGCGGGGCGTCGCCAAGCTGGTGACGCTGGCGGAGCTGACGTTGCCCTTCCTGCACATCGGCGGCGTGCTGGTGGCGCACAAGTCGCCGGGCGTGGACGCGGAGGTTAGCGGCGCGGCGGAGGCCGTGCGCACGCTCGGCGGCGCGGCGCCTGTCGTGCACACCGTCGGCGCGCCGGGGCTGGAGGACGGCCGGACGCTGGTCGTGGTGGAGAAGGTTGCGGAGACGCCGGACAAATATCCTCGGCGGGCGGGGATGCCCGCCAAGCGCCCGATTGGGAGTTGAGGAGGCCCCTCACCTGGATTCCGGCCTTCGCCGGAATGACGGTGGGAGTGGGCAGGCATAGCTGAATGACGGAGGACGGAAACCCATGGACTACAAGATCGCAGTGCTGCCGGGCGACGGCATCGGGCCGGAGGTCACGAACGAGAGCGTGCGGGTGCTCAACGCCATCGGCGAACGGTTCGGACACACGTTCAGCTACGAGCACGGAGCCGTCGGCGGCAACGCCATCGACGACTACGGGAACGCGCTGCCGGACTCGACGCTGCGGACGGCGAAGGCGGCGGACGCGGTGCTCTTCGGCGCGGTCGGGGGGCCGAAGTGGGACGACCCGCGGGCGAAGACGCGCCCGGAGGACGGTCTGCTGGCCATCCGGCAGGGGCTGGACCTCTTCGCGAACCTGCGGCCGGTGCAGGTGGTGCCGCAACTCATCGACGCGAGCACGCTGAAGCCGTCGGCGCTGGAAGGCGTCAACTTCGTGGTGGTGCGTGAGCTGACAGGCGGGCTGTACTACGGCAAGCCGAAGAAGCGCTGGAGCAACAGCCGGGGCCGCCGGGGCGTCGACACCATGTACTACAGCGAGGAGTTCATTTCGCGGGTGCTGCGCGTCGGCTTCGAGCTGGCGCGGATGCGGCGGAAGAAGCTGACCTCCGTCGACAAGGCCAACGTGCTGGAGTCCTCGCGGCTGTGGCGGGAGATCGCCATGGAGATGGGACAGGAGTACCCGGACGTGGAGCTGGAGCACGTGCTGGTGGACACGGCCGCGATGCAGCTCGTGCGGCAGCCCAACCGATTCGACGTGATGGTGGCCGAGAACACCTTCGGCGACATCCTGACGGACGAGGCGGCGGTCCTGTCTGGCTCGATGGGCATGCTGCCCTCAGCGAGCCTGGCGGGCGTGCCGGAGGCCGGGGGCCGTGCCTTCGGGCTGTACGAGCCGATCCACGGCACCGCGCCGGACATCGCCGGGCAGGGCATCGCGAATCCCATCGCGAGCATCCTGAGCACGGCGATGCTGCTGCGGTACTCGCTGGGGCTGGACGAGGCGGCGGCGCTCGTCGAGGACGCGGTGAGCCGCGCGCTCGCCGACGGCTACCGCTCGGGGGACATCGCGGCGCCGGGCGACAGCGTCGTCGGCACGACGGAGATGGGGAACATCATCGTCTCGCTGCTGGGGTAGGGGAACTGTTCCAAAGGAGGTCCACATGGCAAAGCTCGAAATCGGCAGTCCCGCACCGGACTTCACCCTCGACGACTGCTACGGCAACACCGTGTCGCTCGGCGGCTTGAGGGGGAAGAAGGTGGTGCTGTACTTCTACACCTCCTCCGGCGGCGGCAACTGAACGCGGATGGCTCTCGGGTACCGGGAGAACGCCGACAAGTTCGCCGACAAGAACATCGTCGTTTACGGCATGAACGACAAGGACGCCGAGAGCGCCCGGGCGTGGATCGAGAAAGAGGGGCTGCCCTTCTCGGTCCTGCTGGACCCGGACTGGAGCGTCGGGATGGCATACGGCATGTCGGAGGCGACGGCCGAGAGGTACGTCGCCAACAACGCCGAGGGCCGCCGCCCCGCTGTGGCCATCGACGAGAACGGCCTCGTCGCGGCGTGGGAGCCTGATATGAATACCGTGGAGCAGATCGACGCACTGATAGCCCGGCTCTAAGGGGCATCCACGAAACGACCTCCCCTTGATCTCGACGTCCTGATGGCGAGCACCGGTTTAGACGCTACAATGCGGCCAACAGGCCCGGAATGGGCCGTCAGCGCAGTGGAACACGGGGCATCCCGTGAAAGGGGGCGCAATGAACAACAACGTAACCGTACTGGTAGGCTCGGTGGGGCAGGGGGTGCACCGCAGCACCGACGGCGGCGAGACGTGGACCCGGGCCAGCGTCGGGCAGGGCATGCACTCCGACGCGATCGTCCGCACGCTTGCGGTGCATCCGGAGAACCCCCACGAGCTGTTCTGCGGCACGGACCTTGGCCTCTACAGGAGCTCCGACGCAGGCGAAACATGGGGCCGCGTGGACTGCGAGCTCAACGGCTACTGCGTGTGGAGCGTCGCCATCGACCGCAGCAACCCCAGCGTCATGTTTGCGGGCACGGGCACGCCGACGCCGTGCGCCATCTTCCGCTCGGACGACGGCGGGGCGACGTGGAGCCAGAAGCAGGCCGACATCGCCGAAGAGTGCCCGGCGGTCGGCGTGCCCCGGGTAACTGGATTCGCCATCGACCCGGCCAACCCGATGAGCGTCTGGGCGGGGATCGAGGTTGACGGGTTGCGGCACAGCGCCGACGGCGGCGAGACCTGGAGCCGCGTGGGGCAGGAGATCCCCAATATGGACCTGCACAGCGTCGCAGTCGTGCAAGGGCCGCCCAAGCGCGTGTTCGCTGTCGTCAACAACGACGCGTGGTTCACGGAGGACGAGGGCGAGAGCTGGACCTCGGTGGGCGTCGCGGACAAGTTCCCGCTGCGGTACACGAGGGGGTTCAGCACGTCGCCGGCCGACGGGAAGACGGTCTTCTTCACCATTGGCGACGCGACGCCCGGCCTGACGGGCGCGCTCATGCGCTCGGACGACACGGGCTCGACGTGGGAGGCCGTCGAACTTCCGGACGAGCCGAACTCCGCGATGTGGGTGGTCAACCTGCAGCCGTGGGACCCCGATGTTGCGTTCGCCGGCAGCCGCTACGGTTACCTGTACCGCAGCGACGACGCCGGGCGGTCGTGGTCGAGAATCCGGCGGGAGTTCAGCGAGATCTCCTCGGTGCTGTGGGTGCCGACGGAGGCGGGGGGCTAGGCGGGCAGGGGCGGCAGCCACATCGACTGCTGAAGCGGACGACGCGCCGTCCGGCGACTGGGCTGGCCTTTCCTTGACACCCCCATGCCCGCGCACTAGCCTTGCGCCACCGCCAGAGCAGGCAGCGCGACAGGGAGGTCCGCCATGACGACGAACGAGCCACGGTCCTTCGAGTCCACTTGGGGGGAGTACGGCGCGGAAGAGTGGTCCGACGCCATCATGGCCTCCATGAAGATGGGCGGCGTTGACAACCTCTTTTTCGTGTCCGGATCGGAGATCGCCTTCTTCCAGGAGAGCGCGGCCAAGGCACGCGAGCGCGAGTGGCCGTCGCCGCGGCTGGTGACGATGACACATGAGGGCGCGGCCCTGCACGCGGCGCTGGGCAATGCGATGGTCACGGGGCAGCCCGCCGCCACCGCCGTCCACGTCGACGTTGGGACGCTGAACTACGGCGCGGCCATCCACACCGCGTGGCGCGGCGGCTACCCGGTGCTCATCACCGCGGGCACGGGGCCCCGCGCTTACCCGGGCACCATGCGCGGCGGCCGCGACGCGAGCATCCAGTGGGTGCAGGAGCCCCGCGACCAAGGCGAAATCCTCCGACAGTACACGAAGCACGACCACCGGCTGGAGACCCTCGACAACCCCGGCCTAATGGTGAGCCGGCTCCTTCAGGTAGCAATGAGCGACCCGCAAGGGCCCGTGTACATGACGGTGCCGCGCGAGGTCGCCATGCAGCAGATGCCCGGCACGACACGCTTCCCGACGCGCGATCAGCTCGGCATCGCGCGGCCGGCCTGGCCGGACCCTCGCGACGCGAAGACTGCGGCGGAGTGGCTGGTCAAAGCGAACAACCCCGTCATCTCGCTTGCCAAGTCGGGCAGGCATCCGGAGTCGGTCGAGGCGCTGGTGCGGCTGGCGGAGCTGCTGGCGATCCCCGTCCGGGAGCAGCAGACGGACAAGATGAACTTCCCCACCACGCACCCGCTGCACGGCGTCGGGCCGGACGCCGCGGACGCCGACGTCGTCATAGTGTGCGAGTCGCCGTCGCCCTTCGCGCCGGGACGGAACGCCCCAAGCGCCGACGCCAAGGTGATCTGGGTTGACCCTGACCCGGTGCAGTCTCGCTACAAGACGATGGAGTACCGCGCCGACATGTGGCTGCCCGTCAGCGTGACCGGCGCCGCCGAGGCCATCTACGAGGCCGCGACGGGGTTGCTGACCAAGAGCGACATGGACCGCATCGCCGACCGGCGCGCGCGGCTGGAGCAGCGCAAGGCTGAGATCGCACAGCGCAACGAGGACCTCGCAGCAGAGGCGTCCAAGCGGTCGCCGCTGCACCCGAGGTGGGTGGCCTACCAGCTCGGGCAGGTGATGGAGCCGGACGCCATCCTGCTGGACGACGCCCTCAGCAACACGCCCTTCGTGCAGGCGTACCACGGGCGCTCGCAGCCGAGCACGTACTTCAAGAGCGGCGGGAGCACGGGCGGCTGGGGCAGCTCGGCGGCCTTCGGCGCCAAGCTTGCCAAGCCGAGCAGCGACGTCGTGCTGGCGTCGGGCGATGGCTACTTCATGTTCGGGACGCCGCTTGCGGGGCTGTGGGCGGCCAACCACCACCGCGCCCCGTACCTGGCCGTTGTGTTCGTGAACGCGTCCTACAGCACAGGCACGCGCGGGCTGCGGGGCACGTACCCCGAGGGCGCGGCGGTCCGGAGCGGCGGCTACGAGGGCGGCCTCTTCGACCCGCCGCCGGACTTTGCCAAGCTGGCCGAGGCGGCGAACGGCTACGGCGAGACGGTCACCACCGCCGAGGAGGTCGGGCCCGCGCTGCGCCGCGGCCTCGAGCACGTCCGGAACGGCACGCCGGCGGTCATCGCGGCGCGCATCCCCACCATCCCGCAGGAGATCGAGATGGGCGGGGGCGCGCGCGGCGAGTAGCCGCATCGGCCTCGCCTCGATGGCGTGAAACTGAAGAGCCCCGCGGGCCGTAGCAGCCCGCGGGGCTTCCTGCGAAATCAAGAGTGAATTCCCCGATTTTGATGGCTTGCCGCCTCCCGCTGGCGGGCGCATAATGGCCCCAACAACTGCAGAGGCAAGCCTTGTTCACCCACCTGCACGTCCATACGGAGTACAGTCTCCTTGATGGGTTGAGCCGGATCGGCCCCATGGTGCAGCGGTGTCAGGAGCTCGGGATGAATGCCCTCGGCATCACTGACCACGGCGTGATGTACGGGGCGGTAGATTTCTACTCGGCCTGCCGCGAGGCGGGCATCAACCCCATCCTCGGGTGTGAAGTCTACCTGGCGCCGGGCTCCCACACCTCGCGCACCGCGGCCGACCGCAACCCGTACCACCTGACGCTACTCGTGCGCGACAACACCGGCTACAGCAACCTCATTCAGCTCGTCACGCGCTCGCACCTCGACGGCTTCTACTACAAGCCGCGCGTCGACCGCGACCTGCTCAACCGCTACCGGAACGGAATCATTGCCCTCTCCGGCTGCATGAGCGGCGAGTTCGCCGAGCTCACGCTGCAGGGCCGCGAGCAGGAGGCCCGCGCCTCCATCGACTGGTTCCGCGAGGTCTACGGGGAGAGCTTCTACCTGGAGCTGCAGCGGCACGCAGGCCTCGATGAGTTGGAGCGCGTCAATGCCTCGCTCATCGAGCTGAACCGGACGCTTGGCATCCCGCTGGCCGCCACCAACGATTTTCATTATGTTCACCAACACGACGCGGCAATGCAGGACATCCGCATCTGCATCTCCACCAACACCACCATCAACGACGGCAAGCGCCTGAAGATGCACGGCGACTCCTTCTACCTCAAGAGCCCGGAAGAGATGCTCCAGCTCTTCCCGGACTTCCCGGAGGCCGTCGAGAACACGCAGCGCATCGCCGACACATGCGACATCCGCCTCAACTTCGACCGCATCCGCCTGCCCCAGTTCCCCACGCCCGACGGCTCCGACCCGCAGGCGTACCTCGAGCGGCTCTGCCGCGACGGCCTCGAGCGGCTGCGGCCCGGCGCGCCAAAGCGCTATCAGGAGCGCCTCGACTACGAGCTTTCGGTCATCGAGCACACGCAGTTCGCCAACTACTTCCTCGTCGTGTGGGACATCATCGCGTTCTCGCGGCGGGAGGGCATCCTCTTCGGCGTGCGGGGCAGCGCGGCGGCCAGCCTTGTGCTCTTCTGCCTCGGCGTCACCGACGTCGACCCGCTGGAGTACAATCTGGTCTTCGAGCGCTTCCTGAACATGGAGCGCAAGGAGATGCCCGACATCGACATGGACTTCGAGGACGAGCGGCGCGACCAGGTGATCCGCTACGTCGTCGACAAGTACGGGCGCGACCACGTGGCGCAGATCATCACGTTCGGCACCATGGGCCCCCGCGCCGCAGTCCGCGACGTGGGCCGCGCACTCGGCCTGCCGTACGCGGACGTCGACCGCGTGGCCCGGCTGATCCCGCCCCGCGCCGGCACGCTCGCCGAGGCAGTCGAGCAGAGCTTGGAGCTGGCCGACCTCAAGGACGCAGACGACACCCTGAACAACCTCGTCACCACCGCCCAGCGCATCGAGGGCACCGTCCATCACGTCAGCACGCACGCGGCGGGCGTCGTCATCTCCGCGGACCCGCTGGAGGAGCACATTCCCCTCCAGCGCCCCGTCCGGGACGAGGAGAGCGGCACGCCGATGACGCAGTTCTCCATGGACCCCATTGCGAAGCTGGGCCTGCTGAAGATGGACTTCCTCGGCCTAGCGAACCTGACCATCCTGCGGCGGGCCATGGACCTCGTCGCGGCCAACGGCGGGCCCGCGCTCGACCTGCAGTCGATTCCGCTGGACGACAAGAAGACCTTCGAGCTGCTCTCACGCGGGGAGACGACGGACGTGTTCCAGCTCGAGGGCACGGGCATGCGCCGCTACATCCGCGACCTGAAGCCCAACGACTTCCGGGACATCGCGGCGATGGTGGCCCTCTACCGGCCCGGCCCCATGGAGCACATCGACCGGTACATCCGCGCCAAGCACGGCGAGGAAGAAATCCAATACCCCCACCCAGACGTGAAGGAGTTCCTGGAGGAGACGTACGGCGTCATCGTCTACCAGGACCAGGTGCTTCTCATCGTCCAGCGGTTCGCCGGGTATACGCTCGGAGAGGCTGACGCCTTCCGCAAGGCGATGGGCAAGAAGGTCGCCGCCATCATGGCGGAGGAGAAGGAGGTCTTCATCAAGGGGTCGGTGGAGCGGGGGTACTCGCGGAAGGAGGCCGAGGACCTCTTCCAGCTCATCGAGCCCTTCGCGGGATACGCCTTCAACAAGGCCCACGCCGTCAGCTACGCCCTCATCGCGTACTGGACGGCCTACTTCAAGGCGAACTACCCCGTGGAGTACATGACGGCCGTGCTGAACCAGCGCCTCGGCAACACGGACCGCATGTCGGCGACCATCGGTGAATGCCACCGGATGCGCATCGACGTGCGCCCGCCCGACGTGAATCACAGCAATGTTGAGTTCACCATCGAGGGCCCTCATGGCGGCCCGCAGGCAATCCGCTTCGGCCTCGGCGCCATCAAGGGCGTGGGCGAGGCCGCCGTCGGCGCCGTCGTCGACTCACGCGGCGGCGAGCCTTTCGGGGGCATCGAGGACTTCTGCCGGCGGACGGACATGAAGGGCCTCAACAAGCGTGTCATGGAGAGCCTGGTCAAGGCCGGCGCCCTGGACTCCCTGGAAGCTAGTCGCGGCGCGTTGCTGGCCGGCCTCGACCGCATCATGGCGCTGGCGAACCAGGAGGCCGAGCGGCGCCGCAGCGGCCAGACCACGATGTTCGATCTCTTCGGCGAGTCCGTCGACGCGCCGATGCCGGAGATGCAGCTCCCGCCCGCCGCCGACGCCAGCAAGGGGGAAAAGGCCGGGTGGGAGCGCGAGCTCATGGGTGTGACATTCTCGGAGACGCCCTTCGGGCAGATGCTGGCCGGGATCGACCCCGGAACCACCTACATCTCCGTGCAGGACATCGAGAGCGAGCAGGCCAACAAGCGCGTGGAGATCGTCGGGCAGGTGGCTTCCGTCCGCTACTTCACCACGAGAAACGGCTCGGCCTCGGCCGCAGTCGAGCTGCGGCTCATGGACGGCGCCGTGGAGGTCGCCGCCTTCGGCGCGACGTACTCGGAGAACCAGGACCTGTGGCGGGAGGGCAAGTTCCTGCGGGTCAACGGCCGGGTCAGCATGCGGGGCGACCAGCACTCCATCGTCTGCGACCGCGCCGCCGTCTTCGTGCTCCCGACAAGCGACGAGCCTCCTGCGCCCGCAGACGCACCGTGGGACGAGGGGCCCGTCGAGGAGGAGCCCCCGCAACCGTCGGGCATCACCGTGCCTGCAGTGCGCCCCGACAGCGGGCACACGGCTCCGCCCGCGCCCGTCGCGGCCGAGCCCACCCCGGTAGACACCCCCCGGCGAACGACGATGACGCCGAGACGGCGATCGCCGCCAACGGCAATGGCCACCACGCGGAGGCCGCGGCCAACGGGGCCAACGGGACTGCCGAAAACGGCGCCTCGCATGAGCCAAACGGGAACGGAGGCGCGTCCCGGTGGCTCCGGCTCTCGTTGCAGGAGACGGAAGACCCGGAAGAGGATACGTACAAGGTGCGCGAGGTGTTCAAGCTCCTCATGAGCTTCCCGGGAGAGGACCCGGTTCTATTGGAGGTGCTGACCAACGGCAAGACTGTGCGGCTGGACGCCTCCATGAAGGCACACGGCTGTCAGGATCTCTACGAGCGGCTGGAGGGCATCCTGGGCGAGGGCATGGTGCGCGAGCATCCGATCGCGTAGGTGCGGGAGAGGACAGTTATGGCAAGCGACGTACGACTGAGCGACGAAGCGGTCGCGGCGGGTCTGGCCGGGCTGGAAGGCTGGAGCCGTGAGGGCGACGCCATCACCAAGGCCTACACCTTCCCGGCTTACATGGAAGGCATCGCCTTCGTGAACGGCGCTGCGGAAGCGGCGGAGGCCGCCGACCACCACCCGGACATGGCCGTCGGCTACAAACGAGTGACGGTCACGCTGTCCACGCACTCGTCGGGCGGCATCAGCCAGAAGGACCTCGACCTCGCGGCGGAGCTGAACGGACTGGCCTAGCCCGCCGTCCCCTCACGCGATACCTCGACGCTCAGCACGCTTACCGTGTCCGGCGTTACCCGCGCCCAGTGCGCGATGGCGTGCCCCACGACCCATGCGACACCCCTCGGCGACACCAACAGCGGCACGGCGTCACGCTCCCGCCGAGGCACATGCGCGTCCACGAGATAGTCCTGCAGCTTGCGACTACCCTCTGCCATTCCCAACGGCTGAATGCGGTCGCCAGGCCGTCGCGCCCGCAAACTGAGCTCGCCGCCGAGGGCGTCCGCGTCCAGGAAGGCGGTGAAGGGGAGAGATTCCAGGGCGCTCGGCATCGGGACGAGCAGCGTCTCGACGCGCCAGCCCCGAACCGCCGAAACGCCAGGTACAAAGAGCGCGTGCTCCCCCTCCAGAGGTGGCAATGGGGGCGCTCCCGGCGCATGGAACACGAGGGTGTCGCGGCGGGCCTCGGCACGGACACCGCCGGGGAGCGGCACCTCCCGGCCCGCGGGCCCCTCAGCGAGCCGCATCGTGGTCTCGACGTGCACAGCGTCAAGGGTCGCTGCCACCCCAACCTCGTCACAGGCACGGCGAACCGCGAGCGCTTGGAGAGCGGGATGCAGCACGCGCAGCCCCTCGCGGTCCAGAGCAACCGCGCCCTCGCTAGCCACCGCCAGAGACGGCCACTCGGCGTCCAGCGCGGCGTCAAGGAAGTCCTGTGCGTTGCCTGCGTTCGCGGCCAAGCGGACCAGCGCCCCTGCGGCGTGGGGGTTCAGCCGCTGCAGCAGCGGCATGACCTCCAGCCGGAGCAAGTTTCGTGGGATGCGGGCGTCGCTGTTGGTCTCGTCCTCCAGCGGCGACAGGCCCAGCTCGCGGCAGTAGGCGAGGGTCTCGCTGCGTCGGACGCCCAAGAGCGGGCGAAAGATACGCGACGGGCTCCCATCGACAGGGGCGTCGCTCAGCACGCTCATGGCGCGCAGTCCCGCCAGCCCCGAGCCCCTCACCGCGTGCAGCAGCACCGTCTCCGCCTGGTCGTCCAGCGTGTGCCCGGTGGCGATTGCCGCGGCGCCTTCGACTTCGGCGACACGGACAAGTGCGCGGTAGCGGGCGTCGCGGGCAGCGGACTCGGAGAACGAACCATCGCCGCGGCGCGGTACATCGACGGCCACGACGGTGCACGGCAGGCCCAGCGCCTCCGCGTGTTCGCGGACGAACTCGGCGTCCTGCCCGGACGACGGGCGCAGTCCATGGTCGACGTGCGCGACGTGCAGGGAGAGTGCATAGGAGTCCGCGAGGCAGTGGAGCGCATGGAGCAGCGCGAGGGAGTCAGGGCCGCCGGACACCGCCGCAACGAGCGTTGCGCCGGAGAGGCCCGCGGCGTCCACCTGCCGGGCCACCGCCTGCGGCAGCATCGGCATCACCGGTCCTCGGGGGACAGCGGATCCTCCGCGCCCACGGGCGTGATGTAGTGGATGCGCACCCTTTCCACCCTAAGCCCGTTCATCTCCGTGATGGTGAAGTTCACGTTGCCGAACTGGTACTGCTGCCCCTCTTGCGGAATGTTGCCGATTCGCTCCAGCAGGAAGCCGGCCACCGTCTCGTACTCGCCCTCAGGCAGGTCCAGGCCCATGCGCTCCATGAGCTCATGCAGGCGCAGGGCGCCATCGACGGCGAAGGTCACCTCGTCGAGCGCCTCCACGTCTTCCTCTTCGTCCTCGATGTCGCCTGTGAACTCCAGCGGCCCCATCACCTCCTCGCCCAGCATGACGATGGTGACAAGGCCGGCGACGACGCCGAACTGGTCGACGGCGATGGCCGCCGAGTCGTCCGCCTCCTGCATCTCTTCCAGCAGCTCCGAGGCGAGCTTGGTGTCCGGCACAAAGACCGGCGCCTGCGCGAGGACCGTCACGTCGCCTCCAAGGCCAATCTGGTGCTGCGCCAGTCCCCTGAGTACCTGCTGCAGGCTCAGCACGCCAACGACGTTCTCCGGGCTCCCGGCGTAGACGGGGTAGTGGCTGCGCGGCCGCCGCCCCAGCAGCGCGAGGAACTCTCCGAGCTCCGTCCCCTTTTCCACCAGAATCATCTCGTTGCGAGGGACCATGACCTCCCGCACCTGGTGCTCGGCGAAGCGCAGGACGCGCTCCATAATGCGCGCCTCGCGAGAGGCGACGGCGCCCGACTCACGCCCCTGCGAGATCATCGCGCGCAGCTCCCCCTCCGTCATGCGCGTCCGTCCACTGGAGCCGCCGAGGGGTTTCAGCGCCAGCTCAACGATGAAGTTGAGCACCACCACAAAGGGCAGCAGCACCCGTCCCAGCACCCTGATCGGCGGCGCGACGATCAGCGACAGGTTTTCCGCATGTCGCACACCGATTGCCTTCGGGACCGTCTCGCCAAAGACCAGCAGGAGCGCCGTCACGACGGCCGTTGCCGACGCCACCGCGAGCCCACCCTCGCCGATTAACTGCACCGCGATAGCCGTGCCCAGCGCCGCGGCGGCGGTGTTGGTCAGGTTGTTGGCGAGCAGGATGGTAGGCAGGAATCGCTGAGGGTTTTCGACGAGCCGGGCAACAACCCGCGCTCCGGGCACCCTGCTGCGCACCATGTACTGCAGGCGCACACGTTGCACGGAGAGAAGGATGGCCTCTGAGGAGGAGAACAGTGCGGAAAAGGCCAGCGCAATAACGAGGAGGACGACGTAAATGGCCAAGCTGCCTTCCGGCATATGTGGAGGTCCCTCCGGACCCAGACTATGCCCCTCTCGGGGTCTTCGGGCGCTGGTCCATCGCCCAAGTTCGGGAAGCGGCGCACAGACCCGCTTCTAGGCGACGAATACTAGCATTACGAGTGGCGGGTGTCAAAATCAGTGGCCTACAGGCCCTCAATCTGGCGACGCCTATGGCGATTGCCCGAATACCTACCCTGCCAGCAACTCCGCCACGCGCTCGCGGATCCGCCGCGCCACCTCGCCCCGCGGCAGCGTGGCGTCGACGACGAGCCAGCGGTCCGGCTCCTGGGCGGCGAGAGCCAGAAAGCCTTCACGCACGCGCATGTGGAAGGCGACGTCCTCCTCATTCGCGCTCGCCAGCCCCGCCTCGAACCGGTCGCCGCCACGGGGAGCGCGGCGCATGAGCGCAACGCCCACCGGCAGGTCGAGCAGGATGGTCAGGTCCGGCCGCAGCCCTCCGGTAGCCGCCTCGTTAAGCCCGCGCAGCTCCTCGACGTCGAGTCCGCGCCCGTAGCCCTGGTATGCCAGCGTCGAGTCGCCGAAGCGGTCGGAAACGACCACGGCACCTTCCTCCAGCGCGGGCGCGATGACCTCCTCGGTGAGCTGGGCCCGCGCGGCAACGAAGAGCAGCGCCTCCGCCCGCGCGCCGATGGGCATCCGGCCGTGTTTGACCAGCCGCCGCAAGCGCGTTCCGAGCTCGGTGCCGCCCGGCTCCGCAACGGTGACGACACGGTGACCGGCGGCGCGGAGTTGGGAGGAAACAGTGCGCACCTGCGTGGACTTGCCTGTGGCCTCTCCGCCCTCAAAGGTTATGAAGAGTGATCCGGCCATTTGACGCTCCTTTCGGGCCTACGGGTGAAAGATGACAACGCGGCGCTGCGGCTCGCGTCCAAGGCTGGCGGAGCCGAGGTTGTATCGCTCGGCGAGCTGGTGCTGCAAGCGCCGGATGTACGACGACTGCGGCGAGAGCTCGACCGACGGGCCGCCGTCGATGACCTGCACCACGGCATCCTCCGTCTCCTCCATCGCCTCCGCGATGCGCTGACGGCCGTCGCCGCCCCATCCCGCGCTCAGCGACTTGAGGAACTGCTCCATCTGCACCTGCGAGTTCTTGCGCAGGACGTAGATGGGAAGTCCCTTCTCCTGCGCGTACTGCAGCGACTCGCCGCGCTTGCGGTAGTGCACTTTGGTGGTCAGCACCATGTCGGCTTCCTGCACGGCGGTCGTGACCTCCGCGCCGATTCCCAAGGTCCGGGCCGTCTCCAGCAGCCGGTCCCGGTTCACGCCGTAGGAGAAGACCTTGGTGCTCTTGCCGACGATGTCCGCCGCCGACTCACGCAGGGGAGGCCCGTCCCGCAAGGGGCGTGACGGGCTGCCAGCCATCAACCGCGCGGGGCCGGCGCCCGAGGGGCTCGCCGGGGGAGTGTACGACGCCACCCGTGACGGAGGTGCCTCCGTGCGGCGCATCCCGCCTCCCCTGCCAAACCCGCCGAATTGCTGCGGCCTGCCCGCGGAGGCGAGGTGGATGGGCTCGCCGACGCTGCGCTCAACAGCGCCGGCCGCGGTCAAACGACGCTGCTCCGGCGCCACCGGGAAGCCGCGTAGCAGCGTGTCGACCGTGCTCGCGATCTCCTCGTGCACGGCCACCCGGTCCCACGTCTGAATCTCCACCAATGCATCGAATGACGGCGGCGCCTTGCGCTCGAGCACACTCTTGCGCGTTCCTCGCCGCCTCGCTTCCTCGTCGCCCAAGGTGACCGTCTGCACGCCGCCGAGCAGGTCGGCCAGCGTGGGGTTCATCAACAGGTTGTCCAAGCTGTTCCCGTGGGCCGTCGCGACGAGCTGCACGCCGCGCTCGGCGATAGTGCGGGCCGCGGAGGCCTCCGCCTCCGTGCCCATCTCGTCGATGACGATGACCTCCGGCATGTGGTTCTCAACCGCCTCGATCATCACAGCGTGCTGCTCGGAGGGCGTCGTCACCTGCATACGGCGCGCGCGGCCGATGCCCGGATGCGGCACGTCGCCGTCCCCCGCGATCTCGTTGGACGTGTCGACGATGACGACGCGCTTGTGGGCGTGGTCGGCCAGCACGCGGGCCACCTCGCGCAGCATTGTCGTCTTGCCGACGCCCGGCCGTCCGAGCATCAGGATGCTCCTCCCGGACAGAACCAAGTCCTCGATGATCTTGCTGGTGCCGAAGACGGCCCTTCCCACGCGGAGCGTCAGCCCGATCACCTTGCCGTTCCGGTTCCGCATGCCGGCGATGCGATGCAGCGTCCGCTCAATGCCCGCGCGGTTGTCGCCGCCGAAGGGGCTGAGCTGCGACACGACGCTGTTGATGTCGTCCTCCGTCGTGTCCTGCTGCCCCAGCGCCTCCTCCCGATCGAAGAAGCGTGCCTGGGGCGGCCTGCCCAGGTCGAGAATGATCTCCAGCAGGCCGTCCAGGGGCTCCAGGTCCTGCAGCCATCGGCGGACGCGCCGAGGCAACACCTGCAGCAGGGACTCCAGGTCATCCACTACCACCTTTTGCGTCACAGTCGGCGCGGCGTCCGCCGGGATGGCGGCGCCGGCGAGTTGGGCATTGGCGGCGTCCGGGATGTACTGGGTCAATGCACACCTCCGTCTGGGATACGCTCGCTGTCTACCCGCCCACCGCTCGCGAGAGCGAGAGGGCGGCCATCTCCATGAAGTATTGGTGGAACCGCGTGTCCGTGGTCAGTTCCGGGTGGAATGACGTTGCCAGTGCGTTCCCCTGCCGCACCGCAACGGGTGTGCCGTCCGGCAGCGCCGCCAGCGTCTCGACACCGTCGCCCATCGCGACGATGGCGGGCGCGCGGATGAAGACGGCCGCAACGGCCTCACCGCCGAGGGCGGGGACCTCCAGCTTCGTCTCGAAGCTCTGGAGCTGCCGGCCGTAGGCATTGCGGTGGACGGTGATGTCCATGATGCCCAGAGGCTCCGGGCGCTCCTCCACCAGCTCCGTCGCCAGGAGGATCATGCCGGCGCAGGTGCCCCAGACGGGCATGCCCTCGGCGGCGCGGCGGCAGACCGGCTCGCGCAGGCCGTGCTGGTCGAGCAGGTTGACCATCGTGGTGCTCTCGCCGCCGGGGATGATGAGCGCGTCGACGCCGTCCAGGTCGTGCGGCAGCCGCACCTCCACGGGCTGCGCACCCAGGCGGCGCAGGGAGAGCTCGTGCTCCAAGAAGTCGCCCTGCAGCGCGAGGATGCCTGTGCGGACGTCGGGAGCCGCCCGCTCGGGGGTGAGACCGTCTCTGTTCCAGGAAACCGGGGCTAGTGAAGCAACGCCTCGGTGTATCGCCAAATACCTTCCTCCGGTAGCTTGTATTGCGCCGCCGCGGACGCCGGTGTCACCAGCCGCGGACAGCCAGCAGCTCCTCCGGTTTGAGCATTCTCACGTCTATGCCGGGCATGGGGGCGCCGAGGCCCCTGGAGACCTCCGCCACCACGTCCCAGTCCTGGTAGTGGGTCACCGCCTGCACCACGGACTTCGCCCGCCGCGCCGGGTCCTCCGACTTGAAGATGCCGGACCCGACAAAGACGCCGTCGCAACCGAGCCACATCATCAGCGCGGCGTCAGCGGGCGTGGCGACGCCGCCGGCGGCAAAGTTGACCACGGGCAGCCGCCCCAGCCGCTTGACCTCAATAACCAGGTCCAACGACGCGCCGAGGATTTTCGCCTCGGCGGGCAACTCATCATCGGGCATGTTCTGCACCTTGCGGATGTGGTCCGTAACGGCGCGGATGTGCCGCACGGCCTCGACGACGTTGCCGGTGCCGGCCTCGCCCTTGGTGCGGATCATCGCCGCGCCCTCGCCGATGCGCCGGAGCGCCTCGCCCAGGTCACGGCAGCCGCAGACGAAAGGCACCCTGAAGTCGTGCTTCCAGACATGATGACTCTCGTCCGCAGGTGTGAGCACCTCGGACTCGTCGATGTAGTCGATGCCGACGGCCTCCAGGATGCGTGCCTCCGCGAAGTGGCCGATGCGGCACTTGGCCATGACGGGGATGGTGACGGCCTCCATGATGGAGAGGACCATCTCCGGGTCGGACATGCGGGCGACGCCGCCGTCGGCGCGGATGTCCGACGGGACACGCTCCAGCGCCATGACGGCGCACGCACCGGCGTCCTCGGCGATCTTCGCGTGCTCGGGCGTAACGACGTCCATGATGACGCCGCCCTTGAGCATCTGCGCCAGCCCGGTCTTGACCCCCCAGGTGCCCTCGGTCCCATTGGCCGCGCCGTTGGTCATGTACATGCTCCGGTGTAGAGTGGATGGGGTTCGCTTTACACCCACCATTATAGGGCCAGCCCTATGCGGCGGCAATGAACGCGGGGGCGACCGAGGCTGTTCGGGAGCGCGCGCTGCGGGCTATGCGATTGCCCCGGACGCTGGGGTTGACACGCCCATGG
>OZ220679.1:792500-2591952 GCA_965116355.1 Dehalococcoidia bacterium
AACCTCTGCCGCCGGGTGGAGCGCTACAACCCCTTCTTCATCGAGGACCCGCTGCGCGCGGAGAACCCGGCCAGCTATCGCACTCTCGCCCGACAGGTAAACGTCCCCATCGCCGCCGGCGAGCAGTGGTCGAACAAGTGGCAGTTCCGCGAGGTCATCGAGGACGAGACGATCAGCTACGCGCGCATCGATCTGTGCGGCGTCGGCGGCATCACGGAGGGAGCCAAGATCACCCACTGGGCGGAGACCCACTACATCGACATAGCCCCCCACAACCCCCTCGGCCCCGTCAGCGCGGCCGCCGGCGTGGCGTTGTGCATGGCGTCATCCAACGTGGGCGTGCTGGAGATGCCGAGGGCGCCCGGCACCTACGACACCGACCTCTTCCCCGTGCAGGTCGGCTTCGACGACGGCTACGCCTTCAGCGAGGGCCGCCCGGGTCTCGGCGTCGATATCGACATGGAGGTTGCAGAGGCTAAGGCGTGGGCGCCAACGGGCTTCTACCCCTACCTGACCCGCAGCGACGGCGGCCTCACAAACTGGTAGCCCGTTCTGTGACCTCGATATACATCGCCTTGCGCCGTCTGCTATGATTACGCAACAGGAGGAATTGTTGACCGTTATGTCGCGGTCAACGTGAGAGGAGAACACAATGGGAGACATCGTACTCGGCATCGGAACGTCTCACAGTCCCATGCTCGCCCAGCCGCCGGAGCTCTGGGCCGTGCACGGGCAGAACGACAAGCGCAACCAAGAGCTGGTCTTCCCGCCTGACGGGCTCGTCTATGCCTACGACGAGGCTGCCGAGCGCGCCAACCCCGACATTGCCAAGCTCGTTGACGAGGATCTCTTCAAGAAGCAGCACGCCAACCTCACCAACGCCATCGAGGAGCTGGCAAGCAGCCTTCGAGAGTCCAACCCCGACGCCGTCATCATCATCAGCGACGACCAGGACGAGGTCTTCTTCGAAGACAACATGCCCATGTTCAACATCTTCTGGGGCGAGACCATGCCCCTCATCGCCCGCAAGCCCCCGGAGGAAGCGCCGCCCGCCGTCAAGGCGATGGCCTGGGGCTACGGCGACGTCTCCATGGACGTCCCCGTCGACACCGACCTTGCGCGCCACATCATCGAGCACATGATCGACAACGACTTCGACGTGTCGCACTCCAAGTACCTGAAGGAAGAGTCCGGCGGCTTCGTCGCCCGGCGATACCCCACGGCCAACGGCGAGTCCACCTACGGCCGCATGACCGAGCCCCGCAAGCAGGGCATGCCCCACGGCTTCGCTTACGTCATCAAGCGGCTCATGCACAATGAGCCCTTCCCCATTGTCCCCGTCTCCCTGAACACCTGCTACCCGCCAAACCAGCCCACGCCGAAGCGCTGCTACAACTTCGGCCTGGAGTTGCGGGCCGCCGTGCAGGGCTGGCACAAGGACGCGCGCGTCGCCGTCATCGGCTCCGGCGGCCTCAGCCACTTCGTCGTCGACGAGGAGCTTGACCGCGCCGCGTTGAAGGCGATGGTCGACAACGACGCCGAGACCCTCTCCAACCTCCCTCGGCACCGGCTCAACTCCGCGGCCTCCGAGACCCGCAACTGGATCGCCGCCGCTGCGGCGTCCGCTCACCTCAAGGGCGAGATCCTCGCCTACGAGCCGGTCTACCGGACGCCTGCGGGCACCGGCGGCGGCTGGGGCATGGTCCGCTGGAACGGCCACTAATCCCTGCCGACACGGCATAGAGAAGGGCCTCCCCGGCAATTGGGGAGGCCCTTCTTCTTGGCTTTGTGCCGATCTGAGCGCGGCCCGGCGGCAACCTTAGTCGTTGGCGAGCACCAACGGCGCCAGCGGGACGCTCGGGTCCAGCGGGTTGCGGTTCTTTGCCGCGTCGACGTACCGGGCCGCGTCCTCCTCCAGCATCAGGCCCTCGCCGACGAGCGCCTCCGCTGCCGACTGGATGCGCTGCACGTAGTCCTCGTGGCTGGCGTAGCGCTCCTCGATCGACGGCCGCGGGTCGTTGTTGGCCTCCCGCTCCGCCTTGGTCCGCGCGAAGGGCACGAAGCTGCCGGACAGCGAGAAGAAGTCGCCTGTGCCGACGCCCTCCTTTCGCAGGCTCCAGCCCGTGTGCGTGCCCACCGGCGCCTGGATCTCCGGCGTGCGGATGCCGGCGATGTCGTTGCCGTCATCGTCGACGACGGGGAGCTGCAGGTGGTACTCCTGCCCCGCCACCGGCTGCGGCGGGTGCGCGGTGATGTGCCCCTTCTCGAAGTCGGGGCCGTAGTCGTACTTGGGCAGCCTGCTCGGCGACGGCGGCAGGTTGAAGTTGGGAATGGCGGGGTAGTTGCCGATAACCTCCTCCCACCAGTCCAGCGTGCCGTCTTCCCGTCGCGGCACCAGGCTCTCGGGCGGCGGCGTGCCGTCCGTGGCCCAGCGGTCCATGTTCTCCAGCATGGCACGCAGCGTCGGCCCGTTGGACATGGGGTTGTTCGGGTGCTGCGTGAAATCGCCCTCGCTCAAGCCCGCGCCGCCGTGCTGCGCGCTGGCTATGACGTACATGCGCACGTTATCCGGAAACTCGAGGTCGTCGCCGTTGCGCGGGTCCGTGTGCCCCAGCGAGGCGTGCCGCTGCCAGTACTCCGTGTTGGTGTGCGTGTGCACCACCAGCGGGTCGCTCTCCGGCCGCCTGAGGACGGCGTCGACCTCCTCCGTGAACGGGTCCGGCACCGCCGAGTAGGCGAAGGGGTACCACTCGGACGGCCACTGGTGCTCCTCGTGCTGGCGCGGGTAGCGGCCCACCTGCGCGAACCGGATGTTGAGGAAGACGCGGCCGCCGCCGGACACGTGCGGGTACACCGCGTCGAAGACCTGGCGGCCCGACGGGTCGACGTTGTAGCCGTCGTAGATGAACTGCCGCACCACACGCGACGAGAGCGACTGCCCGTAGGTGTACACCTTGTCCACCGAGCCCGCCAGCGGGTTGGCGGCGCCGTCGGCGTCCTCGTCGTCGTAGCGGAGGAAGGAAAGCAGGTCGCGGACGCCCACCAATCCGAGGCCCATGACCCGCGAGCGGCTGGTGGCGTAGATGAGCTCGTAGATGTGGCCCGGCTCAAAGCCGTTCTTCAGGTACAGGTGCGTACTGGAGGGCGTGACCTTGATGTTGCCCGTCATGTCCGCGGCCACGGTCGCGAAGGACCACTCGTCGCGGGGCACGACCTCGCGCTCTTCGCGTTCGAGCTCCCGTCGCGTCAGCGTCGCGCCGTCGGGATCGGTGGGCTCGTAGCAGCGGATGGCCTTGTGGCCGCTGAGCGGGATCGACAGCACACCGGGGTCGTTGGCGATGAACTCCTGCCGCACAACGCCCTCCACCGGCACCCCGTTCTCCAGCGCCTCGGGCAGGTCACAGGTGATCAGCCCGTCGACGGGCAGCAGGTCGCCCTGCCAGCCGGAGAAGACGACGGTGTAGCCCCGGCGCATGAGGTAGCCGTTGCCGGCGTCCGCCAGCGTCGTCGGGTCCGGCCCCCGCGGCGAGTCGTTGAAGCTCGATAGCGCCGTCCGGTTTCCCCGGTTGTTGACGTCGTACAGGATGCGCCGGTTACCCCTTGCGAGGTCGACTGGTTTCAGGATGTCCAGATCCGCGCTGAACTCCACCAGCCCCCGGTCGTTGCGCGGGGCCAGCCCCAAATCGACGACGTTGCCGTTGGCCGGGTCGTCAGGATCGAGGGCGAAGTGGACGGTGCCCACCAGCCGCTCATACGGCCCCACATCGCCGAACGAGTGGCCGTCTGCGAAGTTGACGTGCCTGTTCAGGTCCAATCGGACTTCAGTGTTCATGGCGCTTCTCCCATAGCATGCTCAAAGACGTGCCCTGTGACGCGTGCAGTCTATGCGGGCGCGTCGCGACTGGCAAGACGCCGCCACGATGCTTCCCCTATACTGGCCCAACACAAACGAGGCGACGGGGAGGAATCATGCGGCTTGAGGGCAAGGTAGCCATGGTCACGGGCGCGGCGCGCGGCATGGGCGCCGAGGAAGCCAGAATGTTCGCTCGCGAGGGCGCGAGAGTCGCCGTCGCCGACATCGCGGAAGGCGAGGCGCAGGCCGTCGTGGCCGAGATACTCGAGGCCGGCGGCGATGCCGTCTTCGTGCCACTGAACGTCGCCAGCGAGGAGAACTGGGCCGAGGCCGTCGCCGGCGTCGTTGCGCGCTACGGCGGCGTGGACATCCTCGTCAACAACGCCGGCGTCGACGGCGCGCACGAGCCGCACCTGCTCGACACGGAGCCGTGGGACGAGGTCATGGCCGTCAACGCGAGGGGTGTGTTCCTGGGCATGAAGACCGTGATCCCGGAGATGCGCAAGGCGGGCGGGGGTTCCATCATCAACGTCTCGTCCATCTCAGGATTCGTGGGCATGGAGGGGACGCACATGGGCTACAACGCGTCCAAGGCGGCGGTGCGCATCATGACCAAGTCGGCGGCTGTCCAGAACGCGAAGCAGGGGGTCCGGGTGAACTCGGTGCACCCAGGCATCATGCCACCCATGCAACGCACCGTGCGGACGCCCGAGCGCGTGGAGTACCTGGTCACCGAGAAGATCCCTATGGGCCGTATTGGCAGCGTTGAGGAGGTGGCCTACGGCGTGCTCTTCCTCGCGTCGGACGAGGCCTCCTACATCACCGGCACGGAGCTCGTGATCGACGGCGGCTACCTGGCCATCTAGTCTTAGCCTTGCGGCTGAAAGTCGATGCGAATCAGCGGGCTCTCCGCCACCCAGCGCTCCACGTCCAGGTGGCCCAGTCGCTGCTCAGCGGCCTTCATCCTGGCGAAGATCTCGCGGCGGGCTGCCTCGTCCGTGATGGCGACAGCCCTGGCGGGGAAGTCGCGCTGGACGCTCTCCTTCAAGTGAAACGTCATGTCGGGGTTGGCGACAACGTTTGCATACCACGACCGCTTGCCGGGCAGGCCAGTGATGTAGACGGCCCCGTCGACAAGGTGGTGCCAGATCTCAATGCGGCGCGGCTGACCGGACTGTCGTCCGATGGTGGTGATGTCCACGTTTCTGTCGGATGCAAGCGCCTGCTGCACGGCGTCGTCCATGGCGATACTCCTGCGCGGGTTTTGCCCAATGTAGGATCCCCCGCGCAGCGTGTAAAGCGGATTGGCCGTCGTTGACGCGCCATCGGGCGCTCACTACACTACGGGCAATTTCCCCAACACCGCAGGAGGTGCCGCATGGCGAGAATCCGGCACATCGCGCTGGCCACCACGGACCCGGAGGCCACCGCGAAGTTCTACAAGGAGGGCCTTGGCCTCAGGGAGGTGGGGAAGGTCAACTCCACCACCGCCGAGGGCTACTACCTGAGTGACGGCCACGTGAACCTGGCCGTGCTGAAGTTCAAGGGCGACGACCCTGCGACCACCGAGGGGATCCTGCGCTACACCGGCGTCCACCACTTCGGCCTGCAGGTCGACGACATGGACGAGGCCCGCGCACGCATCGAGGCAGCCGGCGCCGTGCACCGCCCATACCCAGGCACCGAGGAGATGGCCGCCCGCGGCAACGTCGAGGTCAAGTTCTCGGGTCCCGACGGCGTCACCGTCGACCTCTCCGAGACCGGTTGGCTGGGGACGAACGACCCGGAGGACTAGCAGCCCACAGGAGACGCACAGTTCGCAGCCGAGAGAGGAGAACGTCATGCCAAGGATCAAGCACATCGCCATAGCCACCCAGGACCCGGAGGCCACCGCGAAGTTCTACAAGGACGGACTCGGCCTGCGCGAGGCCGGCGTGGTCAACTCCGTCGCCGCCGAGGGGTACTACCTCACGGACGGCTACATCAACGTCGCCATCCTGCGCTTCAAGGACGACGACGCCGCCACGACCGAGGGCGAGGCCCGATACACGGGCATCCACCACTTCGGCTTCGAGGTGGACTCCATGGACGAGGCCGAGCAGCAGATCCTCTCCGCCGGCGCCGTCCACCGACCCAGCGCAATTACGACGGAGAACGCGCAGTTGCCGCGCAACGGCAACGTCGAGGTGAAGTTCGTAGGCCCCGACGGCGTCACCGTCGACCTCTCCCAGGCCGGCTGGGTGGGCACTGCGCCCGACTAGTCACGGCAAACGCTGGTGCAAAGAAGCGGGGGCGGCCGTTTGGCCGCCCCCGCTCGTTTACTCTCTCCTCGCGTTTCCGTCCGCTAGCCGAACATCTCCTCGAGCTCCATGAGCTCCGCATCCGTGTACCGGAAGTTGGCCGCGTCCCATTCCATGGTAATTGCCGGCAGTTCAACGCTCTTGGTGATTGTGGCAGAGATGCGCGCGATGGCGTCAAAGGTGTACACGATGACTGCCGCGCCCTCCTCTTCCACAAGGCACTCGTTGATGTAGGCGTCCGGCGGCTTGCTGCATCCCAGGAGATGGTTCTCGTCCTCAAAGAAGCCCTCCGGCGGCACTTCGGGCTTCAGCACCGCAAACTGATATGAGCCCTGACCCGTCGCCGGCTCTCCAAAAACCATGCTGAAGATGCCTGTCCCGCACAGCGGGATGACGTGCGTGATGTTGGGTGCAATGACCAACTCGATGTCTCTGCCGGCGACGAACTTCGTCCGCAGGTCCGCGTACATGACGTTGGTCTCATCCGTGCTATTGCCATAGCCGAAGACGTGGCCAAGCTCGTGCCAGAGCAGTCGCCGGACAGTCTCGGTGTCGTAGGCGCGCCATGCACCGGTGCAGTCTGTCTCACCCAGCGGGACGAGCACGCGGTTGGTCTGCCCGACGGCCGGATCGAGGTGGTCACCGGCGTCCCTTATCCACCCGACGGTGAAGTCCGGTGTCTCCTGCGGCCCAGAGCGGCTGACGCTGAAGCCCAAGACTGTCCAGGCGGCCAGGTCGTCATCCACCATCGCCACCACCTCGTCGACACCCTCCGCGGCGAAGCCCGGCAGGTCGTCGACGGTGTAGGTGATCACGCCGTTCACAATGCCCCGCGTCACGATCTCTGCCAGTGCCTTTTCCCGCGCCAAGTTCGTTGCGGCCTGCGTCATTTCCCCGGTCAACTGACGCTGCGCTTGCAGCCTGGTCGTGCGCTCCCTGACGGCCTCTCGGCGGGCTTCCTCGGCGGCATCCGCCTCCTCTTGCGCCCTTTCCTCCGCCGCAACTCTCGCCTGCTGCTCCCGCTCCACCGTCCGAAGCGCCTCGTTCTTGGCGAGCTCCTGGTTGATGCTCTCCTGTTCAGCTGCGGTCCGCGTCGCTGTCTCGCGCTGCAATGCCTGCTCCATAACCCCCCTCGCGATGCGCGCGTCATCCACCTGTTGCTGCAGCGCCGCCTGCTGCCGCTGGAGGTCTGCCGCCTTTGCCTCGGCACTGGTTCGGGCTTCCGTCTGCAACTGCAGCCCGACGGCCGCCTCCTCCGCGTCCAGCAGGGCAATGTCAAGATCGCTGCGGACAGCGAAAAGGAGATATGTCGTCAGAGCCAGCAACCCCACCATGAGCAGAAATCCCAGAACGGTGCCGTTCAGCAGCATGGCGATGTTGCGCCTTCTGTTTACTCGCATATGGCCATCTTCCAATCAGGAAAGCCAGACTGTGTTTGCGCACAGCCTGGCTCTCCAGTGTTTCGGGTGAGGGCGTCCGATTGCGGACGCGGCTCCAAACCCGTGAGATGGTAATCGTCAGGGACAGGCTAGCTGGTCTGCCGGGTCTGCAGGGCGTGGTAGCGAAACTTCTCCCGCGCCGCGTCCAGGCGCCCGCCCTTGGCTATCTCCTGCCGGATGTTCTCCTCCGCCTCTTCTATCTCCCGGCTGATGTTCAACACCTCTTCGACACGCGCCTGGGGAATCACCACGATGCCGTCAGCGTCGCCGATGAGGACGTCGCCCGGCGTGACGTGGACCTCGCCCAGCGAGCAAGGCTCGTTGATGCCGACGCACTCCACCCGGTCCTTGCCGGTGCGCATGGTGTTGCCCCGGCTGAAGATCGGGTAGCCCAGCTCCAGGCTGCGCATGGCGTCCCGGCAGACGCCGTGAATGACGGTGCCCGCCAGCTTGTTGCGATGGGCCATGATCGTCAGAATGTCACCCCAGACCGTCGCGTTGGGCTTGCCCTCGTTGTCCAGGACCACCACGTATCCCTCCGGCACCTCGTCGATATAGTCGCCGACGTTGCCCGGCTTCACGGCATCGACGGGGATCGTCTTGACCGTGAAAGCGCGCCCGGCCAGCCGAAACGAGCGGTCCAGAGGCATGATGCCGACGGCCTGCCCGTTGATACCCAGCCTGTCCAGCGCGTCACTGATGGCGGTGGTCCCCATGGTGTTCAACTCTTCGATGACCTTCTCCATTGACTACTTCCTTTCCAGCATGGTTTCGTAGTTGGACCCCATGACCTGGCTGATGGGCACGCCCGACAGCACGTCCTTGGTCATGAGCGCCTCCCTTTGTGCAATGTCCTCCGCCGCGGCCACCACTTCCTCCTCGCGGTCCTGCGAGATGAAGACAACGCCGCTGCTGTCCGCGATCACGAGGTCGCCCGGCTTCACCCACACGCCGCACATCTCGATGGGCTCGTTGCAGGACTCCTCGATGATGCGGGTGCGTGCGGTCACCTGCACCCCGGCCCGGCCGAAGACCGGCAGTCCCAGCTCCCGGCTCTCGTCCACGTCGCGCACGGCGCCGTCGACGATGACGCCCGCGACGCCCCTGACCTTGGCGCCGTTGGACAGGATGCCGCCCCACGCCGCGCAGTCGAGGCGCCCCCGGTGGTCGATGACGATAACGTCGCCGGGGTTGGAGGCCTCGATGGCCGCCGCGCCCAGGTGCCGGGTCGAGCGCTCCCCGCCGTAGGCTTTCATGCGCGTGGTGACCACGCGCCCGCAGACCTTCGCCGTTACGGTCAGCGGCCGCAGCCCGATGACCGAGCCCTTCATCCCCAGGCGGTCCAGGGCATCGGAGGCCGCACAGGCGTCGACCTTGGAGAGGCGCGCAACCAGGGTGTCCTGGGCCGCTTCCTGCGTTGCCATAGGAATACCCCCACAAGCGGAATGCTGTGCGCTAGTGTACCCCGTCACGCCGCCAAGCGCTAGCCGCCGTACACCTTTGAATCGCCCCTTTTCTTGGGCAATTTCGCGAGAAACGGGGCGTGGCTCGGCCTTCCTGCAGGGTTTTGCCAGACAAAAGAAAGGGCCCCGCCCGGCGGGCGGGGCCCCTCGTGTCCGAGACTAGCAAGGATTTACGTCCACTCGACCATGCCCCAGCCGCCGCCGGTGCCGGCGTTCGTGCGGTACACGGGCTCGTAACCGATCTCCTTCGCCTGCAGGTGCTCCAGCGCTCCGGCGATAGTGACCCAGTTCAGGGTCTCCGAGGCCGCCGAGTGCAGCCGGTGCCGCGGCAGGTTCATCAGGATGTCAGCGTCGTTGTCGACCATGCCCTTGATGGCCGTGCGGTCCAGCTCCTCGTCCACCGTGAAGTGGCTGAGGCCGCCGGAGGTCATCACCGCCACGCGGGTGCCGTTGCCGCCGCCCCAGGACTCGATGGCCTTGCGGATCGCGCGGCCGAACTCGAAGCAGCGCTTCGGCGTGGGCTGGTTCGGCGGGTAGCAGGTGTTCTGCCAGATGGGGACGATCGGAACGGGCTTCTCGTCCATGACCCGCTTCACCAGGAAGCTCCATGCGTGCGGCAGGCCGAACTGCCGGGGCTGGGTCACACGAACGGTCTCCAGCTCGCCACCCTTGGAGTGCGGGTAGCGGTGACCGACTGTGCCGCCGGGGTTCTCCCGCAGGTACTTGGAATGCGACACGTCGAAATCGTTGTCGATCATGTACTCGATGATGTGCCGGCCCAGCTCTGTGACCACAGGGATCTCCATCTCGTGCTGCGGGTAGCCGGCGGCCGATGCCTTCGCGGCCTCGGAAGCGTCGGGGCCAGGCTTGCGCGGGTAGTACTTGATGGTGTCGCCCCAGTACACCAGGAAGGCGGGCATGTTGTCCTCGAACATCATCTCGTCCTGGTCGTCGCCGACGATGACGGCGATGTCCGGGTTGATGCGCCTGAAGGTCTCGGCCAGGTGGGCGATGGCCGCGTCCGTGTTCTCCTTCTGCTTCTTGTGGATGTCGTAGTTGCAGAGGTCAGCAATCTTCGGGTTGGCCCGCTCTAGGGCCTCATCGAAGCTGTAGATCTCGCCGGTGGGAGCGAAGCAGAGCTCCTTGTTGCGCTGGTCGTTCAGCGCGTGGTTGGCCCAGAGCTCAGCGGGCTGCATGAGCATTGGGCTGTGGGACGTTCCGATACCCAAAACGATTTCCGGCATCACTTCCTCCTTGGTCCTTCCGGACCGTATTCCCCTTGGCCCTACTTGGCGCCAGATTATAGACCCCAACGCGCAACACGTCCACAACCGGGGCCGCAAAGGTAACGGCTAGGCGACGGAGAACCTTGGGAACGCCTTCTTCGCCGTGTCCTCAAACACGTTCTTCAGGTCCTGCCCGCTCAGCCAGTCGATGGACTCGATGACTGGCTTCAGGTCGTCCAGCCACTCGCCGGTCTCGGGGTTCTGGCTGGAACCGGACCCCGGGTTCTCCGTGCCGAACATGCAGCGGTCCGTGCCGCAGATCTGGAAGAGCAGGTCCAGGCTCTCCTTGTTGTACAGCACCGCGTCAAAGTACAGCTTGCGCAGGGAGTCGTCGAAGGACTCGACGTTCTTCTCGCGCCAGCGGTGTGCGCGCCACCGGCCGATCTGGTACGGCACCGAGCCGCCGCCGTGGCACACGATGATCTTCAGATCCGGGAAGGTCTCCAGCGTCTTGTGGTCCATGAGGGACATGATGGCAATGCCCTCTTCCGTGATGAAGTGGTTGGAGTACGTCTCCCGCTGGTTGCGGCAGGAGGCCGTGTGGATGAGGGCGGGCACGTCCAGCTCGATCATCTTCTCGTAGAGCGGGTACCAGTACTCGTCGCCCATGGGCGGCATGTTCGGGTCCTGGCCCTCCGACGGGTCAGGGTCGATCATGACGCCGACGAAGCCCAGCTCCTTCACGCACCGCTCCATCTCCTCAAAGACGATGCTGACGGGCTCCTTCCACACCTGCGGCAGACCGCAGACGCCCCGGTACCGGTCCGGGTAGTAGTCGATGCTCTGCTTGATAGCGTCGTTGTTCGCCTTGCAGAAGTCCTCAACGATGCTGGGCAGCTGCTCCGAGTGCATGAGCTGGAACGGGCGCGGCGAGAGGAACTGGATATCCGTGCCGACGCCGTCCATGCGCTTGACGTGGTTGTCCACCACAGGCCGCATGCGCTCGTCGGAGAGCTTGAGGCTGCCGCGCTGCCGGTGAATGCGGCTGGAGAGCAGGCCGGCCTTGAACGCCATGAGCTCCGGTGGGCTGTTCAGATGCCCGTGAATGTCGACGACCTTGTAGTCTGCCATGGGCCCTCCTTGCGCTCCAATTTTCCCTGCGACGACTGTAAGTCTCAAAACACTACACTCCAGCGCGCGTAGGCGCGCGGCCGCACAGGTTGAGAGCGCCAAGAGTATCCTTCTCCCTGGGCAAAGTGTCAATTATGACATTTGCACCTTCCTTGACCCTTCAGCGCGGGAGGAGTATCCTCACCGCACCATCCAGAATGGCGTATAACGTCCATCAGCAGCGACACCGGTAAACCAATAGGAGGAAGCTGGCATGCTCACGCATGAAGACAACGAACTGATCTGTCGAGTAGGCCCCGGCACGCCCATGGGCGAGGTGATGCGGCGCTACTGGCACCCGCTGATCATCTCAGACGAGCTCCCGGAGCCTGACTGCCCGCCCATCCGCGCCCGGCTTCTCGGCGAGGACCTGGTCGCATTCCGCGACTCCAACGGCAAGATCGGCCTCATCGCCGAGAAGTGCCCGCACCGCGGCGCGTCGCTGTTCTTCGGCATCAACCAGGAATGCGGCATCATGTGCATCTACCACGGCTGGAAGTTCGACGTAGACGGCAACTGCGTCGATATGCCCTCGGACATGCCGGGGAGCCGCTTCCACGACAAGGTGCACGTCACCGCATACCCCACGGTCGAGTCGGCCGGTGTCATCTGGGCCTACATGGGGCCGAAGGAGAAGCAGCCGCCGCCGCCCAACTACATCTTCAACAACCTCCCGCCGGACCACGTCATCGCCTACCGCGTGCCCATCTACTGCAACTACCTGCAGAGCATGGAGGGCAACATTGACTCCACGCACCTGGGCACGCTGCACGTTTACCACCAGGACAAGGTGCCCGTGGACCTGGACACGGACAGGCCCGGCTACCCGTCGCCCAAGTTCGCGCTCTACTCCCGCGCCAAGTACCGCTACGCCCGCGTCGACGTGCAGGACACGGACTACGGCTTCCGCCTGATCGCCGAGCGCCCCACCGACGCCGGCAACAAGTACATTCGCACCAACTGCTTCGTGCTGCCGTACACCGCCTTCATCGCCGCCCAGCGGCGCGGGTCCGCCGGCGTCCTCATCCACGTTCCCCTCGACGACTACACGAACCAGCGCGTGGGCATTCGCTACAACGTCCACGCACCGTTCACGGCCGCCGAGCGGCGCCAGACCATCGAGCAGGGCGCGCTCATGGACCCGAACGATCCCAAGAAGCGGCTCAAGAGGGCCGAGAACGACTACATGGTCGACCGCTGGGCCCAGAAGAACACCATTCTGGCCGGCATCTGGCCCATTCCGGAGCAGGACTACGCTCTCATCGAGACGATGGGCGCCATCTACGACCGCACCAAGGAGCACCTGTACGGCGGCGACGCGGCCATCATCCGCTGCCGCCAGATGCTGCTCAAGATGGCCCGCGACATCCAGGAAGGCATCGACCCGCCGGGGCTGGACCCAGACATTCCGACGCACATGATCCAGTCGGAAGAGATCATCGTCGGCCCAGACGACGACCCGTGGCTCGTCGCGGCGGACGCCGGCGAGACCACCAAGCGCGGCGAGCGGTTGCGATAGTAGGGACCACCCACATCTGTAGAAAGGAGGGGGATGGCGTCAGGCAGTGTGCCTGTGCCGTTCCCCTCTCTGTTTCACGAGATTCGTGTCGGAGAGACCCCGGGGAGGAATAGAGAAAGGAGCAGTCGCATGAGGAGTCAGGTTGTCAGAACAGGACTGGCGTGGATGCTGGTGATGGCACTGGGGGTGGCAACTGCCGCCGTTGCCTGTGGCTCAGGCGACACCGGCGGCACCGTAGCAACCACACCGGCCGAGCAAGCTGCCCCCTCTGCGCCCCAAGCCGCCGCCCCTGCAGCGGCCCCGGAATTGCCCGCAGGCACCGCTCCGGGCACCGCGCAAGCCCCTGCACCGGCCGCCCAGCCGGTTGCCGACCCGGGTGCAGCGCCCAGAATGGCCCAACCGTCCAAGATCGATCGTGTGGTCTTTGGCGTCAACGTACTCAGCATTGAGTACAGCGTCATGCGCCACGGCAGTCAGACGCAGTCCATCCAGTACCGGCCCGAATATGAGCACCTGGTCGCCCTCGACCCCAACACCGGGCAGACCATCCCGGAACTGGCGACGGAGTGGAACCTGGAGCCGGACGGCCTCTCCTTCCGCTTCCAGCTGCGAAAGGGCGTCCAGTTCCACCGCGGCTGGGGTGAGTTCACGGCCCAGGATGTAGTGCACACCCACGACCAGCTAGCCCTTCCGGACTCGGAACACGCTCAGGCCTTCAGCTGGGCGCGGGATGTCTCGGCGGTCGAGGCTGTCAATGACTATGAGGTGATATTCCGCCTCAGCACGCCCGACGCGAACTTCCTGAGCAAGTTGGGCGAGCAGCAGAGCATGATGCCGATCCAGAGCAAGACCAACTTTGACGCTGAAGGCGAGCCTCCGCACCCCGAGTCGCTGTACATCGCTGGCACCGGACCGTACCAGATGCAAAGCCGGTCCATCGCCAGCTACATCCGTTTCGAGCGACCTGAGGGGACGCACTGGCGGATAACGCCGGACTTCCAGGAGTTCGAGTACAAGTTTATCGGTGAACCCTCAACCCGGCTGGCCGGGCTGCTTGCAGGCGAGTTGCACATTGCCGACATCCCCAAGGACCTGCAGCCTCAGGCCACCGGCAAGGGGATGGGCATCGCCAACGGCAACGTTCCCGGCCTGCGAACGTGGGTCAACCTCTCCTGCTGCTGGACGGACCCGGAGACGGGCGCCTACCCGGCAAGGCCCGACAGCCCCCTGACCGACGTCAGAGTGCGGAAGGCGCTGTCCAAGTCCATAAACCGCCCACTGCTGAATGAGGCCTTCTTTGACAACTCGGCGTCACCCATGTACATGAACCACTTCCACCCCACTCGGCTGGCATGGAACACGGAGTGGGAGACGAGGTTCCCTGAGGCGCACGGCTTCGATCCGGTCGCGGCCCGTGGGATCCTGGCGGAGGCTGGGTACAACGAAAACAACCCACTGGAGACCAACGTCGACATCGCCGAGCTGCCCCACTACGCAGGCGCCAGCGACCTCGGCGAGGGCATCGCAGGAATGTTTTCTGACGTGGGCGTGAAGGTGAACCTGCTCACCCGGGAGTCCGCGATTCGGCGGGCGGCCAGGCGAGCGTTCAAGGACGCGAACCACCTCATCGTCTCGGCGTCCAGCTCTGACCACTTCTTTGGCTTCGCGGTCTGGACCACCCCCATCTTCTCCAAGACCAACGCCAACAACATTCCCGCAATCAATGACCTGACCAGACAGGGAATGCAGACACTGGAACCTGAGGCGCAGTTCAACATTTGGAGGGACATAGGGAACGCATACTATGATGCCTACCTAACGCTGCCGCTCTTCTGGCTCCCCGCGGAGGCGGTCTATAATCCTGAGTTCATCTCCGACTACGTCTTCCCGGGATCAATCACCGGCACGTGGACGCATATCCAGAACATCAGGGCGACGCAGTAACGCCTGAAGGCATGTCGAAACGGAGCGCCCCATCCTGCGTGGACAGGGTGGGGCGCTCCGCGCACGTCTAGCCTGCCAAGCTGCAATCGAGACACCGCCAGCTTGCTTGGATGGATGCCGACCCCTAGACTGCGGGATGGCCCCATCCGCTTCAGAGGTGCGTGTTGACGAACGTCCGCGGAAGTCCAGGCCCGAGCCGCGTTAACCGTCGGGCCGCCCGGACGTTCTTGCTGGGGACGATGCTCCTCGCGCTGCTTTTGGCGTGCGGCCCCATGCCACCGGACGATACCCGCGAGGCAGAGGTGTCGCCCGTTTCGACGGCGACGGTCGAACTCGTAGCCCTGCCAACGCCCGCGGGAACGCCGGCCGTCTTCCCCGCCCTGCCGACGTCCGTGCCAACGCCGGCAGAGTCACCGACACCTACGCCCGGTATCCCTTCGCCCACGCCGGCCCCAACCCCAACACCCACCCCTGTCGCAACGCCGCTGCCGACACCGACGCCGATAAACGTGCCAACCGCGACACCCGTGCCGGTGAAGCCCGTGGTGCTGCGTGTCATCTTCGCCGTCGACGCACCGGGCCGCGAGTATAGTGTCATGCGCCACGGAAACCAGGTCGATTCGATGCAGTACCGGCCGGCGTACGAGCACCTGGTAGGAGTGGATCCCGTCTCCGGCGCCTTCACCTCCGAATTGACGACGGGCTGGGAACTCCTGGAGGACGGGAAGTCGTTTCGATTCCGGGTGAGAGAGGGTGTGCAGTTTCACGGGGACTGGGGAGCGTTCACCGCCCGCGACGTCGTGCACTCCCATCAGCAACTCATCCGGGAGGATTCCGCGCACCCGAAGGCGCCGTACTGGCGTGACCTGGTCACCGGCGTTGAGGCGGAAGGCGACTACGAAGTCGTCCTCCGCGCGTCACGGCCGGCCGCGGATTTCCTGAGCGCCGTCGGCGAACAGCAGAGTCTCCTTCCCATACAGAGCGAGGCACACTTCCAGGCCCAAGGCGAGCCGCAAAGCACGGAATCGCCGTTCATCGCCGGCACCGGCCCCTACCAGATGGTGGAGCGGCGCGTCGGCAACCGAATCCTCTTCGAGCGCGCCTCCGACGCCCATTGGCGGGCAACGCCGGACTTTGTGGAGTTTGAATTCCTGTTCATTCCTGACCCCGCCACTCGGCTGGCGGCACTCACGACAGGCGAGGTGCACGTCGCCGACCTGCCCCCAGAGCGCCAAGACGAAGCCGAGCAGGCGGGGATGCAAATCGCGCGAGGGCCCGGGCCAACCGTGGGGCTCTGGGTGAATCTGTCATGCTGCTGGGCGGACCCGGTGACCGGCGCCTACCCGGCAAGCACGGATAGCCCCCTGACTAATCCCATTGTTCGCAAGGCGCTGGCGAAGTCCATCGACCGCCAAGCCTACAACGACGCCTTCTTCCACGGCAAGGCCGAGATTATGCACCTGAACCACTGGCATCCCACGCGCCTGGGCTGGAACCCGGCATGGGAGTCGGACTTCCCGGAACAGTACGGTTATGACCCCACGGCGGCGAGGGCCCTGCTGGCCCAAGCCGGGTTTGACGAGAGCAACCCCGTGGAGACAATGGTCGAACTGTTGGAATCGACAACATTCCCCGACGCTTGGGGTGTCGGCGAGGCAGTTGGCAGCTCCTTCCACCGCGCGGGAGCGCGCTTGAACTACCTGGTCAGGGACCCTGACTATCGCCGCATGCAGCGGGAAAACATGGAGGACGACAACATCATGACAATTGAGACCTCCAGCGCGGACCAGTACACAGGCTTCGCACTGTGGGGAACGCCCCTCGTTTCGCCCATCAACGCCAACAACCATCCAGCTATGACCGAGTTGACACGGAGGGTGCTGCGCACCCCCGACATTGGGGAACAGGCCGGACTGTGGCGGGAGCTGGGGGACCTGTCCTATCAGAGCTACCTCACGCTGCCCATGCTCTGGATCCATGCGGATGCGACGTACGACCCAGAGGTTGTCGCCGGCTACAGCTTCCTGGGCTCGCTCCCTAGCACGTGGACACACGTTCACACCATTCAGGGAGCCTGGTAGCGCCGCTCGGGCGGGCGGCGAATCGAAGAAAGCGGCAGGGAACGTCCTGCTCTCCGCAGCACCTCGGCCACTCTCCACCTCGCCCCCTTTCCCGTATTGCGGGTACGTGGTACCATCCCCCAAGTTTCGCGCCTATTGGCCTATGGCTATGCCATGCGATGAAGGAGAAGCCATGATTATCGACGTCCACGGACACTACACCACCGCGCCAAAGCAGCTCGGCGAGTGGCGCCGCCGCCAGATCGACAACTACCCCTCCGGACGCCTCTTCCGAGAGCCCCTGAACATCAGCGACGACGAGATCCGCGAGACCATTGAGAACGGCCAGCTCAAGCTCCAGCAGGAGCGGGGCACCGATGTCGCCCTCTTCTCCCCCACCGCTGGCGGCATGGCCCACCACTACGGCGACTTCAACACCAGCCTCCAGTGGTCTCAGACGGTGAACGATCTGGTGAAGCGCGTGTCCATGCTCTTCCCGGACAACTTCATCCCCGTCTGCCAGCTCCCGCAGTCACCCGGCGTCGCGCCGGAGACCTGCATCGAGGAGCTTGACCGCTGCGTCAACGAGCTCGGCTTCGTCGCGTGCAACGTGAACCCGGACCCGTCGGACGGCTACTGGACGGGCCCGCCCATGACGGACAAGTGGTGGTACCCGCTGTACGAGCGCATGGTCGAGCTCGACGTGCCTGGCATGCTGCACGTCAGCATGTCCTGCAACGACAACTTCCACGGCACCGGGGCCCACTACATCAACGGCGACACGACGTTCTTCATGCAGTGCATTACGGGCGACCTGTTCAAGGACTTCCCGACGCTGAAGTTCGTCATCCCCCACGGCGGCGGAGCGGTGCCCTACCACTGGGGCCGCTACAGGGGCATCAACCTTGACAGGGGCAACGACCCCATTGAGGACCGGTTCCTGAACAACATCTACTTTGACACCTGCGTCTACCACCAGAAGGGCATCAACGCGCTGACGGAGATCATCCCCTCGGATAACATCGTCTTCGCGTCGGAGATGATTGGCGCAGTGCGCGGCGTCGACCCCTACACCGGCCGCAACTTCGACGACACGAAGCCGTACGTCGACAACTCGCCCCACCTCTCAGACGAGGACAAGCAGAAGATCTTCGAGGACAACGCGCGGCGCGTGTACCCGCGCATCAACAACTACCTGAAGTAGCCGTACACAGGAGCGACGGATGATCATCGACAGCCACGGGCATTACACCACCCTGCCGCCGGCGGTGGATGCCTGGCGATCCCGGCAGATCGCGGAGCTGGCCTCGCCCGCCAAGGGCTCCATCCGCGTCAGCGACGACGAGATCCGGGAGACATTGGAGAACGGGCAGATCAAGCGGCTGCGGGAGCGCGGCACGGACAAGATGTTCTTCTCGCCGCGCGCGTCCTCGATGGGCCACCATTTCGGCAGCGAGAAGATCAGCCTGTACTGGACGCAGCACTGCAACGACCTGATTGCCCGCGTCGTCAGCCTCTACCCGGACGACTTCATCCCCGTGTGCCAGCTACCGCAGTCGCCGGGCGTGCCGCCCAAGGCCTCGATCGATGAGCTGGAGCGGTGCGTGAACATGGGCTTCGTCGGCTGCGTGATGAACCCGGACCCGTCCGGCGGCTACTGGACGGACCCGCCGCTGAGCGACAAGGACTGGTGGTACCCCTTCTATGAGAAGCTTGTGGAGCTGGACACGCCCGCCATGGTGCACGTCAGCGCCACCTGCAACCCCAACTTCCACAGCACCGCGTCCCACTACATGAACGCGGACACCACCGCCATCGTCCAGCTTCACCAGAGCACGGTGTTCGAGGACTTCCCGGGGCTCAAGATCATCGTGCCGCACGGCGGCGGCGCCATCCCGTACCAGTTCGGGCGCTACCGCGGCATCGCCCTGCGCGACGGCTTCCAGCCCTTTGACGAATTCATCAAGAACATCTACTTCGACACGGCCATTTACGATCGCAACGGGCTTGAGCTCCTCCTCAAAGTAGCCGGCATCGAAAACGTGTTGTTCGCCTCCGAGATGATCGGGGCCGTCAACGCCATCGACCCGCAGACGGGCCGGTACTTCGACGACATCAAGCCCACCATCGACGAGATCGACTGGCTCACGGACGAGGACCGAACGAAGCTCTTCGAGGGCAACGTCAAGCGCGTCTACCCTCGGCTCAGACAGCACCTGAAGGACTAGGCAAAGGAGGCAAACAATGAAGCTGGTCTTCTTCAACGATTACCGCCTCGGCGTCCTGAAGAAGGACGAGGACCGGGTCGTCGACATGACCCTGGCCCTGGAGGAGATTCCCCGCGTGGGCCCCGGCGACTACATGTGCCGGCTCATCGAGAAGTGGGACGGATACAAGGTCCGCCTGGAGCGCAACGCCATCGACCTTCCCGGCATCCCGCTAACTGAGGTCCAGCTGCGCGCGCCCATTCCCAAGCCGGGCAAGATCCTCTGCATGGCCGCCAACTACCTGGAGAACGGCGCGCTGTCTGAGCCCCGGCCCATCAACGGCTTTCTCAAGAACCCCAGCGGCGTCATTGGTGATGGCGACACCATCCACCTTCCGGCGGCTGAGGCCACCATCTTCCACCACGAGGCGGAGTTGGGCCTGGTCATCGGCAAGAAGGCCCGCAACGTCTCGGAGGAAGAGGCATCCAAGCACATCTTCGGCTACGTCAACTTCATCGACGTGTCCGCCCGCGGCCTTGGGCCGGCAGGCGCCGACACGTTCCTGCAGGGCAAGTCGTACCACTACTTCGCGCCCATGGGCCCGTATCTGGCAACGGCCGACGAGGTGCCCGACCCGCAGGACGTTGCGGTGCGCCTCTGGGTCAACGATGAGCTCCACCAGGACTACAGCACCAGCGACATGGGCCACTCCATCCCCAAGACCATTGCGTGGCTCTCCACCATCGTCACGCTGAACCCGGGGGACGTCATCGCGCTCGGCACCAACCACCAGGGGCTCGGCGCACTGCAGGACGGCGACAAGGTGGAGCGCGAGAGCCCCGGCCTTGGCCGCCTGACCAACTACGTCTCGGACCCGCGCAAGCGCGAGTGGCCGCGCGGCATCGACCAGGAGATGGCGGACCGCGTCGCAGGCAGGATCTAACTCAACGGCCCATGATGGCCACGGAGGAATGAAGCAGCTATGAAACTGGTCATGTACAACAACTTCCGCCTGGGTCTCCTGCAGGACGGCGGCGTCATCGACCTGTCTGAGTCCCTCTCGGACGTCAACGCGCCGACGCCGCAGGACATGATCAACGCCGTCATCGCCAGCTTCGAGGGGACGTTCCGGGCCCGCATCGAGGACATCGCATCGAAGGGGCAGCCTATCTCCCTCGACCAAGTGCACTTGCGGTCGCCGCTTCCGCGTCCGGGCAAGATCCTCTGCATGGCGGCCAACTACCTTGAGAACGGCGCCCTGCCGGAGCCCAAGCCCATCAACGGCTTCCTGAAGTCGCCCGAGTCCGTCATAGGCGAGGGCGAGACCGTCATCCTCCCCTCGGTCCATGAGGCGCCGGTCTTCCACCACGAGGCCGAGCTGGGCGTCGTCATAGGCAAGGAAGCGGTCGACGTTTCCGCCGAGAACGCCTTTGACCATATCTTCGGTTACGTCAACTTCAATGACGTTTCCGCTCGCGGCCTGCACCCCAACAGCTTCCTCTGGATGAAGTCCCACGACACTTTCGGCCCGCTGGGGCCGTGGCTCGTGACCGCAGACGAGGTCGAGGACGCCCACAACCTGCAGGTGCGCCTCTGGATCAACGGCCAGATCCGCCAGGACTACAACACCAGCGACATGGCCTACAAGCTTCCCGAGACCATCGAGTGGCTCAGCTCCATCGTCAAGCTGGAGCCGGGCGACCTCATCGCCACCGGCACGAACCACCAGGGCCTCGGCCCCATCCAGAACGGCGACATCATGGAGATGGAGATTGACGGGCTCGGCAGGATAACCGTCAACGTCAAGGACGATCTGAACCGGGAATGGCACAGGGGTGTGGACACGGACATTGCGGACTGGGTAGCCGGCCGCAGCAGCGAGCCGCCGGCTTGGGCGCGCCGCTAGAAAAGGCAAAGCACAAAGGAGGAACCATGGCAAGACTGAACAAGATCATCGAGGCCCTGGAGGCGGGCAAGCCCGCCATCACGACGTTTGCCGGCCCCAGCATCGACAACGCCATCGCGGTCAGCAGCGCCAAGTACGACGGCGTCGTCTTCGAGTCCGAGCACAACCCGTACGACATCAAGGAGCTGCGCCACTGCCTGCAGTACATGCTGAACCGCAAGCAGATCCTGGACGGCGGCACCCTGGCGCCGGCGGTCACGCCCACGGTCCGCATTCCCCCGAACGGCGGCGAGATGAACCAGTGGCTGGCCAAGCAGGTGCTGGACATCGGCTACTACGGCATCGTGTGGCCCCACGTGAGCACGGTGGAGGAGGCGTACAACGCCGTCGCCGCCTGCCGCTACCCGCGCCCGCGCGACGCCGAGTACTTCGAGCCCGAGGGCCAGCGCGGCGACGCCCCTGGCAATGCCGCCCGGTACTGGGGCCTGTCCCAGCAGGAGTACTACAAGAAGGCCGACGTCTGGCCCCTCAACCCGGAGGGCGAGATCCTCTGCATCATCATGTGCGAAGAGGTCAAGGCCATTGAGAACCTGCCCGACATGCTGAAGGAGGTCCCCGGCATCGGCGTCGTGCTCATCGGTGAGGGCGACCTGTCCCAGAACCTCGGCCACCCGCGCGACTACTATCACCCGGTGGTGGTAGAGGCGATGGCGGAGATCCGGGCCATCTGCAAGGAGGCCAACGTTCCCGTCGGCCACCCGCACGTGGGCCTCGACAACATCGACCACGTCATCGAGGACGGCTACCGCTACCTGATGGTCGGAGCGGAGCGCTCCTACAACGGCCTCAACAAGGCTCGTGAGCTCGGCGGCCGCGACTAGGCAACCAGCGCGCCAACCCAGATCGCGGGAGAGGGGTCACGGATGTCGGTGACCCCTCTCCCTTTGCTTCTCGTACGGCAACAGCTCAAAACACCCACCGCGTGGCATTCTGCGGGAAGTTGGCCTCGGTCCAGCCGAATGCCACCTGCGGCGCCATGCGAAAGACCACGGCGCCCAAGTCTGCCAAGTCCAACTCCTCCGAATCCCCACCGAAGCCGTACTTCGGGTTGAATTCTTCTTCAAAGCGGCGCATGCCCTCGTCGTCGGCAGCGACCTCTTCCATGACGCCTTCGAGCACCACAACTTCATCGCCGCTCTCGAGGTGCACAACGGCCCTGGGCTCCGCGGCTATGTTGCGGCTCTTCCGTGAGTCGCCGCCCGTGCCGAAGTAAAAGACACCGTCCACCCACGCGCCCCATACCGGCATCGCGTGCGGCCGGCCGTCCGGGCGGACAGTGACGATCCAGTAATTGCGCGACTGTTTCAGGCGCTCCTCGGCCCAGGCCCACGGCAGAATCTCGCCCTCGGTAGCCGGCGACAACCCGTACGACTCGGGCATCGAGGGGCGTCCGGCCCACGGCGCACCATGGGTGGCGTCAGGTACGTCAGTCATCGCAAAGTCCTCCAGAGTTTCGGCAAGCAGTCCATGGAGGTGAGTGTGCGCGACTTGAAGCACACGGGGCCGTCCAATTGCCTGGACTGGTTGCCCAACTACCGGCGCGTAGAAGCCTCGTACTCGCCCACCAGCATTGAGCCCTCGGTGACCCGCTCCTGCGGGGCACGCGCCAACACCAGCTTCTCGGGAAGCACGATGCCGCCGGAGAATACAAGCCGCATGGCGGTATCGACGGTGATGTCTGTCTCCATGACGTCGTCCTCGTGGATGAAGGCCATGTTGCCGGAGGTTGGGTTGGGCACCGTCGGAATATACACGACGGCCAGTGACTGGCTCCGATCCGGCGTGAACACGCGCCCGGTGACAAACCCCAACGCGACCATACCCTCCCGCGGCCACTCCACAAACACGACGCGTGTGAAGGTAGCGGACGACGTCAGCGAGGTGATGCCCTGCTGGGTGATCTTATAGAAAGTCTTGACCAGCGGCACCCGGCTAAGGACCTCATCCTTGAACACGAGGATCTTGCTGCCCGCGCGCGTCGAGTCCAACCAACCAATGAAATAGAAGATGACCACCAGCGAGATGAGTCCAACACCCGGGAAGTCCCACGGTTGGTCCTCAACAAAGGGCAGCGAACGAATGTAGCCGTCTGCCTTGCCAATCAGAAAGGCGAGCAGGATGACAGTAATGAGCAGGGGGATTAGGGCAACAAAGCCCTGCAACGTGCGGGACTGGATGTGGGTCTCCACCCGCTCAAAGAGATTGGGTTGCTTTTCCTCTTCTTGATCCAGGCCCCTCGGTCCTGTCGAATCGTTCTGGTTTGCCACGGCTTTTCACCTCGCTTGTCGCAGGCTAATCGGCCATGATCTCCGGGCTATGGGGCAACATGGGCGCGACTCGGGAAGGCGACGTCACAGGCCCACACCCCCACTGGGAGAATCATGCCTTGGCGAAATTGGGCAAATTGTGTCCCAGAACACCTTCAACGTCAAGGCGTTTTGAACGCGTGTGCGGCGGAGGTGACCGAATCCGCATTTCTCCCGCAAACACGTTCCGTTACATGTAAGGATATTCCTTCGTTTTACCTTTGAGTTGTACCTGTGAGGCGCCCATGCTATGCTGGATACAGAGCTGAAAGCAGAGGGAATCGTGGGAGACAGTACGCTCGTCGAATTCATCCGGGATATTGTCGTCATCGTCGCAGGCCTTGCCTTGGTGCTGTGGCTATTGCTGTTGGCAATAATTGCCCTCGTGCTCGTCAAGAAGATCAACACCGCAGTGATTGCCGTCCGGACCTCGGCCCACAACTTGGCCGAGGGAGGGCAGGCGCTCAGGGACTCCTTCGCGGGGAAGAATCCCTTCTTTGGCATCGCAGCCGCGGGAATGGGAAGAGCCATCGGCGCCCTGGTTCGCTCCGCCTTCCGGCGGTAACGCAGCGCGCTGGTGAGCAACATTTGGAGGATGAGCCATGTCAGACAACAATGGCGGTAGCTTCTTGAACACCTTCTTGCTGGGCGCGGCATTTGGATTTGTCGTTGGCGTCCTCGCGGCGCCGAGGTCCGGCAGGGAAATGCGCGACGAGATCAATGAGCGCTCGCGAGGCCTTCGGGACCAGGTCGAGCACTTGGCGGAGCGTGTCCGCCACCAACTGCAGCGTCAGGACGACGCCGCCGCGGAGCAGGCCGAGAGCTCCAAGAACTAGCTGTCCCGGCCCCTAAGGATTTGCACTTTTGCTACCAGGGCCTGCATGTATTGCAGACCCCGGTCATCCGTGTGTAGCTAGCGCCGAAGCTGCCCTTCGTCGGGGCGAACGGCGACGATCGGCGAGGCTGAAGTCCCCACTGCCGTCTTTGGTTGATGGCAGAATTCGAAACCATTCCATATTGACACATTTGCATTCCTCTGATATTTTTATCAAATACTTTCGTAAGTCAACGATTGTGAATCGCATATACGGTGATTGCTATGGAAGAGCGAAACAGCGAGTCCTTCCTACAAGAACCAACCGGGCCGGAGACTGCACTCCCGGCCGAGCCGGAGTCCGTCGCTCCTCGCGGCAGGCGCGGGAGGCCTCTGCGAAATGCGGCGACCCGTGCACGGCAAGCCGTCGGACGAGGGCGCAACGCCGCATTCAACCTCGGAGGCTCGATCCAGGAGAGCATCCGCAAATCCCTGCACGACCCAAGGGACTATGTGGTTATGGTGCGCGTCAGTAAGGAATCGCTGGAGAGGCTCGACGAGTTGGTGGAGTGCGGGCTCCTCAGCAGCCGATCTACCGCCGCCGCCTTCCTCATCGCCGAGGGCGTCAGCGCGCGCACCGACCTCTACGAGAAAATTGCGGAGCAGACCGAGGTCATCCGCGAGGCCAGGGAAAAGCTCCAACGCCTGCTCGAGGACTGACGCCAGACGCGGAGCGAACCCGCCACAATCCGGCTCCCGCCAAGCGCGTGTCGTCCTCAGCCTTGCCTAGACTCCGCGACGGGCTATCCTATGTGTTGGACATCACGCTGAGGAGACACGCACATGTTGATCGCAACTACTGGTGAACTGCCGGGCATGGCCGTGGTGGAAGTCAAGGGGCTGGTGCAGGGAAACACCATACGAGCGCGCAACGTCGGACGCGATATCGTCGCGGGACTGCGGAACCTTGTTGGCGGCGAAATCACGGAGTACACGAGGCTTATGACAGAGTCCCGCAGCCAGGCCACCGAACGCATGGTCGCGGAGGCCGAATCCCTGGGCGCCAACGCCATCGTCGGGGTCAGGTTCACCACGTCGACGGTGATTGCCGGCGCCGCAGAGCTCCTCGCTTACGGCACGGCTGTCGTCGTCGAGCCGTCCTCCTAGGGGCCTAGGCCTCCACCACGGCTTGGGGCCGCAGGTAGTGGCGCGCAGTCGCTACGACGGCAAAGAAGCACGTCGCCACGAGCGCCATTGCGGGTCCCGAAGGCAGGTCGGCATAGTAGGACAGGTAAAGGCCCGCCACGGCCGAGATTGCCCCAATCGTGGATCCCCACACCATCACACTGACGAAGTGCTTCCCCATCAAGTAAGCCGTTGCGGCGGGCGTGATCAGCATGGCCATCACCAGCACGATGCCGGCAGCCTGGATGCCGATAACGATGACCAGCGCCAGCAACCCCAGCAGGATGTACTCCACCAGCCCCGTGTTGATGCCGATGACCCTGGCGCCCACCGGGTCAAAGGTCGTGAACACCAGTTGGTGGTGGTAGAGGTAGAGGCCCGCCAGCACAAACGCCGCCAGCCCGAGCGACACGATGACGTCCACCCGCGAAACGCCCAGCACCTGGCCAAGCAGCAGGTCCTCGATGTTGACCGTGATGCCGACTGCGCGGGACAGCATGACGAGCCCAAGGGCGAACATGCCCGCAAAGATGATGCCGATTGACGTGTCCTCGCTTATCCCCGTGCGCCGGGCCACCCCACCCATGATCACGGCCAGCACGACCGCCGCGGGAACCGCGGCGAAGAAGGGGCTGAACCCCAGCAGGAACGCCAGCACCATCGCCGGCAAGACGGAGTGGGCGAGGGCGTCTCCCATGAAGGCTCGCCCCCGCGTGATGACATAGGCGCCCAGGGCGGGGCACATGATGCCTACAAGCAGCGACACGATGAGCGCCCGCACCATAAAGCTGTATTGGAAGGGCCCGAAGATGAGGTCGATCATGGCGCGTTGGCCTCTTCCTCCCCTGAAACGGCGTGGGCATGACCGTGCCACATGCCTTGCTCGTGCCAGTGGCCACGGGCAAAGTCCATACCGTGGGACCCGTACAGTTCCTGGAGTACCTGTGGTGTGAAAACCTGAGTGGGCGGTCCACAGGCGCAGACGTGGCGATGCAGGCACAGCACCATGTCAAAGCGCTCGGCGAGGTTTGAGAGGTCGTGCGTTGCGAGGAGGATGATGCAGCCGTCGTCGCGAAGGGTGTGCAGCACCTCCACAATCTCCTGTTGCGCACCCAAGTCGACGCCGCTGAAGGCCTCGTCAAGGAGTACGATGTTGGCCTGCTGGGCCAGCGCACGGGCAATGAACACCCGCTGCCGCTGGCCACCGGAAAGCTCGGTGATCCGTGACGATCGACGCTCCCAGAGGCCGACACGCTCCAGGCTGCGCCTCGCCATTTCGCGGTCCGCGCGGCCGGGACGGCGAAGCGGGTTTGCCCCGCTTCGCCCCAGCATGACGACATCCAGCACCGTGGCGGGAAACTGCCAGTTGATGCTGTCCTTCTGCGGCACGTAGGCCAGTTCGCCGCGGAAGTTGGCTTCGCCGTGGGTGGCGGGCAGAACGCCGGCGATCACATCGAACAACGTGCTCTTGCCGGCGCCGTTCGGCCCCAGGACCCCTACAAGCGAGCCTCCCCTGACATTGAAGGTCACGTCCGACAGCGCCTTGAAGGCATTGCGCTCCACCGTCACGTGGGCGACGCTCAGCTCCGGTCGCACGGCAATTGCACAACTCATCACATGCCCGTCCTCGGACTCCGCTACTGGAGCGCCGCCACAATCCGGTCGACGTTGGCCCGTACCATGGTGATATAGGTGTCGGCGTCGCTGCCTTCCGCACCAAGGGAGCCGGAGTACAGCCGCACCAGATCGGCGCCGGACTCCTCTGCGACAGCCTGGGCCAGGCGCTCGGTCACCGTGGTCTCGCCAAAGACCGCCGGGACCTGCAACTCCTCCACTTCATGCGCCAGCTCGGCAAGGTCCGACGCGGAGGGTTCGACGTCCGTCGTCGTGCTCAGGACGACGCCGACGACGATAAAGCCGTAGCGGACGGCGAAGTACCCAAAGCTGTCGTGGGAAGTAACCAGCAAGCGCCGGCCTTCCGGGACCTCGGTGACGCGGGTCATCGTCCAGCTGTCCAGTTCCGCCAGCTCGCGGTTGTAGGAGTCGGCGTTCTGCAGGAAGCTGTCCGCGCGGTCCGGGTCAAGGGCGGCCAGCCGGCCCGCGATGTCATTGACTGCGCTCTGCACCCGGATTGGGTCAAACCAGAAGTGCGGGTCCTCCAGGCCATGGCCGTGGTCGTGGTGCTCCTCTTCTCCCTCTTCCGTCAGGTGCTCGATCTCCTCGATCACTTCCTCCGGAGTGATGGTTCCCGCCTGGGCCTGCTCAAGGAGTTCAATGACCATGTCCGGCACCTCTTCCTCCTCGCCGTGGTGGTCACCCTCTTCCTCCATCTCCATGCTTGCCATCAGCTCGCCGATCTCCATAAGACCCTCGACTGCGGTGATCTCGCCTTCCTCGACCTCATGGACGATGTGGGCCAAGTCCTCGAGCAACTCGACCTCTTCCGCGTGTGTGGCCGCGAACTCGATGGGGTCGATGCCCTCGCCGAGCTCGATGACCGTCGAGGGGTCCTTGGCGGCGTTGTGGAGCAGCTCCTGCAGCCACGCGCCCTCCAGCCCCAGACCGATGCTGAGCACCAGGTCGGCATCGGCTATCTGGGTGACGTCCCTGGCGCCCGGCTGGTAGGTGTGCGGGTCCGCTCCCACCGATAGCAGGCTGAACACCTCAACGTCATCGCCGCCAATGTTGCGGACCCAGTCAGCCACAATGTTGTTGGTTGTCACCACGTTCAACTTGGGGGCTGCCGCTCCCCCGCCGGAACACGCGGCGAAGACAAAGACTGCCAGCAGGCCCATCAATAGAGCAATCGTCCCCCCTGTAACACGCATAGGTGCCCTCTTCATGACCCCTCCTCTCCTTCTGTAGCACGTCAGCAATTAAGAGCCGACCAATTCCGCGTAAGAATCATCATGGTCGTGACCATGGGAGTGCCCGTGTCCATGAACGTGGACGGACCGCTTGGCCTGTTCGCCCTGCATGCAGCTGGGGCAGGTGATATACAGGTCTATTCGATGGCCGACAATAGCGCCGGGGATCTCCGAACTGAGCGACCGCAGGAACCGCTCCAGCGTCGCCGCGCGAAACTCTGAGACGGAACCACACTGCACGCATACCGTGTGGTGATGGTGCTCCACGCGGGAGGGGCTGTACCTGGGCGCCCCGTCCAGCATGTTGAGCCGGCAGATGGCGCCAATCTCCAGGAGCAGCTTTATTGTCCTGTAGATTGTCGCCCTCCCAAGGCCCGGCAACTCGGCGACAATCTCCTCCGCCGTGAAGCCCTCGTGCTTGGCCTCAAGCACGCTAACAATTTCCCGGCGAGGCAGGGTGAGCCGATAACCGTTATCTTCCAGGATGGACGTGAGACTCGAGGTAGCTGCTGCTTCCGTCATTTTGATACCTCATCTCATTTTCAACCAAACGACCCGCAGACGCTTTTGGGCTGATGTAGGTGAAGCACTCTTGACAGTTTCACCGTTGGAGCAAATGGATGATACTTAATCTCATTTCATCTGTCAACATGCATTTTGCCGATCTTCACAACGCGACGAAGCGGACTGCGTCAGATATGTCCAGAGAGTGCTGGACTGCTCGGAGCGCGCAAAACTAGAATGTAGCTAGAGCTCAGTCGCACACATGCTTCTCAACCTTGGCGGCAAGATTCCTGCACCCTATGCCCCGCATGCATTCACTCGATGGGTCTACGGTGAGGACAGCGCAAGATGGAAGTACCAGCCGGGGAAAGCACACGCACAATCCTCAACACGCCCGATTTGACCATCGTCGTGGAGAGATCGGACGACATGCTGGTAGCGCGGGTAGCCGGGCGCCTCGACGGCACGACAGCCGAATCGTTCAGGCGGGCCATGGAGTCGGCGTCCCTGGGCGACCATCGGACTTGCCTGCTGGACATGGCGGACGTCACCTTCGTGGCTAGCGAGGGTCTGCGAGCGCTCCTCCTTCTTCGCCAGGTCCTATCCAAGAGCTCCTGTAAGCTGGCCCTTTGTAGCCTCCAGGCCTCGGTTCAGTCCGTATTCCAGATCAGCGGCTTCACCAGTGTCCTCGCCATCTATCCGGACGCGCAGACTGCCGCCGACAACTAGTCCTGCCCCAACGCAGCCACGCTGCACATTTCGTCCCAGTCATCCTTCGAATCGTTTCCGGTGTGCCCGCGCGCGAATGGTCATGCTTTCATGCGCAACCGGTTTTCACCGTCTGCGCACCCTGTTGTGCCTTGCTCCCGCGGACAGTCTACTCTGCAAAGTCCCCCTGCACTCTGTCCGGCGGACCTCGTTGGCTTGACGACTTTCTGCTTCGGCATTCCGGCGTGTACGGCGCATTTTGCGTAGGTCGCCTACGCCGCATCAACGCAAGGCACGAGAACCGCTTACAAGCGGCTTTCGGAAACGCTCACCAAAAGGCACTAGACCTCACTGGACAACTTGGCTACAATCTCCCTACCGTTAATCGGCGATAGGCTGACTTTGGCCGCAAAACGTACGGCGGATGCCCGGCGATCAAGGGGAGTTGGATTCCACCGGGCGGCAGCGGCAGAGGGAGAAGGGCTGTAGCCTGTCGAGCCTACCAAAAGGAGCGGGACGCATGAGCAGCGACAACAGCCAAGGAGAAGCCAGGACGGTTGCCGACGGCAAGAACCTCACCGTCAGCGGTGAAACCAGCAGCGGAGTTCTGGTCGCCAGTGTTGCGGGACGTGTCGACGGAAGCAACGCGCAGGACTTTCAGAGCGCCATTGAGACCCTCCTGGAGGGCGGCTCCTCTGCCCTGGTGATGGACCTTGAGAACCTCGCATACATCAGCAGCGCCGGCCTTCGCGTCATCCTGCTCATCTCGAGGCAGATGCAGGGGCGGTCCGGCAAGTTCGGCGTGTGCGGACTGACCGGCGCAATCAGCGAAGTATTCGCCCTGAGCGGCTTTGACAAGATCATTCCCATTCACGCCGCAAGGGCCGACGCCCTGTCAGCGCTAGGCGGGTAACCCGGCCGCAACACGGACTGCCCTCGGGTCCGCTCGCCATCGCATACCCGAGGGCAGCTAGCACTATCTCGCGCCCGTAGAAGTCCTGACTGGGAGTAGATTGGGCATGGAACAAACGGCGGAGAACGAACGCACCTACAAGATCCTTGTAGTAGATGACGAACCTGACGTCGAACCTCTCGTGCTCCAGCGAATGCGGCGTCGTATCCGAGCCGGCAGGTATTCCTTCGTATTTGCACACAACGGCGTGGAGGCCCTGGAGCGCCTCCAGAACGACGGCACCATCGACATGGTGGTGTCCGACATCAACATGCCGCAAATGGACGGCCTGACGCTGCTCCAGCAGATACCCAAGGTGGACCCGGACATTCGTGCCGTCATCATCTCCGCATATGGCGACATGAAGAATATCCGGACCGCCATGAACCGCGGCGCGTTCGACTTTGTAACCAAGCCCATCGACTTTGAGGACCTCGAGGTCACTATTGAGCGCACGCTCGGGCACATCGCCCAATGGCGCGAGGCCCTCTCCTCCCGCGACAAGCTGGTCGCGCTCCAGAACGAGCTCGATGTCGCCCGCAACATGCAACAGTCCATCCTACCGACCGCATTTCCCAAGGGCGACGACTTTGAGATTTACGGGAGCATGGAGCCGGCACGAAGCGTTGGCGGAGACTTCTTTGACGTCATCAACCTGGACCACGAACGCGTAGGACTCGCCATTGCGGACGTGTCCGGCAAGGGGGTGCCTGCCGCGCTCTTCATGATGTCCAGCCGCACCCTCTTAAAGGGCTCCGCCATCGGCAATCCGGAGCCCTCTGAAGTGCTGCGGGAAGTCAATGACCTGCTTACCCAGGACAACGACGCCGCCATGTTCGTCACGGTCTTCTACGCCGTGTATGACCGTTACACTGGAAGGGTGACGTACGCCAACGGCGGACACAACGCACCGCTGCTCATCAAGGCCAACGGCGAGTGCTCGCTGTTGCCCCTGACGGCAGGACTGGCGTTGGCCATCGTTCCGGGTCTGGACTTCCAGCAGGACTCCGTTGTGCTGGGCCCGGGAGACACCCTCGTGCTCTACACCGACGGCGTCAACGAGGCCATGAACAGGGAACACGAGGAATTCGGCAACGACAGACTCCTCGAGATTTTCTCCAGCGCCGCTCCCAAGTCGGCGACGGAAGCGAATGACGCCACTTTCGAAGCGGTGGCCGGATTTGTGGCGGGCGCCGCCCAGTCCGATGACATTACCTGTCTCGTCATTCACCGCAGGGGGGCCAACTCTTGAGCGAAACGCTCGCACTAAAGGTGCACACTGACCGGGGGGAGATCGGCCACATCACGGCCGAGATTGAGACCCTTGCAGAGCGCGAGGGATGGGCTCCGGACCTGACCTTCAAAGTCAACCTTGCTCTTGAAGAGCTTGTCATCAACATCATGGACTACGGGTTCGAAGGTGGAGACCACGAAATCGACATCACCCTCGTTTCGGAGGACCACCGGCTGACCATCGAGATCTCCGACAGCGGCAGAGCCTTCGACCCCTTAACGGACGCCCCCGTGCCGGACGTGGACGCGCCCATGGACGAACGGCCCGTCGGCGGATTGGGCGTATACCTTGTCCGCAACATGATGGACGACATGCAATACCGCCGGGAGAACGACCGCAACTACCTGACCCTGATCGCCAACAGGGAGCAGTAGACCGAATGCTTGGGGAACGGACGGCCTTGCGCCCTTCACCTCTGAGCAGTTTGGGCACTATCCTTCTGGCCGCCGCCATCCTTACAGTCCTGTCCGGATGCTCGTTGCTCACGGGTGAGGGCGAAGACAATTCGACAGGGTTGGGCAATTCCATCACGGGTGACATTGCCGTTCCCGTCCCCACCGCAGAACCCGAGGACGAGGGCGTCCCCGGCGTATTCGACACAGAGATCTTCTTTGGCCAGAGCGCCGCATTCACTGGCGCCGCCTCCGCCCTGGGCAGCAACATGCGCCTCGGCATTGAGGCCGCGTTCCACGAAGTCAACGAGCAGGGCGGTGTCAACGGCAGACTCCTGCGCCTCAACTCGCTCGATGACCAGTACACCCCGGACAAGGCAGTCATCAACACCATTCAGCTCATTGAAGAGTTGGACGTGTTTGCCCTGATAGGCGCCGTCGGCACGCCCACGTCACGCTCTGCGGTCCCGGTGGCGCAGGCGGCCGGCGTGCCGTACATTGCGCCCTTCACCGGCGCGGAGTTCCTGCGGCAATCCAGCCTCGAAAACGTGCTCAACCTTCGCTCTTCCTACTTTCAAGAAACGGAGGAAATGGTCGAGCGGTTGACCACGGACCTCGGCATCACGCGCATCTCGATCCTCTACCAGGACGATTCCTTTGGCCGCGCCGGACTTCAGGGGGTGATCAACGCCTTGGAGAAGCGCGACATGGATCTGGCCTCCATCGGCCTCTACCAGCGCCTCACCACGGCGATCAAAGCGGCCCTCCTCGACATCCGTCGGGGCGACCCTCAGGCTGTCATCATCATCGGCTCCTACGAGCCTGCAGCGGAACTCATCCTCTGGTCACGGCATCTGGGCATGAACCCGGTCTTCATGGCAGTCTCCTTCGTTGGCAGCAATGCGTTGGCCGAGAGCCTGGGTCCGCAGGGCGAGGATGTCTTCGTCACCCAGGTCGTGCCATTCCCGACGGATGACGAACTGTCCATCACGCGGGAGTACCTCCAAGCCCTTGAACGCCTCCCTCGCACCGCCACGCCCGGCTTCGTATCCTTCGAGGGATACCTTGCCGGCAGGATGGCCATCGAGGGGATTCGGCGCTGCGGGGACGATGTCACGCGAGAGTGCTTCCTCCAGTCCATGCGCGACGGCGAGCCCATCGACCTCGGCGGTTTCACGGTCCAATTCGACGACGGCGACAACCAGGGGTCGGACGACGTTTTCATGACACGCATTGATGAGAACGGTGAGTTTCAACCGGTAACAAACCTGCGGGACGCATTCGCTCAATAGGGGCAGAGCTATGGTGAGAACGTTACTGAATCTGCGCTTTTTGATTTCCACTCAGCTTTATCTGGCACTTGGCAGCGCCGTGGGCCTCACCATCGCCGCCAGTCTCGTGGGCTGGTTCTCCTTCAACAACCTCGGAGAGGCCCAGAGCAGGGTCAACGAGGAGACCGTGCCGGAGCTCACTGCGGCGTTCAAGGTCGCGCAGAGCACCACGGGACTCACTGACGCCGCTCCCAGAATAGCCAATGCCAACTCGTTTCAGGACCTCGCCGTTATCGCAGCCAGCGTTGAGGAATCCCACCAGGAGCTCCTTGAGGACCTCGCTCAACTGCGAAGCGAGGAGGAGCACGGCGTTGTATTCCGAGGCATAGAGGCAAACATCGACAACCTGCTCAGTAACATTGACGCCATCCGGGAACACCGCGCCACGCACTTTCAACTGGAATCACGCTCAGAGTTTCTCCGCCAAGAGATCGTTGAAATCAGGGAAGACCTAGATGCGTTGCTGGTGCCGGAAGTGGACAACCAGCTCTTCTTCACCATGACGGGCTTTCGAACGCTGGACGACCCAGCAGTTGAAGTTGATGAGCACTTCTCCTCGGAACAACTGGCCCGCTACAGGCTCCTTGCCGACCTTCACGCAGTTTCAGACAGCTCGGCCCTGTTGCTGGAGAGCGCCTTCAGCATCTCAGCCGCGGCCCTCCTTGAACCGCTGGAAGAGAGCTTCGAGTCCTCTGCCGGTGAGATCCTCCGCATCCAGACTGCCATGGGCGAGAGCGATCTGAAGGCAGCCGTCGACCCTCTGTTGGACAGGCTAGTCGACCTGGGGCTGGGTGACGACAGTGTGTTCGTTTCGCTGAGCGAGGTGTTGATCCTTGCTGAGACGCAGGATCTCCTGGCCGCAGAAAACCGGGGCATTTCCGTCTCCCTCGTCTCCCAGGTGGACAGCCTCGTGGATGCCGCAAACGAGCGCGCGTCAGAGGCCACCCTCGCGTCCGACGAGGCCACCTTCACGGGGCAGGTGCTGCTGCTCTCCATCAGCGGCATCAGCGTCGGCGGCGCCATCCTGATCGCATGGCTCTTCGTGGGTCGGTCTCTGTTGCGCCGCCTGGCCACCCTGTCCGCGTGGATGCGCCGTATGGCAAGCGGCGACCTCGAGGCCCAGATCGAGATGAAGGGCCACGACGAAGTGGCAAACATGGCCGCCGCGCTCGAAGTCTTCCGCCAGCACGCCCTCGAGGTGCAGCGACTCAACCTCGTCGAGGAGCTCGCCGATGAGCTCCAGGGCAAGAACGAGCAATTGGAAGGCGCGCTGTCTGAATTGAACCGCGCCCAGGACCAGATCGTGATGCGTGAGAAGCTTGCGGCGCTGGGTGAGCTGACCGCCGGCGTTGCGCATGAAATCCGCAACCCGCTCAACTTCGTCAAGAACTTCTCCGAGGTTTCCGCTGAACTGCTTGAAGAGCTCCATGAGGTGCTGGATGAAGCCGGCGACAGCATCCCGCAAAACAAGCGGGACGACATTCAGGACATTTCCGACGACCTCTCAAGCAACCTGGAGCGCATCGGGCAGCACACCGCCCGTGCCAACCGCATCGTCCACGACATGCTCATGATGGGCCGCGACACAGCGGAGTGGCAGACCGTCGACGTCAACAACCTCATCGACGAGTACTCCCGCCTCGCCTACCACAGCGCACGAGCCACGGACCCAGATTTCCAGCTGGATCTGCAGTTCTCTCTCGCCGACAACGTCGGCCATCTGGAAGCCATTCCGCAGGACTTGGGGCGCGTCTTCCTCAACATCGTCAGCAACGCCTGCTACGCCACGGACGAGAAGCGGAAGGAAATCCTGCAATCGGGCGGTGGTGACTACATGCCGACCATCTGGCTAACTACGGTCAGGGATGACGAGAACATCACCATCACCATTCGGGACAACGCGAACGGCATGCCTCAGGAGGTAGTGGAGAAGATCTTCAACCCGTTCTTCACCACCAAGCCAACGGGCCAGGGAACCGGCCTCGGCCTCGCCATCTCCAACGACATCATCCGGGAGCACGGCGGCGCCATCAACGTCGTTAGCACCCCGGGCGAGGGCACGGAGATGACCGTGCGGCTGCCGCTGGTGAACTTGGCTCGGTCTGCGGAGTCATCCGAACAGGAAGCTGCCGCAAGTGACGACGACCTCGACCCCGATGAAGAGGTGGTGGGCGTCGCGGAGTCCGACGACGCGGACGGCGGACCGGACGACGCAGGAGACGACGGGCCCGAAGATGATGACGAGGAGCAGGGCGCGGAGGAACGCACCTAGTCTCTAACGGCTCCCGCTTCGGCTGCTCCCGCTGCGGGTAGAGGGTCCTGCTAGACGGGCGCTTCCTGCTGTTGCGGGAACATGTCCAGCACCTGCTGCACTATGCCGTCCGCGTCCAGTTGCAACTGCCTTCGCTGGTCGGCTGCTGTGCCGTGCTCGACGAAGGAGTCCGGCATACCGATCCGGCGCACCGTCACCCCCTCAACACCCGCGTCCGACAGCGCCTCGAGCACCGCCGAGCCGAACCCGCCGGCCAGGACGTTCTCCTCGATCGTGACAAGCCGCCCCGAATTACGCGCGGCATCGAGCAGCAAGTCGATGTCCAGGGGCTTCACGAACAGCGCGTTCACCACACCGCACTCGATTCCGTGCTCCGCGAGCTTTTCCGCGGCCTGCAGCGCCGCCGCGCCGGGCTTGCCAAGCGCAAACAGTGTCACGTCCCGTCCTTCGCGCAGGACCACTCCCTTGCCGACGGGCAGCTCCTGCAGCTCGGGGTCGAGCTCCGCCCCAACCGCGGCGCCCCGAGCGATGCGAATGGCAAAGGGACCCGGGTAACGGTAGGCCGTGTAGATCAGGTGCTGCAGATCGTTCTCATTCATCGGCGCCGCCACAACGGCGTTGGGCAGCACACGCAAGTAGGAGATGTCGAATGCGCCGTGGTGCGTTTTGCCGTCCTCGCCCACCACGCCGGCCCTGTCGGCGATGAGCGTGACCGGCAGGTTGGGCAGGCAGACATCGTGCACCACCTGGTCGAAGGCGCGCTGCATGAAGGTCGAGTAGATGGACACAAACGGGTGCAGGCCGTCCGCGGCCATGCCGGCGGCCATGCTCACGGCGTGCTGCTCGGCAATCCCCACGTCGAATATCCTGTCGGGGAACTCCTGCTGCACCTCCGCCAATCCGGTGCCCTCCAGCATGGCGGCGGAGACTCCAACTACGGCGCTGTCCTCCCGCATGATCTGGGAGATTGTCGAGGCAAACACGGCGGAATAGGTCGGAGCGCCGGTGCCGGCGCCCAGCGGTGAGCTGGGCTGGTGGAACTTGATAGGGTCATCCTCAGCCGGCTTGTAGCCATGGCCCTTGTGGGTCACAACGTGCACCAGCGGCACGCGGCCGGGAATGACCTTCGCCTGTTCCAGGGTCTCCTCGAGTTGCTTTATGTCATGCCCGTCCACCGGCCCCAGGTAGTGGAACCCCATCTCCGTCCACATGACGGTCGGCAAAATGAAGCCCTCGATGCCGTCGCCCAGCCGCTTCACCAGCCGGTAGATGGCCTCGCCCGTCGGCACTCGCCTGGACAAGACGCGCATCCGGCCGATCATCGCCTGGTACTCCGGGTGACTGATGAGCCTCCTGCGCCAGTTGGTCAGGAAGCCGATGTTCTCCGAGATCGACATCCCGTTGTCGTTCAGCACGACGATGAGCCGCTCCGGGTTGCGGTGGACCAGGTTGTTCAGCGCCTCCAGGCTCGAGCCCGACGTCAGCGCGCCGTCCCCGACGACACAGACGGTCCACGCATCCAGCCCTCGATTCGCGACGCTCTCGGCAATGCCATGCGCGACCGAGAGACCCGTACCGGCGTGACCCGCGACCAGCGTGTCATGCGGGCTCTCCGTCGGTTCGCCAAAGCCGGAGATACCGCCCGCAAGGCGAATGTCCTTGAACTCGTTCCGCCGGCCGGTGACCAGCTTGTGGGTGTAGAGCTGGTTGGTGGTGTCCCAGACAATGCGGTCCTTTGGGCTATCGAACACCCGGTGGATGGCCAGCGTGAGCTCAACAACACCCAGGTTGGACGCCAGGTGACCCCCGCGCGCCGTTATGACCTCGATGATCGTGTCCCGGGCCTCTTGAGCAAGCTGCTCGATTTCCAACATTGACAGCTGCTTGAGGTCTTCTGGGCCGTCAATCCGGTCCAGCAGGCGGTCTGTCATTGCAATGGCTCCTTCCCTGCGACGGCAACGGCCATACCAACGGAGGGCCGCGTTTCTCAAAAATCCGTAATGCTACTCTATTCGATTCCAGATGGGGCAGCAACAGCGAATTTGGCCTGTCGAGCTGATTCGCGCGCGACACGCGACAATCGAGCCTTACCAGCCGCGGGACCGCTCCGCGTAAACGTGGTCCGGCATCCTGTAGCTGATCCCCGCATCGTCGAAGGCAGACACCCCCAAGAATTGGGAGAAGCTGTTGAAGTTGCTGTTGGAGGTGGGCCGCCCGGGAAAAGTTTGTTCAAGAGCTGGTAGTACCTCGACTGCCAGCGGAAGAACGCGAGAACGCCAAAGTTGCTGCTCTTGGGGAAGTTCAACTGGTCCGCCGTTTCGGCGCCGATCATGGCCCGCGAGACCCTGTAGATGTACTTCACCAGCGACCGCCGTTGCACGGGGTCTGTAACGTCGGCCACCACGGGGGCGGAGTTGATCAGCGCGTTGGCCATGATGACGGATTCCGGGTTCGAATTCGGCTCACACATCCGGCCTATCTTGATGATCTCGTTCGCATGCTCCTGCGTGTCGTAGAGAATGTCTTCCGGGACGCCCATCAGGTACCCCGAGTAGCGCCACACCGCCATGAAGCTCTTGCTCTCTTCATCGCTGAAGCGGACACCAAGCCGGTGCAAGTGGTAGAGGGTCCTGCTGGAGAAGGATGCGGCGGCGTAGCCCATGTGCGCGCCGCTGATCGGTACCCCCCACGCGTTCTCATTCCAGTCCGGCGACGACGCCAGAAGCCGGCGGACCTGGGCGTGCACGAGGCGAAGGCGTACCGAGAGCTTCCACCCGTCGCCGTACCGCTGCAGGCCGTCCGGCAGAAAGATCTCGATCATATGCCGGTTGTTCTGCCGCAGCCGCCGCACTCCCTGCTCCCTCAGGCGGCCGGTGATCAGGAACGACTTGGAGATGTTGGTGGAGAACCCCTCCACCAGTGTCCCGCCCGTGAACGCAGCAAGCACAATCTTGCCCGCCCGGTAGAACATGCGCGTCCCGGCGTGAAAGCCCTCGAAATCCACCCAGGACGGCACCTCTTCGACGCTGCGGAAGAACGCCCACAGGCTCTCCGGTGCATCTCGCAGCGCGTCGTCGCTGCCTTGCTCTATGCCGGCCTCGATGAGGCGGTCGGAGTCTTCCCTCGGCATCTCCGAGAGATCCTCCATGAGCGCATCGGCCAATGGGTCGCCGACCCATGCGTTGGCAATGTAGTTGGCCGTAAGCTCCGGGTTCAGGCCATAGGCCTCCTGATACCCATCCAGGTAGTCAGTCGGTATGCGTTCAGGAAATGTTGCCAAGAGTGTCCCCCTGAGAACATCAGCCCAGGCACGACCGCGATATCAACTGTTCTGACAAAATAGGAGGAGCTCAATCAAGCTTCCTCCACAACGACATGCATATGTAAGAGGCTAGTTCACAGCCACCCTCATCATCATAATGCCGACGTGTTATATGTCGCAACTTTAACGGCTCAAGGGCAAAATTATCGCAGAACAAGTTTCCTAGCGACGGCCTATCTGTTCGGTTGATGGTGACCGTCACAGGGATGTCCTTGACTCTGGCCCAATTTCGGCCTAATGCATGAATTCACCGAACGTCGTATAGTTAGGATGCGCCGCTGGGCCCAGGGCATTGCCGGAGTTATGCACACTTCGCCCTGCCTGTGCTCGCAAGGAGGAACCATGTTGCTGAACGGGCTATTCAGGGTGAGACTAACCGCCGCGCTGCTGCTCGCCTCTCTGGCGCTGTCGATGGCGGCCGCATGCGGCGGCGAGGGGCCCCCGGGACCAGAGGGACCGGCGGGACCCGCCGGTCCTCCGGGAGAGCCCGGGAAACAAGGGCTTCAGGGAATCACCGGGCCCGCAGGCCCCCGCGGACCGCAAGGGGTGGACGGCGCCCAGGGACCCCAGGGCGAACCCGGCGTGGACGGCGCGCAGGGGCCCCAAGGCGAGCGTGGGCCCGCAGGCGCCGGCAGTGTGAGCGCCAGAGACATCGAGTTCAGCACCATCGCCGGCGCCATAGCGTGGAAGTACGTCGATGAGCCGGACAGCGCATGGCGCACTCTGGCGGCCATCCCGGAGCCCAGCTTCGCAGGCGGCGCCGGCGCCGCGCCCAGCATGCTCGCGCCAGCATCCAACTGGGAGGTCATCCCGGTCTTCACCATCGGCGACCGCGTCGCCGACTACCGTCCGCTCGGCCTCCTGGACGGCAACGGCGCATTCTCATTGAACAGCTCCACGGCCCGCATCCTCACCACCAACAACATCGATGCCGGCGAGGGCCGGCCCTACAGCCTGGCCAACAACCTGTCCCTCACCGGCTCGCGGATCTCCTACTTCGACATCGACAAGACGACCCACCGGATCAAGTCTGCGGGCGTCGCCTACGACCGCATCGTCAACCGGGCAGGGGAACCGCTCACCGTGCGCAACGCCGGCGGCGTGGACTCCGGCCCCCTACGCCGCTTCACTTCCGGCGCCTACGTCGCGCAGGGTGACTTGAGCTTCGTGGACGACATCTTCTTCACGGGTGAGGCGGTCGAGGGCGGCCAGCTCTTCGCGCTCGACGTCGATGAGGGCCACCTCTACGCCGTCCCCATGGCGGGGCGGGCGGCCTTTGAGAACGTCGCCCTGATCGACACCGGCACGTCCACGTCCATTGGCATGGTCATCAGCGACGGCCGCCCCGGCGCGCCCCTCAAGCTCTACATCGGCGACAAGAACGCCGCCGGAACCGGCTCCTTCCTGGACCGCAACGGGCTCGCAAAGGGTACGCTCTACGTCTGGAAGACGCGGAACGGCGAGGACAACCCCGACCAGTTCGGCAAGACGGGCGAGTTCCGCCAGGGGACGTTTGAGGCGATCGAGATCTTTGACGCCTCCAAGGCCAACTCCGAGGGTTATGACGCTCAGGGCTACGTGACACAGGAGACCCAGGACGCCCTTTCCTTCGGGCAGGACGGCGCGGGCGCCTTCCGCTTTTCCTTCCCGGAAGACCTGGCGACCAACCCTCGCAATGCCCGCCAGATCGTCTTCGCCTCAACCGGCGACGGAGGGGAGTACAGGAACGATGATTGGGGCACCGTGTACATCATCGAGGTCGCCCCCAACACCCTCTCCGCCAACGCGAGCATCGTCTACTCCGGCGACGACGGCGGCAACGGCCAGTTCCCCGGCGGCGCCGACTTCGGCCTCCGCAGTCCGGACAACGTTGATTGGGCCGAGAGCGGTCTCATCTACATTCAGGAGGACCGAGCAACTGTCAACAGCGTCTTCGGCGGCGCCAGCGCCCGCGAGGCCTCCATTTGGGAGCTAAACCCCCAGACAGGCCAGCTCGTCCGCATTGCGGAGATCAACCGCGGCTTCATCCCGGTGGGCACGGAGGACACACAGCCTGACGACCTGGGCAATTGGGAGACCACCGGCGTGCTGGACATGACCTCGCTCTTGAACAGCAGGTTCACCATGCTGCTGGTCAACGTGCAGGCCCACAGCATGATTGGCGACCTCCTCGGCGGCAGGAACATCAGCAACGACCTCGTCGAGGGCGGGCAGATGCTCCTCCTCCGAAAGCTCGAATAGGCAGAGGAAGCCAAAGGCGAAGGAGGGGGCAGCGAGCGGCCCCTCCTTCTTTGTCAGGAAGTCCCGGACGATTGTGCCCCGGCGATGGCCCTGGCCCGCGCAACGAGCGCCTCAATGTCGGTGAACGAGCGCTCCTCCTCCGGGCGCAGAAAGAGCAACGTCGCCTTCCGCACCGGCCTTTTCGTCGTCTCGGCCACCGCCCACGCGTACAGGCCAAGCTGGATCTCGTACTCGGGGCCGAGGTCCTGCACCTGCTTCGTGGTGAGCCGGTCCGTCTTGTAGTCTACGATCGAGACGCCGTCGGGCCCATCGATGAGCAGGTCGATGAACCCCTCAACCAGCCCGCCGTCGAGCTCCGCGCTGACGAAGACCTCGCGATAGTAGCTGGCCTCGCCTTTCTCGACACTGGATCGCAGTCCCTGCACCATCCCCGACCGCAGCGCGTTCCTGGACAGCGCCAGCACCTCGTCCGCGCTGTCGTCGATGCCCTCCGCGGCGGCCTGGGCTCGGCAGATGTCCTCCAGCCCCTCGCCCGTCAGCAGGTCGATGCTCTGCAGCGCGGCGTGCACCGCCCGGCCAAGGTTGGTGGCGCCCCGGCCGCGGCGGTACGATACCTCACCCTCGCTGTCCTCGGACTTCTCCGATGTCACCTTTTCCTCGGCCGGCGCCGCATCGGCCGCCTGTCCCTTCGCGCCCTGCGCGATGGCCGTGACGGCGCGCGCCTGGGGCTGCCTCGACGCCGTGATGGCCGCCTCGCGCTGGGCCGCCCACCGGGCCCGCTCCTCATGGAAGTCACCGTCCGGCGTTGGTCGACCGTCGTCCTCATGCGCCGGGACGGGCATGTCGGTCTCCAGAAGCTGCTGCCAATCAAGGGTCTGGAAAAGCTCCGGCTTGCCCCCGGTCAGCGATTCGATGATCGCGGCGCGGGAACCATCCGACCCCTTCGCCCGGCGGAAGAGACTGACGACGAGATGGTCGCGGGCGCGGGTGCAGGCCACGTAGGCAAGCCGGACCTCTTCCGCTTCACCGGCCGCCTTCTCACGCTCGCTTGCCGCTTCGTAGCCCGCCGTGGGCACATGGACGTTCCCTGAGACCCGCAGGTTGACCTCGGCGCGCCCGGTGTCTCTGTCCACGATGACCAACTCCGGCGTCGACCGGCGTCCGGCGCCGAATCCCAGCAGCAGGACGATGGGGAACTCCAGCCCCTTGGCGGCGTGGATAGTCATGATGCGCACACAGTCCTCGTCCGACTCCGGCGCGGGCGACTCGACCGCGCGTGCGCCCTCCGCCACCTGCCGCTCGATCCAGTCGAGGAAGCCGCGCAACGAGCTGCCGCCCGCGCGCCGGTAGGCCCCCGCCTGCTCCACCACGAACCGCAGCCGGCGCCACCGCTCCCGAGGTCGGCGGCGGTCGAAGGACAGCTCCACCAGCCGGCGCTCCCGGATGAACCAATCGATGAACTCGTCCGGCGGCATGGCCCCGCTCTTGTCGTGAAAGTCGCGCAGGGAAGCCAGCGCATCGGCGACGGGCCCCGTTGCCGTGCCTGGCCGCTGGTAGTCGAACCGCCCGCCGCTGTCCGCGAACTGGAGCAGTTCAACGTCGCTGCATGCGTAGGCGGGCGACCGCAGCGCCGCCACCAGCGACACGTCGTCTCCGGGGCTGTCTATGGCCCGCAGGCAGCTCAGCAGCTGCCGCACGTCCTCCGTCCCCAGCACGATCGACTCGCTCTCGATGCGGTACGGCACGTCGGCCGCCTCCAGCGCCTGCTCCAGGGTGCCCAGGCTCGTGCGGGTGGGCAGCAGGATGCAGATGTCCCGGTACGTCGCGTCACGCCACGCATCGCCCCCCGGCTCCCGCACTTGCCACCGTTCCTCCCGGATGCGCCGGACCAGCCCCGACGCCGCCTGACCCTCGAGGCGTTGGGCGGCGGCTGCGTTGCCCGCAACCAGCTCGCCCATGTGGTACACAGCCGGCGCAGGCGCGTCGGCCCCTTCCTCCGGCACGCCGTGCGTCGCGAGTAGGTCGCGGTACTCGGCCTGCAGGCCGCTGCCGGCATCCTCCATCCACTGGCGGAAGATGTGATTGACCCACGTGATGATGCTTTGCTGCGAGCGGAAGTTCTGCTGCAACGGCGTACTCTCGCCGACGAGCCGCTCGCGGACTTGGGCCATCGTGACGATGTCCGCCCGGCGAAAGCGGTAGATGGACTGCTTGGGGTCGCCCACCATGAACAGCTTACCCTCGACGGGCTTCACGTCCTCCCACCGATCCGCCGCGCCCGACGGGTCGTCCGGGTCCCCGGCAAGGAAGAAGGCGATCTCCGACTGGATAGGGTCGGTGTCCTGGAACTCGTCAACGAGGATGTGGTGGAAGCGGCGCTGGAACCGCTGACGCGCCTCCCTGTGGTCGCGCAGCATGTCGCGTGCCCAGACCAGCAGGTCATGGAACTGCGCGTGCCCATCCCGCTTCCGCCGGGCCGCCTGCCCCGTCACGAACCGCCGCACCGCCTCCAGCGCGGGCGTGAAGGCGGCCGCCCGCAGCGCCGTGATCTCTTCCTTCCGTGCCTCCTCGAGGTCCCCCAGCATGGCCTTCAGCAGTCTGCACCCGTTGACGAGGGTGACCGGGTCGTTGTCCCAGTCCGATTGGCGCCCCCGGCCGGTCGAGAGCCTCTGGAAGCCCAGCAGCCGCACGATGGCACGCTCGTACGCGCCGGCGCCGATGCCCGATTCGGGCAGCCGCCGTGCAAGCGCGATGACGTCGCCTGCGTGGTCGTACAACGGGTCGCCTGCCCCGATCATCGAGAGCTCCCGCAGCCGCTCGATCTCCGGCACGGCATCCGCCAGCCTCGCGCCGATGGTCAGCGTGGGCTCCGGCGCGATGGGGATAGGTGTCTGCTCGACCAGGTCGTAGTCGGCATCCAGCGCAGCCGCCACCTGCCGCAGCTGCTCGAGCCGCAGCCCCAGGTGCAGCGCCCGCGCCAGCATGGGCCCAAGCTCGGCCGAGTCCAGCGCCTCGTCGAGCCACTCCTCCCACGCCTCCTGAAAGCGAATGTCCGCCTGCACTGCGTCCAGCATCTCGAAGCCGGGGGGCAGCCCCGCTTCCAAAGGGCGCTCCCGCAGCAGCGACTGCGCGAAGCTGTGCAGCGTCTGGATGGACGCGGCGTCCATCTCCGACACGGCCTTCCGGCACCGGGCGCGCTCCTCCGCGTCGCGGCTCTCGTCCGCCGCGGCCTCCTCCAAGCCCCGGCGCACGCGGTCCCGGAGCTCCGCGGCCGCTGCCTCCGTGAAGGTGATCGCGGCCAGTCCCGCCATCTCGCAGCGGCCCGAGGTCACCAGCGTCACGATCCGCCCCACCAGCGCGGTGGTCTTGCCCGTGCCCGCCCCGGCCTCGACGAAGAGGTTGTCGTCCAGACTGGTCCGGATCCGTTCGCGGTGCTCCTGGTCCTGGATCGTCGTCGGCTGCGTCATTCGGCGTCCTCGTCGGCCTCATCCGTGGCAATCCCGCCGAGCTTCGTGTATGGGGCAGCTTCCGGCGATTCCCGCTTTCGCTCCCACAGCGCCTGCCGGTTGGTGGGGCACACGCGCTTGAAGTCGCAGAAGCGGCAATTCTCCGGCTCGGCGTTGCGGGTGGGGCCGGGCACCGCTGGGAACACCCCGCTGCGCACGCCGTTCGCGATGACCTCGACGGTCTCCCTGAACTTCGTCTCCACGGCGTCCAGGTCCACTGGGTAGTGCTCGGCCGATCCCCCAGAGGACACGAACCAGTACTCTGCGCGCAGCTTGGCGTGCGGCAGCAGCGTCTCGCGCACGGCCAACGCGTAGACCGGAAGCTGCAGCTTCTTGCCCGCCACCAGGGGATCGTCCTTCATCTTCCGGTACGAGAACGTGCTGCCGGTCTTGTAGTCCATCACCACCGCGCGCAGGCCGTCGGCGGTGGCGTCCACGCGGTCTATGAAGCCGCGGAACCGCACCTCGCCGCCGTCGGGAAGGGCCAGGGACACCGGCGCGTCGTCGCCGAACCCGAACCGGTACTCGGCGCGCCGGGGCAGCATGCCCTCGTTGGCCCGGTATTGCGCGTCGTCCTCCAGGAACCGGTCGAGGTCCTGCAGGATGTCCTCCTTCACGACGTCCCACAGCGCGCGGCGGCCCGTCAAGCCCGCCTGCTCCGCTTCGGCGAAGTGATCCTCGGCGATTGCCATGAGCCTCGCCCGTTGCTCCGCCGACCACCCCGTGCTGGGCGACGGCGTGCCGGCATCCAGCGACTCCTTGATGAACTGCTCCAGAATGCCGTGGACCAGACTGCCGCGCTCCATGGGGGAGATGGTCAGCACGTCTTCCGGAGTTTCCCACGCCGAGAGCCCCAGCACGCTGCCCAGGAAGTGCCGGTAGGGGCACGTCGCCCACGTCTCCAACCGCGACGGCGATATGACCTGCGCGAGCGAGCCGCCAAGCCGCCCGCTCATGCCTGCGACCGAGCCGACGTAGCCGTCAAACTCCGAGAGCCGCCTTCCCGACCGCGCCCCGTCCATTGCCAGCGCCCGGCCCAGCGCGCCGTCGCGGGCGGCGAGGGCGTGACGGGCCGTCCTGCCGCCTGCCCCGCGCCAGTCGGCCAGCGCCTTCAGGTCGAACTCGTGGCCGTCGGCGGACTGCCCATCGGCAGCCAGCCGGAGCGCGTCCTCCATTGACTCGATGACCGTCAGCCAAGGCGCGTCGATGGCGTTGAGCCGCTCGGACGACACCCGCTCGCCCTGCAGCGCGGAGGCGGCGTCCAGCAGCCACGGCGAGGGGTACTGGGGCCGCCGCTGCACCGGGTCCACGCGCGAGTACGACAGCCGCAGGCTCCGCCCGGCCGCCAGCGCAGACAGGTAGCTTCGCCGCTCGCGGAGCTGCGCCTCGCGGCGCAGCGGCAGGGGCGAGCCCGGCAACCCGGCGCGCACGGCCTCCGGCAGAAGAGGGTCCTCCGCAGACCGGGCAGGATAGTCGCCCTCGGACATCCCCAGCACCCACACGGCATCGAACTCCATGCCCGCCGCTGAGCCAAGGCCCGCAACGAACACGCCTGTGCCCGTCGCCCCGGTGCGTCCCATGGGCGCCGACAGCTCGTTGTCGAGCGCTTGCTGGAACGCGGCCCCCGTCGTGGAGGCCTCAAGGGCGTCCAGTTTGCCCAGCTCGTCGAGCCCTTTGTTCACACGCTCCAGCGCCTCCCGCTGCGCGGGAGGCCACTGGTTCTTGCCCTGTGCAAACGCTTCCAGCGAGTCCTTTGCCCAGCCCGCAAAGGCGCTCCACCGGCTCCCGTCGGCGGGCGGCGCCTGCTTGGCCAGCCCCTCGACGAAGGCCACGAGCCGCTCCGCGCTCTCGACCCGTTCCCGGCGTCCCCTGGCCTGCGACTCGGTCAGCTCGCCCTGCGACTCGGAGCGCTCGTCCGCCTCCCGCATGTCGGTAGCCAGCTTCGACACCCGCTCCCGCCATTGCTCGACGCCGCGCACGACGCCCGCCCGCCGGGAGATCGCCTCCCACCGCTGCAGCTCGCCCGACGCCGAGCGATTGGAATCGACGTTCCACACGGGCGCATCCGCCAGCCACTGCATCAGCGTCCCTCGGCCAAGGTCCTGCCGGAAGACGTCCAGCAGCCCCGTCAGCAGCCGCCCCGGCACCGAGTTCCGCAGCGGCGACGGGTCCGGCCCAGCCACAGGAACGCCCGCAAAGGCGAGCTCCGTCCGCAACTGGTAGGCGTAGGGGTCCACCCGGCGGTAGAGGGCCGCCATTCGATGGAACGGCACGCCCGATTCCGCCAGCAGCAACATCTCGCGCACCGCCTGCCGAACCTCCTCGCGCGCGTCCGGCGCAGACACGATGGACTCGGGCGCCCGTGACGCCGGGGAATGTCCCGGCGTACCCACACCGTCGACAGCATCTCCCAGCCGTTCCCACCACTTCTCCTCCGCCTCGTCGACCTCGGGCTCGCCCGTGCGGCCGACGACCATCGCACACTGTGCCGCGCTTGACAGGGCGTCCAGGAGCGCGGCCTCGGCGGGCGACGGGCGGGACAGGAGGAAGAACACCAGCGCACCCACGTCCTGCAGCGCAGGCTGCCCCTGTCCGGTGGTCACGGCTTCCACGGCCGCCTGCGCTACGTCCTCGCGCCGGTAGTAGCCGGACGTCCGCTCCCGGTAGCGCCGGTACAGCTCGACGGTCGCATGCCTGAGGTCGTCCGCGAGCGCGAGCGCGTCAAGCTCGTCGTCCGTCAGGCGCGCCATGTCCTGGAACGCCGACTGCAGCGAGCGGTGGGTGGTCGTGTGGGTCGCCACGTCGCCGAGGACGCCGTGTCCGGCGCGTTCCGAGGCGACCTCGCGGATGATGGCCATCTCCGCCGCCGACGAGAGTGGCCGCCGTCGCTGCGCCGCCATCGCGGGCGCGCCAAGCTGCTCGGCAAGCCGCGCGAAGGCCATGAAGCGCACGTTTAGCAGGCCGCTGCTCGCCGCCAGCACGCGCCGCAGGCCGATGCCCGCGTAGGCGCTCGGCGGCACGACGGTCACCGGCGCCAGCGGGTTGCTCTCCTTGGCCTCGGCGAGCAGCGCCTGCAACCGCTCCCTCGCGGAAACGCCGTATGGCTCCAAGTACACGTGCAACCCACTCCCTCCGCAACGATAGCTTGCCTCGCCCTTGAGTGACGCATCGCAGCCTACCAACCGGCCGGGCGCCGGGCAACAGCGACGGCAGCGTAGTTCAACGAAAGAATGGGCGGGGACGCATCCCCGCCCATTTGTCGCTCCTCAGTGGGGGCGATTTGCTCCCGGTGGAGTCCGGCCTTACTGCGGCGGCGGGGCCAGCGCCGTCAGCGCCGCCATTTCCTCCGGCGAGAGGCACGGCACGAAGGCGAACATGACCGAGGGGTCCGGCTCCGCCGAGAGGATGTCGACCTCGAGCAGCAGCAGCCCGTTCCCTATGCAGTTCAGCGTTTCATCCGCAATTGTGCCGCCGGTTGCGGCGTTGAATCCCGCCAGGAAGAACAGGACGGTTGACTCCTTGGAGAGACACGGACCAAGCACCTCACCGCCGGTCACATCGGCGCTCGGGTCCAGCACCGGCGACTGCAGCAGCGCCTCGTACGCTTGATCGCCAATGGCAGTGCGGACGCACGTGGCCTCTTCCTCAGTGAGCAGGTTGTCGACGATGTCCTGACCGGTCGCCCCCAGGTCCAGGTCTGGCACGTCAAAGGTCATGGCAGCGGGCGCCGCAGACGTGTCCGGCATCGCGTCCGCCGGGGCCGCGGTGGGCTCGGGCACCGGAGTCGGCGGCACGGGCGTCGGGGGAACCGGGGTCGGCGCGACCGTGGGCTCCGGCGTCGGATCGACGACGGTCTCCTCCTCGGAGTCGCCGCACGCGACAGCGAAGAGGGCAACCAGGGCCAATAGGACAAGAATTGTCGTCTGGAGTTTCTTCACTATCACCCTCCCGTAATCATCATCAGGGACTTACGGAAAAATGGTACACCATCCAATTCACACTTGTTAGGGCCATGCAGGCCGGATACTTGAAACATTGTGCGCGACCAACGTATGCTCATACACGCAATCCAGTAAACTGAACACCAAACGTATTGTGGAGCATGCTATGAAGAGGGCATTGGGCTACTGCTTGAGGACAGGAGCGCTCACACTTGCCGCACTGGCGGTCCTTGTCGCGGCGGCAGGGTGCGTCGACATTTCCATTGGCACGAGCGATGCCCCCTCGCCGGTCACGGAGCCCGGCGCCTACACCAAGCTCTTCGTCGAGGAGGCGATCGAGCGTTACGATGACGACGGGCTGGAAGACACTGTCGCCTACTACAACACCGCGGCGAGCATGGACGGCGATTGGTACGTGTTCATCGCCGACGAGGACCGCGTCCTGATAGCTCACGCCCCCATCCCGGAAAACGTGGGCAAGCCCCTCTCCTCGGACGATTTCAAGGGCTCGGACGGGTACCACTTTGGCAACGCCCTTGCGGCGGCCAGTTCCGACGGCGACTGGGTCACCTACACGTACCTCAACCCCAATTCCGGGGATGAGGAACAGAAGCATTCCTGGGTTGTAGAGAAGGATGGGCTCATATTCGGCTCCGGCTGGTACCAGCGGTAGCGTCCTCCTTCCCCGACAGTGTGAAGTCCCCCGGCGACCGCTTCGCCGGGGGCTTCTCTTGCGCACTTGACACCCCCCAGCCGCGCCAATAGCATTCGGGCGCCGCACGGCTTCGGGATCTCGGTCGCGACGCCGTGCGCTTTGCACGGAAGGCACATCGCTTCGACCACCAAAGTACGTGAAGGGGGGCCTTGTCATGAAGCGCAGTGAAGACCGCATCCTCACGACCCATGCCGGCAGCCTGCCCAGGCCCAAGTACCTGCAGCCGCTGCTCGACGCCAAGCGCAGGGGCGAGCCCTACGACCCGGCCGAGCTGGACCAGAGGGTCAAGCAGGCGGTCAAGGAGGTCGTCGACCAGCAGGTGGCCTACGGCATCGACGTCGTCGGCGACGGCGAGGAGTCCAAGCCGAGCTTCAACCTCTACCTGGACGAGCGCATCAGCGGCTTCGAGATGAAGCTGCCCCCGCCCGGACAGGTGCCGACCATGAGCATGGACGGCCGGGACCGCACCGACTTCCGTGAGTTCTACTCGGAGGAATCGGGCTTTGGGTTGCGGCTGGTCAGCAGCGCCTATGCGGTCCAGGAACAGCAGATCTGCACCGGCCCCCTCTCCTACATCGGCCATGACATCGTGGCCGCGGACGTTGCCACCTTCCAGGCTGCGCTGGAGGGCGTCGACTACGCCGAGGGGTTCATCCCGACGCTCGCCCCGGGCACCATCGACCACCGCCTGTTCAACGAGTACTACAAGACCGAAGAGGAGTTCGTCTACGCCATCGCCGAGATGATGCGCCCCGAGTACGAGGCCATCGCCAATGCGGGGTTCATCGTCCAGATCGACGACCCGGGCCTGCCGGACACCTGGGACATGCTGATTTCCCGCCCGAGCCTGGAGGAGTACCGCAAGTACGCGGACCTCCGCGTGGAGGCGCTGAACCACGCCCTCTCCAACGTTCCCTCGTCGCTGGTGCGCTACCACATCTGTTGGGGAAGCTGGCACGGCCCCCACACCTATGACATCCCCCTCGAGGACATCGTCGACATCATGCTGAAGGTCAACGCCGACGCCTACTCCATCGAGGCCGGCAACGTCCGCCACGACCACGAGTGGCGCGTGTGGGAGACCACGAAGCTGCCCGACGGCAAGATCCTCGTGCCCGGCGTCGTCAGCCACGCCACCAACGTCGTCGAGCACCCGCGGCTCGTCGCCGACCGGCTCGTGAAGTACGCGAGCCTCGTCGGCCGGGAGAACGTCATTGCGGGCACGGACTGCGGCCTCGGTGGGCGGGTCCACCAGCAGATCGCGTGGGCCAAGTTCAAGGCCCTCAAGGAGGGCGCGGACCTGGCCACCAGCGAGCTCTGGGGCTAGCCCAACCGGAGCTGCCCGATGCTCCCGGACAAGCTGCTGCCGACGACGGTTGTCGGCAGCTACCCGCAGCCGGACTGGCTCGTCGACCGCGAGGCGCTGCAGCGCGGCACCGTCCCGCGCGTCCTGCAGCCGGGCTTCTGGCGCGTCCCGGACGCCGCCCTCACCGAGGCGCTGGACGACGCCGCCACCGTCGCCATCCGAGACATGGAGCGCGCGGGCATCGACGTCATCACGGACGGCGAGGTGCGGCGCCAGAGCTACTCCAGCGCCTTCGCGACGGCCCTCCGCGGCGTCGACACCGAGCGGCCGGGCGTCGTGCAGGGCCGCCGCGCGGGGACGACGGTGGAGGTGCCCCGTGTCGTGGGCCCCATCGCCCGGGAGCGCCCCGTGCTGCTGGACGAGGCCCGCTTCCTGCGCGCCGCGACGGACCGCGCGGTCAAGGCCACCGTCCCCGGCCCCTTCACCCTCTCGCAGCAGTGCGTTGACGAGCACTACCACGATCCTCGCGCGCTGGCCCTCGCGTTTGCCGAGGCGGTGAACGCGGAGGTGCGCGACCTCTTCGCCGCCGGCGTCGACGTGGTGCAGCTCGACGAGCCGTGGCTGCAGGCCCGCGCCGAGGCCGCCCGCGCGTTCGGCGTCGAGGCCATCGACCGGGCGCTGGACGGGGCGGCGGGCGCTACCGCGCTGCACCTGTGCTTCGGGTACGCCGCCAAGGTGCCCGGCGCCAAGCCCAACACCTACGACTTCCTCGCCGAGCTCGACGCCAGCAGCGTGCAGCAGGTGTCCATAGAGGTCGCCCAGCCGCACCTGGAGCTGCGCTCCCTGCAGACGCTGCCGTCCAAGACGGTCATCGTGGGCGTGCTGGACCTCGGCAGTCCCGACGTCGAGACGCCGGAGCTCGTCGCCGAGCGCATCCGCGCCGCCCTGCGGCACCTGCCGCCGGACCGCCTCGTCCTCGCGCCCGACTGCGGCATGAAGTACCTGCCGAGGCCCGTCGCCTTCACCAAGCTCCAGGCCCTCGCGCAGGGCGCGGCCATCGTCCGGCGGGAGCTGGAGATCATGGAGGACGCCGCGCCGTAGGGCACCCGCCGCTCATGCTTCGATTTCCCTCAGCACGAACGGAGGGGGTCTCAACCCCGCCCCGCTTGTTCTTCCCCCGACCGCTGTTCCTGTCCATGCCAACGGACTCGCTGACGGCTTGGCGTTCTCCGGGGGGGTGTGCATCGCGGCAGTGGGGGCGATCGGGGGGAATTGAGTTGAGTTTCCGGGCGTTTTGGATTGAGTTTTTTTCGTTCCCCAATACAGGAGGGCGATTTACGACTAAAACGACTGCCGGACGTCCGTAGCTGGAAGGGGATTGAGTTGCATTGAGTCGCAATTGCGTTGCGGGGGGACAATGGTATTGGGAACGGGTTGTGTTGCATTGGACCGCGGAACTCAATCAGTCGGGTACGGGGCATAGCTGATTTGGCTGCTTGAGCCGCTTGATTGCGCGGTGGAGGTTGGCCAGGGCAGGGGTTGCGATCAGTCATGGCGGGACGGTAGCGATGGGCGTCTCGGATGGTCAAGGGCGCGGGGGCATGACGGCGGCTGGACACCGGTTTTCGCCGGTGAAACGAGGGGGAGTCTGACCTCGCCAAGGGAGGAGAGCGGCCACAAGGGCCGCCCCTACGGCGAGGATTGGGTCTGCCGGGGTTCCTGCCTGCGCAGGGGCGACGGACTGAGGGAAACGTGAAGCGCCCCCGCCGTTGCCGGCGGGGGCGCTCCTTTACCTGACTACTGCGTCGCTGACCCTACTGGGCGGCGCGGATGAACTCCATGTGAGTCCAGGTGCCCGTCACCGAGCCTGGGTAGATGTAGTCGCTGACGAACTCGGGGTTGTAGGCGGCCTCAGGCGGCAGCCAGAACAGCGGGACGTCGTAGTAGCCGAGGAACGAAATTTCGCCGAGCTGGCGGAACAGCTCCGCCTGCTTGTCGCCGTCGAGCGTCCGTGCGATCTCGTAGTAGATCTCGTCCCGCTCCGGAATCTCAGGCGCGCCGATCCTGGGGTTGGCCGCGATGTCGTACACGCGGGTGCCCATCAGGATGTGGGAGCTCGTGCCGCTGATGATGGCGTCGTTGGAGTACTCAAAGTTGCGACCCCGCGCCCGGTATGTGGCGGTATCGTCCTGATTGTACTCAACGTTGATGCCAACGTCTCGCCAGAACCCGGCGATACCCTCGGCCACGTCAGGGCCGCCGGGCCAGCCAAGGGCCTGGCGCAAGTGCACGTTGATGGTGAAGGGGTTGTCCGGGCCGTAGCCGGCCTCAGCCAGGAGCGCCCGTGCCTTGACCGGGTCGTAGCCGTAGAACTCCTCAAACCGGGTCTCCCAGCTCGGGTCCCAGCCTGGCCGCGTCGGGTGGTGGTGGTTGCGGACCATCAGGTCACCCTTGCCGCCGAAGAACGCCTCGTTGATGACGTTGCGGTCAATGGCCTGGTTGAGGGCCCGGCGGACGCGAATGTCCCACAGGGGGGCGTCCGGGTACTTGTAGGAAGCGTCCAGGGCCGGGAGCGTCGTCCGCGTTTCGATGTCGCAGGGGCAGCGGGCGCCGAAGCGCAGGCCCATGAAGGAGCGCAGACCGGCGGCGTTGCCCGATGCAAGGGCCATGCCCGAGTCCACCGCCTGGACCTTGAGGTCGTCCGGCAGCTCGGTCACGTGAATCTCAGCGGTGAGCAGGCCGGCCAGGCGGGTCGATGCCTCAGGGACCCACTTGATCTGCAACTCCTGGAAGTCCGGGGTCATCTTCCAGTGCGTGTAGGGGGTCCTCTCGTACAGGACGTACGAGCCCTGGTCCCGCTCCACTTCCTGGTAAACGCCGGTGCCGACGATGGCGGGCTTCGTCAGGTCAGGCACGCCCACCTCGTCATAGTGGTCCTTGCTCTGCACCAGGATGCTCTGCTCCTGCCGCGTAATGATCCACAGGAGTCCGGCGTTCGGGGCCGGTGACTTGAAGATGACCTCGTAGTCATTGACGATCAGGACGTCCTCGACGTCCCTGCGAAGGTTTCCACTGTTCCCGTGGGAAGCCTCAGGGTGCGTGATGTCCTGCCACGTGTGGCGGACGTCCTTGCCCGTCATCTCACCCCAGCCCTTGTGGAAGGGGACGCCCTTGCGGAGCTGGAAGCGGAGAGAAGCACCGTCGGGCTCAACGCTCCACGAGGTCGCCAGCTCAGGCACCCATGCGCCCGACGTCGGGTCCATGCCGATCAGGTACTCGTACATCGGGTTGTTCTGGGTGTTGGTTGGCGGGCCAAGCCTGCCGGGAGTGTTGTGCTCCTGGGACTCCGGCTCCATGCCGAAGACCACGCGGGTAATCTTCGCCTGCGCTGCAGGGTCCGAAATTGTGGTCGGAGCCTCACCAATCGGCATCGCTGCCGCGGACGGCTGGGCCGGCGCGCTGAAGATCCCAGCGGCCGTTGGCGCCGCCGCCGCCTGGGCGGGCTGCTGTGGCGCCTGGGGCGCGGTCGTCGTGGTCGTCGCGGTGGTGGTGGTCTCGCCGTCGCTGCCTCCGCAGGCCAACGCAAACGCGAGCGCCATGGCCAGCGCGACCAACGCAAGCGATCGCAAAGTGACCGGGATTGCCCTCATGGTCTCCTCCTTGGCAAAAGTTCACCAACCTTTTGGCACTAGGCTTTGCAACGCTAGCAAACGTATAGCTGGCTGTCAACCTCCTTTCGCTTATGCAGACTATACGAAACGTAGACGCAAACGATGAGAGTCCGGTTCCCGGTTTAGGAAACCAGAATCAGCGGGGGTAAAAAGTCCCATCGCGGTAGAGGTTGCCGTTGAGCGCGGGGCGCTGGATTCCCGCCTGCGCGGGAATGACGGTATCAGGAGGGCGAGTTACGCAAAGGGCTTCTTCAATGCGGCTTCGCGGACTACAGGCCGTAGATCTCCAGGAACCGCAGCCAGAACTCGCCCACGGTCGGGAAGGACGGCACGGCGTGCCACAGCCGGTCGAGGGTCACCTCGCCGACGATGGCGATGGTCGCCGCGTGGATGAGCTCGCCGGCGCCGGGGCCGACGAACGTCGCGCCCACCAGCACGCGCCGGTCCTCGTCGACCACCCACTTGCACTCGCCCTCGATGCCCTCGCCGAGCGTCGCGCCGCCGCCGCTGGCGCCGTAGGGGTAGGTGATTGCGCGCACGTTCAGGCCCTTCTCGCGCGCCTGCTGCTCCGTCAGCCCCGTCGCGGCCACTTGCGGGTCCGTGAACACCACCCGCGGGCTGCCGACGTTGTCGGCCCACGACGTGACGTCCTTGCCGAGGATGTGGTCGCCCGCGATGCGCGCCTGGTACTTGCCCATGTGCGTCAGCAAGCTCCGCCGGTTGACGTCGCCGACGGCGTACAGCCACCCGCCGGGCACGCCCGTGGCGACGAGGTGGTCGTCGACGTCGATGTAGCGCCCCGGCGTCAGGCCGACGGCGTCCAGCCCGATGTCGCGCGTGTTCGCCGCGCGGCCGACGGCCACGACGATCTCCGTCCCCTCGACTGTGCCGCCGCCGGCCAGCGTCGCCGTCACCGTGCCGCCGTCGCGCGAGACTTTGGTCACCGCCTGCCCCGTGCGGACGGCGATGCCCCGCGCCTCGAATGCCCTGGCGAGGTACTCGCCCGCCGACGGCTCCTCGACGGGCAGCAGCCGCTCCTGCAGCTCGACCACGGTCACCTCGGAGCCAAGCGAGCGCCACGCCTGCGCCATCTCGACGCCGATGACGCCGCCGCCGAGGATGATGAGCCGCTCCGGCACCTCCTGCGCCGTCACGATCTTGCGCGAGTCCCACGGCGCCGAGACCGCCAGCCCCTCGATGGGCGGCATCGCGGCTGCCGTGCCGGTCGCGACCACCACGGCCTTCCGCGCCGCCAGCTCGCGCACCTCGCCGTCGCCGCCGGTGACGGTCACCGCGCGTTCGCCCGAGATGCGCCCGTGGCCTCGGTACAGCGCCGCGTCGACCGACGCCAGCCACTGCACCTGACCCTCGTCGTTCCAGTTGCTCGCGAACGCGTTCCGCGCGCGAAGGGCCCTCGCTACGTCGATGCCGCCGGTGATGGCCCCTCGCAGCGAGGGCACGCGCCGCGCCACCGACAGCGCCTCCTGCGGCCGCAGCAGCGCCTTGCTGGGCATGCACGCCCAGTAGGAGCACTCGCCGCCCACCAGCTCGGACTCCACGACGGCGGCCGTCAGCCCGCCCTCGTGCACCCGGCCAGCCACGTTCTCGCCCGCCGGGCCGCCGCCGATGATGACAACGTCAAACTCGTCCGCCATATCGTCCTCCTTGCACGGCGGGCTTCAAGGCAACAGCCCGACCGCGTTCGATTCGCACACTCCGCCTGCTTCCATGATACCCCGCAAGGGCCGCGTCACACTGCGCCGACGAGGTAGAGCCCCGCGAGGGCCGTCACGACGCCGCCAAGCATGAGCACCGCGGGCCCGCCCATCGGCGCTCGGACGCCCGCCGGCAGCGACCGCCGGAGCCGGACGCGCCAGTAGAGCCCGCCCGCCAGCATGCCGATGCCGAGCCAGAACACCACGTCGCCGAGCAACACCAGAGCCACCTCCCGCAGGGTGGGCCTATGCTATCATCGAACGAGGGGCCCGTAGCTCAAGGGCAGAGCAAACGACTCATAATCGTTGGGTTGATGGTTCGAATCCATCCGGGCCCACCAACCCTTGGTCAATGCAATTGACGGGCAACCCTCAAGGAGGAACTGTCCAGATGGCGGAGAGCACGACAAAACGGCCGGCTCGACCCTCGGCGCGGCCGCCGCTGGCGCCGAACGCCGACGGGGTCGTGCTGCTGTCCGGCGGCAACCCGCAGATCCCCAAGGGCGACGGCGACGGCCCGGTGCAGGCCTACATCGCCGCGATGCCTGAGTGGAAGCGGGCCGTCGGCGCCCGTCTCGACGCGCTCATTGAGCGCACCGTGCCCGGCGTCCGGAAGGCTGTCCGGTGGAACTCGCCCTTCTACGGCGTCGAGGACATGGGCTGGTTCATCAGCTACCACTGCTTCGCGAAGTACATCAAGGTGACCTTCCTCTACGGCAAGCGCCTCGACCCCATGCCCCCCGTCGACTCCAAGGACCCGGACGCGCGCTACTACCACATCTACGAGGACGGCATCGCCGACGAGGCACAGCTCGAGGACTGGGTACGCCAAGCCGCGGCGATACCGGGGTGGAAGGGGTTTTGAGGGGGCTCGCCTGACCTTCGCCCGCTACCGACCCTTGCGCTTGGTGGCCGTTGCGATGAGCTCGGTCTTGCGGAGGCGGAGGTTCTGGGGGGTGACTTCCAGCAGCTCGTCGTCAGCCACGAAGGCGAGCGCCTCCTCGAGGCTCAGGCGGACGGTGGCGTTGAGGCGCTTGGCCACCTCGGCCGTCGACGAGCGCATGTTGGTGAGCTTCTTCTCCTTGCAGACGTTGATCGGAATGTCGCCCTCGCGCCGCTGGGAGCCGACGATCATGCCCTCGTAGACCTTGGCGCCGGGGTCGATGAACGTATCGCCCCGGCCCTGCGCGTTGAGCAGCCCGTACGTGACGGCAACGCCCGCCTCGGACGCCACCAGCGCGCCGCCCCGGAATGACCGGATCTCGCCCTCCAGCGGTTCGTAGGAGGTGAAGGCGCTGTTCTTGATGCCGTCGCCGCGTGTGGTGCGTAGGAAGAAGGCGTTGAAGCCGATGAGGCCGCGCGTGGGTATCTTGAACTCCAGGTGGACCAGGCCGTTCTCGTCGTACCGCATGTCGCGGAGCTGGGCCAGGTGGGCGGAGAGGTGCTCAGTCAGCGGGCCCACATACTCTTCCCGCGTGCTGATGTTCAGGATTTCGTAGGGCTCGTAGACCCTCCCGTCGATCTCCTTGTTGACCGGCGTCGGTCGCGAGACCTGAAACTCGATGCCCTCGCGCCGCATGGTCTCGACGAGGATCGACAGGTGCAGCTCACCGCGGCCCGACACGACGAACTCGCTGGGGTTGGGCGTAGCGTCAACGCGAAGGCTGACGTTGGTGCGCAGCTCGCGCATCAGGCGTTCGTGGAGCGTGCGCGACGAGCAGTGGACGCCCTCCTGGCCCTTGAACGGCGACGTGCTCACGCCAAACGTCATGCGCACCGTCGGCTCGTTTATGGCGATAGTCGGCAGGGCCCGCGGGTCCTCCCGCGACGCGAGGGTGTCGCCTATCGACACGCCCTCCGGGCCGGTCACCGCCACGATGTCGCCCGCGTAGGCCTCGGCCACCTCGACGCGCTCCATGCCGTGGAACACGAAGACGAACTCTATCGTGTGCACGGTGGCCTCGCCGTCGCGGCCAAGCACCACCACCTCGTCCCGGGGCCGGAGGGTGCCGTTGGAGATCCGGCCGATGGACACCTGCCCAACGTAGGTGTCGTAGTCCAGCGCAGCAACCAGCATTTGCAGCGGCGCCGCTCGGTCGCCGGTGGGCGCCGGCACCGACGACAGGATCGACTCGAACAGCGGCCTCATGTCCGCGCCGGTCTCGTTCGAGTCCCTGGTCGCGTACCCCTGCCGAGCGGACGTGTACAGCACCGGGAAGTCCAGGTGGTCGTCGCGGGTGGCCAGCTCGAGGAACAGGTCCTGCACCAGCTCCTCCACCTCCGCCACCCGGGCCTCCGGCCGGTCGATCTTGTTGATGACGACCATCGGCGTCACGTCCTGCTGGAGGGCCTGGCGGAGCACGTAGGTGGTCTGGGGCATGGGCCCATCGACGGCGTCCACCAGCAGCAGGCAGCCGTCGGCCATGTTCATCACGCGCTCCACCTCGCCGCTGAAATCGGCATGGCCGGGCGTGTCGATGAGGTTGATGCGCACGTCGCCGTAGGAGACGGAGGCGTTCTTGGCCAGGATCGTGATGCCCCGCTCCCGCTCCAGGGGGTTCGTGTCCATGATCAGCGACCCCACCTGCTGGTGCGGCCGGAAGACCTGCCCCTGTTTCAGCAGCGCGTCGACCAGGGTTGTCTTGCCGTGGTCGACGTGCGCGATGATGGCCAGGTTGCGGATCGCCTCGTTCCTGCATTCAGTCAAATCGAATCACCTCGCTATCCATGATAGCAGCAGGCCGGACAAGCCGTCGGCTGACCTCCACCGTGGGCGGCGGCTATACTTCAGTGAACCGCGAGCGTCGCGGAGCCGCCGGGGCCGCTGAGGACGCGTGTGAGCCCCGCCAGAAGGAAGGCGCCCCATGCCCTATCTCCCAATCCCCGGCGTTGACCTGTACTACGAGGACACCGGCGGCGACGGCGTCCCGGTGGTCTTCCTCCACGCCCTGACCGGCACCGCCGACTCCTGGGTCCACCAGATCCCCGCCTTCACCGCCGCCGGCTACCGCTGCATCACCTACGACCGCCGGGGATGGGCCCGCTCGCAGCCGAAAGGCTCGCCGGGCCACGCCGAGGTCGGCAGCGACGACCTCCACGCACTCCTCGAGGGCCTGTCGCTCGAGCCCGCGCACCTCGTCGCGACGGCGGCGGGCGGCATCGTCGCCATCGACTATGCGCTCACGCACCCGGAGCGCGTGCGCAGCCTCGTCGCGGCCAACACCATCGGCGGCGTGCAGGACGAGGCCTACGTCGAAGTCCGGCAGCGCCTCCGCCCGCGGCAGATCCAGGACCTCCCCCCGGAGCTCCGCGAGCTTGGCCCCTCCTATCGCGGCACGAATCCCGAGGGCGTGCGGCGGTGGGTCGAGATCGAGGAGGCCGGCGGGCTGAGCGAACCGCGCCCGTTCCCACCCGTCCGCGATGCCATAACTTTCGCCCGCCTCGCGAGCATGACTGTCCCCACGCTCGTTCTGGCGGGTGAGGCCGACCTGCTGTCGCCCCCTGCCCTCATGCGGATGCTGGCCGCCGGCATTCCCGGCGCCCGGTACCAGTCGATCCCGGAGGTAGGCCACGCCGGATTCTGGGAGCGCCCACACGTCTGGAACGGCATCGTGCTGGAGTTCATCGCGGCGCACTAGCGGCGGGAGGCGGCCCTAGCGCGGCGACGGCCCGGGGAACGACCACTGCCGCAGCACGGGCTCGGCCTCTGCGCAGTCGAGCAGCATCAGGTCGCGGCGCACGTGGCTCGGCCCGCCCGTCGGCTCGCCCTCGCCGGGCGCGACGGCGACGCACAGCTCTGTTCCCGCCAGCTTCAGCGCGCCGTCCTCGTCGAGCGCAAATCGCTGCATCGCCGAGTCCGAGCACTCCCGAAGGAAGAGCTCCGACATCGCCTCGGCGCCGCCGGCCTCGAGGCACAGGCCGTACGAGGGCATGGAGAGCTGGCCGGGGCCCGGGTCGTTCAGGGCGAAGATCTCGTCGTCCGCGCCGGGCTTGCACGTGTGCGCCATCATCGCCGCACTCAGCCGCAGGTTCGCGCCGAAGCCGGGCACGTCGACGCAGTAGAACTCGGGCTCGTCCAGCGGGTCGACGAGCTGCACCAGCGTCCGGCCCGACACCGCCGCGTCAACGTCGAACCCGTCCGGCGTTGTAGGGGCAGCAGTCGCCGTAGCGGGGACGGGCGCCGGGGCGGGAGTGGGAGGCACCGCCGTTGGCGGAACTGCGGCTGGAGAGGGCGTCTCGGCAACGGGCGCCGGCGCCGACACCGCGGCAGGCTCTTCCGTCCCGCAGGCGGCAAGCGCAAGCAGGGCAAGGGCGGCGGCGAAGGTTCGGAACATGCCGTGCTCAGCCGTGCGATGGGACAAGACTCTCTCCCATGTACTGACCAGGTTGGCTCGGGTTGGGGCAGACCTCCCTACTCCTCGGAGTCTCCCAGGTCCGCCACCTTCTGGCCAAGCCGGGTTATGAGCGTCACGATGGCGTTGATGATCCGCAGCGCGAACTCCAGGAGCACCAGGAACCCCATGTAGTACACGATGTTCTCGGTGTAGCCCTCGGCCTCCTGCAGGATGTCCAGCGACTCCCCTATCGAGAAGAAGGACGCGTCGATGAGGAAGACGGCCAGCACCGCGAAGGGCAGGATCTTGGCAAGATCGCGCGACAGGTCCTCGTTGTAGTAGGCCGTCACCCGGATCGCGCTGACCGTCGCGAGCGCCACCAGCAGCGTCTCGGCGAAGCTCTGCCCCTTCGACAGGAAGGCGAGGATGATCGTCAGGACGCCGAACCAGAAGAAGGCGAACACCGGGAAGACGATGATGTACTTGACGATGTAGAAGAAGACCTGCAGCGACCTGCGGAGCCACTTCACCCTGGACTGCTCGTACCGGCTCATGTCCAGCTCGAACATGTCCTGCATGGCCAGGAAACGGTAGAACTTGAACACGAATATGGCGTAGACGGTCATGCCCAGCACGTAGACCGCCACGTCCGCCAGCAAGTCCAGGGCTTCGTCGAAGCTGAGGCCCACGGAAAAGAGGTCGTTGACGTCCATTGCCCACATCCTTCAGGGCACGAGCCCTGCCCCGCACGTGGCCGCCCCTCCCGACGGCCGACTTCCCGATTGTCCGCCCGTCCCTATGGGCAGTTGCGCGGCTCGGCGGGCGCCTGGCCGCGCAACTGCCCTTCACGAATCGGGCCACCTCAATGGCCGATTGTCTCCGGCAGTTTCAGTCCGCCGCTAGTCCCAGCGGCTCTTGGGCTTCGGCTCCAGCTCCCCGTCGACGTACGTGTCGGCCTTGCCCTGCGGGAAGCAGATGAGCCCCGATACCTTGCCCGACTCCGCCCACGCGTCGTTGTACGTCCAGGCGAGGTTCTCGACCGTCTCCCCGCCGGCCTCGACGTGGAAGAAGTTCGCCTCGCCCTTGTATGGCGACCCCGCCACCCGCTCGCTGAGCGTCAGCAGGTCCATGTTCACGTCCTCGCGGGGGATGTACCAGCGGTGCGGCAGCCCCGTCTCCAGCAGCATCACCGAGCGCGTCGTCTCGGCGACGGTGACGCCGTTCACCTCGACGCGCACGTGCCGGGAGCTCGCCAGGCAGTCCACCCGCGTGTACGGGTCCTTCGGCCCGATGAAGACCTCCTCGTCCTCCTCGAACCAGCCGTCCATGCGGTTCCAGTAGAAGGCCACGTACCCGCGGACGTCCACGCAGCCCTCCAGCGGCTCGGGGTACGCCCACACGGCGTTCTCCACCTCGCGCTCGCCGACCTTGACGCTCCAGTACTGAGCGTCTCCCTTGATCGGTCAGTGGGTCCCGTGCGCCGTGGTGTGCAGCAGGTCCATCCGAACGTCGGACTCGGGGAAGTAGTAGACCGGCTGGTGCCGCGTCTCGTACATGATGACCGCGTTCCGCGAGTCGACGACCGTCTCGCCCGCGAACGTTGCCCGGATGCGCTTCGGCGTCGGCTCCAGGAACGCGACGTGCTCCTCGATGCCCTTGGCGGCACCCACCGCGTACGCGTTGAAGACCTGTGTCATGAGTTCCTCCTCCCGCCGGCCGCGCTCCACCGTTCGAGGCACGCCGGCCCTGTCGATGCCCGCCCCGCCGCCCGCGACAGCGCCGCCGCGGCGACGGAGACAGCGCGATTCTACCCCCGACCGACGAGCCCGTCTATCGCCTGCCGGGCCGGATTTTTTGCCCCTTCGAGCCGGCCTTGCGGTGTCGCCGTTATGTCGCCTCAACCGTCGCGGGGCGACCGCCATCGGCGCAGCGCGCGCCAGCCGACGAAGCCCGCCGCCGCGAGCACGATGACCGCCAGCGCGGCGTTCTCGTAGGGCCCCGTGTACTCGCGGATCGTCTCCCAGTTCTCGCCCAGCACCCACCCCGCGTAGGTTAGCAGCAGGCTCCACAGCGCGGTGCCGAGGGTCGTGTACACCAGGAAGCGCACGGGGTTCATCCGCGTGTACCCCGCGGGGATGGAGACGAGGCTCCGGATGATGGGGATGAGCCGCCCGAAGAAGATGACCGCCTCGCCGTAGCGGCCGAACCAGCCGGCGGCCCGGTCCAGGTCGTGCTCGGAGATGAACAGGTACCGCCCGTACGCGGCGACGAGCCGCCGCACACCCGCCTCGCGCGCCACGTAGCCGACGGCGTACAGAATGACGGCACCCAGCACGGAGCCCGCCGTCCCCGCCGCGACGGCGCCCCAGAAGCTCAGCTCCCCGTCGGCGGCCAGCGCCCCGGCGAAGGGCAGCACCGCCTCCGACGGTATCGGCGGGAACACGTTCTCGATTGCCATCACCAGCACAATGCCGGGGTAGCCAATGGCAGCGATCAGCTCCTCAATCCAGCCGCCAACCTGCTCCAGGAGATGCGTCATTCAATAAGCCGCCTGCGAAGTCTTGTAAGGAAAGAACAGTTCACGACGAAACTCTCCCACGGATGAGAATACGTTATGACCTCAGGAATTGTGTGAATGATAGGCTACTTCAGCTCTAAGACCCAAGTTAACGTGATCTAGGGCGAAGTGCCAAATTCGTGCATGCTACTCGCAGGTGTTCTTCCCTGTGTATTGAAAGCTACGACAGATTAGTGACTCCAAATGATATACTCAAATCGGAATTCCAACAGGGAGGACCACAGTGGTTACTGAAATAGAGATCTTTGAAAGAGATCCATCGGAACTCGACGAATCGGATCTCGGCAGAGTCGAAGATCAAGCCGTAGTCTCTTCCTCAGATTGGACCGCAGAGACCATTGTCGCGTTAATGAGGAGAGGCAATATTGATTTGTCTCCGTTCTGGCAGAGACGAGAAGCTTGGACAGATGACCGCAAGAGCAAATACATTGAGTCACTATTCCTGGGTCTGCCAGTGCCTCAAATCGTTTTGGCAGAACGTAGGGGCCAGAGGGGGTCATACATAGTGATTGATGGCAAGCAACGTTTGCTAGCACTTAGGCGTTTCGCAGTAGAAACTGATGATGATGACTTTAGGCCATTGACACTCTCGCGCCTTGACCAAATTCCAGAATTGAGTGGACTTTCATGGGTGGGGATAAAGAGTGACCCTAACTTGGAGCGTCACAAGGACGTCTTCGACAATCAGCCAATTCGTACAGTAGTCGTTAGGAACTATCCTACTGACGCCTTCTTGTATCTCCTCTTCCTCAGGTTAAACACCGGCAGCGTACCTCTATCAACACAGGAACTTCGACAAGCGCTTCATCCTGGTCCCTTTACTGATTTCGTCGTGTCCTTTTCTGCCGAAAGCCAATCTATCCAACGCACACTTGGCATAGATGCTCCAGACTTCCGTATGCGTGACGTTGAACTCTTGGTTCGTTATTTTGCCTTTGCCGAGTCGATCCCTGTCTATAGAGGCAACTTGAAGGAATTCCTTGACAACGCTTCCCTACAATTGAATAGAACCTGGAATTCTCGCGAGGCCGAAATTAAGGCGATGGCTCGTGGCTGTGAGGAAAGCATAGACGCCACCATAACCATCTTTCAAGACAACGCCTTCAAGCGCTGGCGTGGAGGTGACGGCTATATTGGTCGATTCAACAGAGCAGTCTTCGACATCATGACCTATTACTTCCGTCACGCCGATCTCAGGAACAACGCGATTGAGCAACGACACCAAGTTGTCCGTGGCTTTCAATTGCTTTGCGACTCTGATCTAACATTCAGCGAAGCGTTGCAGACAACCACCAAGAGTAGAGTAGCAACTTTCCATCGCTTTCGCAGTTGGGGACAGTGCCTACAAGAAGTGCTTGGCTGTGAAGTTCCAATTCCTGAGCCACTTAACTAGATGTCTCTCAGACAGGCTTTTTGATGTCAAATTCAACTCGATTCCTCAGGCTCAAAAGGCGAATTCTTGAGCTCGAAAACCACTTCCTGCCAAGGGTTTTCAGTTCCACTGGTTCCTACACTGCAAGACAACGGGACCGGACTCGAGCATTCCAGCTACTGGCCCATGCGGAAATAGAGTCGTATTTGGAAGATATTGTAGTAGAGACTGCCAATGCGGCTTTCGAATCCTGGAACGAGTCAGGACGAGTCACCGATCCACTTGTGGCATTGGCTGCGCTGGACCAATCTAGTGCAGTAGCTATCCCAAAATCTCAGCCAGCGGAGAATGAACGATACTTGACGCTCCAGTTGAGAAGAATCAAGGATGCTTTCAATGGGGAAGTTAAGGGAAGGAACAATGGAGTAAGAGAAAAAGACGTATTGAGGCTGCTCTTGCCTGTCGGAGTGAGTGAGGATGACCTAGACCCTAATTGGCTCCATACCATTGATGCCTTTGGCCGTGACAGGGGTCTGACGGCACACACAACAGGTACTGGCATCGTGAAACTACCCGATCCCGAGGACGAGCACAAAAGTGTAAAGGCAATCCTGAAGGGACTATCATCAATTGACGAAAAACTAGTCAACCTGAGGAATTGAAAAGAGTAAGCCCGCAGGTCAACACAGAAATCCCTTGTGGCCCCTTACCTCTCCTCTACAACCCCGCTTCGCTCCGCCGCCACTTTGACTGCAACCACGTCGACGCCGTGGTATTTCTGGTGGCTCACCGACGATGACAGGTGCCGCAGCAGGCGGAAGGAGATTTCCCTTCCGTCCGAGACTTCAGGATTTTCGCCCAGGTAGGCCATCCGGTCCTCGAGGTTCTCGCCCTCTCCCGCCGAGATGAACTCCAGCTCGGCGCTGCCGCCCACGGAGCGGGCCGTCACCACCAGCCGTCGGTTCTCGGACGCCTCAATTCCTTCCGCCATGCTGTGCAGCGTCTCTTCCCCCACCAGCACCAGCCGCTCCGTCGACGCATCGTCCCACCCCGCGTCCGCCGCGAACCCGCGCAGGAAGCCGCTCACCCGCGGCAGCGCCTCGTCGTCCGCGTCGACGCGCAGCCGCTTACGGCGGGGGGCCGTCAGCTCCAGGAACGCCATCATGATGACTGCCACAATTGCCCCGGACGTCATGCCGTTTCCCAACAAAACGCCCAGGAACCCGTCGCCCAGCAGGTCGGGGAAGATCATCCCGTTCTGGAATCCCACGCCCACCCAGAAGGACACCCCGGCCACGGCCGCCTTCCGGTGGTCGACACCGTCCTGGATGACGATCTTCATGCCCTGGACGAACAGCAGCGCAATGAGCACTGTGACGTACGCCCCGACCACCGGCCCCGGAATCGCGATGAGCAGCGCGGCGAACTTTGGAAAGAAGGCCAGCGCGAGGACGATGACGCCGAGGATGACGCCCACCCGCCGCGAGCCGATGCCTGTGACCTCCGCCAGTGAGATGCTGGTCGAGTACGTTGTGTTCGGCAGGGTGCCGCCCAACCCGGACAGCAGGTTGCCCATGCCGTCCGCGTTCAGCGCGCCCTGCACCACCCGGAAGTCCGTCGCCCCCGGCCGGCGTCGCGAGACCCGCTGGATGGCGACGCCGTCGCCGATGGTCTCGATGGCGCCCACCAGCGTCACGACGATGAAGGCCGGCAGCAGCGCCCAGAATGTCGAGTCGGGCGTCACGTCGAAGCCCGGCCAATCGCGAAACGGCACACCGAACCATCCCGCATCCGCGACGGTCCCGACGTCGTACAGCCCGTAGACCGCACCCACCGCACACCCGGCGGTAATCCCGACGACGGGCGACCACAGCCGCAATGCCGGCGGCGCACGCAGCACCATGCCCACCACCACGACCAGCGTGACGATCGCAGTCAGGGGAGCCGCCGCTGTGTCTGTACCCTCCGGCACGTCGCTCAGAAAGTCGAAGAGCACCGGGGCTACCGTGGCGGCAATGAGCATAATCACCGTGCCTGTCACCACCGGTGTGAAGATGCGCCGCAACAAGGACAGCCTCGCCGCCAGCAGGAACTGGAACAAGGCTGAAATGACCACAAGGCTCGCAAGCGTTGCGGGACCGGCCAGCTCCAGGGCAGCCACGGATACGGCGATGAATGCCCCGGACGTGCCCATGATCAGCACGTGGCCGGAGCCGAAGCGCCCCAATCGCGCCGCTTGCAGCACGGTCGTCAGGCCGCACACGACCATCGCCGCAAAGACCGCCCACGCCATGTAGCTCTCAGAAGCATCGGCAATGCGGACCACCAAAACGACGGTCAGGACCACCCCCGGCACGATGATCGCAGCGGCTTGAGCTCCCGCCCCCAGCGCAATCAGCGGCGGCGGGTTTTCTTCCGGCTCATACCGGACATGCTCGTTGACGGTCTCCGATGCCATTGCTCGCTCCTCGTTTGTCCGCTTGCGCGGAGCTTGCAGAAACCCCGTTGCTGAGTCGACTCCTGACGCCGCTTTGCGGTCGCGCCGATGGTACTGTCCGACGTTGCGCCAATCAAGGAAGTCTCATTTTCCCGGTAATAAATGAGACTTAGTGCGCAGCAACGGGATTACTGGAATACAATGCCCGTCGCCTGGGCGGCAGATCTCGCTCGGAATATGGCGCCGACGCCGTCCATGGTGATACGTTTCGTTTGGCACGTGGCCGCTCGTTCACAGAATGCGTGGAGGTGGACTGCTATGAACGCTCTTCATCGTCTGCTGGCCAACCACCGCTTGCCCGCGATGCTCGCCGCGACGGGCATTGCAACGCTGCTGCTCATGCTCCTTCGGCCCGGCGTGGCCCACGCCATGGGCGTCGAGGAGGAGGCCGCTTTCGTCTTCAACACCTTCTCCTTCCTCGTGTGGGGCGCCCTCGTCATGTGGATGTGCGCCGGGTTCACCATGCTGGAGGCGGGGTCCGTCCGCACCAAGAACGCCTCCATGATCTGCATGAAGAACATCGGCCTCTACTCCATCGCCGGCCTCGCCTACTTCGTCATCGGCTACAACCTCATGTACGTCGACGTGGGCCGCGACCTCACCTTGCTTGGCCTCAACTTCGGCGAGCTCATCGGCACGTTCACCCTCACCTACGGCTCGACGGCCGCCGAGGCCGCCCTCCTCGATGCCGACGCGGGCGCTTCGGCCGCGGGAGTCCTCGCCGAGTCCTCCTACTCCACCATGTCCGACTGGTTCTTCCAAATGGTCTTCGTCGCCACCACGGCCTCCATCGTCTCCGGCGCCCTTGCTGAGAGGGTCAAGATGTGGTCGTTCTTCCTTTTCGTCATGTTCCTGACGGCCTTCATCTACCCCCTCATCGGCGCGTGGACGTGGGGCGGCGGCTGGCTGGACGACCTCGGCTTCGTCGACTTTGCCGGCTCCACCATCGTCCACAGCACCGGGGGCTGGGCTGCCCTCGCCGGCCTGCTGGTCGTCGGACCCCGCCTCGGCAAGTTCGCCCGCGACGGCTCCGTCAGGCCGACGCCGCCCTCCAACATTCTTGTCGTCACCCTCGGCGTGTTCATCCTCTGGTTCGGATGGTTCGGCTTCAACGGCGGCTCGCAGCTCTCGCTCGGCAGCGCCGTCGACGCCGTCTGGATGAGCATCGTTCTGGTGAACACCAACCTGGCTGCGGCGTCCGGGGTCGTGGTCGCCCTCATCACGACTCGCCACATCCTGGGGCGCACCGACCTCTTCGCCGTGCTCAACGGGGCCATCGCCGGCCTCGTCTCCATCACCGCAGCGCCCAACTTCGTCGACCACTACTGGGCCATCATCATCGGCGCGGTCGGTGGACTCATCGTCGTCGGCGGTCTGCAGTTGCTCGAGCGGCTGCACATCGACGACGTCGTCGGCGCCGTGCCCGCCCACCTCTTCGCCGGGATCTGGGGCACGCTTGCCGCGAGCATCGCCGGCGGTGCGCAGTTCCACATCCAGCTCCTCGGCGTGGCGGCCATCGGCGCAACGGTCTTCGGCATCTCCTACGGGGCGTGGAAGGCCCTCGACGTGCTGCTGGGCGCCCGGGTCTCCCACCAGGTCGAGCGCCTGGGGCAGGACGCCGGCGAGCTCCACATGGAGTCCTACCCGGAGTTCGTCCTCATGCCGGACCCCGACTACTACGACGACCTGGACGAGGAGGAAGCCGCCAAAACGTAGCGAAAGGCCGCACCGCCCTTGTTGACGACCAAGCTGGCCCCAACTATCGTTTTTCCCAAGGATGGACCCAGACAACCGGCAGAGCGGGAGGGCGATGGGATGGTGACAAGACGACTGGCGCTCCCGGCAGTCCTTGCCCTCTCCCTCGTCCTCGCCGCATGCGGGGGCTCCGGGGACGAGGCCCCCGCTGCGCCGGCGCCCTCACAGGACGCTCAGGCTGAGCCCGCTCCTGCGCAGTCGACCCCGCGGCGCCTCCGCCTGAGCTCACAACAGAGCCCGAACCCGCTCCCGCCGACGCCCCCGTCGACATCGCGGCGCACATCAGCCAGCGGACGATGGCCGTCTGGGACGCCTACAACACGCATGATCTCGAACAATTGAGGGTCTTCTATGCGGAAGACTACTGGAAGCAGCGCGCCGAAGAGATCGAGTCAGACATGCAGCCCTTCAAGCTCTTCGGCGTTTCCATCACAGGAGAGGAAACGGAGCCTCCGACGGAGATTGAGCCGGGCAAGTGGCAGATCAGGCACCTGGGGAACTTCCCGCTGGGCTCCGTCGACATGATCTTCATTTACGAGGAATTCGACGGCGAGTGGCTCCTCACCTACGCCGAGGCCCAGTAACCCACCGGCACCAACATCCCTTCCCGCACCGCCAGCCCCAGGCCCGGCGCGGCGCTGTCCTCGATTGAGAGCACGCCCCCGTCGCCGAACATCAGGCTTTCCGCCGTCAGATCCTCCCGAAGCAGGTGCGTCCCGAAAGCCCCCTCGGCGGCCACCAGCGATTTCCCCGCCGCCTGCATCACCGTGAGGGCCGCCCGCGTCAGGATACTCGTCTCGCCCACCTGCGCCCCGACGATGACACCAACGCCGAGCCGCGCCGCGCGCTCGACCACCTCCAGCGACCGCACGATGCCGCCCATCTTCGAGACGCGCACGTTCACGATCCACCGTTCCGGGCTACCGAGATCCTCGAGCTGCAACGCCCGCAGCAAGCTCTCGTCGAGGATGATCCGCACGCCGCATGCCTCGCTGACCCGCTCGAAGCCCGGGATGTCGCCCGCGCGCAGCGGTTCTTCCACCGCGAACACCCCTCCGCCGAGCTCGCCCAAATGTCGGATGCACTCGTCCGCCGAGGCCCACAGGTTGTTGGCGTCCAGCCGGACCCGCCGGTCGCGGCCTCCGCCGTGTATGGCCCGAACTCGACGCCTGTCGCGGCCTGCGTCGCCCGAGACCTTGACCTTGAAGTCGGAAAACCCCTTGCGTCCGTAGCGCCAGAGCTGCACCCGGTACACCAGGTACGGCGAGTCGCCCAGCACGGCCGTGTACGCGAACGGCCCGGTCAGCCGCGGGGCGCCGAGCACGTCCTCCACCGGCGCGCCCGCCGCCTTGCCGAACAGGTCCAGCAGCGCGAGCTCAACGGCGCAGAACGCCGCCGGGTTCTCGTCGATCTCGCTCCTGTGAGCCTCGGCCCATGCCCGCAGCCCCGCGGCGTCGACCACGCCGCTTACGATGGCGGCGGCGTGGCGGCGGATGAACGCCGCCCCGGTCTCGACGGTCTCCCCCGTCACGTAGGGGCGCGGGCAACCCTCGCCGTAGCCCGCCAGCCCGTCGTCCGAGCGCGCTGCGACGATGAGGTTCTCGGCCCTGGCCCGGCTCGCCGACGCGTGCCGGAAGACCGTCTTGAACGGCACCGGAAAGCTGTGGACCTCCAGCCGGTCGATGCGCACGGATTCACACCACCCCGGGGACGCCGTCAAAGTCGAAGGCGCAGTCGCGCGCGTACTGCAGGCGCAGGTACTTGAACTGCGCGTCCCGCTGCCCGGCGGAGACGCAGTTCTCGCGGTACAGATCGCCGGTGCCCGGCGGCAGCAGCCGCACGCCCAGCATCGCGAGCCGCCCGCTCTGCCGCTTGCTCTCGTACTCGATGTTCAGCGCGCTCAGCCGCCGGTCGATGTCGGCCGCCTCAGCCCCGCCCATCCCGGCCGCGCCCGTCTCGACGTACAGCCGGTAGCCCGCGGCGTCCTCGTCGGCCAGCATGATGAAGAAGTGCGGCGTCGAACCCGACACAGCGAAGGACGAGGTGACCGCGTCCAGCACCTGCGACTCCGTCACCTTCTCGCCGGTGATGTTGGTGACGCCCTTCCCCTTCTGCACGAAGGCGAGCGTCGGCGTCGCCTCCACCCATCCGTCGACGCGCACGATGTCGTTGATGTCGTAGCGGTACAACCCGTCCACCGTGGTCACGAAGACGTAGTACTCGCGCCCCTCCTCCAGCTCGTCGAGCCCGAGGTAGTCGGTCGAGTCCGCCTCCCACTTCTCGCGCTCGACGAACTCGAAGACCGTATTGAGGAACGCCGGCAGGCAGGCGTTGCGCCGGATGTCGACGTTCAGCGTCCCCCGGAACTCGCTGGACGAGTACCCCCACTCGATGATGCGCGCGCCCTCGGGCAGCAGCGGCGTCAGGTTGCCGAGCGCGATGCCGCAGCTCCCGCCGGTCCACGTCACGACGCCCCGCAGGTCCGGCCAGATGTCCGCGTACGTCAGCCGTCCCGCCGCCTCAAGCCGTCGCGACAGCGCCCGCGCCCGCTCCGGCCGGGGCCGCAGCGAGAGCCCCGGAGGCGACTCCGGCAGGCGTCCGGTCGCGATGGCGTCGAGGACCGTCTCCGCGTTGTCGTGCACCACCGCCAGCAGGCGCAGGAACGTCGACGGGTTCGCTGTCGCGGCGCCCGTGACCGCGCCCTCGGACAGCCCATACACTGCGATGGTCAGGTAGCGCAGGTTGTAGTCCTCGATCTCCGAGACCTCCGCCGGCAGCACGTACCGCGACCGCACGAGCCGCGACTGGCTCCGGTAGAGCAGCCCGGACGCCGAGCCGAAGGGCGTCCCGCCCGACATCCGCCCCTCGACCGCCGCGCCGCCGATGCCCAGCACCTTGCTCTCAAGCACGCCGGTATGCCGCGCCCACACGTACGCCGACAGCCGCTGGTCGCGCTTCATCTGCGAAAGGCCCGTGGGCGTCACCGGGATGTTCTTCGGCGCGCCGACGGTGCCGCTCGTGCGGTGGTAGTAGACGGGCCGCTCCTGCGTCAGGCAGCCGTCGCCGGTCAGCTCCTGCCGCTCGATGGCCTCCCGGATGTCCTCGTAGGTGCAGACCGGAACGGCCTGGCGGTACTCCCGCATTCCCGAGATTCGCGAAAAGCCGTGCTCCCGCCCGAACTCCGTTTCCGCGTTCGCCGACAGGATGCGCCGTAGCGCCGCCTCCTGGGCCCCTCGGGGGTCGCGGGCCGCCCGCATCATTCCCCGGTAACGGGGGCCCTGCGTCAGGTCCAGCCCGGCCTTGAACGCTCGATAGCTCAGCCCGCTCACAGTTCCAACCCCTTCACAAACGGCGTACGCATCTGCGCGAAGAAGCCAGGCGGATACTCGCGGTTGTGCAGGCCCAGCGGCCCGACCTCGCGTCCTTTGGGCAACCATCGCGTGCCGAACAGCACGTCCCAGACGATGAGGTTGTTGCCGTAGTTGTTGTTGGACTCCGCCGATACCTCCGAGTGGTGCCAACGGTGCAGCTCCGGCCCGCTGACCACGTAGTTGAGCGGCCCCAGCCGGACCAGGCAGTTCGAGTGCTGGAAGAACCCGTTGATGCCGTAGAAGACGAAGTACGCGGCCAGCGTCTCCGCCGGGGCGCCCAGCAACGCGAACGGCAGCGAGTCGACCGCGTACTGGATCGCCTTCTCTATCGGGTGGAAGCGCCCCACGTTCAGCCAGTAGAGCTGGTGCGGCGAGTGGTGCACCGCGTGGAGCCGCCACATCGTCGGCACGCCGTGGAAGGCGCGGTGCAGCCAGTAGCGGGGGAAATCGGCGGCGAGCAGCATCAGGCAAACCTGCGCCGCCAGCGGCCACGCGTCGGACCAGAGCCCGGACACCGACAGCCCCGTCGAGTCCAGCAGGCCCGCCACCCAGATGACCACCGTGACCGAGAGCAGCAGCGGCAGGACGCCCTGCACCATGCCCATGAACAGCGCGTCCGCCGACACGACGCCCATGTCCGGTCGCCACTGGCGGCGGTACGGCAGCTTTGTCTCGTGGAGCGTCACCAGCGCGGCGCCCGTGACCACGGCCGCGTACGATGCCAGCGTCACCGGCCACTCGGCCGCGTAGACCAGCGCCGCGTACACGGCGAAGCCAATCGTCAGCACGGCTGGGTAAGAAATGACGGGGACAATGCGCTGAATGCCCGTGATGACCCCCAAAATCTACTTGGGCGCTTGTTCACCCTTCATTCCTAGAGTGCAGTCACGGCCCACGTATGTCAACGCTGCCGGCCAGCTTTACCCGCACCGACCGCGCCCCCTACAATTCGAAGCATCACAGGGAGGACGACGGACATGACGACTCGACGGGCGGACGTGGTGGTGGTCGGCGGCGGCGTGAACGGCGCCAGCATTGCCATGCACTTCGCCCGCATGGGCGCCGGCCGCGTCCTCCTCCTCGAGAAGGGCCACCTCGCGAGCGGGGCCAGCGGCCGCTCCGGCGCCATGGTCCGCCAGCACTACCTGCACCCCGTCCTCGTCCGTATGGCTGTCGAGGCCTCCCAGGTCTTCCACAACTTCGCCGAAGCCGTCGGCGGCGACGCCCGCTTCGTCCACACCGGGCGGCTGCTCCTCTTCTCCGAGCGCGACGCCAACGCCGCCCGCGCCAACGTCGCCATGAACATCGCCGAGGGCGCCAACATCCGCCTCATCCCCATCGAGGAGGCCGCGCAGCTCGCGCCCGAGCTCTCCCTCGAGGGCGTCGCCGTTGCCGCCTACGAGCCGGACGCCGGTCACGCCGACCCCATCGCCACCACCCACGCCTTCGCCAATCGCGCCCGCGATCTCGGCGCTGAGATCGTCACCGGCTGCGCCGTCACCGGCATCGCTACAACAGGCGGCCGCGTCACCGGCGTCGAGACGGACGCGGGGCTCGTCGAGTGCGACGCCGTCGTCGCCGTCACCGGGCCGTGGGTCAACCAGCTTGCGGCGCCCCTCGGAGACACGCTGCCCGTCTCGCCCATTCGCGTGCAGATGGTCATCCTCCGCCGGCCGCCGTCGCTGGACAACCTGTCCACCATGATCATCGACCACACCACCAACACCTACATGCGCTTCAACGAGGGCTCGACGACCCTGGCCAGCTCCATGGACGAGGCCGACATCTCCGAGGTGGTCAACCCCGACGCCTACGGCCTCAACGCCGACCACGACTTCATTACGCGCTTCTGGGGCCGCGCCGGCCGCCGCGTGCCCGGCTTCGCCGCGGCCACGCCCCTCGGCGGCTACGGCTCCCTCTACGACCTGACCCCCGACGGCAACCCAATTCTGGACGCCTCGCCAGGCGTGAAGGGGCTCTACTGGGCGACCGGCTTCAGCGGCCACGGCTTCAAGCTCTCCCCCGTCGTTGGCCGCATGATGGCCGAGCTCGTCCTCCACGGCGACGCCACCGGCCACCCCATCCGCGCCTTCCGTGCCAGCCGCTTCGCGGAGGGCGACCCCCTCGGCACCGAGCACCCCTACACCGGCACGACGCACCAGTAGCGGCATCCGCCCTCGCGTTGACTACGCGGCCCGGCGGGTGTACGTTCAGGCCGTATCGGCAGGCAATGGCGAGCGAGCGCCAATCAGGGGGATGCATGGACCTCAACCATCCGTTGCCCATCCACGACTTCTCGCCCGACACGCTCATCAGCCTGGTGGAGCGCATCGACAGCTCCTCCGGCTTCCAGCACTTCATCTTCCGCGAGGCCGAGCTCGACGATCTCTGGCGCCAGGTCGAGCGCGCCCTCATCCACGCGCAGTCCGACGACAACGGGCGCCGTGACGTCGAGCGCCTCCGCACGCTCCTAGAGTGCGTGGAGGCCGCCCACGATCTCGTCTCCGAGAGCAAGAAGGAAGAGGCCATGGCGCAGCTCCAGGCGGGCATCAGAGCGCAGGCCTGAGGCGAAGCAAGCAACAGTGGGCGGCGCCGAATTGGGACGCCGCTTGAGGAGGGGAAGAGCCATGTTGAACGCGCAAGACAACGAGCTGATGTGCCGCGTCGGCCCCGGCACGCCCATGGGCGAGGTCCTCCGCCGGTTCTGGCAGCCGGTGCTCATCTCCGAGGACCTGCCCGAACCGGACTGCGACCCCAAGGAGGTCCGCCTCCTCGGCGAGGACTTCGTCGCCTTCCGCGACACCAACGGGGACGTCGGCTTCATCGAGGCCCTCTGCCCCCACCGGCGCGCGCCCCTCTTCTACGGCCGCAATGAGGAGCACGGCCTTCGCTGCATCTACCACGGCTGGAAGTTCGACGCGACCGGCGCCTGCGTCGACATGCCCTCGGAGCCCGCCCAGTATGAGTTCGCGAAGAAGGTGCGCCCCATCGGGTTCCCGACCCGGGAGTGGGGCGGCATCATCTGGGCCTACATCGGCCCCCAGGACCGCATACCCGAGCTCCCCGAGCTCGAGTACTGCCGCGTTCCGGCGTCGCACCGCAACCTGGTCAAGTACAACCAGGAGTGCAACTTCGTTCAGGCCACCGAGGGCGACATCGACTCCAGCCACATCGGCTTCCTGCACACCCGGCTGGACCAGAAGACGGCCCCCGCGAGCAAGGAGATGCTCTGGCGCGTCAACGACACCGCGCCGCGCTGGATCATCCAGCCCACGGACTACGGCGTCATGCTCGCCGCCCAGCGCAACGCCGAGCAGGACACCTACTACTGGCGCATCAACCAGTGGCTCATGCCCTACTACACCATGATCGCCATGGACCTGGAGCAGAAGCGCGGCCACGGCCACATCTGGGTCCCCGTCGACGACGAGCACACGGACGTGTGGTGCGTCATCTGGTCGCCCGTCGAGCCCCTCACGCAGCAGGAGCGCGACGAAATACTCGGCGGCCCCAGCCCCCACATCGCCAGCCTCGACCCGGCGACCGGCAAGCTCCGGGCAACCAAGTCCAACCACTTCCTGCAGGACCGCCACGTCCAGCGCACCCAGACCTTCACCGGCATCCTCGGCGTCCGCGAGCAGGACACCGCCGTCGTCGAGGGCATGGGCGCCATCGCCGACCGGACGAAGGAGCACCTCGGCACCAGCGACAGCGCCATCATCGCCATGCGCCGCTACCTCGTGAACTCCGCCAAGGCGTTCGTCGAGGGCCGCGAGCCGCAGGAGCCCTACGACGGCGGCCTCTACCGCGTCCGCGCCTGGTCCTACGAGCTCAGCCGGAACATCGACTTCATGGAGAGCGAGAAGGTCAGGGAGCTGATGGGAACCATGGTGGTGTGACCCGGCGAAGTCACGCCACAGACTGGAGCATCGCATGATTGCAGGACCCTCGGGCGGCGGAGACGGCGCGCCCCAGAAGAAGCTGAACGTGGGCATCGCCGGCCTCGGCGCGGGCGCCGTCCAGGTCATCCGCGCCATGGAGGCCGCCCCCTACCTCGACATCGTGGCCGCCGCGGACACGCGCCCACAGGCGCTCTCCGCCTTCCGCGAGCGCTACGAGGGCCGCACCTACGACAGCGTCGACGAGCTCGCCAAAGACCCCAACGTCGACGTCGTCTGGGTCTCGACGCCCAACATCTACCACTGCGAGAACACCGTCGTCCTCGCCGAGAACGGCAAGCACGTCGTCGTCGAAAAGCCCATGGCCGTGACGATCGAGGAGGCCGAGCGCATGGTGGAGGCCGCCGAGCGCAACGGCGTCAACCTCCTGTGCGGCCACACGGCCAGCCTCATGGCCGGCTTCCGCGCCATGCGCCGTGTGATCACGTCGGGACGGCTCGGCAAGGTCACCGCCATAAACTGCTGGTCCTACGTCGACTTCATGTTCCGCCCCCGCATGCCCCACGAGCTCGACATGGAGAACGGCGGCGCCATGCCCTACAACCAAGGCCCGCACCAGTTCGACGTCGTGCGCCTCATGGGCGGCGGCATGGTCCGCAGCGTCCGCGGCATGGTGTCGAAGTGGATGGACGCCCGTACTTCGCCCGGCTACTACGTCGCCTACCTGGAGTTCGAGGACGGCGCCCCCGCGACCATCGTCAAGAACGGCTACGGCTACTTCCTGACCACGGAGCTCGTGCCGTGGGCCAGCGACATCCAGGGGCTCGAGCGCAACCGCGACATTCGCCGCGCCCTTCGCAACGGCCAGCCCTACGACGAGGCCACCGGCAAGGAGGCCCAGCGCTTCGGCGGCAGCGACACCAACACCCTCCTTGGCCCGCGCGAGAACATCACCCGCTCGGGCTTCCAACTCGACTGCGGCCTCGTAGTCGTGAGCTGCGAGGGCGGCGACATCCGCCAGGCCGACGGCGGCCTCACGATCTACGATGACGACGGCACGCATTTCATGCCCGTCGAGGGCGTCCAGGACGAGCGCATGGCGGAGCTCGATGAGATGTACCAGGCCATCACCGAGGGCCGCCCCGTCCACCACGACGGCCGCTGGGGCATGGCCACGCTGGAGTGCGTGCTGGGGATGATGCAGTCGGGCCGGGAGCGGCGGGAAATCACGATGACGCACCAGTGCCCCGCGTGGGAGTAGTCGCCCCCTATTCTTGACACCTCCAACCCTCTCCCCGTACGCTGCCTGCATCCAGTGGCAGCTGCCCCAGCATCGTGCGCCCACGCCGGCGAGCATCGCGAACGCAGGCAGCCCCGGGAAGTCGATGCCGGAGCGCGACGTGACCTCGGACGACATTCGCGCCGACGCCGAGTGGGACGCTGGCCTCCTCGGTTGCGGCGAAATCCTCATCCTCCTTCGCGGCCGCATGCAGCCCCTTGAGGCGGGGCAGGTGCTCAAGCTCACCGCCCGCGACCAGGCCGCGCCCGTCGAGATGCCCGCGTGGTGCCGCCTCACCAGCCGCACCCTCCTCCGCGCCGACCACCCCCACTACTGGATCGAACAACGCTAGTGCAAGGAGCGCCCACATGGCTGGACAGTTCTGCGTCTTCCTCACCCGCGCCCTCGACGACCCCGACCGCGCAACCGTTGCCTTTGTCATCGCCAACGCCGCCCTCGGCTCGGAGAAGGACACCGTCGTCTTCCTCAGCACGGAGGGCGTCCGCCTCTCACAGAAGGGCTACGCCGACGGCGTCCACGAGGACGGCTTCCTGCCGCTGAAGGACCTGATGGACAACTTCACCGGGGCCGGCGGCACTATCTACGTCTGCTCGCCCTGCTTCAACAAGCGCGGTCTCGACCTCGAGAACCTCGTCGACGGCGCCCAGATCGTCGGCGGCGCGGTGCTCGTCGAGTACCTGTCGAACGGCGCGGCGAGCGTCTCGTTCTAGCGGGCACGGAGCGCCGCATGGACCCCGTCGCAAGCCACGGCCACACGCCCGACGTCAGCTTTGACGGCGGCGACCTCGACTGCGGCGGCGGCCTGCTCCTCCTCATCCGCCGCCACATCGACCCACTGGAGCGCGGCGGCCTGCTGGAGATCCTCTCCACCGACGCCACCGTCGAGGTCGAGCTGCCCGCGTGGTGCCGCCTCACCAGCAACGAGCTCGTCTCCTGGACGCGGGAGGGGCGCCAGCGCAGCTTCCTCGTCTGCAAGGGCACCCTCGCCGAGCGCGCCCCCGCCGTCGCCGAGGCCCCGGTGGCCGTCGCCGCCGTTCACGAGCGGGCGCCGGTGACCATTCCGGCATCCCTGCCGCAGCCCCGGCCCGCGCCCGCCATTGCGCCGCTGTCCGTCATGGGCGTCGGGAGCTGGCCGCGCCCCCGCTGGATACTGCAGGCGGTCCACGACCGCTTCCAGGGCCGCCTCGACGACGCCGACTTCCAGGCCACTGCCGACGACGCCGTGCGCCTGGCCGTCGACGCCCAGCTCCGCGCCGGCGCCGACGTGCTCACCGACGGCGAGCAGCGCCGAGACAGCTACGCCAGCTTCGTCGGGGGCCTTCTCGACAACTGCCAGCTCATCCCCCTCAGCGACCTTACCGCCATGGTCGACGACCCGGACAAGTTCGAGCGGGAGCTCCGCGCCCTCGACGTGCCCGCCGACGAGGTGCGCCATCCCGTCGTTTTCGGCCACCTCGGCCGCAGCCGGCCCCTCACCGTCCACGAGATCGAGTTTGTCCGGGAGCTAGCGGAACGCCCGGTCAAGGTCGCGCTGCCGGGCCCGTACCTGCTCACCCGCACCATGTGGCTCGACTGCCTGGAGGAGATGCCCTACGGCTCCCGTGAGGAGCTCGCCCGCGACGTCGTCCGCGTGCTGCGGGAGGAGCTGCACTTCGTGCTCGCCGTCGGCGCGTCCCTCGTGCAGTTCGACGAGCCGGTGCTGACCGAGGTGGTCTACGGGGCGCAGTCCGGCAATCGCAGCTTCATGTGCGGCGCCCTCAGCGAGAAGCTGGAGCCGGGCCCGGAGCTGGACTTCGCCGTGGGCCTGCTCAACGAGGTCACCCGCGGCCTGCCGGTCGACCGCCTCGGCCTGCACGTCTGCCGCGGGAACTGGACGCCCGACGAGTCCGCCGCCCTCGCGGGCGACTACACGCCCCTGCTCGACGCCCTCTCCCGCGCCCGGGTCGGCACGCTCTTCCTCGAGCTCTCGACGCCCCGCGCCGGCGAGGCCGCCGTCCTGAAGGCGCTCCCGGAAGACAAGCGCATAGCCGTAGGCGTGGTCAATCAGAAGCTGGACACCGTGGAGTCAGTGGAGGAAGTCACGGGGAGAATCGAGCAGGCCATCAGCCTCTTCGGCGAGGAGCGCGTCCTGCTGACGCCGGACTGCGGCTTCGCCACCTTCGCCGACAACCCCGTCGCCTCGGCGCGCACCGCGGAGGCCAAGCTCCGCGCCATCGCCGAGGCGCGGGACCGCGTTCGGGGCTAGTCCACCGCGCGCTGGAAGGCCCGCAGGAAGCGCGGCCCCACGTCCTCCAACTCCGCCACCGACGCGTAGCTCAGCGCCAGCCGGATGTGCGACGTGTCCGCCGCCTCCCGCTCCTTGTAGAAGTTGGCGCCCGCCGCGAACAGGACGCCTTCCTCCGCAGCCTCTCGCATGAAGTCCTGCGTGGTGGTGCCGATGCACTCGGCCCACAGGAAGAAGCCGCCGGGAGGGTCCGTGAAGCGCAGGTACGGCGCGCAGTGCTCGCGCAGGGAGTTGGCCAGGGTCTCGCTCTTGCGGCGGTAGATGTCCCGCAGCATGTCGACGTGCGGCTCCAGTTCGCCATTGCCCACGTAGAGGGCCAGGGCCCGGTGCAGCAGCGGGCTGCCGCCCATGTCGAACCGGACGCGGCCCACCGACTCGATGACGGGCAGCCGCGCCTGGATCCAGCCGACCCGGAGGCCCGTCGCGACGACCTTGCTGAAGCTGCCCACCTGGATGACGCCGTGCCCGTCGGCGATGGCGTACAGCGAGGGCGGCGGCGGCTCGTCGAAGTAGAGCTCCGTGTAGGCCATGTCCTCCAGCAGGAAGACGCGGTGGCGGGCGCAGACCTCCACCAGCTTCTCCCGCACGGCCAGGGACATGTTGGCGCCGGTGGGGTTGTGGTGGTCCGGCACCGTGTACAGCAGCTTGGCGCGCTTGCCCTCAGCCTCCAGCCGCTGCAGCGTCTCCTCCACCCGGTCGGCGTAGCCGTCGTCCTCGCCCAGCTCCGCCTCCACGATCTCGCACAGGTGGCCGCGAATGGTCCGCAGCGAGCCCGCGAAGTTGGGCCGTTCGACGACGCAGACGTCGCCGGGGTTGAGGAAGGTGTCGCATACCGCGTCGATGCCGCCGGAGCTGCCGTGCGTGACGAGGAAGTTCTCGACGCCAAGCTGCACGCCCTGGATGCGCCCCTGCCGGTCGGCGAGCACCTGCCGCAGGTCCTCGAAGCCGAAGATGCCGCCGTAGCGGAGAGCGGGCTCGGAGGTGGTCTCGAAGACGCGGTTGATGGCCGCCTGCAGGCCGGCCGCCGGCAGCGAGTCCGGGTCCGGGATGCCGCCGCCCAGGTTGATGGGAGCCTTGTGCTCCGTCGTCGAGAAGGTGATGGACCGTCCCTGTGTCCCCGCCTCGGTCGGGCTGATGGCGGGCAGCACGGCCGCGGAACGGGCGAGCAGCTCGGTCACGTCCTGCCCTTCCCAGTGTTTGGCGGCGATGGCTGCCTTGGTGCTGACGTGCGTTTGGGCCATGGCGGCGCTCCTGGTATTGTCTCTCTATAGCTACAGTCTACGAGATTCGTAGCCTTATGTCGATGCGACATCCCTCCGTTCGCCCTGAGGGAAATCGAAGCCTGTCCTGAGGCTCTCGAAGGGGATGACCGGAGGTCGCCCGCCCTTGCCGCCTTGCGGGGCATCGTCCATAATCCCCGCAGCAAACGCCCACGGGAGGATGTCCCATGGCAACGGCCAAGCTCTCCGAGTACCGAAAGGTCATCGCGGATGCCGCCGAGCGGCTCGTCAAGTCCGGCATCCTCACCAAGAGCAACCACGGCAACATCAGCGCGAAGATTCCCGGCTCGGACACCTTCCTGCTGACCTCAGTCAGCAACCTGGCGCAGATCACGATGGACAACATCGGTCTCTTCGACCTCGAGAACAACCTGCTCGACGGCTCCGTCATGCCCATCAGCGCGGAGATCATCCCCATGCACGGCATCGTCTACAAGACCCGCCCCGATTCCGGCGGCGCCCTCCACACGCACTCCCCGTTTGCGACGGCCTTTGCCGTCGCCAGCCGCGCCATGCCCGTGTCGTACGAGCCGATGGTGCGCTTCGGCATGGCGGAGGGCGTCCCCGTCGCCGGCTACGGCCCGCGCGGCTCCCAGGAGTCCGTCGACAACATCGAGAAGGTTCTCAACGGGCAGGACAACCTGCGCGGCATCCTGCTGGAGAACCATGGCGTCCTCACCTTCGGCGCGGACGTCCCATCCGCCGTCGACGCCAACCTGGTCATGGAGGAGTGCGCCGAGATCATCATGTACGCCTATAACCTCGGCGGCCCCAGGGAGATCCCCGTCGACATGCGCGTCGCCGCCCAGCAGCGCGCCCAGTCCTTCGCCGCCATCGGCGAGCGCCGGGCCTAGCCCGCACCCGTCGGCCCGAGCCAGGCGTAAGAACTCGTCGTTTGCCTATGCCCGGCGCCTCTGGTACACTCCCGGCGCCGTAAGGAAATCACGTCCGCACAGGAGGATTGTCAGATGATTTATGAGATGCGACGGTACACCCTGCATCCGGGGAAGACGGGCGAGTGGATCAAGGCCTTCTGCGACGCCTACGAGGTCCGCGCCCAGTACTCACCCCTCGGCGCCCTCTTCCAGACGGAGATCGGGCCCCTGAACGAGGTCATCCACATCTGGCCGTACGAGAGCCTGCAGCACCGGGCCGACACCCGCGCCGCAGCGGCCAAGGACGCCAGCGGCAAGTGGCCGCCGTCGTCGGCCGTACACTGCCTCGCGACCCAGGAGACCGACATCCTCGACCCCATCCCCGGCATGGAGCCGTGGGACGGCACGCCGCAGGAGTGGGGCGGCGTCTACGAGCTGCGCCAGTACACTTACGCCCCCGGCGACATCCGGGGCGTCGCCAAGGCCTTCAGCGAGGCGCTGCCCGGTCGCAATGAGATCTACCCCGTCGCCGGCATCTTCACCTCGCAGCTGGGCAACATGAACCGCCTCTACCAGCTCTTCCCCTACAAGAGCTGGGACCACCGGGACGAGGTCCGCAAGGTCTACCTCGAGTCCGGGGTCTGGCCCCCGCACTCCGACGCGCGTCCGCAGCACCAGCTGGTCCGCCACATGCTCCCGGCGGCCTGCTCGACGCTGCATTAGTCCTGCGCACTCTCTGAGCAACAGTGAGGGCGGGAGGCTTGAGCCTTCCGCCCTCTTCCTTTGCCACGACCACCAACCTAGATTAGTGTGAGCAGAGACCAATCAGCGTCAGACGAGAACGCCAGCACTACGTCGTTGCGCTGCCGAAACAAGGCCTCGATGTTCTCTGTCGTACAGTTGCCCAGCCCAATCCAAATGACCTTTGGAGGATGTCCGTAGCTAACGCTTCTATGACGAAAGTCCGTATCCTTGCTGACAATGGTTAGGCCACGCTCCAGCGCGTACGCCCAGACGTAGCTATCATCCCCAGAGTCCAACCCCACATCGTAGACATGCACCGAATCGGGATGAAGGTCGTGAAGGAGCGAGACAAGCTGTGGCGAGAGGTTCTGGTCGAAGAGAAGCCTCATTGGGGCGGCGAGTAGACAATCCGGCGTCCCATGTCCGCAGCAAAGGCCAAGCAGGCCCGGATGTCTTCAAGCGTCAGGTAGGGAAAGTCGTCCAGTATCTCCTGCTCGGTCATGCCTGCGGCGAGATAATCCAGTACATCGTACACCGTCATGCGCATGCCACGAATGCAGGGCTGTCCACTGCGCTTGCCCGCTTCAATAGTAATTATTTTGGTGTAGTCAATTGAGGGCATTGCCGCTTTCCCTTCGCAACGCTGCAATTATACCATGAGGCCGGCAGGTACGTCAGGGTCGCTCCCCCACCCCCCGCATTGCGCCCACCCTGCGCCGAAAGTACCCTCTCCCCATGAACATGCGCATCTACGTGCTGCGCCGTCTCCTGCAGGGCGCCCTCACGCTGCTGCTCGTCTCCATCGCCATCTTCGCCGCCGTGCGCGCCGCACCGGGCGACGCCGCCGACCTCATCGCCGCCGGCGGCGCCGAGGCCGCCCTCGCAGGCTCCGAGAGCGAACGGGCCGCCATCCGCGCAGACCTCGGCCTCGACCGCCCGCTCTGGCGGCAGTACGCCACCTGGCTCTCGGACATGGTCACCCTCGACTGGGGCGAGTCCTTCGTCTCCGGCCGCAGCGTCTGGTCCGAGTTCCTCCGCCGTCTTCCCGTGACCTTGCAGCTCAGCATCATGGGCATCGCCGTCGCCGTCGGTCTGGGGGTTCCCCTCGGTGTCGCGGCCGCCCTCCGCCAGGACACCTGGGTCGACTACGCCGTGCGCGTATTCGCCCTCGGCGGCGTCTCGCTGCCCCACTTCTGGCTCGCGACGCTGGTGCTGCTCGCCGGCGTCCGCTATTTCACCTGGAGCCCGCCCCCCGGCTACCAGCCCTTCATTGACGAGCCGGGCACCAACCTGGCGCAGTTCATCTGGCCGGCGCTGGTGCTGGGCTACTCGGGCGCGGGGCTCCTCACCCGCATGACCCGCTACGCCGTGCTGGAGGTCATGCGGCAGGAGTACGTCCGAACGGCCCACGCCAAGGGGCTCCGCCCGGGAGGCATCGTCAGCCGTCACATCCTGCGAAACGCCCTGCTGCCCGTCATCACCGTCGCGGGCATCGCCTTCGCGACGCTCATCAGCGGCTCCGTCGTCCTAGAGCAGGTCTTCACCCTCCCCGGCACCGGCCTCTACCTCCTCGACGCCGTCAAGCTCCGCGACTACGCCGTCGTGCAGCCCGTTATCGTCTTCTTTGCCGCGTGGGTGGTGGTCGTCAACCTCGCCGTGGACATGCTCTACACCTGGCTGAACCCCCAGGTGCGCTATGCCTGACGCGACCCCCGCGCCCATTGCCGATCGGCAGTCCGGGGCCGGCCCGCGGGCGAACGGCTCCGCCCGCCGGGCGTTCCGGCCGTTCCGAGCGCACCCCCTCGGCGCGGTTGGCGGCGGGGTCGTGCTCCTGCTGATCGCGATGGCCCTGTTTGCCCCCGTGCTCTCCCCATACGATCCAGTCGCGCAGGACGCCGAGCGCGTCCTTCACCCGCCGGGCGCCGAGCACTGGCTGGGCGCCGACAACCTCGGCCGGGACATCTGGAGCCGAATCGCCTTTGGCGCGAGGGTCTCCCTGAGCGTTGGCATTCTGTCCGTCCTGCTCGGCTCCGCCGCGGGCGCGCTCGCGGGCGTCGTCGGGGGTTACTACGGCCGCCTTGCCGACGCGCTGCTGCAGCAGACCGCCGACGCCCTGCTCGCCTTTCCCACCCTCGTGCTGGCCCTCGGCATCATGGCCGTCCTGGGCGTCTCGACCGCCAACGTCATCCTCGCCATCGCCCTTGTGCAGGCGCCCCGGGCGGCCCGCGTCGTGCGCAGCCAGGCGCTGGCGGTTGCCAACGCCGAGTTCGTGGCCGCCGCGAGGATCATCGGCGCGGGCGGCCCGCGCGTCGTGCTGCGCCACGTCCTGCCGCACTGCGTCGCGCCCTTTCTGGTGATCTCCACCAGCGCGCTGGGCGCCGCCATCGTGCTGGAAGCGTCCCTCAGCTTCCTCGGTCTCGGCGTGCCCGCGCCGGCGCCGTCGTGGGGCGGCATGCTCGCGGGGCCGGGCCGCGACTACTTCAGCGAGGCGCCGTGGATGGCGCTCTGGCCCGGTCTCGCAATCTCCCTCGCCGTCTACGGCTTCAACCTCTTCGGCGACGCCCTTCGTGACGCCCTCGACCCCCGCCAGCGCCCCGTGTAGCGGTCACCGGGCCGTTGACCGGCCCCGCCGGTCGGCGGATACTAGAGGTGTCCCGCTCCATTCCGCCCGTAGCTCAGGGGACAGAGCACTGGGCTTCGGACCCAGGTGTCGGGGGTTCGAATCCCTCCGGGCGGGTGCCCCGCTTCGAGGTCACCGCCGCCAGTCCGCTTCGATCCCTCTCTTGCGCCTGAACGAAATGCCCAAGCAGCCAATGGAGAGGGTGCCCATAATTATCACTGCCGCCCAATTCCTGTCGATTGATGCCTTTGAGTAGTACAGCACCGTCATCCTTGCGGCCTCTCTAATGGGAAGCGTACGTTCAACGCTTTGCTGCATCGTCTGATCCACCCTGTCGGCCTGATCCTCAGCGAGGCCCTTCTCGTTTGTCGGTAAGTGGACTGTTACGTGTTCGGGCTGCGCCTCAATCCCGACCAGTATCGAATGCGCGGCAGTGGGCACAGGGGTCGGCAAGGGTACGGGGCTTGGCTCCGGCGTGGAACCTTCCGCCTTCGATGAAGCCGGAGCCGCCTCTGTAGACACCACCGGCTGAGGTGGGTCAATCGGTAGGGCAACAGCCGTAGGCGTCGGTGTCGGTGTCGGCGCGGCCGTTGGGACGGCGACGGGGGTCGCGGTCGGCGTCGCCGTGGGTGTCGGTGTGGGTGTGGGCGAGGGTGTCGGAGTCGGGCGAGGCGCAATCGTCAACGCCACCAACACCTTCCTGGTCGCTTGGGGCAGCCCGTTGACGCTCAAAACGACCGTCCCGATGTAGGCGCCCGGCCCCAGAAACCATGACTGGACCGACAGCTTCACAGTCCGCCTGTCATCCGGCCCGGCGCTGACCACAAATGCCGGCGTTGCCTCCAGCCAGGGCGCGTCGTCCGAGATGTTGAGCACCATACGCCCCGTCCCCGTGTTCCACACCTCCAGCGTCGCCTCGGGAGGTTCTTCGTCCGATCCTGACGACTCCAGCACCACCACCGTGTCGGATAGGCCGACGCCGCTCGGAACGGGCGTGGGTGTGGGTGTAGCCGTGGGCGTGGGCGTGGCGCTCGACGATGGCCTCGGGCCCGCGTCGAGGGGTCGGACGGGCGTCGGCAGGACCACAAGCTCCTCCCTCGCGCGCGACACCGCGATGGTGTACACCGTCCTGGCCTCCCTGTCCCCGGCGACAACCTCCACCTGTACAACCGAAGCCCCCTCGGCCAGCGCGAGCACTCTACCCCCGGCTACTTCCCCGTCCAACAGTACCTTGACGACGGCCCCCGGATCCTCAGGTTTTGCGTCGATATTCACTATCTGCACGTCATGCTCAACGTCAACCTTGTAGTACAGCGTCGTCGGACTGAACGCGGGCGAAAGCGTGGCCCTGCTGATGCTGAGCTCCATCAGCAACGAGCTAACCTTCCCTTGCCGAGTGAGTTTGAGGGTGTAGCGAGCCTTCGTGACATTGTCCTGCGCCGTAACCTCGACCACGATCGTGGTCACGCCGACAACAAGCTGCACCTGATGCCCCGGCAACTGAGAATCGGCGTCGGAAGGAGTCACCACAACGGTGGCGTTCAGGTCTGTAGGGACTGCCGTCACCGTCGTTTCCGAGACATCGTTCCCCACCGACGCCGTGTACGCCGTCTTCCCTGCCTCGAACGTGGGTGATAGCGTCACCCCGCTTAGCGACAGCGCGCTCAGGCTGGCCTCCGCAGAGCCCGCCCGTGTCACCGTCACCGTGTACGTTTGCTTCGCCACACGGTCCTCCGCCGTTACCTCCACCGCTATCGTCGTCTCTCCGACCGCGAGCGGCACGACGCTGTCTGAGTCCACCACGCCGCCAACCTTCACCGCATACGAAGCCTCCGCGTCAGCCAGCGTCGCCGTCACCGTCGTCTCCGACACTTCGTTACCCACCGATGCGGTGTACGTCGTCGTCCCCGCCGCGAAAACCTGATCCAGCGTCACCCCACTCAGCGTCAGCGCGCTCAACCCCGCCTCCGCAGAGCCCGCTCGCGTCACCGTCACCGTGTACACTTGCTTCGCCACACCGTCCTCCGCCGTCACCGCCACGCTGACCGCCGTCTCCCCCACCGCGAGGTCCACCTGATGCCCCGTCGCCGCCCCATCAGAGTCCGAGGGTGTGATGACGACGTTTGCGCCAGCATCCGCCAGCGTCACCGTCACCGTCGTCTCCGACACGCCGTTCCCCACCGATGCGCTGTACGCCGTTGTCCCTGCCGCGAACGCGGGTGCTAGCGTCACACCACTCAGCGATAGCGCACTCAGGCTGGCCTCCGCCGACCCCGCCCGCGTCACCGTCACCGTGTAGGTCGAGGTCGTCGCTCCGTCCTCCGCCGTCACCTCCACCACGATCGCTGTGTCCCCAACGGCTAATGGCACGACGCCGTCTGTGTCCACTACGCCGCCCACCTTGATCGCGAAGGACGCCCCTGTGTGGGAAGCTGTCGCCGTCACCGTCGTCTGCGAGACCGTGTTGGACACTGACGCCGTGTACGCCGTCGTCCCCGTCACGAAGGTCGGCGACAGCATCACCCCGCTCAGCGTCAGCGCGCTTAACATCGCGTCCGCCGACTTTGCCCGCGTCACCGTCACCGTGTACGTCTGCGTCGTCTCTCCGTCCTCCGCCGTAACCGTCACGCTGACCGTCGTCTCCCCCACCGTCAGGTCCACCTGATGCCCGTCAGTCGATTCGTCCGCGTCCGCCGGTGTGATCGCGATGCTGGCCGCCGAGTGCGCCGCTGTCGCCGTCATCGTCGTCTGCGTCACGTCGTTCCCCACCGACGCCGTGTACGCCGTCGTACCCGCTGCGAACGTCGGCGACAGCGTCACCCCGCTCAGCGTCAGCGCGCTTAACGTCGCGTCCGCCGACTTCGCCCGCGTCACGGTCACTGTGTACGTCTGCGTCGTCGCTCCGTCCTCCGCCGTCACCGTCACGCTGACCGTCGTCTCCCCCACCGCCAAGTCCACTTGATGCCCGGTGGTCTCGGTGTCGGCGTCCGCCGGTGTGATCGCGACCGTGGCCTCCGAGTGCGTTGCCGTCGCCGTCACCGTCGTCTGCGTCACGTCGTTCCCCACCGACGCTGTGTACGCCGTCGTCCCCGCTGCGAACGTAGGCGCTAGCGTCACCCCGCTCAGCGTCAGCTCGCTTAACGTCGCGTCCGCCGACTTTGCCCGCCTCACCGTCACTGTGTGCGTCTGCGTCGTCTCTCCGTCCTCCGCCGTCACCGTCACCCTGACCGTCGTCTCCCCCACCGCCAAGTCCACCTGATGCCCGGTGGTCCCGGTGTCGGCGTCCGCCGGTGTGATCGCGATGCTGGCCGCCGAGTGCGCCGTTGTCGCCGTCACCGTCGTCTGCGTCACGTCGTTCCCCACCGACGCTGTGTACGCCGTCGTCCCCGCTGCGAACGTCTGCTTCAGCGTGATCCCGCTCAGCGTCAGCGCGCTCAAGCTGGCGTCCGCCGACTTTGCCCGCGTCACCGTCACCGTGTACGTCGAGGTCGTCTCTCCGTCCTCCGCCGTCACCGTTACGCTGACCGCCGTCTCCCCCACCGCCAGGTCTACCTGATGCCCGTCAGTCGATCTGTCGGCGTCCGCCGGTGTGAGCGCGACCGTGGCCTCCGAGTGCGCCATCATCGCCGTCACCGTCGTCTGCGTCACGCCGTTCCCCACCGACGCCGTGTACGCCGTCGTCCCCGCTGCGAACGTAGGCGCTAGCGTCACCCCGCTCAGCGTCAGCGCGCTTAACGTCGCGTCGGAGGAGGCAGAGACCGGCATCCGGTATGCCAGCACTTTGTTGCCGGTCTCTTTCTTCGCCGCCCGGTTGACCGCCCAGAGCACCTGGCCGTTGGACCAGATGCCCCTCACGTTGGAGGTGTCCGTAGCGGGGAACTCCTTTGTGGTGTCTCGTGTGCCGGTAGCAACGGCGTAGGTGTAGAAGTGGTGGGACGAACTGTCCGACACCCACATGGTCGTACCGTCGGTCCAGAGGCCTGCAGGAAGCGTGTTCTCGCTGTGGAGGGCGATGTCCTTGCTGGCGTCGTGCGACCCATCGGCGAGGGTGTAGGCAAAGAGCTTTTTGAGCGCCGAGTCCGTTACCCACACCGTCGAACCATGTACGGCGACGCCGCCCGGGCGATTGTTCTGCGTATTCAGAGGGGCAATATCCTTGGTGCTGGCCCCTGCTTTGGAGGCGATATCATACGCAACCAACCTCTTGAGATCGGCATCAACTACCCAAATGGTTGTGCCGTCCGTGGTACAACCACCTGGATCATTCTGGGCGCTGAGCTGTATGTCGCCATCTTCATTGCGCGTTAGCGCGTCCTGGCCCAGGGTATAGGCAAAGAGCTTGTACCCCCGCTCCTCCACGACCCACAGCGTCGTGCCGTCCGAGCATACGCCACGGACGTCCTGCTTGCCTTCGCCCGGCAGCGGGTCGATGTCGAAGCCGGTCAGCCGGTCGCCCTGTGTCTGCTGGGCGAGGGCGTAGTCCGCAAAGGCAAGGATAAAGAAAAGGGAAATGAAACAAATGATTGTCAGGCTGAACGGCCGCGTTGCGGAAACGTTCGCCGTCCCCATCATTAGCGGGAATCGCTCCCGCTGATGATAGGGAGCGCGCAAGGTCTCTCCAACACGGCACGGGCACGGCACGGTTCGCTCGTATCGCGGACGCAACCACGCTCCGTAATTCCCGTCTGACTCATGCCCATGCCAAGAACAGGAGTGTCCAGCTTGGAAAAGTTACGTGCATCGGGGTAAATGTAGAAATTTGTAATATCGCAAGTCAAGCAGTAAAGAAGCAAATATCGGCTGATTTTGAGTTACACAGGATGCCTGCAGGAGCCGAAAGATGCACTATGTTGAGATAGGGCAGAGCGTAGGACCAGAGGCGGTTTCGGTCCGTGGCGCGTATCTAGTCCGCAGAGCCCTGTTCACCGGCATCCGTTTCCCCAACGGTGTCGTAGTCCCAGATGCCCGTAAGCTCGGTGGGAAACGCCTGACGTACCTCTTGGATCGCTTGCTCTCCCGAGGCCTCCGCGGCTTCCATCGCGCCTGAAACAAACGCCGTATCGGCGGCCTGCGCGGACACGCCGAGCTCCCTCGCCGCCTGCCGCGCGGCCTCCAGCGCCTCCGTCGTCGCCTCTCCGGCGTTCTGGCCGCCCTCCAGCGCTCCCTGCACGACGCCGTAGCCGGCGCCTCGAAGCGCCACCAGGAACGGCACCTGGCGTTTCGTCAGCGTCCTCAGCGTTCCCAGCACCGCGCCCCGTGCAGCCCGGCCGACCTGGTCCGAGAGGTCGTCGCTTACCTGGACCGCGCCCCTCGTGGCGTGCCGGGCCAGCTCTAGCCCATGCCCGGCGAAGTCCCCCACGTCCTCTATGGCGTCGTCCACCGCATCGCCCACGGCCTGCGCGACCTCGCGCACCAGCATGCGGCCCTTGCCCGCCGACGTCACCGCGGCCTGCGTCGACGCCGCCAGCTGGTACGCCGCCACGCCCAGCGCCACGTCCGCGCCCGGCACGCGCTTGAGATACCCGTATGACATCGACGTCAGCGGGCCCAACACGGGCAGGGACGTCAGCGCTCGTCGCGCAGGGGTCGAGTGCGCCACCAACTCCGCAAGCGCGATGTCCCGTGGCAGCTCGCCTTCCTCCCGCAGCGCAACCAGCAGGTTCAGCGAGAGCAGGCTGAAAATGAAGGCGATGAGGAAGACGAAGTCGAACCCGACCAGTTGAAGCGCCGGTATTTCCACCGCTCCATTCTGTGATATCCAGGTGAAATCAAAACGCAGCGTTTTGGTGGCGAAAAAGTCCGCAAGGTATCCGCCGATAAGCGGCCCAATTCCCATGCTGGCGTACGCCGCAATGCTCGCAACGCCCAGGAAGGCCGTGGCCTTCTGTTCCGGCGCAATTTTCAGCGAAAGCGTGTTTATCGTGAGGAAGATGCCCCCGCGCGCGATGCCGACAAACGCGTTGAGCATGACGAGAAGCGGCATCGTCAAAACGTGCTTTTCCGTGTGTGCGACAAAAATCCATCCCAAAAACACCAAGAGGAACAGCGACGCCGAGAGCGACATTACCGTCTTGCTCCCGACGCGGTCAGCCATCGGTCCCCACACGCGCACGAAAAGGACGTGCGTGACGTTGCTCAGGACCACCATCCCCATCACGACGGGCAGCTCAAGCTCCAGGTCCGTCAGCATGTAGACCACGAAGAACGGTATGGCGATATTGGACGCGACGCCCCACACCCACAGGAAGCGCAACAGCTGCGAGAAGTTGTTGTCGCGCAGCGGCTCTATCAGCGTTGAGACTGGCGACTGCCTGGTCTCCGGAGCCGTTGGCATCAGGGGCTCCCTGGCCCTCGCCACCATGATCGGCCCGATGATCCCCAGCGTGAGCGCTCCGGCAATGAAGAAGATCGAGTAACCGTACGCCTCCTGCCCCGGCGCCGCCTGGCCCTCCCACCAGTTGATGTAGAAGCTCGCGCCCAGCCCGAGGATGGCCAGCGCCGTCGTGCTCGCCGCCAGCCTCCGGCCGTAGTAGCCGCCCAGCAGCTTTTGCGGCACCAGGTCGTGCATCCAGCTCATCCACGCCGTGATCCACATCGGCGCGAACAGGCCTCGGAACGCCAGCAGGAATATGACCGTCGTCACGGCAAGCGAGCTTGGAACGTCGATGAAGAAGGGGACGGCCGCCACCGGGATCATGAGCAACTGCGCCAGCAGCCACGCCGGCAGCCCGATGGCCTTCCGGACGCGAAACCGCTCGATAAGGAGGATGGCGGGGAGCTGCGCCACCAGCGACGCGAAGGGCACGGCGGAAACGATGCCCACCTGCAGGTTGTTGGCCCCCAGCGCCAACGCGAACGCTGCCAGGTAGCCCATGATCTGGATCGTCGCCAGCGCCTCGCTGGTCACGCCCTCCCACACCATCATGCGGAGGCTGAAGCGCACCTCGTCGTTGGTGAGCGTGGCCCTGGGTCGCAGGAAGCCGAACATAGAAGTTTGACCCTCATCGAGAGCGACGGCGACAACGCGGCGGACCGCCGGCGCTCAAAAGTGCAAACTACCCATCCCCTTCGGGGAATGGGCAGCTGTTAATCGAAACAGGCGTCCCTTCACGGGAGCCCTCATAGAGAATAACGCGAGAAGCGGCCTCGGCGTTCCCTCCTTACCCCAGGCGCCCCGCGGCGGCGTGGATGTGCGTGATGAGTGCGTCGTCCAGCGGCGATACCGCCTCCGCCGCGATGCACTCACGCAGCTCCGTCCGGTTCTTCACACCGAGCACCACCGTCGACACCCCCTCCATCGAGAGCGCGTAGCAGTGCGCCAGGTACGCCGCGCTGAATCCCATGACCCCCGCCAGCGCGCGAAAATGCGCCGCCCGTTCGAAGTCCACCAGCTCCGAGTGCCCCTCCGGCAGCGGACGGTCGATGCCGTCGGTCAGCGCGCCCGCCTGCACCGCCCGGATGCCCATGACCGCGACGCCGTTGGCGTTCGCCGCAGCGATGATGTCCCGCGGCCGACCCGGCTCGCTCCCCTGCAGCAGCCCGCCCGCCGAGTCCAGCAGGTTCGCGATGCACTGGATGAAGTCCGGCCGCGGCCCGTGCTCCAGCAGGTGGATGAGCGCGTCGGCATGGCTGATGCCCGTCAGCCCCCAGTACCCGACGCGCCCCTCGGCGATGAGCCGCTCGAACGCCGGGGCCACCGCCTCCGCGACCGACGCGGCCGTCGTCAGCCGGTCGCCGCCCTCGTCGCCGAGGGTGACGGCGTTGTGCAGGAACATGACGTCGACGCGCTCCAGCTTCATCCGCTCCAGGCTGCCCGCCAGGCTCGTCGAGAGGAGGTCGTACACGTCGCCCGCCGGCGTCGCGCCGACGCGGCACTTGGTCGTGACCCGCACGCCAGCCGGAAGCGCCCCGTCGAAGGCCTCGCCGATGACGCTCTCCGCCTCGCCGTTTCCGTACGACGGCGCCAGGTCCAGCACGTCGATGCCCGACTCCACCGCTTCCCGCACTGTCGCGACGCACTCCTCGCGGGTCGTTGGCCCCCAGATCTGCCCGAGGCCGCCCCCGCCGAGCGTCAGGGCGCTGGCCGTGCCCAGCTTGCCGAAGGGTCGCTGCTGCATGTCGTCCTCCACTGTGCCTCTAAATCCGGCCCGGCGCCGGAATGGCCGTCGGCAGGATACCCCACGGGCGGAGGGCTGTTAAGCCGCTCCCGCGTGCCGGAACCCCACGCGCCGCCGCGTATGCGGTATAGTGCACACAACACCGACGGGCGACCGATGGAGGCATGCATGGCGCGGGACAACGTGGGCGAGCGGGAGCAACAGCTGCTGGACCTGGCGGCGCGAGTCCTGCCGGGCGGCAGCACCGGCAACATCATCTCCATGGACACCGTCATCGCCCGGGGCAGCGGCCCCCGCGTCTGGGACGTGTCCGGCAACGAGTACATCGACTACGTGCTCGGCTCCGGCCCCATGCTCATCGGCCACGCACACCCCCGCGTCGTGGAGGCCGTCGAGGAGCAGCTCTCGAAAGGCACCACCTACTTCGGCCTCAACGAGCACGCCCTCCTCCTCGCCGAGGAGATCATCCGCGCCGTCCCCTGCGCCGAGCGGGTGCGCTTCGCCAGCAGCGGCGCCGAGGCGACGTTCTACGCCATGCGCGTCGCCCGCGCCTACCGCGGCCGCGACAAGATTCTCAAGTTCGAGGGCGGCTTTCACGGCACCCACGACCACGCAATGATGAGCGTGACCCCCGCCGCGGACAGCCTCCGCGCCTTCCCTGAGCCCGCGCCCGACGGCCTCGGCATCCCGGCCTCCGCCGCAGGCGACATGCTCGTCGCGCCCTTCAACGACATCGAGACCGCCTCCGCCATCATCGAGCGCTACCACGACGAGCTTGCGGGGGTCATCGTCGAGCCCCTGCAGCGCACCTTCGCGCCCATCCCCGGCTTTCTGGAGGGTCTCCGCGACGTCTGCACCCAGTATGGCGTGCCCCTCATCTTCGACGAGATCGTCACCGGCTTCCGTTTCGCCTACGGCGGCGCCCAGGAGTACTACGGCGTCACGCCCGACCTGTGCGCCCTCGGCAAGACGGTGGCGGGCGGCTTCCCCCTCTCCGCAATCGCCGGCCGCGCCGAGATCATGGACTACTTCGCGCCGGCCCCCGGCCGCGACGCCTACGTTGCGCAGCAGGGCACGCTGAACGGCAACCCCGTCGCCGCCGTCGCCGGCCTCGCGACGCTGGAGGTGCTCCGCGAGCCCGGCACCTACGAGCGCCTCTTCGCCACCGGCGCCCGCCTCAAGACCGCCCTCGAGGACCTGCTCCGCCAGGCCGAGATCCCCGCCCACGTCCTCGGCGACGCCCCAATGTTCGACGTCGTCTTCGCCGAGCACCCGGTCGAGGACTACCGGGCCTCGCTGGACCGCGACCACGCCAAGCTGCTGCGCTTCAACAGCCTCCTCCGCTCCCGCGGCATCTACAAGAACCACACCAAGTACTACGTCTCGACTGTGCACGGAGCGCGCGAGGTGGAGGAGACCATAGCTGCATGGAAGAGCGCGCTGGAGGAATTGTAGGGGGTGGGAGAACCGCCACACCAAACCAGGGAAACGACCGAATCCCAACGTAAACCCTCACCCTTTCTTCTTGCGCTGTCATTTGCAATGCGTGCTATGGTGTTGTCACAGAGTTGTGGGAGGACCAACACGGATTGGCGAAGAAGACTATCCAACTGAAAGTCATCAAGGACATTTGCCTCGGCTACACCGTCTTTCGAGGTTCTGCCGCAGCCAGAGATTTGGTAGATGCTTCGTGGATTGACTTCCACGACCCAGTCCAGAACTCTTTCGGTTACCAACGCGATTTTGACGAGAAGCGAAGTGAGAAGGCTCGAGCATACGCAGAAGAGACCTACAAGCCCTTCTGGCCTGAGTCCATTCTCGCCATTCGGCAGGAAAATGAGGAAGACGAGGTGAGTGACGAAGAGAATGTTGCGTGGTCCTACGAACCTGACTACACCGGAGACGATAGGTTTGGGACACTCTCGGTAACGTTCACCGATGGCCTAACTCACGAAATATACGGGAAACCAGAACCATGGAGAAGGGCGTTTTCCCAAGTAGATTGCCAACATCGTCTTGGAAAGCTAGGGGCCTCAAAAGAATCGGTCACATTTTGCATCTTTCCAGGAATTAGCCGTCATGATGAGGCCTTGATATTCAAGGCCATCAATAAGAATCAGAAGGGAATCCCGACTTCGCTTGTAGACACAATCATTCTCAGGACTGAGGCTAATCCCCCGCCTCAGATTCCATGGGCATGGAGCCTCGGCGTAGTGGACATATCAAGTCCCTTTTATAACCAAGTTGACACGGGCGGCAGAACCCCTGCCAAGGCGTCGATCGGCTTTAGAGGCCTTCAGTTGAGTCTGGGACTCCTCGTGCCACCTAAACACATCCACAATGGTGACCTGAGCTTTGACGAGGGTTATCTGTTTGTTAAGAACTTCTGGAATGCGGCAAAGAAGGAGTGGCCAACAGAATTCAATGACAAGGTTGGCTTCAAGATGATGGTAAATCCGGGAGTTCGAGCTTTGTCTCGCATAGGTAGAAAGTTGCTATTGAAGAACATTGATGTTCTGGACTTCTCGGAAGCAGCCGCAAGGACATTCCTTCAGTCCGGGAAGGCGAATGTTGATTGGTCAATTGGCGGCCCCTTCAGGGACGCGAGCGGCAAAGGCGCTGAAAAAATGGTATTTGAGCAACTGTGTGACTGGTATGGCTTGCCCTACAAGGACTAGACCCTAACGAGGGACAGCCATGAATGTAATCTTGACTGGCAACGCTGAGTCGGTCCTAAAGAGGCTTCCCGTTGGTTTGGCCCAAGCCTGCATAACGAGCCCCCCTTATTGGGGATTGCGTGACTATGCCTTGAGGCAGCAGATTGGGAGCGAGAGCCGGCTTGCAACGTACCTCTCTAGGTTAGCCAGTGTATTCGGGGTGCTAACCGAAGTCATAAAACCTAGTGGCGTGATGTGGCTAAATATCGGCGACACGTACACCAGTGGAAATCGGGGCTGGCGTGCTAGAGACAAACGCAACCCAGCACGAGCTAGATCCTGGAGACCTGACAATCCCCCCGGGATGAAAAACAAGGAGCTGGTCGGTTTGCCATGGGAACTAGCCAGAGTGATTCGGCGCAAGGGGTGGTATTTGCGCTCGGAAGTTATTTGGCATAAGACTAACTCGCAGCCGGAATCCGTAAAGGACCGCCCGACTAGAAACCACGAGCAGTTGTTCTTGTTCTCAAACTCAGAGCACTATTACTACGACAGTGAAGCGATTTCTGAACCGGCCAATGGAAGCTCACAAAAGAAGAATCGTCGCTCAGTTTGGTCGCTAAAGACGGAGCCGTTCAATGGCAATCACTTTGCAGTATTCCCTACAGAACTCGTGAGGCTATGTATTGAAAGTAGCACTTGCCCAGGCGACACAGTAATTGATCCCTTTTTTGGGTCGGGGACTGTGGGAGTAGTATGTCAGGAGCTTGGCCGATCGTTTGTTGGCATTGAACTTAACCCCGAATATGCCGAAATCGCCCGCCAGCGGTTAGGTCTCCCTGGAGACTCGGTGATAAACGTCAAGAAACTCGAAGCGCTATCTTGGCCAGAATTCCTGGCAGATACTGTCGACAAGGCTTAGAGTTCAGAATAGCAGGAGCGCGCCCTCACGCAAACCGCCCCAGCACCTCCGCCGAGAACCGCTCGTAGTTCTCCAGCAGCGCCTCCGGGCGGCACAGCGCGTTGACGACGATGTGCCCGACGCCCGCCTCCGCGAACGCCGCCACGCCCTCGGCGCAGTCCTTCGGCGTGCCCAGCAGCAGCGTGTCCGGGTCAAGCTCCCACGCGTCCTCGCCGAAGCGCTGCCGCATCGCTTCCCGCACTTCCGCCATCGCGTCCTCACGCGTCCGCCCCATGCACAGGTACATGTTGCACGACCACTCGAATTGCGACGGGTCGCGCCCCAGCCCCGCGGCCATCTCCTCGATGGCCGCCTTCCCCTCGGCGTAGCCCTGCGGCGTCATGCCGTGCGGGTGGAAGCCGTCGGCCCACCGGGCGGTGCGCTCCAGCATGCGACGCGAGAAGCGCCCGTTCCACATGGCGCCCGTCCAGATGGGCAGGTGCGGCTGCTGCACGGATCGGGGCTCCAGCGCCATACCCTCCATCCGGTGGTGCGCCCCGCTATGCGTCACCCGCTCCTCGCTCAGCAGCCGCCGCACCAGCTCGAGCCCCTCGTCCGTCAGCGTCCGCCGGTCCTGCGGCCTGATACCCTCGACCACGAAGTCGTCGTTGAACACGCCCCCGGACCCGAGCCCGAGCACCATCCGCCCGCCCGACAGCACGTCGATGGACGCCGCGATCTTCGCAGTCTGGTACGGCGACCGGAACGGCAGCACGGCGACGCCCGTCCCCAGCCGCATCCGCTCCGTGTGCTGCGCCACCGCGGCCAGCAGAATGAAAGGGTCCAGCGTCGGCAGCGTCTCCAGCTCCGGCACGAAGAACGATCGGTACCCCAGCGCCTCCATCCGCCGCGCAAACTCCAGCGGGCCGATGACCCCGGACATGGAGACGCCGTTGTACTGCACACCGAACTGGACCTGTGCCATGGAAAAGCTCCTTGAAACAATAGGGTGCGCGGGCCAAATCCTGACCCGCGCACCCCGTGGGTTCGGTTGAAGTGAAGCCCGCCGGCCTCCCGGAGACCGGGAGTCGATCTGTCCTTAGGCCGCTTCCGTTGTCAGCTCGCTCCGTCCTTTGTACATGCCCAGCCCGATGATGAACAGGCAGATCCCTCCGACCCAGAGGACAATGCTGTTCACGTACAGCAGCAGGTCGAGGCCCACGTCCGGCGAGTTCAGCGCGATGATGAAGTTGATGAACCCCACGATCCCGCCTATCACGAGGAGGTAGCTGGCGATCTTGTACAGGTCCATCGAGCCGAACCGCGCGGCGAGCCCGTAGCCAGTCAGGAATGTCGCGATCGGGAACAGCGCCAGGAACGCCATCGTGATCGCAATCGTGAGCACGTGTGCCTCCAACGCCGCTGTCGCGAAGTCCATCCCCGAGTGGCCCAGGTCATCGCGCTGCAGCAGGTGGATTGAGAAGTGCCGCATGCCCTGCGCGACAACAAGGATGCTCCATTCAATGATGGATGCGACGATGCCGTACTGCAGCATCCTTCCGGCCAGCCCGCCCTGGCTGCTCGCCAGCGGGTAGAGGCCCAGCACGCCGAAGACCATGAACATCATCGCGATGAGTATTATGAACGTCATCCACTGCGCGAGGATTGTATTGTCCGCCCAGGCGCTCACCGTCGAGGCATAGTCGGTCGGGTCCGCCGTGTCGATCAGGAAGTTCCCGGGCATGAACATGGATCCCACAAAAGCAAGGACCACGCCCAGCATTAGCGCAAGACCCGCATGTTTGGTCACAATTACGCCTCCTCTCCAGCTTCCGTGCACCCCGTCACCGGGAGTCCCGCGACAGGTGTTCCTGTCACCATCACGCAGAATACCATTGAGTACAACCCCCCACAACAGATGAAACAATAATGAGACAAGTGATTCTGCTACGGAATCGGTAGGGTTTGCCGCGGCCGGAACCTGCCAAATGCCTCCCGGCCTTGCCCTTCTTGCCCGTGCTGCATACGGCGGCCTTACCTTGCGCCCGGCCAGCTGCGGGTGTACGTTGCCGACGCATTCAAAGTCAGGGAGGGACTCATGGCGAATGAGATCACCCAGCCTGTGCTCGACGCGCTGGTGGGCACCGTCAGCAGAGGCATGATGGACAGCAAACTGGAGCGGCCCCCGCTCGACCAGCGGGAACCGGACCAGGAACGCGTTGATACGCTGGCTTCTATGGTGGCCCGCTACCTGGTCGCCAACGAGGACCTGTTGCGCCGCCTCTATAACGAACCCGAACTGGTTAGAGGGGCGATCTACGCTGTAGGTCGCGCTCTGGTGGCGGAACTGCTGGCACAGGAGGTCGGCGCCCAGCCCCTGCCCAAGACGTAGGCTCTTCGCGAACGCGACGCCAAAGGCGCCCAAGCCGCCGGGAGCGCCGGCAACTGAACGGCGACGGCAAATGGTCGAGTCGTCAAGTTGAGGGCCAGGCGAGTGACTCCTCCGTTCGATTGCGCCGGGATGGAGAAGGAGCGGCGACGGAACACCGGACCCCGCAAGGGGCCTGCCGGGGCGGCGGCGTTCTTGACACGGCGATTCGGCGAAACGTAGACTCCCCGCTAGTTGGCGACTCGCTCCGCCTTGGCCGTGAATCCAGTAGACGGACGAGTCTCGAACGCTCCCCAGGTGGAACGGAATGCGTGGAAGCGTCCGCCCCGATCAGACCCCTTCAAGCCCCTGGAAGAGGCCTGTGCGCATGGCGATACAGGGCGCCGCCCTGTTCGGGTTGTGGGTAGCCTTCTCGGGAGACATCAGCATTGAATTCCTGGCGTGGGGGGGCATTGCAACCGTTGTCGCCATTACCTTCTCCGAGCTGCTCTTCCGCGGGACCCATGAGCACACCTTCACCGCGCTGCCGTCACGGTTCCCCTGGTTCGTCCGGATGGCGGTCCGGTTCCTCCTCTACCACCCCTGGATGGCTTACCAAATCACGGCGGCCAGTCTCCACGTCGCATACTTGGTGCTCCACCCACGCATACCGATAGAGCCGGCGCTGGTCGAGTTCGAGACCTCGCTGGTCTCCGAGCCTGCACACGTGTTGCTGGCGCAGTCCATTACGCTCACCCCCGGCACGGCCACGGTCGACGCCTTCAAGGGCACGCTCCTGGTCCATTGCCTGTCGCGATTGACCCGGGAACAGCTGGCGCAGGGGAGCATCCAGCGCCGGGTCGCCGCAGTGTTCGAAGAGCCGGCCGCCGAGCGGGTTGAGCTTACCGACGTCCTGCGTCCCGGGCAGGTGCCGCTATGAGCGAGTTCACCGCCGTCGCCGCGGCAATCGTTGGCATCAGTGCACTGGCGTTCTGGAGGCTGCTGCGAGGCCCGACGGTGTTCGACCGCCTTCTCGCTGCCTCGGCTGTGGCCACGAACGCCATCGCCCTGCTGGCCGTGACCGGCTTCATCTTCGACCGTCCGGACATGTTCGTCGATTTGGCCCTCACGTATGCGTTGCTGAACTTCATCGGCTCGGTGGTCGCCGGCAAATACCTTGAACGTCACCGTGGTGAGGAACCGGCTGAGCGAGAGGGAACATGAGCATCATCGCACTGGCCCTCATGGCAGCGGGACTCTTCTTCATGTCGATTGCCGTGATCGGACTGATACGCCTTCCCGACTTCTTCAGCCGTGTTCACGCCGTTTCCAAGTCGGAAACGCTTGGCATCACCCTGCTGCTGTTGGGGCTGCTGGTCTCCGCAGGGGTGAGCCTGACCGGACTGAAGTTCGCCCTCGTGGTGGCCTTCGTCGCTATATCCAACCCCGTAGGCGTCCACGTCCTGACGCGGGCGGCGGTCCGCAACGGACTCATGCCCTGGCGGCGTGATGGTCTGCACCAGGCGAGCGAAATGCAAGGAGAGCGTTAGGCCGCGCAGGACACGAGGAATCTTCGGCGAGTGGAGGGTTGGCAGGAGAACCATGATCTGGCAACTGGAGTTGGCGCTGTTTGCGATGCTGGTGGTACCGGCGATTGTCGCCCTGCAGGTGCGCGACCTGATCGCGTCCGTGGCGGCGCTCACCATCTACAGCCTCATTGTGGCGGCGCTGCTGGCCATGATGGGCGCTGTGGACGTCGCGCTCACTGAGGCGGCGCTGGGCGCCGGCATCACCGGCGTGCTGTTCATCGGCGCCCTCAGCCTCACGAGACGGAGGTCGGTCGATTGAGGTGGCTCACGCTGGCGTTCCTCATCAGCTTCCAGGCGCTGTTCGTCTACGTATCGCTCGACCTGCCGGACCGGGCCGACCCCAACGCACCCGCGAACGTCCACCTGTCGCCCGAGTTTGTCGAGCAGGGCGAGAAGGAAATCGAGATACCAAACCTCGTCACGGCGGTGCTGGCCGATTTCAGGAGCTACGATACCCTGGGGGAGACACTCGTGATCTTCACGGCGGGCCTGTGTGTCCTACTTGTCCTGATGAGGGGGTCCAGGAGCGATGACCGAGCCCCATAACAGCGTGATCCTCCACTTCGTCGTGCGGACCTTCATGGTGCCGTTCATCATCGTGTTCGGCATCTACGTCCTGGTCCACGGCGAAGCGAGCCCCGGGGGCGGATTCCAGGCGGGGGCCATCGTGGCCGCGGCCTTCGTGCTGGCGCGGCTCACCCTCGGCAGAGAGCATGCCGTCAACCGCTTCCCCACCCGGGTACTCATCTGGACGGCGAGTCTCGGCATGGCGGTGTACTTGCTGGCGGGCGTCGTGCCGCTGTTCTTCGGCGCCAACTTCCTCGACTACAGTCAGTTGCCCATCGGCTGGTTCAACAACATCGCCACGCACGATGAGACTTTGCGCGCCAGGGGCATCTTCATCATCGAATTCGGCGTGTTCCTGGCCGTCCTCGGCACCCTGGGAATCCTGTACGACTACCTGACCGAGCGGTACCTGGATGATTGAAGAGATTGCGGCCCGATTTCCCTATTGGATGTGCGGGGCGTTGATCGCCGTCGGCCTGTACGGCATGATTCAGAAGCGGAGCCTCGTGAAGAAGCTCATCGGCATGAACATTCTCCAGTCCGCAATCATCCTCTTCTTTGTGGCGGGCGGCCTCCGCGAAGGCGCCACGCTGCCCATCCTGCTCGAGCAGGGCGCGGGCAACGCCGAGGCCGCGGACTACGTTAACCCGCTGCCCCACGTGCTCATGCTCACGGCAATCGTCGTGAACGTCGCGATCACCGGCGTCGCGCTGGCCTTCCTGGTGCGCATCCACCGCGAGTTCGGCAGCTTGGACGAGGAATCCCTCATAGAGCAGGTGCGCCAATAGAAGACCAACTCCCCATCCTGATACTGCTGCCGCCGCTGCTGCTGGCAGTGGCCATCCCTGTCGTGACGCGCACGCGGTCCGGCGTTGCGTTCTCGTTGGCGCTGGGCGGGTCGGCGCTCTCCACGGCCGCCTCAGCCTGGGCGTTGGCGGAAGTGCTCGCGAACGGCGCCATTCGTTATGACCTTGGCGGGTGGGCCCCGCCGGTGGGGATTCAATACGTCGTCGACGAGGTCAGCGCATTCGTGGCGCTGGTCGTCACGAGCGTAACGACGCTGGTGATCGCGGCGACGAGGCGCTGGGCGGAGCGAGAGGCGGGCGACCGCGCGGGGCCCTTCTACGCCCTGGTCATGCTGCTGATGGCCGGCCTCGCCGGCATGGTGGTCACGGCTGACCTCTTCAATCTGTTCGTGTTCCTGGAGATATCGTCACTGGCGGCCTATACGCTCGTGTTCCTGGGCGGTCGCGCGGGCATGCTGGCCGGCTTTCGCTATCTGGTCCTCGGTTCGATAGGCGGCGCCTTCTACCTGCTGGGCGTCGGTTTCCTCTACTTCAGCACCGGAACGCTCAACATGGAGGAGACCGCGGCGATCCTTGCCGCAGGCCCATCGTCGAGGTCCGTGCAGGCGGGCGCCGTCTTCATCTTCGTGGGGCTGGGCCTGAAGATGGCGCTGGTGCCGCTGCACCTGTGGCTTCCCGACGCCTACACCCACGCGCCTTCCTCGGTGAACTCGCTCCTTGCGCCGGTTATGACCAAGGTCGGCGCCTACGCGATGGTCCGCATGTTCCTGAGCGTGTTCCCGGACGGCTACTTGAAGGACGAGGCGCTGGTGGCCGACGGGCTGCTCGTCCTGGGACTCGTCGGCATCGTCTTTGGCTCCGTGGCCGCGATAAGGCAGTCGGACATCCGCAGGATGCTCGCCTACAGCTCCATCGGCCAACTCGGACTGATCGCGGTGGGCATAGGGCTCGCGACGCCCCTGGGGTTGGTCGCGGCGCTGCTGCACGTGATGAACCACGCGGTGATGAAGGGGACCCTCTTCCTGGCGGCGGCCTCGGTGCGCCTCTCGACCGGACTCTCGAGCGTTGACGGCCTGACCGGGCTGGGCCGCGCGATGCCCCTGACCATGGCCTGCTTCACCCTGGGCGCACTCTCCATGGTGGGAATCCCTCCCACGGCCGGCTTCTTCAGCAAGTGGTGGGCGGCCCAGGCCGGCGTGGAGTCCGGACAGTGGGTAGTGGTGGCGGTCGTCCTTGGCAGCTCGCTGCTGACGGCCGTGTATGTCTTCATCGTGCTGGAGCGCGCCTACCTGCGCCCGGCGCTGCCGCCCGGGGGCCGCGAGGACTCCGAAGGAACGGGCGCACCTGTCGACGAGCCAGGCGATGCCCCTGACGCTTCTGGCGAGCGGGCGCTTTCCAGCGTGAGCGGCGCTTCCGAGTCCCCGGTCGATGTCGTCCTGCCGCTCGCAGTCCTTGCTCTTGCGACCGTTGTGCTCGGCGTAGCAAACTCGTTCATCGTGACACACGTATTGGAGCCTGGCGTCCAATGACCACAGATTCGCTGCTGCCGATCGTTGCCGTGCTCATCCCCGCAGGCGGGGCGGGGCTCGTCGCCCTCACCACGGAACGCCGGCGCAATCTGCGAGACGCCTGGTCGAGCATCGCGGCGGTCGCCCTGCTGGCCGTGATGCTCCTCATGCTCTCCAATGCGCTCGACGGACAGGCCGCCAGGACCACGCTCGTCGAGATCTCTCCCGGCATCGACATTGCCCTTCGCGCCGACCCGGCCGGCATGGTTTTCGGCTTGCTCGCCTCCGCCCTCTGGGTCGTCTCGGGAGTCTATGCCGTCGGCTACATGCGCGGGGAGCGCGAGCAAAAGCAAACGCGGTTCTTCGCCGCGTTCGCCCTCAGCATTTCCGCAACCGTCGGCGTCGCGCTCGCCGAGAACCTGCTGACGTTCATCCTCTTCTACGAACTGCTCTCCCTGTTCACCTATCCGCTCGTCGCGCACCGCGAGACCGAGGAGGCGATCGTCGCGGGCAGGAAGTACCTCGCCTACACGCTCTCGGGCGGTCTGCTGCTCATCGGTGCGGCCGCATGGCTCCACGTTCTCGGCATCGACGCGACCTTCCAGCCGGGCGGCTTCCTCGACGGCACGGCCCTGGACGGGGCAACGCAGTGGGGACTGTTCGCGCTGCTCGCGGGCGGCGTAGGCGTGAAGGCCGCGGTCATGCCGCTGCACAGCTGGCTTCCCGCCGCGATGGTCGCCCCGACTCCCGTGTCCGCCCTGCTCCATGCCGTCGCTGTCGTGAAGGCGGGCGTGTTCGGCATGGTCCGCGTGGTCGCCTTCGCCTTCGGCCCCGCGCTGCTGCTCGAAATGGGCGCGTGGACGGTCCTCGCGGGGCTGTCGGCTGCGACCGTCCTCATCGGCTCGACGCTGGCGCTCCGCCATGACAACCTGAAGCGGCGGCTGGCCTACTCGACCATCAGCCACCTTTCCTACATAGTGCTCGGCGCCGCGCTGCTCGGCCCGCTCGCGCTCACCGGAGCGCTCCTGCACATGGTTGGGCACGGCGTCACGAAGATTACGCTGTTCTTCGCGGCGGGGGCCATCCAGGTGCGGACGCACAAGGAGAACGTCAGCCAGCTTGACGGCATAGGACGGCAGATGCCCATCACCATGGGCGCGTTTGCGCTCGCCTCCCTCAGCATGGCTGGCATTCCGCCCTTCGTGCTGTTCACCAGCAAGGTCTACCTCGGGTGGGGCGCGGCAGAGGTGGGCCACCAGCTCTTCCTGTTGCTCTACCTCGCCAGCGGCGTCCTGAGCGCCGCCTACCTCTTCCCCATCGTCGTCCGCGCCTTCGGCCGCTCCTCCTCCGACCACCCGCGATACGGCGAGGCCGACGTGCGCATGGTCGTGCCAATCGCCCTCACCGGAATCTTCGCGTTGGTGTGGGGCATCGCGCCCGACCTCCCGCTCGGCTTCTTCGAGCTCGCGGAAAGCGCCGCCGGGGATGTCTTCCCGATGCCGGCCGCGGCCGCCGGAGACACACCGTGAGCATCGACCGCCTCACAGCCGCCATTATCGTCGTCGGCGTCGCCCTGTCGGCCCTGATCGAGGTCCTCTTCGTCGATCACCGGAAGAGCCTCTTCGCCGGCAGCGACATCCCGCTCTTCTGGGTGGGGTTCGGCCTCGCCGGATGCATCGCCATCATCGTCGTCGCGAAGTGGGTCGGTCATGGCTTCCTGATGAAGCACGACAACCCGTACACCGGCGAGCACGTCGAGGACGAGCCGGAGGAGCATGCCAATGGATAGCCTCCCTCCGGCTGTCATCATGGTGGTTGCGGCGGTCCTCGTCGCACTGACCCCTGTGGGAATCGTCCGCAAACTCATCGCGGTCGGCGCTCCTCTGCTTGTCCTTGCCCAGCTCATCTGGGGGCTCGATGAAGGCAGCTCGTGGACGTTCACCTGGCTCTCCTTCGGGCTCGAGCCGCTGCGCGCCGACGGGCTGAGCATGGTCTTCGGGTACGTCTTTGCGATTGCCGCGGTCCTGGGCGGCATCTACGCCTGGCACCTCAGCGACCGCTTCCAGCAGGCTGCCGCCCTGGCGTATGGCGGCACTTCGCTGGGAGTCGTCTTTGCCGGCGACCTGCTGACGCTGGTGCTCTTCTGGGAGCTGATGGCGTTCACCTCCGCCTATCTGGTGTGGGCTGGAGGCTTCCCCGGCTCGCGCGGCGCGGGCATGCGCTACCTGTACGTTCACCTGGTCGGGGGCAGCGTGCTGCTTGCCGGTGTTCTATGGCACCTCGGCACCGGCGGCTCGCTCGACTTCACCCTCTTCGAGGGCACGACAGCCGGCTGGCTCATCCTGGGAGGGTTCGCCATCAATGCCGCGGTCGTCCCGATGCACGCCTGGCTTTCGGACGCCTATCCGGAGGCGGGAGTCGCCGGCAGTGTGTTCCTGAGCGCGTTCACCACCAAGACGGCCGTCTACGTCATGGCGCGCGGCTTCGCCGGATGGGAGATCCTCATCGCCTTCGGCGTGATCATGGCCCTCTACGGTGTCGTCTACGCTGTGCTCGAGAACGACATCCGCCGCCTGCTCGCCTACCACATCATCAGCCAGGTGGGCTACATGGTTGCCGGCGTGGGCATCGGCACCGAGCTCGCCATCAACGGCGCCGTGTCCCATGCCTTCGCCCACATCCTCTACAAGGGCCTGCTGTTCATGGGCGCGGGCGCCGTCATCTATGCAACCGGCCGCCGCACACTCACGGCGCTCGGAGGGATTGGCGACCGTATGCGAATGGTTGTCGTGCTCTATATGGTCGGCGCGTTCGCCATCTCGGCATTCCCCTTGTTCAGCGGCTTCGTCACCAAATCGCTCATGGTCTACTCGGCGGAACAGGAACACCTCTACTGGGTAGTGGCGCTCCTGTACCTCGCGTCGGTGGGGACCTTCCTGCACACCGGCCTCAAGCTCCCCTACTTCACCTGGTTCGGCCCCCGGCGGGACGACATCCGGGTCGGGCCGGTGCCGCGCAGCATGCTCGTTGCGATGTTCCTGGCCGCGGCCCTGTGCATAGGAATCGGCGTCTACCCCGACGCGCTGTACAACCTGCTGCCCTTCCCGAACCACTACGAGCCGTACACCGCCGACCACGTAGTGCGGACGCTCCAGCTGCTCGGATTCACCGCCGTCGGATTCTGGCTGCTGCGGAGCAAGCTCGGCGGCGAGGCCACTATCACGCTCGATACCGACTGGTTCTACCGCAAAGCGGGAACGCCCGTGCGCGTGCTGGTGCAGGAGCCGCTGGAGGCGGTGTTCACGGCGGCGCAGCAGGGAGTCGACTGGACAACACGGACTGCGGCACAGCTCGTCAGGACGCCCGCTTCGGGCTGGCCGGCCATCCTGGGGCGGTCCCTCCATGCCGAGAGAGTAGACGCCGAGGCCACGATGCGCAGGCTGGGCCGGCCGCCGCTGGGGGTTGCCCTCGCGATCATTGTGATCGTCTTTGGGCTCCTCGTGCTCCTGGCAGAGCTGACATAGGCCGGCCCCGCGCAACGACGGCCAAGCACCCCTTGATCGTTGCCTCGCGTCCCCGAAAGCGGCATGAAGCCCCCTCCGACAGGGAGTTCCCACATCAATTGCTACAAGTGAATCAGGAATCTACTGCGACATGCGCCCACGGTGGCGTCGCTGGTTTGTCGGTCGCTACGGCGGCGAAGGCGTCCCTGAGCGCACTGCCCAAGAGGAGCACCGCGGTTGTCCTCGGCGGACGCTCAACTTGACTGGACACACGGGCGAAGCGGCGTCGTTGTCGCTGGGTACGCCCATTTTCGCGAATGGCCGTTTTGCGGACGGCGGGTTGCCAAAGCGGCGCCTCCGGCTGCCAGAAGCAGTGGCGCGGGGCTAGTCCCCGCCCCGCGGCCCGCTCAGCATACGGTAGCCGATGCGGGGCTCCGTGAGAATGAGGGCGGGCTCCTTCGCGTCTTCGCCGAGTTTGTGTCGCAGGTTGCTGATGACCGTGCGCATTGGGCGAATGTCGCCGGAATGGGCGAACCCCCAGACCCGGCGAAGCAGGTTCTCGTAGGTGAGCACGCGCCCGGCATTTTTTGCGAGCTCGCAGAGAAGCCGGTATTCTATGGCGGTCAGTTGCACCGGACGACCGCCCCGGGTCACGCGCCGCTCTACGTAGTTGACCACCAGGTCCCCATGGACAAAGGGGGTGATGGGTTCGTCTCCGGCACGCCTGCGCAGGGCAGCCCGCATGCGCGCCGCGAGCTCCGTGGGTGCGAAGGGTTTCATCACGTAGTCCACCGCTCCCGCGTCAAAGGCCTTGGCGACCAGCTCCTCCCGGCCGTAGACGGAGAGGAAGATGACGGGAACGTCGGACGTCTCACCAATGTCCTGCAGCAATGTAAGTCCGTCGTAGCCGGGCAACATCATGTCCAACAGGACCAACTGGGGATTCTCCCGCTCGATGAGCCGGAGAACGTCCTCGGGGTCGCCCGTGACGATCGGGGCATACCCTTCCCTGGTGAGGGTGTCGCGGATGTGCCGCAGGGCTTGGGGGTCGTCGTCCACCGCGAGGACGCGGACCTGCCCTGCTTCTTCGCCGCGTGGCGACGTGTGCCGCATGGCGGGGCCTGTCGCAGGACGTTTCCGCTCCTCCTCGGCCGTCGGCAGGGTAAAGGTGATGCGTGCCCCCATGCCCAGGCCCGCGCTCTCCGCCCAGATGCGGCCTCCATGCGACTCAACGATCCCCTTGCTGATGGCGAGGCCCAGGCCGGCGCCGGCCGCTCCGTTCATCTGCTCTCCCTGGCTCCGCTGGGTGTGGCGACTGAACAGGCGAGGCAGTTGGTCCGGAGACACCCCCTTGCCCTTGTCCGCCACGGCGATGGCCACGTCAAGGTCCCGCCGCACGGCTGTCACCAGGATGGTGGACAAGGGAGGCGAGTACATGGCGGCGTTGGTGAGCAGGTTGCCCAGTACCTGGACGACTCGACGCCGGTCTGCCATGACGGGCGGCAGGTCCGGGTCCAAATCGATGACCACCGTGTCCCTGCGGTCGGCGACCAGGAACCGGCTCCTGGCCTCGTCCACCATATCGGCCACGTCGGCGGGCCCCAGGACGATCGAGAGGGTGCCGGTCTCGATACGCGCCACGTCCAGCAGGTCGCCGATCAGGTACCGGATGTGGTCCACCTGCCGGTCGATGATGCGAAAGAACTGGGTCATTTCGGCCGGGTCCAGCTCGGACGTGGCACTGAGGAGGGTCGTCACTGAGCCCTTGATGGAAGTGAGCGGCGCTCGCAGCTCGTGGCTGACCATGGCCAGGAAATCCGCCCGCAGCCGCTCCAGCTCTTCCATCGGGGTCATGTCCTGGAGGGTGACCACAAAGGAGTCGACCTCACCTTTGTCAGAGAGGATCGGCGTGGCGTTGAGCAGCACCGTGACGCTCGGGCCTGCGGGGGCGCGGAGCACGAACTCCTCAGCGCGGATCGTCTCTGGCCTGCTCAGCAATTCCGTCATCGAGAACTCCTTCAGCGAAACCTCCCTGCCGTCGCCACGCCGAAAGGTGATGACCTCCAGCAACTGATCGTGGGTCTGGTCCGGTTCCCGAAGCACGTCGACGATCCGCAGGGCCTCGCAGTTGAAGGACACCGGAGCGCCCGTCCTTGCATCGAAGACGACGACGCCCACCGGCGAGGTGTTCACCAGCGTCTCCAGGTCGGCCCTGGCCTGCCGCTCGTCCCAGTGTCTGCGCGCGTTCTCCAGCACGAGGGCCCCCTGGGAGGCGAACATTACCAAGGTCTCTTCGTCTTCCTGTGTAAACTCCGCGCCCTGTTCTTTCCCGGCCACATAGATGTTGCCGACGCGTTCCCCTCTGTGGAGGAGGGGAGCTGCCAGGAAGGCCATCTTTGCGTCCACATCGGCAGGGGGGAGGAACTCCGGCAGACCCATACCCCGGAAGTGCCGGGAGAGGTCGGGCACACGCAGCGTGCCTGAAATCCCGTTCAGGTATTCCAGGAACCGGTTCCCGTCCGGCAGTTCCCTGAACCCCTGCGCCTCCCCTTCGTCCATGCCGGAAAAGAGGACGTTCTCCAGCCCTCCCGCGTAGTTTGAAAGGGTTATGACGCCGTATCGGGCCCTCGTCAAGGAACGGGCGGAGTCCAGGACACCCTGCAGGACGGCGTCACGGTCAAGGCTCTCGTTGATCCGGAGGCTGGCATCGCTGAGCCGCGTCAGGCGGTCTTTGAGGGCCTCGATTTCACCCAGCAAGTCGGCTCGCTCCACCACGATTCCACTCCTTTCCACTCCCCGGGGCCATGGGTGATTCTAGCGGCGGGAGCGTCCGACTGACAAGAACTTATGGCTTGTGACCGTAGCCATTACATTATGCTGATAACTCCCGCGTAGACTTCTCCACACTAGCGTGGGGTCGAGAAGGGTGGGGCAGGCGCCGCCCAACCCGGCACCAGAAACAGGGCAATGACGCAGCGGACCCGCATCGAACCCTCCCCGGCGGAGCGAGACACGCTGCTCCCAAAGGCTTGATTGCGGCGAGCGAGGTAGGGCGACATCACGGTTCAATCCGATTTCCCTGTGGCGGCATCACACAACCCGACCGCCGTCAGAGCCCAACCACGCTCGTGGAATCCCCAGGGATCCGCTCGGGACGGGGCTGCCGTGCGGCGGAGGGACTCGGCTCCTGTGCCGCGGGCGTCGACTCGAGGGATCTCTGCACGGCTATTCCCCAGCGTGTTCGCGATGGAAGGAGGAGTCATGTCCAGGGTCGCACCATGGCATTCTTCGGGATCGCCGACCTATCACCTCTGCACGCGGTGTGCTGACGGGAAAGGCATCGATCGCCTTGTGCGGCTCCTCGGCACCGGCGGCAAGCCGCTCTGCGAGACGTGCCGTCAGCTCATCAATACCGAGCAGTGCTAGCCGCTGCGCGGGGGAAGGCCCGGCAGCGCGAGGCGGGGGTGCGCCGGCGCAGCCTCCCGTCGGGTCCGCCTTGGGGCGAAGGGCCGCGGGCCGGCGGCGTTGGATGAACGCGGCCGACCCGGCTTCCGCAGCGTCCAGTCGCCGGCTCCAACGTCGCGGCCAGGTGCACGGTTGCCGGCATTACGGCGCGCTGGCCCCGATGCTAACAAGATTTTATAGAAAATATCCCGGAACTCATAGAACGTTAATCTCAAGCCGGTATCCTGAGGGCGGCGTCGGCCCGGCTGCCGGGGGCTCGGGGCTGTAGTCGCCGTCTCGGCCACGGGGCTAGGCCCGGTGCAATGGGCGCGGCAACCAGTTCCGCACCCCCGCTTGCGGGGCGGCCAGAGCGACCTTCCTTACTCTGGAGGCGGGCCCTGCGCGGTTCAATTCCCCCTCACCGTGCGGGGCTCGTCCCCCTCCCAGGCGCCGAGGGACGGCGCCGCCGGCATTGGCGCGTCACGGCGTTCGGTGAGGCCACCCTCGAACCAAAAGGCAGAGGAGGACCAGCGCGATGGGCGTGCCTATCTCACAGGCGTGGACGGTGGCGTGGCACGTGGTGAAGCAACGCCTCGCCGGCCGCCAGCGCTACCCACTCGTGCTCATGCTGGAGCCCCTCCTGCGCTGCAACCTCGCCTGCGCGGGCTGCGGGAAGATCCAGTATCCTGCACACGTGCTCCGGCGTGCCCTCACTGTGGAGCAGTGCCTGGCCGCCGTCGAGGAGTGCGGCGCGCCCATCGTCAGCATCCCCGGGGGAGAACCCCTGCTCTACCCGCACATCGGCGAGCTGGTGGCAGCGCTCACGCGCCGGGGAAAATACGTCTACCTCTGCACCAATGCACTGTTGCTCAAGGAGAAGCTGGAGGCGGGCGTTTTCACCCCCTCCAAGCGACTCAGTTTCAGCGTGCACCTAGATGGCCTGCGAGAGGACCACGACGCGTCGGTCTGCAGGGACGGCGTGTACGACATCGCCGTCGAGGCCATACGGGAGGCCCTGCGGCGAGGATTTCGCGTCACCACCAACACGACCCTCTTCACCGCGTCCGAGCCGATGCGGGTCCGGGACTTCTTCGATGCGATGATGGACCTGGACGTTGAGGGCATGATGGTGTCCCCGGGCTACAACTACGCCCAGGCGCCGGACCAGGACTCCTTCCTGGAACGGGAACGCACGCACGCGCTCTTCGCGGAGGTGCTCGGCGGCAAGAGGCGGCGGTGGCGCTTCAACCAGTCACCGCTCTTCCTGCAGTTCCTCATGGGCAAGCGCGCCTTTGACTGCACCCCGTGGGGCAATCCGCTCTACACCATTTTCGGTTGGCAGCGTCCCTGCTACCTCCTGCAGGAGGGCTACGCCCCAACTTTCCGGGCGCTGATGGACGAGACGGACTGGGAGTCCTTCGGGAGGGCCAGCGGCAACCCCCAATGCCAAAACTGTATGGTGCACTGCGGCTTCGAGCCGACGGCCGTCCACGCCACCTTCGCCACATGGCGCGGGTTCCGGGACGCCGCCGTCGCCACCGTCACCGGGAGGCTGTAGGCCATGGGCGACAACGCAGTCGCCAAGGACAGAGGTGGGGAGCCGGCCTGCGCCGGCGTCGCGGCCATGGTCGAGCGGGCCTTCCACTACCGGGGCGACGTCACCGTCGTGCTCCGGAACGGCGAGAGCATAACCGGCTTCCTCTTCAACCGGTCCGCCGGGGGGCATGACCCGTTCGCCCATCTCTTCGTGGCCGGCGGTGACTGGGATATCCCCATACCCTACCGCGACATCGCCCGCGTGCTGTTCACGGGCGCCGACGCCGCCGTGGCGTCCGCCAGGCGCTTCACCGCTTTCCGGAAGCGCCGGGCCGGCAAGGCGCCGGCGCACGGTCCTGCCCCTCGCAAACCGGGAGACCGCCATGAATCCTGAAGCGGGCGCGGGCCCCCTCCTGACCGTCGCGCCGACCCGGCGGGAACTCGGCGGGATGGCGCACGGCGGCGTTGCGGCGCCCGCGTGCATCGTCGGCATGGGCCGGATCTCGGGGACGCGGGTCGCCGGCCTCCTCGACGCGGCGCCATGCGGCCTCCTGCTGTCCCTCGGCTATGCGGGCGCCCTCGACCCGCGCCTTGAGCCGGGGGACCTCATCGTCGGCAGCGCCTTCCTCCAGGGGGCGCGGGCGCCCGTCGCCGGCGCTGCTGCCACAACGCGGGCGGCCATACTCCTGCGGCAGGCGGGGCTGACGGTGTTCGAGGGCGCCATCCTGACGGTCGAGGAACTCCTCCTCACCCCACATGCCAAGCGCCGGGCACACCGCGCCAGCGGCGCGCTGGTGGCGGACATGGAGGGGCGCTGGATCGCGGACGCGGCGGCGGCGCGGGGCGTCCCGCTCATCGGCATCCGCGCCGTGCTGGACGAGGCCCGGTTCCCCCTGCCGGCCTTCCTCGCCGCCATCGTCGCCGACGAGGGCCGGCGGGAATGGGCGCACGCCGTGCGCGCGATGGCCCACCCCTCGGCGGTCACCAAGCTCCTCCCGCTCGCCCTCAAGTCGCGGTGGGCGTCCCGGTCCCTGCGGCTGGCCGCCCGGTGCATCCTGCGGGAGGGCGGGCTCCTCCCGTGAGACGCATCCTGGTGACCGGCGCGTCGGGATTCATCGGGAGCCATGTGGTCGCCGCGGCGCTCCGGCGGGGCTATGAGGTCGTGGCCTTGGTGCGGCGCCCCGGCGCGTACCGGCCTCCCCAAGGCGCCCACGCGGTCGGGGGCGACGTGCGCGACCCGGGGGCGATGCGCGCCGCTGTGCGGGGCTGCCATGCCGTGGTCCACCTTGCCGCCCTGTACACCTTCGACGCCTCCCAGGCGGCGCGCATGCACGAGGTCAACGTGGACGGCACGGTTAACGTCCTGCGGGCCGCCCTCGGCGAGGGCGTCGACCGCATCGTCTACACCGGCACGGTGGGCGGCACGGCGTTCTCCCGGGAACGGCTTGCCACCGAGGACGACCTTGCCGGGCCCGAGGCGATGCGCGGCCCCTACAAGCGGTCCAAGTTCGCAGCCGAGTGCGCCGTGCGGGACCTGGTGCGGGACGGAGCACCCATCGTCACGGTCTGCCCCACGGCGCCCCTCGGTCCCGGAGACGCCAGGCCCACGCCCACCGGCGGCATCGTGCGGGACTTTCTGCGCCGCCGGATGCCCGCGTACGTGGACACCGGGCTGAACTTCGTGCACGTCGCCGATGTGGCCGAGGGCCATCTGCTCGCCCTGGAGCGCGGAGAGCTCGGGGGCCGCTACCTGCTGGGGAACACGGCGGGCAACCTCACGCTGTCCGAGGCCCTCGGGATCCTCTCCGAGCTGACGGGCATTCCGGCCCCGCGGGTCCGGCTGCCCCACGGCGCCCTCCTGGCCGCCGCCTGGGCGAGCGAGGCTGCGGGCAGGATGTTCAACTGCCCGCCTCCCCTGGCCCTTGAGGCCGTGCGCATGGCCGCAGCCCGGATGTGGGTCGATCCGTCGTGGAGCGTGCGGGCGTTGGGCATGCCCCAGACCCCGGTGCGGCGGGCCTTCCAGGACGCCGTCGAATGGTACGTCGCACACCCCTGAGCGCGCAGGGGCCGAGGAAGCGGCGTGCTCGGGCCAATCGACACCAAGGAGCGGCGATGCGCCGACAAGACCATGCGGAGAGAACTGACACGTTGACCGATCAGGGCCTCTGGGAATGCGTCCAGCGGGCGATGCGGCGGACGCAGGCCTACTTCTTCGGCGCCCAGCATGCGGACGGGTACTGGTTGGGGGAGCTGGAGTCCAATCCGACCATGGAGGCGGAGTACATCATGCTCACCCACTTCCTGGGCTCGGACGAGGGCGACCGCATCCCCCGCGTCGCCGAGGACATCCGCCGCAGGCAGTCGCCCGACGGGTCGTGGCGCATGTACCACGGCGCCCCGGGAGACCTGAGCACCTCCATCGAGTGCTACCTCGCCCTCAAGCTCGCGGGCGACCACCTCGGCGCCCCGCACATGGCCCGGGCCCGCGCCTTCATTGTAGCCGCCGGCGGCATCCCCAAGGCCCGGGTGTTCACCAAGATCTGGCTCGCCCTCTTCGGCCAGTGGGACTGGAAGGGGACGCCGGCCATGCCGCCGGACCTGCTGCTGCTGCCCCGTTGGGCCCCCCTCAACATCTACCGCTTCGCCAGCTGGGCTCGGGCGACCATCGTGCCGATGACCATCATCCTCACCCTCCACCCCACCCGGCCCCCGCCTGTGGAACGCTGGGTGCTGGAGCTCTACCCGGACGGGCCCGTGACCTTCACCCTCTCCCGGTGGAAGGCGAATCCCTTTTCGCTGCGCGGAGGGTTCCTCCTGCTCGACCGACTCATCCGCATCTACCGAAGACTGCCCTTCATACCGAGCCGGGCGCGGGCCATCATGGCCGCAATGAATTGGATCATCGATCACCAGGAGGCCGACGGCTCGTGGGCCGGGATCCAGCCTCCGTGGGTCTACTCGCTCGTCGCGCTAAGCGCCCTGGGCCTTCCCATGGACCATCCCGTCGTCGCGCGGGGGCTGGAGGGCTTCCGGCAGAACTGGAGTCTGCCGTCGGCGGACGGCCATGCCCTCCGGGTACAGGCCTGCCTCTCCCCGGTATGGGACACGTGCCTGGCCATGCGGGGCCTGCTGGACTCGGGGGTGCCTGCCGAACACCCCGCCCTCCAGCGGGCCGCGTCCTGGCTCATGGGCAAGGAGATCCGGGTCAGGGGGGATTGGGCCGTGTACCGGCCCCACCTCGAGCCCAGCGGCTGGCCCTTCGAATTCGCCAACGACCATTACCCCGACATCGACGATTCCGCCATCATCGTGGGGGCCCTCCGGGACACGCCCCTGCTCGATCAGGAACAGGAGCGCGCAAAGTCGGAGGCGGTCGCGCGCGCCGTCGGCTGGTTGACCGGCATGCAGTGCACGAGCGGCGGGTGGGCGGCCTTCGACTGGAACAACACCTCCCGCGAGCTGGCAAAGATCCCCTTCGCCGACTTTGGCGAGCTCCTCGACCCGCCCAGCGCGGACGTGACTGCCCATGTCCTGGAGATGTACGGGAAGATGGGCTACGACCAAGACCATCCGACGGTGCGGCGGGGTCTCGCCTATCTCTGGGAACAGCAGGAGCACGACGGCCCGTGGTTCGGCCGCTGGGGGGTGAACTACATCTACGGCACGGGCGCCGTACTTCCCGCGCTCCGGGCCCTGGGCATCGACATGGCGCAGCCGCGGGTGCGCCGGGCCGTCGATTGGCTCCTGGCGCACCAGAACCCGGACGGGGGGTGGGGCGAGACCTGCGCCAGCTACGCCGACCCCAGGCTCCGGGGGCGGGGCGACAGCACCCCGTCCCAAACGTCCTGGGCTCTCATGGCCCTCATGGCGGCGGGCGAAACAGGGAGTGCGGCCGTTCGGCGCGGGATCGTATTCCTCATCGAGCGTCAACGGGAGGACGGCACGTGGGACGAACCGCAGTTCACGGGATGCGGCTTCCCCGGATACGGTCCGGGTGACAAGCCGGACCGGGACGAGTCCCCCGGCGGCCCCAACGTGCAGGGGCCGGAGCTGGGCGCGGCCTTCATGATCAACTACGCCCTGTACCGCAACTATTTCCCGCTCTGGGCGCTGGGGCGGTTTGCCCGGGCGCACTAGCGGACGGTGGAACCGTTGGGCGCCTCCCGGTTGTCCTCCAAGGTTGCGGTGTCGATGCGGATGGGGTCCGCTGCGGCACGACCTTCGCCAAGCCCGACCGGGCACGGCAGGGCTGCACCCGGCGGTCCCGCTATGCCCGGACGGCAGACGCCGAGACCACGATGCGCAGGCTGGGCCGGCCGCCTCTGGGGCTTGCACTCGCCGGCATCGTGATCGTCCTTGGGATCTTCGTCCTCCTGGCAGAGCTGACATAGGCCGGCCGCCGCCGCCCTCGATTCCTGCCTCTCGCTCCCGCGACGTCTTGCGCCCCGCACAACCCCTGCGGAAGCCGGCGCAAGAACCTCGAGCGTAACAAGCCCATTTAGCAATCTCTTTGCGCTCTCTCTTCACCCAACACTTACTCGTGCCTGTTTCCCATCACAGTTTCTCATGTTCTTCCTCCGTCATCTTGGACACGCATTAAACGGCGTTGTGTGAATCTCGCCTGTTCAATGATTCCTTCACATGCCTCTTTTGTCCCGATTTTGTGCACATGCTCCCTATGGCTAAGTCCGTTTTCTCTCTGTGTACAGACATTATGAGATTTGTGCATAGCGTGGAAGGTGGCAGGCATTTTGCCGCGGTTCCCGTGTGACCGGGCTGCGATGGCCGACGGCGCAGGACCGAGTCTGCGAATGCTCAGGAAGGGGTGGCGAGGACGGAGTGAAACGTCTCACGCCGTGTAGCTGTTGTTGGGAGGAGGAATCCTGGGATGCGCGTATCGTGTCCGGCGGGTAACCGTCGGATTTTTGTTTCCCTGGCAATCCTCGGCCTCTTGGCGGCCCTCTTCCTGCTGCAGGCCCCCCATGCCCGCGCGCAGTCCGATACCACGGCCCCCTTGCTGCTGGTAGCGAACGTGGACGGAACCTCCCTGGTCCTCATCTACAACGAGCTCCTGAACGAAAGCTCCACCCCCGCAGTCGGCGACTACACCGTGGACATCGGCGGCACGGACTACACCCCGTCGAGCGTCGCCGTGCTCGGCGCTGAGGTGGAGCTCACGCTATCGACGGGCGCCGCGAGTGGCGACACGGTGACGTTGGACTACACAGCGGGGACAAATCCGGTGGAGGACCCGGCAGGCAATGACGCGCAGGGGTTGACCAGCTGGTCTGTGACGAACCACACGGGCGCGCCCAACGACCGTCCGGAGTTCTCGGCCGACACGATCACCATCACCGTCGATGAGAACACGCCAATGGGGACCACCATCGGGGACCCGGTCGCCGGCACGGACGACGACACGGGCGACACGCTGGCCTACCAGCTGAACTCGCCCGCCACACCGACATTCTTCATCGACACGGGCACCGGTCAGATTTCAGTATTCCAAGCCCCGGACTTCGAGACCACATCCTCCTACGTCGCACCTATGTACGTCCGAGACAGCAAGACCCCCGCCGGAGACGCCGACACCCAGTGGGACGACAGCATCAAGGTGACCATCACCGTCAACGACGTCAACGAGACGCCGGCCATCAGCGGTTTGGCCACAACGAACATTGATGAGAACACCACCGCCGTCGGGACGTACACGGTGACGGACCCGGACCCGTCGGACACCCACACGTGGTCGATTGACAGTGACACCAGCACTGTTGCGAACCGGGACGGAGCGCTGTTCGAGATCGGATCGACCTCCGGCGAGCTCTCGTTCAAGACCGCGCCTGACTACGAGACGCCCAGCAGCATGGCAGCCACCCCCGGCAACCAATATCGCGTGACCGTCAAGGTCACCGACAACGGTTCGCCTGCGGAGAGCCACACCTTTGACGTTACCGTCAATGTCCGAGACGTCAACGAGCCGCCCGACATCACGACCACCGGCTCCTCCCACACCAGCATCAGCAAGCCCGAGGGGACGTCGACCACGGAAGTCCTCGCCACCTACGCGGCGGACGACCCGGAGGACAACACGCTGACGTGGACGCTGAGCGGCGCGGACGCGACGGACTTCACCATTACGAGGAACTCCAACGGGGAAGGCGTGCTCAGGTTCCAGCACCTCACCGACTTCGAGTCCCCTTCGGACACCGGCGCCAACAACGTCTTCAACGTGACCGTCGAGGTGAAGGACACCGCAGGCTCCGCCGTCGACGACGACATCAACGTCACGGTGACTGTCACCAACATCGACGAGCCGGGCACGGTGACGCTGCCCGGCACGATCACGGCCGGGTCGCCGGTGACCGCGACATTGTCCGACCATGACGGGACTACCAGCAACGCAACGTGGGAGTGGTCGCGGTCCGACACGCCAGGTGGGACGTTCACCCCCATCAGCGGGGCCACCTCCAACCCCTACACGCCCGTGGCCGCGGACGTGGGCAAGTATCTGAAGGCCACGGCGTCCTACACCGACCCCCACGGCTCGGGCAAGTCCGCAACCAGCGCCGCCTCGAGCCAGGTGGCGGCCGGCAACGTCGATCCGTCGTTCAGCGCTACGTCGGCCACCCGCAGCGTGCCGGAGAACAGCGGATCGGGTGAGAATGTCGGGGCTGCGGTGGCGGCGACGCCCGGCGACAGCGACACGCTGCACTACACGCTGACCGGCACGGATGCTTCATCCTTCGACATCGTTTCGACGAGCGGCCAGATACGGACGAAGTCGGGGATTACCTACAACTACGAGTCCAAGAGCAGCTACAGCGTGACCGTCAACGTGAGCGACAGCAAGGACGCCGCCGGCAATGACGACAGCAACTCCGTGGACGACACCATCGCCGTCACCATCAACCTCAACAACGTGGACGAGGCCGGCACGGTGACGATCTCGGGCACGTTGGAGGGCGGCGAGACGCTGACCGCGGCCGTGACCGACATCGACGGGGCGGTCAGTAACCTGACGTGGAAGTGGCAGCGGGAGCAGAGCGGGGGTTCCTTCTCGAATATCAGCGGGGCGACCGCCAACACGTACACGACGGTGGCTGCGGACGTGGGCAAGAAGCTCAAGGCCGTCGCGTCCTACACGGACCCCCAGGGTTCAGGCAAGTCCGCCGAGGCCGAGACGAGCGGCACCATCGGCGCCAGCAACGTCGAGCCGTCATTCAGCGCCATGACCGCAATGCGCAGCGTGGCGGAGAGAAGCCTACCAGGCGTGCACATCGGGAGTGAGGTGTCGGCGACGGGTGGCGACACCGACCCGCTGCACTACACGTTGAGCGGCACGGACGCGTCTTCCTTCGACATCGTTTCGACCAGCGGCCAGATACGGACCAACTCGACCGGCTACGACTACGAGACCAAGAACAGCTACACCGTGACCGTGAACGTGAGCGACAGCAAGGACGCCGCCGGCAATGACGACAGCAACTCCGTGGACGACAGCATCACGGTGACCATCAACCTCCTGGACGTCAACGAGCAGCCCGAAATCACGACCACCACGACCGCCATCTCCGTCCAGGAGAACCAGACCTCCGTCCTCACCTACGCGGCGACCGACGTCGACGACAACGGCGAGACCAACGACGCGGACAACATGCTGACGTGGTCCGTGGAAAGCGCCGACGACGGGAGCTTCTTCGACATTGACTCGTCCAGCGGCGTCCTCACCTTCAAGACTGCGCCGGACTTCGAGAACAAGCAGGACGCCGGCGCCGACAACGTCTACAACGTCACGGTGACAGTCACGGACAACGGCATTCACGGCGCCCGGCAGCCGTCGACAGATTTCAAGAGCGCCTCCAAGTCCCTGGCCGTGACGGTCACGGACGTCAACGAGACGCCCACGCTGACCACCGAACCTTCCACCGCCACGTTCGACGAGAACGCGACGGGGGTTGTCGCGACGTACATCGCGACGGACCCGGACGCGACCACGGGGACGATGTCGTGGGACCTTTCGGGCAACGATGCTGGAGACTTCAATATCACCACGACGGTGAACGGAACGGCCGAGCTCACGTTCAAGAGCCCGCCGGACTACGAGATGCCGGACGACACCGGCACGGACAACGTCTACAACGTGACGGTGCGGGTGAGGGACAACGGCAGCCCAAGGCTGGAAGATACGCAGACCGTCGCCATCACCGTCAACGACGTCAACGAGACGCCGGTGATCACCGGGAACGCCACGGAGGACTTCGCGGAGATCGAGTTCGACCACACGGCCACGGCCTCCGAGCTCGTCATCGGCACGTACGCCGCCACCGACGACGACAACGCCGACAACACGGACCTCCAGACCATCACCTTCGACGTGAGCGGCACGGACGCGGAACACTTCAGCATCGACGCGAACACCGGCGTCCTGTCCTTCAGCATCGAGCCGGACTTTGAGAACCCCGCCGACGTGGCGGACTCGAACATGATGGGCGCCTCGGACAACATGTACGAAATCGTCGTGGAGGCGGACGACGGAGCGGGCGAATCGAACAGCGTCGGGACGTTCACCGTCACCGTGACCGTCACCAACGTCAACGAGACGCCGGAGGTCCCGGGCGGCGTTCCCGACGAAGACTTCGCGGAGATCGAGTGGGACGCCGGCTCCGCGGTCCTGGACATCATGACCTACGTCCCGCGGGACGAGGAGTTTAGCACCCTCACCGACCTGTCGTGGTCGCTGGCCGGCACGGACGCCGCCGACTTCCAGATCACGGAGGACTCGACGACCGGACACGGCACCCTCAGCTTCCGCAACCGGCCCAACTTCGAGGACCCGTCCGACCGCGTGAACACCACCGAAAGCCACGTGGCTGAAGACAACGTGTACCAAGTCATCGTGAAGATCAGCGACGGCCCTAACACGCGCGACTACCCCATGACCGTCACCGTCACCAACATCAACGAGACGCCGGAGTTCACGCACTCGATGCTCCCATCGAGCGCTTGGGAGGCGGACGAGATCGAGTACGATTCGGGGACGACGGCGGCTGACATGGCTTCCATCCCCGCCACGGTGGCAAATCAGGCCTATTGGTACTGGTTTGAGGCCCGGGACGAGGAGGGGGACGACATCACCTGGACCATCACCGGGGGCGACGCGCCTGACTTCGTCATCGTAGAGGATCCCAATCTCGAGATCGCCAACTCCGACGAGCGCGCCATCGCCCGCTGGAATATCGTGCCGGACTATGAGAACCCGATGGGTCTTTCACCCGATGTGCCGGATCACGGATACGTGTTCACCGTGAACGCATCCGACGGCACCAATACCTCGGTGCACAGGGTCTTTATCCGGATCGACGACGTCAACGAGCGGCCGGAGTTCACGGGGACGCCCGAAACGGCGATAGCGCTCGACGAGCACGACGCAACCCTGGACAGTACGGGCAACGAGACGCCGTACGTGTTCCCGACGATCGCCTCATACACCGGGCGCGACGAGGAAGGCGGCGTCAGGTGGTCGCTCACCGGCACGGACGCGGGCGACTTCGAGATCGACAGCAGCGGCGGTGCTGTCACGTTCAAGGAAACGCCCAGTTTCGAGGACCCGAAGGACTCCGGCGGGGACAACGTCTACGAGTTCACCGTCGTCGTGACGGACGTCGACAGCGGGCCGAACCGCCGCACGGCGGAGCAGGCCGTCACCGTGACGGTGCGCGACATCGAGGAAGGGGGCTATGTAACCATCGAAGAGGGGGACGAGAGCCCAGGTGTGGACGACACCATAACATTCCTGCTGTCGGACCCTGATGGGGACATAAATCTCACTGAAATAGCATTTCCTAGCTGGCATGTCCAGCGCGGGTCGCCGGGCAACTGGAGCACGGCAACAACGATCGTTTCTATCGGAAACGAGTTTGACTATACCGTCCAGGAGGCAGACACAGGGAATCAGCTGCGGGTGGTCGTCACATATGGGGATCCTCGAGGATCAGGCAAGATGGCCACGAGCGCGCCGTCAGACGTCGTAACGGCGGACCCACGCGCCAACGTTCCCCCGCGGCTCAGGAGAGGAGTCTTCACCACCTCTGAGGGGCCCCCAATCATCGACTTCGGCACGATTGATGTCTCGGACCGTGACGGCGACCCCATAACGTTTGCCCTGCTGGAGCAACAGGACTACGCGCTCTTCGAGCTCTCGGCAGCCGGGCGGCTCCGTGCCATCCAGGCGCTGGACTTCGAGGCTGGCGACACCCTCAGCATTACGATCACACTGTCGGACGGCAAGGGGCTCGACTCTAACGGCAACGTCATCAACGACGACTCCGTTGATGTCACTAGCGGAATCTCCATCGTCCTGTTTGACGTGGAAGAGGAAGGCGTCATCACATTCTCGCCGCAGGAGCCCGAGGCGGGGGCATCACAGACCGCGACCCTGACGGACGACGACGGGAGCGTCACCGGCCGGAGTTGGCAGTGGTGGCGGTCGCAGGACGGGCGGACGGGCTGGTCGCCCATATCGGGCGCGACGAGCAGCAGCTACACGCCCACAGTGAACGATGAGGACTTCTACCTGCGGGCCACGGTGACGTACACGGACCGGCGCGGCGCAGGCAAGCGGGCGGAGGCGATCACGGGCCCCGTGCCCAGCGAGAACCGCCGGCCGCTGTTCCCGTCGTCGGAGACCGGCCAGCGCATGGTGGACGAGAACTCGCGCGCCGGCACGAACATCGGCGCGCCGGTGGCGGCGGAGGACCCGGAGCGGGACCGGCTGACCTACTCGCTGACCGGCGCGGACGCCGACTCCTTCACCATCACGAGCACCGGGCAGATCCGGGTGAAGGACGCCCTGGACTACGAGATGAAGTCGAGCTACAGCGTCACCGTCAATGTGCACGACGGCAAGGACGGCACAGGGGCCACGTCGACCACCATCGACGACACGCAAAACGTCACGATTACGGTGCAGAACGTCGAGGAGCCGGGGACGGTCACGCTTACCTCGGAGACGGCCACCATCCAGGCGCGAGTGCCGGTGACGGCCTCGCTGGAAGACGACGACATGCCGACCAACGTGACGTGGCAGTGGGCGCGCTCCAGCAGCAGCACGTCGGGATGGGCCAACATCGCCGGGGCGACGTCGGCCACGTTCGAGCCGGCGGACAGGGACGCGGGCGGCTACATCCGCGCGACCGCCAGCTACAACGACGGCGAGGGCACGGGCAAGACGGCGGTGAAGGTCTCGCCGCGAGTCGGGCAGCCGCCGCCGGTGAACTCGGCCCCCGCCTTCCCGGCCACGGAAAGGGGCCAGCGGGAGGTGGCGGAGGACGCGACTCCAAACACAGCCGTCGGCGACCCCGTGGCGGCCACGGACTTCAACAACGACACGCTGACGTACACGCTGAGCGGGACGGACGCGGCGCAGTTCACCATCGACGCGAGCACCGGGCAGATCCGCGTGGCGTCCGGCGCGACCCTCGACTTCGAGACCAAGCGCACCCTGCGCGTGACCGTGGAGGTCTCGGACGGCGCCAACTCGCTGGGCGACCCCGACAGTGACGCCATCGACGACCGGCAGCACGTGACCATCACGCTGACGGACGTGAACGAGGCGCCCGTCGTATCCGGTGACGACGAGCCCAGCGTCGCCGAGAACCTGAACCGCGCCGTCGCGACGTACACGGCCACGGACCCGGAGCGGGACACGCTGACGTGGTCGGTCAGCGGCAACGACTTCTGGATCTCCCAGCGGGGGCAGCTCCACTTTGCCACGCCGCCCAGCTTCGAGGAGCGTATGAGCTACTTCGTCACCATCACGGTCGAAGACGAAGACGGCCTGTTAGACACACTCAACGTCGATGTCACCGTGACGGACGTGGAGGAAGCGGGCGTCGTCACCATCCAGCCGAAACGCGGGTGGGACGGAACACGCTTCAGCGCCATGCTGGATGACGACGACAACATTGTTGGCAGTATCGACTGGCAGTGGCAGCGTTCTTCCAACCGCTCCAACTGGGGCGACATTTCCGGGGCGACGTCGAACAGCTACACGACAGGCGCCGACGACATTGACCAGTACCTGCGGGCCGTCGCCACCTACGACGACTCGCGAGGCACCGGCAAGGAGGCCTCGGCGGAGGTGACGGGGCGGATTGGCGACTCCCAACCGGCATCCAACACGGCGCCTGAGTTCGACGGCATGACAGCCGAGCGCTCCGTCGGCCAGGGCACGGCAGCGGGCCGGAACGTCGGCGCGCCGGTGACGGCGACCGATCCGGATGCCGACGACGTGCTCACCTACTCGCTGGGCGGGTCGAATGCCGACCTCTTTGACATCGACCCGGCGACCGGCCAGATCAAGACCAAGGCCGTACTGGACTACGACCCGGAGGGTACGAACACCTACGAAGTTCAGGTGCGTGTCCACGACGGCTTCAACTCTTCCTACTCCCCTTCAACAAGCGTGGACGCAACCATCACCGTAACCATCACCGTCACCCAGGTCGCCCAGCGCGTCTCCGGCGGTGGCGGCGGTGGTGGCGGAGGCGGCTTCGGCCCGGCGCCCACGGCGCCGCGCTTCACCGACGGCTTCCGCACCTCGCGGGAGCTGGCGGTCACCGCGCGAGAGGGCGACGCCGTCGGCGACCCCGTGGACGCCACGCACCCCAACGACGATGACCTGACGTACACGCTGAGCGGCGCCAACGCCACCCTGTTCACCGTCGATGCGGAGACGGGCCAGGTCCGCCTCGGCCAGGGAGTGACGCTGGAGCTGGGGCAGACGTACACGGTCAACGTGACTGCCGTCGACGAGTCCGGCACCGGCGCCCTGATCATCGTGGAGATCGAGGTGGTGGAGGGTCCGGCAGACCCCTACGACCTGAACGGCAACGGCGTCATCGAGAAGAACGAGGTTGTCATGGCGGTCTCAGATTACTTTGCAGGCCTGATTGACAAGGAAACGGTGGTGGCTTTGCTTGCCCGCTACTTCGCGGGGTAGCGGGCTGCGGCAGGCCGGCCCTACCGACAGGAGGAGGACTTGGTCAGGACGCAACTGTGGGCCTTGTTGGCGCTCGCCGTTGCCGCTATGGTCGGCGGCACGAGCCTTCTGGCGCAGCCCGGCGCCGTCGAGGCCCAGTCGCACAGCGCCACCCGGTCCTTCCCCGCCGACTGGGCCGCGCCGGGCAGTGAGGTTGTGGTGACCATCACCGCCAACAATCTCGGCGGGTTTGGCCAGGTAGAGGAGACACTGCCGGAGGGCTTCACCTACGTCCGCTCCAGCCTTGACGCATTCCAGGTGAGCGTGACTGGACGGACCGTGCTTTTCACCCTCGTCGGCGAGGACAGCCTGACCTACACTGTCACCGCTCCCGCCATGGAGGGCCAATTCACCTTCTCCGGCGTCGTCAGAGACTCCAACAATGCCGAACAGACCGTCGGCGGCGCCGCCAGCCTGCGCATCGGGCCGCAGCCCACGCCTGCGCCAACGTCGACCCCGACTCCAACGCCGGAGCCGACGCCTACGCCCGAGCCAGAACTCACCTCAACGCCCGAGCCAACTGCGACGCCGGAGCCCACGGCCACCCCTGCACCCGCGCCCACGCCCGCTCCACAGCCGACAGCCACGCCCGAACCCACGTCGACGCCAACCCCCGAGGCCACGGCAACCCCGCAGCCGCCGGTGGTAGTCGTCGTTACCAACACGCCGACCCCGACGCCCGCCGTCGCGCCGCCAACGCCCACGCAAACGGAGCCGGCCGAGTACGGCGGGGAGACACCGTCCGTGCTGTGGCTCATCCCCGTAATCCTGGGAGTGGGCTTCATTCTCGCTGTCTTTGCGTATCGCAGGCGACGGCAATAGGCGCACAGAAACTCGTCTCAAAGCCTATTCAGCGGAAGCGAGTGGGCGCTCACCCGTTCGGGCTGTGTAGGATTAGGCGTCACAAGCACTACTCTTGGACACGGAGCTCGTCGCTCTTAAGACAGGAGTCGTCTGGAGAGGGCGGGGACAAGCGACCTCAGCGAAGCGGCGCTGCCAATTCAGGGAGATGCCTGAGGCACGCCGGCAGAGTAGTCAACTCGCACCACCTGAGTAGAGTTCGATGGTTCAGCGGAAGGCTCCTGCGCGTTCGGGTGGCCTACTCGGAGAACCGTCATTATCAGGCTGCCGCCAACTAGAAACTCCAAATAGGCAAAGACGGTAAGCGCGTGCCACAAGAATCCCAGGTTTATGTGGTCAAGCGCCTCAGCGCGTGTATAGCCAAGCCCGGCAAGGTCGATATCCCATGAACCCACGAGACTGTGGTCGGGAAGGATCATGGGGTAGTCTGGCGACAAGAAGACCCCGAGGAGGGCGACGCTTCCCAGAATTGACGTCACAAAGATGATTGCGAGGGCTATCGAAAGGAGAAACTCCCGTCGCCTTTCCGTGAACCGTACGGATGGGTCACGAAGCGCCAGCATGGCGGTGAAGGTAGCTGCGACCGGGGGCAACACCAGAGCGTGCTGTATGAATACTGAGGTGTTGGAAAACACGATCGCCATGAGATACGCAATCGCGACCGGAGGCACTACAGCGATAGCGGCCCTTCGCAGGGCGATAGTCTCCTCCCTGTTACCGGAGTTCTGAACCCCCCACAGCACATGGAACATCACGCCCGCCCCTGAAGCGACAGTCAGGTTGACCAGGAGGGCAAGCATGTACGGCACGAAAGTTCCGGAGATCCCATCGATCGCGTTGAGTCCATAGTGGTCCATCTTCACGGGGGCAAACTGAATCAAGGGTGTAGTCATAAGAAAGTACAGCGTGACCCAGAGGAACTCTCTGAAACGATTGTCGGGTTCCGGCCAGATGAGGCCCTGAATCAGCACAAGCGCCGTTACCAGGGAGACGTAGACAACTGGCATCCAACTGTCATCCCATCCAATGAGCGAAAACGTGTACCCCGTGAGGGCAGTGAACATCGCCAGTGGTAACCATCTCCTGGCAATCAAGCGCATCGCGCCCATGAGAATCGACGGGGCGTCTCGTGGTGCTCGGAGTTCAGCAGACTTGGCGACGGCCACGTTAGGCTCAGGCGCCGAAGACGCCTCCATTTGACGTTGGCGTGATCTTCCGGTGCCAGTCGAAAGGACCAACGCCGATTCAAAGTCCGGCGCCAGCCCCGCCAGCAGGAGAAGTCCTGCCACCTCAGTAGAAGTCAGGCCCAAAGCCACGCCAAAGACCTTCAGTCGATGGGCTGTAGGGCGGGTTGAGCCAGACTCCCACCGGGAGACTGTGGCGTGGCTGAAACGCTCGCCATACTCCCTGTCAATAGCGGCCATCCGGCGCAGCAATTCCTCTTGGGTCAGGCCCTTGCTCCCCTGCGGCGAAACATAGGACTCCCTGTACGCCCTCATGGCGAATCCCGTCTGGGCCGATCTCGTTCGCTGAATGTCCCGTTCCGACGGCATCCCTACCACCCGGTCCGCCTAGGTTTCGCCCATAGCTGTTCTTTCAAAGAATGCAACTATTATTACCGACAACATAAGCGCATTGCAATTTACAAGATGATGGAACGTTCGTCGTCCTCAGCCCATTTGGTTCTCGAATAAAGTGCTCCGGGAACGAGTACATTTATCACCAATTCCCGCTCCGCCGAGGCTCGTCGATGTCCTTCATTGCAGAGAATCAAGTCAGTTGTTTGGCCCGCCGCTGGTCCTGCAGACACCGTTCAAGGAAGGTGTTACCCACCTGGATTTAGATCCCTCTCACGGGGTGCGACGCCTTCATTGGGCGTTGTGTCGATTCCACTTGTGGTGTGATGACGGCTCCCGGCCTCGCGGCGCAGAAGCCATCATCTCGCCCGTGTCTCTTTGAGGGCAGCAATGGGAATAGGCAACCGTCGAGCCCGTCTTCACATGGGAGTGTGAATCCCCTCAGATCCACCATACAGGATTGAACTCTTGGATTGCAGCAACTGACAGAGTCTCAAGGGATTGCCCTTCCGCCTTGTCACTACAACCCAGGAGAACCTGAGGACATCGTCAGATTGCTTTGAGGGAGGACAAATGCGGAGGGATGAATGGTGGAGATAGGGGGATTCAGAAGCAAATACGATTATAGCAGGAAAAGGTTGAAATTCCCACACTCGTTCCCACAACAGCTGAGAAGGGACTTCTCCCATCCATCGTTCGGCCAGCACATTGCTGCGACCCATCTCTTTCTGGCGTGGACGGCACCCAAAGGGACCCTGACGATCGCTCCTATACGTATTGAAGGAGAGGGCGTCTGAGGAGCCGGGCGATTTTAGCTACCAATTCGGGCCGGCAACTCAGCATGTGTACTAAAGCGGACCTTGATGTGCTATTGCCTTGTCCCAGCAGAACCCAGGTACGTGGACTCGTCGGCTGTAAGAAATGGGAAGCCAGGCATCGACATATCGAAGGTGTAGGGAAAGCGAACAGGCCTAGATGGACCGGACGAACTCGTCGGAAGAGACTGTAGAGTGGCCACTACGGCCTCTCCAAGCTCGATATGGCTTGGAGTGATGCTGAGTCAGTTGTGGCTTGGCATGCTCTTGCTTGCCTAAAGGCATCCTCGTTTGGCTTAGCCGGCCTATCCAAAATAAGCGTCATCTTCGAGCATTGCCCCTGCTTCGGGAGTTTGATGCACGTGCTCGTGATTTGCGACGATTCTTCTGGACGCGTAGTTCCTTTGCCGCCTTCAGTCTCTCGAATTGGGACCGCTCAGATCGAGAGAGTTGCTGCTCAGCTTGACTTTTTGCGGTGGATACCTTGATCCTCTCAAGCTCTCTTTGCTGCCTATCGATTGTTTGTTGGGCGTGGCGTGGAACCAAACTTGAAAGGTTCAAATCGTCGTACGGCTCTTGGAACGCGGCACTGGGGTCTACACCCCATTCAGTGGCAATCAGTATCTTGTGCTGCTCCACAACACGTGGATATTCCTCCCTCGCAGCCGAAATAATCCCACTAAATGCAGTCCTCAGCTTCTTGCGGTCAACAAAGTCAATTCCTCTCTCGGAGAGCTCCCACAAGAGTCCATCCATTAGGACTGGGAGCTCCGATTCTTCAAAGGGTGCAACTGTCCCCAACCACTGCAGGAGGACATTCTGGCGCATTGTTATTGGAAGCCCAGTTGAATTCAACTGGTCAATGAATCTGCTATTGGACACAAAGAACACCCCTTGGAATGTGTGGCCGTCGAATGAGTAAGCCTTGTCTCTTAATTTCTGAACGAGGACGACAACTTCAGCTTCGGCTAATACCTGTCTATCGTGTCGATAGGTACTAGACAGGCGCCTCCGTTCTTCTATTTGAGCCTTCAACTCTTCTATTTCTACATAGTCTTCTTGAGCGAACCCCGGCACATCAGATACCGACACTCCGACAACGCCATACTTTCGTATGAGCCTATTGCAGTCTTCATTGGTCGCGGGAATACTCCCAAAACCGCAGGTCTGGCGCATGTACAAGTCGAATCCATTGCTAATGACAGCGCCGCTAGCACACTCGGCAGCAAAGCCACTCAAGAACACATTCGTTCTCTGTCCCTCTTGTCCCATGAGATTCTTTAGAGCGCCAGAGTTGGTCGGTCCGTTCCCATCTCTCACGACCCTAGTGGCGTAGGATGCGTGCTCACTAACTTCGGTCACTAAGTTCTGCGTTGTGATTGCCTTGGCGCCAATCCGCTCAATACGCTTCAACAACTCCACTGCAGCACTATGCCCTGTTCCAGATACCGCCAATAGAGGTATGAGGCTAGTGGAATCCAACACAAACGCCATGTTCGCTAATGCTTGCATTCTGGATTCAAGGGCACTACTATCCACGCCCAACAAATGAACCCCGAGGCGGGCCTGCAACAATAGACCACAGTGCTTGGCTTCAGCTTCAGTTGGAGCGCTTAGCAGTTCTTGGACAAGTTTCACAAGCCCGCGAGCCGAGTAAGGATTCGATAGTTGTCCGAAGAACTTTGGCAACGCCTGCAATAGAGCAACAACCTGGAACTCTTGGGACCTAGAATCAGGTGCATTCAATGCCATTGCCACGCCAAGCGCTCGCTTCTCAATGCACTCTTCCAAGAAATGCATTGCGGCAACTGCTATTTCTTCGGCGAAATCTGAGTTCCCTCCAGCTTGTTCACCCGCACGAGCAAGTAACGATGCCCAGAATTGTTCACGAATTCGCTGAGCGACACCGGCGCGTTCGGCTACGAACGAGTGCCCAGCTGGGGTAAGGCTGATTGTCGTTTCTTGCCCCTGTGATCCTAGAGTGACCAGCTCCCGCTGTTGTAGTTCTTCGACGATCGAGTCGAGTTCTTCCGATGCACGAGTTTCTCCGGCAAGGCGAAAGGCTATTCGCCCTACGTCTGAAGAAAGGTCGTCAAGTGTGACTGTGTCACGATGCTCAGCAACTGAAAGGACACGTGCCGATAGCATTGGCCTTAGTGTTTCGCCGTGTAATCCATGAGGGTTCTGGAGGACAAGTGTGTTGTAGATCAACAATCCCGTTGTATCCGGATCGTAAGATGGGACCGACGCCGGATGTTGACCGTATGTTACTGATCTCCTGACAACCATCGAGCTGTAGACGTCAAGTAGTTCAATCAGCTCCCTATGGGCATCTTCAACGACGCGATAGGGCTTCACCTCGATGTTGTAGTGTTCCCGTAATTCCTGGATTTCATTCTCGTCCTCCTCAGGCGCCCGTGACCCCAAGAAGGCGTAGATAGGTCGTTCCGGTACTGTGTAACGGCCTGCCAATCGCAATAGTCTCATAATGTGTGGATCACGCAATCCGAATCCAACGAACAAGAGCCTGCGTTGGGTAAAGAAAGCTTTCAGTTGCTGTTGAAGTGGAGAGTCTTCTAGGTACAAATCGTCATAGTCGACCGACCCGAGGATCAGTTTGGACGCGGATTCGGGCAAGTGCGCGGAGCCATGAATGTGCCAAACAATGTTCTGTACGTCTCCTGATACCTTCTTGACTTCGTCAGCTCGATTCCCAACCGGTATCCACCCCCGAGCGCCACTTTCTTCAAGTGCCAATTCAAGGAGGTTATCGTAGTTTGTGGTCAAGAAGCCAGCGGCTGGCCAGTCGACCAAAAGTCTGGTCAGGTAACCAGGTCTGTTGCTCTCCCTGAATACTAACTCGGCTACTGCTGCGGCCACGGAACCGTGGCTCGCTATTTCCTGCATTCGTTGGAAGCACTGACCATAGTTCTTCGCTTCTCTCGCCCTGTTAAATCGACTATCTGCCCGGATCTTCTGTTGTTGCTCCGAATCCAGCCCGGCTAGAGTTAACCCAACAAGGTTAGCCCAAGAGGGCAACCCAGCATCCACCGAGACGCCACTTCCTACAAGGATCCATGCATTCCCGCTATTGATGAGGTCCAGCAAATCTGTATCTATCATGTTTGACCTCAGTTGGGGTGATTCTCGATGAAAGCCAACATAGAGAACTCATACGGCTGTGTCCGCCTGTAGTCGCATGCAGCCATGTCGACATCATACCCCAAATGTACTTTGATGCAGCGAGCTCAGAGAAGACGTTTAGTCTTAATCTGAACAGAGCCACTGATGTGTGTAGGATCCCTCAACCTATATGGCGTGCCTGAATGCTTCTCCGTCTCTCCTAGTCGGCCACAACTTGAAGACGTGAATTTCATCATCGCCAACGAGTTCCTGATCATTGATAACAAGCTTGGCCAAACGCCTCGCTACCCTTTTGAGGTATGGAAGCTCGGACTTCTCGCAAATCTGTTGTATGGCGTCCAGAAGGAGCTGGAGGGTCGTCACTCTTTGTTGACCATCGATGACCTCGCGTTGGTCGATGTCCTTGGCCGCTGTAGGCACCTGCTTCAGCACGACAGCACCAAGGAAGTGTGGACTGGTCCGTTGCTCTGCCTGGATTTCGTCGTTGCCTGACCGTTCGAGTTCCTCCAAGTAGTTCTCGGCTACGTTGCGAACATCTTCCCAAAGAGGCTCCCACTGATCTTCCTGGGACCAGACATAGGGACGTTGGAAGGGTGGGATAATATAGCGTACATCCTTCTGGAACAGGTTTTTTGGAGAGAGAATGTCCGTGTGCACGCGGGCCTCCTTGCAGTCGGCGAGATAGATTGCTTGACGGTGGTCTCAGAAGGTTAAATGTGTTGCTGAAACCGTCTTCCCTGAATCATTGACATTTGGGTTACCTAAAATCGCCCGGGGATGCTCATCGCACTGGGCCAGCTCATTGTACTCCACTGAGTGAGGAAGGCGACGGATTGGTAGATTCTCTTGGCGCCGGCGAACAGGACTGGCACAGGCATGACCAACGGGCAGCTCAAGAGGACCGGCATCTGTTTGCGGGAAGTTGCTAAAGAACGAACATTCAACAACAATGCAGGTCAAATCCCAATGAGGATAAAGCGAAAGAGGTTGCGAGTAGATGCCGATTCGAAGCAGAGAAGATGCGGTAGAGGTGGAGAGCCGTATAGAGGGGATCTTCCGGGCGTCGGCGGATGCGCGGGCTGAGGCTGTACGCGGGTTGTTCGTTGAAGTGCTGGACTTCGACGCGGCGTTCGGGCCAGTGGACCTTGGCGGCGGGGCGAAAAGCGCCGGTCTGCCGGCATCAGTGGAACGCGTGGCTCACTCGGGTGGAGTGCACGTTGTGTTCCTGGCGATGGAGGCAGAGACATCGGACCGAGCGCGGAAGGCAGAATTGGCCGCGGCCGCCAAGAGTGTTTCGGAGCAACTCGGCGGAGACTTGCTTCTAGTCGTATCCAATCCCTCCTCCAGCCAGTTGCATCTCGTGTATCCGAGCTTCGAAGGCGTGAGGCCCGTCCTTCGCCGCATGGTGGTTGAGCGGGATCTGCCTCGCCGTACTGCGATCCAGCAGGTATCCAACATCTACTGGAATAATCTGGAGAGCGGCAGCATTCAGCTAGCCCTCGACAAGGCCTTCGACGTTGAGCGCGTCACCAAGGATTTCTTCGCCAAGTACAAGGAACTGTTCGAGGCCGCAAAGGAAAGAGTAACGGGATTCGGCTCTGATGAGGCAGGGAAAGAAGATCAGCGCCGGTTCGTCCAGACGCTTTTCAACCGGCTCATGTTTGTCTACTTCCTATCCCGCAAGGGGTGGCTCAGCTTCAAGGGCGACAAGGACTACCTGAACGCCCTCTGGCGCGACTACCAGGCCACAGAGGGTGAGCACGAGAATTTCTACCTTGACCGGCTGCGGCTTCTCTTCTTCGAGGGGCTGAACAATCCCCGCTCCCAAGACACCACGGCTGAAGCGGAGGCCGACAGGCTCATCGGAAACGTCCCATTCCTTAACGGCGGCCTGTTCGAGAAGTCCGTACTGGACGACCGGGTGTTGTTCTCTTCAGGCGAGTCTGTCACCGTCGTTCCCGATAAGGCCATTGAACCTATCTTGAGCGACTTGTTCGATCACTTCAACTTCACGGTGATGGAATCCACGCCCTTTGACGTGGAGGTAGCGGTGGACCCGGAGATGCTGGGCAAGGTGTTCGAGGAGCTGGTCACCGGCCGGCACGACTCCGGCGCATACTACACGCCTCGCCCTGTCGTCGCGTTCATGTGCCGCGAGGCGCTCAAGGGGTACCTGGAGGGGCAGGATATCGATGTCGCCACGGAGGCCATCGCGCGGTTCGTGGACCAGCGCGACGCATCCGGCATCTCCTCTGTCGCGGCGGCCCGCAAGGTGGCCGGGGCGCTGGAGGAGGTGACGGTCGTCGATCCCGCGTGTGGGTCTGGCGCCTACCTGCTGGGCATGATGCAGGAGTTGGTGGAACTGCAGACCGCCCTCTTCAACGTGGGCGCGGACCCCAAGGGTATCTATGACCTGAAGTTGCACATCATTGAGCGCAACCTCTACGGCGTGGACATCGACGACTTTGCCGTCAACATCGCCATGCTGCGGCTGTGGCTCTCCCTGGCCATAGAGTACGAGGGGGACAAGCCGCCGCCCCTGCCGAACCTGGACTTCAAGGTGCTCTGCGGCGACAGCCTGCTGGGACCAGACCCGAGCGCGGACAACTACGGTGACCTGTTCCGGTACCGTGCAATGCAGGTCGCGGACCAGCTCGCCGATCTCAAGGCGAATCACATGACGGCCACGACGGGCAAGGACGATCTGAAAGACGAGATCGAGCTGGTGCAAGACGAATTGCGGGAGGCACTAGCTGACACACCTGCCCCGGAGAATGCTATCGACTGGCGGGTTGATTTCGCGGAGGTGTTCACTAAGCGGCGGGGGTTCGATATCGCCATCGCGAATCCTCCTTACGTGCAGTTGCAGACTAATGAGGGTCGCCTGGCAAACAAATACAAAAGCACCGGCTACAAGACCTTCGCCCGAACAGGGGACATTTACCAACTCTTCTTCGAGCGAGGCTGCCAGGCGCTCAAGCCCGCCAACGGCCTGCTGGCATACATCTCTTCAAACAGTTGGCTCAAGGCGGAGTACGGCAGGTCCACCCGCCGTTACTTCTCCGATGAGCACACACCCCTGCGACTGCTGGAGCTGGGCAAGGACGTTTTCGAGGCGGCCATCGTGGATTCCGGCGTGCTGGTGCTGCGGACGGGGGGTGCCGGCGCGGTGTTCCCCGGCGTCGACATGGACCGTTTACCCTCCAAGCAAGTCCCACCCGCCGAAGTCCTATGGGGCCGCGTGCGGCCCAATAGTGAGGCACCCTGGAGCATCTTGTCCCCTTTGGAGCAGGGCGTGTTAGAGAAGATGCTGGCTGTGGGAACACCGCTGAAAGATTGGGATATTGCGATTAACTACGGGATAAAGACCGGCTTCAATGACGCCTTCATCATCGATAACCAGACTAAAGAGGGATTGATCGCACAGGACCCGCGATCCAAGGACATCATCAAGCCCGTACTGCGAGGCCGAGACATTGAGCGCTATCGAGCGAAATGGGCCGGCATGTGGCTCATCGACACTCACAACGGATATGACGGTGTCCCGCCGATTGAGATCAATGACTACCCTGCCATAAAGACTTACCTCGACGGCCAATACGAGCAATTGGAGAAGCGATACGACAAGGGACGGACACCGTATAACCTTCGTAACTGCGCTTACCACGCAGAGTTCACTAAGGAGAAGCTCTTCTGGATAGACCTTACTGAACAGGGCAGGTTCGCGTACGACGCCAGCGAGATGTTCTGTGTGAATTCTGCATACATGATGACAGGGGATTCGATCAAATACCTATGCGCGGTACTTAACTCCACCCTCGTGACTTGGTTCATGGGGAGCAGCGCACTCAATTCAGGGATGGGTACCACTAGGTGGGTTAGATTCACAGTCGATCGCATTCCCGTTCCCACAATTGACACTACGAGGCAGCGGCCTTTTATCCAGCTTGTAGACAAGGTTTTGCATGCCCGCAGTGTCAAGGGGAATACGCGAGAGTTAGAGGCGGACATTGATCGACTAATCTATGCTCTGTACGGCCTTACTGAGGATGAAATTCAGTGGATGGCCAGTAGCTGAAGTTCTTGGGTCCTTCACTACCTTTGCAAGAGCAGCGGCCCGCCGGGCCAGATGCAAATGGGCCTAAAGGTGTTCTTCGACTTCCGAAATCTCCTGCGGAGTTAGCCCGTAGAGCTGATACACCTTCTTATCAATTTCTGCTTCAGTCAATGATGTGTTGGACGCCTGATCCTTCACCTTGACTCGAATGATCTGATCAGTCATTTCGATGAACAGCCGCTGATTGCCGGGAGTGAGGCTTGGGATTGGGATGCGCTCAACTGCGAACTTCTTCCACTGAGGCAGCCCCATGCCAGTTGTCAATGCCGCGGTCTTCATTAGCCAGGCGATCAAGGTGCTGTTGAGGACTGCACACAGGTATTTCAAAGACGCACCGGTCATCATGAAGCCCTTGTCGTTGCAGAACATTTCATCATTGGAGTAGCTGAATCTACCTCGCGCGGTCATATCCATCCAAAACAGCTTCTCTCTCTTGAAATCCTCGTGGTAAGCGCAGGTATCCTGCATTTCGAACCACGCATTCGTGGTCTTTTTCCTTGCTTTGCTGGCGTTAGGCAGGGGTTTGCCCCTAGAGATAAACCCATTAGGCAACGTTACCCCTGACTGCTCTAATCGTGCTTTGCCAAAGCAAAGCAAATGCTCCTTGACAGCCGGATAGTCGTTGATGTTGAGACCAAGAGCAGGGAAGGTGGCTATAAGCCAATACCCTTTCCAGTGTGCTTGGTATCGCTGGATGTCTCTTCCCCGCAGCACTGGCTTGAGTATCTCGGCGGACTTGGGGTCTTGGGCTACCAGTGCCTCTTTAGTCTGGTTATCAATGATGAAGGCGTCATTGAGACCAGTGGTTATTCCTCTATAAATCGCATATCCGTGCGATGAAGACCCAGGGCGTGACTCATGTTCGCCCAGTTGAAGCACTTGAGCCTACCATTCTTGTCATCCAGCAAAGCCATGCTTGCAGAACCCATACGCACGGACAACCTGTAGTCATGTGCCAAAAGCAGGGAGGCCAGGATGATAGACCGGACAGCAACAGGAATAGGGGTGTCAGTGGACGAGCTCCCATCCGAATTGGCTGACAACACCAAGACGGCATATCAAAAGGGATGGAAAAAGTTCATCGACTTCTGTGCTGCAGGAGACATTACCGATCCTCTTGCCGCATCTCCTAGTGACGTCGTCAATTTTCTTGTCCAACTGGCCACTCAGGCCAACCCACAAAGTGGGGTGACTCCCTCAATGGGCACTGTGTTGCTCTACAAGAGCGCGGTGAACAAGAAATACCTCGCTGCCGGGCAATCATCGCCTACGGGACACCCATCGGTACAGTCGACGCTCAAAGGGCTCGCAAGGCTCAAGGGATCCTCACCGCGTCAGGTGGAAGCATTTCGCGAATTCCATATCACCGCGATGTTGAAATCATGCCCCACTTCTCTCATAGGTAAGAGGGATGCTGCAATCATCGCACTTGGTTTCGCAGGGGCGCTACGCCGGTCGGAGATCTGTGGGCTGATGGTCGAGGATGTAGAGTTCATAGATCCCACAGCCACGGAGGCGCCGCGCATTTGGCTGACGATTCAGCACTCCAAGACAGACCAGCACGGGCGCGGGCAGAAGATAGCAATCGTGGACGGACAAGGTATCCGCCCAATAGAACATCTGCATTCGTGGCTTGACGCTGCCGGTATCTCGAAGGGCCCACTATTCCAGTCCATGAGGCGTGGCGGGCACCTGCGCGGCAATCCCATGCACCACAGCGACGTCCCGCGCATTCTGAAATACTACGCCACCAAAATCGGGCTAGATCCCAAGAACATAGCAGGACATTCGTTGAGGGCAGGATTCGTCACCAGTGCGGCTGTTCACAATGCCCGGTTAGACAAGATCATGGCCGTCACCCGCCATACTGACCCTGCGACCGTCCTGCGATACATACGCGATGCGGATGCCTTCACAGATCACGCAGGACAGCATTTCCTCTAGGCTGACTAGCTTCCAGCCCATGGATATAATGAGATGAACATCCTCTACTCCACTATACCTCCAACACTACTGGCGACCCTAAGGAAGCCGGAGGGGCCGATAGGGAAGGTGCATGGCATGACGACACACGTGAGAGCGCGATACTCCAATGGGGTGCTGACGCCGCTGGAGCCTCTGGACTTGAAGGAGGGCTCCGAGGTGACGGTGTCGGTGGAAGAGGACAATGGCGCAAAGGCGGAAGTACAGAACGCCGGGGGGCCGTTAGCCAGCGTGCTGGCTCTGGTCCAGGAGATGGAGAATACCATTCCCCCGGAGGAATGGGCATCCCTTCCTACCGATGGTTCCAGAAACCATAAGCACTACTTGTACGGGCATCCAAAGGAAGAGGACAGATGCGACTAGTCTTCGTGGATGCCGGGCATTGGATCGCCCTGTGGAACCCGCAAGATGCGTTGCACCAAAGGGCGGTGGCCCTCTCCAGCACCTTGCAGGACGCTCAGCTAGTCACCACACAGTCTGTGTTGGCAGAGACCCTCGATTTCATGGCAGCCGCGGGGGAGTTTCGGCGGCTGTATGCCGTACAGATGGTGCGTGACCTGGAAAGGAACCCCAACATCGAGATCATCCCGCAGACGGCGGTACAGTTCCGAGGTGCCGTCGAGCGGTATGCCGCGCGCAGCGACCAGCGGTGGAGCCTAACGGACTGCGCGAGCTTCCTTGCCATGGAGGAACGGGGCATCACGGAGGCCTTGGCCTACGACCGGGACTTTGAGAGGGCAGGTTTCCGTGCCCTGCTGCGAGAGGACCCCGCATGACCTCCGCACATTACTCCGCCAAGGATGTGCTGCGTTGAACATCCTTCACGCCACGACGGAGCCGACGCTGCTGGCCCGTCTCAAAGAGATGCTGGGCAGCTCGGCGAGTGCTGACATTGCCGTCGGTTACTTCTTCATCAGCGGCTTTGAGGCAGTGGCCGACGACTTTGCTCGATTGGGCAAGGTTCGCATCCTGGTAGGGCGCACGGACCGGCAAGTGCTGGACGAAGTCGCGCTCGGCCTGCAGCAGCAGCAAGCGCTGAGCGCGCGGCTGCGTGCGGATTCGCTCGTGCAACGCAGCCAACGAAGCCAGATTGCCCAGGAGACCATCGAACACGTTGCTGAAGGCATCGCAGTGCTCCCACAGCAGCGGGGCTCGGAGGAGGCGGTTTCAAAGTTGAGGGACATGGTGGCGCAAGGCAAGTTGGAGGTGCGGGCCTACTTGCGGAGCCCCCTGCACGCCAAGGCGTACCTCTGCTGGTATGAGAATCACGCGGAACCCGGCTCCGCGGTGGTGGGGTCCTCCAACCTCACCCTTGCAGGGTTTACCGGCAATACTGAGCTCAACGTTCGCGTTACTGGTGACGCGGAGATGGAAGCCTTGCGTGAATGGTTCGACGCCCTGTGGAAGGAGTCTGAGGACATCAGCGGTGCCTTAGTCGCCGAGTTGGAACGCTCGTGGGCGCTGGCTAAGACCCCGCCGTACCACGTGTATCTGAAGGCGCTGTATGAGCTGTACTACACCGATGCGGGAAGCGGACAACTGACAGTTCCCCCGCGTGACCAGGGGCTGGCCAATTTCCAGTTGGATGCGGTGCGTCGCGGGCTCTCGATGATCAGGCAATACGGCGGCTGCTACATCGGCGATGTGGTCGGGCTGGGCAAGACCTTCGTCGGCGCCGAGCTCCTGCACCAGCTTCGCATGAGCTATCCCAACGATGGCCCGCCTCTCATCCTTTGCCCAGCCAGGCTCAAGCCGATGTGGGAGCGATTCAACGAGCGGTTCGCGCTAGGTGCGGAAGTCGTCTCACACAGCATGATAGGCGCGCCGGCCGACTCCGAGTTCGATGAAGAGTTGGGCCGCTACGTAGATGTCGCTCAGCCAGGGCAAGGAGTCGTTCTCGAGCAAATGTACCGCAACCGGGGGCCGGTGCTGGTGGACGAGGCGCACAACTTTCGCAACATCAACCAGCGGTCCAGGGGGCTCGCCAGCTACCTGGAGTCGAGTGAGCACAAGGTCATCCTTATGAGCGCCACACCGCAGAACCTTGGGCCGATGGACGTTTACCGCCAACTCCGCCTGTTTCTCCACGACACCGAACACGACCTGAATATCGAACCAATCAGTCTTGAGTCCTACTTCCACAACGCCCAGCTGTGGCTGGTGTACCGTGCCGAGTATGAGAACTACGAGGCTGCGTACAGCGCATGGCAGGCGGCCGGATCAAGAGGGGCGCCGCCTCTGCCTCCCACCAAGCCAGGTGTTCTAAAGGCTGAAATCGACCAAGTGCTCATGCCCGTCTTTGTGCGTCGCCGACGCAAGGACATCCGTGACCTGTATGGAGACACAGCGGAGATAGACGGCAAGCCAGTCCGCTTCCCCGAACCAGTGCTCGACAACGTGGAGTACCGGCTGGACAAGGTGTACGCAAAGGCAGGCCCCTTCGACGAGTTACAATCGCTAATCCTTGACCATCAGGCCGCTCGGTATCGTGCGACGGAGTACATCAAGGAAGCAGCGAAAGGGAAAGCAGAGTACCGTGACCTCTTCCGTGCGGGGGACAGGATCGCCCGGCTTATGGGTGTCCTGCTACTGAAGAGGCTGGAGTCGAGCATTGAGGCATTTCGCTCCACATTGACCTCCCTCCTTACAAGCAACCGGAACTTTCGACAGGCGCTGGATGCCGGCTTCGTTCCCATCGGGAGCACGGCCACGCGCATGTTGGCCGGCCAGTCGTTCGATGTCGATGATTTGTTGGAGGTTCTTACCCAGGAAGAACAGCGTCGACAGCAGGCTGGAAGCGGGCGAGACAAGCTAGTCCATGCGACCGACGACTTCGAGACCGATAGATGGAGCCAAGACCTGGATGCCGACTACGAGGTCTTGGAGAGCATCCTCGGCCGTGTTAAAGAAATCGGGCCAGAAGACGATGACAAGCTGCGGGCTCTCCGGGAGTTTCTCGCCAGGCCGGAGGTGAAGTCGGGGAAGGTGTTGATCTTCTCCGAAGCAGAAACCACAGTGGAATACCTATACAGGGAGCTCAATCCTGGCGGGGACCTGGCACACATCGCGCGCTTGACTGGTAGCACCAGCAACGTCGCAGAAAGCGTCGTCAAGCGATTCTCGCCCACGTGGAACCTGGGAGCACGGGAGTCTATGCCTGGGCCGGAGATACAAGTGCTCTTGGCCACGGATGTCGTTTCCGAGGGCCAGAACTTGCAGGACTGTGCCTGCGTTCTGAACTATGACTTGCACTGGAACCCTGTGCGCCTCATCCAACGGTTCGGGCGGGTCGACCGGATCGGCACGGAACATGAAGTCATCAACCTGCACAACATGTGGCCCGACCTCGCAGTTGATGCCGAACTGTCCCTGACGGAGCGGCTTCACCGACGCATTCAATCCTTCCATGACCTCATCGGCTTGGACAGCAAGCTCCTCTCCGACTCTGAGCGCCTGAACACTGGAGCGATGTATCGCATATACCAAGAAAAGGCCCTACCGGAGATGGATGACGGGCTTGATGAGGTGGCTGCCAATCAGCGTGCGATTACGTTGCTCCAGCGCATACAGGAAGAGGACCCGGCGTTGTGGCAAACAATCACGCGGTTGCCGGACGGCATAAGGTCGGCCCTGTCGGTGCACGAAGAGCAGCCTGAAGCCTCGAACGAGCAGTACGCCCAAGCCGTGCTTGCTGTTGACGGGATGCAGGCCCCTCTGATCTCGCCGACGACCCTGACTTCGATTGCTACTCCCTTTGACGACCCCAAACCAGGGGAGACTCTGGTTCTGCTAAGCGCGGGCGGGGTTAAGAGCTGCTACGCCGTCGACAGCAACCTGCAACCGCGTGCTATCAGTCCTGCCCAACTCATCGCGGCGGCTGAATGTGGCCCCGACACGCCAGCACAACAGCTGCCACAGGACACGAATGAACGCGTAATGGCAGCGTTCGAAACATTCTTCGCGGACTTCCAACGTCGGCTCGGGAGAGCTAGAAGGACGCGTGACACAAGAGTTCGTCGCTATATCTCTCGCCACCTCGGTATCGCCATTCGTGAGGCGAGTGAGGAAACAAGTTTTGTGAGCCGGATCGACGTGTTGCGTCAGATATTCCTAAGTGACGTGTCGCCGCAGGTTGAGAGCGCTTTGGGCGAAATCAGGAATATGCAGCTCGAGGGCCCCGCACTCGTGACTCGCCTTGAGGCCCTCCGAGAGCGCTACCGTCTCAACCCACCCGATGAAGCTGAAGTCGCTCAGAGCGTCGAGCCCCAGGTGATTCGCATAGTCTGCTCGGACGGGCTCGTTTAGGCGGACTCGGTGTCCCCTAGTCACCACTTCACTCCGCTCATCCTGACAAGACGCGGCTTGGCCTTCGTGTCGAGTCTTGATTCAGGAGTTCAGAACGAAAGACCGAAATGTTGCTGGCATCTGTGGAAGTAAGGTGAAACAAGCACTAGGTGTCGGATTCGGAAGCTAATCGCAACACAACTGAGGGCCCGGACCAAGAGGGCAAAACACGAATGTCGAGGGGGATCCCTATTGCAAGAAGTGACAAGACGTCATCATGGTGATCTGGTCCAACGGTGCCTACGATTTCGCCATTCACGTAGACTGCAATTGGCGCAGGTGCCAGTTGATTCGGCTCATACGTGAGTCTAGCCGTGGCCTCTTCATAAACTGGCACGCGTTCGTCGTATGCAATTGTGTATTCTTCGCCTTCAAGAACCTCGTTTACAAGTCGTAGGCTCGGGTCTCTCGCGAAAGCCAATAGGTCGGCTATCTCCGTGGGAGAAGCATCGAACTTCTCTCGCCACGCCGCAATGCTCTGACTCGCAACCCATTCACGTAGGGACATGTCCGCGAATTCACTGCCAGCCGCTCGGTGATCCTCTGCTACGCGGTTGGCAAGCCTTCGGGAGCGTACGCCTCCCAACATGAGGTTCAGAGCACTTCTTGTAGCGACGCCATAGTGCACTGACGCGGCGAGATCATTCGGTATGCTGTAGGGAATCGCCTCTTTCTCAAGGTTTTCGTTCACCCAGTCAACCAAGGTATTTAGAGCCCAAGGCAAATGGTGCTCAAAGACAGACGCGACAAACTCTACAAGCTGTTCGTATCGGTAGTCTTCATTTTGAACAGAGGCCAAGTACTTGTCTGCTAGGTCTTGAAGATCTGTTCCGGATACCCAATCAATGAGAAGCATCATTAGGTCAACGGGAAGGAGACTATCCCTCGGAGCGTTACGGATCTCCTTGAAGCCCATTCTTCGGTTTTCGGACAAATGAAGGACTTTCTCAAGACGCCCTTCACCAAGGATCATCGAAATGGCCAACGGCGGCTCGCTTTCGGCAATGTCGGACGTTATCGAATTGAGCACTTCTAATGTGATTTCCTCTAGTGTCGCAGCACTGGGAAGCGACATTCCAGACTGCGTCCATCTTCTGCGTCGGTCAACCGGCAGCACCGAGAAAGCACGAAATGCTCGTGTCACAATCTCGCGCCATTGCACTCTGCTGTTCTCGTCCAACTGTTGCCAAGCGAGGGTGGACGTGAGTGCCTCCAGTACATCGTCAAGGGTCGCGGACCGACCAAGCTCCGCTAAAGCTTGCGCGATAAGCCATACGGAGCGTACGAATCCATTTGCTTCTGAACCAAAGTGAGCAAAAATGGCGTCTTCTTGTGCCCTTGCACTCTCCTCCAGTCGCGCCAACTGAGCCAATGCCTCTTCTGACGTCATGGTGGATCGCATGTCCAGGTCCCTTGCAGTTTGGTCAAGAGGGCGGAACATTGAACGGTTAAAGGTGGCATGCTCCACAAGTATCAGCCAACCCTCGGTTTCGCGCCCCGCTCGACCTGCCCGTCCGATGGCATTGAGGAGGCGTGCACTATCTACAACTTCGACGACCCCCTCTGAGTCTCTATAGCCGCGCTCAGCTACAATTACGCTCTTGAATGGAAGGTTGACACCCTCAGTCAACGTAGTGGTTGCGACTAGGCAATTGATTTGACCAATTCGGACAGCCTCCTCGATTTCAGACTGAACATCGATAGGAAGCGCCGCATGATGAAACGCAACACCTTTGGCGATTACTCGCGTTAGCGGGTGTTCAGACCCGAGCCTCGTTCTCACTAGATCAGTCAATGCAAAAGAGGTAGGGTCATCTTCCATAGAGTTGGCAATCCTCTCGGCAAGCCTTTGTGCGGAGCCCTTGGTCGACACAACGATCAAGACGGAACCCGAAGACTGGACATGGGTGATCAGCGGTAAGAGTTGACCATGCTGAGTGGTGCTCCGTGAAGAGTCTCGGACCCAAACCCCATTCTTCTGCTGACGCATTACCAACGTGCCAACGGATTCCGAGAACTCTCCTCGACGAAATGAGCCGGAAAGCCCGGTTCGGAGATGTACCAGGCCCTTGAGGGGGATGAAGCGTCGCGCAAGAGTATTGCCCGATGGGGGTTGATCGCTCACCGAGCTCCCATCTGCCCTAGCCGTATAGACAACGGCAAGGCGCCGAGGCCCCCTCCAATCTACATGCCGTGAGAGTACTCCGTTGCCCGAATCCAGCCATGCTGTCACGTGAGCTTGGTTTCCAAGGGCTGCCGATAGCACCAGTATCCTGTGGTGCGAAGTCTTCGTAAGGTGATGCAGGAGAGAGAGTGTTTCCTCGAGTCTCCAACCACGCTCTCGATCAGCAACAAGGTGCGCCTCATCGATCACAAACATTCCGAACTCGCTTAGCAGGCCCCCGGGATCACTACGCAATCGGCTAGAAAGCCTCTCAGGGGTCATGACAACGGCTCGTGCTGAAGCTGGCTTGGAGGTTCCAAGTCCTATGTCTGGTTCGACATGCAATTGTGTCCGAGTGTAAGGAGGCGTCGCCTGAGCGAAACACTAAGCTCGCGACAAAGGCTATGCGTAGGAGCGACGACACATACGTCGCCAGTGCCTTCAACAATGTGGGTTGTTACGAAGAGTTGAGCCAATAGGCTCTTGCCGGCGCTAGTGGGGAAGGAGAGGATAATTCTCCGGGCGGTTGGGTGGAGGGGCGACACACCGCCAGGTGCGTCAGGTGTGAGAAACGACAACTGTGGAGGCCAAAGTTGTAGGACCGGCGGGTCCCCCAGAGTCATTGCCCGTGCTGCACTTGGTAGGTTGGGAGGAAGAACACTCCATACGGCGGCAGCCTCCAATCCGTCTGAAATCCTCAGGAGGTGCGCGGCTACCCATCTGGATTCGACATCACTCGGCGCACCCAGAGTCTCAAGCGCTCGCCTGAATTGTCCCCGCGCGCTGTCCAACGAATTATTGCGGCCGTAGGTAAGGAAATCCGTTAGAGCTCGAGTCCCCCTTATGACGCCGTCAGTTGATGCGTATTTGGAATCTTCGACATTGCCAAATTCAGAAACTAGGCTGTCTAGCTGGTTGGCCCTTGTTTGAAGTAATGGGTAAAGAGCAGGACGGTCAAGCGCCAGCATCAAGACCCCAGCTTGAAGTGAGACGACTCCAGGGTCATCTAGTTGTTCGGGTTCACGGACTATCGAAATCCGACGTGCGAGCGCAGCAGCATTTGGCGTCAACTGCCCGCCGATGTATGCAATTTGCGCCGCAAGTGTGTACTGCAACACTTCCAATTCTGTCAGGTCCCCGCTTTGGAGAGCGAGATCAAAGACGTGTCCGGAGACCTGATGGGCTTGCCGTTGTCGTTGGAGGTCATAGACTTGGAGGTCCTCCCGAGCCGTGGCTACGGATTGCAGATACCATGCAACATCAAGCAATTGCGGGTCGAAGTCGGCTTGGCGGGTGAACAGGCCAATCTCAGCAGTGGAAAGCAGGGTTCGGAGATCGTCAGGAGATGGCAACCGTGGGTGATCGCCTACGGCGTTAGTCAGAAGGTCAATATTTAGTGCCCGATCCACAACCCACAACCCTTCCAAAGCACTCTTCTTACTTCTTCAGCCAGACTAGGGAAGCCATCGACAAGGTTCAGGTTTCCCTGATGCTGGTCTGAAGGTAAGTCGAAGTAGCTTGTCACATTGTTGAAACAACCATGTTCTCCCGTCGCTGGTGAAACGTCAGACCCGACGACTATGCCAACACCGGCAGAGGGATCTTTATCGGCCCAAAGCTCGGCGATTCGGGCATAAAACGTGGCAAGTTGGTGATCATCACTAAGGTATTGGGCTACCAGTGAAAACCGAGCCAAGTAGTCGAGGGCACGATCCTTAACCTGTCTGCACGCAGTGTTGACCGTATCCGTAAGTGGACGTCCAGTGCCATGGAACTTAGACTCCCATAATCTGTAGGAATAGCCTCCGTTTGATTCGTATACAGTCAAACCGTCGCCGCCTGGATCCGCCACAGACCAGTCATGACTTTCCACTCTGATTGGGATACCAAGACCGACATCCTTGTTGGCTACAACGGCCTGCCATATGGCCTCAGCAACGAGGCCATATAGATGCTCCTCTACAGCTGGTTCAGTTGGCGTTCCAACATTCTCAAGAAGCGACTGTTGAAGGACTCTTGCGGCAACGTTGTCAAGTGCCTCGTCTATGCCGTCAATCGCACGGCAGTGCCACAGTCCAAAAAGCCTCTTATCCATCAACCGACGTGATGCAATGCTGCAGGCCAAGGATGCCGCAGCTGCGTCACGATTGGCTGATGCGAGGCGCCCATACAAACAAAATACCCCGGCCGCCGTAGTTTTGATTGAAAAGGTCAGAAGCGCTGGGAGGGGTGCACAAGATGCCTTCATAGGAAGTACATCCCATCGCGGGGCATGGCCTGTTCCGTCGCAGAAGCGCTAGCGGGCTCGAGCAACAAGACGGAAGCGAGCGCCGTTCTTGTCTTGGTGCAAGCCTTGCGATGAAATAACTCCACTTACTTGTCCTGCTCCCGATACGTTTGGACTGTAGGTGAGAGTAACATGCCAGTGCCCTTGCGGTCAGCCTCAGTCCCTCAAATGGGGTCTGAGGGAGTTGTCTAGACGCTCCTAAGCAGATACTTGAACGGGAACGCACTGTCAATGAAGCAACCATAGCTGCTACTCTGGGCCGTTGTTGGGTCAAGCCGTGGCATCAGGGAGGGATTTGGCGGAAGGAGTGTCCGACGCAAACAGGGTGTTCCGGCGCTGTTCTATGACCAGCCGGACCGCGCCTCATGCAACGTTAGCACAAGCCCATGGGTGAGTGGCCTGGAACGTTCATCGACCTGTGAGAAGTCATGGTCGACCAAGGCCGGATCGAGCTCGAGGCATAAGTTCCCAGGAAACCTCGATTTGAAAGGGTCGAATCGATCCCAGCCACAACGCGAGAAGCACATTACCTACGTCAACGTCGGCCTCCCCACGATGCTACCCTCTTCGCAACAACGTGATCGGTAGGCACAGAGGGAGGAGAGCACGAGATTGGCGCGCTCGTCGATCTATCGACACACGGACCCTGGTTTCTTCCCGCGGCCCGTACACGATGAACCAAGCGCCGTCCAATGGCGGAAGAGCGATATCGTCGCGTGGCTGGAGTCCCTGCTGTATAGTTCAGTGGTATTCGCGGAACTAGTGGCGGCAGCGATGAAGAAGGAACGCCAGCCTCCCAAGACTCCAACGGAGCACAAAGACCGCACGCAGCTGGGCGAGGTCAGGATCCACTACGCTCCTGGCCCCGACGCCCGTGACCGGTTGCGCCGTGCCTTCCTCCTCATCCTCTCGGCCGCCTAACACGAAGCCGCTTCGGGAGGTAATGACAATGACACGGGCATTCGCCCACCGCGGGAAACCAGAGACTAGGTAAGAACGCCTGCACCACCGCTGCCGCATACGTACGTGTAGGGGGCCTCTCACCTACCGCATTGCACGCTTGCGACCCTTCCGTTTCCCCATACAGGCCTCCCACTGCTAAACTGGCCTTGGGGCGATTGCACTCTTGCCCCGGGCCCGCGATCACCCGCCGGCGCGCTGGGCGGCATGCGGCCCCAACGATCTCCCCGGCGGCGGCACATGGCCGGCGATGTCGGCGACCCACAGCGGCCGCCATTCCGGTCAGGTCGGCGAACCAGCCCGCCCCTGCCCCCACTCGGGGGGCGGTGATCGCGCCGTGGCAGGACCCCGTTCAGGGCCACCCAGGCGCTGCGGCACCGTGCCCCAGTCTAAGCTCTCGCCGATGCGCAGGCTGGCCGCGCCCGGGGGAGAGACCGTCTCCTGGCGCCTGGCCTGCGGCCCCCGGTACCGAATGCCCCGCCCGATTGACGGCTGCACCCCTCGCGGCACGATAGTGCGGTGCATCCACCACGTCGTCTGGCCACCATTGAAGGACTTACGCTGAAAGTTCACCTAGATTTGCACCGATAATTCACCCCCACGTCACAGAACATCCCCTATTATCTTCATGGGAGTATGCGCTTGCTGACCGGCGGGCCTGGGACCTGCCGGGGCAGCGCCAGTGTTGCTCAACGGACAAGGATGCGAGGTATGGCAGAGAAGAAACGGACGGGCTTCCTCTTCGCGATTCTGGCGGTGGTTCTCATGGTCGTTGGCTGTGAGTCGCAGGAACCTTCTGCCTTTACGGCCCCTGAGGCCCAAGAACACCGAGAGCCAACCGTCACCCAGACGCCCGCTGCAAGCCTGAAACTTGGCAATCCTACGCCCACTCCAACGGCTGTCGTGGCCCAGGAAACCGGTACTACTGATAGTGGCCTTATACCCACTCCAACGGCTGCCGTGGCCCGGGAAACCGCTATTTCTGATAGAGGCTTGACACCTACTCCGACGGCAGCCGCAATCCAAGAATCCAATGCAAAGGACAATAGCCCTGCCCCCACCCTCGAAGCATCGCCAACCCCCAAGAGGAGTGACGAGTGCGTCACAGGGGTCGCTGTGGTGGACGCCGACGACAACCCGGGGCTGGTCTCCGACTGCACCACTCTGCTGGCGGCGCGAGACACCCTGGCGGGCAATGCCACGCTTAACTGGTCGGCGGACACGTCCATCTGGCAATGGGATGGCGTCTCTATATGGGAGACGCCTCATCGCGTGAGGGGCTTGTATCTGGAGTCCAGGCAACTAAGTGGGGAAATACCGCCGGAGTTAGGCGACTTGGCCAGCCTCCGGCAACTGAACCTCAGCGACAACCAGCTGAGCGGGGCGATCCCACCGGAGTTGGGCGACCTTGCCAGCCTGACCGATCTGACCCTCAGCGACAACCAGCTGAGCGGGGCGATCCCGCCGGAGTTGGGTGACCTTGCCAGCCTGACCAATCTGACCCTCAGCGACAACCAGCTGAGCGGGGCGCTGCCCCCGGAGTTGGGGAGCCTCGCCAACCTGGAGTCACTGCGGCTGCAGGACAACCGGTTGAGCGGAGAGTTGCCCCCGGAGTTGGGCAACCTCGCGAACCTGGAATGGGTTTTTCTTGCCAACAACCAGCTAATCGGGGAGATACCGCCGGCGATGGGGAACCTCGCCAACTTGATAGTTCTGGCGCTCAGTGGAAACCAGATCGACGAATGCGTCTCCATCGCAGTGCCGGACGTGGCCAATAACCCGGGGTTGCTGTCTGACTGCCGCGCACTGGTGGCCGCGCGGGACACGCTGTCGACGCATAGCGTCCTTAACTGGCTGGCGACGACGCCCATCAGTGAGTGGGACGGGGTTCACGTGAGCGGGACACCAAAGCGGGTGACGGCAATTCGAGTGCGACGTGGTTGGTTGGATGGGAAGATACCTGTTGAATTGGGCGCCCTTTCCAGTCTGACCAGTCTGGACCTCAGTGACAACCAGCTGCGTGGGGCGATCCCGCCGGAGTTGGGCAACCTCGTCAAACTGGAGTCACTGCGGCTGCAGGACAACCAGTTGAGCGGAGAGTTGCCCCCGGCGTTGGGAAACCTCGCGAACCTCACAGAGTTGAACCTCCACGGCAACCGACTAGGCGGGGAGATCCCGACGGAGCTAGGCGTCCTCACCCGCTTGAGAGTCCTGAGCATCGGGAGGAATGGTTTCAGCGGGGAGATCCCGCTGGAGTTGAGCGCACTTGTCGACCTGAGGAGACTCAATCTCGGGGGCAATTTGTTGAGCGGGGAGATCCCGTCGGAGTTGGGCGCCCTCCCCAACCTAACGTCACTGGACCTCGGAGTGAACAAGTTCAGCGGGGCGATCCCGTCAGAGTTGGGGAACCTCTCCAACCTGGAGCTTCTGAGCCTCGAAAGGAACCAGTTCAGCGGGGCGATCCCGCCAGGGTTGGGAAACCTCACCAACCTGGAGTCACTGGACCTCCATGGCAACCAGTTGAGCGAGGAGATCCCGCCGGCGTTGGGTAATCTCTCCCCCCTGACGGAACTATGGCTCGGGGGCAACCAGCTAAGCGGGACGATCCCGGCCGAGTTGGGCAAACTTATAAACCTGACCGATTTGTACTTGAGCCATAACGAGTTGAACGGGGCGATCCCGCCGGCGTTGGGCGGCCTCACCAACCTCCTATGGATGGATGTCAACGACAACCGGCTGAGCGGGGCGATACCGCCGGCGTTGGGCAACCTCGTCAATCTGACGGAGCTGAACCTCAGCGACAACCGGCTGAGCGAGGCGATACCGCCGGCGTTGGGCAACCTCGTCAATCTGACGGAGCTGAACCTCAGCGACAACCGGCTGAGCGAGGCGATACCGCCGGCGTTGGGCAACCTTGCCAGCCTGACCAGTTTGAACCTCAGCGACAACCAGTTGAGTGGGGCGATCCCGCCGGAGTTGGGCAACCTCGTCAATCTGACGGAGCTGAACCTCAGCAATAACCAATTGAGTGGGAGTTTGCCGCCAGAATTGGCCAACCTCGTCAACCTGGAAAGGCTGTTCCTCAGCGGCAATCAGTTCAACGAATGCGCGTTACTTCCAGTGGAGGAAGTCGACCCCACCCCGGGGCTCCAATCCGACTGCCGCGCTCTGCTGGCGGCGCGGGGCCCCCTGGGGGGCGACTATTCGCTTAACTGGTCAGCGCTCACCCCCATCGCCCAGTGGGACGGAGTTCGGGTGAGTGGGACACCCCAGCGCGTGACGGCATTGCAAGTGCATACCAAGCATTTGAGCGGCGAGTTACCTCCGGTGCTGGCACAGCTCTCCAACCTGACAGAATTGGACCTCAGTGGCACCCGGTTGAGGGGGGCGATCCCGCCGGAGTTGGGGAACCTTGCCAACCTGACCGTCTTGGAACTTGGGGGCAACCAGTTGAGCGGGGAGATCCCGCCGGAGTTGGGCAACCTTGTGAACCTGACCGTATTGGACCTTCGGAACAATCAGTTGAGTGGGGTAATGCCACCGGAGTTGGGCAACCTCGCCAGCCTGAGGGAGATGACCCTCAGTGACAACCAGCTAAGCGGGACGATCCCGGCCGAGTTGGGCAACCTCGCCAATCTGGAAGTGCTGTTGCTAAAGGAAAATGCGTTGAGCGGGGCCATCCCGGCCGAGGTGGGCAGCCTCTCAAACCTGCGAACGCTGGAGCTTCAGCAGAACCAGTTGAGCGGGGTGCTGCCGGCGGAGCTGGGCAGCCTGACCAACCTCGAAGAGCTGTGGCTCAACAGCAACCAGGTCAGCGGGGAACTACCGCCGGAATTGGGTGGCCTAGACAACTTGGCGGAGTTACATCTCTACGGCAACGATCTGACCGGGGAGATTCCCGCGGCTTTGGGCGCTCTGGCCAACCTCGAAGTGCTGTGGCTCGGCAAAAACCAGCTGAGCGGGGCAATCCCGCCGGCGTTGGGAAACCTCGCCAACCTAAGGGTGTTGGTACTCAGTGGGACCCAGTTGAGGGGGGCGATCCCGCCGGAGTTGGGCAACCTTGCCAACCTGACCGAATTGGGCCTTGCGGGCAACCAGTTGAGCGGGGCGATCCCGGCGGCGTTGGGCGGCCTCGCCAACCTCCAGCAACTGGGGCTCGGCAACAACCAGTTGAGCGGGGAGATCCCGGCGGCGTTGGGCGACCTCGCTAACCTAGGGGTGTTGGACCTTCGGTACAACCAGTTGAGCGGTGAGCTTCCCCGGGAGCTGGGCGACCTCACCTGGTTGCGATGGGCAAGGCTGGACGACAACCAATTAAGCGGAGCGATCCCGCCGGCGTTGGGCAACCTCGCCAACCTGGAAGTCCTAGGGCTCAGCGACAACCAGCTCAGTGGGGCGATCCCGCCGGCGTTGGGCAACCTCCCCAGCCTGAAGGGACTGTACCTTCAGGGCAACCAGTTAAGCGGTGAGCTCCCGCCGGAATTGGGTGCCCTTAAGCTGGTCTCACTGAACCTCGATGGCAACAAGCTGAGTGGCTGTGTGCCTCTCACCTTGTCGGACCTCTGGGTCCGTGAGACCGGGCTGGAACGTTGCCAAGCGTAGAGGGGTGTTGGGCCATCGCAGCCAGGACATCCACTGACCTGCCTTCCCAAAGACTGATCCGAGCTGAATGCTAGTCGTAGACTTCAGAAGAGTGGGCAGGTCCGTTGCACCGTTTCCCTTTCGGTCCGTAGGGTACGACATGGTCAAATTGGAAGCCCGCTCCTAGCCGCCTGCGTTGCACTTTGGTACCAGAGGCACGTGAGTTGAGATCCTGAGGCGGCCTAACCAAAAAGGCTCAAACCGGTCATTCGACTCGCCGTACGGGCCCCAGCCACATTTCGCAAACGGTACTGCCCAGCTTCAACCTCGGCCCATCCGAGAGTATTCGAACCAACCACTGGAGCCACCCCTGTGCCTACAGCCGAATCCCAAAGACGGTACTGTCCATCACCAACTTGACCTCCCACGATGCTACCCACTTTCTGCGCAGACGGCGGCCACCTGGGAGGTGTGCACTTTAGCGCAGCGCCGAAACCGAGGTGTAAGAATGCGCCTTAGAAGGTGGACGGCAAGAGATGGAGACTCGGACACGCCGACCCCGTGAGGAGACGGCCCGCCTCGGCAAAGAGATTTACGAGCAGGACATCCGGCCACAGGTCGAAGCGGCCCACTTCGGAGAAGTGGTCGCCATCGACGTGGACAGCGGGACATGGGCCATCGGCGACAACGTGGTCGCCGCAACGGATAGTTTGCGGGAGAAGCGCCCGCATGCTGTCAACGTCCTGTGTGAACGGGTCGGACACCGGACGCTGTACCGCTTCGGGGGCAGATCACTGCGGAGGACCGGATGATCGAGGGCGCGGTGAACGCCAACCTCGAAGCGGTCGTGACCCTTACCCTGCGAGGGGAGGCGGGACAGCAGAGAGAGATCGAAGCCGTGATCGACACCGGCTTCAACGGCTTCCTGACCCTGCCTCCGCCGCTGGTGGCGGAACTGGGGCTTCCCTTCGCCAGTATAGGGTTGGCGACTCTTGCCGACGGCAGTGAGGCGGCTTTCGATGTGCACGATGCCACCGTGCTCTGGGAGGGCCAGCCGAGATACGTGGAGAGCGGGGCGGTGGGACCGGAGGCCCTCGTCGGCATGTCCATGCTGGAGGGCCATGACCTGCGAATCACCGTGGGGGACGGCGGGCCTGTAGCCATATCGGCGACGGAGTGACCGAAGTTGGCCGTCGCAGCCAGGACCGCAGCGCTTTCCCTGTTCTTTCCGCTGGTCGTGGTGGACGCCTTCGTCATCCATTTCGCCACCGGGTGGACCACATTCGAGCGGGAGGACATTGAGTTCGGGGTCGCCCTGCTGTCGTCGCTGTCCATCGTGGTCTGGCCGACATCCATCCCCCTGAGCCTGGCGTTGGTTCTGCTCTATCGGCGCTCCCGCTTGTCAGCCTATATCTGCGCAGCGCTGCTGATTCCTCCTTCGATACTCGGTTTCATAGTAGCCGGCCTGCTGCAATGGGAGGTCGCCGCCATTCTCGTGGCAGCGTTCTCCCTGCCCGCGTGGGCCGCCCTGCTGGCGGTCAGCCGGCAGCAGAGCCGAACCCGGTCTTCCGTACCCTCCTGACGCTGCCTGTCCTAGCGCTGGTTCCAAGACCTGCGCGTCGCGGCGAGGCCCCGGCCTGTCCGCCTCTGACGGCGTTTGGTATGCTCCACCCATTGCGGAGGCAGGAGTGGGCGGGGTGTGATGGGCGTGCCCCCGGCGTTGAAACAATCGCCGACTGCGCTGCCGTGCGTGAGCGTGCGGCACGCGTAGGTGTGCGAAAGGTGGTGGTGGTCGACGTTGTGGTCGTCAAAACCCCCCTATGTATATAGATCAGAGCTTCTTCAACTTGCCCCCGAAATTCGCTGGCCATGGGTAGGCCCCGAGGCCCTAGTCCGGCCAAGACCAGGGAGCGCACGGCCAAGGGGCGGGACGCCTGCGCGCCGCCGTGGGGAACAAGCGGGTCATGACGGTGCTGGTGGGAGAGGACGTGCTGCGTCGTGCCCCCGGTGAGTATGGATCAGAGGACATCCAGGCAGGGTCACGAACCCCCTATGCCCACCGTCCTGCATGCACCGCACCAGGGGAAGGCCGGTTCCTCCCCCCGACCGGCCCGGCAGACGCCTAGCCAACATGGGACCCTTCCGTCCCGGGTATCTTGGTGGTCACGATGGGCAGGGGTGATGCTGAATTCACCGCGGATAGATCAGATTTTGTCCCCAGCACACTGGCGTGCCGCCTTCCCGCAGCCCGCAGTTGCCGCTGATGGTCGTGAAGACGCCTTCAGGCGGGTCAGCCTGACCATTGCGGTTAGCACCCCAGCACACCACCGTACCGTCGTCCCTCAACCCGCAGGTGCGGTCCCATCCGCCACTGATGGCGGTGAAGGTTTCCCCCTGTGGCGGACTGGCCTGACCTTCCGTGTCGGAGCCCCAACACACCGCCGCGCCGCTATCCCGCAACCCGCAGGTGTGTTCATGACCGCTGCTGATGGCGGTGAAGGTCTCTCCCGATGGTGGGCTTGCCTGACCATAGTAGTCATCCCCCCAGCACATCGCCACGCCGTTATCCCGCAACCCGCAGGTGTGGTACGGCCCGACGCTGATGACGGTGAAGGCCTCTCCCGATGGTGGGCTTGCCTGACCAAACTCGTCATTGCCCCAGCACACCGGCGCGCCGTCCCTTCTTTGCAACCCGCAGGTGTGGTACGGCCCGACGCTGACGGTGGTGAATATCCGGCGCTTCGGCGGGCTTGCCTGACCATAGTAGTCATCCCCCCAGCACACCGCCACGCCGTTATCCCGCAACCCGCAGGTGTGGTACGGCCCGACGCTGATGACGGTGAAGGCCTCTCCCGATGGTGGGCTTGGCGCATATCCGAAACCATCGTCCCAGCACAGCGGCGCGCCGTCTTCCCACAACCCACAGACGTGGGCTCCCCCGGCGCTAATGGCCGTGAAGCCCCCTTCCGGCGGGCTCGCCTGACGAGACTCGTTCCAGCCCCAGCACAGCGGTGCGCCGTCTTCCCGCAACCCGCAGGTGTGGTTAGCCCCGCTGCTGATGGCCGTGAAGGTTTCCCCCTCCGGCGGGCTTGCCTGACCATAGTAGTCATCCCCCCAGCACACCGCCACACCACTATCCCGCAACCCGCAGGTGTGGGACGACCCGCTGCTGATGGCCGTGAAGATCTCACCCGGCGGTGGGCTTGCCTCAGGCCTTGCCTGACCATGTGACTCGTTCCAGAACCAGAACGGCGTCCAACCCCAGCACACCGGCGCGCCATCTTCCCGCAACCCGCAGGTGTGGTTAGCCCCGCTGCTGATGGCCGTGAAGGTCTTCCCCTTCGGCGGGTCTGCCTGACGGTACCTGTTATAGCCCCAACACACCGGTAAGCCGTCTTCCCGCAACCCGCAGGTGTGTTCATGACCGCTGCTGATGGCCGTGAATACGTGCGCCTGCGACGGACTTGCCTGACCATACTGTTCATAACCCCAACACACCATCGTGCTGCTGCCTTTCTCTTTCTGCAACCCGCAGGTGTGACCATGTCCGCTGGTGCTAACAACGTCGTCCTCCTGCGACGGGCCTGTCTGCGGGCTAGCCTGACCATATCGGTCATCCCCCCAGCATACGGCCGTGCCATCCTCCCGCAACCCGCAGGCGTGGGACCCCCCGTTGCTGATGGCCGTGAAGGTCTCATCCTCCGGCGGGTAGTGGGTCGAGCCCCAGCACGACGCCACGCCGTCTTCCCGCAACCCGCAACTGTAGCGCCCCCGTTTCCCAGCGCTGATGGCGGTGAAGACCTCTCCCACCCAGGGGAGGTCTTCCAATCCCCAGCACACTGCCGTGCCATCTACCCGCAACCCGCAGGTCTGGTGTTCCCCACTGCTTATAGCCGTGAGCCGGCCGACGGGCAGATCATTATTGCGGGTAGACGCGGATAGCCCGTCGTCACACCCCGCCACGAGCGAGACCGTCACCAAGACCCACAGCGCCACCTGCAGGCTCTCCCTGTGCCGTCCTGCCCGTACCCGGTCTCCCATCCAGCCTGATCCTCGCTCACAAACGCCCGGCAGGCGCCTATCCCAAGACGGATTTTTCAGCTAGTATACTTCCCGCACCCCCGATCTGCGCAACGGCGACTCCCGTAGCTGAAACACCCCAACGGGACCTAAGCTAAACTCGTTCGCTTCCGACCCGTCGGCGCGGCAGCTTTGCCGCGCCACTTCGGCGTAAACGGCCCCCGGGGTTCCGTCTGCGACGACTCCGTTTTGCTGTACCCGTCACTGGAACGCTGCAACGTGTCCCGAGAACGGCTCAGCATGGGGCGGCCTGTCGACGGGCCTAGCTCGAACGCCGCCGGGTTACATCACGGCCGGTGCGCTGCCCGTCCTAATGACCGGACTCTCCGGTGGTTTCCTTGCGAGAGCGCTTGCAGTATCTCGGGCTGTCTTGCGACGAACCCACGGCGCTGTCTTTACAGCGCCATGGCCCCGAGACCCTGATACGCACCGATGGAAGGCCCGCGTCCCCGTGCCCAACTGAATGAAAACGAAAGCCTATACCATGAGTTCTATCTTCGGGACGTCACGTCTTCACGGCGGCGCCACATTACGCGGAAACCAGCCTGTGGGGTGGTAGACTGGTTGGAGCCTGGCATCGGAGGTGCCGACGCCCCATGGCGAACAATAGCTGTGAACAGGTTGACCTCATCCTCGTCGGCTGCGTCGCGGGGAAGCGTCGACAAGCCGCTCCTGCCCGCGACCTCTACACGTCACCCCTTTGGGAAGGTCGGCGGGCATATGCGGAGTTGCACGGCTGCCCCTGGTACATTCTGAGCGCCAAGCACGGACTCCTGGCCCCCGACGCGTGGATAGAGCCCTATGACTTGGCGTTAGCCAGTGCTTCAACGGCCGAACGTCGCGCGTGGTCGCAAGGCGTTCTGGAGGCCCTCGCGGTAGAGGTTTCAGCGCTGGCAGGCAAGACCGTTGAGATCCACGCGGGCAAGCCCTACGTAGAGTTCGGCTTGGAGAAGGGCCTTTGCAACGCCGGTGCGGTCGTTCGCCGCCCGCTGGAACATGTGGTGGGCACGGGCGCCCACATTGCCTGGTATCGAGAACATAGGGCCTCGTGTCCTCGGGCGAGGTGAGGGGGTACATGATGCGCGCACCCGACCTTCGCCATGCAGCCGCCATAGCCGAGGCAATCGCCGGCGACTTCTACAACGACAGGCTGGACCTGTCCGCCAGGGACGTGGCGCCGGGTGGCGCACGGCCGCGACTGCCGGGAGGCGACCACGCAACACAGCTGCGCAATTCGGGAACACCGCTTCGAACCGTGCGCCTGTTCCTGACATTCGTTTCAGCCATGGATCGCGCCCGTGACGCCACGCGGCTCTGGAATAGCGGGCTTGAGCTGTTTCACACCAGCCCGGACCTCTTTGAACCGACCGAGGCGTCAGCAATGCCGATCACCTTGCTCCGCGCGAGGCTGTCCTACTATGGAGTAAGCCAACGGCACGGCCCCGACTCCTCCGCCTGGCACACCATCGCCCGCAGCCTTGCGGCAGGAGGGGACCCGGTAAGCCGGGCAGTGGAGTCCGGCGTTGGAAACGCCGTAGAGTTGCTCAAGTGCCTGCGCACGGGGCGTGACCGGTTTCCCATGCTCAGGGGTCCGCGGATCGGGCCAATGTGGGTGCGTATGCTCGTCACGTGCGGTGGAGCCACGATAGGCGGGATGGACATCATCCCGGTCTCGGTTGACGTGCACGTTCGTCGCGTTACTCAGAACCTCGGGGTGGTGGATACTCTGGATATGTCGGAAAGAGAAGCCAGGCAAGTGATTCAGGATACCTGGCGCGCGGCCGTAGCTAGAACGAGCATAGGGGGTCCGCCCGGCGTAACCAACACGAGCACGGCGCTTGACCCAGCCCTGTGGGTGTTCGGGAGATTGGGGTGCAGTTACTGCGAAAGGGTCCCCCGGCCAGTGCCCATCGGCCGCGCATGCGATTACTGCCGGCTTCGCGCTTCGGCCTGAGGCACATGCAGACTGTGGGGAGAGTGAGGGTCGGTAGGAAGGCAAGAGATGGCAAGGTACGAATACAGAGCACCGGACGACAATGCTCAGGATGATATCGAGCGTAAACTGAACGAACTGGCAAGGCAGGGTATCGACTCGCTAGTTTCGCCGCAACAGTGCCATGCGAGCAAACACTCAGCGGGAACGCCTTCAGATGCGTAATGGAGCGCGAATTTGGCGCTGCCTGACCGTGCTCGGTATTGTGGCCGGGCAATTTCTGGGTCAACAACAATCTACCGCCGAGCAAAGCACTGCGGGGAGATTCTGGACGGGATAGCTACGGTGTGCCGGGGGCCGACGGTCATTGTCAGGGTGGTGCGGGCCCCAAAGGGAGATCCTTTGACCACGGGATAGGTGATACAATTGCTGCAACGGACTCTACTTACACTTTCGTGGCACGGGCAGATGATGGGCTAGTCAGCAGGTCGACCTCAACAAGTGAGGTGCCGAACATACAATGGGCACCACGCATCTCAATGCAACTCTACGGACAACTGGCTCCGTCAACAGGAGACTCGTCGTGGATTAGCCGGTTTGGCCATAATAGCCTTCGCGGTCGCCCTAGGCCTTGCGTGGCTCGTTGGCTCTCAACCGGGTGGTGCCTCGCTGTCCGTCGTTTGCCTTGGTCTGGGGGTTGTACTTGTTGTTGGCTGGCTGATTGATAGCAACAACGCAAGCCGCACACGGCGCAGCCGAATGTAGGGTAAACCTGTAGGAGAGCGCAATCGTGCGCAGTCTAGTGATACAACTGGCGATTTACACCATTGGTGCGGTGGTCGCGGTGGTCTTTATCCCAGGTGGGCCGATGGGGGTGGCTGCGGCCGCAGCAATGGCGTTCATGGGCATCAGGGCCATCCGGGAATACGAGAGGTCGCGTTCCGCTGAGTAGGTAGGACAAAGTGTCAGCCATCGTCCTAGGTAGTCCCCGAATCTCTCCTCTAGCAAGAGGGGAGTAAGGTTGTTGAGCTACAGCAGACGTTCTACCGGCCAGCATGGGAAAGGCAATATCCCGCGAGAAACAGGACCGAACACATCAATCAGCTCGCCGTCGCAGTCATAGAACAGGGTAGGCAACCGTGGCGGATTGTTCTGGAACAGGAAGTGCCACTTCTGGTGCAGATTCCAGAATCTTACGAGGAGATAATGCGATTGGCAGACTCCCATGGCTTCGCAAAGCACTTGTCAAAGCCCGTAGTTGAATCATCACAGCATCTATTGAAATCGAACCAAATGCAGGTACGACACAGCTAGTGGTATACGTCATGAAGGGAGTGCCCAGTGGATTGTCACCGGGTGTGCGTAGACTGAAGGTGATGAGGAAAATGCCCAAGAATGAGCGTCAGATAAACAAGGCTGTCGAGACCTTCCTAAATAAGTACTATGATTCAATGAGTGCATTAGCTGATCTGCTTCTGCTGATTGACGAGGCAGGTGAAGATGGTCCTCAACACATGGCCGTGACAAGTCCGCTTTGCATCGACTTCTGGCACCTGAATAGGGCTTTGGTCACTGCGCTTGTAACTCAGTGGGATACCAAAGACCATCAGGCTGTGGACAAATACTTGACTGAGGCGGTTGAGCAGGCTGTGGAAATGGCGGGCGCGTGCTTGACCTTAAGGTTTCATAATCGACTTATCAACGGAGAGGCTGATGCGAGTTCATCGGAGCAGGATGCACAGACTTAGCGGAGGGTTCACGAAGTAGTCTGAATGACTTGGTAGAACATGTCCGCCAATGTCTGGACATACAGACTTATGATCCCCGGGCGAGCCCTGTAGCAACTAGAGGGACTGCAGCAAAGCCGGAGAACTGGAGGACGATCTGGCGGCGGCAGTGCGCCGCTGCGTCCAGCGGGCCCAGGACCTCATCGACGACGGGGTGATTCCGCCCCAGGCGTGGAACTGGGCCATCTGCTCACAAATCCTGGAGAGCGACGAGGACTGGGCGGGTAAACGCGGACGCGGAGCTGTGATGCGCCCCCGTCTGCTACCTGAGTCCGCCTCAGCGCGTTGCCCAGAGCGCGCTGGGAAGGCGTGGCCCGCCGCACATCGGCCCACCTTACCGGATTCAAACCAGTCGTTTGAGCCGCTCTGGTATCCCCAGTCCAATGTCAAGGATTGTCCTTGTCATCGCCAATTCAGGCCCCCACGACGCTACCCACTTCCTGCGCAGGCGCCCGCCACCTGGCAGGGGCGCAATTTTACGCAGCTCCGAAACCGGCAGTTTTCGCGCAGGCGGGCTGTCCCGAAAACCCCCCGGCGGTCCGGCACTGCGCACACCTACGCCGGCGCACAGGTTGGCCGGCTGGCCCAAAAGGTGATGATTCTGAGACAAGGATGACGACATGGCCGACAATGACGCCGGAAACCCGTCGCCAGCCGCACAGAACGGGGCAAGACGACCCTCCTAGGTCGTCACCCGTCAGCCACCCGTCCGAGGGCCGAAACGCACCGTCCTGCACGTCCAGGGCGGCGTTGCGCGCGTGGGGTGACGCTGGCGGGGGAACGAGGGCAAGATACCGGCAATCGACGGTTTCAAGATTATCGCCGATAATCTTGAAAAGCCCCGGCAAGGAGACGGCCATGTACTCGGACGAGGCATTGAAGGACAAGCGCCGGCAGTTTCTCCGGGAGTGCAAACCGAAGGCGTATCGGGCGCTGCGCGCCGCCGGGGAGCTGGAGGACGATCTGACAGCCGCAATGCGCCGCTGCGTCCAGCGGGCCGAGGACCTCATCGACGACGGGGTGATTCCGGCCCAGGCGTGGAGCTGGGCCATCCGCTCGCAAATCCTGGAGAGCGCCGAGGACTAGGCGGATAGTCGCGGGCGCGGAGCGGCGGTCCGCCCCGGTCTGCTACCGGAGTCCGCCTCAGCGTGCCCAGGGCGGGCGTTGGCGGGGCCGGGCTGGTCTTCACGTCCACCAGGGGCGCGGGAGAGGAGCCACGCCGGCGCGGTGCCAGCGTCCACCGGGGCGCGGCGCATCCAGGACGGGGGTTTCGCGGAGCTGGACGGCCCCACGTCCACCGGGGCGCGGCGGAGGGCCGCCTCGGCGATGACCACAACACCCGTGCGCACGGAGACGGCGGGCGCCCGGTGTTCTCCAACGCCGGCCTGCCCGTAGGCCCCTCGCGCCCACGGAGACGATGACCACGGAGACGAAATCCTTGGCGGGCGCCGTCCGGCCCCACGCTGGCTGTCACCGCGCCATGCCATCCTATCCGCATGGCGTCCGCCATGGGCCCGCGCTGTCGTTCGCGACGACGGCGAGGGGCGCTGCCTCCAGTGTGGGCGGCCGCGCGGCGTTCATGGCGATCATGGTGACGCCGTGGGTGTGCGCATGGTGCGGCGGCGATGTGGTGCGCGTCATCGTGCACGGCAGCCTCGTCAACAAGCGGTTCTGCTCACGGCGGCACAGGGGGACTATCATCACGCGCATCGCGACGGCCTGGGTGGTGAAGGTGGAAGAAGATGATGTTGTGGTCGTTAAGACCCCCCTATGTATATAGATCAGGGAAGCATGAACTCCACCCCGAAAACCGTTTCACTCCCCCCGCGTCTTCCACCGACAGCGGGGGGCATGATGCCGTCGCGCCGTCATGGGGCACAGGCAGGTGGCGGGTGGTGGTGGTGGTTGTCGTGGTCGTCAAAACCCCCCTATGTATATAGATCAGGGGAGAATGAACTCCACCCCGAAAATCCCTCACGCCCGCCCTGCCGAAGGCGTCGCCGTATGGGAAGAGTGGTCTAGACCAGGGAGCAGGTGGCCAGGAGGCGGCACACCTGAGCGGGGAGGGTCCGGCCGTGCGTCACGTTCCTCCGGAGCGCCGCACGTGGACGCCCACCGCCCCACCATGTTCCTCCCAACACTGCCGCTGTCGCCAATGCGGGCAGACCAGCCGTCTGCCGCACCCCGTGGCGCCATGCCGGCGCATTGGGGACGCGGACCCGTGCTTCCTACCGGGGCTCAGGCATGTGCGGCAATCCGGAGCGCCGCCCGGCCTGCGGTCGCAAAGGGCCACAGGACCCGGAGCCGATGCCCAACGGGCCACGCAGACCTGAAGCACCGCGGCGACCGTTGGCCTGCGAAGTGCGTGGGCAAGTGGTCTTTTTGGCGGATCTGCCGCCCGAGGACAGCGCCCACCACGAGGACGCCGGCCAGGGGCATGATGCCGTCGCGCCGTCAGGGGGCACAGGCAGGTGGCGGGTGGTGGTGGTGGACGACGTCGTGGTCGTTAAAACCCCCCTATGTATATAGATCAGCGAAGAATGAACTCCACCCCGAAAATCCCTCACGCTCGCCCTGCCGAAGGCGTCGCCGTATGGGAAGAGTGGTCTAGACCAGGGAGCAGATGGCCAGGAGGCGGCACACCTGCGCGGGGAGGGTCCGGCCGTGCGTCACGTTCCTCCAGAGCACCGCACGTAGACGCCCACCGCCCCACCATGTCCCTCCCAACACTGCCGCTGTCGCCAATGCGGGCAGCCCACGCCGTTTGCCGCACCCCGTGCCTCCTGCCGGGGCTCAGGCATGTGCGGCAATCCGGAGCGCCGTCAGGCCTGCGGTCGCGAAGGGCCACAGGACCCGTAGCCGATGCCCAACGGCCCCGGAGACCTGAAGCACCGCGGCGACCGTTGGCCTGCGAAGTGCGTGTGCAAGTGGTCTTTTTGGCGGATCTGCCGCCCGAGCACAGCGCCGTCCACGAGGACGCCGGCGAGGGGCATGATGCCGTCGCGCCGTCAGGGGGCACGCGCATCGTGACGGCCTGGGTGGTGAAAGCAGAAGAAGATGATGTTGTGGTCGTTAAAACCCCCCTATGTATATAGATCAGGGAAGAATGAACTCCACCCCGAAAATCCCTCACGCCCGCCCTGCCGAAGGCGTCGCCATATGGGAAGAGTGGTCTAGACCAAGGAGCAGATGGCCAGGTGGCGGCACACAGCCGCGCACGGCGCCGGGATGGGCGTCCCGCCACTGGTGATGTCGCCGAGGCGCACGCACCCCGTGCAGTCTGTCGTTCTACGACGCATCGCAACCCAGCGTGGCGGGCGCGGCCTCTTGCCAAGGCCCAGGCACGCGGGGCAGGCTGGAGCGCCGCAAGGCTTGCCGCCGAACGTCCCCACAGGTCCCGTCGCCAATGCGCAGCGAACCATGCCGAGCGAAGTTTCGTGGCGAGGGCTGGACCGGCGGACCATCTCGCTGACGGAGCCTCTTCGCGACCTGGGGACCATCCGGGTGCCGGTGCGCCGCGGGGAGCGGTCGCGGACACCCAGCCGGCAATCCCTCGAAGCTCCAAGCCTAGCTCGACCGTATGGGCGATGACCACAACGCTCCGAACGGGAAGGCTGCCCAACCCGCTTGACGTCTCTTCTGATTCCCCTCCGCACCAAAGCCACTCCCTGGCACCTTCCCCCTTGCGGCCGGCAAAGGCCCACGCGTACCCTACACTTAGCTGTGCTCAGGGTGGAACTCGCAGATGAGATTGCTTCCCACGCATCGCACCCAGCTCGACCCCAACATCCAATGGCTGCTGGCGACGCACCTGGACATCCTCGAGGAAGTCGCTCGCGAACCCCGGGGCGCTGGCACTGGCGACCCCAGCCCGCAAGTGGCGAACCGGCGCATAGGCGTCGCCCTGGTTCGTCAGGACTGGGAGGCCGAGGAAGCGGCCATTGATGATTTCCTGCGTGGGCAATTCCGGGCGTGGTTGCGAGACTTTCCCGAAGGGCCACTCTTCACCCGTCTCCTGGAGCGCGCGGCCCGTTGGCGGTCGCGGTCGGGCACCCGCGACCGCGACCGCAGCCGCCGGCCCACCCACCCCGAGGGTCTCCGGATCGCCAGGGCCCTGCTGGAGGGCGTCACGCCGCCGGGTCCGTTGGACACCGAAGGAGAAGCCGCGACCCTGGCCGCAATGCTGGCGGGCTACGAGGGGCTCACCTATGCCTTTCCCCCTCGCGCCCGATGGCGCGAGTACGTCAGGTTGTCCCGAAGGAGCCGCGTCCACTTCGACGCCCTCGGTGACCTCATTGCGGAATGGGAGCGGCAGGGGAGACCAATCCCCCGAGGGCTGGCCCGGTGGCGACAGAAGGTCGCCGAGGGTCGCCGCCGGCGTCCCGACTCGCCACCCATCCCGCGCCACCGCCCCGCAAACCCCGCCCAGATGGCCTATGAGATGGAGGTGCAGGGCACCATCGAGATCCTCCACCGGCTTCGCGTGCCGCCTAGGGGAACATTCCTCTCCGGCTGCCGCATGGTGGCCGAGGCGTTGGACATCCCGGAAGACACGGTCGTGCGCATCTGGAAGAAGTGCCCGTGGAGGACGTCCTTCCTGCCGACGATGGGGAAGTACTCCAGGGCGATCGCCATTCGCCACGGCCTTTATCCCCCCAACTGAGGTCCGCATCCGCCACGCCTTGGGGCTTCCACGTCCACCCTCGTGCGGCGACCACCCCGCGCCGGTCCGATTCCCGCTCCGCATTTCATGGCAGGTGGGCTGGTAGGTGCCTGGGGGCCCACCCGGCTGGCCGGCCGCGCCGAATGCCACGCCCCCACAGCGCCTCGGCAGGATTCATGAGTTAATGACCCACTCTGGTCTCGTTCACCCTTCTATCCTCCCCTCAAGGACGCCATCCGAAGGCATGGCAGGAGGAGGGGGCAATGGAGGACAGACTACTGCGGCGTCGGCAGGTGGAGGAGATCACGGGATTGGCGCGCTCGACGATTTATCGGCTCATGGAACAGGGCGCCTTCCCGCGGCCCGTCCGGGTTGGCCCCAGCGCCGTCCGCTGGCGGGAGAGCGACATCACCCAGTGGATGGCGTCACGGCCGACCGCCGGCGGCGAGCGGGACCACCCCGATTGGGCCTAGGTGATCTAATTGTGACCGGAACCCGCAAGCACAGGCTGTACCACCTCGACCTGCGGTGCGCCTGCCACATAGTCGCCCCACTGCTGCATCAGCGTGCGGCGCCGGTCGAGGAGGTCCGACCGGGCGTAGGCCTGCTCCGTCCCATTGCCCAGGACGTGGGCCAGCGCCGCCTCCGAGACCGCCCAGGGCGTGTCCGTCTGCTCCAGCGACCAGTTCTTGAAGCTGCTCCGGAACCCGTGGACCGTGGCCCGGTCCGCCAGACCGACGGCGCGGAGGATCTTGGTCAGCGTCATGTCCGACAGCTCAGCCCCGGCCTTCAGCGGCGACGGGAACACCAACCCGCTGTCGTCCCGCAGGACCTCCGCCTCGCGGAGCACAGCGAGGGCCTGCCCGCCCAGGGGGACCCGATGCTCCATCCCCGCCTTCATCCGCCGGGCCGGTATCCGCCATTCCTCTCTCACGAGGTCGATCTCCTCCCAGGTGGCGCCCCGGGCCTCGCCGGAGCGGGCCGCCGTCAGCACCACAAACCGGAAGCACAGCCTGGCGGCGAGGGAGGCTTGGGACGACGCCACCGTCTCCAGCGCCGCTCCGACGTCCCGATAGGGGAGGGTCCGGTGGTGGGCCTTCACCTTCGGCATCGGCGCCAGCGCCCCGTCAATGGCCTCTCCCGCCGGGTTGCTCTCCATGAAGCCGTGGGCCATCGCCCACCGAAAGACCGTCCGCATCCGCTGGCGCACCCGCCGCGCCGTCTCGGGACGAATCGTCCATATCGGCGTCAGCACCCGCAGCACTGCCCCCCGGTCGATCCGGTCCAGGGTCATGGAGCCGATCACCGGCATGGCGTGCCGCTCCAGGGTCTGCAGCCAGCTCGCCGCGTGCCGGGCGTTCCGCCACCGGGGGGTGTTGGCGGCATGCACCGCCTGGGCGGCCTCCCGGAACGTCGGCATCGCCGGCTCGCGCCTCTCGGCCAGGGGGTCCCGACCCTCCGCCACGGCGGCCCGGTTCTCCGCCGCCTTCACCCGCGCCTGCGCCAGGCTGACCGACGGGTAGCTCCCCAGCCCGATGTCCCGCCGGCGTCCGTCGACGGTGATGCGCTGGACCCAGGACCGGCTCCCCGCCTTGCTGATGTAGAGGTGCAGGCCCCCGCCGTCGGCGTACCGTCCCGGGGTCTTGAGGGCGTTCGCCCGCGTTGCCGAGAGTGCCATGGTTCCCCCTCCGTGCCGGTTTGTTCCCACATATTTTACCACACTTGCGTCGGGAACTCACGGGAGCCGGAGAGCACCAATGGGCATAGATTCTCCAGTTGTAAATACAAATTCGGGGATATATGGGGCAAGTTGGGATGGACGCGGAGGGCTGGATGGTGGAGATAGGGGGATTCGAACCCCCGACCCCTTGCATGCCATGCAAGTGCTCTTCCAGCTGAGCTATATCCCCACAGACACAAGAGGAAAGAGGTTTCACTATAGCAAAGGCCGCTTTTGCGCACAAGTTGACCCGTACCCTACTACCCTTTCGCTTGCGCGTGGGGTTATACTGTGCCCATTGACAACGTACCCCGGTGCGGATAGCGCATCGTCCCAACGAACACCCCCTGCCGCCGCCAGGGGTCGAACTTATATCTGCCAGAGTGTCCAGGGGGACCCTGGGGAATGGGCAGACCATGCAGATACCGGTAACGGAAGACACTCGCAAGCAGGAACTCTTCTCCCTCTGTGCCTCCCTCCTTGAGCGCCGTCCCCTCATCGTCGCCAGCAACCGCGGCCCGCTCGAGTTCCACATCAGCCCCGAGGGCAAGCTGCAGCCGCGCCGAGGCTCCGGCGCCGTCGTCACCGCCCTTAACAGCCTCATCCAGCACTTCGAGTTCAGCTGGGTCGCCAACGCCATGGGCGAGGGCGATCGGCGCGCGCAGCAGGCCGCCGAGTCCTCCAACATCCCGTCGCCGCTGCCCAACCAGAAGGTGTCGGCCCGCTACGTCATCACGCCACGCCGCGCCTACCACAAGTTCTACAACGTCTTCTGCAACCCCCTCCTCTGGTTCCTCCAGCACTCCATGTGGAGCCCGGCCTACACACCCAACCTGGACTCTACCGTCCACGACACCTGGGCCACCGGCTACACCCCTGTCAACCAGGCCTTCGCCGACGCCATCGTCGCCGAGGCCGCCGAGGGCGCCCCGCCCGTCATCATGCTGCACGACTACCACCTCTACCTCACCCCCGGCATGGTGCGAAAGGAGATCCCGGAGGCCGTCATCTCCCACTACCTGCACATCCCGTGGCCGTCGCTCCGCACGTGGCAGCTCCTCCCCGCCTACATCCGAACCGCCATCTGCGAGAGCCTCTGCGCCTGCGACGTCGTCGGCTTCCAGTCCCGCTGGGACGCGCGCAGCTTCCTCGAGTGCTGCGAGGCCTTCATCCCCGGCTCCGTCGTGGACTACGCGCAGGGCACCGTCGAGGCCGACGGCCGCTGCACCCTGGTGCGCGCCTACCCCATGTCCATCGCCGTCGACGAGGTCCGCGCCATCGCCGAGTCCCAGCGTGCGACGGAGTTCCACGCCAAGGTCTCGGAGTACACCGCTGAGCACACCATCGTCCGGGTGGACCGCGCGGAGCCCAACAAGAACATCATCCGCGGCTTTCGCGCCTATCAGACCATGCTGGAGACCCACCCGGACCTGCGGGAAGAGGTCACCTTCCTCGCCTTCCTCGTGCCCTCCCGCACGCACACCAAGCAGTACGAGCGCTACATGGAGGAGATCGAGGCCCTCGTACGCCAGATCAACAACTACCACGGCAGCCCCAACTGGCAGCCCATCCACGTCTTCACGGAGAACAACTACACCCAGGCCATCGCCGGCCTCCGGCTGTACGACACCCTCCTCGTCAACCCCGTCGTCGACGGCATGAACCCCGTCGCCAAGGAGGGCCCCGTCGTCAACAATCGCCACGGCGTCCTCGTGCTCTCCGAGGGCTCCAGCGCCTACGAGCAGCTCCGCGACGGCGTCATCGCCATCTCCCCCGCCGACATCGAGGGCACCGCCGAGGCCCTCTACCAGTCCGTCACCATGCCCGCCGAGGAACGCCTCCGCCGCGCCGAGTCCCTGGTCGCGTCCATTGAGCGTGAGGACTCCGTCCACTGGCTCCTCTCGCAGCTCCGCGACATAGACGCCCTCACGCAGTCATAGCCTCCGGATTGCTTGCACAGGCCCCCCGTCTGGTTTAGACTACGCCCGTCCTGGCGTTGATTGCCGTCGAGTGCTATTGCTATGCGCCGGCCTTCGCCAAAGGAAACAGTCCAGAGGAGGAAACCGTGAAGCACGAGCTGCCCGATCTGCCATACGCAATGAATGCCCTGGCCCCCCACATTTCCAACGAGACCCTGGAGTTTCACTACGGCAAGCACCACCAGGCCTACGTCAACAACCTGAACAACCTCATCCCCGGCACGGAGTTTGAGGAGTCCTCCCTTGAGGACATCATCGTCAAGGCTCCCGCCGGCACCATCTTCAACAACGCCGCGCAGGTCTGGAACCACACCTGCTACTGGAACAGCATGAGCCCCCAGGGCGGCGGCGACCCCTCCGGCGCCGTGGCCGAGGCCATCAACGCCTCCTTCGAGTCCTTTGAGGAGTTCAAGAAGCAGTTCACCCAGCGCGCCGCCACCAACTTCGGCTCCGGCTGGACCTGGCTCGTCAAGAACGCCGACGGCTCCCTCGCCATCGAGAACACCAGCAACGCCGGCAACCCCATGACCAACGGCCAGACCCCCATCATCACCTGCGACGTCTGGGAGCACGCCTACTACATCGACTACCGCAACGTCCGCGCCGAGTACCTCGAGGCGTGGTGGCGCCTGGTCAACTGGGAGGCCGTCGCCAAGGGCATCGCCTAACCCCACCCCACACGACACACGAAGGGCTCCGAGCCGGATGAAGCTCGGAGCCCTTTCAATTTCCCTTGCCTGCCGACCTACTCCGACGCCGCCTTCCCCATCGCGACGTCGGCCGCCGCCAGCGTCAGCTCCAGGTCCTCCGGCGTGTGCACCGTCGACACAAACGCCGACTCGAACGCCGACGGCGCGAAGTAGACGCCCTGCTCCAGCATCGAGTGAAAGAACCGCGAGTACGCCGCCGCGTCCGAACGCGTCACCGCCTCCCAGCCGTCCACCGGGCCGGGGTTGAAGAACATGCTGAACAGCGACCCGACGCGGTTGATCGTCACCGGGACCTCGTGCGCGTCCGCCGCCGCCTGCAGACCCGACGTCAGCTCCGCCGCCGTCTCTTCGAGCCGCTCGTACACCCCCGGCAGCTCCAGCGACTTCAGCGTCGCGATGCCCGCCGCGACGGCAACCGGGTTCCCCGAAAGCGTCCCCGCCTGGTACGCGGGCCCCAGCGGCGCGACCTGCTCCATGACCTCGCGCCGCCCGCCGTACGCGCCGATGGGCATCCCGCCGCCGATGATCTTGCCGAGCGTCGTCAGGTCCGGCGTCACGCCGTAGATCCCCTGCGCCCCGCCGTGCGCGACACGGAAGCCCGTGATCACCTCGTCGAAGATGAGCAGCGCCCCGTGTTCGCTCGTTATGTCCCGCAGTCCCTGCAGGAAGCCGTCGTCCGGCGGCACGACGCCCATGTTGCCCGCCACCGGCTCCACGATCACCGCCGCGATGTCGCCGCCGTGCGCCGCGAACTGCTCCCGCACGCTGTCCATGTCGTTGAAGTCGGCCAGCAGCGTCTCGCCCGCGTACGCGGCCGGCACGCCCGCGCTATCCGGCACGCTCAGCGTCGCCGCGCCCGAGCCCGCCTTCACCAGCAGCCCGTCCGAGTGCCCGTGGTAGCACCCGACAAACTTCACCACCTTCGACCGACCCGTGAACGCCCGCGCCATCCGGATCGCGCTCATGCACGCCTCCGTGCCGGAGTTCACCAGCCGCACCAGCTCGACCGAGGGCAACGCCGCGCAGACCAGCCGCGCAAGCTCCACCTCGCCCGGTGTCGGCGCACCGAAGCTCGTCCCCCGGCTCGCCGACTCCTGCACCGCCAGCACCACCGACGGGTGTGCGTGCCCCAGCACCAGCGGCCCCCACGACGCCAGGTAGTCTACGTACTCGTTGTTGTCCGCGTCCCACACCCGCGAGCCGCGCCCGCGCATGATGAACGGCGGCTGGCCGCCAACACCCCGGAACGAGCGCACGGGGCTGTTCACCCCGCCCGGAATGACCTTCTGCGCTTCCTCGAACAGCCGCCGAGACAGGTTGTTGTTCATGGTGAGTCTGTCCTTGTAGAGGTTGAATTTGCGAAACCGCCCGTCACGAGGTCTTCCGCCGCGTGAACAGCAGCCCGCTCCACGTGGCGTCGATGGCCGCCACCTTGTAGTCGACCAGCCCGGCGGCGAGTCCCGCCTCGCGGACCGCCTGCTGCGTCAGGTCCGTCGCCATGCCTGAGGCCCGCTTCGGCCACGCCATCCACAGCCCCCCGCGCGCCTCGACGGCGTCCATCGCGCCCGCCAGCCCCGCCTCGAGCTCCGCCATCGACCGCACGAACCACACGCCCAGCGGCCGCGGCCCCGCGCCGCCCCGCTCCAGCGACGCCCCCTCCGGCAGCGGGCCGAGGGTCTCGTCGAAGTCCTCCGGCGCGTCCAGCAGCGCCACCGTCATCCCGGGCTTGACGCCCAGCTTCTTGGGCAGCGGCGTACCCGAGTACCCCGCAAACTGCGACTCGGGCACCACCGGCGACTCCGGCGGATGCGCGATCGCCTCCGCCAGCGCCACGCCGACGTCGTCCCACGCCGCGTAGGCAGCGTCGGGCAGCGCCTCGCGCAGCCGCGCCACCTTCGCCGCGTCGCCCCCCGCGAAGACCATCGGCACGTGCCGCGTCGTCTTCCGCTCCCGCAGCGAGATCGCCAGCTCGCGCATGTGCGACGGCACCCGCGTGACGTCGAAGACGTAGGCGTCCGGCGGCATCTGCCACACCCGCTTCAGCGACTCCCGGTCGTCAATCGGGTCGAAGAGCACGTCGTACCCCAGCGCATGCAGCGCCGCGATGCGCTCCGCCGCCTCAAGCGGCCGCAGGTGGAGCAGGCGCACCCGCGGCATGGCTAGCCGCTCACCTCGATGTCGATGCCGACCGGGCAGTGGTCGCTCCCCATGACCTCGGGCAGGATGAAGGCGCCCTTGAGCCGGTCCGCCAGCCCCTCGCTCGCGTAGAAGTAGTCGATGCGCCACCCCACGTTCCGGTCCCGCGCCCGCGTGATCATGTCCCAGTACGTGTAGTTCCCCGGCTCCTCGTTGAACATCCGGAACGTGTCCAGGTGCCCGTGCGACAGCAGCCTGTCGATCCACTCCCGCTCGATCTCCAGGAACCCTGACACGTTCTCGTTCTCCTTCGGCCGCGCCAGGTCGATGGCCTTGTGCGCCGTGTTCACGTCGCCGCAGATGACCACGTTCCGCCCCAACGCCGTCTGCCCGTCGATGTGCTCCAGGAAGGCGTCGTAGAAGCGCATCTTGTAGTCCAGACGCACGTCTGAGCTCTTGCCGTTCGGGAAGTAGACCGCGTACAGCAGGAAGTCGCCGTAGTCCGCGATGAGCGTCCGCCCCTCGCTGTCGAACTCGTCGACGCCGAAGCCCGCCGTCACCGACGCCGGCTCCCGTTTCGTGTAGATCGCCACGCCGCTGTACCCCTTGCGCTCCGCCGACGCGAAGTAGGCGTGGTAGCCGTCGATCTCCTTCAGCGACGCGGGCAGCTGGTCCGGGTGCGCCTTCGTCTCCTGGACGCACAGGACGTCCGGGTCCGCCTCCGCCATCCACTCCAGGAACCCCTTCTTGAGCCCCGCGCGGATGCCGTTCACGTTCCACGAGAGCAGTCTCAGCGTCGCCATTACTCCTCCCTCTGCAGCCAGCGCGCCACGTCCTTGGCGAAGTACGTGATGAGGATGTCGGCCCCCGCGCGACGGATGGCCGTCAGCACCTCCATCGCCACGCGCCCCTCGTCGAGCCACCCAAGCTGGCCCGCCGCCTTGATCATGCTGTACTCGCCGCTGACGTTGTAGGCCGCCAGCGGGTGCGGGAACGCCTCCCGCGCCTGCCGCAGCACGTCCAGGTACGCCAGCGCCGGCTTCACCATCAGGATGTCCGCGCCCTCGGCCGCGTCCTGCTCCAGCTCCCGCATCGCCATGCGGGCGTTGGCCGGGTCCATCTGGTACCCCCGCCGGTCGCCCACCTGCGGCGACGAGTCCGCCGCGACGCGGAACGGCCCGTAGAACGCCGACGCGTACTTCGACGCGTACGCCATCACCGGCGTGTCCTCGAACCCCGCCGCGTCCAGCGCCGAGCGTATCGCCGCCACCTGCCCGTCCATCATCGCCGACGGCGCGACGACGTCCGCCCCCGCCTCGGCGTGCGAGACCGCCGTCTTCGCGAGCAGCTCCAGCGTCGCGTCGTTGTCGACCGTCGCCCCGTCGAGGATGCCGCAGTGCCCGTGGTCCGTGTACTCGCACAGGCACACGTCCGTGACCACCGCCAGCCCCGGCACGGCCGCCTTGACGGCCCGCACCGCCTCCTGCACGACGCCCGTCGGAGCGTACGCCTGCGTCCCCACGCCGTCCTTCTCGTTCGGCAGCCCGAACAGCAGCACCGCCGGGATCCCCAGCGACGCCACCTCCCGCGCCTCGTCCGCCAGCGCCGAGACCGGCAGCTGGTAGCACCCCGGCATCGGCTCGATGGGCGTCGGCGCGCCCCCGGCCTCCGTCACGAAGAGCGGGTAGACGAACGACGACGGCGAGAGCCGCGTCTCCTGCGCCAGCCGCCGCACCGCTTCCGAGCCGCGCAGCCGCCGCAACCGGACCGTTGGAAACCCTGCCATGACTCCCTCCGAGACCTCTCTGACCCCATTACTCTAGACTACGGCCCCCTGTCGGGCGAACCACCCCTCCAGCGCCGCAACCATGCCCGGGATGGTGTACTCCTCGCCCACGGCGTCCACACGAACGCCGAGCCCGCGCGCCGTCTCCGCCGTCACCGGCCCGATGCACGCCACCGCACACTCGTTTACAAAGGTTGGGTCTCCACCCAGCGCGTCCACCAGCCCCCGCACCGTCGACGAGCTCGCGAACGTTACCGCGTCCACGCCCTCAGCGAAGACGGCCTTGGCCCGCTCAGCCACGTCCTCCCCCGGCGCCGCGCGGTACAGCAGCGCCTCATCCACCGAGGCGCCCGCCTTCTGCAGCTCCTCGATGAGCACGCTCCGCCCGCCCTCGGCCCGCGGCAGCAGCACCCGGTCGCCCGTCGACAGCATCGGCGCGAGCCCCGCGGCCAGCGCCTCCGCGACGTACGATTCCGGCATGTAGTCGGCTCTGATCCCGTGCTCTGCCAGCGCCCGCGCCGTCCCCGGCCCGATGACCGCCAGCCGCACGCCGCCGAGCGCCCGCGCGTCGAGCCCGCGCGCCGCAAGCCGGTCGAAGAACAGCCCGACGCCGTTCGCGCTCGTGAATACCAGCCACGCGTACTCGCCGATGTTCGCCAGCGCCCTGTCGAGCGTCGCCGCGCTGTCCAGCGGCTCCACTACGATGACCGGCAGCTCCACCGGCACGGCCCCCCGCGATGCCAGCAGCGCGCTCAGCGCCGACGCCTGCTGCCGCGTTCGCGTCACCAGCACCCGCTTGCCGAAGAGCGGGCTTGTGTCGAACCACCGCAGCTGCTCCCGCATCGCCGCCACCTGCCCGACGATCGTCACCGCCGGCGGCCGCAGTCCCGCGTCCTGCACCCGCTCCACCACCGTCGCCAAATCGGCCGACACCGACTGCTGCTGCGGAGTCGAGCCCCACTCGACCACGCACACCGGCGTGTCCGGCGGCTTGCCCGCCGACGTCAGCGCGCCCACCACTGACGGCAGCGTCTCGACGCCCATGAGCACCACCAGCGTGTCCACGCGCGCCATCGCCGCCCAGTCGACGCCCGACGCCGCCCGCGAGGGGTCCTCGCTGCCCGTCACCACGGCGAAGCTCGCCGCCATCTTGCGCTGCGTCACCGGGATCCCCGCGTACGCCGCCGCCGCGATGGCCGACGTGACCCCCGGCACCACCTCGAACGGCACCGAGGCCGCCGCCAGCGCCAGCGCCTCCTCGCCCCCGCGCCCGAAGACGAACGGGTCGCCGCCCTTCAGCCGCACCACCCGCTTCCCCGCCGCGCCGTGCTCGACCAGCAGCGCGCTGATCTCCTCCTGCGACATCAGGTGGTCGCCGCGCCGCTTGCCCGCGTTGATCACCAGCGCGTCCGGCCGCGCGTGCTCCAGCAACTGCTCCGCGATGAGCCGGTCGTGCACAACGACGTCCGCCGCCTGCAGCAGCGCCAGCCCCTTGGCCGTGATGAGCCCCGGGTCCCCCGGGCCCGCGCCCACCAGCGAGACCATCCCAAGGCCGCTCATGCCCCGGCCTCCTCGAGCAACTCCGACGCACCCTGCTCCAGCAGCGTTTGCGCCAGCTTCGCACCGAGGCCCTCGGACTCCCGCGCCTCGCCTGCTACGTAGTCCCTGTAGGAATACATGCCGTCGACGCTTGCCACCATGCCCACGACGCGGATGTAGTCGTTCATCACGCTCCCGAAGCACGCCATCGGCGTCCGGCACCCGCCGCCCATCGCGCGCAGGAAGGCGCGCTCCGCCGTCACCTCCCACCGCGTCGCAGTGTGCTCGATGGCCGAAAGCATCCCGAGCAGCTCCTCGTCATCCGACCGCGCCTGCAGCGCGATCGCCCCCTGCCCCACGGCGGGTATGAACGTCATCGGGTCCAGCCGCTCCGTCGCCTCGTCCTCGCGCCCCAGCCGCACCAGCCCGGCCGCCGCGAGCACCAGCGCGTCGTACTGCCCCTCGTGCATCTTCCGTATCCGCGTGCCCACGTTCCCCCGAACGCTCTCGACGGCGAGGTCCGGCCGCAGCGAGCGCACCAGCGCCGCCCTCCGCGGGCTCCCCGTCCCGACGACCGCGCCCGGCGGCAGCTCGGCCAGCGTCGCGCCGGTGCGGCTCACGAGCACGTCGCACGGGTCCTCGCGTTCCAGCACGGAGGCTATCGTCAGCCCCGCCGGCTCCGTCGCCGACATGTCCTTCAGGCTGTGCGCGGCCATGTCGATGCGCCCGTCCAGCAGCGCCGCCTCCAGCTCCTTGGTGAACACGCCGAGCCCAAGCTCCGAGAGGGGCGTCTCCTGGGAAGCGTCTCCGGTGGTGGTCACGACCTGCACGTCGACGGTGATGTCGGGGTATTTGGCCTGCAGCGCTTCGACGGCCCGTTGCGCCTGCGCCAGCGCAAGGGGGCTGCCGCGCGTCCCCACGACGATGCGGCTGCGCAGTCCGCTCATGGCTACACCCGCTCGGCGGAGGTCCCGCTCGGGTCTTCCTCCACGTCGCCGTCAGCCGGCTCGCCGTCCGGCTGCGCCTCGTCCAGCCGGAAGAGCCACCGCAGCGTCTGGATGTCCTCCGGGCGGCCCTCGGCCTTCACCCGCGTCACGGGGTTGTGCAGCAGCTTGTTGACCAGCGCACGGCTCAGCGCCGCCACCGTCTCCTGGTCGGCGTCCGTCAGGTGCGAGAGCCGCCGCAGCGCCCGCTCCAGCTCCCGCTCCCGCAGCGACTCCGCCTGCTCCCGCAGGTCCACCAGCGTCGGCACCACCCGCAGCGAGTCCCACCACTCGTGGAACCGCGTCACTTCCTCCTCGACGATGGCCTCCACCCGCGCGGCCTCCAGCTTGCGCCGCTGCCGGTTCACCTCCGCCACCCGGTCGAGGTCGCTCATGTCCGCCAGCGTCACCCCCGCGACGTCCCGCACCGCCGGGTCGACGTCCCGGGGCAGCGCCGCGTCCAGCAGCAGCAGCGGCCTGCCGTTCCGCGACGCGCCCGCCACGTCCGCACGCGTCACCACGTAGTCCAGCGACCCCGTGGCCGAGATCACGACGTCGTGCGTGGCCAGCGCCGGCTGCAACTCGTCCAGCGGCAGCACCTCGGCCCCGCCCAGGTCCTCGGCCAGCTCCGCCGCCCGGTGCGGCGTGCGGTTCATCACCGTCAGCCGGCCGATGCCCGCGTTCTGCAGCGCCAGCGCCGCCAGCCGGCCCGCCTCGCCCGCGCCGACGACGAGCCCGTGCGCCCCGTCCAGCCGGCCCAGCGTCCGCCGAGCCAGCTCCACGAAGGCGTAGCTCACCGACTGTGCGTTCCGCCCGATGTCCGTGTCGTGCCGCGCCCGCTTGCCGACGCGCAGGGCCTGGTGGAACGCGTGCGTCAGCGGCGAGTGCGCCGTCTTCGCCGCAACCGCCGCCCCGAAGGCCTCCCGCACCTGCCCCAGCACCTCGGACTCGCCGAGGATCATGGAGTCCAGGCTGCACGTCACCCGGAACAGGTGCCGCGCCGCCGCGTCGTGGTGGTGCGCGTACACGTACGGCGCCACGTCGTCGTACCCGATGCCGTATGCCGCCAGCGTCCTCGCCGCCGCCTCGCGGGCGTCCTCGACGTCCTCCGCCAGCGTGTAGAACTCCGTCCGGTTGCACGTGTGCAGCACGACCGAGTGACCCGAAGCTTCCGCCAGCCGCCGGTTCGCGCCCGCCAGGTCCCCGCCCACGACGGCGAGCTGCTCCAGCGCCTCCAGCGGCGCCGTGCGGTGGTTCACTCCGACGACGGCCAGCTTCACGACGCCACCGCCTTGGCCCAGTGCGGCCACGACTCCAGCAGCTCCGTCAGCCGCGCCTCCGCGCGCTCGCGGTCGCCGCTCTGGAACAGCTCCAGCACCTCGGCGTTCAGCGACGCCTGCCAGCCCTCCGGGTCGACGGTCACCGACCGCCCCCGCAGGTCCGCCCGTACGCGCGCCGTCATCTTGGCGAGGTCCGCGAAGGCCAGCGCGTCGTTCGCCTCCAGCGACTCCCGCAGCTTCCGCGCCAGCGCCGGCGCCAGCCCGCCCGTCGACATCGCCAGCGTCACCGGCCCCCGCCGAACGATGCTCGGTGCGATGAACGTGCACAGGTGCGTCACGTCGACGACGTTCAGCGGCACGTTCCGCTCCGTCGCCTCCCGCGACACCGCTTCGTTCACGTCAGAGTCGTCCGTCGCCGCGATGGCGATGAACGCCCCCGCGAGATCGCCCGGCTCGTAGGCCCGCTCGATCAGCGTCACCTCGCCGGCGTCCGCCAGCGCGCGCACGCCCGCCGTGCACTCCGGCGCCACGACCGTCACCGCGGCGCCGGCGTCCAGCAGCCCCTCCACCTTGCGCTCCGCGATCGTCCCCCCGCCGATGACGACGCACCGCCGCCCCTCGACCGTGAGGAACACCGGGTAGTGCTTGTTGGTGGCCGTCCGTTGCGCCATGCGATTAAGCTCTCCGGTTGCCCGCGCCCCTACACGAAGTAGCGGACGCGCGTCTTCTTGTACTCGCGCGTGCTGTACAGCAGGATGTAGTCGTCGACGCCCGTCAGCTCGCTCAGCTCCTTCGCGACCGCCTCGCACCGCGCGCGGCTCGTCGCGTGGATCATCGCGAAGTGGCTGTACGGCCAGTCCTCGAACACCGGCCGCTCGTAGCAGTGGCTCACCCACCGCGAGTTCGCCAGCGCCTGCCCGACCTCCAGCTTCCGCTCCTCGGGCACCCGCCACACGCTCATCGCGTTGGAGCGGAAGCCCGCCTTCCGGTGGTGCAGCACCGCGCTGTACCGCCGCATCACGCCCCGCGCCTCGAAATCGCGCATGATGTCGAACAGGCCCGCCGGCGTCAGCCCCAGCCGCGACGCCATCTTGTCGAACGGCCGCACGTCCAGCGACAGGTCCTCCTGCACCTCGCGCACCACCTCGATCTCGTACTCCGTCAGGGGCTCCACCTGGTTCCACCGCGCGTTGTCCGGGCGGTAGTCGGCGGCGTTCCCCTCCTCGTTGACCATGTCGAAGTTCACGCCGATCTTGAAGAAGCGCAGTGTCGGCAGCAGCCGCCATGACTCGACGTGCGTCTCCTCCGCCATCCGCGCCGCCGTCTCCTCCAGGCTCTCGTACGGCGGCACCGCAAGCGTGAACCACAGGTTGTACTCGTGCCCCACCCGCGCGTAGTTGTGGCTGACGCCCGGGTGCTTGTTGATGGCCAGCGCGCCCTTGTGCAGCAGCTCTTCCGGGTACCGGAACGCGATGAGCGACGTTTTGTAGCCCAGCCGCCGTGTGTCGAAGATGCCGCTGATCTGCCGCACCACGTTCTCCCGCCGCATCCGACGGATCCGCTCGATGACGTCGTCCTCCTCCATCTCCAGCTCCCGCCCGATGGCCAGGTACGGCCGCTCGTCCATCGGGAACGCCGTCTGGATGACGTTCAGCACCTGCCGGTCCTGCAGGTCCATCTCCGCCGAGCGGGTGTCCTCTGCCGGCACAGCCTGTGCCGCCGGCACGGCGCTAGGCGCCTGCCTTGTTGCCATTTCGGCTCCTTTCGTACGCGTCAACCATGGCGATCATGATCACGTCGGCTATCGTCTCCACCTGGTGCCACGCCTGCGCCAGCGTATCGGCGTCCGACGGCCCGCGACGCGCCATCGACCGCACCGACTCGGTCAGCGGAGTCCGGAAGAACACGAACGCCTCCATCAGCTCCCTCAGGCTCAGCCCCCGTTGCGTCAGCGCCTCGCCGTACTCCTCGCCGATGACCCGGACCTCGTCCAGCGCCTGCGCCGAGGGCCGCTTGCGCTCCAGCAGGCTTTCCGTCACGTCCAGCAGCCGCCGCCCGAACAGCCGAAGCCGCCCACGCGTGGCCTCGTCCATCTCCTCGTACCACGGGAAGCTCACCAGCCGGTCGCCGTGGATGAGCCGGCGGATCCGCCGCGTCGTCACCGTCGTGATCGTCTGCGACGGCATCACCCGCCCCGACGGCGACTCCGCCGCGCGCTGCATCGCCGCCACCAGGTCCTCGCGAAGGAACCGGCGGTGGCCGCCCGGCGTCCGGAACGCGCGAATGACGCCCTGGTCCGCCCAGTTTCGCAGCGTCGACTCATTCACGCCCAGCATCCGGCAGGCGCCGCCCAGCGACACCCACCGCCCGCTTGTCTGCCGTCGCTCCGTCTGCTGCATCCCGACTCGCAAAAAATCTAGGGAAATCTAAGGATTCTTGGGTTTTGGCAAAACTATACAAAGGTATCATGTACGGTAGTGAACGTCAACACAAACTACGGAGTCCCTTCCTCCCCTCGCGGGGGGAGGTGAGAGCCTGCCCGCACTCGATTAGGGTTGGGGTGTTTTCCCCCTACGCGCCCCGCGCCGGCCACGCCGCCTCGTGGTGGCCGAGCGGCGCCGTCGGCCGCTCCCACCGCGCCGCCGTCTCCGACAGCTCGACCACCGGCGCCAGGTGCCGCAGCGACCCGGCCGGCGTCTCGCTCGTCGTCGACCACCGCTCGACTTCGTCGCCGGAAAAGTCCTCCGGCACGCCCGCCAGCGCCGACTCCGGGACCTGCCCGCGGTTCACCAGCCACCGCCCCGTCTGCGCCAGCGACGCCCGCACCAGCCAGCTGCCGCCCTCCGTCGCCCGGCGGTGCAGCGCCACCATCGTCCCGAAGGCCATCAGGTACCCCGTCAGATAGTCGATGGCAGAGACCGGGTAGAACTGCGGCCCCGGGGCCTCGCCCGGGAACAGCTCCCCCTGCCGGTCCGTGATGCCGCTCACCGTCTGGATCACCGTGTCGAACCCGCGGCGGCCCGCCCACGGCCCCACGCGCCCGAAGGCCGACAGCGACACGTACACCAGCCCCGGCCGCAGCCCCGCCAACTCCTCCGGCGAGAGCCCACGCTCCGCCAGCGTCCCCGGCCGGTAGCCCTGCGAGAACACGTCCGAATCCCGCACCAGCCCTCGCAGCGTCTCCCGGTCCGCCGACTCCCGAAGATCCAGCTGCGCCGAGAGCTTTCCGTGGCCCGTGTCCATCTCCTGCCCCGGGTGGCTCGGCAGGTGCGCGCCAGTGATACGAAGCACGTCGGCCCCGTGCTCGGCCAGCGTTCGCGCGCAGCTTGGGCCCGCCAGCACCCGCGTCAGGTCGAGCACCCGCACGCCAGAGAGCGGCCTTGCGCCCTCCGGAAGCGGCTCCGGCGGGCTGTCCCCGATCTTGTCGATCTCGATCAGCGGCAGCGTCGCCACCGCGGCCGACTGCGGGTGCTCGGCCCACTCCGCCATCGAGCGCACCATGCCGCCCGCGCCCTTCGCCGCGATGATCGCCTCCTCCAGCTCCAGCCCCTTCCACGCCGAGACCGCCTTCGCGACCGCCGCCCGGTCCTCCTCGACGCCCAGCACGCCCAGCGCCGCGTCCCGGTGGTTGACGAAGTTGCAGTGCAGGTAGCTCCAGCGCCCGTCGGCCGTCGGGAACACGCCCGACACCGGCGCCCGCTCGCCCGGCACCCGCTCGCCGTCCAGCTTCATGTACCGGCTGCTCCGCAGCGACGCCGTCGCCCGCCGCGCGTCGACGGCCACCGACTGCTTCCGCCCCGTCCGCAGCTCCCACAGCGCCGACGCCGCCAGCCCGACGGCTCCCACCGCCGCAGCCGACGTCTCGCCGATGCGGAAGGACGTCGGGAGAATCGGGTCCGTCCCCCCGGAAAACTCCACCCCGGCGGACAGCCCGGCGTTCCAGCCGACGGACATCAGGATGCTCGATAGCGCCTGGTCGGACATATCTATGGACGCTCCATAGTCGCAGTATGCCTCTGGATGGCCTGGATTATATGCGGGCATACATCCAGGCGCCATTTCCTGCCCGCTCACCGCCTCGACCGCACCGGCGCCGGGGGCGTCACCGCCCGCCATTGGCCTCGTCCGCGCTGCGCTTAGCCTCGTGGGCCTTGCGGACCTCCTCCACCAACCTCTCCACCGGCTCCCGCTCTTCGCTGTGGCCGAAGTACACAGGCTCGCTGTTGAAGTCCACTGATACCGCGGCGCAGTGCATGCTCCGCTTTCGCGTACCCTTGTCGCCCAACCACTCCCCTACACCAAACGCCGTGATCGCCATCACGATAACCCCGAGGTGCATTCCCCATGCGATCCCTGATCTAGGCTCAAAGGGTTCGCAGTTTAACGTGCCGCCGCTAGGTCCTCCTTGACAGCTCTCGATGGAGATGCCCACCCAATGCAGGAGGTGTGCCCCCAGTGCGAACAGGAAAAACCCAGAAGCGACAAGGGCCGTAATGCTCCCGCTCCCCATGAACAGACCGCCGGGCGCTTTCAGGAACCAGTTTGACCCGCCCGTTTTCACGGTCTGGCGGTCAGCCCAAACCGACGAAATCCTTTCGAGGGCAATGGTCCTGTCAGGAAGCTTCAGGATCCGCCGCGAAAGCAGCACCCCTCTGTCCTGGTAGAGCGTCTCATCCGGTGCGGGAGCAGCAGCCCGCCTTGCGGCGGGCTGCCCTTCGGCGTCGGTTTCCCGGTTCGCCGTCTCTACTGCCTGCTCGGTGCGCGGCGTCCGCGATTAGGCCTGTTCCGGCGCCGCCCTGGCCGGACGCTCCGCCGCGGGCTCCGGCGCGCCCTCGGGCCGCCAGGTCAGGTCCCAGAACGGAGAGGACAAAAAGAAGCGCCAGGCCGCGTTCAGGTCGCGATCCCTGATAGGGCCCGGCTCACCGGAGCGAAACCACCGTGGAGCCGGGGCCGCCAGCCACGGCTGGGCCGCATCCAGCGCGATGGCATAGGTCAAGCTGGAATCGTCCCCGTCCCCGCCGTCCGCCGGTTCAGACCCGGACAGGAGTTCCCTGAAACCAAGCCACTGGCCTATCGCATCTTCCCCCGCTCGCGTTGGCTGCAGCACGCCCCCGTGGATCGGCGACGCAATCAACATGTACGTGAAGCCAATGACCGCGCCCAGAATGGCGTTCACCCACCAGGGCAGCCAGAGGGCCAGCCAAAGCCCGCCCGCAACGCCCATCAAGGCCCCGGCCAGAATTGCCCACTCCTCTCCCTCCCCGAATTTCTCCCTCTTTACCCGCAGCGGGTTGTCATGGAAAAGGCCCTGGGACTGCAGGAACTCTCCCAGATCGTCGCCGATGGCATCCTTGTGCTCGTACATCCCGTCGCGCAGCGCCTTGACCGATGTGGGGCCGGACGGCAAGCTGTCGCATATCAACCGTTCCCAGTCAAACGGCGCGGAGCCCTGTTGCGACAGCCGGTACCCGTAGCGGTCACCCGTTCTGACACAGTCCAGTTGCAACGTGCCGCGCTGGGCCATCTCGACTATCGCCGCCAGCAGCGTCCGGCCGTTGACCTCCCGGTCTTCCAGCACCGACACCGCCGCCGCCGGCAACACTGTGAGCTCACGCTCCACCAATTCCGCTGAGTCCCTGTACCTAGTCCTCCGCGAGGGCCGGTACTTGAGCCACAGCACCAGCATGAGCAGCAGCGCGACGCCGACGCCTATGACACGGAAGCCCCAGGCGATCAGGTGCTTCCAGTCCATGTCCCTGTAGTCCGGGAAGCCGCTCTCGGCGATAGCCCCGCCGGGATCCACCGCCAGCAACAGGCCAATGACGGCAAGGGTCGCCAGGGTTGCCCACAGCTTCTCCATAGGTTCCCTCTCTTCCTGCCCTCGCAAGCCTCCATGCGCCGCGTCCGAGTTGTACGGCTTGCGCCCGATGGTGCAGGACGTCCCTATGCTTCATACAGACAACCGGAACCTTGGCGCACATTCTAACAAAAATACTGATGAAAGCCTTCCGGAGAAAGAGGCGACCACTCGCCCTGCCGTTACTCCCGCGACAGGAACTTTCATGCTGTCTGGAACGCGCACTTTCAACGTAATGCTTATGCATCGGATTGGCGCCGGGAGAGTCCGGCGTCCTGCGGGAGTAGTACAATACGCAGCATCACCCCCATAGGGGGATGTGTGCCCGGCCCGGTTCGTCCCTGGCCGAGGGTGTGGGAGGCCGACGTGCAGGGCCCGTTCTGGTGGAGGACACGGCTCAAGCTCCCTTGGCGCGGCATGCAACAGGACCGCGATCGCCTTCTGAGGCGGCTCGCCGCTCGCTTCCCCGCCCGCGTCGTCGACGCCATCGCGCAGACCCCGCGCGAGGATATGGTCCCGTCCGAGTACCGGGACCTCGCCTACCGCGATGGGCCCCTCCGGATCGGCCACGGCCAGACCATCTCCCAGCCCACAATGGTCGCCATCATGACCGAGGCGCTCGACCCGCAGCCGTGGGAGCGCGTCCTCGAGGTCGGCGCCGGCAGCGGCTACCAGGCCGCCGTGCTCGCGCGGCTCGCCTCCCACGTCGTGACGGTCGAGCGCGTACCGGAACTGGCGCAGCTCGCCGCCCGGCAGTTGGATGCCCTCGGCTATGCGGACCGCGTCACCGTCCGCACGGCCGGCGACACCCTCGGCTGCCCGGAGGAGGCCCCCTTCGACGCCATCATGGTCTCCGCCGCCGCGCCGTCGCCGCCCAGCACACTGCTCGACCAGCTCACGCCCGGCGGGCGACTCCTCGTCCCCGTCGGCCCCCGCAAGGAGCAGCGTCTCCTGCTCCTCACCCGCACCGCGGACGGCCACACCACCCGCTTCTGCGGCGAGTGCCGCTTCGTTCCGCTCATCGGCCCCGGCGCCTGGCCCGAGGGGGACTCCGAGTAGCTGGACATCGTGGCGTGTCCGTTGCCCCGTGCTATACTGTGCGGACTATGGCAAATGTTGGCTTGCAGACAAAACATCTGTTGTCGATGGCAGACCTCACCCCGTCGGAGGTCTGCGCCCTCGTCGAGCGTGCCCGCGACATCAAGCGCGACCCTGACTCTGCCAAGCCGATGGCGGGCAAGACGGTCGCCCTCCTCTTCGAGAAGCCGTCCCTGCGCACCCGTGTCAGCTTCGAGATCGGCGTCGCCAACCTCGGCGGCAACTGCATCTACCTCAGCCCGGCCGAGGTCGGCATCGGCGGCCGCGAGGCCGTGAGCGACGTCGCCCAGGTGCTCTCCCGCTACGTCGACTGCATCGTCTACCGCTGCTTCGCCCACGCAACCCTCGTCGAGCTCGCCCAGTACGCCTCCGTGCCCGTCATCAACGCCCTCTCCGAGGACGAGCACCCCTGCCAGACCCTCGCCGACCTCACGACGGTGCTGGAGCAGCGCGGTTCCCTCCCCGGCACGACCCTCGCCTACGTCGGCGACGGCAACAACGTCGCCCGCAGCCTCGGCATCGGCTGCGCGTCCGTCGGCATGCACTACCGCATCGCCTCGCCCGAAGGCTACGGCCTCACCCCCGGCGACCAGCGCGCCATCGAGGCCATCGCCGCCGCCAACGGCGGCAGCGCAACGTTCGTCCGTGACCCCCGCGAGGCCGTCGACGGCGCCAACGTCGTCTACACCGACGTGTGGGCCAGCATGGGCCAGGAGGAAGAGGCCGCCGTCCGCCGTGAGGTCTTCATGGAGTACCAGGTCAACCCGGAGCTCATGGCCCACGCCGCCCCGGATGCCGTCTTCATGCACGACCTGCCCGCCCACTACGGCGAGGAGGTCCCCCACGGCTTCCTGGACGGCCCCCAGTCCGTCGTCTTCGACCAGGCCGAGAACCGCCTGCACGCGCAGCAGGCGCTCCTGGAGGCCCTCTTTGGCTAGGGCGGCGTCGACCGAGGAGGCGAATACCGCGCAGAACGCGGGCGTGATGCCCGTGGTCGCCATTGTCGGCCGCCCCAACGTCGGCAAGTCCACCCTCTTCAACCGCCTCACCGGCCAGCGCCGCGCCGTTGTCGCCGATGAGGCCGGCACCACCCGCGACCGCGTCATCACCCCCATGGAGGGCCCCAACCGCAACTTCTTCCTCGTCGACACCGGCGGCATCGACCTTGGCGCCGGCGGCCCCATCGGCGGCAAGGTCTACCGGCAGGTCCGCGCCGCCCTCGAGGACGCCGACGTCATCGTCTTCCTGACCGACGCCGTCGACGGCCTGCAGCCCGCCGACGCGGAGATCGCCGACAGCCTCCGTCGCCTGAACGCGCCCATCGTCACCGCCGTCAACAAGACGGAGGGCACGCGCCGCCGCTTCAACGTCTCCGAGTTCTACAGCCTCGGCCTCGGCGACCCCATCCCCATCAGCGCCATCAAGGGCGAGGGCATGGCCGACCTCCTCGACGCCGTCGAGGACGAGCTGCCGCACGGGGGCGACGCGGAGCTCGACGAGGGCTTCCTCCGGCTCGCCATCGTCGGCCGCCCCAACGTCGGCAAGTCCAGCCTGATGAACGCCATCACCGGCGAGGAGCGCGCCATCGTCGACGAGACCCCCGGCACCACCCGCGACTCCCTCGACGCCTGGGTCAGCTACGACGGCAACCCCCTCCTGCTCATCGACACCGCCGGCATGCGCCGCCGCGGCCACATCGTGCCGGGGCCGGAGAAGTTCAGCGTCCTCCGCTCCCTTCAGGCCATCGAGCGCTGCAACGTCGCCGTTCTCGTCATGGACGCCACGGAGCTCGCCACGTCCCAGGACGTCCACGTCGCCGGCTACGTCCTCGAGACCTACCACGCCATGCTCGTCGCCGTGAACAAGTGGGACCTCGCCCGGGAAATGGGCATGCGCGAGACCGAGGTCATCCAGGATATCCGCAAAAAGCTCCACTGGGCCCCCTACGTGCCCATCCACTTCGTCTCCGCCCTCACCGGCGAGGGGCTCGACAGCCTGCTGACCACCGCCCAGGAGCTCTACCACGAGCAGGCCACCGAGGTCGGCGCCGCCGAGCTCAACACGGTCCTTGTGGAAGCCATGGCCAAGCACCCGCCCCGGACCCTCGGGCGCCGCATCCTCCGCCTCTTCCGCGGCGAGCAGAGCCAGGTGCACCCGCTCGGCTTCACCCTCTACGTCAACACCCCGGAGATCGTGCACTTCTCCTACCGCCGCTACCTGCTGAACACGATCCGGAACGCCTTCTCCATCCGACGCGTCCCCATCCGCCTCGAGCTGCGCAAGGGCGCGAGAAGGCGTGCGGCATGAACGAGATTGCCGTCTACGTGCTGGTGATCGCGGCGTCCTACCTGTTGGGCGCCGTCCCGTGGGGCCTGCTCATCGGCCGTTGGAGCCGCGGCGTCGACATCCGCGAGACGGGCAGCGGCAACATCGGCAGCAGCAACGTGCTCCGCACCGCCGGCGCGAAGGCCGCCGTCGCCGCCCTCCTCCTCGACGTCGCGAAGGGCGCCGTCCCCGTCCTCGCCGCCCGCGCCATCGCCGACGCCGCCGGCATGACGAGCGCCCAGGGCGCGGGCCTGCAGGCCTCCGCCGCCTTGGCCGCCCTCGCCGGCCACAGCTGGCCCGTCTACCTGAAGTTCAGCGGCGGCAAGGGCGTCGCGACGGGCGTCGGCGGCCTCTTCGTCCTGTACCCGTTGGGCGGCCTCGTCGCCCTCGTCTCCGCCCTCGTCCTCATGCGCCTGACGCGCTACATCTCGCTGGGCAGCATCATCGGCGTCACCATCGGCGCCGGCTCCCTCGTCCTCTTCTGGCTCCGCGGCGACTTCCACTGGGCCTACGCGCTCCACGGTCTCGTAGGCTGGGCGATCATCGTCGGCCGCCACCACGGCAACATCCGCCGCCTGCTCTCCGGCACCGAGGCCCGCCTCGGCGACTCCGCGGCCCCGCCGCAGCCGCAGCTCGAGGGGTGACGATGACCCAGGTGACGGTGGTGGGCACGACGAGTTGGGGCACGACGCTCGGCATCCTCCTCGCGCGCCGCGGCGTCCCCGTCACCCTCCTCGCGCGCACCGCCGACGAGGGCGACGCTCTCGCCCGCGACGGCGAGAACCGCCGTCTGCTCCCCGGCGTCGCCTTCCCGCACGCCCTCTCGCCATCGGCGGACGCCGGCGCGGCACTCGACGGCGCCGGCCTCGTCATCCTCGCCACGCCCGCCCAGCGCCTCCGCGAAAACGTGTCCACCCTGAAGCCACACGTCCGGCCCGACACCGTCTTCCTCAGCGCCATCAAGGGCCTCGAGCGCGACACCGGCCTGCCCATGACCCAGGTCCTCCGGGCCGAGCTCCCCGAGGCCACCGACGGCCGCGTGTGCGTCCTCTCCGGCCCCAACCTCTCCAAGGAAGTCGTGGAGGACAAGCCCTCCTCGGCTGTCATCGCCTGCTCGGACGCCTCCGTCGCAGAGTGGGTGCAGGAGCTCTACAACACGCCCACCTTCCGCGTGTACACCAACGATGACGTCATCGGCGTGGAGCTCGGCGGCGCGCTGAAGAACGCAATCACCATCGCCGCCGGCATCAGCGACGGCCTCGGCTACGGCGCGAACGCGAAGGCCGCCCTCGTGACGCGCGGTCTGGCCGAGGTCACCCGCCTGGGCGTCGCGTGCGGCGCGAAGCCCCTCACCCTCTCCGGCCTCTCCGGCCTCGGCGACATGGCCGCGTCCAGCTTCAGCGACCTGAGCCGCAACCGCTACGTGGGAGAGCAGGTGGGGCAGGGCAGGCCGTTGGAGGACGTGTTGGGAGGCATGGTGCACGTCGCCGAGGGTGTGGACACCATTCGCGCCGCCCTGCTCCTCGCGGAGAGGTATGGCATAGAGATGCCGATCACGGAAATGACGTCGCGCATCCTCTTTGAGGGCGTTGACCCGCGGGAGGCCACCGCGCGGCTGCTGAACCGCACCCCCGGCCAGGAGTGGCCGCCCGCGCTCGCCTAGCCGCCGGGCCTCAGCCGGTCCGTCGAAACGACAGCGCCAGCCAGTCCTCCGTCTGCTGCGTCTCCAGCTCCTCGAACCCGGCCGCCAGCATTGCCTCCCGCACCTCGTCCCCGCGCTCCTCGAGCACGCCCGACGCGATCAGCGTCCCGCCCGGCCGCAGCGTCCCGGCAATCTCTCCAGCCAGCTCGACGAGCACCTTCGCCGAGATGTTCGCGACGGTCAGGTCGAGTCCCGTCGCCTGCGGATGGGGCAGCGTCCCCCGCGCTATCTTGACCCTGCGCGACAGCCCCGCCGCCTTCAGGTTTCGCCGCGACGACCGGATGGCGTCCGGCTCCGTGTCCAGCGCCAGCGCCCACTCGGCCCCAAGCAGCAGCGCCGCCTGCGCCAGCAGCCCGCTCCCCGTGCCGAGGTCGAGGATGCGCATCCCCGGACTGACGCGCCGTTCGAGCTGCTCCAGGCACATGCGCGTCGTCGGGTGGTGGCCCGTCCCAAAGGCCAGCCCCGGGTCCAGCGTCAGCACGATGTCGCCCTCCTCGGCCTCGTGCTCGTGCCACGTCGGGACGACCACCAGCCGCTGCCCGATACGCAGTGGCCGGAAGTGCGCCTTCCACGCCTCCTCCCACTCCCACGGTGAGACCGTGCGCACCTCCAGCGGCGAGAGCGGCTTGATCAGCCCCATGAGCTGCACGCCCGCCTGAATGCGCGCGACCCGGTCGGCCGAGCGCCGGTCCTGCGGCACGTACGCGCGCACGACGACGGGCCCGCCCGCCGGCGGCTCCTCGCCCTCGTCCGGGTTGAACCCGCCCGCCTCCTCGACGACGACCTGCCGGCGCCCGTACCGCTGAAACAGCTCCACCAGCGGCTCGACCAGCTCCGGTGACGCCTCGACGGACAACTCTAGCCAGTCCAATGGGCACACTCCATGAAGGAGGATGTTGATGGATAGCAAATTGCCGGTGTCACGCGGAGGGACTCCGGGATGAAGCTGACAACCACGCGGCCTAGCTGCTCTCCCCGGTCAGAACGTCCTTCAGCTTCCGGAACCACGACTTCACGCCGTTTGCCGCGTACGCCTCTTCGTCCTGCTCCAGCGACTCCGACAGCTCCTCGAACAGCTCCCGCGTGCGCGGGCTCATCTTCTGCGGCGTCATCACGGAGACGAGGCCGATGAGATCGCCGTACCGCCCGTTGTGCAGGTTCGGCACGCCCTTGCCCCGCTTGCGCAGGATGGCGCCCGAGTGCACGCCGGCCGGCACCTCAAAGGTCTCCATCTCGCCGTCCAGCATAGGGATCTCGAAGGTCGTGCCAAGCGCCGCATTGGCAACGTTGAGCGGCAGGTCGAAGACCAGGTGCTCCTTGTCGCGGCGGAAGAACGGGTGTGGCTTCACCGTCAGGCTCACGAAGACGTCGCCCGGCCGGCCGCCGTTGACGCCCGCGTCGCCCTCGCCGGAGAGCCGGACGCGCATGCCGTCCTCGACGCCCGCCGGCACGTTGACCATGACCTTCCGCGTCGACCGCTCCCGGCCGGAAGCCTTGCACGTCACGCATGGGGTCAGGATCACCTTCCCAAGCCCCCGGCACGAGGAGCAGGCCACCACCTGCACAAACTGCCCAAAGACGCTGCTTTGCGTCCTGCGCACCTGCCCGGATCCGCCGCAGTTCGCGCAGTGCTCCTTGTCCGTGCCCGGCTCGGCCAATTCTCCGTTGCACCGGGAGCAGATCTCCTGTCGAGTGATCTGCACCTCGCGCTCCACGCCCATCGCCGCTTCCTCGAAGCCGATGTTCATGGAGTACTGCAGGTCGCGGCCCTTCGCCGACGCATTGGCGTTGCCCCGGAACCCGCCGAAAAAGGCATCGAAGATGTCCCCGACTCCGCCCGGAAAGTCGAACCCGTCGAACCCGCGCCCCGGCCACCCGCCGTTCGGGTCGATGTCCGCCCGCCCGAACCGGTCGTACATCCGCCGCTTCTCGGGGTCGATGAGGACCTGGTACGCCTCGTTGATCTCCTTGAAGCGCTCGGCGGCGTCCTTTGCCTTGTTTCGGTCCGGGTGCCACTCCATGGCAAGCCCGCGAAACGCGCGGCGGATGTCCTCCTCCGTCGCGTCCCGCGACACGCCCAGGAGATTGTAGTAGTCCTTCTGCGTCGCCATAGGTCGTGTGGCTTCCCGTCTTCAATGTTGGGGGCACGTGGGCACATGCGGGTTCATTGTAACACGCGCCTGAGGCCTTCAAACGCCTCAGGCGAACCCTAAGGCGCCGTGGATTCCGTAGTTGAGTCGGCGTCTCCGTTCCCGGAGTCCGCGTCTCCGCCCGCGGTCGCCTCCTCCGGCGCCTCGCTCTCCCCGCCGTCCCCTGTCGGCTCCGCGGCAACGTTCCCGTTGCCGACGGTCACCAGCGCGGGTCGAAGCAGCCGGCCGCTCACTGTATAGCCCCGCTGTACGACGTCCACCACGGCGCCGAAGACGCCGTCCACCTCGGTCACGGCCTGGTGCAGGTTCGGGTCGAAGGTCTGCCCCGGCTGCACGTCCATCTCCTCGAGGCCGCGGGCGACCAGCATCGCCTCGAGCTTCTTGTAGACGAACCAGATGCCCTCGACCCAGGTGAGCGAGAGCAGGTTCTGCGGCACACTGCCGAAGGCGCGCTCCAGGTCGTCCAGCACGGAAAGCGTCTGCTGCATCAACGCTGCGGACGCCCACTGCGCCATCTCCTCTTGGTCGCGCTCCACCTGCCGGCGAAAGTTCTGCAGGTCGGCCTGCGCGCGCTGCCAGTTGGCCATGTAGTGCTGCGCCCGCTCCTCGAGCTCCTGAACCCGTGCCGAGAGATCAGCCACGTCGGGCTCGCCGGCCTGCGCCTCGTCCGCAGAATTGTTTGGGGCCTCCGGTGCGTCGCCCGTGGCCCCTTGTTCGCGTTCCTGCTGTTCCATGCCGCTCCTAGGGCGCGATCCCCGCCTCTTCCAGCATGCCGCTCATCAGCGACGACACGTAGTGCACGCCGGCAATCGTCCGCTCGTAGTGCATGCGCATGGGTCCCACGATGCTCACTGTGCCGAACATCTGCCCCTCCACGCCGTAGCGCGTGATCACCAGGCTCATCGGCTTGAGCGCGTCCTCCCTGTTCTCGCCGCCGATGACGATGCGCATCTCGCCGACGCCCGGCCGCTCCGTCAGCACCGCCTGCGCCAGCCGCCGGCTCTCCAGCGCGTCGATGAGCTCGCGCACCTGCGAGCCCCCGTTGAATTCCGGCTGCTCGATCAGGTGCCGCAGCCCCTCCACGATGTAGTCCGCAAAGGCCGCGCCGTCCTCTTCCTCAAGGATGCGCAGCGTCGTGTCCAGCACCTCGCGCTCCAGCGCCGAGTCCGCGATGTCCCAGCCGCGCACCTCGCCGTACGAGAGCCCGCGCACCCGGCTGTTCAGCCGGTTGGCCAGCGACGTCAGTTGCTCCTCTGAAACGGGCTCCGAAAGCGGCACCAGCTCCTTGCGGAGCCGCGCCTCCTGCAGCACGAGGACCTGCATCACCAGCAGCTCGTCCAGGTACACCAGCTGCAGATTGCGGATGCGCGTCTGCACCGTCCGCGGCATGCTGACGAGCGCCATGTTGTTCGCGAGCTGTGCCAGCAGCCGCGCCGACAGCCGCGCCCACGCGTCGACGTCACGGCCCGCGCCCGCGAACTGCGCCCGCAGGTTCCGCTTGACCCCGCCCGGCAGCTCCGGCGTACCCGTCAGCGCCTCGACGTAGTAGCGGTAGCCCCGGTCCGTCGGCACGCCGCCCGCCGAGTGGTGCGGCCGGTTGATGTAGCCCTCCTCCTCGAGCACCGCCATCTCGTGCCGCACCGTCGCCGGGCTCACGTCCAGCCCCGAGTGCCGCGTCACGACGTCCGAGGGCACGGGCGCAGCCGTCCCCACGTACTGCGAGAGGATGATCTTCAGGATGGTTTCTTGTCTCGCCGAAAGGCGTTCCAGCATGGCATTCACCCACGCGGTGCTGCGATTCCAGATACAAAAACCTAGCATCGCCCGGCGCGCGGTGTCAAGGCGATTTCGCACCCCCGGCGCCGCACAAACGACGAGGGGGGCGACTCTCGCCGCCCCCCTCGCGTACTACCGGGTTTGCGTGTCCGCGCTAGTCCTCAACCGTCGCGCAGACGACCCACACTTCGAGCGTCCAGCTGCCGCTCTGCGCCGACACTTCCGCCGCGCTCGCCGTCCAGCCGAGCGGCTTGTCGCCGGGCACGCCCGAGGGCGCGTTCCCCGTGATCGCGACGCCGTCGCTGGCGCCGGTGAGCGATGCGCCGCCCGAGATGGCGAAGAGGTTCTCGCCCGCGTCCGAGCACATCGCCGAGAGGACCTTGTCCTCGCTGTTGGAGCTGCTGCTGACCTTGACCAGCGTCAGGTTGCTGATGCCGGCCTCACCCTGGACGCCCTGCGGTCCGTGGGGACCCTGTTCACCCTCGGGGCCGGGCGCGCCACGCTGGCCGGGCTCACCCTGCGGGCCCTGCGGACCCTGGACGCCCTGCGGGCCCTGCGGCCCTGGCGGGCCCATGTCGCCCTGGTCGCCCTTGATGCCCTGGGGACCGGTCGAGCCCTGGGCGCCGGGCGTACCGGCTTCGCCCTGCGGGCCCGTTGGACCGGCGTCGCCCTGCGGACCGCGCTGCCCTGGCGGGCCCATCTCACCCTGCTCACCCTGCGGGCCCTGGATGCCCTGGATGCCCTGCAGACCACGTGGCCCTGGCGGGCCCTGCTCACCCTGGAGACCCTGCGAACCTGCCGGGCCCTGGGCGCCCATCGGGCCTGGCGGGCCGCCCGGCGTTCCGGGCTCACCCTGCGGGCCCTGCGGACCCTCTGGCCCCTGCGGGCCTTCCGGCCCCTCAGCCCCACGCGGACCCTGCAGGCCCTGCGGACCGGGCGGGCCACCCTCTGGGCCGCGAGGCCCCTGAGCGCCCTGCGGGCCCGTCTGACCCTGCGGGCCCTGCTGGCCGCGAGCGCCCTGGGTGCCCTGCGGGCCCTGCGGCCCCTGCGGGCCTGCCGGGCCGCGAAGCCCAGGCGGGCCGATCGGCCCCGGAGCTCCGTCTGTCCCGGCCTCTCCTGCCGGCCCGGCCGGTCCCGTCGCGCCCTGTGGGCCCGCCGGTCCCTGTGGCCCCTGCGGGCCCTGGTCTCCCTGGCACGCCGGGAGCAACAACAGGCCCATCATCAGGAGAAGGACGATCCATAGACTGCGCCGCCAGACGCGCGAGGACTTCAGGTGTTTCGTATCGACTACCCTCATGGCGAGCGTACCTTCCTTAAGGAGTTTTTTCCGTTTGCAAGACTACTATAGCAACATACCTGTGTCAAGGAATCTTGCGACGAGTTTTTGCATTCCCCGCAACTATTTTCCGAGCGGCCCCGAGCCCCCGCCCCCCGCGAGCGCCCCTCCCCGGCGCACGCGCCGGCGCGGCCCCCCGAGCGGGTCTCCCCGCCCCAGGGCCGCGCCTCTCGCTCTCTTGTCGAGCCCCCGCGCGTCCGAGCGCCGTTCCCGCTTCGATTTCCCTCAGCGCGAACGGTTGCGCGCGCTAGTCCTCGCGACGCCGGCGCCGCATCCACACCAGCCCCAGCAGTCCCGCCGCCGCCAGCAGCGCGTACGCGTCCGGCCGCGACCCCTGCTGGCACGTCCCCGGCTCCTCCGGCTCCGGCGTTGGCGTCGCCGTGGCCGGCGGCGCGGGCGTCGGCGTGGCCGTCACCACGACCACCGTCGGCGGCGGCACCGGCGTCGGCGATGGCGTCGCCGTCGGCTCCGGCGTCGGCGTGGCCGTCGGCTCCGGCGTTGGCGTTGGCTCTGGCGTTGGCGTGGCCGTCGGCTCCGGCGTTGGCGTCGGCACCGGCGTTGGCGTGGCCGTCGGCTCCGGCGTCGGCGTGGCCGTCGGCCCCGGCGTCGGCGTCGGCGCGGGCGGCAGCGCCGGGAAGGTCAGCGTGTAGTTGTCGACGATGTTCGGCCCCGGCAGGAACGGCGGCATCTCCGTCGCGATGATCCCCTCGGCCGGCAGGTGCGCCGTCGCCGTCCCTTCGACCGGGATGATGTGGAAGGTGATGACGCGGAAGTTGAAGGCCACGTTGGTCGGTCCCACCAGCAGCAGCTGGTACTCCCCGCCCATCGTCACCCGCGGCAGCGATTCATACGACGGGATCAGCGGGCTGGGGCTGTCGATGCGCGCCACGATGGTCAGCCCGTCCGGCGCCGGCGCGCCCCCCACCGTCACCTCACCCGAGTACGTCACCGGCCCCGGCGGCGGCGATCCCTGCGCCTCCACCGACGCTGGCGTCCCCGCCAGTCCAAACACCAGCAGCGCCGCCAGCACGGCAAGGCCGAGGGTCAAGGTCTTCCGAGCGTGAAGTCTTCCAAGAGGCATGGCTCTCTCCCGTATCTGCATGGCCCCTTGCGGGCCCCGTTTCGCGGCCTTCCCGGGTGGCCCCGCCCCCGCCTATGGCGCGAGAGCGGCGTGCCGGTAGGCCCACCTCTCCAAGCATTATCCCCCCACCCGCGCCCAAGGTCAACCCCGCCCCAAACAACACCGTTCGCGGTAAGCCCGTACACCGCGTTCACGGTAAGCCTGTACACCCCCTCGTTTCCCCGGCGAAAGCCGGGGCCCAGAACTCCCCGCGCCCCACCCCCTCCGTCGTTCCCACACCCCCCACCGTTCGCCCTGAGCCCCGTCGAAGGGGTCTCTTGGGGCCTCTCGATGAGGCCCCAAGAGACAGGCTCGCGCGGGACCCCGCCCAACCACCCCGCGCCCCCCACGTCGCCCCCGCGCCCTCTCAATCGTCGTTCCCGCGCAGAGCCTGCCCCGTACCCCGATACGGGGCGGGAACCCACGCGCGCACCCCCACCACCAAAACGAAGGGGGCCCCCCTCCTTCCGGAGAGAGGCCCCCTCTTCAGGCCTTGCCTGGTTGGGCCGAAGCCCTACGGGATGATCACGCCCGCTGCGGTGGCGTAGAGCCAGTAGCCCTTGCCCACCTCGACCGTCGCCGGCTCCGTAACGTCGTTGCCGTCGTCATCCTGACCGGTTACGACGGTGTCGCCGGGCGACACGGACGACCACGTCCGGAGCAGCGTGTTGAAGGTCAGGGCCTTCAGCCAGCCCTTGTCTCCCAGCGTGCCGAAGTAGTCGTCTGCCGGGATGTCATCCGGCGTCGGGATGTCGTTGCTGACGATCGGCACCAGGTTCCAGCCCTCGACCACCGTGATGGCCGGAGGCGGAGGCGGCGCCGCCGCTGCCGTTGCCAGCGGTGGCCGCAGCAGCTTGATCGCCTGGAACTTGTCCGTCCGCACGAAGTACGCGGTGTTGGCCGTCAGCACCGGGATGTCGCCGACGAACGAGCCCGTCTCAGCGTCGCGGCGGGAAACCAGCCACGTCTGGCTCGCGTTGTCAAACGTCATCACGATGTCCACCGGGTGCGTGCCCGGGATCACCGAGTTGATCGCCGGGTTGCCGGGCTGGAAGGGCAGGGAAATCAGGTTCCAGCCGGGCTGCAGGTCGATGTTCACCGGCTTGGCAGCCACCACGTTCCACGAGGCCGAGTGGCCGGACGTGTCGGAGGCGTTGCCCGCCGAGTCCTCGCCCTTGACGGTCAGCGTGTACTCGCCAACCTTCGGGTTCAGGATCGGAATCGTGTACTTGATCCAGTCTGCCGAGTCGACGTCCGTGGTCAGGTTGAAGGTCGTCGTCTCCGAGGAGCCGTCCGCAAAGGTGACCTTCAGCACTGCCGAGCTCAGTGTGACCGTCCGGTAGCTGTCGCCGGGGTACTCGTTGGACTCACCGGCCCAGTCCACCGTGACGATCATCGGGTCAACCGCTTCGACGTCGGGCGCATCACCACTGCTGGCTGTCGCCGTCGCGTCGGCCACAGTGACCTCCGGGTCGCCACCGCCGTTCAGTGCGGTGTCCAACTGGAAGGTGAACGCGGCCGAGTTGTTGGCGTCGGACGCGTGGCCCGCCTTGCCCAAGTTCTCCGCGTGCTGCGTGTCCACGCCCTCGACGTAGACGTTGTACTTGCCGCCGCCCGCACCCTCACCTTCAGTGGGGTTCGCTACGGTAGAAGTCACGGCGTAGGTGTAGGAGAGGGCCGCCGTCTGCGACGGGTTGGGTGACCCCGCAGGCTGACCGGCCACGTCCGTCGGGGTGGGCGCACTACCGTAACCTGAGTCCAACACAGGGTCTGCGGCTGCTGGCGCCGCGCACGATACTGTGCCGTCTTCGGCTACATCTACGGCGCGGACAACCCGTGGAAGACCATCGTCCGTAGCGGGGTCGCCATCAGGGTCTGGCACTGCTGCGTAGATGCACTCCTGATCTCCGTCGGTAACAACGTCACCGTCCCTGTTGATAACACGGCTCAGCTTCACGTCCGGCAGGCTGGCCAGCTGCTCATCTGAGGTGATGGTGATCGTCACCTTCTCCTTGCTCAGGTCCTTGTCCTCGGACAAGCTCAGGTTCGGCCCCAGACCGTCGGCGGCCTTGGTGATCCTGCCGCCACCATAGGCGTTGCCGGCCTTGTCCGTGATGCTGGCGCTGGCGATGACTATGCTGGGCTGTTCAGAAGGACCCAGGTTCTCCGCCAAGCTCAAGTAGACTGAGTTGCCCACCACCAGCACGGAACTGACGGAGTTGCCACTGACAGTGAACGCGCCGGGGGTGACGGAGGCAGGGTCAATACCGCTGCCCGCATTGTCGGGTCCACCGTCGCCCGTAGCCCGCTCCGTCCCGTACTTGCCGTCGTCGGCGAAGTTCACCTGGATGGAGTTCGCCCTGGCGCTCAGGCCACGAACGGCCATCTTCTTGCTGGAGCTGTAGACAATGCCCGTTACGGCATTCGGCGAGGCAAGCCTGGGCGACTTGCTGTCCACCGTCAACAAGCTGCTGGCCAGCAGCTCGAATTTGTCGGTAGTAGTGACTGCGGTGGTGTCAAACGGTGCGGGCACTGTGGCAGGAGCAGTCACCGTAAAGGTCCCATCGGTGTTGGTAAACGAATCAACGGTCAAGTTGATGGTGTTGGAACCCCTGGTCACTTTGATGGTGCTGCCATCAAAGGAAGTTGCCGGCAATGCACCTATAAACCGGCCAACCGTAACTGACGAGTTACTCGCCGCACTGGGCTTCAATGCAATGCTGCTCGAGGTGCGCCGCGTGTTGCCCGCCCGGTCCCTCGTCTCAAAGTACCAAGGCGTGTTGGCGCCGATGTTCTGGATGGCGCTGGAGAGGATGGTCGCCGACACACTCCAGCCGCCGTCGATCTTGGTAAAGCTGGCCTTGCCCAAGTCAACCACGTTGCCGGCTACGATAAGCCGCACACCGCCCACGTCTGTAGTGCCGCCTCCATCGGGGAGGCTACCTGGTGTGCCGTTCTTGTCATCGATGTCGGCGGTCGTGCTGGTAGTCCCGACGCTCGACGTGTAACCGGAGCCGCCGTCCGTGATGTCCGCGCTGAAGATGATGTCCGTGTTGCCCTTCACGACCAGCGGAGAGGTGGGAGACTGGACCACCAAGGTCGGCTTCACGTTGTCCACCGTGATCGTCTTGAACGTCGCGAAGCCGCTGGTGGGCGTGTGCCTGAGCTGGATCCGGTTGCCGTTGAACGCCCGGATCTCGTTCGCGGGGCTGTCACTGAACTCTTGCACAAACGTCAATGTTGCACTGTCGGTATAGGTCTTCGGGTTGACGCCGTCAACTTCAGCAACGTCAAGGTTCTTAACCTCGATCTCACCAGCTCCACCAGCTGTCAAGGCGATATCGCTCGTGTTCTGTGTGCACCCCTGCGCCGCCGTATTGGAGCAGACATAGGAGTTAGTGGCAGTAATGGTAACCGCCTGCGCGTTAACGCTCCCCTGCGTGCTCAGGCCCATAACCACCAAGAGCAGCGCGAAGGCTGCCAGGGCCGCTGTGAGCTTTGCGTATCCTTTCATTGTCCTTCCCTTTCGTGGGTGTATCGTTTGCCCAACGCTCGGCTGGGCTCTCGCGGATTGGGGCCCCTGCCCCTACGGTCCTGCCCTGGAGCGGGTCCCGCATCGGCTGGCCCATCCGCGCAGACGAGCGCGATCAAATCGCGCGGCGCGGTCCGGCCCCCTGCGGGGCAAGCCCGTCCTGAGGCCCTCGAAGGGGCCACCTCCTTTCACCAGGAGCCTTCTCCCGGCCCCTGCAGCGTTTCCGATGTTCAACGCTTTCTCCTCTGGTGGTCCTCAGCTTCTTGCTGAACCTGTGCCCGTGCGAATAGCCCAAAGCACAGCCAGCCCCATTGGGGCTTCACCACGGATATAACGAAGCGCCCCCGCCATTTGTTCCACCGCCCATCATCCACCCGCGGGGACGCCCGGGCCCATTCCCGCCCTCTCCCGATACCGCTCGAAAACGTTCACAGACCGCCCCCAATCATACCACACCCCCCACCCTCGAAAAAACACCCCCGTCAACCCCCCTCGAGCGCAAAACCCACCCCCGCCGCTCTCCCGTCGTTCCCGCGCACTCCCTCGGCTCGTCGTTCCCGCGCAGGCGGGAACCCACGGCCCCCACCCCCTGACACCACCCCCGCGCGAATCCCCCATCCTCCCCGCTACCCTGCCCGCATGCGGCACGAACACCCACGCCCTCACCGTATCCGTAGGGGCGACTCGCGAGTCGCCCGTCGCCCGCAGTCGTACTGCGACCGCAGTCCTACTGCGACCCGCACCCCTACTGCGACCCGCACCCCCCGAGGGGCCCAGCGCAGCTACGGCCCGGGCATTCGTTCCAATCGTCAGCGGAAATCGAATCCGTATCTGCAAGAGTCGTTTCCAGCTACGGAAAACCCCGCCCATTCGAATTTTTTTCTCGCCAAAACGAATCCGAAAACCGTATCTGCCAACCCCCCAAACCATAGGGAAAGCAAACGAATCACCAAGTGGCAAAAGACGAACCTCCGGGGGCCTGTCCTGAGGGAAATCGAAGGGGGTGAACGAGGGGGCGCTAGGCAAGAACGCCGACGCCAATGATGGCGGCAATGATAGCTATGCCGCCGCCAATGACGGTGTACAGGAGACGGTCAACCTTGTCCTCAAGGCGGGAGAGGCGGGCGCTGAGCGTCCGCTGCTGCTCGATGAGCATTTCCATAAGCCCCTCCAACCGTCCAATACGGAGGGCCAACTCCTGGGATTGCTCGGTCTGGGGTTGGGATTGCTGCGTCGTCATGGACCGTCACGCCTCCTGTAGGGGGAGTATAGCACACGCGCGCGGGGTGCGGGGCATCCGTTCGCCCTGAGGGAAATCGAAGGGTGAACACCCCCCTAAAACCGCCCCCGCAGCTCCTTGAACACCACCCCCACCACCACGAACAGCACCAGCGCGCACGCCCCCCCGAACAGGAACCCCGCCGATATGCCGAACTCGCGCACGATGCCCCCCGCCATCGCCGCCCCCAGGCTCGTCAGCGCGAAGTCCAGCATGAACAGGCTCAGCACCCGCCCGCGCAGCGTGTCGGGCACAATCGTCTGGATGAGGGTATTGTTCGTCGCCATGTAGAACATGTGCATCGCGCCCATCACCGTGATCACCGCCATCGCCGCCGCCATCGTCGACGTCATCGCGAAGAGCATCGTCGACAGCGCCGCGCCCATCGCCGCCGCCAGCAGCATCAGCCCCTTCCGCCGCGCGTTCCCCAGGCTCGCCAGCGACACCGTCCCGATCAGCGCCCCCACCCCAAACGCGCTCAGCAGGAACCCCAGCCCCCGGTCCGGGTTCTCCAGCACCTCCGCCGCAAACACCGGCATCACCCCGTTCACAAAGGACATCAGGAACAGCGACGGGATCATCCCCAGCAGGATCAGCGCCAGGATCACCGGCGTCCGCACCGCATACGCTACCCCCTCGCGGAAGTTCGACACGAACGACTGCCGCGCGCTCTGCGTGTAGTCCACCTGCGGAATCCGCAGCGGCCACACCAGCACCGCGACGAGGGTGAACGCCACCGCCTGGATGATGAAATTCGTCGACGGCCCCACCAGCGCGATCAGCACCCCCCCGATCGCCGGCCCGATGATGCGCGTGATCTGGAACGCCGCGCTGTTCAGCGCAATCGCGTTCATCATGTGCTCCCGGTCGACGGAGTTGGCCACCATCGCCTGGCGCAGCGGATTGTTCATCGCCCACCCCGCGCCGAAGAGGAACGTGAACGCGTACAGGTGCCACACCGCCAGCTGATCGCTCCACACCAGCAGCGCGAACAACGCCCCCAGCGCCGCCAGGTACAGCTGCGTCGCCATCAGCAGCTTGCGGCGGTCCATCCGGTCGGCGAGCACCCCGCCCAGCGGCCCCGCGATGAGGAACGGCACCCCCCGCAGCCCCAGCACGGACCCCGTCGTCAGCGCGTCCTGCGTCAGGTGGAACGTCAGCCACCCAATCGTCACCTGCTGCACCCAGTTGCCCGCGCTCGCCATCAGCGTGCTCGCCCACAGCAGCCGGTAGTTCGGGTACCGGAACGACGCGAAGGTCCGCAGCTGCGTCATCCCCCTGTACGACAGCCGCCCCCGCAACCCCCGCCGCGCCGATGTCCCCTGCTCCGTCAAATCCAAAACCCCCAATCCGCCAAGTATACACCCCGCCTGACACCAACCCCTCGCCCATCCCCTCGCCGCCGGCCTACCCTCGACGCATGAACACCCACGACAAGCGCCAACCGGCCCACCCCGAACACCAACCAAGGCCCGTTTCTCGAAAAAAGAAAAACGAGTCCCCCAAAATACGCATTCCACCAAAACGACGCCCCCGCCCACCGCCCGCGGCGAAATTTTTTCCTCGCCGCCCCGGCAGCGCCCTCAAATTACCAACAAGGAGCCGTTTCGCCATGAAAACAACACTCATTGTCCCTACCTGCGGCGCGCCAACCCAAACAGAAACCCAATCCTCCAATCCCGTCACCAGACCCCCTCGCCCCCGCCGCATGCCCAAGCTCAGGCCTCCTCGCACGCGCCGCATGCCCAGCCTCCGGCCCCCTCGCACGCGCCGCATACCCCGAATTCGTCCGTCGCGCCCCGCCCCCGCCCGCCGCCGCGCGCCTTGACGCTCTGAGCCCGCCCTCCCTACAATGAGCCGTCCTGAGCCGGACGAGGGAGGGCCGACAGCGCATGGAAGTACCGGAGGTCGTCGTCAACCGGCTGCCCCAGTACGTCCGAGCCTTGCGCCAGCTCCAGGCCCAGAACCACGACGTCGTCAGCTCCCAGCTCCTCGGCTACATCCTCCAGATGACCCCCGCCCAGATCCGCAAGGACCTCAGCTACTTCGGCCGCTTCGGCAAGCAGGGCCGCGGCTACACCATCGCCTACCTCCTCCACGTCCTCCAGGACATCCTCCAGCTCGACCATGAGTGGAACATGGCCGTCGTCGGCGTCGGCCGCCTGGGCCGCGCCATCATCAGCTACCCCGGCTTCTCCCCAGAGGGCTTCAAAGTCGTCGCCGCCTTTGACGCCGACGCCAGGCAGGTCGGCCAGAGCATCGGCGGCCTCATCGTCCAGCCCATGGACGAGCTCCCCGCCACCGTCCGACAAAAGAGCATCCAGATAGGCATTGTCGCCGTCCCCGCCGCCCAGGCCGCCGAGGTCGTCGCCCAGATCACCCAGTGCGGCATCAGGGCCATCCTCAACTACGCCCCCGTCAACACCCACACCCCCCTTGAGGTCAAGGTCCGCAACATAGACCCCGTCCTCTCCCTCCAGTCCATGACCTACTACCTCCGCTCCAACGACACCGGCAACTAGCCACACAAAAAGACGGCCCCGAAGGACCGCCTCCCAATTGCCTGCTTCCAGCGCCCTTTGCGCTCGACCTGTGTCTACTCCGGCGCGCCCGCCTGCGGGCCCGGGCCGGGACTGCGGCTCCGGCGCCGTCGAGCGACCGCCACGCGCACCTGCGCCCGCCGAAGCGCCGCCACCGCCTGCTCCAGGTCCATGTCGGACTCCCGCCGCGCGATGCGCTCCTCGGCCCGCTGCATCGCCTCCTCCGCGCGCTCCAGCACGATCTCGTCGGCCTGCTCCGCGGCGTCGGCCAGGATGGTCACGCGGTTGTCGAGCACCTCCAGGAACCCGCCCGTCACCGCGATGGACTGCTCCTGCCCGCCCTGCGTGAAGCGCAGCTCGCCCGGGCTGAGCGTGGTCAGGAGCGGCGCGTGGTGCGGCAGGATGCCCAGCTCGCCCGCCGCCCCCGGCGCGACGATGGACTCCACCTCGCCGGCGAAGAGCTGCCGCTCCGCCGTCACCATCTCGAACTGCATGGTCGCCATGACCCGCTCCTACCCCATCTTCTCGGCGGCTTCCCGTGCCTCTTCGATGGTGCCCACCATGTAGAAGGCCTGCTCGGGAAGGTCGTCGTGCTTGCCCTCGAGGATCTCCGCGAAGCCGCGCACCGTCTCCGCCACCGGCACGTAGCGCCCCTCGCGGCCCGTGAACGCCTCCGCGACGTTCATCGGCTGCGACAGGAACCGCTGCAGCCGGCGCGCGCGGCCCACCGTCACCTTGTCCTCTTCCGACAGCTCCTCGACGCCCAGGATCGCGATGATGTCCTGCAGGTCGCGGTACCGCTGCAGCACCGCCTGCACGCCGCGCGCCACGCGGTAGTGCTCGTCGCCCACGACCTGCGGGTCGAGGATGCGGGAGTTCGACGCCAGCGGGTCCACCGCCGGGTACAGCCCCTGCTCCGCGATCGACCGCTCCAGGGAGATGATGGCATCCAGGTGCCCGAAGGTCGCGACGATTCCCGGGTCCGTGTAGTCGTCCGCCGGCACGTAGATGGCCTGCACAGAGGTGATGGAGCCCTTGCTCGTCGAGGTGATCCGCTCCTCCAGCGCGCCCATCTCCGTCGACAGCGTCGGCTGGTAGCCCACCGCCGAGGGCATCCGGCCGAGCAGCGCCGAGACTTCCATGCCCGCCAGGATGTAGCGGTAAATGTTGTCGATGAACAGGAGCACGTCCTGCCCCTCGTTGTCGCGGAAGTACTCGGCCATCGTCAGGCCCGTCAGGCCGATGCGCGCCCGCACTCCCGGCGGCTCGTTCATCTGGCCGAACACGAGGGTGGCGTTGCTGAGCACGCCGGACTCCCGCATCTCGTTCCAGAGGTCATTGCCCTCGCGTGAGCGCTCGCCCACGCCCGCGAACACTGAGAAGCCCTGGTGCACGCGGGCGATGTTGTGAATGAGCTCCAGGATGATCACCGTTTTGCCCACGCCGGCGCCGCCGTAGGCGCCGATCTTGCCGCCGCGGGCGAAGGGAGAGACCAGGTCGATGACCTTGATGCCCGTCTCCAGCATCGAGGTGCTCGTCTCCTGCTCCTCGAAGGCGGGGGGCTCGCGGTGGATGGGCCAGCGCTCCTCGGCGGGCACCTCGCCCAGGCCGTCCAGCGGCTCCCCCAGCACGTTGAACAGGCGGCCCAGGGAGCCGCGCCCGACGGGCACGCTCACGGCCTCGCCCCGGTCGACGGCCTCGGTGCCGCGCGACAGGCCCTCCGTCGGGCCCAGCGCCAGGCAGCGCACCCAGCTGTTGCCCAGGTGCTGCTGCACCTCCAGCACCAGCTCCTCGCCGTCAAGGTCCAAAGCGACGGCCGAGTGAACGGCGGGCAGGCCCTCGGCGGGGAACTCCACGTCCACCACCGTTCCGATGACCTGCACTACGTGTCCTACGGTCCCAAGAGCCATGATCCACCTACCTCTTTAGCTGCGTGTCTATTGGAAAGTCAGGTTGCCGCCGATGATGTCGAGAAGCTCGTTGGTGATGGCTTCCTGCCGCACCTTGTTGGCCTCCAGCGTCAGGTCCTTCACCAGGTCTGAAGCATTTTCCGTGGCGTTGCGCATGGCCACCATGCGCGCCGACTGCTCGCTCGCGATGCCCTCGAGCACCGCGTGGTAGAGCTCCATCTCCACGTAGCGCGGGAGCAGCGCGTCGAGCACGTCCGCCGGGAGCGGCTCGTAGATGTAGCCGACGGCCTTGTCCGCGGCCAGCTCCGCCGGGACGACCGGCAGGAGCTGCTGCAGCGTCGGCCGCTGCACGATGGTGTTCACAAACTGCCCGAAGGAGATGAACACCGCGTCGGTCTCCCCTGACACGAAGGAGTCCATGATCAGCCGGGCCAGTGGCACAATGTCCATGAGTTCCGGCCGGTCGCCCAGCCCGTCGAAGACCGCCTGCACCTCGCGGTTGGCGCGCACCATGAAGTCGCGCCCCTTCCGCCCGACCGTAACAACCGATACCGGCGTGCCGGCGTTGTCCTCCAGGATGAAGGAGCCCGCCCTGCGGTTCAGGTTGCCGGGCAGCGCGCCGCAGAGGCCCCGGTCGGGCGTCATGTGCACGAGGGTCACGCGCTCGATGGGGCGGTTCTGCAGCAGCGGGTGCGGGTCCTCGTCGCTGGGCATGCCGGCAAGGTGGGAAAGGAGTTCCGCCATCTTCTCCGCATACGGCCGCGCGGCCATCGTCGCCTGCTGGGCGCGGCGCATCTTCACCGCCGCCACCATCTCCATGGCGCGCGTGATCTTGCCCGTGTTCTGCACGGTGCGGATGCGCCGGCGTATCTGTCGTAGGCTTGGCATGTCGCTAGGCCGCCGTGAAGCTCGCCTGGAATTCCTCGATGGCGGAGCGCAGAGCGGCGGTGTTCTCCTCCGTTATGTCGTTGGTCTCCACGATGCTGCGTCCGACCTCAGGGTGCGCGGTGTCCATGTACTGCGTGAACTCCGACTCCCAGCGCTGGATGTCGGCAATGGCTACCTGGTCCACGTAGCCGTTGCCCACCGCGAAGAAGGTCATGACCTGGTGCTCCAGGTCCTGCGGCCGGTACTGGCCCTGCTTCAGGATCTCCGTGGTCCGCTGGCCGCGCTCCAGCTGCTGCCGGGTCGCCGCGTCCAGGTCGGACGTGCCGAACTGCGCGAAGGAGGCCAGCTCCCGGTACTGCGCGAGGTCGAGGCGCATCCGCCCCGCAACCCGCCGCATGGCCCGCCGCTGGGCGCTGCCGCCCACGCGCGAGACCGAGAGGCCCGCGTTCACCGCCGGGCGGTTGCCCGCGTTGAACATGTCGGCCTCCAGGTAGATCTGGCCGTCCGTGATGGAGATGACGTTGGTCGGGATGTAGGCCGAGACGTCGCCCGCCTGCGTCTCGATGACGGGCAGCGCCGTCATGGAACCGCCGCCCTCCTCGTCGCTCAGCTTGGCGGCGCGCTCCAGCAGCCGGCTGTGGAGGTAGAAGACGTCGCCCGGGTAGGCCTCGCGGCCCGCGGGCCGGCGGAGCAGCAGCGAGAGCTGCCGGTACGCCCAGGCGTGCTTGGAGAGGTCGTCGTAGATGACCAGGGCGTCCCGCCCGGACTCCATGATCTCCTCGGCGATGGCGCAGCCGGCGTAGGGGGCGAGGAACTGCAGCGCGGCCGAGTCCGCCGCGTTGGCCGCGACGATGACCGTGTGCTCCAGCGCGCCGTGCTGCTCCAGCGTGCCCAGCACGCCCGCCACCTTGCCCGCCTTCTGCCCGACGGCGACGTAGACGCAGAGCAGGTCCTTGCCCTTCTGGTTGATGATGGCGTCGATGCAGATGGCCGTCTTGCCGATGGAGCGGTCGCCGATGATGAGCTCACGCTGTCCGCGGCCGATGGGGATCATGGCGTCGATGGCCTTGATGCCCGTCTGCACCGGCGTGTCCACGGACTTCCGCTTGGTCACGTCCGGGGCCACCCGCTCGACGGGGCGAGCCTTGTTGGTGGCCACCGGCCCCTTGCCGTCCAGCGGCCGGCCCAGCGGGTCGACCACGCGGCCCAGCAGGGCGTCGCCCACGGGGACCTCGACCATCCGGCCCGTCGTGCGGACCTGGTCGCCCTCGCGGACGGTGTTCTCCTCGCCCAGGATCACGGCGCCGACGCTGTCCTCTTCCAGGTTCAGCGCCATCCCGAACACGTTGTTCGGGAACTCCAGCAGCTCCGTGGACTTGCAGCCGGCCAGGCCGTGGATGCGCGCGATGCCGTCGCCGACGTCGACGACGACGCCCACGTCCACCATGGACACCCGGCTCTCAAAGCCCTCAATCTGCTGCTTGATGACCGATACGATGTCTTCGCCACGAATGGCCATGCCTACCTCCATCCCGCACCGCGGGAACGTGCTTTTGCCGCCGCCTCAGGCGGTGGCGCGTTAGACCATGCCTCTTGCCAACGCCCCCCGCAGGGAGTTCAGCCGCTGCCGGGCGCTTCCGTCTATGACGCGGTCGCCCACGCGGATGACCAGCCCGCCAAGGAGCCCCGGGTCCACAGCCGCGGAAACGCGCACGTCTCCGCCGAGGGCCGCAGAGAGCTGCCCCGCGATGCGGCTCGTGTCGTCGCCCGTCAGCTCCACAGCGGAGGTCACCTCCACCCGCACGACGCCCTGCGAGGCATCGACGAGCTCGCGGTACCGCTCATGGACCTCCGGGAGCGCGTTGGTCGCCCGCGCACGCGCGAGCAACTGCAGCAGGTTGCGGGCGCCGTCGCTCAGGTCGGGCAGCACGTGCCCCAGCGTCCGCGTGCGCTCGTCACTCGTGATCTCCGGCGCCTCCATGAGCGAGACGAACTCCGGCGTCCCGGCCGCGGCGGCCAGCGTCGCCAGTTGCTCGTCCCACTCGCCCAGGACGCCGGACTCCTGCGCAAGCTCGAAGATGGCCTGCGCAAAGCGCTTGGACGATGGCTGTCTGCGCCTCGCCATGTGCTAGTTCCGCTGCGCCTCAGCGCTCTCGCTGAGGGCCCTTTCGATGAGATCCCGGTGGGCGTCGCGGTCCAGCGAACGATCGATGACCCGCTCGGCGGCGGTGATCGCCAGGTCCGCAAAGTGCTCGCGCACCTGCTCGATGGCCTGGTTGCGCTCCTGCTCGATCTGGGCCCGCGCCCGCCGCAGAAAGTCCTCGGCCTCGGCTCGCGCTCGCGCCTGCTCCTCCTCGCGGAAGCGCTCGGCGGCCTGCCGAGCCTCCTCCAACACCTGCTGGCCCGCGCGCCGGGTCTCGCCCAGTTGGGCCTCGAGCTCCTCGCGCGCCTGCGTCGACTCCTGCCGCACCCGGTCCGCCTCAGAGAGCGATTCACGGATGCTGGCCGAGCGCTGGTCCAGCATGGCCAGAATGCGCTTGTACGCGAAGAAGTACAGGATCGCCAGCAGAATGGCGAAGTTCGCGAGAAAGACTATGAGGCTGGGAATGTGGAATCCCAGCTTCTCCAAGCCGTCCAAAAGTGCCACGGGGTCCTCCTCCCGCGCTCTCGCGCTCTACGCCACCAGCGCCAGGATGACCGCCACGATCAGGGCGTAAATGCCCAGGGCTTCCGCAAAGGCGATGGCCAGAATCATGTTGGTCAGGATGGCGCCGCGCGCCTCCGGGTTGCGGCCCAGGGCGTTCATGGCGCCCGCGCCCAGGATGCCGATGCCAAGACCCGGTCCCAACATTCCCAGACCGGCCGCGATGCCCGCGCCCAAAAGCTTGAGCCCTTCTGCCTCGTTCATTGCTCCTCCTTATGCGCCGCCGGTGAGAATGGGCGGCGGCGTCGCTTCCGTACCTGCGCTAGTCCTGCTGCCTGCTTGCGTAGACAGCGAAGACGCCGCCGACCGCGGCGGCCGCGAGCCCCATGGTGACAACCACCAGCGCCAGAATGAGTCCGTCCATGTTGTCCCCTCTTTCCGCTCGGCCTCGCCCGGATGCGCCGGTCGCGGGGCCGGAATCCCCTCGCTATGCGCGCGCCGCTAGTGCTCCTCCCCACCCTCGTGGGGCGCGACGGCGATGGCCGCGAAGACCACGGTCAGCGCGGCGAAAATCACTCCCTGGATCAGGCCCACCATCAGCTCCAGCCCGTAGAAGGGGACGGAGAAGATGAAGGTGACCAGGAAGGAGGTCACCAGCAGCAGGATCTCTCCCGCCGTCATGTTGCCGAACAACCTGAAGGTGAAGCTGACCACCCGGACCACGTGGCTGACCGCTTCCAGCACGCCGACAAAGAGGTCGATCAGCCCCGTCAGGATGCGTCCCCGCAGCAGCTGCCCAAAGCGGATGAACTCGCCCAAATAGCCGACGCCGTGCGCGCGGAAGCCCAGGTACTCCACGACGAAGAATGAGATGAGGGCCAGCGCCAGTGGCATGTTCAGGTCCGTGCCGGCGGGCCTCAGGAAGGTGGCGTAGATCTTGTCGTCCTTGATGACGCCGAAGGACTGGTAGATGGGGATGAGCGCGAGCCAGGAGTTGAAGGCCACAAACAGGAAGATGGTGGCGGCCAGGGGGAAGATGCCGCGCCCCTTGCCGGCGCCCATGACGCTCTCGACGAAGCCCAGCAGCGCCTCGACGATGGACTCAAGGAGGCTCTGCAGCCGCCCGGGCACCACGCTCATCCTCGCAGTGCCGCCCACGAAGAGGAGGATGAGCACCAGGGAGGTGACGACGGACGAGAGGATGGTGTTGGTGATGACAAAGTCAAAGCCGCCCTCTTTGAGCTCATGCCCGGGTTCGCTGCCCAGGATCTCCTGAGGCGCCAGGTGCACGCCGGGGGTGGGGAGAAAGCTCTCCCGGTCAAAAAAAGCGGCGCCAATGGCGCCGGTGATGAATCCCGCTAATCCCAATGCCAAGACGGCCAGTGCAACCAGGACCAGTATCCCTTTGGCGCTTCCGGAAATGGCCACGCTGACTATTCCCCCTCGGGTCCTTTGTCGGTGTTATCCATCAGTGGCTGCACCATACGGTAGAGACCGTAAAAGGCAACCGTTGTCCCCAGCACTACGCCAACTATCGTGAACACGATGGTGGTGCCGAGCCACTTGTCCAGCCAGTATCCGCCCACGATGCCTATCAGGATGGACGCGGCGACATACCACCCGACCCCCATGAGACGCAGAGCGAGAGCCCACGTTGGCATACGCCACCTCAAAGAAGTCTGGTGAATCTTATCACTACCGCTCGCGACGCGTCAAACCTCCGGACGCGTGTTCTCTCGTCCCTGGTCCGAGCCGTCGCCGCAAAGCAGAAAGAGGCCCCGCGGGGCCTCTTTCCAGTCACGTGCCAGGTCAGGCGTTAGCCATTGGGGCCCTTGTCCAGGTCCCCGAGATCGAGGCCCTCGACGAAGTCCGCGAAGGCGGACATGCCGCGCAGCTCGTCCTCGCCCGGAGGCGCCGCGGGGTCGTCACCGGCAGCGTCGCCCGCCTTGGCTTCCTCGTCGAGCTGCACACCGGCCTTGCTCAGGACGCCCTCGTCGACAAAGATCGGGACGCCTGTGCGGACCGCAAGCGCGAGAGCGTCGCTGGGGCGGGAGTCGACCTCTTTGCTGTGGCCGTTGGTGTTGTCGCCGTACTCCAGGATGATCTTGGCGTAGAAGGTGTCGTTCTGCAGGTCGCTGACGACCACCTGCTTCACCACGCCGCCCATGGCGTCGATGACGTTGCCGAGGAGGTCGTGGGTGAGGGGCCGAGGGACCTTGACCTCCTGCAGCTTCACGGCAATGGCGTCCGCTTCAAACTGCCCAATCCAGATGGGGAGGTACCGGTCCGCCTCTTTCTCCTTCAGGATGACCACGCGCTGATAATTCATCGGGCTGAGGCGGATGCTGTCGATGTACATCTCCGGCATAGTTCCCACCCCCTTCCGCCAAACTAGCTTCCAGTAGGGAAGTCTATTCAAAGATTGTATGTCTCAGCTATGAAAGGTGTCAATGAAAGTCACATTTGGCCAAAGCTGCAACTGTTTCACCGGAGTTGGGGTGCGCCCAATCACGATAGCCCGGCATGCGAAAGGTCCGCCCGCCGGGGCCGAGCGGCGGGCGGACCTGCGTGTTTCAGTTCGTTGAAGCGAGCTACCGCTTGGTGTACTGGGGAGCGCGGCGTGCCCGCTTGAGGCCGTACTTCTTGCGCTCCTTGATGCGGGCGTCGCGGGTCAGCATGCCGTGGCTCCGCAGGAGCGGCTTCAGGTTCGGGTCGAAGGCGAGCAGGCCGCGGGCGATGCCGTGCCGCAGTGCGTCGCCCCAGGCAGCGAGGCCACCGCCGTGGCACTTGGCCACGACCGTGAACTTGCCCAGGTTGTCCGTCACCTGCAGGGGCTCGATCGCAGCTGACTGCCAAGTCACCCAAGGCAGCGCCTGCTCCAGCGAGCGGCCGTTGACCACAACTTCGCCGCCGCCGGGGTAGAGGCGCACCTGGGCCACCGCGCTCTTGCGCTTGCCGGTGCCGTAGTAGTATCGCTGGTCGCTCGATGCCTGTGCCGGGCGTGTCGTCATGTCGAACCCTTCCTTGTCTTGCTACGCTTCCTCACCGGGCGCGGGGACGTCCGGGGCGTACCCGGTTATCTGCGCCTGGTGGGGGTGGTCCGGCCCGGGATACACCTTCATGCGCTTCAGCATGTGCCGGCCCATTGTCGTCTTGGGTAGCATCCCCCACACGGCCTGCTCGATCACCTTGTTGGGCCGCCGCTCCAGCATCTTGTTCATTGGCACGCTTCTGAGGCCGCCCTGGTAACCGCTGTGCCAGTTGTAGACCTTCTGCTCGCGCTTGTTGCCGGTGGTGTGCACGCTGGCCGAGTTCACCACCACGACGAAGTCTCCCGTGTTGATGTTCGCGGTGTAGGTGGGCCGGTGCTTTCCCTGCAGGATAGTCGCGATCTGCACGGCCAAGCGTCCCAGCGGCGTCTTCGACGCGTCGAACAGGTGCCACCGCGGGCTCAACTCTGAAGGCTTCGCGACGTATGTGCGTGTCCGTTTTACACTTGTTGCCATGGCGGTCCCCCCTGGTCCGGGCTGGAAGCCACGGGCCAGGGCCCTCCTCTCTCTCGCAGCCCGTCCGGGCCGCTGATGTCCAGTTTTCCCTTCGGATAGACTATGTGCATCAGGTAGAGGCCGTGCGCCGGAAGCGCCGGGCCTCCGCCTCCCCTCTCCGTACCGTCCAGCAGGGCGGGCATCGCTGCCTCATTCACCCTTCCCTGTCCAACGCGCACCAGCGTGCCGGCAATACGCCTGGCCTGCTGCGGCAGAAAGGCGTTGGCGGTCATGTCTATGCCCATCAACGGCCCCTGCCGCCACACCTCCACGCCGAAGACCTCTCGAACGGTGTCGTGGAGCCTCGACTTGGCCACGCCGCAGAAGGCGCGGAAGTCGCGGACGCCACGAAACGCTTCGGAGGCGCGAGACATCACCTCAAGGTCCAACTCCTGACGGAGGTGGAAGGCGAATCGCGCCCACAGAGCCGACGGCTCCCGCTGGTTCAGTACCAGGTACCGGTACGTCCTTCGCCGGGCGTCGCGCCTCGGGTCGAAGTCCAACCCGACCTCCGCGCCGGCTACCACGCGGATGTCCGGCGGCAGGGCTCCGTTGAGCGCCCTTGGGTACGTGCTTGCCGCATAGCCCGCGTCGGTCGTGAAGGCCACCACCTGTCCCCAGGCGTGTGCGCCCCGGTCTGTACGGCCCGCGCCGTGTGTCTTAACGTGCTCGCCCAGGAGCTCGTGGAGCGCTTGCTCCAACTCGCCCTGGACAGTCGGCCCAGACGACTGTGCCTGAAACCCCCGGTACCCGGTGCCCTCGTACTCAACGATGAGTGCGATGCGGTGACGGGATCCCGAGGTCAACCCTGCCTACCTTCCCCGCTAGACAAGCTCAATGAGGGCGATAGGTGCGGCGTCCCCCTTGCGAAAGCCCAGCTTCATGATGCGGGTGTAACCGCCCGGCCGCTCCTTGTACTTGGGAGCGAGCTCATCGAAGAGCTTTCTGATGACCTGGTTATCCTGCACGAAGGCGTACGCCATCCTGCGGCAGTGCACGGCTCGCGCCCGGTTCTCGGGCGTGTCGCCGTCGTCCATGGCCCTTGCGGCGCGGCAACCCCACGCGATGAAGCGCTCGGCCACCGGGCGCAGCGCCTTAGCCCGCGCCTCCGTCGTCTTGATGCGGCCGTGCAGGATGAGGGAACGCGCGAGCCCCTTGTAGAGCGCCTTGCGCTGCCCGGTGTTCCTGCCCAGCTTGTGGATGCCGATGTTATGACGCATGGCCCTTAGGTCTCCTTGGGATTGTCGTCGAGGTCGTCATCGTCCTCGTCATCTTCGTCGTCGTCATCCTCATCCGGCGGCGCCTCATCTTCGACCACCGCGACCGCGGTCGCGGCCTCCTCAGCACTCTTCGACCAAGCGCTGTCCGGCAGCGGCAGGTTGTTGTCCTCCAGCCGCGCCCGAAGCTCCTCGAGGGACTTTTCGCCGAAGTTGCGAATCTTCAGGAGCTCCTCCGCCGTCCGCTCCAGAACCTCGCCCACCTTGTTGATCCCGGCGCGCTTGAGGCAGTTCAGGGTGCGGGAAGAGAGCTCGAGTTTCTCGACCGTGATGTTGTAGATCTCGGCTGGTATACCGGCGCCCGGGCCCGACTCACCGCCGGACTCCAGCCCAGCGCCGATGAGCAGGGCGCTGTGGTCCATGAGCACCTTGGCGGCGGTGTGCACCGCGTCCAGGGGAGAGATCGTCCGGTCCGTCCAGACTTCCAGCACCAGCCGCTCATAGTCGGTCACCTGGCCGACGCGGGTGTGCTCAACCGCAAAGTTGACCTTGCGGACGGGGCTGAAGATGGCGTCGACCGGCAGCGTGCCGATGGAGTAACCGACGGCCTGCTGGGCGGGCTCGTAGCCGGTGCCCTTCTCCACGTTGAACTCCATGTTCAGGGTGCCCTCGTCCGAGTCCAGCGTGGCCAGATGCAGCTCCGGATTGACGATCTCGAAGTCGGCCGGGGCGACGATGTCGCCGGCATAGACTTCGCCCGGGCCGCGGGCTTCAAGGCGGAGACGGCCGGGCCGTTCCGTGTGGGCACGCAGCCGGATCGTCTTGACGCGCTGGATGACCTCCATCACCTCCTCCTTCATGTGGGGGAGGGTGGAGTACTCGTGGAGCACCCCGTCGATGCGGACCCACGTGACGGCGGCGCCCGGAATGGAGCTCAGCAGCACGCGGCGCAGAGGGTTGCCCAGCGTCGTCGCAAAGCCGCGCTCCAGGGGTTCCAACGTGAACTTGCCGTAGGTCTCGTCAAGCTCCAGGGTCTTGACCTCCGGCTTGGGAACAGCCGGCCCAGGCTGAACGTCCTGGGCCGGGCCTATCATGACGAATGACTCCAATGTAGCTGCTCCTCGTTCAATACAGATCTGATGCTTCGCCCGCGCTAGCGGGAGTAGAACTCCACGATGAGCCGCGTGTCCACGGCTGTGTCGATGTCGCCCTCCTCCGGGAGATTGGCGACGCGACCCTTCATGTTGTCGGCGTCCAGCTCCAACCAGCGGGGAATGGTCCTCTTGGGAATGCCTTCCTTGACGGCCTTGGCAAAGTCCCGCTCCATGCTGGAGTCCTTCCAGCCGACCTCATCGCCCGCCTTCACGACGAAGGAGGGGATGTCCACCTTCCGGCCGTTCACCGTGTAGTGGCCGTGCAGGACCATCTGCCGGGCCTGGGCGCGAGAGTCGGAGAAGTTCAGCCTGTAGACCACGTTGTCCAACCGGCGCTCCAGGAGCTGCAAAAGGTATTGGCCGGTGATGCCGGGGCGCTTCTGTGCCTGCACCACGTTGCGCAGGAACTGGTGCTCGCGGAGGCCGTAGGTGTAGCGCAGCTTCTGCTTCTCCCGCAGCCGGACGGCGTAGTCCGACGGGCGGCGCCGGGAAGGCCGGGACGCGCCGGGAGTGTTCCGGCGCTTCTCGATGGCGCAGCGAGGAGTGTAGCAGCGCTCCCCCTTCAGGTAGAGTTTCTCGCCCACCTGCCGGCACTGCCGGCAAACCGGTCCGGTATACCGTCCCATATGCTCTCCTATACTCGGCGCTTCTTTGGCGGACGGCACCCGTTGTGCGGCGTTGGCGTCACGTCCCGAATGCCGGAAATCATCAGTCCCGCACCCTGCAGGGAGCGGATGGCCGCCTCACGGCCGGGGCCCGGGCCCTTGAGGTAGACCTCGACGCGCCGGAGGCCGTGCTCCATGCTCTTGCGCGCGGCGATCTCGGCGGCGCGGCCGGCGGCGAAGGCGGTGCCCTTGCGCGAGCCCTTGTAGCCGGCGGTGCCCGCCGTGCCCCACGCCAAGACAGCGCCCTGCGTGTCCGTCAGGGTCACCAGCGTATTGTTGAACGTCGCCTTGATGTAGGCCCTCCCTACCGGGACGGACTTACGTTCCCTGCGACGCATTCCCCTTCTGGCCATGGGCCTCCTTTACCCGCAGCGCGTCCAGGCGCCGTCAAACAGGCCTGAACTCGCCTGAAGCTCTACTTCTTCGCGCTGGCGCGGCGGCGTCCTGCCACCGTCTTCTTGGGACCCTTTCGAGTCCGGGCGTTGGTCCGCGAGCGCTGGCCGTTGACCGGCAGGCCGCGCACGTGCCGAATGCCCTGGAAGCTGCGTATCTCGATCTTCCGGCGGATGTTCATCTGCACCTCGCGGCGCAGGTCACCCTCGACCTTGTACTGGCGGTCGACCACCTCGCGAATGCGGGAGAGCTGGTCCTCGGCCAGGTCCCGGACGCGCGGGTTGTCCTCGACGTTGGCCTCGGCCGCAATCTCCTTGGCGCGCGTCGCGCCAATGCCGTAGATGCTGCGCAACGCGATCTCCAGCCGCTTGTGGTCTGGTATGTTGACGCCCGACACCAGTGCCATGGAACCCTCCTGCCTCAGGCTCTAGCCCTGACGCTGCTTGTGGCGCTTGTTGATGCAGATGATGCGCACCACGCCCTTGCGCTTGATGACCTTGCAGTGCTCGCACCGCCGCTTTACCGATGGCTGGACCTGCATGTTGACTCCTTGTCCCGCTCCGCCTACCGGAACCGGTACGTTACCCGCCCCCGACTGAGGTCATAGGGGGAGAGCTCCACCAGCACACGGTCTCCAGGGAGGATCCTGATATAGTGCATCCGAATCCTGCCGGAGGCGTGGGCCAGCACCTCATGTTCATTTGCCAGCTTCACACGGAACACAGCGTTGGGGAGCGCCTCCTCAACCGTTCCTTCTACCTCAATGGACTCTTTCTTTGGCATGCAATCCCTTGCCGGTTTGACCGGCCCCTATTCGCGGAGACGGGTCATCACCTCGGCCCCGTCCTCGCCCACGGCCATGGTGTGCTCGAAGTGCGCCGACAGACTGCCGTCGGCGGTCACGACCGTCCAGCCGTCCTCTAGCGTCCTCGTCCGCCAGGTGCCCACATTCAGCATGGGCTCGATGGCGATGGCCATGCCCGCCCGGAGCATCTGGCCCCGGCCGGCCACGCCGTAGTTGGGCACCTGCGGTTCCTCATGGAGCCGCCGCCCGATGCCATGCCCGACGTACTCCCGAACGACGCCGTACCCTCGGTCCTCGGCGTATCTCTGCACAGCCTCGCCTATGTCGCCCAAACGGGCCCCCGCGCGGACCTGGGCGATGGCCTCGTTCAGCGACTGCCGCGTCGCCTCGATCAGCTTCAACGCCTCGTCCGAGACCTTGCCGACGGGCAACGTCACCGCGGCATCGCCGTGCAACCCGTCGACAATGGCGCCGACGTCGCACTTCACGAGGTCGCCCTCCTTGAGCACCCGGCTGCCCGGGATGCCATGGACGATCTCCTCGTTGACTGACGTGCATATCGTGGCCGGGAATCCCATGTAGCCCAGGAAGGCCGGCTTGGCGTCGTACTTGCCGAGCTCCTGCACGGCCACGTCGTTGAGGTCCTGCGTCGTCATCCCCGGCTCGACGGCGCGCGTGATGGCGGCGATCATCCTGGCCACCACCTGACCCGCCTGCCGCATGGCCTCAAGCTCGCGCGGCGACTTTATCGACGGGCGCCGTGACGCTTCCGGTGATTCCACAGGTCTACCTCTCCTGTTGGGCCCAAAATCCTATTGTACCCATTTGGCCCGTATCTTGCACCTGCGCGCGCTTCGCCGCTAGGGCGCCAGCGCCTCCATGACGTCAGCCGTGACGGCGTCGACGTCCTGCAGGCCATTCACCTCGACCAGCTTGCCCATGCCTTCGTAGTAGTCGATCAGCGGGTAGGTCTGGTTCGCGTACACCTGCAGGCGGTTGCGCACCGCCTCCGGCATATCGTCCTCCCGCTGATATAGCTCACCACCGCAGGATTCGCAAGCCTCGCCCATGCTTTCGGCGGCGTACGGCCGGGAGCAGCCGCGGCAGATGTAGCGATTGCTCAGCCGCCGGACGAGCTCGTCCTCCGGCACCTTCACGTGGAGCACCACGTCTATTCCGCTGCCGCCAAGCGCCTCGTCCAGCGCCTTCGCCTGCGGCGCCGTGCGGGGGAAGCCGTCGAGAACGACGCCGGGGCCATCCGTTTCCTCCGACAGCTTGGCCAGCACCATGCGAATGACCACGTCGTCGGGCACCAGGTCGCCGCGGTCCATGTAGGACTGCGCCAGCTGCCCGAGCTCCGTCTTCTGCTGACGGTGCATGCGCAGCAGGTCGCCCGACGACACGTGGGCCAGGCCGTTCCGCTCCGTCAGGATGTCGGCCTGGGTGCCCTTGCCCGCGCCGGGAGCGCCCAACAGCACCACCAGCATCAGGCCGCCTCCGGGACGACGCCGTTCGTTCGGGTCATCGTATGAACCCCTCGTAGCGGCGCATGAGCAGCTGCGCCTCGAGCTGGCGCATCGTGTCGAGGCCCACGCCGACCAGGATCAGCAGCGCGGCGCTGCTCAGCCGCAGCGCCTGAACGTCGGTCAACAGCGTCGCGAAGTAAGGGATGATGGCGACGAAGCCCAGGAAGAGCGCGCCGCCCCAACTGACGCGAATCAGCGTTCGCTGCAGGTACTCCTCGGTGGGCCGGCCGGGGCGGATGCCGGGGATGAACCCGCCCTGCTTCTGCAGGTTCTCCGCCAGGTTCATCTGGGAGAAGGTGATCATGGTGTAGAAGAGGGCGAAGATGACCACCAGGATGAAGAGAATGACCCAGTAGATGAAGCTGGTCCCGTCGAAGATTCCCACCATTCCCTGCGCAAACCGGGAGACGAAGCCGGGGTCCGACGGGTTGGCGAAGTAGCTAGCCACGGTGCCCGGCAGGATGATGATGGCGAATGCGAAGATGAGCGGGATCATCCCTGCCGAGTTGATGCGCAGCGGGATATAGGATGTCCCCTGGGCGCGTCTGACCGCCCCGCCTCGAAACACCGTCCGTCCGTACTGCACGGGGATGCGCCGCTGCGCCTCCGTGAAGACCACGATGAGGTAGATGATTGCAAGGGTGATGATGGCGAGGGTGATGAGGCCCGTGGGGTCCACGCGGCTGATGAAACCCTGCTGCACGATCTGCGGGAGACCGGCGACGATGCCAGCGAAGATGATGAGGGAGATGCCGTTGCCGATGCCGCGCTCCGTGATCTGCTCGCCAAGCCAGACGAGAAAGACCGTGCCGGCCGCCATCGAGATCACCATGGGGATGATGGCGGGAAAGGCGCCGCCGGTGATGTCGACGCCGGCGAAGACGCCCGCGCGCTGCAGCAGGATGATCTGACCGTAGCCCTGCGCCAGAGCGATGGGCACGGTGAAGTAGTGGGTCATCTGGTTGATCTTCTGCCGGCCGTAATCGCCCTCCTTGGAGAGCGCCTTCAGCTGCGGAATGACGGGCACCAGCAGCTGCATGATGATGGATGCCGTGATGTACGGGTAGACGCCCAGGGCGGCGACGCTCAGGTTGCGAAGGGCGCCGCCGCTGAAGAGGTCGAGGAAGCCCAGGATGTCGCCGAACTGCCCACCGCTGAAGACGAGGGCCAGTGTGTCGCGGTCGACGCCTGGGACGGGGACGTGCGCGACAAAGCGGAAGACGACGAGCATGGCGAGAGTGAACACCAGCTTCATCCGCAGGTCTGGGATCTTGAAGGCGTCAATGATGGCCTGCAGAAGCTGGGGCCGCCCGGACGCAGGTCTAGCTGAGGTCGCCTGCATTGTCCTTCCCCCGCTTCCTTCCGGGCAGCTGCTCAACCGTGCCGCCGGCAGCCTCAAGCTGCTGGCGCGCCTGCGCCGAGAACCGGTGCGCGGTGACCGAGAGGGGCTTGGTGACCTCGCCCTTCGCCAGCACCTTCACCGGCTGCTTCAGGTTGCGCAGGAGACCAACTTGCACCAGCGTCTCCGGGGTCACCTGCGCGCCGCTCTCGAAGCGCTCGTCGAGCGCGCCGAGGTTCACGACGGCGTAGTCCGTCCGGAAGATGTTGGTGAACCCCCGGCGGGTGGGAAGCTTGAGCACGAGGGGCAACTGGCCTCCCTCAAAGCCGGGACGCGGACCAGGGCCCGAACGGGCCTGCTGCCCTTTCATGCCCCGGCCGGAGTAGTTGCCCTTGCTCCCGTTGCCACGGCCCACGCGGGTCCGCGGACGCCGTGAGCCCCTGGGGGAAGGAATCTCGTGTTGCTTCACCGCCGTGTCTCCTACCCTAATCGACTACTTCTTCTACCTGCACCATGTGGCGCACCTTGTTTACCATGCCGCGGACTATGGGAGTGTCCTCCCGCTCCACGGTCTGGTTGAGACGGCGCAGACCAAGCGACTTGATGGTCGCCTGCTGATTGCGCTCAAATCCAATGCCGCTCTTCTTCCATGTAATCCGCAGCCGTGCCATTGGACTCCCCTAACTGCCCTGCTGTTGTTGTTGAACGGGCTGCGCGGACCTTCGGGCCCGGCGCCGGTCGACCTCTGTCTGCGGGTCTCGCAGCGAGGCCAGCGCATCCATCGTCGCTTTCGAGAGGTTGATGGGGTTCGTGTTGCCGACGGCCTTGGTGAGGATGTCCTTGATCCCCGCCAAGTCCACCACCGCACGCACCGTGGCTCCCGCCACCACGCCGGTGCCATCCACAGCGGGCTTCAGCACGACGTGGGACGACCGGTATTTGGTGACGATGTCGTGGGGGATGGTCGTGCCGCGCAGGGGGACCTCGATAAGGTTGCGCCGCGCAATGGCCACGCCCTTCCGGACCGCGTCCGGCACGGCGGCGGCCTTGCCCAATCCGATGCCCACGACGTTGCGGCCGTCGCCGACCGCGACCATGGCGTTGAAGCGCATATTCTTTCCGCCCGCGGTCACCTTGGCGATGCGGCGGATCATCAAGACACGCTCGGTCAGGTTGCCGGCGTTCTCCGGCGCAACGCGGGGGGCGAGGTCATACGGCGATTGCTTTGGCATCAGAACTCCAACCCTCCTTCACGCGCCGCCTCGGCCAGCGCCTGCACGCGGCCGTGGTAGGCGTACCCGCCTCGGTCGAACACCACCCTCGTTACACCTGCGGCCTTGCTCCGGCTGGCCGCAACCGCGCCGACCATGCGGGCGACCTCTGTCTTCGGCTTGCCCTGGCACTGAGCGCGAAGCTCCGCATCCATGTCGGACGCCGACGCGAGGGTATGGCCGATGCTGTCGTCAATGACCTGGACCGAAATATGCTGGCTGCTGCGGAAAACGGCCATGCGCGGCCGCTCCGGGACACCGTGAATCTTCCTGCGGACGCGGATGTGGCGGACGACACGCTTGGCGCGGGCCGTCTTGGCCTTTCCCTTAAACCGCAATGCCTGCAATCGTACTGCTCTTACCACGATGCCTTCCTCGAGCCTATCGGCCGGCGCTCTTGCCGGGCTTGAGCCGCACAACTTCCCCGCTGTAGCGGATGCCCTTGCCCTTGTAGGCGTCGGGCTTGCGCACTGCGCGGATGGTGGCGGCGATCTGACCCACCTGCTGCTTGTCGCACCCCGCGACGGACAACCGCGTCGGCCCCTCGACCGTCAGCGTAATACCGGGGGGCGCCGCGATGTCGACGGGGTGGCTGTAGCCCACCTGCAGGGTGATGTTCGGCCCGGACTGGACCACGCGATAGCCGGTGCCCACCAGCTCCAAGTTCTTCTGGAAGCCCTGGGTCACGCCAACGACCATGTTGTTCAGCAGGGCCCGTGTCAGTCCCTGCAGCGCCCGGACACGCTGATGGTCCGACGGCCTGCCGATGGTGATAACGCCGTCCTCCTGCTCGATGGACAGGTCAGCGTGAAACTGCTGCTGCAACGTCCCTTGAGGGCCCTTGACGGTCACGTCATTGTCCGGCCCGAGCGTCACGTCGACGCCCCTCGGCACCGGAATGGGCATGGACCCGATCCGGGCTACGATGCGCCGCTTTTCCTTCGTCTTCTCCGCCATAGCTCACCATCCTCTACCAGACGTAGCAGAGGACCTCTCCTCCAATGCCCCGGTTCCTAGCCTCCTGGCCGGTCATCACGCCCTGCGACGTCGAGAGGATCGCAACGCCGATCCCGCCGTAAACGCGGGGGATCTCGTCGCGGCCCACGTAGACGCGCAGTCCAGGCCTGCTGACACGCTTCAGTCCGCGGATGGCGGTCTGCGCACGGCCCGTGTAGAGCAGCCGCAGCCGCAGCATGCGCCACTGCCCGCTGCGGACCGTGTCGACGTCCCGGATGAAGCCCTCGTCCTTCAGGATGTCGGCCACGGCCTGCTTTGTCTTGGACGTGGGGACAAGGACCGAGTCGTGCCGGGCCATGCCCGCGTTCCGCACCCGGGTCAGCATGTCCGCAATGGGATCGGTTACTCCGCTCACGAACCCTCCTACCAGCTTGCCTTCCGGACCCCGGGGATTTCGCCCCGGAGCGCCAGCGTGCGGAAGCAGATGCGGCAGAGACCGAACTGGCGGATGTACGCCCTGGGGCGTCCGCACAGCTGACAACGGTTATGCTGCCTGGTGGAGAACTTCACCGGCATCCGCCACTTGGCTATCTTGCTGGTCTTGGCCAATGCTCCGCTCCTATTTTCGCTTTCCTAGCCCGCCACACCGGCGCGCTCCTGCACGCGGGCGAAGGGCATCCCCAACAGATCGAGGAGCCTCAGCGCCTCCTGGTCCGTCTTTGCCGTGGTGATGATGTTGACCTGCATGCCGCGGAGACGGTCGATCTGGTTGTAGTCGATCTCCGGAAACACGATCTGCTCGCGCAGGCCAAGCGCGTAGTTGCCGCGGCCGTCGAAGGCCGAGCGGGACACGCCCCGGAAGTCGCGGATGCGCGGCAGCGCGGTGTTGAACAGCTTGTCCAGGAATATGTACATGCGGTCGCCGCGCAGCGTCACCATCACGCCGACCGACTGGCCCTCGCGCAGCTTGAAGCCGGCGACCGAGCGCCGCGCCTTCCGTGAGATGGGCCGCTGTCCGGTGATGGCTGCGATGTCGCCCATCGTCGCGTCCATGGCGCGGGCGTTGGTGAGCGCCTCGCCGAGGCCGACGTTGATGACGACCTTGTCGACCCTCGGAATCTCCATCACGTTGGGGTAGGAAAACTCCTGCTGCAGCTGGGGCGCAAGCTCCTCGCGGTAGCGCGCCAGCAGGCGCGGGAGCACACGGGCCTGCGAGACCGCCGCGGGCTTGGCCTGCGCCCTGCTCCGCCCCCGAGACCTTCCGCCGCCCTGGGCCTCCTGCGGCTCTTCTACTCGATCGGTTGGTTGCACTTCTTGCATAGCCGTACTTTCTTGCCGTCATTCAGGAAGGTGAAGCCCATCCGTGCCGCGGTATTGCACAGCGGGCACACCACCTTCACGTTGGACAGGGAAACCGGAGCCTCCATGGTGATGATGCCTGCCTGGCTGATGCCGGGCTGGGCCCTGCGGTGGCGCTTCACCATGTTGGCGCCGTCCACAAAGAGCCTGCCGTCTGCCGGGAAGACACGCTGCACGGTGCCCTCCTTGCCGCGGTCCCGACCCTTGGTGACGACGACGGTGTCGCCCCGTCTAACCTTCTGCGCCATTGCCCTTTCCTTCTCTCCCATCAACCTGTCTAGAACACCTCGGGCGCCAGGGAAACGATCCGCATGAACCCCTTTTCGCGGAGCTCACGGGCCACCGGCCCGAATATGCGCGTGCCGATGGGGTTCAGCGCGTCCGTCAGCACGACTGCCGCGTTCTCGTCGAAGCGGATGTGCGTGCCGTCCGGCCTCCGCGTGTTCTTGACCACTCGAACGATAACGGCCTTCACAACCTTGCCGGCCCGCACGGGGTCCGGCGCGTTGGGAATGGCGTCCTTCACCGAGCACGTGATGATGTCACCGAGGCCCGCGTAACGCCTTCGGCTGGACCCGGGGATGCCAATGCACATCACTTGCTTGGCCCCGGAGTTGTCCGCAACTGCCAACCGCGACATGTGCTGGATCATGCGTCCTCCTTCCGGGGCGCTTCCCCGTCCTCCGAGGACGCCTCTTCACTTGCGGATTCGGCGTCGTCGCCGGCGGCCTCTGACGGGGCCTCTGCCTCCGCGGCATCGGGCTCGGCGTCAGCCGGCGCATCAGTGTCCGGTGCGGGTTCGTCTTCCTCTACGGGCTCGTCTGCTGTCTCTTCCTGCGTGTCCTCAGCGACGGGACTGTCTGACTCTTCGTCCGACGACTCCTCGGCGGGGGCTTCGGCGGCTTCCGCTTCATCGACCGGCGGCTCCTCAGCTTCGGCCTCTGTCGTCTCTGATTCGTCGGCCGCCGGTTCCTCTGCTACGGCCTCTGCCACTTCCGGCTCCTCTGCCGAGGGCTCGTCAGCGACGGCTTCAGCCGTTTCTGCTTCGTCTGTTGGCTGCTCGTCGTCCGCCTGATCCTCTGCCTCCGCTGCCGGGGCTTCATCCTCGGCGGCGTCTTCGTCAGCAACGGGTTCCTCCACCTCGGCGGGGGCCTCCGCCTCATCGGCGGCCTCCACTGCCGAGGCTTCATCCTCGGCGGCGTCTTCGTCAGCAGCGGGCTCCTCCACCTCGGCGGGGGCCTCCGCCTCATCGGCGGCCTCCACTGCCGCAACGGCCTCCTCGGCGCCAGCTTCCTCCGCGGGCTCGGCGTCCGGGACTGCCACTACGGCTGGGGCCTCGGCGACCGGCTCTTCCACCGCAATTACGGCTTCGGTCTGCGCCACCTCTTCGGGGCGAAGGACCTCGTGCCGTTGCAGGACTGCTTGCAGGCGAAAGCGCTTGGACTTGGAGACAGGCCGGCACTCGATCACGCGGACAAGGTCGCCGTATTGGGACTCGCCAAGCGGGTCGTGGACGTAGAGCCTCGTTTTGCGGCGCATCGCCTTGCCGTAGACTGCGTGATGGCGCACGCGGTCGACTGCGACCACGAGCGTGTTCTGCATCTTGGCGCTAACGACGCGCCCAACGTAGCTTCTCCGGTTCACAGCCATTTAGTGAATCCCCAACTCTCGCTCGCGCATCACGGTCTTGATGCGCGCAATGGTCTTCTTGACCCGCTTCATCTCACTGACGCTGGGCAGCTGGTGCGTCATCCACCGGAACCTGAGGTTCATGAGCACACGGTAGGACTCATCCAGCTCCTCGCGGAGGTCGTCCGTGCTCTTTTCCCGAACTTCGTCTACGCGCATGGGTCCGCTCGATTCCTAGTTCACCGTGTGGAGGAAGTAGTCCTCCCGGGTCACGATCTTGGTTTGCACCGGCAGCTTGGCCGCCGCGAGCCTGAGGCCCTCCTTGGCCTGCTCCTCGGACACGCCGGAGAGCTCGAAGAGCATGCGCCCGCGCTTGGCGACGGCGACGTAGTGGTCGACACCGCCCTTGCCCTTGCCCATCCGGGTCTCCAGGGGCTTCTTGGTCACGGGCTTGTCGGCAAAGACGCGGATCCAAAGCTGGCCGCCGCGCCGCAGGTACCGTACGACAGCCCGGCGCGCCGCCTCGATCTGGCGGGCCGTAAGCCAAGCGGTGTCCAACGTCTTGAGGCCGTAGTCGCCGAAGTGCAGGGTCGCACCCGAGGTTGCCGCGCCCTTGCGGCGGCCCCGGTGCACCTTGCGGTACTTCAGCCGCTTAGGTTGTTGCATCGGGTTCTCCTTCCGCGGCAGCCTCGGCCCGGTCGATGGCGGCCTGGTCCGCGGCCTCGTCCTCGGCGCGCATTGTCACCTCGATGGGCCCGAGGTCCTCGGCGGCTTCCTGCTCGCGGAGCGGCACGATGTCGCCTTTGTAGAGCCACACCTTGACGCCGATCCGTCCCATCGTCGTACTGGCCTCGCTGATGGCGAAGTCGACGTCGGCGCGGATGGTGTGGAGGGGCACGCGGCCCATCATCACCTTCTCCTTGCGCGCGATGTCGGCGCCGCCCAGACGCCCGCCGACGATGATCTTGACGCCCTGCACGCCGGCCTGCATGGCCCGCGTGGCGGTCTGCTGCATGGCGCGGCGATGGGCCACGCGCCGCTCGAGCTGCTCGGCGCAGCTGCGGGCGACAAGCGCGGCAACCGCCTCGGGCTGGCGGACCTCCTGCACGGAGATTCGCACGCGCCGCTCGGTCAGCGCCTCGAGCGCCTGCCGCATCTCCTCGACGCGCTGACCCTGACGGCCGATGACGATGCCGGGGCGCGCGGTCCAGATGACCACGGAGACCTCCTGCGGCCCGCGCTCGATTTCGACGCGCGGGATGCCGGCCTCCGGGTAACGGGTGAGGATGGCGTTACGAAGCCGCAGGTCCTCCTGCAACGTGTTGCGGTAGTCCTGCTTCTTCGCGGCAAACCACCGACTGTCCCAGTCCTTGATGATGCCGAGACGGAATCCGATGGGGTGTGTCTTATGTCCCACAGCCTAACTCCCCCGGTCCACTACGACGGTGATGTGGCAGGACCTTCGTTTGATCGGACTGATGCGCCCTCGCGACTGCGGGCGGTACCGCCGCAGCCGGGGGGCGTCGTCCGCGTAGGCGGCCACCACCTTCAGCGTGTCCGGAATCATGAACCTGTTGTTCTCGGCGTTGGCAACGGCGGAACGAATCACCTTGGAAACGGCCGCGGCCGTCGGGCTGGGCACGTACTGGAGAGTGGCCAGCGCCTGATAGACCGGCTTGCCCCGGACCATGCCAAGCACGCGCCGCACCTTCTGCGGCGACATTCCAAAGTTCCTGTGCGTTGCCTGTACGGCCACGGACTTCTCTCCTACCCTCGCGGCCTTGTGGTCCGCTCACTGCGGCCCGTGTGTCCGCGGAAGGTCCTCGTGGGGGCGAACTCGCCCAAGCGGTGCCCCACCATGTTCTCCGTCATGTAGACGGGCACGTGCCGGCGTCCATCGTGCACGGCGATGGTGAGACCCACCATGTCCGGCATGATCATGGACGCCCGCGACCAGGTGCGGATGACCACTTTCTCCTGCGTTCGCTGGGCCGCGTCCACCTTCTTCTGCAGCTTTGGGTGAACGTAGGGCCCCTTCTTAACGGACCTGGCCATAACCAATCCTTCTCCGCCGCACGATGAACCGGTTGGTCTCCTTGTTGCGGCGCGTCTTGACTCCCAGGGCAGGCTTGCCCCACTTGGTCTTGGCGTAGCGCAACCCGATGGGGTTTCGGCCCTCACCGCCGCCGTGCGGGTGGTCGCGCGGGTTCATCACCTTGCCGCGAACCTCGGGCCTCTTGCCCAGCCACCGGTTCCGCCCGGCCTTGCCGATGGTCATATTGGAGTGCTCGGCGTTGCCGACCTGGCCAACCGTCGCGTAGCCCTCGCTCAGCACCCGGCGGATTTCGCCCGAGGGCAGCCGGAGCTGGGTGTAACGCTCCTCGCGGGCCATTACCTGCGCGCTGCCGCCGGCGCTGCGAACGATTTGCGCGCCGCGGCCGGGCTTGAGTTCGATGTTGTGCACCACTGTGCCCAGGGGCATCGACCGGAGGGGCATGGCGTTGCCGGGGCGGATCTCCGCCTGCGTCCCGGACATGATGGGATCGCCTACCTTCACACCCGTCGGCCACAGGATGTAGCGCTTGTCGCCGTCACGGTAGTGGATGAGGGCGATTCGGGCCGAGCGGTTGGGGTCGTACTCGATGCTGAACACGACGCCGGGGACGCCGGCCTTATCGCGCCGCTTGAAGTCGATGACTCGGTACATGCGCTTGTGGCCGCCGCCGCGGTGCCGCACGGTCAGCCGGCCCTGCCGGTTGCGGCCGCCCGACTTGCGCAGCGGCTTGAGGAGCGAGCGCTCCGGCTTGCTCCTGGTGACTTCGCTGAAGTCGGGCCGCACCAACTGGCGCATACCCGGCGTTATGGGCTTGAACTGCTTGAGACCCATGCCTACACGCCCTCAAATACCGTAATGCGGTCGCCCTGCCGCAACGTCACGATGGCCTTCTTCTTGTCCGGGCCCTTGGTCATGCGCGGGCCAAACCGCTTCCTCTTGCCCGGCAGCCGGACCACGGTCACCTTTTCCACCTTCACATCGAAGAGGGTCTCCACCGCCTGCTTGACGATGGTCTTGTTGGCGTGGAGCGCCACGCGGAAGGTGTACTTGTTCTCGTCCTGCAGGCGGGTGCTCTTCTCCGTCACCACCGGCCCGATGAGCACGCCCGTCAACTGCGCCATCGTCATGACGACTGCTCCTCGCCGGTTTCGGCCTCGTCCGCGTCCGCATCCGCCTCTTCGGCTACAGCCGCTACACCGCGGCGCGGGCGGTCCTGCGCCCAGAGCTCCTCAATGCGCCGGACTGCAGCGACACTCAGTACGAGGTGGGTGTGGTTCAACAGGTCCACCGTGTTGAGCGTCGAGGCGGGAACGGACTTCACTCGCTTCAGGTTGTGGCAGGCCTGCCACAGCTCCTTCTGGGAGACGGCCTCGTTGACCACCAGGCACTTGGCCGAGATCTCGAGGCCCTCCAGCGCGCGCAGCACCTCGCGGGTCTTGGGCTCGGGCAGCCGGAAGTCCTCGACGACCGTCACCTCGCCGTCGCGCACCTTCTGCGACAGCAAAGAGCGGATGGCGAGGCGCCGCATCTTTCGGGGCGTACGCTGGGAGTAGTCGCGCGGCTTGGGCCCGAAGACGACGCCCCCAGTGCGCCACTGGGGCGACCGAGTACTGCCGTGGCGGGCGCGGCCAGTGCCCTTCTGCCGCCAGGGCTTTCGCCCGCCGCCGCTGACCTCTGCGCGCGTCTTGGTGCTGTGGGTGCCCGCGCGTTTGTTGGCCAGCTGCGCCACCATCACCTGGTGTATGACGGCCGTATTGAGGGGCGTGTCGAAGACAACATCGCTCACTTCGATGCTGCCCACCGTCGCTCCCTGTATGTTCTTCAGCGGTAGTTCCATACCTGCTATCCAGCCTTGTTCGTTCGCCTGAGAATCACCAGACCATTCGACGGGCCCGGAATTGCGCCCTTTACGAACACCAGGTTGCGGGACGCGTCGACCCGCACGACCTCGAGGTTGCGCACCGTCACGCGCTCGGCGCCATAGTGGCCGGCCATGCGGGTGCCCTTCCAGATGCGCCCGGGGTAGGTCCCCGAGCCGATGGAGCCCGGCGCGCGGTGGCGGTCCGACTGACCGTGGGTCTTGGGCCCGCCGCTGAAATTGTGGCGCTTGATGCCGCCGGTGAAGCCGCGGCCCTTCGACGTCCCGATGGCGTCAATGTGCTCGCCCTCGGAGAAGATCTCCGCCCCCACCGGGTCGCCAACCTCGACGCCCGTCAGGTCGCCGGCGGGGACCTCCCGCAGGTGGCGGTAGAGGCGGCCCACCTTGCGCAGGTGCCCCTTCTCAGGACTGCGCAGGTTCCTGACCTCGTGGAAGCCAAGCTGCACGGCCGAGTACTTGTCCTTCTCCGGCACGCGGATCTGGGTGATGGTGCACGGGCCGGCCTGCACGGCAGTCACGCCCACCAACCTTCCGTCTTCACGGAAGATCTGGGTCATGCCGATCTTCTTGCCCAGGACTCCGTCTACCGCCATGCCTTTCCATGCCTCTCAGTAGAAAACGGAGCCAGCGATTGGCTCCGTTTTCCGGGATTCACCCGAAAGCTATGTCTTGATAGTGATATCGACGCCGGCCGCGACGTTCAGCCGGGAGAGCGCCTCCAGCGTACGACCGGTGGACTCGAGAATGTCCACCAACCGCTTGTGCGTACGGAGCTCAAAATGCTCTCGCGAGTCCTTGTCGATGTGCGGCGACCGGATGACGCAGAAGCGCTGCTTGTGCGTCGGCAGCGGCACAGGCCCGGCCACGACGGCGCCGGTCCGCTCCGCAGTCTCCACGATCTGCTGCGCGGACAAGTCGAGCGCCCGATGGTCAAACGCCTTCAGAATGATGCGTATCTTTTGGCCGGGCATGACAAAAACCTGCCTTGCTCTTCTTTACACGCGGACAAGCATCTGCTGCGCCACGGAGTCCGGCACCTCTTCATAGTGGTGGAACTCCATGGAATGACTCGCTCTCCCCTGCGTGAGGGAGCGGACGGTGGTTGCGTAGCCGAACATTTCGGCCAGGGGGACCAGCGCACGAATGGTCTGGACGTCCCCGATGCCCTCGATGTTCTGCACCCGCGCCCGCTTCCCGGACAGGTCGCCAAGGACCTCGCCCAGGAACTCGCCAGGGGTGACGACTTCCGTCTGAATATATGGCTCCATGAGGACGGGCTTCGCCTTGCGGAGGCCCTCCTTCACGGCCATAGAACCAGCAATCTTAAAGGCGATCTCAGAGGAATCGACGGGGTGATAACTGCCGTCTACCAGGGAGACCTTGATATCCACAACAGGATAGCCCGCTATGGCGCCGCTGTCCAGTGCCTCCTGAACGCCTGCGCGCACGGGGTTGATGTACTCCCTGGGCACGGCACCGCCGACGATCTTGTCCTCGAACACGAAGCCGCCGCCGCGATCCATCGGCTCCAGCTCCAGCCACACATGGCCGAACTGCCCGTGGCCGCCAGTCTGGCGCACGAACCGACCCTCGACACGAATGGGTTCCCTGATGGCCTCGCGGTATGACACGCGCGGCCTGCCCACCTGGGCCTGCACGTTGAACTCCCGGCGGAGCCGGTCGACCAGCACGTCGAGATGCAGCTCTCCCATGCCGGAGATGATGGTCTGGCCGCTCTCCTTGTCGTAGCGCACGACGAAGGTCGGGTCCTCGTCTGCCAGCTTGCGGAGGGACTCCTCCAACCGCTCCTGGTCGGCCTGCGTGCGAGGCTCGACGGACACGGAGATGACGGGGTCCGGGAAGCTCGGCGGCTCCAGCACCACGGGCGCGGAGCCGTCGCAGATGGTCTCGCCGGTGAAGGTGTTCTTCAGGCCCACCACGGCGCCGATCTGCCCGGCGTTGAGCGCAGGCACGTCCTCGCGGTGGTTGGCGTGCATCAGCACGAGCCGCGCGATGCGCTCGTCCGTCTCCTTGGACGCGTTGTAGACGTAGGAACCGGCCTTGAGCTGGCCGGAATAGACGCGCACGAAGACCAGCCGGCCGATGTAGGGGTCGGCGGCGACCTTGAAGGCCAGGGCGGCCAGCGACTCCGCCGGATCCGCCGCCCGGACGATGGTCTCCTCGGTACGCGGGTCGAGGCCCTCGACCGACGGAATGTCCAACGGCGAGGGGAGGTAGTCGATCACGGCGTCCAGCAGCGGGTGGATGCCCCGGTTCCGGAGCGCAGTGCCGCAGAGGACGGGGACGAGGGTGTTGGAAAGCGTCGCCCGCCTCAGCGCGGCGACCAGCTCCTCCTCGGAAAACTCCTCGCCCTCGAGGTACTTCTCCAGGAGCGCATCGTCGGTCTCCGCGACGCGCTCGAGGAGCAGGTCGCGGTACTTGGCGGCCTCTTCCGCGAGCTCCGGGGGAATGGGAGCTTCCACCGGCGCGCCGGCCTGGTCGCCGTAGACCAAGGCCTTCTGGCGGACCAGGTCCACCATGCCGGTGAAGGTGTTTTCCGCGCCGATGGGCAACTGGACCGGAACCGGGCGCGCTGAAAGGCGGTCGCGGATCATGTCGACCACGCGCGCGAAGTCGGCGCCGGGGCGGTCCATCTTGTTCACGAAGCAGATGCGGGGGACGCCGTACTTGGTCGCCTGCCGCCAGACCGTCTCTGACTGGGGCTGCACACCGGCGACGGCATCGAAGATGACGACGCCGCCATCGAGGACGCGCAGGCTGCGCTCGACCTCGGCGGTGAAGTCCACATGGCCGGGTGTGTCAATGATGTTGACGTCATGGCCGTTCCACTCACATGCCGTCGCGGCGGCGGTGATCGTGATGCCGCGTTCGCGCTCCTGGGGCATCCAGTCCATGACGGTATTGCCATCGTCGACGTTGCCGAGACGGTGGGTGCGGCCCGCGAAAAAGAGCACGCGCTCAGTCACCGTCGTCTTTCCGGCGTCGATGTGCGCAATGAACCCTATGTTGCGTATTCGATCCAAGGGATCCCTTTCCGGCGCTCGGAGGCGCCGATTCCATCCAGAGGGGTCAGCCCACCATCACCACCTGTAGTGGACGAAGGCGCGGTTGGCCTCCGCCATGCGGTGGAGGTCCTCCCGCCGCTTCACGGCGGCGCCGTCGCCCCTGGAGGCGTCCAGGAACTCCTGCGCCAGCTTCTGGTGCATGGGGCGGCCCTTTCGGGCGCGGGCGCTGTTGATGATCCAGCGCATCGCAAGAGCGCTGCCGCGGCGGGCGGGCACTTCAATGGGTATCTGGTAGGTGGCGCCCCCGACTCGGCGGGCCTTGACCTGCAGCAAAGGAGTGGCATTGCGCAGCGCGTCCTGGAAGACCTCCAGGGGCGGCCGGTGCGCCTGCTGCTCCACGATTTCCATGGCGGAGTAGACGATTCTCTGGGCGACCGTCTTCTTGCCGCGGAGCATGATGCGGTTGATGAACCGCGCCAGCTCAACGTTGTCGTATTGCGGGTCCGGTGGGACCACTCGCTGTTCTGCCTTACGCCTTCGCATATCTTGCGTCCGTCTCCCGTGACCGTCGTATTGATGTTACCCGCGCGGAGCCCGCGCGCCGTACTTGCTTCGACCCTGCCTGCGGCCGTTGACACCGCCGGTGTCCAACACGCCGCGAACGATGTGGTAGCGCACGCCCGGCAGGTCGCGGACACGGCCGCCCCGCACCAGCACGACCGAGTGCTCCTGCAGGTTGTGTCCCTCGCCCGGGATGTACGCCGTCACCTCAAAACCGTTGGTGAGCCTCACCCTCGCGACCTTGCGGAGCGCAGAGTTCGGCTTCTTCGGCGTGACCGTCCGGACCTGCACGCAGACGCCCCGTCGCTGGGGGGAGCCGACGTCGTCCCAGACGACACGGTTCTTCAGCGCGTTCTGGCGCCAGTGCATAGCCGGTGCCCGGCTCTTCGTCCTGTTCTTTTCCCGGCCCTTCTTGATCAGTTGATTAATGGTGGGCACTACAATGCTCCAAGTCCACAAAATATCCGCCGCTAATTAAGCGCAAGTTCACATTGTAGGGAGCGGGACAGGGACTGTCAACCTTCGGCGAAGGCCGGGGCAGCCGGTGTGCGGGTCTGCGCTTTGGTGACGCATTCCAGCGCTTCGAGCAATGCCAAGCCCGCAGGTTTGACCTTTGGCGGTTACCCTCGCACAATGAAGCCACTTGCCCGGCAGATAGCAGCCGAACCGCGACCGAACGGACGGAGGCGCACAGTGGTCGACCCCGGCACGATATATCCGTCCTTTGTGGAGCCGGCGCCCGAGCCCGGCCAATGGTCTCAGGAGCGGCTCCGTTCCCTCGCCGGAGAACTGTTTGCCGACGCCCCGCTTGTCGTCGTGTCCAACCGCGAGCCGTACGTGCACCTGCCCGACCGCGCCAAGCCCGACGGCCTGAGTTGGCGACGGCCTGCGGGCGGCCTTGTCTCCGGCCTCGACCCCGTGCTGCGCGCCGTCGAGGGCGGGCTGTGGGTCGCGCAGGGGACGGGAGAGGCAGACCGGCTCGCAGCGGACGCGTGGGGGCGGGTCGCGGTGCCGCCCGACCACCCGTCGTACACGCTGAAGCGGGTGTGGCTGCACCCCAACGAGGTCGCCGGCTACTACGAGGGCATCTCCAACCAGGGGCTGTGGCCACTGTGCCATGTCGTCTTCCTTCGGCCGCGATTCACCATTCGCGACTGGCAACAATACCAAAAGGTGAACCGCCGCTTCGCGGAGGCCGTGCTGGAGGAGGTGGGCGACGGCCCGGCCTACGTCTGGGTGCAGGACTACCACCTTTGCCTGGTCCCGAAGTACTTGCGAGAGGCCCGGCCGGACCTGACCACGGGCATCTTCTGGCACATCCCGTGGCCGAACCCGGAGATCTTCCGGACGTGCCCCTTTGGAGCGGAGCTGCTCGAGGGGCTGCTGTCGGCGGACATCATCGGCTTCCACATCCGCTACCACGGCGCCAACTTCCTCGCGACGGTGGAGCAGACGCTTGAGGCCCGCCACGACCGCGAGCGGCGCGAGATCATCCGCAGCGGCCACACGACGCGCGTCGTCGACATCCCGATCAGCGTGGACTTCGACGAGGAGGAGGCGACCGCGCAATCGTCAGAGACCGCGCAGTGGATGGACGAGTTCCGCGACCGCTTCAAACTGGACCGCTTCGAGCACGTGCTGCTGGGGCTGGACCGCTTCGACTACACCAAGGGGATCCCGGAGCGGCTGATGGCCGTCGACGTGCTGCTGCAGGAACACCCCGAGTACAAGGGCAAGCTGGTCTTCCTGCAGGTGGGCGAGATGAGCCGCATCCAGATCGCCCACTACCAGGCGCTGAACGACGAGGTGGAGAAGCTGGCGCAGGAGATAAACGACCGGCACCGGACGGCGGACTGGCAGCCCATCGAACTGTCACGCAACCCCGTTGACCGGCCGGACCTGATGGCGCTCTTCCGGCTGGCCGACGTGTGCGTCGTGAGCTCGCTGCACGACGGGATGAACCTGGTGGCGAAGGAGTACGTCGCGAGCCGCTTCGACGAGGGCGGCGTGCTGGTGCTGAGCCGGTTCACGGGCGCGGCGCGGGAGCTGCCGGAGGCGCTGCTCATCAACCCGTACGACATTCGCGACATCGCCCAGCGGCTGCACCAGGCGCTGCAGATGCCTGAGCACCAGCAGCGTGACCGGATGCGGAGGATGCGGAGCACCGTTCGGCGCAACAACATCTACGCCTGGGCCGGGCGCTTCCTGCGCGAGATGGTCCTGGGCGGCGTCTGAGGACCCCATGCTCCCGCTTCGCGACCACATGGACGTCGTCTATGAGGGCATCGCCACCAAGGGGCAGGTCCTTGTGGCGCTTGACTTTGACGGCACGCTGTCCGACATCGTTCCGCGCCCCGAGGACGCCACGCTGACGGAGGAGCGGCGTCAACTCCTTCGCGAGCTGAACAGCCGGCCTCGATTTGCCGTGGCCGTCATCAGCGGACGCATGGTAGAAGACCTGCGGGAGCGCGTGGGCCTGAACGACATCGCGTACGCCGGACACCACGGGCTGGAGATCGCGGGGCCGGGGTTCCAGCACATGCCACCGGAGGCTGAGGCCTTTCGCGGCACGGCGGCTCGCCTGGGGGAGTCCCTGGAAGCGGCGATTGGCCACATACCGGGCGTCATCTTCGAGCACAGGGGGATTTCGCTGAGCGTGCACTACAGGCTGGTGGTCGGAGACGAACGCGCCACGGTGCAACGCGCCCTGCGGGACATCATCACTCCGGCGGCCAGCGCGGGCGAGGTGCGCGTCATACCGGGCAAGGAGGTAGTCAACATGCTGCCTCCGCTGGTGTGGCACAAGGGCTCGGCCCTGCGATGGCTCATGGAACTGCTGGACGCCATCCCGCACCGCGTAGGCGGGATATTCCCAGTCTACATCGGCGACGACGTGACGGACGAGGACGCCTTCCCCGTGGCGCGGGAGACGGGGATCGCCGCCCGCGTGGGGCCGCCCGTCGAGGGCACCGCGGCCGAGTACTCGCTCGCGGACACGGCGGAGGTCGAGGCGACGCTGCGGGCCATGGTCGAGTACTCGAAGTCGCTGGGGATTGGGTAGGCGTCACAAGGGCCATAGGCTGGCGCGGCCCGCCCATTTCCTCGCGCTAGACCCTCGCCGTGCAACGGGCTAGACTGGGATTACGCCCCGCGAATGCCCGGTGGTGCAGCGGTAGCACAGGGGACTTTGGATCCCCTGACCCTGGTTCGAATCCAGGCCGGGCAGCCACCAACCCTCCTCATCGACTGCCCTTTCATCCGAGCATGGACAACTGCGCCGTGACGCCATAGAGTGCGGGCATGAGCCTTCGGCGGAGGGTTGCAATGAGCGGCGTTCACGACATGGGCGGCAGGCCCAACGACGACCCCATCGACCAGTCAGAGCACGTGTTCTCCGACTGGGAGAGGCACACGCACGCGATGGTCGGGGCGCTGCGGGAGAAACGCATCATCACCACGGACGAGCTGCGGCGCGGCATCGAGTCCATCGCGCCGGAGGAGTACGGGAAGCTCTCGTACTACGAACGGTGGTCGGCGTCACTGGAGACGCTGCTGGTGGAGAAGGGGTTGCTCTCCACAGATGAGATCGACGCGCGGGCGGATACGCTCAAGGAGAAGTGGGGTTAGCATGGCGCGCTTTCAGCCCGGAGACCGGGTGAAGGTCATCGCCGCCGAGATGGCCGCGCACCACCGGACGCCCAGCTACATCAAGGGCCGGGTCGGGCGAGTGCATGCGCTGTCCGGCTTGTACCCGAACCCGGAGACATTGGCCTATGGCGCCGACGGACAGCCGGAGCGGGACCTCTACCTGGTGGCGTTCGACATGCGGGACCTGTGGGGTGAGCGGTTCAACGGGCCAACGGGCGATGTGCTGCTGGTCGACGTTTACGAGCAGTGGCTGGAGCCGGTTATCAATGGAGGGACGACATGAGCACACACACCCACCACGACCACGCCCACGCCCACGACGGCCACGAACACGACGGGATGCTGGATGACGTCGAGCTGAGCGAGCGCGCCCGACGGGTGCTCGCCATGGAGGAGCTGCTGGCCGAGAAGGGTGTCATCGGCGCGAGCGAGGTGCAGCGGCTCATCGACTTCCAGGAGACGCGCTCGCCCGTGGACGGGGCCCGAGTGGTGGCGCGGGCGTGGGCGGACCCGGACTACAAGCGCCGGCTGCTGGCGGACCCGGAGGCGGCGCTGCTGGAACTGGGGTACCCGCTGGTGGGCTCCGCCAGGCTGGCCGTGCTGGAGAACACAGACACAGTGCACCACCTGGTTGTCTGCACCCTCTGCTCTTGCTACCCAACGTCACTGTTGGGGCTGCCGCCGGACTGGTACAAGAGCTTCGCGTTCCGGTCGCGGGCGGTGGTGGACCCGCGCGGGGTCATGCGCGAGTTCGGCATGGACGTGGGCGAGGGCGTGGAGGTGCGCGTCGTCGACAGCACGGCGGACCTGCGGTACCTGGTGCTGCCACAGCGCCCGGCGGGGACCGAGGGCATGAGCGAGGACGAGCTGATGGCGCTGGTCACGCGGGACAGCATGATCGGCGTCGGCGTGGCGCTGGCGCCGGTGGGGTAGGGCGGTTCCAAGCCGACCTCGAACGGGACGATGCTGCCGCCCAATCTTCGGGCTACACCGGCGTGGCCATGCGGTCCGTGTTGTCCATGCCCATCTCCAGGATGCCGAAGATGAGCTTCCACTCGCCGCGGCTGCGCTGGAGGCAGGGGACGAGGTGGTTGCCCGCCGGGTCCCGCCAGAGGGTGCCGGCAAAGACCAGCGTGTAGCGGTTGTAGGCCTCCGGGATCTGCTCCGGGCGGGCGAACAGGTACTCGCAGTGACGCTGGCCGAGCTTGGGCGACATGCCGCGAACGCGGTCGACCACGTCGTCGCCGACCATGAAGGGCTCGTCGTCGCCGAAGACCTGGACCTCCCCAAGGTTTTCCACGGTGAAGGACGCGGGATCCGACACGTCCTCGAGCAGCTCCATGCCCTCGGAAGTCTTGTCGTTCTCGAAGGGGGCGTTGGGGTTGTAGACGTTGCTGACGGGCTCGGCAGGGGCCTCAGGCGCGGCGGACGCGGCGGTGGGCGCCTCGCCGACGGGAACGGCCATGCGGTCGGTGTTGTCCATGCCCATCTCCAGGATGCCGAACATGATCTTCCACTCACCCTGGCTGCGGTGCAGGCACGGCACAAGGTGGTTGCCGGCGGTGTCGCGCCAGAGGGTGCCGGCGAAGACCAGGGTGTAGCGGTTGTAGGCCTCCGGGATCATGTCGGTGTGGGCGAGCAGATACTCGGCGTGGCGCTGGCCCAGCTTGGGGGACATGCCGCGGACGCGTTCGACGACGTCCTCGCCCACCATGAAGGGCTCGTCATCGCCGAAAATCTGGACCTCGCCGACGTTCTCGGAGGCGATGAACTCTGGCTCCGTAACGTCCTCGACGAGCTCCATGCCCTCAGATGCCTTGTCGTTCTCGAAGGGGCTGGCTGAATCGATCGCGCCGACGGGGGCGACGACGAGCGCGGCTGCGAGGGCTTCCTCCAACTTCTCGGGGGAGCCGGCCCAACGGCGGGCGGCGGCCTCGTCGATGTCTCGGGGCAGGCGGGCGACGACGGCCGCGACAAACTCCATGTACCAGTCTGGCGTCTCAGGCATGGGACTCACTCCTGTTACGGGGTGGCGCCATTGTAGCGGCTGACGCCGTCGAGGGATACCCGCTCACTGCTGCCCTGCTTCAACATTTGAGGCGTGCACGGCCGATTGATTCGTTTCAGGTGTTTTCTGAACTCGACTCTCGTACGAAAGCGGGCTCTACAGATACGATTCGAGTTTTCTTGTCCGAATGTATCTAAGATACGGCGACGCGTCTCTCCTGGCACCTTTTGCTCTCTTCGCTGCAGGTTGATGCCCGGAGTGTCGGGGCATGGAGGAAGGGTAGCGGAGTGTGCGGGGCAGGCGCGAGGGGGCGGTGGCAGGGGTGGTTTAGACCCCAGGGCGCTCGGCTGTTAGCCGTCCTCAAGCTCGGCGAGGCGGGCGCGGGCGACCTTGTCCAACAGCGCCATGGGGATGTCAGGGAACTTGGGGAAGCCCTCGGGTGGACCCTCGCGAGAGAACTCGTAGCGAATCTCGTTCGTCAGGTGCTCGATGAGGGGCGTTCCATGGAGTCCTCCGGGACACGACGCCGGGGCATTCCAGCCATCCGCGGGTAGGGTCGCAGAGGGGCGGGAGGCGGTCAACGAGATGGCTCTGCCCGGCGCGGCTGGTCCAGCTCCGACGCCAGCAGCTCGCGGCTGAACTCGCCGATCGCGTCGCGGATGCCACGGAAGACGTCCGTCATCTCCTCGTCACTCATCCAGGGATAGTCGGGGTCTTCGAACCCGCGGTGCAGCGTTCGCCAGGCGCCGGGGAAGACGGGGCAGGCCTCGCGGGCCGTATCGCAGACGGTGATGACGAGGTCAAAATCGGCGTCGAGATAGCGGTCGACGTGGTCGGAGGTGTGCCCGGAAATGTCGATCCCGATTTCGGCCATGACGCGGATGGCGATTGGGTGGACGGTCTTGGGTTCCGTGCCGGCACTCGACACCGCGACGCGATCCCCGCCCAGCGACTGGAGCCAGCCATGCGCCATCTGGGAGCGGGCTCGGTTTCCGGTGCAGATCACCAGCAGGCGAAACGGTTCGGAGCGTTCCATGGAGCCTCCGGAAAGAAACCCGAGGGGCTGGATCTCCAGCGTAACAAGGCCCGGCGATAACGGTCAACGGCGTTTCGGGGCGATGCGGCTTTGCTCATGGCAGAGGACTCCTCCATGGGTGACATCGCGGGCTGCTTGGCTATGGCAGCAATGCGGGGCGGCCCCGTTGTCCGGTGGCCGCCCCTTCATTTGCTCGTGCGGTATCCGCGTCTGCGTTTAGTAGCGGTAGTGGTCGGGCTTGTACGGGCCGTCCTTCGGGACGCCGAGGTAGTCGGACTGCCTGGGGGTGAGCTCGGTGAGGTGGGCGCCGAAGCGGGCGAGATGGAGGCGGGCGACCTTCTCGTCGAGGTGCTTGGGAAGGGTGGTGACCGACTTGCCGTAGGACTCAGCGTTGGCCTGCAGCTCGAGTTGTGCGATGACCTGGTTGCTGAAGGAGTTGCTCATTACAAAGCTGGGATGGCCGGTCGCATTGGCGAGGTTCACCAGGCGGCCCTCGCCGAGGACGATGATGCTGCGGCCGGTCTCCTTGAACTTCCACTCGTGCACCTGGGGCTTGATCTCGATCTTCTCGACCTCCTCGTTGCGGCGCATGCGCTCGAGGCCGGCCATGTCGATCTCGTCGTCGAAGTGGCCGATGTTGCAGACGATGGCGTTGTGCTTCATGCGGCGCATATGGTCGGCGGTGATGATGTCCGTGCAGCCGGTGGCGGTGACGTAGATGTCGTACTCCTGCTCGATGGCGTCATCGACGGTGATGACGTCGTGACCGAGCATGCACGCCTGCAGGGAGCAGATGGGATCGATCTCTGTGATGGCAACGCGGGCCTGCTGGCCGCGGAGGGCCTGGGCGCTGCCCTTGCCCACGTCGCCGAAGCCGCAGACGAGGGCCTTCTTGCCGGACAGGAGAACGTCCGTGGCGCGCATGATGGCGTCGACGAGGCTGTGGCGCGTGCCGTAGAGGTTATCGAACTTGCTCTTGGTGACGGAGTCGTTGACGTTGATGGCGGGGAAGAGGAGGGTGCCCGCCTTCTGCATGTCGTAGAGGCGGTGAACGCCTGTGGTGGTCTCCTCGGACACGCCGCGGATGTCGGCGGCGACGCGAGGGAAGAAACCGGGGTCGGTGGCCTGAACGAGGCCGAGGAGCACGTGCAGGAACTTCTCGTCGGGAGAGGCGTCGGGACCCGGGTCGTCGACCACCCCGGCGTTCGCGTACTTATGGCCGAGGTGGACGGCCAGCGTCGCGTCACCGCCGTCGTCGACGATGAGCGTGGGGCCTTTGCCGTCCTCAAACCGGAGGGTCTGAAGCAGGCACCACCAGTACTCCTCAAGGCTCTCGCCCTTCCAGGCGTACACGGGCGTGCCCTTCGGGTTGTCGGGCGTGCCGTCCGGGCCGACGACGACAGCCGCGGCGGCGTGGTCCTGGGTGGAGAAGATGTTGCAGGAGGCCCAGCGCACGTCGGCGCCCAGAGCGGCCAGGGTCTCGATGAGGACGGCGGTCTGGATGGTCATGTGGAGGGAGCCGGTGATGCGGGCGCCCTTGAGGGGCTGCTGGGCGGCGAACTCCTCCCGGATGGCCATGAGGCCGGGCATCTCGTACTCGGCGAGCTCGATCTCCTTGCGGCCGAAGCGCACGGAGTCTGGCGACAGGTCCGCGACCTTGTAGGGGAGGTCGGAGAAGACCTGCTCCCCGGCGAAGACGGGCGCGCCGGCGTTGATGGACTGCGTCATAGGTTCCCCCTTGATTGGGCAAATTGGACAACACCAGTCTACACGAGCGGGCCTGTATTGCCAACGGCAATGTATGTGTCGTCTTTACCTACGGTTCCGCGAATGTTATAGGCCCGCCAAGGAAGGGACTGCCACAAAGAGACACCGGCCCCGGGGTAGTTCCGGGGCCGGTCTGACACTTCGACTCAGGCGGCAGGCTAGAGCTGGGCCTCCACGGCACCGACGATGCGGTCCACCTTTTCGACAAGCTCATCGAGTTCGTCGCGGGTGGTGCTGAGAGGCGGAGCCAGGTGCATGACGTCGCCCATGACGCGGCCCAGCAGCCCCTCCTTGTTCATCTCGGCGGCGGCGAGCTGCATCAGGTTGGCATCAGCGGGGAGCTTTTCCTTCGTGGCGCGGTCCTTGACGAACTCAAGCGAGCAGAGGAGGCCAAGGCCGCCGCGGACGTCGCCGATGATGGGGTGCTCGTACATGGACTGCAGCTTGTCGAAGAGGTATTCGCCAAGCCGCGCCGAGTTGCCGACGAGGTCCTCGCGCTCCATGATCTCGAGGGTGGCAAGGCCAGCCGCGCATGCGGGCGGGTTGCCGCCGAAGGTGATGAGGTGGCGGAAGGTGGTGGACTGGTCGCCGATGAAGGCGTCGGCTACGGCCTTGCTGGCGACGGCAGCGCCAATGGGCAGGTAGCCGCTCGTGAGGGCCTTGGCGACGGTGAAGATGTCGGGCTTGATGCCCCAGTGCTCGGTCGCGAACCACTTGCCGGTGCGGCCGAAGCCGGTGATGACCTCGTCGCAGATGAGGAGGACGCCGTACTTGTCGCAGATCTCGCGGATGGTGGGCCAGTACTCGGGATGCGGGACGTGGACGCCGGCGGAGATGGAGATGGGCTCGGCAATGAAGGCGGCGACGGTGGAGGGGCCCTCGTTCTGGATGGCAATCTCGAGGTCGCGGGCACACTCGAGGTCGCAGGCGCTCATGCCGCGACAGAGTCGGCAGCGGTACTCGCCCGGCTGGGCGATGTTGACGGTGTAGGGCATAAGGGGGCCGTAATCGGGGCCGGAGGCGACGCCGCCGCCGCCGAGGGACATGTTCATGAAGGTGGCGCCGTGGTAGGAGCCGCGGCGGGCGATGAACTTGAAACGGCCCGGCTCGCCATTGTTCCTGTGGTACTTGCGGGACATCTTGAGGGCGGTCTCGACGGCCTCAGCGCCGCCGCTGACGAAGTAGATGCGCGAGTCGGGGTCGGGCGAGATGCTGGCGAGCTTGGCGGCCAGCCGGGCGGTTACGGGGGAGACGGAGCCGCCGGGCGTGTAGGAGATCTCGAGCATCTGCTCGTAGACGGCGTCGGCGATCTCGCGGCGGCCGTGGCCGGCGTTCTTGAGCCACATGCCGGAGATGAGGTCAAACCACTGCTTGCCGGCGGCGTCCTGCACGTAGGAGCCCTCGCCGCGCACGACGAGCTTGATGCCGGTCTCGTCGGACATGTCGCCGGCTTGGCGGCTGTGCGGCCAGAAATGGGCCGCCGCCATGGTCTTGATATCCTCAACGTCGTAGGCGTCCAAGAGTTCTCTGACCATAGCGGACCTCCTCAATAGCATTCACGCAGCGGATGCGGGGGTTCTGCCCTCATGATAATTGCCGTTGGGTGGGTTTACCAGCGAGTGCCTCTCCCAGCGCAAACACAGGGCGCAACCACAGCTACCTTGCCAAGCGTTCGCACAAGCCAGTGCTCAAGATAACCGAAGTGAGCATTGCCAATGCCAGGAGCACGAATACGAAGCGGATGAGCGAGCCGGCTTCCCCAGTTCGACGCACTCTGGACCGGTGGGCCCACGGCGTGACCCGCAGGCTGTTGGGCAGCGCCCAGATCCCTTCGTTGCGGCGACGCGCGTCCGCCTCTGCAGAATAGAAGCCCAACTCCTTTCGGAACCACGCCCCTTGCCTATGCCTTGAGGTGTAGGCCATTCCGAGCCCCACCATGGCGCGGTTTACGGACCTGTCTCGTCCATGCTTGTCCCAATAGAGCAGGCCGAGGGCGCGTGCGTACTGGTCGTAGGCGAATACCTCCATGCGGAGGGCGCCGGGTCCGTCCCGCAGGAGATTGCCAAGGGCCAGGGTGGCCTCTCGGCCGAGGGGTTGGTCCCACTCGGGCGCGTCGATGCCCCACAGGCGTACTCGGGTGACACTGCCGCCTAGGCGGGCACTTGCCGGGACGACGTCAACGGTGTCGCCATCGACGACGTTCACCACCCGCACCGGCTGCGAGGGTGGGCGTGACCCTCTGGAGCGGCGCACTCCGGAACTACACCGCAATCGGCGCGAAGTTGCCGGTGACGCGCTGGTGGCCGCCGTTCTCCTCGTAGGGCTCCTCGCGGTAGAGGCCGAGGGGCTCCAGGACGGGGGTGTCGGTGTACCAGAAGACGACGGACTCCTCCGTGGCGACGTGCTCGTGGAAGGCCCAGGACGGGACGACGAAGGTGTCCTTGGCGGTCCAGTCGAAGCGGACGCCGTTGATGATGGAGTAGCCACTGCCGGTGATGACGTGGTAGACGACGCCGCCCGTGTGCCGGTGGGCGCGGGTGTGCATGCCCGCCGGGAACAGCGAGGCGTAGCAGGCCATGGAGGCCATGGCGGGGCCGCCGGTCTGGGGGTTGCTGTACTCGAGGCAGATGCCATCGAAGGGGCTGCCCTCCGACTCGCGGGCGAGGGTCGAGAGTGCGTCGTAGGCCTGGGCAAACTTGTAGTTGATCAGGGGCGAGTGCAGCCGGGAGCGGTCCACCCACGTCGGACGGAGGGAACCGGCGGCGTAAAGGCGCTGAGAGACCTCGGTCGGCTTGGTCAGGGGCTGGCTCTCCTCCGGGTACTCCTCGCGGAAGGTGGCGTCGAGGTGGTTGACCAGGGTGGAGTCGAGGCCGTCCAGCCAGACCATGGGGCGGTCGCCCTCGTTGCCGTGGTCATGCCACATCCAGTTGGGGGTGGTGATGAAGTCGCCGGGCTCCATGTAGGTTTTCTCGCCCTCGACGGCGGTGTATGCGCTGTCGCCCTCGACGATGAGGCGCAGCGCGGAGGCGGTGTGACGGTGGCTGGGCGCGACCTCGCCGGGGTTGATGATCTGCAGGTTGGCGGAAAGGGTGCTGGTGGCGGGCCCGCGCCCGAGGAGGCCGGGGTTGGAGAAGACCAGCACGCGGCGCTCGGCCATCTCCATGGGGACGATCTCGGCGGCGCGAAAGAGGAGGGGGCGGAAGTCCTGGTACTTCCAGATGTAGGGGATGGCCTTGGGCTGCGGGTCGGTGCGGGAGACCCAGAGCGGGCGGCTCTGGTAGCGTTTGACCTCTTCATAGAAGAGCTCCAGGTCTTCCATGCGGCTTCCGGACATTGGCTCCTGCACGACGCACCCCTTTCTCACCCGAGGCGGCCCATGGCTGTCAGTGGCGGCAGGCTAGCACCGAGGTTGGGGGCGGTCAAGGCGCGGGGCGGCTGGTCGGAGGGCGCAGCGGGGACTATACGCCGGGGACCGAGCTGGTGGGGCCGCTGGCGGGCTCCACGGTGAATTCCTGCACCACCGTCACGGCGCCCGCGCGTTCCGTGCCCTTATAGACGCCGGTGGACACGACGACGTCGCCTGCGCCGGTGATGAATATAGGACTTTCTTCACCCACCACCCAGTCATTGACGGTCAGGACCAACCTGCGTCCGATGACGGTCACCTTGACCTCGTTGACGTCGCCTTCATCCTGGCCCATGAGCGGGGTGTCTTCCTGCCGGGACTGCACGTTCACGGGACCCTTTCTTCCGAAGTCAGAGCCAATTTGCGGCAGTGCAGTGGAGGGGTTGATCTCGACGAACTCATAGGAGGCTATGCCTTCCACCCAGCCGTCGCTGTGGATAACGCAGCCAAAGGCTTTCCCCTCAGGGTCATCGGGGACGCGAAGGAAAATACCGTAGCTGAACGGGTGCTCCGAGGCGTCGTACGGATTGACGAAGCGCGCGGTGACTTCGGCGTCGGCTACGGTGACGCCCGTAGAGAAGTACTCGGGCGTGCCGTCCTCCGGGTCATGCGGAAGCTCGACGGCGCTGGGGCCGAATGACGTCGGCGGCGTCGGAACCGGAGTGGGCGTCGCCGTAGGGCCTGGCGTCGACGTGGGCACGGGCGTTGGGGTGTCCACGGGACGCGGGGTTGGCGTCGACGTGGGCACGGGGGTGGGCGCGGGAACGGGCGTCGGAGCCGGGGTTGGCACCGGGACGGGCGTCGGTTGCAGGACGAGGGGGGTCGGCGAGGGAGCGACGGTCGGCAGAGCGGCGACGGTGGCGGCGATGCCGGCCTCGACGGTGGCGTCGAGGTTGGGGGTCGCGGTGGGGGTCGCAGTTGGAAGCAGGGCCCGCACGGTGGCCTCGACGTTGGGGGCATCCTGCGTTTCAGATCCCGATGTGCAGACGACAGTAGATGCGGTGACAGCCAAGAAAACCAACACCACCGCTTTCCAGGCTGTCATTCTCATTCGGCGCTCCATGGGCCATCGTCCGCCTCCCGTCGAGGGGAGCGGGACAGTGCACCGGCCCGCTTGGCAGGGGCGGTGACGTTCCGTCAACACAGCCAGAGTACAGTAAGCACTCCGGGATGAAAAGGGCGTTTCCATGGAAAAATTGCGGCAAAGCGCATTTTGTTTCCTACGGACGGAACGACTGAATAACCAATCCTGCTATACTGCACCAATCACCACGCACGCCTCTCCGTAAGGGCCGCTCGGAGAGGGGGTCCCCTGAGAGGGGGTCCCCTGAGAGGGGGTCCCCTCCAAGAGGGGGAAGATGAAGCGCGTACACCAGTTCTTCGGGCGGGCGCTCCTGGCATCCGGGGCGTTCATGCTTTTCCTGATCATCACGGACTTCACGGGGCCCGCATTCCCACTGTGGCTGAAGAACTGGACGTTTGCCGTCTTCGGGCTGTCCCTGGCGGTGTTTGCGTTCACGTACAAACGATGGTCGCCGGAGGACCCGCCGCCGGGGCCGCCGGAGAACCGAGACCGGAATGAGTGAGGAGGAACCATGCTGACCCGCGAGGAGAACGACCTTATTACACAGACCGGGCGGGGGACGCCACTGGGCGAGATGATGCGCCTCTACTGGATCCCCGCCTTCTACTCGCACGAGATCCGTGAGAACGACGGCACGCCGCTGCGGCTGAAGCTGCTGGGCGAGGACCTGGTGGCGTTCCGAGACTCCAACGGCGACGTCGGCATCATGGAGGAGTTCTGCCCGCACCGTGGGGCGTCGCTGGCGCTGGCGCGGAACGAGGAGAGCGGGCTGACGTGCATCTACCACGGGTGGAAGTTCGACGTGCACGGCAACTGCGTCGACATGCCCTCGGAGCCGGCGGCGTCCAACTTCAAGGAGAAGGTGAAGGCGCGCGCCTTCGCAACGCGCGAGGTGGCGGGCATCGTGTGGTGCTACATGGGGACGAGCGCGACGCTGCCGCCCTTCCCCTGGTTCCAGTGGACGCAGGTGCCGGAGGACCACCTGAGCGCCATCAAGACGCTGCAGGAGTGCAACTTCCTGCAGGGGCTGGAGGGCGGCATCGACTCGTCCCACGCCTCTTTCCTGCACCGCTCGTTCGGCGGCGTACGGACGGGTTGGGGGAACCCGGTGAACGGGCTGATCATGGCGGACACGGCGCCGAGGCTGGAGGTCGAGTACACCTCGTACGGGTACCGGTACGCGGCCGTCCGGACGGCGGGGCCGGACCAGGAGTACGTGCGGATGACGCCGTATATCCTGCCGTTCTACAGCTACATCCCCGGGCCGCCGGAACGCACCAACGGGTTCTCCATCTGGGTGCCCCGCGACGACCACTCATGCTGGCAGTGGGAGATAGGCTTCAACGAGCACCGGCCTTTCACGGCGCAGGAGCGGCATGACCGGCAGGAGCAGTTCGGCTTCCACGACCTGGAAGACGGCTTTCGCAAGGCGCGCAACCGCGACAACTGGTACCAGCAGGACCGGGAGGCGATGAAGTCTCGTGGGTTCTCCGGCATCTTCGGCACCCGGACGCAGGACCACGCCGTGCAGGAGAGCATGGGCACGATCTACGATCGCACCCGCGAGCACCTGGGCACGAGCGACCGGGCCATCATCGCGATGCGGCGGCTGCTGTCGGAGTCGGTTCGCAACTTCCAAGAGGGGATCACGCCGCCGGGCCTGGACCACTCCATCCCCTTCGAGCTCATCCGGGGCGACGACTTCGTGAAGCCCGCGGACATCACGTGGAAGGAAGCGCGCCCGCTCGACCCGGGGCACGCGCTGGCGCGGTAGCTCTTCGAGAGGCTAGGGACGAACGAGCAAGGTCCGACAGGAGGACACGATGGCCAAAAACGGCTTCAAGGTGATCGACGCTGAGCCCCACATGATGGAGCCGCTGGAGATCTGGATTGAGCGGCTGCCGGAGCCTTTCCGGTCGCGGACGCACGTAGTGCGGCCGGACAACGGCGGGTTCCTCGAAGGGAGCAGCGGGCGCATCGTGCTGGACGGCGTGGAGAAGCCGAAGTCGACGCCCAACCCGATGGTGCGTCGCCGCAGCCAGCGCCGGGTGACGGCGAACCCGGGGTTGATGAAGGTCACCAGGGACCCCTCGCCTGACGTCTTCCTGGAGGGCTTCGACATCGAGGGGATCGACATTGGCGTGTTCATGCCGACTGTCGCGATGGGGATGGTGCGGTACGACGACTTGGACCCGGAGCACGCGCTGGCGCTGTGCCAGGTGTACAACGACTACACGGCCGAGTTCTGCAGCGCGCACCCGGACCGGTTCAAGTTCTGGGCGTGGGTGCCGCCGCACGACGCCAAGCTCGCCGCCGGGGAGGCCCGGCGCGCCGTCGAGGAGCTGGGAGCGGTTGCGGTTGCGATGACGGGCGGCGCGGTCAACGGGAACCTGCTGAGCGACGAGCACTTCGACCCGCTGTGGCAGGAGATGGACCGGCTGGGGACGGCCTTCGGCATGCACGGGCCGCCGGCCAACTACCTGCTGCGTGACAACTACAACCACCGGTACTGGGGCAAGCGGAACATGGAGATCGTCGGGAACGCGATGGTGGGGCCGGTGCACGCGATGACGCAGCTTGCGGAGCTGACCATCGGCGGGGTGCTGGAGCGCTTCCCGAACCTGAAGCCGGTGTTCATGGAGGTCAACGCAAGCTGGCTGCCGTGGTTCCTGTGGAGGCTGGACGACAAGTGGGAGACCCACGCTCCCGACATGGACTACGAGCTCTCCAAGCTGCCGAGCGAGTATTTCCAGGAGCAGGGTTACTGCGTGGTGGAGCCGGAGGAGGGGCCGATCAAGTTCGCCATCGACTTCATGGGGGCGGACCGGCTGCTGTTCTCGACGGACTACCCGCACTCGGACTGCATCTTCCCTGAGGCGGTCAACACATTCCTGGCGCAGGAGCACATCCCGGACGAGGCTAAGCGAAAAATCCTGTGGGACAACGCCGCCAAGCTCTTCGGCGTGGAGGCGCCGGTGGAAGCGGCGGCGGGCGGATAGGGGACGCGAGGGTACACGCCAGTCCGCCTTAGCGTCGCGCCCAAGGTAAAAGGGGCGCCACGGCAACAGGCATGAGGAGGGGCGAGGCCATAAAGGTCTCGCCCCTAGTCGTTCGGAGCCCGTAAGGTGCGATCGCCTACTCCTCCAGCACGCCGACGGGCGATATCGAAAACTCACCGCTGCGGAGCCAGACTCCTATCGGCATGTCCGCGGGCAGGTAGCGGATGTCCGGCACGACGCTCTGGACGTCGGCGCTGAGGAAGCCCAGCTCCGTGCGGCCATCGGCCAGGCGGCGCGAGCGAATCTTCCCGATGGGCTGGCCGTCCACCTCCACGTCGGTGCTGATCCGCCACTCGCCGAGCGGGGCGTCAGCGGGCAGGTGCCGCGAGGACGGCAGTATCTGCTCGCCGCCCGGCAGCTCGACGGCATGCTCAATGCGGCCGTCCTCGGTCAGCCGCGCAAGGATGCGCAGCCGCACCGGCGGCTCCGCCCCCTCGGCGGCGGCGGAAGCGATCCCCAACAGCTGCAGGACTTCAGCGCTGTCAGCCACACCGAGACCGTTCAGGAACTGAAGGGTCTCATCATCGGCGCCCTGGGCGGCGCACAGCATGTTGCCGGTCAACGCTCCGTAGACAGGCAACGCTGCCCGCATCTCAACGTCAAGCTTGAGCAAGCCCTCAACACCCGCCGCGTCCGCCCCGGCAAGGGCGCTGCGCAGGGCCGCCGCGGCGCTCCCACACGACACCTGTTCCGCGAGGTCGTCCACCATCGCCTCAACTCCGGGGTCTTCCCAGCCCCGCCCGGCGGTGCGGGCAGCCCGCACGGCGTCGCCGGCAGCCACCGCCGGCGCGACCATGCGCTCGACATAGCCAAGCTGAGAGTGAAGGGTGAGCGCTTCCGCGAAGAACAGCGTGCCGCCAGCATTGATGCGGTTCTGCAGCGTACGCCACGAGGACTGGAAGGAGAGATACCGGCCCGCCGCCGTCCCGGCCATGTCAAGGGCCAACTCTTCAACGATGACGGGGTTGACGGCCTCTCCCTCAGCCAACGATTCGGCCAAACCCAGCTCAGCGACGGCGTTCTCATACTGGCCACCGAAGGACGCGAGCAGCGTGTCCGACGCCGGGTTGGGCAAGCTGAAGGCCTCAAGGGTCCCGGTCACCGACAGGCCGGAGAGCGCGGGCCGCTCAAATAAGCCCTCCAACAACTGTGTGCGGATGCCCGCAGTGTACATCGCTTTCGCCTGCGTCACTGCGTCCACTTCCGCGTCCGGGTTGGCAAAGCGGGTCACGGAGGCCGTTACCATCCCCTCATCGTCGGCTTCCGCCGAGACGCTGTACGCCAGGCCGTCCACGCTCACGGTGACCGCATCGAACGTCGTGCCGCTGAGCACCATCAGGTTATGCCACTGGCCATGAAATCCCCGCTCCTCGTCGTCCTCGTCATACGTGACGACACCGACGAATATCCACGAGGGACCGTGGCTCCCAAGCGTTACCTCAAAGGGCGTCAACTCGTCTATCGCCGCGCTTGCCGAGTTCGCCGCCGGTTCGCCCGTGTGGTAGGAGACTCCGGCACCCCAGCGCATCTCTGAGGCGGCTATCGGGTCGGTAATGTCGAACACGCGCGGGCCCACCACGTAGGCCTGGGCGTTTCCGCCAATGTCCGCCAAGTTGCCGCCACCCAGATTGCCCACGCGATAGTGCACGGGGAACGGCTGACCGGCAACGACACGCTCCGGTGTATGAACCTCCTCAACTTTCAGGAGGAAGCTGTCCTGGCCTGCCTGCTCATCCACGAGGTGGACAACGAGAGTAAAGTCGGCCATCAGCGGCTGATAGTCTCGCTCCAGATAGGTGGTTGCTTCCAGCAGGTAGGCGCCGGGATCGAGATACCGCTCGATGCGGGAGTTGCGCCGCTCACCGCCGTCGTCGTTGGCGGCAATCACGCCGGCGGTCGTGGAGGCGAGAGACAGCACGGGGTCGCCGTTCTCCGACATCAGGTCCACGCGGACGCGGCCGGCCTGCGGCAGATTGAACAGGTACCCGTGGGCCGGATGCTCCACGACGAAGCGCGAGCCGCAGGTGTCGAGCGACCAGGACCCCGATGCCGTCAGGTCGACGCCGGGCTGCAGGGATCCCAGGTTCACCGGCTCACAACCCGTAACACGGCTGACGGAGAGGGAGAAGTCGGCCGGGCCTCGGCTGCGCCCGCCGACGGTGGTTGCCTCCACGAGGTAGGCGCCCGGCGTCAGGTCACGCTCGATTCGCGCGTCGAGGCCGGCGCCGCCGTCATCGTTGTCCGTGAGGCGGCGTTGATCTTCCGCCAACAGATACAGGAAGGAGTCCCCTTCTTCGGAAACCAGATCGATCCTGATACGCCCGCCCTGGACCACCTCGAAGCGATAGGTATGGGCGTCACTGCCGGCACGGAAGCGAGAATCGCAGTTCTGCGTCGTCCAGCGACCGTCGGCATTCAGCCCGCCGTCCGCCTCGACACCGAGGGCGCCGAGGTCCGTGACGGGGCACGTCGAGCCCTCCTGAGCGTCCGCAGAACGAGGCGCACCGACGGCCAGGACCGCGACGATGAGTGCGGCGGCCATGCAGGCGAACACCAGCACGCGCGGCCAATGCCGTGCACGCAGGTCGGCGACGGCTTTGCTTGTCATCGGCGTTTTGTCAGGCATTGCGTCCTCCAGTGAAGCGGGTTTACGTCAAGTGTTGCGATAATCACAAAAAGACTCCATGCACGAGGCTATCCTGAGAACGCCGCGGCAAGGCCCCTCAATGAAAGCTGATTTCAGAACGCCTTGCAAGCGAGCCAACATAACCCCCAGGCGGAGGGTCTCCAACTCGCCGGGGGCGGCGGCTGCATTCGGGTACACTGTGGGCAGCATCCGCATCCTGCCGCTCGCTTCCGCGCGCACGGTGCGGCCAGGAGGATGGTGTGCACAGGCAGCTGGAATTGACGGGCTGGCTGTTGTGGCTGGTGGGTGTCGGGTTTTTCACGGTGTCCGGGCTGCGCAACGGCGACGTGTGGACGGTGATCGGTTCCGTCCTGTTCGGCATCGGGATCGTGTGCCTGCTGATTCCCCTGCTGCGGCGGAAGGGCGGGTAGGGGAGCTCGCTTCGGGTTAGCTCCCTCTTTGCAAGAGAGCCTTTGCGGCGGCGAGGTCTTCCGGCGTGTCGAGGTCCATGAAGGTGCGTCCCTCGGGATCAAGGGTGCGCACCTCTTCTTTTGCCAAGAGCTCGACCGGCGCCGTCGCGATGAGGTCTCGCAGGGCCGCGCGGCCCGTCTCCAGCAGGGAGGCGATTGTTAGCCCGAGGGCGGTCGGGTAGACGCCGGGCATGGGTTGGGGACCGTGCCCTGTCTCAGGGAGCGTGAGGGCCTCCGGGCGGCGGCGGGCGATGAGGGCCTTGAGGAGCGCGGGCGAAAGGAAGGGGGCGTCGCAGGCGATGGTGAGGGCGTGGGGCGTTTGACAGGCGACGAGTCCGCTGTAGAGGCCCATGAGGGGACCCCGGCCGGGCTCGGCGTCGGGGACGGTAGGCAGGCCGAGGAAGGCCATCGCATCGAGGTCGTTGGTGACGACGATGACGCGGGCCACGAGGGGCTCGATTGCTGCGACAACGTGCTCGATGAGGGTGCGCCCTCCGAGTTGCAGCAGGGGCTTGGAGGAACCCATTCGACGGCCCAAGCCTCCAGCGAGGACGATGCCGGTTACGTCGTCGTGGCGCGGCATGGTTACGCCCCGTTCTGCGAGGGCCTCCAAGTGACGATGGCAGTGCGGCGGGGGCGGACACCCCGCACGATGAAGCCTTCGGGGGTCTCCACCAGCAGCTCTTCGGCCGCGGCGCGCAGGCGCTCGTCGGCCGCGGAGCCTTCCTCGACGGCGAGGCGGCGGCGGAGCTGCTCCATCGCGGCGTGGCGGTCGGTGTCGAGGACAGCGGTCTCGGCGCTGAGCATGGACACGTCGGGGTAGATGTCCATGGCCCAAAGGAGGTTGAGGACGTCCGGGAGGCCGGGCAGCGGCGTGGGGGCCGTGCCGTGGACGCGCTCGTAGAAGGGAATTTCCAGCGCGCCGGGGGTCTCCATCATCTCGACCACGACGACGCTGCCGGCGGCGTGCTCCTGCACCTTGGTGACGAAAGGCGCGGCGTCGGGGACGTGATGGAGCACCAGTGAGCAGAGGACGATGTCTGCGGAGGGGGCCTCTGCGTCCTCCCACGGCTCGTTGATGACGGTGATGTTGGCGATGCCGGCCTCGGCGGCCCGGGACTGGAGCGCCTCGCAGGAGTCCTCGGAGGGCTCCACGACGGTGACGCGGCTTGCGCGGGCGGCGAGGGGGAGGGCGTACCGGCCGGCGCCGCCGCCGACGTCGAGGACGGTGCCTCCGGAGGGGAGGGCGGCGTAGAGGGCGTTCAGGACGGGGTCATCGGTGCGGAATGGGTCCTGCGGCCGGTTGGAGTAGGTGAAGCCGCCATGGCTGCCGGGGCCGTGTCCGCCATGGCCGTGACCGCCGTGGCCATGCCCGTGTCCGTGGCCCGTGCCTCGGAGGGTGGAGGCGTCACGTTCGTGGGCCAGGATGCGCTCTCGCCAGGCGTCGATGACCGCGTCCATGTTGGGTCTCCTTGGTGTGGAATTCGTGGGTCAATTGTATGGGGAAACTGGCTGGGGGGACAAACGGACATCTTTCGGCGGTTATGGCGCAGGAATGGGCGATGGGCTATGATTCTGGGAAACGGCAAATTCGGAGGTGCGCTATGGCTGACTACTCCATGGAAGCGTTCATCGAGGACGTGCGGAAGGTCTTCGCGGAGACGGACGATGCCAAGGCGCAGGCGCAGGCGGTGTGCGGGCACATGACGAAGCTGCTACAGGTGCCGAACCTACTCGACGGGAAGATGGACGTACCGGAGACGGGGACGGCCACCGCGAGCCTGTACCAGGACGAGGACTACGGCCACCCTGCGCCGGGCTTCTGGCTGATGTGCAACGCGCAGGCCAAGGGCGGCGCTACGGCCGGCGTGAGCCCGCACGACCACGGGGCGTCGTGGGTGGTGTACGGGGTGTACTCGGGCGCGATCCAGCAGTCGACGTGGAGGTGGGGCTTCCATGAGCCCGACCGGACGGTGCCGCACTTCGAGCAGGCGGCGGAGTGGGTGCAGAACCAGGGCGAGGTGGCCTTCTTCCTGCCGGGCGTCATCCACGCGCAGAAGAACGTCTTCGACGGGCCATCGGTGGTCGTGCGGCTTGAGGGGCAGAAGCTGACGGGCGTCATCCGGCACCGGTACAACGCGGAGACGGGCGCGGCCACTCTGTACGGGTAAGCGCGGGGAGCCCTCCGTTGCCGAAAGACAACAACCCCTCGGACGGCGGCGAGCCGCTGTGGGAGTTCGCGAGCGCACGGGGCATGGGCCGGCGCCAGTTCCTGCAACTGATGCTCGCAGGCGGGGCGACGGCGGTGCTCGCGGCATGCGTCGGCATCGATAGCTCCAACGGACGGGACGCGCCGACGGCTGGGCAAAACGACGTCGACGCGGCTGGCGATTCCCCCTTCTTCAAGGACTCCACACCGTTCATCGTGCGCGATGACAAAGGTCTCGAGGCCCGCATGGAGAACATGCAGGGTCTCATCACGCCCAACCGCTACTTCTTCGTCCGCAACAACGCGCCCGCGAGCCTGGACCTGGACGCCTCGGACTGGCGGCTGGTCGTCGAGGGCGACGGGGTATCGCTGCCCATCAAGCTGACCTACAAGGAGGTCACGTCCCTCCCGAGCCACTCGCTCATCTCGTACCTCGAGTGCGCGGGCAACCACCGGGCGATGTTCGGGATTCTCAAGGGGCGGGAGTCGTCGGGGACGCAGTGGATGACGGGTGCCGTCGGGAACGGCGAGTGGGTGGGCGCGCGGTTGTCGGACGTGCTGACGCTGGCGGGCATCCGGGACGACGCGGTCAGCGTGCTGCTGGTGGGCCTCGACACGGAGGCGCCGGAGGAGGGGTTCCGGTACGTCCTGCCAGTCGAGAAGGCGATGCACCCAGACACGCTGCTGGCCTACGCGATGAACGGCGAGCCGTTGCCTCAGGACCACGGTTTCCCGCTCCGAGCCGTCGTGCCGGGCTGGGTGGGCAGCTCGCACATCAAGTGGCTGGGGCGCATCATCGTGTCCACCGAACAGCTCTGGACGCGGAACAACACCACGTCGTACACGCTCATCGGCGACGCGTACCCGCCCGAGGGTGAGTCAGAGGGGCAGCCGATCACGGAGCAGGCGATCAAGAGCGCGCTGGCGCTGCCGTGGCCCGCAGAGCTCGCGGCGGGGCGGCAGCGCATCCACGGCTACGCGCACTCGCCGGACGGGCCGATCAGGCGCGTCGAGTGGAGCGACGACGGCGGGCGTACGTGGGCCAATGCGTCGGTGTCGGCGACGCAGCCGGACTACTCGTGGGCGCGGTTCGAGTTCGAGTGGAATGCGGCGTCGGGCGAGCACACGATCATGACGCGAGCGACGGACGCGGCGGGCAACACGCAGCCCGACGAGGTTCCCTTCAACGAGAAGGGCTACCTGTTCAACCAACCGGTGCCGCATCCGGTGCGCGTGCGGTAGGGCGCGGCCCTTCGATTTTCCTCAGGGCGAACGCGGGGCGGGGATTCTCGACGCGAATATGCAGCATTCGCCGGCGGCGGCTAGTGTCGGCCTTCCGGTGTGGCATAATGATGCGACACTCGGGTATGCGGCCGCCGGTGGAGCAGGGATCCACGGCGGCGCGAGGAGAGAGACATGCTGTCACAGCGAGACAACGACACGCTTTGCCAGGTCGGCCCGGGGACACCGATGGGCGAGCTGTTCCGGCGGTTCTGGCTGCCCGCGATGCTCTCGTCGGAGCTGCCGGAGCCGGACTGCGCGCCGGTGCGGCTCAAGCTGCTGGGTGAGAACCTGGTCGCGTTCCGCGACAGCGAGGGCCGGGTGGGGGTCGTCGACAACTTCTGCCCGCACCGCCGCGCGAGCCTGTTCTTCGGGCGGAACGAGGAGTCAGGGCTGCGGTGCGTGTACCACGGGTGGAAGTTCGACGTGAACGGCGACTGCGTGGACATGCCGTCGGAGCCGGCCGAGAGCAACTTCAAGGACAAGGTGAAGATCCGGTCGTACGCGGCGGAGGACTTCGGCGACGTGATCTGGGTGTACATGGGGCCGCCGGAGCTAAAGCAGCCGCTGCCGCAGTACGAGTGGGCGCGGGTGCCCTCAGACCAGCGGCGGGTGCAGCGGTGGATCCAGGACTGCAACTACATGCAGGCGCTGGAGGGGGACCTGGACTCGACGCACGTGTCGTTCCTGCACCGGTGGATGGACCCGGACCAGGCGACGCCGTGGGACCCGCAGCAGCGGCAGCGCCGGCGGACGACTGCCGGCGGGCAGGCGCTGCTGTACCGCGAGGGCGCTCCCAAGTTCTCGGTCAAGGAGACGGACTTCGGCATGGTGTACGGGGCGCGGCGTCCGGCGGGCGACGAAGGGTACTACTGGCGGGTGACCAACTTCTTCTTGCCCGTCGTCACCATGCCGCCGCAGCCGACGACGTGGTTCGGGCACGCGTGGGTGCCGGTGGACGACCATCACATGTCGTGCCTGGCGTTCTCGTGGAACCCGAACGAGCCGTTGAACACGCCCTCGGGCAGCAACAACGGCAACATCCAGCTGGAGCGGGTGGCGATGACGATGCCGGACGGGTTCATCATCGACACGTGGCGGGACGTGCGGCAGGCGACGAACGACTACGGCATCGACCGGCAGCTGCAGAAGACGGGCAACTTCACGGGCATCGGGCCGCAGCGGACGCAGGACGTCATGGTGAACGAGACGCAGGGGTGGATCTCCGACCGGACGAGAGAGCACCTGGGCACGACGGACCTCGCGATCATCGCGGCGCGGCGGATGCTGCTGCGGATGGCGCGGGAGCTGCAGGAGGGCGTCGAGCCGGTGGCGGTGCGGCAGGGCGACCTGTACCACGTGCGGGCGATCGATGTGGTGACGGAGGAGTCGACGCTGCCGGGGGTGCTGGAGCGGCACGCGGACATCGCGACGGCGACGGTGTAGGAGGACTAGCAGGCTAGTACGGAATCTCGGCCGCCCCGCTTGTCCAGAGGGTTACTCAGGGTGAGCGGGGCGGTTGCTATTTGAGCGCGTAGACGCCGTCGCCCGAAACGACTCGGTCCTCTGAGTGAAGCTTGTCCAGGTGGCTTTGGACCTGCTCGGCAGCGATGGCGAGGCGGGCCTCCGGGATGTCGGTGTAGAGGGCGTCGCGGATCTGGAGGACGGTGCAGGGGCCGAGGGCGAGCTGGGAGAGCACCTGCCCCTCACGCTGGCGGCGGTGCTCGATGAGCTCCTCCATGCGGGCGACGGGGTCGAGGACGGGGCCACCGTGGCCTGGGTAGATGACGCGGGGCTCGAGCTCGCGGAGGGCGGCGACGGACTGGACGTAGAGGCGTAGGTCGCCCTCGCCGGGGCGGACGAGGGTCGTCGAGACGCCGAGGACGGTGTCGGCGGAGAGGAGGGCGTGGCGCTCGCGGGCAAGAACGGCGACGCTGCCCATGGTGTGGCCGGGGGCGTGGATGACCTCCAACGTCAGACCGCCGAGGTCAAAGGTCTCGCCGCCCTGCAGCTCCTCGTCGACGTACGCCTCGCCCTGGAAGCGCTCCCGCTCGATGGCGTCGCGGTCGTCACGGTGGGCGAGGATGGGGGCGCCGGTGTCGCGCTTGAGGCGGACGGCGCCGCCGGCGTGGTCGCGATGACGGTGGGTGACGAGGACGCCCATGATGGGCGGGCCGCCCACCTGGCGGATGTACTCCATGCGGGCGGCGTGGTCGTCGTCCTCGTCGTAGCCGGAGTCGATGAGCATGGCGGCGCGGGATCCCTGCACGAGGTAGACGTTGGGCGAGGGCAGGCCGAAGGGCTGGCGGCCGTGGGCCATCTGGTGGATGCCGCGTTCGAGTTCCACTGCGGCTCCCTAGCGCGGCGAGGTCTCGGGCGCCGTGCCGTAGAGGGTGCGGACGACGGCCTGGATTTCCTTGGCGGCCTCGACGCCCTGGCGCGCGCCGACGAGGTAGTGGGCGTTGTAGACATGGTTGCGGACGTCTTTGAGGCGCTGGGTCATCTCCTTGGTCTCGTTGCCACGGAGGGCGAAGTTCACCTGGGCGTCAGCCTCGCGCCAGACGAGGTTCATCTCGATCTCGCGGGTGAAGTACTCCTCCTCGCCCTCGCTGGACGCGAGGCGGCCGATGAAGTCCAGCAGCGTGTCCGCCGCGAGGTCCTCGATCACGGCGATGGGGTCCGTGTCATACCAGCTGAAGTAAATCCCGCCCATGTCGTCCTCTCGCGATTTGCGTCAGTGTACCAGAGCCGCGCGACTTGCGTTCAGTCTCGCCCGTTCAGCGCCTCGACTGCCCGGCGGTGGCTGGTCAGCAGGCCGGGCACAAGCGCGGGGTCGCCGCGGCCCCATCCGCACTCGGTGGCCACGGAGAAGACGGGCACGTACCGCTGGGCCGCCGCGATGCGCTCGGCGTCGCCGACGGCGTCGTCGGGGTGGATCAGGCCGAGGATGAGCTCCGTGCCCTCGGGAAGGTTCAGGTCCCGCATGGGGCGGAAGAACACGCCGGCGTCGCGGTCATTGGCAGCAGGGATGTGGAGGAAATCGAGGCGGCGGGCCAGTCGTTCAATCGCGCCGTTGCTCAATTCCACCATTTGGCCCATGTCCTCGGGATTCGCAAAGGGCGCCCCGGGGGGCATGCCGTAGCAGATGTGGTAGCCCATTTCCACTGCCTCCGGCACCCTGTCTCCGAGCCGGGCCAGCATGTCAAACACCTGCGCCTTGTAGTCGTCGGGTCTTTGGGAGAAGTACCCGGCGAAGAGCATCACCTCCAAGCAAATGTCCCACTGGATGGATAGCCGTTCGTGGGGAATGGCGCCGCAGATGCCGTCGAGGGCTTCCAGCAGGGCGCGCTCATAGGTGGGCATGAAAGCAACTCGCGAAGCGGGACTTACGAACTGGTACGCCGGCGCCAAGGGGGTCGGGAGGGCGACCAAGAAACGTGTCGCGGCCGGGATGACACCCTCGTCCTGGAGACGGGAATACTCGGCGTAGGAAGCGACGGCCACGTCCGCATAGCCCGTCGGAAAGCGCAGGGCATCCGGGTCCGCCGAGGGCTTGAGCCGCAGCCAGGGCCTCATGCCCAGCATCACACGCTCCGCCTGATTCAGGCTGCGCACATCAATGTCCGGGTCTATCTCCATGTCCGGGTGGTTGCGCAACATGTCACGCTGGAATTCGGTCCACCTGAGGCGCTCGCCGGTCTCGCCGTCGGGGATGCGGCGCAGGTGCGGGCCAAGCTCGGCGCAGACGGCGCGGAAGACGGACTCGGTGTCGGCAAGCGGCACTGAGCCGACGAGGTGGGCGTAGCTGGCCGTGGTTGTCATGGTTCAAAACTCCCAGATGTGCATTCGACCCCGGCAGAAGGCCGTCGTACAAGTTTCGGTAGCATAGCGGAAATGCAGAGAGTGCGCCATGCGGGGAGAGGCGGCGGCTCGGTTTATGAGGGCGCGAGCGGGCCTGCCCCCGCGCAGGCCCACGCCCTTGCGCGCGGGTGTATACTTGTGGCCACAGCTTGCCCACCGAATACTGAGGAGGCGGACGTTATGCTCACACGTGAAGACAACGATCTCTTGACGCAAACGGGGCCGGGCACCCCTATGGGGGACCTGTTCCGGCGATTCTGGCAGCCCGTGCTGCTGGCCGAGGAGCTGCCGGAACCCGACTGCCCGCCGGTGCGCATCAAGGTGCTGAGCGAGCAATTGGTGGCGTTCCGGGACACCGACAACAACATCGGCGTGATCGACAACTACTGCCCGCACCGGCGCGCGAGCCTGTTCTTCGGCCGGAACGAGGAGTGCGGCCTGCGCTGCGTGTACCACGGGTGGAAGTTCGACGTGAACGGCGACTGCGTCGACATGCCCTCGGAGCCTGCGGAGTCCAACTTCAGGGAGAAGGTCAAGATCAAGGCGTACCCGGCGCGCGAGTGGGGCGGCTGCATCTGGCTCTACATGGGCCCGATCGAGCAGATGCCCGGGCTGCCGCAGTTCGAGTGGTGCATGGTGCCGGCCACACACCGCAACGTGCGGCGGTGGATCCAGGAGTCGAACTACATGCAGGCCACCGAGGGCGAGATCGACACGTCGCACGTGTCGTTCAACCACCGTTGGTTCGACATCAGCAAGGCGCCGCGGCAGAACGTCGGACGCCGGATGAAGGACGGGAGCGCGCTGACCAACTTCGACGGGGCGCCCCGGCTCACGGTGAAGGAGACCAACTACGGATTCACCTACGGCTCGCGGCGGGACGCGGGAGAGAACGAGTACTACTGGCGCGTGACGCGATTCGTGCTGCCGTTCTACAGCTTCATCCCGAACCCGAGCGACCGCGAGGGCGGCCGGTGCTGGGTGCCGATGGACGACGAGCACATCTCCGTCTTCCAGTACTCGGTCAGCACGGGCGAGCCGTTCACGGACGAGCAGCGGGAGATGATGAACCGGAGCCCGGAGAACCTGACGCGGGTGAAGTACGAGTTCGCCGACGGCAGCTTCGTGGACACGTGGCAGCCGCAGCGGCAGATGCACAACGACTTCCTGATCGACCGGGAGATGCAGCGGACGATCAACTACACGGGCATCGGCAGCGGGCGCGAGCAGGACATGGCGATGACGGACAGCATGGGGTCCATCGCCGACCGGACGAAGGAGCACCTGGGCACGAGCGACACGGCGATCATCGCCGGGCGCCGCATCCTGCTTCGGATGGCGCGGGAGCTGCAGGAGGGCGTCGAGCCCTACGCGCCGTCGCACCCGGAGGTGTTCGGCGTGCGGGCCATCGACGTGGTGGACAGCGAGGGCGACTTCTTCAAGCTGCTGGAGAAGCAGGGGCACCTTGGCGTGTCCCAGGCGACGATGCCCAGCTAGTCCGACTCAGACTCGAATCGCACGGAGGCCGGTCCTCGAGGGGGCCGGCCTCTTGCGTTGGCGTCGGCCGATGTGCGGCGCGGGGACGTTGGTCTCCCCTCCAGGGAAGAAAATCCGCCGGGCGCGAGAGTTGACAAATCACGAAAATGCATATTACAGTATGCAGCACTGTTGCAAGGCGCCAGGGGGGATGGAACCTCGCGGCAGTAACCGAGTGGCTTCGCCCCGGGCATTGACGGCTCGCTCAATCCATCGCTCAGGCGGGGAAAGACGGGAGCAGCGCCCGGGGCAAGCCCTCCCCGCTTACCAGTTGCATAGGCATTCTGAACCAGACTTCAGCTCCCCCATTCTGAAGTCCTGCAGGGCCACCGGGCCAGCAATTCGTGGCAGGTGGGTGGCACTGCACTCCCCCAGGTTCTCCGTTACCGGCTTTCGGGAGTGGAATGGCGACAACCGCCGGGGAGGAGTCAGAAGCCATGCAGCGGTACATCATTATTCGACTCATCCAAGCAGTCTTCACCATCATCGGCGTCAGCATCATTGTCTTTTCCCTCGCGCGGCTCTCCGGCAACCCATTGGATGTCTTGCTGCCGCCAGAGGCCTCGGACGAGGACTTCAGGCGCATCAGCGAGCTGTGGGGGCTCAACGAGCCGTGGTACGTCCAGTACTTCATCTTTGTAAAGAATGCCGCGAAGGGGGAGTTTGGCGCATCCTTCAAATGGCAGGGTCGGACGGCGATGGAGCTCGTGCTCGGCAGCCTGCCGGCCACGCTCCAGCTGGCGACGATAGCGATAGGGGTCTCGGTGCTGCTGGCGGTGCCCATCGGGGTGCTGTCGGCGGTGAAGAAGGGGACGATGGTGGATACCATGGGGAAGCTGATCGCCCTGCTGGGGCAATCGCTCCCCTCATTCTGGCTGGCTATCGTGCTCATCTGGATTTTCGCGGTCCAGCTTGGGTGGTTCCCCACGTCGGGCCGGGGCGGCTTCGCCAACCTCATCCTACCGGCGGTGGCGATGGGGTGGTTTTCCGTGGCGTCCTTCATGCGGCTGACGCGGTCGGCGATGCTGAACGTGATGGACAGCGAATACATCAAGCTGGCGCGCATCAAGGGGCTGACTGAGTCCAAGGTCGTGTGGAAGCACGCGCTGAAGAACGCGGCCATCCCGCCGCTGACGGTGTTCGGCGCAATCGTGGTGGGGCAGATGACGGGCTCGGTGACGATCGAGACGGTGTTCGCGTGGCCGGGGATCGGGCTGCTGGCGCTGCAGGCGGTGAATGCACGCGACTACCAGGTCATCCAGGCCGTGACGATGTTCATCTCCGTGCTGTTCATCGGGATGAACCTGCTCATCGACATTCTGTACGCATACCTCGACCCTCGAATCCGGTACGCGTAGCTGGACATCGGGGGTGCAAGTCATGACAGGAGGCCGGCTTTAACGGGGCCGGCCTCCGCGTTGACTGGCCCACAGCGCGGGGCTACACTCGCTGCTGTCCGCTGGCTACCTGCGCCCCACCGGCGCGATTGAGGAGACGCACATGAGGGAGTTGAAGTTTGCGCTGTGGGACGCCTTCCCGGAGTCGGAGGTGGACAACGGCTCGAGCATCTCCGCAGTCTATGACCGGCACCTGGACCTGGCGCAGACGGTAGAGCAGCTTGGGTACCACTCGTACTTCGTCATCGAGCACCAGAACCGCGAGCTGATCAGCTCGCCGAGCGTGTACCTTATGGCGGTGGCGATGCGGACGAGCGTGCTGCGCGTGGGCGCCATGATCTGGCAGCTCCCCTTCCACCACCCGCTGCGGTTGGCGGAGGAGGTGGGCATCCTGGACCAGATCTCGCACGGGCGGGTGGAGTTCGGGACGGGCATCGGCATCCACGAGCACGAGTTCCTGCGCTGGGGCCTCGACTTTTACGCACGGGGCGAGATGAGCCGCGAGGCGCTCGAGATCATCAAGATGGCGTGGACGCAGGACGAGGTCACGTACGAGGGGAAGTACTGGCGCTTCGACGAGGCGCTGCCCGCGCCCAAGCCGTACCAGCAGCCGACGCCGCCCATCTGGGTGGGCGCGCACAGCAAGGCCGCGCTGGAGTTCGCGGCCAAGGGCAACTACCACGTGTCCCAGAACATCGACGTGGATGACGTGGTGGCGGAGAAGTTCGACTACTACCGGCAGGTGTGGCGGGAGTGCAATCACCCAGGGGAGATGCCGAGCATCTTCCTGCAGCGCATCGTGCACGTTGCGGAGACGGACGAGAAGGCCCGCGCGGAGGCGGAGCCGTGCCTGTTGGGGCGCGTCAACGTGCCGTCGGCGGGCGCGATCCCGGTGGGCGGCAGCTTTGGGCGGGGGCGCGTCACGGGCTCCCGCGTCGGCTGGGGCTCGAGCCCGCGGGGCATGGGCACGGAGTCGGACCTGCCGGACAACGCCGAGCGGGGGCGCGTCTTCCGGATGATGGCGCAGGACTATGACTTCTCGATAGAGAACGGCGTGGCGATCATCGGGAGCCCGGAGACGGTGGCGCGGAAGATCGCAGAGCAGCAGAAGTACGTGGGCTACGACCTGCTGGCGACGACGCACAGTTTCGGGAACATGGACCCCAAGCTGGTGGAGAAGTCCATCCGGATGTTTGGGGAAGAGGTGATTCCGGCGCTGCGGTAGGACTAACCTAGCGATTCACTTCGGCCCGTTCACCCTGAGGCGACTCAAGCGGGAGCGGGCCGAATTGCTTGTGATGGCGGGCTGATGACGCTCCCTCCTTGAGACCCTTCGACAAGCTCAGGGCGAACGGATTGGAACTAGCCCACGCGCCAGGTTTGGGCGAGGCCGGGGTAGTCGTGGGCCATGTCTGCGAGGGCTTCGGGGGAGAGGAGGGCGAAGGTGGCTGTGGCCTCGGCGGCGACGCGGCCGTCGGGGAGGGTGACCCGGGCGCTGGTGCGCATGATGCCGCCGCGGCCGCCGTCCTTGCGCGCCGTCGCGGTGAGGACGTCGCCGACGCGGACAGGCTGGCGGAAGCGGATGTCGAGCTTCGCGGACATGCCCCAGCGGCCCTCGATGACAGGCACGCGGCTCATAACTTCGTCGAGGAGGCCGGTTATGACGGCGCCGTGGAGGAAGCCGGGGAAGCCCTGGTGGCGCTCGAGGGCGGTGTACGTCGTGACGACGGTGTCGCCGTCCTGCCGGAAGGTGAGCTGCAGGCCGCCGTCGTTGCGTGGGCCGCAAGCGAAGCAGAGGCCGTAGTCAGAGGCGTCGTTCAGGGGCAGGGCGACGGGTTGCGGGCTCACGGGTGCACCTCACAGAGTGGGATTGGCCGACGCCCGTTCGGGCAATCCTTCGACAAGCTCAGGGCGAACGGGCACACAGGGGTTTAGCCGGGCAGGTGGCTGGAGGGGTGGGGTTCTTCGCGGTATAGCTGGAGGCCCTTGATGACGGGGGCGTCCGTGAAGCTGAAGAGGTATGCGGGCTCCGACGGCGAGGCGTTTGCGTGCTCGTGGAACGCCCAGCCGGGGACGCAGAAGGTGTCCTTCTCCTCCCACTCCAGCACGGTGTCGCCCACGCGGGTGCTGCCTCGGCCCTCGACGACGTGGTAGACGGTGCTCGTCGTGTGGCGGTGAGCGAGGGTGTGCTGGCCGGGGCGCAGCAGCTGGATGAAGCAGGCCATCGTCGACATGGCGGAGCCGCCGGTGCGCGGGTTCGTGTATTCCATGATGACGCCGTCGTAGGGGCTGCCTCCCTCGCCGGTGGCGAGGCGATCCAGGGCGGCGCGGGCTCGGGCCCAGGGGTAGTACATGAGGGGCGACGTGCCGGCGGGGCCGTGCTCTTCCCACGCGGGCTGGAGGGCGATGCTGCCGTACTTGGCCAGCGACGACCCGGGCGACTCCGTGACGGGCTGCGTATCCTCCGGGTACTGGTCGTGGAAGGTCATCTCGAGCGCGCTCATCAGCGGCAGGTCGAGCCCGTCGAGCCAGATCATGGGGTTCTGTGTGTCGTTGCCGTGGTCGTGCCACTCCCAGGACGGGGTGAGGACGAGGTCGCCGGGGAGCATGGGAAGGCGCTCGCCGCCGACGGCCGTGTAGCCGCCGTCGCTCTCGATGATGAAGCGGAGGGCATTGGGCGTATGGCGGTGGGCGGGAGCGATCTCGCCGGGCATGACGGTCTGGATGCCGCCGAAGAGGGTCTGGGTGGTGGCGGTACGTCCACCGAGACCGGGGTTCATGAGGCGGAGGACGCGGCGCTCGGCCTGCTCGGTGCCAACGAGCTCGGTGGCGCGGATGACGAGGGGGCGGACGTCGCGCCAGCGCCAGACGTAGGGCGTGACCTTGCTGGCGGGCTCGCGGGCCTGGATGTCGCCGAGGACGGTCCAGAGGGGGGCGACGTTATAGGCCCCGAGGCCGTCGTAGTAGGCCTGCAGTTCAGCTTCGGTCGCGTTGACGCTGGAGATTTCCACGTCCGCCTCCTGTGGAGTGCCACCTTGCGCGGCCATCCTCCAAACTGACGCGCACCCTCAACCCACCCCACGCCCTTCGACAAGCTCAGGGCGAACGGGCTGAGGGTGCGCTCTCCGTCCCTTTGCTAGCCGAGGGCCTTGGCCGTCGGCTCGCCGAGGTGCTTCTCGAACCAGGCGAAGGTCTTGTTCCAGCCGTCGACGGCGGCCTCGACGCGGTAGGCGGGACGGTCGACGGAGAAGAAGGCGTGGCCGGCGCCGGCGTAGGAGTGGAACTCGTAGGTCTTGCCGTGCTCCTTCAAGGCGGCCTCAATGGTGGCGACCTGCGCGGGATCGGGGTTCGCGTCGTCCTCGCCAAAGAGGCCCAATAACGGGCACGACATGTTGGGCGTCATATCGAGGGGCGAGACGGGGTTGGCCTCCGTCAGGTCCTCGGGCGCCATGACGACGCGGCCGCCCCAGCAGTCGACGGCGGCATCGAGCTCCTCGATGTTGCAGGCGGCGATGTAGACCTGGCGGCCGCCGGAGCAGAAGCCGATGATGCCTACCTTGCCGCTGGAGTAGGGCTGGGCCAGCAGGTACTGGATGGCGCCGCGGGCGTCGCCGAGGAACTGGGAGTCCGGGACGCCGCCGGACTCGCGGACGCGCTGGGACATCTCGGTGGCGGTGCCGGGGCCCATGCGGTGATGGAGGTTGGGCATGATGGCGGCGTAGCCCTGGGCCGCGATCTTGCGGGTGATCTCCTTGCAGCCCTGGTCCCAGCCGGGCATGTGGTGGACGACCAGCACGCCAGGGTGCGGGCCCGATCCGGTGGGCCGGGCGAAGTAGGCCTCTATCTGGTCGCCGCAGTCACCGGTTACGGTGACGGTCTCTGCGATCATCCCTTCATACATAACACTACCTCCCACGGATTTGGCTGGGCAGAGTGTCGCACGCCCATGGACGTCGCGCAAGCGTGGGCGCACGAGGGGCGTCTTGCCATGACGGGGGCGCCGGGCTAGGCTGTGGGCAATCGCAAGACGCACAAGGAGGAGTGCAATGGCGAGAGTGAACAAGGTTGCCCATGTGGTGTTGTCGGTGCGGGACGTGGCGACATCGGCGGACTTCTACAGCCGGGCGCTGGGGCTCGAGGTTGTCGACATGAAGGAGGGCAACCGGGCCTGCTTCCTGTCGTTCGGCAAGCAGCACCACGACATCGCGCTGTTCGCGGCGCCGGATGGGGCGGAGCGGGGCAAGATGGGGCTGAGCCACATCGCGTTCCAGATCGAGGGCGGGCTGCCGGAGCTTAAAGAGCTGAAGGGCCGGCTGGAGGAGATGGGTGCGACGATCGCCCGCACGACGGACCACACGATCACCAAGAGCGTCTACTTCCTTGACCCGGACGGCAACGAGCTGGAAATCTTCGCGGAGGGGTTCGAGGACCCCAACGAGGCGCTCGACTTCATCAAGCTCGGGACGAACCGGCAGGCGCCGCTGGAGCTGGAGCAGGTGTCGGCGCACTAGAGCGAAGCGCGGCAGTTCTCACACCGCGTACTCGGCTTCCATCTCGTAGACGCGCTGGAGGCCGAGCATGTCGGCTATCTCCGCGCGATGCTGGGGGGTGCTGATGGCGCCCGCGTCCCGGAGCTCCTCCATCGCGCGTTTCACAGCCTCGTAGACGACGGTGAGCGTGTAGCCGGCGAGCATGAGGTCGAAGCCGAGGGCGTCGGCCTCGCCCGTCGTGGCGACGGGGTCGGCGCCGTTGAACACCTTTGGGATGCCGGCAAGGGCCGTCGCGTAGGTCTTGAGGTCATCCCTCGTCTTCACGCCATCCACGAAGACCAGGTCAGCGCCAGCGTCGCGGTACGCCCTGCAGCGTCGGACGGTATCCTCCCAGCCGTTGACGGCGAGGGCGTCCGTGCGGGCGATGATGACGAAATCCGGGTCGCGGCGGGCGTCGAGGGCCGCGCGCACCTTCTGGACGTGCTCCTCCATGGGGATGACGTCCTTGCCGGCGAAGAAGCCGCACTTCTAGGGGAAGACCTGGTCTTCAATGTGGATCCCGCTGACGCCGATGGACTCGTACTCGTGGACGGTGCGCCAGACGTTGATGGCGTTGCCGTAGCCGGTGTCGGCGTCGGCGACGACGGGGACGTCGACGGCGTTGGCGATGTAGCGGGCGTTGGTAACCATCTCGGTCTGCGTGAGCAGGCCGACATCGGCGAAGCCCTTCTCGGCGGACGTGCCGGAGCCGGTCATGTAGACGGCATCGAAGCCGACGGACTCGGCGATCTTGGCGTGGAGGGCGTTCAGGCAGAAGGGGGCGACCACCATGCCGTCCCCGCGAAGCATGGCGCGCAGGCGGGCGTTACGGTTGTCAGTCATTGCATTCCTCCTTGCACAAGTGTGCGCCCGCCTCGTTCATCCTTCGATTTCCCTCAGGACGAACGGAGCGAGCGCACGTTACAGTGCCTCAAGTCGCCTTCTTATGCTCGGACGTACTCCGGGGTGTATTGGGCCTTTTCATAGAGCTCGGCCCAGAGGGCGTCGCGCCAGTAGACGTCGGTGGGCAGGACCTTCTCGACGGAGCGGAGGTCGAAGACGTTGGTGCCGAGGCCGGGCGGGTCGCCTCCGTCCTCGACGACGTTGATGGCGTTCAACAGGATCTTGCGGGCCATGATTATGGCGCGGTCCGTGGTGCCGAGGTGCTCCTTCGTCCGGTCGCAGATGGGGCCCATGGTGTCTTGCACGGCGCGGTCCTGGGTGTTGGTGCCGGGGATGCCCGAAAAGGTCTGGGTGCGCTGGACCTCTCGGTCGATGAAGTAGTCGTTCTCGGCGGCGGCGCGCGACCGGAAACCGTTCTCGTAGTCGATGTCCTTGCCGAGCTCGTTTCCGGAGCCCGTGAGGCGCCGCTCACTCTCGGTCATGGGGTCGTCGCCGAAGGAGTAGGTGAAGTTCCAGACCATGGTGGTGTAGTCGTCGATGGGGACCCACATGTGGCCGGAGTCGCGGAGGCGGGGTTCGCCGCCGCGGTTGAGCTGGTTGGGGCGGAGCTGCGTCCAGGGGGCGATGAAGTGGTAGGCGCGGACGTACTTGAAATTGTCGTCGGCCTGGTCGCGGATGCCGGCGTAGGTGTAGCCGTAGTCGGTGGGAACGACCTCGACGCGGGCGGCGAAGGAGGTGCGGAAGGCGTTGTCGCGGGCGGCGATGCCGGAGCCCTGCAGGTTGCGGTGCAGGAAGTTGATGTGGACGGTGTCAATGCCGCCCTCCAGGCCCTGCATCCAGTTGCACCGCTGGACAACCTTGTTGATGCCGCGGTGGAGCTCCGGCACCTGCGTCCACTCGAGCTCCGGGAGCGGGGGCCGCTTGTCCGGCGGGCCCATGTAGACCCAGATGACGTTGCCGAGCTCCGCGGTGGGGTAGGCCTTGATCTTCACCTTGTCCTTGAAGTTGGACTCGGCGGGCTCTGAGGGCATGTCGACGCAGCCGCCGTTCACGTCGAACTTCCAGCCGTGGTAGACGCAGCGGATGCCGCACTCCTCGTTCCGGCCGAAGAACAGGCTGGCCCGGCGGTGGGGGCAGTAGTTGTCAACAACGCCGACACGGCCGTCAGTGTCGCGGAAGGCGACGAGCTCCTCGCCCAGCAGCTTGACGCGGATGGGCGGGCAGTCGGGCTCGGGGAGTTCCCAGTCGAGGATGGCGGGGACCCAGTAGCGGCGCATCATCTCGCCGGCCCCGGTGCCGGGGCCCACCCGTGCTAGGGTCTCATTCTCCTGGAACGTCAGCATGGTGTCCTCCTTGCTCTCCCCCCGATGCCGCGTGCGCCGGCGATTCGCTTACGTGGTAGATTGCTTCGTCAGTGTTGACTGTTCAACGGCCATGTACTGCTCGGCTACTTCCAGCATGGGCATGGTCTGGGGCACCTCGACGGCGGCGGAACGGACCCAGTAGAGGTCGCCGTTGTAGGGCGCCTCGGGCTCGATGCCCTCCTGGAAGTTGGCGATTTCGCGCAGTAGGCGGCGGCGCGCGCCGAGGATGGCGGAGTCGGAGGTGCCGAGGTGCTCCTTCGTGCGGTCGGAGATGGCGCCCATGCTCTCGATAACGGCCATGTCCTGCGCCTGGATACCCTTGATGCCGGAGAAGTTGACGGTGCGCTGCATCTCGCGGTCCTGGAGGTAGTCGTTGTCCTTGTTGGCGTAGGGGCGGTAGGTCACGGGCTGGACGAGCTCGTGGAAGACGCCGCCGGTCTCGTACTCATGGCGCTCGGCGTCGGTGAGGGGGCGGAGCGGGTGCCACGAGGCGCGGAAGACGAGGGCGGTGTGGTCGTCGGCGGGCACGTACATGTTGCCGGTCATCACGGCGTGGGGCTCGGCGGGGACGATGGTCGAGTAGGGAAGCATCCACGGGGTGATCCGCCAATAGTACCGGCCGTCGGCGGTGGAGCGGCGGGCGCCGATGACGAGGCCGTAGTCGGCGTGCTCGAGGAAGAAGCGGGGCGAACGGTCGTGCAGGGCGGCGTCCTGGAGGCCGCGGCTGGAGGCGTTGATGGCGTAGTCGCGGCTCTTGAGGCTGCTGTGGAGGAAGCTGATGTGGCTGGAGTCTATGCCGCCCTCCAGGGCCTGCAGCCAGTTGCACTCCTGCCGGCACTTGGAGAGGAAGCGATGGCTCTCGGGCGCGGCGGCCCACGCGAGGTTCGGGAGCTCGGGCTGGCGGTCGGGCGGGCCCATGTAGGCCCACACGACGCCGCCGCGCTCCTCGCAGGGGTAGGCGGTGACGCGGACCTTGTCGCGGAAGTTGGACTCGGCGGGCTCCGAGGGCATGTCGACGCAGGCGCCGGTGGCGTCGAACTTCCAGCCGTGGTAGACGCAGCGGAGGCCGGACTCCTCGTTCCGGCCGAAGAACAGGCTGGCGCGGCGGTGGGGGCAGTAGTTGTCGACGAGGCCGACGCGGCCCTCAGTGTCGCGGAAGGCGATGAGGGACTCGCCGAGGATGCGCACGCGGACAGGGGGACAGTCCGGTTCGGGGACCTCCTCGGAAAGGAGGGCGGGCACCCAGTAGCGGCGCAGGTACTCGCCCATTGGGGTGTTGGGCCCCACGTGGGTGATGAGGGCATTGTCTTCAGCGTTGAGCATGTGCCGCCTCCGGCGATAGTCCGGTAAGGATACACCAGGGCGGCCCGGCGCGCAGCAAAAGGAAAAGGGCCGCTCTTTGACAGCCCTTCTCTCCTGGAGTCACAACCCACTGTAGGCTGCGCTGACGCAACCTCAATAGGCCCGGCTGCTTCCTCTGATCTATTTCTCTTCTTGGGTTCCCGACGCCCGCAGCTGGTCGGCCTCTGCGGTGCTCAGTATGCGGAAAACGGACGTGTTGGGGTCCTCCTCTGCCACGCCGCGAACGGCAGGACGACCGTTCTTCAGCGTGACCAGCTTCGGATTGCTAATCACGACAGTCTTGCGAAGCTTGAACGAGTATGCGGTGAGATCGGCCATAACAACCTCCATTGCAAAATGCAGTAATTTGTACTCCGGGCTCGCACAGGAAACGGCGTGGGGCTTCTCCTCGCTCGGCTCGCTTCAAGGCGACTGTTACGCAAGCGTGCTCCGGAAGACTGGGCAGCGATCCAGCGCCTTGCCGCCCGAAGCGGCGCCGTCGCTGTCCACCCACCCTCGATGCCTGACTGGAAGAGGTTCCAACCGCCCCGACATTAATAGAGATGTTGTCTCAATAGAATTGCCGGTTTCCTCGTCGATGCCCAACCAGAGCATAGCTGTAACTTCTCACGACGTCAATAGAGATATTGTCTCAAAATCATGCCGAATTCAATGAGCACCGTGACTGCGAACAGTGTGGTCTCAGTCACGACCTGAACAGGACTGCCGCTCCGTCATATGGCAAAGAAAAATGGGCCACAGCGCTGCAGCCCATCTCTCCAAATGTCACAACCACTCTCAGGCTGCGTTCGGCAACCTCGAGATTTCCGGCTGTTAACTCGCGGAGCCCGGAAGCCCCAGGAAAACGATACCCTAGCTCTTGCCGATGCGGAATAGCTTGGTCCCGCAGGTGCCGCATGTGCCTTGCGTCGCGGGACGGCCGTTCTTCAACGTGACCGCGGTTGCGCCTGAGATCTCCTTCTTGGTCCGGCACTTAAAGCAGTAGGCATCCATGATTAGCTCCTCCTTCTAACATGGAACGTAGCTGCCAAAATACAAGGGTGGCCTTGCGTTTGTCAACAGCTTTTCAGCTTCAATCGTGGCGAGTTTGTAGCTAATCGGCAGCCTTTGGAGCAAATGTGCGTCCTTATGACAATTAAGCCACATGGAGGAGCCGCCCGAGCGACGGTGGTGTACCATGCCGGCATCGCACGGGGAGGGGTACAAATGTCGTGGATTCGAGAGGAGCGGAGCGGCAAGCCGCCCATCATGGAGGTCTTGTCCATCAACCCGAAGGCGCAGCAGGCGGTAGGCGCGAACAACATGGCGATCACCTTCGGGGCGTCGTGCCTGACGCGAGTGCAGGAGGAGGCCATCGCGACGGCGACTGCCGCGGCGCTGGAGTGCCGGTACTGAACGATGTCGCTCGGAGGGTTCCTCCGACAGCACTCGGACGACCCGGAGCTGGCCAGCCACATCATGCACGACTACAGGCAGGCCGCCCTGGAGCCGCAGAGGCGGGGAATGCTGGACTTTGCGGTCAAGCTCACGCAGGAGCCGTGGGCGATGAAGAAGGCGGACGTGAACGGGCTGCGGGAGCTGGGGCTCTCCGACGAGGAGATCCTGTCCGTCGTGCTGATCACGTGCAACTTCAACTTCATGTCGCGGTTGGCGAACGGCCTCGGCGTGGAGCTGGGCGAGGGCCGGCAGGAGCAGATCGCGGCTTGGCTTAGCCCAGCGGCGTCGGCACAGGCGTGGCTGATGACGGCGAAGGAGGCGTAGGGGGTTACATCACCGGCGAGCCGTGGTGGTGGACTATGCGCCAGTGGCCGTCGCGGTTGCGGAAGACGTTGGTGGCCTCGACGGTGGCCTCGTTGACGCGGCCCGCTACGACGGAGCGGAGGGACTCGGTGCAGACGACCCAGGCGAGGTCGCCGGCGACGATGACCGAGGACTCGGTGACGGTGAACTGCATGACCATGGTGTTGTCGAAGATGGTGTACCAGCTCTGAAGGACCTTGTCGCGGCCGGCCATGAGGGGCCAGCCGGGGTGGACGCAGGTGACGGAGGGGTCCGGGTCCCAGACGGCCTCCATGGTCGCGTTGTCCAGCGACTCGATTGCGCGGTAGAAGGCCTGGTTGGCCTCGATGACTGCGTCCTCGTCCGGCATGGTCTGCACCTCGCGAAGGGTGTGGGGTCAGGATACACGGGGGTGGAAGAGAGGGCGAGGGATTGGTGTCGGGGTTCCGGCGTTGGCGGGAGCGGCCTGGGTCGCGCGCGGGCGCCCTTCGATTTCCCTCAGGGCGAACGGTTACCCCCGCAGGGCGGCGGAGAGGTTGCGGGCGGTGTGGATGAGGCCGATGTGGCTGAATGCCTGCGGGAAGTTGCCGAGGGCCTCGCCTGTGTGGGGGTCGATCATCTCCGAGTAGAGGCCCACGTGGTTGGCGTAGCCGAGCATCTCCTCGAAGAGCTGCTTCGCCTGCTCGACGCGGCCGCAGCCGATTAAGGAGCCGATGAGCCAGAAAGAGAGCATGGTGAGGGCGCCCTCCTCGCCCTCAAGGCCGTCGTCGGCCTCGTCGACCTTGTAGCGCTTGACGAAGGGGCCGTGGCCGAGCTCCTCGACGGTGCGCTCGATGGTGCTGAGGATGCGGGGGTCGTCGGGCGGGAGCATGTTGGTCCAGGGGAGGATGAGGCTGCTGGCGTCGAGGGCGTCGCTGTCGTAGCTCTGGACAAAGGCGCGCTTGTCCTCGTTCCAGCCGTGGGCGAGCACATCCTCCTTTATGGCGTCGGCCTCGGTGCGCCAACGGGCGAAGTCGCCCTCGCAGCCGGTGTTCTCGCCGATGGCGATGGCGTTGTCGAGGGCGGCCCAGCACATGGCCTTGGAGTAGGTGAAGTGGCGGTCCCGGCCGCGCACCTCCCAGATGCTCTTGTCCGGCTCGCGCCAGCGGCGGCAGACGACCTCAGCGAACTCGCGGACGATGGTCCAGATCTCGTTGGATATGTAGCCGCCGTAGCGGCGGTAGGTGTTGATGCTGAGGAGCACCTCTCCAAAGATGTCCATCTGCAGCTGATAGACGGCGCCGTTGCCGATGCGCACGGGCTGCGATTGGCGGTAGCCCTCCAGATGGTCCAGCGTCTCCTCCGTTGTGCCGGAATCGTCCTTGAGGCCGAAGAGCACCTGGAGGACGTCGCGGTCCCGGAAGAGGGAGCACTTGCCGAGGAGCCAGTTCAGGAAGTGCAGGGCGTCGTGGAGATCGCCGAGGCGGTAGAGGACTCCGAGGGTGAAGGCGGAGTCACGGAGCCAGCAGAAGCGGTAGTCCCAGTTGCGCGCACCGCCGATGTGCTCCGGCAGGGACGTGGTGAGGGCGGCGGCGATTGCGCCGGTGGGGGCGTAGATGAGCAGGTGGAGGGCGAGGAAGGAGCGGACGACCTCGTCGCGCCAGAGGCCGTCGTAGTGGAGCTCCTCGACCACGTGGCGCCAGGCGCGGGCGGTGGTCTCGAGGCGCTGGTGGCTGCGGCCGGGGCCGACGACCATCGGCTCGTCGCGGCCGTAGGAGACGACGAAGACGGCGGGCCGGCCGGGGGCCGCAGTGAAGCGGCTCTCGGCGGCGCCGGCGTTGACGGTGATGGGGACGTTGACGGAGAGGGTCATCTCGTGCGGGCCGCCGGAGGCGAGGATGCCGTGGGGCGCGAGGTGCAGGTGGGTGAAGGCCCGGGCGTAGTCGAACCGGGGGCGGAAGAGGGCCTGCATGGGGACCTCGCCCTCGGAGCACTCGACGATGCGGTGGATGTCCTGGGGGAGGACGTCGACGCCGCGGACGGGGCTGAGGGGCATGAAGTCCGTGACGGCGACCGTGCCGGTAGGGGTGACGAAGGTGGTTTCCAGGATATTGGTCTCCGGCAGGTAGCGCTGGGAGGACTCGTACGGGCCGATGGGGGCGATCTGGAAGCTACCGCCGCGCTGGTCGTCGAGGATGGATGCGAAGACGCTGGGGGAGTCGATTCGGGGCATGCAGCACCAGTCAATGGAGCCGTCGAGGCCGACGAGGGCGGCAGAGTGCATGTTGCCGATGGCCCCGTAGCTGCTGATGTCCTTGTACGGCACGGGTTCGCCCCCGGGTGAGGATGGCGGCGGGAGGACGCTCGCCGCTACTTCAATTATGGGCGCGGGACGCAGGGGGCGTCCACCGGGTAGCGGGGACCCCCGCCTTGCGCCCTTCGACAAGCCCTTCGAGGGGCTCAGGGCGAACGGGGGGCTGGCGGGCACCCCCATCCCAACTCCGTATCAGGTACGGGGCAGGCCCTTCCCCCGCGAGCGAGGGGAAGGGTTTCGTTTTGTAGGGTTTCTGCCCCATTCCGTGCTTCGTTTTGTAGGGTTTCTGCCATTACGTGAATCGTTTCCTTTCCCTACGATTTCCGGTCTCGCCAAATAGCCGCCAGGGAGTCGTTTTGGCGAAAAAAATTTCGACTCGCCTTCCGAGACCGGCTGCCCGGCTATGAAGACCGGTAACGGCGCTGGACCACCAACAGGCGGGCGAGCTCCCGGAACGACTCGTTGATGAGCCGGTAGTTGCGCTTGGGGCGGCGGATGAGGTGACTGATGACGACGCGAAAGGCGGCGATGTCCTCGGCGCAGTCCATTAGGTCGCGGGAGTCGTCAAGGAGATCAAGCTCTTCCGGGGGGAAGAGGCGGGAGTAGAAGCCGTGCGTGCGGGCGTTCTGGTTGCCGGGCTGCCCGCCGGGCTTCCTGCGCTCGGGCTTTTCCGCGGGTTCCGGCTCGGGCTCGACGTCATCGAGGTCGTCAAAGTCATCGAGGGCGTCGAGGGCCTTGGCTCTGCGGTAGTCCTGGTAGTTGTGGGCAGCGCGGATCATGTCGGTCATTTCTTTGAGGACGTCGGTCTGGGGTTCCTCCACGGCGGGCCTCCTTTAGGTAGTGTTGGGGGGAGGGTATCGCGGTGGAGGGAGGATGCGCGCGGGGGTGGTGTCAGGGGGACGGGGAAGCGGGACCGGGGCAGGTTTGCCGGGGTTCCTGCCTGCGCAGGAACGACGGGGGTTGTGGGGTGGGGGTGGTTCGACAGGCTCACCACGAACGGGGGGCAACCACGAGGGTTGCCTCTACGGGGGGGTGGGAGCAGTCGGGTTTGCGGGGGTTTCCCGGCCTCCGCCGGGGCAGGCTCCGCCTGCGCGGGAACGACGGGGGCGGCTAGGGGGCGCGGAAGAGGGCGAAGGAGCTGGTGTAGCCGTGGAGGTAGGTGGTGCCGCTGACGGGGCCTATCTCTCCGTTGCAGAAGAAGCCGCCGAGGGGGATGGAGCCGACCATGTCCGTGAAGAGGTCCGAGTCGTGGTTTTCGCGGCCGTAGAGGTGCTGGCCGCGGCCGTTGCACTGGAACATGAGCGCGCCCACGGGGGAGGCCTGCCCCGTGCCCTCCATGTAGCGCGAGAGCTGGCGGCGGAGGTCCTCGGCTGAGGTGGAGGCGTCGCGAATGTGGAACTGCACCAACTGGCCCTCGCGCAGGAACTCGCCGATGCCGATGAAGCCGTTGGCGTGGTCGACGCCGATGAGGTTGCGGATGAGGAAGTCGCCGGGCTTCACGTCGTCGAGCTCGAGCTGGGGGTCCATGGCGACGCCGAGGAAGAGGTTGTTACCGACGAGGGCCTGGTCCTCGGGCGAGAGGCGTCTGAAGAGGTCGCGGAGGTAGTCGAGGGGGCGCTCGCCGTCGAGGGCCATGAGCAGGTTGCGCTGGCACTCCGTGATGCGCTTGAGCTCGCCGATGGGGCGGCAGCCCTGGGCGACGACGGTCTCGACGACGATGTCGCCGGAGAGGGCGACGCCGACGATGCCGTCGTGGTAGACGCTGTCGCCGAGGAAGAGGGCGTGGCCGCCGGGACGGCCGCTGCCGCTGGCGAGGCCGCCGACCTTGGCGGCGGCGGGGAAGGCGTAGTCGAGGCCGGAGAGGATGCCCTCACCCGCCATGGAGAATGGGTCCATGAGGACGATGAACTGGGGGTTGTCGGCCTGGGAGACGCCGAGAAGCCGCGACCACGCGTCCGGGGGCTCGTCGGGTGAGGGGAGCTCGTCGTTGATGACGCGGAAGGGCGTGGCGTTGACGCCGGGCAGGTGGCCGACGGTGAGGGCGACGGCGCGCTGCTGCTCGATCTCGCGGGCGTCGCCGATGACGCCGGCGCCGGAGCAGCCGAGGACGAGGGCGCCGGGGAAGCGCTCGCCGAGGATTCGGGGGACCTCCTGGTCCTCGGCGCCGTAGTTGGCTGAAGCGAAGACGACGGCGAGGGACGCGGGCGCGTCCGGCCCGAGCTCCGCGGCGACGGAGTCGGCGCACTCGCCCAGCGCGTCTACCAGATCCGGACCCTGTGCTATTGCCGATGCCCACTTCATGTCGTGCTCCCTAATCCCTTTCCCAGTCCTCGAATCGCCCTTCGACAGACTCAAGGCGAACGGTGGGGGCGTTTCATTGCTTGCCGCTTCCGCCTATTCTTCGCGCGCGCTCACCTATGATCCGGAGCATGTTCTTGACGGAGGCGCCGTCGACCTTCATGCGGCGGCGCTTCCGGGCGGCGCGGCCCGCCTTCCGCATGGCCGGGTCGTCCTCCGACCACGCCTCTTCCGGCAGGGTCTTTTCCTGCTCGTCACCCATCTCTGTCTCCGTGAGTGGCGGGCGACCACGAGGGTCGCCCCTACACGCCGATGCGCCGCGGGGTTAGCCGGCGGCGGTCTGGGCCTGCTTCTCGGTTTCCGTGAAGAGCTTGGAGAGGTCGGGTTTGACGACCTTGCCCATGACGTTGCGGGGGAGCTCTGCCATCTCAATCATGCGGCTGGGCATCTTGTAGGGCGCGAGGCGCTCACGGGACCAGTCGCGGAGCTGCTCGAGGGTGAGGGATCCCTGGCGGGCGAGGACGAGGGCGGCGCACACACGCTCGCCCCACTCGAGGTCCTCCATGGCGACGACGGCGCATTCGGCGATGTCAGGGTGCTCCCGGAGGACGTCCTCGACCTCGAGGGCGGAGACCTTGTAGCCGCCGGTCTTGATGATGTCGACGCTGCTGCGGCCGAGGATGCGGTACGCGCCGTCCTCGAGCACGGCAACGTCGCCGGTCTTGAACCACCCGTCGACGAACTCGGACGCGGTGGCCTCGGGCTTGTTCCAGTACTCGATGAAAACGCAGGGGCCCTTCACCTGGATCTCGCCGGGCGAGCCCTCGGGCGGGGCGTTGCCGTCCTCGTCGACGAGACGCAGGCCGACGCCGGGGAGAGGCGTGCCGACGTAGCCGGGGCGGCGCTCGCCGTGAAGGGGGTTCGACAGGGCCATGCCGATCTCCGTCATGCCGTAGCGCTCGAGGAGACGGTGGCCGCTGATCTCCTCCCACTCCTCCAGCGTCTGCACGGGCAGAGCGGCGGAGCCGGACACCATGAGGCGCAGTCCGGCGCAGGCCTTCGTCATGGACGCGCGGCGAGCGGGCGGGGCGGCGTTCCACGCCTGCACGAGGCGGGCGTAGATGGTGGGGACGGCCATGAACAGCGTGAGCCCGCCGCGCTCGATACGCTCCCAGACGGCGTCGGCGTTGAAGGCGGGGAGCATGTCGCAGACGGCGCCGGACCAGAGGGCGCAGCCGAGGACGTTGACGATGCCGTGGATGTGGTGGAGGGGCAGCACGTGGAGGATGTGGTCGTCGCCCGTCCAGCCCCAGGCCTCGACGAGGCTGGTCATCTGCGCCTGAATGTTGTTGTGCGTGGAGACCACGCCCTTGGGCCGGTTGGTGGTACCGCTGGTGTAAATGATCATCGCGCGGCGCGCCGGGGCGACGTCCGGGAGCGGGGCCGCGGGATGCTCGAGGATGTCGGGCGTCAGGAGGAAGCGGAGGCCGTGCTCCTCGGCGAGCTCGCGGAGGGTGTCCTCGTACTGCGGGTGGGCGACGACGATGGTCGCGCCGGAGTCCTCGATCATGTAGGCGAGCTCAGGCTTGGGGTGGGAGGTGGCGAGGGGGACGGCGACGCCGCCGGCGCGCCAGACGCCCCACTGCGTCGCGACGTAGTGGTAGCCGCCGGGCGTGAGGAAGGCGACGCGAGCCTCGCCGAGGTCGTCCGCGCCGTCGAGGAGGCAGGAGGCGACGGCGGCGGAGTCGGCGAGGAGCTGCGCGTAGGTGAACGCGCCCTCGTCGGCGATGACGGCGGTGCGGTCAACGTAGTCCTCGGCGCGCTCTATCAGGGGGATGGGCGACATGCGCCACTCCTTTCCGAGATTGACGACCTCACGTAGGCAGACTTTACCACGCCCCTACCCCCTGGAGAACACCGGAAACTCCTTTGTGATGAACTCTAGGACGGCGGTCTGGCCGGACTCGACGCGGGCGGTGGCGCGGGTGATGGCGGCGCTGACGTCGCCCGGGTCCGTGACGCGCTCCGAGTAGGCGCCGAGGGCCGCCGCGACGCCGGCGTACTCGCCCGAGAGGAACTTGCTGCCGTAGCGCTCGACAGCGACGGGGATGTTGTGCTCGTAGCCGCCCATTGCGCCGTTGTTGAGGACGACGGTGAGGATGGGCAGGCGCTCGCGGACGGCGGTCTCGACGTCGAGGAGGACGGTGCCGGCGGCGGTGTCGCCCATGACGTTGATGACGAGCTTCTCCGGCGCGGCGCACTTGGCGCCGAGGGCCAGGCCCAGGCCGGTGCCGAGCTGGGTCGAGTTGCCCCAGCCCATGTAGCTCTTGCGGGCGATGGTCTCGAAGAAGGGCACCATCTGGTCGCGGGGATTGCCGGAGTCGTGGGTGACGATGGCGTTGGCCCGGTCGATGGTGTTCTGGAGCTCGTAGACGACGCGGTAGGGGTTGATGGGCGTCTCGTCCGAGGTCAGGTGGGACATCCACTCGTCGAGCCAGGCGGACTTGACGGCCTGCACCTCGTCGGCGATGCCGTTGCCTGCGCGGCCGCTGCCTCGGGAGCGGACCTCGTCGATGAGGGCGCGGAGGACGAGCTTGGCGTCGCCGACGACGGCGTGGTCGATGGCGTACTCGTTGTCGAGATCGGCAGCGTCGGACGTCGATTGGATGACGACCTTGCCGCGGGGGACGGTGTAGCTGGCGAGGGTCTTCTGGAAGCTGGTGCCGATGCCGAAGACGGTGTCGCACTGGCCGAGGAAGTGGCCAACCATCTTCGTTGCGGAGGTGCCGCCCGCGCCGAGGGCGAGGGGGTGGTCCTCCGGGAAGCAGCTCTTGCCCAGGGTGGTGGTCATAACGGGCGCGTTGATGAGCTCGGCGAGCTCACGGAGCTCGTCCATGGCGTCGGCGAGGAAGATGCCCTGGCCGGCGTAGATGACGGGCAGCTCGGACGCGAGGAGAGCGGAGGCCGCCTCGCGGATGTCGGCGGGGTCGCCGCCGGAGCGCCGGCGCAGGACGGGGCGGTAGGCGAACTCCTCCTCGGACATCTCGCCGTTGACGACGTCGCCGGGGACCTCCATCAGGACGGGCTTGGGGCTTCCGGTGCGGAGCTGGGAGAGGCCGCGGCGCATCATCTCGGGGACGCGGTCGGCGGAGTTGATGATGGCCGACCACTTGGTGACGCCCTCGTAGTGGCGGACGGAGTCATAGACGCTGGGCTGGTTCTGGCGCGCGGCGCCCGCCTGGCCGGGGAGGATGAGGATGGGGGAGGAATCGGCGAAGGCCTGGGCGACGCCGCCGTAGGCGTTCTCGATGCCGGGGCCGCCCTGGAAGCAGCAGACGGCGAGGGGGCTGCCGCCGTTGGTTCGGGCATAGCCCATCGCCATGTTGACGGCGGTGCGCTCGATGCGGGTGATGATGGGGCGAATGCCGACGGCCGCGCAGGCGTCGATGAGGGGGTTGTTGGGGAAGCAGAAGAGGTACTCGACCCCCTCCTGCTTCAGGATGTTGGCAACTGCTGCGCCGCCCTTCATGGTGTTCCTCCTTGCTGTCGTGCCGCGACCGTCACGCGCGGCGAGGGGCGTGGCTGAATCTGGGCCAACGCAGTGTACACCAGCCACCGGCGGGCGTCACGGCGCGGGTCAGGCTCGGCGGAGGGCGGCCCTTCGACAGGCTCAGGGCGATACGGAGTGAGGCGCGGCTACGCGCGGCGGAGGGTGGGGATGGCCGCGAGGGCGAAGACGGCGAGGAGGACGACGATGGCGCCGAGGCCGAGGGTCATCGTCTGAATGCCCACGGCCTGGACGATGACGCCCATGATGAGGGCGCCGGTCGCGATCAGGGCGTGCCCCATATTGAACATGCTCATGACGCGGCCCTGGAGGCCGTCGGGCACTCGGCTCTGCACGAGGGTCAGGTTGACCGCGGAGGCGATGGCGTCGGTGGCGCCCATGACGGCCAGCAACACCATCGACACGACGAGCAGGGACGACAGGCCAAGGCCGAGGAAGGCGAGACCCAATACCACCCCGGCAATGAGCATCAGCACGCCCTTCCGCTGGACGTTGCCTGCGGCGGCGAGGACCAGCGCTCCCAACAGGGATCCGATGCCGGCGGCGGCAAAGAGTGCGCCGAGACCGTCGGCATCGAGGCTGAGGACGTTCTCCGCCCAGACGGGCAGGAAGTTAGTGAAGGGCGAGGCCAGGAAGAGCATGAGGAACTCGATGGCGAAGAGAAGGCGGAGCACGCCAATGCCCCAGATGAAACGCAGGGCGACGGCGATGTCCTGCCGGATGGAGGCGCCGGCGGCCTGCTCGGCGGTCTCAGTCTCGGGGGAGCGGAGCTGCAGGGGGAAGGCGGCGACGGCGACGCACGTCAGCAGGGCGGCCTGGATGAAGAAGTTGGCCTCGACGCCGAGCGCGACGATCAGCAACCCGGCGAGGAACGGCCCGACGATGCGTGTGACGGTGTTGCCGGCCGAGTTCAGAGAAATGGCGTTCAGGAGATCCTCACGGGGCACGACGGCGGGGATGATGACCTGCCGGACGACGTGGATGATGGCGCTCTCGAAGCCGCTGATCAGGGCGAAAACGTAGAGGTGCCAGACCTCGACGGCGCCGGTGGCGATGTCGACGGCGAGGAGGGCGGCGACCACGGCCATGGTCACCTGGCTGATGACGAAGAGCTTTCGCCGGTCGACGCGGTCGACCATGACGCCGATGAGGGGGGACATGGCGAAGGTGGGGGCCTGGTAGACGAAGAGGAGGACGCCAAGGAGGGCGGCGGAGTCCGTCAGGTCAAAGGCGAGCCAGCCGAGGGATACCTGCTGCACCCACCGCGCGGAGCTGGAGAAGATGGTGGTCGTCCAGAGCAGGCGGAAGTTCCGGTAGCGAAGGGAGCCCACGGACTGCCGCACGCGGTCGCGGAGGGCCACGCCGTGCTGATGTTCATGGGGCGCACCGTGATGGTGGTGGTGATGGACCACCGCTACCCCTCCCCCTGCGTGTCGTGCTGTTCCTCCGCGTGCCTTTGGGGGACAACGACCCCCGCCACGCTCAACCCCTCTGGGTTCCCGCCTGCGCTGGAACGACGAATATTCTATCTGCGCCCTTCGACAAGCTCAGGACGAGAGGCCTCCTTCCCGCCCCCTGCCTCTGGATACCGGCTTTCGCCGGTAAAGCGAGGAGGCGCTCTGGGCGAACGGGGGCTAGCGGCCGGCGTCCAGCTCCTGTTCCACCTGCATCTTGAAGTAGAGCCACGCGCCGTTGGGCCCGGCGCCGCCCTGTCGCGGGGCGGGGCCACCCTGGAAGTGCTCCAGCTCCGAGAGGGAGGGCTGGCTCAGCGCCTCGACGATGTCGTCTTCCGGAATGCCGGGGTGGTCCGGGCCCATGGCGCAGTAGGCGTACCAGTTCATGCGGGCCTGCTCCTCAAGCTGCAGCATGTTCATCACGGACTGGTCCACGCTGCGCCCGACGGTCACCGCGCCGTGGCCTCGAAGCAGCGCGACCTGCGCGTCGCCAAGGGCGGCGACCACGCCCTGCCCGTCCTCCTCCGTGAGGATGAGCTTGTTGTGGGGGTACACGCCAATCGGCCTGCGCACCAACTCGCGGCCCTCGTTGCACATGGGGACCAGGCGCGCCTGGAGGACGCTCATCATCGTCGCGAACCGAGGGTGGACGTGGACGGCCGAGTTGATCTCCGGGTGGGCCTTCAGGATGGTGGAGTGGATCTTGACCTCGAAGCACTGGGTGGCGTTGGGCGGACCGCCGACCTTCCGGCCCTCCATGTCGCAGACGATCATGTCCTCGGGCTGCATGAGAGGGAGGGCGTCGACCTCGTAGCCGCGGCCTTTGACGACGAACAGCTCCGGATCGCCGGGGACGCGCATGCTTACGTGGCCGAGGGACGCCAGAATGCCCGCCGACAGGCCGGTATGGGTGAGAATGCGGTTGGCGATTGCCACTTCCCGCTTGACGTCGTCTACTTCCGCCATTGTGGTGGTCCTCCTTGTTGTGGTGCGCCGCCGTCCTGTCGGACGACCCCTTCGACAAGCTCAGAGCGAACGGAACTTGTCCTACGCTGCCGGCCACCCCTCCCTGGATTCCCGCTTTCGCGGGAATGACGGGTTGAGGTATGCAGAGGGGCTTCCGTTGCGCCGGGATGCGGCGTTCGGAAGCCCCCTTTCGCTCTTGTGTACTCGTTAGGACGCGGGCGCGGGTTCCAGCAACTCCGGGTGGTCGACGAAGGCCTTGCGGAGTTCCTTCGTGCCTTCGAGCCAGTCGACGTCTCGCTTCATGACGATGTCGCCGGAGCGGACCTGGTAGACCTCGGGGTTGTCGACGCCGGGGGCCGGCACGCCCTCCTGCAGAGAGCGGGCGGCGTCGATGGCGCGGCGGCGCGACTTGATGATCATGGTGTCGCTGGTGCCGAGGCGCTCGCGGGTGCGGTCGGAGATGGCGCCCATGCTCTCGGTGACGGCCTGGTCCTGGAGGTGGATGCCGGTGATGCCGGTGTAGATCTCGTTCTTGCGCTGGGCGTCGCGGTCGATCTTGTAGTCGTTGCGGGCGTTGGCGGCGAGGCGCCATCGGCCGTGCCAGCCGGAGGTGTTGGGGAGGTACTCCATCTGGCCGGCGCTGCCGCCGAGGACGCGGCCGTTCCGGTCGGTGCGGCGGACGCCGGGCGCGCCGGGCGTCGGGGCGGCGAGGGCCCAGAACATGGTGTGCTCGTCGTCGACGGGGACCCAGGCGCGGACGCGGACCTGCAGGCCGAGGCGGCCGGTCGGGATCATCGTGTAGAAGGGGAGCAGGTACTGGGCGAAGCGCCAGTAGTAGGAGTCCTCTTCCGCCGGGCGGTAGGCGGCGTACATGACGCCGTAGTCCGTCGGCAGCACGTTGTAGCGCGGGTGGCGGACGTTGACGGTGTAGTAGTCGACGGTGCCGGGGACGAGGGCCTTGGGGTCGGCGCTGCCGAGGTGCAGGAAACCGAGGTGGGACGTGTCGATGTCGCCCTCCAGTGCCTGCATCCAGTTGCACTCGCGCAGGACGCTGGTGATGGTGTACTCGCGCTCGGGGCGCATGTTGGGCTCGAGGTCGGGCAGGGGCGGGAGATCGGCGCGGGGGCCCATGTAGGTCCAGACGACGCCGTTGCGCTCGGCGCAGGGGTAGGCCTTGACCTTCACCTTGTCCTTGAAGTTGGACTCGGCGGGCTCCGAGGGCATGTCGACGCAGTTGCCGCTGACGTCGAACTTCCAGCCGTGATAGACGCAGCGAAGACCGGACTCCTCGTTACGGCCGAAGAAGAGGCTGGCCCGGCGGTGGGGGCAGTAGTTGTCCATGATGCCGACGGTCCCGGTGGTGTCGCGGAAGGCGATGAGGTCCTCGCCGAGGAGGCGGATTCGGACAGGGTCCGAGTCGGGGCCGGGGAGCTCGCTGGACTGCAGGGCGGGTATCCAGTACTCGCGCATGAACTCGCCCATGGTGGTGCCGGGGCCCACGCGGCAGAGGGTCTCGTTGTCCTGCTGAGAGAGCATTTGTGTCCTCCGTGGGAGTCTCAGTTACGTCGAGGGCAGTCTATAGCTGAGGATGGGGGGCGTCAACCGGGCGCGGAGGCGCGTGGAGTATCAGTTTGGGGAGGAGAGACCAATCCGTTCGTATGACCCTTCCAAAGGCTCACGGCGAAGGGATTGGTCTCTCCTACTCCAGCGGCCAGGCGGCGTCTGTGGTTATGCCGGGGACGGGGAAGCGGCCGGTTAGGCCCGCTACTTCGTCCCGAGCGCGCGCCTCGACGGCGGCGTCGCCGGGGTGGGCAAGGACGTCGCCGATGAGCTTGCCGATGACGCGCATCTCGTCGGGGCCCATGCCGCGGGTGCTGAGGGCGGGGGTGCCGATGCGGAGGCCGCTGGCGACGGTCGCGGGCTGGGGGTCGTTCGGGATGGTGTTGCGGTTCACGATGACGCCGACAGCGTTGAGGGCCTGCTCGGCCTCGCGGCCGGTGAGGCCGGATGCGCGGAGGTCGACGAGGAAGAGGTGGTTGTCGGTGCCGCCGGTGACGATGCGGAAGCCGGCGTCGGCGATGGCGGCGGCGAGGGCCTGGGCGTTGTCGACGATGCGGCGGGCGTAGACGGCGAAGCCGGGCTGAAGGGCCTCGCCGAAGCAGACGGCCTTGGCGAGGATGGCGGCCATGAAGGGCCCGCCCTGGTTGACGGGGAAGACGGAGCGGTCAAGGGCGCGGGCGTGCTCCTGCGTGCTGAGGATGAAGGCGCCGCGCGGGCCGCGCAGGGACTTGTGCGTCGTGGACGTGACGATCTGCGCGTGGGGGACCGGGTTCGGGTGGACGCCGCCCGCGACGAGGCCCGCGATGTGGGCCATGTCGACCAGCAGCAGCGCGCCGACCTCGTCGACAATGGCGCGGAAGCGGCCCCAGTCGACGGTGCGGGCGTAGGCGCTGTAGCCGGCGACGATGAACTTGGGGCGGTGCTCCTTGGCGAGGGCCTCGACCTGGGCGTAGTCGATAAGCTCCGTCTCCGGGTCGACGCCGTAGGAGACGATGTTGTAGTACTTGCCGGTGAAGTTGACGGGGCTGCCGTGGGAGAGGTGGCCGCCGTGGTCGAGGCGCATGCCCATGAGGGTCTCGCCGGGCTCCATGAGGGCGGTGTAGACGGCGATGTTGGCCTGGGTGCCGGAGTGGGCCTGCACGTTGGCGTGCTCCGCGCCGAAGAGCTGCTTGACGCGGTCGATGGCGAGGGTCTCGGCCATGTCGACGAACTCGCAGCCGCCGTAGTAGCGGCGGCCGGGGTAGCCCTCGGCGTACTTGTTGGTCATGACGGAGGCGGAGGCCTCGAGGACGGCCTGGGAGGCGTGGTTCTCGGAGGCGATGAGGACGAGCGAGTTCTGCTGGCGCGCGAGCTCGAGCTCGACGGCGCGAGCGGCCTCGGGATCGCGGTCGACGAGGATCTGTGGCGCGGCGAGTCCGGTGGCGTACATGTCGGCTCCTTTTGGGTGGGAGTGTTGCTGTGTTCAGTATATCGGAGCGGCGCGGGATGGGGGGAGGTGGGGGTTCCCCTTACTCACGGATTCTGGCCCATCTCATTGGGCGCTGTCGCCGAAATCGCCGTATTAACGGCTTCACTTCTTTGGGGATTGGGGCGCGCAAGGGATGGGGGAGACCTTTCACCAAAGTGGACCCAAGTGTTCCTTTCGTCCTAGTTGACCGGATTGAAGTTGCCCGAACATACTACCGCCGCTCATATGATTGCGGAGGAAGGGATGAACAACGAACTACGCAGGGAAATGATTAAGCTTCTTGAGACCCACGGCGAGCGGAGCGATATGTTGTGGGGTAGGCGAGAGAGGGAAAAGGCAACAGAGAATCACGCGGGGCTTGCGCTCAGTGCAGCGGGGCATATTGCACCGATGAACGACATTAGCGGACACGGGTTCCAAGTCACTCTGAGCGGATTGGCCTACTTGGAAGAACTCAAGCACCCCATCCGTACATGGCTATTCCGCAATTGGTTTGCACTTGCAGTGGCAGCATCTACCATAGGCCTAGCCGCCCTGTCTTCAATCGCACAATTGGTTGTCGCATTTCGCACGTAGCCGCTTTACAGCGCACGCTCGCGCAGTTGAAGTAAGAAAACAAATGTACTATAATTGTGGTTCTCATTTTGGGGTGCAGCGGGAGGTGTCGATGGGGAAGGACCAGATGGAAAAGGTGCACGCGCGGCCGGAGCTGGAGGCGGGGATCAAGCGCTGGAACGACTCTGGGTACGCGTGCGCGCCGGCGATCTCCGGGCGGACGCTGGAGGACGGGCACGAGCTGTCGTACGTGCTGACGATGATTGGCGGGGTTCACGACATGCGGATGTCCTGCCCAGACGAAGGGCTGATGACGAGCGATGACCGCGGGATGTTCACGTGCCGCCACGGCGCGTTCGACGCGCAGGAGCTGACCGGGATGCAGACGTGGCCGGGTGACGGAGCCTCGACGTGGAAGGACCTCGACGGGGGCAGTCGATGACGCTCGACGGCAAAGGCGCGCCCTCGACGCTCGACGCTCTGGCGGGGTTTCATCCGCTGGTGAGGGAGTGGTTTGCGTCGGAATTTGCGGCGCCCACGGCGGCGCAGGCCGAGGGGTGGGCAGCCATTTCCGAGGGGCGGCACACGCTGATCGCGGCGCCGACCGGGTCGGGGAAGACGCTGGCCGCGTTCCTGACGTGCATCGACCGGCTGGTGCGCGCGGGGCTGGACGGCGGGCTGCCCGAGCGGACGGAGGTGGTGTACGTCTCGCCGCTGAAGGCGTTGTCGAACGACGTGCAGCGCAATCTGTCGGTGCCGCTGGAGGGCATCGCGTCGCTGGCGGAGGCGCACGGGACGCCGCTGCCGGAGATCCGCGTCGCGGTGCGGACGGGCGACACGCCGCAGCGGGAGCGCTCGCTGATGGCGAAGAACCCCCCGCAGGTGCTCATCACCACGCCCGAGTCGCTCTTCATCTTGCTGACCTCGGAGAGCGGCCGCCGGGCGCTTCGGGGCGTGCGCACGCTCATACTCGACGAGATCCACGCGGTCGCGGACGACAAGCGGGGCTCGCACCTGAGCCTGTCGGTGGAGCGGCTGTGCCGGCTGGCGGACGGGCCGGTGACGCGCATCGGGCTGTCGGCGACGCAGCGGCCGATCGAGGAAGTGGCGCGGTTTCTGGTGGGGACAGAGGGGGACCTTCGACAGGCTCAGGGCGAACAGGGAGGTCTACCCCGGCCCATGGATTCCCGCCTGCGCGGGAATGACGAATCCGTGAGTGAGGGGAAAGGGAGTGAGGACGAGCCGTCGGGGTTCCTGCCTCCGCAGGAAGGACAAGGGCGCGCGCCGGACTGCCTGATCATTGACACGGGGCATGCGCGGGCGATGGACATGGGGCTGGAGTTGCCGCCGGAGGAACTGGGGCCCATCGCGACGCACGAGCAGTGGGCGAACACGCTGGACCGGGTGGCGGAGCTGGTCAACGAGCACACGACGACGCTGGTGTTCATGAACACGCGGCGGCTGGTCGAACGGGTGGCGCACCAGCTCGAGCAGCGGCTCGGCGCCGAGGCGGTGGTTGCGCACCACGGGAGCATGTCTCGGGAGACGCGGCACGCGGCGGAGGAGCGGCTGAAGAGCGGCGAGGCGCGGGTGTGTGTCGCGACGGCGTCGCTGGAGCTGGGCATCGACGTGGGGGCCGTGGACCTGGTGTGCCAGGTGGGGTCGCCGCGGTCGATCGGGCTGCTGCTGCAGCGCGTCGGGCGCTCAGGGCACTCGCTGGGGGCGACGCCGAAGGGGCGGCTGTTCCCGCTGACGCGGGACGAGCTGCTGGAGTGCATGGCGCTGCTGCGGGGCATCCGGGCGGGCAACCTCGACCGGCTCTCGATACCGCCGTGGCCGCTGGACGTACTGGCGCAGCAGATTGTGGCCGCGTGCGCGGGCGAGGACTGGGGCATCGACGACCTGTACGACTTCGTCCGGCGAGCGTACCCGTACCGGGAGCTGCCGCGGGAGAAGTTCGACCAGGTCGTGACGATGCTCAGCGAGGGTGTCGCGCCGCGGGAGGGGCGGTCGACGGCGTACCTGCACCGGGACGGCGTGAACGGCGTGTTGCGGGCGCGTCGGAACGCTCGGCTGGCGGCGGTCACGAGTGGCGGGGCCATCCCCGACAACGCGGACTACGACGTCATCCTCGAGCCGGAGGGGACGTTCGTCGGGACAGTGCACGAGGACTTCGCCGTCGAGAGCGTCGCGGGGGACGTGTTCCTGCTGGGAAACACGCCGTGGAAGATACGACGCGTGGAGAGCGGGCGCGTGCGCGTGGAGGATGCGCAGGGCAGCAGCCCGACGCTGCCGTTCTGGCTCGGCGAGGCGCCGGGGCGCACGGGCGAGCTCTCGGACGAGGTCTCGGCGCTGCGGGCGGAGCTGGAGGAACGGGACGAGGCGGATGCTGTTTCGTGGCTCGTCGATGAGTGCGGCGTGCCGGTGGAGGCCGCGGAGCAGGCGGTGGCGTACATCGCCGAGGGGCTGCGTGTGCTGGGCGCCGTGCCGACGAAGCGGCGGGTGGTGGTCGAGCGGTTCTTCGACGAGTCGGGCGGGATGCAGATGGTGGTGCACGCGCCATTTGGCGCGGGGATCAACCGCGCGTGGGGGATGGCGCTGAGGAAGCAGATCTGCCGCGCCTTTGACTTTGAGCTGCAGGCGGCGGCGACGGACGACGGCATCAGCCTGGCGCTGGGGCCGGGGACGTCGTTCCCGCTGCAGGACGTGTTCCAGTACGTGACGGCGCGACGCGCGGAAAACGTGGTGACGCAGGCCGTGCTTCAGGCGCCGCTCTTCGGCACGCGGTGGCGGTGGGACGCCTCTCGGGCGCTGGCGCTGCTGCGGCACACGGGCGGGCGGAAGGTGCCGGCGCCCATCCAGCGGATGCGCTCGGACGACCTGCGGGCGGCGGTGTTCCCGGCGCAGGTGGCGTGCCAGGACAACGCGGCGCCGGGGGACATCGACGTGCCGGACCACCCGCTGGTCTTCGAGACGCTGCGGGACTGCCTGACGGAGGCGATGGACGTCGACGGGCTGCGGGCCGTGCTGGCGGACATCGAGGCGGGGACGATCGAGACGTACGCGAAGGAAACGCCGCAGCCCTCGGTGTTCTCGCACCAGATCCTGAACGCGATGCCGTACGCCTTCCTGGACGACGCGCCTCTGGAGGAGCGGCGGGCGCGGGCGGTGACCCTGCGGCGAGCGCTGCCGGAGGACGCGCGAGACCTGGGGGCGCTGAGCCCGGAGGCCATCGCGCGGGCCGAGCAGGGGGCGTGGCCGGTCATTCGCGACGCGGAGGAGCTGCACGACGCCCTGCTGACGCTATCCGTGTTGCCGCTGAGCGAGCTTGGAAGGTGCGAGGGCATCGCTACTCGCGAACAGCTGCGGGCGTGGTTCGCTGAGCTGGCGGCGGCCGACCGCGCGGCCGAGCTGACGCTCGGCAACAGCGGCGCAGCGTGGACGTGCGCGGAGCGGGCGGATGTTGTGGCGGCGCTGTACCCGGAGGCGGCGATGTCGCCGGTACTGGGTCACGGCCTCCACCGGGATGACAGCGCGGTGGACGAGGACGAGGCGCTGCTGACGCTGCTGCGTGGGTGGACGGAGTCGTTGGGGCCATTCACCGAGGCATGGCTCGGCTCGACGCTGGGTCTGCGGGCGACGCTCGTGCGGCGTGGACTGGCGCAGTTGGAGACGGAGGGCGGTGTGCTGCGGGGGCGGTTCACACCCGGGGCCGTCGAGGAGGAGTTCTGCAACCGGCGCATCCTGGCGCGCATCAGCCGCGACACCGTCACGGCGCTGCGGCAGGAGGTGGAGCCGGTGCCCGTCGCGACGTACCTGCAGTTCCTGTTCAGGTGGCAGCACGCGACGGCTGGCACGCGCGTGTCGGGCGACGGCGGGCTGTTGCAGGTTGTCGAGCAGCTGCAGGGCTTCGAGGCGGCGGCGCAGGTGTGGGAAACGGAGCTGTTGCCGCTGCGGACGTCGGCATACGACGGTTCGGCGCTGGACCGGCTGTGCCTGGGCGGGGAGGCCGTGTGGGGGCGGTTCGCGCGGCGGCCCATCGACGAGGAGCTGCCGGGTGGACGGGCGGCGTTGGCGCGCACGGGGCCGGTGTCGCTGGGGATGCGGGAGGACCTGCCGTGGCTGCTGGACCCGGCGCCGGACGACGACGGTACGCCGAGCGGGGCCGCAGGCGAGGCGCTCGCCTTCCTGCGCGCGCACGGCGCGTCCTTCATCGGCGACATCATCGCCGGGACGCGGCGGCTCCCGTCGGAGATCGAGGAGGCGCTCTGGCGGCTGGCCGCGGCGGGACTGGTTACCGCCGACGGGTTTGGGGCGCTGCGGGGGCTCGTAACAGGGACAACGAAGCGGGTGAGCTCGTCGCGGCGGGGCAGGTGGCCGGTACGGCGGAGGACGGGCGGGAGCCGGTGGTCGCTGCTGCAGGCGTTCGGGGAATCGGAGAGCGCCGTGGAGGAGCGAGCGCACCAGCTGCTGCGGCGGTACGGCATCGTCTTCCCGGAGGTGCTGGGGCGCGAGCCGATGGCGCCGTCGTGGCGGACGTTGCTGCAGGTGTACCGGCGAGCCGAGGCCCGGGGCGAGATCCGCGGCGGGCGGTTCGTGGCGGGGCTCGTCGGCGAGCAGTTCGCGCTGCCGGAGGCCGTGGAGGCGATGCGGTCAGTGCGTCGCGCGGAGCCGACGGGCGAGGTGCTGGTGGTCTCAGCGTGCGACCCGCTGAACCTGGCGGGGGTGATCACGCCGGGGCCGCGCGTGCCGGCGGTGTCCGGGAACAAGGTGGCGTTTCGCGACGGTGTGCCGGTGGCGTCGGTGCAGACGGGGGACGTAGTGCCGCACGCAGAGCTGGCGGACGGGGAGCGGGACGAGGTGTACCGGGCCCTCGGAGCGCGTCGGCCGACCGCTGCCGGCGCGGCCGCTGTGGCGGCGTAGGCGTGGCAGACGGGCGCGACCGCCTGTACGGCGACTTGGCGTGGCTGTGGCCCATCATGAGCCCGCCGGAAGAGTACGCCGAGGAGGCCTCCTACTGGCTTCGGGAGCTTCGAGCGCGGTTGCCCGCCGACAAGCGGCGGGCGCCCTTGGAGCGAAGGCGCGTGCTGGAGCTGGGCACGGGCGGTGGGCATTTTCTCCATCAACTCGTTCCTGAGTACGACGCAACAGCCGTCGACCTGTCGGACGCGATGCTGGCGCACTCGCGGCGGCTGAACCCGGGCGTGCGGCACCACGTCGGCGACATGCGGACGGTGAGGCTGGGCGAGACCTTTGACGCGGTGCTCATCCACGACGCCATCGACTACATGGTGACGGAGGACGACCTGCGAGCGGCCTTCGCGACGGCGCGGGCGCACCTCGAACCGGGCGGGCTGCTTATCGCCGCGCCGGACCACTACGCGGACACCTTCACCTCGCCGTACGTCGACGACAACACGAAGTCGGACGGCGAGACGACGCTGACGTTCGTGGAATACTCCGTGGTCCTCGAACCGGGCGGCACCGCGGTGGAGACGGTCTACATCTACTACATCGTGCGCGACGGCGAGCTGCGGGTCGAAGTCGACCGGCACACGACGGGGATGTTCACCCTCGCGACGTGGGAGCGGCTGCTGTCGGAGGCCGGGTTCGACGTGGAGCGCGTGGACTACCCCGTCAACAAGGACGGCGAGGGGATGTACCTGTGGGTGTGCACGCTTCGGGCGGGGTAGGGGCTACTCGGCGTGACGGCGCTGGAGGACGAAGGCGACAAGGATGCCCACCGGGATGGCCAGGAGAAGAAGGCCAATGACGACGACCATCGCGGCGGCGTCGAGGCCGATGAGGTGGTCGATGCGGTCCTGCACCCAGCGCAGCAGGGTGGGGTCGCCGGGGGCCTCGTGGTGGAGGGGGACCACGGCGGGCCGCGCCTAGCCGCCGGCCGGCGAGGGGCTCGGCTGGTACCTGACCGAGTAGCGGCGCTCCTGGATGAGGAACGCCGTCATGGCGGCGAAGAAGAGCAGGACCGCAGCGGCGGCGAAGGGCACGTCGTAGTTGCCGGTGATGTCGCGCATGATGCCGCCGAACTGGATGCCAATGGAGCCGCCGACCTGGTGCGAAAGGAAGATCATGCCGCTGAGGGTGCCCACCTTCTTCAGCCCGTAGATGTCGGCCGTCAGCCCCGTCGTTAGGGGGACGGTGGCGATCCACGAGGCGCCGCCGACGATGGCGAATACCCACAGGCCCCACTGGCCCGGAAGCGTGAGCAGCAGCACGTAGGCGAGGCCCCGGAAGGCGTAGACCGTCCCCAGCAGGGTCTTGTTGCCGAGCTTGTCGGCGATGGGGCCGACGCCGATGACCCCGATGGTGTTCATGGCGCTCAGCAGGCCGAAGGCCGTGGCCGCGGTGGCGGGCGAAAAGCCGCGCTCGACGGCGTTGGGAACGAAGTGGAAGGCCATGATGAGCGTCGTGAAGCCGCAAACGAAATAGGTGGCGCAGAGCTGCCACATGGGCCATGAGCGGAAGGCGTGCCGCCACTGGTCGACTTCCAGTGGGCCGGCCGGGCGCTGTTGCTGACGCGGGCCGCCTGCGCCGGGGTCCTTGTCGCCGTCCGGGAGAAGGCCCATCTCCTGCGGAGTGTTGCGGAGGACGAAGAAGGCGACAGGGATGACGAGCACGAGGATCATGCCTCCCAGGATGGCCCAACTGACGCGCCAGTCCAGAAGCTCAATGAGGTAGGTGGTGAAGGGGACGAGGATGAGGCCGCCGACGGAGGCGCCCGCGGCGGTAATGCCGATGGCGGTGGCGCGCTTGCGCTGGAACCACTTCGACACGATGACGGCGCCGGTGGTGATGGAGCCGGCGGACATGGCGACTGCCATCACGATGCCGAAGATGAAGATGAAGTAGGCGATGTGGAAGGTGAAGGCGAGCAGGAGGGCGGTCGCGCCGATAACCGTGGCGCCCCAGAGGATGAGCTTGCGGCCGCCGACGCGGTCGTAGAGGTTGCCGAGCACCGGCTGGCTGACGCCGTTGAGCAGGATGCCAAGGGCGGCGGCGAAGGAGATGCTGCTGCGGCTCCAGGAAAACTCGTCGCTCATGGGGAGGACGAAGACACCGACGCCGTTCCGGGCGCCCATGGTCATCATGATGACGAAAAACGATGCGGCGACGATGAACCAGCCGTAGAAGATGCCGGAGCGCTTTTCGGTGGTCATGGACTGCTCTTTCCGCAGGGGACGAAGGCTGCGTGAAGCGTATCACGAGTTGGGGGAAGTGCACAATCTGGAGCAAATGGGCAACGATTCGCCGGATTGTGGCCAGCTTTCGGCAAACAACGGGATGTTGTTATTGGAAGCTCTCCCGGAGGCCGCCTCTTTCGGCAGAAAAGGCTGCAACAGGTGGTTGACAGCCTCAAAACACCCCTCTACACTTGCGAAACTCCCAAGCCCAAATGCGGCTCTGTTCGTTTGACCTTCGTTGTCTCGGACAGCCGCACCCAAGCCGTAGGAGGTGAACAGTGAACCGGAGTAGCGAGAGCGCTCCCCGGGTCAGCGTCAGGGGCCTTTGGAAGATCTTCGGTGAAGGTGTCGGGCCAGACTTTCCAGAGAAGATTGAGGGCCTGAGCAAAACTGAGGCCCAAGCCGCCCACAACTGCGTTGTCGCATTGCAGGACGTCGCCTTCGACGTGTCGGACGGCGAGACCTTCGTGGTCATGGGCCTGTCCGGCAGCGGCAAGTCGACGCTGGTGCGGTGCATCAACCGCCTCATCGACCCCACCATAGGCACCGTCGAAATCGACGGTGAGGACGTGCTGGCGTACAGCGAGTCCGAGCTGACCGAGTTCCGGCGCAAGAAGACCTCCATGGTCTTCCAGCAGTTCGGGCTGCTGCCCCACCGGACGGTCCTGGACAACGCGGCCTTTGGCCTTGAGATCCAGGGCGTTGCGGAGGAAGAGCGGGCGGCCAAGGCAATAGAAGTGCTGGAACTGGTGGGCCTGAAGGGATGGGAATACTACCGTCCCTCCGCGCTCTCCGGCGGCATGCAGCAGCGCGTGGGCCTCGCGCGGGCGCTGACCTCAGACCCGGAAATCCTGCTGATGGACGAACCCTTCAGCGCGCTGGACCCGCTGATCCGCCGCGACATGCAGAACGAGCTGATCCGCATCCAGGAAAGCATGCGCAAGACCACCATCTTCATCACCCACGACCTGACGGAGGCGGTGAAGCTAGGGACGCGCATCGCCATCATGCGGGACGGCGCCATCATCCAGCTCGGGACGCCCGAGGAGATCGTGGCCGACCCCGTGGACGACTACGTGGCGGACTTCACGCGAGACGTGCGGCCATCGACGGTGCTCACGGTCGGCTACCTCATGGAGAAACAGGCGGACGGCTCGGTCGTCGAAACGCAAGCGCCGGCGGGAACGGTCGTGGGCGCGGAGCTGATTGCGGGGCAGACGGTGGACGAAGCCCTGTCCGAGCAGTGGGCGACTTCAGGCAAGCTCGCCGTGAAGGACGAGTCGGGGACGCTGCTGGGCGTCATCGACCGGGAGGCGCTGCTGCAGGTCGCCTTTGACCAGCCCACCATTGAAAAGAACGGCAACGGCAGCTACGGCGGAAACACGAACGGAAGCGGGGCACAAGCGGCTGGCGCGGGCGCGATCGCGGCCCCGGAAGAGGAGACCCCGCGCGGTGGATTCATGGGCGCGCTCTCCCATATCAACACGCCGACGCTCATCCTGCTGACCCTCCTGGGGCTCGCGGGCGCGACCGCAGCCCTGTTGGCTATTTTCGGGCCGGGAGCGGCCTTTCCGGTGGACTGGGGCCGCACCATCGCAAATGAGGTCAACGATTCCATCCGATGGTTCACGCGCACGTTTGATCCCGTAATCAGCGCCGTCTCTGACACCGTGCTGCGCATGCTGGTGGCGTTGGAAGGATTCCTGCTCTGGCTGCCCTCAGCCATCGTGATTGCGGCGCTGGCGCTGCTGGCGTGGCGGGCGGTCAACGGCAAGATGGCGCTCTTCTGCGTAGGCTCGTTCATAGCAATCGGGCTCGTTGGGTACTGGGTCAGCGCCATGGAAACTGTGGCGCTCATCATCGTGGCCGTGATCCTGTCGATCGTCATCGCCATCCCGATCGGAGTCCTGGCGGCGCGCAGCAACGTCGTGGACGGCGCGATCCGTCCGGTATTGGACATGATGCAGACTATGCCGGTCTTCGTGTACCTGGTGCCTGCCGTGATGCTCTTCGGCATCGGCAAGGTGCCGGCCATTTTCGCAACGGTGATCTACGCCGTGCCCCCGGCCATCCGGCTGACCAACCTAGGCATTCGGCAGGTGACGCCGCAGGTGGTGGAGGCGGCCCAGTCCTTCGGGACGACGCGGCGGCAGCTGCTGCTCAAGGTTCAGCTGCCCATGGCCATTCCCACCATCATGGCTGGCGTAAACCAGACCATCATGATGGCGCTGGCCATGGTGGTCGTCGCGGCAATGGTGGGCGGCGGCGGACTTGGTGAGGACGTGCTGCGCGCACTGAACCGCTTCCAGCCGGGTGAGGCGCTCCTTGGCGGCCTGGCCATCGTGGCCCTGGCCATCATCGTGGACCGCATCACCCAGGCGTGGGCGAAGGAGCGGCAGCAGGCGCTGAGCACGGAGGCCAAGTAGATAAGCAGTAGGGTCCAACAAGGCAATGAGGCCAAAACAAGAAAGGGGTGACAGACCAATGAGGACCATGACCTGGAAGGGGGCGCTGATCCTGCTCAGCCTCGCCATGACGCTGATGCTGGTAGTTGCGGCATGCGGCGACGATGAGGATGACGCGGCAGAGCCGGCGGCCGCTCCCGAGACCACGACAGACGCGTCAGGCGACGCAATGGGCGACGCGATGATGGAGAAGCCGACGCTCATCTTCTCCGACCTGGACTGGGTCAGCGCTCAGATCCAGAACGCCATCGCGCGGAAGATCCTTGAGGACGGCTACGGCTACGAGACCGACGCGGTGTTCGGCGGCACGGTGCCGCTCATGGAGGCCCTGACCCGCGGCGACACCAACATCACCATGGAGATCTGGCTGCCCAACCAGCAGGAAGCCTTTGACGCAGCCATCGCCGAGGGCACGATCGAGGTCATTGGCAACAGCCTGGAGGACAACTGGCAGTCCGCCTTCATCATCCCCAACTACACGGCGGAAGCAAATCCCGGCCTCACGTCCGTGGAGGACCTGAAGAACCCGGAGTACATGGAACTCTTCGTGACGCCGGACTCCAAGGGCAAGGCCCGCCTGATCACCTGCATTCCCGGCTGGGAGTGCGAGGGAATCAACCAGGCAAAGATAGAGAACTACGATCTGACGGACTACGTGGAGCTGATCAACCCGGGGTCCGACACGGCGCTGGCCTCTGAAATCCGGTCTGCGTTTGAGCAGCAGGAAGACGTGCTCTTCTACTACTGGGGGCCGACGGTGCTCTCGAATGATCTGAACACCATGTTCGGCGGCTACACAATCCTGGAAGAGGCGCCGCACACTGACGAGTGCTTCGCGTCCGACTACACTTGCGCCTACCCAGTGGCAGAGGTCCTCGTCGTCATGCGGACGGACCTGATCGAGCAGGCGCCGGACGTGGTTGAGTTCTTCAAGAATTGGGACTTCAACGCCGGCAACCAGCTGGCCGCTGAGGGCTACCTCAACGACTCCGGGGCCGACTACCCCGAGGTCGCCACATGGTTCCTCCAGAACACCGAGGACTGGAAGAACTGGGTAACGTCCGATGCGCAGGCCAAGATTGAGGCGGCGATCGGGTAACACAGTCTAACGATAATTGCATAGTGGCCCCGTCCTTCTGACGGAGGACGGGGCCACAGCTTTTAGAGCAAGGCGCATACGCCAACACACCACCTGAACGGGCCGAGCTCACGTGGAAGATAGGGGGTATCCAAATGACAAGCCTACGCTGGACGAGAACACTGATTCTCCTAAGCCTCGCCATGGCGCTGCTGTTTGCGGTGGCGGCGTGCGACGGCGACGACGAGGAAGAAGCGGCGGCTGAGCCCGCGACAACGACCACAACCACTGAGCCGGCCGCGCCGGACACGTCGGGCGACGCGATGACAGAGAAGCCAACACTGGTTTTCTCCGACCTGGACTGGCCGAGCGCGCAGCTCCAGAACGCCATCGCTCGGCGGATCCTGGAGGACGGCTACGGGTACACCACGGAGGCCATCTTCGGCGGCACGGTGCCGATGATGGAGGCCCTCCGCCGCGGCGACACCAACATCACCATGGAGATCTGGCTGCCCAACCAGCAGGATGCCTTCGATGAGGCAATCTCCGCCGGCACGATCGAGGTCATCGGCAACAGCCTGGAGGACAACTGGCAGTCGGCGTTCGTGATCCCCAACTACACGGCGGAGGCCTACCCCAATCTGCGGTCCGTCGAGGACCTGAAGAACCCCGAGCACATGGAGATCTTTGTGACACCGGACTCCAAGGGGAAGGCGCGGTTGATCAACTGCATCCCCGGCTGGGAGTGCGAGGGCGTCAACCAGAAGAAGCTCGTAACCTACGGCCTCACCGACTACGTCGAGCTCGTGAACCCCGGTTCGGACTCGGCGCTGTCGGCGGAGATCCGGTCCGCCTTCGAGCAGCAGGAAGACGTGTTGTTCCACTACTGGGGCCCCACCGTGCTCGCGCACGACCTGCAGACGAAGCTGGGCGGCTACACGCTCCTGGAAGAGCCACCCTACACCGACGCGTGCTGGGACGGCGACCAGGGCTGCGCCTACCCCACGGCGGAGGTGCTGATCGTGATCCGATCGGAGCTTGCCGGTCAGCAAGACCTGGTGGACCTGCTGACGAAGTGGGACTTCAACGCGGGCAACCAGCTTGCGGTGGAGGGCTACATGAACGAATCCGGCTCTAACTTCGCCGCGTCGGCGGACTGGTTCCTCAAGAACACGGAGGAATGGAAGAACTGGGTAACGCCCGAGGCGCTGGCCAACATCGAGGCCGTGCTGGCGGGCTAGCGGCAATCCTGGACGAGAACCACACGGCCCCGCCCTCTTGCAGAAGGGCGGGGCCGTATACTTGTAGGCGATGATGCACAGGATTCGAGTCCTGCTCATGTCTCTCTGCGCGATTTCCATCACGCTGGCGCTCGCGTGCGGCGGCGAGGTGGAGCGCGTGGTCGTCGACGGGCTTGCGTCTCCGAGGGGGCTGACGGCGCTGGACGACGGGCGGCTGCTGCTGGCGGAGCTCGGCACGGGACGGCTGCTGCTGGTGGAGACGGACGGGGACACCACGGTGCACGCCGGCCTGCTGCCCAGGCTGGCCGACGGGCCGGAGGGCGCGCCGGCGGGCGTGTCGGCGGCCCTCATCGACGGCGGCGTCACGTACTTCATCGTCGGCGAGGCGCGCGCCAAGGGTTTTCGCGAGGTGTACGCGCTGCGGCCGGGCGACGCGCCGAGGGGCATCACGGGGCAGGACGTCATGGGCACGGAGCCGACGAAGCCGCTGCTGAACCCCTACGACCTGGCGCGGCTGCCCTCGGGCGACCTGCTGGTCAGCGACGCGGGCGCGAACGTGGTGTGGCGGGTGACGCTCGAGGGGGAGATCGTGCTGTACGCGGACCCGGGTCCCATCCCCTTCGATCTGGGGACCGGTTCCGGGGAGGCGGAGCCCGTGCCGACGGGGATGACGACGGGGCCCGACGGGGCGGTGTACCTCGCCACGTTGACGGGCGCGCCGTTCCCCTCGGGCGGCGCGAGGGTCTTCCGGATGTTCGACGGGAACGGCGACGGGGACGCGCTGGACGCGGGCGAGACGACGCTGTACGCCACCGGGTTCACCACGGCGACGGACGTGGCCTTCCTGCCCGGCGGGGCGATGCTGGTGACGGAGTACACCTCGGACATGCTCGCGGTCGCATCGAAGGGATATGGCCGGTCCAGCGAGCACCCCGGGCGGCTGCTGCTGGCGGAGCGCGGCGCGCGGACGGTGGTGGCCGAGGGGCTCATTGGGCCGACGTCGGTCGCCGTGCTCGACGGGGTGGCGTACGTGAGCGAGGAGTACGCGGGGCGGGTCGTCGCCATCGAGCCGTAGTATGATGGGGTCGCCGAGCGCACGCGCAGCCGAGTCGCGCGGTGCGCAAACACAACCGGGAAGGGAGAAGCCATGATCGTCCTGATGGTGACCATCAACATCAAGCCGGAGCACAAGGAAGCCTTCATGGAGGAGATGATGGGCGACGCCATCGGCTCCAACCGCGACGAGCCGGGCTGCCTGCGCTTCGACGTGCTGCAGGACAACGACAATCCGAACCAGATCCACCTGTACGAGGTGTACACGGACGAGGCGGCGCTGGAGGCGCACCGGCAGGCGCCCCACTACCTGAAGTGGCGCGACGCGGTCGCCGACTGGCGCGACGGGGACGCAATCCGTCGCGTGTGCACCAACGTTTACCCGCCGGACGGCGAGTGGCGGTAGGGGCGCCAGGATAAGCTGGCGCCTCCGTTCACCCTTCGATTTCCCTCAGGGCGAACGGAAGTACACAAAGAGGGGACGGCCGTGTGGCCGTCCCCTCTTCATTTCGGGTTAGAGCAGGGGGCTGGACCGGCGCTACTCCCAGATGCCGACCGCGCAGCCGCAGCCGGTGCCCGCGGGGGTGCGGTAGCCGGGCTCGTAGCAGATGGTCTCCATCTTGGTGTCGCCCATGGCGCCGGCGACGGCGACCCAGTTCAGGGTCTCCGTGGTAGCGGACTGCAGGCGCACGCGCGGGAGGCCGGTGAGGATCTCCGGGTCGGCCGCCTCGAGGCCCTTGATGGCGAGCCTGTCCAGCTCCTCGTCGACGACGAAGTGGCTGAGGCCGCCGGTGCAGGCGAAGGCGACAGTCTTGTCGCTGTCCCACTCCTCGATGGCCTTGCGGACGGCGCGGCCGAGGGCGAAGGCGCGGCGCGGGCTGATCCAGTTGGGCGGGTAGCAGGTGTTGATGGAGATCGGCAGGATGGGCGGGGTCTTGCCGTCGAACCATCGGGCCACCGCAAAGCCGTAGGCGTGCGGGAGGCCGAAGGGCCGCGGCTGCGTGGTGCGCGAGTGGTCCAGGTACCATGTCGCGGGGCCGATTGTGCCGCCGTAGGACTCCTTGAGGTACTTGGTGTGGGACACGTCAAAGTCCTGGTCCATCAAGGACTCGATGACGTAGAGGCCCAGGTCAGACGGCACGGGGTGGTCGTACTCGCGGGTGCCGTAGGCCATGGAGGACATCCTGCGGGCCTCGCTCATGTCGGGGGTGATGGTGCGGGGGAGGACCTTGATGGAGTCGCCCCAGTAGACGTTGATGGACGGCATGTTGTCGTCGAAGAAGAACTCGCTCTGGTCGTCGCCGAACATGACGACGATGTCCGGGTCCGTCTGGGAGAAGCGAGCCTTCAGGTCGTCGAGGCCCTTCTGTATGTTTGCCACCCGGTCGGTGAAGGTCTCGACGTTCGCCAGCTCGGCGATGCCGGGGTCGGCGTCGGCAAGGAGCTCGTCATAGGTGACGCGCCTGCCGTTCGGGGGCTGGACCAACTCACGGTTGCGCAGGTCGTTCTGCGCGTGGACTGCCCATAGCTCGCCGGTGAGGCTCATCAGCGGGCTGTGGGACGAGGCAAACCCTCCTACGATTTTGGCCATGACAATCCTCCTCTTCTCCTGATGGCCGCTGTGTGGGGGAGGGTACTCCTGGGGTTATGAAAAGTCTATAGCCCGGCGGAAACCGGCGCGCCGGCGACGCTGAGATGCGAAATCTTGCGCGCAGCAGGGAAGGCGCGTCGGACAGGCCCTGCCGGCTCTCGCGGGTCGAGCGCCGGGTGCGTTACAGGCCGAAGGGGAAGTGGTTGAGGAACTCAGTGGAGAGCACTTCCTCATGCAGGAGGTCCGTCAGAAGCTTGCCGCTCTTCCACAGGGGCTTGCCGCGCAGGGTGACGATGCCGTACTCGCGGCCGGGAACGACGTCCTGCAGCGACACGACGTTCATGCGCCCCTCGTCCCACGGGTCGATGGTGAAGCGCGGGCCGAGGGTGATGCCGAGGCCGAGGCTGACGAAGGTCTTCACGCTCGTAACGCTGTCGAGGGTGAGCACTGACTTGAAGTAGACGCGGCCCCGGCGGTAGCGGTCGACGGAGTCCCGGTCGGACAGGAAGCCGCGGCGCCAACTGACGAAGGGCCATTGGGCGATCTTGTCCATCGAGAGGTCCTCCTCTTCGGAGAGAGGGTGACCCAGGGGCGTCAGCAGGGCCGAATTGGACGTGAAGAGCGGGTCAAAGGAGAAGTTGCGCGGAATGTTGCCCCTGGCCACCAGGCCGAAGTCGGCCTCGCCCTGCTCAACCATGGTCAGCACCGCGGGCTTGGTGCCCGAGAGGAGGTTGAGCGGGATGTTCGGATGCTGGAGGCCGGCGGACTGCACAAGGTAGGGGAGCACGTGGACGGTGAAGTCGTACGTCGAGGCGATGGTGACGGTGCTGTCCTCGACGAGGCCGGGGTCGTTGGGCGAGAGCTCCATGAGGTCCCGGACGAGGGGAGACGCGCGCTTGGCAAACGCTGAGCCGAACTGTGTGAGCTGGATGGGGCGTTTCCCGCGGTAGACGAGGGACTCGCCCAACTCCGTCTCCAGGGAGGAGAGGTGTCGGCTCGCGGCGGGTTGGCTGATGCCGACATGCTCGGCGGCTTTGGACACGCTGCCCAACTCCGCGATGGCGCACAGGACTTGCAGCGACTTCAGGTCCATTCACAGTCTCCAATGGCCCGGAGGATCCCCTCGGCGGGCGGGTTCGTCAGGTTATGTCATGCGACTCAATGCCTTCTGAGTCCATTATAGCAGACAGTATATCAAAAGTGGATATGCATATATGGTACAGTATCCTTGACAAGGCGTTAATGCAGGATGAAACTGTATCAACCCTCCTGAAGGCTGGGAGAGCAACCCTTCAGGAGGCCAACAAGCCCCCCTGGTATCAATCCCCCGGCTCCTACCGGGGGATTGATAATTCTTCGGGGTTGCGGCGAGTCGAATGGGCTAACCCTGGTCCACGAGGCCGATTGTGGCCGTGACGCAGGGCTCGTCGCCGAGGGCGATGGTGGTGTGGCCCTTGCCGGTGGTGTCCTCGACGAGTCGGGCGTCGCCGGGGCCGAATACCTTGGTGGAGCCATCCTCGAAGCCGATCTGGAGCTGGCCGGAGAGGATGATGACGAACTGGCGCTGCGGGGCCGGGTGCCAGTCCTGCAGCACGCCCGGCGGCCTCACGCCGAAACGGATCTGCGTGACGTCGATGCCCTTCGTCCAGTCCGGCATGGCGTCGAGGTCGATCTCCTCCCACGCTGCCACGCCGTCGTCGCCGGTGTACATGCGGTAGGTGCCCATGTATGTTTACCTCCGGTTGTAATGTGTGCGGGCCGCCCGTGACGTCCCCTTCTCGTCCATTCCCCATTGTCCGGCTACGCTGGTCTCTGTCCTCTCTTCCCTTCCCTGCACCCCGTCAGGGAGCGGGGCAAGAAAAGAGAAACAAAACAATTCGTATCTGACAGTCCCTGGCCCAGCTACGAATTGTTTCGGGAACAATCCCCGGCTTAGCTAGGATTGTTTCGCAATCAATTCGAAAACAAAGCACAGCTTCGTAGCTGAAGCGGGAATTGTTTTCGCTTTTGCTCCCGGATCAAATCACGCGGCCGGCGTCGAGGCGGCGCGGCCTACGACTGCCGCTTCTCCTTCAGCGCGCGGTAGACCTTCTCCGCGGTGATGGGGAGGTCCTTGATGCGGACGCCGACGGCGTCCTCGACGGCGTTGGCGATGGCGGCGGCGACGGGGATGGTGGAGTTCTCGCCGATGCTCTTGACGTTGTAGGGGCCGACGCCGCTCTCCGACTCGACCAGGACCGTGCGCATCTCCGGCAGGTCGTTCATGGTTGGGATCTTGTAGTCGCCGAAGGAGAGGGTGGTCACGCGGCCGTCCTCCACCTGCAGCTCCTCCATGAGAGCGTAGCCGATGCCCTGCATGGCGCCGCCGTTCACCTGCCCCTGGTGGCCGATGGGGTTCACGATCTTGCCGACGTCGTGGGCGGAGGTGAGGCGCAGGAGCTTGACCTGTCCGGTCTCCGGGTCGACGGAGACCTCCGCGATCTGCGCGACGTAGGCGGTGACGGGCGGGAGGGCCGTGTCCGCGAACTCGGCCTTGCCGGTGACGGAGCGTCCGAGGCGCTGCAGCAGCTCGGGCCACGCGTGGGTCTCGCCCGTCGGGCGGACCCGGACGGCGCCGTCGGCGAAGGTGAGGCGGTCGGCGGGGACGCCGAGGGCCCCGGCGGCGGCCTGCAGAAGCTCGCCCTTGACCTCCTGGGCGGCGGCGTAGGCGACCTGCGTGCCGATGCGGGTGACGCGACTGCCGCCGACACCCGAGTCGAAGTCGACGATGCCGGTGTTCCAGACCCCGACGTGCATGCGGTCGGCGGTCAGGCCGAGCTCCTCGCCGATGACCTGCACCTCGAGGGTGTAGCTGCCGGTGCCCTGCTCGAAGATGGGGGTGGAGAGCTCCGCGGTGCCGTCGGGGTTCAGGGTGACGGAGAGATGCGACTGGCCGCCGCCGGGGGGCCTGTCGCCGATGCCGATGCCGCGGCCGACGTTGGGGGCCTTGGCCGTGCCGTACTCGGCGGCCTCGACGGCGGCCTCGAGGGTCTCGCGGATGTTGACGCCCTGGAAGGTGTGGTTGAGGGAGTCGGCCTCGCCGGGGTTGACGACGTTCACGCGGCGCACGTCGAGGGGGTCGAGGCCGAGTTGGCGCGCCACCATGTCGAGCTGGGACTCCATCGCGAAGGCGGCCTGGGGCTCGCCGGGGCCGCGCATGTGGCCGCAGGGGACGTTGTTGGTGTAGACCTGAATGCCCTCCACCTTCACGTTGGGGGTGTGGTAGGGGCCGCCGGCGTGGGAGAAGCCCATCAGGTTGACGCCGGGCTTGTACGCGCCGTACGCGCCGCTGTCGAAGATGCCGCGAACGTGGTGGGCGGTCATCGAGCCGTCGCGCTTCACGCCGGTGCGGACCTGCATGACGGCGGCGTGGCGGGGGTTCGCGGCCATGAACTCGTCCATGTAGTCCATGACCATCTTCACGGGCCGGCCGCTCGCCTTCGCGAGGTAGTAGCACAGCGGGATCTCCATCGGCGAGCCCTTGCCGCCGAAGTCACCGCCGATGGCGGCGAAGTTGACCTGGATCTCGTCCGAGGGCACGCCGGTGGCGTCGGAGAGCTGCTGGCGCAGGTTGTAGGGGGTCTTGTTGGACGCCCATATCTGCGCCACGCCGTCATTGTCGATCCAGACGACGCAGGAGTGGGACTCCAGGTAGGCCTGGTGCTGGCGCGGCACGGTGAACGTGTTCTCCACGACGACGTCGGCCTCGGCGAAGCCGGCCTCGATGTCGCCCTTGTTCCAGACGCTGTGGATGAAGACGTTGGAGGGCTTCTCGGGCGGCTGCGGGTAGCCGACGTAGCTCATCATGTCCGGGTGGATGAGGGGCGCGCCGTCCTCCATGGCCTCCAGCGGGTCGAGCTGGGCCGGGAGCTCCTCGTATTCGATCTCGATGAGGTCGAGCGCAGCCTGGGCGATGTCCTCGTCCTCGGCGGCGACGGCCGCCACGCGCTCGCCGGCGAAGCGGGCCTCGTCCCAGGCGAGGACGGGCACGTCGCGGAGGCGGCGGCCGAAGAGGATGCCGCGGACGTCGTCGCCCGTCAGGACGGCGTGGACGCCGGCCAGCGCCTTCGCGGCGGAGGCGTCGATGCTGACGATGCGCGCGTGGGGGTACGGGCTGCGGAGGGACTTGCCCCACAGGGTGCCGGGCAGGGTGACGTCGGCCGAGTACCGGACCTGGCCGGTGACCTTCTCCGGGCCGTCGACGCGGCCCAGCGGCTGCCCGAACACTTTCAGCGTGGTCATGCGTTCTCCCCTTGCCACTGCCAGATAGCTACGCTACTATGCCCCAGAACTCGCGCAAGGATACCAGATGACTACGCTTGACGCATCCTACACGGTACGGCTGACGGTCAACGGCGAAGCCCGCGAGGTGCAGGTGCCCGCCCGCCGGACGCTCGTCGACATGCTGCGCTACGACCTGGACCTGACGGGGACGAAGGAGACGTGCAGCGTCGGTGTGTGCGGGGCGTGCACGGTGCTGCTCGACGGGGAGATCACGGCATCGTGCATCACGCTTGCCGTGCAGGCGGACGGCGCGGACATCACGACGATCGAGGGCGTCGCGCAGGACGGGGAGCTTCACCCGCTGCAGCAGAGTTTCATCGACAACGGCGGCTTCCAGTGCGGCATCTGCACGTCGGGGCAGATCGTCGCGGCGAAGTCGCTGCTGGACGCCAACCCCTCGCCCACGGAGGAGCAGGTGAAGGCGTGGATGATGGGCAACCTGTGCCGGTGCACGGGCTACTACCAGATCCTGGAGTCCATCATGAAGGCGGCGCGGCAGCATGCGTGACTTCATCTACCACGCGCCGACGTCGCTGGACGAGGCGCTCTCGCTGCTGGACCAGTACGGCGAGGACGCGCGCCCCATCGCCGGCGGGACGGCGATGGTCAACCTGTTGAAGCAGAACCTTGTCTACGCCGACCACCTTGTCGGCCTCGGCGGTGTGCCGGGGCTGCGCGGCATCACTCGCAGCAACGGCGACCTGCGCATCGGCGCGCTGACGAAGCACCGCGAGGTGGAGCGGAGCGTGGACGTGGCCTTGGCGGCGCCGCTGCTCGCCGAGGCGTACAGCCGCGTGGCGACGGTGCGCATCCGCAACATGGCGACCGTCGGGGGTGGGCTCTCGCACGCCGATCCGGCGCAGGACCCGCCGCCGGCGCTGATGGCCTTGGGCGCGCGCGTCGTGCTGGCGTCATCGGGCGGGACGCGGGAGCTGCCGATCGAGGACCTCTTCGTCGACTACTACGAGACGGCGCTGCAGCCGGGCGAGCTCCTGACGGAGGTCATCGTGCCGGCGCAGCCCGCAGACACGCGGGCCGTGTACCTGAAGTTCCTGCCGCGAACCGAGGACGACTACGCGACGGTGGCCGTCGCGGCAGTGGCGCGGGTGGAGAACGGCATGTGCGCGGACGTGCGCGTCGCGCTGGGCGCCGTCGCGCCGACGCCGGTGCGGGCGACAGCCGTCGAGGCGGCGCTGGCGGGGCAGCCGGTGACGCCGGACGCCGTCCGCTCGGCGACGGAGGCCGTCGCGGGGCAGGTGGACCCGCTGGCGGACTTCCGCGGATCGTCCGAGTACAAGCGCGACATGGCCGTGGTGTTCACGCGGCGGGCGCTGGAGCAGGCGCTGGGGCTCGGTCAGTGAAGTTCACCTACGACGTGACCGTCGACGCCCCACAGGACCGCGTTTGGGCAATCCTCTCAGACGTCCCCCGTGCCGCGTCGCTCATGCCGGGCGTCGAGTCCGTGGAAGAACAGCCTGACGGCACGTACCGCGGTGCGGTGCGAGTGCGCGTCGGGCCCATCGGCTTCAACCTGACGGGCCGCGTCGAGGTGCAGCAGGACCGGGACGCAGGCACGTGGCGGCTGCAAGCGCGCGCTGACGACCGTCGCGTCGGCGCGGGGGTGTCGTCGTCAGTCGAGACGGTGATCACGGAACCGTCGCCGGGGCAGACCCAAATGAGCGTGGGCGCGGACGTGCAGTTCTCGGGCCGGCTGGGGCAGCTCGGGCAGCCGCTCATCAAGAAGAAGGCGGACGACATGGTGCAGGAGTTCGCCGAGGGGCTGAAGCGGGCTGTCGCGGGGTAGGGAACAGGAGCGGAACCCCGGGCGCTGTGCCGGCGTCTGTTCTCCAAGAGGAAGCCCAAGGGTGGAGGGGAGCATGGGCATGGTGAAGCGGTCTGGTGCGCTGATTGTTCTGGCCCTGCTGGCGGTAGGCGTTGCCGGACTCCTTGCCGTCCAGTCCGTCTCGGCGTGCGGCGGGTTCTTCTGCATCGACACCCCGGTGGACCAGAACGCCGAGCGCATCATCTTCACCCAGAACGGCGACGGCACGGTGTCGGCCTACGTGCAGATCGAGTACACCGGCGCCGCGCCGGACTTCTCCTGGATCCTGCCCCTGCCGGACGCCATACCGGCCGAGGCTGTAGAGGTACCGGAGGACGCGATGGCGGCCTTCACCGAGCTGGAGGCGGCGACGGATCCGGTGTTTCTTCTCCCCCCGCTGCCCGACTGTCCCCCTCCTGAGGTCATGGCTGTCATGGCAGAAGCAGCGGCCCCCTTGGACGTGGAGGTCTTTGCCAGTGGAGAAGTAGGCCCTTATGGGTTCGACGTGGTAGGGTCCGAGGATCCTGACGCGCTGGTGACCTAGCTGCGGGAGAACAGCTACCGGGTCACGGAGGCGATGGAGCCTCTGATAGACGTGTACGTAGAGGAGGGCTTCGTCTTCCTGGCCATGAAGCTGCGTCCCGACGCTGGGGTGCAGGACGTGGAGCCGGTGAAGGTGACCTACCCCTCCGGGGCGCCGATGATCCCGCTGCGGCTCACCGCGGTCGCCGCCAACCCGAACATGGCGGTGATGGTCTGGGTCTACGCGGAGGAGCAGGCCGCGCCTGCCAATTACGCAGCCGCAACCATAGCCGACGATGAACTGGTCTTTTCCCTGGACGGCGCCTCCAACAACTACCGTATCCTGATGGGGCAGAAGGCGGACGAGCACGCAGGGCAGGCCTTCATCACGGAGTACGCCGGCCCGTCGGCGGAGGTGGCTGTGGGCCACCCGCTGCTGCGAGAATTGCAACTCCAATACCCGTACGTCACGCGGCTGAACACGGTGATCTCCCCTGAGGAGATGACAGTGGATCCGGTCTTCCGGTATGACAGCGATCTGCCGGACGTGTCCAACGTGCGTGACCTGACCGACATGCGCCTGGAGTGCGAGGGATTCAGCCTGGCGCCGGCGGCTGCTCCTGTGGCATTTATGGCGCGGGGCGCCGTAGCCGCTGAGTCCGCCGGCGCCGATGACACGGGCGTCTCTGCCTCCGCCGCTGATGCCGCTCCGGATGCCACAAGCTCCAACGAGAGCACTATCATCGTCATCGTGGCCCTGGCAGCGCTGGCTGTGATGGCGCTGGTGGGGCTGGGTGCGTGGGTGCGCGAGCGGCGCGGAGAGTGACAAGGATGCCGGCACCGGGGCAGCCGCTCATCAAGAAGAAGGCGGACGACATGGTGCAGGAGTTCGCCGAGGGGCTGAAGCGGGCTGTCACGGGGTAGGGACTGCTACTTCGGGCGGACGGCGTCGAGGACGGCTCGGCCTGTGGCCTCCCACAGGGTCTCTCCGAATGCCCTGCCCTCTTCCAGTTCGCCGCCAGCGCGCCGCGTGAGGTGCACGTGGAAGTTGGGAAGCGGCTCCTCCTCACCCGCGAGCAGGGTGCCGGGAGTGTGGAACTCGAAGGACCAGTCGTCGACCATCATGCGGTAGACGAGGAGCCACCACGCCCACGGGTCCGTGCTGAAGCGCGGCGGGGGTGTCGGCTGGAACTCGGTGTTGACGAGGGCCCACATCCACGGCTTGTCGTGGATGACGCGCTCGTAGAGGACCTCGTCCATGAGGGGCCCCGCAGGCATTCCGCTGTCCGCCATAGCTTGCGGAGCATAGCAAGAGCAATGGCGGGGCGCAAGGCGATGGTGAGGCGGCGGGTACAGCTATGGAACCCTTGTTGGCGGTATGCCGTTGTAGCAGTGTGACGTTGACAATCCGTCAGCTTGTAGTAAGCTGTTACGGAATAACGCCATCTAGACCTAAACGCTTTGACAGGGAGTAGTAGCGATAGTTCACGCTTCAGAGAGTCGGCGGTTGGTGGAAAGCCGATAGCGGCAGGGTCGCGAACTCGCCCTTGAGCGGAGGGGCCGAGGGAACGCAGCGTGCGTCCGACGGTAGGTCCCTACGGTTGCACCGTTACAGCATCCTGAGATGGTCCCGAGGGACTGCGGGTTGTCGCATGTCTCGCCGGGACAACAGAGGGTGGTACCGCGGGTAGCAGTGAGCCCGTCCCTTTGGGGACGGGTATTTTTGTTGCCGGGGCGCCGCCGCCTCGGCGGCGGAAACCGGAGAGGAACGATGAGACTGAACGGCGGACAGATCATATGCCAGGCCCTGCTGAACGAGGGTGTCGACACGATTTTCGGCATCCCCGGCGGGGCCATCATGCCGCTGTACCAGACGCTGCCCCAGTACCCGGGGCTGCGCCACATCCTGGTGCGGCACGAGCAGGGCGCGGCCATGGCGGCCGACGGCTACGGGCGCATCACCGGCAACGTCGGCGTGTGCTTCGCCACGTCCGGGCCCGGGGCGACGAACATGGTGACGGGCCTGGCGGGGGCGATGATGGACTCGGTGCCCGTCGTGGCCATCACGGGACAGGTTGCGCGCGAGGCCATCGGCAAGGACGCCTTCCAGGAGACGGACGTGACGGGCGTCACGCTGCCGGTGCTGAAGCACAACTACCTGGTGATGCACGCCGCGGACCTGCCCCACGTCATCAAGGAGGCCTTCTACCTGGCGCGATCGGGGAGGCCCGGGCCGGTGCTGGTGGACGTGCCCAAGGACGTCTTCGTGGAGGAGGCGGAGTTCGAGTACCCGGAGACGGTCGAGCTGCCGGGCTACCCGCCGCCCACGTACGCCGACGAAGAGTCAATCAAGCGGGCGGCTGAGCTGATCGCCGAGGCCAAGCGGCCGGTGATCATGGCCGGCCACGGCATCATCATCTCGCAGGCGTACAAAGAGCTGCAGGAGTTCGCGGAGAAGGGGCAGTTCCCTGTATCGACGACGCTGCTGGGCATCAGCTCCATGAAAGCGGAGCACGTGCTCAACATCGGGCTGCCGGGGATGCACGGCTCGGCGTTTGCAAGCCACGCCATTAACGACTCGGACCTGCTCATCGGGCTGGGGATGCGGTTCGACGACCGGGTGACCAGCAAGGTGAGCCTCTTCGCGCCGCGGGCCAAGGTGGTCCACGTGGACATCGACCCGGCGGAGCTGGGGAAGAACGTGCCGCCCACGGTGGGCATCGTCGGCAACGTGAAGCACGTGCTGCAGCAGCTCACGCCGCTGGTGGAGCGGGCCGACCGGCGCGAGTGGCTGGCGCACATCGACGAGCTGCGGCTGCGCCACCCGCTGTTCCGGGACGAGAGCGACGAGCAGATCCGCCCGCAGGACGTGATCCAGCAGATCTCCGACATGACGGACGGCAAGGCCATCATCGCGACGGGCGTGGGCCAGCACCAGATGTGGGCCGCCCAGCTCTACAACTTCAAGGAGCACAACAGCTTCATCACCTCGGGCGGGCTGGGCTCGATGGGGTACGAGGTGCCGTCGGCCATGGGCGCGCAGGTCGGGGCGCCGGACCGGACGGTGTGGACGTTCGCCGGCGACGGCGGCTTCCAGATGACCATGATGGAACTGGCCACGATGGTGGAGAACAACATCCCGGTGAAGATCGCGCTGATCAACAACTTCTCGCTGGGGATGGTCCGGCAGTGGCAGGACATCTTCTACAACCACGACTACGTGGCGACGCTCTACACGGGCAACCCGGACTTCGTGAAGCTGGCGGAGGCCTACGGCATGCTCGGCATCCGCGCGACGACCAAGGACGAGGTGGGCCCGGCGGTCGAGCAGGCGATGGCGTGGGACGGGCCGGTGCTGGTGGACTTCCACGTGGAGCAGACGGAGAACGTGTACCCGTTCATTCCGCCAGGGACCGGCGTGGCGCAGATGGTTGAGGACCCCAGGCTTCTGGAAAGGCGCTCGTGATGACGCAGAACCCGGCAATCAAACAGCACACGGTGGTCGCGCTGGTGTACGACCGGCCCGGTGTCCTGAACCGGGTGGTCAGCATGGTGCGGCGCCGCGCCTTCAACATCAGCAGCCTGGCCGTCGGGCACTCGGAGACGCCGGGGCTGTCGCGCATGACCTTTGTCGTCGAGGGCGACGACACGCTGCTGGCGCAGGTGACAACCCAGTTGCGGAAGCTGGTGGACGTGGTGCAGGTGTCCGACCTGAACCAGGAGAACACGGTCCATCGCGAGCTGTGCCTGCTGCGCGTGAAGGCCGACGCGGACACGCGCAACGAGATCATGCAGATCGCCAACATCTTCCGCGCGAACATCGTCGACGTGTCGCACGACTCGCTGATCGTCGAGATTACGGGCGACGAGGACAAGGTGGACTCGCTGGAGCTGCTGATGCGGAAGTTCGGCGTGCTGGAGATCATGCGCAGCGGGCGGCTGGCGATGGTTCGTGGAAGCTACCGCGACGAAACGGCGTCGCAGGCGGCGCCAACGTGGGGGATGAACGGCGGCGGACGGCACACGGAGACTGAGGCGCCTCACACCTCGGCGGTACTGCCCCCGGGGTAGGGCGTCAAACCATATCGAGAATCGGAAGGGGAACAACGGCATGGCCCAGATGTACTACGAGAAGGATGCGGACCTCTCCCTGCTGGCGGGCAAGACCATCGGGATCATCGGCTACGGCAGCCAGGGACACGCCCACGCGCTGAACCTGAAGGACAGCGGCATGAACGTCATGGTGGGGCTGTACAAGGGCAGCAACTCCTGGAGCAAGGCTGAGGAGGCCGGGCTGCAGGTGGCGGAGGTCGCGGAGGTCGCGCAGAAGGCCGACGTCATGATGGTGCTGGTGCCGGACATGCGGCAGCGGGACGTCTACAACGAGTCCATCGCGCCGCATCTGAACCCGTCGAAGGCGCTGATGTTCGCGCACGGGTTCAGCATCCACTTCAAGATGATCGTGCCGCCGCCGGACGTGGACGTGATGATGATCGCGCCCAAGGCGCCGGGGCACCGGATGCGCGAGATTTTCACGCGGGGCATGGGCGTGCCCTCGCTGCTGGCCATCTATCAGGACGCGTCGGGCAACGCGCGCGATCTGGCGCTGGCGTACGGCGCCGGCGTCGGCTCGGGCCGTGCCGGCATCCTGGAGACGACGTTCAAGGAGGAGACGGAGACGGACCTCTTTGGCGAGCAGTCCGTGCTGTGCGGCGGGATCACGTCCCTCATCAAGACCGCGTTTGAGACGCTGGTGGAGGCCGGGTACCAGCCCGAGGTGGCGTACTTCGAGTGCATGCACGAGGTGAAGCTCATCGTCGACCTGCTGTATCAGGGCGGCATGGCGTACATGCGCTACTCGGTCAGCGACACTGCCGAGTACGGCGACTACAGCCGCGGGCCGCGGGTGGTGGACGAGCACGTGCGGGAGACGATGCAGAACGTGCTGAAGGAGATCCAGAGCGGCGAGTTCGCGCGCGAGTGGATCGCGGAGAACGACGAGGGGCTGCAGCGGTTCAGGACATCCCGGCAGGAGGCGGCGGAGCACCCCATCGAGAAGGTGGGCAAGGAGCTCCGCGACATGATGCCGTGGCTGCAGCAGACCATTTAGACGCCGAAAACAGGAGCAGCGGTATGTGCAATAAGGAGGGAACCGGCGTAGTTCCCGTCCCGATGGCATCGGGGCGGGTCTGCGCATTCCTTCCCGCCCCCAGGGGCGGACGTCCTCTGTCATAGGAGCCCGATCGATACGAAACAACCGACAGAGACCGAAGAAGGAAACAGCCATGACTACGGAGAGCAACGTCAAAGACCAGGACCGAGTGCGTATCTTCGATACGACGCTCCGGGACGGGGAGCAGGCGGCCGGCGCGGCCATGACGCCCGACGAGAAGCTGGAGATCGCCAAGCAGCTGGAGCGGCTGGGCGTCGACATCATCGAGGCGGGATTTGCGGCGTCGTCGCCGGGCGACATGGAGGCCATCAAGTCCATCGCCCGCGAGGTGAGGGAATCGACGGTGTGCTCGCTGGCGCGCGCCAACCCGGACGACATCGATGCGGCGTGGGAGGCGATCAGGGAGGCGGCGCACCCGCGCATCCACACCTTCATCTCCGCCTCCGACGTGCACATGCAGCACCAGCTGCACAAGAACAGGGAAGAGGTCCTCGAGATGGCCGTCGCGGCGGTGAGCCGGGCCAAGGGCTACTGCGAGGACGTGGAGTTCTCGCCGATGGACGCCACGCGCTCCGATCCCGAATTCCTGTACGCCATCATCAAAGCGGCCATCGATGCCGGCGCCACCACCATCAACATTCCGGACACGGTGGGGTACGCCATCCCTGAGGAGTTCGGGGAGCTGATCCGCAGCATCCGGGAGAACGTGGAGAACATCGACAGAGCGATCATCAGCGTGCACTGCCACAACGACCTGGGGCAGGCGGTCGCCAACAGCCTCGCCGCGGTGAAGGCCGGCGCCCGGCAGGTGGAAGGGTGCATCAACGGCATCGGAGAGCGGGCGGGGAACACGGCCCTGGAAGAAGTCATCATGAGCATCCGCACCCGCCAGCAGTACTTCGAGACCACGGTGGGCGTGGACACCACGCAGATCTACCCGACGAGCCGCATGGTGAGCGAGGTCACCAACTTCCCCGTGCAGCCAAACAAGGCCATCGTCGGCCTCAACTCCTTCCGGCACGCCTCGGGCATCCACCAGGACGGCGTCATCAAGAACAAGACGACGTACGAGATCATGGACCCGAAGACCGTCGGGTGGACGGGCGAGAGCCTGGTGCTGGCGAAACTGAGCGGCCGGGCCGGGCTGCGCGCGCGGCTGGAGGAGCTGGGCTACGACCTCGACAGGGACGAGCTCGACCGCGTCTTCGCCGCCTTCAAGGAGCTGGCGGACAAGAAGCGCGAGGTGACCGACCGCGACCTGGAGGCGCTGATGGCGGAGGACCGGCGCGTCGAGGATGAGACGGGCTATCGCGTCGAGGAGGTGGCCATCGAGACGGGCTCGGGCCGCATCCCCACCGCCACCATCACGATGACGACACCGGACGGCACGCAGAAGACGGAGACCACGGAGGGCAACGGGCCGGTGGACGCCGTCTGCAAGGCCGTCGTCGCGGTCATCGGCGTGCGGCCGCGATTGGAAGACTACACGGTACGCGCCATCACCGGCGGGCTGGACGCCGTCGGCGATGTGACGGTGCGGCTGCGGCACGAGAACCGCATCTACAGCGGCCGCGCGGCGGACACGGACATCCTGGTTGCCAGCGCGAAGGCGTACACCAACGCGATGAACCGGCTGCTGGCGCTGGACGGCACGGAACCCATGGACAAGATGCCCGGCGTGTAGGCGTCGGACTCGCAAAAACTCGTGAGATCACGGCACCCCGGGCGGTTGCGCCAGGGGTGCCAGTGCGTTTCTGGGCGGGAGATCCGACGTTCCTTCCCTTGCCAAGTTTCGTACCTGCAATGCTAGTCATCCTTGCCATAAGCGTGTAGAATCTGGGAGGCCCAAATCCATTCGGACGATCTTTTGGGGGGAGAAGGGGACAGCATGATTTCTTATGAAGAGAACATGGAACTTATGCGAGTCGGGCCCGGCACGCTGATGGGCGAGCTGATGCGCCGCTACTGGATGCCCGTCGCGGCGGCGGCTGAACTTGACGACAACCCGATCAAGCAGATGCGGCTGATGGGCGAGGACCTGGTACTGTACAAGGCTAAGGACGGCAACTATGGGATGGTGGACCTGCACTGCCCGCACCGCCGCGCCGACCTCTCGTACGGCATCCAGGACCAGAACGGCCTTCGCTGCAACTACCACGGCTGGCTCTTCGACCACACGGGCGCCTGCCTGGAGCAACCCTTCGAGGAGGTCGCGTACCCGGACGCGCGATTCAAGGACCGGATCAAGATCAAGGCGTACCCGGTCGAGGAGAAGGCCGGGATGCTCTGGGTCTACATGGGCCCCGGGCCGACGCCGCTGGTTCCGGACTACGACCGCTTCTACGACAAGGGCTACAAGCAGGTGGTCTACACGGAGATCCCCTGCAATTGGTTCCAGTGCCAGGAGAACAGCATCGACCCGGTGCACGTCGAGTGGCTGCACGGCCGCTGGTCGCGGGTGCTGGGCGTGGGCCGCGGGCCGGAACCGAAGGCGCACATCAAGGTCGGCTTCGACGAGTTCGACCACGGCATCGTCTACCGCCGCGTGTCCGAGGACACCAATGAAGAGCACGAGATGTGGACGGTGGGCCGCGTTTGCCTGTGGCCCAACGCGCTGTACGTCGGCCACTTCGAGTGGCGGGTGCCCATCGACGACGAGAACACACTGAGTGTGGCGTGGTTCAACGTACCCGTCCCCGGCGACGCGCCCTTCGAGCAGGAGCGCATTCACTACTGGACCTCCCCGCTGACGGACGAGGTCACGGGCCGGTGGATCGACACGCACGTGATGAACCAGGACTTCATCGCGTGGGTGGGCCAGGGCGCCCTCGCCGACCGGACACAGGAGCACCTTGGCGGCAGCGACCAGGGCATCATCATGATGCGCCGGCGCATGCTGGAGGAGGCGCGCGTAGTGGCCGACGGCGGCGAGCCGAAGTGCGTCTACAGGGACCCGGAGGCGAACCAGAAGCTGTACCTGCCGCGCCAGGGCCGCAACCGTGAAGACCAGGCGATCCCGCCGGGGCTTCGCGGCATCAGGGACCCCAACAAGGCGCCTCGGAACGTCCACCTTGCCCGGCAGCCGCAGTGGATCCTGGACGAGATGGACGGCATCTGGGAGGAGCGCCTCAAGGCGACGGGCAGCTACGCGCCTGTCGAGGCGGAAGTAGAGTAGGCATGGTTGGGGCTGCCGGCTGACGGCCCCGGATGAACAACAGGCACCGTCGCTGGGAGCGCCCGATTTGGTAGGGCGCTCCTAGCTGTGCTATACTATCCGATGCAAATTTGAGAAGACCGCTCATGTTCTTTTGGGCGGCAGGAAAGTGGATTGGCGAACCCAAGAGACTATGAGCTTGTCGTTGTCTTAAGCCCGGCCCTGGACCAGGAAGAGGTCGATGGAACCATGGGACGCATCCACGGGATTATCACCGGGGCGGGCGGCGAGCTGACCAACCAGGAGAACTGGGGCATGCGGCGCCTGGCGTACCCAATCCAGGACTACACAGAGGGGAACTACTTCCTCACCCAGTTCACGACGGACCCGGACCAGACGCGGCCTTTGGAGAACGCCCTCGGCCTGTCCGAGGATATCCTGCGGCACTTGCTGGTGCGCATCGAGAGCTAGGATGTCACACACCTTGCCGGAACGGAGGCGGGGCAACCATGGTCACCATGAACAAGATCACCATTATCGGCCACCTGGGCCGCGACCCGGAGATGCGGTATACGCCGCAGGGCACGGCGGTGACGGACTTCTCCGTCGCCACCTCGCGCAGATACACGGACGGCAGCGGCGAGCGACGGGAGGAGACCGACTGGTTCCGTGTCAGCGCGTGGCGGCAACTGGCGGAGCTCTGCAACCAGTATTTGCAGAAAGGCAGCCTGGTATACGTGGAGGGTCGGCTGCACGTCCGGCAATATGAGGCCAACGACGGCACCATGCGTTTCTCGAGCGAAGTCACGGCCAATGACGTTCGCTTTCTCAACCGGCCCGACCGGGACGGCGAGGGCTTCTCCGGCGGGAGCTTCAGCGGGCAGTCAGGCGGAGGATTCGGTGGCGGACCGACGGAGCCGGACGACCTGCCCTTCTAGTACTCGGGGCACCAAGAGCATCGTGGAGGACCATTAGCGATATGACGACAACTGGAGAGCAGAGCACGGCGCCGGCTGCGCCGGCACAGGCGCCATCGGGGGCGCCGAGCGGCGCGCCGCCAGGCGCACGGCCGGGCGGCGGGCCATCGGGGCCTCGGCCCGGCGGGGGTCCGCGCGGACGATCAGGCGGGCGAGGACGCCGCTTCTACCCCCCGCGCCGGCGCGTATGTGCGTTCTGCGTGGAGAAGCGGACCGTCATCGACTACAAGAACGTGGGGATGCTGCGCCGGTACATCACGGAGCGGGCACGCATCAGCCCCCGCAGGCGGACGGGCACGTGCGCGCGGCACCAGCGCATCCTCTCGGAAGCCATCAAGCGGGCGCGGCACATCGCGCTGCTGCCGTACACGCCGGAGCACGTCCGGGTGACGGGCTGGCACGGCTAGGTCCGGCGCCGCCTGCAACCCTTCTGGCCGACTGAGCGTTTATAGTTCATATGACCCATTGCCCGCCGTAGCACTACGGCGGGCTGTCATGCAACAAGACCAAGGGACAGGACGCGACACGCAGTGGAAAGACAGCGGATCCTGGCGGCAAACCTGAGCCGGCGCAACCGCGGCGGCAACCTGGAACGGGACAAGCGACGGCAAAAGGTCGCCATCGCCATTGCGGTGGTAGTCGTGCTGCTGGTCATCGCCATCCCGATCTACGGGTGGGTGACCAGCTTCGTGCTGCCGCCGCGCGAGGTCATCGTCCGGGTCAACGACGTTGAATACGACATGGGCTACCTGGTCAAGCTCATGCGCATGGTGCAGCGGCAGACGGAGGCCGGCGGGCAGACCGTGAACCTGGGCACCGTGCCCTTCCAGATGGTGCAGGACCTCGCGACCAACGAGCTCATCGTGCAGGGCGCGCAGCAGCGCGGGATCCTGGTGACGGAGGAGGAGCTCGACGCCGAGGTGCGGTCTCGCATACTCGGCACCATCGACGAGACTTCGTCGACGCCGGCGGAGATCGAGACGGAGTTCCAGGAGAGCTACCGGCAGTTCCTGAACCAGGTCCAGGTCACGGACGATGAGTACCGGGAGATCGTCGAGCGGGACCTGTACCGGATCAAGCTGGAGGAATTCGTAGGGGATACCATCCCAAGGGAGCAGGAGCACGTCCATCTCTACGCGATAGTCCTGCAGTCGCGGGAAGACGCCGAGGAGGCCCGCACGGACTTCGCACGGGGCTCTACCTTCTCGGAACTGGTGGAAGACTATCCGCAGGACGCCGAGACCCTGCGGCGCGAGGGCGAGATCGACTGGGTGCCCCGCGGCCTGCTGGAGGAGCCCGTCGCAGACCTGATCTTCGACGAGCTGCCGGTTGGCGAGCTCTCCGAGCCCATCCCGGACTTCGACGTGAACACGGGGCAGGAGTTCTTCCTCATCTACTACGTGCCGGAGCGGGAAGAGTCCCGCATGGTGTCCGACGAGAACTTCGAGATCCTGCGCTCGCAGGCCGTCTCCGAGTGGGTCATCGAGGAGCGGCGGCGGCAGGACGTGGTGACCGACTTCGACTCCAACCAGTATGCGTGGCTGGCCAAGAAGCTCCGGCTGACCACCACCATCCCCACACCCCAGCCGCAGCGGTAGCGGAGCCACCCGCATGGCAGAGAAGCGTCCCCTCGGCGTGGGCCTGCTTGGCGTGGGCCTCATCGGCAGCCGCGTTGCCTCCTTGCTGCTGGACCCGGCGACCGCCAAGGCCTTTGGACGGCCCATCGAACTGCGAAAGGCCCTCGTGCGGCGGCTGGACGCGCCCCGCGACGCCGCGCTGCCGGAGGGCGTGCTCACCGGCGACTTCACCGACGTGCTCGATGACGACGGCATCGACGTCGTCATCGAGGTGATGGGCGGCGAGCAGCCGGCGGCGGACTACCTCACGCGGCTGCTCTCGAAGGGGACGAGTGTCGTCACCGCCAACAAAGAGGCCGTATCCAAGCACGGCCCGGCGCTGCGGGCGGCGGCATGCGCGTCCGGCGCCCGCCTGCGGTACGAGGCGAGCGTCGGCGGAGGCATCCCCATCATCGGGCCGCTCCAGCACGACCTGCTGGCGAACGACATCAGCTCCGTGCGCGCCATCATCAACGGCACCACCAACTACATCCTCACCAAGATGTCGCAGGAGGGGCTGGCATTCAGCGACGCGCTGGCGCAGGCGCAGGAGCTGGGCTACGCGGAGCCGGACCCGGCCAACGACATCGAGGGGCGGGATGCGGCGTTCAAGCTCGCCATCCTCGCGTCGCTGGCCTTTCATACGCCGGTGACGCCGGACCAGGTGCACTGCGAGGGCATCACGTCGCTGGAGGCGGACGACTTCCAGTACGCGCACGAGCTGGGCTACGAGATCAAGCTCCTGGCCATCGCCCAGCGCATCGACGGCGCCGTGCAGGCGCGCGTGCACCCGGCGCTGCTGCACCGGGAGACGATGCTGGCCAAGGTGGAGGGGGCCTTCAACGCCATCGAGGTGCAGGGCGACCTGGTGGGCCCCGTGGTATTCCACGGGCGCGGCGCCGGGCCATCACCGACGGCGAGCGCGATCATCGCCGACCTGCTGGCGTGCGCCAATGACACGGCAGTGGAGAGCGCTCGGGCTGGGCAGGCGCCGCTTCCGGTGCGGTCGATGCGGGAGCTGGAGACGCAGTACTACCTCCGTGTCAGCGCGGCGGACCAGCCGGGAGTACTGGCGCAGATCGCCCATGTCTTCGGCGACCACACCATCAGCCTCGCCTCCGTCATCCAGAAGGACGCGGACAACCTAGCGGGAACGGCGGACCTCGTCATCACGACGCACCCGGCGCTGGAGGCGGCCATGCAGGCGGCGCTGGCGGAGCTGCGGGAGCTGCCGACGGTGGCGGCGGTGCACAACCTGCTGCGCGTCGAGGCCTCGTAACCCCTGTTCAGATACGCGGCCAAGGGTTATCCTGTCACCAGCGCAATGCGGAGCATTCGATGAACCAGGGTGTCCTCCAGACGTACCGCGAGCACCTCCCCATATCGTCCTCGACGCCTATGATCTCATTGGGCGAGGGCGACACGCCCCTGGTGCGCTCCCACCGGATGGCGGCGGAACTGGGGCTGGACAACCTCTACTTCAAGCTGGAAGGGTGCAACCCCACGGGCTCATTCAAGGACCGGGGCATGGTGATGGCCGTGGCCAACGCCATCGAGCGGCAGAGCCGGACGATCATCTGCGCGTCCACGGGGAACACGAGCGCCTCAGCGGCCGCCTACGGCGCCCACTGCAACCTCTCGACGGTGGTGCTGGTGCCGAAGGGGAACGTGGCGCGGGGCAAGATCGCGCAGGCGATCGCGTACGGGGCGCACATCCTCCTCATCAACGGCAGCTTCGACCGGGCGCTGGCCATCGTGCGGGAGCTCTCGGAGCGGCACCCGATCGCGCTGGTGAACTCGGTCAACCCGTACCGGATCGAGGGGCAGAAGACGGCTGCCTTCGAGATCTCGGACGCGCTGGGCGACGCGCCGGACTACCTGTGCATCCCGGTGGGGAACGCGGGGAACATCACCGCTTACTGGAAGGGCTTCAAGGAGTACCACGAGCTGGAGGCCACCACGCACACGCCGCAGATGTTCGGCTTCCAGGCTGAGGGATCGGCGCCCATTGTGCGGGGGGAAATCGTGGAGAGCCCGGAGACCATCGCGACGGCCATACGCATCGGCAACCCGGCGAGCTGGCACTCGGCCGTCGAGGCGCGGGACCAGTCGGGCGGGCTCATCGACGCGGTGACGGACGAGGAGATCCTGGCGGCGTACAAGCTGCTGGCGCGTCTGGAGGGCATCTTCTGCGAGCCGGCTTCGGCGGCGTCGGTGGCGGGCCTCATCAAGAGCGTCGGCAACGGGCTGATCCCCCGGGACAAGACGGTTGTGTGCATCCTGACGGGGACGGGCCTCAAGGACCCGGACCTGGCGAACCAGATCGCGGACATCCCGCTTCGGGAGCTCTCGGCTGAGTCCGACGAGGTTGAGCGGGTTATTCTCTCCCTGTAGGCTGCCCCGCCCGATTTTCTTGCCCCGGCCCCACTCCCCTGGATCCCGGCTTTCGCCGGGATTACGTTGTTGTTAGTCCGAGTCTCCCATCCCTGACTTCTTTGTGCATCCTTCCTGTGTCACCCCGTCCGGCGGTAGACGAGGGCGTTGCCGGACTTGCCCGAAATCTCGATGACTCCGGACTCGCGGAAGCAGTAGGCGGCCTGCTGGGCGAGGGGGCGCGTGGACTTCATGGCGGCGGCGAGGTCGAGGGTGGTGAAGCGCTCGGGGAGGGAGGCGTCGAGCATGGCGAAGAGGGTGGACATCGAGGGGATGGCGTGGGTCTCGACGACGTCGATGAGGCGGCGGTCGACGCGGGTCCAGGGGCCACGGCGCCAGCTCCGGCGCGCGGTGGGAGCGCGGACTTCTTCCTCGACGGTCATGACGACGTCGAGGGTGAAGTTGGGGTGTGCCAGGAGGGCGGGGATGCTGACAAGGGCGGTGAAGACGTCGAAGACCGAGCCGTGTTTAGGGGACTTGCGCCTGGACGCCTCGGCGCCGGCGTCGGTGAGGCGGACGATGTAGCGGTCGCGGGCGATGGGGTGCACGAGGGTGACGGGGTGCGCGTCCAACAGGCGCTCCAGCTTGCCGCGGAGGGGGCCGAAGCCGCCGGTCTGGACCTCAATGATGCGGCCGCCGGAGACGACGTCGGCGACGTAGCCGTCAATGGTGCTCTCCGTCTCGCTGCCGGCGGCGGTGTAGCGCGCCTTCAGGGCGCGGTGGAGCGACCCCTCGTTGAGCTCACCGATGGTCGACATGGCGCCTGCATCGAATGGCCGCCGACTGCTGCGCGGCCGCTAGCGGCGGAAGGTCACGCGGCGGAAGATCTCGGCGTACTCCACGCCGACGCGCTCGCCGTTGGCGCGAACGCGGCCGCGGGAGAAGGCGCCGGGGTCTCGGCCGCCGAACTGGCTGGCGTGCTTGGCCAGGGCTTCGATCTTCTGGTCGACGGTCTCCGTTATGTCACAGAATACGTCCGGGTCCTCGGAGCCCCAGAAGAGGATGGCGCCCACCTTGTGCGGCTCGAGGCCGGCGGCGCGGTGCTCGGGGAAGTGGTGGATGTCGCGGGCGTAGGGGAAGCAGGCGTCCTGGGCCACGACGCCAATCATGCGGTGGTCGCGGTGGGCGTGCTGGAGCCGGTGGTAGGGCTCGGTGGTGAGGACGACGTCCGGCTTGAAGCGGCGGATTGCCTCCACGAGTTGTCCGCGAAACTCTCGGGTGTCCTCGAGGCCGCCGTCCGGGTTGCGCAGGTTGACGACCTCCTTGATGCCCATGACGGCGGCCGCCTCGGCCTGCTCGCGCTCGCGGGTGACGACGAGCTCTTCCATCGAGACGTCGGGGTCGCTGGTGCCGGCCCGGCCGTCGGTGGCGAGGACAAGGAAGACCTCCGCGCCCTCTTTGATCCACTTGACGACCGTGCCGCCGCAACCGCCCTCTGCGTCGTCGGGATGGGGGGTGAAGACGAGGGCGCGTTCCGGCGTTTCCAAAGGCTCCATAGACGTATCCTCCTTGTACCCGGGACGTGGCCGGTCCGAAGTGTGCTCCAAACGGCGCAGCGCGGCTGCGATTACGCGACGCGCCCCTGCCCGGGCGGCGGTCCCACATTCCAGCATGGAGGGCGGGGCCCCGATGGACAAGGGCGGCTTGGCAGTCACTCTGCTACAATGAGCTATCCTTGTCAAGGCACAGCCACACCCTATGACGACACCGCAACCGCGCCTTCACGCCTTCTCCTGGGACCACCTGAACGAATTTGTGGCCCTGGTCAACGCGGTACAGGGCATGGAAGGCACCCCCGCCGCTCTCGACGCCTCCTTCATGGCCGAGCGGCTGCGCGTCCCGGGCATGGACGCCGAGGCCGACTGCATGCTCGCCACCATCGACGGGGCTCTTGCAGGGTACATGCTGCTCAACTGGGAGCTGCCCATCGGCAGCGTGGTGCTGGAGGGCGGCGTGCTGCCCGAACAGCGGCGCCGGGGCGCCGGGGCGATGCTGATCTCGTGGGCGAAGGAGCGGGGACGCGAGCGGGGCGCCGCGGTGGCGCGGGCGCCCTCGCCCGAGGACGACGCCGGGCACTCGGAAGCGTTGCGGCGGATGGGGTTCACCGAGGTGCGGCGGCACGTGATCCTGCGCTGGGAAGGCTCGACGGCGCCGGCGGCGGAGCTGCCGCCGGGGATCGCGTCGCGGCGGTTCCGGGCGGGCGACGAGGCGTCACTGGCCGAGGCGCAGAACGCGGCGTTCGGAGGGCAGTGGGGGTTTTCGCCAAACACCGTTGAGCAGATCGCCTACAGCGTCGGGATGAGCCGCACGACGGCGGAGGGCGTGGCGCTGCTGGTCAGCGGGGACGACGTGGCCGCGTATTGCTCGACGATGACCGTCGGGGAGCCGCCGGCAGCGGCGGGGAGCATCCTCATGCTCGGAGCGCACCCTCGCCTCCAGGGGCTGGGGCTGGGCCGCGCGGCGCTCCTCGAGGGCATGCGGCTGCTGCTGGAGCGCGGGGCCCGGACCATCGAGCTCACCGTCGACGCGGAGAACAACACTGCTCGGCAGCTGTACGAGTCCGTCGGGTTCCAACGCGCCGGCGGGCGGCGGTGGTTCGAGGCGGACCTGACCGCGGACTAGTCCATCGTCGACCGCTCGGCCGCAAGGGCCGCACTCTCCTCGTCGGGCTCCCCCTCGTCCACCCTGTGCCTTCGCTCGAAATGCTCGCGGGTGATCTCCTCGGACAGCACACCGCCCGAAAAGATGATGCGCATGGCCTCGTCGAAGGTGATGTCTGTCGGCGTGACCTCGCTCTCCCGCACGAAGGTCATGAAGCCGGACGTGGGAATGGGGATGGTGGGGATGTAGACGGTCAGGTACTCCTCGCCGTCGGGCATGACGAAGCGGCTGGTGACCATGCCGAGGGCCAGGGCGCCGATACGCGGGTACTCCAGCACGACGACGGGCTGGTTTGCGAGGGGGTTGGTGGCGGAGAACATATCGACGACCTGCCGGACGACGCGGTAGAAGCTGCGGACGACGGGGATGCTCTCGATGGCGCCGTGCCAGTAGCGTTCGACCTGGCCGCCGGCGGCGGAGCGGGCCGCCCGGCCGAGGGCGTACAGGAATGCCAGGATGATGACGACGATAATGATCTGCAGGTAGATGCCAGCGATGAAGGGGATGCTGGACTGGGCGACCTCAAAGAGGGGAAGAAGGAAGTTGTAGAGGAAGTCCCAGATGAAGCGGAGGATGAAGATGGTCGCCGCCAAAGGGATGATGATTACGAGGCCGGTGACGATGTAGTTCCGGAACTGCCCGAGGAAGAACCTGGTGGCGGACCAGGCCGTCCGGAGGCGCTGCAGCATCTCTTCCTTGGTCATCGCGCTGCCTCCGCCGTGAGCAGCCCGCCATAGAAGGCGGCGAAACGCTGCCCGACGGCATCCCAGGAGAAGGACTCCGCCCACGCCCGCCCGGCGCGGCCCATGGCCTCACGGAGGGCGTCGTTGGCGAGGAGGACCTCGACGCGGTCGGCGTAGCACTCCGGCGTATGCTGCGGGGCGAGGTAGCCGGTCTCGCCGTCGCGGACGAGGGAGGCGAGGCCGCCGGTCCGGGCGGCAACGACGGGTGTGCCGCAGGCCATCGCCTCCAGCGCGACGAGGCCGAAGCTCTCATACCATGAGGGCGCGAGCACGACGTCGGCGGCGGTGTAGCGCCACGGCAGCTCGTCGTGCGGGACTGCGCCCTCGAACCGGACGCTGCCCGCCATGCCCAGGGACTCCCCCAGCGCGCTGAGGCGCGTTGCCTCCGGGTCTCTCTCCAGATCTCCCCCCACCACAACCACCTCCACCTCATGCCGCTCCCGCAGCAATGCTGCCGCGGAGACCACGAGGTCAAACCGCTTGAGCGGGTCCAGCCTGCCCACGCAGAGCAGCACCCGCTTACCCTCCAGTCCCAACCGCCGCCGGGCCTCCGCCCTGTCGAGCGGGCGGAATGTCTCCGTGTCGACGCCGCCGGGGAGCACGGCGACCCTTTCCCGCGGCGCGTCGTAGTGCCTTGCAAGCAACTCGCGCTCGTGCCGGTCCGAGACGACAAGGGCGTCGGCGTCCGCGACGATGCGCCGCTCGGCGGGGCCGCGCGCGGGCGGCTCCACGCCTCCGGGGTCGGCCAGCAGCTTGACCTCCGCCAGCGTGTGAAACGTCGCGACGTGCCGGGCGCCCCACGCTTCGGCCAGCTCAAGCCCCGCGAGGCCGGAGAGCCAGTAGTGGCTGTGCACCGCGTCGTACGCCGCGCCATCTGCCACCGCGAAGGTTCGCGCGCCCTCGACGAAGTCTCGCAGGTACGGCTGCAACGGGCCGTCAACGGACTCCGGCGGGCCTGCGTCGACATGGACCAGCCGGACGCCCTCGCCCATGCCGGTCACCGGCGGGGCCTCGGCGTTGTGGCGGCGGGTGAAGACGTCGACCCGCGCTCCCTGGCGTCCGAGGGCCTGCGCCAAGTTGCGCACGTAAACGCTCATGCCGCCGGCCTCGCGCTCGCCAAGCCGCGCCAGGGGGCTCGAGTGGTAGCAGAGCATGGCGATGCGCATGGGCGTCCCGCTCCCCGGCGGCCTACACCGGGCCGCCGTCCCTGACGACGGTCATGCGGTAGACGGCCTGGTCCACCCCGCCGAGGTGGTACTTGTAGTGCTCGTCGCCGCGCAGGAACTCGAAGGAGTCCAGGCCGCGCTCGATGGCGTCGCGGATGGTGGTGGCCTTGAGCAGCAGGCCGACGCTGAGGTCGGCGTAGGCGGGGTCGAATCCGCTGTTGTAGAGGAGGCGGCGGCCGCAGTAGTCGAAACAAAGGCAGGACGACACGAGGGCGCCGTCCTTCTCCATGAACCAGAGCCGCGCGACGTTCACGCCCGCGAGGGCGACGGCCATCTCCCGGAAGAAGGCCTCGCGCTCCGGCGTCAGGAAGCGGTGCTTGTCCTCCCGCCCCATGCGCATGAGGGCGAAGAAGGCGTCGAGGCGCGCCTCGACGTCCTCGGCGCTGGTGTAGCAGTAGACGTCGACGCCGCCGGAGTTCTCGAGGCGGCGGAACTTGCGCCGGAGCTCGTGCCGGTCCTTCTTGCGGAGGCCGGCGAGGTAGGCGTCCCAGTCGGCGGGGAGATCGAGCGTCGGGGAGACGTCCTCCTGCTCGACGCCGCACGACCAGCCCTGCTGCTCGGCGAGGAGGGGCAGGTGGCGGAGGGTGGGCGACGACTGGGGGAGCGACGGGAAGTAGAGGCAGCGCCACTCCTGGGTGAGCAGGTAGTCACGGAAGTTGCGGTAGAAGTCCGGCTCGTAGCCCTGGGGGATGATGAAGTCGTGGAAGTCGAAGAGGTCGGTGTCGCCGAGGAAGGAGATAGTGTCGTCCTGGCGCTGCAGGGGCGCGATGCCGATGGTCTCGCCGTCGTGCTGGAAGGCGAGGAGCAGGAGCTCGCGGCCTTCACCGAAGCTCTCCCACCAGAGACGCTGCCAGCGGTGGGAGAGGAAGAAGGCCTTGACCTCACAATCGGGCACCAGGGGGTCCCAGGAGGGCTCCAGGGACGAGAAGGTGTGGACGTTGGTCTGTGCGGGCATCTGACCCCCTGCGCATACGAATGCGCGCGGTTTAGACAAGCAGGGGGCGCTGCTCACGCCCCCCGACGCTGGGTTTCGCTAGGATGCCGGCGCGGGCGCCGTGTTGGGCCCGGAGGAGCTCCTTGGCGTCCGCTGCCGGGACTTGGACGGCTTCTTCTCCTCCGGCTCCGGCTCGGGCTCGGCGACGGCCGTGGCCGCTTCGGGCGCCGCCCGTTCGGCCGCGGGCGCGTCGGAGTCGAAGAGCTCCTGCAGCTCATCGCCCTCCACGGTCTCGTGGATGATGAGGTACTGGGCGATCTGGTGGAGCTTGTCGTTGTTGTTCTGCAGGGTGGCGCGTGCCAGCGTGTAGGCCTCGTTCACGAGCTGGTGCACCTCGGCGTCGATGTCCTCGGCGATGCGGTCGCTGTAGTCGCGCTGCTCGGAGATCTCGCGGCCGAGGAAGATGAGCTCCTCGCGCTTGCCGAAGGTGCGCGGGCCGAGCTTCTCGCTCATGCCGTAGCGGGTGACCATCTGCCGGGCGATGTTGGTGGCGGTGGCGAGGTCGTTGCTGGCGCCGGTGGTGACGTCGACGAAGATGATCTCCTCGGCGACGCGGCCGCCCATGGAGACGGCGAGCATGTCCTTGAACTGCTGCTTGCTCCAGAGGTGGCGGTCCTCGTCGGGGACCAGGCGGGTGTAGCCGCCCATGCCGCCGCGGGCGACGATGGATATCTTGGTCACGGGGTCCGCGTGCTCCAGCTTCCGCGCGACGAGGGCGTGTCCGGCCTCGTGGTAGGCGGTGACCTGCTTCTCGTGCTCGGAGAAGACGCGGCTCTTGCGCTCCGGGCCGGCGACGATGCGGTCGATGGCCTCGGTGAACTCGAGGGTGCCGATGGACTTCTTGCCGTTGCGGGCGGCCAGGATGGCGGCCTCGTTGACGAGGTTGGCGAGGTCGGCGCCGCTGAAGCCCGGGGTCTGCCGGGCGACGGTGCGCATGTCGGCGCCGGGCTCCAGGGGCTTGCCCTTGGAGTGCACGTTCAGGATGGCCTCGCGGCCGACGACGTCGGGGAGGTCGAGGACGACGCGGCGGTCGAAGCGGCCGGGGCGCAGCAGGGCAGGGTCGAGGATGTCGGGCCGGTTGGTGGCGGCGATGATGATGATGTTGGTGCCGGTGTCAAAGCCGTCCATCTCGACGAGGATCTGGTTCAGGGTCTGCTCGCGCTCGTCGTGGCCGCCGCCGAGGCCCGCGCCGCGATGGCGGCCGACGGCGTCGATTTCGTCAACGAAGATGATGCAGGGGGCGTTGCGCTTGGCCTGATCGAAGAGGTCGCGGACGCGGGAGGCGCCCACACCGACGAACATCTCGACGAATTCCGACCCGCTGATGGAGAAGAAGGGCACCTCGGCCTCGCCAGCGACGGCCCTCGCGAGGAGGGTCTTGCCGGTGCCAGGCGGGCCGGCGAGCAGGACGCCCCGGGGCACGTGGGCGCCGAGGGACGTGAAGCGCTCCGGGAACTTGAGGAACTGGACGACCTCGGCGAGCTCCTCCTTGGCCTCCTCCTCGCCTGCGACGTCGGAGAAGGACACGGTGGGGCGGTTGGCCATGACGACGCGGGCGCGGCTGCGGCCGAAGTTCATGGTCTGGGAACCGGAGCCCTGGGCCTGGCGCATCATGAAGAGGAGCAGGCCGCCGAAGAAGATGAGCGGCAGGAAGTTGATCAGCAGGCCGAAGAAGCTGCCGAGCCCGCTGGTGCCCTTGACGACGATCTCCGGCCCGGATGCGGCCTCCGTGTCTATGCCGGCGCGCTCAAGGGTCTCGACCAGGCTGGAGTCGGCCTCCTTGCGGGAGGTGTAGGTGCGGCCGCCGATGCCCGTGATGAAGAGGTTGTCGCCATTGATCTCGATCCGGGTGATGTCGCCCGCCTTTGCCATCTGCACGACCTGGCTGATGGGCAGCTCCTCAGAGCGCGCGTTGGGCGTGAACACCGTGTAGAACATCGCGATGACGGCGATCGTGATGACGACATAGATGATGCTGTTTCTCAGCATTCTCGGGCTCATAGAACCTCCAGAGGGGCGGCGAAGCAGTCCCTACTAGGCTCATCATAACCCAGAGGGGGGAGAAACGCAAAGGCGCGGCAGCTACGGAGGAGTCTCAAAACGGGGGCTTGAGGAGCAGGTTTCCGAGGGAGGGAACTAGACTTGCTGGGGGGACGTGTCGTAGGTGCAGAGGGGATGGCCCTGGTTGATGCGGCCCGTGCTGCTGACCGGGGCGTCCAGGACCTCCGCGATGATCTCCCGGTCGAGGGTGCAGACGACCTCGCTATGAGTGGCGACGCCTCGGTAGGGGCAGTTGTGGAGGGTGACCTGCACACCGTCAGGGGACTCCTCGACGGCGGGGGAGAATTGCTCGTCCTCCAGGATGCGGCGGAGGAGGGCGACGCGGTCGATCTCCTCGTCCTCGGGAACGCGGGCGCGGTGCTCCTCGACCATGACGCGGGCGACCTGGGTGAGGAGGGCCTTGGCGGCGTCGCCGTTGCCGTTGAGGGAGCCGTTCATGCTGGAGAGAAGGCGCTGGAGGAGGAGGTGGTAGCGCTTGGGCATCAATTCCTGACCCTCGTCAGTGAGGGCGAAGAGGTGCTCGGGGCGGCCGGGCTTGCGGCGGATAGGCTCGAAGGCGACGAGGCGGTCGCGCTGGAGGATTTCGAGATGACGGCGAACCGCCGCTGCCGCCATGCCCAGTTCAGAACTCAACTGGTCCACGGTGGCGGGGCGGCGCTGCAAGCTGTTCAGGATGCTTAGTCGAGTACCGTCCATAGCTACAAAGCGGGGGAGTTACCTACTCGCAACCATTGTAGCCCGGTGGAATTTGGGGTGTCAAAGGGTTAATGAGGATTTCGTCGTAAAATATGTTTTTGCCGTAAAATGCTTGACAAAGACGAAATCGTGTGCTAGGGTGGCGGTGTAGAGATTGCAGAATCGTTCAAGTGAGCGAAGGAGTAGCTGCCATGAACCTGGAGAAGGAAGCCCTGCTGGAAACGAATGCTCAAGCCCTGCCTGTGTCACGGTGCGCCCACCACTGGGTCATCGACACGCCGGCAGGCCCCGTCAGCCGGGGACAGTGCAAGCGGTGCGGCGAAGAGCGAGAGTTCCTGAACTCGCCGGACAGCTCCTTCTACTGGGAGGACGACTCCAGCCGCAAGACGGCCAGCGACGCGACCTTCCCGGTGCCCGTGAGTCTCGCAGGCCAGTCGAACGACGAGTAGCCGCAACCGACAACCTCGCAGAAGCGGAGGAGCGCCCGTTTGGGCGCTCCTCTTTTTTGTTCGATACCCGGCGACTACGCTTCGGAAGCGCCCCCCTCGGCCTCGCCGGCGGCGGTGTGGGCGGCGACGGGGCGCTCGCGGTAGTAGACGCCCCAGCGCTGCATGAGCGCCTCGACGGCGGGGGACTCGAGCTTGACCAGCTCCCGCAGGAAGCCGGCCAGCGCGTGGGCGTGAAGCATCTCCGGGGTGCACACCCAGGACATCTCGCCGGGGACGGTGTAGAGCACGCCGCTCTGGTGCTCGCACTCGAGCTCGATGCGGGTGCCGCCGGACCCGAGGCTGACCTTGACGCCGGACTCAGCCATCGTCACCACCTCCTTCATTAATCAGGGGACCAGCGCGTCCCGGCCGTGGACGTACTGCTGCAGGTTCTGGGAGGCGTTCCGGTTCACGAGCGAGCGCTGGAACATGGGGTGGGTGGCGCTGCGGACTTCATGCTCGATCTTGAAGAGGGTCTCGCCGGTGTCCAGGTCGACGATGTCCTCGAATCGGTACTGGTACGGGTTGGTCTCCTCCGTGATGAGGCCGCGCTCGTTCAGGAAGGCGTGGGGGCCGGAGAAATTGGAGATGTAGACGGCGATGTGGTGGCCGTCATACGGGGGGATCTCCTCGTCGGTCTCGCGGAAGCGGAGCTCCTGCCTGAGTCCCATGCGGACGTGGGCGACGTTGTCCTCGACGGTCGAGGGGGCGTCGATGATCTCCCGGTAGAAGCGGGCGATCTTCTCGGCGGCGCCGGCGGGGACTTCGAACTCGACGTAGGGGATGCCGACGGGCCACTCGTTGGCGTAGGCCTCGCCCTGGGTGCAGCGGAAGCGGTTGCCCCACGGGCAGGTGGCGAGGACGGCGTCGCCATCGACGGAGCACGAGAATTGCGTGCCTTCCAGCAGGGGCTTGACGGCCTCCAGGCGGGCCTTGAGGGCCTCGATGTCGGGGACCTCGATGCCGATGACGCCGCGGAGGACCTGCTGGCCGCGGGTGGGGAGGTGGAACTGCTGTTTGCCGGCGTTGGCCCACATGTTGTCCTGGCCGACCATCATGTAGGGGTCTCGGGTGAGGCCGAGGCCGGAGATGTAGAAGATCTGGGCGAGGCGCTGGTCCGGGACGAGCACGTTGACGTGCTCCATCATCAGGATGTTGCCGACGTCCTGTACGGAACGGTCGAACGGGGCTTCAACCACCATGGCTTCCTCCTTTGACCGCGAACGCGCCTTGAAGACGCGGGTGCGCGATTGCTTGGCGGCAGGTTTCGCCCATTATGCCAAACCGCGGGGCGGTCGGCTAGGGTTTGGGTGGCAGGGGAGCGGCCACGAGGGTCGCCCCTACGCGTTTGGAGGGGGTCGCGTTTGTCGGGGTTCCTGCCTTCGCAGGAACGACGATGCAGTGAGCGGGGGTTGCGAGGGGGGGTTGGGGGAGAAAAGCGACTCGCCCCCGGCATGTGGCCGGAGGCGAGTCCGATGTCGTTTGGATGGAAGGCTGCAGCTAGACGGCGGCGGCCTTGACGTAGTCTGCGATGGCGCCCTTGATCCCCCTCATGCGGGTGAACTCCGGGTACTTGCCGTCCTCACTGTGCCGGTCAAAGACGACCTCGTCGTCACAGGTGACCTTGAGGACGCCGTTGTCGCCGGGGGTGACGGTGATGGCTACCTTGTTGCCCAGGTCCGCGAAAATCTCGGTGGCTATCCAAGCCGCCTGCGGGAGGTAGCCTCAAGGCACGCAGTAGGTGATCTCCACAATAGGTTTGCCTTCCATGACACAACTCCTTGGTAAGGTTGAAGGTAGGGTAGTTTGAGCAGGGGGAGGCTGTCAACCGCGAGGAGAATCGAACGGGGGCTGGCGACGTCGCCGCAACGCGCCAGCCCCCGCATCTGCGCGGGGCCGGTGGTGAGCCGACCCCGTGTTCGACAGTGTTATGTGTGCGCTAGCCGCACTTGTTGTACCCGCACTCGTAGCACTTCTGACAGCCTTCCTCGTAGACCAGGGGCCCCGAGCACTCGGGGCACCGGCCCCAGTGCGTCAGATGAGGCGTCACGTCGGGAGCGGAGGGGGCGAGGGGGAGGGCGACGCCGCCACCGGCCGACTCCTTGGAGAAGAGGGCGAACTGGGCGCCGTAGGGACTGCCGGGCTCCATGCCGCAGACCCTCGCCAGCGCAAGGGCGAGGGCATCGGGGGCGGAGCGGACCAGGGTACCCTCGCTCCAGACGGGCTCGTCTGTGATGCCGCGGAGCTGGGCGACGATGGAGGCGGGGTCGACGCCGGAGCGGAGGGCCATCGACACGAGCCGGGAGATGCCCTCCAGCTGCGCCTGGTCCGAGCTGCCGGCCTTGCCGAGGACGGTAAAGACCTCGAAGGGGCGGCCATCCCCGTCAAAGTTGATGGTGATGTACATGTTGCCGTGACTGGTGCGGACACGCTCCGTGACGCCGCTGACCCGGGGCGGGCGGCTCCGCATGGTGCGGTGTCCCTCCTCCTGCTCGGAGACCTCGGCGAGGGCCGTCGACGACTCGGAGGTGCCGGCGGTGAGGACCTCCTTCTCGCGGCTGCCGGCACGGTAGACGGTGATGCCCTTGCAGCCGGTCTCCCACGCCTGCATGTAGGTGTGCTCGACGTCCTCGACCGTGGCGCTGTTGGGGAAGTTGATGGTCTTGGAGATGGCGGCGTCCGTGGACTCCTGGAAGGCGGCCTGCATGCGGACGTGCCACTCCGGCGAGATGTCCGGGGCGGTGGTGAAGACGTCCTTCACCCACTCGGGCGCCTCGTCGCTGTCCTGAAGGGAGCTGCCGGTGGAGAGGTACTCGGCGAGCTCGTCGCTGTAGAAGCCCTCGTGGCGGGCGACGGACTCGAAGGCGCTGTCGATGTAGTAGAGCGTCTGGCCCTCAAGGATGTTGTGCTTGCGGAAGGCGAGGGCGAAGATCGGCTCGATGCCGCTGGAGCAGCCGGCGATCATGGAGATGGTGCCGGTGGGGGCGACGGTGAGCTGGCAGGCGTTGCGCTGGGGCTTCATGCCGGCGAGCTGCTGGCGGCTGCCCTCCCAGGCGAGGAAGGGGCCGCGGAGCTCGGCGAGGCGCTCGGACTCGGCGCGGGCCTCGTCGGCGATGAAGCGCATGACGGCGCGGCCGATCTCGACGCCCTCCTCGGAGTCGTAGGCGACGCCGAGGCGGACGAGCATGTCCGCGAAGCCCATGACGCCGAGGCCGGTCTTGCGGGTGAGCAGGTTCATGCGCTCGATCTCGGGGACCGAGTAGTTGTTGGCGTCGATGGTGTTGTCGAGGAAGTGGGCGGCGGTGCGGACGGTGGAGCGGAGGAGGTCCCAGTCGATCTCCGCGCCGTCGGGGCCGAAGGACAACATCCTGGTCAGGTTGATGGAGCCGAGGTTGCAGGACTCGTAGGGGAGCAGGGGCTGCTCGCCGCAGGGGTTGGTGGCCTCCATGGAGCCAAGGTGAGGCGTCGGCTGGCGGCGGTTGACCTCGTCGAGGAAGATCATGCCGGGCTCGCCGTTGCGCCATGCGCCCTCGACGATCTTCTTGAAGAGGTCGCGGGCGTCGCGCTCGACGCCGGTGGGCTGCTGGGAGACGGGGTCGATCTCGGCGACCGTGCCGCCGTCAACGACGGCGTGCATGAAGGCGTCGGTGGCGCCGACGGAGATGTTGAAGTTGTGGATCTCGCCCTCCTGGGCCTTGCACTCGATGAACTCCTCGATGTCGGGGTGGTGGACGCTCATGACGGCCATGTTGGCGCCGTCGCGCTTGCCGCCCTGGGTGATCATCGTCGACACGCTGGAGAGGTGGCGAAGGACGGCGATGGGGCCGCAGGCCTTGCCGTGGGTGCTGGAGATGTGGGCGCCCTTCTGCCGCAGGTTGGACAGGGGGACGCCGGTGCCGCCGCCGAACTTCTGCACCATGGCGATGTCCGAGGCGGTCTTCATGATGTCCGACATGCTGTCCTCAAGGGGGAGGACGAAGCAGGCGGACAGGGTGCCGGCGTTGGTGCCCGCGTTCATCATGGTGGGGGAGTTGGGCAGGAACTCCAGCCGGGTCATCATGCCGTAGAAGGTGTCCGCAGCCTCAGCGACCTCAAGGTCCGTTGCGCCGTAGTTGCGGTCGGCCTCGGCGATGGCGCGGGCGACACGGAGGAACATGCCGCGGGCGTCCTCAACGGGCTGGAACTGGTCGTTCTTCATGTAGTAGCGGTGGGCGAGGACGCGCTGGGCGTTCTCGGTCAGGTGGGGGCCGTCGCCCTCCTCGGGGCGGGTCATGCCGGTGGCCTCAAGGGCGCGCGCAACACGGCCGCGGGAGGGGCCGGCCACCGTCACCGCCGGGGCGCCGGACTCTAGTCGGTCGATGGCGGCCTTGAGGGCGTCGCGGACGGCGGGCTCGGTCGTGGCGGCGAGCTTGTCGCGCAGGTCGGCCAGGGCCGCATCCCGCTCTACATCTGTTCGAGAACGAATATCAACCACCGTTTTCCTCCCTTGGTGTATCTACAAGGCCCAGCGAGAGGCCCCATGAGGCCCCGATGTTTGGCCGGGGGAAGGGAAGTGTACTATCCCCCGGCGGCCGGTTTCTTGGGTCGTCTGACCCCTTTTTCCGGTGTTTCCGCGCCGGTTATGGGGAGGGAAAGCTGTGCCTCAAGGGCGGCATCGAGATTGGGCTCCGGGTCCCGCTGCAGCGCCTCCACTTCCTGGGCGAAGCTCTCCAGGTCCGCGAAGTTGCGGTACACGCTGGCAAAGCGCACATAGGCCACGTGATCGAGGGATTTGAGGCCCTCCATAACCATGCGGCCAACCAAGGAGGCGGGGATTTCCGCCTTGGCCAGTGCGCTTATCTGCCGCTCCATGTCATCCACCATCCGGTCTATGGCCTGGGACGACACCGGACGCTTGGCGCAGGCGGTGAGGATGCCCTGGCGGACCTTCTCACGATCAAACTCCTCACGGCGGCCGTCGCGCTTCACGACGAGCTGGGCGCCGGTGAAGACGCGCTCGACGGTGGTGAAGCGGAGGCCGCAACGCGCGCACTCGCGGCGGCGCTTGATGCCGTCGCTGGCGTCGCGGGAGTCGGTGACGCGGGAATCATCGTGGTCGCAGTATGGGCACCGCACTGTTGGCCTGCTCTCCTTCTTCCGCTACCGTTTATGGTAGGGAGTGGCAACTATGACACAAGATATTGTGGTTGTCAACGCAGGGTTTTGGTGATTTTGCGGAGGTCATGGCGGTGGAACTGAGCTAAATGCGATTCCCGGCACGGGCGGTACAATGAGAACAGGAATAGAATCCCGAGCTCTTTGAATTCGCACTAGATGAAGCCCTGCACAGTGCTAAAGCACTGTGCGAATACGGGCGCTACATGCGCCCACGCGCGCACCCCGTTTACGACGCTAAAGCGTCGTAAACGGCGCGAGCGCGCGAGAATGGTGTTGGAGGAGCGTATCAGTGAAGTACTTGTTGGAGCGCCGACGTCATGTCACGGTCGTGCTCCTGGCCGCGATGCTATCGGCGGCGGTCGCCATGCCGGCGTGCAACGGCGACGGAGCGTCGACCGGGGGCGGCGGGTCGGCGTCGACGCCGGGGGCGACGGCAGTGCGAGTCGGGCCGACGGCGACGCCGGCGCACCCGGGGCAGGCGAACTACGTGACGCACTGCGCGTCGTGCCACGGGCTGAGCGGCGAGGGGCAGCCGAACTGGTTCCAGCCGGGGCCGGACGGGCTGCTGCCGGCGCCGCCGCACGACAACTACGGGCACACGTGGCACCACGGCGACGGGTACCTGTTCCGGGTGACGAAGCGCGGCGGGGCGGCGTTCATGATGCCGGGGCAGCAGAGCAACATGCCCGGGTTCGACGTGCAGATGACGGACCAGGAGATCATCGACGTGCTCGAGTATATCAAGGGGTTCTGGGGGGAGGACGAGCGGGAGTTTCAGGCTTCGGCGAGCGTTGGGGACCCGTACCCGTAGGGGGTGGGGCCTGCCAGCCCCCCGTTCATGCTTCGATTTCCCTCAGCACGAACGGAGCCTCTCTGCCACCGCGACGGGGAGGGACAGGTTCCCGCCTCAGGGCGGGACGGGCGATTCACGAATCGCCCCTACGCGGCGGGCGCTAGTTGAGGGAGGCGGAGTCTACGAGGCGCTGGAAGCGGGCGGGGTTGCGGAAGGGGCCCACTACTGCGAGGTTGAGGTTCCGGGGGACGAGCATCTCGCGGGCGGCGAGCTGGAGGTCCTCCGGGGAGACGGCGTCGACGCGGGCCACGACGTCGTCGACGTTCATGACGTGCTCGCGCATGAGCCGCTGGCTGCCGAGCCAGAGGGCGACGTTGCGGGTGTCCTCCATCCGCATGAGCATCCGGCCCTTGGCGTACTCCCTGGCCTTGTGCAGCTCGTCCTCCGGGACGCCGTCCTTGAGCTTGGCGAGCTCCGCGAGGATGGTCTCGAGGGCGAGGGCGGCGTTGCGGGGGTCGACGGCGGCGTAGACCTCCATGGCGCCGGCGTCGCGGTAGTGGGCGGTGCTGCTGTGGGCCTCGTAGGCGAGGCCGCGTTCCTCCCGGAGCTCCAGGAAGAGGCGGCTGCTCATGCCCTCTCCGAGGACGGAGCTGAGGATGTCATAGGCGTAGCGCTGGGGGTGCTCCGAGGGGACGCCGTGGAAGCCGAGGCAGATGTGGGCCTGCTCCGACTTGCGGAGCTCTACGTTGACGCGGGGGACCTGCTGGCCGAGGACGGCGGGGTAGAGGTCAAGGGGCTCGCCGACGGGCCAGTCGCCCATGGAGCGCTCGAACGAGGCGACGATCTCGTCGTGGTCGATGTTGCCGGCGACGGAGATGACGGCGTTGGAGGGGACGTACTGGTGGTTGACGAGGCGGAGCATGGCGTCGCGGGTGAGGGCCTTGACGGACTCGGCGGTACCGCCGACGTCGCGGCCGAGGGGCTGGTCGGGCCACATGGTCTGGTCAATGAGGAGGCCGGCGCGGGAGTCGGGGTGGTCCCGGCTGGCGGCGAGCTCCTCCAGGATGACGCCGCGTTCCTTCTCGAGCTCGTTGGGGTCGAAGAGGGGGTTTCGGACCATGTCGACGATGAGGTCGGCGGCGATGTCGAAGTGGGGGCGGGCGACCTTGCACCAGTAGGTGGTGACCTCCCGGGCGGTGGTGGCGTTCATGAGGCCGCCGACGCGGTCCATGGTCTCCGAGACGATGCGGGGCGTAGGGCGGGAGGGGGTGCCCTTGAAGCAGAGGTGCTCCACGAAGTGGAAGGCGCCGGCCTCCGAATCGGACTCGTAGCGGGAGCCGCCGCCGACGAGGAAGCCGAGGGTGACGGAGCGGGTGTGGGGCATGGCGCTGGTGATGATGCGGAGTCCGTTGGAGAGGGTGGCTTGTTGAAACATGGCACCTTCCGGAAGTTCTGGTTGTGGGTGACCGCGCCCGCGCGAACCTGGCACTCGCGCGGGGGTACGCTTACGGGCAGTGTACGCCCGTCACGTGACGGCGGTCAATTTTGCCGGGCGGCGGGGGACTCGTTTTTCTTTTTTTGAGAAACGGGTATTTTGGTAATCACCTGAACATCTATCAACCCCGCCCCATGATGCGGCAGATGCTGTTGACGGTGCTGATGATGTGCTCCGGCTTGGCATCCGGATTGTTGAGAAGCGCGCGGAGGCGGACGCGGAGGACGCCGACCTCCGGGGCGAGGCCGCGAATCTCCATGGCTTCCTGCAGGTCTTGCTGTTCCTCCGGGGTCAAGTACTTGGCGTAGAAGCCGTGCTTGCGTGCGTTCTGGTTGCCGGGCTGGCCGCCGGAGTTTCTGCGTTCGGGTTCCTCCAGGGTTTCCTGCTCCAACTCATCTTCGAGGTCATCGAGGGCGTCGAGGGCCTTGGCTTTGCGGTAGTCCTGGTAGTTGTGGGCGGCGCGGATCATGTCGGTCATTTCCTTGAGGATGTCGGTCTGGGGCTCCTCCATGGCGGGCCTCCTTTGGGTGTGTGTGCATGGAGGACTGTAGCGCGCGGGGCGGGGGATGGGGGAGGGGTTGGTGTCAGGGGGGTTACCAGTGCTTGAGGATGTGATCTGCGATGTTGATGGCAATGCGGGCGCCACGCGGGTTGCCTGCAGCAAAGAACAGCTCAAAAATCTCTACGTTCCGCGAGTTCCTGAATGTGCGACGCGTTGGAGCAACAGCGTGAAACGCGGATTCCAACCGTGCGCGATAGGCTTCCGCAATTTGCTTTGTCCCAGTTGAACGGCTTTGCCGTCGCTCACTGTCGAACATTGAGAGCTGTGGAGACTCGCTGTAATGACCATACCAGAAGGAACGGCCTCCAAATACTCTATCCAAGCGGCTCGCCAAAGCCGGGCTAGGCTCGCCATTTCTCCGCATCATGCGAGTAACTGCCATAAGAGGGAACAGAATCCAGCAGTCAATTTTCTTTGTGTCCGCGATGGCAGCTACCGTATCCCAAGACACCTCTGTTGCGAACGGATCCAAAAACACAACAGCGCGATCATAAGGCCTCATATCGCGACAGAACCTTTGCACTTCGGCGTTCGCGTCACCTTGAACTACCTGAATCATTCGCTCAGGGAATTCACTTGCTAGCAGTCGCAAGTCCTCAACTCGGCTTCTATCCTTTTCAATGAATAGGAAGCGGTCAAATGGACGGTTGTCTATGCTGAGCGCAATTCTCGCAGAACCCGCGTGTACCTCTTGGAATTCTGCGTACTCTTGCGAGGCTTCAACATATGCGCCCGCACCAGCAAACCCGTCCACATAGGTCAACGTAAAGGGTTGATCCTTCATTACGGTGGTGTAGGCGTCAAGGTAACGTCTGAGGATTTCGAGCTTTTCCGATGTCCATTGGCCGCCAAACGATGGTACGTTAGTCATGGTTGGCCGCTCTGTCCGGCATCTCGCGCCATGTTTCGCCGTCAACGACGGCTGCGGCTCCGCCACGCTTGTTTCGGGATCCGCCAAGCTGCTTCAGGAAGAAGGCTACGCCCGCCTCTTGCGACTGGTCCCGGAGAAAGCGAACCCACTCCATGTCCATCGGGCGGGCTGCACGGCCGCTCTCGCCTCCAACGATCAGCCACTGCACGTCGCCGTTGTCGAGCCAGTGGCTCAGGTCCACCTGCCCGAGGAGAGGCTCAGCGGAGACGAAGCGGATGGGGGCGGGAAGGCGAGACAGAACCGTGATGCGCGGGGCGTACTTTTGGTTTTCGACAGACGTGCCAATCCACACATTCACGGGCCATTCGTCAGCAAAGGCGGACTTGTTTTCCTCCCACCATGCGACTGCTCGGCCTGGCCGCTTGGTCAGCACCTGGAAGACGTGCCCGCGGGACTCGGCGGCTTCTTGCATGACCTCAAAGGCGGCCGTCACGAATTCAAAGGGCACGTCATGGTGGAAGAGGTCAGACATGCTGTTGACGAAAACGTGCCGCGGCGTTCCCCAACGGAGCGGCACGTTCAGACGTTCCGGCAGCAGCCGTACGGTGCTCGGCTCACTTTCGTAGCCCGGCACGCCCATAGCGGTGAGTCGAGGGTAGAGGGCATACATGTAGCAGTGGTCGCAACCCGGTGACACGCGGGTGCAGCCGGTGACGGGATTCCAAGTCTCGTCCGTCCACTCGATGTTCGACGACATCTGGTCACACTCCAATCAGTAACAGAACGTATATTCTAATAAACAATCGTTCTCTGTCAAGCCCTTCAAAGAAATGAAATGCCACCTCATTTTGTTCCCAGTCCTGGCATGGAACTTCGCACTGGCGACGGAAGGGCCGAATTCATGTGTTTCCTTGGGCACTCCTACGGGGGATCCTTCTGGGAAGGGGAAGGGTGCCCTTCCACAGGCCCGGGGCGAACAGTTTGTGGGCTCAGGAAGTGCGGCGCGTGCCCAGCGCGTCACCCAGCAGCGCGAAGGCGGCGGCTGTGGTGGCGAGGGCGGCGGCGGGGGCGAGGGTTAGCCAGGGGGCGGTCTCGAGGAATTCGCGGCCCTCGTTGAGCATGCCGCCCCAGGACGGCGTCGGCGGGGGTGCGCCGAGGCCAAGGTAGCTGAGGGCGGCCTCGGTGGCGAGGGCGGTGGCGACGAAGCCGGTGGCGTAGACGAGGACGGGGCCGAGGCTGTGCGGGAGGACGTGCCGCAGGAGGACTCGGGCGGGGCTGGCGCCGATGGTGACGGCGGCGGCGACGTGGCCGGACGTTCGGACGGTGAGGGCGCTCGATCGGGCGAGGCGGGCGGCCTGGGGGGCGAGGGCGACGGCTATCGCCGTGGTGACGGCGCCGGTGGAGACGCCGAGGGAGACGACGATGACGACGGCGAGGGCCAGCAGGGGAAAGCCGAGGAGGGCGTCGACGACGCGCTGGACGGCGAGGTCGAGCCAGCCGCCGCGGTAGGCGCTCGCGAGGCCGACGGCCGCGCCGACGACGGCGCCCGCCGCGACGCCGCCGACGCCGATGGCGAGGGCGGTGCGCGTGCCGTGGAGGACGCGGGAGAGGACGTCGCGGCCGAAGTTGTCGGAGCCGAGGAGGAAGCTCGCGGAGGGGGCCTCGAGGCGGCGGGCGGTGTCCTGCGCGAGGGGGTCGGCGGGCGCGAGGACGCCGGCGAGGAGGGCGGCCAGCACGGCGAGGGCGACGACGGCGGCGGGGGCGCCCTTCGACAGGCTCAGGGTGAACGGCCTCCCCATGCCCCTCCCCTCTGGGTTCCCGCCTGCGCGGGAACGACGAAAGTAGGCACTTAGGGCGAACGGAAGTCTCATGGGGACACCCCCACGCCCCGCCCCTGGATACCGGCTTTCGCCGGTAAAACGTGGTTGGAGGTCATGCGGTCACCGCCCGGGGTTCGGCGTGGAAGGAGACGCGGGGGTCGAGCCAGGCGTAGGCGAGGTCGAGGGCGAGGTTGACGAGGAGGACGGCGAGGACGAGGAGCGTCGTGAGGCTCTGGACGACGGGGAAGTCGCGCACGAGGGCGGCCTCGACGAGGCCCCGGCCGAGGCCGGGGAGGCCGAAGATGGACTCGAGGATGAGGGCGCCGCCGAGGAGCGTGCCGAACTGCACACCGAGGGCGGTGAGGACGGGCAGGAGGGCGTTTCGGAGGGCGTGGCCGAGGACGACCTGCCGCTCCGGGAGGCCCTTGGCGACGGCGGTGCGGACGTAGGGCTGCTCGAGGGTCTCGGCGACGGCGGCCCGGGCGACGCGGAGGACGTGGGCGCCGTACTCCCACGACAGGAGCGCTGCCGGGATGGCGACCATGAGGACGTGCTCCCACGGGTCCTCGAAGGGGCTCGCGTAGACGATGGGGGGCGACCAGCCGAGCAGGAGCAGCAGGCCGAGGAGGGCCAGCAGGGCGAGGAGGAAGCTGGGCGTCGCGAGGCCGGGCAGCATGGCGAGCCTCGCGCAGTGGTCGGGCCAACGGCCGCGCTGCCAGCCGGCGACGACGCCGAGGGGGAGCCAGACGACGAGGGTGATCGCGAGGGCGTAGAGGGCGAGGAGGGCGGTGACGGGCGCCTGGCGGGCGATCTGCGAGCGGATGGACTGACCGTCGATGAGGGCGTCGCCGCCGAAGGAGCCGTCGAACATGGCGGCGAGCCAGCGGGCGTACTGGACGGGGAGCGGGTCGTCGAGGCCGAGCTCGGCGCGGAGGGCCTCACGGACCTCGGGCGAGTGGGTGGTCTCGCCGCCGCCGGAGAGGATGGTGGCGGCGACGTCGCCGGGGAGGGCGCGCATGACGGCGAAGACGACGAGGGAGGCGAGGAGGGCCGTCGGGAGGAGCAGCGCGAGGCGTCGGGCGAGGTAGGCGTACGTCATGGCGATGGGGCGCTCCGTCGGCGTGTGTGTTGGGGACAGGATACGGCATGGGGGGCGTTCGTGGGGGAATGACCCCCATCCCAACCCCGTATCAAGTACGGGGCAGGCTCTTCCCCCTCAAAGGGGGAAGGGGCCTCCTCCCCGCCCCTTTGGGTTCCCGCCTTCGCGGGAACGACGATGGTGGGAGCGGGACGGGCGATTCGCGAATCGCCCCTACGGGGGTGCGGGTTGGGAAGCGTCGGGGTTCCTGCCTTCGCAGGAACGACGGGGAGTTACGGGCGGTCCAGCCAGACGGTGGTGAAGTCTGTGTGGGTGTGGCCGTCCTCGGGGGGGACGACGAGGCCTTTGACGTGGGTGCGGTAGGGGGCGACGTAGATGGCCTCGGCTATGGCGGCGATGTAGGTCTGCTCGACGAAGATGTAGCGCTGGAGCTGGCGCCAGACATCCAGGCGGCGCTCGGGGAGGGTGGCCTCGCGGAGGAGGCGGTAGAGCTCGGCGACCTTGGGGTCCTCGTGCTTGGCGTAGGAGTCGGGGGAGACGGAGTACGTGCCGTAGACGCCCTCGGTGCCCTCGGGGATGGGCAGGACGGAGAGGCGGCCCTGCTGGGAGTCGAAGTCGAGGCTGGTGCGGGCGCGGTTCCACTCGCCCTCGTCGACGAGCTGGACGCGGAGGTCGACGCCGAGCTCGCGGAGCTGGGCCTGGAGGAACTGGCAGCCGGTGGCCTGGCGGGCGCGGCAGAGGTGGCCCATGGAGAAGCCGAGGGAGTAGCCGGCCTGCGCCATGAGGCGCACCGCCTCGGCGCGGCGCTCCTCGAGGGGCTCTCGGTCGAAGGTGGGCCAGACGACGTAGGCCTTGTCCTTGAAGCGGTTGGGCGGGCCGAGGCTGGGCGTCGTCCACCCGAAGCCGCCCAGGACGACGGGTATGGCGGCGTCGCGGTCGATCCACAGGGCCATGGCGCGACGGACGCGGGGGTCCTGCCAGGGGCCGGGCTTGAGGACGTTGAAGGCGAGGCGGTACATGCCGCCCTCCATCTCGGCGTAGAAGACGGAATCGCCAAGGTCGTCGTCGTAGCCGCGCTTGCGCTCGACGGTGAGGTAGTGGCCGAAGCCGCGCGCGCCGCCGTCAAGGCGGCCGGAGCGGAAGGCGGCGTCCATGGCGGCGGGCTCGCGGATGATGACGTAGTCGATGCCGTCGAGGAAGGGCATGGGGCGGCCGGCGTTGTCGGTCTCGAAGTAGGCGTCGTTGCGCTGGACGCGGATGCGGGTGCCGCGGTCGTAGTCCTCGAAGGCGAAGGGGCCGAGGCCGACGAGGCCGACGTCGAGGGGGGACACGGAGACGTCGCCGGCCTGCAGGCGGGGCTCCATGAGGTGCTTCGGGTGGGCGAACTTCAGGCGTGGGTTGGCGAGGACATCGAGAAAGAAGCGGTTGCGCTCGCCGAGGACGATGCGGACGCGGTTGTCGGGGAGGGCCTCGACGCTGTCGATCTCACCGAGGTCGCCCTTGAAGTAGGCGGGAGCGCGGACCACGCCGTCGGCCTCGTAGCCGTTGAGGGCGAGGTCGAACCAGAACTCGACGTCGGCGGCGGTGAAGGGCGTGCCGTCGTGCCAGGTGACGTCGTCGCGGAGGGTGAAGGTCCACTCGGTGTGGCTGGGGTCGACGGTCCAGGTGGTGGCGAGGTAGGGGCAGGCGAGGTAGAGGTTGCCGCGGCAGCGCATGACGAGGTTGCCGGGGCCGAAGAGGGCGCCGCCGACGTGGTGGAGGGCGATGCTGCTGGTGCGCATGGTGTCAAAGCCGGAGGGCGGGTCGCCGCGGTTGGCGAGGACGAGGACGCCGCCGTAGGGGCCCTCGGCGGGAGGGGGCTGGGGGGTTGGGGTGGCGAGGGACAGGGAGGGAGTCGCGGCGGGGTTGGCAGCGGCGGTGGGGGCGGCGAGAGGCGCGTCGGCGTTCGACGCGGGCGCGGGATCGTCGGCGGCGGTGCAGGCCGCCGCGAGGGCGAGGCACAGGGCGAGCAGGACGAACGCGCGGCGTGTCATGCGACTATTGTGCTGGGGGGAGCGTGGAGCGTCCACTCCCCTAAGGCAGTCATCTCGTGTCGTTACTCCGCCAAGAGGCGTTCCAAACAGAGGGACACTTCTATGCCCAAATGGCCCAACTCGCCCAATGCACGCTGGACGTCATCATAGACGACCGAGTCATCGAGGAATGCGACGTAGACTTCAGCATAGAGTTCGTCCTGGTGGTAGAACCATCCGTGGCCAAGCGCGTCCTGGGTTATAAAGCCGAACTGCTCGAAGCAGTCGATGACATCGCGCCTGCTAAGCAGCTTCACTCAATTCCAATTCCTCAGTGAGTTGCACCCGCTTGCGCGTGCCGGACTCCTGTCTGGTGCGCCGACCGCTCTTTATATCGAACGCGACGCCCTGGCGGTGCAGGTAGGTCAAGAGACCTTCGACTCCCGCGCGCTCATGGCACCGGCGCACGGCCTCCGCCAACACGCGTTCGGCCTCCGCCCGTGCCTCCTGCTCGTCTTTCCCGTAGGTGAAGACTGGCATCTTCTCAACGGTGGCGCACCAGTAGCCTTCCCGTTCCTCCACCTGAACGACAAATTCAACTCGTAGCTGCAATCGGTCCACTAACCCGCCTCCTAGAATGACCCCTCGGCTCGAACGCAGGCGTACCCATTCCTGCCCTTTGCTGTACGGCGCAGTCTACCATTCTCATTCCATTGTTGCATTTCCCATGACGGCGCTGCGCTATCGGGTTGGCGGCCTGCCAGATCCGGGAGGGTCGGGCACCCTACCCGTACACGGCCAGCACCACCGCGTCGGAGGGGTTGGCGGCATCGAAGAAGAGGACGGCGCAGTGGCGGCCCTCGGTGACGTCGGCGGCGGGGATGTTGCGGGCTACGGGGACGGCTTCGAGCCAGGTGGCGAGGCTGCCGGTGATCTGGACGGTGGCGGTGTGGGCAGTCGCGTCAAAGGTGCGGACGGTGGCCTTCAGTATTTCCGGGGGCATGGTCTCTCCTATCTGGGGACTGCTTTGTCTTGCGCCACGAACCCCCATCCTACCCTTCCCCCTGCGAGGGGGAAGGGACCTTGTTACAGGCCGGTCAGGGTGATCTTCTGCTGGTACTTGGGTGTGCCTGTGCGGCTGTAGTCGAGTTCGAGGGCGGATACGCGAAGGCGCTCGGCGGTGGGTGCGCCGGGCGTGTGGATTTCGACGACGTCGTGGAGCTCGAGGGCGCAGTTGGGTGGGGCCAGGAGCTCGCCGGCGCGAGCTTCGCGGCGGGTGCGAGCGAGGATGTCGGCGGCGCGGGCCTCGGCGTCGGCAGCCGTGCGCTGGTTGAGGTCGTTGAGTTGGAGGAGGCGCTCGCCGAGGAGGGGAAGGGCGGGCCAGTCGAGGGCCTCGCCGACGGCGTCGGCGGCGCCGAAGACCTGGACACGGGTGGCGTCGGGGGCGCCGGCGGCAAGGCGGACGCGGTGAACGGCGTGGTACGTGCCGAAGGCGTAGCCGGCGGCGTCCGTTGGCTGCGGGTTCGTGAGGCGGGCGATGCGGCCCCGGAAGTGGAGAAGGTCTGGGGCGAGGGACATGAGACGCCGGATGGCGGTGGCGCCGGACTCGCCGGGGTGGACGGTGAAGGCGGGACGGTGCGAGAGCATGGCCGCGCTGGGACTGGCGGCTTCGAGGCCGAGGCCGACGCGCTGGAGGATGAAGCCGAGGATGGAGGCAAGGGCGGCCTCGCCGCGAGCCCAGGCGAACTGACGGCGGGCGCGCCAGGCGGCAAGGAGGGCCCAGCCGTCGCCGGCGTGGACGACGAGGCTGGCCTCGCCGCCGCCGTAGCGGTGCTCCCAGCCGGTGACCCAGAAGGCGGGGCCCGCCGAGGTCTCGACGCCGGAAGGGGTCTCGTAGCCGGGGCTGACGCGCAGCTCCGTGCCCTCGCGGATAGGGGCGCCGACGCTGCCGACAGCGTCGTAGCGGCCGTCGTCGTTGCGGAGGGCGAGGGTGAGCGCGGCGCCGCGAGGGGTCTCCCGCATGGTGAGCGAGAGGACGTCGGCGGAGAGGTCGCGGGACGTGGCGTCGAGGGCAGCGCGCCAGACGCCGTCGGGAGTGGCGAGCCAGAGGGAGTTTGCGTCGCCGGCAAGCGCGACGCCGTGGGGGGCGCCGGCCTCGAGCGGGACGGGGTCGGCCCAGGAGTTGGCGTCGAACGCCGTGCCGGCGAGGGTGTTGAACATGAGGGGGCGTTGGTAGCCGCCCGCGCCGGTGTAGCGCTCCACGACGGTCAGGCGGTCGACTTGTCCAAGTCGGGCAACCTCGGCGACGTGCAGGAAAGGCGCGTCGAAAGTGACGGCGGAGCCCGCGTCGGCGCGGGTGATCTCGCGGAGGGGCGACCACGCGCCGTCATAGGTGGCCGACCAGACGCGGTTGCGGCCGGCGGCGTCGACGCCGGTGACGGCGAGCCGCCACGCAATGTCGGCGTCGCAGGCAAGGCCGGTGACGCTCGTGAGGGAGTAGTCGTGGGCCGCGAGAGCGCTCCACGCTGCGCCGGTGCGCGTCGCGACGTGGAGGCGGCCATCGTCGCTCGCGAGGAAGAGGGCGGGCGTCCCGGAGGCGTCGAAGGCGGCGGCGAGGCGCACTACCGCGCCGCCGGCGAGGGTGGCGGCGACGCGGCGGGCTGCCCACGTGGCGCCGGAGTCGGCGCTCTCACGGACGCAGACGGCGCGGGGATCGGCGGGGTCGCGGAAGGCGACAAGGACCGTCGCGCCGTGGGCGCAGGCGGCGACGCTGCTGGCCGTCGCGGTGGTGTCGAGGCGCGTCCACGCCGAGAAGTCGCTCGATGGGCCGGGGGCGGCGACGCGTTGGACGTAGAGGGCGCCGTCGGCCTCGGCGACGCGGGCGCGCACGAGGGAGCCGTCGGCGGGCATGGCGGCGGCGTGGTGGAAGGACGCCTCGTCGCCGACGTACAGGCGGGCGAAGTGCGCCCGTGGGACGCCCGCGAGCATGTCGAGGGCCTCGACGCGGACGTGGGGGCGGCCGGAGGCGGCGGTCTGGGCGGTCAGGAGGGCGTTGGAGATGGCGCGCATGGCTAGGCCCCCCGGACCCGGAGGTGGCGCGGCGCGGGCTCGCCCTCGGCGTACATGCGGCGGACGCGGACGCCACGGCGGGAGGCGGCGCGGCCGAGGGCGAGCTGGAAGGCCTCGAGGCGCTCGTTGCCCCAGACGCGGTAGCGGCGGGCGGTGTCCTCGCCGCCAAGGTTGACGCGGTTGGCGGCGTAGCTGGCCCACGCGAGGGCGGCGTAGGCGGTGGCGCCCAGCGCGACGGCGTCCTCCAGGTGCTCCGGGACGGTGGAGGAGGCGGCGTCCAGGGTGTGGAGCTTTGTGTAGTAGACGCGGAGCTGTTCTCCGCCGGCGGGCGTCGCGTCGGACTGGAGGGTGAGGGAGGCGGCCCAGCGGCTGAAGGGGACGAAGCAGGCGGGGTTTCGGCCGAGCGGGTACTCGACGGCCTCGACGTCGAGGAGGCCGGCGAGGGAGGTGAGCGTCACCTCGCGGCTGCCGGCGACGGTGGCCAGCGTGGCGACGGACTCGGCGGGGGCGACTCTGCTGAGGTCATGGACGGCGTGCCGGACGTGGCGGTCGATCTCGTCGTCGGACCAGCGCTCGGCGGCGGGGTCGGTGTCGCGCAGGTCGCGGCGGACGAGGGTCCGCATCTCGGCGATGTTCATGGCTGGCTCCTATCGGCGGCTTAGGCGCCCTTCGACCAACTCAGGTCGAGCGGTCGTGTCGCCCATCAATGCCGTATCATGGACGGCGGGGGTGACGCTTTGGCCGCATTCATTGTTTTTGTTGTGGTGCTGTGGGCCGGGACCATGGGGGCCACGCTGCTGCTTGCCCGGTTCCGGCTGGGGTCCGGCGAGGCGTCCGTCTGGGACCACGTCATCGTGCGCGGCGCGGCCTTGCTGACCGTGTCCATCGCCATGTGGACGCTGGCGTCGCTGGCGGGGCGGGTCATGGCGATCACGAGCCCGGCAGGCATGGTGCCGTACCTGTGGCTGGTGGCGGCGGTCCCGCTGGCGGCCCCGCCGCTCAGGAACAACGGCGCCACCCTGATTTCCTCCGAGCACTGGGTCTACCTCTCCATGCTGCTGACCGGCCTCGGCGGGTTTGCGCTGGCGGCCGTGATCATGGCCCGGGTCATCGCGGGCGGGGTGGAGCTGCAGTAGCTCCGCGGGCAGCCCGCACGGATCCCCTCCCCGGCGCCCTTCGACAGGCTCAGGGCGAACGGATTTGGCGGCTCGTTCCCCAACTAGCGCCACGCGCCCGTTCATGCCCTTGGAGAACCTCAGGACAGGCTTCGAGTCCCCTCAGCACGAACGGGCGCGACCCGTGCGCCTAGTCACGCACTCCTGTGAGCTTGGCTAGCTTGAGAGTGCTGAAGCAGGCGATTGAGACGTACCACTTCACCCGGACCCGCGTGGCGTCCTTGCTTTCGAGACTGCCGACGCGCTCGGCGACGAGGCCGCCGGGGGCGGTGAGGCCGGCGACAGCGCCCTCGCCGAACTGGAGGGCGTAGATGGTGGAGGCGTCCGTCGACGAGCCGGCGCGGTTGTCGTCGGTGATGTGGTCGGAGACGCCGACGGGCACGCCGTCGTAGTAGTCGAGCATCATGCCGAACTCGTTGCGATCGGAGACGAGGAGGCCGCTGCCGGCGCCGCGGGAGAGGGCGGTGAGCTTGCGGCGGGAGCGGCGGGACATGAGGAGCATGTGGGGCTTGCCGTCGATGACCTTGTCGATGAGCTCGTCCACCTTGTCGAGGGTGAGGGTGGCGCCGTTGGCGCCCATGGAGACGGTCTGGGCGGCGGTGGTCAGCTTGTCGATGCCGTCGAAGGACTTGGCGTCGGAGGAGGTGTCGCCGTTGACGAAGGTGTCCTCGAACTTGGCGCGGACGGCCTTGGCCTTGAGCTCGACGACGGCGGCCTCGAGGTCCTGGACGTTGGAGCGGGTGGCGCGGAGGTAGTTGTCGACGTCGGCGTCGCCGCCGAGGATGGCGAGGGTGGCGGTGGCCTGGGTGAAGGTGGGGGTGGACTCGGCCCAGCCGTCACCGACGGTGTAGAAGGCGGCGGCGGGCGCGGTGTTCTCACGGTTGTACGTGAGGCCGTTGCCGACAACCTCGATGAAGGGCAGGGCCTGGAGGACGGGGCTTTCCTTGACGATGGTCTCTATGACGCCGGTCAGGAGCATGTCGTTTGAGAGCTTCGCGCCCTCTGCCAGGGTGAGTGCCATGGGGACTCCTCTCCGCGGGCCGATCGGTGCGGCCCGACTTGTGTGATGCGGAGAGGGTAGAACGGGTGTGCTGGGATGGGGGAGGGGTTGGTGTCAGGGGTGGGGTTGCGGCGGACTCCTTACGGAACTGAAATGCTGTAATCCTACGACGCACTGGGGCAGCTTTGGTGCTATTGTTGAGACATCAGCTTAGGCTTCAAGGTTGCAGCAGATGCGTAGCAAGAATAGCAGTCCAGATTCCACAGGAACGACTTGAATGGACTTTACGAAACTCTTTGACGTGTTTTCGAGGCGCTCAGTGCTCAATGGCATCGACAGCCATCCTCTCACGCCACAATTCAAATACCGTTTCGCAAAGCTCTGCGCTGAGTACTTTTCCAACAATGGCTTCATTGAAGAGTTTTGGTGGGAGATCAAAAGCAAGTTCGAATACTTGGAAGGCGGATCAATCGCTCAAGGGGGTAACACACTAGAAGTGGCTACAGGAGTGCTGGCATTTCTAGAACAGTGTGACGACAAGAAGTTCCTTGACTTTGTAGAGTTGGTCTTCAAGTTAGAGCACTTGCCTCCCGCCCTTATGGAAGAGCACCCCTTAGTCCGAAGCGTAAACCAATTCTTCGAACTGGATGGGCTGCCCTACGCCTTAACTGACTTCAGTTGGGAGGAGATTGAGGAGACTGAAGGCTGGTCTTCTGGCAAGAGTTATAGGTTATCCACTTATCCCCAAGTTGTCCTACGGGAGAGCGAGGTTGTCTATCAGAACGCAATTCTCCCATTGCTTACGCTCTTGCGCCAAGCTCATTTCTCAACGGCCAATGAGGAGTTCCTTAAGGGTCTTGCTGATTTTCGCAATGGTGACCACGAAGATTGCGTCGTTAAGTGTGTGAGCGCTTTCGAGAGTGTTCTGAAGGTGATTTGCCAGAGGAAGGGGTGGTCCTACAGTCAATCTGACACTGCCAAGGCTCTTGTGCCAAAAGTATTGGGTAAGACTTCGTTGGAGGAATTCTACAGGGAACCCTTGGTTCTAGTCGCAGACATAAGGAACCGTCAGAGCAGCGCTCACGGGGGTGGCGATCAGCCAAAGCGCGTCCCAAAGCACGTGGCCAACTATGTCATCAACTCCACGGCGGCTGCCATCTTGCTCTTGGTGCAAGAGGCCAATCTCTAGAACACGGACTATGGCCGCTCAAGAGTAGTGCTTTGTGCCCTTGCCAAGTCGTCAAGCTTACCTAGCACCTTAAGTGTTTCATCAGTCATGTTTGTTGATTCTTGATTCGACAGGCAGAGAGGAAGGCCCCGCCCCCCTACGCCTTGGCGCTGAGGCATTGGAAGAGGCGGTCTATCTGTTGCTTGGCGACCGTTAGCATCATGCGCTGGCCTACGCGCGCGAGGATGCCGGTTACGTTGACGTCGCCGTCAAAGGTGAGGGTGGTGGCGTCGCCGTCGGGGGCGAGGGCGACGTTGCCCTCGCCCTTCAAGTCGGTGCGGACGCCGGAGCCCTGGACGACCATGCGGTAGGCGTTGGGGGCGTCGACGTCGCGGAGCTCCAGGGTGCCCTTGTAGGCGCCGGAGACGATGCCGACGCGGAAGCCGACCTCGAAGGCGTAGGTGTCGGGGGCGACGGCGGAGAAGGACTGGACGCCGGGGATGCACTCTCCGATGACCTCGGGGTCCATGAGGGCGGACCAGAGGCGGTCGCGCTCGATGGGGAACTGGTAGCTGCCGCTGAGCTTCATGTTTTGACTATAGCAGGGGCGTGTGCGCGATGCGAGGGGGCGGGAGCCCATCGGGCCGCCCCTCGACGGGCCCCATCGAATAGCTCAGGACGCGATCAGGGCGAGGGGCACCAACGTTGGCCGACACCCCGGTATCACTTTCCCGTCCACATACGGGCCGCGTATGCGGCATGTGCATATTTGCCATTGACAATCACGCATGGAGTGATACCCTTGCCGCGCCGAGCCCAGTGCGCAATACACCCGGGGTGTCTCGGGAGGAGGTGCATCGTGAGTGTTCCGGTGGAAGTCACCATCAACGGGCGGGCCCATAGCGGGGAGGTGGAACCCCGCCAGCTGCTCGTCCATTTCATCCGCGAGAACGTGGGGCTGACCGGCACCAAGGTGGGGTGCGACACCAGCCAGTGCGGCACCTGCACGGTGCAGCTCGACGGGGCGATCGCCAAGTCGTGCACGGTGCTGACGGTGCAGGCGTCGGGGTCGTCGGTCACGACCATCGAGGGTCTCTCGGACGGCGTGGACCTGCACCCGCTGCAGGAGGCCTTCTGGAACAAGCACGGACTGCAGTGCGGATTCTGCACGCCGGGCATGATCATGGCCTCCGCGGAGCTGCTCAAGAACAATCCCTCGCCCTCACGTGAGGAGATCCGGCATGCGCTGGAGGGGAACATCTGCCGCTGCACGGGGTACCAGAACATTGTGAGCGCGGTGGAAGAGGCCGCCGGCGCCATGGGAGGGAGCTAAGCCATGACGACGCGCTCATTCGGATCGGGCATCCGGCGCCGTGAGGACCCGCGGCTGATCACGGGCAAGGCGCCGTACACGGACGACATCAAGCTGCCGGGGATGGTCCACGCGGCGATCCTCCGCAGCCCCCACGCACACGCGAACATCAAGAGCATCGACACCAGCGCCGCGGCGTCGCAGCCGGGGGTGCTGGCGGTCTACACCGGCGCCGACACGGACGGCGTCCTCGCCGGCATGCCCTGCGCATGGCTGATCCCGGGCTCCGACCTGAAGACGCCAGAGCACCCGGCCATCGCCAAGGACCGCGTCCGCTACGTCGGCGACGCGGTGGCCGTCGTGGTTGCGTCGACGCGCTACGAGGCGGAGGACGCGCTGGAGCACATCGACGTCGAGTACGAGACGCTCGGCGTAGTCATCAACCCCAGGGACGCCGCGCAGGCGGGCGCGCCGCAGCTCCACGACGACGTGGAGAACAACGTCGCCTTCACGTGGGCGGTGGCGGGCGGCGACACGGACGCGGCCTTCGCGTCGGCGGACGTGACGGTCAGCGACACCATCACGCTGCCGCGGCTGATCGCGAACCCGATGGAGCCGCGGTCGGCCGTCGCGTCGTACCTAGCTGCGATGAACGAGCTGACGCTGTGGAGCACGACGCAGAACCCGCACATCTGCCGGTTCCTGACCTCGGTGGTCACGGGCGTGCCGGAGCACAAGATCCGGGTCATCGCGCCGGAAGTCGGGGGCGGCTTCGGCAGCAAGATCCCCTACTACCCGGACGAGGCCATCACGGCCTTCTGCGCGATGAAGCTGGGCGTGCCGGTCAAGTGGACGGAGACGCGCAGCGAGAACTACCTGGCGACGACGCAGGGCCGCGACCACGTCGAGGAAGTCGAGATGGCGGCCACGTCCGACGGCACGATCACGGGCCTCCGGACGACGGTGTACGCCGGCATGGGCGCATACCTCTCGACGGCGGCGCCGGGCGTGCCGACGATCCTGCACGGCCTGATGTACTCGGGCGCGTACAACATCGCGAACATCTCGGGGACGATCTACGGCGTGTTCAACAACGGCACGCCGGTGGACGCCTACCGCGGCGCGGGCCGGCCGGAGGCCACGACGCTCATCGAGCGGCTGGTGGACCTGACGGCGGCGGCGCTGGACATGGACCCGGCGGAGCTTCGGCGCAAGAACCTGATCCCGAAGTTCGAGAACGGCCACGACGTCGCGACGGGCATCATCTACGACAGCGGCGACTACGAGCTGACGCTGGACGCCTGCCTGAACAACGCGGACTACGCCGGCCTTCGGGCATCGCAGGCGGCGGCCCGCGCCGATGGGCGGCTGGTCGGCATCGGCATGGCGACGTGGGTGGAGATCTGCGGGCTGGGCCCGTCACAGGTGGCGGGCGCGGTCGGATTCCAGGGCGGCCTGTGGGAGAGCGCCATCGTGCGGTTCCACCCCACGGGCAAGGTCAACGTCATGGTCGGCTCCTCGCCGCATGGACAGGGTGAGGAGACGACGTTCGCGCAGATCGTCTCGGAGGAGCTGGGCGTGCCGGTGGAGGACGTGGAGATCATCCACGGCGACACGGACAACACGCCGATGGGCTGGGGCACGTATGGCAGCCGGACGACGGTGGTGTCCGGCGGCGCGATTGCGTTCGCCTCGCGGAAGATCAAGGAGAAGTCCAAGGAGCTGGCGGCGCACCTGCTGGAGGCGGCCGTCGAGGACATCGAGTACGAGGACGGGCGGTTCTTCGTCCGTGGGTCGGCCGACCAGGCCAAGACGATCCAGGACATCGCGCTGATGGCCAACGTGGCGTGGAGCATGCCGGAGGGCATGGAGCCGGGGCTGGAGGCGAGCGCCTTCTACGACCCGCCGAACTTCACCTACCCCTTCGGCACGCACCTGGCGGTGGTCGAGGTGGACCCGGAAACGGGGCGCATCGACCTGCAGAACTACTGGGCGGTGGACGACTGCGGCGTGCAGATCAACCCGATGATCGTCGAGGGACAGGTGCACGGCGGCGTGGTGCAGGGCGTGGGCCCGGCGCTGTGGGAAGGCGTCGTCTATGACGACAACGGCCAGCCGCTGACGGGCACCATGCAGGACTACGCCCTCCCGAGGGCCGACCTACTGCCGGACATCAACGTCGGGTCCACGACGACGCCGTCGCCGCACCACCCGCTGGGGCTGAAGGGCGTCGGCGAGGCGGGGACGATCGCGGCCACCCCGACGGTGTACAACGCCGTCATGGACGCGCTGCGGCCGCTGGGCGTCAACCGGGTCGACATGCCGCTGACGCCCGAGAAGGTGTGGCGCGCCATCAACGACGCGAAGAATGGAGGCTAACCATGTTTCCATCACAGTTCACGTACCATCGCGCCGCCTCGGTTGCCGAGGCCGTGCAGCTGCTGGGCAGCAATGAGGGCGCGAAGCTGCTGGCGGGCGGGCACAGCCTGCTGCCGATGATGAAGCTGCGCGTGGCCTCGCCGCCGACGCTGGTGGACATCGGCCACATCGCAGACTTGAAGGGCGTGTCGGCGGACGGCGACGGCGTGCGCATCGGCGCGCTGACGACGCACGCGGAGATCGCGGGGTCGTCGCTGGTGCAGGAGCGGGCGCCGGTGCTGGCAGAGGCGGCAGGCAGGGTCGGCGACCCGGCGGTCCGCAACCGGGGCACCATCGGCGGCAACGTGTCGCACGCCGACCCGCAGTCTGACCTGCCGACGGTGCTGACAGCGCTGGGCGCGACGATCAACGCGACGGGCCCGGGCGGCAACCGGAGCATCGCGGCGGCCGACTTCTTCACGGGCCTGCTTGAGAACGCGCTGGAGGACAACGAGGTGCTGACGAGCGTGTCGGTGCCGGGCGTGGCCTCGGGCGCGGGCACGGCCTACGTCAAGTTCTCGCACCCGGCGTCGCGGTACTCGGTGGTCGGGGCCGCGGCGGTGGTGAGCGTGTCGGGCGGCACGTGCTCGTCGGCCACGGTGGTGGTCGGCGGCGTGGAGTCGACGCCGACGCGGGCGTCGTCGGTCGAGGCGGCGCTGGCCGGATCGGCCACCGGCGCGGACGCGCTGGCGGCGGCCGCTTCGGCGGTGTCGGGCGACTTCGGCGGCGACCCGGTGGGCGACGTCTTCGCGTCCAACGAGTACCGGCAGGCGATGGCGGCCGTCTACGTCAGGCGGGCGCTGGAGGCCGCGGTAGCGCGCGCGGGGTAGCCCGCGCAGCCCGATTACAGGCACAATGAGGGGGCGGCACACCGACCGCCCCCTCCGTTCACCCTTCGATTTCCCTCAGGGCGAACGGGCATGCAAGAACGCCATCTCAAAAACCGCCTTGGAGGACCCTGACAGTGGAGCAATCGACCGCGCCCACCATTCCCGAGTCCGTCGACGGGCTGCAGGAGGCGCTGCGGGGCGAGATGTACGTCGCCGACCGCGGGCTGGCGATGTCGGTCTACCTGGCGCTGCAGCTCGGGCGGCCGCTCTTCCTGGAGGGCGAGGCGGGCGTCGGGAAGACGGAGGTGGCGCGGGCGCTGTCGTCGGCGCTGAACGCGCGGCTCATCCGGCTGCAGTGCTACGAGGGGCTGGACATCAGCCAGGCGGTGTACGAGTGGAACTACTCGCGGCAGTTGCTGCACCTGCGGCTGCTGGAGGCCTCGGGCGGCGTCGACCGTGAGAGCGCCGAGCGGGAGCTGTTCAGCGAGGACTTCCTGATCAAACGGCCGCTGCTGCAGGCGCTGGAGGGCGGCGGCCGGAAGGTGCTGCTCATCGACGAGCTGGACCGGGCGGACGAGGAGTTCGAGGGGTACCTGCTGGAGATGCTCTCGGACTTCCAGATCACGGTGCCGGAGGTCGGCACGTACACGGCGGAGTCGCGGCCGGTGGTCGTCATCACGTCGAACCGGACGCGGGAGATCCACGACGCGCTGAAGCGGCGGTGCCTCTACTACTGGATCGACTACCCGGACCTGGCCAAGGAGACGGAGATCGTCCGGAGCAAGGCGCCGGGGGCGTCGGGGAGGCTGGCGGGGCAGGTGACGGCCTTCGTGCAGGAGCTTCGGGGAGCCGAGCTGTACAAGGTGCCGGGGGTGGCGGAGACGCTGGACTGGACGGCGGCGCTGGTCAGCCTGAACACGGAGCAGCTCACGCCGGAGGTCATCGACGAGACGCTGGGCGTCATGCTGAAGTACCGCGAGGACGTCGAAAACGTCCGCGGCGAGCAGACCCGCGCGCTGCTGGCTCGGGCGCAGAACCGCGGCGCGGGGCGCGGCGGCAGGCGTGGCTAGCGAGGCGGTCGGCCCAACGAGTGGGCCGGTCGGCCCGGCTGGCGGGCCAGAGGGGCAGTTCCTCCCCAACCTGCTGCTCTTCGGCAGGCTGCTGCGTCGGGTGGGCCTCGACGTGCACGCGGGGCGAATGCTGGACGCGGTGCACGTGCTCGAGGACATCGGACTGCGGCGGCGGGGCGACGTGCACGCGGTGCTGCGCACGCTGCTGGTGCACCGCCGCGAGGACCTACCCGTCTTCGACGAGGCTTTCTCCGTCTTCTGGCGGCAGCGCAAGGACCAGACGTTCACCATGGACCTGCGCTCCATGGGCGAGCAGCGCCGCTACCGGTACGTCGAGGCGGGGCCGCCGCCGCTCGGGCAGCCCTCGGACGCCGTGGGCGGCGAGGACGACAGCTCGGAGGAGGGCGGCGACCGCATCGACATCACACGCACCTACAGCGCGCGCGAGGTGCTGCAGACCAAGGACTTTTCCGAATACACGCCGTCGGAGATGGCGCAGGCCCGGCTGCTGATGGCGTCGCTGGCGTGGAATCCGGGCACTCGGCGGTCGCGGCGGCTGGAGCGCGGAGACGGCCACGGCCTCGACCTTCGGCGGACGCTGCGGGACAACGCGCGGTACGGCGGCGAGCTGCTCGAGCTGCGCCGGCGTCGTCGGAAGGAGAAGCCGCGCAAGCTGGTCGTCGTCTGCGACGTCAGCGGCTCCATGGAGCGCTACACGCGGATGCTGCTGCACTTCATCCACAGCCTGTACGGGGGTCTGAACGGGCAGGTGGAGGCCTTCCTCTTCGCGACGCGGCTGACGCGGGTCACCAAGCAGCTCCAGCACCGGGACATCGACCAGGCGGTGGGTGACGTGTCGAAGGCGGTGCCGGACTGGTCGGGCGGGACGCGCATCGGGGCGGCGCTGCGGGAGTTCAACTTCACGTGGGCGCGCCGGACGCTGGGGTGGGGGTCGATCGTGCTGGTCGTGTCCGACGGCTGGGACCGGGGCGAGCCGGAGCTGCTGGGGCGCGAGATGGAGCGGCTGCAGCGGAGTTGCCGGCGGCTGATCTGGCTGAGCCCGCTGGCCGGCGTCGAGGACTACGAGCCGCTGACGCGGGGGCTGCGCGCGGCGACGCCGTACGTCGACGATCTGCTGCCGGTGCACAACCTGGCGGCGCTGATGGACCTGGCGCGGCACCTGAACTCGCTGACGTCGGGCGCGCCGGAGCGGCGGCAGCGGCCCTCGCCTGCGGCGGACGAGGCAAGCGAGGAGGAGCCGTCGGCGCCGGTGCAACGCTCGTGGCACCGGGACGCGAACCCGACGTTCCGGCACCCGCTGTGGGGGCGGGGGGATCCCTAAGTTACGAGAGCATCCACCGTGTCTTCCCTCAGCCCACCTTCCAACCTCTCGACAGCCGCTTGTTCGAACAGATTGGCGCGGTCTTTCATCTCGAACGCTTCCAGCACCTTGCTCCCAATTGCATCTTGAACCTTCTTGGGAGCATCAGGGATAAGAACCTCAGACAGATCCTCTGGCGTTAGTTCGTCCACGACAGCACCATAGATCTTGGACTGGACTTGATGCTGGCCATAGGGGGTCATTAGGAACAAAGAGATGTACCCAGGATTGTAAGCTCCTTCTTCAGCAACAAGGCGGATTAAATGTTCCGACGCTGCCCACCCATTAGTTATGCTGGATACGATCCCAACTTGGCCCACTGTACCCGAACGAGTTATCAACATCCAGTGTCGGCTTACTCTACATTGTTGCAGGTGGCGTTCGTCGCTCCGCGCTAGGTATTGCAAGTCGTACGGTTTCATTAAGGGGACGTGCGAACCTTGGATGAAGGGAACGCCATATTCTTTGGTAACGTAGATACGCTTGAACCTGCCTGGATGGAATATGTCCTCACATGCTTCTTCTAAAGGCACCGGGTGATAACGTCCCGTAAGCATGATTCTGACTGCTGTCTTTGCCAAGGGTATATGAAAGGAAGCGTCTAGGCGCGAGCGCAACGTTGAAGAGGTTACGGTAAATGCCCGAAGTGAGCCCATAACGAAGTTCGATTCATTTTGGGGTAAGTATTCGATAAGGCTTTCCTCGAATGGCGGTAGAGCTAACTCACCGTAGAGCTCAGTAGTGGCAGTGTCCAATAGCTGATTCGCCTTCTCTCGTAAGACATAGGCACGTTCAATCAGATTCGCGATCTCTTGCATTTCAGAAACAGACAATAGCGGCACTGGAATATCGGTAACGTGGTGAGGTTCTAGGTGTTTGATGACTGCTCCATACCGGTTCCTTGTCAACAACGCTTGCCCAATCCAAGACGAAAGATAAGTGTAGAGGTAGCCCGCCGGTATGTCTGTCGACGGGACGATTCGAATCAAATCGTGAGAGAGGAAGAACCGTTCAACACGTTGTGTCGCCAACATAGGACGCCCGACGGTTCCTGATGCTGACAGCAAGATCCACCCGGCTTTTGCGAAGTGGTCGTCAGAGTCCTTAGGCGCATTTTCACGGGCAATCCACCGGGTGCTGGCAGGACGGAAGTGAAAGGTCTCTGACGGGCTCAGGTATGGCCAACCCATTTCCGAAGAACCCGCGTAGATCCGTTTGAACCTTCCAAGGAGAAAGCATTTACTGACCAATTTACCTAGCTGTTGAGTTCCTCCAGCATGCCTATCAAGCGCAAGCAATGCATGAGCAGCTCCAGTGGAGTAGTAGCCTGCATCAAGGCGAAGATCACCATAATCTATCCAGCCGGATCGTACCTGCGATACGAACCCGCTAGGGTTGGCAGCTATCTGCTCAGCAAGGTCCTGCCCTTTGATCAGATCTCCGACTTCAACCATTCAGCCACTTCATACGGGAAGGATTGCTTACCCAAGTGCGAAAGCTCTCCGCTACGATAGGTAGTTCATCATGGACTACCGGGACACGTCTGGTGAAAGTCTCTCCTACAAACTTGCCGTCAGGGTCGCGCCGGAGTATGCGTTCAACCTCTTCATGCTCAATGACGTGACCCTCTAGCGTACGGCGAGGAAGGGAATTGCCGCGTCGGTCATGTCCAACAGCGCTCGGCACAGCCATAAAGATTTCATATTCTATGCGATGTCCAGATTCTTTCTCGAAGGTGATTTCCGCGTTGGTCTTCTTTTGAAGGAGGAGCACACTCGTCTGAGTACCAGTATGTGGTTGAAAGGTTTCCTGCGGAAGATCAATGCTCGCTATCACTCTGGCGTTTTTGAGGATCCATTCCCGTGTTCCCACTAAGCCTGGGTTCGAAAGGATGCTGTCAGGAAGTACTATCGCCAAACGCCCCCCCGGCCGTAACAACTGCAAGCTGCGCTCAATGAAAAGTTGGTCTGGCGGTATGGCTAGCGTAAGTGTATCGCTACCAAGGGTGCTAAGTTGAAACTGCTCAAGTATGTGTGGGTCATCAATAGGAATGTCAGCTCCGAACGGAGGGTTAGTAAGTATCGCGTCAAATTGGTCGAATCCTATGCTCCCTGCTACATTGTTCTTTTCCTCACGTGACCATTCCCCTGGTGGACGGAGTGAGTTTTCATGAAAAACGTTTGTGGAACCATCTCCGTGCATTACTAGATTCATCTGCGCTGCTCGCGCTAAAGTGGGGTTAAAGTCAATTCCAAATAACTGCCTAGAAGCTACATCCCGCAGGCGCTCACGAGCCGCATGGCTAACTTGCGTATCGTCCTCACCCCACCGGCCTTGCTCTATTTGACGAATATGGTCGTTCCAAACGTTGATAAGAGCGACCAAGAACCCACCTGTACCAACAGCAGGGTCAAGAACGCGGATATCTAACCATCGCTCCGGTGGAAAGGTAGCCAAAACCATTTCCGCGACCATTCTACATACGGTACGCGGAGTAAAGAACTCTCCACGGTCACCACGCAAGTTGGATCCTACCAGTTGTTCATAAGCAATTCCCTTCACATCGGCACGAGTACGAATGAGAGAATAACGCTGCAATTCTCCCACGACATAAGCCAAGACCTGATCGTTAAGGCGGATCGCCTCATCACTGCCAAAAATGTAGGGATAGCGACTCCGAACCTCCGAATAGAGTCCTTCCAGGGTATTCCTCAAACGGCCTTGTCCTACTCTAGATCGCCGTTCTTCATTGCCTATGAAAAAGCGAAGCGTGTCAAAAGAGTTTGCTTCATCTTGGACCTTGCAAAAGATCACTTTCAGTAACTCATTGAAGGCAAGGTCTTTCTGGAGGCCTTGGTTGCCATAAATATAATTATGGCAACGACGAAATGCCGCAACCAAGTCTGTTTCAGCTGGAACCAGATCAGCAAACCGCGGAGGTTGCGGGGCGTCTGCGCCAAATCGTGGAATATCGCTTGCTGGAAGGAAATCATGGGTGTCTTGAGACGTGACGATGCGTTCCCATGCCTGCAACTCTGATCCTACCCACATGCCATAGCTGCAATTCAAAGAGGCTGACATGTAGGACTTTAACTGCTCAACGCCATTGTCCTTATCAGTTGGCTTAATGTCCTCACTTTTGCATTCTATAATTATGTTGATGTGTTCTTGGACGTGCTTTATATTTGGCGGGAAAATCGCTATGTCAACTCTTGGACGCCGTACCCCAATGTTTATCCGGTATTCTACTTCGACGTCTTCGCGCTTGTACCCGTAGTCCGTTATGAGGCTGCGAGCGACGCGTTGCCTAACATGTTCCTCGGAGGTGTCTTTGCGGAGTTTGTCCGTGATGATGCAACGGAGCTTGCCGACTGGAATGAAGGTCAACTCGGTGGAAGCGTCACTGTCGACTGGACTCTCTGCCGAAGATGAGCTTGCTTGTGTATCGGCCGGGGGCGTCGACGATTCTGCGTGCATCTTCACCCACCCGAGTCGTTTCGCCTTTTGGCCGATGCATGCTATGTGAAAACGACTAATACGTCAACTAGATACACTGAGGCTTTCAAGGCGATCTCCCCTCCTCCCCTACCTCTCCTCCACCCGCCGCACCCAGAGGAAGTTCGTCGGGGCGCGGGCGGTGAAGGGGGCGGAGCCTACGAGGACGATCTGGTCGCCGTGGCGGACGAGGCCGTGGGCGAGGAGGGCCGTGTCGACGATCTCCGCGTTGTTGACGGTGATCTGCGGCAGGCCGGTCATCACGGGCAGGACGCCCCACCACAGGTTCATCTGCCTCGCCGCCTCCGCCGACGACGTGAGGGCGATGATGGGCGCGGCTGGGCGGTGCCGGCTCACCCGATGGGCCGTCACGCCCGAGCGCGTGAGCACGACGATGGCGCTCGCGTTGAGGTCGCCGGCCATGCGGCAGGCGGCGCGGGCGACGGCCTGGGCCTCGGGGCGGCGTTCGCGGAAGTCGCCGGGGTCGTCGAGGGACGAGGTGGCCTCGGCGCGCGCGATGATGCGGGCCATGACCTCCACGGCCTCGACGGGGTAGGCGCCGATGGCGGTCTCGCCGCTGAGCATGACGGCGTCTGCGCCCTCCCACACGGCGTTGGCGACGTCGGACGCCTCCGCGCGGGTGGGGCGCGGCTCCGAGATCATCGACTCCAGCATCTGCGTTGCCACGATCACCAGCTTGCCCTGCGTCCGCGCACGATTGATGATTGCGCGCTGCCAGACAGGGACCTCCTCGGGCGAGAGCTCCACGCCCATGTCGCCGCGGGCCACCATGACGCCGTCGAAGGCGCGGAGGATGCCGTCGAGGTTGGCGAGGGCCGTGGCGCGCTCGACCTTCGCGATGAGGGGTGTCGGGCGCCGGAGCCGCCGCATCAGGTCGCGGGCGGGCCGGGCGTCGTCGCCCGCGTTGACGAAGCTCATGGCCACCCAGTCGACGCCAAGGCTGAGGCCGAACTCCAGGTCCTCGCGGTCCTTCTCCGTGAAGGTGGGGATGTCCAGCCGGACGCCGGGGAGGTTGATGCCCTGGAACTCGCCGAGGAGGCCGCCCTTGGTGACCGTCGTGCGGATGTCGCTGCCCTCGACGGCGAGCACCTCGGCCTCGAGGCGGCCGTCGTCGAGGAGGACGCGGTCGCCGCGGGCGAGGAAGCGGTGGATGTCCGGGTAGGTGCTGCTGATGCGCCCGGGCCCACCCTCGATGGGCTCGTGGACGATGAGGAGCTCCTCGCCGGCACGCAGCTCGAGCGGACCGCCGCCCCGGAGGGGCCCCGTGCGGATGCGCGGCCCCTGCAGGTCCTGCAGGACGGCGACGTGCACGCCGAGGCGATGGGAGGTCTCGCGCACCTGCGCTACGAGACGGGCGTGGTCGTCATGGGAGCCGTGCGAGAAGTTGAGGCGCACGGTGTTGACGCCGGCGCGCAGGAGCGCCTCGACGCGCTCGGGCGCGGCCGAGGCGGGGCCGAGGGTGGCGACGATCTTGGTGGCGCGCATAGGGAGACCCCATTCCTCAGTGACGGCGCCGGTGATTGCCGGCCCGATTGCCGTTTGCCTTTGTAGCATCTTCGCCCCGCTGCCGCAATAACGGATGCCGCACCGCCTCCTCGACGAGGACGCCGCCTCTCACGGTATGGCCTGACGTGAGCAGGCCATTGCGGGACGGGCTGGGTGAGTATTTTTGCGTATAGCTGATTACCCTATTTCGTGTTCACTTTATACCAGTTATTTATCTTACTGTTTAGCTCTCTTTCATATAATAGTCTTCTTAAATACATGGTTATTTCTTAAGAATTACAGTCTTACAATAGAGAACCTGAGTAAGGGGTCGCCGTGAGTTCAACGAGTGAAAGGAGGAACCATGATCTATCAACGACTTTTCAACTGTAGCCGCCGGACCATGATCTTCGGCCTCCTCGCCGCGACCGCCATGGCAGTCGCGGCATTCATCCTGTGGCCGTCGGTTGCGCTGGGTCAGTCGCCGGACCGGGCGGCTGTGCAGGGGGTGACGGTCTCGGCCGGCGACGCGCCCGGCGAGCTGCGCATCGCGTGGGACGCTCCATCGCCCACGCCGAACGACTACCGCGTCATCTGGGCGCTGAGGAGCGAATCGTTCTCAAGCTGGCGGGACCCGGACGGGAACGCGTACCCCACCGAGCCGGAGTTGACCCTGACAGGCCTGGAGGCGGGCGCCGAGTACAAGGTGCGCGTGCGAGCGCGGTTCGGGCCGGGCGATTCGTCGCCGTGGAGCGACATCGTCTACGGAACGGCGGCCAACGCGCCACCGCCGCAGATAAAGGCCGTCGACGAGCAGGAGGCGCCCCTCGTAGGCGCACGGCAGCTGGGCCACACGATGCCCGCGACGATGGATGAGTGCGGGGCGCTGATTCGGTCCGGGGACGTGGTCCGATGCGCCGGAGACAGATTCTCCGTGCAAGCCGTATTCGCCGACGGGAGCTTCACGATCGACTGGAGCGTGTGGGCGTCACAGCACGACAACATCACCCACTACACCGTGCAGCACCGGGAGTTCCAGTACCGGAACCGGTTCAAGCGTGCTGACACCAACGAACCATTCAACGTCGATCCGGCAGAAGGCGACGGCTGGGTTGTGCCGGGGAGCTGCGAGGCAGCAGTACTGACGACCGACAGCATGGGGAGGGCGACCGAGTACCATTGGCGGTGCCAGGGCCTCACCAGCGTAAACGTCGACACCGAAGGCAACCCGACGTCTGTGGAGACGGACGGCGTCCTGCCGGCATCCCAACCCCACTGGGAAGGCTCGCTGGCGTCGCCGAGCCGGAAGCACGACGTCCCCGTGACGGGGATGCGCATTCCCGTCCGCGCCCCAACGAGCCTGAGCGACGAGCTGACGCCAGCGGAACTGGACGACACGATAGAGCTGACGGCGACGGAGACGCAGATGCTGCTCTACGGCATCACCGTGCACCTCGACGACGATACGACCGACTTTCACTACGACTTGATCACGGGGTAGGGAGACAAGGGCGCAAGCCCTGAGGGTTCAGGATGCAGGGGCGGCGGCAGATGCCCGCCGCCCCTGTTCGTGTGTGTGTGTCGAAGTAAGAACAGTAGTAATCCCTAACCAACCCACCTTGACTCAACCGTCCTACTCGCTTATTTTGCATTGGGACTGCTTACTATTGCAGAATTTTGGGAATATTATATAATAAACTGTATATGGGAAGGCTTACGGGATTTGCGCGTGCTTTCAAAGAAGATCCTGCGGCTGTTCTGGGAGCAGCACAGGGAAGCCCAACAACCACTTCTCGCGTGGTATCGGGAAGTTGAACGCGCGGACTGGTCTCTACCGGGCGAAGTGCTGGAGAGATTTCCGAGGGCAAGCATCGTAGGAACCGACAGGGTGGTATTCAGGATAAGCGGCGGAAGCTACCGAATCGTTGCGCGTGTGTTCTACCCAGGGCGTCGCGTGTACATTCGTTTTGTGGGAACACACAACGAATACGAGCGCATCAATGTGGAGGAGGTCTAGTGATGGCGAATATTCGGCCGATCCGCACCGACGAGGACTACGAGGCAACCCTCAACCGCATTCAGGAACTCCTTGACCAGCTTTCCGGAGAGGATGGACAGGTCGAGGACACGGACCACCCTGCCCGCATCGAACTCGACGTGCTCAGCGACCTCGTGGAACATTACGAGGACAAGACTGTGGAAATTGGGTACCCAGACCCTGTCGCGGCTATCCAATTCCGAATGGATCAAGCGGGCCTTACGCCTCGCGACCTCGTACCGTTCATTGGCAGTCGCTCCAAAGTATCGGAAGTCATGTCCGGTAAGCGGGCAATTACTATGCCCATAGCGCGGGCTCTCCACACGCACTTGGGCATTTCGGCAGACATTCTTCTGAAGCAGCCTGGATCAAGTCTGCCAGACACAGCGTACGACATTGACTGGACAAGATTCCCGTTGCGGGCAATGGCAAACGCTGGCTGGATACGGTCTGTGCATCGCCTAAAGGACAATGCTGAGGACTTGGTGTCTACCTTAATGCAACGAGCGGGAGCCTCATCGCCAACGGCGGCGATGTTGTATCGCAAGAACGACCACAGACGCCTGAACGCAAAGACAGACGACTACGCGTTGCAAGCGTGGTGCTGGCAAGTTATGGCGCAAGCTCGGGAAAGGGTTCAGATAGCCCCCTACTTGCCAGAATCGGTCGACTCCGAATTCCTACGAAGCGTGGCTCAACTCAGTGCGAGTGAGGACGGCCCCAAAAGGGCCCGCACCATGCTGGCTCACTCTGGCATCGGATTCGAAGTGGTTCACCATCTCCCAAAAACATATTTGGACGGCGCTGCTTTCCTCTTGGACGATGGCCGGCCTGTCATTGGGCTAACCCTCCGGTACGATCGCATAGATAATTTTTGGTTCACCCTCCTCCACGAACTGGCGCACGTGAGTCTGCACTTGGAAGAAGGCGGAGAGGACTCAGCATTCGTAGACGACCTCAGCCTGAGGGATGTCGACAAGGGCATCGGGGACGCTAGGGAAAGGCAGGCAGACGACATGGCAGAGGAAGCACTCATACCTTGGGAACTCTGGGTCAATAGCCCTGTCCGTCAGGAGCCAACCCCAATGCGGGTTCTGAATTTCGCCCATCGCTGGGGAGTGCACCCGGCTGTTATCGCGGGCCGAGTCCGTCACGAGTGCGGAAATTACCGATTGCTTAGTCAGTTCGTTGGCACCGGCGAAGTGCGATGGCAGTTTGAGGGTAGCCGGGAGGCAGCGAGTACTTGAGCTCAATTTGCAGATAGTGAGGTTTGCACAAGATGCCCAGTAGATACACACCCATGGCGTTGATATACGACTTTGATGGAACGCTAGCCTCCGGCAACATGCAGGAGGGGAGATTCATTCCCAACTTGGGCATGACCAAGGAAGAGTTTTGGGCAGAGGTCAATCGACTCGTTAAGGAACATCATGGAGACAATGTGCTGATCTATATGCACCTTATGCTAAAGAAGGCATCGGAAAGGGGTGTGCCTGTTCGCCTAAAGGACTTCAAGGACCTAGGCCAAAGCCTATCTCTCTTTGCTGGAGTCGAGGACTGGTTTCGGAACATTGACTCATATAGCCGAACCAAGGGGATCAAGAATGAACACTACATTGTTTCCTCCGGCAATGCGGAGATCATCGAAGGGTCATGCATCGCCTCCAAGTTCAAGAGAATCTACGCTTCTCGCTTCATGTTCGATGAAAACGAGGTCGCTAAGTGGCCGGCGCAAGCAATCAACTACACCACGAAGACCCAGTTTCTCTTTCGTATCAATAAGGGCGCTCATGATCTCAGTGACGAGAGCGAGGTGAACAAATTCGTGCCAAAGAACCAGCGTCCGGTTCCGTTCGAGAACATGATTTATTTTGGTGACGGCGCTACCGACATACCTTGTTTCCGTCTAGTCAAGGAAGAGGGAGGCCTCTCAATCGCCGTTTTCAAACCACACGGCAAAAGGGCTCGAGTGAAGGCGCGACAGTTGCTGACCGACGGGCGAGTCCACCACATAACGCCCGCTGACTACCAAGAAGGCAGTGACCTCACTAGGCTAGTCAAAGCACAGATTGACTATGTTGCCGCAAGGGAGATTCGCACACGCCAATTGACCCCCATTTAACCCCAAATTATCCCCTGGCCTCTTTTCTCGGAAAGGGTTTCCCTGTACACTCAACCCATGCCGCCTCTCTTGGAAGCTCGCGCCCTGTCGAAGCACTATGGCCGTACTGTGGCCCTCGACGGGGTCTCGTTTGAGGTGGGCGAGGGCGTCACGGGGCTTCTGGGGCCGAACGGCGCGGGGAAGAGCACGGCCATGAAGCTCTTCCTGGGGCTGATCCAGCCGACGGCCGGAGACGCCCTCATCCTGGGGGAGGCGCCGTACGACTCGCCGGAGGGGCGGAACCGCATCGGGTACATGCCCGAGAACGATTGCCTGCCCCGCGACATGACGGCCACCGAGTTCCTCATGCTGATGGCGCAGCTCAGCGGGCTGCCGCCGTCGCAGGCGAGGACGCGCGCCGCCGATACCCTCCGCCACGTTGGGCTGGACGAGGAGCGCTACCGGCCGATGCACGAGTACTCGACCGGCATGAAGCAGCGCGTGAAGCTGGCGCAGGCCATCGTGCACGACCCGGTGCTGGTGCTGCTGGACGAGCCTACGGCCGGGCTCGACCCCGACGGGCGGCAGGAGATGCTGAGGCTCATCGACCGGACCGCGCGCAACTTCGGCATCAGCGTCATGCTGAGCACGCACCTGATGGGCGATGTCGAGCGGATCGCCGACACGGTCATCGTGCTGGAATCGGGAGCGCTGGCGCAGGAAGGGGCCGTCGCGAGCCTGACGCAGGAGACGGAGACGCTGCTCATCGAGGTGGCGGAGGGCGTGGACGCCTTCGCCGCCATCCTGGCCGAGCGGGGCGTCGAGGCGAACGCCGACGGTAACCTGCTGGTCATCGAGCACGCGAAGGAAGAGGACTACGACACTGTGCGCGACGCGGCCGTCGACGCCGGCGCGCGGCTGAGGCGGCTGGCTCCCGCCCGGCGGACGCTGACCGACATCTTCCGGGGCGACCGGGCATGAGGCAGCCGAGCGCGGAGGTCTTCGACCTTGGGTACCAGCGCTACACGGGCCCCCGCGAGGGGCGCAACCGGGCGCGCTGGGCGCTCTTCTGGAACGGCGTCCGAACGCTGCTGGGCATAGGGCGCGGGGGCAAGTCAAAGATCCTGCCGGTGCTGCTCTTCATCTCCGTGATGACCCCGGCGGTGGTCTTCGTCATCATCCTCTCGTTCATCGGCGACCTTGTGGAGGCGGCGGAGGCGGGGGACTTCATCCCCGGGCCGGCTGCCTACTACGGCATCGTGAGCCTGGTGCTGATCCTCTTCGGCGCGATCATGGCGCCGGAGCTGCTGGGGCCGGACCGCCGCGACAACGTGCTGCCGCTCTACCTGGTGCGCCCGCTGACCACCAAGGACTACCTTGGCATGCGGCTGCTGGCCTTTGCTGCCGTGGCCCTGGCGCTCGTGTATTCGGGGCAGGCGGTGCTGTACGGCGGCTTCGTGCTCACGGCGGAGTCGCCGATGGACTACGTGCGCGACAACTGGGGCGACATCCCGCGCATCCTGTTCGTGGGCGCGGTCATCACGCTGTTCATCTCGGTCCTGACGCTGGCGGTCTCGGCGTACGTGGAGCGGCGGGCAATCGCCGCGGCGGCCATCATCGGCGGGTTCATCCTGATCGGCGGGATCACCGACGGGCTGACCTCTCGGCAGGACTGCAGCGAAGTCAGTTTCTCCGACGATGCAGGGCCCTTCCAACAGTTTGAGGGCTGCGACTACCTGACGGGCGACTACGCGCCCTACATCGGGCTGCTGAGTCCCTCGGGCGCCACGGAGAACATCAACAACGCGGTGTTCGACGTGGACGTGACGCCGGAGTTCGGCCCGGACGAGGCGGCGCCGTCGGTCGTCGCGGCGTCGGAGCTGTCGAGGCCGTGGCACATCGCCGCGTACCTGGTGTGGGTCCTTGTGCCGGCGGCAGTGCTGTGGAACCGGTACCGGAGGATCCGCCTATGACGATGGCGAACGGCGCGACCGTCGAGGTGCAGGCCATCTCCAAGTGGTACGGCAACGTGGTGGCCGTGAACGACATGTCGTTCGAAGTCTACCCCGGTGTGACGGGAATCCTGGGCCCCAACGGCGCGGGGAAGACGACGCTGCTCAGCATGATGTGCGGCCTGCTGCGGCCATCGCAGGGGACGGTCCGCGTGCTGGGCGAGGAGGTTGTCGGCAACGTCGCCCTCTACCGGCGCGTCGGCATCATGCTGGAGCATGACGCGCTATACCCGTTCATGACGGGACGCAGCTTCGTGCAGCTTGCCGCCAAGCTGCAGGGAGTCAATGACCCGGACGCCATCGAGCGGGCGATCTCCGCCGTGAACCTGCTGGACGCGCAGGACCGGGCGACGGGCACGTACTCGCGCGGCATGCGGCAGCGCATCCGGCTGGCGGCGACCATCGTGCACGACCCGGAGGTGCTGGTGCTGGACGAGCCGCTGAACGGCACCGACCCCCGGCAGCGCGTCGAGTTCGGCGAGTTCGTCGAGCGGATGCGCGGCGAGGGCCGGACGGTGCTCATCTCGTCGCATATCCTCGAGGAGGTGGAGGCGCTGGCGGACCGGATCCTGCTCGTCGTCAGCGGCAAGCTGGCGGCGGCGGGCAACCACCGCGAGATTCGGGAGAAGCTGGACGAGCGGCCCTTCGTGGTGCGGCTGGTGGCGTCCAAGCAGCGGGAGATGGCGGCGGCGCTGGTGGGTCTGGAGGCGGTGGAGTCGGTGCGGCTGGAGCGCGACGCCATCGAGGTGACGACGCGGAACCTGGCGGACCTGCAACGGTCGGCGCCGCGGCTGGCGCGGGACATCGACAGCCGGCTGTACCGCATCGAGCCGCTGGACGACTCGCTGGAGAGCGTCTTCAGCTATGTGGTGCAGCGATGATCGGCGCGCTCTTCTGGCTGTCCATGCGGCAGGCGGCCTCGCCGAAGCGGCTGCTGTTGCTGTCCCTGGTATCGCTGCTGCCGGTGGGGCTGGCCGCCCTGCTGGTGGCCCTGGACGAGGCGGACATCGAGGGCATCGTCGGCGGGGGCTTCGAGCCGCTCGTCATCTCATTCATCCTGCCGCTTGTGGTGATCGTGCTGGCGTCGGGGTCATTCGGGAACGAGGTGGAGGACCGGACGCTGTCGCTGCTGACGACGAAGCCGGTCCCGCGCTGGTCGCTGGTGTTGGCGAAGCTGCTGGGGACCATCGTCGTGGCGGCGCCGTTGATGGCGGCCGTGGCCGTCGCGATGACGGCGCTGGCCCCGGACCGCGAGGGGGGCATCATCGTGGCGGCGGCCGTCGGTTCCGTGGTGGGCGTGGTCGTGTACGCGTCGGTGTTCACGTGGGCGGGGATGGTGACGACGCGAGCGCTGGCCTTCGGGCTGGTCTACGTGCTGCTGTGGGAGGCGCTGATCACCAGCTTCCTGAGCGGGACGCGCTACCTGAGCGTGCGCAGCTACACCATCGGCGTCATGCACGGCATGGAGGGAAGCCCGTTCAGCGAGACGCTGGCGCTCGGCTACGAGGCGTCGATCATTGGAGCGGCCGTCGTGACCGTGCTGTTCTTCGCGCTGGCGGTGCGCCGGCTGAGCCGAATGGACGTGCCGTAGGGAGCGCCCTTCGACAAGCCCTTCGAGAGCCTCAGGACAGGCTCAGGGCGAACGGAGATGTCCATGACCACACCCTTCACCGCCGTCCTCTTTGACCTCGACAACACCCTCTTCGACCGGGAGACCGCCTTCCGCCGCGTGGCCGAAGACTTCCACGCCGAGTTCCTGGCGTCGGCGGCGACGGTTGGCCGGGACGAGGCGGTTGCGCTCATGGTCGGGTGGGACGACGACGGGTACTCCAACCGACGGGAGTTTCGGGAGGCGGTGCTGGCCCAGTGGCCTGAGACCGGTCTCGACTTCGATGCGCTGAGCGCCTGGTACCGCGTCGCGATGGACCGGCGCTCGGTGCCGGACGCCTCGGTCAACGCATTCCTCACCGACATCAACCGCGCGGGAGTGCCGTGGGGCATCGTCACCAACGGCAACGGCCCCAACCAGCGGAACAAGTGCAGGCTGGCGGGGCTGGCGGAGTTGGCGCGCTTCATCATCGCCTCGGAGGAGCAGGGGTACGCCAAGCCCGACCAGCGCATCTACGCCGACGCGCTGTCGGCGCTGGGGCTGGCGTCGCCGCAGGGCGTGCTGTTCGTGGGGGACAACCCCGTAACGGACATCGACGGCGCGGCGCGCTTCGGCATGCGGACGGCGTGGGTGTCTCGAGGGCGGGCGTTCCCGTCGGATCTCGCCACGCCGGACCACGTCATCGAGCGCGTGACTGAGCTGCGGGGGGTGTTGGGGGTGTAGCGGCCCTTGCCTGCCCTCCATCGCCCTCGAACGCAGGATGCGCTACTCCACCGCCGTCAGAATGGCGGAGACGCGCACTTCCCGCGGGGTGACGGACGAGGTCACCAGGAAGGCGCCGAGGTTCTCGATGTAGGGCCGCACGTCGTTGCGGAAGGTCCGCCGGTCCTCCCCGGTCAGCGCATCGTCGATCGCTTCGACAAGAGCCGCGACATTGACGTAGAAGAAATAGTGCGCCGGGGACGGCGCCGCATCCATGACGCGACGGAACTCGGCATTGTCGTCCAGCGAGTCGGTCCCGCCCGTCAGGGCGTCATGGAACAGCTCCAGACTCTCCAGGGTGGAGCCCAGCACCGCCCACTCGTCCATGACGGCGTAGCTTGGCGTGTACGCCTCCAGGGGATCGTCCGCCTGGGCCGAGCCCGAGTCGACTGACGGCATCACCTCCACGCCATCAACGAACAGCCGCCCATCGGGGGTGACCTCAAAGCTCCCCGGAGGGTAGACCTGCGAAGTCGCTTCGTCCATGCCGGTAATGCCCGGCGTGAACTCGCTCGATGACTCGTCCGTCTCGCCCAGCGGGACGGTCACCGCCTCGAACTCGCCGATGTCCACCTTTTCGGGGTCGTAGTCAAAGTTCTCCTCAAGGGCGGCGAGGAGGTCGTCCAGGGTGTCTTCCAGCGTCTCCGGGTCGTCCAATCCGGCGAGGAACAGGGCATGGACCGGGGACGCCAACGCCGCATCCTCTGAGCTGAAATCAAAGTCACTCGGCAAAAGCGCCGCCGCCATTTCACCCGACAGAGTGTCCAGCACGTCGTCTTCAACGTCGATGCCGGCTTCCTCCTCAAAGTCCAACAGCAACTGGTGAAGGTCATCCGCAGCGTAGGGGTCCGTCTCCTCAATGATTTCCCACCAATCCTCCCATGCCTCAAGGACACCCGTGGTGGACATGGCGACAAGCGAGTCCGCAGGCAGGACCTGTTGGGCAAGGACCGGAGAGCCGTCCCACTCGATGGATTCTTCTTCAAGGAAGTAGCTGAAATCCATCCGCATGCCGTTGCTCTGGAAGGAGGCGGACATGGAAACGTACACTGGCCAGTTGCCCTCAAGCTCGTCACGCAGCTGTTCCGACGTCACGCCCAGATCCAGCAGGTCCGTCTGCTCCGGCCAGAGGGCTTCGATGTCAAGGTAGCCGAAGGCCATGCGCGGCGACGGGGCAGCCTCTTGCGCCGCAACGAACGCGTCGTTGTCCAGGAGGGACCTCCTGAGAGACTCCTCCACGTTTTCCGCGATGTCCTCCACCGTATCCTCGCCGTCGCCGATGAGGAGGTATGCGTCGCTGACGGCTATCGCAACACTGTCGTCCTCGGCGATCCAGAGGTCCAGGCCGTCACTGCTGTCTTCCTCAAACTCCGTCCAGCTGTCCTCAGTGATGTAGTCCACGAGGTCTTCGGCAAAGTCCTCCGCTCCCTCCCGGTCGGAGACCTGAAACATGACGACCCACTCCAAATCGTCAATGTCGTCGTTGAGGATGGCGGCGGAGATGTCGGTGCCCAGCCAATCGGCGACGTCTTCGGTTGGGTGGATGCCGGTCTCGTCTTCAATCTCCTCCAGGCGCTCCTCCCGCCAGTCTTCCAATTCATCCGAGTCGATCCTGGAGAAGAAGTCACCGGCGTTCATTGTCTGACGGAGGCCGGGGCGGAGGTTGACGGAAAAGTACGCGGTGGCGCTGGCAGGGATGTATTGGGCGGTGGCCTCGCTGGGGTTGTTCAAGACGACCAGAACGTACGCGGTGGCGGCGCCGGCGCCGACGACCACCAGCGCAAGGAGTCCAAGGAGCGCCTTCACAAGCAGGGGCATTTCGCCTCCAATCGGTGTAGAGAATTCTCAGGAGATGCGGACATTGAGCGGAGCAAAAGGGGAACCGCACAGGCGCATTGCACTGTAGGACATCACACCCCCAGCACCGGCTGCTCGGCTGCGACGGCGTCCTTGCGCTCGCCCTCGACGGACCATCCCGTCGAGAGGCCGACGACGAACCAGCCAAAGCCGAGGATGCCCGCGGCGAAGATGGTGTCGCCGATGGTGCGGAGCCAGCGGAAGACCTCGAGCACCGGCGTCTGCAGGAACTCGGCGGAGCGCGCATACCACATGCCGTGCTGGACGCTGGCCCACGTCTGCGCGAGGCCGACGGGCAGCAGGCTCATCAGCACCATGAGCATGAGGCCGACGTTGACCGTCCAGAAGGCGAAGCCGATGGACCCGTTCCGCCACTCCTTTCGCACCGTCAGCACGCGCAGGCTCAGCAGCGTGAGGCCGAGGCCGAGGTTGCCGTAGACGCCGAAGAGGGCCGCGTGGGCGTGAACGGACGTGGTGTTGAGCCCCTGCATGTAGTAAAGCGCGATGGGCGGGTTGATCAGGAAGCCAAACAGCCCCGCGCCCACCAGGTTCCAGAAGGAGGCCGCGACGAAGAAGTACACGGGCCACTTGTAGTGGTGGATCCACGACGTGCGCCGCGTCATCGAGAGGTTGTCGTAGGCCTCGTAGCCGACCATGACGAGCGGCATCAGCTCCAGCGCGCTCATCGTGCCGCCGACGACGAGGATGATAGGCGTGGTGCCGGAGAAGTAGAGGTGGTGCAGCATGCCGAGCACGCCGCCCGACAGGTAGAGGATGGTGCTGAAGAGGATGGCCATCGTCGCGGAGCGGACGCGCACGAGGCCCAGCCGGACGAAGACGAGGGCGATGACCGTCGTGGCGAAGACCTCGAAGAAGCCCTCGACCCAGAGGTGGACGACCCACCAGCGCCAGTACTCGGCGATGGCGAGGTTGGTGTGCTGTCCGGGGATGAGGCCGGGGAAGTAGAAGACGGCGATGGCGGCGACGGAGAGCATGAAAATGCCGAGGAACTGCCGCCGCCGTGAGTTGCCCTCGGCCTGCTTCCACGCGAAGAGCAGCGGCCTAATCATGAGCGCGAGCCAGAGGAGCAGGCCGACGAAGAGAAGAGTCTGCCAGAGCCTGCCAAGGTCGAGGTACTCGAACCCCTGGTGGCCGAACCAGAAGTTGACGTTGTCGCCCAGCACCTGGTGGATGGCGAGGGCCTGGCCGAACATGGAGCCGCCCACGACGATGACGAGGGCCACCAACAGCACGTTGACGCCCAGCCGCTGAAACCGCGGCTCGTGGCCGGCCACCAGCGGCGCGAGGCAGAGCCCCGTCGCGAGCCACGACGTGGCGATCCAGAGCATGCCCATCTGCACGTGCCACGTGCGGGCCAGGGAGTAGGGCACGATGTCCGAGAGCGGGAAGCCGTAGAAGCCCGTGCCCTCCACGCCGTAGTGAGCGATGACGATGCCCGTGACGATCTGCCCCACGGCCAGCGCGCCCACCACCCAGAAGTACTTGTGCGTCGCGCTCATGGAGGGCGTCGGGACGATGCCGATGAGGGGATCTGCGGCGGGCGTGCGCTCCTGGCTGCGCCAGACGTCGCGGCTGGCGGCGAAGAACCACGCCAGCCCGCCGATGCCGCCCAGCAGCAGGACGAAGCTGATGACGGAAGTGACCACCATGACGGGCGTCGCGTGGTTGCCGACGAGGTCGTCCGGCGGCCAGTTGTGGGTGTAGGTGATGTCCCGGCCGGGGCGCTCCGTCACCGTCACCCAGGACGCCCAGAATATGAAGGCGGTGAAGGCCTCCCGCCGATCGGCGTCCGGGATGGTGTCGGCGGGCATGGCGTAGTCTTCACGCAACTGGTGAAGCGCAGGATCGTCGCCGAACAGCGCCATGTAGTGGGCCTGCACGGCGCGGATGGCGCGGAGGCGGTCGGCGGAGATGGTGATGACGCCGGTGTCCTCGTCGTAGGTGTTGGTGCGCAGCTCCACCTGGAGCGCGGCCTGGAGCGCGGCGGCCCGCTCGGGGTCGAGGTCCTCGTAGGGGGCACCGTAGCGGCTGCGCGACCACGTCTCTGCGAGCCAGACGGCCTCGCGGTGGAGCCAGTCGGCGGTCCAGTCGGGCGCCTGGTAGGCGCCGTGGCCCCAGACGGAGCCGAGCTCCTGCCCGCCGATGGAGCGCCAGACGTCCATGCCGCGCTCGATGTCGGCGCGGTCGAAGACGGGCTGGCCGCCGAGGGTCTCGATCGCCTCGGGGACGGGGGGCGCGACCTGGTAGATCTCGCCGCCGAAGTAGAGGAGCGCTGCAAAGGAGACGCCGACGACGGTAATGAGCGTGATCCAGAGCGCTCGGATGCCCCGGCGGGTGCGCGGCGCGCGGAGAAACTGCGGCGCGGAGGGTTGTTGGGGCAATGCGCTGGCGTTCTCCATCTCGACCTCCCGATCAGGTCTTCCGGCAAAGCCGTCGGGTTGCGTGCTTACAGATTACAAATCCGTGTGCCGCCTTTCAATGCTCAAACAGCTAACGGCTCCAGGGATTTCAGGCGATACCTGGTGTGCCGTCCCGTTTGGCCCCTGGGCGGGGGTCTGCTACTGTATTCGTGCGCCGCAACCGCACGCAAACGTCACGCGCGCGGCGCCGAATCCGACCGGGAGCGCACCATGACCAGCATTGCCGACATCGAGGGGATCCGCCTGCACAACGTCGCCGTCGCGCCGGTGCGGCATGACGGGCGGGACGGCGTGCTCGTCACCGAGCCGCCGGGGACGGAGGACCACCGGGAGGACAAGCTGGCAGTGCTGCCGGACTCGCTCTTCCGCGACGGGACCATCGAGGTGGACGTGGCGGGCCGGCCGGCGGCGGGGGCGCAGGAGGCGGCGCGGGGGTTCGTCGGCATCGCCTTCCACGTCGCGCCAGCCGTGGAGGCGTTCGAGTGCTTCTACATCCGGCCCACCAACGGCCGCGCCGAAGACCAACTGCGCCGGAACCACTCGACGCAGTACATCTCCTTCCCGGACCACCCGTGGCACAAGCTGCGGGAGGAGACGCCGGGGCTGTACGAGTCCTACACCGACATGGTCCCGGGCGAGTGGACGCGGCTGCGCATCACCGTCGAGGGGGAGCGGGCGCGGCTGTACGTCGGCGGGGCGGAGCAGCCGGCGCTCATCGTCAACGACCTGAAGCTCGGCGCGGGCGAGGGGGCCATCGGCCTCTGGATCGGGCCGGGGACGGAGGGGTTCTTCGCCGACCTGCGCGTGACGGGGTAGGGTTACACGTCCGGCAGACGCGCCGTGTCGGCGGTGTGGCGCTGCCAGAGGCGGATGCGGGCCGCGAGGTCTCGGATGCGGTCGCGCTGGGCGGGGTCGTCGAAGAGGTTGACCATCTCGTGCGGGTCGTTCGCCAGGTCGAAGAGCTCGCACTGGTCGCTGGCGCAGAGGTTGAGCTTCCACCGGCCGGACACGACCGAGCGCCACGTCGAGTGGTTCATCCGGTCCACCGTAGGCGTGCCCATAGCCCGGTCCAGACGCTCCGGGTGGACGCCGTTCCACTCCATGAAAACGTCCTCGGGCAGCGCCTCCGTCCCCTCCAGCACTCCCTTGCGGCTGCGGCCGTGCAGGTGATCGGGGACGTGCTCGCCGAGCAGGTCCAGCACCGTGGGCACGGCGTCGATGTGCGACCAGTTGCCCTCGATGTGCTTCTGTCCGCGCGAGAGGCCGGGGACATGCATGAGCAGCGGCACCTTCGCCGACTCCTCATAGAACGAGCGCTTCTCCAGCATGCCGTGGTCGCCGAGTTGGTCGCCGTGGTCGCTGGTGAAGACGACGATGGTATTGTCCGCGATGCCCGCCCGCTCGATGGCGCCGAGGATTTTGCCGACCATCATGTCCACCAGCATCACGCTGCCGAAGTAGTGGGCGCGCAGGGCCCGCCAGCCCGCCTCCGTCGTCACGTCCTCGCGGACGGCGGCCCACGTGGTCATGTAGCGGTCCGCGCCGGGGTCGCCGCCGTCCAGGTACTGCAGGAAGTAGTCGGCCTTGACGCGGCTGAGCAGCGAGGCGCCATCGGGCCGCACCAGGAACGCGGGGCCGACGGGCAGGCTTGCAGGGTCGTACAGGTCTTTGAAGGGCCCGATGTAGGGCGAGTGGGGCTCCGGGCAGCTCACATAGGCGACGAAGGGGCGAGCGCTGTTGCGCTCGATGAACTCTGCCGCGCGGCCGCCGAGCCAGGGAGCGATGTGGTATTCGGCCGGATGGTCGATGTGGCTGTTGAGGCCAAAGGTGCGGAGCGCGCCGATCTGCACGTCCGGCTCGAAGCCGCTGTCGACGAGGTGTTGGTGATAGTCGCTGAGGCGGGGCGGCGTGTCGGGGCTCCACACGCCGCCGGAGTCCTCCGTGCTGACCCAGTGGGTGAAGCCGTGCTGCGCCTCCGACCCCCGGCCCAGGTGCCACTTGCCGAAGTAGCCGCACAAGTAGTCGGGCGAGACCATCTCGGCGACGGCGGGCACGTTCCCGGGCAGCGGGATGCCGTTGAGCACGGGCCCGGCGGTGTGCGGGTAGAGGCCGGTCATGATCGACGCCCGGGAGGGCGTGCACACCGTCTGCGTCACGTACGGGTTGCGGAAGACGAAGCTGCGCTCCGCGAGGGCGTTCAGGTTGGGCGCCTTGATCCAGCCGTTGCCGTTGCAGGCGAGCGTGTCGTAACGCTGCTGATCGCTGAAGATGAAGACGAGGTTGGGCCTGTCCGCCATGCGGCGCCTCCTGTGTTTGGACGGCGCCAGTATAGCGGAGCGGGGGGATGAGCGTCAGGAGCGGGACTGCTCCGCCGCGATGAAGTCCCGAGCGTCCCGATACGCGGCGTGGACCAGTCCCACCAGCCCATCGGCGTCGATCTCGACGCCCGGATGCAGCTTCACGTGGCGCATTCGCTTGCCGGCGCCCTCCAGCAGGCCGAGGGGGTCCGGCAGAAACGCTCCCATGAAGAAGCCGACATTCACATGCTTCGTGAATGCCGCCACATAGGCGAACGGCACGTCCCGCACGCAAGCGGTCGGCTGACCGTCATGCATCAGTTCCACCACGTCTTCGCCGCAGTCGCGGATGTGCGTAAACCACGAACTCGCAATTGCGCCGAGCGCATCCGTGTGCTCGGCGAACCAGGCGGCCACGGCAGGGTCCCGAGTCACGGCTCCGCCGAAACGCAGTCTAGGCTCCATATGGGGTCTCCCCACCGTGCAGCAAATGGACGGGTTGCACGTCCACCGTGCCGTTCGTGGCTGCAGCGGGTCCGAGCGGACCGGGCGCGTCCTACCCCTCGACCCCGTGGCCGTTGGCCATGAGGGCGGCTCGCGCCGCGGCCAGCCTCGCGACGGGGACGCGGTAGGGCGAGCAGCTCACGTAGTCCAACGGGAGCGTGTGGAAGAACTCGATGCTCTGCGGGTCGCCGCCGTGCTCGCCGCAGATGCCCATGGAGATGCCCGGCCGCGCCTGCCGCCCCAGGATGCACGCGAGGCTGATGAGCTTCCCCACGCCGTCGCGGTCGACCACCTGGAACGGGTTCTCCTCGATGATGCCCGTCTCCTTGTAGCGGTTCAGGAACTTCACCTCGACGTCGTCGCGGCTGAACCCGAAGGTGTTCTGCGTCAGGTCGTTGGTGCCGAAGCTGAAGAACTCGGCCGACTTGGCGATCTGGTCGGCGATGAGCGCCGCGCGGGGGATCTCGATCATCGTGCCGATTTCGTAGTTCTGGGTGTTGCCGGTCTTCTCCTGGAACTCGCGGATGGTCTCCTCCAGGGTCTCGCGGAGCCGTGTGAACTCGTTGGTGTGGGAGACGAGCGGCACCATGATCTCCGGCGCGACGGGGATGCCCTCGGCCTCGACCTGCGCCGCAGCCTTGATGATGGCGCGCACCTGCATGGTGTAGATCTCCGGGAAGATGAGCCCCAGCCGGCAGCCGCGCATGCCGATCATCGGGTTCGACTCGCGCATCTCGTCCACGGCGAAGAGCAAGTTCTGGCGCTCCTGGAGCTCATCCGGGTTGCCTCCGCTGACGCGCAGCTCGATGACCTCGGCGAGAAGCTCGTCGCGCGGCGGGAGGAACTCGTGCATCGGCGGGTCCAGCAGGCGGATGACGACGGGCTTGCCGTTCATTGCGCGCAGGATGCCCACAAAGTCGGCAATCTGGAACTCCTCCAGCTCGGCCAGCGCCTTGTTGTAGCGCTCCCACGCGCTCTCACCCTCATCGATGATGATGGCGGCGTGGGCGGCGAGCATGCACTCGCGCACGATGGAAAGCCGGTCCATCTCAAAGAACATGTGCTCCGTGCGGCACAGGCCGATGCCCTCCGCGCCGAAGGCCATGGCGATTTCGGCGTCGCGCGGGTAGTCGGCGTTGGCCCAGACGCCGAGGCGGCGGGTCTCGTCGGCCCACTCGAGGAGCGTCGTCAGGTCTTCGTCGTCCTGTACGGAGGGCGCGATGGTGGCGATGCGCCCGGCATAGACCTCGCCGGTGGCGCCGTCGATGCTGATCTCCTCGCCCTCGCTGATGACAATGTCGCCGCAGACGAGCACGCCCTCGTCCGGGCGCACCTCGAGCTGCTCCGCGCCGGCGACGCAGGGCTTGCCGAGGCCGCGGGCGACGACGGCGGCGTGGCTCGTGGCGCCGCCCCGTGACGTGAGCACGCCCTTCGAGGCGATGAGGCCGTGAACGTCGTCGGGGCTGGTCTCCGGGCGCACGAGGACGACGCTGACGCCTCGCTTGCCCTGCTCGGACGCCTCGTCGGCCGTGAAGACGACGCGGCCCGTGGCGCCGCCGGGCGATGCGCCGATGCCGACGGTGACGAGCCGGCCCGCCTCTGTGGCGTCGTCCTTGGCCTGCGGGTCCAGCCGGGGCAGGAGGAGCTGGTAGATCTGGTCAGGCTCCACGCGCATGAGCGCCTCGTCCTTGCTGATGAGGCCCTCGCCGTACATGTCGACAGCCATCTTGACGGCGGCCTTGGCGCTGCGCTTGGCCGAGCGGGTCTGCAGCAGGTAGAGCTTGCCCTGCTCGACGGTGAACTCGACGTCCTGGGCGTCGCTGTAGTGGGTCTCAAGCTGCTGGGCCATGGTGTCGAGCTGCTGGTACACGCCCGGCATCTGGTGCTGGAGCTGCGCGATCTTCTGCGGCGTCGCGATGCCGGCGACAACGTCCTCACCCTGGGCGTTGACGAGGTACTCGCCGTACAGGGTGCGGACGCCGGTGGAGGGGTCGCGGGTGAAGAGGACGCCGGTGCCGCTGGTCTCGTCCATATTGCCGAAGACCATGGCGACGACACAGACGGCGGTGTAGAGGTCGTGTGGGATGCGGTTGTAGTTGCGGTAGTCGATGGCGCGGCGCGTCTCCCAGCTGTCGAAGACGGCGAGGATGGCCCGCTCGAGCTGGTATTTGGGCGTGTCGGGGAAGTCCTCGCCCGTCACGCGCAGCACGAGCGCCTTGAACTCGTCGATGACCAGCTGCAGCGCGTCCGCGCTCAGGTCGGAGGCTATTTTGACGCCGTCCTGGTGCTGCCGCCACTCCAGCACCGCGTCGAAGTGCGTGCTGTCTATGCCGAGGACGACGTTGCCGTACATCTGGATGAAGCGGCGGTAGAGGTCCAGGGCGAAGCGGCGGTTGCCCGTCCGGCGCGCGATGCCGTTGGCGACGGCCTGGTTGAGGCCCAGGTTGAGGACGGTGTCCATCATGCCGGGCATCGACACGGGGGCGCCGGAGCGCACCGAGACGAGCAGCGGGTCGGCGGGGGCGCCGAAGTAGCGTCCCGTCGCCCGTTCCAGCGCGACGAGGGCTTCCAGCGCCTGCGCCCACAGGTCCTCGGGCATGACTTTGCCCGAGTCGTAGTAGGAGCGGCAGGCCTCCGTCGTGATGATGAACCCGGGGGGAACGGGCAGCGAGGCCGCGGTCATGTCGGCGAGGCCGGCGCCCTTGCCGCCGAGCAAGTCACGGCGACTGCCGTCGGCCTGCGAGAACGAGTACACCCACTGGGTCTGGCTCAGCGTTTCGCGGAGCGTCATAGCTGCCACCCTGCCACAGTTTCCGCCATTGTCCTGCCCATGCGCGCGGAAGTGGTTACGAAAACGTTACATCCTGCGCAGTCCGGGCGTGCCAAAAGGGCCCAATGCGGGCGTGAACGCCCGGTAGAAGGGGTCGGATACGCCAGTATAGCACACACCGGCAGCGCCCGTTTTGGCCGGAAATTACGAATTTCGACAGTTTCCGATGAATTTGCGCGGAGGCTGCCCGACGATTCGGTATCCCGCGGCCACGAAATGCTCGATTGCGTCCTCGCCATTGAGGGTAGCGCGCCTGCTAGAATACGCGCATTCCCACTCGGGCGCGGCGCGCCCACAGGCAGGCCGAGCCGACATGCACCTCACGCACCTTGCGCTGCGGAACTTTCGCAACTACGCCGCCGCCGAGCTCACCCTCGGGCCGGGGCTGACGGTATTCCGCGGCGCCAACGCGCAGGGCAAGAGCAACCTGCTGGAGGCTGTCGCGATGCTGGCGCTGACCAAGTCGACGCGCGCCGAGCAGGAGCGCGACGTGGTGCGCTTCGCGTCGTTGGCGGACACGCCGTACACGCGGGTGTCCGGGACGGCCGAGCGGCGGGACGGCGGGGCCGTCGAGGTGCAGATCGACATGGCGCTGGCCCCCGGCGACAGCCGGGACAGGCTCGCCTTCCAGAAGCGGCTGCGGGTCGACGGGGTCCCGAAGGCGGCCGGGCAGGCGGTGGGCGCCATCGCGGCCGTGCTCTTCTCCGCCGACGACCTCGACATCGTCACCGGCTCGCCGGCGAACCGGCGTCGGTACTTGGACGTGCTGCTGTCGCAGGCGAACCGGGGCTACCTGCGGGCGCTCCAGGGTTACCAGCGGGTGATCACGCAGCGGAACCAGCTCCTGCGGCGCATCCGCGAGGGACTGGCTCGCACACCTGAGCTGGCCTACTGGGACGGCGAGCTTTGCCGGCTCGGCGCGCAGGTGACGGGTTGGCGCCGGGACGCCGTCGCCGCGCTTGCCCCGGCGGGCGCGGGAGCGTACGCGGCGATGGCGCCCGACGATGGCACCTTCGAGGCCGTGTACGCGCCATCCATCGACCACGGCGGCACGACGGAGGAGGTCTCGGCCCACGCAATGGGGCTGCTGGCCGAGCGGCGGGAGCGCGAGGTGCAGATGGCGCAGTCGCTCGTCGGGCCGCACCGGGACGACCTGCTCCTGACCGTCGGCGGGCTGGACGTGGGGCAGTTCGGCTCGCGGGGGCAGGTGCGGACGGCGGCGCTGTCGCTGCGGCTGGCCGAGGCGGCCTACCTGCGGACCGCGCTGGGAGAGGAGCCCGTGCTGCTGCTGGACGACGTGCTCTCGGAGCTGGACGGGCAGCGCCGGCAGCACGTTCTGGAGGCGGCCTGCCGCGCCGAGCAGTCGCTGGTCACGGTGGTCGAGGGAGAGGAGCCGCCCGGCCTGCACGAGGCCGTCGCGACGTACACCGTCGAGGCGGGGACGCTGCGGCGCGAGGGGTGAGGGTTACCCCACGTCCTCCAGGGTCTCGCCCTTGCCGAGGGTGGTGGAAGCTGCGCGGACGTTGTAGGCGTGGCCCATGTGCGCGGCCGCCGGCTCGGTGCCCTCGCGCAGGTCTATGGCCGCTTTCATCAGCATCCTGCGGGCGGCCACGACGGCGATGTCGTTCTCGTCGAGTTGCTCCTTGGAGCGGTCGACGATGGCGCCCATGCTCTCCTCGAGCACCAGCGCGAGCTCGAACTGGTTGGAGATGGAGGCGAGGGGGTTGGCGCCGGATGTCTTGCGCTCGATGAGGTAATCGTTCTCCTTGTTGCGGGCGCGCTTGTAGGTGCCCTCCTCGAGCGTGGGGTGGAAGCCGTGGCCCGCCCTGCGTTGCGAGACCTCATCCTCCGTCAGCGGCCGGTCCGGGTGGTAGGTGATGGCGAAGACCATCGTGTTGCGGTCGTCGACGGGCACCCACGCGAGACAGCCAAGGAGGCCTTCGCCCTCGGGCTTGGGCGTGGTGTAGAAGGGCATGAGCCACTGGTTGAGCTGCCACTGGCTCTCGTCCCTGCCCTTCTCCGTGGACGCGCCCACCAGCAGGCCGTAGTCGGTTGTCTTGATGGCGACTGTCTGGATGGGCTTCTCCGTCTCGCCCGGCTGGTCCTGCAGACCCTGCACCAGGCGATCGGCCGTCGACTCGACCGACGGCGGGTCGCCGAAGAGCATGTCGTACAGGTAGGCGATGCGGGTGCTGTCGATACCCCCCTCGAGGCCCTGCAGGTAGTTGCACTCCTGAACGTACTTGGTGATGAAGCGGTTTTCGGCGGGCAGCTCGACCCACTCGAACTGGGGCAGCTCCGCTGACTCCTCGGCGGGGCCCATGTATGTCCAGATGACGCCGCCCCACTCCCGGGCGCGGTAGGCGACAGCCCTGATGTCCTTCATCATCTGCTGCGCCTCCTCTTCCGGCTCGAGGGGCATGTCGACGATGTTGCCTTCCACATCGAACTTCCAGCCGCAGCGGGGGCAGCGCAGGCCGTTCTCCTCATTGATGCCGTAGGACAGGTCGACGCCGCGGTGGGGGCAGGCGGCCTCGAGGATTCCGAGCCGGCCCGAGGTGTCGCGGAAGCCGACGATGTGCTCACCGAGCAGGCGGGTGCGCGCCGGCGTGCCGTCGGGCTCGGCCAGCTCCCGCGAAAGGAACGCCGGGACCCAGAAACGGCGGAACAGGTCGCCCATGGGGGTCTCCGGCCCAATTTGCGTGACGAGCTTGTTTTCTTCCGGCGTTAGCACTGCGGCACCTCCAGACAGAACCCTGCGGGAAAAACGGCCACCATACTATAGCACACATGCGCGGCAGCGGATTTGGGAGCCAGGGGCGCGGTCAAGTTAACGCTGGGCATAGGGATGAAAGGGTCTGAATTTTGCCTTTAGTGACAGGGCAAAAGCACCGTTGAAAGATTGTTGCCTATGGTATCCTGCCACGCACGGGCGCATCATTTGCCTGTGCGTTCGCAAGCGGGAGCGCCGCGAGCGACCCCGGCGACCATGAGGGTATTCACTGAGAGGGGATGGATGAAGAATGGCCGCATACGTTATCACCGACGTTGAGATCACGGACCCGGACCTCTACAGACAGTTCATTGAACAGGTGACCACCACCGTGGAGGGTCATGGCGGTAAGTTTGTCGCACGGGGCGGCGCACTCGAGACCATCCTGGGCGGCTGGACGCCCAAACGCCTCGCGATACTGGAGTTCGGCAGCATGGAACAGGTCCACACCTGGTTGGACTCCCCCGAGTACACGGCTCTTGCTGACATCCGCGACCGGTCTTCCCGCATTAACATGGTAGTCGTCGAGGGCCTGTAGCCCCGAGAGGGTTGGCGGTCCAGACCATCCCGGCGCGCAGCCTGTCACGACGCGCCCCTGATTTGCGGACATGGTGGAGCGGTCCCACAGCCACAGCCCTTGAGAGCATCAACTCGACCATGAGGAGCAAGTGAACTATGGCCGTTATGAGCGGAGGCGAAGCCCTGGTCAAGTCACTGGTGCGCGAAGGCGTTGAGGTCGTCTTCGGGATTCCGGGCATCCAGATCTACGGCATCGTGGCTGCGCTTCGGGACGAGCCGTCCATCCGCATGATCACCACGCGTCACGAGCAGGCGACGACCTACATGGCCGACGGCTACGCTCGAGCATCGGGAAAGCCGGGGGTCGCCATGGTGGTGCCGGGCGCGGGCGTGTACAACGCGGCGTCCGGGTTGACCAACGCCTACTCCCGCTCGACGCCGGTGCTCCTCGTCGCCGGACAGGTGCCGCGCGCCGCAATGGGGCGGAACCTGGGGGCGGTCCATGAAATCGCAGACCAGCCCGGCGCCGTTCGGTCCGTGACCAAGTGGCAGCGTCAGGCGCTCCGGCCCCGCGCCATTCCGGAGGCGGTGTTCGAGGCGTTCCGGCAGATGCGGACGGGCCGTCCGCGCCCCGTGCTGATCGAGATTCCCCCCGACACCGGCGTGGAGCGCGAGGAGGTCGCGCTCCGGGACCCGGCCCGTGTCTCGCGCATCGTGCCGAGCCGCGAGGACCTGGAGTCAGCCGCCCAGGTCATCGCCAGTTCCCGGCTCCCCCTGATATACGCCGGCGGCGGTGTGGCGCGCTCCGACGCCGAGGAGGCCCTGGTCAGGCTGGCCGAGGCGACAAACATCCCCGTCATCACCTCCAGCGGCGGCAAGGGGACGATACCGGACAACCATCCCCTGTCCTACGGTTCCTGCTTCAGTCCCAGGGCGGAGCGGCAGGAGATGAACCAGCTCTATGAGGTGATGCAATCGGCGGACGTGGTGATCGGCATCGGCGCGCGCTTCTCGCTGGGCAATCCGGCCGGGGAGCGGTCCACACTGATAAACATCAACATCGACGACACGGAGCTCACCAGGGTTCAGGCCAACACCGTTCCGCTGCACGGCGACGCCCGGGCAACCATCGAAGCCCTGCTTCCCGTGCTCCTCGAGGCGGGGGCGGCGGACCGCACCTCGCCCGCCGAGGCCGTCGCCGCGGCCCGCAAGCTGATCGCCTACTACGACATCGATCTCCATGAGCCGCAGTACCCGGTCATCGAGGCGCTGCAGAGGGGCATCCCGGAGGACACCTTCATCGTCTGGGACGTGACCCAGTTCGGCTACTATGCCCGCACCCACTACCAGGTGAACCACCCCAAGACCTACATCGACTCGGGCTACTCCTTCAACCTCGGCTACGCCTTTCCGACGGCGCTGGGCGTGAAGGTCGCGCAGCCGGACCGCCCGGTGGTGTGCATGGCGGGCGACGGCGGGTTCATGTTCAACGCCTCGGAGCTCTCAACGGCGGTGAGGTACGGGATCAACGTGGTAACCGTGGTGTTCAGGAACGACTCCTACGGCAACGTTGCGCGTGACCTTGAGACGGCGTTCAACGGGACGTACGAGACGGACCTGCACAACCCGGACTTCGTGAAGTTCGCCGAGTCCTTCGGCGCCGTCGCCATGCGGGCGGAAGGCCCGATGGAACTGGAGACGCTCATACCGCAGGCGTTGGAACGACAAGCGCCCGTGGTGATAGACGTGCCCTTTGGGGACATGCCCATCCCGCGAGCGCCGCAATTCGCGCCCCTCTACAACCTCCCCTGGACGCAGCCGCAAGAAGGGCTCATCAACTCCTGAGCCGACGGCCCCCGCCGGCTCAGGCATTTGCCCGGGCCACGGACGGCTGCGGGACCGGTGTTCGGCCGGCGCGAGGAGACCGCACAATTGCGGCCGACCTTGCCGCAACCTATACTGGCGTCGCCCACAGACCGAGATCCCTACCGCGAGGAGCGCGCCATGACCATCTACCTGAGCAACGAGGACGTCCGCACCCTGCTGCCCATGGACGAGTGCATCGACCTGATGGAGCAGGTCTTCCGCGACGAGGCCGAGGGGAAAGCCGTCAACCTGCCGCGGCAACACCTGCCTTTGCCCAAGGGGTTTCACCGGACGGTCCAGGGGATCGCCGAGGGATTCGGCGTCTATGGCATGAAGACCTATGGAAGCGACCGCCGCCCCAACGCCCCAAACCGCACCCGCTACCTGGTGCTCCTCTACAGCCTGGAGACCGGCGCCCTCGACGCCATCGTAGACGCCCGCGACCTCGGCCAGATCCGCACGGGCGCGGTGAGCGGGCTCGCAACACGGTACATGGCCCGTGAGGACGCCACGACGCTCGGCATCATCGGCACCGGCTGGGAGGCGCGGGCGCAGATGGCGGCGATGAACGCCGTGCGCAACATCAGCCACGTGAAGGCGTACAGCCGCTCGGCGGAGAACCGCGAGAGCTTCAGCGCCGAGATGCGCGAGAAGCACGGGTTGGACGTCGACCCGATGGACTCGGCCGAGGAGGCTTCCCGCGACGTGGACATTCTCGTCACCATCACGGGCGCGAACGAGCCGGTCATCTCGGGCGAGTGGCTGGAGCCGGGCATGCACGTCAACGGCATCGGCGCAACGGGCACCAACCGCCGCGAGTTGGACGTCGAGGCCGTCCGCCGCTCCGACCTGATCGTCGTCGAGTTGCTGGAGCAATCGAAGAACGACAGCGGCGAGCTGCTGCACGCGGAGCGCGAGGGGGTCTTCGACTGGTCCAACGTGACGGAGCTGGCGGACATCGTCGTGGGCAAGGCGTCCGGACGGCCCTCGGCGGAGGCCATCACGCAGTTCAACGCGCTGGGCGTCGGAACGGAGGACCTGGCGGCCGCGTCCGTCGTCTACCGCAAGGCCGTCGAGCGGGGCATGGGCGTGGAGCTGGCGATGTAGGGGACTACCCAAGCCCCCCGTTCGAGGCGGGCTTGGTGGGGCCGTAGTGGGACGAAAATGACTTCTTCCGACATGATTATGTCCTCAAGCAATGGCCTCACCTTCATGTACCGCGTCGGCGCCATTGCCGTTCACAACGAGCGCGTTCTGGTCGAACTTGCCGTCAAGAAGGGTTTTTGCTTCGCCCCCGGAGGGCGCGTGGAATACGGTGAAAATGCTGTTCAGGCGTTGGCGAGGGAGCTTCGGGAAGAATTTGGGGAGGAAGTGACCATCGGCCGCCTCCTTCTTGTCACCGACAACCTGTTCGAGCTCGAAGGCCGCCGATACCAGGAAATGGCCCTGTATTTCCTGATCGAGTTTAGCCCCGGCTCACCGGTCCTCGACCGGGAGGGCCCCTTTGAGGGGATGGAGGCCGGCACCGTATTCCAGTGGATTCCCCTTGACCAAGTGGAGCAGGCCAACCTCCTCCCGGCCTTACTCCAACCGCGCGTGAAGGAGATTCCTCCCGCTACCGAATACGTCGCCCACCCGGACTTCATAAACACTAGTACCCCATGACCGGCCCTGATCTCACCGTCCTCAACTGGCTGCTTGCCGTCCTGCCGCTTGTCGTGCTGGCGGGGGCGATGCTGTGGCTCAACCGGCCTGCCGAGCAGGCCGGCGCCGTAGCCTTCGCGCTGGCAGCCGCGCTTGCGCTGCTGGCCTTCGGCGCCGAGTGGGGGCACGTGGGCATCGCGGCGGCCAAGGGCGTGAACCTGGCCGTCTTCGTGCTCCTCATCGTCTGGGCCGCCGTGTTTCTCTACAACATCCTCGAGCGGCTGGGCGCCGTCGACGCAGTGGGGCGGCACATGGCCGCGCTGTCCGGCGACCAACTGGCGCAGTCGCTCATCATCGCGTGGGGATTCTCCAGCACGATACAGGGCGTGTCCGGCTTCGGCGTGCCGGTAGCCGTGGCGGCGCCGCTGTTGATCATGCTGGGCGTCCCGCCGGTCCGCGCCGCCGCGATGTCCCTCGTCGGGCACGGGTGGGCGGTCACCTTCGGGTCGCTGGGCTCCTCCTACTACACCATCCAGCTCGTCACGGGCATCGAGGAGACGGCGCTCGCGCCGCACATGGCGCTGCTCTTCGTGCCGGTGACCATCGCGAGCGGCGTACTCGTCGCGCACATCCAGGGGGGCATGCGGGCCGTGTGGCGGAGCCTGCCGGTGGTTGTTGTCGCGGGCGGGGTCATGTCCGGGACGATGTACGCCCTCGCGCTGGCGGGAGCGCCGCAGGTGGCGTCGCTGGGGGCGGGCATGCTGGGCACGGCGGCGCTCGTCGTCCTGACGCGCACGCCGCTGCTCGCCGGCGCGCGAGCGGGCGAGGGGCGTCCGGCAACCGTCACGGCTGCGCCTAGCGACGGGCCCGGCATGCCGCCGGTCCTCGCCTTCATGCCCTACTTCGTGGTGATCGCCCTCAGCTTTGCGGCGCATATCGGGCCGGTGAAGGAGGCGGCGAGCGGGCTGCGGCTCGCGCTCGACTACCCCGGCTTCACGACGGGGCAGGGCTTCACCGTCGCGCCCGCCGACGACTACGCCGCCATCCGCCTGCTGGGCCACCCCGGGCCGCTCATCCTCATCGCGACGGCGCTGAGCGCGGCAGTCTACGCGGCGACGAAGCGGTGGCGGGCGGGGCTCGTCTCGGGCGCGCTGCGGTTCACCTACGACCAGTGCGCGAGCACCTCGCTGGCGGTGCCCGCGATGGTGGCGATGGCCGTCGTCATGGCCGACACCGGCATGACGGTCCTGCTGGCGCAGGGCATCGCGAACGTGTCCGGGCCGCTCTTCCCGTTGGCGTCGCCGTTCATCGGCCTGCTGGGGTCGTTCATGAGCGGCAGCAACACCAACTCCAACGTCATGTTCGGGCTGCTGCAGGTGGAGGCTGCGCGGGCGCTGGGCATTGGGACGGTGACCATCGCGGGCATCCAGTCGCTGGGCGGGTCCGTCGGCAGCTCGATGTCGCCCGCGAAGGTGGTCGTCGGCGCGACGGTGGCGGGGCTCGGCGGCGAGGTGCGCGCGATCTTCCGCATCGTCGTCCCGTACGTGCTCGCGCTGGTGCTGCTGGCGGGGGTGGAGGCGTTCCTGGTGGTGCGGTTCCTGCCGGCGCTGGCGCGCTAGTATGACCGAGGCATGCCCAGCACCCGCTGGCCGAGGTACGCCAGCACGAGGTTGTTGTTGATGGGGGCGACGGTGTAGAGGCGCGTTTCCCGGAACTTGCGCTCCACGTCGTAATCGGCAAGGAAGCCGTAGCCGCCGTGGGTGTCGACGCAGGCGTTGGCCGCCTCCCACGACGCCTGCGAGGCGAGGAGCTTGGCCATGTTGGCCTCCGGCCCGCAGGGCTGGCCCGCATCGAACTTGGCCGCCGCCTTGTGCCGCACGAGGTCCGCGGCCTCAACGTGGGCGTAGGCCTGCGCGATGGGGAGCTGCACGCCCTGGTTTGCGCCGATGGGCCGGTCAAAGACGACTCGCTCCTTCGCCCGTGACGACGCACGCTCGATGAACCAGCGGCCGTCGCCGATGCACTCGGCCGCGATGAGGATGCGCTCGGCGTTCCACGAGTCGATGACGCAGCGGAAGCCGCCGCCCTCCTCGCCGACCATGTGGTCCGCGGGGACCTCCAGGTTGCGGAGCGTCACGGCGTTGGTGTGGTTGTTCATCATCACGCGCAGCGGCCGCGCATCGACGGCCTCGCCCGCCTCACGCAGGTCGACGAGGAAGAGCGAGAGCCCCCGCGTCCGGTCGTCGAGCTCCTCGAGGGACGTCGTCCGCGCGAGCACGAGCATCAGGTCGGACTGGAGCACGCGCGAGATGAAGACCTTTTCGCCGTTGATGACGTAGGTGTCGCCACGGCGCTCGGCGGTGGTGGCGATGCGCGTGGTGTCGGAGCCGGCGTCGGGCTCTGTGATAGCGAAGGCCTGCAGGCGGAGGTCGCCGGCCGCGACGCGGGGGAGGTAGGCGCGCTTGAGGGCGTCGCCGGCGTGGCGGAGGAGGACGCCCATCATGTAGACCTGTGCATGGGCGGCGTTGGCGTTGGCCCCGCAGCGGTTCACCTCCTCCAGCACGACGCTGGTCTCGGCGAGCCCCATGCCCCCGCCACCGAGCTCCTTCGGGATCATGGTGGACAGCCAGCCCTCGCGGCTCAGCTCACGAATGAACTCCTCCGGGTAGCCGCGGTCGACGTCGAGGCGGCGCCAGTACGCGTCGCCGTAGCGCTCGCACAGGGCGCGCACGCCGGCGCGGAGGGTCTCCCAGTGCGCGGGGGTCTCGAAGTCCATAGGCGGCCTCCATGAGGGTTGGCGGGCGTATTGTACACCGGCGGCGTGGGAGCGCCGTGCTAACCCTTGGCCGGCAGCAGGCGCGAGAGCTGGTTGAGGAACTCGGCGCTCCGGACCTCGCGCTCCAGCAGATAGCGGATGTAGCCGCCCTCGACGCGCTCGAGCTCGCGCGCGAGCGGCGCGTCAATGTGGAGCCGGCGAACGTCCTCGTACGGGTGGTCGCGGAAGAAGCGCAGCACCTTGAGGGCGTTCACCGAGAGGGGCAACAGCAGCGCGCCCGCTCGCTCGTGCGGGCCGCCCGGGTCGCCGCCGCGGGCGCACGACGTGCAGACGACGCCGCCGAGGCCGGGTGTGAAGAGGTGCTCGTCGGGCTGGACCTGCGCGCCGCAGACGACGCACTGCTGCAGCTCCGGCATGTAGCCGGTGAGCACGAGGACGTGGAAGGCGAAGTGCCACAGGAGCAGGTCCCCATCGCCCTCGTCCAGCATGCCGAGCGCGTTCAGCAACAGTCGGAAGAGCTCCGGGTTGGCCTGCTCGTCGGGGGCGAAGGCCTCGACGAGCTCCGCGCAGACGAGACCGCGCGCGATGCCCTCGAGGCTGCTGCGGAGGGCGGTGTGGCCGTGCACTGTGTCGGCGCCCGCGACGACGTCGGGCCCCCGGCCGCGGGCGAGCTGCAGGGAGGCGTGCACGAGGGGTTCGAGGTGGCCCGCCATGCGGCTTGTCGGGCGGCGGAGACCGCGCGCGACCAGCCGGAGCGTGCCGAAGTCGCGGGTGTAGACGGTGAGCATCCGGTCGGCCTCGCCGTAGGCGGCCTGGCGCAGCACGACGCCCTCGGTCTTGAAGGTGCGTGGCTTCTCGTACGAGGAGGTCACGGCTGCACCGGCGGGCTAGAGCGTCGAGAACTCGCCGCCGCCGACCTCCAGCACCTGCGCCGTGATGTAGTCGGCGTCCTCCGACGCGAGGAAGGCGATGGCTTTGGCCTGGTCCTCGGGCACCGCGACGCGTCCCACCGGGATCCGCTGCGAGTACTGCGCGCGCTGCTCCTCCGAGATGTTGTCCCAGCGGACGGCGGCGACGCGAGGCGTCAACGTCAGGCCGGGCGCGACGGAGTTCGCGGTGATCCCGAAGCCGGCGGCCTCGTGGGCGATGCGGTTGGTCAGGCCGACGATGCCCGCCTTCGACGCGACGTAGGACGCCACGATCTCCGACTTGCCGTAGCGCACCTGCGAGGAGATGTTGACGATCTTGCCCGACCCCCGCCGCTTCATGTGCGGCAGCACGGCCTGGCAGTAGAGGAACACCCCCCTGAGGTTGAAGTCGAGCACGGCCTGCCACTCGTCTACGGTCACGTCCTCAATGCGGGCGCGCGAGTTGGGCGCGCCGGCGGTGCCGCCGAGGCAGTTCACCAGGATGTCGGCGCGGCCCCAGCGGCCGACGACGTCCTCGACCGTCGCGGCAACGGCGTCCGGGTCCATGGCGTTGCTGACGAAGGGGACGACCTCGCCGGGCAGGCCGGATAGCTCGCCCATCAGCGTCTCAAGCAACGCTCCGTCTACGTCGACGGCAGCCAGCTTGGCGCCCTCGCCGACCATGATGCGCGCCGTCGCGCTGCCGATGCCGCCGCCGGCGCCCGTGATGATGGCCACCTTGCCGTCAAACCTCATGCGCTTCCCCCACTTCCGGCAACCCTAGAAGAAGTCCTGCCGCCCCTCGAAGGCGCGGCTGATCGTGGTCTCGTCGGCATACTCCAGCTCCGCGCCGGTGGGCAGCCCCCGCGCCAGCCGCGTCACGCGCACCTCGAGGGGTTCCAGCAGTCGGAAGAGGTACATAGACGTGGCCTCCCCCGCCATGTTGGAGTTGGTGGCGAGGATGACCTCGCGGACGGCCTCGCCGCCGGCCTCGCTCGCCTTCAGCCGATCGATCAGCTCCGACATCTTGAGCTCGTCGGGGCCGATGCCGTTCATGGGCGAGATGGCGCCGTGGAGCACGTGGTAGAGGCCGCGGTAGGCGTTCGAGCGCTCGACGGCCAGCACGTCCAGCGGCTCCTCGACGACGCAGATGGTCGAGCGGTCGCGGCTGGGGTTGGCGCAGAGGGGGCACGGGTTCTGGTCCGTGATGTTCTGGCAATGGACGCAGAGGCTGACCAGGTCCTTCACGGCGAGGATGGCCTCGGCGAGGGCGCGGGCCTCGCGGGCGGGCATGCGGACGAGGTGGTACGTGAGCCGCTGGGCGTTCTTCGCGCCGATGCCGGGCAACTTGTGGAGCTCGTCCACCAGCCGCACGACGGGCGCGGCGGCAGGGAGCCCGCTGCTGTTGGGGTTGTTGGTCATGGCGCGGCCCGGCCCCTACCGGAGCCCGGGGATGTTGAGGCCGCCGGTGATGGCCGCCATTTTCTGTTGCGCCAGCTCCTGCGACTTCACCAGCGCCTCGTTGACGGCGGCCATGACCATCTCCTCCAGCACCTCGAGGTCGTCGGGGTCGACGGCTCCGGGGTCGATGGTGATGGACGCGACGGTCTGCTTGCCGGTGACGACGGCCTTCACCATGCCGCCGCCCGCCGATGCCTCGACGGTCGCGCTCTCCAGCTCCTCCTGCATCTTGGCGAGGCGCTGCTGAAGCTGCTGCGCCTGCCGCATCATGTTCCGGTTCATTCCGGCTCCTCCTGCTCCTGGATGATCTTGGCGCCAAGGGACACCGCGCTGCGCACCAGGTGCCCGTGGGTGTTGTTCGGCAGGTCGGCGGCCTCACCCGTCTCGACCCGCACGCTGAGTTCGCCGCCGAGGGCGCCGGCCACGGCCTCGGAGAACGCCTGCCTGCTGGGCTGGTGCTCCAGTTCCTTTTCGAACCGCTCGCGGTTGGCGGCGTTCTTGAACACCAGCACCAGGGTATCGCCGTCAACGTACCGCTGCCGGCAGTCGCCGTTCAGGAGGGCGCGCAGGTTGTAGCTCATGCCCTTGAACCTGCGGAGCGGCTCCAACAGCGCCGACCACTCGGTGTCCTGCACCGCCCGGGCGCCCGCCGGCACCGGGATCTGGGGCGGGGGCTGCACGCGAGGGCCCTCCTCCGGCGCGGGAGAGTATTCGCGCCTCGGAGGCGGCTCCACGGGTGGCCGAGCCCCTGTCGCCGCCGGCTGGCGCGGCGGCTCGGCTGCGCGAGGCTGCGGCGCGGGAGCGGCTGCGGGCGCAGCGGCCGGGGCGGGCGGCGGGGCCACGACCTCCGGGGGCGTCGCCGCCTCGATGACGGCCAGCTCCAGCGGAAGCCACGCCGGGCCCTCGCCGGAGCGCACGTTGGCGCGGCCCACGATGCGCATCGCGCGCAGCAGGGCGTCCCAGTCCGTCGACGCGGCGATCTCCTTGACGGCGTCCCGGTCGTCGGCCGACTCCTCCGCGCCGCCGACGCCGGACTTCTCCAGCAGCACCGCTCGCATCCGCTCGACGAGCTCGCGGTGGAAGGGGCTCGGCTCAAGCCCGGCGGACGCGACGTCGGCGGTGACCCGCAGCGACTCCTTGAGGTCGCCCGCCAGCACGTTGCGGGCGAGCTCCAGCGCGCGCGGGTCCCGGCTGAGGCCCAGCAGCTCCTCGACGCCGGACAGGGTGACGTTGTTGCCGTAGGAGAGGGCCGTCTGCTCCAGGATGTTCAGCGCGTCCCGGGCGCTGCCGCCCGTCGAGCGGGCGATGGCGGCGAGGGCCGGCGGCTCGCACTCGTAGCCCTCGCCCTCGCACACCACCTCCAGCCGCGCCTGCACGTCGCGGGGGGAGATGCGGCGGAAGTCGAAGCGCTGGCAGCGGGACACGATGGTCGCGAGCACCTTGTGCGGCTCCGTCGTGCAGAGCACGAAGTAGGCCCACGGCGCGGGCTCTTCCAGCGTCTTCAGCAACGCGTTGAAGGCGAAGTCCGTCAGCATGTGGACCTCGTCGATGATGTACACCTTGGCGCGCCCGCGGGCCGGCCCCGCACCGAAGACGCGCTCCTGCAGGCTCCGCACGTCGTCGATGCCGCGGTGGCTGGCGGCGTCCATCTCGACCAGGTCCAGCGCGCGGCCCTCGTTCACGTCGAGGCAGAAGGGACAGGTGTTGTCGGGGTCGCCGTCGTTGGGGCCGTGCGATGGGTCGAGGCCGTCGCAGTTGAGGGCCTTGGCGAGGATGCGGGCGGCCGTCGTCTTGCCGGTGCCGCGGGGGCCGCAGAAGAGGTAGGCGTGGGCGACGCGGCCCTGGCCGACGGCCTGGCGCAGCGTCTGCACCACGGCGTCCTGGCCGTAGATGTCCGCAAAGCGCTGCGGACGCCACTTCCTGTAGAGGACCTGCTCCGCCACCGCTAGCCTACCTTGCCGCCGTCGCGGTCAACGCCGTCCCGGCCGGCCTGTCCAGCGCCTCGGCTCGTTCAAGGGCGCCGGCTCTCGCGAGAGCCGCATCCTGCAGCGCGAACATCTCGCGCTCCTCGTCCGGCTCCGCGTGGTCGAAGCCGAGGAGGTGGAGGACGCCATGCGCCACCAGCATCTCGACCTCCGCCGCGACGGGCCTGCGTGCCTCCCTCGCCTGCCGCTTGGCCTGCGGGTAGGAGATGACCACCTCGCCCAGCTCCTCCGCCTCGCCGTCCGGCGTGGGGAAGTCGAATGCGTCCTCGTCCGGGGCGTCGCCGCCGTCCAGGACGGCGCGGTCGCCCAGGTACGGCCCTGCATGACTGGGAGAGAAGGAGAGCACGTCAGTGACCATTGCCTCGCCGCGATGGCACTCGTTCAGATCGAGGAGGGCGGCGTCGTCCGCGATGACGACGCTGATCTCTCGCGCGTCGGCCCCGGCGCCCGCTACGTCGAGGGCCGCCTCGGCGACGCACCGCAGCCGCCGCTGCGTGACGCGACGGCGGAATAGCGGAAACACCAGGACGTTGACATGGGATGCGCGGGAAGGCACTGAATCGCTCCGTTCTCGGCCCCGCCTGCTACAGGCGGCCCTGCCCCTCCAGGGCTGCCGCGCCCGACGCGGGCGGGCGCCTGAGGGGAATGGTAGCATAGCGCCCCCCTGCGAAAAAGGCGGTGTGTCAGGGGTTGCGCCGACTCTCCGAAGGACATCGGGCTCGCGCCGCAGCCCTGCCGCGAAATCGGCCGGGCGGGTGGTGCTATGATTGTTTGTGCCGGGTGTCCAAGGTGTGTCCCGGTTTCGGACATGGGGAGTGTGGGGGAATATGCAAGGGTTCGATGACCACGTGGCGGGGATTGGCCCCGCGGCGTCGGAGGGCATGAACGCCCTGGGCGGCGAGGCGCAGGAGCTGCTCAAGGGCCTGCTGCAGTTCTTCGAGGATTCATCGAAGCGGCAGTTGGGGTACCCGACCAACCTGGACTTCGACTATTCGGCGCTGCTCCCCTTCCTGCAGTACGCGGCCAACAACGTCGGCGACCCGTTCCACGCCAGCAACTACGCCAGCAACTCGCACGAGATCGAGCGGGACGTCATTCACACGTTCGCCGACTTGATGCACCTCCCGCGCGACGAGGCATGGGGCTACGTCACCTCCGGCGGCACCGAGGGGAACATGTACGGACTGTACATGGCCCGCGAGACCTTCCCGGACGGGGTGGTCTATTTCTCGCAGGACGCCCACTACAGTGCTGTGAAGATCCTGCGCCTCCTCAAAGTCCGCAACATCATGATCAAGAGCCAGCCGAACGGCGAGATAGACTACGACGACCTCTATGAGACCATACGCATCAACCGGGACGTTCCCGTGATCTTCATGGCCAACATCGGCACGACCATGAAGGGGGCCGTCGACGACGTCACGAAGGTGCGGGGCATCCTCAACGACCTGGCGGTCACGAGCTCCTACATCCACGCCGACGCGGCCCTGAGCGGCATGATCCTGCCCTTCGTCGACGACCCGCAGCCCTACGGGTTCGACGTGGGTTTCGACAGCGTTGCGGTGAGCGGGCACAAGATGATCGGCGCGCCCCTGCCGTGCGGCGTCGCGTTGACGCGCAAGCAGTACGTCTCGCGCGTCGCCCGTTCGATCGAGTACGTGGGGGTGCTGGACACGACGCTGACGGGATCGCGCAGCGCTTTCGCTCCCCTGATGATCTGGTACGCGTTCCAGCGCCACGGCATGGACGGCTTCAGGGAGCTGGTGGCACGGAGCCTGTCCGTCGCCCAGTACGCGGTTGACCGGTTCAACGAGGCGGGTATCCCCGCATGGCGGAACAAGAACTCGCTGACCGTCGTCTTTCCGAGGCCCTCGGACGAGGTGGTCCGCAGGTGGCAGATCGCACCGTTCGAGGACATTGCCCACATCATCGCGGTGCCGCACGTCACCCACGAGGTAGTCAACGCGCTAATCGACGACATCAAGAACGGCTAGCAGCAGGAGGATAGGGCTTGGAGAGAATCATCGTCATGGCAAAGAGCGAGGTTGGCGTCATTGCGGACATCACGGCGGCGCTGGCCCAAGCTCACATCAATATCCTGTCGCTCAACACGGAGAACACCGGCGAGACGGGCCTCGTCATCCTGACGGCCGAGGACAACGACGCCGCGCTGAGCGCCCTGATGGAAGCCGGCTTCCGCGCCGTCATCGACGACGTGCTCGTGTTTCGCCTGCGCGACGAGCCGGGAGCCCTGGCGAAAGTGGCCGAGCGGTTCAAGGACGCGGGCGTGAACATCCAGAGCCTGCACATCCTCGACAGGCACGGGGACTACGTCACGTTCGCGCTGTCCTCGGACGACCGCGGGAAGGCGGAGTCCCTGGTGGGACCGGAAGCGCTCGTGTAGGAGCGTCGCTTGTGGCCGAACGCCCTCGCGTTGCCGCTAGAGGCCGTCGAGCAGCCGCCCCCATCCGTCGCTGCGGGGCTTCGCGTCCATCGCCTTGAGGGTTGCCCGGAACATGGCGAGGTCGCCCGCGACCATGGGGAGGCCCGTTGCCGCTTCCAGCTCCGCGGCGTGCCCGAGGAGACGGACGCCTCCGCCGCAGACGACGATGGCGTCGACGCCGTGTCCGGCCCGCTCTGCCGTCCTGAGGACATGCGCCTTCGTGGTGGCTGCGTCCTGCTCCCATGCGAGCCTGTCGGACTCTTCGACAGAAGCCACGATGCCCTGCTCGACCCAATTCTCCTGGAAGACGACGTCGAAGCCGTTGGCCTCGAAGCCGCATCGTGCCATGGACGTCCAATCGCCGGGCGTGTAGTAGCCGCCCGCGATGGCGATGCGGCGCGCGCCCAGGTGGTCGAGGGCGTCGAGCATCGCGGCGCCCATCAACACGACGGGGACGCCGGCTGCGTCCGCCACCTGCGCTTGCGCCTCCCGCGCGCGCTCCGCGTGGACGAGCGAGAACGGGATGCCGAACTGCGCGACCACGCCGGCGCCGGCTGCGGCGAGGTCTCGGGCGCCTTCCTGCATGGCGGGGAGCGCGTCAGCGATGCGGTCGAGGCTGAAATCGGCCATCGTCCGGCCCCTGAGGCGCACCGGGATGAATGCGCCCGCGACGCTCGTGCCGCCGGGCGCCACCCGCAGAAATTCGACCGGGGCGTCGTTCCACATCGTGGGGGGAGCGAGGAACCCGACCTTCGTCATGAGCGTGCCTGTGCTTGAAACATGCCGGTGCGCCTCCTATGGGTCAATTCTTCTCCTCGGCGCCGGGTCAGGCAACGGTGGGAGGGTAGTCTGAAGACGCAGGCATGCCAATGCGTGCACGGCCGCCAACGGCGCCGGCTATATGGCGCCCCAATGACCGGAGAGCGGCGGCTAACCGTCGGCTGACGCCTCCTCCGCCGGCAGCAGCACCACCCGCATGTAGCGGTCCAGGGTGAAGTAGCGCTGGGCCACTTCCTTGATGTCCTCGAGGGTCAGGGACTCCAGCAGCTCCTCGTAGGCGAGGATGCCGTCGAAGGACTCACCGCGCTGGGCGGCGTTCGTCAGCTGACCGAGCCAGAACCCGTTGGTGCGCAGTTCCTCCTCCCGCGCGGACCGCAGGAGCTCCTTGACCTTGTCCAGGTTTTCCTGGTCGCCGCCGTTCCGAATCCACTCCACTTCCTTCAGGACCTCGGCAAAGAGCTCGTCCGTCCGGTCTGGGTCGCTGCCGAAGATGATGGAGATCAGGTACTCGTTGTCCGGCAGGGATCTGCCGCCCGCATTGGCCCAGATCCCGTAGGTGCCGCCGAGCTCCTCGCGTACCCGCTCCCGCAGCCGGATGCCCAGCATCTCGCCCGCGACGTTGAGCTTGAGGGCCTCGCCGCGGCTCCACTCCATGTCGCCGGCATAGACGACGACGGTGTTGCCGCGCGGCTCGATGCCGCTGCGGACGACGCGGTCGATAAGGCCGGGCGGCGGGTCGATGTTGTTGTCGCGCCACGTCTCCACGCGGTCGGTCGTTGGCAGGCCGGCCAGATACGTTGAGACGAGCGACCGAAGCTGGCCCCAATCGAAGGCGCCGACGAAGACGAACGTCGCGTCGCCCAGGTCCGCGAACCGGTCCGCGTACACAGCGCCGACGCGCTCGATGCTCAGCTCCTCGAGCAGCGCGACGGACAGCGGGCGGGCGCGGAAGTGTTCCTGATAGCGCACCCTGTCGACGGTGTCGAAGAGGACGGAGTCGGGGTCGGCGGCGTTGATCTCGGCGACGCTTTGCAGCTGCGCCAAATACCTGTCATAGAAAGCGGGGTCGACGCGCGGCTGCGTGGCGAAGAGGGTGACCAATTGGAACATGGTCTCCAGGTCCTCGGGGGAGGCGCTGCCCCGGAAGCCCTCGAAGAGGCGGTCAATGTAGGGGGTCACCGAGACCCGCTTGCCGGCAAGCAGCTTCTCCAGCGTGACGTTGTCGTGCGGCCCGACGCCGCTCCCGCCGACGATGGCCGCGGCGTACCGGGCCGAGACGTAGTCCTCGTCCGCGACCAGCGAATAGCCACCCGGGCTGAAGGCCCTGAATTCCACTTCGTCGTCGCGGAAGTCGGTCTGCTTGGCGATGACGGTGATGCCGTTGGACAGCGTCCACCGCTGGGCGTCGACGGACTCCAGCTGCTCCTCGGCCACGATGTTGCCGCCGCCCGGCAGCACCTCGAGCAACGGCACGTCGCCCACGGTGTCGGCGTAAGGCTCGACCTCGAGGGCACTGGCCGACATGATCTGCGCGAGCGTAGCGTCGGCCAGCTTGCTGTCGGGGCTGCCCTCGGTCTCCGCCGGGCGCACGACCAGCAGCGCGGTGTCCTGCAGGTCGGCCCAGGACTCGGCAACCTCAACGAAGTCCTCGAGCGATAGCTGCGGCAGAAACTCCTGCACCAGCTCCCACTCAATCTCGATGCCGGGCGACGCCACCTCGTAGAGGAAGTGGTCGATATACTCGTTGATGAAGTTCTGCGTCACCCGCTGGTCGCGTTGCTTGTACAGGCTCTCATAAGAACGCTGCAGGTTGCTCTTTTCGCGCTCGAGCTCGCCCTCAGTGAACCCGTGCTGCCGGACGCGCTCCAGCTCCTCGAGCACCGCGGCGAGGCCAACCTCGATGCCGCCGGTCCCCACCCAGCCGGAGAACGTTGCGATGTCCAGCGGCGCCGCGTACGGCCCGCGCCCCGCGTCGGCGAACAGGAAGGGAGGATCGGCGGCCTGCGCCCGCTCCGAAAGGCGGGCGTTCAGCATCCGGAACGCAAGCGACTCAACCAGGTAGTCCCGGTAGGCGGACTCGGTGGGCAACGTCCGGGGACTCAGCTTCTTGACCAGGACGAACTGCGAGCCCGGCGATTCGGCGTCGGTGAACACGTTCACCCATGGCGTCTGGTGGCTGGTGAAGTCGAAGGCCGGGCGCTCGGTCGCGGGAGCGGGGGCGGCGCGGTCCTGCGTGGCCCCGCCCTCCGGCGGCGGCGCAAAGTGCTGCTTGATCTTGGCCTCAATCTGCTCCACGTCGAAGTCGCCGACGGCGATGACGCCCATCAGGTCCGGCCTGTACCAGCGGTCGTAGAAAGCGCGGAGGTCGTCTGCCGTCGCAGCCTCGACGACGGACGGGAGGCCGATGGGGGCGCGGATGGCGTAGGGCGAGGAGCCGAAGATGAGCCGCAGCAGGGTGTTCTGGAACCTCGATCGCCAGCCCTGGCTCAGGCGCCACTCCTCGAGAACGACGTCGCGTTCCAGATCAACCTCCTCCGGGTCGAAGGTGATCGCATACGCCCAGTCGCTCAGGATCTGGAATGCCGTCTCGGCCACCTCATCGTCGCCGGTGGGGATCTCGAAGAAGTACACGGTCTCGTCGAAGCTGGTGTACCCGTTCAGGTCCGGGCCGAAGCCGCTGCCGATGGACTCGAGATAGTCGACGATCTCCTGCTTGGCGAAGCGTTCCGTCCCGTTGAAGGCCATGTGCTCGACAAAGTGCGCCAGCCCGCGCTGGTCATTCTCCTCCAGTACGGATCCGGCCTTCACGACGAGGGCAATCTTCCCGCGCTCCTGCGGTTCCTCGTTGTGGCGGACGTAGTAGGTCATGCCGTTGGAAAGGGTGCCGCGCACGACCGCCGGGTCGAGGGGCAGGGGCATGTCGGCCACCGGCTCCGGCGTGACCTCGACGACGGGCGGCGTGGGCGTCGGCTCGGGGGTGGCGACGACCGCTGCAGGCGTCGGAGTCGGCTGCGGTGCGGGGACCGAAGTCGGCGTGGGTTCCGGGGTTGCCGGCGGCGTCATCGTCGCAGTGACGGTGGGATCGGGAGCGGCTGTTGGCGCAACGGTTGGCGCCGCTGGGACGGTGGGCTCCGGGACCGGGGTGGGCGTGGGTTCGGACTCGCACCCGGCCAGGACTGCCGCCATCAGTGCGACGAACAGGATGAGTGCAGCCGGCCTCAAGATCCGCTTCATACAGCTCCTTCGCTCCCGGCGGCTACGGTTACTGCGCGGCCCCGGCAAAAGAGTGTGGGCCAGTGTCAACGTGAACGGCATAAATCATGCCTGTTCAGCGGAAACAGCATCCACGGAACAGGCCATACTTCATTGTGACACCGGCGCTTACGGCATTACAAGGGATTGCACGACTTTGAGACGCACCGGCGGACACCGTCGTGAGGGCGTCGCGTGGTGGCCTTCCGCCAGCCGTCCGCTCGGTTGACACGCTCTCCCGCCGATGCAAGACTGATACACCTTCCAACGATCCCCAGCCCACCGCGCATTCCAGGAGGCATGCATGGCTGACGCGCAGAAGGCGACCACCCTCGGCGAGCTCCGCAAGTCCGGCTACCGGGTGCTGCCCGTCCGGGAGGAGATCCGCCGGAACCTGATGGCCCGCATGCGCGAGGGCGGCGCCCTGTTCCCCGGCGTCATGGGGTATGAGGACACGGTCATCCCGCAGGTGGAGAACGCCATCCTGGCCGGGCAGGACATCATCTTCCTGGGCGAGCGCGGACAGGCCAAGTCCCGCATCATCCGCAGCCTCGTGGCCTTCCTCGACGAGGAGACGCCGATGGTGCGCGGCTGCGAGATCAACGACAACCCCTTCGACCCCATCTGCCTCGGTTGCCGGACGCGGCTCGCCGAGGAGGGTGACGACCTCGAGATCGACTGGCTTCCGCGGGACCAGCGGTACGCCGAGAAGCTGGCGACGCCCGACATCTCGGTCGCGGACCTCATCGGCGAGATCGACCCCATCAAGGTGGCCGAGGGCCGGTACCTCTCGGACGAGCTGACCATCCACTTCGGCCTCATCCCGCGCGCCAACCGCGGTATCTTCTGCATCAACGAGCTGCCGGACCTGGCTGAGCGCATCCAGGTGGGGCTTTTCAACCTGATGGAGGAGCGCGACATCCAGATCCGCGGCCACCGCGTCCGCCTGCCGCTCGACATCTTCGTCGTGGCGAGCGCGAACCCGGAGGACTACACCAACCGCGGCCGCATCATCACGCCGCTCAAGGACCGGTACGGCGCCCTCATCCGCACGCACTACCCCCGGAGCGTGGAGGAGGAGGTCACCATCATCGACCAGGAGCGCTCCCGCTTCGCCGACACGGAGGAGGCCGTCGTCGTCCCGGACTTCATGTCGGAGATCGTCGGGGAGTTCACTGCGCTGGCCCGCAAGAGCGCGGACATCAACCAGCGCTCGGGCGTCTCCGTCCGCGTCTCCATCGCCAACTACGAGACGCTCGCCGCGTGCGCGCTGCGCCGCGCGATCCGCTACAACGAATCGCAGGCGGTGCCGCGTGTGTCGGACCTGCCCTTCATCATCGCCTCCACGCTCGGCAAGCTGGAGCTGGAGACGGTCGAGGACGGACGCGAGGGGCGCGTGGTGGACGAGCTCACCAAGAAGGCCGTCCTCAACGTGTTCAACCGCCACTTCGACACGGACGACTTCATTGAGCTGCAGATCCGGTTCGAGGAGGGGTTGGAGGTCGAGACCGGCAGCGAGGTGCCGTCCTTCGCCTACTCGGAGCGGCTCGGCGCCGAAGGCGGGCTGGCGCCCATGCTCCAGCGCTTCGGCATCGACGCGGGGAAGCAGGAGGCGCTCTTCGCCTCGGGCGCGGAGTTCGTGCTGGACGGCCTGCACCTGAACCGCAAGCTGAACCGCGACCGCGTCGAGGGCAGGCACCGGTACCGCAGCTAGCCACGCGGTGCGGAAGCAGATCGTCGCACTCGCCGGTCGTAGCTGGGTCGTGCAGCCAAAAGAAAGAGCCCCGCCGTTTGGCGGGGCTCTTCTCATTTCGAGCTCAGGGTGACTAGCGGGTCCGGCTGCGAACCAGGACGTAGCCACCGCCCGCCAGGAAGAGCATGCCCAGAAGGGCCAGGCCCATCATCAGGCTGTTGCTGACGCCGATGCCGCCGGTCGGGGGCGGCTCGACGGGGTCAGGGGTAGTAGGCTCCTCCGTCGGGGTTGGAGTTGGAGTTGCCTCTGGCGCGTCCGCCGGAGGAGTGTTGATGACTGCGTAGGCGCCGTCGAGGGAGTTCCCGAAGATCGTCAGCGTGTTGTTGATGACGTCCCGGATCGAGTATCGCTCATTCCAGACGCCGCCAACAGTGTCCCAACTGTATGCACCGACGTTGTCAGCCCTGCCGCCGGCAGCTTCCACGTCCGCAGCTGTGTAGGGGATGGTGATTTCAGCGTTCCCAGTGAACGCCGCGCCGCCCGCGTCAAGCGAGAACACCAGCGAGCCCAGCGAGGAGCCCTCCGGGGCATCGCCGGGGACCGCGTCGCCCTCGAGCGCCTCGAAGGTCACGGTTACGTCGCTGCTGCTGGCGCCGTCGGGGGTCTTGATGGAGACGCCGCTGGCGAACTCCACGGTGCCGCCCGAGGCGGGCAACGTGCCTTCGTGCCCGTCGGCGAATACGCTGCTCGCGGTGGCGAACAGGAGGGACAGCGCCAGAGTCAAGCTCAGGAGAAGCCGAGGTCCAATACTCTGCCGGGAAAACCTGGATGTGCGCACCGCAAGCCTCCTTGCCGATATTCCAAGATACGAACCGGGTCTCGACTCTAAAGAATCGTCTACTGTGTGTTCGGAATCCAGTCCTACACAACCGCAGGGCAGAATAGCGCATAAACTGGCAAGCGTCAACCCTAGTACGCTATGCCCTTTGCGGTTTTTCATACTACATGGGCCTTTCGGGAAAGGCAATACCGCAACTGCTTGACTGCCCCAAGACCGGTTGCTACTTTCTCTTTGTACCCTCGCACGCCCCGGTCCAACCGCTTTTGCCACGCCGGAGGTACCCGTGCCCGTCGACCCGGAGACCCTCAGGGAAATCGCGCTCAGCCCCCAGGAGTACCAGGCCATCGTCGACCGCCTGGACCGCGAGCCCAACCCGTTGGAGCTGGGCCTGTTCGGCGCGCTGTGGAGCGAGCACTGCGCCTACAAGCATTCGCGCCCGCTCATCGGCCTGTTCCCCAGCGACTCCCCGCGGGTGCTCGTCTCCCCCGGCGCCGAGAACGCCGGCGTCGTCGACGTGGGGGGCGGGCTCTCCGTCGTCTTCAAGATCGAGTCCCACAACCATCCGTCGGCCGTGGAGCCGTTCCAGGGCGCGGCGACGGGGGTCGGCGGCATCGTCCGCGACATCCTCGCCATGGGCGCGCGGCCTATCGCCCTGCTGAACTCGCTGCGCTTCGGGCCGGCCGAGTCCACCCGGACGCGGCGGCTCTTCCACGGCGTCGTCGAGGGCATCTCCTGGTACGGCAACTGCATCGGCGTGCCGGACGTGGGCGGCGAGATCACCTTCTCGCCCTGCTACGACGACAACCCCCTGGTCAACGCCATGTGCATCGGCGTCGTCCGCACCGACGACCTCGTGCGGGCGATTCCGTCGGGCCCCGGCGACCTGCTGGTGCTCGTCGGAGCGGACACGGGGCGCGACGGCATCCACGGCGCGTCGGGGCTCGCCTCGCAGACGCTGGAGGACACGCAGGAGCTCCGGACGACGGTGCAGGTGGGCAACCCGTTCCTGGAGAAGGTGCTCATTGAGGCGTGCCTGGAGGCGCTGCAGACGTGCCCGGAGGGCATCGCCGGCATGCAGGACCTGGGCGCGGCGGGCCTCACAAGCGCCTCCGTCGAGTGCGTCAGCAAGGGCGGGCGCGGCCTGATGCTCGACGTCTCGCAGGTGCCTCGCCGCGAGTCCGCCATGAACCCGTACGAGGTCATGCTGTCGGAGTCGCAGGAGCGCATGCTGCTGCTGGTCCGGCCCGGATTCGAGGACGCCGTGCGCGAGGTCTTCGACAAGTGGGACCTGACATCAAACGTCATCGGCACGGTGACGGATGACGCCACCGTCCGCATCCACGACGCGGGCGCGCCGCACGCCGACGTCCCGGTCGAGCATCTCGTCGACGCCCCGCGCTACCGGCTCTCCGGAACGCTGTCCGCCGAGACGGCTGCGGCGCAGCGCGTCGACCTCTCGGCGCTTCCGCTGCCGGACGTTTCGCCGGGCGAGGCGCTGCTGAAGCTGCTGGGCTCGGCCAACATCGCGAGCCGCTCGGGCGTCTACCGCCAGTACGACCAGCAGGTGCAGGCCAACACCGTCGTCGCGCCCGGCCGGGGCGACGCCGCCGTGCTCGTCCTGCGCGAGGGCTACGGCGGCCCGGCGACGCGTCGCGGCATCGCGGCCTCCACCGACGGCAACAGCCGCATGACGTGGCTGGACCCCTTCGTCGGCGGGCAGCTCGCCGTCGCCGAGGCGTGCCGTAATGTCTCGTGCGTGGGCGCGGAGCCCATCGCGCTGACCGACTGCCTGAACTTCGGCAACCCGGAGCGGCCGGAGGTGTACTTCCAGCTCGAGGAGTGCATCAAGGGCATGGCAGACGCCTGCCGCGCCCTCGGCGTGCCCGTCGTCAGCGGCAACGTCAGCCTGTACAACGAGGGCGAGCAGCAGGCCATCTACCCGACGCCCGTCGTCGGCGCGCTGGGGCTGCTGGAGGACGTGTCGCGGCACTGCGGCGCGGGGTTTCGGGACGAGGGCGACGTCGTCCTGCTGCTGGGCACGGCGTCCCTCGACGGCGATGCGGCGACGCTGGCGGGCAGCGAGGCGCTGGAGGCGCTGCACGGCGCCGTCGCGGGGCAGCCGTCGCTCGACATGGACCTGGAGGCGCGGGTGCAGCGCGTCTGCCGCGACGCCGTCCGCCGGGGCCTACTCTCCTCCGCCCATGACTGCAGCGACGGCGGCCTCGCCGTCGCCGTGGCGGAGTCGTGCGTCATCGGGGGCGTGGGCGCGTCCATCACTGCAAGGGCCGAGGGACGGTGGGACGCAGCGCTTTTCGGCGAGGCGCCGTCGCGCATCGTCGTCTCGCTGCCGCCGGACCGAGTGACGTCGCTGCGCCGGCTGGCGTCGCGGCACGGCGTGCCCGTGCTCCGGCTCGGCCGCACGGGCGGCGACAGGGTGCGCATCGGGCGGCAGGTGAACATCGCGCTGGCGGACGCGGCGGAGGCCTGGGGGCAGGGGCTGCGGCGGGTGTTGTGGGGGTAGGGGGCTAGGTTAGACCGACAGCCTCACAGCATTGGCACATGTGGCGCGGCGGTTTTCGGCAGCAGGCCGATCACCCTCGGATCATCGGCAACCTCGACTTGCCTGCGATACGGCACAAAGCCGGAGCGCATGTAGAACCCCAGCGCCCCCGGATGGTCGAGCGTGCACGTGTGCAGCGACAGCCTGCGGATGGGCCTTACCCACGCCAGCTCCAGCGCGCGGTTCATCATCCACCGGCCTGCGCCACAGCCCACCAGCGGCGGCGTGAGCCCGAAGAAGCTGATGTCGCACTCGCCGTCAACGCCGAAGTCGAGTTCCAGCAGCCCTTCCGCCTGCCCCTGCGCCTCGAACACGTACGTCTCATGCAGGACGCTCCCAAGGACAGCGCCAATCTCCTCGTCGCTCAACTGCAGCCGCGAGAACCACAGCCAGTTCTCGCCGATGCGACGGAAGAGGGCGCGGTACCAGTCGGGGTCAGGCGCGTCGAGCTTGCGGAGCATCCACGACGCCTCGGAGCGTTCGGGTCGCGCCGCCGGCCTTTCGAACATCTGCAGATGCGTCACCACCGAGACGGTCTTGCCGCCGGGGATGTCACTGTAACCGTCAGGTATTTCCATGGCAGCCTCGAATCGTGGGTATCGGCAGGCGTGGAGTCACTGCTGGACTCTCCACATTAGGCAACTAGCCAGACTAAGCAGAACGGCGGCCTACAGCACCGCCTCCAGCCCCTTGGTCAACTCGTCGATGCTGGCGTAGCCCTGGTACTTGGACGTGAGCGCGCCCGCCGCGTCGAAGATGAAGACCCACGACTCGTTCAGGTAACCGGTCTGGGCTGAAAGGCCCCACTCCTCCACGAGGGGCGAGTATTGGGCGCGGTCGAGGTCGCCTTGAATATCCGCCGGGTTGTCGTAGACCTCAACGTGGATGAATCCGGCCTGGCCCTTGTACTGCTCCTTCAGCTCCGCCACCGTGTCCACCTGCGGCCCGCACGTCGGGCTGGTGCACAGCGCCGGGCTAGCGAAGACCAGCACGAGCGGCTTGTCCTCGCCAAGCGCCTCCTCGATGGTCTGCTGGTACAGGTCCGGGTCCGGCCTGGAGCTGGTCGTCAGCTCCGCCAGCGTGCCGACGTCCCGCGCCGTCTTGTTGCCGGTGCTCGGGGCGCCGTCGCCGAATGACGGCGTGTGGCTGCGCTCCGCGATGGTCAGGGGGATCTCGGCGCGGCTCACGGAGCCGTCCTCCTCCATCACCTCGACGTCCAGCCGCCACTCGCCGGGCCGGTCGAAGGTCATGTCGGTCACGTAGTTGCCACGGGAGCCGAAGGGCCAGAGGAAGAACTCGGCCGTCGCGGTCTCGACCGCAGCGTCGGGCGCGCTCAGGTTCACCGACGTCACGGTGGCCGACGGTACCTTTATCAGCGCCCTGGGGCTGGTCAGCAGGAAGGAGACCCGGTTCTCCCCGACACCCAGGTCCTTCGTCGCCAGGATGCCGTTCAGCTCCGGTGCGACGTCGCCGGACGCGGTGGACTCGCTCGACGCAGGCTCGGACGGCGCGGGTTCCGGGGCTGCGGGCTCGGGGCCGCCGCCGCCGTTGCAGGCGACGGCCAGCAGCGCCGCGAGCGCTGCGGCGATGAACAGGACTCGGGCGGCGTTGGCCATGCTTCCTCCGGGAAGTGTGCCCACCCGGCTACGGGCCGGTGGGGTAGCTGCCGAACGTAAACGCGAAGAGCGTGAACTGGTCTGAGTTGGACGTGAGCCTCAGCTCGTGGCCGCTGTACGTCGGCGACTCGATGATCCGGTACATCCGGCCCTTGTCGACCTCGATGTACGTCCCCACCTCATCCTCCAGGATGTCCTGGCCCCGATCGTCCTCGGGGATGGGGGCGCCGTCCTGGGTGATGTAGACGCGGTACGGCTCCCCCTCCGACACCAGCACCACGTTGACGCTGGTGCCGTTGTAGCGGAGCGCCACATAGTCCTCAAAGTTCTCCGTCGCCCGGGCGTGGCGCATGTGCTCCAGGTCCGGCAGCCACAGGCCGGTGAAGTAGAGGAAGTTGTTGTGGAGCGTCTCCGGCTCCGGGAACGTCACCGGCTCGCCGGGGTCCCGGCTGTAGAGCTCAGACTGCAGGATGTAGGGCTGGCGGGAGTAGAACTGCGGGTTCAGTCCCGCGTACAGCTCCCGGGTCTGGTTGCCGTCGATGCCGCTGGTGAAGGCATCCTCGTGGAACTCCGGGCCCTCCTGCGTGTTTGCGGCGATGCCCGCAAGGTTCACGCCGGCGTCAAGCAGAAGGTCGCGGATGAGCGCCTCGGTCTCCACGTAGGCGCCCTCGCCGAAGTGGGTGTAGCGGATGATGCCGTCCTTGTCCAGGAGGTACTTCGCGGGCCAGAAGCGGTTGTTGTAGGCCTGCCACGTGGCGAAGTCGTTGTCCTGGACGACCGGCCATCCGATGTCGAACTCCGCCATGGCCACCTCGACGTTCTCGCGCAAGTGCTCGAACTCGAACTCCGGCGTGTGGACGCCGACGATGGTCAGGCCGATGTCGCCGTACTTCTCGTGCCAGTCGCGAAGGTAAGGGAACGTCCGAATGCAGTTGACGCAGGTGTACGTCCAGAAGTCGATCAGCACAACCTGGCCCTGCAGGCCGTCGATGGTCAGGGGATCGGTGTTGATCCAATGGGCCGGGTCCTGTTCCACGAAGTCCGCGCCCCTGGATCCCACCTCGCCGGGATAGGGCCCGAACTCTGGGACGACGATGTCGCCCGAGGGCGTCGGCAGCGTCGGCAGGTCGATGACCGGGTCGGGCACCGGCGTCGGCGTGGGGCCGAGCGGCTGCGCGGCGTTGCCGCCCGCGCATGCGGCCGCGAGCAGGGCGGCCACGGCGGCGAGAAGTGTTGCCACGCCCAGTGGGCGGCGCAGTATTGGGGGGAAGGGCCTTCCTGAACGCGGCATTACATCACCTGTCTTTTTTTCATTATAGATGCAAAGACGAACCAGGGGGATTCCCTACGGTGGCACGCGTTTGCCTCTCTCAAATTATGCAACGGGCAAGCGTGAATGCCGTTAGTCGCCCTCGCGGCGGTAGGCCTCGTCGAGCAGGTCGACGACGTGGCAGACGCGCACGTCCAGCCCCGCCTCGCGCGCGCCGAGGGCCAGCTGCACCATGCAGCCGGGGTTGGCCGTCGCGATGGTCGCGGCGCCGGTGGCGGCGGCCTCCTCCAGCTTGTGCGCCCGGAGCTGCCCGGACATCTCCCGCTGCGTGATCTGGTAGCTGCCGCCCGCGCCGCAGCACCGGTCCGAGTGTTCCATCTCGACCAGCTCGAGGCCGGGAACCGCCGCCATCAGCGCCCTCGGCGGCGCCGAGAGCCGCTGCGCGTGCACCAGGTGGCACGAGTCCTGGTACGTAACGCGGCCCGGCGACTCCGCCCTCGGCGGGTCGAAGGGCAGCGAGGCCAGGAACTCCGTGATGTCCCGCGTCATCGCGCCGAATCGCGCTGCCTTTGCTGCGTAGGCCGGATCGTCGCGGAACAGGTCCGCGGACTCCTTCATCGTCGCGCCGCAGCCGGCGGACGCCGAGATCACCACGTCGACGCCGGCCTCGAGGAAGGCGTCGATGTTGCGTCGCGCCATGGCGCGTCCGCCGTCGAGGTCGCCGCCGTGGAGGTTGAGGGAGCCGCAGCAGCCCTGCGCGGCCGGGACGTGGACCTCGCAGCCGTTGCGCGTGAGCACGCGGACGGCCGCCTCCATCGTCGCGCCGTGGAAGATGGGCATGACGCAGCCGGACAGCAGGCCGACGCGATGGCGCGTTTCGCCCTGCGCGGGGTAGACCTGCCCCGAGGCGCGGAAGGCCGGACGCGAGAGGTCGGGCAGCGACGCCTCGGCCTCGGCCAGCGGCCGCACGAGGCGCAGCACGCGGCTCGCCCACACGAGCGCCCGGAGGCCCGAGCGTTGGTAGAGCCGCAGCGCCGCGCCGACGGCGCGCATCCTGCGGGGGCTCGGCAGGACCTGGGCGTACACGAGCCACCCGGCAAACCGGCCGAGCATGCCCCTGCGCCTGGGACGCATCTGCGCCTGCGCCTGCTCGATGAGGCGGCCGTAGGGGACGCCGGAGGGGCACGCTGCCTCGCAGGCGCGGCACTGGATGCAGAGGTCCCAGTGCTCCGTCACCCCCGCCTCGACGCCCGCGCGGCCCTCGAACACCGCCTTCATCAGCGCGATGCGGCCCCGCGGCGACTCGGTCTCCAGCCCCGTCTCAACGTAGGTGGGGCAGGCGTTCAGGCACAGGCCGCAGTGGACGCACTTGTAGAGGTCCTCCTCCGTGGGCGCGTCGGGGCCGATGAAGCCCATCGCCAGCACCTTGCCGCGTGCACCGCCCGGCGCTGTGTCGCCGCCTGCCACTACAGCCCTCCCACGTACCGGCCGGGGTTCAGGATGCCGCGCGGATCGTACTGCTCCTTCAGGCCGCGCATGACCTCGAACGCGTCGCCCGGCGGGCCCCACGGGTCGAGGCCGTGGCTGCGGTCCCAGCCCTCGACGACGAGGGATCCGCCCATGGCCGCGACCTGCTCCCGCAACTCAGCACCGTTGCCCTTCACCATTGCGACCGCAGCCCCTGCCGCCGTGTCCAGCCCGCCGGAGGGGTCAGCCCATCGCACGACGCCGCGTGGGACGTTGAGGGCGATGAGGGCGCCCGTCCCGTGCGGCCCGAGCGCCTCCGCCGCCGCCGGGCCCTGGGCCGGCGGGACGGCTATGCGCATGGTGATGGCGGGCGGAGCGCCCAGCCAGCCGAGGTCGGCCACGCGGTCCCAGAGGGCCGCCGAGACGTCGTCCTCCGCCGGCTCGCCCAGCTTGGCGCCGTGCTCCCGGCAGGAGGCGCTTGACGCCTCGACGGCGCGCTCGACCGCCGAGGGGCGGCCGGCCACGCGCAGCAGCAGCGCCCATCCGGCGACGTGAACGCCGGCGGCGTCCTGCGTGTTGCCGGGGGCAAGCGCCTCCGCCGCGATGATCGGCAAGCCGTTCGCGGCTGCCGCGTTGTAAGCCTCGGCGGCGGTGTGTGGCGTGGGGAAGCCGGCGACGACCGTGGCCTCCTTTCGCGGGACGGGCACGATCTTGAACGTGACCTCCGCGATGACCCCGAGCGTCCCCAGCCCACCCACATGCAGCCGGTCCATGGCGAAGCCCGTGACGTTCTTGACCACGTTGCCGCCGCTCTTTACGACGGTGCCGTCGGGTAGCACGGCGCGCATGCCGATGACCATCTCCCGCGGGAGGCCGAACCCGGCGCTGAGAGGCCCGGCGATGCCCGCCGCCAGCGTCCCGCCGACCGTCGCACGGTCCGGGAGCGGCGGGTCGACGGGCAGCCACTGGCCCGCCCTCGCGAGGGCGGCCTGCAGTGCGCCGACGGTGCAGCCGGCCTGCACGGTGACCGTGAGGTCGGCGGGCTCGTGTGCGAGGACGCGGTCGAGGCCGCGCATGTCGAGCGCGAGGTGGTAGCGCGATGGCGGCGCGCCCAACCCCTGCCGCGTCCCGCCTCCCCACGGCACGACGGCCGCACCGAGCTCCGACGCAGCAGCAAGGGCCGCGCTCAGCTCCTCGACCGTCGTGGGGGATGCGACGGCGAGCGGTTGCGCGCCCGCAATCGCGTAGGTCGCGGCAGCGTCCGTGGCGAGGGGGACGCCCCTGCCCTCCAGCGCGGGAACAAGCTCGGCAGTCGAGACGGCGCTAGACAAAGGCGTCGGCTCCCAGCCGGGCGATGGCCGGGTGCTGCAGGAGCTCCACGCAGGAGGCGCCCGTGGGGAAGACCTTGCCGGGATTGAAGGTGTCGCCGGCGCCGAAGGCGGGGTTCAGGCGCGCCATGGCGTCCATGTCGGCCTCGGAAAAGCTGAGCTCCATGTACTCCTGCTTCTCCAGGCCCACGCCGTGCTCGCCGGACAGCGCGCCGCCAAGGTCAATGCACGTCCGCAGTACCGCGCCGCCGGCCTCGCGGGAGCGTTGGGTCTGCCCGGGCGCGCGCTCGTCGAAGAGTATGCAGGGGTGGAGGTTGCCGTCGCCGGCGTGGAAGACGTTGGCGATGGGCAGCGCGTACTCGCCGGAGATCTCACGGATGCGGCGGAGCGCCTCCAGGATCTTCGTCCGCGGCACAACGCCGTCCAGCAGGTAGTAGTTGGGCGCCAGCCTTCCCAACGCGCCCAGCGCCGTCTTGCGCCCGGCCCACAGCCGCTCGCGCAGCGTGGGGTCGTCGGCGACGCGCACCTCCGTCGCGCCGTGGCGGTAGCAGACCTGCTGCACCTCCTCCGACTCCTCGGCGACGGGCTCACGCAGCCCCTCGACCTCGACGAGCAGCACGGCGCCCGCGTCGGCGGGGTAGCCAGCGTGGATGGCGGGCTCGACGGCCTGGATCGTCAGCCTGTCCATCATCTCGATGGCCGCAGGCACGATCCCCGCGCCCACGATGGCCGTCACGGCTGCGCTGGCGTCATCCTCGTCCTGGAAGATGGCGAGCATCGTGGTGACGGCCTCGGGGACGGGCTGCAGCCGCACGGCGACCTTCGTCGTCACGGCCAACGTGCCCTCGGAGCCGATGAGGACGCCGCGGAGGTCGTAGCCAGGCAGCTCGTGGTTGCGGCCGCCCACCCACGCCAGCGTGCCGTCGGCGAGCACGATCTCCATGCCCATGACGTGGTTGGTGGTCACGCCGTAGGCGAGGCAGTGGGGCCCGCCGGCGTTCTCGGCGACGTTGCCGCCGATGGTGCACGCCTTCTGGCTCGACGGGTCGGGCGCGTAGCGGAGGCCGTAGGGCTCGGCGGCCTTGGAGATGTCGATGTTCACGACGCCCGGCTCCACGATGGCCATGCGCTCCAACGGGGCGATCTCCAGGACGCGGTTGAGGCGCGTCATCGGCATGAGGACGCCGCCGTGGATGGGGATTGCGCCGCCGCTGAGGCCCGTTCCGGCGCCGCGCGGGACGACGGGAAGGCCGTGCCGCCTCGCGATGGCGACGACCTGCGCCGCCTGCTCGGCGGTGCCGGGCACCGCGACGACGCCCGGCAGGGCGCGCTCGACGGCGCCGTCGTACTCGTACACCAGCAGCTCCTGCGGCCGCGACAGCACGTAGCGTCTGCCGACGGCCCGCTGCAACTCACGCACAAGGGCATCCATCGCGCCCAGCGCCTCCAAACCGCCGAGGCATTCGGCGGCGAGAATGCCCACAGCATAGCAGGGCGGGGGGATGCGGGGGAAGGAAAGGGGGTGGGGGCGTGAGACGTTTGAGCTAGCCCCCTACCGGCTCGGGAGCAACAACCGATCGGGTCTGCAGAGCCAGCTGCCTGCGGAACTCCGGCAAAAAGTCCCCTGGCCCCTCAACAGACTCCACCTGAACGTGGGCGTACCGCCACTGCCGCCATTCTTCGCCCACGAACTCGTCCTCGGTCCGCCACTCCACCTGGACGGTGAACGGTGTTTGTTCAATGGCTGCTGCTTCGGCGGCAATCCGAATGTAGTCGCCTGTGGTGTGAAACGCCTGACCTGACCCTTCGAGACTTCCGATGCAGAGGGTAGTCAGGACTACGCCATTCCGGGCGAGGATGTTCGTGTGCCAGACAGAGAGCCAGTGTTGCTTGAAAGCGCCCGGCTTGGGCCTGTTGTCGCGCCTGCTCCAGTCCCTGGTTCGCACAAAACGGCAGAGGGTGTCAGCTTCTGGAACGGGCATTACTACGAAGCGGACAAGAGTGAGCAGATTTCTTCGACGGTGGCCTCTGGAATACGGCGGAGCAGGTTGTTATCGCCACCGTACACGCTGGCATCCAAGGCACCCTCGGCAGTCAGCTCGGCGAGCAAAAGGGAGCCATCCCGGAGGCGGAGGTCGAAGGAGAGGGCGCCATCGATGTCAACTGTGATCTCCGGGAAGGCGGTAGCTGTGGCGGCCCCCGCCAACTGTCTCGCCGCTGCGACCGCCAAGCCATTGGGGACAACGCCATCGACGCCGTTGGCGAATTCCTGCAGCGCGCTCTCGATGTCCTCCGGCAGTCCTACTGCCGTCTGCACCCGAGAACTTCGGGGCGAGGACCCAAAGGGGAACCACTTCACTTGCACACGCTCCCGCATGCTGAGAATCACCAGGCTGCAATGGGTGCTTGGGAGGCCGGTCTTCTGAACGACGAGGTTGATATTCAACAAATCCTGCGGGGAAATAGGCATGCCTCCATCTACCCACTCCTCCAGAATCACACATACGAGGATAGCATATCCCCACAACCGGAGGAATGGACAGAGCCTCCGCCGCAGCCCCACTCCGCCCTCGCGTAAACGTAGCCCGCACATTACCATGTGCAGGCCTCGCTACATGCAAATCCAGCTTTGGAGGTTCCCGCCATGCCCCGCCTCGCCGCCCTGCTCCTCGCCGCCGTTGCCGTCCTGCTGGCCGTGGCGGCTTGCGAGAGCTCGGAAGGCGATGCGGTGGACGCGGGAGACGCCGTGGTGTGTCCGCAGGGGACGGAGCACTGGGCGGAGTACCGGCTCTACTTCGGGCGGAACAGCGCCGGCGTCGAGGTGGTGAGCGACGAGGAGTGGCGGATCTTCGTCAGGGACGTGGTGACGCCCAACTTCCCTGCGGGCCTCACGGTGCTGGACGGGGAAGGGCAGTGGCAGACCGCTGCCGGCGATGTCGAGCGGGAGCGGTCCAAGGTACTGGTCATCCTCGCGCCCCTGGACGGCGACGCGCCGGAGAAGCTCGCCACGGTAGCCGAAGGCTACAAGGCCCACTTCGACCAGGAATCGGTCATTCAGACCATCGACAGCGCCTGCACGTCCTTCTACTAGGGTGCGTCGATGACGGTGACGGCGACGGGCAGGTGGTCGGACGCCTGGCTCACCCTCGCCGAGTAGTCGCGGACGTCAAGGTCCGGCGTCACGAAGATGTAGTCGATGCGCTCGTAGAGGTCGTCGGAGGCGAAGGTGTAGCCGTCGTCCGGCGCGCCCGTCTCCACGAAAGCGTCCTTGAAGCCCGCTTGGATGATCGCCTGCACTTCCTGTGCTCCCGGCCTCGCATTGAAGTCGCCCAGCAGGACCGTCCGCTCCTCGTTGTTCCACCGCTTCAGGACGGCGACGGTCTGCGGCAGGCGCAGGTGCCCCTCGTCCCCAACGTGGTGGAAGTGCGTGGCGATGACCCGGAGCCGTGTGCCAATCCCGGTGTCAAGCTCCACCCAAAGGAAGCCCCGGTCCAGGAGGAGGTCGTCATTGTTCGGCATCTCGTGATGCTCGACGTCGGTCATCGGCAGGCGGCTGAGGACGGCGTTGCCCCAGGTGGAGTCGGCCGTCGGCCCCCACACGTACGGCATGTCGAGCCGCTGCGAGAGCCACTCGAGCGTGTCCACCGAGCCGTTGACCAGCCACCCGCGCGATACCTCGTGCAGCGCGATCACGTCCGGGTCCTCTGCCTCGATGGCGCGGGCGAGCGCCCCCATGTCCAGCGTGCCGTCCGTGCCGAATCCCTGGTGGATGTTGTAGGTCATAAAGCGCAGCGGCAGGCTCCTGGCCGGCCCCGGATCGAGGATGGACCAAGTCGCCATGAGCCCCAGCGGGGCCACGAGCAGGACGGCAGGGCCGAGCGCGGCCCAGAGGTTCCACTCGGGCACGGGGCCCCTGCGCCCCTGCGGGATGACGGCGAGGACGCCCATGATCACCGCCGCAGCGCCCAGCAGCGGCCGCGATTCGACGCCCAGGTCCATGACGTAGCTGGTGTAGTAGACGAAGGCGAGGCCGAGGAAGGCGACCATGCCCACCCCGGCTACCCAGGAAGCGCGGAGCCCCCACCGGTCCTGCGCCAGGGGCCCGCCGCCGACGGATCTCGCCACCATCGTGACCGCCGCCAGATGGCCGAGCAGAAAGGCGACGGCCGCCTGCCACCCGGTCCAGTTGCCATTCACGGCGGCGAAGAGCACGACGGCCGCCACGCCCATCGCGTACCACGGGACCCTCTCGCGCATCAGCCACGCGACAGCCTGAAGGCCGGCAATGTTCATCCCAACGATAAACGCGAGCACGGCGGGCTGGTGCCAGTCCGTCAGCGCCGTGAGCTGGGCCGTGTTCTGAAAGAGCAGCAGCTCCAGGAACAGGAACGGGCCAAGCGCAACAAGCGGCAGCGCGTCGCGCACGGATGGGGCGGTGGGCGAGTCCTCGCCGTCGGTGCGGAGCGCCTCGCGTTGCACCAGCAACAGCAGCGCGATGGGCAGGCCCAGCCCAATCAGCCCCACCCACGAGCCGGGCTGCCAGGATGCCCCCACCGTGGCGAGCCCCCCCTTGACCGCCGTGTCGAGCGCCAGACCCAGCAGCAGGCCGTAGCGCCAGTGCGCGCCGCCCTGCATCGTGGACGTGTCGATGAGCGACTTGGCCAGGGGGATGACCGGCATGAAGGCGATGACGCCGACGGCCGACAGCATCAGGTCGACCTGCGGCACGGTGACGCTCTGCTCCGCGATCTGGGCCAGCGCCATGACCGCGGCCGCGCCCACCAGCGTCCGCCGAGGCCCCCACAGGCGCACGGCGACGGGCGTCAGGAACACGGTGCCGAAGGCCAGGAATGCGATCACGCCGAGGCTCGGAGCGCTGAAGTCCCGGACCTCTCGGAGATAGAAGACGAGGCCGGTGATGAAGAGGCGAATGAGCTGCACGCCCACCGCAAAGGTGAGCGCAACAAACACCACGTCTATGAGACTTTGAAAACGGAGGGCAGCCTTCAATGCGCGACCCCTTGGTTTGCTGATGATTTCCAGAAAAACGCGGCGTGCCGCTGCACGGCAACCCTATCAAGTCTACGCAATTCACAGCCCCCGTCCAAGTAGCGGCAACGCTTGCCGAAGACGAAAATCGCTGCTCATAAGCAACAATGTTGGATGAGGGGAGAGGGTGGGTGTTATCACTTCACAAGAGTTGACAGTGGGCGACTTCCTCCTACAAAGTGTGGCTTCACCCCCTGTTCGGCTTCGGCTGCAGGGCGCGAGGCTGCCGCAAGGCAGCCTCAGCTTTTCCCTGACACGCTCGCAGACTCCTACGGCCCAATCACGAAACCCGCCGGTTGGTAGCCCGCCCCTAGAAGAACCGCCCCCGTGGCTCCAGCCCGAGGATGTGCTGGCCGGCGATCTGGTAGAACTCCGGGCGGCCCTGGATCTGCTGCGTGATCGCGTGCGCGTCCTGGAACTTACGCTGGATCGGGCTCGTCTCGAAGATGGCACTCGCGCCGAAGACGCCGTAGGCGATGTCGACCACGTCCGCCGACTGCCGGATCGCGTGGGTGCTTGCCAGCCGCAGGCCGATGCGCTCGTCCATGGAGATGGCGCCGTCCTCCACCGCGCTGCGCCAGAGCTCCGACGCCTTCCGGTCGAGGAAGGCGGCCGCCCCGCCCCACAGGGCCTCGGCCCGGCCGATGTCGGCCTGAACGGCGGGCTGGTCGCGAAGCGCTATCTGCTCCTGCGGCGTCTTTCGCATCGCCACCTCCCGCGCAAGGTCCAGCGCCGACCGCGCGACGCCCAGCGCGACGTTCCCGAACCCCGAGCCGAAGAAGAGGCTCCGCGGCATCAGGTACAGAGGCCCGGGCTCGTTCGGAGTCTTCGCCTCGTTGTAGGCCCGGCTGGCTGGTACGAAGAGGTCCTTGGTCTCGAAACTGAAGCTGCCCGTTCCCCGGAGCCCGTTCACCTGCCACGAGTCGTAGAACGTGACCTCTTCCTTGGGGATGATGAACGTCGTCGCGGTGGCGTCGGCGACGCGGTTGATGGCGACGGCCCAGTTGGCCTGCGGCGAGCCGCTGCTGAAGTTCCACCGGCCCGTCAGCGAGTACCCGCCCTCGACCTCCGTGACCTGCGCGAACTGCGGCGGGCCGTTGCAGAGCACAGAGCGCGGGTCGCTCCAGACCTCCTCTGCCAGCGGCCTCGGCATCAGCGACGCCATGGTGCCGAGGATGTTGTTCTGGTTGAAGCACCATCCCGTGCTGCCGTCCGCTGCCGAGATGGCCCGCACCATGGCGAGGTAGTCGAGGTAGTCGACCTCGCCGCCGCCGAGGGAGCGGGGGACGAGCAGGCGGAAGAGGCCCTCGTCGAGCATGTCGGCGGCGATGTCGACGGGGATGCGCCGCTGCTCCTCGATGGCGTCAGAGGCGGCCGCAATCCGCTCGACGATGCCCTCGAACGCGGGGTCGCCCACGCGGAGGGGGGCGCGCTCAACGCCTGTCGGCAGGAAATCCGGCATTGCTCTCCCTCAGTGGCCTCGGCGCGCCGGTTGGGCTCACGCCAAGCGCCCGATGGTCCGTAACACGGGGCATTCTACCGCAGAACGCGCGGGGGTGGGGCGGGCGATTACCCCGCCAGCAGCTCCGCGCAGTTGAGGTCGGCTATGGCGGCGTCGAAGCGGGCGAGGGCGCCGTGGAGGTAGGTGATCGCGCGTTCGCCCTCGTAGACGCAGTAGCCGCCGGTGATGATCCAGAAGACCAGGATTTCCAGCATGGAGAGCCGGTAGTCCTCCACGCACTCATCGAATGAGTAGTCCGAGACCCCGTGCTCCCTCAGCGTGGCGTGGTAGAGGCGGAGCAGGTCCATCTCCACAGCCCGGCGTTGCTCGGTGGAAAAGCTCTCGCTGACGAACGTCGCCACGTCGTAGGCGCCCCGGCCGCGCACGCAGAACTCCCAGTCGAAGACCACGAGGGGCGGCGCGCCCTCAGCCGAGGGGAAGAAGAAGTTGTCCAGCCTGAAGTCGCCGTGGAGTATCGTCTGCGGCGCGCGCACGAGCCTCGACTTGATGGCCGCAACGGTCGTCTCAAGGCGGTCGCCGACGTCGCGCATGCCCGCGGGCAGACCGGCGCCCGCCTTTTCCGCGAACTCCCGCCAGCCGTCGGCGTAGACTTCCGCGTAGAAGGCGGCCTCGCTGTCCTTCGAGGGCAGCCAGTCCAGCGGGTCCAGCCGCGGGCTGCCCCACCACGCGGCCTGGAACCGCGCGAGCTGCGTGACGGCAAGCGCGGCCTCCTCCGGCGTACAGCCTGCGACGCTGTCGCCCTGCCGGAAGTCGCTGAGGTCCTCCAGCAGGAGGGCCGTGTCGCCCGTCGACGGGTCCGCGCCGCAGTAGTAGCTGAGCGGGGTGTGCAACAGGCCGTCGGCCACTCGCTGCCGGTAGAACAGCGCCTCCCGCTGGTTCTGCCCCACCCGGTCGAAGTACGAGCGCATGTGCGGGTCCGAGGAGGGCAGCTTGAGGACCAGCGAGCGCGGCAGGCCGGCGGGGTCGCCGTCGTACTCGAGCCGCAGGCGGTAGAGCTGGCTCATGAACCCCGTGCCGTCGCCGATGAGCTCGGCGGCGTAGTCGACGACTGACGCGCCGGTCGCCCTGCCGTCGCAAAGGGCGGCGGTCAGCCAGGAGGGGGTGACCTCCCGCAGGTCCCTGGGCACGTTCAGTTCACTCATAGCCATATCGTGGACTCCGTGACGAAGCGCCTGGATGCTCAGACGCCGAACATGTCGATGAACTGGCCGGTCATGAGGCTGGGGGCTCGCGCCGCGAGGTAGAGGGCCGCCTCTGCCATCTGCTCCGGCGTGATCCAGTCGGGGCCGCCCTCGGGCATTTCCGCCCGCGCCATGTCCGTGTCCACCCAGTCGGGGTTGATGCCGTTGACCTGGATGCCGTAGGGACGGAGCGAGTGGGCTAAGGAGGCCGTGTACCCTACGACGCCGTACTTGGAGGCGACGTACGCCCCGTAGTCGCCCTCCGGCACGCGGCCTGACGACGACCCGATGTTGATGATGACTCCCCGCTCCCGCCGCATCATGTGCGGCACGACGGCCCGGCACACGAGGAACATGCCGCGCAGATTGGTGTTCATCACGTCGTCCCACTGCTCGACGGTGGTGGCCCAGACGGGGACGCCGTAGTGGATGACGCCGGCGTTGTTGACGAGGACGTCGATTCGCCCCCAGGCGCCGACGACCTCCTCCGCCACCCGGACGGCGTCGTCCTCGCGGGTCACGTCGAGCGCGAAGGCCTGCGCCTCACCGCCGGCCGCGCGGATCTCGTCGACGACGGGTGCGAGCCGGTCCAGGTCTCGCCCGGTGACCGCGGTCCGCGCGCCCTCCCTGGCGAACGCAACGGCGATGGCCCGGCCGATACCGCGCCCGGCGCCCGTGACCAGCGCAACTTTGTCCTGCAACAACGGCACGCTCTCGTCCCTCTGACAACCTCCTCGGAGGCCCACTCGCCGGTGCGCGGCGTCTTCGTCGACGGCAGAAGCTAACACAAGGCACAGCGCTGACCGGTTGCGGCATCGTACCACAAGTGAACAGCCCGCCGGGTTGGCGGGCGCACTCGGCGGGGCGCCTACTCGAACGCCAGCACCCGTGCCGGGTTGTCCACGGTGATGGCGTGGATGACGTCCTCGGAGAACCCCTTGCGCCGCATCTTGGGCACGATGTTCTCCAGGATGTGGCCGTAGCCGTGGCCGCCGTACTGCACCAGCCGGTGCTTGTGGCAGATGTCCTGCCCCATGACCACCTTGTCGGCATAGCCCGCGTCGGCCATGCGGCGGATGAACTCAAGCCGCTGGGCGTCGCTGGGCATGTCGATCTCCGCGAGGGGGTAGTAGGAGCCCTCGTTGCCAAAGAGGTCCCACTCCATGTAGCAGCCGGTGGCGGCGATGCGCAGCAGGCCCCCGTCCTCGAAGACGGTGCGGTCCAGGTGGCCCATGATGACGCGCGACACGTCGGCGCCGGCTTGTGACAGCACGTCGAGTATCTCCATCGGCGCGTCCGGGTGGCGTCCGGGGTGGATGAGGATGGCGGCGCCCGTCTCCTGCTGCGCTATGGCGCCCGCCGCCAGCGACTTCCGTTCATTGGGCGCGAGGGGCCACGTGCAGCCGATCTCGCCGATGATGCCCGCCTTCACGCCGCTGTCGCCCACGCCGTCGACGATGTCGCCGATGATCTCGCGTGCGATGCCCTCGTCGGTGCGCGCGTCCATGTCCTCGGGGTGGACGGCGGCGACGTAGTGCCCGGAGCCCATGACGACGTGCACGCCGGTCTCGCTGGAGATGCGGGCCAGCGCCTCCGGGTTGCGCCCGATGCCGAGCGACGTGGCGTCCACGATGCTGCCGCCGCCGAGGTCGCGGAACTTCCGCACCTCGCTGATGATCTGCTCCGTCTCCATCAGCGTGAGGTTGAAGTGGTTGCTGTAGTAGTTGCGCCGAATCCACGCCAGGTTGTCCAGGGCAATGGTCGCGTCCGCCATCTCCGGCCGCGGGGAGTCCTGCGCCGGGCGGTACATGAACGAGAAGTCGATGTAGAGGTGCTCGTGCGTGGTGGTGGGGCCCAGCTCCGATGCGGGCAACAGGCCGAGCACGGTCTGGACAAGGCCCTGCTTCTCGCTTGATGGCATGGCCCAACTCCTTGCTGTAAGCTGGCGCGCAGGGTATCACCGGCCCCGTCTCGCGCGCAAAGCGGGTAGTTGAAACCGGGAGGAGAGGGCGTCATGAGGTTTGCGGCGTTCACGACCGTTGCGGCGTCGGCGGGCGAGGCGGCCAGCGCGTCCGAGATGGTGGACAACCTCCGCCAGCAGGCCGTGCTGGCCGAGGAGCTCGGCTTCGAGACCATCTGGCTGGGCGAGCACCACTTCGGCCCCTACGGCATCGGCGACCTGCCGAACCCCATCCTCCTCGGCGCGGACCTGGCGGCGAGGACATCGCGAATCCGCATCGGGCAGATGGCGAACATCGCGCCGTGGTGGCACCCGATCCGGCTCGCGGAGGACATCGCCATCCTCGACAACCTGACGGGCGGGCGCGTGGAGGCGGGCTTCGGCAGGGGCATCTGGCCGTACGAGGGGCCCCAGTTCCACCCCAACGCCAACCCCCGGCTGGAGCGGGAGAGCCGGGAGCTCTTCAGCGAGACGGTCGAGATCGTCCGCAAGATCTGGACCGAGGAATTCTTCTCGCACAGCGGCGAGAACTACACGTTCCCCGTCGACGGCACCGTTTTCTCGCACCCGCGGTTCGCGCCGGACCCGGCGTGGCAGGACGGCGAGCGGGTCACGCGGCTGCGGGTGACGCCGAAGCCCTTGCAGAAGCCGCACCCGCCCCTGTGGATGACGGTCTCCACGGACCGCTCCGTGACGACGGCGGCCGAGCTGGGCCTGAAGGCCTGCTACTGGCAACCCCCGCCGCGCCGGGTCAGGCAGCGCATGGAGCTGTACGCGCAGGTCCGCTCCGAGCGCGAGGGGCGGCCCTTCCGCGTCGGCGAGGACCAGGCCGTGATGCGCTCGACGTACGTGGCGTCGTCGATGGAGGAGGCGCGTCGGGACGCCGAGGCGGGCATCATGTCGGCGTTCATCTTCAACGACCCCTTCCGCGGGATGCAGGTCTTCTCCAACCCGGACGAGGAGATGGACCCGGCCGGGAAGCTGGACTGGGACTTCCTGGAGCCGCGCACGTTGCTGGTCGGCTCGCCGGAGCACGTGACGGAGAAGGTGCACGAGCTGCAGGAGGTGTGCGGCCTCGAATATCTGCTGGTGGAGTTCGCGCACATGGGGATGCCGGTGCAGAAGACGCTCAAGAACCTCGAGGCCTTTGCAACGAAGGTGATGCCGAGATTCGCGGAGAACGGCAACCAGGGGTGAGGCGGGCCGCGCCGGTGTGCTCGATAGACGCCAGGCCTAGCCGGGGCGAGCCGCGAGCATCTCCGCGACCTGCATCGCGGCGCCCTCGCCGCTCGAGAGGGCGCCGTTGACCGCCGGCACGCGCATGTAGTCGCCCGCCAGGACCAGGTTGTCGATGCTCCCCGCGACCTGCTGCGGCACGTCCGCCATCGCCGCAAGCATCCCCGGCTCTCCCATGCAGAGCGCCTCGTCCCAGCGGTACACGCGGTAGAAGAGGCCCTCGTCGTCGCCGGGGAGGGCTGACCCCGGAGGCGCCTTGCGGCGGGCGGCGCCCAGCAGCTCGCGCTTGATCTCCTCGTCGGAGAGTGGGATGAGCTCCTTCGCGCGGTCGCGGCCGATGAGCAAGTCGAGGATGCTCTTGCCCGGCGGCGCGCAGGCGGGCAGGAAGGCCGTCCGGTTCAGCAGCAGCGGGGTGTCGTCGTCCTCCGGGAAGAGCGCGCCGTGCCAGCCGGGAGGCAGCGGGGAGCGGTCGAGGCCAATCACGACCCGGCAGCCCGTCGAGTAGCTGACGGTGCCGAGCGCACGGCGTGTCTCCTCCGGCAGCTCCGGGATGATGCCGGTGACCCTCGTGCCGGGGACGGCGCAGATGACGGCGTCGGCCTCGATGGTCTCGCCGTCGACGACCACCCCGGTCGCTGCGCCGCCTTCGACGACGATGCGCCGGACCGGCGTCGATACGCGCGTCACTTCGGAACAGTATGCGGCGAGGGCTTCGCTGAGGGAGCCGATGCCCCGCTCTGGCATGTAGACCCTGCCGGAGTGCAGCATGGTCTCGCCGATGTAGGCCCGCATCAGCGCTTGCCCGGCGGGCATCGGGTCGCCCAGGATCATGTCGAGGGGGCCCCGGAGCGTCACCTGCAGGGTCTCGGGAACGCGGAGGCGCTCCAGGTACGCGCCGAAGGACTCGTCGTCATCGATCTCGGCTAGGGGGCTGTCGCCGGCGAAGCTCATGTACGGCGCCTGTCCATGGATCTCGCGCATCACCCTCATGCCGGAACGCATGCCCGCGGGCGATAGGAAGCCCATGGTGATGGCCGTGCGAAAGTGGCGTATGAAGTTCCAGAAGGACTGGTCCGGCGTCGTGGTGACCCAGCGCCCCTTGCGGTAGTGGCCGAACTTCATCATCGAGGGCACCAGCGGCAGCCCGAGCTCCCCGCAGAGGCGGAAGGCGGTGTCGTAGGTGGAGGTGAAGACGAACGCCCCCATGTCGAGCGAGAACCCGTCCACCTTCTCGCCCCTGCCGCGGCCGCCCGCGCGGTCCTCGGCCTCCAGCAGGAGGGGCGTGATGCCCCGCTTCATCAGCGTGTAGGCGGCGCACAGCCCGGCAAACCCCCCACCAACTATGACAACCCGCTTGTCGCTCATGTGCCGCGGCTCCCTCTATGGCGCTCCGCGCCCATTGTGCCGTCGAGTTGCGCAGGCGGGCAAGCGGTTGGTGGGGATGCCGGGACTCGAACCCGGACGCCAAAGGCACATGGTCCTAAGCCATGCTCGTCTGCCAATTCCGACACATCCCCAGCGGCGGTGGGCGCTCGTGACGGCAATGGTTGGGGGAGTGACCCGCCTCGGACTCGAACCGAGAACCCACTGATTAAGAGTCAGTTGCTCTGCCAAATTGAGCTAGCGGGCCATCGCTCTGGGGTAGGGATTCCATAGCTGAATGTAGCATCGCGCGTATTGGAGTGTCAAGCTGAGCGGGGCCCTCGCCGTTCGTCGTGCGCCTGTCCCTCGCCGTTCGTGGTGAGCCTGTCTCTGCCGTTCGTGGTGAGCCTGTCGGACCACGGCCCTTCGACGCGCTCAGCGCGAACGGAGGGGCGTTGTGTGACGCCGCCCCCGCACCTACACTCAGGCGCATGCCGAACGCCAGGGTCACGACGCACGTGGACGCCGACGAGGCTGTCGGGGCCGACGACGTCGTCTCGTCGGTGCAGCGCGCGCTGCTGGCGTGGTTCGAGGGGGCGCAGCGGCGGCTGCCGTGGCGCGAGACGACCGACGGCTACGCCATCCTCGTGTCGGAGGTCATGCTGCAGCAGACGCAGGTGGAGCGCGTCGTGCCCGTCTACCACGCCTTCCTCCAGCGCTTCCCCACCTTCGAAAGCCTCGCCGCCGCCCCGCCGTCCGAGGTCATTCGCGCGTGGGCGGGCATGGGCTACAACCGCCGCGCGCTCAACCTGCAGCGCGCGGCGCAGGCGGTGGTCGAACTGCACGGCGGCGCGCTGCCCCGCGACCCGAAGGCGCTGCGGGCGCTCCCCGGCGTCGGCGCGTACACGGCGAACGCGCTGGCGTGCTTCGCGCTCGGCGAGCAGGCGGCGGTGGTCGACACCAACGTGCGCCGGGTGCTGGGACGCGTCTTCCACTGGCCCTCGGCGCCAACGGACCGCGAGGCGGCGGAGACTGCGCGGCGCGTGCTGCCCGAGGGCAGGGCGTGGGCGTGGAATCAGGCGCTGATGGACCTCGGCGCGACGGTGTGCACGGCGCGGCGGCCGGCGTGCCTGCTGTGCCCGCTGCGGGAGCGCTGCCCCGCCGCCGGCGCTCTCGATGCCGAGCCCGCCTCGGCCGTCGCCGAGGGCCGCGTCGCGTACCGCCCCAAGACGGAGCGGTTCGAGGGGTCGAGCCGCTATTACCGCGGGCGGGCCGTGGCGCACCTGCGCTCGCTGCCCGACGGGGCGTCGTGCGGCGTCGCGGAGCTGGGGGCCGCAGTGAAGGCGGACTACTCGGACGCCGACGGCGCGTGGCTGCGCTCGCTGCTGGAGGGGCTCGCGCGGGACGGGCTCGCCGCCCTGCACGACGACGGCGGCGAGACGCGGGTGAGCCTGCCGTAGGCGCGGCTCCTTGTGGCGGGTGTGGGCCGCCCTGTGTACCATAGCCGCAATGTCAGACTCGGAAAGGGACCCCATGCCGGACACGGCCACGTGGCTCATGGAAGCCGAGGAGTGCGCGGTGCAGCTCGCCCGCGAGGCGGGCCGCCTGCTCATGGAGCGGTTCCAGCGCCCCATGGCCATCGAGTACAAGGACAAGGAGGGCTGGCGCGACCCGGTCACCGAGGCCGACCGCGCCGCCGAGACTTTCCTTTCCGCCGAGCTTGCCGCCCGCTTCCCCGACCACGGCTTCGTCGGCGAGGAGGGCGAGGGCCGCGAGGCGGGCGAGGCGGGGCTGACGTGGCTTGTCGACCCGCTGGACGGCACGACGAACTTCGCCAACGGGCTGCCGTCCTTCTGCTGCTCCATCGCGCTGCTGGAGCACGGCGAGCCGGTGGTCGGCGCCGTTTTCATGCCCTGGCCGGACACGCCGGGCGGCCGCGTCTTCCACGCCCGAAAGGGCGGCGGCGCGTGGGAGAACGAGGAGCGGCTGCAGGTCGCGCCGGGCGAGAAACCCGTCGCGGGGCGCGTGACGGTGCGGGGCGGGTTCATCCCCGGCCGGTTCCGGCCCAGCAGGGAGCTGCTGAAGAATGCCGGGCAGCAGCGCTCCGTCGGCAGCACGGCCTACGAGCTCGCGCTAACGGCCGACGGCACGTACCAGTTCACGCTGCACGCCACGCCGCACTCGTGGGACGTGGCCGCGGGCGTCGTCCTCGTGCGCGAGGCCGGGGGGGCCGTCGTCAGCCGCGACCGTCAGGGCTGGGGGCCGCTGACGTCGTTTCTGGGCGCACCGGCCAACGGCGACGCGGTCAAGCAGCTCCGCGACTGGCGGCAACCGGTGCTGTCCGGCAACGCCGACATGGTGCGGTTTGTGCAGGAGGGGCTGCTGCCGCTGCCGCTGACCACGCGCGTCGTGCGGGGCGCGAAGCGGGCGCTCCGGCCGCCGCGCCGCAGCGGCGCATCCTCGTAGGAGCGTGCCGACCACCGATGGCCTTCTTCGCGCTCATCACCGGGACGCTCTTCTGGCTGGTGGTCTTCTTCTGCCTGATGGCCGCCGCCTACGTCTTCATCCGGGACGACTTCGGCGTCAAGGGCGTGCTGGAGGCCGCCATATTCATCGGGCTGATGGTCGTCGTGGGGATGCCGCTGCACATGATTGCCAGGCGGCTCAGCGGCCGGGCGATGGCAGCGGCGGCGGAGACGGCGACGGGAGAGCCTACGAGCGCCGCGCCGATCGAGGAGGGCTCGGCGCGGCGGCGCCGGCGGCGACGGGGGCGGCGGTAGGAAACAGCTACCTCTCCCGCTCTTCCACCGACGCGTCCTGCGGCTGCGGCGACCACCGGAGCACGGACTCGGCATCCGTGTCCACGAGCAGGGAGAAGGGCATCGACGCGGCGTACCGCCTGTCGCCAAGCAGGGGCACGCTGACGTCGATGGTCACGGACGCGGTGGCGATGAGCCGGCACCTGCCGTCGGGCTCGCACTCCGGCTCCCCGTAGGCCCACGTGACCGAGTCCTGGATCCGGTCCGCCAGAACGTCACCGGCCACCTGCGTCAGGATTGGGTAGTCGCCGATGACCAACCGGGCAAACTCCTCGGAGACCGGGTCAACGTTGTCGGTGACCCAGTCCGTCGCGACCCTTGTGGCGACCGCCTCCTGATTCGCTTCGCACGCCATGACGGCGCCAACGGCGACGCAGGCGAGGACGAACGACGTCAGCCTGAGTTTTCTATGCATGAGGCGCAGGCTCCTCCGGTTCGGCACGCCGCTACATCCACGGCCACGGCAGGCGGGCGTTGCGGGGGTCCGGGAAGGTGGGCTCGTCGAGAATGAGGGCGAGCCGGTGGCGGAGGGCCTCCAGCTCCTTCGCGTGCAGCAGGTCGACGATGGGCAGCACCGCGTCGTCGGCCCGGTCAAGCATCTCCTGCAGGCGGCAGAGGTCCTGCACGAGCTCGTCGGGCACGGGCTCGCCCGCGAAGTCCCAAATGACCGTGCGCAGCTTGGGGTACGGGTGGAACGTCAGGCCGTGGTCGATGCCCCAGACGCGCTCGTCCGTGCCGAGGATGGTGTGGCCCGCCTTCCGGTCGGCGTTGTTGGTGAGCAGGTCGAAGAGGCATATGCGCGGGAACTGCTCCTCGTAGCCCTCGCGCAGCGTGAAGTAGTGGTCGCGGGGGTTGTGGTCGACGTAGCGCTGCATGGAGCCCTCGCCGTGCGGCCCGTCGCGGAGGATGGTGCGCGGGATGAAGTGCCAGCCGAGGGCCTCCGCCAGCAGGTACGACGCGCACTCGCGCAGGTGCAGCGTGCCGTGGGGGAAGTCCCACAGGGGCACCTCGCCCTTGCGTGGTTTGTAGATGGCCTTGATCTGCTCGCCGTCCTCGCCCTGCAGGCAGACGACGAAGGTGTAGTTGGAGCCGAGGGGCGTAAGGTCGCAGGTGACGGCCTCGCCGCTCTCCAGCAGCGAGTCCTTGGGCCATGAGGGAGGCTCCAGCCAGGCGGGCACAGGCAAGGCTCCTTCCACGTCACCGCTCAGACCAGTATTGGCCCATTACACACAGGCCCCGCCGCCGGGTCAAGGCACCGTCTTGCCATGGCAGGACGCTTACACCCCCGTCGGCGCGGAGGGGACAGGCGGACGGCGCAGTGGCCGCACCTGCGACCCCAGCACTATGGTCACGATCCAGACGACGACGGCAAAGCCGAACAGCAGCGCGTACTCGGCGTAGATGTCGAACAGCAGGCCGAACAGCCACGGCCCGCCGAAGGTGGCGAGGTTGTTCACCGTCGCGTTGACGCCGCGGATGGCGCCCAGGTGCTGCCGCCCGAAGGTGTTGGAGACGAAGACTTGGCTGACGACGAAGAAAGAGTTGAGGCCGAAACCCAGGTAGATCATTGTGACGAACATCATTCCGGTGCTCTGGAACTGTGACACCAGTGAGACGAGGAAGAGGCCGCTCGCCACGATGCTGCACACGGCGATGAACGGCTTCTGCGGGCCGTGCCGGTCCGCCAGCGAGCCGAACACGAAGCCCATGACGATGGCGGGAATGGCGTAGGCGCTGATGGACGCTGCCGCCGTGGTGGCGTCGAAGCCGAGGGAGACGAAAAAGGGCTGGAAGTTGGGGATCATGCCCCGGATGGCCAGCGTCGCGAGGCCGATGGCCACGATGAGCAACCAGAACTGCCTGGTGCGCAGGGCCTCGCGGCGGGTGAGGCTCACCTCCGTCGCGGCGGTGATGCGCCCGCTGGGGCCGGCGCTCTGCCGACCCGGCGCCGGCGGAGGGGCGTCCTCCTTGTCGCCGTCGGGGCGAAGGCCCACGTCCTCCGGCGCGCGGATGATGAAGAAGGCGCCGGGGCCCGCCAGCACAATCAGCGCCACGCCCATGACGGCCCAGGCGTCGCGCCAGCCGACGGTCTCGACCAGCCACGTCAGCACCAGCGGGAACAGCAGCGGGCCGACGGAGAACCCGGCGGACACCGTCGCCTGCGCGATGCCGCGCTTGCGCACGAACCACTTCGGCACGACGACGAGCGCCATCGCGACGGTGAAGCGACCCAGCCCGCCGACGATGCCGAAGATGAAGACGTAGCCGTAAGGGTTGCCGGCCACGTTCATGTACAGCAGCGACGCGCCGAAGAGCAGTATGCCGCCCAGCGCCAGCAGCGGCGGGCCGTTCTTTGTGTCGGCCCAGGGGCCCACGATGATGCCGAGGGGCGTCGTCACGATGGCGCCGACCAGGAGCGGCAGGAAGACGAGGCTGCGGTCCCAGCCCAGGTCCTCCTGCATGGGCGTCACGAAGACCCCCAGCCCCCACGACGTCATGCCGACGTTGAACGCGCCGAAGACGAAGCCGAAGGCGACGATCACCCAGCCGTAGTAGAAGGGCGTCTTCCGGGCCAGCGCCGCCCTCATGGCGCGCCCTCCCCCGCCGGCCCCTCGACGGGCTTTGACAGGAGGGGGAAGGCGGCGTGTTGCAGGCGCGGCCACGCCCACGCCAAGACGATGATGACAACGGCGCCGAAAAGGTACGCGCCGAGGACGTCGCTGGGCCAGTGGCGCTCGAGATGGACGCGGGACAGGCCGACGAGCACGGGCCAGACGAGCACGGCGGCCAGCAGGACGCGCCTGCGCGAGAGCGCCTTGAGCGTCGGAGCGGCCAGCAGCCAGAGGAGACCGGACGTGAGCATGGCGTGCATCGTATGGCCGCTTGGGAAACTCTCGCCCCCGCCGGTCGGGTCCTCGAGCGGACGGGGGCGGTCGACGACGTCTTTGAACGCCTCGTTCAGGCCCATGACGCCGAGGCCGACGACCACCAGCAGCCCGGCGCGCCAGCCCAGCCGCCACGCGGCCAGTGCGGCGCCGGCCAGCATGGTGACGATGACCATGGCGTACTCGCCGGGGAAGGAGACGGTCTCCATGAAGGCGTCGTAGGCGGGGGCGGAGAAACCCAGCAGCCACGCGGCCAGCGCCCGGTCCCAGCCGAAGGACGGCTCCTGGCTCGCCGCCACGGCCAGCACGGCGAGGGACGGCGCCAGCAGAACGAGGACAAGGGGCCGCCAGTGGCGGACGGCTGGGTTGACCGGCGCACCGTCCGGGTTGCTCAAGGGCTTTCCTGCCTGTGGAAGGATGCCCAAGAGGGTACTCGACGGCGGTAGGGGCGGCAAGCGTGCTACTCGGCTGCTGGCGGCAGCGTGTCGAGGTAGTCGAGGAACTCCTGGTAGCTGGAGAACTGGCCGATGCGGCGGACGAAATCGCCCACGCTGTCCGTGTGCTCGCGGAAGCGGCGCACCTGCGCGCCGATGGGGCTCGACGATGCGGGGCTCTCGGCGTAGGTGCCGTGGAAGGCGAAGTAGGCCTGGTTCAGCACGCGGATGGCGTAGCCGTGCTCGACGAAGAGCCGGCGCCGCTCCTCCATATAGGCCTCCGCCTCCTCGATCTTGCCTTCCTCGAGCAGCTCGTCGGTGCGCAGACGGGTCTCGCGCATCTCGCCCGCGAAGTCGAATTCTTGGGGCTCGTCGTCGCGGTCGTCCTCCGTAACACTCGGCGCGGGGACGGGCGCGGGCGGCGGGTACCCGAGGTTCACGAGGGCGAGGTCGCCAAGCTCCCGCCCCGCCAAATCGGCGGCGGTCTCATTCAGTGAGGCCATCTCCGGCGAGTCGTAGTAGGCCCGGCCAAAGGGATGGAAGAACCAGTAGTGGTGCAGCCACTCGTGGGCGATGGTGTGGACGGCGGCGCGGAAGGACTGCGAGTCGGATATGAGCGCCGGGTACGTCGCCAGCCCACCAATGCGGGTGACGACGGCGGACCGGTCCTGCGCGGGCCCGACGGCGGCCTCCAGCTCCTCCATCCGAAGAGGGGTGATGTCCGCCTTGAGCAGGCGTGCCTCCTCATTGACGATGCGGTCGCGGGGGGAGACGACGATGAGCTGCGGGACGCGCGTTATCTTGAACGAGACCGGCGGGAAGAGGGGGCGCAGCGGACCCCAGCCGCTCTCCAGGTCCTCGGAGCGTAGGGCGTCCGACACCGCCTCGCCAATGGTCAGCTCAACCAGGTCGGCGAGGGAGTCGCGCTCCCGCCGGAGCGCCTCCACCTCCGCCTGCAGTCGGGCGGACTCCGGGTGCTCGGCGCCGTCGCGCGCCACGGCGAGCCGGAGCTGCCACTGGATGCGGCGCGCCCGGTCGCCGAGCTCGAAGTAGCGCTCGACGGCGTCAAGCCGCTCGCTCTCAAAGGGCGTGACGCCGCCGGGCAGCAGGTCGAGCAAGGCGTCCTGGGCGCCGTCCAGCAGGTTCAGCGCCATCCACTCGACGAGGCCGAAGCGGTCGCGGTAGATGGCCTCCTCGGTGTGCGTGCGGCGGACGGTGTCGGCGTCGAGGGTCAGCGCAATGAGCGCGAACAGCAACACGAGCGCCGTCCAGCGCCGCACGTGGGCGTGGGAGCGCAGCTCGGCGAACGCCGCCATGGACCGGCCCCAGAAAGACTCAGGTCGCATATAACCATTATGCTTGCGGCATCGGCGGAAAGCGCAAGCGGGGAGACCCGGTGCGGTTTGACACCCCCCAATGCCCATGCTAGATTGAATTTGCCCGTCCTCCCCGCCATGCGTGTGCATCTTTCCTGCAATGCAATGGACCCGGCGAGGCGGAGTTTTCCACGAGAAACCGGTGTCATGCGTTTCGGCATTTCCCCGGCATCGGCCAGAAGCGTCAACGCCGCGGCGAGTCGACCTCGCCGGGGCGTAGTCCCCCCATCCCGCCACCCCGGTTCGGCATGCAGCGACACGAAGGAGCGCCACAATGGATGACGACCTGCAGGTAGACATGGAGCGCGTGCTGGAGAGCATCCGGGAGGCGGACGTCATCTCCATCCTGTTCACCATGTTCCGCAAGAGCCTTGTGGTGGACGTGCGGCCCCACCATGCGGAGCCGCCCTTCGTCCGCATTGCGCCCCAGTCGCGGGGGCCGGAGGACCGGCTGCGCTACATCCGTCGCCAGCGGCCCAGCCTGCCGCGCCCGACCAAGGTCACCATGTTCCCGTGGTCCAAGAGCGTCGGCAGCTTCGAGCGGCTGGGCATCCACGAGGCGCTGCGCCAGCGAATTGAGGAGACCGGCTACTTCCCCGCCGTCGACGAGTGCATTGCCGCGCTGCGTGAGCTGTACCAGCTGGAGCGGCAGGAGATGGTCGCCGTCATCCGCGGCGAGAACTACTACACGGTATGGTCCCGGGCGTAGGGGCTATTTACCGTAGCGGTCAATGAGTTCCTGAAGGCCCTTGCGGCCTATTTGCGTCTGCTTGACGCCGAGAATCACGCCCAGAATCTTATCCGCCAGATCTGTTGACTTATCCGGGATGATGGTAGTCCGGCGGCCGGATTCTCCGGGAAACACCTTCCACATGAGGAATCCATGGTTCGCCCGTCTCTCTATTTGCCAGCCATCCTTGAGCAATAGCTCTGCCAAGTCCTTTCCGGAAATCGCGATTGGCATGAGCTAGAGCGGGGCTCCTATTGTCACGTAGGTATTTGCGGCATATTCCTGACCAAGGTCTGCGACGGGAAGGGGTTTGATGCCGCGCTCGCTCAAGAACTCTTCAATGCAGCCCATCTTGTCGACACCATTGACGTGCAGGTCGACGAGTTCGTAGAGCTCTTTGCGGACGTCCTCAAGGGTATCCGCACAGGTGGCTGTGCCCAATTCAAGACACTCGCCAGTCCACTGATTCCCCTCTTGATCGAACTCGGCGGTGAGGATCAGAACCTCTGTCACGACCCTCTCTGAATAGTGGAGCATGGCAAAGCTCTCACGAAGCATATCTCCACCTCCCTAGTCCAGAACGTTGCAGGGAACAAGCCGGTTCCCTCCCCGGGCTTGCGTCCGTGCGCTGTGCGAGGCTTCCCCTACGCCCCCGCGCCCGCCTTGTGCTGCTCGACGACCTTCTGCGTGAGGTTGCCCGGCAGCGGCTCGTAGTGGTCCACCTCCATGGTGAAGGTGGCGCGGCCCTGCGTCAGCGAGCGCAGATCGAGGGCGTAGCGCTGCACCTCCGGTAGGGGCACGTTGGCCTCCACCACCGTCCGCCCGTCGTCCTGCGGGATCATGCCGAGGATCCGCCCGCGCTTGCTGTTCAGGTCGCCGATGAGCTCGCCGGTGTAGGCGTCCGGTGTGTTGACCCGCAGCAGCATGATGGGCTCCAGCAGTACCGGCGACCCCTCCGCGAAGGCCTTCTTCATCGCGAAGTAGCCGCAGGTCTCGAAGTCCATGCTGGCCGAGTCGACGGGGTGGTAGCTGCCGTCGTAGAGCACCGCCTTGGTGTCGACGACGGGGAAGCCCGCCACGATGCCTTCGGCCCACGCCCGGCGCACGCCCTTCTCGACGGCGGGAATGAACTCCTTGGGCACGGAACCGCCAACCACCTCGGTGGCGAACTCGCCCTCGGGCGAGCCGTCGGTGGGCTCCACGCGCAGCAGGATGTGGGCGAAGTGGCCGTGGCCGCCCGACTGCTGCTTGTGCCGGTGCTCCACCTTCGTAGTCCCGCCGATGGTCTCGCGGTAGGGGACCTTGGGCGTCTGCAGCAGCAGGTTGACGCCGAACTTGCGCTGCGCCCGCTGCACCATCACGTCCAGGTGCGCGTCGCCCATGCCGGACAGGAGCGATTCGCTCGTGCTCTGGTCGCGGACGAAGTGCAGGCTCGGGTCCTCCTCGGCGAGACGGGCCAGAGCGGAGCCCATCTTGTCGGTGTCGCCCTTGGTCTTGGGGTAGACGGCCATGGTGTAGATGGGGGCGGGGAACTCAATGCCGACGATCTGCGCGGCCGCGTCCCTCGTCGAGAGCGTGTCGCCCGTCGTGGTCTCCGCCAGGCGGCCCACGGCGCCGATCTCGCCGGCGACGAGCGACGCCACCTGCTCCTGGTTCTTGCCCATGGGGACGAAGAGCTGGCCCAGCCGCTCGGAGCGCTCCTTGGCGGCGTTGTAGACCTCCGTGTTGCTGTTGAGCGTGCCGCTGTAGACCTTCAGGTACGTCAGCTTGCCCACGTACGGGTCCGCCGACGTCTTGAACGCCAGCGCCGCCAGCGGGCCGTCGGCCTCGACGGGGTTCTGCGACTCCAGCGGCGACGGCGCAAGCGCGACGATGGCGTCCAGCGCCTCGGCCGCGCCGACGTTCTGCGTAGCCGAGGCTGCCAGCACGGGCACGGCCGAGCCGTTGACGACGGCGCGGCGCAGGGGCTCCAGCATCTCCTCGTCCGTGAGCGTCCCCTCCTCCAGCCACTTGGTCGCCAGGTCGTCGTCCGTTTCCGCGATGGACTCGATGAGGGCCTCGCGGGCCTGCTCGTAGGCGTCTTGGGCCTCGGCGGGGACCTCGGCGGGCGCGGGGAGGATGTTGACGACGCTCTTGAAGTCGTGGTCCTGCCCCACCGGCGTCTGCAGCGCAAAGCACTCGCGCCCCAGCGTGTTGCGGAGCTCCTCGACCGTCGCCATGAAGTCCGTGTTCTCCCGGTCCAGCTTGTTGACGACGATGATGCACGGAAGGCCCTGGCGGCGCAGCGCGCTCCACATCTGCTCGGTGCCCACCTCGACGCCGGCGCCCGCCGCCACGACGAGCACGGCGGCGTCGGCCACGCGCATCGAGGAGAGGGCGTCGCCGATGAAATCGAAGTAGCCCGGGCTGTCCAGCAGGGTGACCTTGTGGCCGTTCCAGGAGCAGGGGAGGATGGACAGCTGGGTGCTGCTGGTGCGCTTGACGGCCTCCGGCTCGTAGTCGCCGGTGGTGGTGCCGTCCTCCGTCTTGCCCATGCGGGTGATGGAGCCGGAGGTGAAGAGCATCGCCTCGGCCAGGGATGTCTTGCCGGCGCCGCTGTGCGACAGCATGACGACGTTGCGCAGCTTGTCAGTGCTGAAAGGGCCCATGGGTACATGCCTCCTGAGACGGGAATTGCTTGATTCTAGCTAACGCCCATACCTCGCGCAACTCCCCGCACTCGGCGCGGCGAGCGGGCATGACACGCGCGCCTTGCGCGCAGCCGCCGCCTCCCGCGACGCTGGCCCTGCTCGAAATATCATTCCAGTAAGGAGGAAGCATGGATCCGGAAGAAGAGACACAGAGCGAGGCAACAGGCGTGACCGAGGACGTCGAGACGGAGGAGCCGGAGAGCATCGAAACGACCACGGCGGTTGACAGCGAGGGGCCGCCGCTCGAAGGGCGCGTGGCGGCGCTGGAGCTTCGGGCCGAGGAGGCGCAGGCCGAGGCCGCCGCCCGCGGCGAGGAGGCGTCGGCGTTGCGCGCGGAGTTGGCGGAGGTCCTTCAGCGCTACCGTGGCCTGCTGCTGGCCAGGGACCCGGACGTGCCGGAAGAACTCGTGCGCGGCGAGACCGTCGCGGAGCTCGAGGCCTCCTTCGAGCGGGCCGCGGGGCTCGTGGACCGGCTGCGCCGCCGTGCGGTGGAGCAATCGGCCCGGGAGCGAGTGCCTGCCGGGGCCCCTGCAAGGCGTGCGCCTGACTCGGCGGGACTTACGCCACAGCAGAAGATCCTGCTGGGTCTCCAGGGGCCGAATTGAGCGCGGGAGATTCAACGGCGGCGCCGTATACTCTCGGCCAATAGGCGCCTATAGCACACAGAAAGCCCCGGTTGTCAGTGCCGGGGCTTTCTGGCATTCTTGTGTACAGGTATTCACGCACAAGACACCGCCACAATTGAGGCGGTGAAAAATTCGACTAGAAACCGTTCTCTCTCATTCAGAAAAGTATCGACTTTGCTCGCTTTATGGTGTATCCTTCGGCCTCAAATATATTCCAACTGTTGCATCCGGCAAACGAAATCTAGGCGGTGATTGGCGCGGGGATCAGAGGGGAATAGGAGGACGTAAAATGCTCTTTGTCAACTTGATGACGCTCAAGCCGCATCTGACACGGCAGCAAATCGACCAGGCATCGCAGCGACGGGCCCGATGGCGCGTGCCCAACGGCTTGAGCCTTGTCGCAGAGTACTGGGTCCAGGGATCGCCTCAGGTGATCAGCATCGTCCAGGCCGAAAACGTCGGGCCCGTCCTGGCTGCCAACTACCCATGGACCGACGTCTTTGACATTGAGACGCACCCGGCCATGTCCGTGGAGGACGGCCTGCGGGCGCTGCAGGTCGCGGGGATCATCAAGCGCAGGGGCCGCCGGCCCAAGGCGCTGATCGAGGCCATGCGCGCCGCCTCCGAGACATAGTCGCCGCGGAAAACTTCTCATACAGGCATCGAGGAGGCTCGCGGCAGACTGGCCCGAGCCTCCGAGACGCGCCTACCCCATCCCCGGCTGGCCCGGGTACCGTTCTCCCTCTTCTCGCACCCGCGAGAGCTCGCCCTCGGGGTCCGCGATGCCCACGTTGGCCATCGCCCGGCGGCGGCTCTGCAGACCCGCGTTGACCAGCCTCTCCTCCTGCTGCACCAGCCGGTCGCGGTCCTGCGGCAGCGCCGTGCCCCACGTCGTCCGAAGCCGCACCGGCCAGCACTCCTCGCCCGTCTGCTGCTGGTGGATGCGCAGCGCGAGCTCGGCGCGATGCCGGTAGACGCTGTTGCGCTGCAGCCGCTTGCGGGCCACGCGCTGCACCATCGGGTACAGCTCCATCTCGAGCGCGACGCCGGACAGGTTGCGGCCGCTGTCGCCGAAGGCCGTGCGCGGCGTCTCCGACAGGTCGTGCAGCACGCGGTAGAGGAGCTCGATGTACTCGGTGTGCAGCCGGACGCCGCCTCCCTGCAGCAGGTCCAGCAGGTAGGCGCGGGCGCGCTCCGGCACCTCCCACACCGCGCCCGGCTGCACGGCGATGTCCTGTGCCTCCTCCACGCCCTCCAGCACCGCGATCGGGTTTCCCGACAGCTCCAGGATCGTCGAGAGCTGCGAGAAGGCGCGGTTGATCTCCCGCTGCGGCTCCATCAGGGCGGTGATGTCCGCGCTGCCCCAGAACTGCTTGGGCTCCCGGAGGTTGGGGAAGACGATGAAGGGGATGAAGCCGTAGGGGTTGGGCCGCTCCTCCATCAGGTCGTTGCCCACCCACAGGCTGAAGCTCTCGGCCGTCCACGCTTCCGCCACGACGGCCTCGGCGCCCGAGGGCGTCACGCCGTAGAGCAGCCCGGCCTCCTCGGCCGTGAGCCAGTAGCGGCTCGCGACCCGCCACACCCGCGAGACGTCGTCGCCCACCCACCACGCGAAGATGCCCTGCACGTCCGGCGAGGTGATGCGCACGCCCGGCCCTGAGCCGCCGGCCGCGGCCGGCTCCCACGTGACCTTGTAGCACCCGTCGCCGAGAACGGTGGCGTCGAGCTCCGTCTCGAAGTCCAGCTCCTGCAGGTCGTTGGCCTCGGCGACGGCGAGCAGGACGCGGCGGGCCGTCGCGGCGCGGGCCTCGGCTTCCGGGGAGCCGTCCGCCGGCTCAACGGCGACGTGCAGGCCGGCGAGGAGTGCGGCCGTCACCTTGTGCGCGAAGGTGCGGACGTAGTTGAAGGTGAGCCGCCGCTCCCTGCGCCGGGGCGCGCCCGGCCAGTGGGCGCCGCCGTAGAAGGCGAGGTTGTCGCGGTACGCCCGCATGCGGGCCGCGTCGAGCTGTTCCAGTTGCTGCGGCAAGGAAAGCGCCATCGCTGTCGACCTCCGTAAGTCAGGTATGGTCTCGGATGACGGCCAGTGTCCGCGGTGCATTGCGGCTCGCACAATGAGGGCGTGTCAGGGCTGTGGCTGAGGTGGCCGCTCGGTGGCCGCTCGTCTCTCCGGAAACATGCGGTTTGCACAAGCCGAAAGTGTGCCCCATAATGGTTTCGCCATGTGTACCCACTGAGCATTCGTGCGCACCGCAGGCCCCGGTTCCACCGCGGCATTCCATCAGCCCATGATGCGCCCCACCAACAGAAGGAGTATGCCTGTGTCCAAGAATGGATTCACGGTATGGATGACGGGGCTTCCCAGCTCCGGCAAGAGCACCCTGGCGGGCCGGCTGGCCGCCGAGCTGCAGGGCCGCGGCCTGCCCGTGGTGAACCTGGACGGCGACGAGGTCCGCATGCGGCTCTCCAAGGGCCTGGGTTTCTCCAAGGAGGACCGCGACGAGAACATCCGCCGCATCTCCTACGTGGCGCGCGTAGCGTCCGAAATGGGCGGCGTCGCGATTACGAGCGCGATCTCGCCCTACCGGGAGATCCGCGACGAGGCGCGGGCGGAGATCGCGCAGTTCGTGGAGGTCTTCGTCTCGTGTCCGGTGGAGGTCTGTATCCAGCGCGACGTGAAGGGGCTGTACAAGAAGGCCCTCGCGGGTGAGATCAAGGGCTTCACCGGCATCGACGACCCGTACGAGGAGCCGCTCAACCCCGAGCTCGTCGTGCACACCGACAAGGAGTCCGAGCAGGAGAGCATCGGCAACATCCTCGGCACGCTGGACCGCCTCGGACTGCTCCCTCAGAACGAAGCCAACAGCCGCGCCGCCGGCGCCTCCGCCGTCTCGGACGACGAGCGGGAACGGGCGCTGACAAAGCTCCGCGGACTCGGATATTTGGAGTAGGACATGCTGCCCGCACCGCATGGAGGAAAGCTCGTCCGCCGCGTCCTGACCGGAGACGCGCAGGCGAAGGCCATCGAAGAAGCTGCGTCAATGGAGACGGTCGCCGTCTCGGCGGACGTGGTCTCGGACATCGTCAACATCGCGACCGGCGCGTACAGCCCCCTGGAGGGCTTCCTCGACAGCCGCGACCTTGAGAGCGTGCTGTCGTCCGACCACCTGACCGGCGGCGCGCCGTGGACCATCCCCATCGTGCTGGACGTCGAGCCTGAGCAGGCGAAGTCGCTGCCGGACCGCGTCGCCCTCGCCGCGCCGAACGGCGAGACGGTGGCGACCATGCACGTCACAGACCGCTACGGGTACGACAAGGAGCGCTACGCCCAGCACGTCTTCGGCACGACCGACGCGGACCACCCGGGCGTCGCGGGCCTGCTGGAGCGGCACGACACGCTGCTGGGCGGCGTCCTCGACCTCATCGCGGAACCGGCGGCGGCCTTCCCGTCGTATACGCTCGACCCCATCGAGACGCGGGTGCTGTTCGAGGCGAAGGGCTGGCGGACGGTCGTCGGCTTCCAGACGCGCAACGTGCCGCACCTGGGCCACGAGTACGTGCAGAAGTCCGCGCTCTCCTTCGTCGACGGCCTGTTCATCAACCCGGTCATCGGCCGCAAGAAGTCCGGCGATTTCACGGACGACGCCATCCTGACGACGTACGAGGCCCTCATGGCCAACTACTACCGGCCGGAGCGCGCCGTCATGGCCGTGCTGCGGACGGAGATGCGGTACGCGGGGCCCAAGGAGGCTATCTTCCACGCCATCGTGCGGAAGAACTTCGGGTGCACGCACTTCATCGTCGGGCGCGACCACGCGGGCGTCGGGAGCTACTACACGCCCTACGCGGCGCAGGACATCTTCGAGGACTTCCAGGAGCTGGGCATCACGCCGATGTTCTTCACGTCGTTCTTCATGTGCCACAAGTGCGGCAGCGTGGTGAATGAGAAGACATGCCCGCACGGCCCCGAGCACCAGGAACAGTTCAGCGGGACGCTGCTGCGGAACCTCATGACCAGCGGCACGGTGCCGGAGGGCGGCCTCATCCGCCCGGAGGTCGCCCGCGTGCTCATCGACCATCCGGACCCGCTGGTGGCGTAGGGGGGCGGGCTAGGCGGTGGCTTCCACAAGCTCGTAGGACTGGGGCTCCGGGACGGGCAGTCCCTCTTCCCGCAGCGCCTCAATGTAGAGTTCGATGGCCTCCAAGATCAGGGCATATACCTCATCCCGTGTGTCTCCTACCGCTACGCAACCCGGCAAATCAAGGACCTGAGCGCCGTAGCTGGTGGGGCCCTTTTCGATGATCACGGAGTAACCCATTGAACCTCTCCCTACTCCAGACCTGCCTGCTTGAGAATCGCGCTCCAAATCCCCGTCGGGACGTCCTTGCCGGGGCGCCCTGCTATGACGACTATCCCCGTCTTGGTCGAGTGTTTGAAGACGCGGTGACTGCCTCTGGTTCGTGCGAGCCTCCAACCGTCCTGCTCAACCAAGCGTATCGCATCTCGCACCTTCGGCATAGCGGAATTGAATTATACCACGCTGATTCCCCCTCTCACGATTGAAGAGATCGCCTTTCCGGTCAGTCTCCATCCCCGCCCCGCGCCCTATGCTATCCTGAATGCACTCAGCTTCCAGGGGCGACCGCAGCCGTGCAGCAACCCGTCTCACAACGGCCTTTCATTCTGACCGACACCATGGCGCTACTCGCCTTCGCGCTGGCGCTGGCCGCCGACCAGCTGACCAAGGCGCTGGTGCGCGAGGGGCTCCGCATCGGCGAGTCCATCCCCGCCGAGGGGTTCCTGCGGCTGACGCACGTCACCAACAGCGGGGCCATCTTCGGGCTGTTCCCCAACCAGGCCGTCGTCATGACCGTGGCGTCGCTGGTGGGCATCGCCGTGCTGGTGTACTTCTACCACGCCCATGCCGGCCGGGACTGGCGCGTGCGGGTGAGCATGGGGCTGCTGCTGGGCGGCGCCGTCGGCAACCTCATCGACCGCTTCGTGCTGGGGCACGTGACCGACTTCCTCGACGTGGGGCCGTGGCCCGTCTTCAACCTCGCCGACTCCTCCATCGTCACGGGCGTGATCATGCTGGCCGTCGTCTACCTCTTCCCGAACTTCCTCGCCGGCCGCCCAGCGCCGGAGCCCGAGCCAGCGCCGGCCGATGCCGCATCCCCGGACGGAGGGCCGTCCGCCGATGACGACTGAGTCGCGCAGTTTCACCGCTTCCGACGCTGGCGTCCGCCTCGACCGCTTCCTCGCCGAGCAGTGCCCCGACCTCACCCGTTCGCGGCTGGCGCGGCTGGTGCAGCAGGGCATGGTGGCCGTCAACGGCGCGCCCTCGAGGCCGTCGCAGGCCGTGCGGCCCGGCGACGTCGTCGAGCTGACCATCCCGCCGCCTGCGCCCCTGGACCTCGCGCCGGAGGACATCCCGGTGCCCATCGTCTACGAGGACGAAGACCTGCTCGTCGTCGACAAACCCGCGGGGCTGACCGTCCACCCGGCGCCCGGGCACCCGTCGCACACGCTGGTGAACGCGCTGCTGGCCCTGCGCCCGAACCTCTCGGGCATCGGCGGCGCGCAGCGGCCGGGCATCGTGCACCGGCTGGACAAGGACACGTCCGGGCTGATGATCGTCGCCAAGCACGACGCCGCCCACCACTCGCTGGCCGGGCAGCTGCAGGCGCGGCGGGTGCACAAGCGCTACCTCGCGCTGGCGTGGGGCTGCCCGCGTCCCGAGTCCGGGACGGTCGACGCGCCCATCGCCCGCCACCCCGCTGACCGAAAGCGCATGGCCGTCGTCGAGGGCGGGCGAGCGTCGGTCACGCACTACGCCGTGCTGGAGCGCTTCCCGGACGCGTCGCTCGTGGAGGCGAGGCCCGTCACCGGGCGCACGCACCAGATCCGCGTCCACATGGCGCACCTCGGCTGCCCCTTGGTGGGCGACGCGCTCTACGGCAAGGGGCGTCCTGCGCCCGTTCACCCTGAGGGAAATCGAAGGGTGCGGCACTTCCTGCACGCGGCGGCACTGGCCTTCCGGCAGCCGACGACGGGCGAGACCGTCGAGGTGTCGTCGCCGCTGCCGCCGGACCTCGAGGCCGTACTGGACTTGTTCCGGGACAGCCCCAAATCCGCCGGCGCACCCCTAGCGCGTCGCGCGTAGTCGCGTAGAATGGTTGCCTGACGCCCCGCACTCCACCCGCATTGAGGCGCGCATGAGCCTGCTGGACGATGTCAAGGCCCGGCTGAACATCGTGGACGTGGTGTCCAACTACGTGCCGCTGACGCAGGCCGGGCGCGTGTTCAAGGCGCGATGCCCGTTCCACACGGAGCGCACGCCGTCCTTCGTCGTCAACCCGGAGCGCGGTTCGTGGCACTGCTTCGGCGCGTGCGCCGAGGGTGGCGACGCCATCCGCTTCGTCATGAAGATGGAGAACCAGACCTTCAGCGAGGCGCTGCGCACCCTCGCCGTGCGCCTCGGCGTGCCCCTGCCGACGCCGAGGCAGCAGGCGCAGATGGACCCGCTCCTCCGCGCCAACCAGGAGGCCATGCGCTTCTTCCAGCGCCGGCTGCAGTCGGACGAGGGCGCCGGGGCGCTGGCCTACCTGCAGGACCGGGGCGTCGCGCCGGAGACTGCCGAGGCCTTTGGGCTCGGGCTGAGCCCGGACGGCGCCGACGAGCTGAAGGTGCACCTGCTGGGGCAGGGGTACACGGAGGAGCAGCTCCAGCGCGCGGGCCTCGTCACCCGGCCGCAGCAGGGCGGCTCCCGCGACCTCTTCCGCGGACGGCTCATGTTCCCCATCCGGGACTCGAACGGCCGCGTCGTCGGCTTCGGCGGGCGCGAGCTCGACGGCAGCGTGCCCAAGTACCTGAACACGCCGCAGACGCCGCTCTTCGACAAGTCTGCGCTGCTGTGGGGGCTGGACGCCGCGAAGGAGAGCATCGCGCTGAAGGGCGAGGGCGTCGTCGTCGAGGGCTACATGGACGCGCTCATGGCCCACCAGCAGGGCTACACCAACGTGGTCGCCTCCATGGGCACCGCGCTGACCGACCGGCAGGTGTCGGCGCTGGCGCCCCTCGCCGGGCGCTTCGTGCTCGCGCTGGACATGGACGCCGCTGGGCAGGACGCGACGATGCGCAGCCTCAAGACGTCGTGGGCCAAGGTGTCCGACGTCCGCATCGCGCTGCTGCCCGAGGGCAAGGACCCGGATGAGCTCATCCGCAACGCGCCCGAGCGTTGGCCGGAGGTGCTGGAGGCCGCCGAGCCCCGCGTCGATTTCGGCTTCCGGCTGCTGGCGGAGCGGTTCGACCTGGACACGAACGACGGCCGCCGGGCGCTGACCGAGGAGCTGGGCGGCTGGATCCTCTCGGCGGACGAGGCGGACCAGGACCGGTACATGGAGAAGCTGGAGGGCCTCATCGGCGTCAACCGCCAGACGCTGGAGCAGGTCCTGCAGCGCCAGCGCCGGGCGGCCCTCGAAGCCGCTGCGGGCACGGCGGGTCGGCGGGCGGCGCAACGGGCCTCGCCCTTCGACGACCCGGTCGAGGCGCCGGCCTCCGCCTTCGAGCGGATAGACCCGCTGGAGGCGTATCCCCTCACACTGCTCATGCTCGACCCGACGCTCCGCGAGGCGGCGGAGGGGCTGCGGGCCGAGTTCTTCCGGCGGAGCGAGAACCGCGAAGTCTTCCAGAAATGGGCCGAATGTTCTACAATGGAAGAGTTGAAAGAAGACCTTGACGCCCTTCTGCAAGAGCACCTGGACGCCCTCCTCAGCCGCGAGATCCCAGTGATGGACAGCAAGCAACGCTCTCAGGCGTTGGCGCAGAGCATTCGACGGTTGGAGGAGCGGCAGCTCAGGGAGCTCCGGACCCAGCTGGGCGCATCGTTCTCGCAGGCCGAGGCGGAGGGCCGGGACACCGCGACGGAGGAGGAGGAGCTCCACCGGCAGGACGAGCGGTTCCGGGAGATCTTTACCGCCCGGGTACGCAGGGACATCTAGCCGCCTGCGCAGCAGGCCCACTTGCCAGGAGATGAGCATGGAGAATGAGCAGCCCACCGGAGAGAACCCGGAGGTTGTAGCCACCTCGACACCCGCCCGGGAGCAGGCCGCACCAGACGCCAAGGCCCAGGGCAACGAGCCCAAGACCGCGGCCGAGGTGCTTGCCAACGCCAGCCCCGCCATCAAGAACATCTTTGACGAGGCGTCCGCCAAGGCGTCCGCCGCCACGTGGACCGTCGAGGAGCCGCAGCCCAAGGACCTGCAGGACTCCCGCCCCGAGGACGAGGTCGACACCGAGGAGGAAATCGAGCTCGAGTCCGCCGAGATGATCGACGACCCGGTGCGCATGTACCTGCGCGAGATCGGGCGCGTCAGCCTCCTCACGGCGCAGGACGAGCGTAGCCTCGCGCGGCGCATGGAGGCGGGCAAGCACGTCACCGTGCTGCGCCACTACCTCGCCGACGCCAGCGGCCGGACCCCCTCTGCGGTGCAGGTGACCATCGAGCTGCTGCGCCGTCTCGCCTCAACCTTCCCCGTGACGGTGGAGCTGGCGGAGCGTTTTGACCTGGAGCCCCCCATCACCCTGCGCCACATCATCGAGGACCCCAAGCTCCGCGCGGCCATCGACAACGAGATGAAGCTGGACATCGTTGCGGAGCTGAGCGAAGGGTTGGGGCTCGAGGAGACCGACATCGCGATGGCCATCATCAGCCTCTCCCTGAACAGCCGGCTGCTGGCCCCGCAGGTGCTGGAGGTCATCGACGCCGAGACGCCGCTGGACCGCCTGGGCGAGGACCTTGGCGGGATGCTGGAGGACCTGCTGCCCTTCGAGATGCTGCTGGGTCGACACCTGGACCGCGCCGTCCACGACGGGGTCCGCGCCCAGCGCCACCTGGCCGAGGCAAACCTCCGGCTGGTCGTCAGCGTCGCCAAGAAGTACATCGGCCGCGGCATGTCCCTGCTGGACCTGATCCAGGAGGGCAACATCGGCCTCATCCGCGCCGTCGAGAAGTTCGACTACCGCAAGGGCTACAAGTTCAGCACCTACGCAACGTGGTGGATCCGGCAGGCCATAACCCGGGCCATCGCCGACCAGGCGCGCACCATCCGCATCCCCGTGCACATGGTGGAGACCATCAACAAGCTCCTGCGGCAGCAGCGCCGCCTCATCCAGGAGTTCGGACGGGAGCCCAGCAACGAGGAGCTGGCCGAGTCCCTGGAGCAGAGCCCGGAGCGCGTCCGCGAGATCCTGCGCATCTCCCAGGACCCCGTGTCGCTCGAAACGCCCATCGGCGAGGAGGAGGACTCCCACCTCGGCGACTTCATCGAGGACCGCGCAGCCCTCGCGCCCATCGAGGCGGCCGCGTACCAGCTCCTGCGCGAGCAGGTGGAGGACGTGCTGAGCACCCTCAGCGACCGCGAGCGCCGGGTGCTGGAGCTGCGCTTCGGCCTCATTGACGGCCGCAGCCGCACGCTGGAAGAGGTCGGCCGCGACTTTGGCGTCACCCGCGAGCGCATCCGGCAGATAGAGGCTAAGGCCCTCCGCAAGCTCCGCCACCCCACCCGCTCCCGCAAGCTAAGGGACTTCCTGGAGTAGGGGCCTCGCAGACCCCTTTCCCCGCCGAGGTGGAAGGCCGGGATGGGCCCCTCCCCTAAAAATACTTCTCAATGCCTCCGTAGCCGAGGAGCTTCCCCCGCTCCGTGGCCTTGATGAAGTTCTTGAGCCGGCTTTCGTACACCTCCGGAAGTGCCCTGGCGACGTCGATGTAGGCCACGCGGATCCGTTGGTATGCCGGGGAGAACCCCTGAAAGCGCTCCCACGCCTGTGCGTTTGCCCGCACCGCCGCCAGAATGTCCTCGGGAAACACAAACTCTTCCTTCAGCACGTCCTCCACCGCCTCCCGCACCGAGGGGTGCAGCAGGCCTTCCCTGGCCAGCCAACGAAGCCGCTCCTTGTTCATCTGCGAGTAGCCGCTCCGGGGGTTCCTGGGGGTGAAGCGCTGGACGGCGCGCAGGCTGTCCAGCTTCTTGACGATGCTGTCTATCCAGCCGAAGCACAGCGCCTCCTCCACGGCGTCGTTGTAGAGGATGCGTGGCTCGCCGGACGCCTTGTTGGGATAGACCAGCCATATCTCCCTGGCGGCGTCGAAGTTCGCCTCCAGCCACGCGCGCCACGGTTGCCTGTCGACGAAGTAGAGCGTCTCCCCGATGTCCATGGAGGTCTCCTTCCGATGCCGGGCCAGAGTAGCACCCCGCGCCCGTCGGCGCGAGGCGTCGGGCGCTCGGCTGCCCCTTTGTCATACCGGCGAAAGCCGGCATCCAGCGCGCGGCTGTGCCCGCCCTCGCATTGGTGTACCATGCACCCATGACTCCCGCCGACCCCAACACCCACCGCTTCGTCTCCCGCCTCCGCGAGGAAGTCGAGGCGTGGCAGCGCGACGGCACGGTCACCGCCGAGCAGGCGCAGGCCATCCTCGCCCGCTACCCGGACTACGAGCCGGGCTTCGAGGCGTCCCGCCGGCGGCAGGGGCTCGTCACCGGGCTGTCCATCCTTGGCGGTATCCTCATCGGGCTCGGCGTCATCACCTTCTACGCCGCCAACTGGGACGAGATCTCGCGGAGCGTCAAGCTGGCGTCGCTCATCATCGGCGTGCTCCTCTCCTACGGCGCGGGCTACGCCATCTGGCAGCGGTCGGGCCCCACGCCGTACGCCGTCGCCTTCGTCCTGCTGGGCTGCATCGTCTACGGGGCTGGCGTCCACCTCATCGGCCAGATCTACCACGTCCCCGTCAACGACCCCAACCTCTCGCTGTTCTGGTTCCTCGGCGTCGCGCCGCTGGCCTACGTCACCCGCTCCCGGCCGGTCATGTTCCTCGCCATCGTGCTGTTCCTGGCCGCCGTTGGCTTCCGCCAGCAGGAATGGCTCGAGGGACTGGACGAGTCGGTGGCCGGCATCGCGGGCCTCATCCTCTACGTCGCGCTGGGGGCGTTCCTCTTCGCTATCGGCAAGGCAAAGGCTCAGTTGGACGGGTGGCAAGGCATCGGGGGCCTGTTCATGGCGATCGGCCTGGGCACGGCGTTTGCCGCCCTCTACGTGCTCACCTTCCGCGACGTGTTCGTCGACGTCGACAGCATCGGCGGCGCGAGCCTCGGCTACTGGGCGCTGGCCTGTAGCGCGTCGGTAGTCGCCGTCGCGTTGACGGCGTGGTTGGCGTGGCAGCGGGCCCAGGCCGGCGACAGGTTCCCGGTGGCGTTCGCCGAGACAGGTGCGGTCGCCGTCCTGCTTGTGACCGCGCTCGTGGCGGGACTTGTCCCCGTCGACTGGGAGCCGCTCTACCCCATCGTGTTCAACGCGCTGTTCGCCCTCTTGGCGTTGGGGCTGATGGCCTCCGGCTACCTGCGCGACCACGAGGCCCGCATCAACCTCTCCATCGGGCTGATCGCCGTCTACGTCATCACCCGCTACTTCGAGTACTCGATTGACCTGCTCGACAGTTCACTTGTGTTCTTCGGTGCGGGCGTGCTGCTGCTGGGCGGCGGCTACCTCCTCGACCGCGGCCGCCGCCGGATGCTCGCCGCCATGCGCGAGCGGGAGGGCGAGCCATGAAGCCGTGGGTGCGCATCGCCTTCTGGGCCATCGTCGCCGCGCAGCTCGTCTTCCTGCTCGGCTTCATCGCCGTGCGTGAAGTCTCTCTCAGCGCCGGCAGGGAGGTCGTCTTGCAGACCGTCCCCGTCGACCCGCGCTCCCTGCTGCAGGGCGACTATGCCATCCTCGACTACGAGGTCGCGCAACTGCCTACGTCCATGCAAGACCTGCAGGAAGGTGAGACCGCTTGCGTTTTCTTGCGGGAGGGGCCGGACGTGTGGCGGGCATGGGGATGGCACGACGGAAGTTGCCCTGACATTGAGGATGTAGTCATCGAGGGCCGCGTGGACCGAGCCGGCCACCTCGACTTCGGCATCGGCACGTACTTCGTGCCGGAGGGCACCGGCTGGATCATTGAGAACGCGGAGGACGTGAAGGTGGTCGTCAAGGTCGACGAGGACGGCAACGCCGTCATCAAGGAAGTCCTCGTGGACGGCGAGCCCTTTGACCCGGACGTTCGCGAGTAGAGGCGGGTCGCGACCCGCCCGCCCCTGCCCCCGACCCGTTGCGCTGACGGCGCGGACCCCTCTACGCTCTCCGCATGGGCAGTGAATGCGGCGTGGAGGGTCGGGAGTGCGGCATCCGCAACCGGCCCGCGGCTCCCGATGCAGATACGATTCGTTTCGCAAAAAAAGTGCAGTTTTGTAGCTGGCTGCGTCCCAAACAGCTACGAATCGATTTCGGTAATCGATTCGTAGCTCCCGGCCCCCCTCTTTCCGTTCACCCTGACCCCGTCCTGAGCTTGACGAAGGAGCCTGTCCTGAGGCTCTCGAAGGGGCCGCCCGGCCCCCGTTCGCCCTGAGGGAAATCGAAGGGTGAACGGCCTGCTACTCCCCCACGCCGCGCTCGCCGAGCAGCCGATGCAGCGCCTCCAGCGTGCGCCGGTTCTCTTGCAGCGTGAACCCGTCGACGCCGTACACCGGCGCGGACGCCACGCCGTCGACGGCCCCCCGGTCGACCATCGCCCGGATGACGTCCTCCTCCTCGTCAGGCGAGGGCAGCAGGTTGCGCCCCGCCTGCAGCGACAGCGCCGCGACGAGCCCGTAGCCGCCCCAGTTAGACACGCTGGCGATGATGAGCTCCGACACCGTCGTTACGCACGGCTCGTTGGGGAGCTGCTCGACCGACGGGATGTGCTCGGCCAGGTTGCCCATGCCGATCTCGTTGCCGCCGTCGCCAATGCCCACCGTCGCGCCATGGTGCATGAAGATGTAGTCCAGCTTTGCGTGGTTCTCGGAGGTGTCCTGGCCGCGCATGTTCAGGTAGCGGCCCGGCCCCGTGAACCCGCACCGCTCTATGGCGATGGCCACGGACGGCTGCAGCCGCGCCAGCAGGTCGACGGCGAAGGCCTCGCTCTCCCCGGCGTCGGCGAAAGGGAAGTCGACGACGGCGTCCGGCGGGACGAGTCCCTCGAAGACGGGTGTGGTCAGCCGGTCGGTCACGTATGTCACGGGCCGGCCGAGGGCCTCCAGCGCCTTGCCGATGAAGTACGCGCCCGGCGGGCCGTCGGTCTCCGTCGCCCCGGCGCGGGCGATGTAGAAGCCCGTCGCGATGAGCGCCCGGCCCGGCGGCGCGTCGAGGATGCAGCGGGCGGCGCGGGTGCAGTAGTCCTCGGGCAGGTGCGGCCGCAGGGGCGTCATGCCCCGCCTGTCGTACCGCAGGATGATGTCCTCGATCGTCGTCATAGCGCCGCCACGTCCTCGTCCCGCAGGTCCGTGATGAACATGTGCCCCGGCGCGTGGGTGATCATGAACGGCGGCTTCGAGGCGACGGCCACCGCCTGCGGCGTCACCCCGCACGCCCAGAACAACGGCGTCTCGCCGTCGAGGATGACGGGCGGGTCGCCGTAGTCGGGCGACGCGAGGTCGCGGATGCCGAGCGCCTCCGGCTCGCCGACGTGCACCGGCGCGCCGTGGGCGTTGGGGAAGCGCGAGGTCACCTGCACAGCCTTCACCACCTGCTCGCGCGGCACGGGCCGCATGGAGACGACAAGCGGCCCGGAGAACACCCCCGCGGGCGTCGTCGCCACGCTGGTCTTGTACATTGCAACGTTGCGCTCCGCCTCGACGTGGTGCAGCGGGATGCCGGACGACGCCAGCGCCGTCTCGAAGGTGAAGCTGCAGCCGATGAGGAAGGTGACGAGATCGTCGCGCCAGTAGTCCAGAACGTCCGGCACCGTGGCCTCGAGGGCGCCCTCCCGGTAGACGTTGTAGGCGGGCAGGTCGGTGCGGATGTCGGCGCCGGGGGCCGTCTGCGCGGGCTCGGGGACGCCCGCCTCCATCACCTCGATGAGCGGGCACGGGCGCGGGTTGCGCTGGCAGAAGAGCAGGAAGTCGAAGGCCTGCTCCCTCGGCAGCGAGACGAGGTTGGCCTGCACCCGCCCCGGCGCGAGGCCCGCCGTGGGCCGCGTCCACGCGCCGCTGCGGATGCGCTCGCGCACGTCCCTCGGCGATTCCGGCAGCAGCGTCGTCACGATGGGCGCTCCTTCCATGCCCTTCCAGAGTGCAGGGCATGATACTACACTACCACCGTGTCGCAAGGTACGGCGACGCTCCAGCGGTACGCCCTGAGGCTCTCAAAGCCTATCCTGAATGTGACGGAGCGGGGCACATCACGGTTAGCGCCGTAAGGGAAAAAAGATGCCGGAAGCGCCGGACCTCTACGTCGTCCGCGAGTACCTGGAGCGCACGCTCACCGGGCTCTCGGTCGCGCGCGCCGATGTGCTGCGGCCCCTCGTCCTGCGCTCGCTCGCCGCGCCGCTGGAGCGATTCGGCGGCGACATCGAAGGCCGCACCCTCGACGGCTTCTGGCGGCGCGGCAAGTTCCTCGGCGTCGAGCTGTCCGGCGGCGTCGACGGCGGCCGGCGCACCCTCGTCGTCAACCCAATGCTCAGCGGCGCGCTGCAGCACTGCGACGCATCCGAGCGCGTCTCGGCCCGCACGTACCTGTCGCTGACGCTGTCCGACGGCTCGCAACTCCGCTACACCGACGACGACCAGATGGGCATGGTCTACTACCTGCTGCCGGAGCAGCTCGCGCAGGCCGCGCGCCTCGGCGAGCAGGGCCCGGACGTGCTGGACGAGCCCCTCGCGCTGCAGGCGTTCACGGAGCGGCTGCGGCCCTACCGGGGCGAGATCAAGGGCGTCCTGACGCGCGGCGGCGCCGTCTCCGGCATCGGCAACGCCTACGCCGACGAGGTCCTCTTCGCGGCGGGCATCTACCCCTTCAAGAAGCGCACGTCCCTCTCGCCCGCCGAGCTCGCCGCCCTCCACGACGCCGTCTACCGCGTCCCCGCCGAGGCCGTCCCCGTCCTCCGCCAGCGCATGGGCGCCGACATCCACCGCAAGGTCCGCGACCACCTCAAAGTCCACGGCCGCGGCAACGAGGCCTGCCCCTCCTGCGGCTCCAAGCTCACCCACATCACCAGCAACGGCCACCGCACGGACTACTGCCGCCAATGCCAACCCGGCAGCCTGCTGGGCCGGCGGTGAGGGGAGCTAGGCTGACACCACAGCCTCGTCGTCAACCAGAGTCGCTAGTCCGCTGATGTCAGTCCCCGCACGCGCGACTTCCAGGTCATACCTCTGTTGGAGGTTCATCCAGAACTCCGGCGTCATCCCCAAGGCACGGCCAAGGCGCAGTGCCGTATCCGCCGTGACGCCGCTTCGGCACCCTAGAAGCTCGCGCACCTCCGACGGCGGCACGCGCATTGCCCGCGCCAAGGCTTCGGGAGACGCCCGCAGACCCTCCAGGATTTCCGCCAGATGCTCGCCGGGATGAATAGGCTCGATACGCATCATTGCTCTCCGCTTGTAGCAAGCCTTCCATCGTAGCCGACTGCTGCCCCTTCGCTCAATTGCCCCCACGTTTGCCCCTCCCCAACCCCCGCCCGTATAATGCCAGTCACACCCCATACAACGGAGACCCTCCCGCATGACCACCGCACCCGAGATCCTGGGCACGCTGCACAACATCCGCACCGTCGCCGTCGCCGAGCTGGACGGCGTCGAGGACGCCGACGCGCTCGAAGCGTGGCGCATCGCCTACCTCGGCCGCCGCGAGGGCCGCCTGACCCTCATCATGCGCACTCTGGCCTCGTTGGAGGCCGAGGAGCGGCGCAGCGTCGGCGTGCAGGCCAACGACGTCAAGGCGCTGCTGGAGTCGCAGTTCGCCGAGAAGACGGAGGCGCTCAAGTCGGCCAGGCTCGCGCAGGCCGCGCAGGAGGGCCGCCTCGACGTGACGCTGCCCGGACGCCGGCCCGCCCTCGGCCGGCTCCACCCCATCACCCAGACCATGCGGGAGATAACCCGCGCCTTCGTCTCGATGGGCTTCCAGGTCGTCGAGGGGCCGGAGGTGGAGCTTGACCACTACAACTTCGGCATGCTGAACATCCCCAAGGGCCACCCGGCGCGCGATATGTTCGACACGCTGTGGCTCGACCACACCAACGCCGACGGCGAGCGCGAGATGCTGCTGCGCACCCACACCTCGCCGATGCAGGCCCGCATCATGGAGGCGACGCAGCCCCCCGTGCGCGTCGTCGTGCCCGGCCGCGTCTACCGCTTCGAGGCGACGGACGCGACGCACGAGTGGCACTTCACGCAGGTGGAGGGCCTCGCCGTCGACCGGGGCATCACCTTCGCGAACCTGAAGGGCACGCTCTACGAGTTCGCGCGGCTGCTTTTCGGCTCCGAGCGGCGCGTCCGGTTCCGCTGCGACTTCTTCCCTTTCGTCGAACCGGGCGTCGACGTGGCCATCGACTGCTTCAGTTGCGACGGCGCGGGCGCGCCCGACTGCCGCATCTGCCGTGGCAGCGGCTGGATCGAGATCATGGGCGCCGGCATGGTGCACCCGCGCGTGCTGGAGATGTCCGGCATAGACCACACGGAGTACACCGGCTTCGCCTTCGGCATGGGCGTGGAGCGCATCGCCATGCTCAAGCACGGCATCGACGACATCCGCTACTTCTACAGCAACGACGCCCGCTTCCTGCGGCAGTTCTAGACTCGCTTTGACCGGAGTGCACCCATGGCAATGAACGTCCCGCTGTCCTGGCTTAGGGCCTACGTCGACGTCGACATGCCCGTCGAGCAGCTCGCCCACCGCCTCACCATGGCCGGCATCGAGGTGGGCGGCGTCGAGCGCATCGGCGGCTGGAACGACTGCTACGTGGGCCGCGTGCTGGACGTGGGCCCGCACCCAAACGCGGACCGGCTGCGCCTCTGCACCGTCGACATCGGCGGGGAGCGGCTGCAGGTGGTCTGCGGCGCGCCCAACGTCGCCGCCGAGCAGAAGATCGCCTTCGCCAGGGTGGGCGCGGTGCTCTTCAACACCCACTCGGGCAAGGTCGAGCCCCTGAAGGCCGCCAAGATCCGCGGCGTCACGTCCGAGGGGATGATCTGCTCCGTGCTGGAGCTCGGCATCGGTGAGGAGCACGACGGCATCCTCGTGCTGCCCGAGGACGCCCCCACCGGCACGCCCCTCGCCGACTACCTCGGCGACACGGTGCTGGAGATCGAGGTCACGGCCAACCGGCCCGACTGCTTCTCCGTGCTGGGCGTCGCCCGGGAGGTGGCCGCCTTCTCCGGCACGCAGGTCGCCGAGCCGGACCCGGGCTACCCGGAGGAGGGCGGGCCTGTCGAGTCGCTGGCGAGCGTGGAGATCGAGGACCCGGCGCTGTGCGCCCGGTACACGGCCGCGCTGCTCACCGGCGTCAGCATCGGCCCGTCCCCGGAGTGGCTGCAGGAGCGGCTGACGCGGGCGGGGCAGCGGCCCATCAACAACATCGTAGACGTGACCAACTATGTCATGCTGGAGACGGGCCAGCCCCTCCACGCCTTCGACTTCGACAAGGTCGCCGGCGGGCGCATCATCGTGCGGCAGGCGCGGCCCGGCGAGAAGCACGTCACGCTGGACGGCGTCGAGCGCGAGCTCGCCCCGCCGATGGTCGTCATCGCGGACCCGGAGAAGGCCGTGGGTCTCGGCGGCGTCATGGGGGGCGCCAACACGGAGGTCACGGAGGAGACGAACGCCATCCTGCTGGAGTCCGCCAGCTTCCACCCGTTCAACACGCGCCGCACCGCCGACGACCTGAAGCTGCGCACCGAGGCGTCGCTGCGCTTCGAGAAGGGCTGGCGGCAGGGCCTGCCGCCGGTGGGCCTGCGCCGCGCGGTGAAGCTCATGCTGGAGGTGGCCGGCGGCGTCGCGGCCAAAGGCATCATCGATGTCTACCCGGACAGGCCGGAGGCGCAGACCATCACGCTCACCGCCACGCGCATGGAGAAGGTGCTCGGAGTAACGGTGCCGATGGCCGACGCGGCCCGGACGCTCACGTCCCTCGGCATCGCGTGCCGGATGGTCGGCGACGACGCGCTGGAGGCCGAGGCCCCGCCGTGGCGCGCCGACATCACCATCGAGGACGACCTTGTCGAGGAGGTCGTGCGCGTCATCGGCTACGACGACGTACCGACGGCCCCCCTCGCGGCGCCCATCCCGCTGAGCACGCCGGACATGGCGCAGGCGGTCAAGGAGGAGGTGCGCGACCTGCTGGCCTCCATCGGCATGCAGGAGGTCATCACCTACTCCATGGTCAGCGAGCACGCGCTGGAGCTGGCCTACCGAGGCGCGGAGCCGCCCGCGCCGCCCATGCGCGCCTTCAACCCCATTAGCTCCGAACACGAGTGCCTGCGGACGTCGCTGCGGCCCGGCCTCCTGCGGACGCTGGCGGCAAACCAGCGGCATGAGGGCGTGCCCCAGTGGTACTTCGAGGTCGGCAAGGAGTTCATATTCGCGGGCGACGGCCTGCCGGACGAGCGGCAGAAGGCCGCGGGCGTCCTGAGCGGCCCCGGCGCGCAGGCGTCGTGGGCGGCGGCCGAGGCGGCGGCGGGCTTCTACGACGCCAAGGGCGTGGTGGAGGCGCTGTGCGACCGCGTCGGCGTGACGCCATCGTTTGAGCCGATGGACGACCCCTTCTACCACCCCGGCCGCGCCGCGACCATCACAGTCGGCGGGCAGCGCATCGGCGAGCTTGGCGAGGTGCACCCCGAGGCGCTGGACGCCTTCGACGTGCGCGGCGAGGGCGCCGTCTACTTCGAGGTGGACCTGGCCGCGCTGACGGATGCCGTGCCGCAGTCGGCGCGGCGGTTCCGCAGCATCTCCGTCTACCCCGAGGCGCTCCGCGACCTTGCCCTCATCGTCGGCATGGACGTGCCCGCCGACCGGGTGCGGGAGATCATCGAGCAGCACCCCCTCGTAGCCCGCGCCACTCTCTTCGACGTCTTTGCGGGCGAGCAGGTGGGCGCCGACGTGCGCTCGCTGGCGTACCGGGTGTCGTTCCAGGCCGCCGACCGCACGCTGACGGCGGAAGAGGTGCAGCGGGCGATGGACCGGCTCCTCTCGCGCTTGGAGCGGGAGCTCGGTGCGGCCCAACGGCAGGGGTAGCGGGGGGCCGGTGTTGTAGGACCAACTGCACTGGTAAACTGGTATAGTTGACACACTTCATGGAGTCGGGAGTCCCTTGATGCAGCAAGACGATCACGGCAGGCAAGCGCGGGAGTTCCTTGCCAACTCTGACCTTGAGTTCGACGCTGGCGACCATCTGCAGGCGTCGGAAAAGCTCTGGGGAGCGGCCACCCACGCCGTCATGGCCGTTGCGCTTCAGCGGAACTGGCCGTGCCGCAGCCACCGCGCGCTGAGCAACACCGTGGTCCGCCTGCAACAGGAGACAGGTGACGCTCAACTGACCTCGGGCTTCGGCATTGCGGAGAAGTTTCATCGGAACTTCTACCACGACGAAATGCCGGACTACGAAGTCGAAAGGGACCGCCCAACGGTGCACGAGTTCGTAAACCGCATGCTGGCGTTGCTGGAGCAGCCCGCAGGCTAAGCCCCGCATCCCATTCGGCGATCATCCAGATTCGCGCTTCCCCCGCAGCGGCGGTAGAATTGCCAAGACACGACCACGTCTAGCCGGAAGACGCCATGACAGAGCATCACCAGCATCACGACCACGGCCGCCATCGGAGCCACGAGCATCACCACGCCCACCATCACCACCACGGCAGCGTTCAGGAGGACATGCTGAGCGTGGAGGAGGCGCTGGAGAAGATCCTCTCCTACGTCTCTCCGATGGGGCCGGTGGATGTCGATCTGCCCGACGCGCTGGGGCTCACCCTCGCCGAGGAGATCACGTCGCCGCTGGACCTGCCGCCGCTGGACAACTCGGCCATGGACGGCTTCGCGGTGCGCCACGCCGACGTGGCGGGCGCAGGGCGGCACGACCCGCGCGAGCTCCCCGTCATCGGCTACGTGCAGGCCGGCGCGCTTCCCGACCGCGACCTGCAGCCCGGCGCCGCCATCCGCATCATGACCGGCGCGCCCATCCCACCCGGCGCCGACGCCGTCGTCCCCTTCGAGGACACGGACGAGGTCGAGCGGAAGGCGGCCGGCCACGCCCTCGACCGCATCCGCATCATGCAGGCGGCGCCCCTTGGCGCCAACGTGCGCCCCGCCGGCGAAGACCTGCGCACGGGCGAGCGCCTCATGGGCCGTGGCGACGTGCTCCGCCCCGGCGAGATCGGCGTGCTGGCGTCCGTCGGGCGGCAGCGGGTCACCGCGCTGCGCCGGCCCATAATCGCCATCCTGTCCACCGGCGACGAGCTCCTCGCGCCCGGCGAGGCGCCCGGCGGCGGCAAGATCTACGACTCCAACAGCTTCAGCATCGCCGCGGCGGTGCGGCGCTACGGCGGCGAGCCGTGGATGCTGGGCATCGCGAAGGACACGCTGGAGGACACGGCCCGCAAGCTCGGCGAGGGCATCGCCGCCGACCTGCTCATCACCACGGCCGGCGTCTCCAAGGGCGACTACGACTTCATCAAGGACGTGCTGACGGCCAACGGCGAGATCGCCTTCTGGTCGGTGCGGATGCGCCCGGCGCGTCCGCTGGCCTTCGGCGTCCTGCACGCGCCCGACGGGCGGCGGGTGCCGCACATCGGGCTGCCCGGCAACCCCGTGAGCGCCCTCGTCGCATTCGAGCAGTTCTGCCGTCCGGCCATCCTGAAGATGCTGGGCCGCACAAGCTTCGCCAAGCCGCGCGTGCGGGCCACGCTGCGCGATCCGATCATCAACACGGACGGGCGCCGCGTGTACGCCCGGGCCATCGTCACATGGGAGGACGGCCGGTGGTGGGCGTCGCTGACCGGCCCGCAGGGGAGCAACCTGCTGACGTCCATGGCGCGCGCCAACGGCCTCGCCATCTGCCCCGAGGACCTCGACGAGATGCCGGCGGGCGCGGAAGTCGACGTGCAGATGCTGGACTGGCCGGAGGAAGCGGCGGTGTAGTTCCACCACACCCGTTCGCACCCTCGATTTCGCTCAGGACGAACGGACATCATCAAGAACCAGAGGAGTGCCATGCCGGGTCAGTGGACCAAGGTTGCGAGGGCGGACGACATCGCGCCGGGCACGTCGATCGCCGTGGAGCTGCCGCGGGCGTCGCTGGCGGTCTGCAACGTGGACGGCCGGTTCTACGCCGTCGAGAACCTCTGCACCCACGACGACGGCCCGCTGGGCGAGGGCGCCCTCGACGGCTTTCGCATCCAGTGCCCCCGCCACCTCGCCTACTTCGACGTGCGCAACGGCAAGGCCCTCACGCTGCCCGCCGTCATGGACGTAGAGTGTTTCCCCGTCCGCGTGCAGGACGGCGACGTGGAAGTCGAGCTGTAGAGGGCGCCCCATGGATTACACGGAACAGGACGGCGCGCCCGAGACCATCCAGGCGGTGGGGTGGAACGCCATCGGCGCGGAGAACCAGGCGCTCATCATGGACCACTACCGCAACCCCCGGAACCGCGCGCCCATAGACGCGCCCGACATCGACGCCACGGAGATCAACCCCTTCTGCGGGGACGAGTGCACCTTCCGCGCCAAACTCTCCGGCGGCGTCCTCTCGCCCGTGAGCACGGAGGGGGCCGGGTGCTCCATCTGCCAGGCGTCGCTGTCCCTCATGTCGGAGGCCGTGCAGGGGCGCACACCCGCCGAGGCCCTCCGGCTCTCGGCGGCGTTCACACGCATGATGCGCGGTGAGTCCCTCGACGACGGGGAGAAGGCGGATCTTGGCGAGCTGACGGGACTGGCGGCGGTCCGCAGCTACCCTGTCCGGGTCAAGTGCGCGCTGCTGGCCTGGTGGGCGCTGGAGCAGGGGCTGAGCGCCTACGCCTCGTAGCCGCCGTCACTCCACCTGGACGCGGGCCCAGAAGTGGTACTCGCGGTTGGCGAAGTTCACGTGCAGACCCTTCACTCGTGGCCACCACGCCCATGCCTGCGCCCGTGCCGACGGCGTGAACCGCACGCCCTCCTCCAGCAGCATCAGCGACGCCTTCCGGGCGATGTCCCCGCGCACCGTCGGGTCGAGCTCCGCCGCCTGCCTGTCGACCAGCTCGTCCAGCGCGGTTTCGGCGTAGCCAGTCCTGTTCCGTGCTGCGTCGCTGCGCACCATGCCGACGAGGTAGTCGTTCGGCGCGGAGAGCGGCGGCAACGGGCCCAGGTACGCTTGGAAATCACCATTTCGCCACACACGTTCCACGTACTCGCCGGGGTTGAGGGCCTCGATGTTCACACGGACTCCCACCGCCTCCAGGTGCTCGCGAATCCCGTTGCCGTAAGCAAGGTACGGGTCGCCGAAGTCAGCCACGATGAGATCCAGGGTCTCCGGGACATTGCCCACGGCATCCAGCATCTCCCGCGCCCCCACCGGGTCGGCGAGGCGCTCGCGAAGCTCGTCCTCGGTGAGCCGCCACTCGGGCGACGCGGAAGGCATGCCGCCGGTGACGTCCGCGAGCCCGTGCCACACCTGAAGGTTCAGCGACCACGGGTCCAGCGCCCGGAAGAGCGCGCGCCGCGCCTCGGCGTCCCGCAGCGCCGGGTCGTTCACGTTGAGGGCCAACTCGGAGCCGCCACCCGGCGGGGCGTAGCGAAGGAAGCCCGAGTCCGGGTTGCGCTGCCGGTACGCCGCGACGTGTTCTGGCGCCACCTCGTCGACGTCCAGCGACTTCGTGAGGAATGCGGCGTTACGGATCGCCGGGTCGGACATCACGCGGATTTCGAGGCTTTCCAGACGCGGAAGCCCCGGCTCGAAGTAGACGGGATTTGCGGAGAAGGTGAAACGGCGCCCGGGGTCGACTTCATCAGCGATCCACGGCCCGGTGCCGATGAAGGGCCCCGCGCCGAGGTCGTCCATCGCGGCCAGCTCCGAGGGCAGCACCTTGGTGTGCCCGTCCGCCAGCGCGAGGAGGAAGTCGGCGTCCGGATAGCGCAGGGTGAAGACGACGCTGTCGCCCTGCGCCTCGGCGCTCGCGACGTTGGCCAGCAACTCGGCGTGGGGCCAGCCCGCCGTCCGCTGGCGCGCTAGGCTTGCCATGACGTCGTGGGGCGAGAGGAGCCGCCCGTTGACGGGTGCGATCGCCTGCCACCGCAGCCCGGGGCGCAGGACGATGCGGAGGGTCGTCTGGTCCTCCCATACCCATGACTCGCACAGGTCGCACTCCAGCGCCAGGCTGGGCGTCTCCACGTCCGGCCCCGACGCGAACCGGAGCAGGCGGCTGTACACGATGCCCGGCCCGAACGCCGCCAACGACGGCGACGGCGACCGGTGAACGTCGAGATCGCTCAGCTCAACGCGCGTCGCGATGGTCAACCGCCCCTCGCGAGACGGCAGCGCCTCCGCCGGCGATGGGGTGGCCGGAGCCGCGACCGTAGCGACGCCATTCGCGGGCGCGGGGGTCGCGGCGGGCAGCGCCGTAGCGGGAGCCTGCGGCGTCGACACGGGCGAGGCGGTCTCGACAGGCGTCGGCTCCGTCTCGCGGCACGCCGTCAGCGCGAGCGCCGCCAGCGCGACGAGCAACAGGACGCGCATCATGCTCGCCGACGCCCGGCCGGGGAGGGTGGTCGAGTGAACATCGCTGCAATTCCTCTCGGGGTCCCGCTGCTGCCAGCGGGCAATGCTCGGTTGGGAAGTCGGCCGCGAGGGCCGGAGGTATAGCATATACTAGGCCATGGGACAGACCAAGAACGCGCGCCGGTGATACCCGTGTACGTGGACTCTCATACCCATCTGGACGACTTCCCGCCGGAGGAGATCGACGGCGTGCTGGAGCGCGCCCGCGCCGCCGGCGTCGGCGCAATCGTGCTGGCGGGCACGACGCTCGAGTCGACCCAGGCCTGCGTCGAGCTGGCGCGCAGCCGGCCGATGCTGCTGGCTGGCGTGGGCATCCACCCCATGGACGTCACCGTGCCCGTCGACGGCGAGTGCGCCGACGCGCTCCGGCGGGCGGCCATGTCGTCGCCCAAGGTCGTCACCATGAGCGAGACGGGCCTCGACTTCGACCGTGGAGCCCCCGACCTGTCGCTCCAGTACCAGGCCTTCCGGGCGCAGATACGGCTCGGGCTGGAGCTGGGCCTGCCCGTCATCTTCCACTCGCGAGAGATCCCCGGCCAGCCGGAGCTGCACATGGAGGCGCTGAAGGTGCTTCGGCAGGAGCAGGGCTGGCGAGTCGGCGGGGCCATGCACTACTTCCAGGGCAACGAGCGCAGCGCCCGCGAGTGCGTGGAGCTGGGCTTCTACGTTTCCCTCGCCAAGCCGCTGCTGCGGAGGCCGGACCTTCAGGCCATCGCCGCGGACCTGCCGCTGGAGAGCATCGTGCTGGAGACGGACACGTACCCGCAGCCATTCAAGGGCAGCCGCGACAAGTGGACGGAGCCCCGCGACGTGCCGCTGGTTGCGCAAAAGCTCGCCGAGCTCAAGGACGTGCCCGTCGAGGAGATCGAGCGCGTCACCACCGCCAACTTCCTCGCCATGTGCGAGCGGGCGGGCGCCCCAGGCCGCGCCGACGCCGTCCGGGCCGCGTTGGAGGGCTAGCGACCCCTACGCCTCTTCCGGCTCGATGAGGCCGTAGTCGCCGTCATTGCGGCGGTAGAGCACGTTGTGCTGGCCGGTCGCGGCGTTTTGGAACAGGTAGAAGGCGTGGTCCAGCAGCTCCATTTGCACCACCGCCTCCTCCACGGACATCGGCTTCATGGGGAAGCGCTTGGAGCGCACGACGCGCCCCAGCTCCATCTCCTCGGGGTCCTCCTCGTCCGGCTCGGGAGCGCCGGGGTCCTCCATCTCGCGGATGCTGTGGACGCTGCCGTGGCGGTAGGCCGCCTCGCTGCGGTACGCCCGGCTCTTGAAGTGGGCGACGCGCCGGTCGAGCGTGTCGGCGAGGGCGTCGACGGCCGCCTGCACCGTCGGGGCGCGCCGCTGTCCGCGCAGCAGCGTGCCGTTGCACCGCAGCGTCACCTCGACCACGATGCGGTCCTGCTGCGACCGGGTCTTTTCCTCGGACACCACCACGTGGGCGTCCACGGGCAGGTTCACGCGGCCCTCGATGCGCTCCAGCTTTCGGGTCAGGTAGTCACGATTGCCCTGGGAGAGGCGATGGTTCCTCGCCTGAATCTGCATCTCCATCAGCCCGCCTCCTCTGTGGTGTGGGTGTCGGCCGGGCCCTCGGCGGGGATCCGGTCTCCGGGCGCCGCCCTCGGAGAGGGAAGCCCATTCTAGGGAATGTCGGCCCCGACAATCAAGGCAACGAGCGGCGCGAATGCGAGGGTATCGCTAGATCTCCCGGGCGAAGGTCAGGCCCCACACCCGCCGTGCACCGGCCTGTCGGAGGACGGCCGCGCACTCCTGAAGCGTCGCGCCCGTCGTCGTCACGTCGTCCACGATGACGATCGACTTGCCGATGGCCTCCCGCCGCGCCTTGAACGCCCCGGCAACGTTCGCCTGCCGCTCCTCCCGCGACGCCGACCGCGCCTGCGGCCCCGCACTCTCCGTCCGCGCCAGCAGCCCCGCGTCGACGGTTACCTTGAGCCGGCCTCCAACCTCGCGGGCCAGCAGCTCGGCCTGGTTGTAGCCGCGCTCGCGATGCCGCGACGGGTGCAGCGGCACCGGCACGATGAGGTTGGGCGCGACGCCATGCCGCTCCAGGTGCTGCGCCATCGCGATGCCCATCACGGACGCGAGCCCGCGCACGCCGTTGTACTTCAGCCGGTGGACGGCCGTCTGCGCCGCCCCCTTCATCTCGAAGGGCGCCAGCACCAGCTCCAGCCCGATGCCGGTCGTATCCGCGGCCCGCGCCGCCTCGGCGATGCACAAATCGCACAGGAACGCACCGGCCCTGCCGCAACCCACGCACTTGCGCGGATACAGCAGGTCCAGCGCGGAGGTTGCGAGATTGCGGATGGCGGTCAGGGTTGGCATGGCGAGAGCATCATAGCATCGGGGGAATTGACTTGGCGGGGCAGCTGTTTCCGCAATCGCGGGACGGGCGGTTCACGTTTGGGCACCGCCTGCCGTCGAGTCCTCCGCTACGAAGTCAATGTCGGCCTGAGAAGGGACGCGGAACGAGAACTTGGTCCTGCCGTTCAGGTTGGTAACCGCGAAGTCTCCCGCATTGATCACGTTCATTCCGATAACCATCTGCAGGTCTTCCGGCAAAACCCCCTTGATGGCCCGGATCTCATTGAATTCGACACCACTGGGCAACCGGAGATTGATGTAATACACCTCCACGAGTTCGGAGGTTCCCATGGCATGGCTGACGGCTGTTGCGCCGGCCTCCACCAGGCCGCAGGCGTCGACAACAGCCTGTGAGACCATGCAAATGATGGCCCCGGTGTCCCACAGGGCGGCGAATGGGGCCATTGGCGGGGGAGGTTCTGTTACGGGTGGAGCGTATGCGGAAACGTGACAATTGGTCGTCAAGACGTTGAGAAGGCCGTCTCCTTCAACGGTGAAGCTGCGGGGACTGGATTGCTCGACTATGGATTCACCACCGGCGAGTAGATGGATACTTTGGTGTCCTTATCGCCCGATGACACTTGCTGAATGAGGTAAGACCCAAGCGGGTGCGAGTCCTGAAGCGCAAGCATCGCCGCGCCCGCACTGTCATAGTCGCCGAGCACAACGCCGTCCTTCAGCGCGATGACTCGTCCGTCGTACTTCGCCACGAATTCGTCCTGATGGGCGAGGTAGTGCCGGAACTCCTTGCGGAGCGCCTCACTCACGGTGCCCCTCCTGGGTTGGTATGCTGCCGATGGTTCCTGGAAACGCACCCCTCCAATTCAATGGGGGGTTTAGCGCAAGTATACCATGGCTGGGCATCCAAATTGGGCGGTAAAATCCAACTTCCGCCCCCACCCCTACCCCACCCGGTCGACCGGCATGTTCACCCACGCGCTCATCTCGTGCGGCGAGGTGACGACGGCGTCCGTCTTGACGACGTACTCCGGGCCGAGCTGGTCCATCGAGGTGACGCCCAGCAGCCCCATCGCGCTGGTCATCTCGTCCTCCATGATCTCCAGCATCCGCACCACGCCCGCGCTCCCGTCCGCCGAGAGCCCCCACGCCTGCAGCTTGCCGATGGCGACGGCCTTCGCGCCGAGCGCCACCGCCTTCAGCACGTCGCTGCCGCGCAGCACGCCGCCGTCGACCACGATCTCAGCGCGCCCGTCCACCGCCTCCACGATCTCCTGCAGCACTTCCATGGAGCCGAGCCCGTGGTCAAGCTGCCGGCCGCCGTGGTTCGACACCCAGATGACGTCGACGCCGTGGTCGAGGGCGATCAGCGCGTCCTCGACCGTCGCGATGCCCTTGATCATGAAGGGCAGGCCGGCAAGGTCGCGGATGCGGTCCATCAGGTCCCACGTCAGCGCCGCGCCCCAGTACGGGTCGCGAGGGGCCCGGCGCGTCGGCTGCACCCACCGCTCCACCATGACGCGCTCCCGGCGGCTGTAATGCTGGACGTCGACGGTCACGCACAGCGCCTTGTAGTCGGCCTCCACCACGCGGGCGATGATGTCCTCGATCCACGCCCAGTCCCCGTGCACGTAGAGCTGGAACATCTTGGGGTAGTCGACGCAGGCCGCCGTCTCCTCGAGCGATGGCGCCGTCACGGAGCTGAGCACGTGCATGATGCCGTACTCGGCCGCCGCCCGGGTCGCCGCCACGCCGCCCTCCGGGTCGAAGACCTGCAGCGACCCGACGGGCGCCAGCATGACGGGGATGCGCAGCTTATGGCCCAGGAATGTCGTCGAGGTGTCGATGCTCGACACGTCGCGCAGCACGCGCGGCCGGAACGCCAGCCGGTCAAACGCGAGGCGGTTGCGCCGCAGCGTCGTCTCGGACTCGGAGCCGCCCACCAGGTAGTCCCAGACGCCTTGGTGCACGCGCCGCCGCGCCAGTTGGATGATCTCTTCCGTGCTCACGAAGTCCGGCATCTCTTGTCCTCCTCCAAGTGTCCTTTGAGCAATCCCCCGCGCCTCGTAGGGGCGGTTCGCGAACCGCCCGCCGGCATCCGGGCCGCGCGCCGCTACCGCGCCTCCACGTCGGCGCGGATCTCGACGCCCGCGCGCTCCTCCTGCAGCAGGGCCACGGCGCCGACGTCGAGGCTGCCCCGGCCCTTCTTCGACGACTCGGCGTACTCGTCGTAGGACAGGTGGCCGAACTGCAGTGGCACGTCGAAGTCCTCCGCCAGCCCTATCGCCAGGCCCAGGTCCTTGAGGACGAGGTCCACGGTGAAGGTGGGGTTAAAGTTGCCCTTCAGGACGCCGGGCGGGTAGCGCCACTGCATGGACCGCGTGTTGCCCGTGCTGCGCGAGACCGCCTCGAAGAGCGTGCCCGCGTCAACGCCGGCCTTCACGCCGATGGAGAAGGCCTCCGCCAGCAGCGGCTGCAGCGAGAGCGTGATGTAGTTGTTGACCAGCTTGCACACCTGCCCCGCGCCCGACGGGCCGCAGTAGATGGGCTTGTCGCCGATGGCTCGCAGCACCGGCAGGACCTCCTCGTAGAGCTCCCGGTCGCCGCCGACCAGCAGCGCGAGCGACGCCTCCTGCGCGCCGATGGTGCCGCCGCTGACGGGGCAGTCGAGCATGCGAATGCCCTTCGACGCCAGCTCCGCGTGGAGCCGCCGCGTCAGGACGGGCGAGTTCGTCGACAGGTCGACGTAGACCTTGCCGGGAACTGCCCCCTCGGCGACGCCCTCCGCCCCCAGCGCGACCGTCTCGACGTCCGCCGGGCCCGGCAGCGACGTGAACACGACGTCAGCAGCTTGCGCCACCGCTTTCGGCGAGTCGCCCCAGTCGGCCCCCGCCTCCAGGAAGGGCGTTGCCGCCTCCCGCCGCAGGTCGTGCAGCGTCAACTCGTGCCCGGCCGCCTGCAGGTGCCGCACCATGTGGTTCCCCATCGCGCCGATGCCGATGAACCCGACCTTCAAAACCGTCCTCCTTCTCTAGTCCGTTCGCCCTGAGCCTGTCGAAGGGCTGGCGAATGGAATGCGCCCCGCCGCTACCGCGGCTCCACGTCCGCCCGGATCTCGACGCCCGCGCGCTCCTCCTGCATCAGCGCGACGGAGCCCGTGTCCAGCAGCCCCCGGTCGCGCTCTGCCGACGCCGCGTACTCGGCGAGCGCCAGCGGCCCGAACTGCACCGGCACGCCGAAGTCCTCGGCGAGCTGCAGCCCCAGCGTCAGGTCCTTGCGCCCCAGGTTCACCGTGAACCCGGGCGCGAAGTTGCCCTTGAGCAGGCCCGTCGGATACCGGCGCTGCATGGACGCGGTGTTGCCCGTGCTGCGGACGACCGCCTCGTACAGCGTGCCCGCGTCGACACCCGACTTCACGCCGATGGAGAAGGCCTCGGCCAGCAGCGGCGTCAGCGAGAGCGAGATGTAGTTGTTCACCAGCTTGCACACCTGCCCCGCGCCCGAGGGCCCGCAGTAGAAGGGTTTGTCGCCGATGCAGTTCAGCACCGGCAGCAGCTCCTCGTACAGGTCCTTGTCGCCGCCGACGAGGAGCGCGAGGGTGCCCGCCTCCGCGCCGACGGTGCCGCCGCTGACGGGGCAGTCCAGCATGCGGACGCCCTTCCCGGCGAACTCCGCATGGAGGCGCCGCGTCAGCACGGGCGAGTTCGTCGACAGGTCGACGTACACCTGCCCCGACGACGCTCCCTCGATGATGCCGTCCGCGCCCGTGGCCACCAGCTCCACGTCCGCCGGGCCCGGCAGCGAGGTGAACACCACCTCGGCAGCCTGCGCCACCTGCTTGGGCGTATCGCCCCAGTTGGCGCCCGCTTCCAGGAAGGGCGTTGCCGCCTCGCGGCGGATGTCGTTGACGGTCATGCTGTGCCCTGCTTCCTGCAGGTGCCGCGCCATGTGCCGACCCATCGCTCCCAGGCCGATGAACCCCACGTCCATGGAATCCCCCTTCTCCATCCCCGTCATTCCCGCCAAGGCTCCCCGTCATTCCCACCAAGGATCCCCGTCATTCCCGCGCAGGCGGGAATCCAGGGGCCGGACACCGGGGCGGAGGGACAACTCTTGTTGTCGGCCGCCCCTACTCCCGCGCCAACTCCCCTTCCAGCCACGCACGGAAGGCGGGGCCGGTGTCCGGCCGACGCAGCGCCAGCGACACCGACGCCCGCAGCATGCCCATCGGGTTGCCGGCGTCGTAGCGCGTGCCGGTGAACCGCCGCGCGTACACCGGCTGCTCCTCCAGCAGCAGCGCGATGCCGTCCGTCAACTGCAGCTCGCCGCCCGCGCCCGGCGTCACACGCTCCATCGCGCCGAAGAGCTCCGGCGTCAGCACGTAGCGCCCCACGATGCCCAGGTCCGAGGGCGCCTCGGCCGCCGGCGGCTTCTCCACCATGCCGAGCACCCGGATGGCGTCGCCGTCGGTCTCGCCCGGCGCGACCACGCCGTAGCTGCTGATGCGCTCGGGCGGCACCTGCTCCACGGCGATGACCGACGCCCCATGCGCCGTGGCCGTCTCCAGCAGCTCGCCGATGGCCGGGCCCTCGCCTCCCGCGATGACGTCGTCGGGCAGCATGACGGCAAAGGGTTCGTCGCCGACGGCGTGGCGGGCGGTGTAGACGGCGTGGCCCAGCCCGAGCTGCTGGTGCTGCCGCACGAAGATGAACTCGGCCTCCTCCCGCACGCGGCGCATGGCCCCGGCCAGCGCGGCCTCGCCCCTGCGGTCCAGCAGCTCCTCGAGCTGCGGCGCCGGGTCGAAGTAGTTGGCCATGGCGTCCTTGCCCTGTGACGTCACAATCACCAGCTGGGTAAGCCCCGCGTCCAGCGCCTCGTCGACGATGTAGTGGAGCATGGGCCGGTCGATGAGGGGCAGCAGCTCCTTCGGCACCGCCTTTGACGTCGGCAGCTGCCGCGTGCCGAGCCCCGCCGCCGGGATCACGGCCTTGCGCACGTCCATGACACACCCTCTCCATCGGGCTGCAACGCATACCTGTGGGCCGCAGGGATTGTACCACGCCAAAGGGGGAGCCTATCGGAGACGGGCGAAACTATTCGTGTATAGGAGACGGTTCGCGAAAGACGCGCATGGCGCCGCACAGGAAGTGAGTGACCGGCCGTGAACGTGAAGCTGGATGGGGCGTCAAATAACCCCTTGCCCCGGCAGCGTCAGATCGAGCTGCTCCAGCACGTCCCCGTCTTCCGGCCGGCCCGTCGACTCGAACCGCGCCAGCGGGATCGCCGGCAGCGTGATGACGTGCACGCCGGCCATCACCCCCAGCTCCAGCGAGAACCGCGCCACCGCGTCGTTGTCCGGCGCCTCGACGATGTAGATGAAGTCGTACTGGCCCAGCACCGCGTACTGCCCCAGCACGTACGTCGCCGGCACGCGAATCTCGTCCTGCGCTTCATGTACTGAACCGGGGTCGCGCATCATCTTCTCCCGCCCCTCCGGGGTGAGGGTCAGAAGCAGGATGTAGCTCGCCATCGTCGATGTTCCTCCCGATGCTTCTTCGGGCCGCAAACAGCATACCAGAACAAACCCATTTTGCGGGAATTCCCCGACACTCGCCAACTGGTAGGGGCGGTTCGCGAACCGCCCGTCCCGCCGATAGGCGGGCCCCCCGTTCGCCCTGAGCCCCGTCGATGGGCCCCCTGACTCCTCCGAAGCGCGTCCCTCTCCCCGTTTTACCGGCGAAAGCCCCGCTGCGGGGGCAGCGGACGGTATCCGGAGACGAGGCGTTGGAAGGCCGTTCGCCCTGAGCCACCCCTCTCTCGTCGTTCCCGCGCAGGCGGGAACCCAGGGGTTGGGCAGGGCGAGGCACGTAGGGGAGACCCTCGTGGTGGCCGGCTCCCATCCGTTCGCCCTGAGCCTGTCGAAGGGCCCCCTGACTCCGCCGAAGCGCGTCCCGCTCCCCGTTTTACCGGCGAAAGCCCCGCTGCGGGGGCAGCGGACGGTATCCAGAGAGGCGGCATTGGGAGACCGTTCGTCCTGAGGGAAATCGAAGGGCGAATGGGGCCGCAGGCCGCCGGCCCTACGCCCGGATGCACGCCACCCAGTGGGCCGGCGCCACCTCCCGCAGCTCCGGCTCCCCCGCCGAGCACTCCTCGATGGCGATGGGGCACCGCGGGTGGAACACGCACCCCGCCGGCGGGTTCGCCGGGCTCGGCGGCTCCCCCGGCAGCACGATGCGCTCCCGCGTCGCCTCCTCGATGGGGTCCGGCAGCGGAATCGCCGACATCAGCGCCTGCGTGTACGGGTGCAGCGGGTTGGAGAACAGCTCCTCGCTCTCCGCCACCTCCACCAGCTTGCCCAGGTACATCACCGCCACCCGGTGGCTGATGTGCCGCACCAGCGACAGGTCGTGGGCGATGAACAGGTACGTCAGCCCGAACTGCTGCTGCAGCTCCTCCAGCAGGTTGATGATCTGCGCCTGCACCGACACGTCCAGCGCCGACACCGGCTCGTCGCACACCAGCAGCTCCGGCTCCACGGCCAGCGCCCGCGCGATGCCGATGCGCTGCCGCTGCCCGCCGCTGAACTCGTGCGGGTACCGCCCCGCCATGTACGGGTTCAGCCCCACCAGCGACAGCAGCTCGCCGACACGGCTCCGGTACGCGTCCTTGCCCTTGACCAGCTTGTGCACCTGCAGCGGCTCGCCGATGATGTCGCCCGCCGTCATGCGCGGGTCCAGCGAGCCGTACGGGTCCTGGAAGATGAACTGCACCCGGCGGTACATGGAGCGCAGCGCCCCGCCCTTCAGCTTGATCAGGTCCTGCCCGTCGAAGGTGATGCTGCCGCCCGTCGGCTTCACCAGCTGCACGATGCTCCGCGCCATGCTCGTCTTGCCGCACCCGCTCTCGCCGACGAGCCCCAGCGTCTCCCCCTTCGCGATGGAGAAGCTCACGTTGTCGACGGCCTTCACCGCCCCAACCTGCTTCGCAAACAACCCCGACGTAATCGGGTAATGCACCCGCAGGTCGCGAATCTCCAGCAGCGCGGCGTCATTCGAGGAAGTAGTCATAGCCCGTCCATTGTGCCACAGCCCGGCTTGGGGTGGGGAGGGGCGTGTCCATCCATTCGCCCTGAGCCTCCCATCCCGTCGTTCCTGCGGAGGCAGGAACCCCCACAAACGCGACTCCGTTCGCCCTGAGGTTCTCGAAGGGGGCCGCCCATCTTCACTCGTCATACCGGCTTTCGCCGGTATCCAGTGTGGTCGAGGGGCGGGTTGACAATGTCTTGGCGCGTACCTAGTGTGAAACTTGGACCTTGGCAGTGGAGCGTTCATGTCGATGGGCATGTTTACAGTGCCGATGGAAATCGCCAACCCTCAGGGTGGCCCCGCCGCGTCAATCGAGCCGGTGGTGGATACGGGCGCAGGCTTTTCCGTGATGCCCGCGTCCCTCCTGGAAAGGCTCGGCGTCCAGCCCGTGGAACAGGAAGAGTTCATGCTTGCCAGCGGTGAGGTGCGTGTGTACGCCGTTGGCGAGGCCCGCTTCAAGATCGACGGCCGGGAGCGCACCACCCCTGTGGTGTTTGGCGACGACGGGGTGTTCCTGCTCGGCGCCGTGACCCTGCAAAACTTCGGACTCGTCGCCGACACCACTGAACATCGACTCGTGCCCGCCAGATTGCTGCTCGTCGGCATCCAGCCGGACATCATACAAGGAACGCCCACGCACTAGACGGCCTTCACCGCCCCTACCCCCGCTCAAGCACCCCCTCCGTTCGCCCTGAGCCCGTCGAAGGGCTGCCCAAACCCCCGCCGATCCCTTCATCAACCCCTTGATCTCTGCGTCCCATGTGATCAACGATCAGTCAACGCCTACCTAGATCATTTGATCGTCACCTTGGGTCGCGTGGAGCAAGAGCACAGCCCGTGATAAACACATCCCCATCTCTCGGACGAAGCCTTTGGAAATCGGCCGACGGACAGTCCGCGCTGTACCACGCGGACTCAATCGAGCTCATGGCCACCATCCCGCCAGAATCAGTGGATTGCATCTGGACTGATCCCCCCTACCTCCTCTCCAACGACGGAGTGACATGCGTTGCAGGAAAGCGCGTCAGCGTCAACAAGGGGGAGTGGGACCGCAGTGGCGGCGTGGATAGCGACTATACGGCTAACCTCATATGGCTCGGCGCGTGTCACCGCATTCTCAAGCCTGCCGGCACCATCTGGATAACGGGAACGCTACACATCTATCTCAGCGTCGGCATGGCCTTGCAGCAGCTTGGCTTTCGAATACTCAACGACATCATTTGGGAGAAGCCCAATCCGCCGCCGAACCTCGGCGCGCGCTGTTTCACTCACTCGACAGAGGTCGTCTTGTGGGCCACGAAGGCACCAAAGGGCAGCAAGCACCGTCACACCTTCAACTATGAGGAAATGCGCGCCGAAAACGGCGGAAAGCAGATGAAATCAGTCTGGCGCTTTCTACCCGCCGGGCAGGGCGAGAAGCGTTTCGGCAAGCACCCGACCCAAAAGCCCGTCGCCCTTATCGACCGCTGCATTCGCGCCAGCACTAATCCAGGCGACATTGTGCTCGACCCCTTCGCGGGAACAGCAGCAACCGGGGTTGCCGCCTTGAAGAATGGGCGGAACTTCATCGGTATCGAGCAAGACATCAGATTTGCGGAAATCGGCATGAGGCGGCTTATGGACATTGATGCAGGCAGCACACCTGTTCCTTCTCATGGACAAAGCGCTACCCCCCCCCCCCCGAACAATTGTACCAAAACCGTCTTCTGGAAAAATCCAAGCGCTACGGCAAGAAGTCGTAAGAGCGGCCTGCTATGTCCACAGACACTCCATCACCACCAGGGCACTCCGACAGCTGGCAAGCCATATTCCAGCACTGCGATATCGAGAATCATGCCTTCGATCGGGAGCCATTCCGGCTTTCTGCGAGGCAAATTAATGAAGCTTGCCAACGTTTTCCCCGCCCAGGTCAGAAGGAAGTCCGACTCCTCTGCAAGCAAGACACGCGAGAATCCCGTCCCAGCCTCTTCCAACGCCACGGACTGTTTATCCTTCCCGTTCGCAACGGCCAGTACGTGTTAGTGAAGGGCGAGGGCTACTTGGACATTCCTCCAATCGATACCCCTGTGCAGGAATACTCCAGCAACTTCCCTTTCATCCTGGAAACCTCCCGTGTCGGCGATTCGGAGATGCAGCATTTGGATCGCGCGTTTGCGTTAAGCCTCATACGGCATTTTACGGAAGACCCGTCCCTGGTGATGACCATACGCGGCAGGAAGTACACCCCAAAGTTTGAATTCGTCACCGGGGAGTTCTTGCTCGAAGCCGAAGGGGTGCAGACAGAGGTCGATGCAGGATATGAGGGAGAAAGGCAAGTCGTCCTGATAGAAGCCAAATCTCCCAAGGCCAACAACACGATTATTCGGCAACTCTACTATCCCTTCCGGCAATGGAGTGAATGGACCGACAAATCGGTCACCACAGTGTTCTTCCAACACACCGATAACGATGAATTCCACCTGTGGCAGTTCGGCTTCGCAGACAAGTTGGACTACAACAGCGTGTACCTCGTGAAATCCGGCCGGTTCCGAATTGCCCAGCACCCTTAGGATCTCCGCATGGTATACTCGCGCCTACTGTAGTTTTGGCTGATATTGCTACCATCCACACCCACACCGCGCGAGAGTTGCCAATGGACCTGCAAATGGACCCAAGCGTTGCCGCAGGCTACACGAGCCTCAGTCAAGTGGCCCGCAAGGTCACCGGAGACTGGGCAGCCCGCAACCTCTTTTGCCCTGCGTGTGAGTGGAACAGCCTCAACCAAACTCCCTCTGACTCCACTAGGCTGGACTTCCTCTGTCCTGAGTGCAGCGCATCGTTTCGGTTGAGAGGCAAGAGCGGGGCGTTTGGCCGCGTTGTCCCGAACTCCGCATACCAGCCTAAAGTCGACGCTATTCTGAGAGGTGAAAGCCCACACTACGCCTTTCTGCGCTACAGCCGCACCAACTGGACAGTGAGCGATCTTTTCTTGGTGCCCGGCTTCTTCTTCACCCCCGCCCTCATCCAGGAGCGACGCCCGCTCAAGCCAACCGCAAAGCGGGCAGGCTGGGTAGGATCAAACATCCTGCTTGGCGCGCTTCCCGCCGAGGCGCGTGTCCCTGTCGTAGTTTCCGGCTTGGTTCGTGACATCACCGAGGTCCGCGACGATTGGGCTCGCTTCCGCTTCCTGCAGACAGACGAGCGGGCACACGGCGGATGGGGAGCTGCTGTGCTCTCTTGCGTCCGCGATATGGTGCGAATCTCCAGACAGCAAGAGTTCACGCTCCAGGACTATTACACGCTCTACACGGACGTGCTCTCAGCCCAATTCCCGGACAACCACCACGTCCAGGACAAGATCCGGCAGCAACTGCAAATGCTGCGTGACGCGGGAATCCTGACCTTCCTCGGCAATGGCCGTTATGAGGTCATCGACTAGCAGCCCCCACCCCCCGCCGCGTGCTATACTCCCCCGCAAACACCCCCACCACAGAAGGAGCCACGCCATGGACTACGGCCTCAAGAACCGCGTCGCGCTCGTCACCGGCGGCAGTGAGGGCATCGGCAAGGCCACCGCCGGCCTCCTCGCCGGCGAGGGCGCCCGCGTCGCCATCTGCGCCCGCCGCCCCGACGTCCTCCAGGCCGCCGCCGAGGACATCCGCCGCGACACCGAGGCCGAGGTCCTCGCCGTCCCCACCGACCTCCGCGACGCCGCGCAGGTCGACAACCTCATCGCCACCATCAACGACACTTGGGGCGGCGTCGACGTCCTCGTCAACAACGCCGGCGTCTCCTCCGCCATGCCCTTCGAGCAGCTCACCGACGACGCCCTCCTCGCCGACATGGAGCTCAAGCTCTTCGGCTGGTTGCGCACCATCCGCGGGGTGCTGCCATACATGAAAGAGCAGCGGTGGGGCCGCATCATCAACCTCACGGCCCTGGCCGCCAAGGCCCCCGGCGCCAACTCCTACCCGTCCTCCGTCAGCCGCGCCGCCGGCGTTGCCCTCACCAAGGCCCTCTCGAAGGAGCTCGCCCCCCACAACATCCTCGTCAACACCGTCCTCATCGGCCTCATCAAGGCCGGCCAGCACGAGCACCGCTGGGAGGCCAACCCGGGCGGCCAGACCCTCGAGGAGCGCTACGCAGAGATGGGCAAAAACGTCCCCCTCGGCCGCGTCGGCGAGTCCGAGGAGGCCGCCAACCTCATCACCTTCCTCGCCTCGGAGCGCGCCAGCTTCATCACCGGCGTCGCCATCAACATGGACGGCGGCGTCAGCCCCGTCGTCTAGCCTTCGTCCATGGAACCCCTTCCCCCGCTCGCGGGGGAAGGTTGGGATGGGGGGTCCCGCCTCCGTTCACCCCGCGCCACCCTCCCCCGCTATGCCGGCGAAAGCCTCGCTGCGGGGGGCAGCGGTCGGCATCCAGGGCCTCCGTAGGGGCGGCCCTTGTGGCCGCCCGCCGCAGCCGGAAGCCGTTCGCCCTGAGGGAAATCGAAGGGTGAACGGGGGCGCCTCAGCGCCCCCCACCCCCTGCCACCACCCCCTCGCGCACTCTCCAACCGCCCCCTACCCTCCCCCCATGCAGCACGAACACGCCGCCCCCGACAACCCCCCGTCCCGTCGTTCCCGCGCAGGCGGGAACCCACGCCGCCCGCCCGCCCGCCGTCGGTCCACCGCCGCTGCCGGCCCCCATAGCCCGGACAGCCGTTCCCAGTCGTTATCGGAAGTCGACTCCGTATCTGGACGAGTCGTTTCCAGCTACGGATCCCCCGGCGAGTCGAATTTTTTTCGCGCTGGAACGACTCCGCAGCGCGTATCTGGCGACACGCCAAATCATAGGGAAAGGAAACGACGCAAAGAGCGGGAAAATGCTATCTACAACAAGCCGTTGCACTGCCCCTTCCCCTTCCCCGCCCCGTCGTTCCCGCGCAGAGCCTGCCCCGTACTCCGATACGGGGCGGGAACCCACGCGCCCCCTCCGCAGCGGCGACTCGCGAGTCGCCCGCCGACGGCCCACCGCCGCCGCCGTCCCCCATAGCCCGGACAGCCGTTCCAGTCGTTATCGGAAGTCGACTCCGTATCTGGACGAGTCGTTTCCAGCTACGGATCCCCCGGCGAGTCGAATTTTTTTCGCGCTGGCACGACTCCGCGCCGCGTATCTGGCGACACAGCAAATCGTAGGGAGAGGAAACGACGCAAAGAGCGGGAAAATGCTATCTACAACAAGCCGTTGCACTGCCCCTTCCCCTTCCCCGCCCCGTCGTTCCCGCGACGAGCCTGCCCCGTACTCCGATACGGGGCGGGAACCCATGGCCGTCCCACACCCCCTCCCCCGCGTCGAAATCTGTAACACTCCTGAAACACATAGCCCTTTCCGCCGCGCTACCCTGAATGCAACGTGAGCGGCACGCCGTCTCCCTGTGGCCGGCAGGCCCCAGGGTGGCCGCCCGGCCACTGCAATGGTCGACCGGCCATGCAAGTGGCCAACCGGCCGATGAAGTGGCCGGCCGCAACGGCAATACCAGCGCAAGGAGCACATCATGGCATATGAGCGCCCCAGGAACCCGGATGAGGTCCTCAAGCTGATCAAGGACACCGGCGCGGAGGTCGTCGACCTGCGCTTCTGCGACATGCCCGGTACCTGGCAGCACTTCACCCTCCCCCTCTCCGAGGTCGACGAGAAGCTCTTCACAGACGGCAGCGGTTTCGACGGGTCCTCCGTCCGCGGCTTCCAGGCCATCGACGAGAGCGACATGCTCTTCGTCGCCGACGCCACCACCGCCTTCCTCGACCCCTTCTACCAGGTTCCCACCGTCAGCATCCTCGCCGACGTCGTTGACCCCATGACCAGCCAGACCTACTCCCGCGACCCCCGCAACATCGCCAAGAAGGCTGAGGCCATCCTTGGCGCCCTTGGCATCGGCGACACCAGCTTCTGGGGGCCGGAGCCGGAGTTCTTCATCTTCGACTCCATCCGCATGGACCAGAACGCCTACAGCGGCTACTACTTCATTGACTCCGACGAGGGCGCCTGGAACAGCGGCGCCGAGTTCTCCGTCGACGGCGACCGCAACCTCGGCTACCGGGTGCGTCACAAGGAAGGCTATGCCCCCGTCCCGCCGAACGACTCCCTGCAGGACATCCGCACGGAGATGATGCTCCACATCGAACGCGCCGGCATCCGCGTCGAGAAGCACCACCACGAGGTTGCCACCGCCGGCCAGGGCGAGATCAGCATGCGCTTCGACACCCTTGTCCGCATGGCTGACAACGTCATGGTCTACAAGTACATGGTCAAGAACACCGCCCGCCAGCACGGCAAGATCGCCACCTTCATGCCCAAGCCCCTCTTCGGCGACAACGGCACCGGCATGCACGTCCACCAGAGCGTCTGGAAGGACGGCGTCAACCTCTTCTACGGCGACACCGGCTATGCCAACCTCTCGCCCACCGGCCTGCACTACATCGGCGGCCTGCTGAAGCACGCCCCGGCGCTGCTGGCCTTCTGCGCCCCCACCACCAACTCCTACCGGCGCCTGGTCCCCGGCTTTGAGGCTCCCGTCAACCTCGCCCTCTCCATGCGCAACCGCAGCGCCTCCGCCCGTATCCCCGCCTACTTCCCGCACCCGGCCGCCAAGCGCGTCGAGTTCCGCTGCCCGGACCCGTCGGCCAACCCCTACCTCGCCTTCGCCGCCATGCTCATGGCCGGCATCGACGGCATCATCAACGAGACCGACCCCGGCGAGCCCCTCGACACCAACATCTACGAGCTCACGCCGGAACAGGCCGCCAAGGTTCCCCAGGTTCCCGGCAGCCTGGAGGAGTCTCTCAAGGCGCTTGAAGAGGACCACGAGTTCCTCCTCCGCGGCGACGTCTTCACGCCGGACGTCATCTCCACGTGGCTCGACTACAAGAAGGAGCGCGAGCTCGATCCGATGCGCCTGCGCCCCCACCCCTACGAGTACTACATGTACGTGGACGTGTAGGCGATTGCCCGAGACCAATGAGGGGCGCTTCCGGGCAGGGGGCGCCCCTCATGTCTTCATCTTGGAGCGGACGCTATGAACCTGGACCGCCAGAGTGAGGCCATAGACTTCGTCCTCCACAGCGCCATGGAGGAGGACGTCAAGTTCATACGGCTCTGGTTCTCGGACATCCTCGGCAACGTGAAGGGCATCGCCATCACGGTGGAGGAGTTGGAGGACGCCCTCATCCGCGGCGTCACCGTTGACGGCTCGTCCATCCAGGGCTTCGCCCGGGACACGGAGTGGGACATGGTCCTGCTGCCGGACCCCACCACCTTCCGCATCCTGCCGTGGCGGCCCCGCCAGAACGCCGTGGCCCGCATGTTCTGCGACATCATGACGCCCCAGCACACCCCCTTCGACGGCGACCCGCGCAACGTCCTCAGGCAGAGCGTCCAGGAGGCCAGCCGCCTCGGCCTGCAGTTCTACGTCGGCCCCGACATCGAGTTCTTCTACTTCCGCAGCCCCGAGGACCCCACCCCCCTCGACCGCGGCGGCTACTTCGACCAGACGCCCGGCGACGTCGCCACCGACCTCCGGCGCGAGACCGTCCTCAACCTCAGCGAGATCGGCATCCCCGTCAAGTCGTCGCACCACGAGGCCGCGCCCGGCCAGCACGAGGTCGACCTTCTCCACACGGACGCCCTCACCATGGCCGACAACGTCATGACCGCCCGCCTCGTCATCAAGGAGGTCGCCCTCAGCCACGGCCTCTACGCCACCTTCATGCCCAAGCCCATCGGCACAGTGAACGGCTCCGGCATGCACGTCCACATGTCCCTCTTCCGCGGCGGCGAGAACGCCTTCTATGACCCGGACGACCCCATCAAGTTCTCCCGGCTGGCGCGCCAGTTCATGGCCGGGCTCCTGCGGCACGCGCCGGAGATCTGCATCGTCACCAACCAGTGGGTGAACTCCTACAAACGCCTGGTGGCCGGCTATGAGGCGCCCGTCTACGTCTCCTGGGCCAGCCTCAACAGCGCCGACCTGGTCCGCGTGCCCTCCTTCAAGCAGGGCCGGGAGGAGTCCGTCCGGCTGGAGTACCGCGCCCCGGACCCCGCCTGCAACCCCTACCTCGCCTTCTCAGCCCTCCTGACCGCCGGTCTCATGGGCATCCGCGGCGAGTACGACCTGCCCCCGCAGGTGGAGAGCAACGTCTTCGAGATGTCCGAGCGGGAGCGCGCCGAGCGCGGCATCCAGTCCCTGCCCGGTAGCCTCCTCGAGGCCATCCACCGCGCGGAGGAGAGCGAGTGCCTGCGCCTCGCCCTCGGCGACCGCGTGGTCGACACGCTGCTCACCAACAAGCGCATCGAGTGGGAGCGCTACCACACTCACGTCACGGACTACGAGATCCGCGAGTACCTGCCGCAGCTCTAGCCGCCGCATCCTGGCCCCGGAGGCCCCTCGCGCCGTCTATGGGTCCTTTTGCCCTGTTTCTGCGTGGTCTACAACCGTTGCATTTTGTATAGTAATGGGGCGGTCTGTAAGTGGCTTTGCGGCCCGCTCGCACGCCGCCGGGTCCCCAGTACGCAGGCGAGCCACAGTCGCTGCAGCACGGCGAAAGGAAGGGTCAGGTGCGGAACCGCTGGGTCATTTTCATTCGGGTGATCATCTCAGACTTCTTCTCCAATAACTGCCCGTACATGGCCGCCGGCATTGCGTACTGGACGCTGTTCTCCGTCTTTCCGCTCTCGCTTGCGGGGGTGTCCCTCCTCGGCTACGCCAACCCCACGTCGGAGCAGCAGGAGCAGATGGTGGAACGGATCATAGAGCAGATACCCGTCTCCGCCGACTACGTCCTGGACCTCGTCGAGCGCGTGGCCGAAGCCCGCGGAGCCCTCAGCGTTGTGGCCGTCGGCGGCCTGCTCGTTTCCGGCAGCGCCGTCTTCGCCGCCATCCGCAAGGGCATCAACCATGCCTGGCACGTCACCCGCCCGCACCCCTTCTTCATCGGACGCGGCATTGACCTGCTCATGCTCGTGTTCGTGGGCCTGCTGGCCCTCATTGCGGCCACCAACTTCATCGGCATCATCGCCACCGGCGCGTCCAACATCTGGTTCGTCGGCGAGCCCCTCGTCAACTTCGGCTTCGACATGGCCCTCGTGGTGGCGTCATTCGTCATCCTCGCCATCCTCTACCGCTACGTGCCCTACACGGAGGTCGAGTGGCGAGACGTCTGGCTGGGGGCGCTGCTGGGAGCGCTGATGGCCTACTTCGTACGGCTGGCCTTCAGCGGCTTCCTGATCAACGTCAACGAGTTCAACCTGGTGTACGGATCGCTGGGCGCGCTGATGGCCCTGCTCGTCTGGGTGTACCTCTCGGCGTTGTCGCTTGTTCTCGGCGCGGAGGTGTCCTACATCTACAGCCGCGCCTTCGGCTCCCGGCGCGCGATGAACTCCTTCACCGTGCTCCAGGCCCGCTACGGCCTGAGCCACAGCCTCCTGAGCCAGCGAGGCTTCGTCGGCCTGCTGGAGAACTGGATCCTCCCCAACCGCCGCGGCCAACGCTAGGGGTAGGACACGGATGGGCGAGCCCTGACATCAAATAGTTGAGACTGTAGGAAAGGCACAGGCATGACTCGCAACAGCGTGGAAAAAGCAGAGATGGGCAAGCTAACCTCATCATGGGGCATGGCCTGGAAGAAACTGGCACGGCTGCAAACATCGCGGAAGACCTGCTCCGAGGCGGGCGGGTAGGCGACGATGAGGCTGAGGCTCTCTATCACCTCATTTCCTTGCACCGACTTGTCGCCGGGCAACCGTGTCCTGACGAATCCCTTTCTCAGGGCGTTTCTCCGCATCCGTTGAAATGGGCGACTGTAGGCCTAGATCCGTACTGTTGGAAAATGTCGTAGGCTTGGCTACATCCGAGCAGGCGGCCGTGATTTGGCCGAAGCAATCGCTTCGTTAAACGAACTAGGGTACATGTGCGACCTTGTCATGGTCGATGCTCTACCAGACCCCTTGGTGAGCAGCCCGCCCATCAGCGAGAGCGTCAGGCGGTTCCTTTGATTGCGCCCCCTTTGAATTTGTCGGACTGCAATCCAAGTGAATCCGCTATCTCCACATTCCTGAGGCCCTCTGGGATGCGTTACTCAAGTAGCCGCAGGATGGCGATTTCTCCATTGTCCCGCGCCCCTCTTCCAAGCCATGCGCAGCGCTGATTACAGGACCTTTGCCGCTGCGTATCGGTGGACCCGGCTGCGGTGCAACGCTGTTTGGGAGTCCGCGTCCTGTATGACCAATCGCTGGCTGTCTGAGTGACTGGCAGCCCGCCCAGTCAGCAGTGCGTCGTGGAAGTCCAAGGTGAAGTGCGGGCTCGGTGGATGAAGCTAGGGAGTACGCGCGAGTGCAAGCAGTGCCGGACGTATGCCTCGCGTTGCCAAGGCCCTCAGGATGCGCTTCAAGCAATCGCAAGTTTGGCTGCCTCGATTATCCTGCGCCCGCCTTCCGCCAGAGCCGCCAGTTCAGACTCGGGTGTGGTCATGCAAGCACGTCTCCATCCCGGCCTGCCACGTCGAAGCAGCACAGCCTGAACAGTCCTCTGGTAGAATATATAGGCTATCCAATCGCGGCAACCCACGGAGCGACACCCATGCAAGTTGGTCACCAAAGAATAGCTGCGAGGCCATCAGACGGCGCCTGGCAACCAGCGTACCGATGGTGGAGAAGGCGGAGCAGGGAGAGGCCATTGCCATCACTCGCAACGGCAAGACCGTGGCGCAACTGACGCCCGCCGGGATTGCGGTGAAGCAACGTACAGAGCAATCGATGGTCGACGATGACCGTGCCAAAGCGGTCTTGGACGCCTTCCTCCAAGAGCGGTCTACGTGGCCTCGTACCAACATCACCCGAGAAGAAATTCTTGCTATGAGGCATGAAGGCCACAGCCGATGAGTGGGCTGGTCATCGACGCGTCATATGCATTGTCCCTCCTCATTCCCGATGAGACGGGAACCTTGGACATGAATGCCGCCACAACGTTTTCCGCGTCTACCTGACGGGAACCTTGGTGACCGCCGGTCCCCATTATCTGGCGCCTTGAAGTCCTGAACAGCCTGCTGGTAGCGGAGCGCCGTAGACGCATCCAGGCTGGCACCGCTGCGGATCGATTCGCTTCCCTCGATAGGTTTGAGATAAACACTGACCATGAGGCTGACTTGGGCCAGACACTCGCCCTGGCCCGTGCCCACAACCTGACCTACTACGACGCCATGTATCTTGAACTGGCTAAATCCGCCAGAACGCGGCCATCGCGTCGTATGATCGTGACCTGCTGCGCGCGTGCCGGCGGGCCAGCCTCCAATAACCGTCGCAGAAGTCAAGTCCCATTCCTCAACCTGACACCTCCCCCACGGCCACCGTCCACCCCTGTGCTAGAATACAAACATCTCGTTTATCGAGGAGTTGTAGCTGGTGCGCACCTTTCGGCTGGCTTTGGCGCAGGTGAACCCCACCGTCGGCGACATCGCCGGCAACACGGACATCGTCCTGCGCCGCATCGAGGAGGCCCGCGAGCGGCAGGCCGACCTCGTCGCCTTCCCGGAGCTCATGCTCACCGGCTACCCGCCCGAGGACCTGCTTCTCAAGCCCTCCTTCATCCACGACAACCTTGCCGCCCTCGAGCGTGTCGTGGCCGCGTCGCTCGGCATGACCGTCGTCGTCGGCTTCGTGAACAGCGAGGGAAACCAGGTCTACAACGCCGCCGCCGTGGCCAACGACGGCTCGCTGGCCGGCGTCTACCACAAGGTCTACCTGCCCAACTACGGCGTCTTTGATGAGGACCGCTACTTCCGTCCGGGCCGCGTCTGCCCCGTCTACACCATCAACGGCGTGGCCGTCGGCGTGAACATCTGTGAGGACATCTGGTACGCCCTGGGCCCCGTGCCCTTGCAGCGGGAGGCCGGCGCGGAGGTCATTGTCAACATCAACGGCTCGCCCTACCACGCCGGCAAGTTCGCCGCCCGGGAGCGCATGCTGGGCACCCGCGCCGCCGACAACGGCGTCTACATCGGCTACGTCAACACCGTCGGCGGCCAGGACGAGCTCGTTTTCGACGGCGCCAGCGTCGTCCTCGACGTCGACGGCGTGCCCGTCGCCCGTGCCGCGCAGTTCCAGGAGGAGCTGCTCGTCGCCGACCTGGACGTCGAGCGAGTTTTCCATCGCCGCCTGCGCGCGCCCCTCGACCGCAAGGAGACCGCCTCGACGCTGGAGGCCATCGGCCGGACGGAGCAGGTGTATGTCTCCGGCTTTGCGCCCAGCGACCGCGCGCCGGAGCCGGAACGCATGGCGGAGCCCCTCGACCCCGTGGGTGAGGTCTACAACGCCCTCGTCCTCGGCACCCGCGACTACGTTCGCAAGAACGGCTTTGGCAAGGTGCTGGTCAGCCTCTCCGGCGGCATCGACTCCAGCCTTACCTGCGTCGTCGCCGTCGACGCCCTCGGCGCCGAAAACGTCGAGGGCATCGCCATGCCCTCCCGCTACTCCTCGGACGGCAGCGTGACCGACTCGGAGGCGCTCGCCGAAGCCCTGGGCGTGCCGCTGCGCGTCGTCCCCATCGAGGGCGTTCACGGGTCGATGGAGGAGGCCCTGCACCCCATCTTCGACGGCACGGAGCCCAACATCGCGGAGCAGAACGTGCAGGCCCGCATCCGGGGCAACCTGCTCATGGCCGTCTCCAACAAGTTCGGCTGGCTGGTTCTGCCCACCGGCAACAAGAGCGAGCTCGCCATGGGCTACGCCACGCTCTACGGCGACATGGCCGGCGGCTTCGGCGTCATCAAGGACGTCCCCAAGACCCTTGTCTACCAGCTCAGCGAGTGGCGCAACCGCAACGGCGAACCCGCATCACCCATACCGCAGTCGGTCATCGACAAACCGCCCAGCGCCGAGCTCAAGCCCGACCAGCGCGACGACGACGACCTGCCGCCATACAGCTTGCTCGACCAGGTGCTTGAGCTCTACGTGGAGCAGGACCGCTCCTACGAGGAGATGGTGGACATGGGGTTCGACGCGGCGATAGTCGCGAGGGTGATGCGCGCCGTGGACCGCAACGAATTCAAGCGCAGGCAGGGGGCCGTGGGAATAAAGATCACGCCGCGCGCCTTCGGCCGGGACCGGCGCATGCCCATCGTCAACCGCTACCAGGGCAACGGCCGCTAGGCAGGGCCGCCCATCGAGAGCAGCAGCCCGTTCAGCGTCTCCAGCGACCCCGGATGCACCGGCACGCCCTCGTTCAGCAGCCGCACCAGGTCGCCCCGCAGGAACTCCACGATGGCCCGGTCCATGTCGTCCGCCGCCAGCTCCCGTACCCGGCCAATGTGCGGGTACCGCGACGCCTTGGCAAGGTCGAACTTGTCCGCCAGGAATACGGCCTTCGCGATGGGGCCCATCGTCGCGAGACCCGTCGTGTGCCAGTACACCGCCTCGATGACCGCCTCGTCCGCCGCCGGCAGCTTCGCACGGAGCCTGTTGGCGCCGACGGGGCCGTGCAGCAGCAGCGGCTTCGCACGGTCGGCGTCCGTGATGCGCACGCCCTGCTCCATCGCCTCGCGCATGAGGTCGTCGTCCGAGTCCGCCCGCGCGATGTCGTGGGCCGCGGCAGCCAGGTCGACGCGGTCGCGATCGAGCCCATGTCCGTCGGCCAGGTCCGACGCGATGACCCGCACGTTCTGGATGTGCTCATAGATTGAGGAAGGGAGTCCGTTCAGGACGGCCTGCAGCTCCGGGGGAAGCGATGACACCGTTGACATGGCGGCCTAGCCCTCGTGCTCCAGCCGTCGCCCGCCGATGACGTGCAGGTGCAGGTGGTCGACGGTCTGCCCCGCGTTCGGGCCCTGGTTCACCGCCATCCGGTATCCGCTCTCCAGCACGCCCTCCTGCCGCGCGACTACCTGCGCCACGAGCATCAGGTGCCCCAGCATGGCCTCGTGCTCCGGCGACGCGTCGACCGAGTGCACATAGTGCTCGACAGGGATCACCAGCAGGTGCACCGGCGCGACGGGGTTGATGTCGCGGATGACGAAGCAGCGGTCGTCCCTGTACAGGAGCTCGCCGGGTATCTCCCCGGCGTATATCTTGCAGAACACACACTCAGCGGGCGATTGTGGCATGGAAACCTCCTCCCGGCCTCTTCACCATTCTACCAAGCCGGCAAACTGCGTGGGTGTCCCCAAAATTGATTGACAGTTGGCAACTGTTCCACTAGGCTGTTGGTTAATTCGTGTGCACATGACGCGAAATAAGAGAGGACACCTGCCGGTGCAAGCCAACCACGACCCCAACGAACCCGTGCCCGCTTGGTTTCACCGCTACGCCATCGAGAATGAGCGGCAGCACGCGGCGCTGCAGCAGCGCATCACGGAAACTGAGACACGCTTAGTGAGGTGGGTGGTAGGTTCCGTGGGCGTTGGTACGGCATTGATAGTTGCTGTTGCTCGGCTCTTCCCCGTCTAGTCGACGACACTCCACTCTTCTCACCGCTCCGCTGACGCCCTCGGCAACGCCAGCATCAGGGCCTCCAGTGCGAGCCGGGGATTCACGTTCCTGTCCAACAAGTCCTGTGTCCGCAGCACCTCTCGAACCGCCTGCAGCAACGCTCCCCGGCCTGGGGCTTCACCGTTCATCTCACCACCCACGCCGGCCTCCAGCCGCTCCAGCCACCACTCCGCCCACAAGTCGAGCGTCTCCCGGACGGCCGTGCGCTGCTGGGGCAGCAGGTTCGCCAGCTCCGCCGCGTACGCAAATCGCTCCTCAATGCCGCCTTCCGCCGCGGCCGTCAGCCGCTCCAGCCGCCGGTCGCGGGTCTCCAGGATGCCCGGGTCCTCCCATGCGCGCACCGCCCACCCGAGCCGCCCCGCGCTCAGCGAGGCCAGCTCCCCCGCCGTCTCGACCGGGACCTCCCACCGCGTCGTCAGCGCCTCTGTGACCGCACTCGTCGCCAGCGGCCGCAGGTCGATGCGCTGGCACCGCGAGCGGATCGTCGCCAGCACGCCGTCCGGGCTCGCCGAGAGCAGCACGAGCAGCAGACGCTCGGGCGGCTCCTCCAGCAATTTCAGCAGCGCGTTGGCCGCCTCCTCCGTCAGGTGCTCGGCGCCCTCGATGATGATGGCACGGTACCGTCCCTCGAAGGGGTTCAGATTGGCCTGGTGCGCCGCGTCGCGCACGGCGTCGATGCCGATGGCCTTGCGCCCCTCCTCCTCGGCGACGGCAAGGTGCAGCAGGTCGGCGTGGCGCCCCTCCCGCACGTGCCGACACTGGGAGCACTCACCGCACGGGGCTTCCGGGCGCTCGCAGTTCACGGCGGCGAAGAGGTCCGTGGCGAGGGTGGTCTTGCCCACGTGGGACGGGCCCGTGAAGAGGTAGGCGTGCGCCAGCCGCCCCTCGCTCAACGAGCGATCCAGCAGCCGCACGGCCCCCGGGTGCCCCACCACGCGCCACATGACGGCTACCAGATGTCCGTGACCATAAGGTCCGCCGGCGTCTCGCGGCGCCGGATGAGCCTCGCCGTCCCGTCCTTCACCATCACGATGGGTGGCCGCGGGTTCGAGTTGTAGTTGCTGGCCATCGACGGGCTGTACGCCCCTGCCGCCGGCATCGCGATCAGGTCGCCCGGCGACAGCTCCGGAAGCGCGCACTGCTCCACCAGGATGTCTCCCGACTCGCAGAACTTACCGGCTATGGTGTAGTCGACGCTCTCCTTGTCGTTCATCCGGGCGGCGGTGACCGCCTCGTAGCGCGCCTCGTACAGCGCGGGCCGGATGTTGTCGCCCATGCCCCCGTCCACGGCAGCGTACGTCCGCACTCCCGGTATCTCCTTGATGCTCCCGACGGTGTACAGCGCGACGCCCGCCGGCCCGACCACCGACCGCCCCGGCTCCACCGTCATCGACGGCAGCGGCAGGTTGTGCCGTTCGCACCCCTCGTGCAGCGCCGCGACGATGGCCCCCGCGTAGTCCGAGGGCGTCGGCGCCCGCTGGTGCCGCAGGTACGGGATGGCGAAGCCGCCTCCGGGGCTCAGCTCCCGCAGCTCGAGGCCCTCCTCACGGAACTGGGCAGCAAACTCGAGCACGACCCCCATCGCGTCCACGTACGGCTCAAGCTCGAATATGGGCGAGCCCAGGTGGAAGTGCAGGCCCATGAGCTGCAGGTGCGGGCAGTCGAGCGTCCGGCGCAGCGCCTCGACCGCCTGCCCGTTGCCGATGTTCAGCCCGAACTTGCTGTCCGCGATGCCCGTCGTCGTCTTGGCGTGGGTGTGTGGGTCGATGCCCGGCGTCACCCGAAGCAGCACCGGCTGCGTGACACCGCGCTCCGCCGCCAGCCGCTCCAGCAGGTCGATCTCGTGCAGGTTGTCGACGACGATACGCCCGATTTTGGCGTCCAGCGCGTCCGCGAGCTCCTGCGCCGACTTGTTGTTGCCGTGCAGGTAGACGCCCTCCGGCGGTACGCCCGCCGCCATCGCCACAGCCAGCTCGCCGCCCGAGACCACGTCCAGACCCAGGCCCTCCTCCGCCATCAGCCGCGCCAGCGCCGGCCCGATGTACGCCTTCGACGCATACACCACCCGCGTATCGCCGTGCAGCGACGTGAACGCCTCGGTGAACGAGCGGCACCGGTTGCGCAGCGTGTCCTCGCACAGCACATACAGCGGCGTACCGTACTCGGCCACGAGGTCCGCCGCGTCGCAGCCGCCGATGCTGAGCCGGCCGGCGGCGTTCACCTCCGCGGTGTCCGGGAAGACGTGGGCCAATTGGGTGAAGTCCATGGTCCGTCCTTTTGGTGAAGATCGAGGGGGAGTAGGCCCCGCGTCTATTCTACCCTTCCCCCAGCGTCTCGCGAATCTCCCTGCCGCGTGCGTATGCCGGAATCTCGTACGGGTGGTCTCGGGCGTTGCGCAGGTGGCGGGGGCGGTAACGCCAGAGGTAGCGCGCGAGGAAGGGCCACCACCCCATCGACGCCTGCTGCTCGACGTGGAAGAGCTCGTGGCCCATGAGGATCGTCCAGTTGAGCGAATCCTCGGGCGGGGCGCGCTTTGTCAGGTGCACCGTGCCATTGATGGTGACGGCGTGGTTCCCGTTCAGCCCGAACAGCCACCCGAAGAACGACCCTCGCAGCACGGGCACACCGGCCATCAGCTCGTCCTGGTACCACGGACGCAGAGCGGCCCTCACCTCGTCGGAGAGGGCCGCTCGCTTTGTCATTACATGCCTCCGGCGCCGCCCGCCGTTCGTGGTGAGCCTGTCGAACCACGCCAACGCCCTTCGACAAACTCAGGGGGAACGGACGCTGCGCCCAGCCTAGAGCAGCCCCCGGACCTCGTCCATCTCCTCCGCCGTCAGGTGCCACTCGGCCGCCTTGGCGTTGGCCGTGACCTGCTCCGGCTTCGTCGCGCCCGCGATGACGCTCGGCACGACCGGGCTGCCAAGCAGGTACGCGAAGGCCAGCTCGGCGACGGAGTGCCCGCGCTCGCCTGAAAAGCTCTGCAGGTTGCCCAGCAGGCTCCAGTTAGCCTCGGACAGGTACCGATTCCCCATGTTCGGCGAACTCGCGAAGCGGGTGCCCTCCGGCGGCTCCTCGCCCTGCGTGTACTTGCCGGTGAGGAACCCGCTGGCCAGCGGGAAGAAGGGGATGATGCTGACGCCATAGCGCTCCGACACGGGCGCGATCTCCCGCTCGACGTCCCTGACCAGCAGGCTGTACTCGTTCTGAATGCAGCAGTACTCGTACAGGTTGCCGGCGCGGGCCGCCCAGATGGCCTCGACCAGCTGCCACGCGGTGTAGTTGGAGCAGCCAAGGTAGCGCACCTTGCCGCTGTGGACCAGGTCGTCCAGCGCCCGCACCGTCTCCTCGATGGGCGTGTCCGGGTCCCAGCGGTGCATGTAGAACAGGTCGATGTAGTCGGTGTCCAGCCGCTTCAGGCTCAGCTCGACCTGCTGCATGATGTGGTGCCGCGTCGCTCCGCGCTGGTTCGGGCCCGTGATGGGCGTCCCGGGTGGGCCGAGGCCGGCGCCGGCCTTGGTCGCGATGATCATGTCGTGGCGGTTCTTGCCCAGCGCCTTGCCGATGAACTCCTCCGACTTGCCGCCCCCGTACGTGTTTGCGCAGTCCAGGAAGTTGATGCCCTCTTCCATGGTCTGGTGCAGCACCTTCTTGGTGGCGTCATAGTCCATCCTGCCGCCGAAGTTGTTTGTGCCGAGCCCGATGGTCGAGATCTCCAGGCCGGTCTTGCCCAGCCGACGGTACTCCATGCAGTCCTCCCGTTGTGTTCAGACCCCTGCGCAACGCCCGCGTCAGAGAGACCCGGGACTCGGGTGCGCAGGGGTCCGTGGTGTTCAGCCTATGTCAGACGGCGCTAGACCCACTCGCCGAAGCCCATGGCGCAGCCGTTGCCCGCCTCCGTCCGGTAGCAGGGCACGTAGTCGACAAGGTCCATGGTCTGGCCCATAACGGACATCACGCCCGCCAGCGCGATCCAGTTCTTGATCTCGGACGTGCCGGCGCGGAACCGCTCGTCCGGGTAGTCCAGCAGCTTCTCCGTGTCGCCCGTCTTCAGCCCCTCGATGATCCGGTAGTCAATGTCCTCCTCGATCACCGTGTGGCTGAGGCCGCCGGAAGCGAAGATTGCCACGCGCTTGGGGCTGTCCCAGTCCTGAATCGCCCTGCCGATGGCCTGCCCCATCTTGTAGCAGCGCGACGCCGAGGGGGCGTTCGGCGGGTAGTACGTGTTCACCATAACCGGCACGCTGGGGATGGCCTTGTTGTCCATCAGGCGGCGGTAGAAGTAGTAGAAGGCGTGGCCGATGTTGCCCTCGCTCCGTGACACCGGCAGCTTGTTGGACCGGGCCACGTCGAACTCCGCGGCCACCATGCTCTTGATCAGGTGCAGGCCCAGCTCCGCGTCCGTGGGCTGCGCGACCGGCTCGGCCGGGTGGTTGCCGACGACCGGGTCCGTATAGGCCTGGGGCCCTCGTCCGCCATGCCGCGCGACATCGTCCACGCTCTCGCCGTGGTAGATGGCGAAGGTCGGCATGTGGTCGTCCTGGAAGAGCTCGTGCTGGTCGTCGCCCAGGATGACGCAGACGTCCGGGGCTACTCGGCGGTAGGTCTCGCCCAGGTGGGCGATTGCCCGCTGGCACGCGTCGAAGCGCGCTTGGAACGTCTCCTCGGACAGCTCCTTCTCGAAGTGGTCGCCGGCCCGAAGCTCAGCCAGCTCGCCATAGGTGTAGGTCTTGCCGTTGAACCAGTGCTCGTTCTGCGTGCGAGACCGGTCGCCGTACTCGCGCCATCGGCCCGGAAGCATCTCCAGCTGCGGCGCGTGCGATGAAGCCATGCCAAGGACTATCTCTGCCATACCAAGACTCCTCTCTCCCCCCGGTGCTTGCGAGGGATTATATACCGACAATGGCTTCCCGTCAGGTATAGTGTCATCAACACACCCACTACCGCAGGAGGTCGCCATGCGAGCCGCCGTCGTCACCGAGCCCGGAGGCCCCGAGGTCTTCAAGGTCATCGAGCGGGACGACCCCGCCTTCGGCCCCGACGAGGTGCTCGTCGACGTCAAGGCGTCGGCCCTCAACCGCGCCGACCTGGCGCAGCGGCGGGGCAACTACCCGGCGCCGCCCGGCATCCCGCAGGACATCCCGGGCCTCGAAATGGCCGGCGTCGTCGCGGCCGTGGGCGACCGGGTGCAGTCGCTCCGCGAGGGCGACCGTGTCTTCGGCCTCATTGGCGGCGGCGGGTACGCCACCCGCGTCGCGACGCACGAGCGCATGGCGATGCCCATCCCCGACGGCATGAGCTTCACCGATGCGGCCTCCATCCCCGAGGTCTTTTTCACCGCCTACGACGCCCTTTTCACGAGCTGCAACCTGGTTATGGGCGAGAGCACGCTCATCCACGCCGCGGGCAGCGGCATCGGCATCGCGGCCATCCAGCTCGCCCACCACGCCGGCGCGACGACGTTTGCGACGGCCAGTTCACCCGACAAGCTCGCTAAGGCAGCCGAGCTGGGCCTCGACGTGGGCATCAACTACCGCGAGGAGGACTTCCTGGAGGTCGTCAGGGAGCGCACGGACGGCCGCGGCGTCGACGTCGTGCTCGACGTCATCGGGGCGCCGTACTGGGAGCAGAACCTGAACTCGCTGGCGGTGCGCGGGCGCATCGTTCTCGTCGGCGCCATGGGCGGCAGCAAGCTCGAGACCGACCTGCGACTGCTCGGCCCCAAGCGCCTGCGGGTGTACGGCACGGTGCTGAGGGCGCGACCCATTGAGGAGAAGATCGCGTTGTCGCAGCAGATACAGAAGCGCGTGGTGCCCCTCTTCGAGACCGGCGAACTCGTGCCAGTCGTCGACCGCGTCTTCCCGCTGGAGGAGACGGGCGAGGCGCACGCCTACATGGAGACCAACGCCAACTTCGGCAAGATCATCCTGAGCATGGAGTAGGGGCTAAGGGACGCACAATTCCCCACCATCGTTGTCCGGGTGCAAAAGTGTCCTAGTCACTTGGCTAACCACTCGGACGGAATACGCAAATGAACGAAGAAGTCCTTGAATCAATGGTTGGAACGCCAATTGAAGTCACTGACGAACATTTGGCGAGTTGCCGCGCGGCCAATGACTACTTCCCACTTATGCGAGCCCTATTCAATGAGGCCACACGCTTGCTGACTTTCGCGAGTGCGGTCATGCACGCCGAGCCCGGATACTTCCCCCGGAATCAAGCCATTTGTGTCGGCCTCTTGGTGAGGATGTCAAAGTTCATGGTGGCCGCACTTAAGTTGACGGAAGAACATGACCGCGGAGAAGTAGTGCAGGCCCTAGCACGGTGTGTGATGGAATCAGCAATCAATCTTCGGTTCCTACTGAAGGTCGACTCGCAACGGTTCTACGACAACTTTGTTGCAAGAAGCCTCGGGCCTGAGCGAGAGCTCGTCGACCTCGTGAATAGGAACATCAAGAATAGGGACGGCCGCAGACTTGTCATTGAAGAAAGAATGCTGGATACAGTTGAAGAAAAATTCAGGCAGTCTGGGGTAGAGATAGAGCAAGTAGAAGCAAATGTAGGGGATTGGAGTGGTGGACTCAAGGAGAGGGTTAAGGCATTGGACATGGAAGACGCCTACGTAGGCTTTGCTAGGTTACCCTCTCATGCAATCCACGGTACTTGGGTAGACCTACTCCAATATCACTTGCTCCCTAAAGGAGACGGTTTTGAGGCGAACTATGATTGGGCAGAAAGTGACGGCGAACTTTTCTTAGGAATCTCACTCCTCGCTCTGCAGTCAGCACGTGAATACCTTAAGGTGTTCCTAGCCGATGACGACGTTGCAGTTCTTGATCAACGAATAGAGAGCCTGCAAGAGCGCTTTGCGAGAGTCGCCAATGACCGCGATGACTTCGATCTGGTGACTTAACCCCTTACCGCACCATCCCGCGGACGGCGTCGGCCACCTGGTCCACCTCTTCCGTGGTGTTGAAGAAGGCGAGGGACATCCGGACGCAGGACGGGTCCGAGACGGCGCGTATCGAGACGCTGTGCTCTGCCTCCAGGGCGTTCACCAACTCCCGTGGCTCCCATCCCTCGACGCTGAACGTCACCAAGCCGGAGCACCCCGGCCCCTCAAGGGGCGACGTGATGGAGACGCCCGGCACGGCTGCCAGCGCAGCCTTTGCCCGGGAGGCCAGCGAGAGGCTGTGCTCCTCGGCCTCGCCCGGGCGGAGCTGGTCGCGGAAGCGGATGGCCGCGAGCAGTCCCGCCCACAGGCCATCGTTTGTCGTCGTCAGCTCCAGCTTCTGGATGTCCGAGACGTTCGGCTCGAAGTCCTCCCAGCCGTGCCCGGATTGCACGGCGTGGCCCGACACCTTCATCGGCGTCACCTGCTCGATCATCTCCCGCCGGATGTACAGCGCGCCGACGCCGTCCGGGCCCAGCATCCACTTGTGGCCGGGCATGGCGTAGAAGTCGACGCCCAGCGCGTGGAGGTCGAGCTGCACGTGGCCGGTGCCCTGCGCCCCGTCGAGGAGCATCAGCACCCCGTGCCGGCGCGTCACCTCCCGCAGGCGCTCGGCCGGCATGCGGAGGCCGCTCTTGAACTGGACGTGGCTCATGAACAGCAGCTTTGTGCGCGGCGTGATGGCGGCCTCAACCTTGGCGACGATGCTGTCATGGTCCTCGTCCGGGGCGAGCGGCAGCACCTTTGTCACCGTGCCGTGGCGGCGCTCGAGGTAGTAGCAGGGCACCAGCACCGAGTTGTGCTCAAGGCTGAACGTGATCACCTCGTCGCCCGGCTGCCACGCCAGGCCGTTGATGACCATGTTCTGGCCCTCGGTGGTGTTCTGGGTGAGGGCCAGCTCCTCCGCCGAGACGTTGAGGAAGGCGGCCAGCGACTCCCGCAGCCCCTGCCGGAGCTCGCGGCCGCTGGCGAGCACGGTGGGGCTCGCGGGACCCAGCGCGCTCTCCTCCTGCAGCCGCGCCGAAATCGCCTCGACGACCGTCGACGGCGAGGGGCCGGACCAGCCGGTGTTCATGTACACGACGTTGCTCGTCGCCGGGATCGCGCTGCGGATGGCCTGCTGGTCCATGTGCTCCTCCTTGGCGGGCGCCGTGCCGCTGTCCAATGGCAAATCATTCACCCCTCGATTCCCCTCAGGGCGAACGGCTTGGGCCTAGCGCAGCCGGATGTAGCGGAAGCCCTCGGCGTAGCCCATGGCGTGGGCGGCGCCCATCTGCGCCGAGCCCTCCTTGATGCGCTGCTTCATCGTCTCCAGCCGCTCCGGGTCGTCGCCCACCTGCGTCTTGTGCTCCATCAGCGCCGCAATCTTCGTGTCGATCGTGTCCGTGATGTCCACGTACACGTTCGCGTTGTCGTTGCCGAAGGCGCCCATGTATATCTCGAGGGCCTTGTGGGGCATGAGCCCCTCCTCGATGAGGTCCGGGTAGACGTGGTAGTCGCGGGCCGAGGGGAAGACGGCGTCGAGGGTGGCGTCGCCCGCTGCCCGGTGGTCCGGGTGGTTGATGTAGTTGCCCACGTACCGCATCGTCGGGTCCTGGCACAGCACGATGTCCGGCTGATGCTTGCGGATCTGCCGCACGATGTCCTTGCGAAGCTCCAGCGTGTTCTGCAGGAACCCGTCTTTGTACCGCAGGAACTCGACGGTCTTTGCGCCGACAACGGCGGCGGCGTTTCGTTGCTCCTGCTCGCGGATGACGGCCAACTCCTCGGGGTCGATCTCCGGGTCCGACGTGCCCTTGTCGCCGCTGGTGCACAGCACGTACACGACCTCCGAGCCCTCCTTGGCCCATTTGGCCAATGTGCCCGCGGCCATGAATTCGCCGTCATCCGGGTGCGCAATCACGATCATCGCCCGCTTGGGGCGCCCGTTGGTCTCCTGTTCCATGGATGTCCTCTCCGTCGATGCCCCGGAGTCGCGGCGCGCCCAGGGCGGTGTGGGTCTGTGGGTGGCATTAGGATACCAGCCCCCGCCAGTAATTGGGAGTGCGCGCTCCGAGGGCCCTTCGCGCTACAATGAAATTGTAGGACGCACATTACAACCCGGCCTTGAACAGGCCGGCCGGCCCCCCGCGGGTCCGTCGAGGCCCGCGACGCCGAGAAGGGGGTTACCATGGCAACCTTTGGCGACATCGAGCGGGCTTTCGCTGACCTGTACGAGTACCGGTTTCTCATAGGCGCGGCCTTCATCATCGCCTTCGCCGCCGCGGTGTACGCCGCGTACCGGTTGGGGTGGCACCTCTTCGTCATGCGGCACAAGACGCCATTCGTCATCTTCGGCACGCCGGTGGCCATCGTCGCGCTGTTCCTGGCGTGGTCGCTGGCCTCGCCGCTGTTCACCAACGTCACCGTCGAAGAGGAGTTTCCCTTCGCGCTGAACGCCACCGTCCCCGAGGGCATGGAGCGCGACGACGTCGAGATGGTCATGGCGGGCATGGCGATGGTCGACGACCCGTTCATGGAGGAGGCGATGCCCTCGGCCGTCTCCATCACCGCCGGCACGGTGCTCGGTTCCGGTATGGACGCGGCCGCCATGGGCGCCGACGGCGGCATGGCCGTCATGGAGGGCATGATGATGGCCGCCAGCCCCGAGGCAGAGGTGCGGCAGATCACCAGCGGCAACTTCAAGGACGCCGACGCGTTCCATCGCGGGAGCGGGCAGGCCATCATCTTCTCGGCGCCCGGCGGCGGGCACCTGCTGCGGCTGGAGAACCTGGACGTGACCAACGGGCCCGCGCTGCACGTCATCCTCTCGACGCACCCCGACCCGACGCGCGGCAACGAGGTGAAGCTGCCGGGCTACGCGGACCTGGGCCCGCTGAAGGGAAACCGTGGCAACCAGAACTACACCATCCCGGACGGTGTGGACATCTCGGCCATCCAGAGCGTGGTGATCTACTGCAAGCCGTTTTCGGTCGTCTTCAGCGTCGCGACGCTGGGGGCGTAGGGGCGTTGTGATGCGCCTGCGAAGGGCAAGTCTTTCGGACGCAGGCCCGATCGCAAGAGTCCACGTCGATACGTGGCGGGCCGCCTATGGCGGCATATTGCCCGCCGAGTACCTGGCCGGCCTCGCGTACGATGACAGTGAATCGCTGTGGGCGAGAATCCTCAGCGGCGGTCACAACGTCCTTATTGCCGAGGATAGATCGGGAGATGTCGTTGGCTTTGCAAGCGGTGGTCCGGTGGCTGGCGGCGACACGGACCACCGCGCCGAGATCTACGCCATCTACGTTCTCGAAGGACATCAAGGCAAGGGAGTGGGTCGCTGCCTTGTCCGGGCTGTGGCACGGCAACTTCAGGAGTCAGGCTTCACTTCGTTGCTGGTTTGGGTGCTGGAAAACAACAATGCTGCACGCCGCTTCTACGAGTCGCTGGGGGGAGAGCTTGCTGGCCAGAAGAGGGGCAACATCGGTGGGACAGATGTGGTAGAAGTGTCCTACAGTTGGGAGAACATCGGCAGCCTGACTGTCCCGCCTGCGGTATGACCGAACACCGGCCAAGAGGGAGCGCCCATGCGGTTTGACGCCGTCATCTTCGACCTGTACGGCACGCTGGTGGACGAGACCACCAGCTCCGTTGCAAAGCTGGGCGGCTACAACCGTACGACAATGGAAGTTGCCGAGCTCGTGGGCGCACCGCCAGACCCCTTCGTGCAGCTCTGGAACTCGACCATCAGCCAGCGCATGACGGGCGACTGCGGCGCGTTCGAAGACTACGTGGCGGCCCTCTGCGCGGAGTTGGGCGTCGAACCCGACGCGTCGGGGATGGCGGATGCGCTGCAACTGCGCACGGACTTCTTTCGCGAGCGCCTCGTGCCGCGCGCCGATTGCCTGGAGACCCTCGCCGCATTGCGGGGGATGGGCCACCGCATCGGCCTCATCACCGACTGCTCGTGGGAGACGCCATCGCTCTGGCCCGAGACGCCGTTGCCGCCCTACTTCGACGTGACTACGTTCTCTTGCGCAACAGGAACGCAGAAGCCGGACCCGCGCATCTACGCGCTCACCTGCGAGCGGCTGGGGGTCGTGGCCGACCGCTGCCTCTACGTCGGAGACGGGAACAGCAACGAGCTCGCGGGGGCAGAACGCGCGGGGATGACGTCGCTGCGCATCCACGTCCCGTACGAGACGCTGCCCGATGCAGCGGACCCGTGGCCCGGCCCCAAGGTGTCCGCGTTGAGCGAGATCCTCGAGTGGGTGCGGTAGGGAGGCGGCGGCAGTCCGCTACCCTCCCTCGGCGCCCGGTTGAGCCTGCAGCGTGCGCTGGAGGTTGTCCAGGTACTCTGCAAACGCCTGCAAGCCTGCCGCCGTCGCGTGCACCCACGTCCTGGGCTTGCTGTCCACGAACTCCTTGGTCATCGTGAGGTAACCGGCCTCCTCCAGCTTTCGCAGGTGGATGGTGAGGTTGCCGCCGGTCAGTCCCAGCGTTTGCTGGATGAAGCCGTAGGCCACCCGGTCGGGCGTCGGCTGGTAGACCAGCAGCGTCATGATGCGCAGCCGCGTCGACTGGTGGATGGTCTCGTTGAGGACGATGGGGCCGTCGCTCATGGGGTCCCGCTCTTGCGGAGCCACAGCATGCCGGCGAGCGACACCGCCAACGTCAGCACGGCCGCCACCGCCAGCGCCTCGTCGCCGAGCAAGTAGCTGGGGGCGTAGAGCGCGGCAATGATGCCCACCCCGATAGCGGCAATCATCGGCCGCACCATGATGCCGAACAGCACGTACCCAAGCCCGATGATGCCCCAGACGGCTCGTGGTATGTTAGCCCCGGGATCGTCGCCGGTCCACACGCCCGCCGCAGCCGGGATTGCGAAAGCGGCCGCCGCCACGGCAACCCAGAACAGGAACACCCGCAGCCCCGCCCGTTGCGCGCCCTCCCCCGGCGACGCGTTCCGTCCAGCTCGATTGCCGATGATAGAGTTCACCACCATCATCACTACCACCAGCGCCAGCCACAGTGGCGCCGATATCCACGGGTAGCTCTCCCTCACGTCAGAGCCCCACGTCGCGATTGCGAATTCCGCGAGGAGGCCAATTGATGCGATCGCCCCGCTCGCCATGAGGATGGTGGCGGACCCCGCCACGTACAGCGAGCTTCTCGTGCGCTCCAGCGTGTCGCTTATCGCCGCCCAGCTCTCCTGCGGCGTGGGCACCTGCCCTTCTACGTCTGAACCCTGCATGCCCCACCTCCTTGTTCCAGTGCCTCTCGTCAAGTATTTAGTTTGTTCTACAAACTAGTTTATTACATGTGTCAAGAGGCGCCATCTCTGCCTTGAAGAACAGATCTGGAAAGCAAGAGAGGCAGTTTCAAAGAGGCTTGTCGTGATACTCGGATGGGGACGTTCTAGCCCAGGACGTTATAGCCAGTGGGCAGCGGATGTCTGCCGCACAACGCCATCATCAGCGTTGTCCCCTCGCTCTGTGCAACCGCAATTTCCCCCAACAGCGCTAGGGATACGTGCTGGGCGGCCTCTGGCGGCGCTACCTCGACGCCCACTGCGCCAGCGATATCCATCGCGTGGACCACCACCTCAAGAACGCGCGTCGGCAGGTAGTCTATGAGCCGCACCGTGCCGAAGGGCGTTGACACGGGCGCGTCGTCGTCCATCTGCTCGATGGCCGCCAGCGCCCCCTCCGCAATGGCCCGTGCGGCAGTGGCCGGGTCGTCGCCGAGTGTCGCTGTGCTCTGCCGCGCACGCTCGGCGACCTGCGCATGGATGTCGGGCGCCGCCATAGCTTGGAGGTAGTACGTGGCCGCACCCTCCATGTCGACGGGCCTCACCTGCCCGGAGTACACGACGGGGCCCTCTACGGCCCGCATGACGTGGGCGACCAGCTCCAGCACGTTCCACTCGCCGAGCCCGGGTTTGCCCCAGCCGTCGGCGGGTATACGACCGACGACGTCTACGAGCTGGAGCACGCTCGCGCGAAACGCGTCTCTGACTTCCGTGTTGCGTTCGGCCATGCCGGGATGATACGCCGGCCTCCCTGCATGAACAAGGGACGCGGTGTCAGCCTATCCCGTTACCAGGCTCGCTGGACTCCGCCGATTGAGGGCAACTAGCACGAGCGGCAACGCCAGGCACCCGGCGGGGAACCAGAGCCAGTGGCCGCTGCTCGAGAAGAGGCGGCGCCGCGCGCAGTCGGTCCTGTAGCGGGACGTGTTGGCAGGTTCCGGTCCGCGACAAAGAGGAGGGGCGCTGAGGCCTTGGCCTGGCGCCCGGCGCTGGGCCGGGCTCGCGGTCTAGCCCACCTGCACCGAGCAGTTGGCCTCCTGCATCAACGCCTGCAGGTCGCCCGGCAGCGCTGCGATCGCCGCCTGCTGGGCCACGAAAGCCTGCACGAACTGGCCGCCGAAGAACTGGGCCATTTGGGCCTGCAACTCCTGCGGCAGCGCTGCGCCTGTGGCCGCGCCCGGCGGGAGCTGGCCGCCCAGCGCCGCCAGGATGTCCTGGATCACGACCTTGTCGCTGCGCTCCAGCAGCGCGCGGTCGCGCAGGGCCGTCAGCAAGTTGACCTGGGCCTGGTTGAACGCCTCAAGCTCCGCAGGCGGGTTGAGCAGGCTGTAGCCGCCGATGTTGGCGTCCGTCAACTCTACCAGTGCGCCCCAGGTCATCCCGCCAACGAAGGAGGTCAGCGTGAAGTTGAACTTGGAGGTGATGTTGGAGCACGCCGCCGCATATGAGTACGTCTGGGAGGGGACATCGGGGGTTGGCACCGGCGTTGGGGCCGGCCGCGGCGTGGCCGTCGGCAACGGGACTGCCGTCGGTGCCACCACGGGCGTCGGGCTTGGAACCTGCGTTCGTTCTCCCTCGCATGCGACGAACGCGACGACCATCACGAGCACAGCGAGCGCTGCGAGCCAGCGTAGGTTGATTCCGTAGGCTTTCATTATCTCCCTTCCTCACTCGTGCTGTTTGGTGGCCGGCCCGCGGTACAGTTCCTCCCCCGCCCGATTGTCTGCGGATACGCGGGCGCGTGACTCTGTCCCCAAGGCGCAGCGGACATAGCGGGCTGCGGTCTGCGCTGTTGTGGATGCTACCCCATCGCCATGCCAAAGTCAGCATGTTTGTGTGGCGGTTTCGCGTCAATCACGGGACACACCCAGACGCCGCTCCGTCCGTGCCACACCGCTATTCAAGCACATGCCAGTTGCGCCGTCTAGTGTACGCCGTCACGTTTCCGAACGCCAGTGCAAGCTCGGCACATTTGAGCCGCGGCTCAAATTTTGCCACGGGCCCGCTAGTCATCCACCATGCGCCGAAGCAGATCCCGGAGTTCCGGTGTGGCCCGCAGGGCCTCCCGCATCATCTCGACCTCCTCCTCGCCCATCATCAGCGGCGAACGGCGGAAGCCTCCCCGGTGGTTGTACTGGCAGAACCGGACGCTCACGCTTCCCGCGGCGTGACCGTCCGTGTAGCGCATGAGCTGAAGGGTCGGCACGTGATACTCGCCCTCCACCTGCGCCTCCTCCGCGATGTACCCGCTCCCCCAGTGGAAGGAGAACGTCTTGACTCGTTGCTTGCTCTCCATGCCGGCCTCCCACGCCCGCGGCTAGGCCCGGGCGACTCTCACGACTCTCGACCGTAACTCTGCGGCGGCGACGGCGCTGGGTCAACCGGCCGGGCACCGGTCTGCGTCGCAAAGGCGCCCGCGTTGGAACGCGCAGCCCACCCTGCTAGAATCTGAGCAACGCTGCGTATTCAGGGGGACGCGTCATGGGGGGCATTCGCACGGGCCAACAGTTCCTGGAGGGCCTCCGGGACTCCCGCGAGATCTGGCTCGAGGGCGAACTCATTCGCGACGTGACCACCCACCCCAAGCTCGGGCGCATGGCGCGCACGCTGGCCGACCTCTTCGACCTGCAGCACGACCCGGCCCTGCACGACGACATGACCTTCACCTCGCCAGCCACCGGCGACCCCGTTGGCCTCTCGTTCATCATCCCCCACAGCCAGGAGGACCTGCTCCGGCGCCGGCGTGCCCTCGAGATCGTCTCCAATGCCCACCACGGCATCCTCGGCCGCACACCGGACTACGTGAATATCCAGGTCACCGCCACGCGGCAGATGGCCGAGGAGCACGGTCGGGTGGAGAAGTCCTTCGCCCGGAACCTTGTCGACTACCACGCCTACATTCGCGACAACGACCTCTCGCTCACCCACTGCTTCGGCCACCCGCAGGTAAACCGGGGCGTCGCCATCGGACAGCAGCCGGACCCGTACGTGCCCGTCGGCGTCGTCGACACGACGTCGGAGGGCATCATCCTCCGGGGCGCAAAGCTGCTGGCGACGCTAGCCCCCTTCTCGGACGAGCTGTTCGTGCCGCCCTACCGGCCACTGCGCGGCGAGGAGGAGGAGATGTACGCCCTCGGCTTCGCCATCCCCACGGCGACGAAGGGGCTCAGCTTCATCTGCCGCGAGAGCTTCGACAAGGGCCGTCCGCTGTACGACCAGCCCCTGTCCAGCCGGTTCGACGAGATGGACGCCCTCGCCGTCTTCGACGACGTGCTGGTGCCGTGGGAGCGCGTGTTCTGTTACGGAGACTGGCAGCTGCACAACCACCTGGTGGCGCTCGGCATCATGTGGCGGCAGTACATGCAGCACGTGGCCGTCAAGAATATCGCCAAGCTGGAGTTCGCCATAGGCATGGCACACGCGCTGTGCGACACCATCGGCATCGGTGTCCACAGCCACGTGCAGGAAAAGGTCGCCGAGATCATCGACACCACGGAGACGGTCCGCGCCTACCTTCGCGCAATGGAGGCCGACGCCGGACCCTGGCAGGGCGAGGGCATCTGGCTCTCGCCGGAGCCGTGCCACGCGATGCGTCACTGGGCGCCGGACGCCTACCAGCGCGTCACCGACATCCTCCAGCAGCTCGCCGCCGCCGGTCTCATGCTCACGCCCACCGAGGGCGATCTCGACGGCGCCATGCGGCCATTCATCGACAAGTACTTCCAGGGCGCCAACGCCAACGCCTTCGACCGCGTCCGGCTCTTCCGGCTGGTGTGGGACTTCATAGGCACGCAGTTCGGCTCGCGCCAGATCCTATACGAGCGCTACTTCAACGGCGACGTCGTCCGCCTACGCCAGGGGCGGTTCCACACCTACGACTACTCGCGCGCCGACGCCTCGCTGCAGCGCTTCTGGGAGGAGACGGACCGCCGCGCCGCCGAGGAGCGGGCCGGGGAGGCGGCTGGGTAGGAGCCCAAGCGCCGAATTCAGGTGGGTTCATTTCCAGCTTCTTGCAGGATAGCGGCGCCCGGCCTGCTTGAAATGCCCACTCTCAGATAGGACTCCCCTTCCGAACTGGAGAATGCGAGCGCTATGTGTTCCGCGGGCCGTGATATCCGCGATGTCCCTGATGCAAGTGAGGCTAAGTTTCTGGGGAGCGTGGGCAGTAGAGGGCGAGTCACCGGGGCAAGTTGTGGTTGCAGAGTCAGGAGATCAAGCTGAGACGACGATGTATCCGTGACGCATGAAGGAGTAGGTCATGAGCGAAGCAGACTTCAAGGGCCTGCACAACCAGTCCAGGACAGCGTGGGATTCCAATGCTGCCTTCTGGGACCAGCGGATGGGCGAGGGAAACGAGTTCCACAGAAAGCTGGTGGAACCGGCCATGTTGGCGTTGCTTGAGATCACGAACGGGCAGCATGTTCTTGAAGCTGCCTGTGGCAATGGCCAGTTCGCCCGCCGTATGGCCGAGATGGGCGCCTCAGTTACCGCCTTCGACTTCTCGGCCTCCATGATAGATATCGCGAGAACTCGAACGGAGGCAGACCGCTTCGTTGACTACCGAGTGATTGACGCCGTTGACTCCAAAGCCTTGCTTGGACTGGGTGAAGGGCGCTTTGACGCAGCCGTTTGCTCGATGGCCTTTATGGACATGTCGGACATTGCGCCCCTCGTCGACGCCTTGCCTGCGCTCTTGAAACCCGGCGCGCGTTTTGTCTTTTCGGTCATGCACCCCTGCTTCAATTCACCTGAAATCATGATGGTCATGGAGAGGCACGAACGCGGCGGGGCCGCCTCAGTTGAGAGGTCCATCAAAGTGGCCCGGTATTCACAGCCATACGCCGCAAAGGGAATTGCAATGCTCGGGCAGCCACAGCCTCACTGGTATTTCCACCGGCCCTTGGGCGCCCTGCTCAACGCATGCTTTCAGGCCGGCTTTGTGATGGACGGCCTCCTCGAGCCCACCTTCGACAGCGTTGAAGAAGACCACAAGACGCTCTCCTGGTCGCAAATGCCGGATATCCCCCCTGTACTCGCGGTGAGAATGCGGCCGCTTGCCTGATTGGTGACGGAGCGGCTATTCACCACCCCCACCTCGTTCGCTCCCCTGCTGTACAATACCCCTGACCTTCCCCAAACCCCCGACCACGGAGGCCTACATGCTTGACAAGGACCGGCTGGTCACCACGTTTTGCGACATCGTGCAGATTGACTCGCCCTCCGGCGAGGAGGAAGAGGTCGCCCAGGACCTCACCCGCAGGCTGACGGATCTCGGGTTCACCATCGCACGCGACGCCCACGGCAACCTGCTGGCGTCCGAGGAGGGCTCGGACCCGCTGATGCTCTCCGCGCACATGGACACGGTCGAGCCGGGGCGCGGCATCAAGCCCCGCATCGTGGGCGACGAGGTCCACACCGACGGCACGACCATCCTCGGCGGCGACTGCAAGGCCGGCATCGCGGCCATCCTGGAGGCGCTGGAGTCGATCCGGGAGGAGGGCCTGCGGCGCATCCCCGTCCAGCTCGTCTTCACGCGGGGCGAGGAGATCGGCCTCGTCGGCGCGTGGAACCTCGACTTCTCGATGGTGCAGGCGCGACAGGCCGTCGTCTTCGACGGCAACGGGCCGGTCAACACCGTCATCACCGCCAGCCCCAGCTACGTCGGTTTCGACGTGCACGTCACGGGCCGCGCCGCCCACGCCGGCGTCGAGCCCGAGAAGGGCCTTTCCGCCATCCGCATCGCGGCCGACATCATCGGCAGGCTGCCGCAGGGACGCATGGACGAGGAGACCACCATCAACGTCGGCCTCATCAGCGGCGGCAGCGTCCGGAACGCCGTCCCGGAAGAGGCCTCCTTCTCCGGCGAGTTCCGCAGCCGCAACACCGAGTCGCTGGAGCTGCTGCGTCTCCAGGTGGAGGACGCGCTCGCCAAGGCGCGCGACGACTACAAAGAGGCGAAGATCGTCGGGGACCTGAAGGTGCAGTTCCACACGTACAACCTGCCGAGCGATCACGTCATGGTGCAGCGCGCGACAGGCGTCCTCGGCGACCTGGGCCTCCGCCCCAACCTCCAGCCGACGGGCGGCGGCACCGACGCCAACGTCTTCAACCGCCACGGCATTCCGGCGGTCGTCGTCGGCATGTCCACCAACCTCATGCACACCAAGAACGAGTACGTGGACATCCCGGACCTCTACGACACCGCAAAGTTCTGCCAAGCGCTGCTGCTGAAGCGGTAACCTGACCGTCGTTCCTACGGAGGCAGGAACCCAGAGGGGCGGAAGACGAGAATTGGGGAGACGCCCCCTACCCCCTCGGTAGTCGCCCCTGCTGTCGAAGCCACGTTCGGGCAATGGTCAGATCTTCGTAGCTGTACTCGTCGCCCAGGCTCTCCTTTACCGGGCCCAATTGTGCGTAGCCGAGCCGCTTGAACGCCTCCTCGATGTCTCTCCACCGCTCCGGCGACGGCAACAGCGAGGTAATGTCAATGGACTTTCCCTGCATCGTCAGCACTTCGATGTGCCTGATCACCGTTCCCGGCGCCAGCCCCCGCTCCCTGGCGACCGCCTCCACCGACAGGCCCCGCGCCAGCATCTCCCAAGTCCTTTCATACGTGGCTCCGCGCCGCCCGTTTGACGACCCACCCACGTCCACTGACGCCCTCGCGGGCATTCTGTGCTCGTCGGCGTAGCGGCGGATGGCCTCGGTGAAGGCCGCGCCGTAGGCCGCAAGCTTTGCCTGCCCGACGCCGGGCACATGCTCGAACGCCGACAGCGTCTCGGGCCGCCGCGCGGCCATGTGCCGCAGCGACACGTCGTTGAAGACGACAAACGCCGGCACGTCCTGCTCGTCGGCGATGCGCCGCCGCAGTGTCCGCAGCTCCTCGAAGAGGTCCTCGTCGTACTCGAGCGGAGTCCCGGCCGACGACTTCATCTCCGACGCCCTCGACGCGGGCCTGGCTTCCGCTTGCAGGCGCGGCAGCGACAGTGTGGCACGGCTCTGCAGAAACTCCCGGCCGGCGTCTGTCAGCCGCAGCGTTGGGCACTCGCCCTCGTTCAGCGCCAACAGCCCCTGTGCACGCAGCATTCCGAGGGCTTCCCGAAGTTGAACCCGGTCGTAGTCCTTCACGATGCCGTAGACGCTCAGATCGTCGTGTCCGGCGGCGAGGATGCGCTTGTCCCGGCTGCCCAGCAGCACACGGATGACGTGCGTCTCGCCGTACTTCTCGCCCGTCCGGACGACGGCCGAGAGGAGCTTCTGTGCGATCTCGGTGGCGTCGAACTCGCCGCGGTCTTGGGCCGCCAGGCAGACGTCGCAGGCGCCGCAGTCGTCGACGTCCCACCGCTCGCCGAAGTACTCCAGCAGGTAACGCCGCCGGCACGAGTGCAGCTGCGCGAACCGCACCATCTGGTCCAGCTTCGCCTGCGCGTTGCGCCGCTCGCCCTCGTCCTCGATCTGCCGGAAGAAGAACTCCTGCCGCCGCTTGTCCCCGTACGAGTACAGCAGCACGCACTCGCTGGGGAGCCCGTCGCGGCCGGCGCGGCCCGTCTCCTGGTAGTAGCTCTCGACCGACTTGGGCAGGCTCGTGTGAACGACGAGGCGCACGTCCGGTTTGTCGACGCCCATGCCGAAGGCGATGGTGGCGACGATGATGGGGACGCGGTCGCGGGAGAAGTCCTCCTGCGTCCGGCGACGCTCCTCGGCGCCAAGCCCGGCGTGGTAGGCCCGCGCCGTCCATCCCCGCTTACGCAGCGCGGCCGCCACGTCCTCCGTCTCCTGCCGCGAGTAGCAGTACACGATGGCCGGGCTGCCCTTCCATTTCGACAGCAGCGGCGGGAGCTGCCGCTCGACATCGCTTTTGGGCTGCACCGAGTACGTCAGGTTCGCGCGGTTGAAGCTCGAGATGAAGACCTCCGCGCCCTTCAGGCCGAGCTGCTCCACGATGTCGCGTCGGACACGCTCCGTCGCCGTCGCCGTCAGTGCGAGGACTGGGGCCTTCGGAAACATCTCGCGCAGGGGGCGGAGGTTGCGGTAGTCGGGCCGGAACTCGTGGCCCCACTCGGAGATGCAGTGGGCCTCGTCGATGGCGATGAGGCTGACGGTCAGGCCGGCCAGGAAGCGGCGGAACCCCTCGACGGCCAGCCGCTCGGGCGCGACGTACAGGATCTTCACAACGCCGCGGCGCACCTCGGCCTGCACGCGCTCGACATCGCGCACGGGCAGAGTGCTGTTGATGAAGCGTGCGGCGATGCCGTTGGCGTTCAGGCCGTCCACCTGGTCCTTCATCAGCGCGATCAGCGGCGAGACGACCAGCGTCACCCCGTCCATCGCTAGCGCGGGGAGCTGATAGCAGAGCGACTTGCCTCCCCCCGTCGGCATGAGCAGGAGGGCGTCGCCGCCGGCCAACACGTGCCGCACGACAACCTCCTGCTGCCCCCGGAAGCTCTCGAAGCCGAAGTGCACTTTGAGCAGGGCGTGGATGTCGGTCGCGGTGGTCATGCGCGCAATGGTCTCCTGTAATTGGATTACCGCCGGGACGAGTACCGATACTACGGAACGTTTCAAGGGCGCCCACAGCCCGCACAGCCCGCAAGGCAAGTGAAGCTGTATCAACGGGCAATTTGCACCCTTGCCATCCCCGCCCCATCGCGCTACCGTGCCCCTGCGCGGACGCCTCTGGCGTCGAGCGCACACCACAAGATCGGAGCACCGACATGGCAGACCGCAAGCGCGTCCTCATCACCGGCGTTACCGGGCAGATCGGCGGCGTCGTCCGCGACGCCCTCAAGGACATCCACGACGTCGCCGGCATCGACATCCGCGCACCCCAGGACTTCGAGGCCACCGTCGCCGACATGACGGACCTGGAGGCCATCCTGCCCGCCTTCGAGGGCATCGACACCGTCGTCGACCTCGCCAATAATCCCGCCGGCAACCTGTCGTGGCACCACGCCTACCGGAACAACATCCCGGCCGCCTACAACTGCCTGGAGGCTGCCCGGCGCGCCGGCGTCAAGCGCGTCATCTTCGCGAGCTCCAACCGCGCCTCCGAGAACTACGAGCTCGACCAGCCCTACGCCAACATCTGCGCCGGCGACTACACGGGGCTGACGCCCGGCGGGTTTCCCCTCGTCACGCCGGACATGCCGGTGCGGCCGAGTGGCCCCTACGGCATCGCCAAGTGCCTGGGCGAGGCCGCGGGCCGCTATTTCTCCGACAGGCACGGGTTGTCCTTCATCGCGCTGCGCTTCGGCACCGTGCGGCGCGACAGCCGCCCGTCCAACGTCCGCCACTTCGCGACGATCCTCAGCCACCGCGACCTCGGCCACCTGGTCGAGCGGTGCGTGGCCGCGCCGGACTCGCTGCGGGCCGCCACCTTCTTCGGCGTATCCAACAACGACTGGAAGTTCTGGGACATCAGCAACGCGAAGGAGCTCGTCGGCTTCGACCCGCAGGACAACATGGAGGTCTACCGGGAGGCGTAGGGGCGAGGCCCTCGCCAAGGGCCGTGCGGCGTGCCCGCTAGTGCAGGAAGTGGCGGACGCCGGTGAAGACCATCGCGATGCCCGCCCTGTCGGCGGCGGCGATGACCTCCTCGTCGCGGATGGAGCCGCCGGGCTGCACGACTGCCGTGACCCCGGCCTCCGCCGCCAGCTCCAGCCCGTCCGCGAAGGGGAAGAAGGCGTCGGAGGCTAGCACGGTGCCCGTCGCCCGGTCGCCCGCCGCCCGAGCCGCCAGGTGCACGCTGACGAGCCGGTTCGGCTGCCCCGCGCCCATGCCCACGAGCGCGCGGTCCTTCGCCAGCACGATGGTGTTGGACTTGATGTGCTTGGCCGCCCGCCATGCGAAGGCGAGGTCAGCCAACTCCGCCTCCGAGGGTGCGCGCTGCGTCACGATCTGCCACGCCGTCGGGTCCTCGACGATGGCGTCGGCCGTCTGCAGGAGCAGCCCGCCGGAGACGCGCCGCACTTGGAGCGCCTCGCCGCCGACTCCGCCCGCGGGCGTTTCCCGCACCCGCAGGATGCGCAGGTCACGCTTCTTCTGCAGGACCTCCAGCGCCTCGTCCTCATAGCCCGGCGCGACGATGACCTCGAAGAAGACGCGGCGCAGCGCCTCAGCCGCCTCGCCCGTCACGGGCCGGTTAAAGCCCAGGATGCCGCCGTAGGCCGACACGCTGTCGCCCTCGAAGGAGCGACGGTAGGCTTCAGCTTGGTCGACGTGCACGGCCAGGCCGCAGGCGTTGGTGTGCTTGATGACGGCCACGGCTTGCTCGTCGAACTCGTTGGCTGCGCGCCACGCGGCGTCTGCGTCGAGGATGTTGTTGTAGGAGAGCTCCTTGCCGTGGAGCTGCTCGGCGGCGACCACGCCGCCGCTTCCGGGCGCGTCCGCGTACAGGGCGCCGCGCTGGTGGGGGTTCTCGCCGTAGCGCAACTCGCCCGATACCCGTCGCACGCCGATCGAGAGCTCCTTGGGGAATGGGTCATCAGGCCCGCGCATCCACGAGGCGACAAGGCTGTCGTAGAACGAAACGTGCGCGAAGGCCGTCGCGGCCAGCCGACGCCGCTCCTCGGACGTCGTGCCGCCCGCGCGAATGCGCTCGGCCACCCACTCGAAGTCCGCGGGGTCGACGACAACGGTCACCGCCGGGTGGTTCTTGGCGGCGGCGCGCAGCATTGTCGGCCCGCCGATGTCGATGTTCTCCAGCACGTCCTGCTCGGCCACGCCCTCGCGGCTGACCGTCGCCTCGAAGGGATAGAGATTGCCGACCACCACGTCTATGGGCTCGATGCCATGGGCGTTCAGCTCGTCCATGTGCCCGGGCAGGTCGCGGCGCGCCAGGACGCCACCGTGCACGACGGGGTGCAGCGTCTTCACGCGCCCATCCAGCATCTCCGGCGCGCCCGTCAGATCCGACACCTGGTCGACAGCCAGGCCCGCCTCGGTGAGCGTCCGGTGGGTGCCGCCGGTGCTGACGAGGCCGTAGCCCGCCTCCTGCAGGGCGCGCGCCAGCTCCACAACGCCCGTCTTGTCGTACACACTGATGAGGGCCTTCATGCCGCCTCCTGCGGGGGGATGCACCACCGATGGTATCCAAACCGGGAGGGGGTTGAGAACAGCCTGCGGGCAGGATTCCGGGGAGTTTGCGCGCGTGGCTAGGAGAAGGTCACCTGGGGTCCGTCACCGGCGTCCGCCACCTCGCCGACGACGAAGGCCTCCGGCACGTCGGCGCGCACGCCCGCGACGTCCTCCGGCGCCACGGCGACGATCATGCCGACGCCCATGTTGAACACCCGCCGCATCTCGTCCTCGGAAATGATGCCCGTGCGCTGTATCAGTCGGAAGAGAGGAGGCACGACCCACGACTCGGCCTCCACCCTGGCCGAGAGCCCCTCGGGCAGCATCCGAGGCACGTTCTCCGGGAAACCGCCGCCGGTGATATGCGCCATGCCCTTGATGCGGTCCAGCGCCGGCGTCAGCGCCGCCACGTACGAGCGGTGCGGGACCAGCAGCGCCTCACCGAGCGTCCCGCCCAGCTCGTCGTGGCGCGTGTGCAGCACGGACGGATCGTCGTCGACGCCGAAGACGCGGCGGACGAGCGAGTAGCCGTTGGTGTGGAGCCCGCTGGAGGGCAGGCCCAGGAGGGCGTCGCCCGCGCGGATGCCGCTGCCGTCAATGACGCCCTCGCGCTCCACGGCGCCGACGACGAAGCCGACAAGCTCCACGTCCTCGCCGTGGTACATGCCGGGCATCTCCGCCGTCTCGCCGCCGATGAGCGCGCAGTCGAGCGCCCGGCAGGCCCGCGCGAGGCCCTCGACGAGCTGCTCCACCTTGTCGGTCGACAGGGCGGCCATGCCCATGTAGTCCAGGAAGAAGAGGGGCTGAGCGCCGCACGTGAGGATGTCGTTGGTGCAGTGGTGGACGATGTCCTCGCCTACGGTGTCGTAGCGGCCCATCAAGCTGGCCACACGCAGCTTCGTGCCGACGCCGTCCGTGTGCGCGACGAGGACCGGGTCGCGGTAGCCGGTCACCTTGTACAGCGCACCAAACGCGCCGATGTCGCCCAGCACGCCGGGCGTGAACGTCGAGCGGGCCATGGCGAAGATGCGGTCCTTGGCGCTGCCCGCGGCGACGCGGTCGACGCCGGCCTGCCTGTAGGCGTCAGTTGCCAATGCCAATGCCCTCCGGAGAACGGATGGGGATGCCGGGGCCGGGAGGTCCGGGAGCCGGGACGGCTACGGCCGCTCCAGCGCCAGCTTGTCCATCTCCAGCTGGACCTCCACCGGGTACTCGCCGGTGAAGCAGGCCGCGCAGCTGTGCTTCCGCGGCCGGCCGATCGCCTTGAACAATCCCTCCACGCTCAGGTAGCCGAGGGAGTCGGCGCCGATGAACTCGCAGATCTCCGGCACGCTCTTCTGGGCCGCCACGAGCTCGGCCTTCGTCGCCATGTCCACGCCGAAGTGGCACGGCGAGATGATGGGGGGCGCGCACACCCGCAGGTGTACCTCCTTCGCCCCGGCGCTCCGCAGCAAGTTGACCACGTGGGGGGTCGTCGTGCCGCGCACGATGCTGTCGTCCACAACGACGACGCGCTTGCCCGTCAGCACCTCAGGCAGCGGGTTGAACTTCAGCCGCACGCCCAGGTCACGGAGCCGCTGGTCCGGCTGAATGAAGGTGCGCCCGACGTACCGGTTCTTGACCAGACCCTCCTGGTACGGCAGCCCCGACTCCTCCGCGAAGCCCGTGCCTGCCGCGATGGCAGAGTCCGGAATGCCCATGACCATGTCGGCATCCACCGGGTGCTCGATGGCGAGCTGCCGGCCCATCTCGCGCCGGGCCGCGTGCACGAGCCGGCCGTCGACGATGCTGTCGGGACGCGAAAAGTAGATGTACTCGAACGAACAGAGGGCATGTGCGCCCTCGTTGCCGGCGTGGACGCTGCGGAGGCCGTCGCTGTCGATCACCACCGCCTCGCCCGGGTCAAGCTCGCGGAGCAGCGTCGCGCCGATGTGGTCCAGGGCGCAGGACTCCGATGCGACGACCCACCCGCCACGGAACATGCCGACGCACAGCGGATGCACGCCCAGCGGGTCGCGGAAGGCGATGATCTCGCGCGGCGTCAACGCCGCCACGGAGTAGGCTCCCTGCAGCCGGCGCATCATGTAGCCAACGCGCTCGCCCCAGTCGGCGCCGGGCGCATTCACGAGGAGCTGGGCGATGACCTCGGAGTCCGTGGCGGTCGTGAAGCGCAGTCCCCAAGACTCCTCGAGCTCCGTGCGGAGGCTGAGCGCGTTGATGACGTTGCCGTTGTGGCCCAGCGCGAGGCGGCCGTTGGCTCCCGTAACCTCCAGCGGCTGCGCGTTGTCGCGGGTGGACGATCCGGTGGTGGAGTAGCGCGTGTGCCCGACGGCCATGTCGCCGGGAAGCCGGTCGAGGTCGAACTCGTGGAAGGCCTGGCTGACCAAGCCCATCTCGCGTCGGCAGGAGATGGTACGCCCGTCCGAGGCGGCGATACCCGCAGACTCCTGCCCTCGATGTTGCAGGGAGAAGAGGCCGAAGAATGCGGTCCTCGCCGCTTCTTCGCCCGGAGTGTAGACGCCGACTACGCCGCAGGCTTCCTGGGGTGGATTAGCCACACACCCTCCTGATCTTCGGTCCGGCGCACAAGGGGATAGTGGAAGCATGGAAAGTATAGGGCAGCGGTTTGCACAGGGTCAACGCGAACATTTCCCGGATTGGCCACAATTCCCGGGCGGAGTGGGCAGGCCGCCAGCGCAGTTGAAGACCGCAGATCCCCCACCAGGTCCCGGAAGGCCAGCCCCCACACAGAAAACAGACTTCACCTGTTACACTAAACAAGCAGCCCCTACTACGGGCAGCTTCAACTCCACTAATGCACCCGCCTTATCATAGGAACCACCATTTCTAGTGTACTTACACCAGAAAGACTACCAATGATTGACACCGGGACAATCTACGTCCAAGCAGGAAACGGAGGCGACGGCTTCCTCAGCTTTCGGCGGGAGAAGTACGTTGCCCGGGGAGGTCCCGACGGCGGGGATGGCGGACGAGGAGGGTCCGTATACCTCGTGGCAACCACGTCCGAGAACACACTGCGTCGCTTCCAGATGAAGCGTCGTTTCCGGGCCGGGCACGGATTGGCGGGGGCGAAGTCGAACAAGCACGGGCGCAGCGGCGAGGATGTTCGGATCCCGGTGCCGGTTGGGACCGTCGCGACGTGCCTCAATGCTGACGGGGGCGAGGGGGAGCGTGTCGACCTCGTGGGGGATGGGCAGGAGGCCCTCGTCGCGCAGGGCGGGAGCGGCGGGCGGGGGAACGCGCGCTTCGTGACGCCTGTGAATCAGGAGCCGCTGCTGCGTGAGGCCGGGGAGGCAGGCGAGTCCTGCCGTGTGCGGCTGGAGGTCAAGCTGATCGCGGATGTCGGCGTTATCGGCGCGCCCAATGCCGGCAAGTCGAGCTTCGTTGGGCGCGTGACGGCTGCGAGCCCGCGTGTTGCGGCCTACCCGTTCACGACGCTGGAGCCGCAGCTGGGGGTGGTGGAAAACCGTGGGAAACCCGTGGTGTTGGCGGAGATCCCTGGGTTGATCGAAGGAGCGCATCTCGGCGTCGGACTGGGACACGACTTCCTGCGTCACGCCGAGCGCACGCGGCTCTTCCTGCACCTCATCGACGGCGGCGGGATCGACCCGCTGGGCGACTACCGGCAGGTGAACGAGGAGCTGGCGATGTACGACGCCTCGCTGGCGGGGCGGCCGCAGGTGGTCGCGATCAACAAGGCGGACACCGAGGAGACGCAGGCGCAGCTTGCGGAGGTGACGGGCGCGCTGCGGGGGCTGGGCGTCACGCCGATGGTCATGTCGGCGGCGACGGGCGAGGGCGTGCAGCAGGTGCTCGACCGCGTGCTGCAGGCGCTGGAGGAAGCACCCCGTGCGGAGGCGCCCGCGCAGGAGCGGCCGCGCCCCGCAACGAGGCGGCGTCCGTCTCGCTCGGGCACCGTGGAGATAGACGAGGAGGGGGACTTCATCGTGCGGTGGCCTGCGGCGGAGCGGCTCGTCACACTGGCCAACGTCGACGACCACAGGGTCGTGGGGCAGCTCCTGCGGGAGTTCCGTCGGCTCGGCGTCACCGCGGCGCTGGAGGCAGCGGGCATCGAGCACGGCGACGTCGTGCTGATCGGCGACTGGGCATTCCCGTGGGGAGAGGCGCTCCAACCCGCATGACGGCCGCCTTGACTGGCCCATCCCGCGCTCCCTACCATGCCGGGGACGCTCCCCGCACACTGGAGGCCGCGCTATGAAGCTGGGGATCCTGGGCGGCACCTTCGACCCCATTCACCTTGGACACATGGCCGCCGCGGCGGCCGCCCTTGGCGCCCTTTCGCTGGACCGCATCCTGTTCATTCCCGCCGGCGACCCGTGGCTCAAGGCCGGCACCGAGATCTCGCCGGGCGCCCACAGGCTCGCCATGGTGCGCGCGGCCATCGCAGGGTACGACGTGTACGAGTCCTCGACGATGGAGCTCGAGCGGGCCGGGCCCACCTACACCGAGGAGACCCTGGCGGAGCTGCAGAGGGAGTACGGGCCGGCCGCGGAGCTCCACTTCATCCTCGGCGCGGACGCCGTGCGGGACCTGCCGCGCTGGCACGCCCCGGCAGAGGTGCTGGCCCGCTGCACACTGGTGGTGATGGGCCGTCCGGCGCAGGGCGAGCTGGACCTGGGCATCCTCGACGGGATCCTGCCGGGTGCGACAGCGCGGGCGGTGACCGTCGACCTCGACATGGGCGTGAGCGCGACGGAGATCCGGCGGCGTGCGGCGGCGGGCGAATCGCTGGCGGGCCTCGTCCCCGAGGATGTCGAGCGGTACATCGTGGAGCACGAACTGTACGTGGAATACAAGGAGCGGCAATGAGCACGGAGCGGCGGGAACGGGTGCTGGAGCTTGCGGTGGAGCTGGGGGCGCTGACCTTCGGCGATTTCGTCCTGACATCGGGGCAGCGCAGCAGCTACTACTTCGACGGCCGCCTCATATCCCTCGACGCGGAGGGATCCGCGCTCCTGGGCGACGAGTTCCTCGAGGTCGTCCGGGAGGCGGGCGCGTCGGCCATCGGGGGGCTCACGCTGGGGGCGGACCCCATCGTAGCGAGCGTGGCGGTGACCAGCCACCACCGGGGCACGCCGGTGCGGGCCTTCATCGTGCGCAAGGACGCCAAGGAGCATGGGACGGGCCGCCGCATCGAGGGCCCGCTGGCCGAGGGATCGAGCGTGGTCATCGTCGACGACGCTTGCAGCACGGGCGGCAGCCTCTTTCAGGCGATCGAGGCGGCCGAGAGCGCGGGCTGTACGGTCACGCACGTCGCTGCCATCATCGACCGTCACCAGGGCGGCAGCGAAGAGCTGCGGCGCCGCGGCTACGCTTTCACCGCGCTGCTGGAGTCGGGCGAGGACGGGGCCGTGCGAGTCGTGGAGGGCTAGCGGAGGCGGATCGCCTACGCCGACTCGCCGCCCAGACGGCGGCGGTACACCCGGATAAGCCCCTGCTGCCTGCGCGCACTGCGCCGAAGTTCCCTGTCATCGGCGATGGCGAGCAGCCGCGCGGCCTCCTCGGTCACGGCGTTCTCCTGGAGAGCGGGCCATACTCGGTAGAGGGCCACAGCCGACGCCGCGAGCTCCGCGTCCCTGTTGCGGTTGCCCCATGCCCGCACGAAGGGGAGCAGGACGTTCACTGCCAGGTCCGACGCCCTGTCCGCGCCGATGAGGGCGCCGCTTCTCTCGGAGGCAACGGTGAGGCCCGTGCGAACGCCGGCAACGGAGCCCTTGCGGACAAGGGAAGCCGCCCACGCGGCCAGCCCCTCGTCCCACGCGCGGTCGAGGAGTGTCGCCATGCCCTCCAGCCGGCGCGAGGGGTGGTTGGTTGGCCGAACCCGGAACAGCTTCCAGTCTGCCCTCGAAAGCACGGCCGCCGACTGCCCGGGTGGGTGCCCCTCCGGCGACAGCCCGCTCGCCCGCAAGAGGGCGGCCGCCAGTGCGGCCCGTCGCTCTTGCGGCTCTACGCCGCGGAGCGTGCGCTCGAGGGCCTGCAGAGGGAGACTTTCGGCGAGGCGGGTCATTGCGGGGCTGTTGCCGCCGTAGCCGAGGCCGCCCATGAGGCCGCGGTAGAGCGCTTCGGACGGATCTCCCGGCGTCTGCAGCTCTTGGGCGAACGCCCGCACCTTCTCGAAGAAGCGCGCGTCGCCCTCGCGGTCGAGGGTGCGGGCGAGACGGTGGGCCGACGTGGGCATGGCGGCGAGGGGCAGGGGGCGCGGGGGTGGCGGGGCGTCCCGCCTGCGGCGACTGCCGAGGGTGCGGGGGAAGAGGACGGCCGTCGGCGCGCGGCGGCCCGACGCGAGCACGACCGGGCCGTCGCCGCCACGGAGCACGACGTGCAGGACGACCCCGTTGTAGTTGCGGTCGACGCCGTGGCCGTGGGCCTCCCAGCCGCCCCGCCGGAGGTGGAGCTCGACGTCGCCGCGGACGACCTCGCCGCCCTCGCGCTGCAGGACGGCGTCGCGGAAGTCGGGACCCGCCGACGCGCTGGCCCGGCCGGGGTAGAGCACCCGCAGGCGCGAGCCGTCGTCGCACTCGAGCGGCGGCAACGACGCTCCGTGGTCGCGCCAGTACTGGGCGAGGGCGCGCTCGAGCACCGGCTGCTGTCGCGGCCGGTCCCTAACGTGCAGCATCGGGCACATCCTCAGGCGGCACGGACGACTCCGCGCGGTACTCGAAGTCGTTCTGCTCGGCCACCATGCTCAGCAGGCGGGCCGAGGCGCCGCGGGGGCGGTAGATGCTGGTCTCCCACTCGCTGACCGTCTGCTGGCGCACTCCCAGCTCGTCCGCGAGCTCGCCCTGTGTCGCGCCGAGGTGGTCACGGAGCGCGCGGACGGCCCCGGCGTCCCAGGGGCGCGATGGCGGCTTGGAAGTCCGTGGGGGTCTCGTCGAGCGTCCTCGGCTGCGTGGGCGCTGTGGCGTCACGCTCCCTCCTCAAGACAGGCTGTGTGACGGCCAGTCACAACAGGGAAGATACACGGAAACGTGTAGAAAACGCAATCAGGGTGGCCGTTGCCGGGGCCGGAGGTCGCGTCTGTAGTTCGCGGACTACCCTCGACGGATGGTGCGACGGTCGCGGTCCTCGAAGTAGGCGCATTCCGAGAGCAGGTCCCCATCGGCTGCGCCTGCTTCGGCGATCTCGATGTGTTGGCGCGTCACCGGCTTGTATGGGAAAGGCCCCTTTGAGTACAGCTCAACGGGAAGCTCGAGATTCCGCGCTCGCTGCAAGTCGTAACGCGATTCGGCGTCGACGAATCGCATCACGTAGGCTGCGCGCCTGGGAAGCTCCCCCTCCTCAAGGACGAGGCTGCGATGCACGACCCACTTGTTGAACACCAAGACGTCCCCCGGCTGGAAGTCGTCTTCCACCTGATGTGCTTCGAGGATGGTGGCCATGCCCGGTGCATTCAACAACTCGTTCCGCAGGTCAAAATACTCCTTGAAGCTCGTCTTCACACCGTCCCGCTCTTTGGCCCTCAATGTTGAGACGACTGCCGGCTCCAGCTGGTCGTACACGAACTCGCCAGAAATGACGTGCTGGGGCACATACGCCATTCCGCCCCGTTGCCCTTGTCGGTCCACCGGTTGCAGCGGGGCCCACACCGTGCACCCAAACTCCTGAGAGAACTGGAAGCCGAAACTCTGCACGCCAACGTGCCAGGAAAACCCCTCATTAACCTTTTGCTCGATTTCAAAGCAAACCTCAAAGGTGAGAAAGAGGTCGCATTCCGCCAGTTCAGTCAGCGCCTTCCGGAAATAGGGACGCGCCATCAGTTCGTAGACGTCGTTCTTGTCACTTTCAAAGTCATACTGAACGCCACTGAAAGCCGAATTGTGCATTGAGCTCCTGGCGTTCCCTCTCATTTCCCGCTCGGTCCGGTCAAGCAGCATGTCGACGACGGTGGGGTTCAAGAACCCGGTAGTGTCTCTCTTTGAAATTGCATGGTGCGCAGGAATGGGTGACTTTTCACGCACCCCCTGCTAGAGTACGTATATTGGACTATAATAGGCCAGAATGGAGGCCCACGATGCCTATAGGACCGAACGGAGAGAAGCGTCCCGCCGACCCCATTCAGGCGGCGGTGATGGTAGGCCGGATAGCGACCGGCGAGATAGAGGAAGAATACGTTGAGCCGCCGAAGCGGGCACCCAAGCGGGCGCGTGGCGGAGCGAAGGGCGGACCAGCGCGGGCGTCCACGCTGACACCGGAGCGCAGGTCGGAGATCGCAAGGGCAGCGGCGCGGGCTCGCTGGGACGGCGACGCGCTGGGCGCATAAGGCTGGCCGTCATGGCGATGAAAGCCCCGGCGCCCCGCAATCCTCGTGCGCGCGCGAAAACGTCACCCCCCCCCCCCCCCGTTGCGCACCGCTATCTTTCCGGCAACGCCTTTGTATGCGGTGACAACCTAGACATCCTACGCGAGCTCCCCGCCGAGAGCGTGGACCTCATCTACCTCGACCCGCCCTTCAACTCCAATCACAACTATGTTGCCGTCTTTGGCGACAAGGGCAGCGTAGACGCGCAGTTGCGGGACATCTGGCACTGGAACGTTGAGAGCGAGACCCAGTACCAGCGATTGCAGCCTGGCCCCCTCCGCAACGCCATAGACGCGATCCGCATGGTGAGCGGGCACGACTCGTCGATGGCCGCCTATGCCCTGTTTATGGGGCGGCGGCTGGCGGAGATGCACCGGGTCCTCAAAAAGACGGGCAGCATCTACCTCCACTGCGACGACGCCGCCAGCCACTACCTCCGCATCGTCATGGACGCGGTGTTCGGCGAGGCCAATATGCGCAACGTGCTCGTCTGGCGGCGAGCAACCTCGCACAACGACGCGGGGCAACGCTACGGCCGCATCGCCGACCACATCCTGTTCTACGCCAAGAGCGCCCGTGCATACTGGAACGGCGGGGACGCTTCGACGGTGAAGGATGACGACGCGCTCCGTGCAGCATACCCGTCGAAGGACAAGCGCGGGCGATACCGCGCCGACAATCTGACCGGCCCGCGCCACAACGCAGAGCGCAAGAGCCCCAGCACGCAGCCCTGGCATGGGTACGACGTGTACGCCATGAACCGCGTCTGGTCCGCGCCGAGGACGGGCGCATATGCGGACTACATCGAGGAACACTTCATCCCCGGCTACAAGAGCATTGACGGGGTGCATGACCGGCTGGACGCCCTCGACGAGGCCGGCCTAATCCATCACCCCGTCGCGGATCGCAACGGCAAGAAGGGGAAGTGGCCGGGGTTGAAGCGATACGCCGACGCCGACGCGGGCAACCCGCCGCAGAACATCATCTGGAATCCGACGGGCTTCACCAACTTCAACAAGCGGCTTGGGGAGTACATCGGCTATCCGACGCAGAAACCCCTTGGCCTCCTAGAACAACTACTGCTTGCGAGCTGCCCGCCTGGAGGCTTGATGCTCGACCCGTTCTGCGGCTGCGGGACGGCGGCGGATGCAGCCGCAAAGCTGGGCCGCGGCTACCTGGGCATCGACGTGAGCGCGATAGCTGTCCGCGTCATGGAGCAACGGCTGACCTCGCGCACCCCTGACAACCCGCCCGTCGTCTACAAGATGGGTTGGGAGGATTACGAATGGGACGCCTTCGAGCAGCGTGCCCTGATGCTCGAAGCCGACGCCGAGGACGGGCAACCGGGCTGGGCATGGGCCGAGGACAAGGTAGCGGGGCTGCTGAACGCCGTCTCCAACTCCAAGAAGCGGGGAGACGGCGGCGTGGACGCTCGCTACTACACCGCTGCGGGCGAGGAACTCCCGATTCAGGTAAAGATGCACAAGGGGCAGATTGGACGCCCCGAGCTGGACAAGCTGCTTGGGGTGCAGGCCAGTTGGAACAATCAGAAGATCAAGGCCCCGATGTCCGTCATGGTGACGCTCTACCAGCCGAGTCAGGCCCTCAAAACCTTCGCCGCCAAGCAGGGGCAGGTGACGCTGCGCGGGGAACGCTACCCGAAGATGCAGGTACTCAGCGTGTGGGAGATGCTGACGAAGGACGTGCGGCCAAAGCTCCCGCCCGTCGCCCCGTTCTACTTTGTGGGAGAAACGCAGACGCGCATGAGCATGGCCGTGTAAGCGCGAAGGGAACGGCTGGCGAACGGGGAGTGTTAGTTAATTCAACCGCACAAAATGCTTGACAAACTAGCGGGGCTCAGATACACTGCACCTATGGCGAACAGATTGAGTCCCGAGAAGCAACAGCGCATCCTTCACCTGATGGTGGAAGGGAACTCCATGCGGACGATTACCCGCTTGGAGCGGTGCAGCATCAACACCGTGACGCGGCTCTTGGAGTACGCGGGTCAAGCGGCCATCGAGTACCACGACCTCCACGTCCGGGACCTCCACACGCAGCGCGTACAGGCCGATGAGATATGGGCGCCCATCTACGCGAAGGACCGCAACGTACCCCATGCGAAGGCTGCGCCCCCGGAAGCGGGCCACTCGTGGACGTGGACGGCCCTCGACGCGGACTCCAAGCTGATGATCACCTGGGCAGTGTCCAGCGTCCGCGACGGCATGACGGCTATCGGCGTCATGGACGACCTTCGGGAGCGGACGGAGGGGCGCATCCAGCTTACGACGGACGGCCTCGCGGCCTACCCGGATGCGGTGGAAGGCGCGTTCGGCGGGAACGTGGACTACGCGCAGCTCATCAAGCTCTACGAGGACGGCCCGAAAGAGGAAGCGCGGCGGTACTCTCCGGCAGCGTGTGTTGGGGTGAAGCGCGGCGTTACCTTCGGCCTCCCGGAGGACCGCTACGTGAGCACGTCCTACGTGGAGCGGTCGAACCTCAGTATGCGGATGGGGATGCGGCGGTTTACGCGGCTGACCAACGGCCTCTCCAAGAAGTACGCCAATCACTGCTACATGATTGCGCTGTACTTCCTGCACTACAATTTCTGCCGCCCCCACAAGACGCTGAACCGGGGGTACGACCGCACTCCCGCGATGGCGGCGGGCCTTGCGGACAGCGTGTACAGCATCGAGTGGCTGTCCGGCTTGGTCTCGGCGCAGTACCCGGTTCCGGGGCCTCGCGGCCCCTACCGGCCCCGCCAATCTAAGGCTTCCTGATTTCAAACGGAGACACTACCAAGAACCCTTCCAGCTTGACGAAGCCGTCACGCACGTACTGCAACTTGTGCTCGGGAGTGATGCGGAACTCATTGTCGAAGGAATGTGACTGCATGGCGCCCTCCTTACCTGTCGCACAAAAAGGGCACGTAAACGAGGCGTTCGTCCGCATACTAGGAACGGGCGCGGCGTTCCGTCAACCCTGCCGGGACACACCCCTCGCTAGAAGAACAGGCCCGGGTTGGCGTTGACCGCGAGATCGGGCTGCAGGCCCCGCTGGACGCCGTGGCAGGCGGCGGCCGCGATCATGGCGCCGTTGTCCGTACACAGGGCCGGGCGGGGGATGAGGACTGGCACGTGGGCGCGCGCCCGCATCGCCTCGCGGAGCGCGGCGTTCGCGGAGACGCCCCCGCCGATGAGGATGCCGCGGGCCTCGGTCTGGCGGGCGGCGTCAAGGGTCTTCTCGACCAGCACGTCGACGGCGGCCTCCTCGAAGCCGGCCGCCAGCGCGCGCCGCCGTTCGAGGCCGTCGTCGTCCAGCTCCGTCGGCCCGTCCGGCAGCCCGACGCCCACGCCGAGCTCCCTGGCGCGGTGGAGGACGGCCGTTTTGAGGCCGCTGAAGCTGAACTCCAGCGTGCCGCGCATCCACGCCCTTGGCAGGGGCTCCACGCTCGATGCCTCCTGCGCCTCGCGCTGGATGGCCGGCCCGCCCGGGAAGCCGAGGCCCATGACGCGCGCGGCCTTGTCGAAGGCCTCGCCGGCCGCGTCGTCGCGGGTGCCGCCGAGGTGATGGTAGTCGCCGTGGCCGCGCATGAGGACGAGGTCCGTGTGGCCGCCGGACACGAGCAGGCAGACGATGGGGAAGCCGACGGCCTCCTCGGGCGTCGGTCCTTCCTCCAGCCAGGCGGCGTACATGTGGCCCTCAAGGTGGTTCATGCCGTAGAGGGGAAGCCCCAGGCCCATCGCGAGGCCCTTGGCGTAGTTGACGCCGACCAGGAGGGACCCGGCCAGCCCGGGCCCCGCCGTCACCGAGACGCCGTCGAGGTCGCCGGGGATGACGCCCGCTTCCTGGAGGGACTGGCGGTAGATGGGAGTCATGGCGAGCATGTGCTGGCGGGAGGCCACCTCCGGCACGACGCCGCCATAGCGCGCGTGCACCTCGACCTGGGAGCTGATGACGTTGGAGAGGATGCGACGGCCGTCGGCGACGACGCTGGCCGCCGTCTCGTCGCAGGAGGTCTCGATGCCGAGCATGAGCATGGCGCTAGTCCGCCGGCGAGACCAGGATGAGACCGAGGAAGAGCTCCGCGTTGCTCATCAGGGACGCAAGATTGTCGGCCGCGGCCCGCGGGCTCGACGAGAGGACGGCGGCGAGGCCGTCCATGTTGGCCGTGGCGGTGATGCCGGAATCGCAGATGAGGACCGTCTCGCCGGGCTGCAGGTCGAGTCGTTCCATGGCCGGCGACACTTCGGGCAGGTTTCCTAGGGCGGCGGACATGGTGCCCGGCACGGAGAGCCGCACGCGGCGCACGCCCGCGCGGTCGAGCTGGAAGACGGCGATGTCCGCCACGGCGGCAAGGAAGGCCTCCTCGCCGCGAGCGGCCAGCAGCGTCACGCCGACGCCCGCGCCGCCCGGCGTCGAAAGCTCCTGGTGGCAAGCCTGGAAGGCGCCGTTGATCGCCGTCGTCAGGGAGGTGCCTCCGAGGGCGCTGAGGCGGCGGCGCAGCGAGGACATCGCGGCCTGGCACCGCGCCTCGCCGTCGGGGCCGTCGCATTCGATGAGGGCGTGGAACTGCACGGGGTCTCCGCCGCCCCGGCCCGTGAAGGTCGAGTAGTAGGGCGTGGGGTCGGTCATGTGCGAGCCGTAGTGCGCGGCCACGGGAACGATGCTTGGTGTCCAGTCCATGGCGGCCTCCAGCGTAATCGTAACCTCATAGTACGGTGCGGCCCGCGGGAGCGGCAAGTGGCGGGCGTCGCGGTCAAGGGCGGATCAGGGGGAGGCTGGGCGGTCGAAGGTGCGGCGGAAGCGCTGGAGGTTCTCCTCGATCGACACGTCCGGGCGGTCGGGGTTGTCGCTCCCCTCGACGTCGGCGACGATGCACCACGGGCCGTCCTCGCGCATCGCCTGGTCGAAGACCTCCTCGAGCGCCTCCAGCGTCGAGACTGCGGCCACCTTCGGGATGCCGGAGCCGCGGGCGACGGCGGCGAGGTCCGTCACGACGGCCGTGTGCGTCGGCTGGCCGCCGGTGCCCGCCCACTGGTGGTTGTCCCACACGATGTGGACCAGGTTGGCGGGCGACTGGCGGGCGATGGTGCCCAGCGAACCGAGGTTCATGAGCAGGGAGCCGTCGCCGTCCATCACGACGATCTTGCGGTCGGGCGCCGCGAGGGCGATGCCGAGGCCAACCGACGAGGTCAGGCCCATGGCGCCCCACATGTACAGGTTGGCGTCGCGGTCGTCCAGGTTGTGCAGGTGGAACGTCGTGCCGCCGAGATTGGAGACGATGGGGGCGTCGCCCACGCGGTCCAGCACGGCCCTGATGGCGTCAACGCGGAGCATCGCGGCCTCCCGTCATCAGCGTCGAGAGCAGGTTGGCGACCGGCAGCCGGCCGGCGTACGTGAGGGCGATGACGCCCGAGAGCGTCCGGTCGAGCTCGTCCTCGCGGGTGAGGTGGAAGTACTGGAGGCCGAGGGCGTCCAGGATGCCGGGGATGGCGCGGGCGCCGGGCACCTGCGCCAGGTTGAACTCGCCGGGCCCGCCCCGCATTCCGATGAACCAGACGAAGGGGATGCGGTAGGGGATGTTGAGGGTCGCCAGCGCGTTGACGGTGTTGCCGAAGCCGCTGCTCTGCATGAAGACGGCGCCGCGCTGCCCGGCTGCGTAGGCGCCGGAGATGATGCCGACAGCTTCCTCCTCGCGGGTGGCGGGGACCATGTGGAAGAAGGGGTCCTGCTCCATCAGCCGGAGGACGCGCCACGTCACCCCGTCGGGCACGTAGGCGGCAAGGCTTACGCCCGCGTCCTTCAGCCCCTGCACAATCTGCTCAGCCCAGGCCATGCGTCCTCCAACGCGGCGGAATATAGGTGCGGCCTATGGGGGGTGTCAAGCGAGCGGCCGGCCCACCGGTTACTGCTGCTGAGGCTCGTCGCCGAAGCCGCCGAGGACCTCCTGCCAGACCGCGACGACCTCCCCCTTGCCAATCAGCTCGCTCTCCATGAAGCGGACGACGCTCTGGACCGTCTCGTGCGCCTGGACGTAGCTGGTGTTGACGACGCTCAGGCCGAGCTGCGAGCTGCGGTGCGAGTCCTGGCCGGCGACCTCGGCCACGGAGACGTTGTAGCGGTCGCGGAGGCGCGCCATGAGCGACTGCACCACGCCGCGCTTGTCCTTCAGCGAGGTGGCGGCGGGCAGGTGCAGGGTGACGGTGGCGACGGCGATGTTCATGGCGTCCTCTGTGCAAGCGTTTGCCGGAGTGGCCCCCAGGCCAATCCGTTCGTGAGACCCTTCGAGAGCCTCAGGGCGAACGGGTTGGCTGGGCGGCGCCTACCCAATGAACTCGGCGATGACGTCGTCAAGCTGGCCCTTGGTGATGGCTCCGCTCCAGTTGCGGTGGACGGTGCCATCGGCGTTGATGAAGACCGTCGTCGGCATGCCGCGGACCTCGTAGTCCATGATGATGCTCCGGTCCAGCGCCTCGCCGACGGGATATGTCAGCTCGATGGTCTCCAAGAACTCGAGGGAGGCGGGGCGCTCGCCGAGCAGGGTGAAGGAGCCGACGTCGACGCCGAGCACAAGGGCGTCGCTGCCGTCGGCCTGCAGCTCCTCCCACACATCCTGGAAGTGGGGCATCTCCGCGCGGCAGGGCGGGCAGAGGGGCGCCCAGAAGTTGACGATGACGGGGCGTCCCTCCAGGTCGCTGAGGCTGACCTCGGCGGCGCCTCCGAAGTGCTCGGCGCCGCTGTAGAGGGGCATGGTGAAATCCGCGGCAGTCTCGGCGTCCGAGCCGCCGTTGCAGGCGAGCGCCAAGGCGAGAATGAGCCCGAGGGCCGCCAGGGCCGCTGATGTCCGCATCCGGTGTTCCTCCGTGCGCCGGCGGCCCGAGCGAGACCGGCGATGCTACCAGCCGACGGCCGCCCCCGACTTCCGCGGCTCCGACGCGCCGCTGAGCACGCCCGTTTCGGGGTCCCGGGCGATGACCTGCGCCCCGCCGAAGCCGACCCGGCGGAAGCCCTCGACCACCTCGATTTGGTGCCCGCGGGCGGCCAGCCCCCTGGCCACTTCGGCCGAGACCCCCTCTTCCAAGTCTACCACCCCATCTAGGCCGACGCTGAAGCGCAGCGCGTCCAGCGCCGCCTGCGGCCCCAGGCCGAAGTCCACCATGTTGGCGATGACCTGCAGGTGGCCCTGCGCCTGCTGGAAGCCCCCCATGACGCCGTAGGTGAGCCAGAGGTCGCCGCCGCGGGTGGCGAGGGCCGGGATGATGGTGTGGAAGGGCCGCTTGCCCGGCGCCAGCGCGTTCGCGTGCTCGGGGTCGAGCGAGAAGAGGGCAGCGCGGTTCTGCAGCGCAATGCCGGTGCCCGGCACCACCAGCCCCGAGCCGAAGCCGGCGAAGAGGCTGTTGATAAAGGAGCACCCGTTCCCCTCCTCGTCGACGGCGGAGAGGTAGACGGTGTCGTGCACGGCCGGGACCTTGCCGAAGGGCACGGTCTCCATGGCGAGCTCCTGGCTGATGAGGCCGCGGCGCTCGGCTGCGTATTCCTTCGAAAGAAGCTGCTGCGTCGGGACGAGCGCTGCGCGCGGGTCGGCGATGTACTCGAAGCCGTCGGCGAAGGCGAGCCGCGTGGCCTCGATCATGTGGTGGTACGTCTCCAGCGACTGGAAGCCCATGTCGCGGATGGGGATGCCCTCGACGATGTTCATGGCCATGAGGGCGATGAGCCCCTGGCCGTTGGGCGGGCACTCCCAGCAGGTGACGCCGTGGTAGTCGGTGCTGATGGGCTCGTCCCAGGTGGGGTAGTCGGCCGCGAGGTCCTCGGGCGTCATCCACCCGCCGCGGAGCTGCACGTAGTCGGCGATCTTCTGGGCGATGGGGCCGCGGTAGAAGGCGTCCGGGCCGCCCTCGGCGATGGCCCGCAGGGTGCGCGCCAAGTTCGGCGAGTGGAAGACCTCGCCCTCGCGAGGCGCCCGACCGTCGACCAGGAACTCCTGGCCGGAGGGGTAGCGCGAGAGCTTGTCGACACCGCCCGACCACTGGTAGGCGATGACGTCCGTGACCGCGTAGCCCTGCTCGGCGTACTCGATGGCGGGCTGCAGCACCTCCGCGAGCGACATGGTGCCGTACTCGCGCAGGATGGTGTCCCACCCGTTGACGGTGCCGGGAACGGAGACGGACCAGGCGCTGTCACCGGGGATGTGCTCGAGTCCGTGGCGCGTCACGTCCTCGATGGCGGCTGACGCGGGGGCGCGTCCGCTGGCGTTCAACGCGACGACGCGCTTCTCCTTGGCGAGCCAGATGAGGGAGAAGAGGTCGCCGCCCACGCCCGTCGACATGGGCTCGACGACGTTGAGGCAGGCGGCCGTGGCGACGGCGGCGTCGACGGCGTTGCCGCCGGCCATGAGCATGCGCAGCCCGGCCACCGCGGCGAGGGGCTGGCTCGTGGCCACCATGCCGTGCTTTGCGTGAATGGCTGACCTTCTTGAGTTGAAGTACATTTCTTCCCTCCTTGGCGAGTCAGGACGCTCCAGGGCTGTTGGGCACGGCGTCAGTATACTCGGGCCGAGTCCTCCTTGGGGCCTGTAGGCGCCGGGTGTTTGCCCGCGCTACCGCCCCGCCGCTTCCAGGACCTTCGTGCCGAGAAGCTTGGCGCAGGCGTACACGGCTGCCGTGTACGGCATTGGCACGCCGGCGATCTTGCCGAGCTCCAGCACCACGCCCACGAGCCCGCCGATCTCGATGGGCCGGGCGGTCTCCACGTCCTGCAGCATGGACGTCTTGTGGTCGCCCACGTTCTCCGCGCCCGCCATCCGCTGGTCGATGCTGATGGGCACCTCGATCCCGAAGGAGTTGGCGACGGCGTGGGCCTCCTCCATCATCGCGCGGGCCAGCGCGCTGGCGTCGCGGTCACGGGCGATCTCCGCCATGCCCGCCCGGGTCAACGCGCTGATGGGGTTGAAGGCCAGGTTGCCCATGAGCTTGACCCAGATCTCCTGCCGGATGTTGGACCGTATCGGCGCGCGAATCCTCGCGGCGCCCAGCGACGCAGAGATCGCCTTGGCCCGCTCCGACGTCGTCCCATCGAGCTCGCCCAGCGAGAACCGGTTGCCCTCCGAGTGCTCGATGATGCCCGGCGCCACGATGTTGGCCGCGGGGTACACCACGCAGCCCAGGATGTCCTCGTTGGGAATGTGCCGCTCTATGATGCCGTCCGGGTCCACGCTCTCCAGCCGGGTCCCGTCCCAGGGCCCGCCATGCCGGTGGAAGTACCACCACGGGATGCCGTTCTGCGCCGGCAACACCACCGTCTCTCGCCCGAGCAGCGGCCCCAGCAACGGCGCGATGGCGGGAAGGCCGTGCGCTTTCACTGCCAGGACCACGACATCGGCGATACCTACCTTCTTGGCGTCGTCCGTGGCGAAGACTCTGGCGTTGAATTCGCCGTCGGGGCTGTGCACGGTGACGCCGTTCTCCTGCATCGCCGCGAGGTGGGGGCCCCTCGCGATGAGGGCGACGTCCTCACCGGCGAGGCTGAGCTTGGCGCCCATCCACGCCCCGATGGCACCGGCCCCGTAAATCGCGAATTTCACGTCGTCCCCCTCCCCTCACCGGCCATCCCGGCAGCCGGCGTAAGGGCCTCCTACTTGGAGAACATCTCCGTCAGGAACCGGCGCTGGATCTTGCCCGTTGGGCCGCGCGGGATCTCGTCCATGACGTGGATGACGCGCGGCACCTTGTAGTCGGCCAGCTTCTCTCGGCAGAAGGCCACGAGCTCCTGCGTGGTCACCTCGCCGTTGAGCACCACGGCCGCCGAGGGCTCCTCGCCGTGGGTCTGGTGCGCGACGCCGAAGGCGACCGCCTCCGCCACGGCCGGGTGGTCCAGCAGCGCGTTGTCGATCTCCAGCGGCGAGATCTTCTCACCGCTGCGGTTGATCATCTCCTTCAGGCGGCCCGTCAGGGTCAGGTAGCCGTCGTTGTCCAGCATGCCCTCGTCGCCGGTGCGGAACCAGCCGTTGGTGAACGAGGTGGCGTTGGCCTCGGGGTTGTTCTCGTAGCCGGAAATGACGTTGTCGCCGCGGATGACGACTTCGCCCCGCTCGCCGCTTATGAGCAGGGTGCCCTCCTCGTCCATGATGGCGATCTCAACGCCCGTGCCGGGGCCGACGGCGCCGGGGAGGCGGTTGCCGGGCGGGAGGGGGTTCGAGGACATCTGGTGCGCGGCCTCGGTCATGCCATAGGCCTCCAGCACCGGGACGCCGAACTGCTGCTCGAGCTCGTCCATGACGACGGGCGGGAGGGCGGCGCTGCAGCTGCGGATGAAGCGCAGGGTCTCCGGCACCTCCGGTTTGGTGCTGCGGGCGCGGGCCAGCAGGGCTTGGTGCATGGTCGGCACGGCCGAGTACCAGGTCACGTTGTGCTCCCTGACCACGGGCCAGAAGTTCAGGGGGTTGAAGCGCGGCGGCGCCACGACCGTGCCGCCCGTCTGCAGCGTCGACAGCGTGGAGGCGACGAGGCCGTGCACGTGGAAGAGGGGCATGACGCACAGGGCCACGTCGTCCGACGTCAAGTCGTAGGTGGCGGCGATGTTGCGCAGCGAGGTGGTCAGGTTGCGGTGCGTCAGCGGCACCCGCTTGGGCCGCGACGTGGTGCCGCTGGTGTGAAGGACGAGGGCGACGTCGTCGGTTGCGGGCCACGGCGAGTCGCTGGCGCCCTTGCCCTCACCGACGGCGGTCAGGCTCACCTGCCCGTCGCCGGCCATCGTCGCGACAATGTGCAGCGCGCCGGGCGGGGCGACCTCGACGATAGCCTCGCCGCCCTCAGGGCCGGTGATGACGGCCGAGGCGTTGGTGTCGTCGAGGTAGAAGGCGAACTCGTCGATCTTGTACGCGGCATTCAGCGGGGCTGCCGTCGCTGCGGCGGTGACCGCCAGGAACGTCACGATGGACTCAAGGCCGTTGGGCAGCACGATGGCTACCCGGTCCTCCTTGCCGATTCCGAGCTCGCGGAGCTGCGTCCGCAGCCGGTCAACCTGCGCCCGCAGGTCGTCATACGAGATGGATGGGCCGTCGGGGGCCACCAAGGCGGGATGGTCTCCCGCGCCGTAGTCCAGCACCTCCCGAAGGGTCTGCGCTTGCGTGCCCGTCGCCATGACTGTGTCCTCCCGTTGTGATGTGCTGCCCCGGAGGGGTCTCCGCTGCCTAGAAGGCGTCCGGGGCTGCGGCTATGGCCGCGAGGTCTTCTCTGGTATACGAGCCCAGGCTCCGAAAGTCAAACTCCGTGTAGTTCTTGATCCACCGCATGACCACCCTGGTCGCCGCCCGGTACCGCGCGACGGTCTCCTCGCGGGCCGCGTCACCGGCGTCGGGGGCGTCCTCCGCCAACCGCGCCAGGATGTCCTCCTCCTCCGCTAGAAGGATGCGCTTGACGACCTCCAGGGTGTGCGTCTCGCCCGTCTCGTCGTCGGGCGCGGCGTGGATGATGCGCTGGCCGGTCTGGGCGGCGGAGATGCGGGCCGTCGCGAGGTCCTCCATGAGCGCAGGGTGCAGGCCGGGCCGGCCCGCCAGGCTGTCGATGCCCTTGGCGCCGCGGCCGTTGAGCCAGCCCTCGACGTACTCGATGAGGGTGCGGAGGTTGCGGCGGGTGCCCTCCATGGTGACCTTGCCCTCGGGCCGCTTGATCTCGATGGGGTAGTTGTCGGGGTCCATCATGGCGGCCGTGGGCTGGAAGCCGCTGTCGGAGAGCTCCTTGAAGGGGGCGGCGGCGACGCCCATGTGGAAGATGTGGGCCACCCACCCCCGGGAGAACCCCTGCGCGGCCTCCCACTCCTTGTCGGCGCGGATGGACGCGGCGGCGGCGGCGTTGACGGCCTCGTCGCGGCTGGGGAGCGCCGTCGCCATGCCGCCGATGGCGACGCCGCCGTGCTTGAGGCAGACGGCGACGAGGCGGCGGAAGATGTTGGACATGAAGTCCGTCGTCTTGATGTCGACGCCGAACCGGTCCGGCCAGACCATGTCCGGGTCGGCCATCACGTACTCGAGGATGCTGGCCTTCAGGTCCCAGCGCGCGGCGTTCAGGCCCGCGCCGTAGGGGCCGAGCTGGTGTAGGATCTCCTCCATCTGGAACACGGCGGGCAGCGACTCGATCAGGGGGATGGCGCGGATGGTGGCGGTGCGCAGGTGTTCGAGGCGGAATTGGCTCTCGGCGAAGAAGCCGCGCCAAAAGGCCGTCTCCGTCGCCGACTCGATCTTGGGCAGGTAGAAGTAGATGCCGAGCCCGGCTTCGACCTGCGCGCGCCCGGCGTGGAAGAGGGTGAGGCACGCGCCGAGGATGGCCGCCGACACCGGCACCCCCCCGATGGTGACTTCCGGCTCGTCCAGGTGCAGGCCACGCTCGCGGTGCATGAAGAAGGGGAGCGGGCCTTGCTGAACGGCGTAGTCGCGGCCGCGGGCCTCGTCGCGGTACGTCAGGCCGCCCGTCACGGCGAGCACGCGGTTGTGGGCGGCGCGGACCGTGTCGACTAGGCGGTGGCCGGCCGAGTCCTCGTCGTCGTCGAGGTCGCCCTCCGCGCGAACGCCGTCGGCGCCGGGGTTAAGGGCGTTGATGAACATGGGGGTGATGGAGACGGGCCCGGTGATCTCGATGCCGGGCTTGCGGAGCTCGGCGGGCACGGGGGGCACGCGCCATGGCTGCGCGGCGTCTCCGGCCGGCGGCAACGACGGCAACTCACCGTCGAGGGCGCGGCCCTGCGTCTGCGAGCGGGCCTCCCGGAACGCGGCAACGCGCGGCGCGAACGTCCGGTGCATGTGCGAGAAGTACACGCAGAACTCCGGCGTGAACAGCTCCGCCGCGCCCTCGACGCCGGCGAAGGTCACGCCCCTGACCGTGGGCATAGGCGCCACCCCCGGAACATGGCTTGCGTACGAGCGGGCGCATGGGCGAGCGTCGCTCCCGCCTGCTCGTGGACACCTACACGATTCTAGCCGCGTCGTACGTGGCGTCAAGGATGGGGCGGTGGCCCGTGCGTGAGCTGCCGCCCCCTTCGAGAACCTCAGGACAGGCTTCGACAGGCGCAGAGCGAACGAGGCGGGCGCCGCCGCACCCCGTTCGTGCCGCCGTGGTCGCCAGGGGCCTACTTGCGCAGGAACTTCTGGATGCGCTGGCCCATGAGGACCTCGCAGACGTAGAGGTCGCCGCGGCTGTCGACCCAGACGCCGTGGGGGCCGATGAACTGCCCGGGCTCCGGCTTCCGGTACTCGGGGTCGCCGAGCTGGGCCAGCACGTTGCCCTCGAGGTCCAGGATGGTCACCCGCGACTGCAGCTCAGCGACGTACATGATGTTGTTGCTGTCGACGAAGAGCTTGCAGGGCTGGATGAAGCCGCCCCACTCGTCGAGGTACTCGCCCTGGGGGGTGAAGACCTGGATGCGGTGGTTCTGCCGGTCGGCGACGAAGACCTTGCCCTCGGCCTCCCAGACGCTGTGGACGAGGTTGAACTGGCCGGGGCCCGTGCCCGGCTCGCCCCACGAGTACTCGAGGGTGCCGTCGTCGGCAAACTTGTGGACGCGGCAGTTGCGGTAGCCGTCGGAGACGTAGAAGCCGCCGGAGGCCGAGAGGGCGATGTCCGTCGGGTGGTGGAAGGGCCCGGCGGGCCGCAGGACCTCGCGGTTCTCGTCGGTGTAGCCGGTGTCCGAGGGCTGGCCGCGGTTCCCGATCTCGAAGACCTTCTTGCGGTCACTGGTGAACTTCATGGCGACCTGGCCGGCGCGGTCGACGAAGTACTGGTTGTCGCCGGCGTCGGTGCAGAGGCCATGGGCGTCGCCGAACTCGTCACTGCCCCAAGTGCTGAGGAACTTCCCGTCGCGGTCGAAGACCATGACGGGGTTGGAGGTGCGGGTGAAGACATGGACGCGGTCCTGGGAGTCGGTATTGACGGAGCCGATCTGGCCCCACTCCATGCCGTCGGGGAGCTCGCCCCAGCCCTCCGCGACCTCGTAGGTGAAATCGCCCGAACCCACTGTCGTTGCCATAGCGCGCCTCCTCTCGCTGGAACGCCCTCCGCTACGTCCGGCCCAATCCGCTCATCCTTTGATTTTCCTCAGGACGAACGGATGCGACGCCCAAGGGTGTTCCGTGCCTGTCCGGTTGGGCGCATTATGGCAAGGGTTGCGCCGTCAGTCGAGAGCCTGGTCGAGGAGCTCCAGCGACGTGCCGAAACCGCCGGGCGCGAGCCCCAGCGCATCGGCGGGGAGGGCGACCCCCACGCGGACGACGGCGGCGGCGACCTGCGACTCGCTGAGGAGGCTCTGGAGCCCCTCCTGGATGACCTCGCCCTCCTCGATGCTCACGAAGGTCTGGCCGGAGGTGTCGACGGCGGAAAGGTCGATCTGGTAGGTGAGCCGCGCAAGGATGAGGACGACGGCGCCAACCACCATCACGCCCACAACGAAGCCCCAGACGAGGCCCCCCACGCGGTCGGCCACGTTGGAGAGCCCGAGGGTCATGCTGGACATGACCGTTTTGACCACCTTGATGAACTTGGCGGCGGCGTAGAGGACGACGGCGAGGAGGGCCAGGTAGATGATGACGGTGACGACGGCCTGGGCCGTCGTCGAGTCCGTATACGCCTCGACGCCGAGCGCGGCGGCGGTGCTCACCTGGCCAGCGAAATACCACGCGATGAGCTGGCTGAAAAAGATGGCCACCGCGGAGAGGAGCCCCACGCGAAGTCCGGCGAAGGCGCTGACGGCCAGAACGGCTATGAGCGCCCAGTCCAGCCAATTCACGTGATTTACCTCCTGGGCCAAGTACGGCCACCGCTATTCAGTGTAGCACGGGCCCTATTTGCGACAGATAGGAGCCGACACGGCCGGTGTCATGGCGGGCAGAAGGCGGCGCGAGTGGCTGCGAGCGGGGGCCGCACCGGCTATGCTCTGAGTGCGCCGCTTTGCCGGCGGCGCGAGTAGAGGGGAGCGACGATGCCCAAGACCCTGCGCGTGATGACCTACAACATCCTCTTCGGCGGGGTGTCCGACGGCGCGGGCGGCAGCGAGGACCGGACCGGGATGCTGGCGTCGCTGGTGAACGACGTCAGGCTGGACGTGCTCGCGCTCAACGAGTGCTGCGGCTTCGCGGAGGGCGGGGGCGCTCGCATGCGGGCGTTCTGCGGCGCCGTGGGCATGGAGGGGACGCTGGCGGTCGCGCCCTCGGGGTTTCACGTCGCGCTGCTGTACCGAGAGCCGTGGAGGCCGGCGGCCACGTCGACGACAACGGCGGCGATGCACCACGGGCTGGTGCGTATGCTGCTGACGGACGGCGCGCACGAGGTCAACGTCGTGGCCACGCACCTGAACCCGTACTCGAGCCTGGGGCGGCTGCAGGAGGCGCAGACGGCGGTGAGCCAGACGCGGCCGGGGGAGCCGACGCTGGTCATGGGCGACTTCAACTCGTTGCCGGCGGGCTACGACGGGCCCCTGTTCGCGAGACGGCTCATGGACGAGGAGATGCGCCCGGAGACCCACGTCTGCGAGTACTTCGCGCGGGCCGGGTTCGTGGACGTGCTGGCGGCGCGCGATGTGACGTCACACACGTACCCGACGCCGCTGGTGCCCAGGCCGAACTACGCGCTCGCGCCGGTGCGGCTCGACTACGTGATGGCGAGCGGGGAAGTGGCCTCGGCGTGCACGGCGGCGTGGGTGGTGGAGACGCCGGAGGCGGAGCGGGCGTCGGACCACCTGCCGGTGGTGGCCGAATTCACGCTCGGCGCGTGAGGGCCTGCTCCTCCTTCTCCGCCAGCAGCGAGAACATCAGCGGCAGCCGTTCCCCGTTCTCAGGGAGGACCCACCAACCTTCGGCGTCACGCACCATGTGGGGCCAGCAGCGGAAGCAGAGGCGCCGGTGCTCGCGGAGGAAGCGGATGCGCAGGCCGGCCTCGACGAGGGCAGTGACCGTTTCACCGATGCCGTGGTTCCACTCGTACGTGCGGGTGTGGGCGAGGCGGGCCGTGCCGGTATAGCTGGCCTCGTCATCAAAGGCGCGGGGCTCCGGCGTCTCGAAGTAGGGGTCCACAAGCCGAGGGCCGTCCGGTCCCCAGTCGTCGCCCAGAGACTGCACGATGGGGTGTATCTCATGGACATACAGCAAGCCGCCCGGGCGGACGCAGGCGGCCGCGGCCTGCGCCCAGCGCCGGACGTCCGGCAGCCAGCAGAGCGCGCCGACGCCGGTGTAGACGGCGTCGAACTGCTCTTCAAGCAGCGCGGGGGCGTCGTGGACGTCACCGAGGACGAAGCGGGCGTCGACGCCGCAATCGCGGGCGAGGGCCCTCGCGGCCTCGATGGACTTGGGCGAAAAGTCCAGCCCCGTGACCGTCGTCGCGCCGAGCCGCGCCAGCGAGACGGTGTCGGTGCCGATGTGGCACTGGAGGTGGGCCAGGCGCAGGCCGCGCACCCCGCCGATCTCGGCGTCGGCGAAGACGGCCTCCTTGCTGACGCAGGCGGGGTCCTGGAGCAGCTCGGCGACGCGGTACTCCTTGGCGGCCAGGTGGCCTTCCACCCGGTCATCCCAGTTGGCGCGGTTGGCGTCGAGGTAGGGCTGGTTTGACATCACGGGGGCGGCGGGCTAGCCGCCGGAGGATTCCCCACGCAACAGCCGCACGCCCCGGTAGACCATCCAGAGCACCCAGAAGATGTAGAGCGACCGCGCCAGCTGCAGCCCCTGGTCAAGGTCTCCCCACACGCTGGCGGCCGTCACGAAAGACGCCAGCGAGACGAACGACAGCAGCGCGACCAGGCGGTTCAGCCACAAGTCGAGGCTCCCGGAGGCCGGGAGCGCCAGCACGAACAGGATGAAGCCCAGCGACACCGCCATGCCGCCGCCGACCGTTGCGGCCACCCGCGCCACGAAGATGCCCGTCAACTGGTCCTCCGTCGCCAGGTCCGGCCCCACGGCGATGCCCAGCGCCATCATCTGCGCCCAAATCCAGATGAGCATACCCACGATGATGAATGCGAGGCCCCCGCGCGACAGCGCGTCCCCCGTCCCGGCGCTTCGGATGGACACCTGCAGCGCATACAGGCCGAAGATCATGATCATGATCCCCAGGACCACCAGCGGCACCGCGATGTTGGTCATCACACGGTTGTCCGCCAGCGCGTTGATGGCGGCAATGGGGTCGGAGGGCGCCGCCGTGTCAATGATGGCCCCGCCGGGTTGCAGCAGGAACATGATGAAGGCCATCACCGGTCCCACGATCAGCGCCAGTCCGCCAAGCTGTCCCATGGACAATTTGCACATCCGCATCCACCTCCTGTGTTCAAAGCCTTCCGTCAGTTGAACCCGGAGAACCGGACGCCCCCCGTCCGTCCTTCAACCTTTCCGGACGAGCGGGAGGCGTTGTCTCACCTTGCTATGGCTTGGCTACGTTCGCGCCCGAGCCGTCTCCGCCTGCTCGCGGACGCCCCAGATGTCGCCGGGGAGGGCGACGCCCTTCTCGGCCGCCATCTCGGCGGCGTGCTCGCGGGCCTTGGTGGACATCTCGGCCGTGCGGTCCGAGACCTCGAGGCCGAGGCCGTCGACGACGCGGACGCGGAAGTTGAAGTAGGCGCAGGCCATGACGATGTCGAGGATGTCGCGGTCGTCCCAGCCGACGTCGCGAAGGGACTGGATGTCGTCCTCGGTCATCATGGCGGGGGTGAGGGTGAGTTTCTCGGCGTACTCCAGCATGGCGCGCTGGGCGTCGTTGAGGTCGGCCTTTCGCCAGTCGTTCTGGATGAACTCGGCCAGGAGGTCGTCGCCGCCAACTCTACGCAGGGCCCCTGCGTGCGCGACGGTTCAGTAGCGGCAGTTGGACGCCAGCGAGGTGACGGTGGCGATCATCTCGCGCTCGGCGGGGGTGACGCGGGAGGGGCCGCGCATGACGTGCATCATGAACAGGCGGCCGTAGAGCATCGACAGCGGGTTGAGGCTGGCGAGCTCCGGCGGCGTCACCGGGTGCGGGCCGGGGTTGGCGGGCATGCCGGCGAGCATCTCGTCGTTGTAGTCGATGTTGACTTGGCGCATGCGCTCATAGGCTTCCTTGAGCTCGCCCTCGGCTTCCCATTCCTGGATGACCTTGATCCATGGCATGGCGGCGTCCTCCTTTCGCCGGTCGGCCCGGCGGTTGGCGCGATTCTATCACCGGGGGGCAAGGGGCGATATGCACCGGGCTTATGCAAACCCGCTCGCACAAAGCGCCGCCCCGCCACACCCCGCTGGATTCCCGCTTTCGCGGGAATGACGAGAGGGGGAGGCAGGGCGGCGGCCTTGATTGAGGTTAGACGCTCCCATCCCAGCCTTCCCCCGCGAGCGGGGGAAGGGACGTGGGGCAGGGCGCTAGCCGCCCGGGCTGGCGGCCTCCGCCTGCTCCCGGACGCCCCAGATGTCGCCGGGGAGGGAGACGCCGCGCTCCGTGGCGAGCTCCGCGGCCTTGTCGCGGGCGCGGGCGGCGCCCTGGGCCAGCATGTCCGGTATCTCAAGGCCGAGGCCGTCGACGACGCGGACGCGGAAGTTGAAGTAGGCGCAGGCCATGACGATGTCGAGAACGTCGCGGTCTGTCCAGCCGACGTCGCGGAGGGACTGGACGTCGTCCTCGGTCATCATGGCGGGCGTCAGGGTCAGCTTCTCCGTGTACTCCAGCATGGCGCGCTCGGCGTCGGAGAGGTCGGCCTTGCGCCAGTCGTTCTGAATGAACTCCGCGATGAGGTAGTCGCCGCCGACACTACGCAGGGCCCCTGCGTGAGCGACGGTTCAGAAGCGGCAGTTGGACGCGAGCGATGTGACGGTGGCGATCATCTCCCGCTGGGCGGGGGTGACGCCGGACTCGCCGCGCATGACGTGCAGCATGAACTGGCGGCCGTACAGCATCGACAGCGGGTTGAGGCTGGCCAGCTCCGGCGGCATCACCGGATGCGGTCCGGGTACGCCGTCCCCCGGCAGGGGCTCGCCGTACTCATCGTTGAGCTGGCGCATGCGGACGTAGGCGTCCTTGAGCTCGCCCTCGGCCTCGTATTCCTGGATGACCTTGATCCACGGCATGGCGGCATCCTCCTGTGGCGGTCTGGCCGGCTTACTGCCGGACGCGGGTATGCTACACCCTCCCTTGTCCGCCGCGGAAGGCACTGCGCCCTACGCCCCCCTGGATTCCCGCATTCGCGGGAATGACGAGAGGGGGAGGCGGGGTGGCGGACTTGATTGAGGTCAGGCGCTCCCATCCTACCCTTCCCCCGCGAGCGGGGGAAGGGACTAGTGGCGGGGCTAGCCGCCGGTGCTGGCTGCCTCCGCCTGCTCGCGGACGCCCCAGATGTCGCCGGGGAGGGCGACGCCCTTCTCGGCGGCGAGCTCCGCGGCGTGCTCCCGGGCTCGCGCGGCACGGGTCGCCGAGACGTCCGGGACATCGAGGCCGAGGCCGTCGACGACGCGGACGCGGAAGTTGAAGTAGGCGCAGGCCATGACGATGTCGAGGATGTCGCGGTCGTCCCAGCCGACGCTGCGGAGGGCGTTGATGTCGTCCTCGGTCATCATGGCGGGGGTGAGGGTGAGCTTCTCCGTGTACTCCAACATGGCGCGCTGCTTGTCCGTCAGGTCCGCCTTCCGCCAGTCGTTCTGGATGAACTCCGCCAGGAGGTCGTCGCCGCCAACTCTACGCAGGGCCCCTGCGTGAGCGACGGTTCAGTAGCGGCAGTTGGAGGCCAGCGATGTAACCGTCGCGACCATCTCCCGCTCGGCGGGGGTGACGCGCGACGGGCCGCGCATGACGTGCATCATGAACTGGCGGCCGTAGAGCATCGAGAGCGGGTTCAGGCTTGCCAGCTGCGGCGGGCCAACAAGGCGGGAGCCCGGCGCCATGGACGCAGGGGGCACCGCACCATCGTCGTACTGCTTGTTGATCTCGCGCATACGGTCATAGGCTTCCTTGAGCTCACCTTCCGCCTCATCTTCCAGAATCACCTTGATCCATACCATGGCGGTGTCCTCCTTTCACTCTTCCCGCCGTTCGCCCCCTTCGACAGGCTCAGGACGCGGTCACCCCGACCGGCCCCGGCCCCCCAGGTTCCCGCCTTCGCGGGAATGACGAGGGGGAGGCGCAGGGGCGACGCCCCGGCGGGTCGACTTCCTCCGGGAGCGTCGGGGTTCCTGCCTCCGCAGGAACGACGAATTTGCTAGGTCAGCGGGACGAAGGAGACGGGGACGCCGGCGTCGGCGTCACGGGCCTTCTCCGTCTCGGCCTGCCAGTCGGCGCCCTCGGGCAGGATGGCGGACGCCGACCGGACGCGGTACAGGGACGTGTCGTCGACGTGGGCGGGCGGCGTGCCGTCCTCCATGAGGTCGCGGGCGGCGCGCATGAGCCGGTTGCGAACGGCGATGATCATGCGGTCGCTGGTGCCGAGGTGCTCCTTGGTGCGGTCGTAGATGGGGCCCATGGTCTCGGTCATGGCGCGGTCCTGCAGGTTGCCGCCGCGCGGGATGCCGGACATGTTGACCCGCCGCTGGATGTCGTAGTTCAGGGCGTAGTCGTTCAGCCGGTTGGCGGCGGTGTGGTAGCGGGTGCGGGGGTCCGGCGTCTCCTCGACGTAGCCGCCCGAGTTGGCGTAGGGGTTGGCCGAGCGGTGCTGCTCCTCCTCGGAGATCGTGCCCTCCAGGCGGCCGTGCATGTTGATGAGCATGTGGTACTCGTCGTCGATGGGCACCCACGCGCGGGCCGAGCAGCTGTTGGGCTGGCCGGCGGCGATCATGGTGAAGTAGGGCATGACGTACTGGGTGATGCGGTGCCATCGCTCGCCCTGGTCGTTCCACCAGCGCTTGGCGGAGTAGACGGCGCCGTAGGGCTTGGGGATGACGTCGAGGGTGGGCGCGCGGTCGTCGACCCAGGAGCCGCGGCCCCAGCCGGGCTCGTCGGGGGAGTCCTTGGCGATGCGGCCGTGGATGAAGGGAACGTGGGAGGAGTCGAGGTCGCCCTCAAGCCCCTGGATCCAGTTGCACTCCTCCACCATGATGCCGGGCTCGAAGACCTGGTCGATGGGGAGGGTGTTGACCTCGAACTGCGGGAAGGGGGAGGGGTCTCGCGGGGGCCCATGTACGTCCAGATCATCCGGTTGATCTCGCGGCACGGGTAGGCGTTGGCACGGACCTTGTCCTTGAAGTTGCTCTCGACGGGCTCGTTGGGCATGTCCAGGCAGGCGCCGGTGACGTCGAACTTCCAGCCGTGGTAGTTGCAGGCGAGTCCGCCGTGCTCGTTGCGGCCGAAGAAGAGGGACGCGCCCCGGTGGGGGCAGTTCTCGGCGACGAGTCCGACGTCGCCGTTGGAGTCGCGGAAGGCGACGAGATCCTCGCCGAGGAGGCGGACGCGCTTCAGGGGGCCGTCGCGCTCCGGCAAGTCGCGGGAGGGGAGGAAGGGGTGCCAGAACTGGCGGAGCAGGGCGCCCATGGGCGTGCCGGGACCGACTCGAGTAAGGAATTCGTTGTCAGCGGGGGTAAGCATGGTGTCCTCCTTGCACGTATGCGAGTGTGTGCGGGTGGGAAAGTAGGGCACAGTGTCCGCGCGCGCAGGGATTCTGTCAACTGCCCCCGGGTTGGCCGGCACCGCCGGGCGGACGAACCGCCCCAGATACGGGGACGGGGGAATTGAGTTGAGTTGCCGGACGTTTTTCTCTGCGAAAGAGTCGAATCTCGTATCTGGGAAGGCCGAAAACGAAGGAAACGAATGGGAGGAGCTTGTAGCTGAACGGGGGTTGAGTTGCATTGAATTGAATTGAGCTGCGAGGGGCAATTTGTATGGGGAACGGGTTGTCTTGCATTGAACCGCGGAAGCCAATGCCGCACCTCCGGGTGGCTGTTGGGCGAGCGCACAGCGAGCTGGGAGAGATCTCCGCGAAAGGCAGCGAGAGGGCGCATGGGCGAGGGGCAGCCCTGTGCGCGCCGGCCCGGAAGCGGTCACGGAGTAAGGAAAGGCCCAACGGTCCATTCGTTTTTCACTCTCCGTAGCTGCGGGGCAATCGTTCCGGTGTTTCCAAAGGCGACAGCGCGAAGGTGTGAAGAATCGTTTTGGAATGGTTTTCTGAATCGTTTTTCGTAGCTGCATCAAGGGTTCTCAGATACGACCTCGATTCGTTTCATCGATTTTTTGATGGCGTCCATCCCGTTGGGACGCCGGCGAGCCCTGCCGAAGGGCCGGGGCGGGACGGCCAACGGAATAATCGTTGTCCGGCACACGCGGATGCGGCGCCACGGGGGATGGCGTTGCGATTGCTCATGGCGAGAGAGTATGGGTGGGCGTGACGTGTCGTCGAGGACGCGGTGTCAGGGGGAGCGGTGTGGGGGGTCAGGCGGTGGCGAGGGTGGCCATGAGGCCGGCGAGGTCGGTCTCCTCGTCGAGGCGCCAGAGGCGGTCGAGGGCTGCACGCCGACGCGGCTCGTCGAGGAGGTTGGCGGTGAGGCGGCGGAACTTGGCCTCGACGTCGGCGTCGGTCATGGGCTTCTTGAAGTGGCCGGTGTAGTAGGGGACGGAGGCGGTGTGCTCGCGGCCGTCGGATGTGCGAACGGTCAGAATGTTGAGGATGGCCTCGGGCCAGGCGGCGTCGCACTCCGGGTCCTGGACGACGTCGATGCGCTGCACGAGGCCGAGCAGCACGGGGTCGCGGAGGACGTGGTCATCGAAGTGGGCGGGCTCGAGGGCGCCGAAGTGGAGGGCGCAGGCGACGACGTAGGGGATGCTGTGGTCGGCGGTCTCGCGCGTCTCGGGATGCCAGCGAGTGGGGTCGCCGGCCATGATGCGCTTCCCGCTTTCGAACGTGCGGATGTGGACGTGGGCGATGTCGTCCGCGCCGGCGATGCCGAGGGCCGTTCGGGCCTCGAGGGCGCCCTCGATGGCCGTCTGCGAGACGAAGCCGGCGGGGAAGAGCTTGAAGCGCGACTCCATCATGCGGAACGGGCGGCTGCCCCCGTTCTCCATCGCCAGCGGGGCGAGCTCGACGGGCTGGCCGGTCACGCCGGCGAAGAAGCCGTGCGAGCCGGTGAACACCTCGGGCGGGCCCGTCATGCCGCGTTGGGCGAGCATGGCCGCGAAGACGCCGTTCCTGCCGGCGTTGGGGACGGCGGCCGCCTTCCAGTGGGAGATGGAGCCCCGGCGGGCCTCGCCGAGGGTCATGCTGCTGACGACGGCAATACGGAGGGCGTCGGCGAGCAGCCCCTCGGTGAGGCCGATTGCCACCCCCGCGCCCAGGGGCGCCGAGACTGCGGCGTAGGCGGCCTGGTCCCAGGGGCCGCCCGAGGCGAGGTGGAAGCTGTCGGCCCACGCCGCCTGCACCTCGTAGGCGAGGACAAAGGCCGCGATCAGGTCGCGGCCCGACTTGCCGTGGGCCTCGGCGGCGGCGAGCACGGGAGCGATGTTGTCCGAGGGGTGGGCGATGTCGAGGCCGTTGTAGGAGTCGTTGAAGTCCAGATAGCGGACCATTGTGCCGTTGACGAAGGCTGCCATGTCGGGCGTGGTGGTCGCGGCAGTCCCGAGGAGCGTGGCGGGTGACGAGCCGTTCACCTGGAGGGCGAGGTCGCGGGCCGCGCGCACCGGTTCGGCGTCGCCGGCGCCGAGGCCGCAGCCGATGGAGTCGATGACGAGGCGCTTGGCCTGGTGGACGACCTCGGCGGGGAGGTCCTCGAACCGGACACCGGCTGCGTAGCGCACGAGACGCTCGACGACGGGGTCAGACATGGCGGGGCACCTCCTCTCGGCGGGCGCCCCCATCCTAACCTTCCGCCACTCGTGGGGGAAGGGACTGCTTCCCCGCCGTTCTCTGGATACCGTCCGCTGCCCCCGCAGCGGGGCTTTCGCCGGTAAAACGGAGGAGGCGCCGCCCCTACACCTCCCTCGTCCAGCTCGTGGACGAGGGTCTTGGGGCGATGGCGCGGTAGATTTCCTCGATCCAGTTGAGGAGCAGCTCGACGGGCGGGGGCGCCGCCCGCCGCGCTCTAGATGGGGTTACTGGGAGTGCAGGAGCCGCTCGACCTCGGCGCGGTCCGGCATGGCGTCCTGCGCTCCGCGCCTGGTGACGACGAGCGCGCCGGCAGCGGATGCAAAGCGAAGGGCGCGCTCGACCGGCTGTCCCTCGGCGAGGGCAACGGCGAGGGCTCCGGCGAAACCGTCTCCGGCTGCCACGGTATCGAGGGTTTCGATCTGAAAGGCAGCGACGTGTCCGAAGCCCTCATCGGATGCGTAGACGACGCCTTGTTCCCCCAATTTGATGATGGCCGTCCCGGCGCCTTGCGCCCGGAGCATTCGCGCCGCCTCGTGAGCGGAGTCTATGCCGTCAACCACGACGCCGGTCAGGACTTCAGCTTCGGACTGGTTGGGGGCAACAATGTCGAAGAACTCGTAAGACGAGAAGGGAACAGGCGACGGCGGAGCGGGGTCCAAGATGACTCGAACTCCCATTCGTTGAGCGATTCTCGCGGCCGCCAGCGAAACATCGAAGGGGATTTCCATTTGCAGGAGGAGGGCATCTGCCCCGGCGAGGGCGCGGCTGGCGGCTTCGACCTGGACTGCGTCGCACGCCATATTCGCCCCGTAGATGCCCACAATGTAGTTCTGCCGCTCATCGTCGAGCAGAATAACGGCAATGCCTGATGACGATCCGGGCGTGGTCAGCACATCCGAAACATCGACCCCGTTGGCTTCCAGGTTCGCAATCAGTGTGGGGCCGAACACGTCGTCCCCCACCCGGCCGACCATGCGCACATCAGCGCCGAGGCGGGCGGCCGCTACGGCCTGATTCGCTCCCTTGCCTCCGGGCAGGGTGGCAAAGCCGTCCCCCATCACAGTCTCGCCGGGCTTTGGCAGCGCTGAGGCCACCGCAACCAGGTCCATGTTGATGCTGCCAAGCGCGACGATCCTGGGCCGGGATGCAGCTGCTGGATTCATCTCAATAGACCGTCATTCAAGGGCGCTCCACGGTGAAGGGTTTCAGGGCCGTATACAAGGGGGAATCTTCCCATTCGTTGCCCAGCCGTTTGCGTGGTTTTCCCATGGGTGCACGAACTTTCCTACGTGTCCCTGGCGTCCAGCTCGTGGACGAGGGTCCTGGGCGCGATGGCGCGGTAGCTCTCCTCGACGCAGTCCAGCAGCAGGTCGACGGGCGGGGCGTCGTCGTCGGTGAAGTGCATCTCGACCCAGCCGCTCTTGCCGAGGTTGTAGCCGGCCGGGCGCGCGAAGGGCATGGTGAGGATGGCCTCGGCGGAGTGGGGGAGCTTGACCGACATGCCGAACCCGGCGGAGGGGACGCCGAAGAAGGCGAAGACCTTCTTGCCGACCTTCGCGGCGCTCTCGCCCCAGGGGTGGTCTTCCCACGCGCCGGGGAGGCCGAGGGCGAATTCTTTGAGATGCTCCTTGATGGGGCTGTCCACGCGGCGTGCCTTCCTTTGGTGCGAGTATGGCGGAGACCCCCCCATCCTAACCTTCCCCCACAAAGGGGGGAAGGGACTTCCCGCCGCCGCCCCTGGGTTCCCGCCTGCGCGGGAACGACGATTAAGAAAGAGGCGATTGACGGCGGTGGCCGGCGGGACTAGGGTACGCGCACCATCGACATTGCATCGACGCGCAGCGGGCCGCGGCGGGCGGCAGGGGAGGGCGAGATGCCACAGGTGACATCGCTGGGCCACATTGGCCTGTACTGCTACGACTACCCGACAATGCTGGACTTCTACACTCGCGTGCTGGGATTCACCGTAACGGACCGGATGCCCGACCGGGAGGCGTGCTTCCTCTCGGCGCGGCCGGCGGAGGAGCACCACGAGATCCTGCTGACGGCGGGGCGGACGGCGGCCGAGGACGCGCGGCTGGTGCAGCAGATCTCGATGCACGTGGCGAGCCTGGAGGACCTGAAGGCGTTCCACAAGCTCTTCCAGGAGGAGGGGGTCAAGGAGGAGCGCATCATCACCCACGGGAACACGGCGAGCATCTACTTCCGCGACCCGGAGAACAACTACCTGGAGGTCTACTACTCGATCCCTGTCGAGTTCCCGCAGCCCTTCGGCGAGCCCATCGACCTGGAGCAGGACGACGAGGCGATCCTGGCGCAGATCGCCGACATCCGCGCGGCGAGCGGGAAAGTGTAGGCGCGCGGCCTTGTTCCTGCCTCGGAGATAGCCGAAACTGGATAGGATGGACAATCCCCGTTGGGGGCTGTCCGGAAGCGGCAGCCCCGGAACTTCGGAGGGTCCGGCCTATTCTTCCGACTATCGGCGCTCCAAGGATACAGTGGCGGGCGGGGTGGACGCGGCTTAGCGCGATAGCCCTCGTCCCGCTGCTCTTCGCGTGCACGGAGCCGGCGCCGGAGCCCGAGCCGGCGCCGGACATCGCCGCCACCGTCGAGGCCGCCGTCCGGTCGGCGGTGCCGACGCCCGCGCCGACGCCGGACCTCGAGGCGACCGTCTCGGCGCTGCTGGAAGCCACCGTCGCGGCCATGCCGACGGCAACGCCGGTCCCGGCGCCCACCGCCACGCCACTGCCGACCCCGACGCCCCGGCCGACGCCCGCCCCTACCCCCGCGCCGACGCCCACCCCGACGCCGACCCCCACGGCGACGCCAACGCCCGCGCCATCCGCGACGCCGGTGCCGACGCCGTCGCTCAGCGCGATCATCGAGCGGGTGAAGGGGTCCGTCGTGCGCGTCGAGACGCGGCGGCGGGTGGGGTCCGGGATCATCTTCGAGGTGGACGGCAATACGGCGTTCATCGTCACCAACGAGCACATCTTCACGGGCGCGTCGCAGGTGACGGTCACCGTCGGGGTGGACGAGACGGAGTACCGGGGGGAGCTGCTGGGGCTGGACGAGACGCATGACATGGCCGTGGTGCGCATTTGCTGCGGCAACTTCCGCGCCGTTCCTTTCGGCGACGCCTCGCGGGTGCGGTCCGGGGAGGAGGTCGTGCTGATCGGCTACGCGCGGGACCTGGAGGGCGAGGCGACGGTGACGCGGGGCATCGTCTCGGCCGTGCGGTACAGCGAATTCGTCGAGAGCGAGGTCATCCAGACGGACGCGGCGGCGAACCCGGGGAACAGCGGCGGGCCGATGATCTCGACGTCGGGGGAGGTGCTGGGCATCCTCACCTTCGGCTACCGGGAGTCGGAGGGGCTGAGCTTCGCCATCTCGGCGGAGACGGTGCAGGCGCTCATCCCGAAGCTGCTGGCGGGGCCGCTGCCGGAGCTGCTGAAGTCGTTCGGGCCGCTGGAGGGGGGCGCGGACGCCGGCCTTGTGCGCTCCGGGGCGGCGATGAAGGACTTCATGGCGGAAGTCACGGTGACGAACCCCAAGACGCTGCAGCAGACCTGGAACTACCTGCTCATCCTGCGCGGCACGGAGGACGACCTGGACAACCCGAACCGGGCATCGCTGGACGGGCAGGGCATCGCGTTCACGCCGTTCGAGAGCATCAGGGGCTTCGACGCGAGCCCGGGGGCCGAGAACCACATCCAGGTCATTGCCATCGACGACCGGGCGTGGGTCATCGTCAACGGAACGCTCGGCAGGACGCTCGACATGGGCGAGGCGTGGCAGGCGGGCGAGTTCGCGTTCCTGAACCGCCCGCGGGAAGGGAGCGGCGCGTCGGGGGCGGTGACGTTCGAGGAGTTCCAGGGGCTGGAGCTGCGAGCGCAGTACGGGCCGGAGGAGGGGGAGCTGGAGCCGGTGCCGGGTCGGAGGATCATCACAACGCACGACAGCGGCGTCTTCGCCCGCGACTTCATCGCCGAGGCCGTCTACACCCGCCCCCAGACGCAGTGGGACTACGGATTTGTGTTCCGCGATGCGGAGGGCGACCCGGACTTGCCGGACCAGATGGAGGCGGTGGTCGTGAGATTCAACGGCTCCTGGCACCACTACAAGTGGGAGCCGCGCGACGGGTTCAAGCCCGTCGCCGAGGGGCAGGGCGTCAGCATCAAGCGGGAGCTCCACCTGCAGCTCATGGCGCTCGGCGACGCGGGGTGGCTGTTCGCCGACGGGGACCTGGTGGCGACGCTGAACCTGACGCACAACCAGCGCGAGGGCGAGGTGCGGGCACTGGCGTCGCTGTTCACACAGGACACGGGGACGGTGCGGTTCCAGGGGTTCCGGGTGTGGGAGGCTAGCACGGAGTGATAGGGGGGAGGTGGAAGTGACTGGTGCAGATTGGCTCTGCCGATCAAATCATCGCCTAGGCTCGTTCAATGAGCCCATCTACCACGACTGGGTCGAAACGACTCTGGCGCAAATGACGGAAATCCGGGCGGCAGCTGGAAAGGGCCGTGACGGGGGTATCTGAGACACTGCTAGCACTGACCAATGCTGGCGTTGCCAATGGGGGGTGTTGAATAAACGCTGCTGATCAAAGGCACAGGTGGGACCAATCCGAACCTCCGTCTTGAGAATCTCCCTATAAGAGCTTGCATCCTGATAGTTGGAAAAGGTCAAGATTGAACAAGGTGTTGCATCGTGAAGATGGGATAGAAAGGCACCAACATGTCTGATTCGGCATCCGTCAAAACCATTGAGCAGTTGGTTAACGAAGGTTGGATCGTCATATTGGGTGAGGGCCAAGATGAAATCGTCGGCATTAGGTCCGTCATCCGAAACTGGAGAGCAATGACTTGGGCCGAGCGCACCTACTACATCGCGAAATACGGGTTCGATGAGAACGGCGTTCTGAACATTAGACTCTTGGCACCGCACAAGGAAGCTGGCCATCTGGGGTATTCCTTGCTTCCCTCACTTGCCGACACAATTACAGTCCCAGAACAAAGTCAACCGAGCTCCAATGACCGCTTGCAAGCAGTCTTGTTAGACAGCCGAGTAGCGGTGGAAGTCAGCCGCTATGACGATGCCGCATTGGCGCACATTGGCCCAGATGGGTCAGCAATACTCACCAATGAGTACCTATGGGGACTGCCTGATCCTCAAGATGACAGCTATACCTATTTGGATGAAAGCTATACCTGTATGTGGGAGTTCTCCCTTGCAACGTGGTGTCCTGATGCACCCTGGTGGGCACTCAATCCAGATGGCAAGGAATTGGATTGACACTCCTACGGTTGGGGGTTGTTGAGGAGGGTTGCGATGGCATCTAGATTGCCTTGGACACGCCAACATTTGCTTATAGCGTTTGCGTTATATTGCCGCCTGCCCTTTGGTAGGTTTCATAGAGGGAATCCTGAGATTGTTAAATTCGCGGATGCAATTGGGCACTCGCCCTCCTCTCTGGCAATGAAGCTCAGCAACATCGCTAGCCTTGATCCCGCGATTACCTCCACTGGTCGCGTCGGTCTAAGGGGTGCGTCTGCGGCAGACCGAGCAATGTGGACGGAAATGAAAAACAACTCAGAGAACTTCGCTCTAGAGTGCCAAACGGCTCTGCAGGAGGTAGAGGGTCAAGTAGCGCCAACGAGTGACTCAGTAGAGGACGTTGACATTGACCGCGTTGGTGAAGACAGGGTAGTGCAAGCTACGGAGCGGATTGGGCAGAGCTTCTTTCGCTCAATGGTCTTAAGCGCGTATGGCGGACGGTGCTGTATCACTGGGTTGTCAGTTCCCAGGCTTCTCGTAGCAAGCCATATAGTGCCATGGCGAATCAACAAACTTCACAGGTTGAACCCTAGAAATGGCTTGGCGCTGTCGGCCTTGCACGACCGGGCCTTCGACGCTGGCCTTATCACTATCAACGAAGATATGACCGTGCGGGTATCCGACAAGCATTCTGCAATGAGCGATGACTTCTTCTCCAAGGCCATTGAATATTACAGAGGGAAACCGATTCACCTCCCTAAGAAATTCGGGATTGGGGAGGAGTTTCTCGCTTTCCATAGAGAGCATGTCTTTCAGAAATGATGCAATACACCGAATAATCCACTTGGCATGACCCATCATCCAACGTCTTCCTTCAGTGCCTTTCGGTTCCTTCGTGAGGGCGAGTACGCCCGGCCGGCCCTTCGACGAGCTCAGGGCGAGCGGCTGCTAGTTCCGGCGCAGGAAGCGGGTGAACTCCGCGTGGTCTATGTTGCGGCCTTCGCGGATGGCCAGGATGGCGTATTGGATGAACATGCGGGCGAGGCCGGCGTGCTGCAGGGCGTCGGCGCCCATGACGACTCGGGGCGTGTCGCCGGTGAAGAAGACCTCGACCTCCTGCGGCTGAACGTGGTCGAGCTCAAGGGTGACGGCGACGCCGGCGCTCTCCTCGATGCGCTGCCGCATGCGCTGGATGAACTCGGCGTCGTCCATGGTTCGCGGGGGCCTACGCCGCGGGGACGGCCCGCGCCGCCGAGGCCCTGGCGGCGGTCGGGATGCCGTGGAGGTAGACCTGGCGCATCGCCGCGATGAGCAGGCTCACGACGACGATGATCGCGAACCCGACGCCCAGGATCGTCAGCAGCGTCGACACGCCCAGGTAGTCGACCAGGAAGCCGTTCACGAGGTTGAAGACGGCCATGGTGCCGCCCAGGTTGATCTGGTTGAGGCCGCTGATGCGCCCCCGCATCTCGTCCGGCGCCAGGAACTGCACCTTGGAGGTCAGCAGCGCCATGAAGGCCGCCTGCGACGCCCCCATGAACCCCGCGGAGGCGACGGCGATGGTGAGTGAGCCGGCCGCCGCCAGCCCCAGCATGGACAGCCCGCTGATGAGGCCCGTCACCAGCAGCATGCGCCCCCGCCATGCGTCCTGCCGGATGCCGGCGATGATGATCGACGAGACCAGCCCGCCCGCGCCGACGCCCATCATCAGGTAGCTGACACCCTCGCGCCCCGCGTCGAGCACGTTGAACGACACGGCGGGGAAGAGCGCCTCGAAGGACATGGTCATGGCGCAGTGGAAGGCGACGACGGCGAAGAGGGCTCGGAGGTACGGGTGCCTGACGACGAAGCCAATGGCCGAATTCATGCTGCTCACGACGTTGGAGCCGCGGCCCAGGTTGCCGGTCGCGCGCGTCTGGATGCGGTGGACCATGAGCAGCCCGACGGCGTAGAAGGCGGCGCAGGCGACGAAGGCCATGCCCGGCCCCCAGACCAGCAGCAGCGGCGCGATGATGCCCGGGCCCAGCAGCCTCGAGCCCTGCTGCGTCGCCGAGTTGAGGGACACGGCGTTCAGCAGCGTGTCGCGCGGCACCAGGTTGGGCACCAGCGAGGCCGTCGCCGTCATCTGGAACGTGCGCGCGGTGCCGTTCAGCACGGAGAGCACCAGCAGGTGCCACAGCTCCAGGCTGCCCGAAAGGGCCAGCGCGGCCAGCACGCCGTTGTTGATGGTGTTCGCCCAGTAGGCGGCTGCGAGCACGTCCTTGCGATTGAAGCGGTCGGCCAAGTAACCGGCGAGGGGCGGGACGAGGAAGCGGGGGCCCATGGCGGCGAAGGTGACGATGCCGACGGTGCCCGACGAGCCCGTCATCTCGTAGACGAGGGTGCCCCGCGCGACGATGAGCGCCCAGTAGGCGGAGGCGCCGCCCATGGCCGCGATCCAGAGCCATCGGAAGTCGGGGAACGCCAGCGAGGCGAGGTATCGCGACGCCACGCCGGAAAGGGGGTTCATCATTGCGCGCCGCACCCCTTCGGTCGAGTGGGGGCATTATCGCCGAGCGGGGCGTGGGCGGCAATCCGGGGCGTGCTAAAGTGGCGCCGGGAGGGCTGCATCATGGCTGTGAGGTATTCCCGGAACTGCGCCGCGGCCGTCGCCGGAGCCGTGGCGCTGCTCGCGGCGCTGGCCGTCGCGTTGCCGGCGTGCACCGGCGGCGACGGCTCCGCCAGCATCGAGCGCGTCACGGAGCTGGAACAGACCGTCGCAGCGCTTGCCGGCGAGAATGCCGCATTGCGGGACGCGATCGCCGCGCTGCGGCAGGAGCAGGCGGACTTCGTGGAGGCGCAGGAAGCCGCGGAGGCGGCCAGGGAGCATGAGGAGGAGGTCGCCGACTTCGAGGAGGGGCAGGAAGAGCAACTGGCCGCGCTGGAAGAGGGCCAAGCCCGCCTTCTCGAGCGCCTCGACAAGCTAGAGGCCCGGCTGCAGGGGCTGGAGGACATCGCGGCCAAGGTGACGCCGCTCCTCGCCCTGCTGGACCCGTCGGCCAAGGGCGAGGGCGGCCTGACGCCGGAGGCTGAGGGCGGCGTGGTGGAACGGACGGCCCGCCTCGCGGAGGCGTTCGGCGGCGAGGTGTACTACGTGGACCACGCCGGTCGCGGAGACCGGACGGTGCTCGCGATGCCGTCCGAGGTCGTTCCGGGCGAGACGCCGCTCATCGTGTCGCTGCACGGCTTCGGCGGGGACTCCTACCTGCATTCGACGTACCTGCCGCTGCACGAGCGCGTCAACGCCGACGGGTTCGGGCTGCTGCTGCCCAACGGAACGCCGGGCCCCGACGGGAGCCGCTTCTGGAACCCCACCGACGTCTGCTGCGTGGGCGGCAAGTCCGGCCTGGACGACGTCGCCTACCTGACGGAGCTCATTGCGGACGCCAGGCAGGTCAAGGACTTTGGCCCGGTGTACGTCATCGGCTACTCCAACGGCGGGTTCATGGCGCACCACATGGCCTGCAAGGGCTTGCCGGGCCTTCGCGCCGTGGCGAGCCTCGCGGGAACGAGCTACGCCGCCGACGCGAGCTGCGCCGGCGCGGCGGCCGTGTCCGTGCTGCACATCCACGGCACCGCTGACGACGTGCTCCGGTTCGGCGGCGACCGCAGCACGCGGGTGCAGACGGCCGACGGCGAGGCGGCGTTCTACGTCGGCGCCCGGGACATCGTGGCGCGCTGGAGCCGCCACGCCGGCTGCGAGTGGCCGGAGAACGCGGAGCCCTACGCGACGCTGGACCTCGACGAGTACGTGCCCGGGGCCGAGACCCGGGCGTTCCGGCAGGACACGGGCTGCGCGGAGGGCGTCACCGTCGAGCTGTGGGAGGGCGAGGGCACCGGGCACCTGCCGGGCTACGGCGCCGGATTCGTGGACGCGCTGCTGGAGTGGCTGCTGGCGCGGGGGTAGACGACCGGGCAAACGCGGCGACCTCCGGTGAAGGAGGCTCGCGGCCCGATTGGAGCGCCACGGCGGCCCGTGCTATAGTGGTGCGCGGAGGATTTGCCGATGCCAGAGGGGTATGCGCTGAACTATACGGCCGTTGTGATTGTGGCGGCTGTGGGGCTGCTGGCGATGGGCGGCATGCTGGCCGCGAGCTTCTTCCTCGCGCCGAAGCGGAAGTCGGCGGACAAGGAGCTGCCGTTCGAGTGCGGCATCCCGCCGACGCCGTTCACCTGGTCGCAGATCCACGTCCGTTACTACATCTTCGCCATCCTCTTCCTGCTGTTCGACGTTGAGGCGGTCTTCATCTTCCCGTGGATCCTGACCTTCCTGGAGGGCGCCTCCTGGGTGTTCTACGAGATGATCCTGTTCATCGCCATCCTGCTCTTCGGCGTGCTGTACGGGTGGCGCAAGGGGGTCCTGCAGTGGCGGTAGAGAAGGAGAAGCCGTCCTGGGGCATCAGCCCGGTGGTGCCGGGTTGGTACCAGGCTTGGGAGCGCAACAGCACCCTCGACCTGCCGCCGGGCTCGACGGCGGAGGGGAACGTTGCGCCGCCGGCGCCCTACCGGAGCGCGGCGCCGGGCGTGATCACGGCCAAGATGGAGGACATGCTGGCGCTGGCGCGGAAGAACTCGCTGTGGCCGCTGACCTTCGGGCTGGCGTGCTGCGCCATCGAGATGATGTCGACGTACATGGCGAACCACGACCTTGACCGGATGGGCATCGTGACGTGGCCGTCGCCGCGGCAGTCGGACGTGATGATCGTCGCGGGGACGGTGGTGAAGAAGATGACGGAGCCCATCCGGCTGCTGTACGAGCAGATGCCGGAGCCCAAGTGGGTGATCGCGATGGGGAGCTGCGCGACCAACGGGGGGCCGTACTACCGGTCGTACTCGGTGGTGATGGGCGTGGACCACATCGTGCCCGTCGACGTGTACATCCCCGGCTGCCCGCCGCGGCCGGAGGCGCTGATGGACGGGCTGCTGCGACTGCAGGACAAGATCCAACACGATGCGAGGCAGTATGGCGGAAACAACCCCCACCCCATCGCCAGAGGGGACGCCCCCTCCGGAGGAAGCGCCCTCGACCGAGGGAGCAGCGCCGGCGAGACCGGCGAGACAGCCGGCGCCTGAGCCGATAGGGCTCGACGCGCGGGGCGAGGCGCTGAAGGCGCTGCTGCCCGGCCCGTTGGAGCCCTATGAGCCGGAGATCGACACCGCGCTGGACGAGGTCGTCGTGACCGTGCCGCCGGAGCGGCTGCTGGACGCCTGCGCGACGCTGCGCGCCGAACCAACACTCTCCTTCGACTACCTGCGGTGCCTGTCGGTCGTCGACTACGAGGACCGGTTCCAGGTGGTGTATCACCTGTGGTCGCGGGAGCACCGGCACAAGCTGACGCTGAAGGTGGACACCACGGTCGAGTCGCCGTCGGTGCCGTCGGTGACGGGCGTGTGGCGCGGGGCGGACTGGTTCGAGCGCGAGGGGCACGACCTGTTCGGCGTCGAGTTCCCGGGGCACCCGGACCCGCGTGTGCTCATCCTGTACGAGGACTTCGAGGGCTTCCCGGGGCGCAAGTCCTTCCCCTTCCACGACTACCAGGAGTGGTAGGCGTCCGGCTTGAGCGGCCGCTTGACTTCACAGCTTCAATTGACTAGGGTGTGGTGAATAGCTACACCAGTCGCTATAGACCATTCCTATATGCTCGTATGACTACCTAGCGGGCCAACCGGAATCGTTGGACGACCGGAAAGTTTGCCCGTATACTGCGCAAGTCGTGTCGACCTATGTCGACGATTGTTCATATGGAGGAGTTCAACCATGGCCGGGAGTTTCGATTTCGCGTTAGCCATCGGCGGTGAGGCGGGACAGGGCATCGCCACGCCGGGGAACATTCTGACGCGACTGATCATCCGCAGGGGCCTCTACTTCAACGCATACAACGCCTACCAGTCGATCGTCAGGGGCGGGCACATCTTCCTGACGGTCCGAATCAGCGACGCTCCGGTGTACTCGCACGGCGACAAGCTGGACCTGCTGCTCTGCCTGAACCAGGACACGATGGACCGGCACCTTGGCCTCATGGGCGAGGGCACACGCGCCATCTTCAACAGCGACTCGATCAACCCGGGCAACCCGCGGCAGGGCGTGGAGCTCTGCCCGATCCCGGTGGGGCAGGTGTCCGGGAGCCGCAACCGGCTGGTGCAGAACACGATAGCCGTGGGCGCCACCTGCGCGCTGCTACAGTTGGACTTCGGCATCCTCGAGGGCTCCCTGCAGGCGCGGTTCGCACGGCAGGGGCAGTCGGTGGTCGACGAGAACGTCGGCGTGGCCCGCGCCGGGTACGAATACGCGCAGCAGAACTTCACGCCCTACCCGCTCGCCCTCCCCGAAACCGACAAGCCCCAGGCGCAGTGGATGGGCAACGAGGCCATCGCCATGGGCGCGGCCGCGGCGGGCGTCAAGTTCTACGCCGCCTACCCCATGAGCCCATCGACGGGCGTGCTGCACTGGATGGCGCAGAACGCCCGGGACCTGGGCATCATGGTGCGGCAGGTCGAGGACGAGATCGGTGTGGCGAACATGGTCATGGGCGCGGCCCACGCCGGGGCGCGCGCGATGTGCTCGACCTCGGGCGGCGGCTTCGCGCTGATGACCGAGGCCGTCGGCGCCGCGTCGATGATGGAGATCCCCGTCGTCATGGTGGACGTGCAGCGCGCGGGCCCATCGACGGGCGTGCCGACGAAGACGGAGCAGGGCGACCTCTGGCAGACGCTGGGCGCCAGCCAGGGCGATTTCCCGCGTCTCATCGTCGCGCCGACCAGCGCGCTTGACGCCTTCAACACCATCCCCGAAGTGTTCAACCTCGTCGACCACTACCAGTGCCCCGGCCTGGTGCTGTCCGACCTGCTCATCTCCGAGGGCACCTTCAGCGTCGACCCGGACGACCTCGACATGTCGCCGGAGATCAACCGCGGCAAGATCATCACGGAGGCCGGCACGGGCAACGGCTACCTGCGGTACAAGGACACGGAGGACGGCATCTCGCCTCGGGCGATCCCCGGGACGGAGGGCTACGTCCACGTGGTGGCCACCGACGAACACGACGAGGACGGCGGCCTAATCAGCGACGAGTTCACCAACCCCTACAAGCGGCGGGCGATGGTCGAGAAGCGGGCGCGCAAGCTGAACGACGCGGCGGCGCGCATCGCGGGGCCGGCGCTCCAGGGGCCGGCGGACGCCGACGTCACGCTCATCGGGTGGGGCTCGACGCAGGGCGCCATCAAGGAGGCCATCGAGCAGCTGGCGGCGGACGGGGTGACGGCCAACCACCTGCAGATCAAGTGGATCGTGCCCTTCCACGCGGACGTGGTGACCAGCATCGTGAACGCGTCCAAGAAGGCCGTGATTGTGGAGAACAACTACTCGGGCCAGTTCTACCGCTACCTTCGCAGCGAGACGGGCCTGACCATCGACAGCCACATCCGCAAGTACGACGGCGAGCCCTTCATGCCCCACCACATCGCCAACGGCGTGCGGGAGATCCTGGCTGGTACGGCGGACGTCTTCGTCCCGTACCAGGAAGTCAACGTTTAGGGAGGACAGCCATGACCACGGGAAGCGCTCAACTCACAGCTGCAAACTTCCGCTCCGGGATCAACCCGGACTGGTGCCCGGGGTGCGGCGACTTCGGCGTGCTGAACTCGCTGCAGCGGGCGTGCGCCGAGCTGGGCCTGCAGCCGCACCAGATACTGACGGTGAGCGGCATCGGCTGCTCCTCCAACCTGCCGGGCTACATCAACGCCTACGGCGCGCACACCCTGCACGGGCGCTCGCTGGCGGTGGCGACGGGCGCGAAGCTGGCGAACCACGACCTGACGGTGGTGGCGACGGGCGGCGACGGTGACGGCTACGGCATCGGCGGGAACCACTTCACGCACACGGCGCGCCGCAACATCGACATCACGTACATTGTCATGAACAACCAGATCTACGGCCTGACCACGGGCCAGATCTCGCCAACCAGCCGGCTGGGCATGAAGACCAAGAGCACGCCCTTCGGCAACGTGGAGACGCCGCTGAACCCCCTGACGCAGGCCATCATGAACGGCGCCACGTACGTCGCGCGGGCCTACAGCGGCGACATTCGCCACACGACGGCCCTCATCCGGGGCGCCATCGAGCACAAGGGCTTCGCCCTCGTCGACGTCTTCAGCCCCTGCGTCACCTTCAACCTCGACAACTCGCACGACTTCTTCAAGCAGCGCGTCTCCAAGCTGGAGGAGCAGGGCCACGACCCGCGGGACTGGAAGGCAGCCTGCGAGCGGGCCATGGAGTGGGGCGACACCATCAACATCGGCCTCTTCTTCCAGGGCGACGACATCGAGACGCTGGGACAGCGGGAGCCGGTGCTGGAGAAGGGCGGACCCATCGCCCACAGGGACCTGGCCGTCACCGACGAGCAGCGGGAGAAGATCGTCCGCCGGATGATGTAGGCGCCTCGGGCGCAAGTCCGGAGGGGGCCTGAATACGGTCCTTCCTTAGCTAAAATACGCCGTGCGCGCACGGCAGACCATGCGACGGGGCGCCTCATGAGACGCCCCGTCAGGATGCAAACCCGGTGGAGAGGGCATGACGGAAGCCCAACGCCTGGAATCTGTCGACATCCTCGTGAACATGGGGCCGCAGCACCCGTCAACCCATGGCGTCTTCCGCATGGTGCTCTGGGTGGACGGCGAGCGCATCGTCGACTGCGACCCCCACATCGGCTACCTGCACCGCGGCTCCGAGAAGCTCTCCGAGGGTGAGCTGTACTCGCAGATCATCACCCTCTTCGACCGGATGGACTACATCGGCAACTTCAACACGGAGCTGGCCTTCGTCGGCGCCGTGGAGAAGTTGATGGCCCTCACCGTCCCGGAGCGCGCCGAGTACATCCGCGTCATCCTCTGTGAGTTGAACCGCATCTCCAGCCATATGCTCTTCTACGGCACCATGGGCCTTGACGCCGGGGCCATGACGCCCATCATGTACGGCTTCCGTGAGCGGGAACGCATCCAGAACCTCTTCGAGGCCGTCACCGGCGCGCGGATGATGCACAACTACTTCCGCATCGGGGGCTTGCGCGAGGAACCGCCCGACGACTTCGTTGCGCGGGTGCGCGGGGTGCTGCCCGCCATCGAGCAGGGCATCGAGGAGGGCGACCGGCTGCTGACGTACAACGAGGTCTTCCTCGCGCGCTCCAGGGGCATCGGCGTCATCAGCGGGCAGGAGGCGCTGGACTGCGGGCTGACGGGGCCGTCGCTGCGGGCGTCGGGCATCCCGGACGACATCCGGGCCGTCGAGCCGTACTCGGTGTATGACCGCTTCGACTTCGACATCCCCATCGGCGAGACCGGGGACACGTGGGACCGGTACGCCATGCGGGTGGAGGAGATGCGGCAGTCGGTGAAGATCGTGAAGCAGGCGCTGGAGCAGATGCCGGAGACCGGGCCGATCAAGGCGCAGGTGCGCGGCATCCCGCGGCCGCCCAAGGGCGAGGCCTACTTCCGCGCCGAGAACCCTCGGGGCGAGATCGGCGTGTACCTGGTCAGCGACGGCGGCGACAAGCCGTACCGGCTGAAGGTGCGGCCGCCGTCCTTTGCGAACCTGCAGGCGCTGCGGCCGATGCTGCGCAACACGTACGTGGCGGACGCCGTCATGGTGCTGGGGTCGCTGGACATCGTGCTGGGGGAGGTGGACCGGTGATCCTCCTCCTGGCCCTCGCACTGGGCGTCCTCGGCATCCTCGCGGTGGTGGCGCTGTCGGTGGTCTTCGGCGGCGAGGACGCGGCGCTGCTCGTCCTGCGGGCGGGCCTGCTGCTGACCATCCTGAGCGTCGTCGTGCTCTCGCTGACGTGGCTGGAGCGGAAGGCGCTTGGGCGCATCCAGCAACGCATCGGCCCGATGCGCGTGGGGCCCTTCGGCGTCCTGCAGCCGGTGGCGGACGCCATCAAGCTGGTGGTCAAAGAGGACATCATGCCCTCATGGGTGGACCGGCCCATCTACTGGCTGGCGCCGCTGGTGGTCTTCGTGCCGAGCTTCCTCGTGTGGGTGGTGGTGCCGTTCAGCGGCGACCTGGTGCTGCGCGACCTCGACCTGGGCGTGCTGTACGTGCTCGCGATGTCGGGGCTGACGATCATCGGCCTGATCATGGCGGGCTGGGGCTCGGCGAACAAGTACGGCATCATGGGCGGCCTGCGGAGCGCGGCGCAGCTCATCAGCTACGAGATCCCGCTGCTGGTCATCGCCATGACGATCGCGATGCTGGCGGGGACGCTGAACCTGACGGCGATCGCGGAGGGGCAGGGGTACCAGTGGTACATCCTGCTGCAGCCGATGGCCTTCCTCGTCTTCCTGCTGGCCGGGCTCGCCGAGGTGGGCCGGAGCCCGTTCGACATCTTCCAGGCGGAGTCGGAGCTGGTGGGCGGGCCGTTCATCGAGTACAGCGGCGCGCACTGGTCGATCTTCTTCCTCGCCGAGTACATGAACACGTTCCTGATCGCGGCGCTGGTGACCATCTTCTTCCTGGGCGGCTGGTCCGGCCCCTTCCTGCCGGAGGCGGCCTGGTTCCTGATCAAGTGCTACGCCGTCATCCTGCTCATTTTCTGGCTGCGGGGAACGCTGCCGCGGCTGCGCATCGACCAGCTCATGGCGTTTGGATGGCAGGCGCTGGTGCCGCTCTCGTTCCTGAACTTCATCCTGGTGTCGGCCGTCATGTTCTACGGTTGGCCGGTCTGGGTGCACACGGTCCTCGGGCTGGTGACGCTGGCGGGCGCGGCAGTGTTCATCTACACGCGGCAGGCCTCGCAGAAGGCGCGGCCGAGGGTCCGGCTGGTGTCCGCGCGGGAGGTGCGACGTGTTTAGCACACTGAAGGGCATGCTGGTAACGCTTTCGACGACGCTTCGGAAGCCGGTGACGGCGCAGTACCCGAAGCAGCACCTGCCGCTGCAGGAGCGGCAGTGGGGCTTCCCCGCGCTGACGTGGGACGGCGAGGTGGGCGAGCCGTACTGCGTGGGCTGCATGGTGTGCGTGCGGATGTGCCCGACGCAGTGCATGTCCGGCGAGATGATCGACAATCCGCTGCACGCCGAGGGGAAGAGCACGCGGCGGAAGATCATCGGGGAGTTCGAGATCAACCTGGGCCGGTGCATCCTGTGCGGCATCTGCGTGGAGGTGTGCAACTTCGACGCGATCGAAATGAGCCACGAGCACGAGATCAGCCACTACCAGCGCAACGGGCGGCGCACCGACCTGCCGTTGCTGCTGGAGATGGGCAAGAAGTTCCAGCGGGAGTCCAACTGGCTGCCGCCAACGAAGAAGAAGGCCGCCGTGGCCGCCGCGGCCAAGGCTGCCGCTGCCCCCGCTGTCGAGGCGGGCGCCTCGGGCGAGGCAAGCTCGGCGGAAGAGCCCTCTGACAAGGGAGACGAGGCTTAAATGGACGCGCAGGCTGTCGCCTTTGCCATCGTCGCCGTGGTGGCATTGGTCAGCGGCGTCGGGGTGGTGACGACGCGCAACGTGGCCCACGCGGCCCTCTTCCTGCTGGTGAGCCTGGCCTCCGTGGCGGGCGTTTTCATCCTGCTTGTCGCCGAGTTCCTTGCGCTGGTGCAGGTGCTCATCTACGGCGGCGCGGTGACCATCGTGCTGCTCTTCGCGCTGATGCTGACGCGCGCCGAGGAGTTCTCCAACGTGCGCGCCAACCCGCAGTGGGCCGTTGCGGCCGTTGCGGCGCTCGGCGTGTTCGGGGCGATGGGCGCCGTCATCCTGAACGACCGGCTGGACACGCAGGCGCTGCACGGACCGAGCCTGCAGGAGCTGGGCGGCGAGCTGTTCACCAACTGGGTAGTGCCCTTCGAGATCGCGTCGCTGGTGCTGCTGATGGCGCTCATCGGCGCGATCATCCTCGCGCGGGCGTCGGACAGCGACGAGCCCGGGAGCGGGGGCTAGCGGTGGAGCTGTGGCACGTCGAGCTGCTGAGCGCCGCGCTGTTTGCCCTGGGGGTGTACGGGGTGCTGGCGCGGCGGAACGCCGTCATGATCCTCATGGCGGTGGAGCTGATGCTCAACGCGGTGACCATCAACGCCGTCGCCTACGCGGCCTTCCTGGACCCGGGACGGCTGGTGGGGCAGGTGATCACGGTCTTCGTCATCACGGTGGCCGCGGCCGAGGTGGGCCTCGCAATGGCCATCATCCTGCGGCTGTACCGGGTGCGTGCGACGGCCAACGTCAACGAGGCGGACGAGATGAAGTGGTAGCCGTCGCGGGACCCCCCCATCCTAACCTTTCCCCCTTGCGGGGGAAGGGACTTTGGGGACGGCGAAAGGGTTTGGAGGACTGGTGACAAAGGCGTGGATACATAGGGCGGAGGCGGGCCGATGATGGAGTGGGCCTGGCTCATCCCGTCGCTGCCGGCGATTGCCTTCGCCTTGATGGTGACGCTGGGGAAGCGGCTGCCGAACTGGTCGGCCATCGCTGCGACGGGGAGCATCGCCGTCAGCTTCGCGCTCTTTTTCTTCGTCTTCGCCGACTGGCTCGGGGCGAAGTCGTTCCCGCACCCCGAGGACTACACGTTCATCTACAGCATCGACTGGCTGCGGGCGGGCGACGCAGTCCTGACGTGGGGCATGTGGATCGACCCGATTTCGCTGACGATGCTGGGGCTGGTTACGGCGGCCGCGCTGGGCATCCAGGTGTACTCGTGGAGCTACATGGCGCACGAGCCACGCTTCACGTGGTTCTTCGCGGTGCACTCGCTCTTCGCGGCGTCGATGCTGGCGCTGGTGATGGCCGACAACCTGCTGCTGCTGTACATCGCGTGGGAGCTGGTGGGCATCTGCAGCTACCTGCTCATCGGGTTCTTCTACGACCGCCGGTCGGCGGCGGAGGCGGCAAAGAAGGCGTTCATCACGACGCGCGTCGGCGACGTGGGGCTGCTCATCGGCATCCTGCTGCTGTTCAAGGAGACGGGGACCTTCGAGCTGTCGGCGATCTTCGCGGCGCTCGCGGCCGGCGAGCTGTCCGAGGGCATCGTCACGGGCGCGGCGGTGCTGATGCTCCTGGGCGCCATCGGCAAGTCGGCGCAGTTCCCGTTCCACGTCTGGCTGCCGGACGCGATGGAGGGCCCGACGCCCGTCAGCGCGCTGGTGCACTCGGCCACGATGGTCGTGGCGGGCGTGTACCTGGTGGCGCGGATATTCCCGTTCTTCGAGGCCTCGGACCCGGCGTCGCTGGTGCTCCTCAGCCTGGGGGCGGTGACGGCGCTGGGCGCGGCGGCGATGGCGCTGGTGATGACGGACATCAAGCGCGTCCTGGCATACTCGACGCTGACGGACCTGGCCTTCATGATGCTGGCGCTGGGGGCGGGGAGCGTGACGGCGGGCATGTTCCACCTGCTGCTGCACGGCTTCGCCAAGGCGACGCTGTTCCTCGGCGCAGGGAGCGTCTCGCACGGCAGCGCCCAGACGGATATCCGGGACATGGGCGGGCTGCGGCGGGTGATGCCGTGGACGGCGCTGGCCTTCGGCATCGGCGCGCTGTCGCTGGGCGGGCTGCCGCCCTTTGGCGGCTTCTTCAGCAAGGACGAGGTCACGCTGGCGGTCTTTCACGGGCAGTACGGGTGGCTCTTCCTCATCGTCGCGCTGACGGTGGGGTTCATGAAGGCGCTGTACATGGGCCGGCTGTTCTTCTCGGTCTTCCTCGGGAAGCTGAAGCCGGAGAACGAGCACGCGCACGAGTCGGGGCCGGCGATGCTGGCGCCGATGCTGGTCTTTACGACGCTGGGCGCGGTGGGCGGCCTGCTGGCCTTCAACTGGACGGACGGCTACCAGGGCTTCGGCTACTTCGTCTTCGCGGGGGACCACCAGGAGGCGTTCCACCCGAACTGGTTGATCGCGGCGGCGTCTGCGGCGCTGGCGGTGGCGGGCTTCGGCATCACGTGGCTGGCGTACGTGACGGGCAGCCTGAGGACCGACTCGATCATCGCGAAGGTGCGGCCGGTGCACACGGTGGTCGCCAACAAGTTCTACGTGGACGAGGTCTACCAGTGGGTCATCGACCAGGTGATGCTGCGGGCGGGCAACGCCGTCGCGTGGGTTGACCGGGCCTTCGTGAACGACATCGGCGTGAACGGGCCGGGCATCGTGACGGAGAAGTCGGGCAGCAAGCTCCGGCTGTTGCAGTCGGGCAAGATCTACAACTACGCGCTGGGCATGGTGCTCGGCTTCCTGGCCGTCGCCGTCGCGTGGTGGTGGGCGCTATGAGCAGCATGGAGGGGACGCTCCTCTTTGCGCTGATTGCGGTGCCCTTCTTCGGGGCGCTGGTCATGGTGTTCTTCCCGGCGGACAAGCACAGCCTCATCCACTGGTACACGCGCGCCATCGCCTTCGTGGGGCTCGTACTGGCGGTGTACCTCTTCGTCACGTTCGACACCGACGGCGACCTGGACAAGTACGTCGTCGACTTCGAATGGCTGCCGGCGCTGGGCATCCGGTACACGCTGGGCCTCTCGGGCATCACGACGCCGCTGGTGCTGCTGAACGCGATCATCTTCATGGCGGGCGTGCTGGTGTCGTGGAACGTGACGCACCGGCCCAAGGACTTCTTCATCTGGCTGACGCTGCTGGTCTCTGGCGTGTACGGCGTCTTTCTCGCGACTGACCTGTTCTTCCTGTTCTTCTTCTACGAGCTGGCGGTGGTGCCCATGTACCTGCTCATCGGCGTGTGGGGCAGCAGCACCGACTTCACGAAGATGGAGCCCGCCGAGGGCCCCGGCTTCGGCGGCGGCGGCAAGTTCGACCGTCCCAAGGAATACGGGGCGATGAAGCTGATGCTGTACCTGGTGGCGGGCAGCGTGCTGGTCTGGATCGCCATCGTGGCGGTGTGGGCCGAGGCGCGCTCGGCGACGGGCGAGGCGAGCTTCGCCATCGCGTCGCTGGCGGCGGTGGAGTACTCGCGGGAGTTCCAGGTGATCTTCTACCCGTTCTTCATGATCGGCTTCGGCGTGCTTGCGGGCCTGTGGCCGTTCCACACGTGGTCGCCGGACGGCCACGTCGCGGCGCCGACGGCGGTGAGCATGCTGCACGCGGGCGTGCTGATGAAGCTGGGGGCCTTCGGCATCCTGGCTGTCGGCATGGTGGTGCTGCCGGAGGGGGCGGAGGCGTGGGCGCCGGTGCTCATCGGCCTCGGCACGGTGAACGTGCTGTACGGGGCGGTGTCCGCGCTGGGGCAGCGCGACTTGAAATACGTCATCGGCTACTCCAGCGTGAGCCACATGGGGTACGTGCTCATGGGGCTCGGCACGCTGGAGGTCATCGGCCTGAACGGGGCCGTATTCCAGATGTTCTCGCACGGCATCATGACGGGCCTCTTCTTCGCCATGGTGGGCATCATCTACGAGCGGACGCACCTGCGCGACATCACCGTGTTGGAGGGGCTCGGCAAGCGCATGGGCGTCGTTGGCGCGTTTCTCGCGGCGGCGGGGCTGACGTCGCTGGGGCTGCCGGGGTTCAGCAGCTTCGTGGCGGAGCTGCTGGTGTTCATCGGCACCTTCCGCACGTACCCGCTGCTGGGCGTGCTGGCGGTCATCGGCGCGGCCATCACGGCGGTCTACATCCTGCGGCTCATGGCCAAGGTCTTCTTCGGGCCCATCAGCGACCGGTGGGCCGACCTGGAGGACGCGAAGCCGCTGGAGGCGGCGGTGGGCGCGGCGCTGGTCGGCGTGCTGCTGCTGTGGGGCCTCTACCCCTTCCCCATCGTCGAGATCATTGACAGCGGCGTGAAGCCGCTGCTCGAAGGGATGGGCATCGCATGACGATGGACGTTCGCTTCGAGCTGCTCTGGCCGGAGTTCCTGGTCGCGGGACTGGCCTTCCTGGTGTTCACGCTGGACTTCTTCGTCCGGCCTGCTCGGAAGGAGGTCCTCGCGTGGGTGTCAGCCGCGGGGCTGGCGGTCATCATCGCCTTCACCGTGCCCTTCCTGCTGAACGAGCACGACAGCCTCTTCGACGGGCTGTACCGCGTCGACAGCTACGCGCTCTTCTTCAAGGTGCTCTCGATGGGCATCGGCATCGCCGTCATCCTCGGCTCGCTGCACTTCGTCGACCGGCACCTGACGCACCCGGGCGAGTACTACGCGATCATCATCGTTTCCGTGCTGGCGATGATGATGATGGCGGCGTCCGGCGAGCTGCTGACGGCGTACCTGTCGCTGGAGCTGCTGAGCTTCTGCCTGTACATCCTGAGCGGGTTCGCGCTGCAGGACCGGCGCTCCAACGAGGCGTCGGTGAAGTACGTGCTGCTGGGGGCGTTCTCGTCGGGGCTGCTGCTGTACGGCATCGTGCTGCTGTACGGCGCGCTGGGGACGACGCACTTCGCGGGAATGGCGGAGGCGCTGGAGGGCGCGGGCGGCGTCGACGGGCGGCTGCTGGTGGGCCTCGCGCTGGTGGTGGCGGGCCTCGGGTTCAAGCTGGCGGCGGTGCCCTTCCACATGTGGGCGCCGGACGTCTACCAGGGCGCGCCGATGCCGATCACGGCCTACATCGCCGTGGGCTCGAAGGCGGCGGCGTTTGCGCTGGCGCTGCGGCTCTTCTACGAGGCGCTGGCGCCGGCGTACGACGACTGGCAGCTCCTCATCGCGGGGATGGCGGCGCTGACGATGATCTTCGGGAACGTGGTTGCCATCGTCCAGACCAACGTGAAGCGCATGCTGGCGTACTCGAGCGTGGGGCAGGTGGGCTTCCTGCTGATGGGCATAGCGGCGCTCTCGCCGCTGGCGTCGAACGCGCTCCTGGTGCACCTCGTCGGGTACTCGGTGACCAACTTCGCCGTGTTCTTCGCCATCACGGCCTTCTACAACACGACGGGCAGGGACGACATCCCGGACTTCGCGGGGCTGGCGGGGCGGTCGCCCTTCCTGGCGGCGGCGATCACCGTCGGGCTGTTCTCGCTGGCGGGGCTGCCGTTCCTCGCGGGCTTCGTGACGAAGTTCTACCTCTTCTCGGCCGCGGCCGCCGAGGGCCTGCTCTGGCTGGCAGGCGTGGCGATGGTTGCGAGCCTCATCTCCCTCTACTACTACTTGCAGCTCATACGGCAGATGTACATCGAGAAGGCGCCGGAGGACGAAGCCGGCTCGGTGGCCGTCGCGACGCCGGGCGTGCTGGCGGCCGTCATCGGCGCGATGGCGCTGGGCGTCGTGCTGCTGGGCGTGTACCCGGAGCCGGTGCTGGCAACCATCGGGGAAGCGACGGGGGCACTGCTGGACAGCGGCAGCGCGTGGACTACGCTGGGGGCCGCGGGGCCTTAACGGTTTTGCCCTCTGACGATAACAGTGCTCGCCCTCCGAGGCCGTGACAGCCCTCGCGGCGTCGTGTACCATCGTGCTGGACACCCTACCGACTGTGTCCAAGCTATGTCCGGGAGGACGCCATGGCAGACATCCCCATTGTCTACACCCTGCGCACCTGACCCACGTGCGAGGCGCTGCGCGTAGCGTGGACCGAGCAGGGGATCGAGTTCGACGAGCGGATGGTGGACGCCAACCAGGCGTACATGGACGAGGCGCGGGAGTACGGGAGCGTCGTGCCCGTCATCGTGTACCCGGACGGCAGGGTGGAGGAGGGCTTCAACGGCGAGACCGGCTGAGAGATCTTTTAGGAGGGGCCCGCGTGACCGGGCCAAAGGACATCGCCCTTCCCCAGGGGGAGACAAGGGAAAGCACAAGGCAGAACAGCAGGAGGACAGCATGGCAGAGCAGACGAGCGTGGTTACCCCGGAGCGCTACGGGCAGGGCTTCACCTACCCGGACTACATCGCGCAGATCAACGTCAACAAGGACCAGTTCGAGAAGTACACGGAGACGGCCTCGGACGCAGTGACGGCGGACGACGACGCGTTCTTCGCGAAGGCCGCCTCGATGGAGGGCGGCGCGGCCAAGGTGCTGGTGCTGGGCGAGGACTGGTGCCCGGACGTGTACCGCGGGCTGCCGGTCTTCACGCGCATCGCCGAGGGCGCGGGCATGGATCTGCGCGTGTTCCCCCGGGACGAGAACCTGGACATCATGGACGAGTTTCTGAACCGGGGCGAGTTCCGCTCCATCCCCACGGTGGTCTTCTACACCAAGGACGGCGACTACCTGTGCCACTGGATCGAGCGGCCGGCCATCGGCTACGCCGAGGGCGCGCAGTTCGTGGAGGAGGCGCGCAAGGAGCTGCCGGAGGGGACCGAGGAGGCGCAGGTCCGGCAGGCGGCGCGGCCCCGGACGCTGGAGCGCTATCCGGCATGGCAGCGGGCGACCGTCGAGGAGATGCGGGCGATGCTGGCGGAGAAGCTTGGGATCTAGTCCGCCGCAGATCGTGAGACGCGAGAGGGGCCGCTCCGGTTGGGGCGGCCCTTTCTTTTGCTCGCCATTGCGCTGGCGGCGGGCATTCTGGCCACCGGCTTCCACCGGTGAAACGCGGGGGATGGGGCGAGCGGAGCGCTATGGCAGCTTTGGAATGCCGCCGAAGCGGAGGCGCAGGAGGCCTCGGATGTCTTCCATGGCCGTATTGACGATGCGGACCGTGGTGCCGGGGTCGTCGGTCCAGGTGACGGGGACCTCGAAGATGCGGAGGCCGCGCTTTTCGGCGATGAGCAGCATCTCCGTGTCGAAGAAGAAGGCGTTGTCGCGGACCAGGGGGAGCAGGCGCTGGGCGGCGGCGCGGTTGAGCGCCTTGAAGCCGCACTGGGCGTCGCTGAAGCGCGTCCAGAACATGGACTTGATGAGCAGGTTGTAGCCGCGGGATGTTATCTCCCGCTTCAGCGGGCGTTCGTACACGCGGGAGCCGCGCCCAAGGCGAGTGCCTATGGCGACGTCGTAGCCGCCGCGGAGCACTGCGTCGATGAGGGGCGGGAGCGCAGCGAGGTCGGTCGAGAGATCGACGTCCATGTAGCAGACGGCGTCGGCGTCGCTGGCGAGCCAGGCGGCGCGGAGGGCGCGGCCGCGGCCCTTCTGCGGCAGGTGGAAGACCTCGACCTCGGGATGCTCGCCGGCGAGGGCCTGCGCCGTGGCGAGGGTGCCGTCGGTGGAGGCGTTGTCGGCGACGAGGACGCGCCAAACGTACTGGGGCTGCGTGCGCAGGAAGGCGACGAGGGTCTCGACGCTGCGAGGGAGGTCCTGCTCCTCGTTGTAGGCGGGCAGCACCACCTCGACGAGGGGCCTGCCGCCGTTCGGACGGTCGTGCGTTGTCATTGCAACCAGTGAAGCAAATCGGCCCCGCCGTGTCCAGCGCGAGAGAGCGCCCGGACACGGCGAGGGGAGCGTTTGTGTGTCAATTCGTGCGCATTCGGCGCGGGAACCACTTGACAAGGGAATGGCCTTGGCGATACTTGCTAGTCTCAGTTGGGGGTACGCTCTTGAGACAGATTGAAGACATCCTGCGGGAGTGCCGCACCGTGGCGGTCGTCGGGCTGTCGCCCAACCCGTCGCGGCCGAGCCACCGGGTGGCGGAGTACCTGCAGGCGCAGGGGTACCGCATCGTGCCGGTGAACCCGATGATCGACGAGGTCCTGGGGGAGCGCAGCTACCCGGATTTGGAAGCCATCCCGTTCCACGTGGAACTTATCGATGTTTTCCGTCGTTCTGAGGAAGTGCCGCCTGTGGCAGAGCAGGCCATCAAGGTGGGCGCCGAGGCGCTGTGGCTGCAGCTGGGCGTCATCCACCACGAGGCTGCCTCCCGGGCCGCCGAGCACGGGCTGGACGTGGTCATGGACCGCTGCACGGCGATCGAGCACCGGGCGCTGATGCGGCAGGGGAAGCTGTAACGGCTGACACGGGGGGATGGCGCTGCCGCACGGCCCGCCATAGAATGCCCCATCAACGATAGGTGCGGAGCGCAGCACGTGGAACAAAGGACCAAGCTGCAAAAGGCGAAGGCGAACGAGGCCATCTCCCTGGCGACGCGGGGGCGGTGGCAGGACGCCGTCGTCCTGAACCGTGAGATCCTCGAGGCGAACCCGGACGACGTGGAGGCGCTGAACCGGCTGGGCAAGGCGCTGGCGGAGACGGGCCGCTACTCGGACGCGCGGCAGGCGCTGGAGCGCAGCCTGTCGATCTCGCCGACGAACAGCATCGCGCGGAAGAACCTGGAGCGCATGGCGGGGATGGAGGACGCGCCCGTGGTGGCATCGGCGCGGCGGCTCGCCCCGCAGGTGTTCCTCGATGAGTCCGGCAAGAGCATCACCACGGCGCTCGTCGCTCTGCCGTCGGCGTCGGCGCTGGGTCTGGTGCACAACGGCGACGTGGTCCACCTGGAGGTGGACGGGCACACGGTGGCGGTGCAGAACCTGATGGGGCAGCAGCTCGGCCGGTTGGAGCCGAAGCTCGCCGCGCGGCTCATCAAGCTGCAGGGCGGCGGCAACAAGTATGTCACGGCGGTGGCGTCGGTCAAGCACGACGGCATTTCCGTGGTGATACGCGAGACGTACCAGTCGGCCAACATGAGCGGCGTCGTGTCGTTCCCGCCGACGGGCAGCACGGCGCCGGCGTACATTGCCGACATGGACATCGGCCTCGACGATGACATCGACGTGGACGCGGCGTCGAGCTGGGTGCCGCTGACCGACGACGGCATTGCTGACGACGTCGGGGAGGACGCGCCGTCGTCGATGAAGCCGCAGCGCTCCGTGCGCGCCCTCCACGACGAAGAGGTGGAGGACGAGGAAGACGAGGAGATCAGGGTCTAGGCACGTGCGAGGAAGGGGAAACCCGAAAGGAAGAGGCCCCGGCGCCGCCGGGGCCTCTTCCTTTGCGGTTCAGACGCGCTGAAGACCTAGTGGCCGCTGCAGGAGCAGTTGCCGCCGCAGCCACAGCCGAAGTCGGTGGCGACGTTGGGGTTGTTGATGGTGAAGCCGCTACGCATGAGGTCCTCGACGTAGTCGATGCAGGCGCCCTGCATGATGGGGGCGCTGTCGGCGTCGATGAGGACGCGGACGCCGTCAACGACGGTGAGGACGTCGTCCTCGTTCTGCTCGGACTCGAGGGTGAGCATGTACTGGACGCCCTGCCCAGCGGGGACCACGACGACGCGGAGGGCGGAGTCCTCAGCCTCCTCGTCTTCCATGATGGACTTCAGCTTCTCGACGGCCTCGGCGGTAACTTCAATCATCGGGGTCCTCCCAGCGGTTCAATAGCGATTGCCAAGCGTGAGCGTACCATGCGTGGGGTAGGGTGTCAACGTAAGGGGTGGGGTGGGTAAACTATATGCACCCCGTTGTCCGGAGGTCCCTTGCCGAGCCGCGAAATGCCTCTACGTGTGTCTGCCGTCCTGTGGGACTTCGACGATACGCTGGTTGACTCCTTGCCGGCGCGGGTCACCGCCCTGACACAGGTGTTTCGCGATGCGGGCATCGAGCGCGTGGTCCCTGAGCACTTCCTCCACAGCCTCGCAGACAAGACCCTTGAGGAGGCCTTGGCGCTCTTGGCGCAGGACCGGGGTAAGCCCCCAGACCTGTTTGACCGGTACAAAAGCATCTATTGGACCAAGGAGCCGGGGATGCTCCGGCTGTATCCCGGCGTGGATACGGTGCTGGACGGGCTCGAATCGCGCGGCGTTCCTATGGCGGTCGTGACCCAGAAGGCCAGATCCTTCGAGGTTGACGGGGTTGCGGCCGGCGCCTCGGTCGAACTGGAGCAGGTGGGGGCCACCGCGCGCTTCCCCGTGGTAATCGGCATCGACGACGTTGCGAAGACGAAGCCGCATCCCGAGGGAATCCTCAAGGCGCTGGAGCGGCTGGGCGCTTCACCTGAGCGCGCGCTGATGGTGGGGGATACCGTCGCGGACATCGAAGCGGCGAGGGCGGCGGGCTGTTGGAGCTGCCTCGCGACGTGGGGCGTCCCCGACGGTGCGGACCGGGCCAGGCGGACTCGCCCCGACTTCGTGGCGGCAGCGCCCCTCGACCTCCTGGCCCTGCTGGGGTTCGCCGACGGGGCTCGGCGGGCCTAACCCCCTGCGAGCTCCAGGACGCGGTCGCGGAAGGCGGCGAGCTGCTCCAGGGTCCAGGCGAGGGATTCAGGCCAGCCCTCCCGGACGGGGACGCGGACGAGGGCGTCGCCGACGCGGGCGCGGTCGCCGATCTCACGCTGGAGGAGCGGGGCCGCGCCTCCAACGCCGTGTCGGAGGCGGAGCGCGATGGAGCCGCCCTCGCGGCCGATGGACTCGACGTCCGCGGCGCGGGCGAGCGCCTTGACGCGCACGGCGTAGATGAGGTTGCGCACCGGCTCCGGCGGCGGGCCGAATCGGTCGCGCAGCTCCTCGCCGATGACGACGGCCTCCTCGGTATCGGCGGCCCGGGCGAGCCGGCCGTAGGCGCCGAGGCGCGAGGGCAGGTCCTCTATGTAGTCCTCGGGTATGTAGGCCTCCAGCGGGAGGTCGACGGAGACCTGCGTAAGGTCGGCGCGGGGCTTGACGGGCTGCCCGGCCTGCTCGGCGCGGAGCTCGGCGACGGCGTCCTCGAGCAGGCGCGTATACAGGTCGAAGCCGACGGCGTGGACGTGGCCGCTCTGTTCGGCGCCGAGGATGTTGCCGGCGCCGCGGATCTCCAGGTCCTTCATGGCGATGCGGAAGCCGGCGCCCAGCTCCTGGTAGGCGAGCATGGCCTTCAGCCGCTTCTGGGCCGCCTCCGTCATGGGAACGCCGGGCGTGATGAGGAAGTAGGCGTATGCGTGCCGTCCGCCCCGTCCAACCCGGCCGCGGAGCTGGTACATCTGCGCGAGCCCCAGCATCTCCGGGCGGTGGACGAGGATGGTGTTGGCGTTCGGCAGGTCGAGGCCCGCCTCGATGATGGTGGTGGAGACGAGGACGTCCGTCTTGCCCTCCATGAAGTCGCTCATGACGCGGGCCAGCTCCTCCTCGTCCATGCGGCCGTGGCCGACGGCGACGCGGGCCTGCGGGGCGAGCTGCTGGATGCGGGCCGCCCACTCGTGGATGGTGCGTATGCGGTTGTGGAGGAAGAAGACCTGCCCGCCCCGGTCGAGCTCGCGGAGCAGGGCCTCCTGCACAACGCTGTCGCTGTACTCGCACACGAAGGTGCGGACGGGCTGGCGCTCCTGCGGCGGCGTGTGCACGGTCGTCATGTCGCGGACGCCGGCGAGGGCCATCGAGAGAGTGCGCGGGATGGGCGTCGCCGTCAGCGTCAGGACGTCGACCTCGCGCCGCAGCTTCTTGAACCACTCCTTGTGGACGACGCCGAAACGCTGCTCGTCGTCGACGACCACGAGGCCGAGCTTGCTGAAGGACACGTCCTTCGACAGCACGCGGTGGGTGCCAATGACGATGTCGATGCTGCCCTCTCGCAAGCCGGCGACGGTTTCGGCCTGTTCCTGTGGCGTGCGGAAGCGGCTGAGCACCTCGATGCGGACGGGGTAGGGGCTGAGGCGGTCGGCGAAGGTGGCGTAGTGCTGCTGGGCGAGGACGGTCGTTGGGCAGAGGACGGCCACCTGCACCCCGTCCTGCACGGCCTTGAAGGCGGCGCGGACGGCGATCTCCGTCTTGCCGTAGCCGACGTCGCCGCAGACGAGGTGGTCCATGGGGTGCGGGGTCTCCATGGACGCCTTCACCGCATCGATGGCCTCAAGCTGGTCGCGGGTCTCCGCGTAGGGGAAGGCGTCCTCCATCTCGTGCTGCCAGACGGTGTCGGGCGAGTAGGCGTAGCCGGGCAGCACCTGCCGCGCCGCGTACAGCGCGACGAGCTCGCCGGCCATCTCACGGGCGGCGCGATGCGCCCGCTCCTTGGCACGCGACCACTCCTGGCTGCCGAGCCGCGTCAGCGTCGGCGAGTCGTCTCCGGGGGCGACGTAGGGCGTCACGCGGTCCAGGTGCTCCGAGGGGACGTAGAGCTTGTCGCCCTCTGCGTACTCCAGCGTCAGGTACTCGCGCTCGCCGTGCTCGGTCGCGACACGGCGCACGCCGGCGAAGCGGCCGATGCCGTGGTCGATGTGGACGACGTAGGAGCCGGGGACGAGCTCCGTCAGGAAGGCCTCGCGGCGGACGGCGTGCTTGTGCAGCGCGCGGCGGCGCTTGGCGTGGCCGAAGACCTCCGTGTCCGTGAACACCGTCAGCGCACCGTCGTCGAGCTCCAGCCGCATGCCCTCCTGCAGAGGCGTCGCGGCGAGGGTAACGGAGCCGGGCGCCGGCGCCGTGCGAACGTCGGTGAGCAGGGACGCCCCGACGTCGTAGTCGCGGAGCACCTCCTGCAGGCGCTCGGCGTGGTGGGAGAGCACGACGACGCGCTCCCCGGCGCGGGCGCGGTCGGCGGCGTCTTCCGCGAAGGCCTGCAGGCGGCCCCAGAAGCCGGGAGCGGGGAAGGCTCTCAGGCCGCCGGAGCCGTCGGCGGCGGAGGGCGTCATCCACTCCAGGTGCAGGCGCGCGGCGTGGCCGTCGATGCGCTCGGATACCGCGCTCCACGGCCACCAGGGCGAGGACCAGCCGTCCGGCAGCTCGCGCCGCTCCACCTTGGCCGCCAGCAGCGCGGCCGCCTGCTCTTCCAGAGCCTCGGCCTCCTGGGCGACGCGGTCCGGCTCGAGCACGGCCACGGCGGTCTCGGACGGCAGATAGTCCAGCGGGCTGCCGTCGCAGAGGAAGCCGGCGTAGAAGGCCGCCTCGCCGATGCTCTGGCCGCTGCGCATCCGCTCGACGTCCTCCTGCATGCGCGCGAGGGGGTCGTCGCCGATCCGGTCCGGGTCGAGGAGCGCCTCGATGGCGTCGAGCGCGTCCGGGTCTATGGGGTGGTCGACGGCGGGGGTGACGGTGACGGAGGCCACGGGCGCGGCCGAGCGCTGCGTCTCCGGGTCGAATGCGCGGATCTCCTCGATGACGTCGCCGAAGAGCTCGATTCGGACAGGGGCGGCGGCGCTGGGGGGGTACACGTCAAGGATGCCGCCGCGCCGGCTGGCGGCGCCGGGGGTCTCGACGGTCGGCTCCATGACGTAGCCCATGGCGGCCCACCGCATCAACAGCGGGCCGGTCTGCACGCGCTGCCCCACGGCCAGCGTGTGCGTGGTGTCCTGGAACTGGTCCGGGCGCAGGGTGCGCTGGCACAGGGCCGCGACCGACGCCACCAGCAGCAGCCCGGGTCCGCCCTCGGCGTGGGACAGCAGCGCCGACAGCACGCCGAGCCGGTCGTGGGCGACGGCCTCGTCCTCGGCGAGGCGCTCGTAGGGGAGGGCCTCGCTCTCCGGCAGGCGCAGGACGACGGGCGCGCCCTCGTCCTCGCCGAGGATGGTCGAGAGCTCGTCGGAGACGCGGTCGGCGTCCTCGGGCTTGGCGGTGACGACGAGCATAGGGCGACGGAGCTCGCGGCTGAGGCCGGCGAGGAGGAAGCTGCGGGAGGCGTCCGGGGCCGTCATGCCGAGGGGCATGGCCGTGCCTTCGGGCGCGTCCATGCCGCGCAGCGCCGCCTGGAAGGCCGCCGATCCGCCGAGAATGTCCACGATGCCCGTGAGCGCCATGTCCCTGCCCTGAACGGTGTTGTGTGCGCGCCGGTGACACGCCAATAGGGCCAGCGCGACGGGCGAATGCCCTTCGAGCTGACCTTTCGCGGCCATTGTAGCACGGCGCATAGATTGCGGAAATCGTCACGCCGTAGGTGCGTGATGTATACTGTTGTGGCACACCAACCAAGGGGCTTCCTATGGCAGACACGAACGGCGCGGGAACGCTGCGGCCACTGGCCGGGGCGCGTCGCGTGGTGGTCAAGCTGGGGACGGCCCTCCTCACCGGCGCCGTCGACCAGCTCGACCTGCCCACGATGCAGAACCTTGTGGGCCAGGTCGTCGCCCTGCGCGAGCGAGGCGTCGAAGTGGTGGTTGTGACCTCCGGCGCAGTCGCCGCGGGACGCCAGGCCCTTGAGGAGCGCGACAGCGCTCCCGACGCCCTGCCGGCGCCCCGGGAGCGGACGCCGCTGCTGCGCCAGGTGCTGGCCGCGGTGGGCCAGAGCCGCCTGATGCAGGTGTACGAGCAGCTCTTCGGCGCGCGCGGCGTCGTCGTGGCGCAGGCGCTGCTCACGCGCGGCGACGTGGACGACGAAATCCGCCGCAAGAACACGCAGAACACCCTGGAGGAGCTCCTGAAGCTCGGCGTCGTGCCTGTCGTCAACGAGAACGACGTCGTGGCCAACGACGAACTCGAGGGCGTCATCATCGGCGACAACGACACCCTCTCGGGCATGGTGGCCCGCATGCTGAGCGCGGACCTGCTCATCATCCTGGGCGAGGTGGCCGGACTGTACTCGGCCGACCCGAATGTCCACCCCGACGTGGAGCTCATCCCGGAGGTGCTCGACCTGGAGGCCCTCGCCGCCGACGTGAGCGGGCCCCTCAGCCCGACGGCGCGGGGCGGCATGGTCACGAAGATCCAGGCGGCCAGGGAGATCACGGCCGCCGGCATCGGCGTCATCATCGCCGACGGGCACCAGCCCGACGTGCTGGCCCGCCTGCTGGCCGGCGAGCCGCTGGGCACATGGTTCTCGGCGCAGCGGGCCGAGGGGGAGGCCCCCTTCGACCAGGCTCAGGACAGGCTTCGGCAAGCCCCTTCGGCGGGCTCAGGACGGAGTCAGGGCGAGCGACTGGGGTAAAGGAGCGGGGTATGGCCACGGCAATTGCTCCTCAACTCGAAAGCAAGGGCCGCGCGGCGCGCGCCGCAGCCCCCGCGCTCGCCCGTACGCCGTCCGACGTGAAGGGCCGGGCGCTGCTGAGCGTCGCGGACGCGCTGGAGGCGGGGGCGGACCGGATCATCGAGGCCAACGCCCGCGACCTGGAGGCGGGGCATGAGAGCGGGCTCTCGCCGGCGCTGATGGACCGGCTGATGCTGGACGCGAAGCGCATCGGGGGCATGGCGGCGGGCGTCCGCGAGATCGCCGCGCTGCCGGACCCGGTCGGACAGGAGATCGAGCGCCACACGCGGCCCGACGGGCTCGTCGTCACGCGGCGGCGGACGCCCCTGGGCGTCGTCGGCGTCATCTACGAGAGCCGCCCCAACGTCACCGTGGACATCGCCGCGCTGTGCTTCAAGGCGGGCGACCCGTGCATCCTGCGCGGGGGCAAGGAGGCGGTGCACTCGAACGCCGCGCTGGCCGCCATCATCCGCGACGCCATCGCGGCGGCGGGCGGCCCGCCCGAGGCCGTGCAGGTCGTCGAGGACACGGACCGGGCGCTGGTGCTGCAGATGCTGAACATGACGGAGTACATCGACCTCATCGTGCCGCGCGGCAGCGCCTCGCTGGTGAACTTCGTGGCGGAGAACGCGCAGATGCCGGCCATCACGGGGGGCATCGGCGTGTGCCACACCTACGTGGACGCGGCGGCGGAGACGGAGACGGCGGTGGCGGTGACCACCAACGCCAAGGTGCGGCGGCCCTCCGTGTGCAACGCGCTGGACACGGTGCTGGTGCATTCGCAGGCGGCGCCGCGCGTGCTGCCGCTGCTGGCGGGAACGCTGAGCGAGGCGGGCGTCGAGATGCGCTGCGACCGGCGCTCGGCGACGCTGCTGGCGTCGCGGCAGGGCGCGAACGTCGTGCCGGCGGGCGAGGACGACTACGGGCAGGAGTTCCTGGACCTCATCTGCTCGGTGAAGGTCGTGGACTCCATGGACGAGGCGCTGGAGCACATCGCGCGGTACGGCTCGGGGCACTCGGAGGCCATCATCACGGAGGACGCGGAGGCGGCGGAGCGTTTCCTCGACGAGGTGGACGCGGCGGCGGTCTTCGTGAACGCCAGCACGGGCTTCAACGACGGCTTCGAGTTCGGACTCGGCGCGGAGCTGGCCATCAGCACCAACAAGTTCCACGCGCGCGGGCCGATGGGGCTCCGGGAGCTGACCAGCTACAAGTGGGTGGTGCTCGGCAAGGGCCACACGCGCCCGTAGGGGAGCGCCCGATTGCCCGTCTCTGGGTACCGGCTTTCGCCGGTAAGACGACGTGGGGTGGGGCCGCGCGACAGCGCCGGGGAAGGAGGCGGACGTGCCGGGATTCTACTTTGAACGCGAGGTCCGCACCGAACACTCCGAGTGCTACACCATCCTCGAGGACGAGCAGCCCATCGGCCGCGTGGACATCCACTTCACGCCGGGCGTCGTCCACGCCACCCTGTGCGTCGCCGAGAGCCTGACGCGCGAGCACATCCAGGATCTCGTCGAGACGGTGGACGAGGAGCTGGTGGACGTGCTCGGCGTGACCCGCGACGACTACGTCGTCCACGTGCACCAGGGCGTCGACCTAGGCGTCTTCACCATCCCGGAGTTCGACGAGGAGACGGAGGAAGAGGGCGCGTAGGCCCCGCCCGTTTCCCTCGGCGCCAATCACCACGCCAAAGGAGCGACATGAGCATTGCGGACTTCAGCCTGGAGGGGAAGAAGGCCATCGTCATTGCGGGGAGCCGGGGCATCGGCCGGGGCATCGCGCTGGCGCTGGCGGAGGGCGGCGCGGACGTCGCCGTGACGGGCATCACCGACCAGTACGCCGAGGGCGTGGCGCAGCGCATCCGCGAGATGGGCCGCCACGGGGTCGCGCTGACGGTCGACGCCACCAGCGGCGAGGACATGGACTTTCTGGCCAGCCAGGCCATCCACGACCTGGGACATCTGGACATCGTCGTCAACGCGGCGGGGGACTCCATCCGCAAGCCGGTCTCGGCGCTGCCGGGCGTCGAGGGCGACGGCATGTCGTCGGCGGAGTGGCACGACATCATCAACATCAACCTGACGGAGGCGTTCGAAGGGTGCCGGGTGTTCGGCCCGCACCTGCTGGAGCGGCGGCAGGGCGTCGTGCTCAACGTCTCGTCGTTCGCGGCGCGGCGGGCAGCGGCGAACATGTCGGCGTACGCGGCGGGGAAGGCGGCGCTGACGCGGTTCACGGAGTCGGTCGCGCTGGAGTGGGCGCCGTACGGGGTGCGGGTGAACACCATTGCGCCCGGACAGTTCCCGGACACGGAGTTCATGTCCGAGGAGGACCTAGCGGAGCGCGACCGGCGCTCGGCGGCGCGCATCCCGCTGGGGCGCGTCGGCCGCCTGCGCGAGGTTGGGCTGATGGCCGTGTACCTGGCGTCGCCGGCGGCGGCGTACGTGACGGGGCAGACGTTCTACATCGACGGTGGGATGGTGCTGAGCTAGGGGGGCGCGCTCAATTACGAGCCGTTCGCGGGAATGGCCGTCCCTTGGTGGAATCGGAGTTGCCATCCTCGCTCCGTCCGCGACCAGATGGAACTACGGTTGGCACGTTCTTCTCGCCCGCCGTAAGTCACTGCACTGACGTAGGTCACCTGAGCGACGTTAGAGTCAAGTAATCGAGCCTTGAAGTCCATGAGCGGCAATCTGGCGTCAATGACTTGTGCGGGAATAGCCAACGTGTCATATCGGGCGTATACACGGCCCGACCTGCCAAACTCGATGAAGTCTGGGGCAAGAATTCCTTCCATTGCTTGAGGGTCAAAGCGCACATCGGCGCGCCACAGTCCTTCTTCGAGTGATTCAAGTTGCTGGCGGTCTTCGCGGCTAAGTTCCATTTGCTCTCCTTGGACGAATGTGCATAAAGCGGGGCGTGGTTTAGGTGAGACGTAGATCGACGTCCGGCTGTTGCTCCGGCTCGTTGATCCCTCTCCGTTCCGCCCATATTATCCACCTATTCCGTGACTTCTGCAGGGAAAGGACGTGCGCCGTGGCGGATATTGTGGTGGGCATCGCGACGAGCAGGAGCCCGATGACCTCGCTGCTTTCGGAGATTTGGCCCAGCTGAGGGCGCGGTGGATGCGCAGGGTGACGTCATCACGGCGGCCGCGTATGTGGTCGAATCCCGCTCTCAGGTCATCTAACGTGGCACACCTCCGTCGTTCAGATAGCCTCAAATTGACCTTGCCCTCGACACTTATACTATCTTCCCGCTGCAAGGCGGCTTGTCGGGGATTGTAGTACACAACGGGGGTGGTATAAGGTGCGGCGGAGTCAGCCAGCAAACGAGGTGAGCATGCAGTACGTCAGATACCTGGCGGCCTTTGTCGTGTACGCGGTGGTCGACGTGGTGTGGAACGTTTCGCCCATCGCGGTAAACATGTACGAGAACCTCCACGAGGCGAGCGGCAGCAAGGAGATACTCGACACCTTCGGCAAGCAGATCGACACGTGGGGCGGCGGGGAGATTCTGGCCCTGCTGGCCTTTTTCGCGCTGATCGCCCTTGCCAACAGCTATCTGGCGATTGAGCCGGCGGTGAAGGAGCGCAATCTGGGCAAGGCGATGCGGAACAGCTTTGTGCTGGGCTGCGCGGCGTACGCCACCTATATTGCGCCGATCTTTGTGACGTTCTCCGGCTGGCCGGGGATCCTGGTGCCCATCGACATCCTCATTGGCGGGCTGCTGAGCCTGATAACCTCGACAGTTGTGACGTACGTGACGCTTCGCCGAAGCCGGGCCTAACGTCCCGCGCAACTGTACAAGGAAAGGACGTGAGCCGTGGCGGACATTGTGCTGAGCATCGCGACGAGCAGGAGCCCGATGACGTCGCTGCCTCCCGAGATGTGGCCCGAGCTGGGCGAGCGGGACAAGCTGAGCACACGCATCAAGGACCGGTACGGCGTCCCAACCAACTACGAGGAGCTGCTCGCGAAGGCTCCCGCGTCGATTGCCGACCACTTGACGCCGGAGGTCATGGGGGCGAAGCACGCCCGTGTGGTGCAGCATACCCGGACACTGGTGGACACCATGGCGGAGGCGCGCCCCGACGTCCTCGTCATCATGGGCGACGACGAGGACGAGAACATCTGGGGCGACAACCGTCCCGCCATCCTGATTTACTGGGGCGACTCCTACCACCTGATCCCCAGGGCCGTGCCGCCGGGCGCCAACGAGATGACCCGGCTGGCCGCGTGGGCATGGGGGAAGGAGGAGGGCGACCACCCCACCGCCGGCCCCCTTGGCCGGCACCTGGTCGAGCGGCTCATCGAGGCGGAGTTTGACCTGGCTTCGGCGGACATGCAGAAGCCGGGCGAGGGCATGGCCCACGGCTTTGGCTTCGTGCTCGACCGGCTTACCCCCGGCGTCTCCATACCCTTCGTGCCCGTCATCCTGAACGTGCACACGCCGCCCAACCAGCCGACGCCGAAACGGCTGTACGACTTCGGGAAGGCGTTGCGCGAGGCGCTGCTGTCGTGGCCGGGGAACGAGCGCGTGGCCGTCGTCGCGACGGGCGGGCTGAGCGTGGGCATCGTCGACGAGGAGCTGGACCGGCTGGCGCTGGCGGGCATGGCGGAGCGGGACATGGACAAGCTGGCCGCGCTGCCGCGCACGTGGATGCAGGGCTCGCAGGGCGAGGTGCTGTGCTGGATGGCGACGGCCGGGGCGAGCGACCACCTGGACATGGAGCTGCTGGAGTACATCCCCGGCTACCGCTCGCCGGCGGGCACGGGGTGCGGGCTCGCCTTCGCGCGGTGGCGGTAGGGGGCGGGGCGCACTTCGACAGGCTCAGCACGAACGGGGCGGGCGGCGCAGGGTGAACGGCCACAACTCCACTAGCCCAGCGCTTGGGTTCCCGCCTGCGCGGGAACGACGGGAGTGGGTGGCACAGGGCGAAGGGGCGTGCTTCGACAGGCTCAGCACGAACGGCCACGCCCCCACTAGCCCAGCGCTTGGATTCCCGCCTGCGCGGGAACGACGGGGGTGGGTGGCTCAGGGCGAACGGCCACGTCCCCACTAGCCCAGCGCTTGGGTTCCCGCCTGCGCGGGAACGACGGGGGTTGGTGGCGCAGGGCGAACGGTCCTGCGCCGCCCGTCTGGATAACGTCCGCTGCCTCCGCAGCGGGGCTTTCGCCGGTAAAGCGGGGGACTGTCCGTCGCTAGATGGTCAGCTCCAGGATGTAGAGGCCGCCCTTCAGCCTGTCCACGACGTAGAGGATGCCGTTCTCGTCTATGAAGACGTCGTTGATGCCGTTGGCCGTTGCGCCCTCGGGGATTTGCGGGACGAAGTAGGCGACCTCCTCGGGCCGGAAGGGGTTGCTGGTGTCGTAGACGCGGAGGCCGCCGTTGAAGAAGGTGCCGAAGATCAGCGTCTCCGAGTGGTAGCACGTCGGGCCGGGCTGGTTCTCGTAGATGTTGTGGGCGCCGTAGCGGCCGGGGCGGCTGAAGAAGTCGTCCAGGTCGGGCGTCGGGAACGTGCTGATGATGACGGGGTTGGTCTCGTCCTTGATGTCGACCATCCAGACGAGCTTGGGATGGTCCTCGCCGCCGGTGCGCACCGACTCCTGGGTCACGACCATGAGGTCGCGGCCGAAGAGGGGCATCGCCGTGTGGGTGAAGCCGGGGAAGTTGGGCGCGAAGTTGAAGGCGCAGATCTCCCTGGGGTTGGCGACGTCCGAGATGTCGAGGATGTTGGTGCCGCCGTCGATCCACGCGCAGTAGGCGCGGTCGGGGCGCTCCGGGTAGACGTTGGCGTTGTGCAGCCGGTGGCCGGCGTCGAAGTAGGGGTTGCGCATTGGCGGGGGCGCGTCGTCGCCCTCGCGGGCGCCGGGCAGCCACCACCGGCCGGCCTCGCGCGGGTTCGCCGGGTCGGAGACGTCGACAATCATGTAGAGTTGGTCGTCCTTCTGATCGCGGGGCTGGAAGTCGGCGGCGCCCGTCGACAGGTGGGCGTAGGGGCCGTCGACCCACCAGAGGACGTGGCAGCCGCGCGAGTAAGGGCCGGAGGTGTCGAGGAAGCCGATGCGGCGGGGCTCCTCGACGTTGCTGACGTCGTAGACGCCCATGCCCGTGCCGGGCTGGCCGGGCTGCTGCGACTGGTAGGCGACGAGCATCGTGTCGCCGACGATGGACAGCGAGTTGGAGCGCAGGTGCGGGTAGTCGAGATCCGTCTGGACGATGACCCTGGGGTTGGCGACGTCCGTCACGTCGACGCCGGTGATGTCCTTGGGGGCGCTCTCGTGCGCCATGTAGAGGATGCGGCGGCCGGAGCGGTCCTGGTAGAGGTGGACGCCCTCGCCGATGTTGCCGAAGCCGTTGAGCAGGTCATGGGAGATGAGCCGCATGCCCTTGATCTCGTGCGTCTGCGTCGCCATGGCGCCTCCTTGGGATGGGCCTCGCCTTGCGGGGGTCTGTGGCGGGGAGGATACACCAAGACGGCGGCGAGCAGAACGGGGACGGGGTTGACCGGTTGATACGGGGTGCAATCCAATGGCGTCCGGCCTGAGGAGACAGCACATAGCGCGAGGAGAAGCCATGAGCATTGACCATGAGCAGCACCTGGCTGCGGTGGAGCGGACGGTGACGGAGATGGAGCGCGAGGGGCGTCGCGCCTTCGACGTGCGCCTGTCGCGCAGCATTACAGCGTCGGTGGGCGACGCGTGGGACGCGGTGACGAACGCCGAGCGCATTCCGCGCTGGTTCGCGCCTGTCACGGGCGAGCTCGCCCTCGGCGGGCGGTACCAGATCGAGGGGAACGCGGGCGGCGAGATCACGGCCTGCGAGCCGCTTTCGCACTTTGCGTTGACGTGGGAGTTCGCGGGCGACGTGAGCTGGGTGGATGTGCGGCTGGAGGACGAGGGTGGCGGGCGCGTGCGGCTGACGCTCTCGCATGCCCAGCTCCACTCACCGTTCTGGGATCACTACGGGCCCGGCGCGACGGGCGTCGGGTGGGAGATGGGGTTCATGGGGCTGGCGATGCATCTGGAGCAGCCGGACACGCCGCTGCCCACGGACGAGGAGTTGGCATTCTCGGAGGAGGGCAAGGCGTGGGTCGCGGGCAGCGCCACGGGATGGGGCCGGGCGGCCGTCGCGGCGGGCGAGGACGCGGGCGCAGCCGACCTTGCCGCTCGGCGGACGGCGGCGTTCTACACGGGGCAGAAGGAGCCGGGGGGGTAGGGGTCGGCAGGGAATGGGCGCCCCTTCGACAAGCTCAGGGCGAACGGGGTGGAGCTGGCTACACCTGCTGGCCGATGGAGATTACGTCCACGTCTTCCACCGTGCCTTCCGCGGTGAAGCGCCAGACGCCGATGTGGCCGCGACGCAGGTCGCCGTTGCCGTCCCAGTCGAGGCTGACGGCGCCGTCGTAGTCGACGCCCTCGCCGTCGGTCAGGGCGCCGAGGCCGCTCTTGATGGAGCCGGGGTCCTGGGTCACCTTCTGCCCCGGCCCACCTCCGACCTGGCGCAGGGCGTCCCTGATGGCGGCGCCGTCCAGGCTTTCGGCGGCCTGGGCAGCGAAGGCGAGGGCGATGGCCGCGTCGTAGGTCTCGCGGACGTAGGCGAAGGCGGGCGGGCCGCCGTAGACGGAGGCGTAGGCCGCGTCCCATGCTTCGGAGGCGTCGCCGGGGGCGGGCGCGCCGGCGGTGCCGTACATGCCGCCGAGCCGGTCGCCGCCGATGGTCCGCACCACGTCCGGGCTCTTGACGGCGTCGCCGAAGGCGAAGCTCGTGTAGAGGCCGCTGTCCAGGGCTTCTTGGACGATGAGCGTTCCCTCGCTCTCGAAGGTGAGGACGACCAGCGCGCTTGCGTCGTCGGCGGCGGACTGCCGAAGCTCGGGCAGGTAGGAGTCCTTGCCATCGACGATGGGCACGGCGTTGATGCCGCCCTTCCAGGCGTTCCGGAAGGCCTCAAACAGGCCGATGCCGTAGGGGTCGTTGCGGTAGAGGACGCCGACGTTGTCGAAGCCCTTCTCGCGGACGACCCGGGCGAGCACGGGCCCCTGCGCGCCGTCAGCCAGCGCGGTGCGGAAGAAGAAGTCGTCGTCGGCAGCGTTCGTCAGGCTGGGCGACGTGGCCGAGGGGCTGATGGTGGGGATGCCGAGGGGGCCGGAGACCTGCTCCGCCACGGCGAGGGCGTTGGCGCTGGAGGTGGGGCCGACGATGGCGTGGACGCCCGCTTCCTCCACCATGCGGCGGGCCTCGGCGACGGCCTGGTCCGGATCAAGGGTGGAGTTGCCGAGCACGAGCTGCACGTGCTGGCCGAAAACGCCGCCCGCGTCGTTGACGTGCCGGATTGCCAGCTCGAAGGCCTGCCGACGCTCGACGGCCCGGCCGGGCGCGCCCTCGCTCAGGTTGAGCAGCAGGCCGATCCGCAGCGGGCCGGGGTCCTCGCCCATGCCGACGACGCCGGCGGCGTCCTCGACCTGGTCGCACGCCGTCAGGCCGAGGACGAGGCCCGCCAGCAGCCCCAGCAGGGCGCAGAGCAGCCATGCCCGACGGGGGCGCGGCGTGCGGTTGCCTGCATACGACATCTTCACTCTCCCGTGCCGTGGGCGCAGGGGTAGGGAGGGCCTGTGCTCACGTTCCGGACACTCCAAGGCGTAGGCGCGGGTTACCCCGTCCGAACGGCGTCCTCGCGCTCCGGCTGCCAGTCCATGTAGTGCGGGCCGTCGGGGCCGCGCCACTCGCGCAGCTCGATGGCGAGCCCGCTTGGGTCAGTGACGACGGCGGTGACGCCGTAGAACGAGAAGCCGGGCCGGGGCTGCGTCGTCACCTCGACGCCCTTGGCCTCCAGGTCGGCGATGACGGCGTCGACGTCCGTGACCGTCAGCGCCAGCGGGCGCTGCGCAGTGCCGACGACAGCTTCGACGCCGGGCGGCGGGGGCAGCAGCTCCAGCAGGATGTCGCCGAGGCCGACGTAGGCCAGCTCGCGGCGGTTGTCCTCGGGGCCGAACTGCACGCGGCGCAGGAAGTGGAAGCCGAGGACGTTGGTGTAGAAGTCGATGCTCTTGTCCATGTCGAAGGTGGTGACGTGGACGTGGTCGATGCCGGTGATCATGGCAGCCTCCTCAGTGCGGCGATGGCGTTCCTGTGGGAACGATGGCGGGATGATACACGAAACGGGGGCGGCGCGCCCGCTTCGGCAGGCGGGGCGAACGGGGACACAGCGGGGCATGGGTTCCCGCCTGCGCGGGAACGACGAGCCGGGGAGGTGGGCGAACGGCGGCACACGCAGGGGCAGGCTCTGCGCGGGACGAGGGGCCGGGCAACGGCTTCTTGTAGATAGCATTTTGCCACTAATTGCGTTGTCTCCTTTCCCTACGAATTGCCGCTCCGCCAGATACGTGAAACGGAGTCGTTCCAGCGCGAAAAAATTCGACTCGCCGGGGAGATCCGTAGCTGGAAACGACTCCTTCAGATACGGAGTCGACTTCCGATTACGACTGGGAACGACTGTCCGGGCTATGGGGCCCGGCAGCGGCGGTGGACCGCCGACGGGCGGGCCTGCGGGCGGCCACAAGGGCCGCCCCTACGGTGGAGGGCGTGGGTTCGTGCTGCATGGGGGCAGGGTAGGGGGCGGCGGGAGAATGCGCGAGGGGTTGGTGGCAGGCGTCTGCGGGCGCTGAGGCGCCCCCGTTCACCCTTCGAGAGCCTCAGGACAGGCTTCGATTTCCCTCCTTCGTCAAGCTCAGGACGGGGTCAGGGCGAACGGCTCCCGCCTGCGGCGGGACGGGCGACTCGAGAGTCGCCCCTACGGAGGGAGCATGTGGAGGTGGCCCATGGGTTCCCGCCTGCGCGGGAACGACGGGACGGGGCGCGGGACGAGGGGCAGTGCAACGGCTTGTTGTAGATAGCATTTTGCCACTAATTACGTCGTCTCCTTTCCCTACGATTTGCCGCTCCGCCAGATACGCGAAAGGGAGTCGTTCCAGCGCGAAAAAAATTCGACTCGCCGGGGAGATCCGTAGCTGGAAACGACTCCTTCAGATACGGAGTCGACTTCCGATTACGACTGGGAACGACTGTCCGGGCTATGGGGACCGGCAGCGGCGGTGGACCGCCGACGGGCGACTGGCGAGTCGCCCCTGCGGAGGGGGTGCGTGGGTTCCCGCCCCGTATCGGAGTACGGGGCAGGCTCTGCGCGGGAACGACGGGATGGGGGGTTGTCGGGCGCTGCGTGTTCGTGCTGCATGGGGGGAGGGTAGCGGGGGAGGCGGGGGATGCGCGCGGGGTTGGTGGCAGGCGTCTGCGGGCGCTGAGGCGCCCCCGTTCACCCTTCGATTTCCCTCAGGGCGAACGGCTCCCGCCTGTGGCGGGGTGGCGGGTGATTCGGGAGTCGCCCCTGCGGAGGGGGCGCGTGGGTTCCCGCCTGCGCGGGAACGACGGGACGGGGAGGTTGTCGGAGGGAGCGTGTTCGTGGTGCATGGGGGCAGGGTAGCGAAGGAGGCGGGGGATGCGCGCGGGGGTGGTGGCAGGCGGGCGGGTTGGAGGGGGCGCCGAATTACATGGGGCGGGAGATGAGGTCGTTGATGCGGTCGCCCACCTGGCCGTTGTTGTTGCGCATGTAGAGCGTGGTGCGGTTGCGGGTGATGTCGCCGCGGTGCCAGTACTCGTAGATCTCCTGCCGGGCGCCGAAGGAGGACATGCAGAGGTCGTAGGCGAGGCGGAAGAGGCGGACGCGCTCGGCGGTGCCGAGGCCGTTGCTGGGGATGAGCTTGTCGAGGTAGGGGCGGACCTCCTCGCTGGCGAGGTCGCGCTCGCTGGGCTGCGACACGAGCTCCATGCCGCCGATGATCTGGAGGATGTCCAGGACGCGCTTGGAGATCTGGGCCGCGAAGGCGCCGATGGCGAACCCGTCGCCGGTGTTGATCATGTCGCCGTCGCTCATGAAGGCGCCCGCCTCCATGCCGCGGGTGGCGAGGTCGATCATCTCGGCGTAGGTGATGAGCTCGCCGAGGAGGTCGCGGACGCCGCGGATCTCGTCGATCTCGTTGGCCCTGGCGAGCATCGTCACGACGGCGACGAAGGTGCGGAGGCGCGCGTGCAGGCGGATGTTGGTGCTGTAGCTGGCGAGGTTGTTGATGCGGCCCAGGTAGCGGACGGCCGTGGGGGCATCGTAGAGCATGACGACGTGGTCCCAGGGGACGAGCACGTTGTTGAAGAACATCATGGCGTCCTGCTCTTCAAAGCGGCCGGCGAAGGGGTGGCCCCAGCTCCCCGGGTAGATGGACATGGGCTCCCGGCAGACGGTGACGAGGCCGGGGGTGTTCATGGGGATGGAGAACCACTGCACGAACTCGCTGTTGGCGCGGTTGGAGAAGGTGGCGGAGAGGTAGACGAGGCACTCGTTGGAGAGGGGCGCGAGGGTGGCGAGCTGCTTGGCGCCGCGGAGGATGATGCCGTCGCGCGTCTCCTTGACGACGTGGAGGGCCGTGGCCTCGTCGTCCTCCGGGTTCTCCATCGCGTAGCCGCCGACGCCGATCCAGGCGTTGTCGGTGCGGTTCTCGCCCCGCGTGGTGCTCGTCCGGTCGACCTGGGGGTCGCCGATGGCGTGGGTCATGGCGACGTCGTGCTCGGAGGCGAAGCGCCAGAAGCGCTCGGCGTTGCCGGCGAGCTTGGGATAGAGGGTGTCGAGGTGCTTTCGGAGGTCGTACCAGCCGCAGACGATGGAGGAGCAGAAGTCCGGCGTGCGGCCGAGCTGCCCGAAGCTCTCCTGCATCCAGATCTCGCTGTTGCGGCGGCGCTTCAACAGCTCCTCGTGGGTGCGGGGCAGGCTGTAGGAGTAGCTGATGCGGTTGCCGGTCACGTCCGAGACGTAGGTCATCTGGTCCATGTACTCGTCCGTGTACTGAAGGTCGTAGAGGCGGGCGAGCTCGTGGACCATGCCGGAGAAGGCGGGGTGGGTGGTCACGTCGTCGACGCGCTTCCCGTCGAGCCAGACCTCGCGGCCGTCGCGGAGGCTCTCGATGTACCGCTCGCCGGTCTTGGCGCCCTTCGCGTTGCTGATGTCTATGGACACGTCGTCAGGTCTCCTTGTCGCTTGTGGCGCGCGCGGGCCGCGGGGCTAGCCGCCGGCCCAGTCCCTGATCCCGCGGAAGCTGCCCTTGTAGTACATCAGCGGCTCCCCGTCGGCGGAGCCGGCCTCCAGGACGCTGCCCACGAAGATGACGTGGTCGCCGCACTCGAAGGCGTGGGCCACGGTGCAGTCGAAGTGGGCGAGGGAGCCCTCGAAGATGGGCGCGCCGGTGACCGCCGTGGTGCACGCGAACTGCGGGAAGGTGCCGTCCTGCAGCTCCAGCCCGCTGGTTGCAAAGTGGGAGGCGATGTCCCGCTGTTCCTCGCGCAGGATGCTCACCGCAAAGTTCCCCGAAGCATTGATCATCCCCGTAACCCGGCTGCCGGTGCGCAGTGAGACCAGGATCTCTATGGGGTCGAGGGACACGGACGCGAAGGCGGAAACGGTCATGCCGTGCACCTTGCCGTCCTGTTGTGCCGTCACCACCGTGACGCCCGAGCCGAAGCTGCCCGCCGCCGCCTTGAAGGCGTTGGGATCGACGCCTGCCATACGATATCTCTCCTACGAAAGGTAGGTATTGACGGGACACAAGGATACAGGGAGCGGGCGGGGTTGGCAAATGCGGGAGGGGTCGCGGCGGGGGAGTGAGCGGAGTCCGCTTCCGGCCCTTCGACGGAGCTCAGGACAGGCTTCGTCGGGCTCAGGACGGAGTCAGGGCGAACGGGGTAGGGAAAGTCGGGGTTCCTGCCTGCGCAGGAACGACAGTGGGGGCGCTACCACCAGATCTTGCCCTTGACGCGGCTTTCGAGGTCGCCGTAGTCGGTGGTCCAGAGGTTGGTGCTGAGGTACTTCCAGCCGCCGTCGGCGAGGAGGCAGACGATGTTGCCCTGCTCCATGCGGTCGGCGACGCGGAGGGCGCCGGCGATGACGGAGCCGGAGGAGATGCCGGCGAAGATGCCCTCCTGCTCCATCAGGTAGCGCGTGCTGGCGAAGGCTTCCTCGCCCTCAATCATGATGCGCGCGTCGAGGAGGGACGTGTCGAGGATGGGCGGGATGAAGCCCTCCTCCAGGTTGCGGAGGCCCTGGATGGCGTCGTCCGGCGAGGGGACGACGGCGACGATCTGCACGCCGGGGTTGTGCTCCCTGAGCCGCCGGGCGGTGCCCATGAGGGTGCCGCCGGTGCCGAGGCCGGCCACGAAGGTATCGACCTCCGGGAGGGCCTCGAGGATCTCCGCGCCGGTGGTCTCGTAGTGGGCGAGGGGGTTGGCGTCGTTGCCGTACTGGTAGGGCATGAAGTAGGCGGCGGGGTCGGCCTCGAACATCTGCCTGGCGACGACGATGGCGTAGTTGCTGCCGCCCGCGCCGTCGGAGTAGGTGACCTCGGCGCCGAAGGCCTCGAGGAGCTGGGCGCGCTCCGGGCTGACGTTCTCCGGCATGACCACCTTGAGCTTGTAGCCCTTCACCTTGCAGACCATGGCGAGGGAGATGCCGGTGTTGCCGCTGGTGGGCTCCAGCACCACCTTGTCGCGCGTGAGGGAGCCGTCGGCCTCCGCCCGCTCGATCATGTACTTGGCGATGCGGTCCTTGACGCTGCCGGTGGGGTTGTGGCCCTCCAGCTTGGCGTAGATGCGGACCGTGGGCCTGCTGAGGTTCGGCAGGAAGACCAGGGGCGTCCCGCCGATGGCGTCAAGGATGCCGTCCCTGGCCATCGCGGGTTGCGCCTGGGCGCGCGCCCTCGTGGAGGGCGGTGGCATGGGGCCGTCCTGCTGGTCCATCGGGGGCCGCCGCGCCTAGTTGGCCGAGGCCGACGGGAGGCCGCAGAAGACCTCGTAGTCGATGAGCTCGGTGACCGTGGGCTCGGCGCCGCAGAGGGGGCAGTTGGGGTTCTGGCGGATCTTCACGGTGCGGAAGTCCATCGTCAGGGCGTCGATGAGCAGCAGCCGGCCCGAGAGGGTGTCGCCGATGTCAAGGATGAGCTTCAGCGTCTCGGTGGCCTGGATGCTGCCGACGAGGCCCGTGATGGCGCCCAGCACACCGGCCTCGGCGCAGTTGGGGACGGCGCCGGGCGGGGGCGGAGCCGGGAAGAGGCAGCGGTAGCAGCCGCGGCCCGGCAGGTAGACGGTCGCCTGGCCGTCGAACATCAGGATGCTGCCGTCGACGAGGGGCTTGTTGAGCAGGTAGCAGGCGTCGTTGACGAGGTAGCGGGTGGCGAAGTTGTCGGCGCCGTTCACGACGATGTCGTAGTCCGAGATGATCTCGAAGGCGTTCTCGGAGTTGATGGGCGTCTCATGGATGCGGACGTTGACGTCGGGGTTGTAGGCGTTGATGGACTCCTGGGCGGAGACGACCTTGGGGCGGCCGACATCGGCGTTCTGGTGCAGGATCTGGCGCTGGAGGTTGGAGATGTCGACGACGTCGAAGTCGACGAGGCCGACGGTGCCGACGCCGGCGAGCGAGAGGTAGAGGGCGGTGGGGGAGCCGAGGCCGCCCGCGCCGACGACGAGGACCTTCGACTGCATGAGCTTGCGCTGGCCGTGGCTGCCGACCTGCGGCATGATGATGTGGCGGCTGTAGCGCTGCACCTGCTGCGGCGTCAACGCGAAGGACGTTGTCATGCTGGGCCTCCTGTAGCGCCGTCGTCACTGAATTCCCAAGGCGCAGACCACGGCCTGACAACGGCAAAGTCGTAGCCAAGTATAGCACGGGGCCGTAGCTGCCACAAGGCGCGCGGGCAGGTGGGGGCGGGGGCCGCACTTCCCCTGTGGGCACGCTTGCGCTACACTAGAGTTTCGATTCCAGCTATGCAGAGGAGTAGCCCCATGACCACTCAGGTTGCCACGTTGCCCGTCCAGCCGCGCACGGTGCTGGGGAAGAAGGTCAGCCAGCTGCGACGGCAGGGGCTTACTCCCGTCCATCTCTACGGCGCGGGCGCAGAGCCCAAGGCGCTGCAGGTAGACTCGCTGGCGCTGCGGCGCGTGCTCACGCACGTCGGGCACAACCGGCCCGTCGAGGTCATCACCGAGGACTCCGGCGACCGGAGCCTCGCCTTTGTGCGCGAGATCCAGTTCCACCCGCTGACCCTGGACGTCCTGCACGTCGACTTCTTTCGCGTCGACGCGGCGGCGACGACCACGGTCGACGTGCCGTTGGAGTTGGTCGGCGACTCCAACGCGGTGCACCTGGGCGGCAGCCTCATCCAGAACATGCACACCGTCACGGTCGAGGCCCGGCCGCTCGACGTGCCGGCCTCGATCGCGGTGGACGTCTCCGTGCTGGACGACTTCGAGAAGAACATCCGCGTCTCGGACCTCGTCACGCCCGAGGGCGTCGCGGTGCTGACCGACGGCGAGCAGATGGTCGCCCACGTCGCGGCGCCGGTCGGCGTCGAGGCCGGGGAGGCCGAGGGCGCGCCGGAGGCCCCGCCAGAGCCCGAGGTCGTCGCCGAGGCCGAGGAGGCAGAGGGCGCGGCGGAGGACGAGGACGCCTAGCCGCCCCTGTTGCGCGGCCGGTTGGCAGGGGGTGCCCCGTGAACCGAGCAGTACGCTGGCTTCCCTCCCTGGCTGCTACAGCCGCGCTCCTCGCGCTGGCGGCCGCATGCGGCGGCGACGCGCCGCAGCTGCCCGCCTCGAACGCTGACCAGGCTGCCGCAGCCGGGCAGGCTGCGGCCTCTGTCGAGGCCGTGGCTTCCGAGAGCGCGATCGTCGCCGAGCCGGCCATGCGCGTGCCGCGGCCCATCGCGGCCACGCTCCCCTCCGTGGCAGAGGTCGTGGAGGCGGTGCGCCCCTCCGTCGTCAACATCACCACGCGCGTCGAGACGGGCAGCTTCCTCTTCCGGCGCTTCGGCGCGACCGGCAACGGCACGGGCGCCATCATCCACCCGGACGGCTACGTGGTCACCAACTTCCACGTCGTGCACGGCGCCAACCGCATCGTCGTCACCACCGACGACGGCCGCCACTTCGACGCGACCATCGTCGGCACCGACCCCGTCACGGACCTGGCGGTGCTGCGGATCGAGGGCGACGGGCCGTTCCCGGCGCTGCCCTTCGCGCCGCCGGACTCGGTGCGCGTGGGCGACTGGGCGATCGCCATCGGCAACGCGCTGGGGCTGCCGGGCGGGCCGTCGGTCACGCTGGGGGTCGTCGGCGCCATCGACCGCTCGCTGACGACGCAGCAGCAGTCGCTGACGGACCTGATCCAGACGGACGCGGCGATCAACGAGGGGAACAGCGGCGGGCCGCTGGTCGACCTGAACGGGGAGGTCATCGGCATCAACACGGCGGTGGTGCGCGGCGCGCAGGGGATGGGGTTCTCCGTCAGCAGCTTCACCGTGGTGCCGGTGGTGCAGTCCATCCTGCAGTACGGGCGCGTGCGCTGGCCGTGGATGGGGGTGGGCATCTCCGACATCACAGCGCCCATCGCGCTGCAGATGGACCTAGAAGACCGGCGGGGCGTGCTCATCGGCCGCGTGTGGCCCAACAGCCCGGCGGAGGACGCGGGCATCGAGAGCGGCGACATCCTCATCAACATCGGCGGGCACGACATCGTCTCGCTGCGGGCGCTGCAGCGGGTGATGCGGGAGGAGCTGGAGGTCGGCGAGGAGGTGCTCGCCGTCTTCCTGCGCGAGGGGCAGCCCATCGAGCTGCTGGTGACGCTGGCCGAGATGCCGCGGTAGGGGCGGGGCAACTGTCCCGCTCGGCGCTGCCCCACTGGGTACCGGCTTCCGCCGGCAAGACGGGTGGTGTGGGAGGCCCTTCGACGGGCTCCCCTTCGACGGAGCTCAGGACAGGCTTCGTCAGGCTCAGGACGGAGTCAGGGTGAACGGGTAGCTGCGCCTCGTTTGACGGCGTTGCCGGGCGAGGTCTACCATCGCTACATAAGGTATTCCGCGTCCCGGTAGCTCAGAGGATAGAGCGGCTGCCTTCTAAGCAGATGGTCGTGGGTTCGATTCCCACCCGGGACGCCATTGCAGCGTTTTTTCCCACTCGCGCCGCCCTACTCCGGCTTGCGGGCGTGGATGAAGTACATGGGCGAGAAGAGGCCGAGGCGGCCCGCCGCGGCCATGCCGTCGGCGCAGAGGTTCAGCGTCTCCGCCACGCGGACCGTGCCCCTTGGCGCGACGCGGAGGGTCTCCATGGCCCGGAGCGTGAAACTCGTCAGCATGCGCCCGACCCTCGAGCTGCGGAAGCCGGCGAACGAGATCCCGGAGCCTGTCAGCGGCTGGTACCAGGGGATGGACGGGCCGGTCTGCACCGCAAGGTCCCGCGTCTCCAGCACCTCGAACCCCACGGCGCGCAGGGCGTTGTCGATGGTCTCAGGCGAGTCGATGATGACCAGGCCGCCCCCAAGCATGATGTCGCCCTTGAGCCGCCGGTGGTAGGCGTCGTCGGGGTTGTAGCGGTCCGTCATGATGAACTCGTAGGCGGCGAAGCGGCCGCCGGGCTTCAACAGGCGGAATATCTCGGCGTAGATGCTCTCCTTGTCCGGCGCGCAGCAGGTGGCCTCGATGGAGTAGACGGCGTCGAAGGACGCGTCGGGCGCGTCGACGTGGAGGAAGTCGCTCTCGATGAAGTCGACCAGGTGGGCGAGGCCCGCCTCCGCCGTGTAGCGTCGGGCCCGTTCGATCTGGTAGGCGTTGGAGTTGACGCCGACGATGCTCGCGCCGGAGAAGCGGGCAATCTCTATGAGCGACCCGCCGATCCCGCTGCCGATGTCGGCGACGACCATGCCGGGCTGGAGCTCGAGGGCCTGGGCGATGCGGTGCTCGTGGCGGGTGAGAGACTCCTTGAAGCTCTCGCCGGGGACACGGGGCGCGAAATGGAACGACCGGCCCCAGCCGTACTCGTAGAAGTCCGTTACAAGGTCGTAGTAGAGGTTGTTGAACGTCTTCTGGTGGCCGTCCTCTTTTTCTGTGGCGTCGTCCACGGCCGCGCGGAACCGGTCCTCGTACTGGAGGATCGACGAGTCTACGCCGTCGGTGATGTTGCCCTTCATGGTCCTGGACAGCTTGAATGGCACGCTTCCGACCTCTCTCGTCAAGCCTATTGCGCAACCGGCGCCAACATATTTTGGGCACAGTCCATTGTCAAATCGCCACATTCTCCAGCGGCGGATGAGTCCCTTGCAGTGAGGGGAAGGCGCAGCGTTTTCCGAGCGCTGGACAGGCGGAACGTTAGCCGGCGAAGTATTGCTGGACGAGCGCGATGACCTGGTCCCGTGTGATGCGCCCGGCGAAATAGTCCTGCACCGCCTGAATGACCTCGTCTCGCTCGATTTCCCCGTTCTGGTTGGCGTCGTAGGGGTCGTAGACGGCCTCGACCACCTCGATGACGACGATGATGATGGCCCCGACGTTCGAGCTGTCGGTGGCGGTGAGGTTCATCGTGAAGGTGTTGCCGACGGTCAGGTTCATGGTTTCCTTGAGGCTCAGCTGCCCCGTTGCGGTGTCGACGGAGAAGTGGACGGCGTCTGTGCCGGTCAGGGAGTAGGTGATGGCGAGGTTGTTCTCGTGCGTGGCCGTCACCGGCGCGCCGATGGCGTAGCCAGCCTCGGCGTTCTCCGGGAGCTCGCGGGTGGTGCGGAAGCCGTCGGCGAACTTGGGCGCGACGGGGGCGGGGCCGAACGTGCCCTGGTTGGGCGGCGCGGCGTTAAGGGGCTGCTGGCCGAGAAGCGCGAAAGCCGTGGTGATCATTGCGGCAAGAAGCGCCGCCCTAATGTACATGCACTCTTCCCCAAAACTGCACACCGCGCCCTGCGCGGTTGACGCGCGTCTCCGAACAGTATGTCGTTAGAGGGCCGCTCCTGCAATTGCTTCCCTGCCGGGAATGGGGCAATGTTCGTCGTGATTGATGGGCGTATCCCCGTGCTACACTCCGCGCATGGACGTCCAGGCGTTTCTCGACCGGGTGCGCGGGCAGTCGTGGTACGACGGCCAGGTGGTCGACGACCGCACGCTGCCCGCCCGCGACGCCGTCGAGCATGCGCCGGAGTCGTCGCTCCACCCCGCGCTCGTCGAGCGGCTGCGGGAGCTGGGCCGCTGGCCGCTGTACGCGCACCAGGCGGAGGCGGTCGACGCGGCGCTGGACGGCGAGAACGTCGTCGTGGCGACGCCCGCGGCGAGCGGGAAGAGCCTGTGCTTCCAGGCGCCCGTGCTGCACGAGTGGCTGGAGGACCGGTCGTCGCGGGCGCTGTTCCTCTACCCCACCAAGGCCCTCGCGCAGGACCAGCTCACCGCGCTGCGTGAGCTCGCCCCACTGAGGCCCACGCCCGTGCTGGCCGTGTACGACGGCGACACGCCGCCGGACGAGCGGGCGGGCATCCGGCGTTCGGCGCACGTGCTGCTGACCAACCCGGACATGCTGCACGCGGGCATCCTGCCCAACCACAAGGTGTGGGCGGCCTTCCTGCAGCGGCTGAGCACCGTCGTCATCGACGAGGCGCACACGTACCGGGGCGTCTTCGGCTCGCACGTGTCGCTGCTGCTGCGACGGCTTCGGCGCGTGTGCGCCCGCTACGGGTCCGAGCCGCGCTTCATCCTGTGCTCGGCCACCATCGGCAACCCGTCGGAGCTGGCCGAGAACCTCACCGGCGAGCCGTTCACGGCCGTCACGGACAGCGGCGCGCCCCTGGGCGAGAAGCGCTTCCTCTTCTGGAACCCGCCCCTGCGCGACGCCGAGATGGGCGTTCGGGAGAAGGCGTACGGCGAGTCAGCGCGGCTGCTGGCGGAGACGGCGCGGGCGGGTGTGCGCACGATCGCCTTCGTGCGGACGCGGCGCACCGCGGAGCTGGTCTACAGCGCGGCCCGCGACATGGCAGCCGAGAAGGAGCCCGCGCTGGCCGGGCGGCTGGCGCCCTACCGCGCCCACTACATGGCCGAGGACCGCCGCCGCATCGAGGAGGGGCTGCGCGACGGGAAGCTGCTGGGCGTGGCGGCGACCAACGCGCTGGAGCTGGGCATGGACATCGGCGGGCTGGACGCGACGGTGCTGACCGGCTATCCGGGCAGCGTGGCGAGCGCGTGGCAGCAGGCGGGCCGCGGCGGGCGCCGGGGCGAGGCGTCGCTGGCGGTGCTCGTCGCGCGGGACGACCCGCTCGACCAGTACCTGATGCGCCACCCGGAGTTCTTCCACGGGCGGCCGATGGAGCACGCGCTCATCGCGCCGGAGAACCCGTACGTGCTGGCGCCGCACCTGCTGTGCGCCGCCCACGAGTTCCCGCTGACCCTCGGCGACCGGGCGTACTTCGGCGAGGAGCTGCCGTCGCGGCTGGAGGAGCTGGCGGAGTCGGGGCACCTGCGGGCGTCTCGGGGCCGATGGCACCTGGACCCGTCGGTCGACTACCCGGCGCAGGACGTCCACCTGCGGTCGACGTCGGACCGCAGCTTCACCGTCGTCGACGGGGGCACGGGCGCGCTGCTGGAGTCGGGCGTCGAGGCGTCGGCGGCGTACGCGTCGCTGCACCAGGGCGCGGTGTACCTGCACCAGGGAGAGCCGTACCTGGTGTCCGAACTGAACCTCGCGGCGGAGACGGCCGTCGTCTCGACGGCGAAGGAGCCGTACTACACGCAGTCGCGTGACGTCACAGACATCCGCGTGCTGGACACCTACCGGCGCCGAACGGTCTCGGTGGACGTGCGCGTGTGCCTGGGCGAGGTGGAGGTGACGCGGCAGGTGGTGGCCTACCGCAAGCTGGCACACTACACGGAGGCGAACCTGGGGGACGAACTCCTCGACCTGCCCGCGCACCGCTTCCGCACGATGGCGCTGTGGTTCGAGGCGCCGCCCGTGACCGTCGAGGACATCCTCGAGGGCAAGCGCGACCTGGCGGGCGGGCTGCACGCCGCGGAGCACGCGGCCATCGGCGTGCTGCCGCTGTTTGCGCTGTGCGACCGGGCCGATATCGGCGGCGTTTCGACGCCCATGCACCCGGACACGGGGCAGCCGACGGTCTTCATCTACGACGGCTATCCGGGCGGCATCGGCATCGCCGAGCGGGGGTACGAGGCCATCGAGGCGCTGTGGCGCACGACGCTGCAGGCCGTCGAGGAGTGCCCGTGCGGGGAGGGCTGCCCGGCCTGCGTGCAGTCGCCCAAGTGCGGCAACAACAACCACCCGCTGGACAAGGCCGTCGCGGCGGAGCTGCTGCGGGGCCTGCTGAACCTGCGCCGGTGAGCCGTGGCTGGACACGACGGCGCGGGCCGTGGGACGCTGAATGTACGACGAGCGATTGCGGGCTTCGGCCTTGCCGTCGCTCTCATCATCGCACTGGGCTTCTGGTCAGGAGCGTCCGGGATGTTGGACCAGCACTTCCTGTACTTCCCCACGAGCGAGATCATCGGCTCGCCGGAGAACTACGGCATCGCGTACGAGGACGTCCGCTTCGAGGCGTCGGACGGGCGGCGGCTGCACGGGTGGTTCGTGCCGGGCGCGGGAGACGTCACGCTGCTGTGGCACCACGGCAACGGCGGGAACATCGGCCACCGGCTGCCGGACATCGCCCTGTTCCACCGGGAGCTGGGCGTCAACATCCTTATCTTCGACTACCGCGGCTACGGCAAGAGCGCGGGCACGCCCTCCGAGGAGGGGCTGTACCGCGATTCCGAGGCCGCGCTGCTCTACCTGCGGTCCCGCGAGGACGTGGACCCGGCGCGCATCGTCTACCTTGGGCGGTCGCTGGGCGTTGCCATCGCGACGGAGCTGGCTGTGCGGCACCGGCCGTACGGGCTCATCCTCGAGTCCGGCTTCCCGTCCATCGAGTACATGTCGGAGGTGGTGCGCCCGTGGCTGCCGGCGTGGGTGGTCCACCGCATCATCGCGGCGCGGTACGACACCGGGAGCAAGCTCGGCGGGCTGGACGTGCCGGTGCTCGTCGTGCACGGCGACGCCGACGACACGGTGCCGATCGAGGCGGGCCGCGCCCTCTTCGACGCGGCGGGGGAGCCCAAGGCGTTCTACGTCGTCGAGGGCGCGAACCACGACGACGTGTCGGCCGTCGGCGGGCGCGCGTACGTGGAGCGGCTGCGGGCGTTCATCGACGGGCTGGGCGGGTAGGGCGGCCCCTTCGACCGGGCTCAGGACAGGCTTCGACAAGCTCAGGGCGAGCGGAGGCGCCACAACTCCTGGATTCCGGCTTTCGCCGGAAAAACGAATTGGGCTACCCGCTCGCCGGGACCTCCTCTGGCTCCGGGACCTTGACGACCTTGACGGCGCAGGCCTTGAACTCGGCCGTCTCGGTGACCGGGTCGTGGGCGTCCGTGGTGAGGACGTTGGTGAGCACGCCGTCGGGGAAGTGGAAGGTCATGAAGACGACGCCCTCCGGCGACTTGTCCGTGATGATGGCGTTCAGGCGCACGCTGCCGCGCCGCGAGGAGACCTCCACCATGTCACCGTCGCGGATTCCGAGGGCGTCGGCGTCGTCCGGGTGGACCTCCAGTCCCTCTCGGGCGACGAGCAGCTCGAAGCCCTCGGAGCGGCCCGTCTGGGTGCCGGTGTGGTACGTCGGGCGGCGGCGGCCGGTCGTCAGGATGAGCGGGTACTCCTCGTCGGGCGGCTCCGCCAGGTCGACGTGGGGGACGGGCTGGAAGTAGCCCTTCTCCGAGAAGAACTCCTCCTTGTGCAGGTAGGGCGTGCCGGGGTGGTCGGTGGTCGGGCACGGCCACTGGATGCCCTGCAGCCGGATGCGGTCATAGTTGATGCCGGCCAGGATGGGCGAGTTCCGCGCCTGCTCGTCCCAGACCTCGCTGGCGTGGCTGTAGTGGAGCGGGTAGCCCATGCGGTTGATGATGTCCAGGAAGATCTCCCAGTCGGCGCGGGCCTCGCCCGGCGGCTCGACGGCCTTGTTGAGGAGCTGCACGCGGCGCTCGGTGTTGGAGAAGGTGCCGTCGACCTCGGCGAAGGAGGCGGCGGGCAGGACGACGTCGGCCATCCTGGCGGTGTCGGTCAGGAACATGTCCTGCACGACGAGGAACTCGACCCGATCGAGGGCCGCGCGGGTCTTGAGGACATTGGCGTCGGACACGGCGGTGTTCTCGCCCATGATGTAGACGCAGCGGACCTTGTCCTCGAGGATCTCGTCGAGGATGGTGATCTTGGTCTTGCCGGGGTTGGGGTCGATGGCGACGCCCCACTCGCGCTCCCAGGCCTCGCGGGCCTCGCGGTTGCTGATGCGCTGGTAGCCGGGGAGGTAGTTGGGGGTGCAGCCCGCGTCGCCGGCGCCCTGCACGTTGTTCTGGCCGCGCAGGGGGTTCACGCCCGCGCTCTCCATGCCGAAGTAGCCGCAGAGGAGGCCGAGGTTTGCCAGCGACTGCACGTTGTGGACGCCGCAGGAGTGCTCGGTTATGCCGAGGGTGTAGATGATGGAGGCGTTGCCCGCCGTGGCGTACTCGCGGGCCGTCGCGATGATGTCCTCAGCGGGGACGCCGGTGATCTTCGACGCCACCTCCGGCGTGTAACCCTTCACGAACTCCCTGAGCTCCTCGAAACCCTCGGTGCGGCGGGAGACGTAGTCGGCGTTGTAGAGCTCCTCCTTGATGATGACGTGGGCCATGGCGTTGTAGAGGGGGATGTCCGTGCCGATGCGCAGGCGCATCCAGCGGTCCGCCATGCCGGTGAGCTCGATGCGGCGGGGGTCGGCGACGATGAGCCTTGCGCCCCGGGCGACGGCGCGCTTGACGCGGAGCGCGAGCACGGGGTGGGTCTCCGTGGTGTTGGTGCCCGTCGCGAGGATGAGCCTGGCGTTCTCCAGCTCCGCGATGGAGTTGGTCATCGCGCCCCTCCCGACCATGACCGCCATACCGGCGATCGTGGGGGCGTGTCAGGTGCGCGAGCAGTTGTCGATGTTGTTGGTGCCGATGACGGCGCGCGCCAGCTTCTGCATGAGGAAGTTGCCCTCTGACGGCGCGCGGGCCGAGCTCCACAGGGCGAAGGCGCCGGGGCCGGACTCGGCCTTCACGGTCTGGAACTTGTCGACGATGAGGCCGAGGGCCTCGTCCCACGTCGCGGGCTGCAGGACGCCGTCGCGGCGGACGAGGGGCGTCTTGAGGCGCTCGGGGCTGTTGATGAAGTCGATGCCGAACTGGCCCTTCACGCAGAGGGAGCCCGCGCTGGCGGGGGCGTTCCAATCGGGCGTGACGCCGATGAACTCGCCGTGGGCGACGTTCAGCTCGATGCCGCAGCCGGTGCCGCAGAAGGGGCAGATGGAGCGGACCCTGGTGACGTCCTCGGCCTTCGCCTTGCCGAGCATCTTCCTGTCCATGAGGGCGCCGGTGGGGCAGGTCTGGATGCACTGGCCGCAGAAGGTGCAGTTGCTGCCCAGCAGGCTCTCATGGAAGGGCGCGACGATGTTGGTCTCGAAGCCGCGGCCCTCGGGGATGATGGCGTGGGCCTGCTCGAGCTCGTTGCAGACGCGCGTGCAGCGGTAGCAGAGGATGCACTGGGAGTAGTCGCGGGCGATGAAGGGGTTGGAGTCCTCCGGCACCCGGCCGCTGATTGCGCCGTCGTAGTAGTCCGTCGCGACGCCGTAGCCGCCGGCCAGCGAGTGGAGCTCGCAGGGGCCGCGCTCGATGCAGGAGCGGCACTCCTCCGTGGGGTTCTCGGAGAGGACGAGCTTCAGGATGGTGCGGCGGTTCTCCTCGAGCTCGTCGTCGGCCGTGACGACGTTCATGCCCTCCTGCAGGGCGTGGGCGCAGGAGGCGACGGGGAGGCGGCGGCCCTCTACCTTGACGACGCACATGCGGCAGCTTGCGGAGGGGTCGACGCGGGAGTCGTAGCACAACGTCGGGACCTCGGCGCCGCAGCGGCGGGCGGCCTCCAGGATGGACTCGCCCTCCCGGACGTCTATCGACGTGCCGTCGATGGTTGCGGTGACGCTCATCAGCCGTCCCTCCCGGCTACAAGAAGTGGCAAACCCCCGTTGGGCACACACCACGACGGTGGGCTGCCAATTCCTCGTTGAAGAATCGTACCAGACCGTGCAATACCAGCGGGGCCGCCTGCCCCAACCCGCACGCGGAGTTGGCGGACATGGCGGCGCCGATCTCGTCGAACTCGTCCATCAGCTTGTCGTTCGGCTCCGCGCGGCCCGTCAGGGCGTCGAGGCGCTCGCGGAGGCGGACGGTGCCGACGCGGCAGGGGAAGCACTTGCCGCAGCTCTCGGCCTCGTAGAAGAGCATGCAGGTGCGGACAAGGTCCACGACGCAGCAGGCGTCGTCGAAGACGACCACGCCGCCGGAGCCGAGGGCGAAGCCGTACTGGCGCGGCGCGGCGTAGTCGAGGGGCATGTCGAGGTGCTGGGCGGCGAGGAGGCCGCCGGAGATGCCGCCGAGGGTGTAACCCTTGATTGCGCGGCCGGGCAGCGCGCCGCCGCCCGCGCCCTCGATGAGCTCGCGGGCCGTGGCGCCGAGGGGGAGCTCGTAGGGGCCGGGGCGGGCGACGCGGCCGCTGACGGAGTAGAGCTTCGTCCCCGCGCTCTCGCCGCGGCCGAGGGAGCGGTACCAGTCGGCGCCGCGCTCCAGGATGAAGGGCACGGCGCAGAAGGTCTCCACGTTGTTGATGACCGTCGGGCGGCCCCACAACCCCTTCTGCGTCGGGAAGGGCGGGCGCTCGCGGGGCCAGGGCACGAGGCCCTCCAGCGAGTTCAGCAGCGACGTCTCCTCGCCGCAGACGTAGGAGCCGAGGCCGCGCGCGACCTGCAGGTCGAAGCCGCCGAGCACGTCCGCGGCCTCCGCCTCGGCGATGACGTCGTTCAGGACGCCGTATGCCTCCGGGTACTCGTAGCGGAGGTAGATGACGCCGGCCGTCGCGCCGACGATGTGCCCCGCGATGGCCATGGCCTCGATGAGCAGGTGCGGGTTGCGGTGGAGGAGGGGCCGGTCCTTGAAGGTGCCGGGCTCGCCCTCGTCGGCGTTGCAGACGACGTACTTGCGCTCGCCGGGGGTGTCGCGGACGGCCTGCCACTTGGCGGCGAGGGGAAAGCCCGCGCCGCCGCGGCCAAGCAGGCCGCTCGAGCGCAGGGTCTCCAGCGCCTCGGCGGCGGCGTCCGACTCGACGAGGCGGCGGAGCTGCGCGTAGCCGCCGGCGGCGCGGTAGCCGTCCAGCGAGCGGAGGCCGGCGGTGCGGATGTCGCGGAAGAGGACCTCCTCGACGCCGTCTCCGCTGGCGGTGGGCGGGGGCGGGAGGAAGGGGTCGGCCGCCGTGCCTCGGAAGAGGCCGTCGGCGAGCGCGGCGGGGGCCTGGTCGCAGAGGCCGGGGCAGGCGATGCCCTCGCCGGGCGTGCCCCGGCCGGCGCCGACGCCCGGCAGGCAGCAGGCCGGGCCACCGCAGGCGCCCTCGCGGAGCAGGCGGTCCTTGCCGAGGTTGGAGTAGTGGTAGAAGGACGCCGCCTGGTGAACGTAGGCAGGGGCGATGCGGAGGGACGCGGCGAGCTCGTTGAGGGTGTCCTCGGACATCATGCCGGGCTGCTCCATGGCGTCATGGAGCATCGGCAGAAACGGTGCGTGCGCCCCGGAATGATTTCCCATAGGTTCATTCTACTAATTGGCGTGCAATTTCTACAATCTCGAATATACGTTGGTGTATTATCTCGTTTGTGAATAAAAACACGGGCCCCGCACTCTGCGGGGCCCGTGCAGCCTTGAGGTGGCCCTATCTGCTGTAGCCGGAACCCTGCTCAGGGTAGGGAGGAAGGCTTCCGTTCAAGGTCTCCAGCATGAAGACGAAGTCCTGGTAGGAGTTCAGGCCGCCAAGCTCGCCGCCCAGCGGGATGAGCCGGTCGTAGATGGTCTGGAGGTCGCGCTGGACGAAGCCGGCGTTGCCGCCGTCGAGCTGGGGCAGGCTGGCGTAGCGGTCGGCCGCCAGGGCGACGAGGGCGCCGAAGTCGAGGAGGGCGACGTTCTGCGGGTCGCCAGGGCGGCCGGCGGTGGCCGACAGCGTCTGCGACTGCTGGTTTGAGCGGCCCTCGACCGGGGTGACCCAGCGCAGGTGCACCTCGCCGAGGTGCTGGCGCACCGTGGGGTTGATCTGCGCGGCCGGGCGGAGCTGGACCTCGTAGAAGACGGTGGTGGCGGCGCCCATGGGGATCTCCGCGAACTCCTTGCGGTCCTGCGTGAAGGACTCGTCGGAAGTAATGCGGTTCTCGTAGCCCACGAGCCGCCAGTACTCGACGACGGCGGGATCCCAGCGAACCTGCGCGCGGGTCTGGTCGGCGAAGGGGATGGACAGGGGCAGCCAGCTGTCGCGGCTGAAGGTGGCGCGGGCCTGGTTCACGTTGCTCAGGTAGCGGTACCAGCCGTTGCCGTGCTGGGCGAGCAGCTCCAGCAGCACGTCATTGTAGTTGTTGATGCCGACGCCGATGGTGATCAGCCGCAGGGGGTTGGAGGCGTCGCGGTCGTAGGCCGACTCCAGGATGGCGAAGGGATCCGTGGCGTCGACGTTGGCCACGCCGTCGGACATGAGGATGATGTAGTTGTGGGCGTCGGGCCGGTCGCGTCGGGCGCGGTCGGCGAGCCGGACGCCGAGGTCGAGGCCGGCCTGCACGTTGGTGGAGCCGCGCGGGCGGAGCTGGTCGATGGAGCTGCGCACGTCGCGGTCGCCGGCGTCCGTGTGGCGCACGGTAAGGTCGTGGACGACGCCGTTGGTGAACTGGACGACGGCGATGCGGTCCTTGCCGCGCAGGCTCTGGCGGATGGCCTCGGCGGCCTCGCGGGCGATGGCGACGCGGTTGCCGTCGGCCATGGAGCCGGAGGCGTCGAGGACGAGGGTCACGTTGATGGGCGCGCTGTCGCGGAACTCGGGCGCCTGGAAGCCGACGCGGACCAGGTGCATGCCGGAGTTCAGCGGGTGCGGGACGACGTCCGTCGAGATGGCGAAGGAGTCGTCGTGGTCCGGGAGCTCGTAGCCGTAGCTGAAGGCGTTGATCCACTCCTCGGCGCGGACGGAGTCGGGGTCGACGCGGTGGCCGGAGCGGGCCCAGTTGAGGGCGAGCTGCCAGGACGTGCGGTCCGTGTCCAGGCTGAACGTGGAGACGCTGTCGTTCACCGCGGCCTCGAAGCCGGACTGCTGGTAGTCCTGGAACATGGTCGCCGATGGCGGCGACACGTAGGGCTCGCGTACGGACTGGCTCGACGCTGCCGGAGCGGTGGGGGCTGAGCCGTAGGCGGCCCCGGACGTTGCGGCGGCAGGAGCCTCCGCCAACGCCACTGAGGCCGCACTGGGTTGGGCGGCGTCGGAGATTGGGGCTGCGGACTCCGCTGCGACGGCGGGCGCCGGCTGCTGCGGCGCGGTGGTTGTCGTGGTGGTTGAGGAACTCGGATACGTTGTGGCGCTCTCTTCAGCGAACGTGCTGCGACCTTCGTCGGTGCTGCACGCGACGGCGCCGAGGAACAAGGCGCAAGCGCATGCGGCAAGCGCGGCAAGTCGAACTCTTTTGGCAAATGACGTCTTCATCGGAACCCCACCTCTCTCATCGGTCTGGGTGGGGACCTGCCCCTCAGGTCCCCTTGGCCTCCGCGGCGCATGCAACCGCGTCACAAACTTATACGCCGCCCCGGAGAGAACGGTTCCCGGCGGATTGGGGACGGGGGAGCGCGGACTTGCTACGGTCTGGATACGACGAAAGTGGGGTGAAATTGGGGTGCCGGGACGGGCGTGGAAACGCAGGAATGCGCCTCGAGGGCGGGCGCCCCCTTCGAGAACCTCAGGACAGGCTTCGACAGGCTCCTTCGTCAGGCTCAGGACGGAGTCAGGGCGAACGGGAGATGGAGCGGGTGATCCGCAGATTACCCGTGCGTCCCTCGCAGCCATCCCTGGATTCCGGCTTCCGCCGGAAAGACGAGGGAGGGGCTACCAGCGCGGGAGGGACTCTCCGGTGAGGGTGAAGGTGCGGCCGAGGCCCTGGGCGACGGCCCACTCGTAGCCCCAGGTGGCGACGAAGAGATCGTGGACGTTGCCGCCGGTGAGGTCGTAAATGACGCGGTCCCCGGGCGAGCGGCGCGGCTCGGCCAGCCCGTCCATGATGGGGCCGAGCTCCGTGACGTCGTCGCGGGAGAAGAGGCCCTTCTCAATGAGGCCGTCGTAGGGCGGGCGGGGGCGGGGCTCGTTGGCGAGGCTGTTCCAGTTGACGGTGGCGACGCGGCAGGCCAGCACGAACTCCTCGCTGAGCTGCTTGGCGGCCATGGAGATGACCAGCGCGCCGGGCTTCACCCACTCGAGGTCGACGAGGGGCTCGTGGACGTCGAAGTGGCCGGGGGCGCAGAGGTCGACGATGTCCGCGCCGTCGACGGCGGCCTCGATGGAGTCGACAGGGACGACCTCGATGCCGTGGGCCTCCGACATCCTCTCGGCGAAGGTCTCGCGGTTGGCCTTCGTTGGACTGTAGACCTGGATGCGCTCCAGGCCGGGGACGGCGCGGGTGACGGACTGCACCTGCGGCGGGGCCTGCCAGCCGGAGCCGAGGAGGCCCATGACCCTGGCGCCGGGCGGGGCGAGGTACTTGGACGCGACGCCCGCAATGGCGCCGACGCGGAGGGAGTTGAGGACGCCGTAGTCCATGAGGGCCATCATGGCGCGCGTGGTGCCGTCGAAGAGCATGAAGGCGCGGGTGTGCGGCGGGTTGCCGAAGAGGCGCAGGCCGGTCAGCGTTCCGTCGCCGGCGGCCATGGCGACGCGCAGGCCCTCGAACTCGCCGGGGTTGCGGTCGACGATGCCCTGGAAGCGGGTGACGCCGTCATTGTGGGCGCGGATGGCGCGCTCGACGGCGTCAATGGGGCCGTCAGCATAGGTGGGATCGGCGCGCAGCGGCCAGAAATCACTGTCGGAGAGCAACAGTACGTCAGGCATGGCGCGGGGAGTATAGCACGCCGCCGGGGGAAGGGCGCTCTTCCCGGCGGAGAGGCCGTTCACCCCCTTCGAGAGCCTCAGGACAGGCTTCGATTTCCCTCAGGGCGAACGGCCTCTCCCGGCCCCCGTGGGTTCCCGCCTGCGCGGGAACGACGTGTAGGGGTGGGGGAATGATGAATTGGGGACGGCCGAACCACGGGCAAGAAACCCTGCTACACTGCGCGCACTGTTATGGAGACTGCTGAGCGGGCCTCATCACGGAGCCCCCGGTTCTTCCACGGCTGGTGGATCGTCGCCACGTCGCTGGTGGGCGCGGGCGTGGGGATGGGCATCGGCGGGGTGGGCCTCGGCGTGTTCGTGGAGCCCATGACGGACGACCTGGGCTGGTCGCGGGCCGCCATGGGCGGGGTGTTCATCATCCGCGCCATCGTCATGGCGACGCTGGGGCCGCTGATGGGCCCGGTCGTCGACCGGCGGATGGGCGCGCCGGTGCTCTTCGTCGGCGGGGCCTTCATCGCCGGGGGGAGCATCATGCTCCTGGCCGCCGCGACGGAGGTGTGGCACTTCTACGTGCTCTTCGGGCTGGGCTGGAGCGTCGGGCAGCTGGCCTTCGCGGGCAACGTGCTGACGGGGCCCATCGTCGCCAAGTGGTTCATCCGCAAGCGGGGCCGGGCGATGGGGATCTACACGATGGGCATCCCCATCGGCAGCATCATCTTCGTGCCGCTGAACGCCGTGCTGGTGACGACGTTCGGGTGGCAGGCGTCGTGGGTCATCCTGGGCGTCGCGACGTGGCTGCTGACGATCCCCATCGCGGCGCTGACGATGCGGCGGCAGCCGGAGGACATGGGCCTCTACCCGGACGGCGCGCTGACGGCGGACGAGGCGCGGCTGGCGGGGGCGCCGGGGTCGACGCAGCCGGGCGGCTCGGCGCCAATCGACTTCACGCTGGTGCAGGCGCTGCGGACGCCGGCGCTGTACCTGCTGATGCTCTCCTTCCTGATGATGGGGCTGGCGATGGGGATCTTCACCATCCACCAGGTCCCGGCCATCACGGACAAGGGCTTCGACCTGGCCGTCGCGAGCATCGTCAGCGTGACGCTGTCGTCGTGCTCGTTCTGCGTGAAGCCGACGGTGGGGTTCCTGTCGGAGCGGTTCTCGCCGCGATACCTGTGCGCGCTGTGCATGGCGGTGGGCGCGGCGGGCGTGGTGACGCTGGGGCTGGCGGACACGATGCTGTTCCTGTTCGTCTTCGCGGCGTGCTACGGCTTCGGGGCGGGGGCGACGCCGGTGTTCCAGAACGTCATCTGGGCGGACTACTTCGGGCGGCGCTACCTCGGCTCGATACGGGGCATGATCGCGCCCATCGCCGCGCTGGGCGGCGGCATCAGCCCCTTCATCGCCGGGTGGATGTTCGACAACACGGGCAGCTACGACTCGATCCTCGTGGCAATGGGCCTCGGCGCGTTCCTGGCGGCGGCGTTCATGCTGATGGCGCGGCCGCCGCGGTTCCGGGGGCCGGCATAGCGGCCTGCCGAACGGCCTCCGGACGGCGCGGGCCCGGTTGCAGCCCCTCGGCCCGGTCACCTAGAATCCCCGCGGGCGGCCCAAGGGGCGCGGCGCGGCAGGCCACGGAGAGCAGCGGGCGGCCATGGAGAGGGAGGGATTTACGATGGAGTTTGCGTTCGGCGACCTCAACTACTTCGCAGTGGCGGCGGCAATCGTCCTGAACATGGCGCTGGGGGCGCTGTGGTACGGGCCGTTGTTCGGGAAGCCGTGGATGGCCCTGAACAACCTGACGGAGGAGATGATCAGGGAGCAGGGCGGCGCCATAAAGGGCTACATCGTGGCCGTCATCGTTTCCGCCATCATCGCCTTCGTGATTGCGCTGCTGGCCGAGGCCGTCGGCGTGGAGAACGCGGGCGAGGGCGCGATCCTGGGCGCGGTGGCCGGAGTCGGATTCGTGATGACCACCTTCGGCGTGTCCTACGTGTTCGAGTCCAAGACCGTGAAGCATTGGCTGATCAACGCGAGCTACCCGGCGGTCTCCATGACGCTCATCGGCACGCTCGTCGGCGGCTGGCAGTAGAGGAACTGGCAGCTACACCGCCTTCGCGGCGCCTCGGGGCCTTCGGCCGTTGAGGAACGTGCCGACGGGCGTGTGGCGGACGAACAGGTGGTAGGAGGCCAGCAGGATTAGCGTCGACACGACGACGATGACCGCGAACTTGAGGTGGACGCTGACGTCCCAGTCGACGGCCAGCCGCTGCGCGAGCACGACGAGCGGCAGGTGCGCGAGGTAGAGCCAGTAGGACGAGTCCGACACGTACCGCACCCAGGGCCGCTCGACGGCCATTGCCCACCGGAAGAGGGCCATGAGGCCGAAGCACATGAGCCACGTATAGGCCACCTGCACCACCGTGCCGCCCAGCCAGATCACGGCGGCGAGTTCCTCGTTGCGGGCATCGTACTCCTTGACGGCGGTGCGCAGCACGAACACCGCGAGCGGATAGAGGACGGCCAGGGCAATCGGGGCCGCAATCGCCCACCGCTTCGGCACGAAGACGCCTCGCTGGTGCAGGAAGGCGCCGAAGAGGAAGAAGATTGCGTAGTAGGCGAGGACGTGCGGCGCGATGATCAACCCACCGCTCGTGTCGGCGCCGATCCACAGCATGAAGAACTGCGGCAGCGCAACAAGCGGCACGAGCGTCCACCAGGCCCACCGGTGCGTGAAGGTGAGGCCCAACCGGGCCAGCAGGGCGAACAGCCCCACCAGCCACAGCAGGTGCCAGAGGAACCACAGGTGCTGGAAGTCTTCCAGCCAGGCGAACAGCCAGACGCCGATCACCATGTCCACGTTCGACGCCCCCGCTGGAAAGTCCTTGGCAAGGTCATAGTCGGTCGTCACGACCCAGACCCAGGCCGTCAGCGGAATGATGGTGAAGCAGCCGGCCAGCAGCGGCAGGCCCACTCGCAGCAGCCGCTGCCGCAGCATGCCGGCGAGCCCCCGCCGCTGCCACAGCATGGCGGTGAAGAACCCGCTCATCAGGAAGAAGACGGGCATACGAAAGCCGTGAATGGCGCTCACGACGTCGCCGTACGGCAGCTCGTCCGACGCCTTCTCGTCGAGGACGCCCCAGGCGTCGGGGACGAGGAAGAGGGCGGCGTGCAGGACGATGCCGAGGAGCATCGCGGCGGCGCGCAGCGCGTCGAGGTCGTGGTAGCGGGGGGACGGCTGCGCGGCTGTGGGGGCGCCGGGAGCGTTCGGGTTCGTGGCCATGCGGGAATGGTAGCAGGCGCTCCGAGGTCGGAGAAGCCGAGGCGCTCGGAGGCCTATGGCGCGCTGACGGTCTCCTGCCGTCGCGCCAGCTGCTGGCGCGGCGGCTTCGCGAGGATGATCACCGCGGCGGTGAAGCCGTAGCCGACCATGACGGCGACGAAGCTCCAGAAGTAGGAGCCGAGGGTGTCGTAGACGAGGGCGACGACCACGGGCCCGATGGCCGTCGTCACGCCCTGGAAGGGGCGCATGTAGCCGGTGATCGCGCCGATGTGCGCGCGGCCGAAGTAGTTCGCCACGATGAGCGGCCGCATCATGAAGCCGCCGCCCATGGTGGCGCCGAAGATCACCACAAAGGCGAAGAGCATGAACGGCCCCATGACGTAGATCAGCAGCAGCACGCTCGTGCCGGTCATGATGGACTGGATGACCAGGAGATAGCGTACCTGGTAGCGGTCGGAGAGTATGCCCCACCACAGCCGCGCGCTGACGGAGAAGATGCCGTAGACGGTGATGGCCAGCGCCGCCGTGCTCGACGCGAAGCCCACGCCCTCCATGTAGGGGACCCAGTTGGACTGGAAGCCCTGCTGGCCGAGCCCGCCAAGGCCGAAGGCGAGGATGATGAGCCAGAACGACGGCTCCCGGAGCGCCTGCCGTCCCGTCAGGCTGACCTCGTTCGCGCGGCTGGGTCGGGAGCCGGCGGCGCCGGACGGCACGGGAGCGGCGGGCTCGGTGTCGCCGTCGGGCAGCAGGCCGATGTCCTCGGGGTTGGTCCGCACCGTCAGCGCGAGGGGCACGAGAGCCACGATGGCCAGCGCCCCCAGCGCGAACCAGGCGTCGCGCCAGCCCAGGAGGGAGATGAGGGCGAAGATGGAGATGGGGAAGAAGAGGGGCCCCATCGCGCCGCCGGTGGACGCGATGCCGAGGGCGATGCCGCGGCGGCGGATGAACCACTTGGGCAGAATGGTCTGGGTCAGCATGCCGCCGGCCCCGAGGGACCCCAGCGCGCCGATGACGCCAAAGAACAGGTAGAACTGCCACAGGCTGTCCACCCACTTGAGCGCCATCAGGGAGAGGCCCAGGATGACCGCGCCGAAGAGCATGAGGGCGCGCGGGCCGCTCTTCGTGTCGCGCCAGGGGCCGACGATGGGCGAGAACAGGCCGGTCATGCCCGTGCGAATGGTCAGGCCGAGGAAGAGGGCCGACCGGGACCAGCCGAGCTCCATTTCCATGGAGGACGCGAAGACGCCGAGGCCCCACATGGCGACGCCGGCATTGAAGGCGCCGCTCACCAGGGAGACGCCCACCAGGTTCCAGCCGTAGAAGACCCTCGGGATGAAGCTCATCGTAGTGCGGCGCTGCCCCTCCTATGCCAACGAAAGGCCCTCGATCACGGTGCAGTTGGGAATCCGAGCCAGCTCCGACGGGGCGATGCGCACCTTCGCCGTCCGGGAGCCCGCGCCGACGATGAGGTAGGGCTGGTCCATCATGGCGGCGTCGACGTAGAGGGGGATGTCCTTCGGCAGGCCGAAGACGGTGACGCCGCCGATCTCCATGCCGGTGAGGTCCTTCGTCTCGGCGGCGGTGGCGAAGGAGGCCTTGGAGACGCCCATGAGCCCCTTCACCGTGTGGTTGACGTCGAGCCGCTTCGACGCCTGCACGAGGCAGGCGCAGTGCGTCTTGGCCCCGCGGGTGGACGCGACGATGATGGTGTTGGCGCTGGTCTCCATGGGGTAGCCGTACTTCTGGCAGAACTCGGCGGTGTCGGCGAAGGCTGGGTCGCAGGCGACGATCTGGTAGTCGACGCCGAGGACGGTGAGCGACGCCGCCACCATGGGATGCAGAGCCCCTTCCCTGAACTCCGTGGTCACACAGGCCTCCTTGTTGCCGGCTCACGAAACTATAGCAAAAGGGGGTGGACGATGCAGTCCACCCCCTGATTCGCCGGTTGGTCGGGGAGCCGGGATTTGAACCCGGGACCTCTTCGTCCCGAACGAAGCGCGCTACCGAGCTGCGCTACTCCCCGTCAGATGCACAACTATTCAATTATAGGCCACGGCGCACCCCGGCGCTACGGGCGGACTAGCCGCCGGCGCCGCCCTGGGGGGCGCGGTTGGGATTGCGGCGGCGGTTGCGATTGGGGCGGATGCGGGGCAGCGGCTCGCCCGTGCGGGGCATGACCATCACCTTGCGGTCCTCGCCCTCGCCGACGCTCTGGGTGACGACGCGCGGGTGGTCCGTGAGGGCGACGTGGATGGCGCGGCGCTCGGCGGCGGACATGGGCTCGAGGGTGAAGGCGCGGCCGGAGCTGCCAACGCGGTCGGCGACGCGCAGCGCGAGGCCCTTGAGCACCTGCGTGCGGCGGTGGCGGTACTGCTCGACGTCGAGCATGACGCGGCCGTCGGGTTGCTCCGGGTCGCGGCTCAGGAGGAGGTTCATCATGAACTGCATGACGCGGAGGGTCTCGCCCCGGCGGCCGATGAGCAGGCCGGAGTCCTCGCCGGTAATCTCGATGAGATGGGTGTCCGGCGAGTCGTCGGGCGGCTTGGAGATGGTGGAGATGGCGATGACGCCCATGGCGCGCAGCAGGGTATCGACGATGTGCTTGGCGGACTGCACCAGCGCACCGCCCTCGAGGAGGATCGCGCGGACCCGGGCCGGCTCCGATCCGAAGCCGAAGATGCCGGTCTTACCGTGACTGAGAACCTCTATTACGGCCTCTTCGCGCCTTACGTCGAGCTGCTTTAGCGCCAGCTCGATTGCCTCTTCGACTGTCTTGCCGTTGGCTTCCACCTTCTCCATCACTCGAAAGCTCCTCTGTCGATTGGGAGTCCCCGGTCGCGCCGGCCGCGGCCACGGCGGGGGCCCCCGCCCCCTGCGGCTGCAGCCGGTTGGGCCGGAGGCCGCCCCAACCCGTAGTTACGTACTGAATGGCCACGCCCATGATGTTGGTCGCGAGCCAGTAGAGGGCGAGGCCGCTGGGGAAACTGAAGGTCAGGAACACAAAGAGCAGGGGCATCATCCACAGCATCATCTGCTGGGTCTGCGCCTGCTTGGGGTCCTGGCTTGGGTAGGTCATCATCTTCTGCTGGACCCACATGGACGCGCCCACCAGCAGCGGCATGATGGGGAGGCTGTCGGGCACCGCCAGGTCCAGCCAGAGGAAGGTGCTGTCGACGGGCACGGCCTGGTGCACGACGGGCAGCCAGCCGTACAGCAGCTGCGACAGGTCGGCGAGGTTCTCCGGGCTCGACGGCAGCACGCGGATGAGGGCCCAGTAGAGGCCGATCCAGATGGGGAACTGGATGACCAGCGGGCCGAGGCAGCCGATGGGGTTCACGCCGTGCTCGCGGTAGAGCTTGAAGGTCTCCTGGGAGAGCTTCTGCCTGTCGTTCTTGTACCGCTCCTGCAGCTCCTTCATCTTGGGCTGCAGGGTCGACATGGCGCGCGTCGACTTGATCTGCTTGAGGGTGAGCTGCATGGTGGCGATCCTGATGATCACCGTGAAGACGATGATGCTCAGCCCGAAGTTGTTGAAGAGACCGATGTAGAGCAGCACCAGGCTGTTGGCCATGGGCCGCATCAGGATCTCTCGAAACAGGTCACCTAGCAGTTCCACAGGCTGTCCCTCTACTCCTGCGTTGGGTACGTCCAGAGCTCTCGGCGCTGGGCGGTGTGAAGGGCGTGCACGATGCCCTCGGAGTCGATCAGGTAGACCACGTCGCCGTTGCTGGCCATGCCGGCGCGCACCTGCTCGCCGACGCCGATGGACCACTCCTCCAGCCCGTCAATCCGGCTGAACTGGTGCACGATGTTCTCGGTGGTCGCGACGACGACTGAGCGCTCGAGGACCTCCGGCGCCGCGACGATGGGCCCGCTGGCCTCGGCTGGGATGGACCAGACGAGGTTGCCCCCGGCGTCGAGGGCGTACAGGCTGCCGTTGAGCGTGGCGGCGTAGATGACGCCGTCGTCGTGCACGGGCGACGCCCAGAACCAGCCGTCGCCCTCGAAGCTCCACCGCACCTCGCCGGTCTCGGCGTCGATGGCGTACAGTGAGCGATCCAGCGAGCCGACGTAGACGGCGCCGTTCAGGACGAGGGGCGTGCCGACGACGGCGCCGTCCAGCTCGACCTGCCACAGCTGCCTTCCGTCGTCCAGGTTCACGGCGTAGACCGAGTGGCCCAGCGTCCCGAAGTAGAACGTGCCGTCGGCGACCGCCGCCTGCGACCAGATTCTCCCGTCGGCCTGGAAGGGCGACCACGTCCTGCCGGGCAGCGCGGCCGGGTCCTCCGGCAGCGCGATGGCGTGCAGGCTGCCGTCGCCGGTGCCGACGAGGAGCGAGTTGCCCGCCAGCGCGGGCGCGCCGACGATGCGGCCCGGGAGTATCGTCGACCACGTCTGGAGGCCCGTTTCGGCGTTCAGCGCGAAGACGTTGGCGCGGATGTCGTCGTCCTCCTGCGGGTCCTCATAGGTGACGAGGTAGATGCTCTCCTGCCCGGGGCCGTTCTCGCCTTCGGGCGCGCCGACGACGGGGGTGCTGTAGACGGGGCCGAGGCCGTCCTCGTTGGTCGGGGGGAACGGGTTGTAGATGAGGGCGGGCCGTCCGCCCGCGCCCTCGGCGTCACCGGCGACGTCGAGGGCGAAGACGCGGCCCTCGCCGGAGGTCACGTAGAGGGTGTCGTCGTCGACGGTCAGGCCGGCCCATCCCCGCGCCTGGAACCGGTCGATGCCGCAGGCGCTCAACAGCGCGAGCATGGCGACGAGCAGGATGGGTACCCACCAACGTCCTGGTGTCACTGACGGATGTCCTCTTCCGGGCGCACGCTGGCCGCCCACGTAATCATCGGGACTCGATACGGGATGCCTGGGTGTCCTCGCCGGCGGGCGGGACGGGTCCCGCAAGCGGGACCGGGTCGAAGCCGTGGCCGCCCCACGGCGTGCACCGGGCGAGCCTCCGCAGGGCGAGCCAGCCGCCGCGCAGGGCCCCGTGCGCCTCGATCGCCTCCTCGGCGTACTCGGAGCAGGTGGGCAGGTAGCGGCACCGGCAGCCCAGCACCGGCGAGACGAAGCTCCGATAGAACCGGACCAGCGCGAGGGTCAACCCCTTCACCTGTCCTCTCCTTGTTCAGCCGTCGCGCCGCACACCCCGGCGCGCTTCAACAGTCCCATCACGTCGTCGCGGAGCCCCGCGAAGGACGAGTCCGCCGCGGACGGCCTCGCCACCACGACGACGTCGTAGCCGGGCGCGACGCCGGCCCCGCGCACGATCTCCCGCAGGCGGCGCTTCACGCGGTTGCGCACCACCGCGTTGCCGACAGCCTTGCTGACGGCCAGCCCGAGGCGGTATGCGTCCAACCCATTGGGAAATGTTCTGATGGTCACGAGCTTGCCGGTCCACCGGCGTCCGCGCGCAAAAACAGCGTCAAAGCTGGCCTTTCTGGTGAGGCGGTGGCGCCGCGGCAGCATGGTCGTGTCGGCGCTCAGGGCGCCCGCCGTGGACCGGGCTATCCGGCAATGCGCGTGCGCCCCTTCAGGCGGCGGCGCTTCAGCACCAGCCGGCCCTCTCGCGTGCGCATGCGCACCCTGAAACCGTGGGTGTTCTTGCGATACCGTGTCTTGGGCTGCAACGTTCGCTTTGGCATCTCTTCACCGCGCCTGACCGCCGCTCGCCGGCCGCAAAGGCCGAACTGGCGGCGTCACTCGATTGCATCGTGCGGAGAGAGTATAGCATTCCGTGTGCGCGGCGTCACTACGGGGGGTTCGGCTGCGGGAACGGGCGATTCGCGAATCGCCCGTACAGAAAGGGGGCTACCGCCCCAGCGAGAGCACCGTCAGCACCGTGACGAGGCCGAGGATAGCGGCCACTTGCAGGGGCCTGTCGACGAGGAACATCTCCTCCGGCGTCTCGCCGGACGCGCCGTCGCGGTACAGGAGCCGCAGGTAGCGGTAGAGGCCAAAGACGGCGAAGGGGAGCGTGAGGGCCATCGCCATGTTGTCGGGGAGCCCGGCGGCCGTCAGCGTGTAGGCCACGTACGCGGCCAGCACGCCCGCGGCACTGAGGCCGATAAGGACGTCGAGCAGGCGGGGGCTGTAGGCGCCCAGCACGGCGCGCTGCTGCTCGGCGTCGCCGGCTGCGGCCGCGGTCACCAGCTCGCCGCGCCGCTTGCCCAGCACGATCATCATCGCGCCCAGCCCCATGACCGCGTAGAGCCACGGCGAGATGGGCACCTGGATGACGACGGCGCCCGCGACCGCCCGCAGCACGTACACGCTGCCCAGCGACAGGATGTCGGCGACGGGCACGCGCTTCAGGAGGAGCGAGTAGGCGAGGGTCAGCGCGAGGTAGATGAGGACCGTCACGCCGAACCACGGCTCCAGCAGGAAGGACAGCCCGAGCCCCACGGCGAACATGACGGCGGCCGCAATCCTCGCGGCCCGCGCGGACAGCAGGCCGGCGGCGATGGGGCGGTGGCGCTTGCGGGGGTGCAGCCGGTCGCGGGGGGCGTCGAGGAGGTCGTTGACCAGGTACGTGGCGCTGGAGACGAGGCACCAGAGGAGGAAGGCGGCGGTCGCGATGGCGAAGAGCTCGAGGCCCTCGCGCCACATGGAGAACTCCCAGCGCTGGTTGATGGAAAAGACGAGGGCGAAGTAGATGATGCCGTTTTTGGCCCACTGCCGGGGCCGCATGGCACGCAGCAGGCTGCCCAACGGCGCAGTCCCCCCTTTCGTACGAAGCGCGATGTGCCGCATCATAGGAAGTGTGGCGGGGCATCGTCAACGGCGGGGCGCCGGATTCCCGCCTGCGCGGGAATGACGGGGGTGCGGCCTTTCGACAGGCTCAGGGCGAACGGGTGAGAGCGCTGGACATGCCGACAAAGCGCAATCGCATTGACGTGGTGATGGTGGAGCGGGGGCTGGCGCCTACGCGGGAGAAGGCGCAGGCGCTGCTCATGGCGGGCAGCGTGTCCGTCGACGGGCGCCCGGTCACCAAGCCGGGCACGGCCGTCGACGCCGGCGCGGGCATCGACGTGCGCGCGCCGCTGCCCTACGTCGGGCGCGGCGGCGAGAAGATGGCGGGGGCGCTGGACGCCTTCAGCATCGACCCGGCGGGGGCCGTCGTGCTGGACGTGGGCGCGTCGACGGGCGGGTTCACGGACTGCTTGCTGCAGCGCGGGGCGGTCCGCGCGTACGCCGTTGACGTGGGACGGGGGCAGCTGGCGCACAAACTGCGGCAGGACGCGCGGGTAACCTCGTACGAGGGCGTCAACGCCCGCAACCCGTTCCCGCTGCCGGAGCCGGTGGACCTGGCCGTCGCCGACGTCTCGTTCATCTCGCTGCGGCTGGTGCTGCCGCAGATGGCCGCGCACGTGAAGCATGGCGGGTGGATGCTCGTGCTGGTGAAGCCGCAGTTCGAGGCAGAGCGGGAGGCCGTCGGGCGCGGCGGCATCGTCCGCGACGCGAGGACGCACGCGGCGGTCGTCGGCGGCATCGCGCAATGGGCCATCGGGCAGGGGCACCGGCTGCGGGGCATCGCGCCCTCGCCCATCACCGGCGGCGACGGCAACCGGGAGTTCTTCGTGCTGCTGGAGGCCGGCGGAGGCGCCGGCGAGGGAGAAGGAATGTAGGCCGAGAAGGGAGGCGCGCGTTGGCTGACGACAAGATCATCCTGACCGGCATGGTGTTCTACGGCTTTCACGGCGTGACGGACGAGGAGCAGCGCATCGGGCAGCGCTTCATCGTCGACGTGGAGCTGGAGGCGGACACTCGCTCCGCGGGGCAGCGGGACGACATCACGCAGGCGGTGAACTACGTGGCCGTGTACGCGGCGGCGCGGGACGTCGTCGAGGGCGACTCGCGGCGGCTCATCGAGGCCGTGGCGGAGCGCATCGCGGGGCGGGTCCTGGAGGAGCAGCCGGTGCGCGGGGTGCGCGTTCGGGTGACGAAGCCCTCGCCGCCGATACCGGGGGCGGTGCTGAGCGGGGCCGCCGTGGAGGTGTACCGGCGCCGGTGAAGGGTCGAAAATCGGATGGAAACGGCCCTTGACGGGCTGAAAACGGCTGCGGTATAGTTGATTGACTCTTCTGAAGGACAGGGAATGCAGGGCAGCGCATAGCACGCAACCCATGAGGGATCCCAGGCGGCGGCCGGGGAGGCTCCCCGGAGCGCCGTTTTTTTGTCCCTCGCCCAGGCCTCGGAAGAACGCACGTTACCAACTGAAGAGCAAGTCTAAAGCAAGTAAGGGAGCAGCATCGAGCCTTGTAGTGGGGAAGGTGCGAAGGGCTCACGGAGGATGCCTAGGCGCTTGGAGCCGATGAAGGGCGTGGCCAGACGACGAAATGCCCGGGTGAGCGGTCAAGCACGCTAAGCCCGGGGTGCCCGAATGGGGAAACCCGGCAGGGTGTTTAAGCCCTGTCATCACTGGGGAAGGGCCCAGTGAGGGGAACCGGGGGAACTGAAACATCTCAGTACCCTGAGGAAAAGGAAGCAACCGCGATACCCCAAGTAGCGGCGAGCGAACGGGGTTTTGCCCAAACCGCATGGACCGAACGGTCTGAGAGCCTATGTCTGTGCGGGGTTGTGGGGCGCTCCAGGGAAGGTCTCAGACTTCCCAGGGCGCAGGGGTTCGGTCAGCCGAAAGACCCTGGAAAGGGCTGCCAGAGACGGTGAAAGCCCGGTAGGTGAAGGCTGGACCCCGGCCCGGAGTGTCCCCGAGTACCACGGGGCACGAGGAATCCCGTGGGAAGCTGGGGGGACCACCCTCCAAGGCGAAATACTCCAGGCGACCGATAGTGAACCAGTACCGTGAGGGAAAGGTGAAAAGCACCCCGGAAGGGGGATGAAAAGACCTGAAACCGTGAGCCTACAGACAGTCAGAGCCCTCCTTATGGAGGGTGATGGCGTGCTTATTGAAGAATGATCCGGGGAGTTCTTAGGAGCGGCAAGGTTAAGAGAACGCAATCTCGGAGCCGTAGGGAAACCGAGTCTGAACAGGGCGTAGAGTCGCTTTTAAGAGACCCGAAACCGAGCGACCTACCCTTGGCCAGGGTGAAGGTCCACTAACCTGGACTGGAAGCCCGAACCCGTGGTCGGGGCAAAGACCTGGGATGAGCTGAGGGTAGCGGTGAAATGCCAATCGAGCTCGGAGATAGCTGGTTCTCCCCGAAATGCCTTTAGGGGCAGCCCTGCGATGAGGCTGCCGGAGGTAGGGCCCTGGATGGGTAAGGGGGCGCGAGCTTACCGACCCCAACCAAACCCCCAATGCCGGCAGACCGTGCGCAGGAGTGAGACGGTGAAGGATAAGCTCCATCGTCGAGAGGGCAACAGCCCAGACCGCCGGCTAAGGCCCCTAAGTGCGGACTCAGTGTGCAAGGATGTGGAGTTCCCCAGACAGCCGGGAGGTTGGCTTAGAAGCAGCCATCCTTCAAAGAGTGCGTAATAGCTCACCGGTCGAGGGGTTCTGCGCCGACAATGTCACGGGGCTAAGTCCGCCGCCGAAGCCGCGGACTCGGTCGTATGACCGAGTGGTAGGGGAGCGTCCCCGTCAGCGCTGAAGTTCAGACGGCAAGTCTGGGTGGAGCGACGGGGAGTGAGAATCCCGGAATGAGTAGCGCCAACCCTGGTGAAAACCCAGGGCGCCGAAAGCCCAAGGTTTCCTACGGAACGTCAGACGGCGTAGGGTAAGTCGGGACCTAAGCCAAAGCCGCAAGGCGTAGGCGATGGACAGCTGGTCAACATTCCAGCACCGCCCAGACCTCGTTGATCTACGGGGGGACGGGGAAGGCTAGGGGGAGCGCCCCCATCGGACATGGGGCGTGGACCCGTGTAGGTCTATGACCGCCGGAGAAAACGGCGCGAGACGGAGGCGGGATCCAAATGCCTGGCTACGGCCAAGCAAATTCCTCTGAGGCCAGGCCTCCAAGAAAAGCCTCGTAGGGAGGCGTCTGGGCGCCCGTACCGCAAACCGCCACAGGTGGGCTGGGGTAAGCACCCCAAGGCGTCCGAGCGAACCTCCGCTAAGGAACTCGGCAAAAGAGCCCCGTAACTTTGGGATAAGGGGCGCCCGCTGGCGTGTAGAGACTCGCTCTCGAAGCGTCGGTGGGCCGCAGCACAGCATCTCTGGCGACTGTTTACCAAAAACCTAGGTCTCTGCTAAGGGGAAACCCTACGTATAGAGACTGACGCCTGCCCAGTGCCGGAAGGTTAAAGGGAGGGGTGAGAGCTCCGAACTGAAGCCCCGGTGAACGGCGGCCGTAACTCTAACGGTCCTAAGGTAGCGAAATCCCTTGTCGGGTAAGTTCCGACCCGCATGAATGGCGGAACGACTGGAGAACTGTCTCAGCGGAGGGCTCGGTGAAATTGCAAGGCCTGTGAAGATGCGGGCGACCCGCGGCGGGACAAAAAGACCCCGTGGAGCTTTACTGCACCCTGGCACCGGGCTGGGGTCCGGGATGTGTAGGATAGGTGGGAGACTGGGAAGTTCAGGCGCCAGCCTGAGTGGAGTCGTTGTTGAAATACCACCCTTCCCTGATTTTGGTCCTCACCTCGGCACCCACCGAGGGACGCTGCCAGGCGGGTAGTTTGACTGGGGCGGTCGCCTCCTAAAAGGTAACGGAGGCGCCCCAAGGTCCCCTCAGGACGGATGGCCATCGTCCGGCGCGTGTATGGGCAGAAGGGGGCTTGACTGCGAGGGAAACACCCCAAGCAGGGGCGAAAGCCGGGCCAAGTGATCCCACGGTACCGTGTGGAAGGGCCGTGGCTTAACGGATAAAAGCTACCCCGGGGATAACAGGCTGATCTTGCCCAAGAGTTCCTATCGACGGCAAGGTTTGGCACCTCGATGTCGACTCATCCCATCCTGGGGCTGAAGAAGGTCCCAAGGGTCGGGCTGTTCGCCCGTTAAAGGGGTACGTGAGTTGGGTTCAGAACGTCGTGAGACAGTTCGGTCTCTATCTGCCGTGGGCGTAGGAGGCTTGCGGGGACCCCTCCCTAGTACGAGAGGACCGGGAGGGACGGCCCTCTGGTGTGCCGGTAGTCCTGCCAAGGGCGTCGCCGGGTAGCCATGGCCGGCCAGGAGAAGCGCTGAAAGCATCTAAGCGCGAAACCCTCCCCAAGACGAGGCCTCCCATTCCAATTCGGAAGTAAGGCCGCAGGTAGACCACCTGCTTAGAGGACGGAGGTGCAAGGCAGGCAACTGCTTCAGCTGACCGTTCCTCATCGGCCGAGGCCTTCCCCACTCCAAGGTTCGGGGCTTCTCCCCAACGCGAGATTTGCTCTTCATCCTCGTCCTGCGTCAGCGGGACGTCGCGTGCGTCATGTGAAGCATTCCCCGGGTGACTAGAGCGAGGTGGAACCACCCGTTCCCATTCCGAACACGGAAGTGAAACGCCTCAGCGCCAACGATACTGCCCTCGGGAGGGGGTGGGAAAATCGGCCGTTGCCCGGGGGCTTCTTTTTTTGTGCCCCGCGCAAGCGCGCGCAGCCCCGGCAACCACATACCCCGTTACCTAACGAATCGGACGACCAGCGGAGATGCGAGCGATGGACTACGAGTTCGAGACCAGGCAGACCGAGGCCCAGCACGTCCTGACCATCCACGCGACGACGACCGCCCACAAGCTCCCGGAGCTCCTCGGCGAGCTCTTCGGCGAGGTGTACGGGCACATTGCCGGGCAGGGCGGTCAGCCGTCCGGCATGCCCTTCACGCGCTACTACGACATGGACGGCGTCAACGTCGACTTCGAGTGCGGCATGCCCGTGGCGTCGCCGATGGCGGGCGCCGGCCGCGTGCGGGCCGGCGAGCTCCCCGCCTGCACCGTCGCGACGGTCACGCACATGGGCCCGTACGACAACCTGCCGCAGTCGTGGAACGCGCTGCTGTCGTGGATGGGATCGGAGGGCCTGGAGCCCGCCGGGCCGCCGTGGGAGGTCTACGTCACGGACCCGGGCGCCGAGCCCGACCAGTCGAAGTGGCGCACCGACATCTTCTTCCCAGTACGCTGAGCCGGCCGCGCAAGGGAACGCCGCAGCCTTTCCCGGCGTTATCTCAAATAGGGACGCACTCCTTTGACCGAGGCATTCACGAAACCTCGTGTCAAGGCTGTCAGACAGGCCGAATAACCTTTACATGCCATATCGGGAAAGCTACAATGAGGGCGTCTCGGACTCGGGAAGCGGCAGGTAGTGACCGTGGTCTCCTCGCCACATGAACAAACCCCAGAAACCATGACCATGGGAGAACTCCTGGAGCTGGAGGGCGGCTGGAAGGACCTCCGGCGGGGAGAAGTCGTAGAGGGCGTGGTCATGCGCGTCGACCAGGAAGGGATCCTGGTCAACGTCGGCGGCAAGTCAGAGGGCATCATTCCCGCACGGGAGGCCCGCAGCCTGACCCCCGACGCGCTCGCGGCCCTGGAAGTCGGGACACCCCTCGTAGCCTACGTCTTACAAACCGAAAGGGATGAGGGCACCGCCCTGCTGTCCCTGGACCGCGCCCGCAGCGAGCAGGGCTGGGTCATCCTCGAGAAGGCCGTCGATTCCGGCGAGCTGGTGCAGGGCGTGATCATCGAGCACAACCGCGGCGGCGCCGTGGTGCTGGTGGAAGGCGTGCAGGCCTTTGTTCCCCTCTCCCACCTGCTCCCCGCCACCCGCGACCAGCGCCAGCAGGCGGAGAGCGGCGGACCGGTCAGCACGGGGGAGCCGTCTGACTACAAGGTGCTGGAGGTGGACCGCCGGCGGCGGCGCGCCATCCTGTCGGAGCGGCTGGCGTGGCAGAGCGCGCGGGAGGCCCAGAAGGCCCGCCTGATGCAGGAGCTGGAGGAGGGGGAGACCCGGACCGGCAAGGTGAGCGGCATCTCCAAGTTCGGCGTCTTCGTCGACCTGGGAGGGGCCGACGGGCTGATCCACACCTCGGAGCTCTCGTGGCAGCCGGTCGCGGACCCGGAGCAGATCGTCAAGGTCGGTGAAGAGGTCACCGTCATGGTGCTCAAGGTTGACCAGGAGCGGCAGCGGATATCCCTGAGCCTTCGCCGCCTCAACCCGGAGCCGTGGGACTGGGTAACTGAGAACTTTTCGGCCGGACAAATCGTTAACGGAACAATAACCCGGTTGACAAGTTTCGGCGCATTTGCTCAGATTGATGAGGGAGTTGAAGGCCTCATCCACATTTCCGAACTCAGCAGCAGGCACATTGAACATCCGCGAGAGGCGGTGCACGAAGGCGAGGTCCTGGAACTCAAAATCCTCAACGTGGACCCGGAGAGACACCGCCTGTCGCTGAGCAGAAGGCGAGCGCTGGAGGAGCTATAGCTCCTGATATTGGGCGTTCGCCGTTTCAGAGTTTGCGGGAGACCCGCCCAGACTAAACAGGGTTGGGGGTAGGCCATGGCAAGCAGGTTTGAGAAGTTCTCGGAACGGGCACGCAGGGTCCTCTCTCTGTCACAGGAGGAGGCGCTCCGGTTCAACCACAACTATATCGGGACGGAGCACATCCTTCTTGGCCTTGTGCGAGAGACCGAGGGCGTGGCCGCTCGAGTCCTCAGCAACCTGGGGATCGAGCTGAGCAAGGTCCGCTCCGCCGTCGAGTTCATCATCGGCCGCGGAGAGAAGCCCGTTTCCGGCGAGAACATCGGCCTGACCCCCCGCGCCAAGCGCGTCATCGAGCTGGCCGTGGACGAGGCCCGGCGCATGAGCCACCACTACATCGGCACGGAGCACCTGCTCATCGGCCTCATGCGCGAGGGCGAGGGCGTGGCCGCCGGCGTGCTGGAGAGCCTGGGCGTCACGCTGGACAAGGTCCGGGCGGAGACGCAGCGGTTGCTCAGCCAGAGCGTGTCCCCGGGCCAGCAGCAGGGCCGCGGCAGCAGCGCGGGCACCACCCGCACCCCCATCCTCGACCAGCTGGGCGTCGACCTGACGGCGCTGGCCCGCAACAGCAAGCTGGACGGTGTCTGGGGTCGCGACAAGGAGCAGCAGCGGGCCGTCCAGATCCTCTCCCGCCGCACCAAGAACAACCCGGTGCTCATGGGTGAGCCCGGCGTGGGCAAGACGGCCATCGTCGAGGCCCTGGCCCAGAAGATCAGCGACAATGACGTGCCGGAGACGCTGAAAGGCAAGCGGCTGGTCACCCTCGACATGGGCGCGCTGGTCGCCGGCACCAAGTACCGCGGGGAGTTCGAGGAGCGCCTGAAGAAGGTGCTGGAGGAGATCAAGACCGCGGGGAACTGCATCCTGTTCATTGACGAAATGCACACGCTGGTGGGCGCCGGCGCGGCCGAGGGCGCGGTGGACGCCGCCAACATCCTGAAGCCGTCGCTGGCCCGCGGCGAGATCCGCGTCATCGGCGCCACGACGCTGGACGACTACCGCAAGTACGTGGAGCGCGACCCGGCGCTGGAGCGGCGCTTCCAGCCCATCCTGGTGGAGGAACCATCCGAGGAGGACACCACGGAGATCCTCCGCCGCGTGAAGGGACACTACGAGACACACCACAATTTGACCATCAGCGACGAGGCGCTCTCGACGGCCGCGCGGCTCGCCGCCCGGTTCATTCCGGACCGCTTCCTGCCGGACAAGGCCATCGACCTCATGGACGAGGCCGCGTCCCGCGTGCGCATCCGCCACAGCACCATGCCGCTCTCCGTCAAGGAGGCGATGAAGGTGCTGGAGAGCGTCCGCAGCGAGAAGGAAGAGGCCCTCTCCGACCAGCAGTACGAGTACGCGGCGGAGCTCCGCGAGCGCGAGCTCAGCCTCGCCGGCAAGGTGGAGAGCCTGGAGGGCGAGTGGCAGGAGGAGAAGGAGAACGAGCAGCCCGTCGTCACGCCTGACGACATCGCAGAGGTCGTGGGCATGTGGACGGGCATCCCCGTCACCCGGCTGCAGACGCAGGAGACGGAGCGGCTGCTCCACATGGAGGAGCACCTGCACAACCGCATCATCGGCCAGGACGAGGCCATCGTGGCCGTGTCCAAGGCTGTGCGGCGCGCCCGCTCCGGCCTGAAGGACGCCCGCCGGCCCGTGGGCGTGTTCACGTTCCTCGGGCCCACCGGCGTCGGCAAGACGGAGCTGGCCAGGGCACTGTCCGAGTTCCTGTTCGGCTCCGACGACGCGCTGACGCGGCTGGACATGTCGGAGTTCATGGAGCGGCACACCGTCGCGCGGCTCGTGGGGGCGCCGCCCGGGTACATCGGCTACGACGACGGCGGGCAGCTCACCGAGGCCATCCGGCGCAAGCCGCACTCGGTCATCCTGCTGGACGAGATCGAGAAGGCGCACCCGGACGTCTACAATATCCTGCTGCAGATCTTCGATGACGGCCACCTGACGGACGCCAAGGGCCGCAAGGTCGACTTCCGCAACGCCGTCGTCATCATGACCAGCAACCTGGGGTCCGACCTGATCAAGCGCGACACGCGGCTGGGCTTCGCGGCCAAGCAGAACGACGGCCGTGCCTTCGAGCAGGACTACGAGCGGATGCGGGACAAGGTCATGGATGAGGTCAAGCGCTTCTTCCGCCCGGAGTTCCTGAACCGCATCGACGCGTCCGTGGTCTTCCACGCGCTGGAGCAGGAGCACATCGTCGAGATCGTCGACCTGATGCTCAAGCAGGTGCGGCAGGAGGTGAAGGACGCGGAGCGGGACCTCGACGCCACCATCGCCGCCAAGGAGAAGCTGGCCGAAGAGGGCTACGACCCGCACCTGGGCGCCCGGCCTCTGCGCCGCGTGATCCAGAGCAAGGTGGAGGACAAGCTCTCCGAGGAGATCCTCGCCGGCAAGTACGTGCCGGGCGACACGATCCTCCTCGACGTCGACGAGGACGGCGAGATCGTCACGCGCCTCGGCATCGCCGTCGAGGAGCCCACGGAGCCGGCGCCAGCCGCCTAGCGGCCATCAAGCGAACCGAAAAGAGGGGCCGGGCTGGCAGCAGTCCGGCCCCTCTGGCTTTGTGCATTCCCACCTTCCCACATGTGCGCTAGAATGGCAGGGACACGGGCAGGCACGGTTTCAATAATTGGCAGCGTTCGAGGGAAACGAAAGGCACTCCTATGCCCCAAATAGACTGGGAACAATTCCTGATAGAAGAGGCCGACTACAAGCGTCGGCGGAAACTCATTGACGCACACCATCGTGCAAATGTGCAGGAACATCCTTACAAGTGGCTTGGGTTGACCGTTGGCGACGTGTGGGTATTGGCCGACTCCCTGGAATCGCTAGTGGAGAAGCTGGACGCCGAAGGACTGCCCCGGAGAGATGTCATTATCCGCTATTTGAACCCAGACCCTGTGAAGCTGGTCCTCTAGCCTATGCCTACCGGGTGGTTTCCATCACCTGAGCAGGACTTCGCCGGGCATCCCTTCGTAGAAGGCGTAGTTTACCTCCCCCGTCTTGACCTGACGAGGCGAGTAGGTTTTCTGGTGGACACTGGCTGCGGAGTGACAACGCTCCACCCATCGGACACTGTGCCTATGGGTTTGGACATAAGCGCCTTGACGCCGAGCGGGATAGTGTTTGGGATTGGCGGCAGCCAACAGGAATACAGCGAGGATGCCGAGCTGTCCTTCCTACATGGAACGAGGGTTGTCACGTACCGTATGCGAATAGACATCGCTCCGCCGCTCGACCACAACCGCTGGCTCCCCTCGCTCCTTGGCATGGATGTCATCCGGCACTGGCGCATGGTCTGCGATGTCCGCAACGACGTGTTGGCGTTCGAGGTGCACGACGCGGACATGGTGCGCGAGTTTGGGACCACACCATAGGGCGATTCCGTAGCGGAGTCCGCCCCTAGTGCCCCCTGCGCCTTCGCTCCGCGCGCGGGCGGCGGGTGTCCGGCACAGGGCCGACGGGCTCCGGCGCTCCGAAGTTGCCGAACCTGCCCTTCCACACCAGCAGCGGCAGCGTGACGAGCACCACCGCCAGCGACACTAGCTGCGCCTCGCTCATGCTCCAGAACCAGGTGCTGTAGTCGTGCAGGATGAGGATGAAGAAGCGCCCGAAGGCGTAGAGGAGCAGCGAGGCCGCGAACACCATCCCGTCGGGCCGCAGGTACTTGGGCAGCACCCACATCGCGAGGCCAACGACCACGAGGTCCAGCATCATCTCGTACACGACGGCGGGGTGCGTCGCGCCCCGGCCGAAGGAGAGGCTGCCGGGGTGTGTGTACACGAAGCCCCAGGGCAGGTCCGTCTGATGGGCGAGGTGCTCGCCGTTGATGATGTCGCCGATGCGGCCGATCGCCATGGCGAGCAGCAGGCCGGGCGCGGTGACGTCGGCGAGGCGGCCGCGCACAATGCCCGCCCGCGACGCGTAGATCCAGCCCGCGAGCAGGCCGCCCAGCACACCGCCCCACACCGCGATGCCGCCCGACCAGATGGCGAAGATGTCCAGCGGGTTGGCGGTGTAGTAGTCCAGCTTGTCGACGATGTGGAGCAGCCGGGCGCCGATGACGCCGCCGATGATGCCCCACACGGCGACGGAGAGCACGTCGTCGGCGGAGATGCCGTTCCGGGGCGCGAGCTTCGTCGTCAGCCATACGGCCACGCCCACGGCGATGACGCTGAAGAGCCCGTGCCAGCTCAGGATGATGCCGCCGGCCTCGAAGATGTTGGGGTCTATGCCAATCTCAATCATGCAATCATTCCGCGGTGCCTAGACCCGGAGGCCCATCTTCAGGGCGACGTCAAAGGATGAGACGATGTGGCGGTTCAGGCCGAGCGTCGGGCCGTCCAGCCCCAGCGCCGCGCCGATGAGCTGCGGCAGGTGCAGGATGGGCACGTTGATCTGCCTGCCCACCTGCCGGGCCGCCTTGGACTGGAAGCCGTCCAGGTTCAGGTGGCAGAGCGGGCACGGCGTCACCATGGCGTCAGCGCCCAGGTCCTGGGCCTCCGCCGTGTGCTTGGCGACCATCGCGAGCGAGTTCCGCTCGTTGATGGTGAGGATTGGGAAGCCGCAGCAGCGCGTCTTGCCCTCGTTGTCGACGGGCGTGGCGCCGAGGGCCTCGATGACGAGCTCTAGCGCGATCTTGCGCTGCGGGTACTCGTCGTACTCCAGCGCCGCCGAGGGCCGCACGATGTAGCAGCCGTAGAAGGGCGCGAGGAAGACGCCGTCGAGCGACCGGACGGCCAGCGACTTGATGCGGTCGAGGCCGATGTCTTCCACCATGATCCAGAGCATGTGCTTGACCTGGATGCCGCCCGTGTACTCGAGACCCTCCTCGGCCAGCAGCACGTTGATCTGCGCCCGGTACTCGTCGTCCTCTAGCCGCACCTTGGCCTGGGCCATAACGCCCTGGCAGGTGCTGCAGATGGTCATGATGGGCAGCCCCATGCGCTGCGCCAGCGCGAAGTTGCGGGCGTTCAGCGTATCGCCCAGCAGCGGGTTGCTCTCCTGCAGCGCCCCGGCGCCCGTGCAGGACCAGCCCTCTATCTCCTCCAGCTCGATGCCGATGCGGTCGGCGACGGCCATCGTCGACTGGTAGAGCTCGGGAGCGCCCCCTCTTGAGACGCAGCCGGGGAAGAACGCGTATCGCACCTTGCCCTCCTTGGGGTGTGATGAGCAGGCCTACTCGACCTTGCTCAGACGATTCCACCTGATGCGGTTCGCCAGGCGGCGGACCTGTCCCACGCCGGGTGCCGCCCGGGTGACGGGGGGCGGCATCTTGCGCCGGAACATCGCCGACAGGGCCATGGGCGCCATGCCCAGCAGCTTGGGCAGGTTGAACATGCCCAGCGTCTTCACGACGAGCTGGGTCTCCTCCAGCCGCCCCTTGTGCGTGATGATCTCCTCGAAGGCGACGGAGTGGCGGTAGCCGTACTGTGCGCCCTCGTAGCTGCCGGCCGGCGTGCCCGACTCGACGGCCTTCTCGCGGAGCGCCATGATGCGGTCCATGGGCGCGACGCCCTTGGGGCACGCCTGCACGCACTCGCCGCAGCGGGTGCAGTCCCAGATGCCGCCGTAGGCGTTGTACATGCCGAGGCGCTTGGTGTCCTCCTCGTCGCGGGTGTCCGCCACGAAGCGGTACGCCTTGGCGAGGGCCGCCGGGCCGAGGAAGTTCGGGTCGACCTCGAGCACCGTGCAGTCGGAGACGCAGGCCCCGCACATGATGCAGCCCATGACGTCGACCAGGTGCAGCATGACCTCGTTGGGGGCCAGGTACTCGGCCTCCGGCTCCGGCATGGAGGGCTGCAGGTACGGCTCGACGGCGCGAAGCTTGTCCCAGAAGGGCTCCAGGTCCACGACCAGGTCCTTGATGACCGGCTGGTTGCCGGCGGGCTCCACGGTGACCTGGCCGTCGTCCGAGAGGTGCTGGGAGACGCGCGCCTTGCAGGCGAGGATGGCGTGGCCGTTGACGCGCATGGCGCAGGAGCCGCAGATGGCCGCGCGGCACGAGCAGCGCAGGGCCAGCGAGCCGTCTATCTCCTCCCGGACCTTGATGAGCGTGTCCAGGACGGTGAAGTGCTCCTCCACCTCCACGTCGAACTGCTGCGTGTAGGACTTGGGCCGTTCCTCGTCCGGGTTGAAGCGCCGGACGTTGACCTTTGCCTGCATCAGTACTTCCTCTCCTCCGGCTGCCACTGGGTGATCACGATGGGCACGTACTCCTTCGTGATCTGGTCACCGGGCCCCTGGTACAGCAGGATGTGCTTGAGCCAGTTCTCGTCGTCGCGGGCGGCGTAGTCGAGGCGGCTGTGCGCGCCGCGGCTCTCCTTGCGCTCGATGGCGCCCGTGGCGATGGCCTCCGCGCAGTCCAGCATGCAGCCGAGCTCCAGCGCGAAGATAAGGTTCGTGTTGAAGGCCTTGCCCTTGTCCTGGACGATGACGTTCTTGAAGCGGTCCTTCATGCCGCGCACGTCGTTCAGCGCCTGCTGCATGCCCTCCTCGGTGCGGTAGACGCCGAGGCCCTCGTCCATGGCCGTCGCCATGTCCAGCCGCAGCTTGGCGACGAGGTCGCCGCCGCCGTTGTTGTCCAGCAGCGCCTGCATGGAGGCCTTCTCGCCGCCGACCCAGGTGTCCTCCGAGAACTCCAGGTGGCCGTTGGCGCTCGCGAAGTCCATCGCCGCCTGCGCGCTGCGGCGGCCGAAGATGACGGTGTCCAGCAGCGAGTTGGCGCCGAGCCGGTTGCCGCCGTGGACGCTGACGCAGGCGGTCTCGCCCGCCGCGAAGAGTCCCTCGACGCCCTTCCAGTTGCCGGCCGGGTCCCAGCAGCGCCCGTCGACGTCGGTCTTGATGCCGCCCATCTGGTAGTGCACGCCGGGGCGGATGGGCACGGGGTCCTTGGTTATGTCCACGCCCACGAGGTCCATCGCGACCTCATGGATGTACATCAGCCGCTCCATGATCTTCGCCCTGCCCAGGTGGCGGCAGTCGAGCAGCACGCAGCCGTCGATGTCGTTGCCCTCGTTGATCTCGGTGATCTCGGCGCGGGAGACGACGTCGCGGGACGCCAGCTCCATCATGTTGGGGGCGTAGCGCTCCATGAACCGCTCTCCGCGGCTGTTGATGAGGTACGCGCCCTCGCCCCGGGCGCCCTCGCTGAGGAGGACGCCGGAGCCCTTCAACGTGGTGGGGTGGTACTGCACCATCTCCATGTCCATGAGGGGCGCGCCGGCGCGGTAGGCCAGCGACATGCCGTCGCCGGTGCAGATGAGCGCGTTGGTGGAGGGCTCGAAGACGCGGCCGAGGCCACCGGTGGCGAGGATGGTCGCCTTGGCGCGGATCGCGTGGACCTCGCCGGTGCGCATCTCCATGGCGACGACGCCGCCGCAGCGGCCGTGGTCAGTGATGAGGGTGGTGGCGTACCACTCGTCGTAGACGCGGACGTTGTACTTCAGAATCTGCTCGTACATGACGTGCAGGATGGCCTGCCCGGTGATGTCGGCGACGAAGAACGTACGGGCGCGCCGCTGCCCGCCGAAGGCGCGGGTTCCGAGGCGGCCCTCGTCGTCGCGGTTGAAGATGACGCCCATGTGCTCCAGGTTGATGAGCTCCTGGCCGGCCTCGCGGCACATGACCTCGATGGCGTCCTGGTCGCCGAGGAAGTCGCTGCCCTTGACCGTGTCGTAGGCGTGCTCGTGCCAGTCGTCGCCGCGGTCGGTGAGGGCGGCGTTGATGCCGCCCTGGGCGGCGTTGGAGTGGCTGCGGACGGGATAGACCTTGGAGAGCATGGCGACGTTGGCGCCGGAGCGGGCGGCCTCCAGCGCCGCGCGCATGCCGGCCAGCCCCGCGCCGAGCACCAGAACGTCATGTGAGTACAACTTCCAGCCCCTTCTTGCCCCACACGGACACGGCGGCGTGAGTGGGGCGATGCGATTCCAGCGGTAAAGCGGCCTTCGCCGACGGCTCGCGGGTTGCGCGCGGGCAGGACGCCCGCAGGCCTCCCTGAGCACCGCGTACTATACCAGATACGAATGGGGGTGACAATTGCGGTGGGGGCGGGTTGGGGGCCGTTTACGTCCTTTGCCAAACCAACGACAATTCTCGCCCGGAGGAAGCCGCCCATGCCGACGTACAAGCGCCTGCTGATCGCGTGGCTGTTCGTGCCGCTGCACCGGCTGCTGCTGCGGCTCTCGAGCGGGTGCGTGCTCGGCCGCCTCGAGGGGCAGGGCGTGCTGCTGCTCGAGACGCGGGGGCGGCGGAGCGGCAAGCGGCGCTCGACGCCGCTGCTGTACTTCCGCTTCGATGACGCCGGCGAGTTCATCCTCGTGGGGTCGAACTACGGACAGGACCGGCACCCGGCATGGTACCTGAACACCGCAGCCGCCCCCAACGTCACCGTCGAGGCCCACGGCGAGCGGTTCGCCGCCGAGGCGCGCGTCACGCAGGGCGAGGAACGCGCCGCGCTGCTCGACAGAGTGGTTGCGGCCAACCCGCGCTTCGGCGGCTATCGTGGGGCTACGGAGCGCGAGATCCCCGTCGTGGTGCTGGGGCGTGATATGGGTTGACCATAGAATATAATATGGGTAGTATGGGTTCCATGAAGACAACGCTCGACATACAGGACGAATTGCTGGCGCGGGCCAAGCGGCATGCACAGCGGACCGGCCGGCCGTTGCGGGCCGTGGTCGAAGAGGGGCTTCGCCGGACGCTCGAGGCGGCGGCTCCCGCCGGGTCCTACGTGCTGCCCGACCACAGCGTGGGTGAAGCAGGGGGGAGAGACCCGCTGGAAGCGTACTCGTGGCAGGACCTGCGCGGGGTCATTTACGGAGAGCCTGAAGGCCGATGATAGCCGTGGACACCAACCTGCTGGTGTATGCGCACCGGCGGGAGTCGAGGCACCACGAGGAGGCTTCGGCGCTGCTGCGTGGACTGGCGGAAGGCAGCGACGCCTGGGCTATACCCTGGCCCTGCTGCTATGAGTTTCTCAGCGTCGTCACGAATCCCCGGATCTGGAGGGAGAACGCTTCGAGTCCGGAACAATCGTGGCGGCAGCTTTCGGCCTGGATCGCATCACCGTCGGTGCGGCTGCTCGGGGAGACCGAGGGATTCCCGGAGATACTGGAGCGTTTCGTGCGGCGACCGCGCGTGATCGGGGGAGTCGTCCATGACGCTAGGATTGCCGCATTGTGCGTTGCCCACGGGACCGAGGCGCTCCTCACCCGCGACCGGGACTTCTCGCTGTTTCCGGAGCTCAAGACGCGCGATCCCATCGCGGGGTAACGTCCGGTTGCGCCCACGTCGCGAAGGCGGTGATTCGCCCGTCGAGCCCTACGATTGCGCGTGCAGGAAGTAGGCCAGCTGCAGTGCGGCTATGCTCTTGGCGTCCTGAATCGCGCCCTCGCGGATGAGGCGCGGGATGTCGCCCCACGGGACGGGGACCGTCTCGATGTCCTCGTCCTCGTCGGCAGGCAGCGGGTCCGGTCGCAGGCCGGTGGCGATGTAGCAGTACATGAACTCCGTCGAGTAGCCGGGGGCCATCCAGAAGCCGCCAAGGTAGGTGAGCGACTCAGCCGCGTGGCCGGTCTCCTCGCGGAGCTCGCGGTGCGCGGCGGGCTCCGGCTCCTCGCCGGCCTCGAGCATGCCCGCCGGCGCCTCGAGCATCAGGGTCTCGGCGGCCCAGCGGTACTGCCGCACCAGCAGCAGGTTGCCCTCGCCGTCCACGGGGACCACCGTCACGGCGGAGGGCAGTTCGGCGATCTCCCGCGTCGCGTCAACCGGGCCGGTCGCCTTGTTCACGCGGATGGTGTCCCGGCGCACCCTCATCAACTTGCCGTCGTAGACGCGTTCGCTGCGGACCAGCTCCTCACCCGGCACGGCCGTCTCCTTCCATTTGCGACGCGGCGATTTCGGTGCTCGAGGGCCGCTGCCGCCGCACCGAGCTCAGGCGTTGGGACAGCGTGGCGGGCAGCCGGTGCTTGGAACCCTGCCGCAGGAAGCGCGTCCGGTGCGGGCTCTCCTGCACCCGGATGGTGCTGCCCGACGCGATATCCACGTCCAGGTAGCCGTCGACGCTGAGCATGGCCTCCTGGTCCGGCTCGACGTCGATCTCCACCACCGCGCCGGGGTGCAGCACGACGGCCGCGTCGTCGGCGAGCTGGGGCGCGACGGGCTGGACCATCAGCGAGGTCGAATCGGCGAACAGGATGGGGCCGCCGGCGGCGAGTGCGTAGCCGGTGCTGCCCGTGGCCGTCGATACGATGACGGCGTCGGCGGCGTAGGCGGCGAGGGGCGTGTCGTCGACGCGCACGGCGACGTAGACCATGCGCGATGGCTTGGTGCGGCTGACCACGGCGTCGTTGAGGCCGGTGTAGCTCGGCAGGCCGCGGCCGGAGTGGCCGGACGGCCTGATCTGCGCCTCCAGCATCGTGCGCTCCTCCATCCAGCCCTCGCCGTGGGCGTAGGACGCGATGCGCTCGACGGCCTCCTCGGCGGGCAGCTCCGTCATGTAGCCGACGCGGCCCAGGTTGACGCCGACGATGGGGATGGACGCGGGAGCGGCCAGCCGGACGGCGCGTAGGATGGTGCCGTCGCCGCCCACGGTGACGAAGATGGAGCAGCCGCGGGCCTCCTGGCCGTGCTCGTCAAGCTGCAGGACGGAGCACACCCACGGGTCGAAGTCGCCGCGAAGCTCGCCGGCGAGGGCTTCGGCCATGTGCGCGGCCTCTTCCACCCACGGGCTGTAGATGACGCCGATGGGGCCGTCCATGGGCATGCTCCTCACTCTCAGGGCAGGGGATGCTGCGTTCCATTATACGGCAGGCGGGCGTTGCGGGGCCCGCAGGCCCCGTTCGTCCTGAGGGAAATCGAAGGGGGCACGGAGCCTAGAACAGCCGCTCGACGGCGCGCTCCGCCGCGTGGAAGAGCGGCTGCGGCCACACGCCGAGCGCGACGACGGCCAGCGCCGTGACGGCGACGGAGAGGTCGAGGGGGATGGCGCGCGCGGACTTCGCGTCCGTGGGCTGCTCGCCCTCGGCCGGCTCGCCGAGGTACATGACGCGGACGACGCGGAGGTAGTAGTAGGCGGAGACGACGCTGTTGACCGCGCCCAGCGCGACGAGCCAGGCAAGGTCGGCCTTCACCGCGGCGCCGAAGACGAAGAGCTTGGCCATGAACCCGACGGTCAGCGGGATGCCCGTGAGCGACAGCAGCGCGACGGTCAGCGCGGCGGCCAGCCACGGCGCGCGCCGCCCCATGCCGGCGAAGCTCGCGATGAGCTCGCTGCCCGTGCGGTCGGCGACGGCGATGACGGCGAAGAAGGCGGCGAGGTTGGTCACCGCGTAGCCGCCAAGGTAGAACAGCACCGTCTCCGGGCCGATGGTGACGCCGTCGGGCGTTCGGGCCGCCACGGCGGCGAGGCCGACCAGCATGTAGCCGGCGTGGGCGATGGTGCTGTAGGCCAGCATCCGCTTGATGTTCGACTGCTGGATGGCCGCCAGGTTGCCGAAGGTCATCGACGCGGCGGCGATGCCCGCGAAGAGGAGCGCCCAGTCGACCTCCAGCGGCTCGAAGGCGGTGAAGAAGACGCGCATGACCACGGCGAAGCCCGCCGCCTTGCTCGCGACGGAGAGGAAGGCGGTGATGGGCGTCGGCGCGCCCTCGTAGACGTCGGGGATCCAGCCGTGGAAGGGCACGGCGGCCACCTTGAAGCCGAAGCCCGCCACCATCATGACGACGCCGAGCACCAGCACACCCACGCCGAAGGGCCGCGAGCCGTCGAGGGCGGCGTCGGAGACGGACGCGGCCATGCTCTCGAGCACCGTCGAGCCGGTGTAGCCGAAGGTGAGCGCCATGCCGTAGAGCAGGACGGCGGACGCGACCGCGCCGAGGACCAGGTACTTCAGCCCGGCCTCGGACGCGCGCTGCCCGCCGGAGAAGGCCGCCAGCGCCACCAGCGGCAGCGTCGAGAGCTCCAGCGCGACGTAGAGGGTGATGAGCTCGCGGCCCGCCGCCAGCAGCATCATGCCCGTCGCGGCGAAGAGCACCAGCGCGATGAACTCCGGGCCGCGGTCGGCGAAGCGCTGCGTGTAGGCGTGGGACGCCAGCAGCACGAGGGCCGTCGAGACTCCGATGAGGCCCTTGAAGAAGAGGGCGAACCGGTCGACGGCCAGCGCGCCGTGCAGGGCCGTCCCGCTGTCCTCGCCGAGGACGGTGCAGAGGTCGACGTTGCCGTCGAGCTCCGCCCAGAGCAGGCCCGTCAGGACGAGCGACGCGGCGAGGCCGAGCAGCCCCAGCGCCGTGACCACGCCGCGGTGGGCGTTCGCCATGCCCGCCACGAGCGCCAGCAGCGCCGCGGCGGCGACGCTCAGCTCCGGCGAGAGCATGTAGACGTCGGACCAGGTCATGGCGTGAACCTCGGCAGCAGGTCATTGACGCCCGACGTGAAGACGTCGGAGAGCAGCGCGGGGTAGATGCCGACGGCCAGGATGGCGGCCATCAGCAGCACGGGCGCTACTTTCTCGACGGCCGAGACGTCGCCCAGGTGCGCCCAGCGCTCGCGAGGCGGGCCGAAGAGGCTGCGCTGCAGCGTCCACAGCACGTAGCCCGCCGCCATCAGCACGCCGACGGTCGCGATGCCCGTCAGGACGCCGTGCGCGGGGAACGTGCCGAGGAAGACCATGATCTCGGCGGCGAACCCGCTCGTCGCGGGCAGCCCCAGCGAGGCGAGGCCCGCCACGAGGAAGGCGACGGCGGCGAAGGGCATCTTGGGCGCGAGCCCGCCCAGGTCCGGGATGTGGCGCGTGTGCGCCTTGTCGTACACGACGCCCACCATCACGAAGAGGAGGCCGGTGACGGCGCCGTGGCTGAACATCTGCATCGCCGCGCCCGTCAGGCCGACGGGCGACAGGTCGCCCGCGGCGGCGCCGACCGACGTGACGCCCAGCAGCACGAATCCCATGTGGCTGATGCTGCTGTTGGCGACCAGCCGCTTCAGGTCGCTCTGCCGGAAGGTGACCAGCGCGCCGTAGAGGATGCTGATGACGGCGAGCACGGCCAGCGCGGTCGCGGCCTCGGCGGCGACGTCGGGGAACATGGAGACGTTGACGCGGATGAGGCCGTAGCCGCCCATCTTCAGCAGCACGCCGGCCAGCATGACGCTGACGGCCGTCGGCGCGTCCGTGTGGGCGTCGGGCAGCCACGTGTGCACGGGCCAGACGGGCAGCTTCACGGCGAAGGCGATGAAGAAGAAGGCGAAGATGAGCTGGCTCGGCAGCAACAGGTTGCTCAGGTCCATGGTGACGAGCTGCGTCATGTCGAAGACGCCCGTCGAGAAGTACACCGCAAGCAGGCCGACCAGCATGAAGGCGCTGCCGGTGAAGGTAAAGAGCAGGAACTTCATGGCGGAGTGCTCCTTCCGCCCGCTGCCCCAGATGGAGATCAGGAAGAACATGGGGACCAGCTCCAGCTCCCAGAAGATGAAGAAGAGCACGAAGTCCTGCGCCGTGAAGACGCCCATCACCGCCGCCTGCAGCGTCAGCAGCCACGCGAAGTACTCGCGGTGGCGCTGGCCGATGCTCCACGAGCTGTAGATGGCCGCGAGGCCGAGCAGGCCCGTCAGCAGCACCAGCGGCGCGCTCAGGCCGTCGACGGCGAGGTGGTACTGGATGTCGAGCTGCGGTATCCACGCGTCGAACTTGTCGACGAGCTGGAAGCCGCCCTCGGCGCGGTCGTAGCTCCTGAAGACGAGGATGGCGAGCGCGAAATCGGCAATGCCCACGGCGGCGGCGAACAGCCGCACACGCCGCGCGCGGTCCCCCAGCAGGAGGATGAGCGCGGCGCCCGCCAGCGGCAGGAAGACCGTCGCCGTCAGCAGCATGCCGGCCTCGCTATCAGCGTTGTCTTGCGCACAGCCACTCTCGCTATCACCTCAGGAGGTACACCAACAGGATCACGCCCGCGCCGAAGACGAAGAGGAAGCCGTAGACCTGCACCTGCCCCGTCTGCAGCGCGGCGAAGCCCTTCCCCACGTTCCGGCTGAACCAGGCCACGTTGTCCGAGACCCCGTCGACGAACACCCTGTCGAACCACTCCAGCGCGCCCGCGCCCCACTCGTAGAAGACCCTGCCGGTCAGGAAGCGCTCGTACAGGTCGTCCAGGTAGTACTTGCGGACGGTGAGCAGGTAGAGCGGGCGGAAGGTGAGCCGCTCCGGCGCGATGGCCCCCTTCGCGTACACCAGCCACGCCAGCCCGATGCCCGCCAGCGCGAGCGCCATCGAGAGGGCGGCCACCCACAGCTCGACCTTGGGGGCATGGCCGTGGAGGAACTCGCTGAACCAGTGCGCGGCGACGCCCGGCAGGTCGAAGGGCGCGTTGGTGACGAAGCCCGACGCGACGGCCAGCACGCCCAGCGCGGCCATCGGCGCGACCATGCTCACGGGCGACTCGCCGGCGTGGTGCGTGTCGCTGGCCGCGACCTTCTCGGCCTCGTCGGCGGCCAGCACTGTCTCCGAGTTCGGGGCGGCCGCGTCGTCGGCCTTGCGCTCGACGCCGCCGCGGTACGTGCCGTGGAAGGTCATGAAGAGGGCGCGGAAGATGTAGAAGGCCGTCATGAAGGCGGCGGCCAGCGCCAGCAGGAAGACGAGGATGGCGACGCCCGAGCCCTCGTGGAAGGCCTCGGCGAGGATCTCGTCCTTGCTCCAGAAGCCGGCCAGCGGGAAGACGCCCGCGAGGCTCAGCGCGCCGACGAGGAAGAGGGCGTACGTCCACGGCTGCACGCGCCGCAGCCCGCCCATGTAGCGCATGTCGAAGGTGCCCGCGGCGTGGTTCACGCTGCCCGATCCGAGGAAGAGCAGCGCCTTGAAGAAGGCGTGGTTGAACAGGTGGAACATGGCCGCCCCGTACGCCCCCACGCCCAGCGCCAGCATCATGTAGCCGAGCTGGCTGATCGTCGAGTACGCGACGACGCGCTTGATGTCGTTGGCTGTGACGGCCATCGTCGCCGCGAGCACTGCCGTCACGCCCCCGGTGACGGCGACGAGGTCCATCGCGGCGTCCGAGGCCTCGAAGACGGGGAACATGCGCGCGACGAGGAAGACGCCGGCGGCGACCATCGTCGCGGCGTGGATGAGGGCGCTGACGGGCGTCGGGCCCTCCATCGCGTCGGGGAGCCAGACGTGCAGCGGGAACTGCGCCGACTTGCCGACGGCGCCCGCAAAGAAGCCGATCGCCAGCCACGTCACCGCCGTCGAGCCGAGCAGGCCCGCGCCGACGGCGGCGTAGACATCGCGCACCTCCAGCGCGTTGAGGCCCTCGGCGGAGAGGGCGCCCTGCTGCGAGAAGAGGTAGAGGATGGCGATCATGAAGCCCAGGTCGCCCAGCCGCGTCACCACGAAGGCCTTCACCGCCGCGCGCGCCGCCGAGGGCCGGTGGTGCCAGAAGCCGATGAGCAGGTAGGACGAGAGGCCGACGAGCTCCCAGAAGACGAACATCTGCAGGACGCTGCTCGCCAGCACGAGGCCGACCATCGAGGCCGTGAAGAGCGACATGTAGGCGTAGTAGCGGACGTAGCCGCGGTCGCCGTGCATGTAGCCAACGGAGTAGACCTGCACGGCGAGGCTGACGCCGGTGACGACGACCAGCATGATGGCCGTCAGCGGGTCCATCAGGATGCCGACGCGGACATCGAGGCTGCCGACGGTCACCCACGCGTGGGAGGCCCACTCGAGATCGACGCCCGTCGCCACCTGCTGCAGCGCCCACAGCGAGAGCAGGAACGACCCGCCGACGGCCGCTATCGTGACGTGGCCGGCCAGCGGGCTCTGCGGGCCCAGGATGGGCCGGATGAGCAGGCCGTTCAAAAGAAAAGCAGCCAGCGGGAGGAAGAAGATTGCCCAGGCTGCGGCTTCGGTCATGCTAGAGCTTCCTCAAGATTTCTTCCGCCACGTGCTCGCGGCCCTTGGGCACGTACACGATGAAGGCGGCGGTCTCGCTCCACGCGGGGATGCCGTCGACGGGCAGGATATGGCTGGGCAGGCCCTCGGACTCGAAGGTGTCCTTCCACATCTCGGCCATCATCAGGCTTGGCGCCCGCTTGAACTCGACCCACATTGCCGGTTTCCCTACTCCTGTTCCGTCTCGCGCCCTTCGACAGGTCAGGGCGAACGGTCAGTCTGGCGACTACCGCCGCATGGAGTTGGCCTCATCCACGAGCACGGAGCCCGTGTTGCGGTACATCATGATGACAATGGCGAGGCCGAGCGCGACCTCCGCCGCAGCCACCGTCACGATGAACAGCGCGAACACCTGCCCCGTCAGCAGCGTCTCCAGCCGCTCGGCGGCCAGCGCGACGGGCGTCGTGTAGCGGGCCATGGCGACGACGGCCACGTTCACCGCGTTGAACAGCAGCTCGATGGACATCAGCACCGCGATGGCGTTCTTGCGCGTCAGCGCGCCGTACAGCCCGATGCTGAACAGCACCGCCGAGAGCACCAGGAAGTGGTCCAGTCCTATCACTGGTCACCCCTCACCAGCGCGATCGCGCCGACCAGCGTCGCGGTGAGCAGCAGCGCGGCGGCCTGCAGCGGCAGGACGAACTCGCGCAGCAGCAGGCCGCCGATGGCGGGCGGGCTGTCGCTGTAGACGCCCTCCGCGCCCTCCGCCACGCCCGCCGCGAGGGCGGCGTCGCCCAGCAGGTCCCACCGCGTGTCCAGCACGACGACGGCGATGATGGCCAGCATGGCGGCGGCCAGCATGGCGGCCGGTATCGCAAGGTTGTTTGACGGGCTGCCGCGCTGGGTGTCGCGGATCATCATGATGCCGAAGATCAGCAGGATGGAGACGGCCCCCGCGTACACGAGCACCTGCACGATGGCAAGGAACTCCGCATTCAGCATGACAAAGAGGGCGGCGATGCCGAGGAAGGAGCCGATGAGGGCCATCGCGGCCTTCACCAGGTCCTGCAGCCGCACGACGAGCACGGCGCAGGCCACCGTCAGGACGGCGAGCGTCCACCAGACGGCGGTGAAGACGGGGGTGCCGGCAATGCCTTCGGTCATCGTCCCTGCACCCACCGCTGCAGCATTTCCTCGTACGTCGGCGCGATGGTCTTCTCGCGTCCGGCGTCCTGCCAGGTCACGTCGTCGCCGGGCTGGAACGGGTCGTAGCCGCGGTCCTGGAGCTGCGGGCGGAACCACGTGCTCGGCTTCTTGGCCGACGCCTTCAGCTCGTCGACGGAGATGACGAGGTCGGACTGGCGGGGCCTCGCCCGCTCGAAGCCGCTGCCCATGTGGAGGGCGTCGTAGGGGCAGGCCTCCACGCAGAGGCCGCAGAACATGCACCGGGCGATCTCGATGTCGAAGACGTCGAGGTGGTACTTCTCGCCTTCCTGCGTCATCTCGCCGCTGGGCGACGTGACGATCTTGATGATGCCCTGGGGGCAGTACTTGGCGCAGCTCGCGCAGCCGGTGCACCGCTCCTCGTACCAGACGAAGTCCTCGCCGCGGAAGCGGTGGTGCTGCGCGACGCGCTGCTCCGGGTACTGGACGGTGACGGGCTTGCGCATAAGGTTGCGCAGCGTGACCATCATGCCCTTCGCGATTCCCAGTCCATATGGCATCAGGACGCCTCCGCCGGGATTTCCACAAGCTGCACGGACGCCGTCGGCCGCTCGCGGTGCCGCTCCAGGAAGCGGCTGAACGCCACGAGGCAGACGATGGCGACCGCCCAGTTTACCGCGGCCATGATCCAGAGCTGGCCGTACTCGGGCTCCGGCCACGCCACGACGAGGCCGGCCGTCACCAGCGTGTTGATGATAGCCAACGGGAAGAGCGCTTTCCATGCGAAGGCCATCACCTGGTCGACGCGCATGCGGGGCAGCGTCGCGCGGATCCACGCAAAGAGCAGCAGGAAGAAGACGAGCTTCAGCAGGAACCAGACCTGCCCGGGCAGCCACTGCGCGAAGTCGGGCGAGACGAAGGGGTTCTTCCACCCGCTGACGAAGAGGACGGCCAGCACGGCCGAGATGATGACCAGCTCGCCGAACTCCGCGAGCTGCAGCAGCCCGAACCGGACGCCGCTGAACTCCGTGTGGAAGCCCGCCGTCAGCTCGGACTCCGCCTCCATCAGGTCGAAGGGCGAGCGGTTCATCTCGGCCGACGCGGCGACGAGGAAGACGAAAAAGCCGAGGGGCTGCAGCACGATGAACGGCAGCCGCTGCGCCTCGACCACGTCGACGAGCGACATGCTGCCGGCCAGCAGGAGCACGCCGGCGAGGGAGACGATCATCGGCACCTCGTAGCTGATGAGCATGGCGACGGCGCGGGCGGCGCCAAGGAGCGCGAAGCGGTTGCCGGAGCCCCAGCCCCCGAGGAACATGGCCACCGTCGCGATGGTGGGGATGCCGACGAGGAAGAGGACGCCGATGTTCAGGTCGGCGAGGAACGTGCCCTCGCCGAAGGGCACGACGGCCGCGACGAGCAGGATGGCGGCGACCATGAGGACGGGCGCGAGGAAGAAGGTGAACCGGTCGGCCATGGCGGGGCGCAGGTCCTCTTTGATGAGCAGCTTGAGCACGTCGGCGAAGGGCTGCAGCAGCCCGAAGGGGCCGACGCGGTTGGGGCCGAGGCGCGTCTGGAACCGCCCCAGCACCCGCCGCTCCATGTAGGTCTCGAAGGCGGTCAGCAGCATGACGCCGTTGATGACGATGAAGACGATGACCGCGCCGGCCAGCAGATACGCCAGCCACGCGAAGCCATCGGGCGTCAGGTCCGCGAAGAACCCGTAGAGCCCGGAGAACAGCCCGTTCCTGTCGAAGGGTGTGTCCATGCTCCGCTCCGCCGGCCGGCCGCCGAGGCGGCTACCGGTCGACCTCTCCCATGTTCACGTCGAGGCTGCCGAAGATGACCATCAGGTCAGCCACCTTCCAGCCGATGAGCATCTCCTCCAGCACGGTCAGGTTGATGAAGGACGGCGAGCGTATCTTGCAGCGGTAGGGGGCGATGCCGCCGTCGCTGACGAGGTAGAAGCCGAGCTCGCCCTTGGACGCCTCGACGTGGGCATAGGCGTCGCCGGGCGGCGGGCGGAAGAAGAAGGGGAGCTCGGAGCGGACGGGGCCGCCGGGCATATCGCGCCAGCACTGCTCCGCGATGCGCAGGCTCTGGTGCATCTCCATGACGCGCACTAGGAAGCGGTCGTAGCTGTCGCCGTTGGAGCCGACGGGCACGCCGAACTCCATGCGGCCGTAGACGTCGTAGGGGTCGGCCTTGCGCAGGTCCCAGGCGACGCCGCTGGCGCGCAGGTTGGGGCCGCTCACGGCACAGTCGACGGCCTTCTCCTTCGTGAGCACGCCCACGCCCTTGGAGCGGGCCAGCACGATCTCGTTCTCGGCGATGAGCCGCTCCAGCTCGGCGATGGCATCGGGCGTCGTGTCGAGCAGGTGGCGCAGTGCGGGCCAGAACTCGGGCGGCGGCTCCTGGTAGACGCCGCCGGGGCGCATGTAGCTCACGGTGACGCGCGCGCCGCAGAGCATCTCGAACAGGTCGAGGATGCGCTCGCGCTCTCGGAAGCAGTACATGAGCGGCGTGCCCATGGCGCCGAGGTCCTGCAGGAAGAAGCCGACGCCCATCAGGTGGCTGGCGATACGCTGCAGCTCTGCGGTGAGGACGCGCAGGTACTGGCCCCGCTCCGGGACTTCCACGCCCGCCAGCTTCTCGACGGCCATCACGTAAGCCTGGTTGTTGATCATGGAGGATGTGTAGTCGAGGCGGTCGGTCAGCGTGACGACCTGCGTGTACGTGCGCTCCTCGGCCAGCTTCTCCGTGCCGCGGTGCAGGTAGCCGAAGATTGGCTCGACGTCCGTGATGACCTCGCCGTCCAGCGTCACGCGCAGGCGGAAGACCCCGTGCGTGCTGGGGTGCTGGGGGCCGAGGTTTATCGTTATCTGCTCGGAGGGCAGGTTCACCATGTTGCCTTTCGTCGCCGGGGGGCTAGCCTCCCAGGTGGTCCTTGCGCAGCGGGTGCCCCGGGAAGCCCTCCCACGTGAGCACGCGCTTCAGGTTCGGGTGCCCGGTGAAGCGGACGCCCATCAGGTCCCAGACCTCGCGCTCCTGCAGGTCGGCGGCCTGCCACACCCCGGTGAGCGAGGGCGCCTCGACGTCGTCGCGGCCGCGCAGGGTGGTCTTGAGGACCAGGCTGTGATTGTGCGTGAGCGAGGTGAGGTGGTAGACCACCTCGAAGGAGTCCATGTAGTCGACGGCGGTGATGGAGGAGAGGAAGTCCATGGCGAATTCCGGCTCCTCCTTCAGCCGTCGGCAGACGTCGACGAGGGAATCGGGCGCGACGCGGAGCTCGTTGCCGGCGGCCGACACGGCCTCGGCGGCGCCCTGCAGGCGCCCGGCCACGTCCGCGGCTTGCAGCGCCCTGGTCATCAGGACCCGGCGGGGCGGTGCGCCAGGCTGTACTGCCGGATCTTGTCGTGGAGCTGCATCACCCCGTACAGGAGGGCGTCGGGGCGAGGCGGGCATCCGGGCACGTACACGTCCACCGGGACAATCCGGTTGACGCCGGGCGTCACGCTGTAGGACTCGTAGTAGGGGCCGCCGCTGGTGGCGCAGGCGCCCATGGAGATGACCCACTTGGGCTCGGCCATCTGCTCGTAGATGCGCTCGATGGCGGGCGCCATCTTCCACGTCACCGTGCCGGCGACGATCATCAGGTCGGCCTGGCGGGGCGTCGCGCGGAAGACCTCCATGCCGAAGCGGGCGATGTCCCACCGCGACATGGCGCTGGCCATCATCTCGAAGGCGCAGCAGGCGAGGCCGAAGCTGAGGGGCCACACCGTCGAGCGGCGGCCCCAGTTGATGAGCTCGTCCAGCGCGGTCACGAGGACGTTGCGCTGCAGCTCGTCGGGGACGTCGAGGAGGGGCTCGGGGTAGGGCGCGTCGTGGGTCGCCTTCATCGCGCTGACGGCGTCGCCCTCGGCCCGGTCGAGCGCCCAGGTCTGGTCACGGAGCGGGCCGGAGCCGCCGAGGTTTATCTCCACTCGAACGCCCCCTTCCGCCACGCGTAGGCCCAGCCGACGCCGAGGATGGCGAGGAAGACGAGCATCACCACCAGCGCGCCGCCGCCCAGCGACCGCAGCGTGATGGCCCACGGGTAGATGAAGATGGCGGTCACGTCGAAGACGAGGAAGAGCAGGGCGAAGAGGTAGTAGCGGAAGTTGAACTGCACCCACCGCCCGCCGATGGTCTCCATGCCGCACTCGTAGATGTCGGACTTGACGTCGGTGGGCTTGCTGGGGCGGACGCGGATGAGCTGGGCCATGCGGGAAAAGAGCACCATGCTGAGGGGGACCGCGAACGCGGCGCCCATCAGCAGAAGCACCAACCCGTACTGGCGGTAGTAGTCGTCCAGCATGCCCCGTCCTCGGGGCTGAGGATAGCACAGGAGGGTGAAAAATGCCACAAACGGAGGGCGTGGGACAGAGCGCCAAGCAGTAGAGTAAAATAGTTGCACCAAAGACAGGAGTTGCCTGTGGGCACGTTTTCCTCGCCAGTTCGGATCTCCAGCCTTGACGGCCGGAATACTGTGGAGATAGAGGCCACAGTGGATACCGGTGCCGCCTACTCCATGCTTCCCGGTAATCTGCTCGATGAGTTGGGAATAGAGCCTGCTTACACCAGCACGTTTGAGTTTGCCGACGGACGGCGTGTTGACATGAGCATTGGACGTGCCTGGGCCACTATCGATGGACAGAGTGAAATCACTCTAGTCATATTTGGCGAAAACGAAGTCCCTCCTTTGCTGGGCGCCTATACCCTTGAAGGGCTGAGGCTGGCTGTAGACCCCGTGAACCAAAAACTCGTGCCCGCTACACCGATCCTATACTAGCCTTCCAGTGCCTCTGCCCCTGTTCGCTCTTTGGCCTATTGGCCCTCTACTCCCAACGCGCCCGTATGACGACTCTTTCCCTGGTTGCGGATGCTACGCCATCGGAACATGTCGCCCTACAGCCGCCGCAGGCGCGGCGACGCGAGCAGCGCGAGGAGCGCGAGGCCGAAGAGCGCGCCGCCGTTCGCGACGAGCGCCACCGACACGCCCGCAAGCGCGGCGACGGCCCCGGCGTGCACGTTCCCGATGGGCCCGAAGCCGATGGCCATCTGCCACGCCCCGGCCGCCCGGCCCCTCGCCTGGTTGGGCACCACCGCCTGCATCAGCCCCTGCGAGAGCACGTCGGAGACGGCCATCGCCGCGTTCACGACGAGCATCACCGCCAGCACCATCGCGAGGGTGTCCGACTGGCTGAGCACGACGAGGCTCGCCCCGAAGAGCAGCAGGAAGGACAGGAAGACCAGCCCGCGCCGCCGGAGCCGCATCATCGCGAGGAAGACCACCGTCACCGCGCCGCCCACCGCGCCCACGGACTGGATCAGCCCCAGCCCGTCCGCCTCGAGGTTGAGGACGTCGCGGGCGATGGTCGGCTGCAGGGACAGCACGGAGAAGCCGAGCACCTCGACGGCGGCGGTCAGCAGCACCAGCGCGGCGAGGGCGCCGTTGCGCGCCAGCTCCGGCAGGAAGTCGAGCAGGTTCCGCACCACCGACTCCTGCGCGATCCGGGCCGCCCGGCCCTCGGCGGCGATGAGGAGCGCCGAGCCGACGGTCACGACGTGGGCGGCCGCGATGACGCCGTACGTCGTCGCCGGGTCCGTCGCGGCGAGCACGGCGCCGACGCCGATGCCGCCCAGCACGGCGCCCAGCCGTTGCGCGAGGTTGGTGAGGGCCAGCCCGCTGACCATGTCGCGCGGCCCGACGATGTCGTAGGCCATGCTCTGCCGGAGCGCCTGCACGGCCGTCCACCCGGTGCCGAGGGCGACGTTGAGCGCCAGCAGCGACCACAGGGGCATCGCGTCCAGCCAGAACAGCCCGGATATGGCGAGGGCGACGATGGTCAGCGCGACGCCGAAGACGGCCAGCTGCGGCCGTCGCGGGAAGCGGTCCGCCAGCGCGCCGATCGGAATTCCCAGCAGCAGCCGGGGGGTGTGGCGCAGGCCGATGGCGAGGCCCACCATGAAGGGCGAGTCCGTCGCCTCCAGCACGACCCAGCCCAGCGCGACGTTCTCGCCGGCGTAGGTCGCGCCCGCGATGATGCCCGAGGCCGTCAGGAAGCGGAAGTCGCGGTAGGAGAGGGCGCGCATGCCGGCGTTCCCGGCCAGGAGGCGGCGGGCAAACGAGCGGCGCCGCGCCGTGGTCGCCGGGCCGTCTCCGGATGTCGCCAATGCGTAGCCTCACGAACGTTGAAGGATTGGGGTCACAGCAGGCCCGCGCCCCCGCGTGACAAAACGCGCTAGGCCTCGTCCTCGTCGGACCAGGTCATGGTGCGGCGCGGCGTGAGCCGCAGGACGACGCTCTGGCCCGCCTCGTAGTACGCCTCCAGGAAGGCGGCCGCGCCCTCCGCGCCCTCGTACCGCGTCGCAATGGACATGCCGATGTCCCAGATGTAGTCGTCGCTCACCGTGACGTCACACTCGGCGACGACGTAGCGGTAGGGCTGGTCCTCGCTGGCGATGGACACGACGGCCCGGGCGTCGGCCTCGATGTTCTTCACCTTCCGGAACTGGCGGCTGGTCCAGACGAGGAAGATGCCGTCGACGTACTCGTACCAGACGGGCGCGACGTGGGGCGAGCCGTCAGGCCGCAGGGTGACGAGGTGGGCGATGCGCGCCGCCGCCAGGAACTGCTCGATTGCCGCCTGTGACATCGCACCCATGCCGTCGCCCTCCTGCGGCCCGTTCGCCCTTCGATTTCCCTCAGGGCGAACGGAACCCCTCCCCGTCGATGCGCCGCTTTTTCCGCCATGATAGCATGGCGGCGACCGGACAATCTGGACGCAGGAGTCACGCCATGGCCACCGCACAACAGCCGCATGAACTGACCGCCGCGCAGGCGGCCGCCGCCATCCGCGAGGGGCGCCTCTCGCCCGTCGACCTGGTGGAGGCGCTGCTGGCGCGCATCGACGCGTACGAGCCGGCGCTGAAGGCGTGGGTGACCGTCGACCGGGACGGGGCGCGGGCCGCCGCGGAGGCGTCGGCGGCGGAGCTGGAGCGCTCCGGGCCGCGCGGGCCGATGCACGGCGTGCCCGTGGGCCTGAAGGACATCTTCTACACCGGCGGGCTGCTGACCACGGCGGGCTCGCCGCTGATGGCCGACTACGTGCCCGAATACGACGCCCACTCGGTCGCCAAGTTCCGCGAGGCGGGCGCCATCGTGCTGGGGAAGACGGTGACGACGGAGTTCGCGGACGGCGACCCCTCGGTGACGTACAACCCGTGGGACCGCGAGCACACGCCCGGCGGCTCGAGCAGCGGCTCGGGCGCCGCCGTGGCCGCGGGCATGGTGCCCGTCGCGACGGGGTCGCAGACCGTCGGCTCGACGCTGCGGCCGTCGATCTACAACGGCATCGTCGGGCTGAAGCCGACGCTGGGGCGCATCAGCACGCACGGGCTGGTGCCGGTCAGCTTCTCGACGGACACCGTCGGCATCATGGTGCGCTCCGTGGAGGACGCGGCGCTGGCGCTGGACGCCGTCGCGGGCTACGACCCCAAGGACCCGATGGGCGCGTGCCAGATGGTGGGCGCCTACCACGCGGCGTCGCAGCGGCGGAACGGGCCGCCCCGCATCGGCGTGGTGCGGCAGTTCTTCTACGAGCGCGCCGACGAGGAGGTCCGCAAGCAGACGGACGACGTCGCGCGGAAGCTGGCGGCGGCGGGCGCGACCGTTGAGGAGGCGACGCTGCCGGAGCTGTTCAACCGGAGCCCGGAGGACATCGGCGCCGTCGTGTGGACGGAGGCGGCCGTCTTCCACCGCGAGTGGTACGAGCGGAACCCGGAGGACTACGGCCCCAACATCCGCAGCCGGATCCGGGACGCGCTGGCGCGGTCGCCGCTGGACTACATCGTCGCGCAGGACGCCCGGCGGGAGCTGCGGGCGGGGATGGCCGACGCGTACGAGGCTTTCGACGTGCTGCTGAGCCCCGGCACCCCAGGCCCGGCGCCCCGCGACCGCTCGACGACGGGGCCGACGTACTTCCAGGCGCCGTGGACGTGGCTGGGCTGCCCGGCCATCAACCTGCCGACGGGCCTCGCCGAAAACGGCATGCCGCTGGGCATCCAGCTCGCCGCGGGCCCCTTCCAGGAGGAGCGCCTCCTCACGGCAGCCGCCTGGTGCGAGCGCACCCTCAACGTCCGCCTAACGCCCATAGACCCGCGGTAGGGGGAGCGCCCCTCTCGTAAGGAGTAGGCTTGCAAATCAAGCATACTAAACCCGAAGAGTTGTTGGTGGTTGTCTATCGAATGGCAGATCCGTACCTATATGGGTCAATTGCCACCGTCGACCCGGACACGCTTGCAGAGGCACGTGTTCAAGGTCAGACATTTGACCTAAACAACTGGGGAGCTCCCTACATTATCGCCAAACACCTAGGTGGGAAGGAAATCGTCTATGCAAGCATTCCCTATCTTATTGGGGAAGTGGCGAAGCCCATCTTTCGACTCAAGCATCGACTAAATACCTTCGAAGAATCCCTTCCAAGTGAAATACGTCAGTCTATGCAACCCATCCTCAGTAAGGGTGCGAGAGTCTTCACAGTACCAGGAAGTAGGTTTCCAGAATGGTTCATTCATCGACAAGATGAACTCGTAAGAGAAGCGGTGTTGGTCTCAGCTTTGCACTTTAGAACGCTGTTGGACATCTTCAATAGCAAGGGAAAGAAAGAGGTCCCGATATACGACTACGAAGGCAACCCCAATGGCAAGATAGGGCTGCATAGAATCTGTAGTTTATTGGTACACCATCGATACGGAGTGGTGAGCGACCAATTCATTCACAATCTGTTCTCCGATGAAGAAGAATTGCCTCCCAAGCGCCTATTCGGTTCAAAGGTGAACTATGCAGAGCTACTAAACGCCATGATTTCTCAATTGTCGGAAATCACAATCAACGATTTCGTGGGGGTACTCCGTGGCAGGCTCCTCAAGCTGAGTGCCGACTCTCCCCCGAGAGACATCATGTTCATCACCCAAAACGTGCATGTTCTGTCCAACATCATTGGTGACAGAATCGTTGACCCACGATTTCGCACACTTCAGAACTTCCTATTCAGCAAATTCACTGCGGATGAAAACCGGCAAATTGAAGCGGCCAATGGGCAAAGCGTCGAGCTGGTTAGGCGATTCAATGTGCCTAGATTCAAAGTTTTCGAATTGCTCCGCGACAGTCAACTAACAATGTCGTTGACCATCAACGGAAAGGTCGAGACATTCCAAGTGGACCAAATGGGGTTGTTTGATGCCCTAACTCAAGCCTTTGGGGACGACCCGATTATGACAATTGACAAACTAATGGATCTGTACGACAAACCTGAACTAGAAGTGTTCGCTTGAGGAGCCAGTCATTGACCAGCAGCAACCCCACCGCGCCGAGGGTGACGGGGTGGGTGAGGGCGAGCCTGCATCGCTGGTGGAAGGTGTTGGGCATCAGGCGATTCCCATCCTTCGTTGATTGCCGCAATGAAGATACCTGTACTTCGTTAGGCACTGCATTGGAGACGCGGCGGGGAGCTTGGGGGTTCCCCTAATTCGCACTAAACCTCTGCGACGGGCCTTCCTGGCGGACGCGGCGACGGAGGCGTTCCGTGACCATGTCCAGGATCTCCGACTCCGCCTGCAGGCACTCTTCCGCCGTGTCCATCTCCAGCAGGCCCTGCTTGATGGGCATGCCCACGTCCAGGTTGCGGGCCACCAGGTAGGCGAGGTCCGCCGGGGCGTCGGGGAAGGGGATGTCGCGCACCCACTCGTTCGACATGCCGGCGACGAGGCGCGCGTACTCCAGGAACCGCTCCCGGACGCGGGCGCCGGCCTCGGTCGACGCGGCGGCGTCGGGGGGCAGGAGCTCGACGCGCGCCGTCATGTACGGCCGCTGCTGCAGCACCTCCAGCGACTTGAACCGCTGCTCGCCGACGGACATGAGCACGATGCGGCCGTCGTCGGTGTTCTCGTGCTGCACGATGCGGGCGACAGTGCCGACGTCGAAGGGCAGGGCGGGCTCGCCGACCTCGACGCCCTCCTTGATGAGCACGACGCCGAAGCGCATGTCGGTGTCCGTTATGTCCTTGAACATCTGGAGGTAGCGGGGCTCAAAGAGCTGCAGGGGCAGCTGCATGCCCGGGAAGAGCACGGTGCCCAGGGGGAAAAGCGGAATATCCCGAATGTCGTTGGCCATTGCGCCCCGCCGGTCTGGATGTCCCTAGTGTACGCGCATGGGGGAGGGTACGCCAGCGCGGGGCCGGCGGCGACGACCGGGGGCCTCGTTCACCCTTCGATTTCCCTCAGGGCGAACGGGTTGTGTTAGGGCTGGATGGGGCGGACGGGGACGCCGTTGGCGGAGAGGTAGGCCTTGACCTCCGCGATGGAGTAGGTCCCGTAGTGGAAGATGCTGGCCGCGAGCCCGGCGTCGGCGCGGCCCTCGCGGAGGGCGTGCAGCATGTGCTCCGGGTTGCCCGCGCCGCCGCTGGCGACCACCGGCACGGTGACCACCTCCGACAGCGCCCGCAGCAGCTCGATGTCGTAGCCCGCCTGCGTGCCGTCGGCGTCCATGCTGTTGACGACGATCTCGCCCGCGCCAAGCTCGACGGCGCGCGCCGCCCACTCGATGGCGTCGAGGCCCGTCGTGTGGCCGCCGCCCGCGCCGGTGCGGACGCGCACCTCCCACCGCACCGGGTCGGCGCCGGGCAGGCGCATGGCGTCGAGGCCCAGCACGATGCACTGGGAGCCGAAGCGGTCCGCGCCCTGCCGGATGAGGTCCGGGTTCTCGACGGCGGCGGTGTTGATGGAGACCTTGTCGGCGCCCGCCATGAGCATGGTGTGCATGTCCTCGACCGACCGCAGGCCACCGCCGACGGCGAGGGGGATGAAGACCTGCTCGGCCACCTGCGAGACCACGTCCAGCATGATGGAGCGGCCGTCTGATGAGGCGGTGATGTCGTAGAAGACCAGCTCGTCGGCCCCCGCCTCGTTGTAGAGCGAGGCCATCTCGACGGGGTCGCCGGCGTCGCGGTGGTCGAGGAACTTGACGCCCTTGACGACGCGGCCGCGCTTCACGTCCAGGCAGGGGATGATGCGTTTTGTCAGCATGTCGTGCTCAGCGCTCCCGCGCAGCCATTCCTCCCAGTCCGTTCGCCCTGAGCCTGTCGAAGGGTTCCACGAATGGACTGGGAGCGCAACGCTACTTCCGGAGGACGAGGAGGTAGTAACGGCTGGACAGGTCGCGCTTCTCGGCGAACCGGAAGCCGGCCTGCTTGCCGATGTCGACGATCTCCTCATCCGTCATGCGCTTGTCCAGGGCCGGGCCCTCGTCGGCGTCGGACTTGGTCCACTCGATGATGGCGGCCCAGCCGCCGCGCTTGAGGGCCTTGGCCACGCGCTTGAGCATGGCGGGCTTGCTGGTCCTGAGGGTGGAGAGGGCCAGGGCGACCAGCGCGCCGTCCAGGGACTCGGCCTCCAGCACGGCGTCCTCGTCCTTGGGGTCGTAGACGACGGTGTTGGAGAGGTGCACCTGGTCCAGCTTGGCGGACACCTCGTCGCGGGCCGCCTCGGACTCGTCGGTGGCGAAGACGCGGCCGTCGAACGTGTGCTTGGCGAGGGGGATGGTGAGGGCGCCCTTGCCGCAGCGGAAGTCGCCGAGCAGCTGGTAGGGGCGCAGGGGGAGCTGCGCCAGGATGCGCAGCGGATCGATCTGCTCCGCCAGCGCCTGCGATGGGACGGCCTGCTCTGCCTTGGTGGTCATGGTGGTCCTCTCCCTGTTGAATGGTGCTTCGGACTTTGCTTGCCGACGCTATCGCGGCGCGTGGGCCCCGCCCACCAGCCGGATGGCCTCGGGCAGGTCGACGGCGCCGGTGTAGAGCGCCTTGCCGACGATGGCGCCGCTGACGCCGAGCCCCGCCAGCCGCTCCAGGTGCCGCAGGCTCGCGATGCCCCCGGCGGCGATGATGGGCGCGGAGACGTTGCTCACCGCCTCCGTCACGGCCTCGAAGTTGGGCTCCGTCAGCGTGCCGTCGCGGCTGATGTCCGTGTACTCCAGGCACTCCACGCCCAGGCCCGTCATCTGGCGCATCAGGTCCAACGCCCGCATCCGCGATGGCTGCTTCCAGCCCCGCAGCGCCGCCCAGCCGTCACGGGCGTCGACGGACACGGCGACCATGCCGGGCCCGAACCGCGCCAGCGCCGCCGAGACGAAGTCCGGGTCCTCCACGGCGGAGGTGCCGAACACCAGGCGGGTCACGCCCGTCCCGGCCAGCGTCTCGGCCGTCTCGAGGTCGCGGATGCCGCCGCCCACCTCGACCGGGACGCTCGCGGCGGCCACAATGGCGCGGATGGCGTCCATGTTGGCGGGCTCGCCCGTGGCCGCGCCGTCGAGGTCGACGACGTGAATGAGCGATGCGCCCTCTTCCTGCCACCGCAGCGCCACGGCCACCGGGTCTGTCCCGTAGACCTCTTCCTGGTCGTAGTCGCCCTGGTAAAGCCGGACGCAACGCCCTCCCCGCAGGTCTATTGCCGGGATTACGTCCATGCCGGGAACGCCCCTGTCATGGGTTGGGCCCCCGTCGCGCCGTGTCTGCTCATGCGCGGGGGCTATGCCGATTCCAGGTTGTGCTCTTCAATGAAGTAGCTGTCCCTCACGCCCTCGAAGCGGACCAGGTACACCGGGTCGCCCTCGCCGTACGTCGAGGGCATCGTGCGAGCGGGGACTTCCGTGATCACGCGGCCCTTCTGGCCGATGACATCCTCCTGGATCCCTCGGATGGTGCCGGGGACCTGGACCAGGTCACCCTTCTGAAACTTTCCCATACCTCGACCTCCATAGTGCCAGCGCTGTGGTGCAAGAGGTTACGCCATAGACTGTACCATGCGCAAGAAGTTGCCATAGAGCCGCAGCCCCACGGGGCCGCTCTTCTCCGGGTGGAACTGCGTAGCCACGACGTTGCCCTCGGCGACGGCGCAGCAGAACCGCAGGCCGTAGTCGGACACGGCGGCCGTGGACTCGGGCGAGGCCGGGTCCGGGTAGTAGCTGTGCACGAAGTAGAAGTGGCTGCCCTGCGGCACGTCCGCGAAAACCGGGTGGTCCGGCTGCAGAAGCTCGACGGTGTTCCAGCCCATGTGGGGCACCTTCAGCCCCGGCGGGAAGCGCCGCACGCGGCCCGGGATGACGCCGAGGCACTCGGCCCCGCCCTCCTCCGTGTAGTCGAACAGGAGCTGCAACCCGAGGCAGACGCCGAAAAACGGCTTCTGGCCGGCGATGGCCTGCTTCACGGACTCCGTGAGCTCCGCCGCCTCCAGCGCGACCATCGCCGAGTCGCACGCGCCCTGTCCCGGCAGCACGAGGCCGTCGGCGGCGGCGATCTCGGCGGGGTCGGCGGTCACGAGCACGTTGGCGCCCAGGCTCTCCAGCGCCTTCGCGACGCTGCGGAGGTTGCCCGCCCCGTAGTTGATGATGCCGATGTTCGGCCCGCTCATTGCGTGAACAGCTCCAACAGCTCCAGGATCCGCTCCTGCACCAGCTCGCTGTGCCGGCCGTAGACCAGGTCGGAGCCGTGCTCGCCGCCGGTGAACACCTCGAAGTAGCGGGGCTCGGTGGAGGCGTCGTAGAGGGCGGCGCTGTCCAGCCGCGCGCCGGTGTCGTCCTCGGCGACCATGAAGTACTTGGGCTCGTCCACCGCGGCGACGTAGTCCGACGCCGACAGCCCCTCGATGGCGGCCGGCGCGGAGAGGGCGATGACGCCCCCCACGTCGCGGTTGGCCGCCACCTTGACGGCCGCCGTGCCGCCCATGCTGGCTCCCACGAGGATGGGCCGGTCGACGCCCCGCGTCGAGAGGTAGTCCAGCGCGCCGCCCAGGTCGAAGTCGATGAGGCCGATCTCCCTGTCGCCGCCCGAGGGCTCGTAGCCGCGGAAGTTGAAGGTGAAGACCGCGTGGCCCTCGCGCGCCAGCGTCTCCGCGAAGGGCCGCCAGCTCTCCTGGTCACTCGGGCGCATGTGCGCCAGCACGACGGTCACCGCGCTGTTGCCGTAGTGGCGGCCGCAAAGGGGCACGCCGTCCGTCGACGCGAACTCCACGTCCCCGTCGGCGCAATCGGCCGTCGGCGCGTCCTCGGAGCACACGGCTACCGCCACAAGGGCGAGGCCCAGCAGCAAGAGGGCAAGGGGCAATGCAAGAGAGCGAAGCGTGAGACGCCGGGGTAGCATGGCGTGGGACCTCGTGCAGCGACTGTGTTCGCGGCATCCGTGACGGAAATCACGACCGCACTGCCATTATAGCATTGCGCAAGGCGCTACGTACGGGTGTTGATGGACTGGCCTAGTCCCTACGCGCGCGTCCGTAGTTCCCGTAAGTGCTGTCGTAGTCCCGCTGGACGTCAGACGGCAGGTAGTTGTCCTCGATGTCCCGTACCAGCGCGCTGCCGGGGTAGACAAAGTTGTGGAAGTTCGCCGCGCCCCACTTGCTCGCCGCCGCCTGCTGCCGGCGATCGTTCATGGCCTCGAGCCCGCGCTCCTTGAAGTCGTTCATCAGCTCCCACACCGCCTGCAGGCCGACGGAGCTTGTCATCGCCGGGAAAATGGCGACCGCGGCTCCCCACTCCTGCAGCTCCTCCAGCGTCGGCCCGGGCGGGGCTCCACCAAAGGTCGGCATGACCGGTCCGGGGATGCGCTCCGCGGCCTCATGCACCTGCTCCCTGTGCTGCACGTTGTTCAGCCAGATGAGGTCGGCCCCCGCCTCCTGGTACCGCAGGCACCGCTCGATGGCGCCCTCGAAGTCGCCGCCCTCCGCGCCGATGAAGTCGCACCGCGCGCAGACCACGAAGTCCGGGTCGATGGCGTCCCGCGCCGCGACGGCGGCCTTGTACTTGCCGACGGCCTCCTCGGTCGAGATGCAGCGCCGGCCCGCGGCCGTCCCCGAGAGCTTCGGGAACTCCTGGTCCTCAATGTGCAGGCCGGCCGCACCGGCGCGCACGTAGGTCTCGACGGCGTGGAAGACGCTGACCGCGTTGCCGAAGCCCGTGTCCGAGTCCGCCAGTACCGGGATCGACGACACCGCCGCGATGTTGCGGGCCGCCGTCGCCATCTCCTGCAGCCCGATCAGGCCGATGTCCGGCTGTCCGTAGATGTGCGCGTTCGTCTGCGAGCCCGCCAGGAAGAAGGACTCGTATCCCAGCGACTCGCACAGCCGCGCGGCCAGCGGGCTGAACCCGCCGGGCATGATGAGGAGCTTCTCGGCATTGATCGAGTTGCGCAGTCTCGTTGTCGCTCTGTCTGTCATGGTCAAAGCTCCTCCCTTTTGCACCGGTCCCGGCTGGATGGGCGCAGTCTACTTGAATCGCGGCGGCCCGCGCCAGCAGACGGGACAAACACCGAGGGCCCCGGTCATGCCGGGGCCCTCGGTGTGTCTGGCGGCGTGGTGCGCTAGGCGTGGACGGCGACCTCGTACTCGGCGTTGCCGACCTGGTCGTCGCCGAAGATGCCCCACTCGACCATCCAGCGGTGCGTCCGCTCGAAGGTCTCCTTGGTGTAGGGCTCGAAGACCAGCCGCTCGCCGATGCCCGCCTTGCGGTGGTCGAAGTACTGGTGGAAGCGCTCGGGCAGCTCGTTCAGGAAGTAGTGCTGGTAGAGCTCCTTGGCGACGTCGATCTCCCGCTGTGCACGCTGCAGGGCGTTGAAGTATGCCCAGAGCTGCTCGTCGGTGGCGTCGCCGTTGATCAGGAAGCCGATCATGAAAGAGGTGTCGACGACCTTGCGGAAGCCCTGCTGCTCCAGCACGTAGCTGGGGGTGCCGAAGACGTTGGCGGCCTGCACGCGCCGGTCGAGGGCGAGCTGGCAGCGGTCCTGCGGCCCGCCGACGAACTGCAGGTTGATCTGGTCCTTCGCCAGGAAGGGCTCCAGCGCCTGGATGGCGGAGAAGTGGCTGCCCGAGTGGTAGCCGACGGCGACGGCGACGCCCGCGAGGTCCTCGGGCGCCTTGATGTCGGACTCCGGCGCGACCCAGATGCCTGACGGCGTCACCGAGTAGGCGTGGCCCCACATGCGGCCCGACTGGCCGTGGGCGGCCATGTTGACGGCCCAGTGGCACGCCGAGCTGATCTCGCAGGCGCGGCCCGCCTCCATGTGCTCGAACGCGCCGCGCTTCACCTCGACAGGCGCCTGGTCGGTGCTCGAGACCGTGGGCTGTGCGAAGAACGCGCTGGCGTCTGCGCCCACGAACTCGTAGTCGAGGCCCTCGTCCTCAAAGTACCCCTTCTCCACAGCCACCCACTCCTGCAGGCGCCCGTGGGGCATCACTCGAAACTTTGCCATGACTGTCCTCCCTTGTTCGATTGTCGGTGTAGCTGCCAGTATCCACCGGCCCATCGTACGGGTCAAGAAACACGCGCGCCTCTCGCAACACACGGGCCCCGGTGGTGCCGGGGCCCGTGCGGGCGCCTGTTCGAGTTGGAGAATTAGGCGTGGACAGCCTCTGCGTACGAAGCGTGGCCCACCTGGTCGTCGCCGAAGATGCCCCACTCGACCATCCAGCGGTGCGTCCGCTCGAAGGTCTCCTGCGTGTAGGGCTCGAAGACCAGCCGCTCGCCGATGCCGGCCTTCCGGTAGTCGAAGAACGGGTGGAACTTCTCCGGGAGCTCGGTCAGGAAGTAGTGCTGGTAGAGCTCCTTGGCGACGTCGATCTCACGCTGCGCGCGCTGGAGGGCGTTGAAGTAGGCCCAGAGCTGCTCGTCGGTGGCGTCGCCGTTGATCAGGAAGCCGATCATGAAGGAGGTGTCGACGATCTTGCGGAAGCCCTGCTGCTCCAGCACGTAGCTGGGCGTGCCGAAGACGTTGGCGGCCTGCACGCGCCGGTCGAGGGAGAGCTGGCAGCGGTCCAGGGGCCCGCCCACGAACTGGAGGTTGATGTCCTCCTTCGCCAGGAAGGGCTCCAGCGCCTGGATGGCGGAGAAGTGGCTGCCGGAGTGATAGCCGACGGCGACGGGAACGCCCGCCAGCTGCTCGGGCTCGCGGATGTCGGACTCTGGGGCGACCCAGATGCCCGAGGGGGTCACCGAGTAGGCGTGGCCCCACATGCGGCCCGCCTGGCCGTGGGCGGCCATGTTGACGGCCCAGTGGCAGGCGGAGCTGATCTCGCAGGCCCGCCCCTCGGTCATGCCCTCAAACGCGCCCCGCTTCACCTCGACGGGCGCCTGGTCCGATGACGTGACGCTGGGCTGCGCAGAGCGTTGCCCGCCTCGCAGGAACTCGTAGTCCAGCCCCTCGTCGGTAAAGTACCCCTTCTCCTCGGCCACCCACTCCTGCAGGCGGCTGTGGGGCATGATCCTGAATTTCGCCATGACGATACCTCCCTTGATATGTCCGCATGAATACTGGTTATTTCGCAGTATCATCCCCTCACATGATTGTGTCAAGGCATGGAATCCTGTATCTTCTATTCCAATCGGGAATGACGAGGGACCTATGGACTTTCGCGAACTCCGCACGTTCTGCACGGTGGCCAAGCTGGGCAGCATCTCGGCTGCGGCCCGCGCCCTCGACCTCGGCCAGCCGGCGGCGACCAAGCACCTGAAGAAGCTGGAGGAGGAGGTGGGCGTGTCCCTGCTCCAGCGCGGGAAGCGCCCCATCCAGCTCACCACGGCGGGCACCGTCCTGCTGGAGATGGCCGGCCCCCTCGTCGAGGGCATGGCGGCGCTGGAATCGTTCCGCTTCGACGTCGACCGCAGCGCCACCGTGACCATCGCCAGCACGGCCGTCCTTATCGCACAGGTGCTGCCGGCGCCGGTGCGCAGCTTCCGCCAGAAGCACCAGGGCAACCTGCTGCGCCTCTGGCCCCGCGGCGAGGCCGACATCCTGGCGATGGTCGCGTCGGGCGAGGCAGACCTGGGGGTCGTGCCGACGGCCGACGTGCCGGTGGGCTTCGACTTCGCCCCGCTATTCACCATAGGGCGGACGCTGGTGGCGCCGAAAGGCCACCCGGTCAGCGACCTGCCGGAGGTGACCTTCAGCACGCTGGCGCGGTGGCCGCTGGTCATGCTGGGCGTCCGCTCCCGCACCCGCCGGCTGCTGGACGAGGCCTTTCAGCGCCGGAGCATCAGCTACGAGCTCGCCGTCGAGACGGACAGCCTGGAGGCGATCAAGCAGTACGTGGCCGGCGGCGAGGGCATCTCCATCCTGCCGGACATCTCGGTCTCCCCCGCCGACGCGGCCGAGCTGGAGGTCCTGCCGCTGCCCAACCTGCTGCCGGAGGACGTTGTCGGCGTGGTCACGCTCCGCGGCCGCCCGCTCTCGCAGGCCGCGCAAGCTTTCATCGAGGAGCTGGAGAACCTGCGGGGGGCACTGGCGCGGGTGAGGTAGGCTGGCAACCCTGGACTGGCTGCGCTCTGTCACTTGAAATCGAACCTAAAGGTGCGATACACTCACCATGAACGGACGAGAGTTTGTTCGACGGGCGCGGCGGTATGCTCGCAAGACAGGTCAATACTTCTTCTTTGACCCAACGCGCGGCAAGGGCAGCCACGGGCACGTGTACGTCGGCGAAAACTCTACGACGGTCAAGCACGGTGAAATACCACCCAACCTGTTTGCCGACATGCTGAAGCAATTGGGCATCAACCGAAGGGAGTTCTAGCGATGCTCTACGTGTATCCGTGCACTCTGAAGCGCTACGAGGGCGACAAGGGCGACGAGTTTGTCACCCACTTCCCCGACGTGCCTGCGGCATTGACCGGCGCGTATGACCGGGCGGAGACCCTCGCGCTGGCGGAGGATGCCCTCTCCGTCGCACTGGGCGCCTACGTAAAGAGGGGCGAAGATCTCCCAACCCCCAGCGCGCCGGAGCCCGGCCAGGTGATGATCGCGGTCTACCCCATCGTCGCCGCCAAGCTGGCGCTGTACACCCTCATGCGGGAGCGGCGCATCACGAAGGTGGCGCTGGGCGAGATGCTGGGCATCAGCGAGGCCGCGGTCCGCAAGCTGGTGAACCCGGACCACCGCTCGCACATCAGCCAGGTGGAGCGGCCCCTGAAGCTGCTGGGCTGTTCCCTGGCGCTGTCGGTGACGCCCGCCGGCGGCGAGGCTGCCTCGCCCTCCTCCTCGACGAGGGAGCCCGCCGGCACGGCCGCCCCTACTCCGGCATGACGCGCCGCCGCTTCTGCGGCACGCCGAGAAGCGTCAGGAACATCACGCTCTTGCCCGCCGCGTGGGGCGAGAAGAACTGCGTCACCTCGTCGTCGAAGAACGTCAGCCCCGTCGCGCCGAGGCCCATCGCGTACGCCGAGAGGTAGAGGCGTCCCGCGCGAATGCTGGCGTCGAGCTGCGCCGCCCGGTAGCCGCGGGCGCCCATCGCGGCCGTCACCCCGCCGAGGTCCGTCAGGAAGTAGCAGTTGACCGCCGCGTCGTGGGCGAGCGCCTGGTTCAGCCCCAGGTGCCCGGCGACGAAGCGCTGGTCGCCGTCCAGCAGCCGCTCCAGCTCGCCGCTCTCCGGGTGGTACACGTACCCGCCCGGCTCCAGCCCGTCGACGGCGTTCACGATGACGTACAGCGCGTTCACCGGCGCGCCGTCCAGCGAGGGCCAGTCGCCCGGCAGCGGGCGCATCGCCGCCGCCAGCATCGTCCGCAGCGCGTCGCCGCCGATGGGCGCGAGCTGGAACTGCCGCGTGGAGCCGCGCCGCAGGATGACGCGCTCGACGGACTCGTCCCCCCATTCGCCCTGACTCCGTCCTGAGCCCGACGAAGGAGCCTGTCGAAGGGCCGCCCGCCACGCCGCGACGCCCGCGTCGTCGAGCAACGTCGCCGCGTGCGCCTCGCGAATGAGCGGGTAGTCGATCTCCTTGGGCGAGTACGGCAGCGTCTCGAGGTTGAGCCGCGCGGGCGCCGCAGCGGGGGGCACGGAGTCGGGCCCGGCGCCGACGGGCACGATGGCGACGGCCGCCTCCTTCACGCCGTCCACGTCGACGAGCCGGTTGACGTCGGCGTCGACGAAGCCGGTCACAACCCGCGCCCGCAGCCCCCGGGACCCGGCGACGGAGAGCGTGTTCGCGAGGATGGTGCCGCAGTCCCAGTAGGTGTGGCGGTAGGCGCGGCTCTGGTACTTCCAGGCGTTTCGCCAGAACACGCTGGTGTACACGATGGACGCGGGAGCCGCGGACACCGCCTCGTCGCCGCCCGCCGCGGCCGCGAGCGCCCCGCGATGGTCGCCGGCGCGGACGATGCGGAGCGCGTTGTCCTGCGCGCCGTACTGGTACACGCCGGCGGGCAACCCCGGCAGATCGCCGCACACCAGGTACAGCTCGATGTGGTAGAGCGCGCCCGTGCACGACGCCGCCCGGAAGGCCATGCGGCCGCCCGGCACCGTCAGCCACTTGGTGATCCCCGCCGAGAGCTTGAGCAGCGCCGCAACATCGTCGAGCGACGGCGCGCCGTCCGTCACGGCCGCCTCCCCCGCGATGGCCGCCAGCGCGGGCACGGTCGAGGGCACGCCGTCGTCAGGCGTCGCAACGTCCTCGGGCAGTGCGACCCTCTCAGCGCGGCGGTACAGCTTGTACAGGCGGGGCAGGATGGAGAAGTCCAGCGCGAAGTTGCCCTCCCGCACGCTACGCACGGAGTGGTTGGTCTTCTCGTGGTAGCTGAGAATGGCCTGCACGGCCTCGTCACTGTTCATGCGGTACCCTCGGGTCAGGATACCACTCTGAGACACCCCTGTAGTTGACATTGAGACTGCCTACTGGCTACCATCGCCCAACATTCGCGGCAGCGTATGCTGCACATCGGAAGGAGTGGGCCATGGCCGACGAGGCAACCGTCAAGGAATTAGTCCGCGGCGCGTACGACATGCACATCCACAGCGAGCCCGACGTGCTCCCGCGCAAGTTCAACGACATCGTGCTGGCCGAGCACGCCATCGAGGCCGGCATGGCCGGCGTCGTGCTGAAGTCGCACTACATCTGCACGGCGGACCGCGCCAGCCTCATCAACCAGATGTTCCCGCAGATCAGGGCCTTCGGCGGCCTGGTGCTCAACAACTCCATGGGCGGCATGAACCCGCTCGCCGTCGACGTCGCGGGGCGCCTCGGCAACAAGGTGGTCTGGTTCCCGACCGTCGACGCCGAGAACGAGGTCAAGAACATCACCGGCGAGAACAACGACGGCAAGCCGCAGCCCTACTGGATGACCATCGCCCGGGCCATGCGTGAGAAGGGCATCGCCGGCGACCCGGTCCGGGTCATCGTCGACGGCAAGGTCACCCACGAGGCGATCCAGTGCATGGAGGTCATCGCCGAGTACGACATGATCCTCGCGACGGGCCACATCGCGCCCGAGGAGATGCTGCCCGTGGTCAAGGCTGCCCGCGAGGCGAAGGTCAACCGCGTCATCATCACGCACCCCGAGTTCCCGGCCACGTACCTGGACCAGGACCAGCAGCGCGCCCTGGGCAAGTACGACGTGATGTTCGAGCGGTGCTTCACCCAGCCGTACACCAAGAAGGTCGAGTGGGAGACGGTCTACGACAACATCCGCAAGATCGGCCCCAACTCCACCATCCTCTCCACGGACCTGGGCCAGAGCACGGCGCCCTGGGTCGAGGAGGGGCTCGGCATGTTCATCGGCAACCTGCTGGACAACGGCTTCACGCCCTCCGAGATCGAAACGATGTCCCACTCCAACGCCGGCCAGATCCTCGGCCAGCTGGAGCCCGCCAAGGCGTAACCGCAAGGGCACCAATGACAATCGTGCGGGCCTGCAATTGCAGGCCCGCATTAGTTCTCTCACGTAAGGTTAGGTAGACAATGGCAGCATGGGAAATCGACCTTCATGGGAGTGCTTGGTCCGAGGCCCTCGCTCAGTTCGTTGAGTTATACAACGACGCTTTATCCTCAGACGGCCCAGAAGTTGGCATCACTGTAGTCCATGGTTACGGATCAACTGGGGTTGGAGGTGTCCTGAGGAGTCGGTTGAGAGGTTTCCTCGCTCGCCACACTGACAAGCTGGATTTCACGCCCGGCGAAGATGTAGATGGGAACCAGGGTTGTACCCATGTGGCAGGTCGGATACTGCTGCCAAGCGACTTTGACCGACTAGCAGAGGATATCTGGGACTACTGCCAGCAGCCGCGAGCAAGCAGCAAAGTCACTGGCAGGTTCCGCAAGCACGGCAATCCCAAGGTTGCAGAGGCGGTTCGGTCGCTAAAGCGACAGGGGCGTCTGCAAGAAGTCCACAATGGCCGCGTGACATTGTATGAGGCGAAGTAAGGTGTATTGCTGGCCAGCGCTTCCTTTGTCCTCGGCATTCCCGTTCTGTTGTGGCCCTTCGTAGAGTCCCTCTCTCCCCGCCACCGGGCACCGCGCCCAGCTATACAAGGACGCTCGACGCAACGGCGCGGAAATGAAATTGAAATGAAAGATGCCCTGTAGTGTGCTTTCAGCTACAAATCTGGTGCGATGACGGTGAAATGGGGCGGAAATGAGATGCAAACTTGGGGCCTACTCGCCCTCCTGTCGCAGCCCGTACCAGTTGCCGTCCTCGTCGATGAAGATGGCGAACCATCCCCAAGGCATCTGCCTCGGCTCCTGCGTGAACTCCACGCCCCGGCCCGCCATCGCCTCGTGGGTCGCCTGGATGTCGTCGCACGCGAACACGATGGACGGCTTGCGCTCCGCCCAGTCCTGCATCATGGTCTTGGGATAGATGACCAGGTGCGATTCGGCACCGGGCGGGCCGACCTCGATCCACTTGGCGTTCGGCCCCATGTCCGCCTCGAAGCGCACCTCGAAGCCGACCTGCTCCGTCCAGAACCGCAGTCCCGCGGCCTGGTCCTCCACGTAGACCGCCTGGGTCGCTATCTTCGTGATCATCGGTGTCTTGCTCCCCCCGTCGAGTTTGGTGGCTGTGTAGTTTACCATCCCCGTTCGCAGAGCCTTGGCCGGGAAGGCGCGCGCCTATTGAAGGCGCCGCAAGGATTATGTATCCTTTTCATGCCACACACGTTTGAGGGAGGAACGTATGACCTCGAGCACCCGCACCCTGCTGCACACCGTCGACGGCCCCAACGGCAGCGCCGCCCTGTACGAGGTGGTCAGCCCCGGCCAGGCCCAGCCGTCGTACGAGGTGGACTTCGGCGGCACGACGACCACCTTCCTGAGCATGGGAGAGGCCTACATCGAGGCCGGCCAGCTGTCGGGAACGCCCACCTAGCACGCCGAGACCAGGGGGCGCGACGGCCCTAGAGCGGCCGGCGCCCCCGGTTTCCGCGCGCCGTCCTCCGGTCCTCCTGCTCGCGCCGCGCGAGCACCCGCGAACGCATCTCCGCCCACCGCCTCGGCGGCAGCGGCGGCCTCTTCGCAGCCAGAAAGAACACCGACGCCAGCCCCGTCATCACCGCGAGCACCACGAACCCGAGCTCGTAGTCGCCGCGCCTGTCCGCCATCCACCCCGCGAACACCGGCCCGAACATGATCCCCATGGTCACAATGACGGCCGATATTCCCATGATCGTCCCCAGCGACCGCCGCCCGAAGTAGTCGGCGCGGATGGCGCCCATGAGCGGGCCCCGGCCGCCCCACGCAAGCCCGTGCAGGATCGCAAAGACGTAGACCTGCCACAGCGACGTCGAGTACGTGATGCCCAGCAGCGCGACGCCGTGGGCCACCATCCCCACCGCGCAGATGAGCCGCTTGTCCATCCGGTCGCCCAGGAACCCGCCGCCTATCTGCCCCACCATAGATGTCATCGTCATCACCGTGACGACGAGCGCCGCCGACTCCAGCGAGACGCCCAGCCGGTGCACCACGTGCGGGATGAGGTGCACCATGATGGCCCCGACCACCAGCAGGGCGCTGCCGTGGCCGAGGGAGATCAGCCAGAACGCGGGCGTGCGGACCGCCTCGCCGACGGTGAAGTCGCGCGTTGCGCTGGCCGGCTGGGAGGCCGTCGCCGCCGGCCTCGGGCCGGGGCCGCCGTCGGGCAGCATGCCGTAGCGCTCCGGCCGGCCGCGGATGAGGGGCAACATCGGCAGCCCCAGCGCGAGGATGATGACGCACGAGGCGATGGCGGTGTTCCGCCACCCGAAGGTGTTCAGCGAGAGGGCCACCAGCGGCACCAGCATCCCCCCGATGCCCAGCCCCGTCGTCGAGAGGGCCAGCGCCAGCGAGCGGAAGCGGTTGAACCAGTTCGCCACGGCGACGACGAGCGTGAGGTACCCGCTCAGCCCGAAGCCGACGGACAGGACGACGAAGACGAGGTAGAAGGCCAGCAGCGACTGGATCTGGCTCAGGAGCAGGAAGCCGAGGGCGAGCGCGATGATGCCGGCCGCCAGCACCACCCTCGGGCCGAAGCGGTCGACGAGCATGCCCTGCACGGGGCCGAGGATGCCGTTCTGGAGCTGCAGGATGGAGAACGACCACGCCAGCGCCGCGCTGCTCCACGCGAACTCCTCCTGCAGCTCCAGGAAGTATGCGCCGAACGCCTGCAGCAACAGGCCGCCCTGCAGCGCCTGGATGACGATTGCCGCGACGACAATCCACCATCCAAAGAACAGGCGGCCGGCGTTTCGCTTGAGAATGCCCGGTGCAGTCACTGGCGGTATGCCCACCTCTCTACAACGCGGACGCGCCGGGCATGGTTCGCCCGGCATGCCTCGCTTTGGTTCGTCGACCGCCCGTGACGCGCTGGCACGAGCGGTTAGTTTCCGGCGCCGCCGCCCCGGCCATGGGCGGACTGCATGCGCTCGCGGGCCCGCCGCTGCATGACGAGCCGCCGCCCGCGCGCCCACGCGCTCTCGGGCCTCGACGGCCGCTTGGCCGCGATGAAGAAGACCGTGCCCACGCCCGTCATCGCCGCGAGGATGATGAAGCCGAGCTGGTAGTCGCCGCGCACGTCCCACATCCACCCCGCGAACACCGGCCCGAACACGTTGCCGACCGTCACGATGAGGGACGAGAGCCCCATAATCGTGCCGATGGCCTTCACGCCGAAGTAGTCCGCGCGGATGGCGCCCATCAGCGGCCCCCGCGCGCCCCACGAGAGCCCGTGGATGACGGCGAAGACGTACACCAGCCACACGGACGTCGCGAAGGCTATCCCCATCAGCGCCACCGTGTGGCCCACCATGCACGCCGCCGCGATGAGCCGCTTGTCCATCCGGTCGCCCAGGATCCCGCCGCCGACGAGCCCGACGACCTGCGCCGCCGTGATGACGGTGATCACCGCCGCCGCCGACTCCAGCGGCACGTCCAGCCGCTGCACCATGTGCGGGATCACGTGCACCATGATCGCCCCGACGACGAAGAGCGCGCTGCCGTGCCCGAAGGAGATGAACCAGAAGGCTGGCGTCCGCATCGCCTCTCGGGCGGTGAACTCGCGCTCCGGCTCCGTCTGGAGCGCGGGCCGCATCTCATGCGGCGCGCGCTCGTAGCGGCGGCCGTCGGGCACCATGCCGTAGTTCTCGGGCCTCGCCCGGAACAGGGGCGACAGCGGCAGCCCCACCAGCAGGATGATGAGGCCGGAGATGAAGGCCGTCTCCCGCCACCCGATGTGGATGAGCGCCAGCGCCACCACCGGCACGAAGATGCCGCCGATGCTCGCGCCCGTCTGCGACAGCGCGAGCGCCGTCGCGCGGCGTCGGCGGAACCAGTTGGACACCGTCACGAACAGCGTCAGGAAGCCGCCCAGCCCGCTGCCGATGGCGATGACCACGAAGGCGAGGTAGAAGTCGAGCAGTGAGTTGACCCGCGCGAGCATCATGAAGCCGGCGGCGAAGATGATCAGCCCCACGATGAGCACCGACCGCGGCCCGAACCGGTCGATGAGCCAGCCCTGCAGCGGCCCCAGCAGCCCGCTCTCGACGCGCAGCAGCGAGAACGACCACGAGAGCGCCGCGCTGCTCCACCCGAATTCCTGCTGCAGCCGCACGAAGTACGCGCCGAACGCCTGAAACAGGAGGCCGCCGTGCAGGAACTGGATGAAGACCGCTCCGGCGACGATCCACCACCCGAAGAACACTCTGCTGGTGCGTCTCCGCACTATGTCCGGCGTTAACTGTGCCAACGTTCTCTACATTCTCTTGACGATTGCCGGCCGTCCCGTAGGCGGCGATGGGAGGCCCCTGAATTGAACGGGTCAGCGCGGGGAGCTGTTCCCGCGAAGGGTGAGACGTGGGCGCTGTCGAGGGGGAGCCCCCGCTACATCCCCAGCCGCTCGCGCACGCGGGCGAGCGCCGCCGCCACCTGCGACGGCGCCGTGCCGCCCGGCACGTTGCGCGATTCGAGCGCCGTCGCCACCGTCGTGCCGAGCACGTCCTCGTCGAAGAGCGGCGAGAACGCGCGGTAGTCCTCCAGAGAGAGCTCGTCGAAGCGGGCCCCGTGCTCCTCGGCGTGGCGCGTGAGCTGCGCGACGACGCCGTGCGCCTGCCGGAAGGGCAGCCCCTTGCGGACGAGGTAATCGGCCAGGTCCGTCGCCAGGCTGTATCCGCCGCCCTCTGCCGCCTGCGCCATGCGCTCGCGGTTGAAGGCCGCGCCGCCCAGCATCCGCGTGAACGCGGCCACCGTCGGCAGGAGCGTGTCGACGGTGTCGAACAGCCCCTCCTTGTCCTCCTGCAGGTCGCGGTTGTACGTCAGCGGCAGCCCCTTGACCGTCGTCAGCGCCGCCATCAGATGGCCGTAGACGCGCCCGGTGCGGCCCCGCGCCAGCTCGGCCAGGTCCGGGTTGCGCTTCTGCGGCATGATGCTGCTGCCCGTCGTGTCCTCCTCAGCCAGCCGCAGGAAGCCGAACTCCTCCGACGACCACAGCACGAACTCCTCCCCCATGCGCGAGAGGTGCCCCATGCACGCGGCCGCCGCGTACAGGTAGTCGAGCACGAAGTCGCGGTCTGCGACGGCGTCCATGCTGTTCGCCGTGACGCCGTTGAATCCCAGCTCCCGCGCGACGGACTCCCGGTCGAGGGGGTACGGCGAGCCCGCCAGCGCGCCGCTGCCCAGCGGCAGCACGTTGGCGCGCGCGCCCGCCTGCCCGAACCGCTCGGCGTCCCGCTCGAACATCTCCACGTAGGCGAGGAGGTGGTGGGCGAGGACCACGGGCTGCGCCCTCTGCATGTGCGTGTAGCCGGGCATCGCCGTGTGCACGTGCTCGCCCGCGACCGACGCCAGCGCGCGCTGCAGGCCGCGCAGCGCGTCCGCCGTCTCCGACGCCGCGCGCCGCACGAAGAGGCGCATGTCCGTCGCGATCTGGTCGTTGCGGGAGCGGGCCGTGTGCAGCTTGCCCGCCGTCTCGCCGATGAGCTCGTGGAGGCGCGCCTCCACGTTCATGTGCAGGTCCTCCAGATCCGGGCGCCACGGGAACGCGCCGCCCTCGATCTCGGCGCGGATGGCGTCGAGGCCGCCGCACATGCGCGCCGCCTCGTCGGCGGTGATGATGCCCTGCCGCGCCAGCATGCGGGCGTGGGCCTGCGACCCCGCGATGTCCTCGCGGTAGAGCCGCCGGTCGTAGTGCAGCGAGACGGTGTAGTCCAGCGAGGTATACTCGTCCGCCATCACGCCGGCCTCTTGGGCGTGAGGAAGCGGCGCCGGTACGTCAGCACCCGCGCGTCGTCCTGGTTGTGCACCCGCGTCTCGATGTACACGAGCCCCCGGTCCGGCCGCGACGCCGACTCCCGCACCTCCAGCACCTCGCTCTCCGCGTAGATGGTGTCGCCGGCGAAGACAGGGCCGTCGTGCGTGACGCGCTCGTATTCCAGGTTCGCGATGGCCCGCCCCGAGGTGTCGATGACGCTCATTCCGACGGCCACGCTGAGCACCAGCGGCCCCGCGACGAGGATGCGCCCGTGCTGGTGCGACTGCATGTAGTGCTCGTCCAGGTGCAGCGGGTTGTGGTTCATGGTGAGCAGGCAGAAGAGGTTGTTGTCGCTCTCCGTGATGGTCTTGCCCGGCCAGTGGCGATAGACGTCGCCCACCTGGAAGTCCTCCAGGTAGCGGCCATACCGGTCTTTACCGTCGTGGATCATCGTTTGTCTCGCTGTTCGCTCCGGGCAACCGATGCCCGTTTTACCGGCGAAAGCCGGTATCCAGGGGAGGGCAGAGGCCGCGCACGTCAGCATTGGACACCCGGCCCGTTCGCCCTGAGCCTGTCCTGAGCCCCGTCGAAGGGGGCGCGCGACCTACCCGCCGATCACCTTGTAGACGATGCGGTTGCGATTGCGGCAGAAGGGCCGGATCTCCGTGGGCCAGCGGCCCGAGTCCGCCGCCGCCACCCACGCGGCGCTCGTCACCACGTCCGGGCTGTCGATCTCGTACACGGCGAGGTACTTGGGCGAGCCCTCCTCGGCGCAGTAGCGCGTCGCGCTGTTGACGCCCGGCACCTGCAGGAGCGCGGGGATGTGCTCCGTCTCGTAGCAGTCGTTGAAGTCGGCCTCCTTGTCGGGGTCGACGTCCATCGCCGCGATGTAGATGTACTTGTCCGCCATCTCGCCCTCCATACCATCCCGTCGTTCTCGCTCAGAGCCTGCCCCGTACTCCGATACGGGGCGGGAACCCGTCCTTTGCGACGCCCGCCGCGCCGGCGCGGGGCTATCGCGCCTGCCGCCTGGCCTGCGTCCGAACCGGCAGCCCGAAGACCTTGATAAAGCCCACCGACGCCTGGTGGTCGAACTGGTCCGCCTCGTCGTACGTCGCAAGGCCGTAGTCGTACAGCGCGTGGGGCGACTGCCGCCCGACGACGTTGCACGCGCCCTTGTGCAGCCGCACCCGCACCGTGCCCGAGACGAACTGCTGCGTGCTGTCCACGTAGGCGTCCAGGTCCTCGCGGTGCTTGGTGAACCAGAGGCCGTTGTAGACGATGTCCGCGTACTGCTGCGCGACGATTTCCTTGAAGCGCACCTGCTCCTTGCCCAGCGTCAGCGTCTCCAGCGACCGGTGCGCCGCGTGCAGCACAACGCCCGCCGGCGCCTCGTAGATCTCGCGCGACTTGATGCCCACCAGCCGGTTCTCCAGGTGGTCGATGCGTCCGACGCCGTGCTCTCCCGCCAGCGCGTTCAGGTGCAGCACCAGCGCCACCCCGCCCAGCGTCTCGCCGTTGACGGACACGGGCACGCCCTTCTCGAAGCCGATCTCCAGGTACAACGGCGTGTCCGGGCTGTCCGCCACGGAGCGCGTCCACGCGTAGATGTCCTCCGGCGGCTCCTGCCACGGGTCCTCCAGCACGCCCGCCTCGATGGACCGGCCCCACAGGTTCTCGTCGACGGAGTAGGGGCTGGCCTTGGTGTTGGGCACGGGCACGTTGTGCGCCGCCGCGTACTCGATCTCCTCGTCGCGGCTCATGCCCCACTCGCGGGCCGGCGCGATGACCCGCAGGTCAGGCGCCAGCGCGCCGACGCTCACGTCGAAGCGCACCTGGTCGTTGCCCTTGCCCGTGCAGCCGTGCGCGACAAACTCCGCGCCCTCCTCGAGCGCGACGTTGGCCATGTACTCGGCGATGAGCGGCCGCGCAAGGGCTGTCGCCAGCGGGTACTGGGCCTCGTAGATGGCGCCGGCGCGCAGCGCGGGCCACACGAAGCGCTCGACGAAGGCGTCCTGCCCGTCGAGGACGATGGCCTTCTCCGCGCCGGTGGCCAGGGCCTTCTGCCGCACCTCTTCCAGGTCGCGGCCCTGCCCCAGCTCCGCCGTCAGCGTGATGACCTCGGCGTCGTAGCGCTCCTTGATCCACGGAATGGCCACGGACGTGTCCAGCCCGCCGCTGTATGCCAGCACAACCTTCTGCTTCGCCATGTCCCGCCCTTCTGCTTGGTCTGACCTCTACTCTGTCATACCCCAAACCGTCCATTTGGCCCTTCGACAGGCTCAGGGCGAACGGACACTGGGGTGGTTCCCGCTACGCCTTGCTGACGCGCTCCACCGCGTCCACCAGCGCCCGCTCGAAGCGGTCCACCGCGATGTCCACCTCGGCCTCCGAGACGTTCAGCGCGGGCATGAAGCGCACGGCCGTGGGCCGCACCGGGTTCAGCAGCAGCCCGCCCGCGTTGCAGGACGTGACCACCTCGCCCGCGATCGCCTCGTGGAACTCGACGGCCAGCAGCAGGCCCATGCCGCGGACCTCCTTCACGGAGCCCTCGTGCGCGGCCTTCACCCGCTCGAGCCCCGTCTTCAGGCGCTCGCCCATGACGCGGCCGTGGTCGACCCAGCCGCCGTCGATGACCTCCTTGACGACGGAGTAGGCGGCGGCCGCGGTGAGGGCGTTGCCGCCGTAGGTGCTGCCGTGGTCGCCGGGGCGCAGCACGTCGCACGAGTCCTTGCACATGAACGCGCCGATTGGCACGCCGCCGCCCATGGCCTTCGCCAGCGTCATCACGTCCGGCTCCACGCCGAACTGCTCGTAGCCGAACAGGGTGCCCAGGCGGCCGATGCCCGTCTGGATCTCGTCCAGGATGAGCAGCAGCCCCTGCTCGTCGCACCACGCGCGGACTTCCTTCAGGTAGTCGGCGGGCGGGACGTTCACGCCGCCCTCGCCCTGCACCGGCTCCAGCATGACGGCGCACGTGTTCTGGTTCGTCGCCTTCTTGATCGCCTCGACGTCGCCGTAGGGCACGTGGACGAAGCCCGTCATCAGCGGCTGGAAGTTGGCCTGGTAGTGCGGGTTGCCCGTCGCCGCCAGCGATCCCAGCGTCCGCCCGTGGAAGGAGTCGAGCGCCGTGATGATCTCGACGGCGCCGTTGCGGTTCTCGCGGCCGTACTTGCGTGCCAGCTTGATGGCGCCCTCATTGGCCTCCGCGCCGCTGTTGCACAGGAAGACCTTGTCCAGGGTGCTGTTCTCCACAAGGATCTGCACCAGCTTGAGCTGCGGCAGCGTGTAGAACTGGTTCGACGTCTGGATCAGCGTCGAGGCCTGCTCCGCGATGGCCTGCACCATCACCGGCGGGCAGTGGCCGAGGCAGTCGACCGCCCACCCCGCGGTGAAGTCCAGGTACTCTTTGCCGTCGGTGTCCCAGACGCGGGACCCCTGGCCGCGCTCGATCACGACGGGCTGACGGCGCACCGTCCCCATGTAGTATTGCTTTTCCGTCTCTATGTACTGGTTCACTAGTTCTGCTCCTCCGCCAGCCTGTTTAGTTCCTCCAGCGACCGTCTCAGCTCATCCAGGGCCGTGTCCAGCGCGTCAATGGCGCTCGATGCGTCGCCCAGCGCCTCGGACAGCGTCTCCGCCCCCGACGGCGCGGTGGCGTCCGGCACGGGCGACGGCTCGTCGACGTCCAGCGACGGCGCCGGCGTGCTCGAGCCCGACAGCGCGGCAAGCGCCGCCCGCAGCGTCGGCCGCATGACCACCTCGCCGGCGTCCGCGACGATGACCTGCTTCAGCTCGGGGAAGGGCAGGTTCTCCGCCTGCAGGAACACCGGTTCCACGTACAGGATGGTGTTGTCCATGGGTACCACCAGCAGGTTGCCGCGCAGCACCGTCGACCCCACCTGCCCCCACAGCGTGAACTGCTGCGAGATGTCCGGGTCGTTGTCGATGCGGGCCTCCACCTGCTGCGGCCCGTCGAGCTGCTTGCCCCGCGGGAAGACGAAGTTCACCAGCTGCCCGTACCGGTCGCCGTCGTTCAGCGCCGCCAGCCAGGACACCATGTTCGGCCGAGCGGCGGGCGTGAACGGCATCAGCAGCACGAACTCCTCCCGCTCGGAGTCGGGCAGCTTCATGATCAGGTAGTAGGGCCGCATGATCTCCGGCCCGCCGAAGTACGTTTCCTGCGGGATGCTCCACTGGTCCTCCTTGTTGAAGAAGACCGTGGTGTCCGTCATGTGGTACTGCAGGTACTGCTGCGCCTGCGTCTGGAACATCCCCTCCGGGTAGCGGATGTGCGCCCGCAGCCCCGGGTGCCGCTCGTCGATCTCGTTGATGTCCGTGAACAGCTTCGGGAACATCTTCTGGTACGTCTGGACGAGCGGGTCCTCCGGCTCGATGACGTAGAAGGTCAGGTCGCCGTTGTAGGCGCTCATCACCACCTTGACGCTGTTGCGGATGTAGTTGAACCCGCCCGGGTCGTTGGCGAAGGGCGTGTCCGCCGGGTCCGTGAAGTAGGGCGTCGAGTACGGGAAGCGGTCGGACACCGTGTAGGCGTCCTGGATCCACAGCAGCTCGCCGTTCTCCACCACCACGTACGGGTCGCTGTCGAGGACGAGGAAGGGCGCGACGTCCGACACGCGCTCCTGGATGTTGCGGTTGTACTGGATGCGGCTGCCCGGCGTGATCTCGCCGCTGATGAGCAGGTTGAGGTCGCGGAACTTCCAGGCGTAGGCCAGCTGCCGCAGGAACCCGTTGACGGGCACGCCGCCCTCGCCCGCGTACTGCGTATAGACGGGGATGTCCGTCTCCGTGGGGTAGGAGAACTCCTCTACCGCCGAGTTCACCACCACGTAGTCCCGCGTGTTCTCGCCGTAGTAGACCTCCGGTCGTTCGACCGGGATCTCGCCCCGCGGCGGCACGTCCTGCAGGACGAACTCCGGCTTGCCGTCGTCGGTGTATTCGGTCACCGGTGCCGCCACCACGCCGAAGCCGTGGGTGAACTGCAGCTTGCGGTTGACCCACCGCTGCGCCTCCTGCGGGAGCCGCTCGGGTGAGAGCTCGCGGGCGCTGACCATGAGCTGCTTGTACTCGCCGTTCACCGTGTACCGGTCGACGTCCACGTCCTGGAAGTCGTAGTACAGGCGGATGAACTGGATCTGGTTCAGCGTGTCCAGGAAAGGCCGGTGGTCCCACAGCCGCAGGTTGTCGATGATGCCCGGGTTCGTGTCGACGATCTCCCCCGTCACGCGGGGGTTGTCGCGGATGGGGTACGCCTGCTCGTCGATGCGGTTCAGCCCGAAGGCCGCCCGCGTCGCCTCGATGTTCCGGCCGATGAACGTCCGCTCCCGTTCGAGCTCCGACGGGATGACCTGGAAGCGCTGCACCGCGTTGGGCCACGCGAACTGCAGCACGATGAGCCCCCCGACCCACAGCAGGGCGATGCCCACCATGAGCCGCGTGCCCTTCAGCCAGAAGGCGTTGAGCAGCAGCAGCAACCCGCCCGCCGCGACGATGAAGATCAGCATCGTCAGCGCCGGGACGCGCGCGTTGACGTCGGCGTACGTGGCGCCGACGACCGCGCCGTTGGTGGAGAAGACCAGGTTGTAGATCTCGATCCAGTAGCCGTAGCCGAAGGTGAAGAGGAGCAGCGCCCCCAGCACTGAGAGGTGCGTGCGCACCTGCGGCGTCAGCGTGAAGACCGCCCCCCGCAGGCTGAAGTGGACAAAGTACATGCCCAGGCTCAGGAGCAGCGTCACCACGAACGCCCCCAGCAGCCAGCCCTGCACGAGCTGGTGCAACGGCAGAGAGAAGACGTAGAAGGAGACGTCACGCCCGAACTGCGCGTCCTCGACACCGAAGCTGGTGGCGTTGATGAAGCCGAGGACGACGTCCCACCCGCCGGCGGCCACGCCGCCGAATATCAGCGACGCCACCACGATGACGAACATCGCGCCCGCCAGCGTCAGCGGCCGCAGCAGCTCCAGCGTCTCCTCCGGCACCGGCGTCACCTGCGGCCCGCGCCCGTACCGGTACGTCAGCCACACGCTTACCGAGGAGATGAGGGCGAAGAGGGCGAAGCCCACGCCGAAGAGCCAGATGCGCTGCACCAGGATGGTGCGGTAGACGCCCTCAAACCCCAGGTTCCCGAACCAGAGGAAGTTGGTGTACACGTCCAGCAGCCAGAACGCCAGGGCGAACAGGCCGACAATGAGGCCAAGCCCGCCGCCCCAGAGGATCAGGCTCCTCCATGGGATCTCGGGCGTGCCCATCTGTCCCGGCTGCCCGAAGTTGGGGAACCCCCCTCCGCCGAAGCCTCCGCCGCCGAAACCGCCGCCGAAATTGCCTGCCATCTGCTTCTCCTTGCCCTAGCCTACCCGCGTTCCCTTGCCCTTGCCCTCAAGGCATTCCAACAGGGCGTGGGGGCCGCGGCCGTCCAGGATCTCCGTCGTTCCCACGTGGGGCAGCGCCTTCAGGCACGCCTCCAGCTTGGGGATCATGCCTCCGGCGGCCACCCCGTGCTCGATGAGCGCCTGCGCCTGCGCCGGCAGCAGCCGGGGGATCTTCCGCCGCGACGCGTCCATCACGCCGTCCACGTCCGTCAGGTATATGAGCCGCTCGGCTTCCAGCGCGGCCGCGAGCTCGCCCGCCGCCACGTCGCCGTTGATGTTGTAAAGCGTCGCCTCCGAGCTGCCGTTCAGCCCGACGGCCACCGGCGCGATGATGGGGATCCACCCCATCGACGTCATCTCCCGCACCGGCCCCGCGTCGACGTCCGTGATGTCGCCGACGTAGCCCAGGTCCGGGTCCAGCGTCCTGGCCTGCAGGATGCCGCCGTCGGCCCCGCTGAAGCCCATCGCCTTCCCGCCCAGCGCCAGCACCGACGCGACGAGCTGCTTGTTCACCAGCCCCGTCAGCACCGCCAGCACGATGTCCAGCGCGGCCTCGTCCGTGACGCGCATGCCGCGCACGAACCGCGGTGCCGCGCCCGTGCGCTCCATCCACTTGCTGATCACCTGCCCGCCGCCGTGGACGACCACCGGCGCGAGCCCCTGCCGCTGCATCGCGACGACGTCTTCCAGCGTCGTGTCGCCGCTTCCCAGCGTGCTCCCGCCGATCTTGATGACGATGGGCCTTTGCCCCTTGGGGTCGCTCACCTTTCCCTCTTGCCAAGATGAAGGCGCCGCGCCCCATGCAGGGCGCGGCGCTCCGTCCTACGTCGTGTACGCGCTGTTGAACGTGACGAACTCCTCGCTCATGTTGCAGCCCCACCCGACGGCCACGCCGTCGCCGATGTTCAGGCTGACCCGGATGCGGACCTCGTCCCCGAGCATCGACGCCACCAGCGACTCCTTGAAGAAGGGCACCGGCAGCCCGGCCTCCATGATGCAGATGTCGTTGATGTGGAGGGTCAGCTTGTCCTCCACCACCTCCGCGCCGCTCTTGCCCACGGCCATCATGATGCGGCCCCAGTTGGGGTCGTTGCCGTGGATGGCCGTCTTGACCAGGATCGAGCTCGCGACCGAGCGGGCCGCCATGCGGGCGTCCGCCACGCTCTCGGCCCCGTCGACGGTCACCTCGATGAGCTTGGTGGCGCCCTCGCCGTCCTTGACCATCTCCCGCGACAGGTGCGTGCACACCTGCGTCAGCGCCGCCGCGAGGGCCTCCGCTTCCGGCGTGCCCTTGGCCACGGCAGCGCCCGCCGCTCCGTTCGCGAAGACGAGCACCGTGTCGTTGGTGCTCGTGTCGCCGTCGACGTCCACCATGTTGAAGGTGGAGTCGACGACCTCGCTGATGGTCTCCTGCAGCAATGCCGCGTCCACCTCGGCGTCGGTTGTGAGGTAGGCGAGCATTGTCGCCATGTTGGGGTGGATCATGCCGGAGCCCTTGCAGCACCCGGCGACGGTCACCGTCTTGCCCCCGGCGTTGAACGAGACCGCGATCTCCTTGCTCACCGTGTCCGTCGTCATGATGGACCGGGCGAAGTCGTGGCCGCCGTCCCGCGTCAGCTCGATCTTGCCGACGGCGTTGCGCAGCAGCCCCATCGGCAGCTCGACGCCGATGATGCCCGTGCTGCTGACGGCCATGTCCTCCGGCGACGCGCCCGTGGCGCCGGCGGCCAGCGCGGCCATCTCCTCGGCGTCCTTCAGTCCCTGCTCGCCGACGGAGCAGTTGGCGCACCCGCTGTTGACGATGACCCCGCGGGACACCCCGCGGTCGGCGATGCGCTTGCTCACGGTCACGCACGCCGAGACGACCTTGTTCTTCGTGAACGTCCCCGCGGCGGCCGCCGGGCTCTCGGAGTAGAGCAGGCCCAGGTCCACCTTGCCGGGGGCGTAGGTGCGGATGCCGGCGTAGGTCGCGCCGGCGAGGTATCCCAGCGGGCTCGTGACCGAGCCGTCCGGGACGACAGTGATTTCGTGCGACATTGGTCTCTCCTACGGTTGGTTGTTCATGCCCCGCACAACGACAAGGGCTGATTAGGTGGAAATTCCGTTGTGGAGGTATACGGCAAACAACCCTGTGGAGTATAGCACAAGCCCTATGTGGCTTCACCCTCCGCGGCCGCCTGCCCCGCCTCCGCGGAGCCGTATCGCAAGGGCCCGTCCTCAGGAGAAGGCGCGTCCTCGGGTGAGGACTCGTCGTCGACCGTCCGCAGGTCGTCCGGGGGCGCGCTCGGCTCGATGACGCCGTCGGCGGCGAGGGTGCTGTTCATCGCGGCGACGGCCACCTCGATCTGCGAGCGGTCGGGCCAGCGCGTCGTCAGCTTCTGCAGCATAAGGCCGGGGAAGGCGAGAACCTGCGCCCAGGCGCGGTCGCTGTGGGCGCCGCTGAACCGCAGGAACTCGTAGCTCACGGCGGCGATGACGGGCACCAGCGCGATGCGCGAGGCTATCGCCCACACAATCGCCGGCCGCCCCACCAGCGTGAACACCAGCACGGACACCAGCACCACCGTCAGCAGGAAGGCGGTGCCGCAGCGCGGGTGGGCCGTCGGGAACTGCTCGATCTCCTCCGCCTCCAGCGGCCTGCCGTGCTCGTAGGCGTGGATGGTCATGTGCTCGGCGCCGTGGTAGGCGAAGACGCGCTTCACGTCCCGCAGGTTGCCGATGAGCCAGATGTAGCCCACCAGCATCCCCAGCCGGATGGCGCCCTCCAGCAGGTTGCTCACGATCGACGAATCGACGTACTCGTCGAGGGAGCGCGCGCCCAGCAGGGGCAGCAGGAAGAAGATGCCGATGCCGATGACCAGCGCGACGGCCATCGTGAGCGCCATGCTGATCCGCTCACCCCTGCCGACCTTCGGCGCCTCCCCGTCGGGCACGGGCGGCTCATCCGGGTCCGCCATCGCGATCTCCGCCGAGCGGTTCAGCCCGCGCATGCCCATCAACAGCGCCTCGGCCAGCACCAGCACGCCGCGCACCAGCGGCACGCGCCGCAGCCAGCCGCTCGTCAGCGGGTTCAGCGGGAGCGGGCCGGTCCAGATGCCGCCGTCGGGACGGCGCACGGCCATGCGCACGTTGCGCTGCCCCCTGATGAGCACCCCCTCTATCAGGGCCTGACCGCCGTAGTAGAACGGCTGCGGCATCCCGTTGACCTCCCCTGACTATTCGTCGTTCCCGCGCAGGCGGGGACCCCGACGATTAACCTTCCGTCTTTGTCCTTCCCGTTACCTCGTCATTCCGGCGAAAGCCGGAATCCAGGGGATCGCCCCCTGTAAAGAAATCGGGGTGGTTTGCACCACCCCGAGGCCCGGTCTCGCGCTATTTGAGGTTGTACCTCCGCTTGATGCGCTCCACCCGGCCCTCGGTGTCCACAATTCGCTGCTCGCCCGTGAAGTACGGGTGGCATCGGTTGCAGATCTCCACGCGCAACTCCGCCTTCGTCGAACCGGTGGTGAAGGTGTTGCCGCACACGCAGTGCACAATCGCCTCCGCGTGCCACTGTGGATGGATTGCCGTCTTCATTGCCTTGTCTCTCTCCTGGCCCCTTCAGACCTACGCGCTTCCGTTGGCGGGATACACGCAGGCCATCTTGCGGTTCTTGATGGCCCACTCGTACTTCACCTCGCCGTCCGCCAGCGCGAACAGCGTGAAGTCGCGGCCCACGCCGACGTTCTTGCCGGGGATGATGCGGGTGCCCCGCTGCCTGACGAGGACCGCGCCCGTGCGGACCTGCTGCCCCGCGTACACCTTGACGCCGAGGCGCTGCCCCTTGCTGTCTCTGCCGTTCCGGCTGGACCCGCCGCCTTTCTTGTGGGCCATTGCTCTGCTCCTTCGCTCCCGCGCCGCGACGGCGCGCAGCGGTTACTCCTTCTTCTCCTCGCCGTCCGGGGACTCCTCGGAGGGCGCGTCCTCTGCCGGCTCTTCCGCGTCCGCAGTCTCCTCCGTATCCGACGCAGCCTCCACGCTGGCCTCAGCCTCTACGGCCTCCGGCTCAGGGGCGGCCTCGGCCTCCTCGGCAGCCGCGACCGGCTCTGCGGCTGGCTCGTCCGACGCCGCGGCTTCCGCTGCCGGAGCCTCTGCCGCCTCAGCGGCTGCCGCCGCCCGCGTCGAGCGCCGCCTCCGTCTCGGTGCGGGCGCCGGCGCTTCCTCGACCGCTTCCTCCGCCACGACCACTTCCTCGGGCTCGTCCGCGCCGTCCGTCAGGATGTGGCGGATGCGCAGCCGCGTGTAGCTCTGGCGGTGGCCGTTCTTGCGGCGGTAGTGCGTCTTTGCCTTGTACTTGTAGACGATGATCTTGGGGCCCCGGAACTGGTCGGCGACCTCGGCGGTCACCCGGGCGCCGTCGACGGTGGGCGTCCCCACGGACACCGCGCCGTCCGCGTCGACGAGCAGCACCTCGGGGAAGTCGACGCGCGCGCCGACCTCCTGCTCGAGCTTCTCGACGTCGATGACGTCGCCGGGCTGCACGCGGTACTGCTTGCCGCCGGTCTGTATCACTGCGTAGCTGGACACGTTGGTCAGGCCTCTCACTCGAATGTGCGACAAATCACTATTGTAGGGAGCGCCAAAGGGAGTGTCAATGCGAGGGTGGGGGCTACCGAGCTACTGGAACGATATCCAGGGTCACCGTAGTCAATTGGCTGCCGAGGGGCGTTATGACCGCCTCCGGCTTGCTGGGAGTGTCCAAGGGCAACCCGTCCCGCGCCATCTCAATCGCGTAGTCGATGAGGACAGCCTTGGCGCTTTCCAATGCCTCTTCAACCGTTTCCCCCATTGCGCCGACGCCGTCGATGTCCGGAAACACGACGCCGTACGCACCGGGATCGCCGTCAATGAGAGCGGGGTACAAAACCATGTCTCCCCCTACCCGCACACCGCGTCCAGCAGCTCGCCGACGCTCCCCAGCTCCTCCGTCCGCCACGCCGTCGCGATGGCCCCCGGTATCGCCGAGTCCGCCAGCACGCCCGTCGCGCAGTCCGTGAACTTCTCCGCCAGGTCCTCGCGGGTCATCGGCCACTCCGGCGTGCCCCGCGACACCGCCGCCTCGCGCTCCAGCACGGCCCCGTCGTCGAGCTCCACCTCGACGCGGCTGCGGATGCGCTCGAAGCCCCGCGCCTCGATCTCGTCGTCCAGGTACGGCTTCACCCGCGCCATCATCGCCCGAACCTCCGGGTCCCGCACCACCTCGTCGCGGAACTCGGCGATGCCCGCCCGCCGCCGCAGCGCCAGCACCCCCAGCATGAACTGGATGCTGAACTTGCCCTGCAGCGCGTTCTCCGGCTCGGCGTAGCGCAGCGCGTTCAGCACGTTCGACGCCGTGCCCAGCCGCACCTCGCGAATGCGCGCCGGGTCGACGTCGTGCTCGATGAGCAGGCCCCGCAGCGCGTCCATGGCCGGATGCAGCAGCGACCCGCACGGGTACGGTTTGACCGACACTCCCGGGTCCAGCAGCGCCCACGGCCTGCCGAGCTTGCCCAGCACGTACTCCTCGTCGACGCCGCCGCCCGCCACGGCGAAGAACCCCCACGGGCCGTCCAGCCCCGACGGGTCCGCGCTGTACCCCAGCGACGCCAGCTTCGCCGCCACGACGCCGTTCTGCGCCGCCGCGCCCGAGTGGTACGGCTTTGTCATCGTGCCGAAGTTCACCCGCAGCCCCGCGCTCTTGGACCCCGCTATGCTCAGCGCCGTCCGCGTGCGCTCGACGTCGAGCCCCAGCAGCGACGCCGTGGCCGCCGCCGCCGCGAACACGCCGAACGTCCCCGTGCTGTGGAAGCCCCGCTGGTAGTGCTGCGGATTCACCGCCTCCGCCAGCTTGCACTCCACCTCCAGCCCGATGCTGAACGCGCGCACCAGGTCCTTCCCGGTCGCGCCCGTCTCCTGCCCGACGGCCAGCGCCGCCGAGAGGGCGGGCACCGTCGGGTGCGTCAGCAGCCCGTATACCCGGTCGGGCGTCGATGCGAGCTGCGTGTCGTCGAAGTCGTGCGCGTGCCCGCTCACGCCCGAGGCCAGCGCCGCAAACTCCGCCGGATACGAGACCGCGAAACCTGGCGCCCGCGCCGCGCCCGAGACGCCCAGCGTGCCCACGTACCGGTGGACGATCTGCGTGCACTCCTCCGGCGCCCCCGCCAGCATCACGCCCAGCCCGTCGACGATGCACCGCAGCGACTCCGCCCGAAGCTCCGCCGGCAGGTCGTCGTACGTCGTCTCGACGATGAAGCGGGCGGTCTCCTGCGTGATGGCGCCGGTGGGGGTGGTCATCGGTTGGTGTGCCTCCTGCGGTGGTGTACCATACGGGCGTCGCGGGACGGTGAAGTATAGCATACGCCCCGTGCGCTCCAGGGGTGACGATGTTCACGGACTTCGAGAGCTGCCCGAGGTGTCAGGGCTCGGTGACCATACGCACGGTCGACGGCCAGTGGCGCCCCTACTGCGCCCGTTGCCGGCTCATCATCCAGCTCGGCCCCAAGCTCGTCGCGACGGTGCTCATCGGCGACGCGTCCAGCCTGCTCATGGTGCAGCGCAGCTACGGCGTCGAGAAGGGCCTCTGGGCCCTCCCCGGCGGCTACGTCGAGCAGGGCGAGGTGGTCGAGGAGGCCGCCGCCCGCGAGGCCCTGGAAGAGACCGGCATCGAGGTCACCATCACCGGCCTCGTCGGCCTCTTCTCCGCCGCGGGCCGCCCCATCGTCGTCGCGGCCTACGGCGCGAAGGCCGTCGGCGGCGCCCTGACGACGGAGTCGTGGGAGATCGACGGCGCCGGCTACTTCTCCGTCGACGACCTCCCCCCGCTGGCCTTCCCCCAGGACCACCGCATCATCGAGCGATGGGTGAAGATGATGCAGCGGCAGGGGTAAGGAAGCCTCGCCCGTGACAGCTTGTCTGTCCAAATTGCAGGTAGCACCTGCAATTTGGACACATTCGCATATGTATAGAGTGGGATATGACCCTGTGGGTGCAGACTCGCTTCCTTCCGGCAGTGCCCAACTGTACCCGCCACTGGGCCCCTAGAGGCAGGTGAGAGTACCTTGTGCCGCCCCGCCTTCCCTCCAGGACTACCGCATCATTGACGAGTGGGTGAAGATGCAGGAGGGGTAGGGGCATTATTCGAGTTCCATTGGAATTTGGCCCATAACGGTTAGCCCATACTGCTGAAGAAAGTCCCGCGCCCATATGAGCTTGTCCGTAACACGCTGGCCAGGAGGGTGACTCTTGGACCAAAGTTCCAGATTCTCCACGCTATTGTCCGCGCGGTTACCATTCTTGTGGTGGACTTCTTCGTGCCAGAACAGGGAGCGGCGCTCGCGCTTTTCCATCGCGTAAGTGTGCTCGAAAACCCGTTTGCCGTCTGGCAATTTGAGCCATACGTAGCCATTCCGATTTAGTCGGCGTTCTCCTACGGCCATAGGCCTTCTGGTTCCCACGTGTCGGTCGGGCGCGGCCATGTCAAGCCCCTTGCGCTGCCGCTGGTAGTGCATGTCGCAGAGCCCCTTAGACACATACGGTCTTGAGCAGCCTTTCCGTGTGCAAGTGGAAGAGTGGTCTGTCTTTGACGGAGCATCCATGTCCTGACCTCTGTCCTGACGAGTGGCGTGCAGGGAGCAAAGACCATTGCGTAGATATGGTCTGTCACACCCAGACCAAGTGCATGTTGGGGGATGATCAATCCACATCATCAGCGGCACGTCCAAGTCCAGCCCATTGCGCTGTCGCTGGTAGTGCATGTGGCAAAGCCCTTTGGCCATGTGCCGCCTCTCACAGTTTGTGACCGAGCACGTTTTGGAGTGCTCTGACCTGTGTGGGGCATCCATGTCCTGCCCCTTGTGCTGCCGCCGGTAGTGCATACCGCACAGCCCTTTGGCGCTGTGTGGCCTGTTGCAGTTTGCGACCGAGCATGTTTTTGGGTGTTCTGTTCTGTGTGGGGCGTTCAAGTCTAGTCCATTGCGCATGCGGTGGTAGTGCATTTTGCAGAGTCCCTTAGCCATGTGACGCCTCTCGCAGCTTGTGACCGTGCACACTTTCATGGTCTTCTCCTTTATGTGTGGCGCGTCGCTTATATGATATTAATCCAAATTCTCCGTACACAAGTTTTGCCACTCTAATGGTGATGAGCAATCATGTGGCTTTTGCAGGCACATCTATTCTGCCCCATTGCACTTCGCTTGCAGTCAGTGCCCCCGTTAGATGCTTCTTCGTAGCTTCACTGCCGGTGGCTGTCGCGTGACTGAGGGTGCAAATGAAGTTGAATATCGACTACCGATGAGGCACCATTGAATACGTGGCGGGCTGAGAAGAATGGGCGTTTAGACCGGGCTTCTCAAGCCTGCCACTGCTCTTGTCCACACCAACCCCTCCCCCCATCCCCAATTGACACCGCCGCCCCATGCGCTATCATTGTTGCGTCGCCAACCTGGCAAGGTGGCGAACGGGTTCCGGCAACCCCAATCTTTTGCCGCGGGGATCGGCATGACCGCGACGGCGCCTCCAGGACTCGCGTTCTCCCACGACGCCAGCCTCGTGCGCCCCTTGTCGCGCCCTGCCCGTCCCGCTGCGTTTGCACCGGGACGAGCGCTATGACGGCCGCACCGATCTTCGGCGACGTCGGCTTCATCGGCGCGGGCGCGCTCGCATCGGCGCTCGCCGTCGCCCTGCACCGCCGCGGCTACGCCGTCCGCGCGATCGCGAGCCGCACGCCCGCCTCCGCCGAGCGACTCGCCGCCGGGATCCCCGGCTGCGAGGCCGTCTCCCCGCAGGCCGTCGCCGACCGCTGCCAAACCGTTTTCCTCACCGTCCCCGATGACGCCATCGCCGAGGTAGCCGCGTCCCTGCAGTGGCGCGAGGGCCAGATTGTCATGCACTGCTCCGGCGCCGTGTCCATCGACGTGCTCTCGGCCGCCGCCGGTGCGGGCGCCCGCACCGGGTCGCTGCACCCGCTGCAGACCTTCACCGCCGGCGCCGACGCCGAGGCCGCCCTGCGCGGCATCGCCTACGCCGTCGAGGCCCCGTCGCCCCTGCGCGAGACCCTCGAGCGGCTCGCCGAGGACCTCGGGGGGTCGCCGCTCATGTTGACTTCACCCGGCGACCGCGCCCTCTACCACGCCAGCGCCATCGCCGCCTGCGGGCTCGTCGCGACCCTGCTGAAGCAGGCCGCCGACCTCTGGCGCGCCATCCCCGGCCTCGAGGACGAGGGCATGCGCGCGCTGCTGCCCCTGACCCGCAGCACCCTCGACAACATCGAGCGGCAGGGCCTCCCCGCCGCCCTCACGGGCCCCGCCGCTCGCGGCGACGTTGGCGTCGTCCGGATGCACCTCGACGCCCTCGCCGAGCGCGCGCCCGGGTTCCTGCCCCTCTACGCCGCCCTGTCCCTCGCCCTGCTGCCCATCGCCCGCGACAAGGGCGCCCTGTCGGAAACCAATGAAGCGCGGCTCCGCGAGCTGCTCACCGCGTCGCTAGCCGGATCCGTGGAGGAGAGAGCGCCATGCGCGTGACCACCCGTGACGTCCAGCGGTTCAAGGCGCAGGGGGAGCGCTTCCCCATGCTGACCGCCTACGACTTCCCCACCGCCCGCCTCGTCGAGGAGGCCGGCGTCCCCGTCATCCTCGTCGGCGACAGCCTCGGGCAGGTGGTGCTCGGCCATGAGTCGACCATCCCCGTCACCATGGAGGTGATGCTCCACCACACGGCCGCCGTCGTCCGGGGCACCGGGCGCGCGCTGGTCGTCGCCGACATGCCCTTCCTCTCCTACAACCTCAGCGGCGAACAGGCCCTCCGGAACGCCGGCCGCTTCCTGCAGGAGGCCGGCGCGCAGGCCGTGAAGCTCGAGGGCGGCGTCCGCGTCGCCGAGACCGTCCGTCGCGTCACCGAGGCCGGCGTGCCCGTCATGGGCCACATCGGCCTCACACCCCAGGCCGTCAACCAGTTCGGCGGCTACCGCGTGCAGGGCAAGACCGAGGCCGAGGCCGTCGCCCTCATGGACGACGCCGTCGCCCTCCAGCAGGCCGGCGCCTTCTGCGTCGTCCTCGAGCTCGTGCCCGACGAGCTCGCGAAGTCCGTCACCGAGCGCCTCGCCGTGCCCACCGTCGGCATCGGCGCCGGCCCCCACTGCGACGGCCAGGTGCAGGTCATCCACGACCTGCTCGGCTTCGGCACCAGCTACATCCCCAAGCACGCTCGCCGCTACGCCGACGTGGCGGAGGTCGTCCGCGGCGCCGTCTCCCGCTACGCCGGCGAGGTCCGCGAGGGCCGCTTCCCGGCCGAAGGCTAGCCGCCGTGCAGGTCTGCGTCACCGTCGACGAGGTCCGCGGCGCCCTGCGCGGCGCCGAGCGCCCCCTTGGCGCCGTCCTCACCATGGGCGCCCTCCACGACGGCCACCTCGCCCTCGTGCGGCGCGCCCGGGCCGAGTGCAAGACCGTCGCCGCCACCATCTACGTCAACCCGACCCAGTTCGGCGACACTCGCGACCTTGACACCTACCCCCGCCCCATGCAGGACGACCTCGCCGTCCTCCGCCGCGAGGGCGTCGACGTCGTCCTCGTCCCCTCCGACGCTGAGATCTACCCGGAGGGCTTCGGCTCATGGGTGGAGCCGGGCGCCATCGCCGAGCGCCTCGAGGGCGAGCACCGCCCCGGCCACTTCCGCGGCGTCTGCACGGTGGTGCTCAAGCTCTTCAACATCCTCGGGCCGGACGTCAGCTACTTCGGCCAGAAGGACGCCCAGCAGCTCCTCGTCATCCGCAGGATGGCCGCCGACCTCGCCCTCCCCGTCGACATCGTCGCCGTCCCGACGGTGCGCGAGCGCGACGGCCTCGCCATGTCCAGCCGCAACGCCAACCTCGGCACCGACGAGCGCCGCGCCGCCCGCGTCCTCCACCGCGCCCTCACCCGCGCCGCCGACCTCGCCGCCGACGGCGTCCGCGACGCCGACGCCCTCCGCGCCGCCGTCCACGCCGCCCTAGACGAGGAACCCCTCGCCAACGTCGACTACGTCAGCATCGCCCACCCGGAAACCCTGGAGGAGCTGAACACCCTGGAAGGCCCCGCCCTCGCCAGCCTCGCCGTCCGTATAGGCCAAACCCGCCTCATAGACAACGTCACCCTGCTCGCGTAACCCCGTTTTACCGGCGCAAGCCGGTATCCAGGACCTCCGCGCCCAACCGCAACCGCTATGCCCGGCTCCCTCCGCATCGCGACTCCGAGCAGCCGACCGCCTAGCTCTCGCTCGGCTGCCACAGCTCGATGGGGTTCCCCTCGGGATCGTGGATGCGGGCAAAGCGACCAATCCCCTCCATCTCGCTCTCGTGCGTGACCTCGATGCCGGCCGACCGCAGCTGTGCGCACAGGGCGCCCAAGTCGGCCACGCGAAAGTTGAGCATGAACGCCTTGTCCGCCGCGAAATAGTCCGTGTCGGCATCGAAGGGCGAGAACACCGTGACGCCGGCCTCGGCGACCCAGGGCTCCATCTCCATGTCCATCGGAGCGGGATTGATCCCAAGATGCTCGTGATACCACCGGGTCAGCCCTTCCGGGTCCTTTGCGCGAAAGAAAAACCCGCCAAACCCCTGAACTCCCGCCATACATCCCTCCCTGTACGCTCAGCGGACAGGCCGCGAGAATCAACAGCCGCCCTCAAAACGAACCCCCGCCAAGCCAACCGTCGGGGGAATTATACGCGTAAGCTCCCGCTTGACCGGGCCGTCACATGCGGCACTCCCGCCGAGGGGATGTCGGCGAAGGACGGCGCCAGCCTCGCCCACTCGTACGTCGTTCCCGCGGAGGCGGGAACCCATCCCCCGTTTGCCCTGAGGGAAATCGAAGCCTGTCCTGAGGCTCTCGAAGGGGGTGAATGGGGGGCTTTCGCCATGGGAATGTCGGTCCAGGACTGGGCCCCCCCATGAGACGTCCCGCTCCTTTCCGCCAACTCACCCCGCTGACTCTGAGGTGTTGCGTTCAATTCGGCTTGTTGACAGCTACAGGGCCGGCCGTGTATGATGGAGGGTCTGGTAATCGATACTTTGTATCAATAAGGTTAAAGGAGGACTCCATATGAACATGCAGCGCAGAGTGCCCGTCACCATCCTCACCGGCTTCCTCGGCTCTGGCAAGACGACCCTGCTCAACCGGATCCTGAGTGAAGAGCACGGCAAGCGCATTGCCGTGATTGAGAACGAGTTTGGAGAGGTCGGCATCGATCAGGCGCTCGTCATCAACGCTGACGAGGAGGTCTTCGAGATGTCGAACGGCTGCATCTGCTGCACGGTGCGCGGAGACCTGATCCGGGTGCTCAACAATCTCAACAAGCGCCGCGACAAGTTCGACTATGTGTTGGTGGAGACCACGGGGCTTGCCGATCCCGGCCCGGTCGCTCAGACGTTCTTCATGGATGAGGAGCTTCGCTCTGAATACGCGCTTGACGGGATCGTCACGCTCGTCGATGCCGCCCATATCGAGCAGCAGCTCGGTCGAAGCAAGGAGAGCACGGAGCAAATCGCCTTCGCAGACGTTCTCCTCCTCAACAAGACGGACCTCGTCAACGGCGAGTCCCTCGATAGTCTTGAAGCTCGGCTCCGCGGCATGAATCGCATGGCGCGCGTAGTGCGCAGCGAGCGGGCCAACGTGCCTGTCGACACCGTCCTCGACCTCGCCGCCTTTGACCTGGACCAGGTCCTCGATCGTCGTCCCACCTTCCTCGAGCCGGAGTATCCCTTCGAGTGGTCTGGGGTCTATTCGCTGGATACTGGCCGCTACGAACTCAGCCTCGCCGATGGACCCGATCCGGCGATGTCGATCGTCGTCGTGCCCGGCCAGGGCACGGATGACGCTGCCCTCCGCGAGAGTGCCGAGTGGTGTGTGCGGGAGTACGCCGAGCCCGCGGAGATCATGCGTCCGGGGGAAGTGATTCCGGTCGGGAAGCATGCAAACCTGAGGCTTGATTCCCCGGGGCGCAAGTCGTTCTTCTTTGAGGTCGATGCGCCGGGGCAGTTTGGCCTCTACATCCAGCACCTCCCGGAGGAGTTCGATCTCCAACTGAGGAACGCGGATGGAGAGGCTTTCAAACTGGGGGGCAACTTTTGCGCCGAGCCTGACTGCGAAGAGGAAGAGGCAGGCACACACCGCATCAAGGGGGCGACAGTTCCCCTCGCGGCCGAGCGGACTTGGGTCGCCCAGCACGAGCACGACAACGAGGTGGGCTCCATAGCGATCGAAAGAGACGGCGACCTCGATCCCGAAAAGCTCAACGCCTGGCTTGCCCAGCTGCTCCGTGATCGCGGGGTGGACATCTTCCGAATGAAGGGCTTCATCAGTCTTGCGGGTGATTCGCGCCGCTTTGTCTTCCAGGGGGTCCACATGCTCGTTGACAGCCAGCCGGACCGCGAATGGGGGGATGAGCCCCACCGCAATCAGCTCGTCTTCATCGGCCGCAACCTTGATGAGCAGGGGATGCGGGAAGGGTTCGAAGCATGTCTGGTGTAAATGTCGGCGGCCAAATGGGTGTGCTTCGCCCGGGCTGGTCTGCGATGGTCGGCGACTACGCTATCGCCGGGGGGTGGAGCCTGCGTGGCCAGGCCCTTGTGGCCGGTGACACTGGGGGCGGCGTCTACGCCTTCGACGGCGAGTCTGGCGCGACCGTCTGGGCGCGGCGCGGGGTCCATGACGGTGGTCTGCTCTCGGTGGCAATCCACCCGGGCGGAAGCGTGTTCGCTACCGGCGGACAGGACGGCCGGGTCTTGATCTGGGACGCCGCCGAAGGTCAGGTGGTGCGGGCCATAGACGCCGGTAGCGGTTGGGTGGAAAACGTGGCGTGGTCGCCGGCCGGCCGGCTGTTGGCGGCTTCCTGCGCCCGGCAGGTTCGGACGTATGACGCGGACGGCGCGGAGATCTGGCGGTCTGATGATCATCCCAGCACCGTCAGCGCCATCGCCTGGTCGAGCTTGGGGGAATTGGCGACGGCCTGTTACGGCCGGGCGAGCTTCTTCGACGCAACCACCGGCAAGCTTCGCCAGAAGTTGGAGTGGCAGGGCTCTCTGGTGTCAATGGTGCTGAGCCCGGACGGGGGCATCATAGCCTGCGGCAGCCAGGACAACTCGGTGCACTTCTGGCGGCGCTCCACGGGCCAGGACTCCGAGATGTTCGGCTATCCTGCCAAGCCGTCAGCCCTGGCTTTTGATGATACCGGCACCCTTTTGGCCACCGGCGGCGGGGAGGCGGTGACGGTCTGGAGCTTCCACGGAAAGGGGCCGGAAGGCACGCGGCCCGGCGTTCTGGAGTTCCATGTTGAACCCGTCACGACCCTTGCCTTTGCGCCTGGCTCGATGCACCTGGCATCGGGGGGGCGTGATGGCACAGTGGTTGTGTGGTCGCTCAAGAGAAATGGAAAAGGCGGCCGGATAGGGGCCGAGGATCTGGAGGACCCAGTGGCCGAATTGTATTGGCGCCCCGATGGGGGCGCGCTCGCCGCCCTCGACGCCCAGGGTGGCGTGACCGTTTGGCGGATAGGACCATCATAGGGCCGAGTCGCCCGCGCCCGCGCAGGTCCGCGCCACAGCGCGGGCAACGGCCGGCCCTGTCGGCATCGAAGGGCGAGAACACCGTGACGCCGGCCTCGGTGACCCAGGGCACCATCTCCATGTCCATCGGAGCGGGATTGATCCCAAGATGCTCGTGATACCATCTGGTCAGCCCTTCCGGGTCCTTCGCGCGAAAGAAAAACCCGCCAAATCCCTGAACTCCCGCCATACATCCCTCCCATACGCTCAGCGGACAGGCCGCAAGAATCGACAGCCGCCCTCAAACCGAACCCCCGCCAAGCCAACCGTCGGGGGAATTATACGCGTAAGCTCCCGTTCGCCCTGAGGGAAATCGAAGGGTGAACGGGGGGCCGCAGGACCCACGAGGCGCACACAGAGGAAAGGTTGGTGAAATCGTAGGGGCGATTCGCGAATCGCCCGTCCCGCCTCACCCGATGGCGCCAACCACTGTGGCTAGTAATCTCACCACCGCCTCGTCATTCCTGCGAAGGCAGGAATCCAGGGGAAAGGCCACCGGAGGGGCCGTACGCCGAAGGGAGAATCGAAGGCTGAATGGGCGTCTTCAGGGTACGCGGGGAACAAGGGGGCCATCCCCGTAGAGGGTCTTCGGCAGCAGCCAGTCTTGCCGACAGTTTGGATCACACAGCATGTGTCTCAACGCCTCGCTCATGTCTCCACGAAAAAACGCATCGCTTTCCAGAGTATCCTGAGAAGTTTCTACCGTACTCGATTTCTTGGCCACCTTTAGCGCAGGTTCCTAGTTAGGTAGCTGCTACCTTGGTACACTTTCCACCGTGACCTCTCCAAAAGCCGCGGCACTCCAAGGAGCCTTGAGTGGTATGGGTCCACAGGGAATGCGAACATATGCGCAAACTCAAAGCTGGGAGACAAGATTCTCCGATGCAAAGGGAGACTAGGTGATCAATGCAGGATCTAGCAACACAGCAACTATGGATGGAAATCATTGACGCGGAACGGCTACGACGCTACTTCCGGAGATTGGCTGATAAGAGACGGAGGTGGCACAATTCTCTAAGTGCTTGGGCGCTTGCTGGCGGTGCCATTGTGGAAGCCATATTGATAGTGCAGCGAGATTTCTTTGCCCTCCTGCTTGTTGCAATTGCACTGACGCCCGTTATTGTGAAACACATCCGCAAGGATGATGAACAAGCAGTTGCTGCGCACCTAGCCGCAGTACAATTTGAAGGTGCGATGAGTGAATGGAAGCGTCGCTGGTATGGCGGGCAACAGCTTGAGGCGGACGACATCACTCGAGTGAGACAGCAGGTAAATGCAGTGGTGTTTGCCCACCACATAATTGTCGATGAACGCCTCAACAGGAAATCAACGGGAGAAGCATATGACACAATATCTCAGGAGTTCGGCACGCCGTGAAATAAGATCGATTCCCGGTTTGCCTAACATAGATAGGCCCATGCCTAGTCCACCTGAGCGACCACAATCCCCCCCTCCAGCGCCCCCGCAGGCTCCATCGTCTGATCCTCCACCCAGACAATAGGAGAATGCTTGCGGGACAAGTGCAATTGCACTGGTCTATGCCTCTGCAACAAGAGACTCTCAGGCGTTGGAACCACATGCAACTCTTCTGCGCAAATGCACACTAATGTGGATTGGGGGGAACTCCCGTATCCCCTCCCGTCATCCATTGAGATGTTCCGTTAGTTACAATGAGTCATTTTGCACAGTAGAGCAAAGGGTTACTGTGGTGACATTCCCCTTTGATGCCAAGCCGACAGCTCTACTGCGGTATGCCATCGATCATTAGAGCATTGCGTGGGGCACCCCAACACTATCGGACTGTGCCCGTCCTGCACTCCCGTACCACACTCCCCCTGCCACCACCCCCGCGCGCATCCCCCGTCCGCCCCGCTACCCTCCCCCGCATGCAACACGAACACGCAGCCCCCGACAACTCCGACGAGTCGTTCCGAGTCGTAATCGGAAGTCGACTCCGTATCTGGCGGAGTCGTTTCCAGCTACGGATTGCCCGGCAGAGTCGTTTTTTTTTCGCGCTGGAACGACTCCGTCGCGCGTATCTGGCGGAACGCCAAATCGTAGGGAAAGGAGACGACGCATTTAGTGGCACAATAGCTAGCAAAGAGAAGCCCGGACGGAGTCGGCCTGCTCCCCGGCGGGCCGTTCGCGCTGAGGCACTCGAAAGGGGTGAGCGGTATGCCCGCCCCTACGCCCCCTGCGACGGCGGCGGCTCCTCCCCGGACACCTCGTCCGCCTCCGACTCCCGCGGCGCGTCGAGCTCCCCCCGCGCCTTCCGACGGAAGTGCTGCACCACCGGCGACAGCACCGGCACGCCCACCCGGTACTTGCCCACCACCTGGAAGTACAGGTACTGCACCAGCCCCTGCAGCCCGCCCGTCTTGGGGATGAACGTCACCGTCCACCGCGTCCCGCCGCGCACCGTCTCGAAGGCGTCCTCCCGGTCCGCCCACGTCGACTCGATGGCCCGCATCGTGCGCAGGGCGGGGAAGTCGAACGCGCACCGCCAGAACACCTCCCCGTCGTCGTCCGGGTCGTGCGTGATCACGGCGCCGTCCGGCTCGGTCTCGATGGGCTCGCCGTACTTCTGCGCGAACAGCACCCGGTCGACGGGCCCCTCCGGCCCCACGGCGGTGACGTACTCGTACACCTCCTCGATGGGCGCGGGCACCGTTGTGTGGAAGCTCAGCCTCACGTCGCGCCGTCCCGGCTACGCGTCCGGGAACCGCGCCTGCACGCCCGCCAGCGCCTCCAGCGCCTTCACGTACGCCTGCGTCCCCTCGTCGCCGTGCCCCTGCCCCTCGACGGCCCGGTACAGGTGGTGCACCAGCGGCGTCGTGAACAGCGGCAGGTTCATCGCCGTCGCCGACTCCATGATCAGCCGCAGGTCCTTCTGCTGCAGCCGCACCATGAACCCCGGCGCGAAGTCGTCCTTCAGCAGCCGCGCCCCCAGGTTCTCGAGCTGCCACGAGTTCGCCGCGCCGCCCGTGACCGCCGAGAAGACGGCCTGCAGGTCCGCGCCCGCCTTCGCGCCGAACACCAGCCCCTCGCACACCGCCGCCATCGTCCCCGCGACGATCACCTGGTTCACCAGCTTGGTGACCTGCCCCATGCCCAGCTCGCCGCAGTACGTGATGCGCGTGCCCATCGCCTCCAGCGCCGGCCGCGCCACCTCGACGGCCTCCGGGTCGCCGCCCAGCATGATCGAGAGCGCCGCGTTCTGCGCCCCCAGCACCCCGCCGCTCACCGGCCCGTCCAGCATCGGCACGCCCCGCTCCCCCAGCGCCGCCCCCACCGAGCGCGTCACCTCCGGCGAGATCGTGCTCATGTCGACGACCACCGTCCCCGGCGCCGCGCCCTCGATGACGCCGCCCTCGCCCAGGATGACGGCCTGCACGTCCGGCGAGTCCGTGACCATCGTGATGACCACCTCCGCCCCCGACGCCGCGTCCGCCGGCGACGCAGCAGCCGCGCCGCCGTCCGCCACAAAGGCGTCCACCTTCGACGCCGTCCTGTTCCACGCCCGCACGCTGTGCCCCGCCTTCAGCAAGTTCCGGCTCATGGGCGCACCCATCAACCCAAGCCCAACAAATCCAACCTTCATGCTGTGTCTCCCCTCGTCGCCCCTGCGCAGGCAGGGGCCCCGACAAACACGACTCCCTCCCGCACCAACCCGTCGTTCCCGCGCAGGCGGGAACCCAGAGGCGCACAACCCCAACCCCGTTCGCCCTGAGCCTGTCGAAGGGCGCCTACCCCCCGGCCTTCTCCCGCTCGCGGCAGCTGTTGATGTAGTTCCGCGCCCCCGCCGCCAGGAACGCCGGCGTGCCCGTCGCCAGGTACTGGTAGCCCACGTTGCGCCAGTGCTCGTACGCGTCGGCGTCCCGCGCGATGGTGCCCGCCCACTTGCCCGCCGCCACGGCCGCCTTGCCCACCTGCTCGATGGCCTCCATCACCGCCGGGTGCTCCGGCTGCCCCGGGTACCCCATCGAGATCGACAGGTCCGTCGGCCCGACGAACACCAGGTCGACGCCCTCCGTCGCCACGATGTCCGCCGCCGCCTCCACGGCCCGCGTCGTCTCGATCTGCACGCACAGGATCAGCTCCTCGTTGGCCAGCTTCACGTACTCGCCCAGCGGCATGCCGACGCCGTAGCCCGCCGCCCGCACGCCGGCCAGCCCCCGCAGCCCGGCGGGCGGGTACCGCACCGCGTCCACCGTCGCCCGCGCCTCCGCCGCCGAGTTCACCTGCGGGATCTGCGCCCCCATGACGCCCGTGTCCAGGTAGCGCAGGATGTTCTGCGGCGCGTTCAGCGCGATGCGGCACATCGTCGAGATGCCGACGGCCTCCGCCGCCCGCACCTGGTGCTCGCACGACTCCAGGTCGCTCACGCCGTGCTCCGCGTCGATGATGACGAAGTCCATGCCCAGGAAGCCCAGGATCTCGACGGCGTCGGCGGACGGTATCGAGTTGAACGCCCCGATGACGCCCTCGCCCTTCCGCAGCTTCGCCTTCAGCGTGTTGGTCCCAATCATGCGGTCCCTCCGGTTCAGAGTGGAGTTGGCGCACGCCGACACAAGTCAAACGCGGGCCGGAAACACTGTATCCGAGGGGGGTTGCATGGGCAAGGGTGGGGGTGTCGAGCGCCTACGCCGCCCGCGCGCCGAGCCGCGCCCGCAGCGCCGCGACGTCGCGCTGCAGCGTCGCGTCCGACACGAGGCGCTGCGCCAGCCTGCCGACGGCCTGGTAGACCGTGCTGTGGTCGCGGCCGCCCATCGCCCGGCCGATCTCCGTCAGCGCCAGCCCCAGGTCCTCGCGCATGACGTACATCGCCAGGTGCCGCGCGTGCGATACGGTCCGCTCGCGCTTGGGGCCCTTCACCAGCGACGCCGTCGTGCCGAACAGCCGCGCCGCCTGCTCGATGACGCCGTCCGCCGTGTGCACGACGGGCTCCCGCGGCTCCTCCAGCCCGCCCAGTGCCTGCTCGACGGTCTCCAGCGTGATGGGCCGGCCCGTCAGGTCGGCGTACGCCGAGAGCCGGTTCAGGCTGCCCTCCAGCTCGCGGACGCTCCGCCGTTCGACGCGCGCCAGCGCCTCCAGCGCCTCCGCCGGCACCGACGCGCCCAGCGACGCCGCCTTCGAGCGCAGGATGGCCATGCGCGTCTCCAGGTCCGGCGGCTGGATGTCCGCGATCAGCCCCCACTCGAAGCGCGACCGCAACCGGTCGTCCAGCGGCTTCAGCGCCCGTGGCGGGCGGTCGCTGGCCAGCACCACCTGCCGGCCCGAGTGGTGCAGCTCGTTGAAGATGTGGAACAGCCCCTCCTGCGTCTGCTCCTTGCCGCTGAGGAACTGCACGTCGTCCATCAGCAGCACGTCGGGGCGGCGGTAGCGCTCGCGGAACTCGCCCGCCCGGCCCTCGCGGATGCTCGTCACGAACTCGGTGACGAATCGGTCGCTGCTGACGTAGAGCACGCGCAGCCCCCGTTCCAGCGCCCGGTGTCCGACCGCGTGCAGCAGGTGCGTCTTGCCGAGCCCCGGCGGCGAGTGCAGGAAGACGGGGTTGTACTTCTCGCCGGGGAACTCAGCCGCCGCCCGCGCCGCCGCCGCCGCGAGCTCGTTCGACGACCCGACGGTGAACCGGTCGAAGATGTAGCGTGGGTCCAGCGGCAGCTGCGCCGCTCCCGGCCCGACGACCCTCGGCGCGGGCGCGGGCGCGGCGTCCGGCGCTTCATACTCGACCCGCGCGTTCGCCGCGACCGCGTTGGCCGCCGACACCTCGAACCGCACGTCCAGCGGCGACCGCGACACCCGCTCCAGCGCCCGCTGCACGACGCCGCGCATCCGCTTGCCGAGGTACTCGGCCACGAAGGCCGTCGGCGCCCCGACGACGAGGCACTCGCCGTCCACGGCGATACCCACGGTCTGCTTCAGGAAGGTATCATAGCTCGGTCGGGCCACCTGCACCTGCAGGTCGCCGAGAGCTGCCTCCCAGAGCTTGCGCGGGTCCCTGTTGCTCACGTTGAATATCCTTGCGGGGCGCTCAATATTGGCGGCACGCGGCGCATACCGAGGCAACGGGTTGAGCGCTTGGGCTGCAGAGAATCTACCATTCACGCGGAGGGGCCTTCTAGGACAATGATTCGAGGTTTTGGCGCGTTTTGCCCGCTTTTCTCCGTTCTACTCGTACGTGCGGGCATGTTCTGTCATCGTCCAAAACAAATTTTTCCACGAATCGAATCGACTCAAAACACATACGATTCCCCGCAATGGGGCCTGCATTGCCGGGATCGGCAACGGGGGCGAATGCCAATGTTGCGTACTTGCAGACACATTGAGGCTAGCGGAATTACTCGCGGTGCAGCCGCCGGCCGCTCCGCCGTCACCGCGTCCCTTGGCGCGAAAAATGCTTTTGGGTGGAAACGGCCGTGAGAATCGTTTTCTTGGGGACGCCCGATTACGCCGTGCCGGTGTTGTCAAGCCTCTTTGACGCCGGTTATGAGGTCGCGGCGGTGGTCACCCAACCTGACCGCCCCGCCGGCCGCGGCCGCGCGCTGACGTCGCCCCCCGTCGCCGTCTGGGCCCGCGAGCGCGGCATCCCCGTCCTGCAGCCGCCGTCGCTCCGCCCGCCGGAGGTGGCCGAGGCGCTCGCCGCCCTCGCGCCCGAGGCAATGGTCGTCGCCTCCTACGGGCGCATCCTGCCCCCGGCGCTGCTGACGCTGGCGCCCCTCGGCTGCCTCAACGTGCACCCGTCGCTGCTGCCCCGCCACCGCGGCCCCTCGCCCATCGCCGAGGCCATCCTCATGGGCGAGACGGTCACCGGCGTCACCATCATGCAGCTCGACGAGGGCACCGACACCGGCCCCGTGCTGGCGCAGCAGGAGGTGGAGATCGGCCCCGACGACACCGCCGGCGATCTGACGGCCCGCCTCTTCGCCCTCGGCGGCGCGCTGATGGCGAGGACGCTGCGCGAGTGGGCGGACGGCAGCATCGAGCCCGTCGCGCAGGACGAGACGCAGGCCACCTACAGCCGCAAGCTGGAGAAGGCCGACGGCGAGCTCGACTTCACCCGGTCCGCCGCGCACCTCCACAACCAGGTCCGCGCGATGGACCCCTGGCCGGGCGCCTACACAACGTTCAAGGGCGCCACGCTCAAGGTGCTCCGCACGTCGGCCCTTCCCGCGCCCGCCGAGGCGGCGCCACCCGGGACGGTCGTCGCCCTCGACGGCGCGCCCGCAGCCGTCGTCACCGGCGACGGCGTCCTCGCCTTCCGCGAGCTCCAGCTGGAGGGCCGCCGCCCCACGGACGCTGAGTCCTTCCTCCGAGGCCGCCCGGACCTCCTCGGCGCCCGCCTGCCCGGCTAACCCCCGTTTTACCGGCGAAAGCCGGTATCCAGGGATGTGGTCGAGGGCCGGTTCTTTCCCCTCGGAGGGAAGGTCAGGATGGAGGGCCGTTCGCCCTGACCCTGTCCTGAGACTTTCGAAGAAGCTTGTCGAAGGGCTTTACGCCCCTACAGCAGCCGCACCGCCCCCGACTCCAGCGCCAGCAGCGCGTCCTTCCGGTGCACCCCGCCGCCGTAGCCCGTCAGCCGCCCGTTCGCGCCGATGACCCGGTGGCACGGCACGATGATGGACACTGGGTTGCTCCCATTGGCCGCGCCCACCGCCCGGCTCGCCGCCGGCAGGCCGATGGCCGCCGCGATCGCGCCGTAGGAGCGCGTCTCGCCGTAGGGGATGGTCAGCAGCGCCTCCCACACCCGCCGCTGGAACGCCGTCCCCCGCATGTCCAGCGGCACGTCGAAGTCCTGCAGCTCGCCCGCGAAGTACGCGTCGAGCTGCTCCGCCGCCCGCGCGTTCCACTCGCCGCCCTCCTCGAACCGGGCGCCGTCGCGGGCCCAGCGGTCCAGGTCGGGCCGCCGCTGGTCCTCGGGCTTCACGCACGCCAGCCCCGTCGCGGAGCTCGCCAGCACGTACACGCCCAGCGGCGTCTCGCAGCGGTGCACAAAGATCGTCTCGCCCGTCGTCGCCATGCCAGTCCCCCTCGGCTTGCTGCCCGCCAGCGTACCAGATTCCGCCCGCCGGGACTGCCCCAACCGCGAGAAATCCCTGCCGCGTTCGGGGGCGCGTCCGTCGCTTTTGGGGTATGATGGGGGCGACTTCCCTTCTGCTGCGTGTGCGCACGCAACAACGGCATAGGAGGCTGAATATGGACATCGCCAAGCTTGCCGCCACCGCCAAGGCCCTCGTCGCTCCCGGCAAGGGCATCCTGGCCGCCGACGAAAGCTCCGGCACCATCAAGCGCCGCTTCGACTCCATCAACGTCGAGAGCACCGAGGAGAACCGCCGCGACTACCGGGAGATGCTCTTCCGCACCATCGGCGTCGACGCCTACATCTCCGGCGTCATCCTCTACGACGAGACCATCCGACAGCCCGGCGCCGACGGCACCCCACTCGTGCAGGTGCTCTCCAGCCGCGGCATCATCCCCGGCATCAAGGTCGACAAGGGCACCCAGCCCCTCTCCTTCTCGCCCAACGAGCTCGTCACCGAGGGCCTCGACGGCCTCGCGACGCGCCTGAACGAGTACCGCGAGCTGGGTGCGCGCTTCGCCAAGTGGCGCGCCGTCATCAACGTCGGCCGGGGCATCCCGACGGCCCGCTGCATCGAGGTCAACGCCCACGCGCTGGCCCGCTACGCAGCCCTCAGCCAGGCCGCCGACCTCGTCCCCATCGTCGAGCCCGAGGTCCTCATGGACGGCGACCACGACATCGACGCCTGCTACGACGCCACCAAGGCGACGCTGATCGAGACCTTCGCGCAGCTTGACCGGCAGGGCGTCTCGCTGGAGGGCATGCTGCTCAAGCCGAACATGGTCCTCTCCGGCTCCTCGGCGTCCGGCCGGGCCTCGGCGGAGACCGTCGCCGAGTACACCGTCGACTGCTTCAAGCGCACGATCCCGGCCGCCATGCCCGGCATCGTCTTCCTCTCCGGCGGCCAGAGCGACGACGAGGCGACGGTCAATCTGAACGCCATCAACGTCCTCGCCGCGAAGGTGGGCGCGCCGTGGACCATCAGCTACTCCTTCGGCCGCGGCCTCCAGAGCGCGCCGCTGAAGGCGTGGGCGGGCCAGGCCGCGAACGTCTCAGCCGCGCAGGCCGCCTTCCACCACCGCGCCCAGCTCACCAGCGCCGCCCAGCAGGGCAAGTACACCCCCGCCATGGAGGGCGCAGCCGCCGCAGTGTAGTCAGTCAAACCCAAGCGCACAAGAGAAGCGGGCAGCGTCACGCGGCCCGCTTCTCTCTCGTCACCGCCATTCCCGCGAAGGCGGGAATCCATTGGGCGAGTCAGGAATCCAGGGCAGAAACCAAGTCTGACCCAAATCTGATACTTGTCACTTGATGTGGCTATGTGATGATTCGGCTGGCAAGGGGCCTGACCATACCGCAACCTTGATGAACCTATGCATCATTCCAACCTCAACAACCTACAGAGTCATCCCAAGAAAGTGAGACTGTAAGAGGTGCAAGTGCGGCTCCGAGTGGCAGCGCACGCCCTCAACAGGGGTCCGTGCCGGGCAGGGAAGGCCGCGCGCGTAGTTCATATGTCGTCTCGCTGGAAAAGGGGTTATCACCAACCTCTAGCACCTGTACCCATCCTTCGCGGCTTGCGCGAAATTGCAGGCTACAGGACTCCTTGGGAGAAGCATCTACCCAAGCTAGAAAGGCGTAAAAATCCTCAATCGCCTCTGGGTAACGACCCAAGAGTGAATTGACCAGGCCGCGTGCGTCTTTGGAATAACCTTCAGGCTCGGCCTCCACGGCTAAGTCGCAGTACACAATAGCCTCCATTGGACGGCCATCCACTGCGAGTTGACGGCAAATTGTCTCGTTGTATAGAGGCTTCCTCGGTTCAAGCTGTTGTGCCAGAAGCAGATCGGCAATGGACAAATCAATGTTGCCCATCTCAGAGTAAACCAGACCACGGTTGAACACTGGCAGTGGGGAATCCGGCGCGAGTCCCGCCGCCATCGTGAAGGCCTCGATTGCGCGGCCTAAATCACCTTCACCTCCCCGAGCTAGGTAGCCATTGCCCAGATTCACGTAAGCAGAATCAAGCTGAGGGTCAATCTTCAGTGCAGTCTCAATGTCTGCGAATGCTGCCTCCAGGTTGCCTTCTTCCGATTTGGCTATTGCGGCGGCGGCACGATTCACAAATGCGGCGGCGTAGTCTGGTTCGTCCTCGATGACGCGCGTGAGGGAGTGGATTGCGCGGTCCGTGTCACCGTCGATTGAACGCTCTAAGTAGGCAACCGACAGGTTTAGCCGTGATGCGGAATGATCCGGCTGAAGGCCAACGGCCAGATTGAAATCCTCCACGGCCCGGTCCGCGTCGCCAATTCTCCCGCGCTCAAGGTAAGCGAGCCCCCTGCTATTGAGCACTTCTACTGATTGCGGTTCCGCCGCCAACACTTGGCTAAACAGCCAGATGGACTCGTCGAAGTCCGCGAGCCTGCCGTCAAGATAGGCTAAGCCGAGCAGATAGCGCAGGTTGCTACGAGCTTTCGGGTCTGAGGGCCCGGGATCCAAGGCGCCAAATAACAACGTCTTGGCGTCGTCATGCTCACCTCGGTCCAGATAGATCCGGGCAAGCGTAGACAGCGCCACGTAGCGGACTTCGTCACGGAGTCCTACATTGATTGTGCCTGAGAGCTGCTCCGGTGAGGACGCGAGATCGACCACCTGCTGCGCGCGTGTATGCGTTAGTCCCTTACCCGTGGTGAATCGCGCTATCACACGACCGCTATCGTACTCACCCCAGATTACCAGCGTGGCATTGGAGCGATCCACTGCCCCAGCAGCCTCCTCATCTCCGGAGATCACCCTTGGCCACGCGGCTGTCCTGACTGATACAAGGTTGGCCTCCCCTATTTCGCTGTCAATGGCCTCCTTAAGGCGCCCGGACACGTTGAACCCCTGTTCTCCCGCGGTTAAGTTCACGAATGGCGCAAGTACGACCAGGGTCTCACCGCTCTTGGCGACTGGATAGACGGAATCGTCATGGACAAAGGCAAAATACACGGCAACTGCGCCCAGAACTACGGCAACCCCTAACACAATGAGCCGCCCATATTGGCGGAGATGAGCTCTTGAGGGGTAGGACCGGCGCGGCCATGTCACGCGGGCAATAGGGGCAACCGCAGCAGGCTCAATGGACTCACTGAGGGAAAGCGCGGTGTCTCCACCTAGTTCTGCCAGTCCTGGGGGACTTTCAGGTGGGAAGCCCGCTGACAGTAGAAGTTGGTTCAACTCCTCCGCGGTAAGGCGTAACACTTCTGCGCACCGCAGCACATCGCTGCGATAGCGAGGCCGACTGGTCGTCCCCTCTTTCCATCGAACGAGAGTCAGCCGGTTAACTGGAATGCGTCGGGCTAGCTCGGCGTCACCAATGCCCGTTCGCTCCATGTATTCAGTGAGCAATTTCGAAAATGACGACAACTGTTACATCTCTGAAGCGCGAACGATAATCAGTGCAGCATGTTTGTAGTCCGCATTGTACACGAATCGGAGTGAAGCTGTTCTCCAGTCGCAGAGGGGGCGAAAGCCACTTCTGGCGGCCATCTTCACTCTGAGGAGGTTGGCAATGGCAAGTCAAGTCTTGGTGTTAGTTGCGGCACTGGCGGTGTTCCTAGCCTCGGCAAGCTGTGAGGCAGCCGCACCGGCGCCCATGGGACCTCAAGGTTCGCAAGGGGAACCGGGACTCGCGGGAAACCCCGGATTGCCGGGAGTTCAGGGCATTCAAGGTGAGCCCGGACTCTCGGGAAACCCTGGATTGCCGGGCCCATCTGGACCCCAGGGCCCTTCCGGCATCTCCGCTCCACCCAGCTCAGTGCAGCAGCAATTTGAGACGACGCAGCCGGGCACGTTCACTTCGTTTGGCAGAGGTGGCAGGATGGGGAGTCCTGCATATGATCTCACGTTCTTCCGGAACTACGGCGTCAATCCGTTCATCGACACAGCGGAGGATCACCTATCTACGTTTGCCATCGACGTTGATACAGCATCTTACACAGTCGCTCGCAGGTTCGTCCGGGACGGCAACCTGCCGCATCCGGACGCGGTGAGGGTGGAGGAGTTTGTCAATTACTTTGACTACGGCTATGCGCCGCCAAGGGACGCTGCCTTCGCTGTTCATATGGAGGGCTCCCCCTCTCCCTTCGGTGATGAGACGAGTTGGCTGCTGCGAGTAGGTCTCCAGGGCAGAGAGGTGGCCGAGTGGTCCCGCAAGGACGCAACCCTCATCTTTGCGATTGATGTGTCCGGTTCGATGGGTCAAGGCAATCGCCTGGGGTTGGTGAAGCAAGCCCTGGAATTGCTGGTCGATGAGCTGACTCCGGCTGACAAAGTAGGAATTGTCATATACAGCGACCGCGGTTCAGCGTGGCTGCGTCCGACATGGGGAAGTGAGCGTAATGACATCCTCAGAGCCATCGATCGCTTGCAGCCCGGAGGGTCGACTTACGTCGAAGACGGTCTACGACTGGCGTACGAGATGGCCGCCCGTGAGGTTGATCCCGATCGCATCACCCGTGTTCTCCTTCTCTCAGACGGTGTGGGCAATGTGGGGCGGACGGGCCCGGACGAAATCCTCAGGCAGGTCAACTTCCATGTTGACCAAGGCATCACGCTGACGACCATTGGCTTCGGTATGGGCAATTACAACGATGTCCTAATGGAGCAGCTTGCCAATGATGGAAATGGATCTTACCACTATGTTGATACCCTTGCGGAAGCCCACAGAATCTTTGTGGAAGACCAGGTTGGAACGCTGCAACTCATTGCAAAAGACGCAAAGGTACAAGTGGACTTCAATCCCGATATCGTGCGTCGTTACCGGCTGCTCGGCTACGAAAACAGGGAAATCCGTGATGAAGACTTTCGTGACAACCGGGTGGACGCTGGTGAACTGGGCGCCGGGCACAGCGCCACGGCGTTGTATGAATTGGAATTGCATGGCAACGCACATGGCGAGTTGGCCAGGGTGTTCGTGCGTTATGAGAACCCTGACACCGGAAAAATAGGGCAAGTGCGGGGCCTGCTGCACAGCAATGAGTTGGCGCGGTATTTTGACGAGACTTCACCAAGTTTCCAGCTCGCCGCTGTGGTGGCCGAATATGCCGAGCAGTTGCGCAATAGCTACTGGGCACGAGACGGTAGCCTCGCTCGCGTGGTGGATGAAGCGCACCGCATCCTTCGACTTGAGCGCTGGGACACAAGGGTAAATGAATTTGTGAACTTGGCGTCTCGGACGGAACGATTGGCAGGGTAAGAGCATCTGGCACGGGGGTTATCTCATGAAGGGAGGGCAGGCGTACCTGCCCTCCTCGGCTTGGCAGAATCTGGAATTCAGTGTGTGCCGATTTCCAGTCCACCAGCGTGGAGACCAAGTTGCCAGAAGTGGTTGTTGGGGATTGGGGGAATGCAGGGCGACACTACCCCCCTAGTCCTCAAACCGGATCTTGTCCAGCCGCGAGAAGTCGTGGATGGAGTCTATCCACCGCACCGTCCCCGACCGCGAGCGCATGACCAGCGACTGCGTCTGTGCGCCGCCGCCCATGAACCGAACGCCCTTCAGCAGGTCGCCCGTGCTGGCGCCCGTCGCCGAGAAGAACACGTCCTCGCCGCCGACAAGGTCGTTCGTGTCATACAGCTTCTCCAGGTCCACGCCGTCGGCGATGGCCTTGTCGCGCTCGGCCTCGTCGCGCGGCCACGCTTTGCACTGGATCGCGCCTCCGATGCACCGGATGGCCGCCGCCGTCAGCACCGCCTCCGGCGACCCGCCGATGCCCAGCAGCATGTCGACGCCCGTCCCCGGCAGCGCCGCCTGGATCCCTGCCACGATGTCCCCGTCCGAGATCATCTTGACCCGCGCGCCCGCCTCCCGCACCTCCGCCAGCATCTCGTTGTGCCGGGGGCGGTCGAGCATGATGACCGTCAGGTCGTGGACGGCGCAGCCCTTGGCCTTCGCCACGTTGCGCAGGTTGTCCGTCACGCCGGCCTCGATGTCGATGGCGTCGCGGGCGTCGGGCCCGACGGCGATCTTGTTCATGTAGAAGACGTTGCCCGGCACGTTCATCGTGCCCCGCGCCGACAGCGCGACGACGGCGACGGCCCCCGGCAGCCCCTTCGACAGCAGCGTCGTCCCGTCGATGGGGTCGACAGCGATGTCCACCTCCGGCGGCATGCCGTTGCCGATGACCTCGCCGTTGTACAGCATCGGCGCCTCGTCCTTCTCGCCCTCGCCGATGACGACGACGCCGTCCATGGACACATAGCCCAGCGTGTAGCGCATGGCGTCGACGGCCGCCTGGTCCACCAGCTCCTTGTCGCCCATGCCCATGTGCCGCACGGCAGCCATCGCCGCCGCCTCCGTCACCCGGGCGAGCTCCATCGCCAGGTTGCGTTCGATGGGTTGGCGCGTCCGTTGCGTAGCCATAGCGCACCTCCAGCAGTTAGGGGCGCGGCGATTATACCACCGCGTGCGTGCGGAGACCGCGCTCCGCCGGTCTCAAATAGCCCGTTCGTCCTGAGCTTGTCGAAGGGCCCCTACGCCGGCTCCGCCAGGAACACCGGGATCTTCCGCGACGTCCGCGTCTGGTACTCCGCGTACGGCGGGAACGCCTCGACGGCGAGCGCCCACAGCCGCTCGCGCTCCGCGTCGTCCTCCACCTCGCGGACGCGCATGCTGTAGACCTCGGCCAGGTCGCGGACCTCGACGTCGGCGTTGGCGCGCAGGTTGAACACCCACTCCGGGTGCTTGGGCGCGCCGCCCCGCGAGCCGACGAGCACGTAGTTGTGGCCGTCCTTGACGCGCATCAGCGGCGTCTTGCGGATGCCCCCCGTCTTGTTCCCGATGTTCGTCACGATGATCACCGGCAGCCCCGTGTCCCGCAGCGTCGTCCCTTGCGTGCCCCCGCTGCCCTCGTACAGCTCCACCTGCTCCCGCACCCAGTCCGACGGCGATGGCAAATACTCTGGCATGGTTCCCTCCTCTATCTCCGGTATCCTTTGCTGTCGACACACACTCGTTTTACTGGCGAAAGCCCCGCTGCGGGAGCAGCGGGCGGTATCCAGGGTCGGCGGGCAGCGACCGTAGGGGCGACCCTTGTGGTCGCCCGCTCGCTACCCTTCGCCTTTCGCCTCCCGCGCCTGCTGCTGCAGCGCGTACAGCTTGTTCAGCGCCTCCAGCGGCGTCATCTCCGTCACGTCGAGCGACAGCACCGCGTCGCGAAGGCCGTCGTCCGCCGCCGGCAGCAATGGGAGCTGCGCCGGCTGCGTCTCGGGCGCCCGCCGCGCCCGCCCGCCCCGGCGAGGCCCGTCGCTCGCCTCCAACTCCGACAGCAGCTCCGTCGCGCGGCTCACCAGCGGCGGCGGCAGTCCCGCCAGCCGCGCAACGTGCACGCCGTAGCTCCGGTCGGCCCCGCCGGGCACGATGCGGTGCAGGAACGTCACCTGCCCGTCGGCCTCCACCGCCGAGACGTTGTAGTTCACCGCGTTCGGCAGGTAGTCGGCCAGCGCCGTCAGCTCGTGGTAGTGCGTCGCGAAGAGCGTCTTGCACCCCAGCCGCGGATGGCTGTGCAGGTACTCGGCGACGGCCCGCGCGATGGCCAGCCCGTCGTACGTGCTCGTCCCGCGCCCGATCTCGTCGAGGATCACCAGCGACTGCGCCGTCGCGTGGTGCAGGATGGCGGCCGTCTCCACCATCTCGACCATGAACGTCGACTGCCCCGTCGCCAGGTCGTCCTGCAGCCCGACGCGCGTGAAGATGCGGTCGACGATGCCCAGCCGCGCCGCGTCCGCCGGCACAAAGCTGCCCACCTGCGCCATGAGCACGATGAGCGCCACCTGCCGGATGTACGTCGATTTGCCCGCCATGTTCGGCCCCGTCAGCACCATCAGCGCCGCCCCCGGCGCCCCCATCGACGTGTCGTTCGGCACGAAGGCCCCTGCGGGCAGGACGCGCTCGACGACCGGGTGCCGCCCGCCCGCGATCTCCAGCACGCCGTCGTCCGCGAACTCCGGCCGCGCGTAGCCGTTCCGCGACGCCGCCTCGGCGAGGCATCGGTACACGTCCGCCTGCGCCACCGCCGACGCCGTCTCCAGGATGCGCGCCGCCTCGTCGGCCACCTGCCGGCACACCTGCCGGAAGATGGCGCTCTCCAGCTCCTCCAGCCGCTCCTCGGCGTTCAGGATCAGCGCCTCGTACTCCTTCAGCTCCGGCGTGATGAACCGCTCGGCGTTCACCAGCGTCTGCCGCCGGATGTACTCCTCCGGCACCCGCGCGAGGTTCGCGTTCGAGACCTCCAGGTAGTAGCCGAACACCTTGTTGTACCCGACCCGCAGGTTCCCGATGCCCGACCGCTCCCGCTCCTGCCGCTCCAGCCCCGCGATGTACTCCTTCGCGTCCCGCGACGCCGACCGCAGGTTGTCCAGCTCCGGCGAGAACCCCGGCCGCACGACGCCCCCGTGCCCGATTGCCGTCCCCGCGTCGTCGTTCACGGCCTCCGCGATGACGGCCACGACGTCCTCGCACGGGTGCAGCGACTCCCGCAGCCCCGCGACGGCGTCGCCGCCCTCCTCGAGCAGCGCCACCAGCGCGGGCACGGCCTCCAGGCTGCGCCGCAGCGAGACGACCTCGCGGGGCATCGCCGTGCCCGCCGTGACGCGGTTGACCAGCCGCTCCAGGTCGCTCATGCCGCCCAGCAGCTCTGCCATTCGCTCCCGCCGGATGCCGCTCGCGTGGTGCCACGCGACGGCGTCGAGCCGCCGCTCGAGCTCGCCGCGGTCCAGCAGCGGCTGCCCCAGCCAGCGACGCAGCAGCCGGCCGCCCATCGGCGTCTTCGTGTAGTCCAGCACGTCCAGCAGGGCCGTCCCGCCGCCGAACCGCCCCGCGCCGAAGAGCTCCAGGTTCCGGCGCGTCTGCCGGTCCAGCGTCATGTGCCGGTCCGGCGAGTACGTCCGCAGCGAGGTGAGCTGCCCCACCTTCCCCTTCTGCGTGTCCTGCAGATAGGCCAGCAGCGCCCCCGCCGCCCGCGCGGCCAGCGGCGCGTCCTCGCAGCCGAAGGCCTCCAGTGTGCTCACGCCGAAGTGCTCCAGCAGCGCCCGCCGCGCCGCCGCCTGCCGGAAGTTCGCGTCCGGCGCGGCCGTCACGGACGGCCCGGCGTCGTCGCCCCGGGGCCGCAGCGCGCCGAGAATGCTCTCGTCGTCCAGCTCCTCGGGCACCAGCAGCTCGGCGGGGCCGAGACGCTCCAGTTCCAGCGGCAGCGTCAGCAGCGGCATCTGCGCCGTCGCGAACTCCGCCGTCGTGATGTCCGCGTAGGCCAGCCCGGCGAGGTCGTCCTGCAGCGCGACGGCGGCGATGAAGTTGTTGGCCCGCTCGTCCAGCAGCCCCGGCTCGACGACCGTCCCCGGCGTGACGATGCGCACCACGTCGCGCTCGACCAGGCCGCCGCCCGCCGTGGGGTCGGTGAGCTGCTCGCAGATGGCCACCTTGTAGCCGCGCCGGATCAGCCGCGCCAGGTAGCCCTCGAGGGCGTGGGCGGGCACGCCGGCCATCGGTACGCGCTGCCCCTTGCCCATGTCGCGGCCCGTCAGCACGATGTCGAGCTCCGCCGCCGCCGTCCGCGCGTCCTCGTCGAAGGTCTCGTAGAAGTCGCCCAGCCGGAACAGCACGATGGCGTCCGGGTGGCGAGCTTTCACCTCCAGGTACTGACGCCGGAGGGGCGTCGCGCCATGTGCGGCCGCGCCGCCGTCGCCGTTGACGGCCGCGGGGGCCTGCTTGCCGCGCTGCTTGCCGGAAACGCCAGCCATGGAAGACCTGCACGTCCTGTTGAGGGGATTGCCTGCATGATACCCCGCGCAACCCCCCGGATTCCATGCGCCCGCCCCCGTCCTTCCGCCATTGCCGCGAGGACTGCCGGACGCCGGCGGGGGCTGACACCGGCCATTTGACACCCCCCAACCGCCGCCATACGATTGAGTTGGCCGTGCTAGATGGGGAGCTGGCGGTGCCTTGTACCCGCAATCCGCCACAGCGGGGTTGAATTCCTCCCCAAGGTCTGGCCTAGCGGCCTCTGCTCGTTCGGAGCGGCGTCGAGGGCTGGGACCCGCGCGACGGACGCCCGTGAACCCCGCCAGGCCCGGAAGGGAGCAACGGTAAGCGGAAACGCCGGGCGCCGCGGGGCCACCTGGTCTGAGTTGCGAAGGCGGGTACGCCGAGGGGTCCACGATCGACGGGAGGTGCACGGTCTTCCATTCAACTCTCCACCTCGTGCCGTGGGAGTCGACATGAGCCTTCCCGCGCGTCCAACCGCTCGCCCTGACCGCGTCCTGAGCTTGCCGAAGGAGCTTGTCGAAGGGCGTTCGCGCGACGCGGCTGCCCCGATGCCCACCGCCGCCGGCCGCGTGCTCGGCGGCCTTGGCCTGCAGCCCCGAAAGGGCCTCGGCCAGCACTTCCTCGTCGCGCCCGCCGTCCTCGAGCGCATCGCAGACGCCGCCGGCGTCGGTCCCGCCGACACCGTCGTGGAGGTCGGCCCCGGCCTCGGCGCGCTGACGGAGGTGCTCGCGCGCCGAGCCCGGCGCGTCGTCGCGCTGGAGCTCGACGGCGCCCTGTGCGAGGCGCTGCGCGCGCACTTCGCTGACCGCCCGAACGTCAGCATCGTCCACGCCGACGCCCTCAACGTCCCCCTCGACGATGTCGTCCCGACGGGCGAGCCGTACGAGATGGTTGGCAATCTCCCCTACTACGCCGCCACCGCCATCATCCGCCGCTTCCTGGAGGCCGAGCACAAGCCGGACGTTGTCGTCGCGACGGTGCAGCGCGAGGTCGCGCAGGGCATGGCGGCGCCGGAGGGAAAGCGAGGCCTGCTGGGCGTCGCCACGCAGTTCTACGGCGCCCCCGGCATCGCCTTCACCGTGCGCCCCGGCTCCTTCCACCCGCCGCCGAAGGTGACCTCGGCCGTCGTCCGCATCGACGTCCACGCCGCGCCCCCCGTCGACGTGCCCTCGGAGGCCGCCTTCTTCGCGCTGGTGCGGGCCGGGTTCGCCGCGCCGAGGAAGCAGCTCCGTGGCGGCCTCGCGCACGCGCTCCGGCTCCCCCCGGCGGAGGTCGAGCGCGCGCTGGCCGCGTGCGGCGTCGACCCCGCGCGGCGTGCGGAGACGCTCTCGATGCGCGAGTGGGCGGCCCTCTGTCGCGCCGGAACGGAGGCCGGATGGAGCCTCTGAGCCGGCGGGCCTACGCCAAGCTCAACCTCGGCCTGGAGGTCGTCGGCCGCCGGGACGACGGCTACCACGACATCGTGACCGTTTTCCAGACCGTCTCGCTGTACGACACCCTGACGGCGTCGCCCGCCGCCGAGTTCTCCATCCGCTGCAAGAACCCGGCCCTCACCGGCCGCCACAACCTCGTCTGGCAGGCCGCCGAGCTGCTGCGCGAGGGCTCCGGCTCCGAGCAGGGCGCGGCCATCGGCCTCGTAAAGTCGATCCCCGTCTCCGCCGGCCTCGGCGGCGGCAGCAGCGACGCCGCGTCGGCGCTGGCGCTGCTCGACCGGCTGTGGGGGCTCGACTGGCCCGAGGAGCGGCTGGCCGAGGCCGCCGGACGCCTTGGCTCCGATGTGCCCTTCTTCCTGCGCGGCGGCGCGGCCCTCGCCCGGGGCCGCGGCGAGGTGCTGGACCCCCTGCCGACGCCGCCCGACCAGTGGTTCCTGCTGCTGATGCCCAACATCCGCTTGCCCGGCAAGACGCCCGCCCTCTACCGCCGCCTGCGCAACGCCGACTTCTCCGACGGCTCGACCACGGAGGCGCTGGCCGAGTCGATGCGGGCCGGCGCGCCGCTGGAGGAGGCCGGCATGGTCAACACCTTCGAGCGGGCCGCCGGCGAGACCTTTCCGGGGCTGGAGCGCTTCCGCACGGCGCTGGAGCTGGCGGCCGGCCACCCCGCGCACCTCTCCGGCAGCGGCCCCAGCCTCTTCGCCCGCGCCGACGGCAACGAGGCCGGCCTCGAGGCGCTGGAGGAGCTGCGGCGGCAGGGCTTCAACGCCTCCCTCGTTCGCGCCGTCGACGGCGGGGAGAAGGCGTGATGCACCCGTTACTCGCTGGCGTCATCAGCGGCGCGATCATGGGCCTCGGCTTTGACGTGCTCACCATCATGGCCGTGCGCCGCCTCCGAGGCGACGACGCGCCCGAGTGGCTGCAGGCCGCCCTGCGCCAGCAGACCTTCTTCAAGCTCGTCGCGCCCATGGCCCTCTTCACGCACTCGGCGTGGACGCTCGCGGGCCTCGGCGCCGGCGCCGTCTACTGGCTCCTGGAGGGCGACGGCCGTGCGAGCGGCCTCGGCAGCCCCTTCCTCTGGTACACCCTCGCCGTCCTCGCCCTCGCCGCCGTCTACCTCCTCGCGACGGTGGCGGCCGGCGGTCGCGTCCGAGGCTGGATGCTCCCCTCCCCCGTCCTCTTCGCCGTCACATTCGGCTGGCTGCTGCCCAACCTCGCCGGATAGCCTTCCCCGAGGCCGCCCGCCCTGACCGCGTCCTGAGCTAGCCGAAGGAGCCTGTCGAAGGGCGGACGCGCCGGACATTGCAGTGGACATACGCCACGTCAATGTCTCAAAATGGTAGCTACGTCGCTATTTGTCAGGAATTGGACATTGTCGCGTGACCATGTCCATCTTCGCAGCACGATTCCCACACTTGTGGCTGCGTCGCACCATGCGCAGAAGGGAGCCCTCATGCTCAAGGACAGGGACTGCGGGTCCTTGCGGGCCGCCGACGCCGGCAGCGCCGTCGCGCTGGCCGGCTGGGTCGACCGCCGCCGCGACCACGGCAGGCTGATCTTCATCGACCTCCGTGACCGCAGCGGCGTCGTGCAGGTCGTCATCAACCCCGAGTCCATCGAGTCGCCCTACGAGGACGCCGAGCGCGTCCGCGGCGAGTGGGTCCTGCGCGTCGAGGGCGAGGTCTCCCCGCGTCCGTCCGGCACCGTGAACGAGAACCTCGCCACCGGCGAGGTGGAGGTCGCCGTCCGCTCCCTGCAGGTGCTCAACGCCTCCTCGCCGCCGCCCTTCTACATCAATGAGGACAGCGACGTCGACGAGCAGCTCCGCATGCGCCACCGCCACCTCTACCTGCGCCGCCGACGCATGCAGTCCAACATCGTCCTGCGCCACCGCATCGTGAAGCACATCCGGGACTTCCTGGACGAGCGCGGCTTCCTGGAGATTGAGACGCCCATCCTCATCAAGAGCACGCCGGAGGGCGCGCGCGACTACCTGGTCCCCAGCCGCGTGCACCCGGGCAGCTTCTACGCCCTCCCCCAGTCGCCCCAGCAGCTCAAGCAGCTCCTGATGGTCGCCGGCTTCGAGCGCTACTTCCAGATCGCCCGCTGCTTCCGCGACGAGGACCTCCGCGCCGACCGCCAGCCCGAGTTCACCCAGCTCGACCTCGAGATGAGCTTCGTCGAGCGCGAGGACATCCTGGACCTCATCGAGGAGCTGTACGCGACCATGGCCGAGAAGCTGGTGCCGGAGAAGACCGTCCAGCGCCCCTTCCCGCGCCTCGCCTACGCCGACGCCATGGCCCGCTACGGCAGCGACAAGCCCGACCTCCGCTTTGGCCTGGAGTTGCACGACGTGGCCGGGACCGTCGAGAAGAGCGAGTTTCAGGTCTTCCGCAACGCGCTCGCCGAGGGCGGTCTCGTGAAGGGCTTCGCTGCGCCGGGGCTCGCATCGCTGCCGAGGCGGCAGGTGGACGAGCTGACGGAGCTGGCCCGCAGCCGCGGCGCCCGCGGCCTCGTCACCATCGCCCTGGACGGCGACTGGACGGACCCGGACGACCTGCAGGCCGAGCAGATACGCTCGCAGGTCACGCGCTTCTTCCCCGTCGAGCTCATGCGAGAGCTCGCCCGGACGCTGGACGCGAAGGGCGGCGACATGATGCTGCTCGTCGGCGGGCCGGGCGCCGTCGTCTACAACGCCCTCGGCGAGCTGCGCGTCGAGGTGGCCCGCCGCTGCGAGCTGGCCGACCCCGGCGTCCTCGCCTACGCCTTCGTCGTCGACTTCCCCCTCTTCGGCTGGGACGACCAGGGCGAGCGGTGGGACTCGGTGCACCACCCCTTCACGTCGGCCAAACCGGAGGACGCGCCGCTGCTGGACACCGACCCGGGCGCGGCCAGCGCGCAGGCGTACGACCTGGTCTGCAACGGCTACGAGATGGGCGGCGGCAGCATCCGCATCCACACGCGGGAGATGCAGGAGAAGGTCTTCGGGCTGCTGGGCTTCTCGAAGGAGAGCATGGACGAGCGCTTCGGGCACCTGCTGTCGGCGCTGGAGTCGGGCGCGCCGCCCCACGGCGGCATCGCCATGGGCATAGACCGCGTCGCCATGCTGCTGGCGGGCGAGGACAACCTGCGGGAGGTCATCGCCTTCCCCAAGACCCAGACCGCCTCGGACCTCCTCTTCAACGCCCCCTCGGAGGTGGAGCAGTCCCAGTTGGACGAGCTCCATCTCCGCGTGACGGAGTAGGGGGCCGAGACTAGCGACAGGGAGCGAGAACGCGGGGCCTACTCCGGGCAGAACGGCCAGTTGCCCAAGTGGACCCTTCTGCTCAGACTCTTTCGTAAGCTATGAGGTACGCAACCACTCAACTGGTTTCCGGAAAGGGCAAGCCATTCCAGGTTGGTGAGGTTGCCCAACTCGTGTGGAATCTCTCCGATCAGGTTGTTGTCATGGAGACCGAGCGACTTCAAGTTGGTGAGGTTACCCAGCTCCGGCGGAATCTCCCCGCTCAATTGGTTGTCAGACAATCCCAGATACTCGAGGTTGGCGAGGCTGCCTAACTGTGCCGGAATCTCCCCGCTCAACTGATTCCTGACGAGTTCCAGCGAGGTCAGGCTGGCAAGGTTCCCAAATGTGGAGGGGATGCTTCCACTAAGCTGATTACTGGCGAAGCTAAGCCTCTCCAGGCTGGCAAGGTTGCCCAACGCAGGCGGGATCTCTCCCCTCAATTGGTTCACGTGGAGGTGTAGCCGTTTCAGGTTGACAAGGTTGCCCAATTCCTCCGGAAGGTTCCCGCTCAGCTGATTCCAGCTCATCCCTAGGTACCTGAGGTTCGACAGCTTCCCCAATTCCGGCGGAATCGGCCCGCTTATTTGGTTCTCGAAGAGAATGAGAGACCGCAGGTTTGCGAGGTTCCCCAATTCCGGCGGAATCTCGTGGATCAATTGATTACGATACATGTACAGCGTCTGCAAGTTGCCGAGGTTGCCCAACTCTGGAGGTATTCTCCCGCTTAGCTGGTTGTCATTCAGGGAAAGTACGCGCAGATTTGCCAGTTGTCCCAACTCTTTCGGAATGCTGGTGGTGAATTGGTTGTAATCAAGCATCAAGCGCGTAAGGTTGGCGAGGTCACCCAACCCCGGCGGGATCCTTCCCCGCAACTGGTTTTCGCCAAGATCCAGCGCCGTCAGGTGCGGCAGCCCCCCGGCTTCCGGCGGCAGTTGTCCTTTAAGCCCATTGGACGACAAGTCCAGTTCCGTCACAGCGCAGTCGTCGTCCGCCGTCACGCCGTACCAGTCGTCGAGGGGCGCGTCGCTCAGCCAGCCGTCGCTGCGTGACCAGTTCAGCCCGCCGGTGGCGTTGTAGATGGCGACGAGCGCCTCCCGATTCGACACGCAGACGATCACCGTTGGCACAGCCGTAGGATCGAGTGCGAAGGCCGTCGGAACGGGCGTCGGCGCTGGCGAGGGCACTGGGGTCGCCACTCCCGGGAACAGCGTTTCCGGCGTGGGCACGGCTGCGGCCGTCGGGGCGGGCGTGACCGTGGCCTCCGCCGCCGGTGTGGCCGTGATGTCTGGCGGCTCCGGTTCCGGGCCGCAGCCGCCGAGCACGACGGCCGTCAGCAGCGCAAGGGGGAGCGCCGCCCAAGCCATTCGGCGCCGAGCATAGGGGCGCCGTTCTGTCGTCGTCCGCATAGCAGGCTCCAATTGCCGTTAGGGGGACGCGCACTCGGCGCGCCGGGTTCCCGGACTTGAGCAGGGGCACGGCCAGCGGAAGGTAGCACAGGTGGAGAGGTTCCGTCTAAACACCCCGGCTTTCCCATCCACTCACCCTCTTCCTCGCTATACTATGCGCCATGGTGCGCGTAATTCCCTTACTCTTTGCCTTCATCCTCGCCCTCGCCGCCTGCGACGGTGTCCTCGACCGCGTCGCGCCCCTCGAACCGGTGCCCGCCACCATCGAGCTCTCGCTCACCATCGCCGAGCCGCCCGCCGACCTGCCGCCCTACGACCGCGACGACTGGCGCCACTGGACGGACGACGATTCCGACTGCCAGGACACGCGGCAGGAGGTGCTCGTCGCCGAGAGCGCGTCGCAGATGGACTTCCGCGACGACCGCCGGTGCAGCGTCGAGTCGGGTCACTGGTTCGACCCCTACACCGGCCGCGTGCACAGGGACCCCGGCGGGCTTGACGTCGACCACCTGGTCCCGCTGGCCAACGCGCACCGCTCCGGCGGGTGGGCGTGGTCGCCGCAGCGCAAGCGCGAGTTCGCCAACAGCCTGGGAGACCCCGCGCACCTCATCGCCGTCACCGCCGCCGCCAACCGCGCGAAAGGCGCGAGGGGGCCGGAGGAGTGGCGCCCGCCGAGGACGTCCTACTGGTGCGCGTACGCCACGGCGTGGGCGCGGGTGAAGCGGACATGGAACCTGACGGCCACCCACGCGGAGGCGCTGGCGCTGCGAGAGATGCTCCAGACCTGCGACGGCCCCGTCAGCTTCGAGGCCACCGGCGACGGGCCCCTCGCGCCAACGACTGCCCCGCAGGCCGCTCCTGCGCCGACCCCGCTGCCCGCCGGCACGTACGCGACGTGCGCCGAGGCCGATGCGTCCGGCGAGCCCCGCGTCAAGGGCGCGCGGGGCGACGGCTGGGGGTTCCCCGCCGCGCTGCTGCCCAACTCCCGCGACGGCGACGGTGACGGCGTCGTCTGCGAGGCCCCACTCCCTGCCGCAGAGCAGCCTACCCCGACGCCCGCGGCCATTGAGCCATCGCCCACCGCGACGCCTGCGCCCTCGGCCACGCCAACGGCGACACCCGCGCCCACGGCGACGCCCCCAGCTACACCTACAGCCGCGCCCGCGCCAACCGCCACGCCTACGCCCGCGCCCGCTCCGACGCCCACCGTTGCGCCCGACGGCCAGCGCACCTATGCTTCCTGCGACGACGCCGAGGCCGCAGGCGAGCCGCGCGTACAGGGGTCGAACGGCCCCGGTCGCGGCTTCCCGGCGGAGCTGGTGCCGAGCGCCCGTGACGGCGACGGCGATGGCGTCGTGTGCGAAAGGTAGGTGATCGTGGTGGACATCAACAGCGGCAGGATCGTCACCGTGACGGCCGCGGACGCCGGCATTGAGTACTTCTACTATGAGCTGGGCGACCCCTCGGGCGAGCCCGTCGTCTTCCTGCACACGGGCGGCGCGGGCACCAGCGCCTACCAGTGCTGGCGGTTGAACCTGGACGCCGTCGCGGAGGCCGGCTACCGCGTCATCGCGCCGGACAACCCCGGCTTCGGCCGCACCTCGCCCGGCAACCCCGTCGAGGGCCTCCGCGCCTTCCTCGACGCCCTCGGCATCGACCGCGCGCACCTCGTCGGCAACTCCGGCGGCGGCATGACGGCCACCAACTTCTCCGGCCGCTACCCGGACCGCGTCCGCAGCCTCACCCTGAGCGGCGGAGAGCCCCGCCTCGACACCGAGGCGACGCGCCCCATCGTCCCCAAGCTCGGCCAGACCACGCGCATGGACTTCGCCCGGGCGATGATGGCCAAGCCGGAGCTCACCTTCGGCGACATGCGCAACGCCACCGCCGACTTCTTCTACGACCGCAACCACCCCGAGATCGACGCGACGACGCAGCTACGCCTCGACTCGCTCGCAGACCCGGAGCTGCTGCGGCGCACGCGGGAGGAGGCCATCGGGCAGATCGCCCGGGGCCGCGCCGCGACGCCCGACGAGGTCTACGCCGCCATCTCGGCACCCACGTACCTGCTCCACGGCCGCGACGAGCCCTGGTTCTACAGCAGGGAGGACGAGCCAGTCCTCATCGACGCGGCCATCAAGGTGGTCTTCGCCGTCCGCGACTGCCGCTGCACGCTGCTGCCCCACTGCGGCCACTGGCCCCAGCTGGAGAAGGCGGAGGAGTACAACCAGCTTCTGCTCGGCTTCCTGCGTGACGTCTCACGCCGAAGCTAGGAAGAGGGAGGCCGATCCTGCCCGCCGTCCGCGTCTTCGGTGGGCGGCGCGTCCTCTGCCGAGGGCTCCTGTGGCGTCTCATCGGGCTCGTCAGGCGCTTCCTCGGCCTGCGGTGAGTCGGCGGCCGTTTCCTCCGGTTCGTCCGTTGCAGCCTCGCCTCCCGTTTCAGCATCCGCTTCCTCTGACGCGGCCCCGCTGTCCTCGACGGGAGCCGCCTCGTCCTGCGTAGCGTCCGCCTGCGCCTCGCCCTCATCTGCGGGCGCTCCTCCGTCCTCCGGCGGCGCCCGCGCAGGCACACGCCGGCAGAGCGCGATGCCGCCCGCGACGCCCGCCGCGCCCAGCACGACCAGCAGCAGCGACCGCAGCCGTATGCCGCCGATGACGTCGTCGGTCGCGTCGGTGGCCATATCCAGCAGCTTGGTGGTCAGGATGCGCTCCGTGGCGTCCTCCGCGGCCATCGCCTCGGCGCGCGCGTCCTCCAGTGGGCCGCTCGACACCGCGCCGTAGAGCGGCCCGGCGATGATGAGGGCTGTGAGCGCGGCGAAGGCCAGCGCGCCGCCCGCCCAGCCGAGCCGCTCTCCCCAGGAGCGGCCGCCGATGAATCCGGCCCCGGCCACCATCCCCACGGAGAGCAGGGACACCACCACGGTGAGGATGCGGAAGATGCCCACCGCTCCCCGTGCCGCGTCCAGCGCATCGGGGTCGTCAACCAGCTCCCGCAGGTCCTCTTCCGTCCACGTCCAGCCCTCCTGGAAACCCTCGCGCATCGTATCAAGCGCGTCCGGAAGGCCCTCGTCCTGCTCCGCCAGCGCCTCGCGGATGTCCTCCTCGTCGATGGTGATGCCGTCGCGCATCGCCTCCCGCAGGTCGATGATCATCTCGCCCGCCTCGGTGCCCAGCGTCTCCTCCAGCAGGTCCGCCTCCGTGAAGGTGAACTCGTCCGGCGTCATCTCGTGCACCGGCCCCGACAGTGTCGCCTCGACGTCGATGCCGACGGCCCACAGGAAGTCGGCGGCGGTGAACCCCGGCGGGACGCATAGGTCGACGAACCGGTCCCGCGCGAGCTGCCGCAGCTGCTCGGGCGTGCACGGCGGCACGGCGGCCAGCAGCGCCGCGTACTTGTCGTGCACCGTCTCCGAGAGGGCGGATATGGCCTCATTGGTGCGGTCCACCAGCGGCACGGTCACGCTGAAGGCGTCGGTGCGGGCCGAGAGGTAGGGGATGATGTCCGTCTCCAGGCGGCGTGCCTCAAACCGCAGCCACTCCGGCGTGACCGCCGTGTTGACGGCGTCCCGGATCTCCTGCCGCGTCACCAGGACGTTCAGCGGCATGACGACGTCCGCCGTGACGTGCTCGTCCAGCGCCGGCTCCAGGACCTCCCGCCGCAGGTAACCCTCCAGGTCCGCGTCCTTCATCACCTGCGACAGCTCCCGCTCCAGCGCGGCGGTGCGCTCCGAGAAGCTGAAGGTGAATTCGAAGGTGTCCGCTTTGCCGACGAGGTACGCAGCCAGCGCGTCGACCGCCACCGACTGCTGCGAGCGAACGTGCTCCGGCGTGACCACCCGTTCGGCGGCGGCCACCGTGTCGTCCTTGGTCAGCGTGATGCCCAGGGGCAGCTCCCGCTCCTCACCGATGCGCTTCTCGACGGCCTCCGGCACCTCCTCGGCAAAGAGCGCCTCGTGCAGGTCGACGCGGTCGAGGAGGCTGGCGGACGCGCTCTCCGCCGAGTCCGCCCGCTCGTCCAGCGCCACGTTCAGGGTGAAGGCGTCGGTGTCGCCCAGCAGGTACGGCCCCGCGCTGTCGATGGCCGCCTCCACCTGCTCCTGCAGCCAGTCCGGCGGCAGCGCGTCCCGCACGCTCGACACGATGTCGTCCGCCTGCAGGTCGACGCCCGACGGGAGATCATCGCCCGACTCGAGCGCGTCGCGGGCGGTGGTGGCGAGGAGGTCGTCGTAGAGGAAGTCGTAGACCTCGGCCTCGCGCAGCCGCTCCTTGTAGAAGTCGGGTGAGAGCAGCGTGCCGCAGGCCTGCGACGTCAGCAGAGTCAGCAGCAGCATCGGCGCGAGCAAGAGCCCGACCACCGCCGCTATCGCCCATCGCTTCGCGATATTCCACCTCGAGTGCCCGCACCCCGGTGCGGGAGACGAATGTGCCTAGTGGTAAAGGCAATCGTAGTGTAAGTCAAGTTGCACCAACCGCCGCCGTGTAGAATGAGTGGCGGGAGGGACGGTGGACACCGCGGATTCGCAACCTACGGGCGACGGCCTCGCGTCAAGCGGCGCGGTGGGCGGCCTGCGCAACCGATCGCTGGCGCTGCTGGAGTTTCCGGCGGTGCTGGAGCAGCTCGCATCGCACGCGGGCTTCGTGCTCGGCCGCCGCGAGGCCCTCGCCCTCACGCCCTCCGCCGACGCCGTGACCGTCGCCGAGCGCCAGCGCGAGACGGCCGAGGCGCGCCTCTTCCTGGAGACCGGCGGCGTCATGGAGTTCGGCGAGGCCGGCGACGTCTCCGTCGAGGTGCAGCGCGCCGCCAAGGGCGGCATCCTGACGGGCATCGAGCTTCGCGCCGTCGCCGAGACCCTCCGCGCGGGCCGCCTGGCCCGCGGCGCCTTCCTGCGCCGCGATAGCGCCTGCCCGGCCCTCGCGGCCATGGCCCGCCGGATCCCGGACATGGACGCCCGGGAGGCCGCCATCTTCCGCGCCATCGGGGTCGACGGGCAGGTGGAGGACGCGGCGTCGCCAACGCTGCGCGAGCTTCGGTCGCAGGCGCGCGTCGCCTACGGGCGGCTGGAGGACACGCTGCAGCGCCTCGTCCGTTCGGACCGCACCAGGCGCGTGCTGCAGGAGCCGCTGGTGACCGAGCGCAACGGGCGCCTCGTCGTCCCGGTGCGCGTCGAAATGCGCGGCCGCATGCCCGGCCTGGTCCACGACGTCTCCGGCAGCGGCGAGACCATCTTCGTCGAGCCCCTCGCCGCCGTCTCCCTCGGCAACCAGTGGCGCGAGCTCAAGCTGGCCGAGACCCGCGAGGAGGAGCGCGTCCTCCGCGAGCTCTCGCTGTCCATCGGCGACTACGCAGACGAGGTCGACCTGACGCAGGGCCTCCTCGCCCGCCTCGACGCCGCGCTGGCCAAGGGCCGCTACGCCCTCGCCCTGAGCGCCCACCCGGCCGCCACCGCAGACGAGGGCCTGCAGGACGTGCGCCTTGCCGGCGCGCGGCACCCGCTGCTGCGGGGCCACGTCGTGCCGCTCTCGCTGGAGCTGGGCCACGTTGGGGGACAACCCGTTCGGCCTGACAGTGTCCAGAGCTCGGCGAAGGAGCTTGTCGAAGGCCCAAACGAACCGGCTTCAGAGCAGCGCATAATGCTCATCACGGGCCCCAACGGCGGCGGCAAGACCGTCGCCCTCAAGACCCTCGGCCTCCTCGCCCTCATGCACCAGGCGGGCCTGCAGACGCCCGCCGAGCCCGGCACTGTCCTCCCCATCTTCGACGCCGTCTACGCCGACATCGGCGACCAGCAGAGCATCGAGCAGTCGCTGTCCACCTTCACCTCGCACATGACCAGCGTCCGAGGCATCCTCTCGCAGGCGACGCCCCGCTCCCTCGCCCTCATGGACGAGCTCGGCTCCAGCACGGACCCGGAGGAGGGCGCGGCCCTCGCCGAGGCGGTGCTCCAGAGCCTGCTCGACATCGGCGTGACGACCATCGCGACGACTCACCTGCGCCGCGTCGCCGCCTTCGTGCAGGAGACGCCGGGCATGGTGAACGCCAGCGTGGAGCTCGACCCGGAGACCTTTGCGCCCACGTACGGGCTGACCATCGGGCTGCCGGGCCGCAGCTACGCGCTGACCATCGCCGAGCGCGTCGGCCTGCCCCACGGCGTCGTCGAGCGCGCCCAGGGGATGCTCTCGCCCGGTCACCACCGCGTCGAGGAGCTGCTCACCGAGGTCGTCGAGGAGCGGCAGGCGGCCGCCGACGTGCGCGCAGAGAGCGAGGCGGCCCTCGCGGAGGCGCAGGAGGTGCGGCGGCAGGCGGAGGCCGAGCTGGAGCGGCTGCGGGAGCTGCGCGTCGAGCAGATGGAGAACGCCCGCCACGACCTGCAGGCGCAGGCAGAGGATCTCATGGGGCGGCTCAAGGCGGCCGAGCGCGCGCTGGTGAACACGCCCGAGGCCCCTCGGACCGAGGCCATCGCGGAGGTGCAGCAGGCCGTCGCGTCCGTGCAGAGCGTCCGGCGGGGCCTCCGCGCCCCCCGGTGGCGCCCGAAGCGCGAGGACCGCGCCGAGTGGCTGCACAGCCTTGGCCCCGGCGACACCGTGCGCGTTCGCGGCTTCCCCGGCGCCGCGCAGGTCATGGCCGCACCGGACGAGCGCGGCATGGTGGAGGTGGCCGTCGGCGTGCTGCGGGCGCAGGTACCCCTCGACCACGTCCTGCACCGCGACCCGGCCGCCGCACAGGCCGCGGCGGCACCTACGAAGCGGAGATACACGAAGAAGGGCCCGTCCATGCCCGCGCCCGAGCCCGTCGGCGAGCCGCCGGCAGCCATGACCGCGCTCCAGCAGCTCCCCGCCGCCCAGCTCGACCTGCGCGGCATGCGCGTCGACGAGGCCCTTGACCGCCTCCCGCCCTTCCTCGACCGCGCGCTGCAGGACGGCCACGCCCGGGTGCGCGTCGTCCACGGCATCGGTACCGGCGCCCTCCGCGCCGCCGTCCGCGACTGGCTGCATTCCTCGACCATGGTCAGCCGCTGGCAACCCGCGGAGGGCCGCACCGCAGAAGGCGCCACAGACGTGGACCTGGCGTAGGGGGTGGGCGCCCACCGCTCGCCCTGACCCCGTCCTGAGCTTGCCGAAGGGGCCATTCGAAGGGCGCCCCGAACGGCCCGCCCCCTACCCCACGTACGCGATCGCCTCGATCTCTATCAGGAACTCCGGCCGCGCCAGCCGCGAGATCACCAGCAACGTCGACGCCGGCGGGTCTGTCTCGAAGTGGCGGAGGCGCGCCGCGCGAGTCGCCTGGATGCAATCCTCGTTCACCACGTACGTCGTCGTCTTGACCACGTCCTTGAACGTCGCGCCGGCGTGGGCGAGGGCCGTTGCCATGTTCTGGTACACCTGCTCCGCCTGCGCCTCCGCGTCGCCCTCGCCGACGACCGAGCCGTCGGGCGCGACGGACACCTGCCCCGCGATGTACACGGTGTCCCCCGCCTTCACCACGTGCGAGTACCCCGTGGGCGTGTGCATGCTTGCCGGGTTGGCGTGCTCCTTGGGCATGGCGATCCTCCTCAGTGCGTTTCGGCTGACGCTGGTATTATAGCCGCATAGCTCCGGGCGCAACCCGCGCCCGCTGGAGGCGATGTGGACGCAGGCAAACTCCCCGTGGACCTGCTGGCCCGGCTGCTGTCGGGCACGGCCCAGCCCGACCCGCGCGTGCTGCAGGGCCCCGGCGTCGGCGCCGACGCCGCCGTCATCGACGTGGGCGGCCGTCTCCTCATCGCCAAGGCCGACCCCGTTACCTTCGCGACGGACCGCATCGGCTGGTACGCCGTGCAGGTGAACGCCAACGACATCGCCTGCATGGGCGGCACGCCGAGGTGGTTCCTCGCGACGGTGCTCCTGCCCGAGGGCGCGCCCGAGTCCCTCGCCGTCTCCGTCCACGAGCAGATCACGGCCGCCTGCGACGCCCTCGGCGTGGCGCTGGTGGGCGGCCACACGGAGGTCACCTACGGCCTGACGCGCCCCATCGTCTCCGGGCAGATGCTCGGCGAGGCCACGCGCGACACTGTTGTCTGGCCTGGCGGCGCCCGCCCCGGCGACGTCCTTATCCTCACGCAGGGCATCGCCATCGAGGGAACGTCCGTCCTCGCCCACGAAGCCGCCGCCGCCCTCCTTGCCGCGGGCATGACGCGGGCCGAGGTCTCCGCCGCCGCGGCGCTGCTCGACGCCCCCGGCATCAGCGTCGTCCGAGCCTCCCGCGCCGCCGCCAAGGCCGGCGTCACCGCCATGCACGACCCGACCGAGGGCGGCCTCGCGACGGGCCTCGCGGAGCTCGCGGCCGCGGCGAAAGCCGGGCTCGAGGTAGACGCGGACGCCATACGCGTCCTGCCGGAGACGGGCGCCGTCTGCCGCGCCCTGTCCCTCGACCCGCTCGGCCTGCTGGCGTCGGGGTCGTTGCTCGCGGCCGCCGCCCCCGAGCGCGCCGGCGCGGTGCTCGACGCCCTTACCGAGGCGGGCATCGCCGCCGCCGTCATCGGCCGCATCACCGAGGCCTCGGCGGGGCTCCGCCTGCGCACGGCCGACGGCATCCGCGACCTGCCCGGCTTCCCCCGCGACGAGCTTGCGCGCTACCTGAGTCAGGCCTCCTGATGCGCAGGCGCATCCGGCTTGGGGGGCAGCCGCCCGCGCTCGTCGTGTACGGCGGGCTGGCGCTGGGCGTGTCCGCCGTCTCCTCCGCCGCCGTCATCATCCGCCTCGCCGACGCCCCGTCGCTGACCATCGCCGCCTACCGGCTCGCGCTGGCGTCCGCCGTTGTCGTGCCCCTGGGCTTGGCGTTCGAGTGGGGCGCGCTGTCTTCCCTGACGCGGCGGCAGTGGGGACTCGTACTGGTGGCGGCGGTCTGTCTTGCCGCCCACTTCGCCTTCTGGATCGCCTCCCTGGAGCACACGTCCGTCGCGAGCAGCGTCGTTATCGTCACGTCGAACCCCGTCATGGTCGCCATCGGCGCCGCCCTCTTCCTCCGTGAGCGCAGCTCGCCGAGGGTGATCGCGGGCATCGCCGTCGCGGTGATGGGCGGCCTCGTCATCGCCCTCGGCGACTGGGACCTCGGCGACCGGCGGCTCTTCGGCGACTTCCTCGCGCTGCTGGGCGCCGTGGCGGTGGCCGGCTACTACATCGCCGGCCGCAGCCTGCGAGAGCGGCTGAGCATCCTCGGTTACGTCGCGCCCGTCTACGGCACGGCGGCCGTCATCCTCGTCGTGGCGGCCCTGGCGACGGGCTCGCAGCTCACCGGCTTCGACGTCGAGGTCTACGGCTGGCTCGTGCTGCTGGCCCTGCTGCCGCAGCTTGTGGGGCATTCGTCGCTGAACTGGTCGCTCGGCTACCTGCCCGCGACGCTCGTCGCGACGGCCGTGATGGCCGAGCCCATCGGCGCGAGCCTGCTGGCGTGGGCCGTCCTCGACGAGGCCCCGCCCGTCGCGACGGTGGCCGGCGGCGCGCTGGTGCTGGCGGGGGTGTTCACCACGCTCACCGGCGCGCGCCCGCGGTTGAAGGCGTAGGCGAGGGGGTGCTAGAATAGCGGTTGGGCCGTTCCCCGCGGCCCGGCGTCCTTCCCCGGTAGCTCAGTGGTAGAGCGATCGGCTGTTAACCGATTGGTCGTAGGTTCGAGTCCTACCCGGGGAGCCAGCCACCTCTCGTGCCGCGCCTGGCGCGGCGAGACCACTTGCGTCTTGCCGGTTGTCCCGCTTGGCGTCTCGGGTTCCTCTCCACACGCCCCGTCACAGCTCCGGCATGTGCGCGAGGAACTCTCGCAGCGCCTTGGCGCACTCCTCCGGTTTCTCCTGGAGCATGAAATGGGTGGCGTCGGGCACAAAGTCGTAGTGGACGATGGCGACGTGGCTCAGGTCCAGCGTGGGGAGATAGGAGAACGGCAGCGTAGGGTCCGCGCCGATGACTTTGAGAGGGCAGCGCATCGCCTCAAAGTCGACGGCAAGGAAGAAGATCCTGGCGTAGTCGGTCATCAGGGCTTCGTACTCCCGCGGGCACCGCAGCGTAAAGCCCCCGCTGTCCGGGTCCTCCCGCAGCGTCGTCCTCGCCATGAGCTCGTGCCCCCCCGGCACCATGCGCTGGAACGTGGAGACGTATGACAGGAAGTCGGAGAACTCCTCCAGCGTCCGAAACGTGGTCGCCCTGCGGCGGGTCCTGGCCGCGTTTGTAATGGCAGCCTCGTCGAATCCCTGGTCGGTGACGTTTGGCTTCCGTATCGGCGGATCGAACATGACCAGCGCGGAGTAAACGCTCCCCATCGTCGGCGAAATGAGCGCGATCAACGACGACATTGAGTGGTACACGCCGACCTTGGGCTTGGCGCCGAAATGCTCGTCAATGGCCTGCACAATGACGTCGTGGTCGTTCACCAGGGTGGGGATGTTGTGGCGTTCGAGGGCTGTGACCTCGTTCCAGCCGTGGTTCCGCAGGTCGTAGACGATGACGTCGAACTCGTCCATCAGCAGGGACCAGAAGGGGTAGTAGAGGTCGATGGCAAGGCCGTTGCCGTGGCTCATCACCAGCCGCTGCCCATCCGGGTTTCCGTGGCGGCGCACCATGATCGTTGTATCGGCATCCACGGGAACGCCCACCGTCTCCAGCGGTTCAGGAACGTTCCACGTAAGTCCGGCTTCCGTCATCGTTGTGCCTGTTCTCCGCCCATGGGAACCAGTGTACCGCGTCAGGCCTGACGCAGCCCCTCCCGAGCAGCGTGTGCGCCCGGCGAGACCGCCGGCTCCGCCTCTGGCACCATCTCGTGTGCAATCGCGGCGGCGAAGTCCGCCGTGCCAAGGTCCTCCACCCACCACCGGAAGGCGGGGAGGTGGGGGAACCGGAAGACGGCCGACGGATCGCCGTGAAGCAGGGCCGATGGCACCTGAAAGGTAGATACGTCAAGGCGGAGCCCCGTTCCAAGCGCCTTGATCAGGGCCTCCTTCACCGTCCACAGCCGGTAGAAGCGCTCCACCTTCGCCTGGCCCGCCGACGACGCCATTGCGGCCTGCTCGTCCATGCCGAAGACCGTTTCGGACAGCCCGTCGAGGTCGCGCTTGTCGGAGCGCTCCTCCACGTCGATGCCGATCCGCCCATGCGTGGCCAGGGCAATCAACCCGTGCCGCCCGCTGTCGCTCATGTTGAACTGTATCTCCGCGGGCGAACCGCGCACGACGGCGTAGGGCTTGCCGTACTCCTCCATCTCGAACGTGAGGTCCGCGTTGTCGCACGACAGCCGCTCGCACAGCATTCGGCGGAGCGCGCCGCGCAGCAGCGTGTACTGCCTGCGTGTTATGGGGAAGACGTACCTCGCTGCCTTGGCGTGCTCGCGCTCGTCCATCCAGGCATACGCCGACGCTTCCCGGGCAGCGTTGACAGTGAGGTCGACATGGAAGACCTCGGCGCTGCCGATGGTGCGGAACGGGCTCCACCACGGTTCGGCCGCTGGAATACGCATGGAAGATATTATAGCGTCTATGGGCGGTCTCGACTCGCGCACACAGGACGCCCGCCGCTCTGCCCCCAGGTGTGCTGCAACTCTCGATTCTGCCTCACTTTGAGGGCCCGAGCGACGGGCTGTCGCTTGCCTGCGCGTTGGTTAGGCCGCGGCCTTGTCCAGGTACTCGATCAGCGCCCTGAGGGTCACCAATTCCACGCAGTCGCCCTCGGTCATCTCGACGCCGAAATCCTGGGCGACCACCTTCATGAAGGCGACGAAGTCAACCGAAGACACACCCGCTTCACCAAGGTGCGTGTCCAGTTCGAGCTTGGGGCCAATTGGCTGCCCGTCAACTTCCAGGTTGTCGTCGACAAGCTTCCTGACGCGCTCTTCTGTCGTTGCCATACCGATACTCCCTTCATGTATATGAGGATACCGCGTAAGAGTAACAAAGCGGATTTAGCTGGTCAACTTCAAAAGCGCACATTTGCCTATGAACTTAGTGCGTTTTCTTGCTCCTGCAAAAGTGCAAAACTATGTCTCGCCCTGCGCTCTCACCGGCTCTGCACCCACAGGCTCCGGCGTTGGAACGGGTAGCTCGGTATCGAGACCCGCCGGCGCGACTCGCCAACGAACAGGCCGTCAAACGACAGTGTTGCGCCCGCTTCATACGCTCGTGCCACGGCGTCCGGGAAGCTGTTCGAGCCGTCAACGAAGGCGGCGGTCTCCCCGTCGGTACCGGTCGGCCACAGCGCCGCCGCCGCGCCCTCACTGGCCCTGTCGCCGACCTCCACCACGAAGTCGGCGCCTGTGCTCGCGAGCGCTTCCAGGCATGCCTCCTGCGACGCCGTGTCTCCCGTCAGCTTCCGCCAGTGGGCGTTGTCCAGGTCGTCCGAGGGCTGGATGGCACGGCCCGTCACGCTGCTGACCATCGTCGTCGAAGGGCGGTTTGCGGTCACTTGCGGCAGCGCGGCTTCGGGGCCGCTAAGGGCCAACGCGAGCCGCAGCCCGTCCTCGATGCTCAGCGCCTCGGCGGCAAGCGCCGCCGCGAGCTCGCCGATGCCGTCTCCGTACACCGCGCCCGGCCGCAGTCCAACGCTCTGCCACAGCGCCGTCATGCCCGCCTGCATGGCGAACGTGGCTGCCCGCCCCAGCGCCGGATCGCCTGTGAGGGCAGCTTCGTCGCCACCGAGCAGCGGCTCCAGCAGCGACAGTCCACGCTCTTCATGCAACGTTCGCTCGCACCGGTCCAGCACCGCCCGCACGACGGACTCCGTCCGGTACAGTTCCGCGGCCCCGCTCGGCCACCCGCCCGCTGCGCCCGAGTACACGAAGGCGACCTTGCTCGTGGCGCGTGGCTCCTCGTCGCCCGCAACCTCCGAGTCGGCCAGCGCCTGCAGCCCGGCCCGCAGCTCCGAGACGTCGCGGAAGGCCAGCCCCGCGCGATGGCCAAAGTGGCTGCGCCCGCCGCCCGCCGTCCACGCCATGTCGGCGAGCAGCTCCGACGCCCCGTCACCGGCAAGCTCCAGCGCATGCTCGTCGAGCCACTCCACGTACCGCGAGGCCATGGCGCGAAGCGCCTGCGGCGTCTTCCCCGAGATCGGCAGTACGCGCGCCTCTCGGCCGCCGGCCGTGTCCTCCGGCGGCGGCACGTCCGCAAAGGGCGCCCGCAGCGAGACCTCCACCGCCTGCGGCTCCCCCGACGGTTGCAGGGCGCTGGCCGGCGCGCCGTTCCCGTTCGGCCCGTGGCCTTCCAACACCATGTGGGCGTTCGTGCCCGAAAGGCCGAAGGAGTTCACCGCCGACAGCACGCGCCTGCCCGGCGCCGACGGCCACGCCGTCTGCTGCGACGTGATGCGCAGGGATGTCTGGTCCGATGGGAGGCTGGCATTCGGCTCCCGGAAGTGGAGGTGCGCCGGTATAAGGCCGCTCCGCATCGCCAGCACCGCCTTCATGATGCTTGCCATGCCCGCCACCCACTCGCCGTGCCCGATGTTCGTCTTCACCGAGCCGACAAGCAGCGGACGGTCGGCGTCGCGTCCCCGTCCATACACCGACGCCAGCGCGTTCAGCTCGATCGAGTCGCCAAGCACGGTGCCGGTGCCGTGCGCCTCCATGTAGTCGATGTCCGAGGGCTCCACGCCGGCCCGGGCGAGGGCGTCTTCCATGACCCGCTCCTGCGCCGGGCCGTTCGGCACCGGCAGGCCCGCGCTCGCTCCGTTCTGGTTCACCGCGGAGCCGAGGACGAGTCCCCAGATGCGGTCGCCGTCCGCTTCCGCATGGCTGAGGCGCTTGAGGACCAGCACGCCGCAGCCCTCGCTTCGGACGAAGCCGTCGGCGCTGGCGTCAAAGGCGTTGCACTGGCCGCTCGCCGAGATCATGCCGATGTCGCGGTGGAAACGGACTATCGGCAGGGACAGGGTTGAGTTGGTGCCGCCCGCCAGGGCCATGTCCACCTCGCCGCGCTGCAGCGCCGCCGCAGCCTGATGCACGGCGACGAGCGACGAAGCGCAGGCCGTGTCCACCGCTATGGCGGGACCCTCCAACCCGAGGACGAAGGCGACCCGTCCGGCCGTCACGCTCCCCGTCGTCCCAAAGTACATCTCGTCCTGCCCGCTGGCCGTGATCACTTCGCGGTACTCGCTTCCGCCAACGCCCACGTAAACGCCCGTGCGGCTGCCCCTGAGTCCCCCCGGGTCTATGCCCGCGTCCTCCAGCGCCTGCCACGTGGTCTCCAGCAGCATCCGCTGCTGCGGGTCCATCATCCGCGCCTCAATGGGCGAGATGCGGAAGAAGGAGTTGTCGAACTTGTCGATTCCCTCAACGAAGCCGCCTCTGCGGTACAGGGGGTTCTCCGCCTGCGGGTCGCCCATCACACCCGTCCATGGCCCGGCGTCCTGCCGGCCGTCGGTCACGGCGTCGGTCCCGGTCGCCAACAGCTCCCAGAACGACTCCAGGTCTGGCGCCCCGGGGAACCGGCAAGCCATGCCCACGATGGCGACTGCATCCTCATCCGCCGGGACCTCCCTGCGAACGCGGGGGGCGGCTACGCTGGCTGAACCGGCGCCGTCGCTTCCCAGCGCCTCGCCCAGCTCGCCCGCGAGGTGCGCGGCCAGCGCCGCCACGTTGGGGTAGTCGAACACCGCCGTGTTGGAGACCGTGTACTGCCCGGACAGCGCGCGGTTCATGCGGTTCCGCAGCTCCACCGACATGAGCGAGTCCATGCCCAGGTCGAAGAACCCTATGTTGGGCGCCGGCGTCGATGGTGAGCGCAGCACCGCCTGCAGCTCCCGCTGGAGGAAGGAGACCAGCGCCTCCTCCCACGCGGCCGGCGAGCGCTCTCGAAGCTGCGAGAGCAGGTCGGCGTCCGCTGCGGAGCCGACGGCTCCGCTCGCTGACTCGTCCGCCAGCAGCTCGTCCAGGAAGAGCGGGCGCTCCTCGAAGTTCTCGGCCAGCACGGGCCAGTCCACAGCCGCGACCATAGCGGCGGAGGTGTCCTGGCGCACCAGCTCGTCGAAGGCCCGGAGGCCCTGCTGCGGGCTGATCCAGCCGGTGCCCGAGGCGGCAAGTTGCCGCTCGATGCGCTCCCGCTGCTCCTCCGCCTCACCCAGGCCCGCCCACGCGCCCCAGGCGATAGCCTGCCCCGGCAGGCCCAGCGCCCTGCGGTAGCCCGCAAGCTGGTCGAGGAAGGCATTGGCCGCGGCGTGGTTGCCCTGGCCGGAGTTGCCGACGATGCCCGTAATGCTGGAGAAGAGCACGAACAGGTCCAGGTCGCGGTCCATCGTGGCCTCGTGCAGCCGCCAGGCGCCCAGCACCTTCGGCCACAGCACCGTCTCATACCGCTCCCACGTCTGGTTCCCCAGCGATCCGTCGGAGAGCACGCCAACGCTGTGGATGACCCCCGCCAGCGGCGGCATGTCCGCGTCGATGCGGGCCAGCATCGCGTCGATGGCCGCCGGGTCCGTCACGTCCGCAAGCTCGACGCGCACGTCGGCGCCCTGCCGCCGCAGCGACTCGATCGCCTCCTCCGCCTCGGGGTCCGGCGGCCGGCGCCCGTTGAGCACGATGACGCCCGCGCCCCGGTCGGCCAGCCACCCCGCGACCACGATGCCGATGCCGCCGAGTCCGCCCGTGACCAGGTAGCTGCAGTCGGCCCTCAGCCGCCCGTCCGTGAGCGGCGGCATGACGATGACGTTCTTGCCGATGTGCCGCGCAGACCGCATGAACTCCATGGCATCGCTGATCTCGGCCATGGGCCAGCGCGTGTACACCAGCGGCTTCAGCTCGCCCGTTTCGACGCGCGCCATGACGCGCCGCAGGGACGCCCCCGCCGTCGCCGGCTCCCGCCGCTTGAGCTGGTCGACCTCGAGCACCGAATAGGCGACGTCGGGCCTGACCTCTGCCATCTGGTCCGCCGTCCAGATGTCGCGGCGGCCCATCTCCACGAACCTGCCGGCGCCGGCGAGGCAGTCCACGCTCGCCTCGATGAAGCCCGGGCCGGTCAGGCTGTTCAGCACGACGGTGACGCCTTCTCCGCCCGTCGCCTCCAGCACCCGCTCGCCGAAGTCGGTGGTGCGGCTGTCGAAGACGTGCTCGATGCCCAGCGAGCGCAGGTATGCCTGCTTCGGGCCGCTGGCCGTCGCGAAGACCTCCGCGCCCGCGGCCCGCACGAGCTGGATCGCCGCCAGACCGACGCCGCCCGAGGCGGTGTGGATGAGGACGCGGTCGCCGGCGTGCAGCCCGGACATCTGGAACGCCATCTCCGCCGATACGAACGACGTCGGGAACGTCGCCAGCGCCGCCGCGGGCATGCCGTCGGGCGCGGGCGCGACCATGGCGGCGCGCGTCACGACCTCCGGCCGGAACGTGCCGATGCCGAGCCCGAGCACCCTGTCGCCGGTGTTGAACTCTGTGACACCGGGCCCCACCTCGGTGATGCGGCCGCAGAACTCGTCGCCCAGCTGCGGGTCCAGCTCCACGGCCCCGACGCTGATGAGCACGTCGGAGAAGTTGAGGCCCGCCGCCTCCACTGCCACGCGGACCTCGCCGTCCTCCAGCGGCCGCGGGGGCGCCGGTTCCGCGTGCAGCCCCGCCAGCCCCTCGCCCGCCGAGGGAACGAGCCGCCACTCGCGGTCGTCGGGCATGGTCATGCTCGACCGCCCGTCGCCCCGCCGCACCAGCCGGGTGGCGAAGCGCCTGCCCGAGCGGTAGGCCACGTGCGTCTCCCCGTCCGGGAACATGAGCGCGTCGACCACCGTGTCGACGGGCGTCGGCGTGTCGGGGTCGAGATCGATCATCCGCGGTTGCAGGGAGCCCACCTCGCGCGCCATCGCCTTTCCGAAGCCCCACAGCGTCGCGCCGGCAAGCTCGCCGATGCTCTCGCGCATGTAGTCGCGGTCCAGCGCCTGCGCGCCCCGCGTGAGGAACCACGTTCCGAGCGTGGGGGTGACGTCGGCGTCCTGCATGGCCTGCACCAGCGCCAGCGCGCTCGCCCCCGCCCGCTTTGCGTCCTCGGCGACCTCTGCCGTCGTCGCGTGTCGGCCGTGCCCGGCGAGCGCGTAGAAGTGCACGACGCCTCGCAGCGGCGCGTCCGACGGCAGCGCCTCCAGCGTCTCCCGCCATGACGCCCTGTCCGCGGCGTCCGCCGTGACAACGGTCTGGTCCAGCGCGGCAAGCCCGTCGGCGATCTCGACTGCGTTGGCGTCGTCGCCCGCAACGAGCCAGACGCCCGCTGGCCACGAGACCGTGTCCGGCGCCTGCCCGAGGATGACGCCGGAACCCAGCGGGCCCGCGTCTCCGAAGCTCTCGCCGCCGAGCACGGCGGAGTCGACGTAGCCGGTGTCGGCCAGCGCCCGCTGCCACACGTCCGGCGAGGCCAGCGCATGGTTGGGCCGGTAGTCGTCCGAGTAGCGCCACCAGCCGTCGAGCTGCCCAAAGGTCATGTCCTGCCAGCCGCGTCCCTTCAGGCTCTCCATCGCCAAAAGCTGCCCGGACGGCGCCAGCAGGTCCATGCAGTGCCCCAGCGTCTCGGTCAGGCTGCGGGTGGCGTGAAGCACGTTGACCGCGATGACCATGTCGTAGGCGTGCAGGTCGAAGCCCTGCTCCGCCGGGTCCCGTTCGATGTTGAGCGGGCGGTACTCGATGGCGTGGCCGGAGCCCATGAACCGGGATTCGGCCTCGCCGAAGAAGCCGGCCGAGATGTCGGTGTACATGTAGTCGAAGTTGCCCGCCGGCAGCTCCGGTAGCACCGACGCTGTCCCCGCCCCGGTGCCCGCGCCCACCTCCAGGATGCGCATCCGCCGGCCCTCCGGCCAGTTGGCCACGGCCGACGCCACCGCGTCGCCCAGGATCCGGTTGGATGCCCGCGACGACGGCGCGTCCGAGTAGAACTCCGTCGCGCCGGGGCCCTCGCTGGCGAACATGATCGAGAGCGGGTCCACCTCGCCGCGCAGCACCTCGGCCAGCGCGCTGCCGCTCCGCCTGAGCATGCCCAGCTCGCCGAGTCCGTGGGGGTACCGCCCGGCCATCCAGTCGGCGAAGGCCTCACTGTCCGCGAGCGCCTCGTCCGGCAGCGCGTCCCCCGCGCCAACGACGACGCTGTACGCGCCGTCCGCCGACTTCGACAGCACGCCGCCGTCCGAGAGCAGCCGCAGCATCCGCTCCAGCAGCTTGGCGTGCTCGGGGATGACGCCCAGCGCCTCGCGGAGCGCGCCCGGGTCGACCGCCGCTCCCGCCTCGCGCCCCCAGCCGAGCCGCTCCAGCGCCGCCAGCGCGTACGAACGAGAGAGCCGCTCGAGGTCGTTCAGCACCGCCGCCCGGTCGCCGGTCTCCACGCCCTCGCGGGAGATGTACTCCGCGAAGGTGCCGGTGTTGGCGGCTATCTCCGAGGGGCTCGTCAGCCCGTCGGCTGCGGGGCGCCGGCCCTCCAGCGGGCGCTCGCGCCAGACCGCCTCGTACAGCAGCTCCTGCAGGTCCTCGGTCGACGCCAGCAGCGCCGCGCGTGTGGCGCGCTTCAGCGTGAAGCCCGTCAGCCCGCCGAGCACGAACCCCTCAGCCGAGTAGAGCCACATGTCGCCCGTGAGCGTCTCCGGCGTCTGCGCCGCCGACCCGTCCTGACCCTCGATTTGCGCCGGCTCCCGCACCCGGGCGTGGCACACCAGGCGCTCCGGCAGCGGGCCGTTCAACCACAGCCGCTCCCATGCGAAGGGCAAGTACGTCGCGTCGCCGCCGATGCCCGACAGCGTCCGTGTTGCCGAGAGCACCTGGAAGCACCCGTCCAGCAGCAGCGGGTGAATGCCGTCCGTCTGCCCGTCCGCCGCGCCCTGCAGCGCGACCTCGCCGACGGCCTCCAGCCCCTCGCACCAGAGGCTCTCGACCGTCCGGAAGGACGGGCCGAAGTCGATGCCGCTGGCCGCCTTGGTCCGGTAGTACGCGCCGATGTCCTGGGGCTCCTTCCCGTCGGCCAGCGCCTCCAGCTGCACCCGGTCGTTGCCACCGCGCGGGGCCGCGCCCGGCGACAGGTCGCCCTCGGCGTGGAGCGTCCACTCCTCGTCGTCCCTGCCCCGGCTGTACACCTCGAAGTGTCGCGCCTGACCGGCCTTGCCCGCGTCGACGACCAGCTGCACCCGCCGCCCCGGCTCCGCGGTGCCGTCCTCCGCCTCGTACTCCGGGTACACGAGCGGGTTGTGGAGCTGTAGCTCCTCCACGACGCCCGCGCCCCCGCCCTCCGCGAGTGGCACCGTCGCGGCCATCGCCCCGAACACCGCCCCCGGCATGACGACGCGCCCGTACACGCGGTGGTCCTTGAGCCACTGCGGGTCGGACGGGAACATCTCCGTCTCGTACATCACCTCGCCGCGCGGCGATTCGTGTTTCACGCCCAGCAGCGGATGGGCGTCGCCGGCCCTCCGCCGCTGCGTGGCCGTGACCCAGTACCGGCGCCGCTGGAACGGGTAGCCCGGCACCGAGATCTTCCGCCGGTCCTCCCCGGCGAACAGCCCCGCCAGGTCGACGGGCAACCCCGCCTCGTACGCCCCCGCGACCGCTCGCACGTAGGCGTCGGCCCGCTCCGGCTCCGAGCCGTCGAACGAGGGCCGCAGCACGCTCTGCAGGGCGACGGGCGACGTGACGGCGCCCGGGCGCTGCGGCCAGTTCAGCGACACCAGCGGCCCCAGCACCGAGTGCGGCCCAAGCTCGATGACTGCGTCGACGCCCAGTTCAGCCAGGCTCTCGACGCTCCGGCGGAACGCCACCGGCGAGCGGGCGTGCCGCCGCCAGTACGCGCCGTCCAGCCTGTCCTCCGCGCCAATGGGCGCGCCGGTGAGGTTGCTGAGCAGCGTGATCCCGGCCGCCGAGACCTCCATGTCCGCAAACACCGCCTCCAGGTCGTCGAGGGCGGGCTCCACCAGCGGGCTGTGGTAGGCCGGGCTCGCTCTGAGCCGCCGCACGTTGACCTCGGCCTTCTCCAGCTTGTCCACGAAGGCGTTGGTCTCCTCCGCCGGGCCACTGACCACCTGGTGCGTGCCGTTGTCGACGCCGATGACCACGTCCGAACCCGGGTGGTCGGCCTTCCACGCGTCGATGGCGGCCTCCACCTGCGGCGCCGGTGCGAAGACCGCCGCCATCGCCCCCGCCCTCGGCAGCGCGCCCAGCAGCCGCCCGCGCGCCGACGCGAACCGGAGCCCGTCCTCCAGCGAGAACACGCCCGCAGCCTGCGCCGCCGCGATCTCGCCCAGGCTGTGCCCCACGACCACGCTCGGCTCCACGCCGACGCTCTTCCACAGCGCCGTCAGCGCGGCCTCCAGCGCGTAGATGGCCGGCTGCGTCCACTGCGGCTCATCCAGGTCGCCGCCCGCGTCCGGCCTGCCGAACATCACGTCCAGCAGCGACACGCCGCGCTCCTCCCGGATGAGCTTGTCGCACCGGTCCAGCACGGCGCGGAAGACCGGCTCGCTCTCGTAGAGGCCTTCGCCCATGCCGGCCCACTGGTTGCCTTGCCCCGTGTACGCGAACGCGACCTTCGTCGCCGTCTGCAACGCCGGGTCATCCACCGCATCCGCGACGGCACGCAGGCCGTCCCGCAGCGAAACAGCGTCGCGGAAGACGACGCCCTTCCGAAAGTCGAAGTGGCTCCGCGCAACGCTCGCCGACCACGCCATGTCGGAGAGCTCCGGCGCTGTCGCGTCGCCCGAGGCGAACGCCTCGCCGGCCTGCTCGTCGAGCCACTTCAGGTATGCCCTCGCGTTGTCGCGGAGGGCGTCGGCGCTCTTGCCGGCGAGGGGCAGCAGCCGTGCGGGCCGCGGCGCCTTCTCGTCGCCGTCCGCCGCCCCGGCCTCGGGCAGGGCGATCGCCTGCGCCGCGCCCGCCGGCTGCGGCATCCCGCCGGTGGCGACGGACGTGGGCGCCTCGCCCGGGTACGCCTCGACGACCACGTGCACGTTGGTGCCGGACCACCCGTAGGAGCTGATGCCCGCCCGGTGCGGCCGCTCGCCCACGTCCGGCCACGCCGTCGTCTCGGAGGTGATCTTCACCGGCAGCCTGTCCCAGTCCACGCGAGGGTTCGGGTTGTTGAAGTGCAGGTGCTTGGGGATGACCCCGCTGTGCATGGACAGCAGCACCTTCATCAGCCCGGCCACGCCCGCCGCCGGCTCCAGGTGCCCAACGTTCGTCTTGACCGAGCCGACCAGCAGCGGGTTTGCCTCGTCGCGCCCCTGGCCGTAGATGGCGGCCGCCGCGTTCAACTCGATGGGGTCGCCCACCTCCGTGCCCGTCCCGTGCGCCTCCAGGTAGTCGACCTCGTGCGGCTCGATGCTCGCCTGCCGCAGCGCCTCCACGATGACCTGCTCCTGCGCCGCCCCGCTCGGCACCGTCATCCCCGTGCTCGCCCCGTCCTGGTTGACTGCCGACCCTAGCACGACGCCCCAGATGCGGTCGCCGTCCGTCTGCGCGTCGCTGAGCCGCTTCAGCACCACCATGCCGCAGCCCTCGCCGCGCACGAAGCCGTTGGCCGAGGCGTCAAACGCCTTGCACTGGCCGTCGGGCGACAGCATCCGCGCGTTCGCCCGCAGCTGCGTCAGCCGCCCGAGGAAGATCGCCTGCACCCCGCCGACCACGATCAGGTCGGCCTCGTCCCGCTGCAGCGACGCCACCGCCTGGTGCAGCGCGAACAACGACGACGAGCACGCGGTGTCGACGGCCATCGCCGGGCCCTCGAGCCCCAGCGCGTAGGCGACGCGGCCGGCGGCGGTGTTGAAGGACGTCCCCGCGACGGCGTACAGGCTCGCGGCCGGTTCCGTCGGCTGGTTGGCCTCCAGGCTGATGGTGCGGTAGTCGTTGTTGCTGATGCCCACGTACACGCCCGTGCGGCTGCCCTTCAGCCGTTCGGGGTCCACCAGCGCGTCCTCCAGCGCCTGCCAGCACGTCTCCAGCACCATGCGCTGCTGGGGGTCCAGCAGTTGCGCCTCCACCGGAGAGATGCGGAAGAAGTCCGCGTCGAAGAGGTCGATGTTGTCCACCAGCGCCGCATAGTGGCACGCGGGACTGTCCTTGGCCGATTCGGGGTAGAACTCGCCGATGCGCCCGACGCCGGAGCCGGGCACACCCTCCGTGATGGCGTTGCCCCCCGACTCCAGCAGCCGCCAGAACGACGCCAGGTCCGGCGCCCCGGGGAACTTGCACGCCATGCCGACGATGGCGATCGGGTCGTTCGCCTTGCCCGGTTCGGAAGCTGAAGCTCTATGCTTGTTCGCCAACGCTGCGCTCCACGTCAACTCTGGTTTCCGAAGGGTCAACCGCTGCGTGTCACCAGGCAAATGGTAAAGCCGCTCTCAAAAGCATGGCTTGTTGAGACCATAAGCGATGTGCGTTTCGCCTTACAGTCGCGCCCGCTTTGACGGTACAAGTATACCAACAGCGTGCACGAAAACCGCGTGTCTCAATTAGGTATCAGTTAGGGAGGAGAGGCCGAAAACTACCGCTGGGGCGGCGCCACCCGCAGCGACACGATCTCCGTCTCGAAGTACTGGCGGTGGCTCACGGACGACGCGTAGTGCCGCATGAGCCGCAGCGAGACGTCGCGCTCCACCGCCGTCTCAAGGTCCGGCGCTCCCAGCTCCGTTTCCGCCGGAAGCGGTTTCGACAGCAGCGCGATCCGGTCCTCGAGGTTGTCCGCGCCGCCGCCCACGCTGATGAACTCCAGCTCCGCCGCGGGCCCCGCGCTGCCGATGTCCACCACCAGCCGCCGGCGCCGTTCGCCGGTGTCGTCCTCGTGCCCCTCCTGCAGGACCAGCATCGTCTCCTCGGAGGCGGCCTGTACCCGGGCCGTCATCTCCGGGCTCCAGCCCCGGCCCGCCGCGAATCGCTCCACGAAGTCGTTCACTCTGGGCAGCTCGTCCATGCTCAGGTCCACCTGGAGGCGGCTCCGCCGCTGCCGCCGGAACTCCGCCAAGACCGTGAGGAGCACCAGCGCCAGGCCGCCGCCCGTCAGCGCCTTCTGCAGCACCGCCTCCCACAGGTCGCCGACCGGCAGCGGCAGCAGCCCCGTCTGCAGCCCGATCCCCACCGTCAGCGCCGTCCCGATCACGAGGCTCGTCCGGTAGTCGGGCGCGTCCTGGACGATCAGCTTCATGCCCTCGACGATGAGCGGCCCCACCAGCAGGATCATGTACACGGCTATCACCGTGTCGGGGATCCCCAGCAGCAGGCTCCACAGCTTCGGGAAAAACGCCGCCGCGACAATGAGCGCGCCCGTGGCGACGGCCACCTGCCGGGACGCGCAGCCCGTCTGCTGCGCGAACGCGACGCCCCGCGGGCTCGTGGTGATGGGCATCACTGCGGCAAGCCCCGACGCCACGTTCACCACCCCCGTCACTGCCGCCGCGCCCTGCACCCGCCGGAAGTCCATCGCCCGCGGCGTCCGCCACGAGACCCGCTGCGTCGAAAGTGTGACGGAGCTCCCTTGCAGGACAAGGACCACGGAGAGGAAAAGGAAGACCGGGAGCAGCGCCCAGAAGGTGGCGTCGAAGCTCAATGCCAGCCCCGGCCACCCCTCCAGCGGGAGGCCCGCTATGGCCGCCTCCTTCGCGGGCTCGAAGTCGTAGATGCCGAAGAATGCGCCCGCGACCGAGCCCGCCACGATGCCAATGATGGAGGCCCACACCCGCCACGTGGCCGACCCCCGGATCAGCAGCCCGAGAATGACCGCGAAGGTCACCAGGATACACACTGGCCCCGCCGCCTCGTGCGCCCCTCCGGCACGCTGTCCAGGTTGCGGAACAGCACCGGCGCCAGCGTGATCATCAGCAGGATGAGGATGGCCCCGCTGACCGCCGGCGTGATGATGCGCCGCAGCAGCGACATCCGCAGCGACAGCGCGATCTGGAACACGCCGGACACCAGCACCAGCGCCGCCAGCGTCCCCGTCCCGCCCTCCTGCAGCGCGAGGATGCAGAAGGGGATGGTCGTGGGCGACGGGTACGGCACGATGAACAGCCCCGCGCCCAGGGGGCCCACCCGGAACGCCTGCACGATCGCCCCGGCCCCGTTGACGATGAGCATGGCGAACACCGCCCACGCGGAGAACGCGGCGGAGCTGTCCGCCGCCTGCGCCAGCAGGATGGGTATCAGCGCGATGGGCGCGATGGCCAGCAGCGCGGACTGCACCCCCAGCCCCGCGGCGAGGAGGCGCGGCGGCCGCTCGTCGATCTCATACCGAGGGAAGGAGGAGGTCGCTTCGATCGTCATGCACGGACTTCGGCGCGTTGCCCAGCGGCAACCGGGCGCCTGCCCCCCTTCCACAGACTTCGCGCCCCGCTGCGGCCCTGTGCTTGTTGGAATCGACAGCGGCGCGAGACGCCGTGCGATTATAGTGCACCCGCTGCCCTCAACCAAATTGGATGTTGCGGACACCGTTGACGGGCGCGCGACGTGGGGCGATGGTACCATTGGGCAAGGAGGGCGCTCCTCAGGCCGCAAAGCGAGTAGAACGGCGCGCGCTTGAGGCGACCGGCACTGTGAACGGAAAGCCGGAGCGAGGCGCTCCAGGGAGGCGCCGCATGGAGACAACGGACTTCATCATCGATGACGCTGAAAAGGGCATCTTCCGCTACCACCGTTCCTCGATGACCTCGCCGGGTGTCCTGGAGCTGGAGAGGGAGCGTATCTTCGATCGCTGCTGGCTCTACCTGGGGCACGAATCGGAAGTGGCGGAGCCGGGTGACTACCGACGGCGCGACGTCGCGGGACGGCCGCTGTTCTTCGTGAGGGGCAGGGACGGCGAGGTGCGGGTGTTCCTGAACACCTGCCCGCACCGCGGCGCCGTGGTGTGCCGCCGTGATGAGGGCAACGCCGCGATATTTCAGTGCTTCTACCACGCTTGGACCTTCAACACGGAAGGAGAACTTCTGCGGAGGCCCGACGAAGCAGGCTACAGCGAGGGTTGCGACCGGGCAGAGATGGGGCTCCGGCCGCCCCCCCGCGTCGACAGCTACCGCGGCTTCTACTTCGTCAGCTTCAATCCGGACGTTGAAGACCTCTGCACGTACCTCGCCGGCGCAAGAGAGTACATCGATCTCATAGCCGACCAGTCCGAGGTCGGGTTGAAGATAAGCCGCGGTTCCAACGACTACACCGTGCGTTCGAACTGGAAACTGCTGGTCGAGAACGCGATGGACAGCTATCACCTGCTGCCTCTGCATTCCACCTACTTCGACTACATTTCCACTCTCGCCAAAGGCACACCGGGAGAGGCCTCCTTCGGCAACTGGCCGCCCGGCGTGGTCCGGCTCCTGGGCAACGGCCATCTGGTCCAGGAAAGCGCCGGGCTGGCCGGCCGCACCGTCGCCCATTGGCACCCCTCCCTGGGCGAAGACTCCAGGGAAGAGATAGAGGGCATCCGTGAGCGGCTGGTAGAGCTGCACGGAGAGGAGAGGACCCATCAAATAGCCGACGTGAACCACGCCCTCCTCATCTTTCCGAACCTGCTCATCAACGACTTCATTTTCACCATCATCCGGGTTTTCGATCCCACTGCGCCGGGCAGTACGGCGTGCACTGCCTGGAACCTGGTGCCCGGAGAGCACAGCGCGAACTTGCTTGCCCGCCGTCTGGACAACTTCATCACGTTCCTGGGCCCCGGGGGCCTTGGGACCCCGGATGACACGGAGGCGGCTGAATCGTGCCAGGCGGGCTTTCAGGCTGGCGAAATGGTATGGTCCGATATTTCCAAGGGCATGCACCGCGTATCTTCGACTGCCGATGAGTTGTCGCTGCGGGCCTTCTGGCGGCACTGGCACGGCCTCCTGAGGGGCCTCGATGCGGTCGAGGTGGCGGATCAGGTACCCGGCGGAAAGGACAACTGAAGGATGCAGGCACGCGATTCCCGCTCCATCAGGGAAGAGGTCGAGGACTTCCTCTACGAAGAGGCCGCGTTGCTGGACGAGTGGCGCCTGGACGAGTGGTTTGCCCTCTTTACCGAGGATGCCACGTACGTGGTCCCCACGCCCGACCTGCCGGGAGCGGACCCTGCACAGGACCTGGTCTTCATCAACGATGACATCGTGCGCCTTCGGGCAAGGGTGCGGCGCTTGAAGGGCCGCCACGCGCACCGGGAATACCCCTGGTCCCGCACCCGTCGCTTCATCAGCAACGTCCGTGTGGAGGAGACCGGCGAAAACGACCTGCGGGTGACCGCCAACGCCCTGGTCTACCGCTTCCGCAGCGGCGAGGACGCCCCGTACGTCGGTCACTATGAGTACAGGCTCAAGCGCGTCGACGGAGGGTTCATGATCACCTACCGCCGCGCAGTCCTGGACCATGAGTCCTTGGCGCACCACGGCGCAGTGAGCATCATCTTCTAGCGCTGGGGGTATGCCCCCAGCCCCCCGTCCCTTGACACGCCGCACCCCGTCCCGTAGCTTCCCCTGAGCCGAGACTGCAGCCTGATCGAGCTGTGTCGACCGGCACACCAGCGTGGAGGAACATCGTGGGCAAGCTTGACGGCCAGTCTGTCATCGTCACCGGGGCCAGCCGCGGCATCGGCGAGGCCATCGCCAAGTGCCTCGCCGCCGAGGGCGGCCGCATCCTGTGCGTGGCCCGCACCCTCTCCGAGGGCAGCCACGACATGACCACCTACATGCGCGACCAGGGCCGGCCCGGCGAGCCCAACCAACCCTTCCCCGGCTCCCTTGAGGGCACCGTCGCCGCCATCCGCGAGGCCGGCGGCGAGGCCACCGCGCTGGCCGCCGACCTCGCCGACCCCGACGAGTGCCGCCGCGTCGTCGACGAGGCCCGCCACACCTACGGCCCCGTCGATGTCCTCGTCAACAACGCCGCCCTCGCCGTCTTTCTGCCCGTCGCCGAGTTCCCTTACGACAGCTGGATCCGCAGCTTCCAGATCATCGTCCACGCCTCCTTCGTCCTGAGCCAGGCCGTGCTGGAGGACATGGTGCCCCGCAAGAGCGGCGCCATCGTCAATATCTCCTCCGGCGCCGCTATCGGGCCCGGCAGCGCCCCCTACGCCCAGACGACTTCCTACGCGCCCGCCGTCACCGGCTACGGCGCCGCCAAGGCCGCTCTCGAGCGGTTCACCCAGGGTCTTGCGCAGGAGGTCAGGGACGACAACATCGCCGTCACCGCCCTCTCGCCGTCGATCATCGTCCCCACCGCCGGCGCCGTCTTCCACGGCGGCTCCCGCTACATCGGCGACGAGAACGGCGAGCCGCCCGAGTGGATGGCTCAAGCCGTCTTGCTCCTCGCCTCTGAGCCCCACGACAAGATGAACGGCATGGTGACCTACAGCCAGAAAATCCTCCTGGAGCACGGCGTCATCCAGAAGGGCGTCGGCACCGGCGTGGACCGCCCCGGCAGCGGCTACAGCCAGATCTAGGGGCCCCCCTCGCACCGTGCGGTACAATGTCCCCGAGCGGCCGTCCTGAGCCTGTCGAAGCCTGTCCTGAGGTTCTCGAAGGGGGGAGGCCGCCGGAAGGGGGCGGCAGTGGTCCAGGTTGACCCGCGCACGGCCGACATCCCCGCCCTGGCCGACTTCGTCGCCCGGTGGCTGGACGGCCTGCGTGATTGGTGCCCCCGCTGCGAGGGCACCGGCCGCGAGGACCACAGGGACCCCTACAGCCCCCGCGGCTCCTGCCCCCGCTGCCTCGGCAAGCTATGGGTCGCCGTCATCGACGTCGAGCGGCTGCTGGAAGCCATCTCCCTCGTCGGCCCGCTCGAGGTCGAGGTCTCCTACCCCGCCCGAGGCACGCGCGAATGCCTGCTCCGCCTTCAAGGCGACAGCCTGCACGGCGGCCACCGCGGCGAGGACGATTCCACCGTCGGCGCCGTCTACCGCGCCGCCGCGTCGCTCGTGGCCGCGCTGCTGGACGCCGGCGTCATCAAGGAGCAGCAGTTCGATGAGAGCGGCCATTAGGCACGAACACTGGCCCCCGTCATCTGGCGCAGCCACTAGCCGCTTCTCGACATACGGAGTACCCTAGTTGCATGAGTGAATCTCAGATCGCCGTCCTGATCGATTACGAGAACGTCGGGCTCGGCTCCGTCCAGGGGTTGTTCGACCAGCTCTCGGACCTCGGGCGCATCATCGTCAAGCGGGCCTACGCGGACTGGTCGTCGGGCGCACGCCAGCGCGACGCGCTCCTGGAGCTCGGCATAGAGGCCGTCCACCACTTCCACGCCGCCAAGGTCGCCAAGAACTCCAGCGACATCTCCCTGGCCATCGACGCCGTCGACCTCCTCTACCGCTCCCCCGTCGACACCTTCGTCATCGTCTCCGCCGACAGCGACTTCGTCACCCTCGTCAGCAAGCTGCGCTCGGCGGGCAAGACCGTCATCGGCGCCGGCCGCCGCGATGTCGTCTCCCAGACCCTCGTCCGCGCCTGCGACCGCTACATCTACCTCGGTGGCGAGCCCCGCACGGCCCCGGCCGACACCCGTTCCCTCGACGCCCTCCTGCAGCGCGCCATCGACGCCTCCGCCGACGACGAGGGCAAGGTTGGGGGTTCCCGGCTGCACCAGACCATCATGCGCATAGACCCCAGCTTTGACTTCCGCTCCATGGGCTACCGCACCTTCACGCAATTCCTTGAGGCGTCGCCTGTAGTCAAGGTCACTCGCGCCCGCGGCTCCGACGACATCAGTATCAGCCTCAAGCCCTCGGGGATAGCCAGGGTGCCCGTCATCGGAAAGATAGTCGACGGCAAGAACCGTCGGCAGCGGTCGACGGCAGCGCCCGCCCCGGAACCCGCGCCCGTCGAGCCCGCGCAGCCCGCTCCCGTTCGGGCGCTGACCCCGTCACGGCCAAGGCCCGCGCGTTCCACGCCGAGGCCGACGGCCTCGGTCCCGCAGCCCGCTCCCGCAATCCAGAGGCCGCCGGCCCCCGCCGTTGCGGCCCCGCCGGTGCTGTCCGCCGCCTCGTCAAACGGTGGCTGGGAGTCGGAAATTCACGAGAGATGGTCGCAGCGCGTCGACAAGAGCACGGGCGTGCTCAACGGCACCCGCGCCGCCGGCGAGGCCGCCCGAATCCTCGGCGCGCCGAAGCTCAGCGCCTCCCGCTACAAGACGCTCCAGAAGCTCCTCGCCGCCAGCCCCTACCTCGCCGCCCGCTGGGAGCGCGAGGGCAACTCGCTGCACGACAAGTCCAACGCCGCCGCAGCCGTCAACGCCGACTCCCGCTAAACCCGCCGCACCCCGACCGTGATCTCCATCCCTTCGATCTTCAGCGTCTCCGTGTAGTCGTCCGCCCCGGGCGCTCCCGCCGACGCCTCGACGGCCAGCGTCTCGCCGCGAACGTAGTCGCCCAGCGGCCCCGCGCCCAGCAGCGCCTGCAGCTCTGCCGCGCCCTCGTGCGTCACAACTATCCGGTCGGCAATGTCCAGCCCCGCCGAGCGCCGCATGTTCTGGATGTTGTGCACCAGTTCCCGCGCCAGCCCCTCCTGCCGCAGCTCCGGCGTGATCGAGGTGTTGACGCCCGCGAAGTAGCCGCCCTCCAGCACCCCGGCCACGTCGCCGTCGGTTGTGGGCGCGACCTCCACGTCCTCCGCCGTAACCTCGAACGCGCCAACGGTCGCCGCCTCGCCCGCCAGCATCCGCCCGGCGATGGCCGCCTTGTCGGCCTCCTCGAAGGCCCGGCGAAGCTCCGGCAGCCGGTCCGTGTACTTGGGCCCCACCACGGAGCCGTTCAGGCGCACGGAGAGCAGCCCCGCCGCCTCGTCCGCGCCGATGGTGCGAACGGCCTTCACGTTCAGCTCGTCGCGCACCTGGTCGGCCAGCCGCCGCAGCGCCGCGGCCTCGGCGTCCGTGCGCGTCATAAAGAGCGCCTCCGAGAGCGGCTGCCGCACCTTGACGCGGCTCTTGCTGCGCGCGGCCCGCCCCATGCTGACGACGCGCATCACCACCTGCACCGCCTCTGCCAGCTCCCGGTCGATGCGCGACTCGTCGGCCTCCGGGTAGGCCGCCAGGTGCACGCTGTCCGGCGCCTCCGGGTCGACGGAGGCCACCAGGTTCTGGTACATCTCCTCGGCCACAAAGGGCGTCAGCGGCGCCAGCAGCTTGCTCAGTGTGACCAGGCACGTGTACAGCGTCTGGTACGCCGAGCGCTTGTCGCCGTCGTTCTCACTCTTCCAGAAACGCCGCCGGCTCCGCCGCACGTACCACGTCGAAAGCTCCTCGACGAACGCCTCGATCTTCCGGCCCGCGTCCGTCGGGTTGTAGCCGTCCAGCTCCTCCGTCACGTCCGCGACGAGCTGGTTCAGCTCTGACAGCACCCACCGGTCGAGCTCCGCCTCCGGTTCGAGGGGCCCCGACGCCATCGGTTCGAAGCCGTCGAGCCGCGCATAGGTGACGAAGAAGCTGTAGGTGTTCCACAGCGTCAGCAGGAACCGGCGCACCGACTCCTCGACCAGGTCCTGCGAGAACCGCCGCGAGTTGCCGGGCGGTGCCGCCGTCAGCAGGTACCACCGCACCGCGTCGGCCCCGTGGGCGTTGATGACCGCCCACGGCTCCACGATGTTCCCCTTGGTCTTGCTCATCTTCTCGCCCTCGCCGTCCAGGATGAGGCCGAGGCAGATGACGTTGCGGTAGCTGATGTCGTTGCGCAGCAGCACGGACAGCGCATGCAGGCTGTAGAACCACCCCCGCGTCTGGTCGACGCCCTCGCAGATGTAGTCCGCCGGGAACCGTCCGTCGCTGAACAGCTCCGGCGCGCCGTGGGGGAAGTGGAACTGCGCGTACGGCATCGCGCCCGAGTCGAACCAGCAGTCCAGCACCTCCGGCGTCCGCCGCGCCTCGCCGCCGCACGCCGCGCACGGCACGACGACGCTGTCGATGTACGGCCGGTGCAGGTCGAGCCCCTCCGGCTCCAGCACGCCGCGCGTCTCCGGCGTCGCCCGCTCCCGCAGTGCGTCCAGGTCGCCGAAGCACTCGTCCTGCCCGCACTCCTGGCACCGCCACACCGGGATGGGCGTGCCCCAGTACCGCTCCCGCGAGATGGCCCAGTCGACGTTGTTCCGCAGCCACTCTCCGAAGCGCCCCTCCTGGAAGTGGCCCGGGTACCACGAGATCTCCCGGTTCATGGCCACCAGGTCGTCCTTGTGCGCCGTGGTGCGGATGTACCACGACGGCTTGGCGTAGTAGAGCAGGGGCGTGTCGCACCGCCAGCAGAAGGGGTAGGTGTGGGTCATGGTGCCGTCCCGGTAGAGCAGCCCGCGACGCTCCAGGTCCGCCGTGATGTCCGCGTCCGCCTCCTTGACGAACGTGCCCCCGCCCGGGAAGCCCTCCGCCAGCACGCCCAGCATGTCGACGGTGTGGTGCGTCGGCAGCCCGAACTGCCGCCCGAGGTCGTAGTCTTCCGCGCCGTACGCCGGCGCCGTGTGCACGATGCCCGTGCCGTCCTCGACGCCGACGTAGTCCGCCGGCAGGATGCGGTGGTGGAAGGGCGCCCCCTCGTGCTCCGTCGCGTTCTCGAAGGGCGGCGAGTACCGGAGCCCCTGCAGCTCGCTCCCCTTGAACGCGGCCTCCTCCGTCCAGCCCTCGCCCAGCACGTCCTCGACGCGGGCGCGGACCAGCAGCGCCCGCTCGCCGCCGTCCGCCGAGCGCATCAGCACGTAGTCCTCGTCCGGCGCGACGGCCAGCGCCATGTTCGCCGTCAGCGTCCACGGCGTCGTCGTCCACGCCAGCGCGGCGGGCGCGGCGCCTTCCCAGCCGGCCTCCCTCCACCCCATGCGCCGCGCCGCGTCGAGCCCCGCGTCCTGCTCGGCCTCGAGGGGGAAGCGCACGTAGATGGACGGGTCCGGCGTGTCCTCCTTGTAGCCCAGCGAGACCTCGTGCGAACTCAGTGACGTCACGCAGCGGGGGCAGTGGGGCGTCACCCGGTAGCCCAGGTACACCAGCCCCCGGTCCCACAGCTCCTTGATGATCCACCAGCCCGTCTGGATGTAGCCGTTGTGGAAGGTGACGTACGGGTCGACCAGGTCGATCCAGAACCCGACGCGCTCCGTCAGCTCCTCCCACTCGCCCTTGTAGCGCATGACGCTCTCGCGGCACAGCGCGTTGAACCGGTCGATGCCGTACTCCTCGATCTCCCGCTTGGTGGTGAAGCCCAGCTCCTTCTCCACCTCCAGCTCCACGGGCAGGCCGTGGGTGTCCCAGCCGCCCTTGCGGAAGGGCCGGTAGCCGCGCATCGTCTTGTAGCGCGGAATGACGTCCTTGAACACCCGGGCGAGCACGTGGTGCATGCCGGGGGTGCCGTTGGTCGTCGGCGGCCCCTCGTAGAGCATGAAGAGGGGCTGTCCCTCCCGCTCCGACCACGTGCGCCGGAAGACGTCGCGCTCCCGCCAGAGCTGGAGTGTCCTGTCCTCCAGATCCGGGAAGCTCACCTTGCTGGACACCGGCTGAAACATGCTGCGCTCCCTGCCGGGCTTACCCGGCGCATAAAAAATCCCGTCCCCGGTAAGGGACGGGTCTGTTTGCCCGCGGTACCACCCTTATTCACCCCCCGGCAACGGGGGGCGCACTCTGGAGGGCGCCATCACGCCCCTGCCCGTGGTAACGGTGGGCTTCCGGTGCGGCCTACCAGGCGAGACCGCCGGGGTCTCGCTCCTTCGGGGCACGGCTCGGGAGGGATATTCGCTGGGCGCTCGCCTGTCCGCTTCCACCGTTCCGGACTCGCTGGAGGCTGCGGCACCAAGTACTGGTCTCCGTCATCGCCTTTCAGTCATGCTAGCAGCGCGCCGGAGGGGCCGTCAAGAAAGGGGGCGGTTCAGCCGCGCGCCCACCAGCTCCGTCGTCACCACCACCCGCTCGTCGTACACGAACTTGGGCCACGAGCACACCAGCGTCGCCGTGCGGCCGTCGGAGCCCCAGAAGGTGACGTCCTCCTGCTTCATGATGCGGAACTCCGTCGCCTGGTACAGGAAGCTGCCGTCGTCGCTGTCGACGATGACGTAGACCGCCTCGCCCCGCCGCATGAAGTCGTGGACCTTGGGCAGGTCGCGGAAGACGGCCCCCTCGTCCCTGAACGGGCTCTCCAGGTGCCCGAAGAGCCAGGTGTTCCCCCGCTCGCCGGGCGTCGTGTGGCCCGGGATGATGCCGACGTCGAAAATGGGCGATTCGTACTTGAGGTGCCCCTCGTCCGTCGTGATGACGCCCAGCTCGATGGTCGACGCCGTCAGCCCGATGACGGGGATGCGGACGAGGGTGGCCGGCGCCAGCCCGGACTCCGGCAGGTCGAGCTCCGTAACGGGCAGGTACTCCGCTGTGAACGCGGGCGCGCCCCGTTCGACGGCCCAGAAGGGGTTGTCCCAGTCCTGCGGCGCCGCGTTCCAGTGCCCGTAGACCTCGGCGAGCGGCGCTGCCGACGGCGCGTCGCCCGCCGCCTCCGTCGGCGTGCTCGGCGCGACGGCAGCCGGCGGCTGCGGCTCGGGGGTCGCGGCCGGTGGCGTCATGTCCAGCAGCTCCTGCTGTGTCGGGAGTGTCGGCGCCGTTGCAACGACGACGACCGGCTCGTACCGCTCGTCGATGTAGGCCTGGTACCCGAAGAAGCCGCCGGCCACGGCCAGGAGCAGCGCGCCGCCTCCCAGGAGCAGGAGGCCCAGGCGCTTGTTGCCGGGAGCGCCGGCGATCTGGCCGTCATGCGTCGCCAATGGACTCACCCCGCGGGCCGCTGGTGTGTGTGTATCGAGCATACCACGCCTGCGAGCGCCCGGTGCGGGCGGTTGCGGGGGTGCCGGAGCCCTTGCGAGCGCGTATCAGCGGTTACGCGGGGTGTGGCCTGCGCCGCTGTTGATGGGCTCATTGAGATAGATGTCGCCATTGCGGATCTTCATGTTGAACCCGCAATGAGGGTTGGTACACGCCCAGGCTTTGAATTGGATCGTCGATCCCTGGCCACCAAAATCGGAGAGCGGCACCAGGTCACCGGCGTTGCAGTGACGGCAAATGGGGAAGTGGCCTGCATCCACCTGGACCTCCTTGCCCAGAGAACCGCGCGATGCGCTCTGGCCGGTCGCACACCGGCCAGACATCGAGCGTTCTTGGGGCGATTGAGTCTCGTTAGTCGCAGTGTATTACAGTTGGGCTAAAAACTACAAATGAGTGCCAAATTTTCATCGAATGCGCTAGCGGTTCTCCGGTATTTGGCGGAGTTCTACGATAACGTTCATCCGAAGGAAGATGCTAAATCGAGACATTGAACCACAATACAGTAGGAACGACTAGCGGAAAATTACCGTAATATGGGCTTACAGCAATTGGTGTGTGACCGGCTAATTCGAAAATTACGAGCCGCTCCCCGCAAGCCGCGCCGTGTGCAGCAACTCGTACACCGCGCCCGAGGGAGTGAGCGTGCTCTTGACTAGGTGGAGCCCGTCCACCCGGAAGCCGGCCGAGCGGTCGAGGCCCGCCGCGGCGAGCGCCTCAGCGGCCCGTCGGCGGTCCTCGGCGCCGGCGGTATCGCGCAGCCTCGCAATCGTCAAATGCGGGCTGAACGCGCGCCGCTCGCGCGGAAACCCGAGGTCCGCGCATGCCTCGTCGACGTTCCGAGCGAGCTCCGCCAACTCCTCGGTTTCGCCCGTAACGCCCGCCCAAAGCACCCGCGGCGGCCCGGCGCCTGGAAACGCGTCCACGCCCTCCAACGCGAGCTCGAATGGCGCGACGCCCCCGGCGGCGGCGTCCAGCGCGTCCGACAAGGCGGGTACGCGGCTGGCGTCGACGTTGCCCAGGAACTTCAGCGTGATGTGGACGCCCTCGGGCGCCACCATGCGCACGCCCCGCAGCTCCGCGGCCCGCAGCTTCGCGATGACCCCCGCGAGCGCCTCGTGCGCCTCGGCGGGCAGCGTCACCGCCACGAGGAGCCGGAGCTGTTCAGGCCGATTTGAGCTGGTCACGGAGCTCCTTCAGCCGCGAATACCACGCGGTTAGCGCCTCAAGGCTGAAGCTGGCGTTCGCCGGGCTCGGGTTCGGCGTGACGAAGACCGCCGAGTCGCCGATGCGCCACGCCTGCAGCCCCAGCGCCAGCCGGTCGCGGCTCCCGTCGGCGTGCCGCCGGTACTGCGACGCAGCCGTCACGCCGTGGAAGCTTACGATGCGCGGCGACGCGGCCAGCAGCCGCTCGCGAAGGTCCGCCGCGCCCTCCCGGAAGTCCGACGCCGTGAGGTCGCCGACGCCCGCCGTCGGCCGCTTCACCACGTCCGTCATGCCGATGCCGTACTCGAGCATGCGGTGGTCGGTCTCAGGCCCCAGCGCCTCCGGGACGAGGCCCGCCGCGTTGAACGCGCGCCAGAACCGGTTGCGCGGGTTCGCGAAGTAGCGCCCCGTCCGCGCCGAGGGAATCGACGGGTTCAGCCCCACCAGCACGATGTCCAGCCCCGGCCGCAGGTAGTCGGGCAGCGTCTCCACCGGCGTCACCCGCCCAGCCCGAAGAGCCGCGCAGCGTTGCCGCCGGTGATCAGCGCCTGCTCGTCGACCGGGAGGCCGCTGTCGCGCACCTGCGCCAGCAGCCGCGGGTGCTTGATGAGGGGGAAGTCCGTCCCGAACAGCACCCGCTCGGCCCCCACGACCCGCACGGCCGCCGGGAAGATGTCCGGCGTGTAGAGAAAGGGCGATGCCGCCGTGTCGAAGTACGTGTCGGCGAGCGCCGCCTTCACCTCCGGCATCAGCGCGTAGAAAGGCAGCCCGCCCCCCCAGTGCGCCGCGATGACCGTCTGTCCCGGAAACGCCTCGATGAACCGCAGCAGCTTGTCCGGCGTGACCGTCCCCTTGCCGGCGTAGCTGTGACCCACCGGCTCCGACGCGTGCGTCAGCACCGGCATGCCCAGCCGCCTCGCCGTCGCCATGAGCGGCCCCATCACCGCCGCGTCGTCGATGCCGAACCCCTGCGTGTCCGGGTGCAGCTCCCCGACGCCCGCGAGCCCCGCCGCCGCGCACCGCTCCACCTCGGCCAGCGCGTCCTCGCCCCACGCCGGGTTCACCGAGCCGAAGGCCAGCAGCCGTCCGCCGCTCCGCGCCACGCACTCGGCGAGGTAGTCGTTCGCCTCCCGCGCGACGTCCCGGTCCGCCCAGCCGATGCCCACCGCCACCGCAACGTCGACGCCCGCCTCGTCCATGGCGGCCAGCAGGTCGTCGGCGCTGGCGAGCACCGCGTCGGGGTTGGAGTACAGCTCGCGGAAGGTCGCGTCGCGACGCGCAATCTCCTCCCGCCGCTCCCTGAACGACGGCGGATACACATGCACGTGCGAGTCAATGATCATGCGCCCATGCTACCAGAGGGTTTCTACGGTCGTGGAGGCGGAAATGGCTCGGTCGCGGGTTACAAGGACACCGCCGCGCAAAACTGCCTCGGCCGCTATGAGTCTGTCGTGCATTTCCGGAACATCCAGCAGCCTGTCGAGCATCTCCAGTTGGGCGATGCCTAGATCGGCAGCCTCAATGTTGGCGCGACTGTCGATGGCTTGAATGAGGTCACTGGGCCTGTACGGCTGCTTCTGCTTGACGGACATGTAGTAGAACTCAGCGACGACAATCGCCGGAACCACAATGGTGGCGCGGCCCTCGTCGGCAGACTGAAACACCTGGGCTGCATTGGGAGAAAGGTTGGAGTCGCCTGTCAGATACCACCAAAGAGTATGGGTGTCTACAACGTAGACCGGAGGGCTACTTGGCGTCGTCATCGACTACGTCGTCCAACCGTGCCTTCCAGGCTTGGTTCATTTCTTCCCGGGCTGCCTGAATCTCCTCGTATGACAGGTCAGGCAACCCGCGAAATGCGTCGCGCAAGGTGTGCAGTGGGAGCTTCTGCTCCGTCCCATTTTCGCCGGAAAGCGGTGCCAACCGCGCACACGGCTTGCCCCTGCGCGTGATGATGACCTCCTCGCCCTCTGCGAGGCTGTCGAGGATCTGTCCGGCCTTTGCCCGTAGCTCTCGTATGCTGTAGGTGGTCATGGCGTCCGTCCCTGAAACCTGTGCGTCTCTATTCATTCTATGTGCTGGCGCCAGTGGGGAAAAGCGGGAGCGACGCCGCCCTCACGCCCCGTGGCAGCGCTTGTACTTGACGCCGCTGCCGCACGGGCACGGCTCGTTGCGGCCGACCTTGCGCCCCTGCGTCATGTCCTGGAAGCGGCGGTCGTCGGCGCGGCGGGCCTCGCACTGCGCGCACGTGCACTCCAGCGGGTGGTCCTGGTACCAGTTCGTCCGCTCCTTGCCGATGACCATTACGCCGCCCCTTCCGGGGCCCGCTCCCCCGTGATGCGGATGACCTCCTGCAGGTCCTTGTCGCCGCGCCCGCTCAGGTTGACGACGATGACCTTGTCCGGCCCCGCCTGCGGCGCCAGCTTCGCCACGTGCGCCAGCGCGTGCGACGGCTCCAGCGCCGGGATGATCCCCTCCGTCCGCGACAGCAGCGCGAACGCCTCCAGCGCCTCGTCGTCCGTCGCCGACGTGTACGTCGCCCGTCCGATGTCCTTCAGGTACGAGTGCTCCGGCCCGACGCCGGGGTAGTCCAGGCCCGCCGAGACGCTGTGGGTCTCGATGACCTGCCCGTGCTCGTCCTGCATCAGGTATGAGTGCGACCCGTGCAGTACGCCCGGCCTCCCGCCCGACAGCGGCGCCGCGTGCTTGCCCGACTCGAGCCCCAGTCCGCCCGCCTCGACGCCCACCAGCGCGACCTCCTCGTCCGGCACGAAGGGATAGAAGAGGCCCATCGCGTTGCTGCCGCCGCCCACGCACGCGACGGCGTAGTCGGGCAGCCGGCCCTCCGCCGCGATGGCCTGCTCGCGCGCCTCGCGCCCCACGACGCTCTGGAAGTCGCGCACCATCATCGGGTACGGGTGCGGCCCCACGACGCTCCCCAGCAGGTAGAACGTGGTGCGCACGTTGGTCACCCAGTCGCGCATGCACTCGTTGATGGCGTCCTTGAGCGTTCGGGAGCCGCTGTCGACCGGCTGCACCTTGGCGCCCAGGAGCTCCATCCGGTAGACGTTCGGCTGCTGCCGACGGATGTCCTCCGTGCCCATGTAGACCACGCACTCCATGCCCAGCAGCGCGCACACCGTCGCCGTCGCGACGCCGTGCTGCCCGGCCCCTGTCTCGGCGATGATGCGCTGCTTGCCCATGCGCTTCGCCACCAGCGCCTGTCCCACCGCGTGGTTGATCTTGTGCGCGCCCGTGTGTGCCAGGTCCTCCCGCTTCAGGTAGATGCGCGCCCCGCCGAAGTGCGCCGTCAGGTTGGCCGCGAAGGTCAGCGGCGTCGGCCGCCCGACGTACGTTGCCAGCAGCCCCGCCAGCTCCGCCTGAAACTCCGGGTCGTCCCGCGCCGCCTCGTACCCGGCGCGCAGCTCCTCGACCGCCGCCATCAGCGTCTCCGGCACGAAACGGCCGCCGTAGTCGCCGAACCGCCCCCGGTCGTTGGGCAGCCGCTGCTCGCTGGTCATACGGTGGCCCCCTTCAGCGCCGCCGCCACAAAGCGGCGGATCTTGCCCTCGTCCTTCACCCCGTCGGTCTCGACGCCGGTGGACACGTCGACGCCCCACGGTTCGACGGCCCTGATCGCTTCGCCGACGTTCTCCGGCGTCAGCCCGCCCGCGAGGATGAACCGGTGTCCCGACTCCGCCACCTCCCGTGCGACGCTCCAGTCGAACGTCTGCCCTGTGCCCCCTGGCTGCACCGACGATTGCCGGTCCAGCAGGGCGATGTGGCCCGCGTCGTTGATGGCCTGCAGTTGCTCCTCCACCGTGACCACCACGCCGTACCGGTCGTCGGTGTCCCCGGACGGCGACACGGGCACGTGCACCACCTTGATGACGAGCGGCTCCACCTGCCGCATGTACTCGAGCGGCTCGCTCCCGCAGAGCTGCACCAAGTCCAGCCCCACCTGCCGGGCGACGGCGTTCACGTGTTCGAGCGGCTGGTCGGCGAACAACCCCACGAGCTTTGGCTTGAACCCCCGCTCGCGAAACTCCGAGGCCAGCGCCGTGGCATCCTCCGGCGGGATGTAGCGGCGCACCGTCGGCAGGAAGACCATGCCCAGCAGGTCCGCGCCTGCCTCTGCCGCGAGCGTCATGTGCTCCATGGTGCGCATCCCGCAGACCTTCACCACCGTCATGGCTGCCGACTCCCTTGCGCACCGGACGACTCCGCCGGCACAGCGGCCCCGAGCAGCTCGCGGATCTTCGCCCCCGGGTCCGGCTGCGTGACGATGGCCTCGCCGACGAGCGCCGCGTGCGCCCCCAGATCCCGCAGCCGCTCCATGTCGCCGCGGTCGCGGATGCCGCTCTCGCTCACCACCACGAAGCCCTCCGGGACCTTCGGCGCCAGCTCTCCCGTTACCGCCATGTCTGTCTTGAACGTGCGCAGGTCGCGGTTGTTGATGCCGATGACCTCCGCTCCCGCGTCCAGCGCCGTTGCCAGCTCCGCCTCGTCGTGCACCTCCACGAGGCACTCCACGCCAGCGTTTGCCGCCTCGCCCAGCAGCTCGCGCAGCTGCGCCGCAGACAGCACCGCGACGATGAGCAGCGCGGCGTCCGCGCCGTTTGCGCGGGCTTCGTAGAGCTGGTACGGGTGCGTCAGGAAGTCCTTGCGCAGCACAGGGGCACCTGTGCCGGAGGTCGCGGCCTTGACCTGCCGCAGGTGCTCCAGCGTCCCCTCGAAGTGCGCGTCTGTCAGGCAGGAGATGGCCGCCGCCCCATGCGCCGCGTACGTCGAGCCCAGCCATGCCGGGTCGAAGTCCGCCCGCAGCAGGCCCGCCGACGGCGACGCCTTCTTCACCTCGGCGATGAGGCGGATGTCGTCGCCCTTCAGTGCCGCCGCAAAGGGTACGGCGGGCGCGGCCTCGGCCACGCGCCGCTCCAGCGCGGCCAGCGGCGTTTCCGCCATCGCCCGCTCCAGCGACTCCCGTTTCGCCGCGACGATGTTGTCCAGGATGGTTGCCATGCGTGCCGGACTCCTCCGCTAGGTGCGTTGGCTGACCTCGGCCAGCTTCGTCAGCGTGACGTACGCCGCCCCGCTCGAGAGCACGCGCCGCGCCGCCGCGACCCCGTCCTTCAGCGTCGGCGCCGTGCCCGCCACGAGCATCCCCGCGCCCGCGCTCAGCGCGACGGCCCGGTGCAGCGGCCCCAGCGCTCCGGTGAGCACCCGCTGCATCGTCTCCGCGTTCTCCTCCGCGATGCCGCCCCGCAGGTCGTCGATGGTGCAGGGCTCCAGCGCCACGTCCTCGGGGCGGATCTCGTACGAAGAAACGGCCCCGTCCTTGACCTCCCACACCTGCGTCGGCCCCGTCAGCGTCAGCTCGTCGGCGCCGTCGGAGCCGTGCACCACCATCGCCCGCTCCGTGCCGAGCTGCAGGAAGGCCTGCGCCATCCGCTCGCCGAAGGACCCGTCCGCGATGCCCACGACCAGTGCGCCGGCGAAGGCCGGATTGGTCAGCGGCCCCAGGATGTTGAATACCGTCCGGATGCCCAGCTCGCGCCGCGGGCCCGCCGCGTGGCGCATGGCCGGGTGGAAGGCCGGCGCGAACATGAAGCCCATGCCCGCCTCCTCCACGCACTGCGCGACGCCCTCCGGCGTCTGCTCCAGCTTGACCCCGCACGCTTCCAGCACGTCGGCCGCGCCCGCCGAGCTCGACGCCGCGCGGTTGCCGTGCTTGGCCACCCTCACGCCCGAGGCCGCCAGCACCAGCGCCGCCGCCGTCGAGATGTTGAACGTGTTGAGCCCGTCGCCGCCGGTGCCCACGATGTCGACCACCGGCCCCGGCACGTTCACGCGCAGCACGTTGGCCCGCATCACGCGCGCCATGCCCGCGATCTCGTCGGAGGTCTCGCCCTTCAGCCGCAGCGCCGCCAGGAACGCGCCGATCTGCGCCGGCGTCGCCGTGCCGGACATGATCTCTTCCATGCAGGCCGACGCCTCCTCGGAGGTCATCGACCGCCCCTCAATCAGCGCGCCTATGGACTCTCGAATCATGCTTGTCTCCCTTGGCTGACAGGGATTTGGCCGCCCTAGCCTACATTGCCAGGAAGTTCCTGAGAAGGTCTTTCCCCACGAGCGTCATGATGGACTCCGGGTGAAACTGCACGCCGTACACCGGATATTCCTTGTGCCGAAGCCCCATGATGCGCCCCGAGTCCGTCCACGCCGTCACTTCCAGGCTGTCCGGCAGGTCGTCGGGGTAGACGACGAGCGAGTGGTAGCGGATCGCCTCGAACGGCGTCGGCAGTCCCTCGAGCACCCCGGCGCCCGTGTGGTGGATGGCCGACGTCTTGCCGTGCACGATCTCGCCCGCCCCGCCGACCGTGCCGCCGTACACCTCGCCGATGCACTGGTGGCCCAGGCACACGCCCAGCACCGGCGTCGTCGGGCCCAGCCGCTGGATCGCCTCCATTGAGACCCCCGCCTCCTTCGGCGTGCACGGCCCCGGCGAGACCACCAGCTTGTCCGGCCGCATCGCCTCGATCTCGTCGACGGTCACGTGGTCGTTCCGCTCGACGTGGATGTCGGCGCCCAGCTCGCACAGGTACTGGTACAGGTTGTAGGTGAAGCTGTCGTAGTTGTCCAGAAGCAGGATCATGCCCCTTCCTCCGCCAGGTTGATGGCGTTCAGCAGCGCGGCGCCCTTCTGCAGCGTCTCCTGGAACTCGAAGTCCGGTTCGCTGTCGTAGACGATGCCGCCGCCCGCCTGGATGTACGCGACGCCGTCCTTGAGCACCATCGTGCGTATCGTGATTGCCGTGTCCATGTTGCCCGAGAAGCTGAAATAGCCGACGGCCCCGCCGTACGCGCCCCGCGCCTCGCCCTCCAGCTCCGCGATGATCTCCATCGCCCGCACTTTGGGCGCCCCCGAGAGCGTCCCCGCCGGCAGGCACGAGCGCAGCGCGTCGTAGATGGTGCGGTCCGGCCGCAGCCGCCCGTGCACCTCGCTCTCCAGGTGCATGACGTGCGAGTACTTGACGACGCGCATCAGGTCGTGCACCTCAACCGTGCCCGGAATGGCAACGCGCCCCACGTCGTTGCGCCCCAGGTCGACGAGCATGATGTGCTCGGCGCGCTCCTTCTCGTTCGAGCGCAGCTCCTCCGCCAGCGCGTCGTCCTCCTCCGGCGTCCGCCCCCGCCGCCGCGTCCCCGCCAGCGGGAAGTTCAGCACCAGCCCGTCCTCCACGCGCACCAGCAGCTCCGGCGACGCCCCGATGATGTGGAAGTCGTCCAGCTCCAGCAGGTACATGTACGGCGACGGGTTCGTGCCCCGCAGCGAGCGGTACAGGTCGAGGGGCGACGCGTCCGTCGGCCGCTCCAGCCGCTGCGACGGCACCACCTGGATGATGTCCCCCGCGATGATGTACTCCCGCGACCGCCGCACGATTTCGTCGTACTCCTCGTAGCTGCGGTTGGACGTGTACGTGCGCTTCTCGCGCCGCTCGGCCCCCTCCTCCCGCGCGCCGTTGCGGCGTGGCCGCTTGAGCGGCCGGTCGAGCCGCTTCACCAGCCGGTCGATCTTCCTGGTCGCCCGCCCGTACGCCGCCTCGACGTTGTCGCCGCGGACGTGCACGTGGCTGACCACCTGGATCTTCTGCCGCAGGTGGTCGAAGACCAGCAGCGTGTCCGCCAGCATGAACGTCGACTCCGGCAACCCCAGCGGGTTGCTGGCCGGCGGCGGCACCCGCGGCTCGAAGTAATGGACGGCGTCGTAGGCCAGGAAGCCCACGTGCCCGCCGTGAAACCGCGGCAGTCCGGGGATGGACACCACCTTGAACCGCGCGAGCGCCCGCTCGACCAGCCGCAGCGGGTCGACCTCGCCGTCCGGCTGCCCCGGCCCCGTGCGGATCACCCTCGACGGCTCCGTGCCGATGAAGCTGTAGCGCGCCAGCCGCTCGCCCCCCTCGATGCTCTCCAGCAGGAACGAGTACGGCTTGCGGGCCACCTTCATGTACGCGGTGACCGGCGTTTCCAGGTCCGCGCTGATCTCGCGGTACACCGGGATGAGGTTCCCCTCCTTCGCCAGCTCCCGGACCTGTTCCAGTGTGGGTGTATACATGTTGAAGTCCCTTCAAACGTTGAAGTCGTGCTGTTTTCTATCGCTTGGTCAGTGTCAGTCCCATCAGCTCCTTGACCGCGTCCAGCTTGGGCCCCGCGACCGCCTCGGCCCGCTCCGCGCCGACCTCCAGCAGCCGGTCGAGGGCGCCCACGTCCTGCATCAGCTCCTCGTGCCGCTGCCGGATGGGCGTCAGCGCGTCGATGACCGCCTCCGCGACGCGGCTCTTCAGGTCGCCGTAGCCGCGCGCGTTCGCGAACTCCGCCTCCACCGCCGCCTCATCGAGCCCCGTGAGCACCTTGAAGATGCCCAGCAGGTTGTTGACCCCCGCCCGTTCGGGGTCCTCGGAGAAGCGGATCTCGTTGCCGTTGTCCGTGACCGCCCGTTTGATCGAGCGCTCGATCTCCTTCGGGTCGTCCAGCATCCGCACCGCGTGGCCGCGGATGTGCGCGTGGCTCTTGGACATCTTCACCGACGGGTCATTCAGCCCCATGACCCGCCCGCCGATCTCCGGGATGACGCCCTCCGGCACGACGAACGTGTCGCCGTAGATGCGGTTGAACCGCTGCGCGATGTCCCGCGCCAGCTCCACGTGCTGCCGCTGGTCCTCGCCGACGGGCACCTCGTGGGCGTCGTACAGCAGGATGTCGCCCGCCATGAGCACCGGATAGTCCAGCAGGCCGGTGCTGATGGTCTCCTGGTTCTCCGCCTTCGACTTGTACTGCGTCATGCGCTCCAGCCAGCCGATGGGCGTCACGCAGTTGAGCAGCCAGCACGCCTCCGCGTGCGCCGTGACGTGGCTCTGCACGAAGATCGTGCACTTCTCCGGGTCCAGCCCCGCCGCGAACAGCATCGCCGCCAGCGACCGCGTCTGGAACCGAAGCTCCTCCGGGTCCTGCGGCACCGTCAGCGCATGCAGGTCCACGATGCAGAAGTAGTTCTCCTTCTCCTCCTGCCGGTCGACCCAGCCCTTGATCGCGCCGATGTAGTTGCCGAGCTGCACGTCGCCGCTCGGCTGGATGCCGCTGAACACCGTCCGCACCCCCTCGATGCGGCCCCGGCCGGCCTTCTCCCGTTCCCGCTCCTGTGTCGTCATGTCAGTGCCTCGCTCTCGTTTTGCCCAACAAAAAACCCCGCTCCCATCAAGGGGCGGGGTTACCGCGGTGCCACCCTTGTTCATGCGCTGCCCGGGTCAAGGGGAGCGCACACACTCGGCAACGGCGCGCCTCCCGCAGGATGACGGCTTACCCGTTAGGCGTTGGATCGGCGCCCACCCGACGGCAGCGTTCGCTGGGGCTGTTGCCCCTGCAGGCCGGCCCATTCGTCCCCTGCGCCAGCGCCGGCTTCCACCTTGCCCGGCTCTCTGTGGCCTCGCTGGGGGAGTACTCTTCCTGCCCGCCGCCTCTATAGCGATGTTGAACCAAGTCTATGGGGACTTCTCCGAGGATGTCAAGAACGAGGGTTTCAGCACTTCGTCGCCCGCCGTTCACCCAACCAGCCGCAGCTTGAGCAACTGCGCCGTCTGCTCGAACCCGATCGCCTCGTAGAATGCGCTGGCTCTCCGAGTGGGCACCGTGACCTCCACGGCGTCGCGCTCCTTGGCGCGTTCGACGACGGCGTTCACGAGACTGGCGCCAATCCCCCGCCGTCGCCGCGACTCGACCACGTACAGCTCCAGAATCTCGGTGATCGCCCCGTTGGCGAAGAGTGTGGGCATGTCGCAAGCGTAGACGTAGCCCTGAATACCCTCTTCATCCTCTGCCACCAGAAGGTGCGCCGACGGAGAAGCGATGAGCATGGGGTACGTGCGGTCAAAGGCCGTGCGGGAGGGCTGGTAACTCATCGCCAGGAGCGTAAGCAGGCCAAAGACCGCGTCCGCGTCGTCGGCTACTGCCGGTCGAATAACTTCCATTTTTCCTCCGTCGATCCGACGCCCCAAGGGCGCTCAGAACGAAACAGACTCTGATGAATCCTTTGGCGTACAATCTCGCCCTTGCATCACCGCAGCCCCCAACGAAATGCGTCGCCGCCATGCTATACTAGCGTCTCTATACCGCTGCGTACGAGGTGTCTACAGGTGCCATCGGTACTCATGGTCAGCCGCGACGGCCGGGCCTCGGAGACGCTCATGCTGGCGTTTCCCCGCGGCGAGTTCAACACGTCCGCGACGCCCGACCCCGGCGCCCTCGACGCCCTCCCCATGGACAAGACCCCCGACGTCGTCCTCCTCGACGCCGTCGGCTTCACCCGCACCGAGGCCGACGAGACCTTCGAGCTCTGCCGACGCCTGCGCCTCCCTGTCATGGCCCTCGTCACCGAGCGCGAGCTGCAGGACTACGACATCGCCCGGGGCGCCGACGACTTCGCCCTCAAGCCGCCAAACCCCACGGAGCTCGCCCTCCGCGTCACCCAGCTCCTCCGCCGCCTCCGCGGCCGCGAGGGCTCCGAGACCATCCACTCCGACGACCTCGTTATCGACCAGTCCCGCTACGAGGTCACCCTGTCCGGCCACCGCGTCCTGCTGACCTTCAAGGAGTACGAGCTCCTCCGCCTGCTGGCCTCCAACCCCGGCCGCGTCTTCTCCCGTGAGGAGCTCCTCTCCCGCGTCTGGGGCTACGAGTACTTCGGCGGCACCCGCACCGTCGACGTCCACGTCCGCCGCCTCCGCAGCAAGGTCGAGGACGCCAACCACACCTTCATCGAGACCGTCTGGAACGTAGGCTACCGCTTCCGCCCACCCTCCCAGCAGCCGTAACGCCCTGTCGTTCCTGCGGAGGCAGGAACCCCGACAAACCGGTCCCGTTCGCCCTGAGCTTGTAGAAGAGCGATCCTCCTCCTCGCCACCGTCGTTCCCGCGCAGGCAGGAACCCCGACAAACGCGCCTCCTCCCCCGTTCGCCCTGAGCCTGTCGAAGGGCCCTCACCATGACGGATTCCTCACCTTGGTGCTATCATTGCATCGCCCCTTTGCGCACATACCCTAGCTGGAAAGGTTGACGCTATGTCTGGAAAGACTATGTTCGAGAAAATCTGGGACGAGCACATCGTGTCGGAGGAGCCCGGCAAGCCCGCCCTGCTCTACGTTGACCTCCACCTCGTGCACGAGGTCACGTCGCCGCAGGCCTTCGACGGGCTGCGCATGGCCGGCCGCCGCGTCCGCCGCCCTGACCTCACCGTCGCCACCGCCGACCACGACGTCCCCACCACCGACCGCTCGCTGCCCATCGAGGACCCCATCGCCGTCCAGCAGCTCGAGCACCTCTCCAACGACGCCCGCGAGTTCAACATCCCGCTCGCCGACATCCACAGCCCCCTGCAGGGCATCGTCCACGTCATCGGGCCGGAGCAGGGCTACACGCAGCCCGGCATGGTCATCGTCTGCGGCGACAGCCACACGGCCACCCACGGGGCCTTCGGCGCGTTCGCGCTCGGCGTCGGCACGTCGGAGGTCGAGCACGTCCTGGCCACCCAGACGCTGCGGCAGGCCCGCCAAAAAACCATGCAGGTCGACGTCAACGGCCCGCTGCCCTACGGCGTGACCGCCAAGGACCTCATCCTCGCCATCATCGGCCGGATCGGCATCGACGGCGGCACCGGCCACGTCATCGAGTACACCGGCCAGGGCATCCGCGATCTCTCCATGGCCGGGCGCATGACCGTGTGCAACATGTCCATCGAGGGCGGCGCGCGCGCCGGCATGGTCGCCCCCGACCAGACGACGTTCGACTACATGCGCGGCCGCGCCAACGCTCCGCAGGGCGACGCCTTCGACGCCGCCGTCGAGCGCTGGAAGCAGCTCCCCACGGACCCCGACGCCGTCTTCGACCGGGTCGTCACCATCGACGCGGCCTCGCTGGCGCCGATGGTGTCCTGGGGCACCAACCCCGGCCAGGTGACGACGGTGACCGGCCGCGTGCCGGACCCCGCCAGCTTCGCCAACCCCGCCGACCGTGAGAGCGCCGAGCGCGCCCTCCGCTACATGGGCCTCGAGCCCAACACGCCCATGGAGGAGATCCCCATCGACCGCGTCTTCATCGGCTCCTGCACCAACTCGCGCATAGAGGACCTGCGGGCCGCCGCGGAGGTGGTCAAGGGCCGCACCGTCAGCTCCCGCGTCGGCGCCATGGTCGTCCCCGGCTCCTACGCCATCAAGCAGCAGGCCGAGGCCGAGGGCCTCGACCGCATCTTCGTCGACGCCGGCTTCGAGTGGCGCAACGCCGGCTGCTCCATGTGCCTCGCCATGAACCCCGACCAGCTCCTGCCCGGCGAGCGCAGCGCCTCCACGTCCAACCGCAACTTCGAGGGCCGGCAGGGCAAGGACGGCCGCACCCACCTTGTGAGCCCGGAAATGGCCGCCGCCGCCGCCATAGCCGGCCACTTCGTCGACATCCGCGAGTGGAAGAACTAGAGCGCGAGGCGCAGCTTCGACGCCATCCAGCAACTTAGGAGGGCACCCATGGACGCATTCACGGTGCACACCGGCGTGGTGATGCCGATGGACCGCGTGAACGTCGACACCGACCAGATCATCCCCAAGCAGTTCCTCAAGCGCGTCGAGCGCGACGGCTACGAGGACTTCCTCTTCTTCGACTGGCGCTTCAACGCCGACGGCTCTCCCAACCCTGACTTCGTCCTCAACTTCCCCGTGTACAAGGACGCGACGGTCATGGTCGCCGGCCGCAACTTCGGTTGCGGCTCGTCCCGCGAGCACGCCCCCTGGGCGCTGCAGCAGTACGGCTTCCGCGCCATCATCGCCCCCAGCTACGCCGACATCTTCTACAACAACTGCCTGCAGAACGGCCTGCTCCCCGTCCGCCTCAGCGAGGCCGACGTCGACCGCATCATGATCCGCTCCAAGGAGGTCCCCGGCTACCAGGTCAAGGTCGACCTGGAGAGCTGCACGGTCACCGACAACCAGGGCCTCAGCGCCTCCTTCGATCTGGACGAGTTCAAGCGCTACTGCCTGCTGAACGGGCTGGACGACATCGGCATCACGCTGAAGGACGAGGGCGCCATCGCGGCCTTCGAGTCCCAGCGGGGCTAGGGCAGCTACCCCTTCACTAGGCCGATGGCGTTGCCGTCCGGGTCGGCGAAGAGCGCGATGACCAGGCCGTCCATCCCCGGCACCTCGGTCGCTGGCACGATCACCGTCGCACCCATGGAGACCGCTTTGTCTAGGTACGCCTGCGGGTCGTCGACCTGCGCGTAGACCGACACGCGGACGTCCCCGCCCTGGTCCGCCCCGCCGATGCCCCCGTCGATGCCGAGGCCGTCCTCGCCTTTGGTGGTGGTGAGGCCGTAGCCCATCGGGTTGTCGCTGTTGATGTCCCACCCGAACAGGTCCGAGTAGAACGCCTGCGTCTTGGCGCTGTCCGAGCCCATGATCTCAAAGTGGACGATGGGGTTTGCCATTGCTGTCTCCTTGTTCGGTTTTTCGGCTTTCCATGAGTGCGCGGCATGATGCGTGCGCCCCGGCGGCCTGTCAAGGCCCGCCCGGCATGCCCCATCCGTTCGCCCTGAGGGGAATCGAAGGGTTCACCGAACGGATAAGGCCGCTCCGCAGCTTGACGCGCCGCCCGCCCGCTCCCTATCCTGCGCCCCAACGCCACACCGGAGCGCGACATGGCCAACGACATCAGGACCCTGCTGAAGATCGACGAGGTGGTGGACATCACCACCACCGGGCGCAGGACCGGCGAGGCCCGCCGCATCGAGATCCGCCTGCACGTCCTCGACGGCAAGCTCTACCTCACCGGCCGCCCCGGCATGCCGAGGAGCTGGTACGCGAACATGATGGCCAACCCGTCGGTCACGGTTCACCTGAAGCAGACGCTGGTGCAGGACGTCCCCTCGACGGCCGCCGCCGTCCGCGACCCGGACGAGCGCCGCCGCGTGTTCGCCCGCATGCTGGAGCTCGAGTCACGCATGTCGCACGTCGACCCGGAGGTGTGGGCCGAGACCGCCCCGCTGGTCGAGCTAACGCCGGCCTAGGCGCGCTCCCGCTTGAACAGCCGCCCATCCGTTCGTCCTGAGGGAAATCGAAGGGTGAGCGGATGGGGCTGGGGCGTTCCATTTATACCCGAGCCTTGAACAAGCTCCCCGTGACCGCGTAACCCGAGCTCATCGGCAGCGTCGCCACCTCCAGCGAGATCCGCGCCCCGCGCTCGCGTCCGCGGCTGTAGAGCAGCCCCACCAGCCGGGCCGCCTCCTCCGCGTCGACGCACAGCGACTTCCCGCTCGCCACGCCGTCGCCCTCGTCCAGCACGCTCACGCGCATCTGGTCCTCGAACCCCTCCAGCCGCTGGAGCCTGATCTGGATGCGCCCGGTCGCCTGCTCCGCTGTCAACGTGGTCATGGCATACCCTCCAACGTGGTTCTTGCCGGAGAGTATAGAACAAACATTCTTTCTTTGTCAAACATGTGTTCTGAAACTATGCGAATCCACTTTGCTTGGCTTGGGTTGCAATCCTTAACTGCTTGGGAAAGGCGGAGATTGCCTGACGGCGGCCGGGCTGCTCCGTCGTGCTACACTCACGCTATGGATATAGAGAGGTTCATCGAGCAGGTGCGCGACCGGTCTTGGTACAAGGGCCAAGTGGTCGACGACCGCGTCCTGCCTGCCCGCGATGCCGTCCAGAAAACGCCTGACTTCCCCCTCCATCCCACCCTGGTGACGCGGTTACAGGAGTTGGGCCGCTGGCCGCTGTACGCGCACCAGGCGGATGCCATCGATGCTGCGCTGGCAGGGGAGAACATCGTCGTATCGACGCCAACCGCCAGCGGCAAGAGCCTCTGCTTCCAGATCCCTGTCCTCCATGACTGGCTGGAAGACCGCTCATCGCGGGCGCTGTTCCTCTACCCCACCAAAGCGCTGGCACAGGACCAGATGAAGGCGCTCAGGGATATTGCCAATGGCTATTGCCCTCCCGTTGTCACGTATGACGGCGATACAAGCATTGAAGACCGACGTGCCATCCGCAGCTTTGTCCGCGTCCTCGTTTCCAATCCAGACATGCTTCACTATGGGATTTTGTCCAACCATGAGCGTTGGGAGTCGTTTTTTACCAACCTGCAGACGGTGGTTGTTGACGAAGCGCACTACTATCGGGGCGTGTTCGGGTCGCATGTGGCAATGATACTGCGTCGTCTGCGACGGGTGTGCGCGCGCTATGGGACGGAGCCGCGCTTCATCCTGTGCTCCGCCACCATCGGCAATCCTGCGGAACTAGCGGAGAATCTGGCGGGCACGCCGTTCACGGCGGTGACCGAAAGCAGTGCACCGAGGGGGGAGAAACGATTTCTTTTCTGGAACCCACCCAGGCTGTCCGAGATAAAGGATGATCGACAAATATGGGATCGGGAACCAGCTAATCCAGACCGTTTGGGGCGTATTCCGCCTCAAGCGGAGGCTGCGGGCCTCTTGGCTGAGGCAGTTACCCAGGACATTCGGACATTGGTATTTGTACGTTCCCGATCTCTGGCGGAACTTGTAAACCAAGCGGCAAAGTCACGGCTCCAGGGTGAACACTGGCCTCTGACTCAAAAGCTAGCGCCTTACCGTGGCACATACATACCTGAGCAGCGCCGGAAAACAGAAAACGAGCTTAAGGATGGGAAGCTTCTGGGTGTGGTTTCCACAAACGCACTGGAACTCGGCATGGACATCGGCGGGTTGGACGCAGTCATCCTTACCGGATACCCAGGAAGCTTGGCGAGCACATGGCAGCAGGCCGGGCGCAGCGGTCGGCGTGGAGAGACCTCGCTGGCTGTTTTGGTAGCGAATGACGATCCTCTGGACCAGTATCTGATGCAACATCCGGATTTCGTCCACGATAGGCCGATGGAGCACGCCCGCATCGCAACGGAGAATCCCAATATCTTCTCCAAGCACCTGCTATGCGCCGCCTACGAGTGGCCATTGGAAGAGGAGGATCAGGCCTTCTTCGGTTCTACCTTCCGAAATCAAATTGCCGAATTGGAGAAATCCGGTGGCCTCATCAATTCCCTCGGCGGATGGCGCACCAACCCGGAGATCGAGTCCCCGGCACAAAACATAAACATCCGCGCTACTATCTCAGAGCAGATGTTCGATATGGTCGATTCGGTGGGCAAAAGGGTGCTGGAAACAAAAATGGATGAAACATATGTGTATTCGAAGCTGCATGAGGGGGCGGTGTACCTGCACCAGGGGGAAACGTATCTCGTGCATAAACTTGATTTGGAATCACAGGAGGCGCACGTAAGGAAACGAGGAGTAAATTACTATACTAGTTCTCGGCAAAACTCTGATATTCGAGTCTTGGACGATTGGCGAACCTACACCACCAAGTCAGGTGCAGAAGTCGCATTGAGCTGGGTGGAGGTGACACGGCGGGTAGTGGGCTATGAGAAGATTCCGTACAATCGGGATCGGCAAGGGTTTGGAAAGCGCAAACAGGATATAGTCCCGCTCGATCTGCCACCCATAACTTTTGCTACCGTCGCCCTGCGCTTTGGTGTGCCGAAGCAATTCGCGGAGCGGCCGTCCTTGAACTTGACGGGCGGGCTGCATGCAATAGAGCATGCTGCCATTGGCGTGCTCCCGCTCTTTGCACTGTGCGACCGTGAAGACATCGGCGGCGTCTCCACGTCCATGCACCCGGACACGAAGGGACCCGCCGTTTTCATCTACGACGCTTACCCCGGCGGTATCGGCATTGCAGCGCGGGGTTATGAAGTGGTTGAGCAACTTTGGCAAACGGCATTACAGGTGATTACAGAGTGCCGATGCAATGACGGCTGCCCTGCTTGTGTGCAATCGCCTACGTGCGGCACCAACAACGATCCTTTGGATAAGAAAATGGCCGCGCGCTTACTACACGCACTATTGGAAGTGCCGAACACGGTGGAGGAGCCGAATACGGGGCTTATGGGTCGGTTCCGTCGGATTCTCGGTTAGGGATGTAGTGGGGAGGCTGGGTACCTTCCGCCCCCCGACGCCCCCGCCCCCCGACGCCGCCCGCCCCCCTGCAGCGACGGCACCAGCGACTTGAAGTACTCGTACGCGTGCGACGCTCGCCGCTCCCAGTCCGGACCGAACTCCGCCACGTACTCCGGCGTCAGCGGAACGGGCGTCCCGACGATGCTCGCCACGATCTGCATGATCGCCGCCCGCTCCAGGTATATCGTGTTGCTGACCGAGTGGTCGATCGTCGCGCCCACCACCACGACCCCGTGCCCCCGCAGCAGCGCCGCCGTCCGGTCGCCCAGGCAGTCCGCGACGGCCTTCCCGTCCTCCCACGTCGTGATCAGCCGCGGCTCCGGGAAGATGGGCGTCTCCGGCGCGAAGGGCAGCGCCTGGTTGTACAGCGCCTGGATCGGCACGTTCCCCGCGCCGATGGACGTCGCCATGAGCTGGTGCGTGTGCACCACGGACCCGACGTCCGGACGCGCGAGCATGATCGCGACGTGCAGCATCGTCTCCCGCGGCGGCACCGGCGCGTCGATGACCCGGCCCCGCTGCAGGCTCGGGTTCCACTGGCTGCCCGTGCCCGCCGCGTACGCCTCCAGGTCCACCTCGACGATGTCCCGCGCCGTCACCTGGTTGTGCGCCTTCAGCACCGGCTTGATGAGCATCCGGCCCGTGCCCGGGATGCGGGCGCTCACGTGCCCGTGGAAGTCGACGAGCCCCTGGTGGTCGAGCACGTGCGAGCTCTCGGCGACCTGCTGCTTGAGGCGGCGGATCTCGGCCTGCGACGGCATGGCAATCCTCTCTTCGAGCGTGATGGGCCACAGGGTACCGCATTTCGCCCGCTCCCGTTCGCCCTGAGGGAAAACGAAGCCTGTCCTGAGGCTCTCGAAGGGGGCGCCCCATACCCCCGTTTCACCGGCGAAAGCCGGTGCCCAGAGGGACGGAATCCCCCAGCCGCTCACCCTGAGCCTCTCGAAGGATGTGCCGCACGAAAGAGGCCGCCCACCCTCACGGGTGGACGGCCCCTCGATTTGCGGCCGTTGGCCTGCCGGACGCGCCGGGCTACATCCGCCCGGCCGCCTGCAGCGCGGCGATGTCCTCGGCGACGCCCCATGTCTCGAAGCCGCCGAAGCCGTTCTCCACGTTCCAGTCCATGGCGCTGATCCACCGCCCCGTGATCCCCTCTGCGTCCTGCTCCGCCAGGTGAAGCGCCAGCGGCACGACGTTGTCGGCCCGGACGCGGCGCGGGATGAAGGGCGTGTTCGTCGGGCTCAGGCGCTGGCGGATGGCGTTGCGGACGGCCTCCTGCTCGTCGGACCCCGTCGTGGCCGTGTGGCCCGGCAGGAGCACGTTGACGGCAATGTTCGTCCCGCGCAGCTCCTCCGCCAGGTATAGGCACATCGCGCCCAGCGCCATCTTGGCCGGCTGGTACGGGCCCTCGCGGCTCAGCCCGAAGCGAAGGCCCGGCCGCGCGTTCTCGTCCGCCGTCGCCGCCGGGTGCGCGTTCAGGATCTGCCCCGACGCCGACGTGATGATGCTCCCGCGCCCCTTCTGGATCATCGGCTCGATGAAGCGCTTGATGACCCGCAGGTTGCCGAAGACGTGCGTGTCGAACATTCGCTGCCAGTCGGCCACCTCCGTCTCGAGCACCGTGACGCTCCCGTGCGTCTCGTGGTAGAGGTCGCGCTGGCGCGTGCCGCCGTTGCAGATGAGCACGTCGACTGTGCCGAACGTCTCGATGGTCTGCTTGTAGGTGTAGTCGACGTGCGCCTGGGAGGTGATGTCCATGGTGGTGGCGAGCACGTTCGGGTTGTCCTTGACCTCGGCGTAGAAGTCCTCCGTGTCGTTGCTGAAGCCGGTGGGCACCCACGAGACGTCCGTGGCGACGACCTTGGCGCCCTCGCGGATGAAGCCGCGAACGATCTCCCGGCCCATGCCCCGCGCGCCGCCCGTAATGACGACGACCTTGCCTTCGACTGACATTGCCTTCCTCCTATGGTGTTTGCCCGCCGTCGTTCCTGCGCAGGCAGGAACCCCGACAAACGCGCCCCGGTTCATCCCCCGACAGGCGCCCCCCTCGTTTTACCGGCGGAAGCCCCGCTGTGGGGCAGCGGACAGAATCGAGAAGCCTCCGCGCCCAACGGCCCGGCAAGCCCCGCGCCCGCAATCCGTTCACTTTCAGCCCGTCAGAGGGCCGCGCCCTCCTCGTTTTACCGGCGGAAGCCGGTATCCAGAAACCCCGCGTCCAACGGCGCCGACAAGCCCCGCCCTGAGCCCCGTCGAAGGGCGAGCGACCGGAACCTACCTCGCCGGGCCCGGGTCGTCGACGTACGTGTGCGTGATGACTTCCCAGAGGTGCTTGTCCAGGTCCTGGAAGTAGAACCCCCGGCCCGTATGGCGGTGGTTGATCTCCATGTCGTCGTGCGAGCGCGGCCCGCTGCCGTACGGGATGCCCTCGGCCTGCACGCGCCCGAGGATCGCGTCGAACTCCTCGTCGGACGCGAGCAGCGCGTAGTGCCGCGCGTCAAACTCGTCCTTGTTGTCCCAGTCGAAGCTCAGCGTGTCGTTGATCTTCAGCGGCGCGAAGTGTCCCCACGGCCCCTCGTACGCGATGCCCAGCATCTTCGACATGAAGCGCACGCCCGCCTCCTTGTCCTTGGACGGGACGATGGTGTGGTCCAGACTCAACATTGCCGTGTCCTCCTTCCCTGGCTGCCTGTCCTCTCGTCTTACCGGCGGAAAGCCCGCCTCCTATCTCACCCGTTTCACCGGCGAAAGCCGGTGCCCAGAGGGGCGGAACCGGACCCCGTTCGCCCTGACCCTGTCCTGAGGTTCTCGAAGGGGGCCGCCCGCTATCCCCACAGCTTTTTCGTGGCCAGCTCCGCCCCGGCCGCCATAGCCCGCATCTTCGCCCACGCGATGTCCGGGTACACCCGGTTCCCGTACCCGCAGTCCGTCCCCGCGATGACGTTCTCGCGGCCCATGATGTTCGCGTACGTGATGATCCGCTCGGCCACCAGCTCCGGCGGCTCGACCGTCCCCGTCTTGTGCGCGACGACGCCCGGGATGTAGATCTTGTCGTCCGGGAACTTCAGGTCGTCCCACACCTTGTAGTCCAGTACGTGCTGCGCGTCCGCCGCCTCCACCGAGTACGCTTGCGCCTTCACCCGCAGCATGATGTCCGCCGTGTGCTGGAAGGGGAGGTCCGTCACGTGGGGCGTGTGCCAGCTCCCCCAGCAGGTGTGGTAGCGGATCTGCTCCTCCGGCACGTTGCGCAGCGAGTAGTTCAGCGCGTCGATGCGCAACGTGACGTACTTCCGGTATTCCTCGATGCTGATGGGCGGCCAGAACATGCAGAAGGCGTCGACCAGGTCCGGGTCGTCGATCTGCAGGATGAACCCTGCGTCCGCGACGGCCTCGTAGTCCGCGCGGAAGAACTCGGCCATCGCGTAGACGTACTCCTCCTCCGTCGCGTAGTACTCGTTCCAGACCGAGTGCCCCAGCCAGCCGCAGCTGATGACGGGGAAGAAGAAGTCCTCGATGCTCACGCCCGCAGCCTCGACGGCCGACTTGACCAGCGCCACCTCCCGGTCCGACTGCTCGCGGCCCTTGGGCTCCACTGGCCCGTTGATCACCCAGCGCCGGGTGGCGGGCGGGTTGTCCGTGCCCGGCACCGGCGTGTTCCCGAGCCGGTCGTAGATGGCGTAGAAGTCGTTGAACTCGCCGTTGTGGCGCTCGGCCATCGTGTTGAGCATCGTGATGGGCTCTTCCGGCTCGGCCGGCCGGGACGTGATGCCCGTGGCGCGCGCGTCGAAGTACGCTTGGTCGCGGCCCTTCCAGAACTCGCCGTCGCTGTGGATGTCGTTCTTCAGGTCGATCTGGCGGCGGATCGCCTCCTGGATGCCCTCCTTCACCAGCTCGTCGGCGCGTGCCTGGTCGCCGGAGGCGCGCGCCGCGCGAATCGACTCCATATTGCTCGGGTTGGGCAGCCGCCCGGCGTGGGTGGTCAGGATACGGTCAGTGCTGCGCTTCATGGAACGGGTCTCCTCCGGCTATATCTCCCCCGGGGCCGATGCACACGCCGCCTGCACCGCAACCGGCAAGCGCGCGCTCGGCGCGCGTAGCCTAGCACCAGCAAGCGAGGCGGTCAACGCTTCGCGCCACTCCGTTCACCCTGAGCTTGTCGAAGGGTCGCCCTGACCCAGTCCGATTCTCGAAGGAGCCTGTGGTAGAGCGAACAAGGGAAGAGGTAGACCCCACAACCCCCAGCCCTTACGATAGGTACAATGACCTCGAAGAGAGATGTCCCATGGTGCAACCCATAGCAAACCGTATAGCTGAATTGGAGGAGCTCTGCCGCCGTTGCAGCGTGCTCCGGCTGGACCTGTTTGGTTCCGCAACTGACGCCAGCCGATTCGGGCCGGATAGCGATCTCGACTTCCTGGTCGAGTTCCAGCCTGCTCTGGTTTCCGGAAGGGCAGACGCCTACTTCGCCCTCCTCTTTGGGCTGCAAGAGCTGTTCGGGCGGCCCGTGGACCTTGTAATGTCTTCCGCCATCGTCAACCCGTACTTCCGCGAGTCCGTGGAGGCGAGCAGGGAGTTGCTGTATGCAGCGTGAGGCCCGGATGTATCTGACGGACATCCAGGCGGCGGCCGGGAAGATCCAGGAATACACTGCCGGCAAGCAGTTCTCCCATTACGATACACAAGAAATGCTGCGGGACGCGGTGGAGCGCAAGTTCGAGATTGTTGGCATCGCCTTGGCGGAACTCGCCATCCGTGACGTGGCCCTCGCCAGCCGCATCAGCGACTATCAGAAGATCATCGCCTTCCGCAACGTCCTGGCCCATGGGTACGCCCACATAGACAACGCGACTGTATGGGACATTATCGTAAACAACCTGCCATTGTTGGCGCGGCAGGTTGACGCATTGTTGGAGGAAGCATAGACCTTCAGCGCACATCGACGTAAACGCCATCAGGCGCGAAACGCATGAGCCGGACGCCGCCCCTCAGTCAACGCCCCCCGCCCCCGTATGCTACGATGGAACCCTATGGACACCGCAAACATTCGCAATTTCTGCATCATCGCCCACATTGACCATGGCAAGTCCACCCTCGCGGACCGGCTGCTGGAGCACACGGGCACCATCGACCCCCGCAACATGCAGGCCCAGTTCCTGGACACCATGGACCTGGAGCGCGAGCGCGGCATCACCATCAAGGGCAAGGCCGTCCGCATGCGCCACGTCCACGACGACGGCCGCGAGTACCAGCTCAACCTCATCGACACCCCCGGCCACGTCGACTTCGGCTACGAGGTCTCCCGCGCGCTCGCCGCCTGCGAGGGCGCCCTGCTCGTCGTCGACGCGTCCCAGGGCGCCCAGGCGCAGACCCTCGCCAACGCCTACCTCGCCCTCGGCCACGACCTCCACATCATCCCCGTCATCAACAAGATCGACCTGCCCGCCGCCGAGCCCGACCGCGTCGCCGAGGAGATGGTGCAGGTCTTCGGCTTCGACCGCGACGAGCTCGTCTTCTGCTCCGCCAAGGACGGCACCGGCGTCGAGGATCTCCTCGCCGCCATCGTCGACCGCGTCCCCCCGCCCAGCCTCGACGACGGCGCCCCCCTGCGCGCCCTCATCTTCGACTCCGAGTACGACTCCTACAAGGGCGTGATCGCCTACGTCCGCGTCGTCGACGGCGCCGTGAAGCGCGGCGACCGCATCCGCATGCTCGGCTCGCAGACCGTCACGGAGGCCGTCGAGGTCGGCGTCTTCCGCCCGGACCTGACGGCCGTCAGTGAGCTGAACGCCGGGCAGGTCGGCTACATCGCGACCGGCTTCAAGAACGTCGGCGACAGCCGCGTCGGCGACACCGTCGCGCTCGACGAGCGCTCAAACGTCGCGCCCCTGCCCGGCTACGAGCCCCAGAAGCTCATGGTCTTCGCCGGCATCTACCCCTCCGACGGCGAGTCCTTCGAGCACCTGCGGGAGGCCCTCCAGAAGCTCCAGCTCAACGACGCCGCCCTCAACTTCGAGCCGGAGAGCAGCCCGGCCCTCGGCTTCGGCTTCCGCTGCGGCTTCCTCGGCCCGCTGCACATGGAGATCGTGCAGGAGCGCCTGGAGCGCGAGTACGGTCTCGACCTCATCGCCACGTCCCCCGGCGTGGCCTACCAGGTCGTCATGCCCGGCGGCGAGGAGATGACCGTCGCCAACCCGTCCATGATGCCGGCGCCCGGCCAGTACCTGGAGGCCCGCGAGCCGTGGCTGGAGATGACCATCATCACGCCGTCCCGCTACGTCGGCACGATGATGGAGCTCTTCACCGGCAACCGAGGCACGTTCAAGAGCATGGAGTACATCGCCCCCGCCATGACCACGGCCGACGGCGGCAACCCCATGTACGACGCCCGCGTGTTGCTCCAGTTCGAGCTGCCCCTCGCCGAGCTGCTGGCCGAGTTCTACGACCGCATCAAGTCCCGCTCCCAGGGCTACGCCTCCATCGACTACTCCTTCATCGGCTACCGCACGGGCCCGCTCGTCAAGCTCGACATCCTGCTGAACAGCAAGCCCGTCGACGCCCTCTGCTTCGTCGTCCACCGCGACCACGCCTACGACGCCGGCCGCGCCCTCGTTGACGAGCTCCGCAAGCTCATCCCCCGCCAGCTCTACGAGGTCGCCGTGCAGGCGGCCGTCGGCAGCCGCGTCATCGCCCGCGAGACCGTCCGCGCCATGCGCAAGAACGTCCTCGCCAAGTGCTACGGCGGCGACGTCACTCGCAAGCGGAAGCTGCTCGAGAAGCAGGCGGAGGGCAAAAAGCGAATGAAGATGGTGGGCCAGGTGGAGGTCCCGCAAGAAGCCTTCCTCGCCCTCCTCAAGCTGGACAAGCGCTAACCCCCCGTCGTTCCTGCGCAGGCAGGAACCCCGACAATTCGAGCGGCACCCACCCTTCATCGTTTCTCCGGCTAACCCATCGTTTCTCCGGCGGAAGCCGGAATCGAGGGTCCCAACACCAGCCCACCAAAGAAAATCGAGAGGCGGGGACGGGGCCGTTGCCCCTGCCGGAAATCGAAGGGGGCAGTTCATCCTGAACCTGTCGAAGGATGACAGGGGGGTGTGAAGCCCCGCCGTCCATGGGGTATCATCGGCAGTCGGAGGTTGACACTTGCTGCGCTTGGGCATCGTGATCTTGGTCGTCCTCGTCGTGTACCTGCTGGTGCGCATGTTCGTGCGCTCCATGCAGCAGGGCTCCCGCCGCGGCCCAGAGCCCACGATGCCCTACTGCCAGAAGTGCGAGAGCAACCGCAACGTCGTCGTCAACTCGGGCCAGGCAGAGGACCACGGCCTCCGCTGGTGGTGCACCCGCTGCAAAGAAGGCTTTTGAGCAGGGGGTACTCCCCTGGCCTGCACTGGGATGAGCTTGTAATGGCGCCTGCACCCGTGCCGCTGCTCATCATCTCCGGGTCGCTCGGAGCAGGAAAGACGACCGTCCTCAACGAGGCCTCCGACCTGCTCGCTCAGGCGGGCATCCCCCACGCGGCCATCGACCTCGACACCCTCGCCGTTATGCACCCCCGGCACGACCCGCACGGCGAGCGCCTCGCCTTCGCCAACCTCGCCGCCGTCTGGCCGAACTACGCCGCCGCCGGGGCCGAGAGGCTCATCATCGCCAGGGTGGTCGAGGACCGCGCGGAGCTCGACCGGTACCGGGAGGCCGTGCCGGGCGCCCAGCCCGTCGTGTGCCGGCTGACCGCGCCCGTCGCCGTGATGCACGAACGGCTGCGAGTGCGGGAGCCGGGAATGTTCCAGGAGCAGGCGCTCGTGCGGGCGGCGGAGCTCGACGGCATCCTGGCGCGGTCGCGCGTGGAGGACTTCTCCGTCGACAATGGCCCAGGCCGCCCGGTCACCGAGGTGGCGCGCGAGGGCCTGTCTCGCGCGGGGTGGCTGTAACGCGGGCAACGATTGACCCGCGCGTTACGCGCGCTCCCGCCCCCGTTCACGCCATCTCGTAGCGCAGCACGTACGAGTGACCGCCCTCGTCGTTGTCGATTTTCATCGTCCCCGAGATGCCCGCCAGCTCGCCCGCCCCCGAGTCCGGAACGATCGTGACCGAGAGCTGGGCGTCGCCCTTGTGCATCACCCCGCTGTGCTGCATCACGAAGGAACCCTGCTTCCCGTCCACGGAGCCTGTGAAATGCTCCATCGCCACGTACCCCGCCGAGCCGGGCGTGGCGGTGAAAGCCGCCAGCATCTGCGCCTCTGAAGTCCCGTCCATGCCGCCGGAAAACTCCTTGTGCACAAAGTTGAGGTTCAACGTCAGCCCGTCCTGCTCCAGGTACGGCGGCTCTCCTCCCATGACAACCTCAAAGGTTCCGCGGGCGCTGTGCATTTCCGTCTCCTCTCGAACGAGTTTCAATTCCTTGACAAGAATAACCCTCAAGTATACCATACCAGGTTCTGCGCATTTCGCCGAAAGGAGGTTCCCCGGTCGTCCCTATCAACATTCCAGGAGAAAGAGACATGCTCAACGGACGAAAGATCATTGACATGCACGGTCACACGGTGGCCCCGCCAGAGCTCTACGCGGCCAAGGCTTCGCTCCTGTCGGGGCGCGGCTACCATGGCAAGACCCGCATCTCCGAGGACCGCATCGAGGAGTTCGCCCAGAACAACATCAAGATCCTCGACAAGGTGAAGACCGACGTTCAAATTCTCTCTCCCCGTCCCTTCCAGTTGATGCACTCCGAGAAGCCGGAGAGCATCGTCCGCTGGTGGAACGAGATGAACAACGACGTCATCGGGGCGCAGATAAAGGCGCATCCGGACCGATTCGGCGGAATCTGCGGCCTCCCGCACGTCACCGGCGCAAAGGACGCCTCGCACGTCATCGAAGAGCTGGAGCGCTGCGTGAACGAAATGGGCTTCGTCGGCTGCCTCATCAACCCCGACCCCGAAGAGGGATCGGGCAACCCGCTCGACCCGAACTACACCCCGCCGCTGGACCACGAGTACTGGTTCCCCCTCTACGAGGCGATGGAGAAGCTGGACGTTCCCGGCCTCATTCACTCCGCGTCGTCCAAGGACCCGCGTGAGCACTACAGCCAGCACTTCATCACCACAGAGTCCCAGGCCGTGCTGAATCTCGCCCGCCCGGAGAGCAAGGTCTTCAGCACATTCCCCAACCTCAAGATCATCGTCGGCCACGGCGGCGGCTCGGTCCCTTACCAGATCGGTCGCTGGCGCGTGAACCGCTACAACGCCATGAGGCGCAACCCCAACCTCGAGGACTTTGACACGAGCATGCGCAAGATGTACTTCGACAGCGCGCTCTACACCAAGGAGTCGCTGGAATACTGCATCTCTATCTGCGGGCCAGACCGGGTAGTGTTCGGCACGGAGAACCCGGGCAGCGGCTCGTCCGTCCACCCCGACTACAAGTGGGAGCGGGGCAAGAAGGTGCCCGCAGGCGACTTGGAAGGCTGGGAGACCGACGACATCGCCCCCGTCATCCTCAACCAGATCGAGTGGCTCACAGACGAGGACAAGTACAATATCATGGAAGGAAACGTCCGCCGCCTCTTCTCCCGCGCCAACTTCTAGGCAGGACGGACACCTGAGCGCTGCCGCATCGCAGTCGATAGAGGGAAGGGAAGGCTCCGGCTTTCCCTTCCCTCTTTGCTGCCCGGAGAGACGCCGCACGGATCGCGCCCTCGATGGTGAACACTCGCGAAATGCGGTCCGGGTTGGCCGTCGTCATGCGTGCCTCCAGGCGAATGAGTAGAGGGCGAGTGTAGCATAGGGGCGGTACAATGGCCCTCGACAGCAATTGCGACAGGCTGCCCGCGCCGGCGGGCGCCGCCGGGAGGACGACATGCCGATCATCGACCACTCGCACGCGCCGGAGACCCCGTGGCGGCCCGGCTATCGCAAGTTCGACATCGCCGGCCACGAGCAGGGCGTCAGCAGCACCCTCAGCGTCAACACCGCCGAGCCCGGCGCCGGCGCCCCCCTCCACACCCACACCATGGACGAGCTCATCGTCGTGTTGGAGGGCACGCTGGAGGTCAAGCTTGACGGCGAGACCCACACCGTAGGCCCGGACCACACCGTAGTAATTCCCCCGGGCGCCCATCACGCCTTCAAAGTAACGGGCCAGGACGAAGCCCACCTGCTGGTCTTCTTCCCCGCCCTTGACCCCTACTCGGCGGACCACACCCACTACATAGAAGGCGCCCGCCCGGACAGCGTGGCGGAGTAGCGGGGGCTGTCCCCGGGTTCGGCGGCACTTAGCAGCGTATAGCTGGCCGCTATCGGCGCGAGTGAAGTTCAATATTGTCCTGCGATCAAATGACACCCTCATGGGGTTGACATCGTATGCCTTCAGTGTATGATGAACATACTGCATACATGGAGGTGATCATGCGGATTGGAATCAACGTGCCGGACGACTTGCTGGACCGAGTGAAGGAAGTTCTCCCCGCAGGCAAGGTCTCACAGTTCTTCCGCGAGGCCCTGCAGGATCGCATCCAAGAGGAGCAGCGCATAAAGGAACGAGTCCGCTCCGACGACATTGAAGCGGAGATTGCTCGGCTCGCGCGGGAGACGGCGTTGCCCCCGGAACCGGACTGGGTGGGATTGGCCTTGGACAACGCGGCCAATTGGGTAAGAAACGTTACACCTGAGGATTGGGACGACTTTGTAGAGACGGTGGATGATCTGCGAAGGAAGGGTATGGACGAAGGTTTGTACGTCGGTGTGTGGACCACGATGTACGGTGACAAGGGCCTCATGGACCACCTGGGTGACTACTCTAAGCAGTTGATGAGCGCAGCACGGCCGTCGGTCATTGCAAGGCTGGCTCCAAATGCTGGGGAACGTGGTCAACAGGAATACACCCGAGCATGGCTGGGCTACATGTACGAGGTACGCCGACTGATCGAGCAGCGGCGCAAAGAGCAGTACGAGCGCATCCGTGCCGAGTACGACGTCGCCATGCGCGCCCGTAGAGAACCAGAAGCGCCGGAGCACTTGATATAGGGGCAGGAGAGGAGGAGAGAATGGTTCATTGTGTCGCCATCAAACCGCTGTTGTGGACCGTGGCTCCAATATTGGGCAAGGAAGTAGCCAAATTGGGGAAGAAGGCTGCAGAGAGAATCTGGGCCGAGGCGTGCGCGAAGGTGGAACGCGGAGAGGCGCAAGATCACGTAGCGGCATTGAGGCTGGTCTTGAAGGAATGGGCACAGTGGTTGAAGCAGGGTCCCGCCCAGGGACTAGCGGCGAAAGCGTTCTAATACAGATCGCAATGACACCCGTTCGCCCTGAGGGAAATCGAAGCCTGTCCTGAGTCTGCCGAAGGGGGCGAACGGGCGGTCCCCCTACCCCGGCCCCATCTCCAGCAGTCGCTGCCCGTTCTCCTCCGGCGGGCCCACCAGCCCCGGCATGACCTCGTCCGACTCCCTGTTGTTGTGGTAGTCGCTTCGGCTGAGGGCCGGCAGGCCGTGACAGATAGCCGGCCCCCTACTCCGTACCCTCCCCAACCCGCCGCAGCGCCTGCATCCGCCGGTACGTCGCCACGCGCCATGCCCACTCCGCGGGCCCGAACTGGAAGCGCCGCAGCCACGCCTCCGACCACCACGCCTGCAGCGCCCACACGCCGATCACGAACACCAGGATCGCGGCCCGGTTCACGAAGTCGGCGTCGGCCAGCAGCGTAGTCAGCACAAGCACGCCCAGCACGGTCTGCGACAGGTAGTTCGTGAGCGCCATCCTCCCGACCGCCCGCAGTCGCTCCTTGAGCCGGCTGTCCTCGCGGTTGTTCCAGAGGATGATGAGGCCCATGTACCCCATCGAGGCCGGGATCGTGCCGAGGATGTTCGGGACCTGCCCAATGAACGCGACCTCCCGCGAGTAGTCGTTCGCGGCGGTGACGGCGACGCCCACGGCTGCGAGCGGCAACCCGACCGCCAGCCCCATTACGGCAGTGCGCTTGTAGGTCCTCGGGGGCATGTCCCCGTTCATGAAGCCCGTGCGGTACAGTCCCGCGCCAACGAGGATCAGTCCCAGCGCCCGCAGGAAGAAGCCGAGCAGGAGCAGGAGCTCTGAGGGCTCTTCCCCGGAGCTCTCCCCCGGTGCCCAGACGCCCGCCAGCGACGCGTCGGTGGTGTTCGCGATGTTCTGCGCGATCAGCGCCGTCGGAACGGACAACATGAAGACGGCGATGCCAAGCGCGATGAGCGCCCGGTTGGGCAGCCTTCGCAGGACGAGCAGGAACACCGACGAGAGCGCGTACGCCATCAGCACGTCGCCGTCCCCGATCAGGACGTGAAGGAACCCGATGAGCAGCAGCAGCCCGTTCCGCCACAGGTTGAGCAGCACCGCGCGCCTGCCCCTCGCGCTGGCCCGGTCGATGAAGAGGATCATCCCCGCGCCGAACAGCAGCGAGAACAGTCCCATGAACTTCTGGTCGATGAAGACCTCGCCGAAGATACCCACGGCCCAGTCGAGCCACGTTTCCGAGCCGCCCGCGCTGAGGTTGAAGTAGGGCCCCCCGCCGAACTTGAAGTGGACGGCGTTCATCAGCAGGATGCCGAGCACCGCCACGCCGCGTATCAGGTCGAGGCTGACAATGCGCTCGCTTCCCCGGATGGGGCCGGAATCGATGGGAGATGGGTGAGCCGCCAAGTTGCAGGACTCCTGTGGTCGGTTGAAATGGCGTGAGCGCGCCGGGCCTGCGCGGCGAGACCCTTCGATTGGCTTTGGGGCTAGCACCCCCCTACCCCGGCCCCATCTCCAGCAGCCGCTGCCCGTTCTCCTCCGGCGGGCCCACCAGCCCCGGCATGACCTCGTCCGATTCCCCGTTGTTGTGGTAGTCGCTCCCCCCAGTGCCAGCAGCCCGTGCCGGTCCGCCAGCGCCTTCAGCTCCGACACCACCTCAGGCGAGTAGTTCTTGTAGTAGACCTCCATGCCCGCCAGCCCCGCCTTGGCCAGCGACGCCACCAGCGCCGGCGGGTTGTGCGTGTACGTCGGGTGCGCCAGCACCGGCACCCCGCCGAACCGCCGAATCAGCGCCACCGCCTCCTGCGGCGTCATCTTCTCCCGATCGATGTACGCCGGCATCCCGCGCCCGATGTACTTGTCGAAGGCCTCCGACATCGCGGACACGTAGCCCTTCTCCATCAGCGCCCGCGCCACGTGCGGCCGCGCGATGACGCCGCCCTGCGCGATCTCCACCACGCGCTCCCACGAGATGGCGAAGCCGAGCTCGTTGAGCTTGGCGACCATGATCTCGCCGCGCCCCTCGCGGTTGCGGTGGAAGGCGGCGAGCACCTCATGCAGCTCCGCGTCCGTCTCGTCCATGTGGTAGCCCAGCACGTGCACCTCGCTGTCCCCGTCGTCCGACGAGAGCTCGATGCCCGTGATGAGCGTCAGCTGCGGGTGGTTGGCCAGCTCCCGCTTCGCCTCAACGATGCCCTCCAGCGAGTCGTGGTCCGTGATCGCCACGAGCCGCAGCGGCGTCCGTCCCAGCACGCGGACAAGCTCCGTCGGCGACAGCGTCCCATCGGACGCCGTGGTATGCATGTGCAAATCAACAAGCGCGGACACAACCTCTCCTTTTCCCCGTCTTACCGGCGAAAGCCCCGCTGTGGGGCAGCGGACGGTATCCAGAACTCCCGCGCCCAACGGCTTCGCCAAAAGTCGGGCTCCCGTTCGCCCTGAGGGAAATCGAAGGGCGACCCGGGCGCGCAGCAAAAGGCCCCGCCGGTACCGGCGGGGCCTTTCACCTACTTCGCGTACTCGACGCTCCTGGTCTCCCGCACCACCATCACCTTGATCTGGCCCGGATAGACCAGCGACTCCTGGACCTTCTTGGCGATGTCCCGCGAAAGGACAGCCGATTCCTCGTCCGTGATCTGCTCCGGCTTCACCATGACGCGCACCTCGCGCCCGGCCTGGATGGCGAACACCTTCTCGACGCCCTGGAAGCCCTTCGCGACCTCCTCCAGGTCCTGCAGCCGCTTGATGTACGCCTCCACCGTGTCGCTGCGTGCTCCGGGGCGCGATGACGTGATGGCGTCCGCCGCCGAGACGATGAACGCTTCCACCGTCGTCTTGTCGTGGTCGTGGTGCTCCTCGATCGCCCGGCGGATCGGCTCCGGCACGCCGTACTTCTCGGCAACCTCGCCGCCGATGTCCGCGTGCGGCCCCTCGATCTCGTGCGTCAGCGTCTTGCCGATGTCGTGCAGCAGCGCGCCCGCCTTGCACACCTCGACGTTCGCGCCCACCTCCGCGGCCAGCATCGCCGCGATGCGGCTGGCAAGCACGCTCTCCTTGAGCACGTTGCTGCCGTAGCTGGTGCGGAACCGCAGGTGCCCCAGCTGCTTGATCAGTTCCGGGTGCAGCCCCCGCACGTTCGCCTCGAACACCGCCTGCTCGCCCGCCTCCCGGAGCGTCTTGTCCATCTCCTGGCGGGCCTTCTCCACCATCTCCTCAACCCTGGCCGGGTGGATGCGGCCGTCGACTATCAGCTTGGTCAGTGCGATCCGGGCGATCTCCCGCCGGATGGGGTCGAAGCACGAGAGCGTGACCGCCTCCGGCGTGTCGTCGACGATGAGGTCGACGCCCGTCGCCTGCTCCAGCGCGCGAATGTTGCGTCCCTCGCGGCCAATGAGACGACCCTTCATCTCATCGTTGGGCAACGGGACGGTGGTGACTGTGGACTCGGCAACTACGTCAGCGGCCAGGCGCTCAATGGCCATTACCACGTACTTGCGGGCATTCTCGTCCGCTTCGTCCTTGTACTGCTGTTCCAGTTCCCAGTACTTGCGGGTGAGCTCGTGCCTCGCTTCGTCTTCGGCCTTCCGAACAACCTGTTCGTGTGCCTCCGCGACCGTCAGGCCCGCGGTGGCCTCCAACTGCGCCAGCTGCTGCTGCTTGAGCTGCTCCACTTCCCCGTGCGCCGTGTCCAGCGCCTTCTCGCGGTCGGTAAGCCCCTGCTCCCGTCCCTCGAGCGTGCTGAACCTGCGCTCCAGGTTCTCTTCCCGGTTTGCCAGCCTGCGCTCCTGCTGCTGGACCTCGCCGCGCCGCTCCCGGATCTCCTGTTCCGCGGAGGTGCGGGCCTTGAGGGTCTCCTCCTTGGCCTCCAGCAGCATGCTGGCCTTTTGGCGTTCCGCGTCGTCCAGGACCGTCTGCGCCTTGTGCTCAGACTCCTGGAGCCGCTTCCCCAAAAATGCGTTCCGGGTCCAGAACGTCACCATCGCCCCTATGCCCAGGGCCGCCAGGACGGAAAGCAAAAGAATGACAATCCAAACCATAGATGACATTTCGTCACCTGCCTTTCGTCCAAGCTTTTAACGATGCCCCTGGGTACGGGCACTATTCATCATAGGGATTTGCCCGTACCATGTCAATCTGAACGGGGGGCTGCACGGCGCCCGCTGCGTCGCCCGCCGGCCCCCGGACGAACGGAATTCGCAACGGAAATCCCTGATGACGGACGAATACCAACACCGCGACGGCCAAAAGACCGTGACTCTCGAGGTCTACCAGAGCGAGCCGCTGGCCCGCATGGCCGCGACCCGCCTGGAGGCCGAGGGCATCCGCTGCATGCTGCGCTCCGTCGGCGCCGGCCCGGGCCTCTGGGGCCTCACCGCCAACATTCCCTACGCCCTCGACACCTGGGAGGAGGACGCCGTCGCCGCCCGCGAGATCCTCAACCTCATGCCCGCCGAGATCGAGGAGCGCACCCGCCAGCCCCTCACCGGCGACAGGAGCCTGCCGTGGCTCATCTTCCTCGTCGTAGTCGTCCTCGTGGCCGCCGCCCTCGTCGTCCAGCTCGCAGACGCAGCCTTCGGCTGGCTCCTGGGATAGCGCCCCCCACCGTCGTTCCTGCGAAGGCAGGAACCCCGACAAACGGAGCGGCCTCGCCCCGACACCCGCCGTTCGCCCTGACCGCGTCCTGAGGCCCGCGAAGGAGCTTGTCGAAGGGCGCCCCGCAGGGCTAGTATCCACTCGCTCTCAACGACCACCCGCCGTTCGTCCTGACCGCGTCCTGAGGCCCGCGAAGGAGCCTGTCGAAGGATAATCGTCAGCGGTACAGCCCGCGTAACGCGACAAAAACCACAGGAGGCACACCATGGCGGAGCAACTCCCGCGCGGCGCCCAGTTCCAGCGCAGCAAGATGCTGTGGGAGATCGCCCTCGGCATCGCCGGCGACCCCAGCATCAAGTACTACGAGGACCGGGACGTGTCCATCGTCATCGGCAACGGCTCCGGCGAGGCCTTCACCCCCGCCCTCCGCATGGCGCCCGGCTCGCCCGCCCTCGCCCACGCCGTCGCGAGGGGCGACCTCGACCTCGCCTTCGTCAACCCCTCCGCCATGCTGACCCAGGCCTACCGCGGCACCGGCCTCTACTCTGAGCCCCTGCCCGTGCGCGTCGTCGCCTCCTACCCGTCCTGGGACCGCTTCGTCGCCGCCGTCCAGCCGAGGCTCGGCGTCACGTCCCTCGCCGAGGTCGCCGAGCGCCGCATGCCCGTCCGCGTCTCCGTCCGCGAGGACGCCACCCACTCGACGCGCGTCCTGCTCGACCAGCTCCTGCCCCTCTACGGCTTCACCCTCGCCGACTTCGAGGCGTGGGGCGGCAGCCTCCAGCTCAACGGCCCACCCGGCGACTCCCGCCGCCTCGACGGCATCCGCGACGGCTCCATCGACATCGTCTTCGACGAGGGCATCCCCACGTGGCTCGACACCGCGCTGGAGTACGGCATGAAGCCGCTCCAGTTGGAGGACGAGATCCTGGCAAAGATGGAGGCCATCGGCTGGCGCACGGTGGTGCTGCCGAAGGACCGCTACCCGCTGCTCGACGCCGACGTCCGCACCATCGACTACAGCGGCTGGCCCCTCTACACCCGCGCCTCCTTCCCCGACGAGATGGCCTACAAGGTCTGCGCCGCTATCGCCGAGCGCGCCGAGTTCATCCGCTGGGAGGAGCGCAGCTTCACCGGCATCGAGCAGATCGGCACGGAGACGGACGCCACCCCCCTCGACGTCCCCCTCCACCCCGGCGCAGAACGCTGGTACCGGGAGCACGGCTTCATCAAGTAGCCCACCCCCGCCATTCCCGCGAAAGCGGGAATCCCCTCCCCCACGCCGCTCGCCACCCCCCCTGCGTTTCTCCGGCGAAAGCCGGAGCCCAGGGGCCAAGCAACCACCCCGGCAGGCCCTCCCCCAGTCCCTTCCCCCGAAAGCGGGTGGAGGCTAGGATGGGGGGCACCCCCCACCACACGCCGCCGCACAGGAGGAAACCCATGGCCGTCTACATCGACAACGAGCAGGTCCGGGAACTCCTCCCCATGGACGAGTGCATCCAGGCCATGGAGGACGCCTTCCGCCACGAGGCCGAGGGCCTCGGCGGCAGCCTCGTGCGCCAGACCCTCTTCTACCCCGGCGGCCGCCAGCGCCTCATGATCGGCAGCTCCCCCGGCTTCGACACCTACGGCTTCAAGACCTACGGCGGCGGCGTCAACCTCGTCCTCGCCTTCTCCACCAGCCAGCACACCCTCGAAGCCATCGTCGAGAGCCGCGTCCTCAGCGAGATCCGCACCGGCGCCGTCGCCGGCCTCGCGACGAAGTACATGGCGAACGACGACGCCAGCGTCATAGGCGTCATCGGCAGCGGCCTCCAGGCGAAGGCCCAGATCGAGGCCATCTGCGCCGTCCGCCCCATCACTAGGGTCAAGGTCTACACCCGCACCGCCGAGAACCGCGAGACCTTCGCCGCCGAGCTCCGCAACGACCTCGCCCTCGACGCCGTCGCCGTCGAGTCCGCCGAGGAGTGCATCTCCGGCTCCCAGGTCATCGTCACCGCCACCGGCTCCCGCGACCCCGTCTTCGCCGCCGAGTGGCTCTCCCCCGGCGTCCACATCAACGCCATCGGCGCCACCACCCCCGGCCGCCGCGAGATCGACGAGCACACCGTCGGCCGCTGCGACGTGGTCGTCGTCGAGAGCGTCGCCCAAGCCAGGGTTGAGTGTGGCGAGCTCATGCTCGCCGAGGACCGAGGCCAGTTCCAGTGGAGCCAGGCCGTCGAGATGCGCCACCTCGTCACCGGCCTCGCCGGCCACCGCCCCAGCCGCGACGCCATCACCCTCTTCAACGGCCTCGGCGTAGCCATGGAAGACACCGCCGCTGCAGGCGTAGTCCTCCGCAAAGCCAAAGCCCAGGGCCTCGGCATCCCTCTCCCCATAGAAGTCAGAGGCGGCGCCCCCCGCCGCATCCGCTAAGCCCCCGCTATTCCCGCGCAGGCGGGAATCCAGCGGCGCGGCAGAGTCGGGGCCGTTCGTGCTGAGGGAAATCGAAGCATGAACGGGGGGCCAAAGGCCCCGCGCGGCACCCTCCCCCAGCCACCCCTTATTCGCCCGGAGCCCCCAACCACCCCCGTTCGCCCTGAGCCTGTCGAAGGGCGCCCCCTGCGCTCCACACCCGTCATTCCCGCGAAGGCGGGAATCCAGCGGAGAGGCAGGGAATGGCCGTTCGCCCTGAGCTCCGTCGAAGGAGGCGCACACCCCCCACCGCTGTAGTACACTACCCCCACCCCACCACGGAGGGACTGCCATGAATATTGACGCCCACGCGCACATCACCGGCCCCGTCGAGTACTACAACTACTTCCGCTCCCTCTCCAGCGGCTCCGGCGCCCTCCCGCGCCCCACCGCCCCTGACATCTCCGACGAGCGCATCGAGGAAAGCCTCCTCCCCCACATCGCCGAGGTCTCGGAGGTCGGCACGGATCTCCAGATCGTCTCGCCCCGCCCCTGGGCCGTCCCCACCGGCGACCGCCGCGAGAACGTCGTCCTCCGCATCACCCAGGGCGTCAACGACATGATCGCCCGCTGCGTGAAGCTCCACCCGGAGCGCTTCGTCGGCACCTGCGCCATCCCCCAGGCCGCCGGCCAGCCCATCTCCTTCTGCATAGAGGAGCTCGAGCGATGCGTCCTTGAGCTCGGCATGGTCGGCCTCAAGATCAACCCCGACCCCGGCGAGGGCTCCATCGAGACCCCCCACATGGGCGATGAGTACTGGTACCCGCTCTACGAGAAGATGGTCGAGCTTGACGTCCCCGCCCTCGTCCACGGCGGCCCCTTCCGCTTCTCCCGCGAGCCCGAGCTCGGCTACTTCGTCGAGGAGGAGGCCGTCGCCGCCTGGGCCCTCATCCGCTCCCCGCAGGTCTTCCGCGACTTCCCCGACCTCAAGATCGTCATCGGCCACGGCGGCGGCTACATCCCCTACCAGGCCGGCCGCGGCCGCGCCTTCCGCATGAACTCCCAGTCCCGCGAGCCCGAGGCCAACTGGGAGAGCTTCGACGAGTCCATGCGCCGCCTCTACTACGACACCGTCCTCTACGACGGTGAGGCGATGGAGCTCCTCATCCGCGTCGTCGGCGTAGACCGCTGCATCTTCGGCACTGACAAGCCCGCCAACGGCTCCGTCAAGGACCCCGTCACCGGCCGCGCCCTCAACGACACCAAGCAGTACATAGACCGCATTGACTGGCTCACCGACGAGGACCGCCACGCCATCTTCGAGGGCAACGCCCGCCGCATCTACACCCGCATGCAACCCCCGGCGGCGTAGCGGCCCGCCCTCGCAGGAGTCGCCGTGAGAGCGAGCCCAGCCCTCAGAGCGTGGGTGAGACGCAGGTGAGCACGAATCGACCGACCGCACCGGGATGGCGTTGCCTACGCCCGCCTGTCTCCGCTCTGGAGGCCCGGCCTCAGGCGCGCGCTGGCCCTCACCGCCGCCGCGCTCCTGCTCCTCGCGGCCGTCAACCTCGCCGTGGCCCTCTACTACTCCAACGTCCTCTACGACCTCGCCCTCGAGGTCCGCCCCGACGAGGTCGAGTACGACGTCACAGCCACCGACACCGCCGACGGCCTCGTGCGCCTCGAGGACGGCCCCGGCGACGGCCAGTGGCGGTTGCCCGGCCGGTGGGGCCTCGTGTGGGACGGCGGCAACGGCATGCTGGGCGAAATCGTCGAGGACGGCCCAACCCACGTCGTCCGCACCTTCACCCTCGTCGACGGCGACCCGCCGCGCGCCGCGCCCGCCGAGGTGACGAGCGACGTCTTCCCCAACGACCCATACCGCGCCTTCGGCATCGACTACGCGGAGGTCGAGTACGACGCGCCGCTTGGCCCGCAGGACGCCTGGCGCTTCGAGGGCAGCCTGGACACCTGGGCAATCTTCGTGCACGGCCATCGAGGCAAGCGCGGAGACGGCCTGCCGGCGCTGCCCACCCTGCACGCCCTCGGCATGCCCGCCCTCTTCATCGCCTACCGCAACGACCCGGGCCAGCCCGGCGACCCGAGCAACATCTACCAGTACGGCCTGACCGAGTGGGAGGACCTCCACGCCGCGGCACAGTACGTCCTCTCCCAGCCGGAAGTGGAGCGGGTCGTGCTGATCGGCGACAGCATGGGCGGCGGCATAGTCACCAAGTTCCTCTTGGAGTCCCCTTTCGCCGCCTCCGTCGCCGTCGTCGTCCTGGACTCGCCCGTCCTGGACTTCAACGCCCCCGTCGACCTCGGCGCGCGCCAGCGCAACATTCCCGGCTTCGTCACCGCGACGGTCAAGTGGGTCGCCACCCTCCGCTTCGGCGTGGACTGGGCCGCCATGGACTACCTCGAGGACGCGGACCGACTCGACGTCCCCATCCTCCTCCTCCACGGCACCGACGACACCCGCGTCCCCAGAGAAACCAGCGACGAGCTAGCCCAGCTGCGCCCCGACATAGTCCACTACAGCGTCTACGAAAACACCACCCACGGCGCCGCCTGGAACACCAACTCAGAGCGATACGAAGCAGAGCTCAAGGCATTCCTGCTCGAAGCCGCCCGCTGAACCACCGCCGCTCGCCCTGACGCCGTCCTGAGCTCGTCGAAGGAGCCTGTCGAAGGAGCCCTACCACCCGCCCCGCAACAACCCCTCCACCCCCGCGAGGTCGTGCACCGTCGGCACCCCCTCCGGCGGCGCCTCCTCCGGCGCTACGTCCGGGTACCGGTTCATGTACACCGGCGCGATGCCCACGGACATCGCACCCTCCACGTCGCCCGTCACCGAGTCCCCCACCATCACGGACTCCGACGGCCCGGCGTTCGCCCGCGCCAGCGCCGCTAGGTAGATCGGCGGGTGCGGCTTCCCGATGCCCACCTCGCCCGACGTCACCACGAAGTCCGTCCACGCGTCCAGCCCCAGGTCGCTCGCCACCTGCGCCCCCGTCGACGCCATGTTCGTGATGACGCCCACCACGTACCCCGACGCCCGCAGCCGCGGCAGCGTCTCGCCCACGTCGTCGAAGAGCGCCATCCCGTACGGGATCTCCCGCACCCGCTCCCAGATCCGCCCCGCCACCGACGGCGGCACGTCGACGCCCGCGCCCTCCAGGATGAGCCGCTCGTACTCCGTGAAGAACGCGAGCTGCTCCCCCGCCGGCCGACGCTGCACCTGCCCTCGCGCGTTCTCGCGAGACATGAACGCGTCCGCCCGCAGATACCCCCGAGCGATCCCCTCCGCCGTCACCGAGTACCCGAAGTCCGCGCACGCCTGCGCCTGTATCTGCTCGCGAGGCGGCCAGAACCGCGCCAGCGTGTTGTACAGGTCGAAGAACACCGCCTTGATGCGGTGGCTCCCATTCGTAGTCATACCGCAATGCTACCAGCCGCCGCCGGCAAAGGAAACGACGTAGGGGCGATTCGAGAATCGCCCACCTCGCCATAGGCGAGGCCGCCGCCGTTGGGCGGGAACCCGCCAACGCAAGAGAGCGGCGCCCCACCCCGACCATCGTTTTACCGGCGAAAGCCGGTACCCAGAAACCTCACCACAACGGACTTCGCGGCCCCTAGCGTCGTTCCTGCGGAGGCAGGAACCCCGACAAACCCAACCCCGTTCCCCACCCGTTCGCCCTAAGCTTGTCGAAAGGTGAAAGGAAGAGAGCGGCGCCCCACCGGAGCGCCGCTCTCCAATTGCCCTTGTCCGGGACGAGCCTACTCCTCAGCCTCCTCGTCCTCCTCACCATCGTCATCGGCGAGGTCGTCGGCCTCCAGGTCGTCCTCGTCCTCCTCGGAGTCGGAGAACTCCGCGTCGTCGGGCTCGAGCCCCTGGTCCTCCAGCGGCATGCCGAGCTGCTCGGCCCCTGCCGCCGCGTCCTCGATGTCCGACGCCGCCTGCCCGTGCGGCGGGCGCGGCCTGCGCCGTGCCGCCGGCTTGACTTCCGCCGCGCCGTCTGTGGCGCCTGCGCCCCGCCGCGACGGCCGCTGTGGCGCTGCCTTCTCGCTGGTTTCCGCCTCTGCCGGCGTCAGGATGGCCATCGACGTCACCCGGTAGTCCTCCACGTCCACCACGCTGACGCCCCGGCGCGCGTAGCGGCCCTTCTCGCGTACCTCGCTCACCGTAAGCCGGATCACGTTGGGCTGCGACGTGGACACCACCAGGTCCTCGGACCCCTTCACGATGAGCGCCGCCGCCAGCGGGCCCGTCTTCTCGTCTGCGGGGTAGGCCGTCAGGCCGTAGCCCCCGCGCTTTTGGGCGCGGAAGCTGTTGTTCGAGGTGTCGCCGTCTAGGGTGGTCAGCTTGCCGTAGCCGTTCTCGCTCATGAGCAGCAGCTTGCCCTCCGGGGCCACGATGTCCATCGCCAGCACGTAGTCCTCAGGCCGCAGCCGGATGGCCCGCACCGTGCCCGCCGTCCGCGACCGCACCTGCAGCTCGTCGATGGAGAACCGAACGCTCTTGCCCTGCCGCGTCACCACCATCACCTCGTCGCCGCCCATGGCCTTCCGCGCCGAGACCAGGTGGTCGTCCTCCCTCAGGTCCATCGCAATGATCCCGCTGCTGCGGATGCGCGCGAATCGCACCAGCGGCACCCGCTTGATGCCGCCCTGCTGCGTCGCCATCACCAGGTACCCCTCCTGCCCGAACTCCGAGAGCGCGACAACCGACGTGACGCTCTCGTCGTCCTGCATGGCGGGGATGAGCACCCCGATGGGCGTGCCCCGCGTGACGCGCCCGCTCGGCTCCGGGATGTCGTAGCACTTGCGAGAGTACACCCGGCCGGCGTCCGTGAAGAACAGGACCGTGTCCTTGGTGTCGCACACCAGCGTCAGCCGGATGTCGTCGTCCTCGGTCGTCTTGCGCATGCCGACTTTGCCCTTGCCCCCGCGGTGCTGCAGCCGGTACGTGCTCAGGCTCGTCCGCTTGGTGTACCCGTTGTTGGTCAGCGTCACGATCATGTCCGCGTGCGCAACCAGCTCGTCGCGGGTGAGGCGCCGCGCCTCCTCCGGCCGGACCTCCGTCCGCCGACGATCGCCGTACTTCTTCCGAAGCTCCTGGTTCTCGCGCTTCACCTCGGCCCGCACGAGCGCCTCGTCGCCGAGCAGCGCCTCCAGGTTGGAGATCTGCTTCGTCAGCTCGGCGTGCTCATCTTCCAGCCGCAGGTGGTCGAGGGCCGTCAAGCGCCGAAGCTGCATGTCCAGGATGGCCTGCGCCTGGATCTGCGTCAGGTCGAACCGCTGCATCAGGTTGTTCCGCGCAGCCTCCGCGTCGTCCGACCCGCGGATGATGGCGATGACCTCGTCCAGGTTGTCGATCGCCTTGAGCAGCCCCTCCAGGATGTGGTCGCGGTCCTTCGCCTTGTCCAGGTCGTACTGCGCCCGCCGCGTGACCACCTCGACGCGGAACTCGATGTAGTGGTGCAGGATGTCGCGGATGGTCAGCACCTGCGGCTGCCCGTCCACCAGCGCCAGCATGTTCATGTTGTACGCCATCTGCAGCGGCGTCTGCTCGTACAGGTTGCTCAGCACGTACACCGGGTCCGCCGCCGTCCGCAGCTCGACGACGACCCGCAGCCCCTGCCGGTCCGACTCGTCGCGCACGTCGCTGATGCCCTCGATCTTCCGGTCCCGGGCAAGCTGCGCGATCTTCTCCACCATGCTCGCCTTGTTGAGCTGGTACGGGATCTCCGTGATGACGATCTGGCTCCGGTCCCCGTTGCGGCCGATGGCCTCGATGTCCGCCTTGCCCCGCATCAGGATGCGCCCGTTGCCCGTCTGGTAGGCGGCGTGGACGTTGGCCTTCCCCTGCCCCGCCATGATGATGCCGCCCGTCGGGAAGTCCGGCCCCTGGATGTGCTTCATCACGTCGTCGACCGTGGCGTCCGGGTTGTCGATCATCAGGTTGATGGCGTCGCACAGCTCCCGCAGGTTGTGTGGCGGGATCGACGTCGCCATGCCCACCGCGATCCCCGACGCCCCGTTCGCGAGCAGGAATGGCAGCCGCGCCGGCAGCACGCTCGGCTCGTTGAGCGAGTCGTCGAAGTTCGGCGAGAAGTTGACCGTGTTGCGGTCCATGTCCTGCAACATCTCGGTCGCGATGGCCGCCAGCCGCGCCTCCGTGTACCGCATCGCCGCCGGCGGGTCGTTGTCGATCGACCCGAAGTTCCCCTGCCCGTCGACCATGGGGTAGCGCATCGTGAACGCTTGCGCCATCCGCACCTGCGCGTCGTACACCGACGCGTCCCCGTGCGGGTGGTACTTCCCCAGCACCTCGCCCACCAGCCGCGCGCTCTTCTTGTACCCCGAGCCCGGCCGCATGGCCAGCTCGTCCATCGCGTACAGGATCCGCCGCTGCACGGGCTTCAGGCCGTCGCGCACGTCCGGCAGCGCCCGCGCCACGATGACGCTCATCGCGTAGTCGAGATACGACGCCCGCAGCTCCTCGTCTATCCGCCGGGGCTCTACGTTGCCGATGTTGCCTGGGCTCGTGGTCATGTCTGGTTACCTCCGGGAATGTATCCAGCGCCCGTTGATTCGGGCGTCTTCGCTAGAACGGCGACAGCGTGCCTTCCAGGGAGTTTGCATGTTGCTTGACGGCGTCGGAGAACTTGACCTGCGCCGACTCCGGGCTCACCTGCGTGATCTTCCATGTCCCGTCCTTGTGGCGGACGATGATCACGCCCTCGGACAGGAAGCCGCCGCCCGTCTCGGCCATCGCGGTCAGCGACTTGTACGGCAGCTCCACCGCGATGTTCCCGCCCGCCATCCGGTGCTTGAGGAAGAGGACCCGCCGGTCGGTGGCGACGGCCACCCCGCGGTCGTCGTGGTAGCCCCACAGCTTCAGCCCCCGCTTCAGCGGGACGACGGGCTGCAGGAAGGTGCTCTCCGATATGGCCTGGACCCGCTCATCCTTCAGCAGGATGTCGTGCAGCATGAGCCTCTCTCTCGCGTGCTTGCCCTTGCCCCAGCTGCCGGGCTTCGTGAAATGCCATAACTCGTCAATTCTGACCTGGTCTTCTATCTCCATGGTAAAGACTCCCTTGTATCTACTGGCCCTGTCGATTCGTTGACAGGCCGCCTCCAACCGGTCCGCTACACGTCGAGGTTGCGGACGCTCTTCGCGTACTCCATGATGAACGACTTCCGAGGCGCCACCTCCGCGCCCATGAGGCGGTCGAACTCCGCCGCCACCAGCTGCACGGCGTCCTCCCAGTCCTCGTCGTCGTCCCGGTCCTCGCGGTCGTCGTGATCCAGCATGTCGGCCACGTCCCGCATGTTCACCTGCAGCAGCGTGCGGGTCGAGGGGTTCAGCGTCGTCTCCCACAGCTGGTCCGGGTTCATCTCACCCAGGCCCTTGTACCGCTGCAGGCTGACGCCCCGCTTGCCCTCCAGCTTCTTCATCTCCGCTTCCATCTGCCCCTCGGTGTACACGTACCGCACGTTCCGCCCCTGCCCGATGCGGTACAGCGGCGGCTGCGCGATGTACAGGAAGCCCTTGCGAATGAGCGCCGGCATGTTGTGGAAGAAGAAGTTGAGCAGCAGCGTCCGGATGTGCGAGCCGTCCACGTCCGCGTCCGTCATGATGATGACGCGGTGGTAGCGCAGCTTCTTCTCGTCGAAGTCCTCGCCGAACCCCGCGCCGATCGCCGTGATCAGCACGCGGATCTCCTCGTGCGAGAGCAGCTTCTCCAGCCGCGTCTTCTCCGCCTGGTACGCCAGCTTGGAGCCGTCCCCGTTCCCGTTGCCGCCGTTCATCTCGACCTTCTGGCGGCCCTGCGGGTACAGCACCTTCTCCACGTTCAGGATCTTGCCCTTCAGCGGCAGGATCGCCTGGAACGACCGGTCCCGCCCCATCTTCGCCGACCCGCCTGCCGACTCACCCTCGACGATGAAGATCTCCGACTTCTCCGGGTCCTTCTCGGAGCAGTCCGCCAGCTTGCCCGGCAGGCCGTTCCCGTCCAGCGCGTTCTTGCGGATGACCAGCTCCCGCGCCTTCCGCGCCGCCTCCCGCGCCTTCTGCGCCAGCGACGCCCGTTCGACGATGCGCTTCGCGTCCGTCGGGTGGTCCTCCAGGTAGATCGTCAGCTGCTCCGCCACGATCGACTCGACCACCGGCTTGATCTCCGCGTTGCCCAGCTTGCCCTTCGTCTGCCCCTCGAACTGCGGGTCGATCATCTTCACCGACAGCACGGAGGTCAGCCCTTCGCGGACGTCCTCGCCCTGGAAGTTGTTCTGGTCGTCCTTCACCAGCTTCTGCTTGCGGGCGTAGTCGTTCAGCGCCCGCGTCAGCGCCGCCCGGAACCCCGTGACGTGCGTCCCGCCCTCGATCGTCGCGATGCAGTTCACAAACGCCGGCGCCTCTTCGCGCACGTTCGTCGTGTACTGCATCGCCAGGGCGACCTGCGTCGTCCCCGACGACTTCGTGATGGTGATGACGTCGTGCAGCGTCTCGCGGCCGTGGTTGAGCTCGCCAACCATCTCCTTGATGCCGCCCTCGAACTTGTACTTGACCCGCTTGTTCTCGAGATCGCTCTTCAGGTCGATCTCGAGCCCCGGGTTCAGGTACGCCATCTCCTTGAACCGCTGCGCCAGCGTGTCGAACTCGAACATGCAGGTCGAGAAGATCTGGTTGTCCGGCATGAACCCGACGATGGTTCCGCGCACGGTGGACTTGCCCACCTGCGCCAGCGGCTCCACGGGCCGGCCGCGATTGAACTCCTGCCGGTACCGAGCCCCGTCCCGCTTGACCTCCACCCACAGCCACTCGCTCAGGAAGTTCACCACGGACGCGCCCACGCCGTGCAGCCCGCCCGACACCTGGTAGCTCCCGCTGCCGAACTTGCCGCCCGCGTGCAGCTTCGTGAACACCGTCTCCACCGTCGAGACCCCCGTCACCGCGTGCCGCTCCACGGGCACGCCGCGGCCGTTGTCCTCGATCTTCATGGAGCCGTCGGCCTGGATGGTGATCGTCACCTTGTCGCAGTAGCCCGCCATCGCCTCGTCGACGGCGTTGTCGACGATCTCGTACACAAGGTGGTGCAGCCCGCGCTCGTCCGTGCTCCCGATGTACATCCCTGGCCGAAGGCGCACGGCCTCGAGGCCTTCTAGTACCTGGATATCTTCGGCGCCGTACTGGGCTTTGGCCACAGTTCCCTCAAGAAGCTCCGTCATCGTATCTACTCCACTCCCGGGGACCCGCGGCCCCCCGTATTCGACGGCACTGGTTCCGCCGGGCCGGCGCCCGGAAAAACCGGAACCGCTGGTTTAACGCCACGCTCCGGAATCTGCTGCGCGGCGGTGGTCCGCCCAGGGGCGGCATCCACAATGGTTCCCGGCGCCGATTTTCCTATCTGGGCCCCGCCCCGCGAGACCGGCGCCAATCACCTCTCACATTATATCTGAAAAGCTACAGAAAAGCTACTCTTCTCAACCCCTTCCGCAGCCAATCCCCAAACTCCCCCAAAACCGCCCCGTCACCGGCCCAAAACCGCCCCCCAGCCGGACGCGCCGGACACCCCCACACCGTCGTTCCTGCGAAGGCAGGAACCCCGACACCCCCCACCCCGTTCGCCCACAGCCTCCCCGTTCGCCCTGAGGGAAATCGAAGGGCGCTCCCGCGAGCACAAAAAACACCGGCCCCGCACCAAACCGCGAGACCGGCCTCCAACCAAGTTAACCCCTCCGCCCGCCCTGACCCCCACGTAACCGTCATTCCCGCGAAGGCGGGAATCCAGCGGGCCGCCAGCCGCGCACTTACTCCTTGTACGACGCGTCCTTCCGGTCCAGCACTCGCAGCAGCCACGCCCACTCCGGCCGCCCCTGGAACCCCTCGAAGAACGCCGCCGTCCGCTCGATGGCCTCCGCCGGCGCCTGCCGCAGCGGCTGCCCCGTCGATTGCGCCAGCACCTGCGTCTTGCACGCCAGCTCCAGCAGCCACATCCGCACCCACGCCTCGCCCACGCTGCTCCCCACCGTCAGCAGCCCGTGGTTCCGAAGGATCATCGCGTTCTTGTCCCCCAGGTCCGTCACCAGCCGCTCCCGCTCGTCCGCGTCCACCGCCACCCCCTCGAACTCGTGGTACGCGACGCGCTCGTGGAACTGGTACGCCTCCTGCTGCAGCGGCACCAGACCCTCCTCCAGCGCCGACACCGCCATCCCGTACGGCGTGTGCGTGTGCATCACGCACAGCACGTCGTGCCGCGCCGAGTGGATCGCCGAGTGGATCACGAACCCCGCCGGGTTGATGCTCCGTTTCCCCTCCTCCAGCACGTTCCCGTCCACGTCGATCTTCACCAGGTTAGACGCCGTCACCTCGTCGTACCCCAGCCCGAACTCATTGATAAGAAACTGGTCCTCCGTGAACGGCACCCGGGACGTAATGTGGTTATACACCAGCGTCGTCATCCCGAAGTGGTCCGTAAGCCGGTACGCCGCCGCCAGATTAACCCGAGCCTTCCACTCCGCCTCCGAGTACCGCCTCCCCGTCTCCGTCGCCATTGCCGCCTCCTCACAGGCCGATGGCCGCAGTATACCCCGTCACCCTACCCCTCGCGCAGCGCCGTCAGCCGCTCCTCCACGTCCTCCGCCTCCAGCGCCAGCCGTTCCCACTCCGCCCATAGCGACTGCGACTCCGCCTTCAGCGCCCGGTACTCCTCCCCTGACGACGTCACACGCGCCGGGTCCTTGTACAGCTCCGGCCGCGAGAACGCCGACTCCAGCTCCGCGATCCGTGCCTCCCGGTCCACCAGCGTCCCGTTGATACGCTCGATCTGCAGCCCCAGCCGCCGCGCCTCCGACGTCAGCGACCGCCGCTGCAGCTCCTCCTCGCTGATCGGCTTCCCTGACCGGCTCCGCGCCGGCGCCCGCTCGGCGCCCGCTCCCGCAGTCCCATTCACCCGCGCCCCGGAGCCGCCCGCGTCGACGCCCTTGGCCACCAAGGGCGCGGTCGTCTGCTTCCGGTAGAGGTATCCGTCATAGTCGCCGGGGTACACCGTCGGCCGGCCGTCCTCTATCTCGATGATCTTGTTCGCCACCTGCCGGATGAGCGTCCGGTCGTGCGTGATGAAGCAGATCGTGCCGTGGTAGTCGCCCAGCGCATCCGCTAGCACCTCCCGGGACGCGATGTCCAAGTGGTTGGTCGGCTCGTCCATCAGCAGCAGGTTCGTCGGCTGCAACAGCAGCTTGGCCAGCGCCACCCGCGCCTTCTCGCCGCCCGACAGCACCGCGATCGGCTTCCGCACGTCGTCTCCGCTGAACAGGAACCCACCTAAGAGTGTCCGCAGGTTCTGCTCCGACGCCCGGGGCGCCGCCTGCTGCAGCTCCTCGATGACCGTTTTGCCCGGGTCCAGCAGCTCCAGCACGTGCTGCGCGTAGTAATTCGTGACCACGTTGAGCCCCGTCTTCCGCTCTCCCTCGTCGATCGGCTCGACCCCTGCCAGGATCTTGAGCATTGTCGTCTTCCCGGCCCCGTTCGGCCCCACCAGCGCCACCCGGTCCCCGCGCTCAAGCATCAGGTTCATGCCCCGGTACACGGAGACCTCGCCGTAAGACTTGCTGACGTTGCGCAGCGTCATGACCTCGTTGCCGCTCCGGGGCGGCGCCGGGAACGAGTACCGCACCTTCTTCGTCGCCCGCGGCAACGTGATGCTCTCCAGCTTCTCCAGCTGCTTCAGCCGGCTCTGCACCTGGCTCGCCTTCGTCGCCTTGGCCCGGAACGCCTCCACGAAACGCATCTGCTTCTTGATCTCGCGCTGTTGCCGAGCCGCCGCCGCCCGCTTGGTCTCCAGAGCGCTCTCCCGGGCGGTCAGGTATTCGTCGTAATTCCCTGCGTACAGCACCACCTCGTCCTGCTCGATGGCGAGCACCTTGGTCGCTGTCTGGTTCAGGAATGCCCGGTCGTGCGACGTGATCACCACCCCGCCCCGGAAGCCCGCCAGGTACTTCTCGAACCACAGGTTCGCGTCCAGGTCCAGGTGGTTTGTCGGCTCGTCCAGCAGCAGCAGGTTCGGCTTCCGGAACAGCGTCCGCGCCAGCCCCGCACGCATCACCCACCCGCCGCTGAACTCGTTCATCCGACGCGAAAAGTCCCCCTGCTTGAACCCGAGCCCCGACAGGATCGCCTTCGCCTCGTGCTCCCGGCCCTCGCCGCCCGTCGCCTCCAGCGCCGCGTCCAGCTCCCCCAGCCGCTCCAGAAGCGCCCCCTGCCGCGCTGCATCCGTCTCCGTCGACAGCGCCTCCCGCGCCGACGCAATCTCCGCAGCGAGCGCCTTCGCCTCCGCCCGCGCGTCCAGCACCTCCTCCAGCAGCGCCTTGCCCGAGAACGTCGGCAGCTCCTGCTTCAGGTACCCGACGGTCACCCCCCGGCGCATCGTCACGCTCCCCGTCTCCGGCGCCGACTCCCCCGACAGAATGTCCAGCAGCGTCGTCTTCCCGGACCCGTTCGCCCCCACCAGCGCGATACGGTCCCGGGCGTCAACGTTGAGCGTCAGCCCGCTGAACAGCGTCCTGTCCGCAAACCCCTTACTGATATCAAAAGCAAACAGCATAAAAACCCACCCAACCCATCATACAACCCCACCCCAACCACCCCTACCCTCACCACCACCCCCACACGTTTCACCACCGAAAACCGGTGCCCCGCACCCCCAGGGCCCCCCGTCGTTCCCACGCAGGCGGGAACCCCGACGCCCCCCGCCCCCCACCGTTCGCCCTGAGGGAAATCGAAGGGTGAATGGGGTGCCACAGGCCCCACGTGGCGAACGGTCATTGGTTGGAGGAATCGTAGGGGCGATTCGCGAATCGCCCCTACCGTGCTGAGGCGGGAACCCTTGCCCGACGACGCCTACCCTAGCGGCAAGAAAAACCCGCCACCTTCTCTCAATTCCAGCCTAGGGCACATTGAAGCATCTCATCTTCTAACGCTAGAGTAGAGGTATTGCTACGCAACTCCAAAGCACCTACAAACCTGTGGGGAGAGTCAGTCATATGGCCGAAATTCTCGCTCGGATGGCGACCACAGCGACAATTGAACAAGGTGGGGCAAAGGTAAGCATCACGAAAGAAGTGCTTGAGACATTTGCGGAACAGATTACAAATGGCCAAGCGAAGCCCTTCACTGTAGATCATGACCCATTCTGCTTACCCATTGGCAAAATGGCGGAAGCTTGGGTTGAACCGTTTGGAGAAGGGTATGCATTAATTGGACGAGTTTACGTCGAAGAGACTTATTCGACCCTGACCCATAGCACAACTGGTGTCAATTTCGTCTGCTTGACTTTTGATCAACATCCCAAAGCCTTTGGGACTAGAAGTTACGGCACACCGACCGACCAACATGACTCCTTGCAGGTTGACTTGGCAAATTTCGCAGATGCACATGACTACGAAGCGTTTGCACTTGAAGTCGGAAAGATAGACTCCGGGATAAGCTGTAGCCAAGGGATCGCGCGACACTCTGCCGTACCTGAACCGTTTGTGCAATTTGTGATTTCAAACTTGGACGTAGGCGCAGCCATGGCCGTCGGATTGTGGGTAGCAGCAAGGGTCGGGAAATTTGTAAGTTACACCGTTGACGAAACCTTAAGGAAGACTGCTGACGAGGTCTCAGACTCATTGAGCCAGAAGTTGAAGAAGATCCTCGCGGCCTTTGGGAGAAACCGACCTCACGACGATAGACCAACTACACTCCAGATTGTTATACCGGGAAATCCAGAACTTATCCTTTTGCAGCGGGTCACGACAAACGAAGAGTTTCTACCCCTAGACCTCCATGTGTTGGCGGAGGAAATGGAGCGATTCGGCGACATTCTACAAGAGGCAGTAAGCGCGGTTTTTGCCAGGACCCAATCTGACGACTGGAAGCTCCAATACATAACAACGAAGTCAGGACAAGTTATCGGATCCATTGATTGCTACAACAGAACCATGAATACCCTCGAGCAAATTACTAAGAGCCGCAAGAGCAACGAGGACGCATCTTCGGAGTGAAGTCTGCTTGAACGGGAACTTGCCCTAGGTATAGGCGCTCTTGCCTACTGACAGTCAAATGCGGCAACCCACAATCTGCCATGAGGATGCAGGGCAAATGCAACCCACACGTAAAGACTTCGTCTCTAGTCAATAAGGGTCGGGTTTCAAGGAGAGTCGAACTGGCATCAATTCATTTGTAGCAGAAGAGGAAAGTAGGCACTCGTGACTCATCGCAAATTCACAAGTTGATGAATCGTCAGAAGCCCTTGTGGTGCAAAAGGCGCTGTCGTTGTCAGCCGTGACTTCGATCCTTTGAAAGGTTGGCTCGCTCTTTCTCGCGCGGTAGCCCCGACACTTGATGCAACCAAGCTGGTCGTGGACCCTATTGTCCGTTGCAGTCTTTCTGGTCTGGCTTCTCCTCTACCGGTGGATACCAAAATTGCCACCCTTTGTTGGCCCTCAAGATCCCTATAGGTGTATTTGCCCCCAGCCCCCAAGACCCCACCATGACACCACCCCCGCGCGCACCCTCCCTCCACCGCGATACCCTCCTCCTCGAACACGCCGACACCACCCACAAGGAGGACCGCCATGGAGGAACCCCAGACCGACATCCTCAAGGAAATGACCGACATGATCCGCGCCGCCCACAACTACCAGGACTACCGCAAAGCCAAGGCCCTCGACGCTCTCGATGACTTTGACGACCTCGATAACGACGAGCCCGAGCCGGAACCCGCGGAAGAGCCCGAGCGCAGGAAGCCCGGCGGCCAGCCCGGCAACCAGAACGCCCGCAAGCACGGCTTCTACTCCCAGCTCTTCCCTGTGGAAGAGCTCGACTCCCTTGACGAGTCCCGCGCCCTCAAGGACTGCGCCGAAGACATCGCCGCCTTGCGCCACATCATCGGAACCCTCATCCGCCGCCCCAGGCGCAACTATGAGCTCATCAACGGGTCGTACCGGGAGCTCGCCCGCTTGCTGGCGGTTCAGCGCCACTACCGGCCCTAGTGGCCCACCCAGTCGTTCCGAGTCGATTTCCGAAGTCGACTCCGTATCTGGAGGAGTCGTTTCCAGCTACGAAAATCCCGGCGAGTCGTTTTTTTTCCGCGCAGGAACGACTGCTCAGCGCCTATCTGGCAGCCCGGCAAATCATAGGGGAAGGGAAACGACGCAAGAGATGACAATTAGCTTGCAAAAAGAAGCCCGCAAAGAGCCGGCCCCCTCCCTCGGCTCGTCGTTCCTGCGGAGGCAGGAATCCATGGGCGGCCGGGTGGGGCCGTTCGCCCTGAGGGAAATCGAAGGGCCACCCCCTCGTCGTTCCTGCGGAGGCAGGAACCCCGCCAAACGGAGCCTCTCTTGTTCGCCGTTCGCCCTGAGCCTGTCGAAGGGCGCGCACCTACCCCTCGCCGTCCCCGCCCTTCCGCAGCGTCGACCACCCATACCACAGCCGGTGCAGCGCCGTCAGCGGCGCCAGCGCCGCAATCACCGCCACCCCAATCGTCACGTACCCCGTCAGCAGCCCGGCCGCCAGCACCAGCACCCGCTCCGGCCGCGACATCAACCCCACCGCCGCCGTCGCGCCCAGCCCCTGCGCCCGCGCCACCACATAGCTCACCATCACAGACGCCACAAACGCCGCGTACGTCAGGAACACCAGCCGCTCGTCGCCCTGCTCCACCGCCAGCCACAGCACGCCGAACAGCACCACCCCTTCCGACACCCTGTCGACGACCGAGTCCAGCAGCGCCCCCGCCGCCGACGCCTTCCCGCTCAGCCGTGCCACCGTCCCGTCGATCGAGTCCAGCCCCGCCGACACCAGCAGCATCACGCCGCCCCACACCAGCTCGTCGATGGCGATCAGGTACGCCGTCACGCACGCCAGCGCCAGCCCCAACAGCGTCACCGCGTTCGGCCCAACGCGAAGGAAGATCAGCCCCCGCGCAATCGGCTCCTCGTAGTAGCGGCCCACCGCCGCCCGCACCCTCGCCCGGTCGAAGCCGATGGCCACCCTAGACCGCCCCCGCTCGTCCTGAGCCCGTCGAAGGAGCCTGTCCTGATCCTGTCGCCGTTCGCCCTGAGCCTGTCGAAGGGCTGCGCTCCACCTCTTCCCGCACCGCCTCGTAGTACTCCAGCACCTGCCCTGCCACCCGCTCCCACCGGAACTCGTACGCCCGCCGCTCCCCAAACGCCCCCATCGCGGAGCGCATCGTCGGGTCCTGGATCATCTGCCGCAGGGCCTCGGCCAGCGCCTCGTCGTCCGCCGGCGCCGCCATCAGCCCCTGCATCCCGTCTTCCAGCACCGTCGCGAACCCCTCCAGCCGTGACGCCACGATCGGCGTCCCCGACGCCATCGCCTCCAGCAGCACGATCCCAAAACTCTCCTTCCCCGTCGCCGGCGAGCAGAAGATGTCCGCCGTCCGGTAGTACCGCGACAGGTCCTCGCCGGACACGCCCCCCAGGAACTCCACGTCCTGCAGCGCGTGCTCGCCCAGCACCCGGTAGCTGTCCTTGTCCGGCGTCCCCGGCCCCACCACCAGCAGCCGAAGGTTCGGGAACTGCCACTTCAGCCGGCTGTACGCCATCAGCAGGTACTTCAGCCCCTTCCGCTTCTCCATCCGCCCGACGAAGAGGATGTTCACCTTCCCGTCCAGGTACTGCGGGAAAGGCTGCACCTCCGCGTGGTACCGCGAAAGGTCGATGCCGTTGGGGATGACCCGGTAGTCGCCCGGAAAGTGCCGCTCCACAAACAGCCGGGCCAGCGGCGACACCGCAATCCGCCCGTGCAGCTTCTTGAACCAGTGCCGAAGCGGAGGCGCAGCCCACGGGTAGATGTGGCTCCGCCCGTGGTACGCGTGGAACGTCCCGATGTTGATCGTCTTGGAGCAGTGCAGCACCAGCCACGGCAGCAGTGGCGTCAGCGGCTCGTGCACGTGCACCACGTCGAATTGCTCCCGCTCCAGCAGCTCCCGCACGTTCCGCACCAGCCACGGCGACAGCGACAGCCGCGCGACCGACCCCCCCGCCGGCACCGGCACCGGCACGCCAAGCCGCACAAAGCGGTCGAAGGGGAGCGTGTTCGCCGGCTGCGACGACGGCGCGATGATCCACGCCTCGTGCCCCTGCCGGCCGAACTCCTGCGCCAGCTGCTCTATGTGCGCAGTGACCCCGCCCGGAAACGCGAAGTCATACGGGGAGACCAGCGCTATCTTCATAGCAACCCCAAGAGAGGCGTACGGTCTCGTAATGGAGGAAACACCCGCGCATTGTAGCAAATCGGGAGTGGCGCAACACCCTTCACGTCGCCCGCCTGCTATCGCCCCCGCCGAGACCCCGACGCCGCAGGCGGCGAGCCGTCCCGGTAGTCCGGCGCCTCCATCTCCAGCGCCGTCACAAACCGGTCGTCCTTCAGCCGCGACGCGATCGACGGCTGCAGCACGGTGTCGCCCTGCATCGTGATGACCGTCGGCAGCCGCGCGTTGTGACGGTGCACCAGCAGTTGGTACAGCTTCTCCTGCGCCCACGGCGTCGTCGCCTGCGAGCCCAGGTCGTCCAGCACCAGCAGCTCCGCGCCCTTCACCCGCTCGAACAGCTCGTCGTACGTCGTCGCGCTGTTCGGCGCGAAGGTGTACCGCAGGTGGTCCAGCAGCTCCGGCACGAAGGCAAAGAACGCCGGCGCCCCCTGCCGCATCCGCTCGTTCCAGATCGACGCCGCCAGGTGCGTCTTCCCGACGCCCGTGCTGCCGATGAGCACCAGCCACACGCCCGCCGGGTCGCCCGCCACCGACTGCGCCGCCGACTGCGCCGCCTGCAGCGACTCCCGCTGCCTCGCGTTCGCCCGGTTGCCCGCCGTCGAGAACGCTTCGAACGTCATCGCCTGCATCTGCTCCGGCAGCGACCCCAGCGACCGCCCCGTCGCCGACCGCGGCAGCGCCAGCTCGTACACCTGCCCCGTGCCCGCCCCCGAAAGCCGCGTCTGGAACCGTTCCTCCAGCGTCTCCAGCGGCGCCGCCAGCGTCACCACCGTCGGCAGCTCCAGGTTGTACCGGTGGTTCAGCACCTGGAACAGCTTCTCCTGCGCCCACGGCGTCGACGCCTGCGCGCCCAGCCCGTCCAGCACCAGCACCGGCGCGTTCCGCACCTGGTCGAAGAGCAGGTCGTAGTCCGCGTCGCTGTTCGGCGCATACGCCGCCCGCAGGTGGTCGAGGAGGTCCGGCGCGACCATGAACAGCGCGGGCACCCCCGCCTCGACGGTGCGGTGCGTCACCGCCGCCGCCAGGTGCGTCTTCCCGCACCCGCTCGGCCCCGCCAGCACCAGCCACCCGCTCGGCGCCTCCGCAAAATCCCGCGCCGCCTCGTAGGCCGCGTGGAACAGCCGCCGGTCGTCCGGGTCCGCGCTGCGCCCGTCGCGGTCCAGCGTGTCGAAGGTGAACCGCGCCAGCACGCCCAGGTTGCTGTACCGCAGCAGCCGCTCGCGCCGCTCTGTCGCGTCCTCCCGCTCCCAGCACGAGCACGGGTCGATGGACCCCCAGCGCGGGTGGCCGAAGGGCACGTCGACACGCACCCACCGCGTGCCGTTGCACAGCGGGCAGGCGGGCGCCTCGTCCGTCTCGGGGCTATCGTCCGGGACGCCGGACGATCTCGCTGGCGCGAACCGCGCCAGCACGTCCCCCAGCCGTTCCATCTCCTCTGCCATCGTCCCTCCACCGCCGCAGCACCGCCTCCACGTAGCGCAGGCTCCGCGCGTTGCTCACCACCGCCTGCCCAAACGCCTCGGCGATCCACTCCGCCGGGTACTCGTCCTCCATGTCCTTCAGCCGCTCGGCCGCCATCGGCGTGATGACCCCGATGTTCTCCTCGTACAGCCGGAACACGTCCGGCCGAGGCCCCACGACCGCGTCGTCCGCCGCCGTTCGCCCTGACGCCGTCCTGAGCGTGTCGAAGGAGCGTGTCGAAGGGCCGTCGCCCTCCCCCATCGACGCCAGCGCCCGCCGGTTCGCCGCCGTGTCGAGCGCGTACCTCTCGCCGACTCGCAGCAGCACGCCGACGTCCGCCAGCGACTCCAGCGCCCGCTCCACGGCGAGTTCGTCCCCGGCGCCCAGCACCGGGTCCGCCGCCAGCTCCACCGCCGTTACGGTCGAGGGCCCCCGCCCGCGCCCCGGCGCCGACCCCTTCCGATGAAGCACGAAGATGACTCGCAGCGCGCACCGCAGCGTCGCCGCGTCCGTCACCCGCTCCAGCAGCGGCCCAAAGAGCGCCGCCGGCACCGGCACCACGGCATCGGGCCGGGGGGCCATCACGAGGGCTCCGGGCGGTCCGTCAGCCCGGCAAACTTCGCCAACCTGCTCTCGAACCGCAGGTGCAGGGAGCCCAGCGCGCCGTGCCGGTGCTTGGAGATGATCAGCTCCGCAATGTCCTTCGGGTACGGCTTGTCCACAAACCGGGCCTCCCACTCCTCCTGCGTGAAGTTCATGTCCTCCCGGTAGATGAACATGACCACGTCCGCGTCCTGCTCGATGCTCCCGCTCTCACGCAGGTCGCTGAGCTGCGGCCGGTGCGACGGCCGGTTCTCCACCGCCCGGCTGAGCTGCGAGAGCGCCAGCACCGGCACGTTCAGGTCCCGCGCCAGCGCCTTCAGCGACCGGGAGATCTCGCTGACCTCCTGCACCCGGTTGGCGTTCCCCCGCGTGTCCGTCCCCTGCATGAGCTGCAGGTAGTCGACGATGATCAGGTCGACGTTCCGCTCCAGGTGCAGCCGCCGCGCCTTGCTCCGCAGGTCGCCCACGGACAGCATCGGCGTGTCGTCGATGTAGATGGGCAGGTCGGACAGCACGCCCGTCGCGTCGATGAGCCGCTGCTCCTGCTGCTCCGAGTACAGGTGCTGCCGCAGCCGGTAGCTGTCGACGTTCGACTCCGCCGCCAGCAGCCGCTGCCCCAGTTGGTCGCGGCTCATCTCGACGCTGAAGATGGCCGAGGTCGCCCCGTACCGCGCCGCGTTCCGCGCGATGCTCAGCGCCAGCGCCGTCTTGCCGAGTCCCGGCCGCGCCGCCAGCACTAGCAGGTCTGACCGCTGCAGCCCGCCCAGGATCAGGTCGAGGTCCGAGAAGCCCGTCGGTACCGGCGCCGAGGTTAACCCCAGCGGCCCCGAGGTCACCCGCGCCGATTCCTCCAGGTACCGGTCCAGCACCTCGCGGATGTGAACGAAGTCCCGCCCCGTGCCCGCGCCTCGCAGCCGGAAGAGCATGTCCTCCGCCCGCGTCAGCGTCTCGTCGACGTCCGGCCCGTTGTCGTACCCCAGCGTCGCGATGCCCGTCGCCGCGTGGATGAGCTGACGCATGACGCTTGTGCGCCGCACGATCTGCGCGTAATACTCCACGTTGACGGAAGTGGGGACGGTGGCGGAGAGCTGGCTCAGGTACTCGTACCCGCCCGCCTCCTCCAGCCGGCTGAGCCGCGCCATTTCGTGCCCCAGCGTCGCCAGGTCGATGGCCTCCGGCCGCTGCGACAGCTCCAGCGCCGCCTCGTAGCACCACCGGTTCCGCTCGCGGTAGAAGTCCCCGGGCCGCAGCACGGGGGACACCTGATAGATAGCTTCGCCGTCAATCAGCAGCGCGCCGATGACCGCCTCTTCGGCCTCTATGTCGTGGGGCAGGACCCGTTCTGCGTAAACCATAGCTCTACAACTGTTCCGTAACCTTAAAAACAAACATTCGTTCTGAAAATACCAAACCCTAAAGGCAATGGCAAGTGCCCGCCAGTGGGGGAGACAAAAGGATACTGGACATCAAGGGAGTGGCTTCTAGGTGGTCGATTGCGTGATTTGAGGAGTTTTCATGTTACAGAGAGGTGAGTAGGGTTCACTAAGAACTCAGTTGCTCGTGGGAGGTGGCATCGGCTTGGGACTATAGAGACGATAGGCAGAACTCTCGCTTCCTCCTTCACCCACCCTCCGATGCGTACAATGGAGCAACACAAGGACGTTGAAGGCACCCTCAAGTCCAAGAACAAAAACGTCAAAGGGGCACCTCATGCCGGGAAATCCGAGAATCCCCAACAATGTCGATTCATATGATTGGAAGAAGTCTCTTGACGTGGCCATCGAGGCGGCTGAGGCAGCGTCCAGAGTCTTGTTGACTCGGTTCCGTCCGTCGCGTGACCTTGCCTTGGAGCTTCACTATAAGGGTCCCGGGGATCTGGTGACGGACGCTGACTTGGCAGCGGATCGAGCCATCGCGAATGTGCTGCAGGCACGAGGGAATCCTGCAAGCATACTCTCGGAAGAGAGTAGCCACCTCAAGGGTGACAGCCAGCTTACCTGGCTGGTTGACCCCCTTTGCGGAACACTCCCATTCAGCACCGGCCTTACACAATGGGGCGTGAATGTCGCCCTTGTCGTCGGTACCCAGTTGGAGGTTGGAGTCATTGCTCTTCCAGTGACTGGTGAAATCTTGAGTGCTGCCCGCGGTCACGGTGCCTATCTAAACGGAAAGGTATTGGATTCACGGGAGCCACTAGGGGATGTGCCAGATGTCCTTCTAGCAGTCGAAGGCGACAGACGCAGCTTCACCAAATCCCAGCATGCGCTTGAGAATGCGATGGGTAGACATTACACCTTCGCTTCCGCCGCATATCCTTTGGCACAGGTTCTGTTGGGCCGTCTTCATGGCTACGTTGGGAGCAACATAAACGTACACACCGCAGCCGGAGCTATGATCGCAAGGGAATTGGGCATTCGCGTTACCGATGAGACTGGCGGTGACGTCAACTGGGCTCCCGATGATTCGTACACTGCGTTGCTGGTCGCTTGGCCAAGAACCTATGATCTTCTTCTTAGCAGGCTCACCCTGGAGTAGGATTCCATGGATGGCCCTTCAGAGGGTTGCCGAAACACAATAGAGCTTACCGGCGTAGCACAGATTACCAGTGATTCGGTAGGGGCTCGGGTGGGATTTCAGCAGCCTGGAGCAGTCTAGCGCACATCTGCTGGGGACTTGTGCTTTCTTAAGAGTGACAAGAACAAGTTTGACCGAAAATCAACTCGAACGGGCGCCCTAGGGCGCCCGTTCAAATGTTTAGTTTTCCGCCGAACCTACGCGGACTCTTCCTCGCCGTCAGGCGCGTCCTCGGCCTCTTCTGGCTCGGCTTCTTCAGCCGAAGCCTCTTCAACCGCCTCTTCCTCAGCCGCAGCCTCTTCCTCAGCCTCGAGCTCCGCCACGGCTTCCGTGTCCTCGTCGCCGCCCGACGCCTCAGCGTCGCCCGACTCCGAGTCGGCATCCTCCGCGACCGCCGCAAAGTACCGGCCCGCCGCGTCCTCGACGACCACCGTCACCGTCGGGATCAGGTCCATGTGCAGCCGCACCGGCACCTGGTACGTCCCCAGGTCGCGGATCGGCTCCGTCAGCGAGATGATCCGCCGGTCGATGTCGTGCCCCACCGCCTCCGTCAGCGCCGACGCAATCGCCATCGTCGTGATCGACCCGTACAGCCGCCCGCCCTGGCCAGAGCGGCCCTTCAGCGTCACGCTCAGCCCTTCCAGCACGTCCGCGACGCTCTTCAGGTCCGCCGCGTCCCGGGCCCGCTTGGCCTCCGCCGCGCTCTTGATCTTGGCGATCCGCTTCAGCTGGTCCGCCGTCGCCGGCGCCGCCAGCCCCTGGGGGATCAGGTAGTTGCGGGCGTACCCGCCGGACACCGCGCGGACGTCGCCCGCCATGTGCTTGGGCGGCACGTCCGCTAGAAAGACCACTTGCACGCGCACCGGAACACCTCGAAGTCAAATTGCAACCCAACAAGCGTACCACAGCCAACCCAAACCGCAAAGCCAATCCGTCATACCGGCGAAAGCCGGTATCCAGCCCACCCCGTTCGCCCTGAGCCTGTCGAAGGGGTCGCCCTGCGCCCCTCAATGCGGCGCAGGGCGACCAGCACGCTCACCGCACACACCTGTGGAACAGCCCCTACCGGAACGGGTTCACCGCCATCGCCGCGCCCACCACCAGCCCCACCAGCGAGTACAGCCCGATCACCAGCCCGCCCGCCACCAGCGAGAAGGTGATGATGCTCAGCCCGTAGCTGCACACCGCCAGCACCTGCAGCGGCGTCGCGCGCTTGCGGTTGCTCGCCCGGCTGATCGCCTCGCCGATGAAGTAGCCCGACGCCACGTAGCCCACCGCCACGAACAGCGCGCCGAAGAGCCCGCCCGTCGGCAGGAACGCGATGAGCAGCCCCAGCACGACCCCCGTCCCGATGCCAACCACCAGCGCCACGGCCAGCGACATGCCGAACTGCGGCGCGGGCAGCGAGTAGGTGGGCAGCCGTTGGACGTTCGCACAGTCCGGGCAGCGGGCTCCTACGGGGGTGGTGACGACGCACTTGCCGCATATGGGGCGGTCACACTTGCTGCACCGCAGCAAGGTCTCCGTTTGGGGGTGGAAGGTACACTCCATTGACGCTGCTGTCCCTCCAGGCAGACGCCGCTAGCCGTCCGGCCGTCGGGAGACCCACTCGTCCCGGCTGGCGATGTCCCGGTCGAACAGCAGCCGGTAGCGCAGCACGCGCACCATCGGCTCGCCCTCCATCGGCGACTCCCAGTTGGCCACCAGCCGTTTCATTATCGTCAGCGCCAGCACGGACCACAGCACCGTCATGTGCACCGTGGAGCGGTCGAGCAGCCCGGACTCGTCAAGGAAGAATGCCAGCGGCAGGTTCAGCGCCATCACGGCCAGCAGGTAGATGGCCGACTGCTTGCGAATGAGCCCGCCCCAGACGCCGCCGACCACCAGGCCGAAGAGGAGCTCCGGCCACATGCCGAAGCCGATCAGGATGCCCCCCATCGTCGCGATGCCCCGGCCGCCCATCAGCCGCATGTACGGCGACCAGTTGTGCCCGACGATGGCGCCCAGCGCGGCCGTCGCCTGCACCCACTCGGAGTACCCCAGCGCGTTCGCGATGACCACCGGCGCGGTGCCCTTCACCAGGCCGTCAACCAGCCCCAGGACCATCCCGCTCCGCCGACCAACGTGCGCGATGACGTTGGACGCGCCCATGTTCCCTGACCCATGCTGCCTGATGTCGATGCCGCCGCGAAAGCGCGCCCAGAGGTACGCTGTGGGGATGCCCCCCCACAGGTAGCCGGCCAGGAACGCGAGCGTGATTGGCAGCATGGTAACCCCTGCATCCGGGTCTTGGCCTCATTAAACACCAGAACCCCGCCAACAGCAACGCCCCGACCCACTACCGTCATTCCCGCCCTCCCCCTCGTCATTCCCGCGAAAGCGGGAATCCAGAGCCCCCCACGCCCAACGGCCTCATCCCGCCCGCCGCCCAACACCACCCCGCTCGCCCCTGAGCCTTCGCCACCCCGTTCGCCCTGACCGCGTCCTGAGCTTGTCGAAGGGCCCCGCCCTCCCGTCGTTCCTGCGCAGGCAGGAACCCCGACAAACCCAGCCTCCTCCCCCCTCACGTTTTACCGGCGGAAGCCGGTACCCAGAAACCCCGCAGCCGACGCCCTCAGCGTCGCACCCAACACCAACCCGCTCGCCCTGAGCTCCGCCGAAGGGGAGCCTGTCGAAGAGCCCGCCATCCCCTATACTCCCCCCAAACCCACCGACGACGGGAGGCACCCATGCCCGACATCACCATTCGCGACGCCACCCATGCCGACGTCCCCGCCCTGCTGCGCCTCCTCCGCCAGCTCGACCCGCCCGATGAGGCCCCCGGCGAGCTCGCCGCCCGCGCAGCCATCGACGCCATCGAGCGCCACCCCGGCATGCGCCTCGCCGTCGCCGAGGCCGGCGGCGAGGTCGTCGGCTCCGTCGTCCTCGCCGTCCTCCCCAACCTCACCCACCACGCCCAGCCGTGGGCGCAGCTCGAGAACCTCGTTGTCGACGAGTCCCACCGCAGCCGGGGCGTCGGCCGCGCCCTCATGCAGTGGTGCGAGGACACCGCCCGCGCAGAGGGCTGCTACAAGCTCCAGTTCCAGAGCCGCAACCATCGCAAAGGCTCCCACCGCTTCTACCGCCGCCTCGGTTACCAGGCTCTAACGGTAGGCTTCCGCCGCTATCTCAAAGGCGCCCCGCCCCCGCCGCCCGTTTAGCCCCGCCCCGCCCCCGTCGTTCCCGCGCAGGCGGCAACCCAGGTGCCGGATTGCGGGGGCGTGTCCGTAGAGTCGGCGGAAGGCATCGTTATCCCGGCGAAAGCCGGGATCCAGACGCGCCTGGGCTGTGCGAACATGAAGAACGGAGCGGAGGTAGCCCCCATGCCACTGACCATCGTCACCTGGAACACCGAGTGGGCGACGCCCCGCTCGCGGAGAACGCCGGAGCTCCTGCGCCGCATCGACGAGCACGCGCCCGACGTCGTCTGCCTCACCGAGGCGCACGAGGGCCTCCTCGCCGCGACGGGCAACACCATCACCGCCCAGCCCGACTACGGCTACACGGCCCCGCCGCCCCGCCGCAAGGTGCTGCTCTGGTCGCGAGAGCCGTGGGAGCGCGTCGATGACGTAGGCGACGCCAGTCTCCCGCCCGGCCGGTTCGTCGCCGGCGTCACGCAGACGCCCCTCGGCGAGGTCACCGTCGTCGGCATCTGCATCCCCTGGCACGGGTGCCGCACCGAGGCCTATCGCGGCGAGGACCGCAAGAAGCGGTGGGAAGACCACGAGACCTGCCTGCAGCTCTTGCCGGACATCCTGAGGGCGCAGCCCGGCAACCGTCTCATAGTCATGGGTGACTTCAACCAGATCATCGGCCCGGGCTCCCGAGCCCCGCGTCGCCTGCAGGCCGCGCTGCGCGACGCCTTCCCGCCGCACATGGCCATCGTCACCGCCGGCGCCGCCTTCCGCGACCGCAAGACCATAGACCACATCGCCCTGAGCGAAGACCTCCGCGCCGACTCCCCAACCGCCATCAGCAACCTGGACGGCGACCGCACCCTCTCGGACCACTTCGGCATCGCCGCCCGCGTCTCCCCCGCTCGCCCTGACCTTACCGCCCTCGTTCGCCCTGAGCCCGTCGAAGGGCGAATCCCCGGCAGCCCCTCTCTTCATTGAAGAGACCTACCCCTCCCGCGTCTCCGCCTGGTACACCAGCGCCCCGAACAGGTTCTGGAACTGCCGCGGCACCTCCGTCGTCCGCTCCGGGTGGCACTGCACCGCCACCACGAACCGGTGGTGCGGGCTCTCCAGCCCCTCCACCAGCCCGTCCGTCACCGAGTACGCCGTCGACATCAGCGTCGGCGCCCGCCGCGCCTCCGTCAGCCCCTGGTGGTGCACGCTGTTCACCCGCACCTGCCCCCCCGCGCCGACGATGGCCGCCAGCTTGCTCCCCGGCGTGATCCAGATCCGGTGCTGCACCGCCGTCAGCGGACTGTCGCCCTCCGCCCGGTGCCCGTCGACGTGCTGCAGCAGCGAGCCCCCGCACGCCACGTTCAGCACCTGCAGCCCCCGGCAGATGCCGACGACCGGCAGGTCCCGCGACAGCGCCTCCTCCAGCAGCGGGAAGTCGACGGCGTCCCGCGCCTCGTTCAGCAGCAGCCCCGCGTTCCGGTCCGGCGCCTCGCCGTACCGGCTCGGATGCACGTCCGCGCCGCCCGACAGCAGCAGCCCGTCCATCCGTGCGATCGCGTCCCGCTCGCTGTCGACGTTGAGCGGCGTCACCACCACCGCCTCCGCGTCGAACGGCGCCAGCGCGTCGACGTACGCCGCCGCCGCGCCCATCGTCGACGCCGTCACCACGATCACCGGCCTCCGACCCTCGCTCATGCCCGCGACTGCTCCTCTCGGACTACGTGATGAGCCTGCGGCGCATCAGGTGCGTCGCCAGCACTGTGAAGCCCACGATCATCACCACGAGCGCGACGAACGCGTACAGGTGCGTCAAGTCCAGCGGCCCCAGCACCAACCCCCGCATCAGGTGCGACGCCGACGTCAGTGGCAGCGCCCAGATGATCGGCTGCACCCACTCCGGCAGGCTCGACACCGGGAAGAAGATGCCGCTCACAAAGTACATGGGCACGGCCACCACCGTGAACACGTTGTTCAGCGAGTTGATGCTCGGCACCACCGCCGTCGCGCACAGCGCCATCGGGTAGAAGACCAGCCCCACCAGGAACGCCATCGGCACGGCCAGCACCGCCAGCGGCGACTCGATCAGCCCGAACCCCAGCGCCGCCACCAGCACCGCGATGGCTGTCAGCACGGACCGGCTCGCCCCCCACAGCGTCTCGCCCAGCACCAGGTCCTCCACCTGCATCGGCGTCGCCAGCATGCTGTCGAACACCCGGTGCATCGAGAGCCGCAGGTACGCGCCGTACGTCCCCTCGAAGAGCGCGTGGAACATCGCATACCCCGCGATGAGCCCCGGCATGAGGTAGGCGGGGTAGGAGATGCCCCCCTCGACCTCGCCCACGAACTGCCCCAGCCCGTACCCGAAGGCGCCCAGGATGATGAGCGGCTCCAGGAACACGCCGCCCGCCTCCGTCGTCCAGTTGCGGAGGAAGGCGTCGCGGTGCCGGCGCCACACGGCGGCGGCGTAGAAGGCGTTGGGGGCCTCCACTAGTCGTCCTCCTCGAAGCTCCGGCCCGTCAGCCGCAGGAACACGTCCTCCAGGTTCGCCGTCCGGTACAGCACTTGCAGCCCCTCCGACGCCAGCTGCCGCTCCAGTTCGACGCCGTCCGAGCTGTACGCCAGCAGCGCCGTCCCCGCCCGCTCCACCTGCAGCCCGAGCCCCGACAGCCGCGCCTGCACTGCCGCGATCTCCCCCAGCGGCGGCCGCACCTCGACGACCTCGCGCCCGCCCGACCGCCGCACCAGCTCCGTCGGCGGCCCCTCGGCGATGATCTCCCCGTGGTCCATGATGACCAGCCGCTGGCAGAGGGCCGTCGCCTCCTCCATGTTGTGGGTGGAGAGCACCGTCGTGATCCCCTGCCGCCGCAGCTCCAGCAGCCGCTGCCACACGCGGTGGCGGCCCAGCGGGTCCAGCCCCGTCGTTGGCTCGTCGAGCACCAGCACCCTGGGTTGGTTGATGAGCGCCCGCGCGATGACCAGCCGCCGCTTCATCCCGCCGGAGAGCGTGTCCACCTTGACTTGCTCCCGGTCCCCCAGCTCGAAGAAGTTCAGCGCCTCACGGGAGTTGGCCAGCGCGAGCTGTGGGGGAATGCGGAAGTAGCGGCTGTACACCAGCAGGTTCTGCAGCACGGGGAGGTCCGTGTCCAGGTCCTCCTCCTGCGGCACCACGCCCAGCCGCGCCTTCACCTGCCGTGGCGACCGCGCCACGTCCAGCCCGTCGATGTGCACGCTGCCCGACGTCGCAGGCGAGACGGCCGTGAGGATGCGGAGGGTGCTGCTCTTGCCCGCGCCGTTCGGCCCCAGGAGCCCGAAGCACTCCCCCGGTTCGACGGCGAAGTTGATCCCCTTGACGGCGGTGAATTCTCCGTAGCGTTTGATGAGGTCGGTCACACGGACGATGGGTTCCACGCACTCCTCCGCCACCTATAGTACACTACGAACCGCCACCCACATCCAAAGCCCCCGTTCGCCCTGAGGGAAATCGAAGGGTGAACAGGGGCGGCAACTAAACCCAGGAGGACCCCATGGCCGTGCATTTTGAGGACGACCGCGTGCGCATCCACAAGATCGTCGCCAGCCCCTATGACAACAACGCCTACATCATCGTCTGCAAGGCGACGGGCAAGAGCCTCATCGTCGACACCCCCCGCGACGCCCACCTCGTCCTCGCCGAGGCCGAGGGCACCGACGTCCAGGCCGTCGCCATCACCCACGGCCACCGCGACCACATCGAGGGCTACGACGCCTTCCGCGCCGGCCTCACCGCGCCCATCGGCCTCCACCGCGACGACACCCCCCGCCTCGCTCCCAACGCGCCCGAGTTCCACCTCGAGGACGGCGGCACGCTGCAGGTCGGCGAGCTGACCCTCGACCTGCTGCACACCCCCGGCCACACCGCCGGCGGCGTCTGCCTGCTCCTCGGCGCCCACCTCTTCTCCGGCGACACCCTCTTCCCCGGCGGCCCCGGCAAGACGCAGACCCCCGAGGCCCTCGCCCAGGTCATCGAGAGCATCACCTCCCGCCTCCTCACGCTCCCCGATGACACCGCCGTCTACCCCGGCCACGGCTCCGACACCACCATCGGCGCCGCGAAGGAGGAGTACGCCGACTTCGCCAGCCGCCCCCACGCGCCGGACCTCTGCGGCGACGTCCTCTGGCGCTCCTCCTAGCCACGATAGCCCCTTCCCCCGCTCGCGGGGGAAGGCTGGGATGGGGGCGTCCGCAGCCCCAACCAGCCTGGGGTTTCTAACCCCTTTGCTTCCCCGCCCCCGCTGAACGTCCGCCCCGTACTAGAGTACGGGGCGCTTCTTTTGCCTTCACACACCGCCCCGCAGACCCCCGGAAACGCCGTTCTCGGGTGACACTTTCCTGTTGTCTGTTAAGAATATATGTTCTAAATTTGTCTCCATCCAGATAGCGAAAGGGCGTCGTGTGGTGCCGGAGTAGCGGGAAGCGATGGAGGACGAAATGCCCGAGGAAACAACACAAAGAACGAAAGGCTTCTACGTCGGCGCGCTCACAGAGGAGCAGCGCAGGCTTCTCGCCCGCGCTCGCCGCGTCGAGGGCATCGATGAGGAGATCGCCGTGCTGCGGACGCGGATCTACACCGCGCTGGAAGACTACTTCGATGACTTCAAGAAGCTGCTGCCCCCCATCGCCGCCCTCGCGCGCCTCGTCGCCCTCCGCTACCGCATCTCGCCCGAGTCGAAGGAGCGCCTGGCCGACAACCTCGCCGGCGTGCTGACCAGCATCGGCGCGGCGATGGGACTGGAGGAGTTCGATGACAACGCCGCGTAGAAGCCCCCTCGAGCGCGCCCTCCGCCGCTGGCGGCGCGCCCTGCAGCGTGCAGGCGCAGGCGCCCGGGGCTGGTCGCCGCCCCGCTTCGGCCCCGGCGCGGAGCTCGCCCCCGACTCCGCTTTCGACGTGCAGATGCGCGAGCGCGTTCGCGGCCTTGAGGACGGCCTCAAGGAGGTCAAGGACCGCGTCAACGGCCTGATCTTCCTCGTCGTCGGCGCAGTCGTCGTGCAGGTCGCCCTTCGCTTCTTCGCATAACGCCGTCCCGCGAGGCGGCAAGCAAGGCAGGTGAATGACCGTGTTCGATATGAATTCACGACTCAGGCCGTACCAGCGCCAGGTCTACCGGGACGTGATGGCCAGCATCTGGGGCCGCCGCGGCCTGACGTTCACCGTCGCCATGGCGCGCCAGGGCGGCAAGAACGAGCTCAGCGCCATGGTGGAGCTTTCGCTGCTCACGGTTATGCAGAAGTGGGGCGGAAGCCTGGTCAAGGCCGCGCCCACCTTCAACCCCCAGGCGCTCGTGAGCCTCCATCGCCTGCGCGACCGCGTGGCCGACGCCGGCATGGGCGCGAACTGGCGCCTCGAGGGCGGCAACGTCGCCCGCATTGAGCGCGCCAGGCAGACCTTCCTCAGCGCCGATCCCTCCGCCAACGTCGTCGGCGCCACCGCCGACCTGCTGCTGGAGATCGACGAGGCCCAGGACGTCGACGCCGAGAAGTTCCTCAAGGAGTTCCGCCCCATGGGCGCCTCCGGCAACGCCACCACCGTCCTCTACGGCACCCCGTGGGACGGCGCGACTCTGCTGGAGGTCCTCGCCGAGGAGGGGCTCGAGCTGGAACGCCGCGACGGCCTCCGCCGCCACTTCGCCTTCGACTGGCAGGCCGTCGCCGAGAGCAGCCCGGACTACGGCGACTACGTCGAGACCGAGCGGCTGCGGCTCGGCGAGGAGCATCCGATCTTCCGCACCCAGTACCGCCTCCTGCCCGTCGCGCCCGGCGAGGGCATGTTCACCCGCAGCCAGCTCGCCCGCCTCCGCGGCGAGCACCCCCGCCTGCGCGTCCCCCGCCCCGGCTACGCCTACGTCGCCGGCGTCGACGTGGCCGGCGAGCCCTGGGGCGTCAGCGAGCGCCCCACCGCCCTCGTCCTCGACGCCAACCTCGACAGCCCCGCCGAGCGCGGCGGTCGCGACGCGACCGTCGTCACCGTCGGCGAGCTCGAACCCGCCCCCGCGGACGCGTCGGACGGCGGCGGCCCCTCGTGCGCGTCGTCGAGCACTACCGCTGGACCGGCGAGCCCCATCACGCCCTGACCTCGGTGCTGGCCGACCTGCTGAAGCGCACTTGGCGCTGCCGCCGCGTCGTCGTCGACGCGACCGGCCTCGGCGCGGGCGTCGCCAGCGGCCTCGTGAAGGCGATGGGCGCCGCCGTCGAGCCCTTCGTTTTCACCGCCGCCGGCAAGTCCCAGCTCGGCTTCGATCTGCTGGGCGCCGTCAACTCCGGACGCCTCACCGCCTACGCGGGCGACGGCTCCCCGGAGTTCGCCGAGTTCTGGCGCGAGATGGAGCTTGCCCAGGCCCGCTACCGCGTCAACCGGACCATAGACTTCTTCGTGGAGCCCGCGCGCGGACATGACGACTACCTGATGAGCCTCGCCCTCATGGTCCGCGCCGCGGCCGCCGGCCAGCCCCGCACCGCCCGCGGCCGCGTGCCGGACGAGCCGGCGCTCTAGCCCCGCCGAGGGGTCGCCCAACACCGACGCCCAGATACAAACGAAAGGGGAGTGCAGTGGGACGAACGAACACCGACCTGCCGTGGGACATCCTTCCGGAGAGCTACCCGTACCGCGACGAGGGGTGCGAGGTCTCCCGCTCCTGCCTGCGGTGCCCGCTGCCCCAGTGCAAGCACGACGACCCCGGCTACCTCCGCCGAAACGCCCGTGACCGCCGCGACTCAAAGATCATGGAGACCCGCCGCCGGGAGCGCCTCTCCGTCCCCCAGCTCGCCCAACGCTTCCAGGTAAGCGAGCGCACCGTCTTCCGGGCCATGCGCCGCGCCCGCCAACAACCCGCCCCGCGAAAGCGCGCGGCGTAGGGGAAGTACCCCAAAGGGCTATTGACTGCCCTCGCCGTCGTCTACTAGGCTGACTGTACTCTTATGTAACCTGTGCCCAGTAGATTTGAAGGAGGGACCCCTTGGCGCTCAACTCCGAGTCCCTTCGCAGGGCTGCCCTGCTCCTGGTGATCGTCGGCCTGCTGTGGAACCTGCTCGAGGCCGTCGTCGCCCTGTGGGCGGGGCTCGATGCCGGCAGCGTCGCCATGCTCGCCTTCGGGCTGGACAGCATCGTTGAGTTCCTCGCCGGCGGCGTCCTCGTGTGGCGCCTGAAGACCCGCCTCGACGAGTCGGCAGCCGAGGCGGCCGAGCGGCGGGCGCAGCGTCTGCTGGGGCTCAGCTTCTTCCTCCTCGCCGCCTACATCGTCCTCCACTCCGGCGCCAACCTCTTGGGCTGGCTCCCGGAGCCGCAGCCGAGCCTCGTCGGGATAGTCCTCGTCGTCGCGAGCGCCGTCGTCATGTCCGCCCTCTACGTCGGCAAGATGCGCATCGCCGCCCGGATGCAGTCGCGCTCGCTGCGGGCCGAGGCCATGGAGAGCCTCTTCTGCGACCTGCAGGACGTGACCATCCTGGTGGGACTGGCCCTCAACAGCCTGCTCGCCTGGTGGTGGGCAGACCCCGTTGCGGCCCTGTTCCTGGTCCCCTTCTTCCTCAAGGAGGGCAGGGAGAACTTTGCGGGCCACGAAGACGAGGATGAAGGCCGCGGCCCCAGCGTCTGCTTCTGCCTCCCCTGTTTCTACGGCGTGCTCGACTGCCGGTATCCCCATGCCGTGCTGCGATTCTGCAGGACGGCATGCTGCCCGACGTAGCGCCGAGTTCCCGCCGGGAGGCCGCCTGACCCGCACCTGATGCGGCGTCAGCCGCCCCTCAGCCCTGGCCCCGAAGCCGATCCGGCTACCAGATGGGCCGAGGGTTCAGCGAGGTCTCCACGACCTTGCCGTCCCGCAGCTCGACGCGGTAGGCGTTCGCGCCCTCCCGGCCGCTGACCGCCTCGCGCACCTCCGTGCCGGCGAAGTGGATGCCCGCGCCGTCGTCAACGGCGTAGCCGGCCGGGAACCCCTCGGCGATGAGGCGGTGGTAGAGCGGCCGGCGCTGGTCCTCGGCGTTGTAGTGGGGACAGTGAGAATAGGGGAGGAAGCCCAGGCCGTCGCGCAGCGGGTGGAGCAGGTTTTTGTCGTAGGAGTCCGTGGTCCCGCACTCGAACCAGGACAGCGAGCCCGCGCTGCCGCCGCACAGCACCACGCCTGCCTCCCACGCCTCCCGCAGCGCCTTGTCGACGCCGTGGACGCGCCAGATGGCCAGCATGTTCGCCGTGTTGCCGCCCAGCACGAAGATGACGTCCTGGCCCAGGAGAAAATCGCGGATGTCCCGCACTGTGCGGTTGAACAGCTCCAAATGCGAGGGCTCGCAGACGCCCGCCGGGAAGATGCCGTAGTACCGGACGAGGTCCGCCGCGGAATCGCCGGTGGCCGTCGGAATGCAGCACACCTTTGGCCGCGGCTTGTCGACAAGGGAGAGGACGTACCTGGACAGTTCGTCCATGGCGGCTCCGGCGGTCTTGACCGCGCCAAAGGCGACGATGTGTCTTTCTGCCATGTTCGCTCCTCCCGCTCGGCGCTACAGCCCCTTCAGCCAGCCGAACATCGTCTCGAACAGCGCCTCCTCGCGCCCCTGGTAGCCGTGCGCCGCGCCGTCGATCACCCTGACCGTGACGTGAGGGTACGCCGCGTCCTCCAGCCTTCGACAGGCCGCGCCGCACACCGGCAGCTCCTGCGGCCCGCCCACCGCGCACTCCTCCGCGCCGAACACGAACAGCGTCGGCCGCCCCGTGTCCGCCGCGTGCCGCGACACGCTGTACCGGTTGTCCTGGTTGAAGCAGTCGACGAACGCCCCCGCGCTCCACGTCGACCCCCACGGCACCCCCGGCCGGATCAGCACGTCCGGCCGCCCCTCGGCGACGTTGCGCTCCGACTCCCGGAACGGCCCCGCGAACGCCTCGCCGTGCAGCGCGACGACCCCCTCGTGGTTGTACTCCCCCGGCGAGACGGGAATGACCGCCACCACGTCCTCGAACTGTTCCTTCGCTTGCGCGTACGCCGAGCGCACCGCGCCCCCGCTGTGCCCGCCGATGGCGATGCGCCGGTGCCCCCGTTCCCGCAGCAGCCCCAGCCACGCCGTGAAGTCCGCCCGCGAGTCGTCCACCGACTCGAACGCGTACCCCGCGAGCGGCCCGCCGCGGACGCCGTTGGAGACGTGGTCGTGTCCCCGGCGGTTGGCGGCCAGGAACGCGAGCCCCCGCTCGGCCATGCGCTGCCCCAGGTCCAGGTACAGGCTGCCGTAGAAGTTGCCCGTGTCGCCGTGGAAGAACAGCACCGCGTCGACGGCCAGCGACGCGTCCGAGTTCGCGGGCGCAAAGTACGCCCCCGCCAGCGGGATCCCATCGGACGTCGTAACGGAGACCAGGTCCGCAAGCATGATTGCCTCCTTCCGGTGGCCCCCGCGCGCCGCGCCTAGGGGGCTGCTTCGACAGGACCGGGGCGAACGGTTCCCTGCCTCATCGAGCGCGGGCTGGGCTGCGTCGGCATCCCCATCGCAGCAGTGTGGCCGGCGACGTTACGTCTGCATGATCTGGATCAGGTTGCCGCAGGTGTCATCAAAGACGGCTATGGTGACGGGGCCCGCTTCCATCGGCTCCATCGTAAACGCCACGCCCAGCGACTTCAATTTCTCAAACTCCGCGCGGATGTCCGCAACGCCAAAGGAATGCGCCGGAATGCCCTGCTCGAATAGCCCCTTCTGATAGACCTGCGCTACTGGATTTTCGTTGGGTTCAAGCAGGAGCTCCGTGCCGTCCGGATCTTCGGGCGAGACGACGGTAAGCCACTTGAACTCCCCCACGGGTACGTCATGCTTCTTCACGAAGCCGAGTGTCTCCGTATAGAACCTGGATGCCTTGTCCTGGTCGTTTACAAACACGCCGGTGAGCGTAATGCGCATACTTGGCCTCCTCCTTATTCGCAGTGCTGCTTGAGCCACCGGTTGACGACGGTCTTGAGGGGTTCATCGTTGAAGACAAGCACCCGGTACTTGCCGCGCTTCTCCGAGCTCACGAGTCCTGCTTTTTCCAATACATCGATGTGCTTGGCCATGGCCTGGCGGGAGATGGCGACCTGGTGCCGCATGATGAGGCGCGCCGTGAGCTCGTAGAGCGTCTGCTCCCCGCGCTCGGAGAACTCGTCCAGCATCAGCCTGCGGGTCGGGTCTGCGAGCGCATTGAAGATCAGGTCATTGCCCATCGACGCGTACCATACGCAACCGTAGGGTTGCGTGTCAAGAGACGAGCCCACAAGCCGGCGGGGACCGCTTACCCTGAGTGGGAAATCGAAGGGCGCGCGCCTAGTGCACCGTCACGCTCTTCGCCAGGTTCCGAGGCCGGTCGATGGGGCACCCCCGGGCGAGGGCGCAGTAGTAGGCCATGAGCTGCAGCGCCGCCGTGCTCACCACGGGCGTGAACATCGGCTCCGTCGGCGGCAGGCACACCACCGACTGCGCGATGCTCTGCAGCTCTGCGTTGTCGCAGTCCGTCAGCGCGATGATGGGCGCCCCTCGCGAGTGCACCTCCTCGACGGCCACCAGCATCCGGTCGTACGTGTCGTCGCGCGGCATGATGGCGATCACCGGCGTGTCGCGGCCCAGCAGCGCGAAGGGCCCGTGCTTCAGCTCGCCCGACGCGTAGCCCTCGGCGTGGAGGTAGGCCACCTCCTTGAACTTCAACGCGCCCTCCAGCGCCGTCGGGTAGTTGATGCCCTTGCCGATGATGAATACGTGCTCGGCGGCGGCCAGCCGCGCCCCCAGCCGCTCGAGCTGCGGCGCCATCGCCAGCGCCTGCTGCACGGCCTCCGGCAGCTTCCGCAGCGCCGCCGCCATCTGCCGCCGTCGACGGTCCGCGGGCGGGAACAGCTCCAGCCCCAGCATGTACAGCCCCGCGAGCTGCGCCAGGTACGTCTTGCTCGACGCCACGCTGACCTCCTGCCCCGCGAGCAGGTGGTGCGTGGCGTGCGCGACGCGCGTGATGCTGCTCTCCGGCACGTTGGTCAGCGCGAGGGTGAAGTGGCCCGCCCGCCGTGCGTCCCGCGCCGCGTCCACGGTGTCCGCCGTCTCCCCCGACTGCGAGACCAGCACGCTCCACGCGCCGGGGCCCCGGCGCTTCGGCCGCACCATCTCGGACGCTTCCAGCGCCTGCACCCGTGTGTCGCTCAGCGCCGACAGGAACGCCTCGCCCACCATTGCCGCGTGCGACGCCGACCCGCAGCCCAGCAGGAACAGTTCCTCCGGCGGCCTTCGCCGGTCGAGCCCCAGCCCCAGGTCCACGTGCCCGTCCGCCGAGATGCGCCCCGCCAACGTGTCGCGCAGCACCCGCGGCTGCTCGTGGATCTCCTTCAGCAGGAAGTGCTCGTACCCGCCCTTGTCGACGACTTCCGGCCCCCACCGCACGTGGTGCACGCGCCGCCGCACTGTCTCGCCCCTGTGCTGGATCTCGACCCCCGACGCCGACACCGTCGCGATGTCGCCGTCCTCCAGGTGGACGAAGCCGTTGGCCCGCTCCAGCACCGCCGGCACGTCCGAGCCGACCATGTTCTCGCCGTCGCCCAGGCCGATGATAATCGGGCTGCCCCTCCGCGCCGCGATGATGCTGTCCAAGCCCTCGAACAGCACGGCGATGGCGTACGGCCCCTGCACCCGCGCCAGCGCCTCCGCGACGCCGTCCGCCGTGCCGCCTGTTTCTTCGAGCAGGTGCGCGAGGACCTCCGTGTCCGTCTCGGAGCGGAAGCGGTGCCCCCGCTGCCGAAGCTCCTCCCGAAGCTGGTAGTGGTTCTCGACGCTGCCGTTGTGCACGACGGCCACGCGGCCCGTGCAGTCCAGGTGCGGGTGCGCGTTCAGCTTCGACGGCGACCCGACGGTCGCCCAGCGCGTGTGCCCGATGCCGGCGCCGCCGGGGATCGGCCCCGTCGCGTCGCGCAGGTCATCCACGTACCCGACGGCCTTCGCCACCTCGATGCGGCGCGAGCCGTCGTGGATGGCGACGCCGCACGAGTCGTACCCGCGGTACTCGACGCGGTGCAGCGCGTTTAGCAGGACGGGGAGGGCGTCGTCAGGCCCAACGTACCCCGCAATTCCGCACAAGGGCTTCTCTCCTCGGACTCATGCCCCGCGCCGCGCATCGTGTGGCGACGCGGAGGTTTGCATAACAGGATAGGTTAGTGTACACCGTACCGCCGCAGAGCGGCGAGGGGTCTTACCGGTAACTAACAGGGCTTTCAGGGGCGGGCTACAATGGAGTGGAAAGGGTGACCCGAGTCCCTTTCCCATCATCGAATCTTCGCCGACACTGACCGGGAGGACGCAACATGACCACAACCAACGACATGCAGAACCGCTTCGAGGACGCGGAACGAGGGCTGGAGTGGCTGGAAAAGCTCGAGGCGCTGCAGACCCGCTCCGCCTCCAATCGCGCCGCCTACGAGGTCGCCGAGTACGTGATGAAGCTCCGCGCCGCGGTGACCTCCCTCGCCGGCGACCGCACGGCGCTCCAGATCGCCGAGGCCGTCGGCGCCGAAACGGCCGCCCTCGTCGAGGAGCTGCGCCAGGCCGGAGACACCGACTACTGGAACACCCGCATCAAACCGGCGCTCCTGAAGTCGGACGGGTAGGGCCGTCGCTCCCAGGCTAGCGGCTAAGGAGGTTCAACACCCGCCCCAAGAACGTCTTGCGCCGTTCCGCCCTGCGGCGAGCCTTGCGCGCCTGCGCCTCTTCCAGCTTGCGCCTGCTTGCCGCCGAGGCTTCCCAGAGTGCGTCGGCGCTCTCGTGGTGGCCCAGCTCCCGCAGTTGTCTGGCGGTGGTCTGCCTCCAGCGAAACGGGTCCATCAACGGCCCGAACATGCCAGACCTCCTGGAGGACGTGTCCCCCGGCCCCCTAGTACACCCCGGGGACGATCCGGTACTTCACCAGCGACTTGTACTCGGCCCACTTCTCCTCGCCGTACTTCTCCGCGCAGAGCCTGTCGTCGTCGCGCTGGCGGTTCGTGAACATCGCGACGACGAAGATGAAGTACGTCCACGCCCACAGCACGTCGAAGTGGCCGAAGACCAGCGCGATGGACAGCGACATGAACCCCTCGCCCAGGTAGTTGAGGTGCCGGGCCATGCCCCAGAACCCGCTGTACAGGATCTTCCGGTCGCCCACCTCCAGGTACTTCGGCGCGATGCCCAGGAACTTGCGGTCCGGCCACCGCTTGAACGTGTACTTCTGCAGGCTTGCCCCGCGTGAGATGCTCCAGCCCAGCACCCACAGCGCGCCCGCGCCGATGAGCCACACGTACGTCCACCCCGTGGAGAAGCCCGGGTCCGGGTAGGCGGCCATGCCCCACAGCGGCAGGATGAACACCCACCCGTAGATCACCAGGCCGCCCCAGAAGAGCATGAACCCCAGCCGCTCGTGAATGAGGTCGTAGGTGTACAGCTGCACCCGCTCGAAGATGAAGTAGTCCAGGATGTAGAAGGTGAAGAAGCCCGCGTACAGGTAGACGCCCAGGTTCGCGTTGTCGCCGAACTGCTCGTAGTGCCACGCCGCGCCTGAGAGCGCGTTGAGCGACAGCATCGTCCCGCCGACGACGTAGAACCACATCTTCACGTCGAGGCTGAAGCGCTCGCCCAGGAACGTGATCTCGCGGACGCGCCCGGTCCAGAACGCGGCGAAAGGGTTGAGCGCCGTCCGCGGCTGCGTGAACACCGCCAGCAGCGTGAAGACCAGCGCGACGACGGTGCCGCCCGCCACCGCGTACAGCGACGATCGGTAGAACCAGTCGCGCGGCATGCCCGTGATCTCGGTCGCCCACAGGGCGATGGCGATGAGGAAGACGAGGATGCCGTTCAGCCGGTAGTTGCGCGGCTCGCCCGTCGCCTCGTCGATGACGTAGCCCGGCACGCGACGCGCCGGCAGGATGATCTGCGCCAGCGCAAACGCCACGAAGATGATCAGCGGCGTCAGGAACCCCCACACCGCCTCCGCCGTGGAAAGCTCCGTAAGGTGCTCGATGCCCAGCCACTCGATCATGGCCACACCCCCTTCCCAACCTGCGGGCATTATGGATACGAGCGATGCGACGGGTCAATGGTGAGAGGGGCCTCGCCGAGCGGTCGCGCGCGACGCCCCTACGGCGCCGCCAGCAGCTCCTGCAGCACGCCGTCCAGCGTCTCCGCCGTCATGGGCCCGACGTACTTGCGCACCACGCGCCCCTGCGGGTCGATGAAGTACTTCTCCGGGATGCCCGTCAGCCCGTAGTCGACGCCGATGACGCCCCGCGTGTCGACGCCCGCCGGGTAGCCCGCGCCGCTCTCCTCGGCGAACCGCTCGGCCTCCTCCGCCACGTCCCACACCGCCACGCCGACGAACTCCACGCCCTGCGGGCGGTAGCGCTCGTACGCTGCCGCCAGCACCGGCGCCTCCTCGATGCACGGCGGGCACCACGACGACCAGAAGTCAACCATGACGTGCCGCCCCCGAAGGTCGGACAGGCGCAGTTCCTCCCCGTCGAACGTCGTCAGCGTGAAGTCCCGCGCGATGCTGCCCTCGTCCACCTCGGCCTCGCCGAAGGTGCTGTTGATGGCGACCCCCGCCGGCACGCCGCCGCTCCGCGACAGCGCGATGCCCAGCACCGTGAACAGCGCGATCAGCGGCACCGCCACGAGCGCCATGACGATGAGCCGCTGTCGGTTGGCCCGGCGTTCGTTAGCCTGCGTCATTGCGTATCTCTTGCAAGCTTGACCAGCTCCTCGCGCCGCACTCTGTACTCCTCCGGCTCGATGGCACCCCGCTCGAACAGCTCGTCCAGCTCGGCGATGACCGCAATGATGCCGGCGTGGGCGTTCTCGAGCGTAGCCGCATCCACGTTTCGGCTCTCACGTGACCGCGCCCCCCGCCGCCGTCGCAGCAGCACGGCCCCCACCGCCACGACGAGCACCGCGCCCAGCACGCCGGGCAGTGCCCCGCGCCGGAAGCCGTCGCTGCGGACGGCGTTCTCCGCGCGCTGGAGCAGCGTCGGCTGCGGCAGTTCGGTCAGCATGACGGCCGCCCGCTGCCCGGGCGGGAGCGGGCCCGCCTCCAGCACCCGGTAATCGGTCTCGCCGATGGTGACGTTGTCGGCGACGCGCATGCCGGGCCCGGAGCTCTCGGCCACGCCCTCGATGACCATCACGCGGAAGGTCTCCGCGCCCATGGGGAAGTTGGGCGTGTACTGCTTGAAGGACTCCTCGTACGGCACGCGGTAGACGAACAGGATGTCGTGGTCGCCCGGCGGCACCGGCATCGTCAGCGCGAAGCCCCGGTCGACCTGCAGCACGTGCCCGCCCGGCAGCGACGCCTCCACCTCCAGGTTCGACGACCCCTCCGGCAGCGAGAACCGCACCATGCTCATCGGCCCGTCGGTGAGCGTGTCCGCCCGAAAGGTGCGGTCGCTGGCGTTGCGGATCTTGACCGCCTCCAGCACGGCGAACCGCCGCTGCTGCCCGTCGGCCCCCGTGACCGCCAGCGTGTCGTCGACGAGCGAGAGGACGTCGAAGTCGCTGGTGAGCTCGTATACCGTGAGCTCCAGCGGCCCCTCCAGCGGCTCGCCGAGGGCGCGGTTGGCGTACTCGACGCCCAGGTAGTCGGTGCGCACCTCGAAGCCCGGGCGCCCCTGCGGCGGCAGGCCGGTGTACGTGAACGAGCCGTCGGGCTGCGTGACCGTGTCGTGCTCGACGAGCTCCCCGGACTCGAGCTGGTAGCGCAGCGTGACCCACAGGCCGGCGGGCGCCTCCGCCCCCGCCGTGCCGTTGCGCACGACGCCGCTGATCGTCTCCGGCGAGCTCCCGTCGATGCTCGTCGGCGCCCGCTCTCCCTCCTGCGACTGCGCTCCGGCGCCCACAGGCAGCGCGGCCAGCAGCGCAACGGCCGAGAGGGCAAGGACACGCAAGGCGACTCGCAGGGCGACACTCACAGGGCCTCGTCCTCCATGCGACGCAGCCGTTCGCGCGCCTCCGCCACCTCGCGCTCAAGTTGGTCGTTCGAGGTGTCTGGCTCGTCCGACGCGCGCTCGCCCCGAGAGGGCCTCTCGGCGAGCAGCCGCTCCTGCTCCCGGACGAGCAGCGCGGCCATGCGGCGGTACTCGCCCGCCTGACGCTCGTACTCCGCGTCGTCCACCTGCCCCAGCTCACGCTCCAGCCGCAGCGTCTCGAGGGCTTGGTAGATGCTCTCTCGCTGCCCGCGCACGCCCTCCGCGTCACTCGCCGAGGCGACCGCCACGACGGCCTCGGCCTCGCGGCGCTGCCGGAAGAACGGCAGCAGCACGACGACGACGGCCACGACGGCCAGCGCTGCTCCAACCACAAGGGCCCACACGCTACGCAACTCCCACGGCGGTTTACTCCAGTGTACGCCTGGCTACCCCGTCGCCCGCACGGCCCGCATCGCGGGCAGCGCGGCCGCCGCCCGCTGCCGCTCCGGCCACAGCGACACGACCGTCCCCAGCACCATGATGGGCCCCGCTATCCACAGCCACACCACCAGCGGGTTGATGTGCACTCGAAAGAGGGCGCGGCCGTCGGGCGTGAACTCACTGGCCAGCACGTACAGGTCCTCCACCGGCGTCTGCCGGATGCCCGCCCGCGTCGCCGCCATGGAGAAGGCCGGGTAGAAGGCGAACCCCGCCTGCAGCTGCTCCAGCGGCTCGCCGTCCTTGTACACCTGCACCGCCGCCCGCCGCTCGATCCGGTCCGGCCGCGGCGTGCTGCTGCTGCCGAGGAACTCGATCTCGTAGCTGCCCAGCGACGCCCGCTCCCCCGGCGCAAGCGAGAAGTCCTCCTGCACGCTGTAGAACGACGACCCCGTCGCCGCGAAGGCCACCAGCACGATGCCCAGATGCGCGATGTACCCCCCGTAGCGCGGCCGGTTCGACATGATGAGCCTGCCGAAGGCCGTCGGCCACCCCTCGCCGCGCGTGTGGCGCACCTGCGCGCCCTTCACCCACTCGCGCAGGATGCCCGCCGCCGCCAGCCCGCACACCCCGAAGGCGAGCGCCGGCAGCACGGCCCGCGCGCCCAGCGCGACCGCGATAACCGCCGCGATGACCCCCACGATGATGGGGAACCGCAAGAGCCGCAGGATCCCGCTCCCCGACGCCCGCCGCCACGGCAGCAGCGGCCCCACCCCCATCAGCGCCACCAGCGCCAGGAACAGCGGCCCCGCCACCATGTCGTAGTAGGGCTGCCCCACGGTGACGATGACGCCCTGGAAGACGTCGGTCACCAGCGGGTACACGACGCCCCACAGAACCACCAGCGCGACCATCAGGAAGAGTACGTTGTTCAGCAGGAAGGCCGCCTCGCGGGACAGCCGAGACTCCAGCGGCGCGGCGCTCTTGAGCCGCTCGTACCGCCAGAAGAACACGGCGAAGGCCCCGATCAGGTTCACGGCGAGGAAGACGAGGAACACCCACCCCATCGTCGATTGGCCGAAGGAGTGGACCGAGGGCACGGGCCCCCCACGGTTCATGAACATCCCGTACATGGCGAAACCCCACGCCAGGATGATCAGCGCGATATTCCACATGCGGAACATGCCCCGCCGCTTTTGCACCATAATGGAATGCACAAACGCCGTCAGCGGCAGCCACGGCAGCAGCCCCGCGTTCTCCACCGGGTCCCACGCCCAGTAGCCGCCCCAGCCGAGGATCGTGTACGCCCACCACGCGCCCAGCAGCAGCCCGACGGTCAGCGTCGCCCACACGACGAGCCCCCACGTCCGCGCCGTGTCCACCCACTCGTCACCCGTCTGCCCCGCCAGCAGGTGGCCGATGGCGAAGGCGAAGGGCAGCCCCACGCCGACGAGCCCCGACATGAGCATGGGCGGGTGGAAGAACATGCCCGGGTGCGTCAGCAGCGGGTTGATGCCCTGCCCGTCGGGGGGTGTCACGGGCAGCTCGTAGAACGGGTTGGCCATGGTCATCATGATGGCGGTGAAGAAGACGGTGACGCCCATGAGCACCGCCGTCGTGAACGGCAGCGCCGGCCGCACCTCGTCGGGCGCGAGCCGGATGGCGAGCGCCGCCGCGCCCGAGAAGATGGCCGCGATGAACAGCAGCGACCCCTCGTTGCCGGCGTAGAAGGCCACCCACGTCAGCCACGGGTCCATCGCCCGGTTGCTGTTCCCCGCCACGTACCGCAGCGAGAAGTCGTGGTCGACGAAGGCCGCCACCAGCACCAGCATCGCCGTGATCAGCATCAGCGGCGTCAGGTAGGCCGCGTACCGCGCGCTCGCCAGCAGGTCCGGCGCGTGCCGCCACTGGCCCACCAGCGAGCCGATCCCGGCGTACACCGCCAGCGCAATGGCCAGCAGCATGGTTATGGAGCCAAGGTCAGCCATGCGCTACACGTCCTCCTCCAACCCGTCGTTCCCGCAGAGGCGAGAACCCCGCTGTTGCTCCGGCGTCTCGCCGTCCGCCAGCTCCCGCTCCACCTGCTGCAGGTACGGTGCGAGCTCACCCTCGTCGCCCTCCGCCGCTCCGGTGGACGTCTGCGCCTCCTCCGGCCGGCGCCCCATGAGCTGCGTCACCCAAAACAGCGCCAGTAGCCCGAGGGCGATCCCGGCGGGCGGCAGCCCCCATACCAGCCAGTGGAAGCCCTCCCGAGGCGGCGCGGCGAGCACCCGCTCGCCGTACCGGTCGACGAAAAACTGCCGTATCTCCTCGTCTGAGCGCCCCTCGGCAATGAGCTCGCGCACGATGACCTGCATGTCCTTGGCGAGCTGCACCTGTGAGCGGTCGATGGTCTCGCCGGGGCAGATGGGGCAGATGAGGGAGTTGTCGATGGCCTGCGCGCGCTGCTCGGACGCGGGCAGCGGGGAGACGGCGGTGGTGCAGGCGAGCAGGGCGATCGCTGCCGCGCTCGATGCCAGGGATGCCGCTGCCAGCCGCCGAACACTCGCCACGTGGGTCACCGCTCCGGGCGCGGGTGCGTGCCGCGCACACCTGGTATCGTAGGCCATGGCCGCGATGCGGGGGAAGGCCGGGCTGCCGCTAGCGTCCCTGCAGCTCCCGGACGTAGTCGACCAGCAGCCAGCGGTCCTCCGGCGGCAGCAGGTTGCCGAAGGCCGGCATGACCAGCACGCCGTCCTTGAGGATGCCGTAGATGTCGCCGTCGGTCTTCTCGACCGTCGCCTCGTCCGAGAGGTCCGGGACGGGGACGTAGCTGTAGGCCGTCAGGAAGTCGTTGACGCGGCCGTCGCCCGCGCCCTCCATGCCGTGGCAGTGCGAGCAGTTCCAGCGGTAGAGCTCGGCGGCCTCGGTATGGCCCGGCGTCCCGGCCGCCGCCTCGCCCGCCCGAGGGTTGACCAAGTCTGTGTAGTCCTGCGGGTCGACGAACGGCTCGCGCGTCAGCGTGCGCTCGTCGCCGGCGAACTTGTACGGGACGGCGCCCGGCGGCGAGTCGAGGCGCGGCGGCTCCTGGGGCCGGTAGGTCTGTGTGTAGTGCATCTCCGCCGCCCAGTCGATGGGGGCGTAGTTGCCGCTCTTGGCAAGGCACCCGGAAGCGAGCAGCAGCAGCGCCGCCGCCGTTACGGCAAGCAGCGTGCCCCGCACCGTTCGCCCTGAGGGAATACCCCATACCGTTCGCCCTGAGGGAAATCGAAGGGCGAGCGTTGCGGAGGTGCCTCCGGTGTGCGTGCGCTCTCGCATAACTAGCTCGCGGGCTCCAGTTGAACGTCGGCCGCGTTGGCCGCCTTGAACAGGGCGTCCACGCGCTCCGCCTCGCCCTCGGGGGCGACGACGACGAGCCCGATGTAGCCCTCGGTGATCCGCGGGTCGTACAGGTCCAGCTTGGCCTTCGGCAGCCGGGACTCGAAGATGACGCCGATGATGGTCGAGATGATGGCGCCCAGCATGGTCCCCTCGTAGGCGATGATGAACATGGCCGGCAGCGCCAGGATCGGCTTGCCGCCCGTCACCAGCGGGTATGCTAGCTGCGTGCCCGCCGTCACCAGCAGCGCGAGCGAGAAGCCCAGCATCGCGCCCATCAGCGGCCACACGTACAGCCGGTGGTTGGCCACCTTCTCCCCGAAGGCCCCCTCCGGGAACGGTGTGCCGGACAGCACCTCAAAATTGTCCATGCCGTTTTCCTTCAGCTTGTCCGCTGCTTCAACGGCTTCGTCGACCTCTCTGAACACTCCCAGGACGCTTCTGCCAGCCATAGCTATCCTCGCTTGCCTTACTCCTCGCGGTATGCCGCCGGGACCATCACCTTGCCCACCCTGACGTGCGTCTCAAGCGCCACCCCCTCCTTGGCGTCCGCCAGCGGAATGATGGGGAAGAACTTGGAGAACGTGAGCACCCCAAGGAAGACGAGACAGAAGCTGCCGGCCACCAGGATCAGCTCGATCGGGCTCGGGTTGTACGAGCCCCAGCTGAACGTGAGCGGCTGCTTGCGCATGAGGCTGGGGATGATGATGATGAAACGCTCCAGCCACATGCCGATATTGACCATGAGCGTTGTCCAGAACATGAGCGCCACGTTCTGCCGCACCCTGCGGAAGAGCCACAGCGGCACGGGGACGAAGTAGCCCATCAGCAGGAAGACGATGAACGTCGCGTTGAACGGCCACTCGAAGACCTGCAGCGTGCGCAGGCTGATCTCGGGCTCCTCCGCCGGGTAGATGCCCAGGAAGAACTCGATGACCAGGAAGTAGAACCACGCCGTCGCCACCACGATCATCAGCCGCGCCAGCGCGTCGAAGTGGTCGTCGCGGATGTAGTTCTCCCACCGGAACATCCACCGCAGCAGCGCCAGCACGGAGATCACGCCCGCCACGCCCGAGTGCACGGCTCCGATGACGAAGTACGGCGCGAAGATGGTCGCGTGCCACCCCTCGACCGCGATCTGCACCGCGAAGTCCCACGACACGATGCTGTGCACCGAGACGAACACCGGCAGGATCAGCGCCGAGAGCAGGAAGCCCGCGATGATCTGCAGCTTCCACTGCCGGGTGTTGCCCTTCCAGCCAAGGCTCAGGAAGCCGTAGACCTTCTGCATCAAGCCGGATGAGCGGTCGCGCAGGACGGCCAGGTCCGGGATGAGCAGCAGGATGACGAAGAGCGTCGTGCCCGTCAGGTACGTCGAAATGGCCGTCGGGTCCCAGACGAACGGCGACCGGACATCGGGCCAGATGCCGCGCCCGAAGTCGTAGCCCGGCGGCATCGACCAGTAGATGCGCCACGGGCGTCCCGTGTGGAAGACCGGGTGCAGCGCCGCCGTGCCCAGCGCGAAGATCGTGAGCACCTCAGCCGCGCGCGTCGCCGGCCGCCGCCACTCGGCGTTGCTCAGGCGCAGAATGGCCGAGAGCATGACGCCAGCATGGCTGATGCCGACCCAGAACACGAAGTTGACCAGCAGGAAGCCCCACATCACCGGCCGGTTGATCCCGTACACGCCCGTGCCGTGGTTCACCGCCCACGCGAAGCCGCCGAGGGCCGTGCACACGCCAATGGCGAGCCCGCCCAGCAGGAAGTAGAACCAGATGGGCGTCGCCAACACTGGCCGCAACAGATCGCGGTTGATGTCCCGCTCAGTCAGCGCCGGGCGCAGTTGCATCCCTGCTTCTTACCCTTTCCTATTCCGGCTTCGCCAGGATCTTGAGTGGCAGCCGCTTGAACGGCCGGATCACCTGCAGCATCGACCCTTCGCGTATTTCCCACAGGTTGAAGATGGGCACGAACTTGATCGCGAGCGTGTACAGCAGCAGCGCCCCGCCGATGACGCCCGCGACCATGAGGCCGTCGCCGAGATCCGGCGTCACCGCCTCCGGCACCTCCTGCAGTATGTGGCCCGTGTACTCCTCGACCGAGTAGAAGCCAACGTAGATGCGCACCTTGTCGAGGAACGCGCCGAAGATGATGAAGCACGAGACGATGGTCGGCCCGAGGATGCTCTTGCGCACCGGGTTCCACATGAGGATGCCCAGCACAAGCGCGAAGTTGCAGATGATCGTGATGATGAAGATGGTGCGGTACGGCCCGAACCACATGAGCTGCAGGAAGTCCTGCGCCTGCGGCGTCTTGGCGTACCAGTAGATGATGAAGCCGGACCACCAGAAGTACATCCACAGCAGCGACGAGGCCAGCATCAGCTTGGCCATGCTCCAGAACTGGTTGACGCCGATGTACTCCTTGAACCCGCCGAACATCCGCACCACGAAGCTGGTCACGATGACCGTCGCCAGCGCCGACTGGATGCCGCCGAGGGCCTGCCACGCCGGGAAGACGGAGTCGCGCAGGCCGGGCACCAGGCTCTGGCCGAAGTCGAAGCTGATGGTGGTGTGCGACCATACGATGAAGATGAAGTACAGGGCGCCGAGAACGCCGAGTCCCGCCCGCAGCGCGCGCCACTGCCGCTTCGTGCCCACCCATCCCAGCGCGAGCTTCGAGTAGAGCGCGCCGCGCAGGCCGCCGACGCGGCTCTTCGCCAGCGCGAAGTCCGGGATCGCCGAGGCCCACAGCAGCCCGAAGCCGTTGATGGCCGTGAACACCAGCACCAGGGCCACGTACAGGTGCGGGGCGCCCACGGGCCAGCCTTCCGCCACCTTGTTGTACATGAGCAGCGTCTGCCGGTGCTCGGCGGACGGCAGCGTCAGGAGCAGGGGCACCATGATGAGGATGGACAGCAGGCCCACGACGCTCCACGTCTCCGCAATGCGGGACACGTAGCGGTTCCAGTGCGCCTTGCCGAACCGCGGCGCAATCGCCACCAGCGGCGCCGAGAGGCTCGTCGTCATGATGAAGGCGAGCGCGGCGGCGAGGTAGCCCCACGGGTGGTGGCTGTCGAGGCCCCCGTCGGCCGCCTTCATCGCGAATCCCACCACGCCCAGCGCGGCCACGGCCGCCAGGACCAGCACCACCAGCAGGTACGCCGGGCCGGTGCGTTCCGTCCAGCCCAGCACCTCGCTGGCGGCCTCTTCCGACGACCGCTCCAGCAGGTCTACGTGGTGACCGTGTGGCCCGCCGTTATGCATGCTCCCCTTCCGTTGCATAGGGGTCTATCTTGGCCATGTAGTACACGCTGGGCTCCGTGCCCAGGTGGTCCAGGATCCGGTACTGCCGGCCGTCCTCCCGAAGGTGGGCAACCTGGCTGTCGTGGTCGTTGAGGTCGCCGAAGACCAGCGCGTTGGTGGGGCAGGCCTGCACGCAGGCGGGGACGACTTCGCCGTCCTCGACTTCGCGGCCTTCGCGCTCCTCCGCCTCCCGCGTGGTGCGGCGGATCCGCTGGATGCAGAAGGTGCACTTCTCCATGATGCCCCGGCTGCGCACCGACACGTCCGTGTTGAGCTGGTTGCGCAGGGTTTCCGGCCACACCGGCTCCCAGAAGTTGAAGAAGCGCACGTTCCACGGGTCGTTGTTGGCGCAGAACCGCGTGCCGATGCACCGGTTGTACACCTGCACGTTCAGCCCCTCGTTGTTGTGGTAGGTCGCGAAGACCGGGCAGACGGACTCGCACGGCGCGTTCTCGCAGTGCTGGCAGAGCATCGGCACAAACCGCGCCCGCACGTCCGGGAACTCGCCCTCCCAGTACCGCTCGATGCGGATCCACTGGATCGCCCGCCGCTGCAGGAAGTGGTCCGGCTCGTTGATGGGGATATTGTTCTCAGACTGGCAGGATACCACACAGGCCTGACAGCCCGTGCACTTGTCGGCGTCCACCGCCATGCCCCATTTTCGCTCTACTGCCACCGGGTCCTCCTCGGTCCGCGGCGCTCGACTGCCCCCCGCGGCCCTCATTGCTCATGCGATTGCTAGTGCGCGCCTCCGTTGCCGTTGCCCGTCGAGATCACGTACACGGGGCGGTGCGGCAGCGTCTGCGCCACCACCAGGCCCTCGAACTTCCGCACCCGCTCGCGGCGGCCCGTCTTGGCCAGCCGGACGCGCGTCGCGCCCCACGCGAAGGCCCCCGTCGTCTCGTCCGAGACGGCGTCAAGGACCTCCATCACGTTGCTGCCGACGCCCTCCGCGTAGCGGCCGAAGCTGCTGTGGCCCTGCCCCATCGGCACGCTCACCGTGCCGGGCGCCGTGGCCGGGTTCACGTACACCTGCGCCTCGATCGACCCCTGTGGCGACTCGACGGTCACCACGTCGCCCTCGCGCACGTCCATGGACTCGGCGTCGCGGGGGTTGACCTCCACCCACGTGCTCCACACGGCCGTCGTGATCGGGTCCGGCGTGGCCTGCAGCCACGGCAGGTGCGCGTCGGTGCCGTCGCCCATCGAGTGCGACGGGAACGGGAGCAGGTGGAAGGGGTAGTCCCCGGCCGCGCCCGTGAACGACGGGAACGCCGTGCCTGGGTCCTGGCTGACGTCGGGCGCCTGCGGCTCGCCGCCGGTCGCGTTCGTGTCCCACCAGCCGCCCCGCTGCAGGATGGCGACCCAGAACTCCTCGAAGTTGTCGAACGACCGCACGGAGCCGCGGTTCTTGATCCAGATCTCCTGCGCCAGCGACCGGTTGGCGGCCTCCAGCGAGTCCCACGGCATCTGCCGCGTCATTGCGCCGCCCAGCTCCTCGACCAGCGCCAGCAGCACGTCGCCGAAGGAACGCCCCTCGACAAAGGGCATCACGACCGGCTGCTGCAGTGCGACGGCCTCGTAGCCGGGGCCCGGGTCGGGGACGTCGCTGCCCCACGACTCCAGCGAGGCCATGTCCGGCAGGACCAGGTCGGCCTGCAGCGTCGTCTCGTCCATGAAGTTGGAGAAGCTCGCGACGAACTCCGCGTTCTCGCGCAGCGCCCGCCCAAACTGCACCGAGCCGGGCGTGCCGTGCGCCGGGTCGACGCCGTGGATGAGGACGGCCGTGACGGCGCTGTGGCGGATGTCGTCCGCCAGCCGCTGGAAGTCCGTCAGCGAGTTTGCGCTCGCGCTGCTGACTACGTTGGGGATCGGCGCCGGCGGGTTGAAGATGACGCCGCCCTTCTTGCCGACGTTGCCCACCAGCGCGTTCAGCGCATAGACGGCCGTCATGTTGAAGAGCCCGTTGGTCTGCGCGGCCGCCAGCCCGCCGCCGATGGCGACGCCCGGCTGGTTCGCCGCGAAGTCGTGCGCCAGCGTCTCGACCACGTCGGCCTTGACGCCGGTCAGGTCCGCCACGGTTGCCGCGTCCTGCGCGTTGTTGTTGATGAACGCCGCCAGCGCCGCGTCCTCCACGCCCTCGCCGCTGTCCAGGATGGCCTTGGCGATGGCCAGCGCGAGGATGCCCTCCGTGCCGGGGTTGATGTAGACCCACTTGTCGGCGTTGGCCGCCGTCAGCGAGAAGCGAGGCTCGATCTGCACCAGCTTGCCGCGCCCGCCGGTCTCGCTGCGGAACTCGCCGTAGTGCCAGTTGTAGTGGAGCGGCGCGTGCCAGTGGCTCAGGAAGTCCGCGCCGAAGGAGAGGACGTAGTGGGCGTTCTGAATGTCGAAGGTGGGAAGCCGCTCCTGCCCGTACATCCGGTTGAACACCGTGCGCACCACCGTCTGGTCGACGGCCTCGAAGGCGTACCGCCGCGCGCCGTAGTTCTCGGCGAACCGGTCGACGATCGTGCCCAGCGCCCCGCGGAGCGGCTCCGTGACGATGGCCACGGCGTCCGGCACGCCCCGGTGGTCTTCCAGCCGGCGCGCCAGCTCATCCAGCGCCTCGCTCCACGAGATCGACTCGAACTCGCCCGAGCCGCGCTCGCCCACGCGCCGGAGCGGCGTCGCGATGCGGTCCGGGTGGTAGAGCTCCTGCAGCGTCGCCTCCGCCTGCGCCGAGTGCTTGCCGCGGCTCATCGGGTAGTCCGGGTTGCCCTCGATCTTCTTGGCGCGGCCCTGCATCACCCGGACCAGAACGCTCTCGACCCCCGTGCTCGGCCGCGCGAGGGTCGCGTAGTAGGCGTCGTCGCCGCGCACCAGGTCCTCGGGGATCATCACCGGGCTCTCGGCGATGAACTCCTGCTCCGGGATACGGCAACCGGCAAAGACCACCGCCCCCAGGAACCCGAGGCCGGAGTACTTCAGCAGTTGTCGCCGCGTTAGCGCCATATGGTTCTGGTCCTTAACCGCCTAGTAGTGACAGGTTGTGCAGTCCGTGGGCGCGCCGTTCTGCCGGTGGCAGTCCACGCAGAAGCCCATCTGGAGCTGCTCGACCTGGGATACCGTCGTCATGCCCCCCACGTCGCCGTGGCAGACGCTGCACACGGCCGATGGCGGGACGTTGTCCTTCTCCGAGAAGAAGGTGATGTGCGACTCGTGCACGAATCGCACGTGGTCGGGTAACCGGTGCACGCGCACCCACGCGATGGGCTCGCCCGTGCTCCACGCCGACGCGAGCTTCACCACCTCCTCGCTCTGCGTCGCGATGACCTGGTGGCAGAACATGCACTGCTGCACCGGCGGGATGCTGGCGGAGGCCGCCTCGCCCACCGTCCGGTGGCAGAACACGCAGTCGATGCCCGCCCGCTCCACGTGCGGCGGGTGCGGGAAGGCGATGGGCTGCTCCGGCGCCGCGACGAAGACCTGGTCGATGGGCCAGAAGTAGTGGCCCAGCACCTTGGCGCTGAAGATCGCGCCCACCAGCAGGAAGCCGCCGCCCACGATGGACAGCGTCGTGATCAGGATGAACGCGCGCATGCGCGACTGCATGTCGCCGCCGCCGATGCGCCCGAGGGACGCGCCGGCGACCAGGATGCCCACAATGCTCAGGATGCCCAGGATGATGGTGGGGTTGTGTCCCGCCACGATGAAGAGGCCGCCAAGCCCCAGCAGCGTGCCGACGACGACGATGACCGCAAGTGTGGGGAGCCAGAGGGGCATGACGCCCTGCGGCAGCGGTATGCGCCCGCCCAGGATCTGCCCGCCGCGCTCCATGTAGCCCTCCAGCGAGCGCAGTCCCGCGACCGCAAGGACCGCCACGATGATGCCGATGCCCAGCACCACGGTGCCCGCCTCGCCCGCCAGGAAGAACACCCACCCCAACGGCAGGAAGAAGGCGGCGACGACCACCACCGCGGCGATGGGAATGAGCATCCGTGGCATCAGGACGCCCTGCCCTTTGCGTTGGCCTTCAATGCGCACTCCGTTGCAGTGGTGTAGATGCGATGCGGAGCTAGATCCACCATCGGTTGAAGGTCTCCTCTATCACGCCAATTGTCCAGCTTCTGGCCACAAAGAAGACCGCCACCAGCGCCGCTGCCGCGCCCAGCGCGACCAGCAGCAGCAGCCATTGCGAGACGTTCCACGTCCCCTGCTTGCCAACCACCAGCGTATGCAGCCGTGACCACAGCGGGTCGTGTCTGGCGACCTCCTCGTCCCTGCTGTTCCACAGCGAGGGCAGGACGGCAAAACGGAGCAGCATGGCGGTGGCTAGCGTGAACACCAGCAGCGGGAAAAGCCATAGCAAAGACACAAGGTGCCGGTACTCGATCCACTGCTGGTCAGTGATGAAGTTCGGGTCCATTGACTCCCTGCCGTTTCAAACTTGTGAAGAATATCGCAACTGAAAGGAGAGTGTCAACCGATTCGGCCTTGATTTCCGGCCCTGCGCCCCCGCTGCCCGCGCGTACCTGCGACAGCTTGCCGCGCTGCCCTCGAGACATCCCCCGCATCAGCATTCGTACGGGATGTCGCCCGGCCGCTGCGAGGCCGCCGCGTTGGCGTACCAGCACGAGTAGAGGTCCGAGGCCTCCATGACCCGCGCCAGCACCGCCTGCGCCTGTTGCCCCAGCGCCGACGACCCATCGACGCTGCAGCGGTGTGGCTCCCGGTGTCCGCAGTTCGCCTCGATGACGTCCAGGTACTCCAGCCATACCTCGTCGTACGCTGCTTTGGCCGCGTTCACGCTATCGCGCAGCAGGGCGTTGGCCGGCTCGGTGTTCCTGTGCACCGCGATGATGTACCCGCGCACGGCCCCGTGGGGGACCCAGCAGCCGTCGGCGTTGGGGAGGGCGTCGCCCTTGGGCCAGTAGTAGCGGATGCCGCCGTCCACCCGCACGTCCGCCACCCGGTGGGCCGTCGTCCCCCTCCCCGCGTCGTCGCCCCAGCACGCGCTGTTGGCGAAGGTGATGACCGTGCCGACGGTGACCTCCTCCGGCCGGAGCGGCCTCGTCCACGTCGCCGTGTCCAGGCAGGTGATCGCGGGCTCCATGCTGCCCGTGCACAGGAAGCCGGTCACGTTCTCCCGCTCCATCGAGAGGATGAGCGGACGCCGCCGCTCCTCCAGCGCGTCGACCTCGCCCTGCAGCTCGACGATGCGCTCCGACAGCTCGTCCACCGTGCCGGCCGCCTGCACCAGCTCCTCGTGCTCCGCCAGCAGCGAGGTGTACTCGCTGTTGCGCGTCTCCAACTGGCCCGTCGTGGCGCCGAGCCGCTCCGCCAGCCCCGCGTTCTCGCCCGAGAGCGTCGCGACCTGCCCCTCGGCCCGGTCCAGCCGCGAACGCAGCGTCTTGACGGTGTCCTCCGATTCCTCCAGCACGTCCGAGAGCACAGCGTTCTCGTTCTGCGCGTCGGTCAGGTACACAACCAGGGCTTCCCGGTCGGCCCGCAGCGTGCGCCCCTCGATGTCGAGCTGCCGGGCGACTGCCCGCTCGTCCGCGAGCTCCGCCGCCAGCCGCTCCCCGTCCCGCGCCAGCGCCTCCGCCGCGGCCGCCTGCCCGGCGAGCCGCTGCGCCGACTCGGCGAGGGCCGCCTCGGTCTCGCGCAGCTCCGCCTGCGTCTCCTGCAGCCGTTCGCTAACGTCGACGGCCCACCATGCGAGGAGGCCGCCGAGGCCGAGCACAACGGCCGCACCCGCGCCCGCGAGCGTCATCCTGGCTATTCGAGAGCGCAACATGGCCATCTGCTCCTCCCCGCTGCCCCAACGTGAGCGCCGCCGGGCCGCACAGACAGCGCCGCGCGGCACATGGACGTCGTCTGTGATTCTAGCGGAACGGGGGTCGGGGAGTGCGGCCTTACGCCGGGGCAACCTCACGCAGGCGGCCCGTCGCGACGTCGTAGACGAAGCCCCGCACGCCGTCCTTGTGCGGGATGAACGGGCTCGCGTGGATGCGCGCCATCGATTGCCGCACGTCGCCGTCCAGGTCCGCAAACGCCTCCATCGCGAAGGCCGGGCGCAGCCCCGTGTCGGCCTGGATGGCGTCCTTCACATCGTCGTCGTGGAAGGTCATCATGCCGCAGTCCGTGTGGTGGATGAGCATGATCTCCCGCGTTCCCAGCAGCCGCTGCGAGATCACCAGCGAGCGCACTGCGTCGTCGGTGATGACGCCCCCGGCGTTGCGGATGACGTGCGCGTCGCCCTCGGCGATGCCCAGCAGCGCGTGCACGTTGAGCCGCGCGTCCATGCAGGCGACCACCGCCAGCCCCAGCGCCGGCGGCGCATGCTGCCCGCCCGTCGAGAACCCCGCGGCGTAGCCCCCGTTGCGCTGCAGCACGTCGTCGATGGCGCTCAATGCGCTCCTCCCACTCAGTCCGGCGCGGCGCCGAGGCCTACGCCTCCAGCGTCTCCCCTGCCGGCTCCAGCCCCAGCAGCCGCCCGGCGATGGCCCGGGCCCCGTCCATGTCCTCCGTCACCTGGTCCTCCGGCACCCCGTCGAGCGAGCGCAGGGCTTGCATTGTCAACGCGGGCTGCCCGGACAGGCCCATCACGATGGGGGCCGTGTCTTCCGCCAGCGCGTTGTCCACAAGCTCCTCCACCACCAGCGCGGCGCTGTCGTCCATGAAAACCGTCTCTGAGAAATCGAAGATCACCACGTCGTGCTCGCGGATGTCCCTGCCGATGGTCGTGATCAACTTGTGGGACGACGCCACCGTGAACGCTCCTCGCAGCAACACCATGCCCACCCGCGCCGAGTAATCGTCGATCTCGTCCCGGAAAGAGTTGCCGAAGAAGACCTTGTCCAGAATCGGGACGGAAACCACGCTGTCGAGCTGCAGCCGCTCGAACTGCCGCGACGTCGCCATGCTCGCCGTGATCAGCCCGATGGCCACCGCGGTCACCAGGTCGACGAAGACCGTCATGAACATCGTCACGGCCATGACCATCAGGTGCTCGCGCTGGACGTGCAGCAGACGAGTGAGGAAGCGCCAGTCGATGATGTCCCAACCCACCTTCATCAGGATGCCGGCGAGACAAGCGTGGGGGATGACCTCCACGTACCGCGCCAGTCCCATGATCAGCGCCAGCAATATGGCGGCCCGGATGACGCCCGAGATCGGCGTCCTGCCGCCGGCGCGGATGTTGATGACGGTGCCCATCGTTGCGCCCGCGCCCGGCAGCCCGCCCAGGATGCCCGCCGCCATGTTCCCGATGCCCTGCCCCACCAGCTCGCGGTTGGCGTTGTGCTGCGTCCGCGTCATGGAGTCCGCAATAAGCGACGTCAGCAGGCTGTCGATGGAGCCCAGCAGCGCGATGGTCAGCGCCGGCTGTACCGCCCGCGCCAGGATGTCGAGCGAGAGGTCGGGCATCTGCGGTATGGGCAACCCCGTCGGCACCGTGCCGATGGTCGGCGCGTCGGTCAGCCACAGCACGCCGAGCAGCGTCCCGGCCGTCAGCGCCACCAGCGTCGGCGGCAGGATGCGCCGCAGCCGCGCGGGCCAGAGCACGCCGACGGCCAGCGTCACGGCGGCGATGGTGAAGGCGCCCCAGTGGAAGTTGTCGAGGGCGTCGACCCACCCGCGCACCGAGGCGAGGGCCCCTCCCTCCGCGACGGGCATGCCCATGAAGGGCAGCGTCTGCAGCAGGATGATGATGACGCCGATGCCCGACATGAAGCCGGAGATGACCGAGTACGGCGTGAAGGCGATGAACCGGCCGATGCCCACCAGTCCCAGCAGCACCTGGAAGAGCCCGGCCATGATGACGATGGTGAAGGCGGCGGCGAGGTTGTCCGCGTGGAGGGTGACGACCACGGCCATCGCGACGGCCATCGGGCCCGTGGGGCCGGAGATCTGCGACCGCGTGCCGCCGAAGACCGCCGCGAAGAACCCGACGGCGATGGCGCCGTAGATGCCGGCCAGCGCCCCCAACCCGGAGGCCTCGCCGAACGCCAACGCCACGGGCAGCCCCACCACCGCGGCGGTGACTCCCCCGAACAGGTCCCCTTTGAACGCTCGAAGGTATTGCTGCATTGCCCAGCCCCCACGCCGCGTCCCGTCTACCCTGGGCATCCACAAACTCCGGCGCCTGATCTTCGCGCCGGAGAGCAGCGCGAGTGTATACCACTGCCAGTGGCGTGTCAGCAGCAGACTGTGTTATCTCCATTGACGGAGATGCGGCCGGTCAGGGGAATGAAGAGGCCGGCCTGCACGCGAGTCATCGCTCGCCGTCGCCATCCGCCCCATCGGTTGGAGGGGAGTATTGCTGCCCCGCTGCCTGCGACGCCAGGTCCGCCAGCCGCCGCCAGTAGGTTGCAGCGTCCAGATCGCCCGCCGCAAAGAGGACATCCAGCTGCGCCTTTTGGGACGCGGCGGCGCCGGTCCCGTCGGAGATTGCCGGGTCCCCATCATGGTTGACGTGAGGGTGATCGGAGGCCCGGCGCCATCGCAGCAAGGCCGCGCCCGCCAGGCCGACGAATGCCGCGCCGGCGACCCCGGAAAGCAGGCCGTTCAGAAAGCCGTTGCCATGCGCCTGGGTTTGCGTTATCTCCCGGTGGATGGGCGCCGCCGGCCCCAGCTTCACCCCCAGTACCCGCGCGGCTACCGCCCGGGCGCCGTCCATGTCGGCCACAATGTGGTCGGCGGGGACCTGTTTCAGCACGTCAAGCGCGGCAAGGTTATCGGCCGGCCGGCCTGAGAGGCCCATCACGATGCATTGGGTGTTCATGGTTCTGGCAGTCTCTACAAGCTGCTCCACCACCAGGGCCGCGCTGTCGTCTACGTACACTGTGCCGGAGAAGTCGAGGATGACGACCTCATGGTCCCGGATGTCCGCGCCGATGGTCTCGATGAGCTTGCTGGAGGATGCGACCGTAAAGGCGCCCCTGAGGGCCACCAGTCCCACTCTCGCTGAAAAGCGGTTGTGCTCCTCGCCATTGTCCTCGAAGCCAAAGAAGCTCTGGTCGAGGATGGGCACGGAAACGACGCTGTCCGACTCTAGGCGCTCGAACTGTCGTGCGCTGGTTACGGCGGCCGCAATCATGCCCACGGCCACGGCGGCCACAAGGTCCAGAAACACCGTCAGCCCGAACGTGAGGAGCATGACGACCAGGTGTTCACGCTGTACGCGGTGCATTCGGGTGACGAATCGCCAGTCGATAGTGTCCAGGGCGACTTTCACCAGGAGACCGGCGAGAACGGCGTTGGGTATCGCCCCAACATATCCCCCCAGCGAGAGCACCATGATCACCAGGATGGCTACGGAAATCACTCCGGAGAGGTAGGTCGTTCCGCCTGCGCGGATATTCGCCACCGTGCTTGGCGTAGCCCCTGCCCCGGGCAGACCCCGGAACAACCCGGTGATCACGTTGCCCATCCCTTGGGCCAGCAGTTCCCTGCTCGGGTCGTTCCGCGTGCGTGTCATCGAGTCCGCCACGAGGGCGGTGAGCAAGGTGTCCACAGAGCCCACCAGCGCTATAACCAGGGCCGGCTCAACGGCGCGAACGAGTACGTCAGGAGCCAATTCCGGCAACTGGAAGGCAGGCAGGGCCGTCGATACGGCGCCGATTGTTGGGGCGTCAGTGAGCCATGCAACGCCCATAATGGTCCCAATCCCCAGGGCGACCAGGATTGAGGGCACATACCTTTCGTATCGCCTTGGCCAGAGCATAGCCACCGCCAGGGTGACGGCGGCTATGGCCAAGGCGCTGACCTCAAAATGCTCGAAGACTTCCGAAAAGTTGCGGAGTGTGCCGATTGGCCCGCCAGCCGCGACGGGCGCCCCCAGGAAGGGTAGGGTCTGGACCAGAATGATGATCACCCCTACCCCGGTCATGAACCCGGATATGACGGAGTAGGGTGTATACGTGACGTAACGACCGATTCTCAGCAGGCCGAACAACATTTGTATCAGCCCAGCCATGATGACAATCGTGAAGGCTTGAGCGATGTTGTCGGCGTGGCTGCTGACGATAACAGCCATTGCCACCGTCATTGAGCCTGTAGGGCCTGATATCATCCCCCGGGTGCCGCCGAACACGGCGGCGAAGAAGCCGACGGCGATTGCTCCGTAGATGCCCGCAGCCGGGTCGAGACCTGCGGCCAAGCCGAAGGCCAGCGCCACAGGCAGCCCCACCACTGCGGCGGTGACTCCTCCAAAGACGTCGCCCTTAAGAGAATGAAGGTACTGCTGCATGCCCAGCCCTGCACTGCAATCCGGATATGCTTCAGGACAAGCGCGGTCCGACCAACCCGAACCGCTTTAGAGCGACGACAGTTTATACTACATTCGGAAATATGTAAGCAGCAGTACTACGCCAGTTGTAATGGTACGTAAAGTACGCCACACAGGATGATCAGACCAATTGGAATAGCGCATCTGGACGAGTGGCAGGGCGGACCAGGGTAGGAGGCGGGGCGCTCAGAGGGCGGCTACTTGCCGTGGTTGCGGAGGAACTCCTCGACGGCCCCCGGCCTCGGCTGGAAGATGGAGCCCTCGCCGGGGATGCCCTCGAGCTTGTTGGAGCGCCGGAAGGGGTTGACCCGCAGCGGCAGCGACACGATGGCGGCGACGGCCAGCGCGGCCGCGCCGAGCCCCAGCACCTGCCGCCGGTCCAGGCCGTTCTTCTTGACGTTCTCTGCGTTGTCCACAGTCCCTCCCTTGCGCTGAGCGCCTTTCACTGTAGCGTGACGCGGAAGGCGTGACAACCCCCGGAACGGCCTCCGGCGAGCCTCCCTTGCCGCAGCGGTCGCCATCGACTACGATTGCACACTCGCTCTCAGGGGAAGCCGTCACGAAGGGGATCATATGACCGCCCGCCGCAAGACCGTGTACCTCGCCAACGCCTACGGGTTCTCCGCGCAGCAGCGCGCGACCGTGCTGCCGCAGTTGGTTGCCGCGTTGGAGTCCCTCGGCCTCGAGGTATGGGAGCCCTTCGAGCGCAACAACCAGACGGCCAACCTGGCAGAGGGTTGGGCCTACCGCGTCGGGCAAGCCGACGTGCGCGACGTGCGGGAGGCCGACGCGATCTTCGCCGTCGTCAACGGCGTCCCGCCGGACGAGGGCGTCATGGTCGAGCTGGGCATCGCCATAGCCCTCGGCAAGCCCACATTCCTCTTCCGGGACGACTTTCGCCGCGCCACGGACTCCGAGCACTACCCCCTCAACCTCATGCTCTTCGCGGGCTTGCCGGAACACGGCTGGGAGCGCTACTACTACACCTCCATCGAGGAGATACCCTCCCCGGACAAGGAGCTGGCCCGCTGGGCCGCCCAACCCTAAGCTCCTCGTTTTACCGGCGAAAGCCGGTATCCGGTTCGTAGGGGCGAGTCGTGACTCGCCCGTCCCCCGCTCGCCCTGACTCCGTCTTGAGCTCGACGAAGGAGCCTGTCGAAGGGCCGCACCCCCCTTCCTTGCGCCCCGGCCCGCCGGCGTGCCACACTCCTGCCATGCACAGCCACCCCCACACCGACGTCGTCGGCAGCATGCTGCGCCCGCCCGCGTTGAAGGCCGCCCGCGACGCCCTCGCCGCCGGCGCGATGACGCCCGCCGCGTTCAAGCGCATCGAAGATGCCGCCGTTGATGACGCCCTCGCCGCGCAGGAGGCCGCCGGCCTCGAGGTGGTGACCGACGGCGAGATGCGCCGCACCTCCTTCCAGAGCCAGCTCACGGAGGCCGTCGACGGCTTCGCCAACGCCTCCATCGACGCCTTCCTCTGGGGCGACTGGCACGGTGACGAGGCCGTCGGCGACGCCAACCGCCCCCGCCCCGAGGGGCTCTCCGTCAGCGGCAGGCTGCGCGTGCGCCGCCGCCTCTCGACGGAGGAGTTCGCCTACCTCCGCGCCCGCACGACGCGCATTCCAAAGGTGACGCTGCCCAGCCCCACGCTGTTCGCCAGCGTCTGGCAGGGCCCCGACGCCGATGGCGCCTACCCCACCATCGAGGCTTTCGTGGAGGACGTCGCCCGCATCATGCGCGACGAGGTCGCGGAGCTGGTGCGCCTCGGTTGCGAGTACATCCACCTCGACGCGCCCCACTACCCGCTGGTGCTGGACCCGTCGTGGGCCGGCTTCTACGCCGCCCGAGGCTGGTCGGCCGAGGACTGGGTGGCCTACGGCGTGGAGCTGGACAACTGGGTCATGGACGGATGGCCCGGCGTCACCTTCGGCTTTCACCTGTGCAAGGGCAATCAGGGCAGCCGTTGGCTCGTCGAGGGCGGCTACGACTCAATGGTCGACACCGTCCTCCGTCGCGTCACGGCCCAGCGCCTCCTGCTGGAGTACGACGACGCCCGCTCCGGCGGCTTCGAGCCCCTCCACGGCGTCCCCGACGACCGCATCGTCGTCCTCGGCCTCGTCACGACGAAGTCCGGCCGCCTCGAGCGCCAGGGTGACCTCCTCGCCCGCATAGACGCCGCCGCCCGTCACTTCCCCCGCGAGCAGCTCGCCCTCAGCCCCCAGTGCGGTTTCGGCACGTCGCTCGTCGGCAACAACCTCACCATCGACGAGCAGAACGCCAAGCTGCGCCTGGTTGCGGACACGGCGAAAAGAGCGTGGGGTTAGCCAGTAGGTGCCTGTTCCCACCCACCCGTTTGTGGTAGAACGGTGGAGATTCGTACAGTCCCCATCAGGCACGAAGCCGGGAGGAGGAAACCGATGGCAACGCTGAACAAGGTGTTGGGCGCCTACCTCGTGCTGACGGCCCTGGCCGTCGCCGTGCTCCTCATCGTCACGCCGATCATCCACGACGGCTCTTCGGACTACGACAACTGGAAGATCATGAACTACTTCATGGTCGCGGGCGTGATCATCGCGCTGGTGGCCAACTTCATCTGCAAGCGAAAGCAGGACGCGGAGGGCGCGGAAAACCTTGGCGTCAGCCTGGCGTTCTACGGCGCCGTGGCCCTGACGATGCTCTTCTTCTGGGAGTGGTTCTGGACGCTGTTCCCGGACAACGAGACGGGGGACGCGGCCCTCTCGCACATGGTCTACTTCCCGCTCGTCGACGCGCTCTACACGGTCATCGGCCTCTCGACGGGCAAGGCGCTCTGGCGCGCCTCGGAGGGGTAGGGGCGAAGGCAGGGCCTGGTTTCGTCAGTCGAGCATTTCAAGGGGAGACAAACCTTCTTTATGATTGTGTCCAGAATCGCTGTTGGGTTTGCAATGGCACTGTTGCTGGCCAACATCGTTGCGTGCGACTTCCAGCTCGGGAATTTCGGGGCCAGCATCGGCCCGGACGCCCCCAGCTACACCATCACCCTGCACCAGGGCGGCGGCGTGTTCGCGGAAGAGCAGGTCGAGTTTGACGACGCCAAGGACGAGGCGCCTCTGGTCGTCTACTATTTCAACGGCCGGTGTGAGCAGTGCGCCGTCGAGCTGGGTTTCTTGCAATCCGCCGCGGAGGAGAACGACGGTGAAGTCACCATGCTGGCCGTCGACTTGGGCCCAGCGACCGGTGAGGGCGGCCCTGACGGGGCCGAGGCGCTCCTCGCCGAGGCTGGGGCAACGTTCCCCGCCGGATACACCACCGACGCGTCGGTAGTGGCCAGCCACGGCATCGACGCGATTCCGACCATCGCCTTCTACGGCGACGACGGCCACTACCGGACCAAGATCACGGGCGGCCTCAGCCCAACGCGATTGGAAGAGGCACTGCAGGACATCCAATAGCGGGCATTGTGTCCCGCTATGCGCGATAATCAGCCATGGACCTCTACACCATCGGCTTCACCAGGAAGACGGCGAGCGAGTTCTTCCGGCTGCTGCGTGAGTCGGAGGCGCGGCGCCTCGTCGACATCCGTCTACACCCCGGTGGCCAGCTCTCTGGCTTCGCCAAGCAGGCCGACCTCGCCTTCTTCCTCCGCGAGCTCTGCGGCATGGACTACGTCCACATGCCCGTATTCTCCCCGACGCCCGCGATGTTCCAGGGCATTCGCAAGCTGCACCGCCACTGGCCCACGTACGAGCGCGAGTTCCGCGCCCTCATGGAGGAGCGCCGCGTCGCCGAGACCGTCGACCGCGAGGCCCTCGCCAACTCCGTCCTGCTGTGCAGCGAGCACTCGCCCGATCACTGCCACCGCCGCCTCGTCGCCGAGCACCTGCAGCAGGCATGGGGCGACGTTGAGGTGGTGCACCTGGTATAGGGGGGCTACCCCAGCGCGTCCGCCGCCGACGTGATCCCCTCCCGCTCCGTTGCGACGATGCGGACCGCGTCGTAGGGGATGGCGACGGTTACCTCGTCACCGGCCGCCGGGACGTCCTCGGCCGGCTTCACCACGCACGTCAGCCTGCCGATGCCCGCGCGCACCACCACCTCCAGCTCGCCCGAGTGGAAGCGTCGGCTCTCCACCGTGCCGTCCACCAGCGTGAGCCGATCCGACGCACTCGCGCTGGCCTGCGTCCGAGCCCCCACTTCGATCCGGCGTTCGTCGACGATGGCCAGGGCTTCCCCGGCGGGGCGGAGCTCGTCGCCCTGCACAACGCCGGCCACCAGCCCCACCTCCGTCTGCAGGTGCGTTGCGGCGTCGTCCTGCCCCGCCCGCTGCCCGCGCAGCACGTTGCGAATGCCCATCAACCGCGCGACAAGCTCGCTTCGAGGCGCCGTGTATAGCTCCTCCGGCGCTCCCGCCTGCACCACCTCGCCCTGCTCCATGATCACCATGGTGTCGGCCATGGCGTAGGCCTCTTCGCGGTCGTGGGTCACGTAGATGGCCGTCTGCCCCAGCGCTTTCAGGATGGCGCGCACCTGCGTCTGCAGCGTCTCCCGCAGCGCCCGGTCCAGCGCGCCGAGGGGCTCGTCCAGCATGAGCAGCCGCGGCTCCGCCGCCAGCGAGCGCGCCAGCGCCACCCGCTGACGCTCGCCGCCCGAGAGTTCGTGGATCTTGCGCTGCCGGAAGTCCCCCAGCCCCACCAGCCGCAGCAGCGTGTTCACCCGCGCGGTGACCTCCTCCTGCGCCCGCCGCTGCATCCGCAGCCCGAAGCTGACGTTGCCGGACACGTCCATGTGCGGGAAGAGGGCCAGGTCCTGGAACATCAACCCGAACCCCCGGTCGCGCGCAGGCACGCGGTTCAGCTCCCGCCCGTCGAAGGAGATGGCGCCCTCGTCCGGCGACTCGAGCCCCGCGATGAGCCGCAGCAAAGTCGTCTTGCCACACCCGCTCGGCCCCAGCAGGCAGACGATGTCGCCCCGTTCCGCCGACAGCGAGACCCGCTTCAGCGCAAAGCCGTCGCCGAATCGCTTGGTGACGTTGGAGACCTCCAGCAGCGCCATTAGAAGCCCCCCGCGTTTCGGTATCGGAACCGCTCAATCCCCGCGAACACTGCCGCTACGACCAGCATCAGCACCGTGCTCATCGCCAGCGCCCGCCCCAGGTTCTCCGCCCCCGGCTGCGCGATCATCCGGTAGATGGCGACCGGCATCGTCGTCGACTCCGGCCGCACCAGCAGCAGCGACGCCCCGAACTCGCCCATCGACACGGCGAAGGCGAAGGTCGCACCCACGATGAGCGCCGGCGTCAGGATGGGCAACTCCACGTGCCAGAACGCCCGCACCGGCGACGCCCCCATGACCGACGCCGCCTCCCGGAACTGTTGCGGCATCCCCCGCATCGCCGGCAGGACGCTGCGGATGACGAAGGGGTAGGCCACCAGCGTGTGCGCGATGACCAGGATGGTCGACGTGGCCCGCAGGTCGACGGGGTCCCGGTTGAAGGCCACCAGGAAGCCGAAGCCCATGATGACCGCCGAGACCCCCAGCGGCATCATCAGCAGCGCGTCGGCAAGGCTTGCCCCCCGGCGCCCCGGGCGGCTGATGTAGTAGGCCGCCGCCGCGCCGACGGTCAGCGCGATGGCCGTCGTCAGCACGGCGAACTCCAGCGAGTTCGAGATGATCGACGGCAGCGGCAGGTAGAAGACGTCGCCCCGCACGTTCTCCAGCAGGCTCCCGAAGTACCGGAGCGAGTAGCCGTCGGCCGTGCTCAACGCCCGCTCGACCAGCGCCCAAAGCGGCGAGAGCACCACCAGCAGTAGCGCCACCATCGCCCCGACGAAGACCATGTCGCCCGCGCGCTTGGGCCGCCGGGCCGTCGCCTCCTGCGGCGCGAGGTTGATCTGCACGGACGTGCTCTGCTGCAGGCGCGTGTAGACCAGCAGGAACAGGTACGTGAACACCATCTGGATGATGGCCAGCGCCGAGGCCAGCTCCAGCCGCAGCAGCTTGGCCGTCAGCTCGTACACCGCCACCTCCAGCGTGGCGAACTGCGGCCCGCCCAGCACCAGTACCACGCCGAACGAGGTGAAGCAGAACGCGAACGTCAGCGCCGCGGACGACGCGATCGCCGGCAGCAGCACCGGCAGGGTGACGTGCCAGAAGGCGCGCACCCGCCCCGCGCCCAGCATCGCCGCGCTCTCCTCCAGCTGCGGTGCGACGTTGCTCCAGAACGCCGAGACGATGCGCACGAAGATTGCGTAGTTGTAGAAGGCGTGCGCCAGCAGGATGATCCAGATCGAGTTGGCCAGCCGGATCGGCGGGTCGTCCAGGGGGAAGACCGCCATCAGCGCCGTGTTCGCCAGCCCCTCGCGGCCCAGCAGCGCGACGAACCCCATCGCGACGACGATGGTCGGCATGATGAAGGGCACCGTCGACACGGCCTTCAGCACGGACTTCCCCGGGAAGTCGTGCCGCGCGAAGAGGTAGGCCATCGGCAGCCCCACCGCCAGCGTCAGCGCGGTCGAGGCCGCCGCCTGCCACGTCGTGAACCAGATGCGGCCGAGGTAGTACGAGTCGCCCAGGATCGTGCCGAAGCCCGCGAAGCCGCCCTCGCCCTGGATGAAGGCGCGCTCAAAGATCGCCCCAAGCGGGTAGAGGAAGAAGATGGCCAAGTAGGCCAGCGGGGCGAGCAGCGCAAGCCGTGCCGTCATGGCCGCCATTCACCCTGATGCCCTCGAAGGGCGAACGGCCGCTGTCTCCGGTCAACCGTCCATCGCGGCAAGGGGGCCGGACGCCGTTCACCCTGATGCCCTCGAAGGGCGAACGGCCGCCCGCCCCGCTCAGCGCCGGCTACCGCAGCATGACTCGTGTCCACGCCTCTATCCACGCCTCTCGCTTCTCGCCGATCTCGTCCGGCCCGATGTCCGCGGGCACCGCAGGCTCCTCCGCGAACCGCCAGAAGTCCGGCAGCGCCGCGTTCCGGTTCACAGGGTACACGAACATCTTGTCCGGGAAGTCCTCCTGGAACTGCAGCTCCAGCGCAAAATCGATGAACTTCCGCGCCAGCACGGGGCTGTCCGCCCCCTCCAGCACGCCCATGCCTTCGATCTGCAGGAACACCGAGCGGTCGAAGAGGATGTTGCCGGTGGGCGCGTCCTCCAGCAGCGTCTCGGAGAAGAAGAACTCCGCCGCCGGGCTTGTGGCATAGCTCACCACCAGCGGCTGGTCGCCCCCGTACTTGGTGAAGTTCGTGTAGTAGGCGTCGCTCCAGCCGTCCGTGATGGCCACGTCGTTGGCCCGCAGGTCGGCCCAGAAGTCCAGGTAGTCATAGTCGTCGTCCTCGCCGAAGTACGACACCGTCGCGATGAGGAAGGCCAGCCCGGGCGACGACGTCGCCGGGTTCTCGACGACCAGCTTGCCCCGCCAGCCCTCCTGCGTCAGCTCCTCGAGGCTCGTGGGCGGCTGCAGCCCGTTCTCCTCCAGGTACGCCTTGTCGTAGTTCAGGTTGACGTAGCCGTAGTCGATGGGCGTCACCCGGTTGGAGGGGTCCATGCGGAACTGTTCCGGCACGAACTCCAGGTTCGGCGACTCGTACTCCTGGAAGATGCCCTCGTCCAGCGCCCGGCCGAGGTAGGTGTTGTCGACGCCGTAGAAGAGGTCTGCCGAGGGGTTGCCCTTCTCCAGGATCGCCCGGTTCAGTGCCAGCCCCGTGTCGCCCGCGGGCAGCAGCACGACAGTCGCGTCGTTCGCCGCTTCGAAGGCCGCGATGACGTCCTCGCCGATGTTGAAGCTGTCGTGGCTCATGATGACCAGCTCGTTGTTCTCGTCCACCAGCTCCTCGCCGCACGCCGCGAGCGCCACCAGCGAGAACAGCGCGAGCGCCAGGACCGCCAGCCGTCCAGCCATTGCCGTCTCCTTCCGCCCCAGTAGTGCTCTCAGGCGCGCGCCCTCGAAAACAGAAAAACCGCCCTGATTGGGCGGTTGTCATATAAGCGGAAGGGCCACGTCCCTACGCTGGCATTACCCAGATCAGGTTCTCGGGGTCGTCCCAATCTGTCGGGACCTCTCAGCCTGGCCTTCCAAGCTCCCCCCGGGGCTATGCAGTTGTTAGGAGACAAACGTACAGCGCACCGAGAGCCATGTCAACAGGGGAAGGAGTTTCATGGACAGAGGAGACCCCCACACAACCCCGCCCCTCAGTGGTACCATGCCCGCTGCCGGTTGCGGCCATCAACCAGGGGGTTGGTCACCATGCCCTTTCACATGTCCCGGGAGCGCGCGTACCTGCTGGGCTTTGGCGCGATACTGATCGCTTTCCTGCTCCTCGTGTTCTGGCTGGGCTCCGTGCTGCTGCCCTTCGGCATCAGCGTCGTCGCCGCGTACGTGCTGCTGCCCGTCGCCCAGTTCCTCGAGCGGCTTATGCCGTGGCGTCGAAACCGGCCCGACCTCGCCCGGTTCGCTGCTGTGGCCGCGATCTTCGTCGCGGCGCACGCTGCCTTCATCGGTGTGCTGCTGCTCCTCATCCCGGCCATTATCGACGAGGGCCGCCAGTTCGCCCGCGACTTCCCCGAGTTCCTCAGCGGCGCCCGCGTGACCGTCGAGGGGTGGGTCGAGCAATACGTCGACGTCGTGCCGGAAGACGCGCGCGAACAGATCGAGATGGTCCTGACGGAAGCGGGCCACATCGTGGGCGGCGCGGCGTTCAACGTGGCGCAGCAGACCATCGGGGCGGTCACCGGCTCCTTTGCTTTCATCCTCGCGCTGGCGACGGCCCCCGTGTTGATCTTCTACCTGATGAAAGACTCCAGCATGATCACCGGCTCGCTCCAGTACCCGTTCCCCGGCGACCTCCGGCCTCACCTGCACAACTTCCTGCGCATGGCCGACCGCACCCTCGGCGGCTACCTGCGAGGTCAGCTTCTGCTGGGCGTCGTTGTAGGGACCGTGGTCACCCTTGGGCTGTGGGCTCTCGGCATAAGCGCTGCGCCGATGCTGGGGGTGGTCGCCGGGCTGACGGAGCTCGTGCCCATCATCGGCCCGTGGATTGGCGGCGCCGTCGGCGTTGTCGTCACCCTCGCCACCGAGCCCGACAAGGTGGTCTGGGTGATCTTGCTGTATCTGATCGTCCAGCTCATGGAGAACACCCTCCTCGTGCCGAGGATCCAGGCGGAGACGCTGAGCCTGCACCCGGTGGTCGTCATCCTGGTCATCACCCTCGGCAGCCAGTTCTTCGGGATCTGGGGCGTCGTCCTCGGCCCGCCGATGACGGCCCTGGGCCGCGACCTCATCGTCTACTTCTACCGGCACTGGAACAGCGCGCCCGCCTTCGACCCCGACCTCATCTCCGCTGCCCCTGACCACCATCCCCTCCACCCGCCGCACCCCCTGGCGCCGGACGACGAGCGGTCCACAATGAGCGACTAGAGCCGGCCCGGCGCTTTCCGCAAGATGACCCTGAGTTGCCTCCACAGGAGAGCAAGCTAAGGTGGCGGCTGGTTAATTGCATCCGAAAGGCGAAGGAGCCCACAGAGTTGCTGGCATTTGTAACGCTTGAAGGCCGGCACGTCCGGCTTGAGCCGCTAACGCAGGAACATGTTCCCGCTCTTGTCCTGGCGGGTACGCGGTCCAGAGAAACCTATTCCCTCACTGGTGTCCCGTCCGATGAGCAAGCAATGCGTCAATACGTGGATAGCGCCTTGGCTGGCCATAACCTGGGCGCCATCCTTCCCTTCGCCGTCATCCAACGGTCGACTGGCAATGCCGTTGGCTCGACACGGTTTGGCAACATCGAGTACTGGGATTGGCCGGAAGATAGCCCTTACCAACGAGGCGAACACCTGCCGGACGTGGTTGAGATTGGCTGGACGTGGCTCGCTCCGGAGGCTCAGCGGACCGGCATAAACACGGAATCCAAGTTACTCATGCTGACCCACGCCTTTGAAACTTGGATGGTGCACAGGGTCAGCTTCCGGACTGACAGTCGTAACGAACGCTCACGCGCCGCCATTGAGCGAATTGGCGCGACGCTTGATGGCGTGGTCAGAGCCGCGTCCATAGCCTACGATGGCGCCATCCGTGACACGGCTTACTATTCGATCATTGAATCGGAATGGCCGGCGGTCAAGGGCCGCATTAGCGCGCTCCTCCGCGATTAGCGCAGCCCCCCGGTGCTACACTGGCTGTATGCCCATCCGAGTTCTGCCCCACGAGGTCGCCGCGCGCATCGCCGCCGGCGAGGTCGTCGAGCGCCCGGCCTCCGCCGTCAAGGAGCTCGTCGAGAACTCCCTTGACGCCGGCGCGACGGCCGTCCGCGTTGAGGTCCACGCGGGCGGGCTCGGCGGCGTCCGCGTCGTCGACAACGGCTGCGGCATCCCCGCCGCCGACGTCGCCAGCCTCTTCCAGCGCCATGCCACCAGCAAGCTCACCGCCGCCGAGGACCTGCAGAGCATCGAGACCCTCGGCTTCCGCGGCGAGGCCCTCTACTCCCTCGCAGCCGTCGCGCAGGTGTCCATCCTCACCCGCACGCCCGACTCCGACCCCTCCTCGCCCGTGGAGGCTGCGACCTACGTGGAGGCCGCCAACGGGCGCATCCAGCGCCAGGAGCCGCGCGGCGGGCCCGTCGGCACCACCGTCTCCGTCGAGGAGCTCTTCGAGCAACTCCCCGCGCGGAAGAAGTTCCTCCGCTCGGCCCGCTCGGAGCAGAGCCGCGTCCATGGCGTCATCACCAACTACGCCCTCGCCTGCCCGGACGTGCGCTTCACCCTCGTCGCCGACGGCCGCACCGTCTTCGCCTCCCCCGGCGAGGGAGGTCTGCGCGAGGCCGCCTCAGCCGTCTTCGGCCGGGAGGCGGCGCAGGCATTCCTCGCCGTCGACGCGCCCGCAGCCGCGAACGCCATCGGCGTAGCCGGCCTCGTCAGCCCGCCCGAGTCGACCCGCGCCAACCGCAGCGGCATCACCCTCTTCGTCAACCGCCGCCCCGTGCAGCACCGCTCCCTCACCTACGCCGTCACCGAGGCCTACCACGGCCTCCTCCCGTCCGACCGCTTCCCCGTCGCCGTCCTCCTCCTCGACGTGCCGCCCGAGGACGTCGACGTCAACGTGCACCCCACGAAGGCCGAGGTGCGCTTCCGCCGCGAGGGCGACGTGTTCGCCGCCCTGCAGCGGGCCGTGCGCGAGACGGTCATCGCCGTCGCGTCGGTGCCTGAAATCGAGTGGGGCGCCGTCGCCCAGCCCCCGACGGGCGGCCTCGGCCCCGTTACGGTCACGCCGCGAGTTCCCGAATTCGCCCCGCCTGCGTCCGACGGCGCGCCGCGCCCACCGTACCCTGAGGTGACGCAGCCGCAGTTCGGTCTGCCGGGCATGCCGGATGATGGCGCCCCCGCGCGCGTGGTGCTCGCGCGCGACGACGCCCCCGGCGCGGCGCCTCCGCCGAGCCACGAGCAGGCGCCGATGACAATGATGCAGGCCCTCCCCGCCCTCCGCGTCCTCGGCCAGACCCAGGAGACCTACATCGTCGCCGAGGGCCCCGACGGCCTCTACCTCATCGACCAGCACGCCGCCCACGAGTGCGTCGTCTACGAGCGTCTGCGCCTCGCCGCCCAGCGCGGCGCCCCTGACGTGCAGGGGCTGCTGGAGCCCGCCGCCGTCGCCCTCTCCCCCGCGCACGAGGAGACCGTCCACGACCACCCCGACGTGCTCGCCCACTACGGCTGGCTGCTGGAACCCTTCGGCGGCCGCACCACCCTCCTGCGCGGCGTTCCCGCCGTGCTCGCCGGCCGCGACCCGGCCAAGGCTTTCCTCGACATGCTGGAGCAGGCCGCGGCCGCCGCTGAGTTCTCGACGTGGGAGGACCGCATCAGCGCGACGGTCGCCTGCCATGGCTCCGTCCGCGCCGGCCAGACCCTCAGCCGCGAGGAGATGGTCGAGCTGGTCCGCCTCCTCGAGCGCACCCAGCAACCCCACACCTGCCCCCACGGCCGCCCGACGATGCTCCACCTGAGCGCGGGCAACCTCGAGCGGGAGTTCGGGCGGAGGTAGGCCCCTCGGACTTCTCAGCATAGACTGGAATTGGAGAGGTGTGGGGCTTCAGTCAACTGCGAGAGGAGCACCTTGCGAACGCTGCACCGAGTCCCTCCCATGCTGGCGCCGTTCTGGTTGCTGGCTTCGGCCGCGGCAGCCTTGGTCGCGGCCGCGCTGCTGGCGCCGTCCGCCGCGATGGCGCAGAACGACGGCGCCGTCGAGTTCACCTACCTCTTTCACAGCGACGCCGAGGGGTGGACGGCAGGCTTCGCCGACCTGCCCGTTGACTTCGATCAGCAGATCTATGAGCTCGATTCGGTCCACCGTGCGCTGCCGGACGGGCTCCACCAACGCGGCGGCGTGTTGATGCAGGGCCACAACCGGAGCGACGACCTCTTCATGTACTTGAAGCGGCAGGTGGACGGCCTGCTGCTCAACACCGAATACGATGTGTCCGTTTCCATTGACCTGGCCACCAACGTCGCGGCTGGCCTCATCGGGATTGGCGGAGCGCCGGGCGAGAGCGTCTTCGTGAAGGCGGGGGCGTCGACCGTCGAGCCGGCGGCGTCCGAAGACGGCAACCGCTACCTGCGCATGAACATCGACAAGGGCAACCAGTCCCGAGGCGGCGAGGACATGGTGGTCATCGGCAACGTCTCCCACAGCGAGACTACGGGCAGCGAGTACCGGATCAAGAGGCTGGACAACGCGGGACAGCCTCTCAGCGTCCAGTCGGACGACGCCGGCCGCGTTTGGCTCATCGTGGGCACGGACTCCGGCTTCGAGGGGCTTACCGCCATCTACTACGCCCGCATCAAATACACGCTGACCGGCCCTGAGCTTCCTCCCGCAACCGACGACGCGGCGCTCCCTCGGTGGGCGATGGCCTACGTGGTGGCAATTGGCGCGGTCGTGACCGCAATCGGCGTGGCCCTGCTGCTGCGAAACCGGCGCAGGCGGACGTAGCGCCAGCGTATTTTGCGGCTCGATCGGGCCATTGTCCCGCGCACTCCCCTTCGCTAGCATGGCCGCAGCCGGGAATCGAGAGCGGCTGCGAATTGCGACGACGCCCACCCGGTCGTAGAGGACACACCGATGTTCAACATCATGCGCATGACGGAAAGGCAGCTCGGCGGCTGGTCGCTGCTCGTCGGAACCGCGACGGTGGCGGTGGGCTTCATCCTCTCGCCCGGCCGAGGCGCGGTCGACAACGTGGCCTTCGTCAACCTCAACGACATCACGCTTGCCATGGGCCGCAACGAGACGCTGGCCTACGCCACGAACATCGTGATCATCCTGGGCGCCCTGTTGATGCTGCACGGCCTCCTGACCCTGCGGCGGTACGCGGCCCCCGTGCCGCGGCTCGGCCTGCTGGCGATGTCCCTCGCCCTCGTGCTGCAACTGGTCATGCGCGGCCTCGACTACATGATCGCCGGCATGGGAGCGGCCGCCCTGGAGAGCGACGCCGCGAAGTCGCAGGAGTGGCTCGATGCTGCGCTGGCGACGCAGCGCGTGTGGTTCGGACTGCACCTGGCGTCCGGCGTAGCGGGCTTCACCGGCACGACGGTCCTGGCCCTCGGCCTCGCCTTCCGCCCCGAGCCTGTGCGATTGCCCCGCGCGCTGAACGCCGTCGTCGCGGCGCTCGCCGTCGCGGCGCTGGTGGTGTTCATCGCCACGTGGCACTCCGACGACTTGGAGCTGGCCTTCGCCCCCGTATTCGCGGCCATGTCCGTATCCGGGCTCGTGTACATGGTCCTCTTGGGGCGTGGCCTGGCGACCTCCAAAGACGACGGGTTGGGCTAACCAGAATCCTTGTAGTCGCCCTGCCCCTTCCCCCGCTCGCGGGGGAAGGCTGGGATGGGGGCGACCGCCTGCGAGTCTCCGCCTCGCCTACTCCGTCGCCCCGCCCTGCTCGAGCTCCCGCAGGTACGCCCGGTCCTCCTCCGAGAGGTCCGCGCTCGCCAGCAGGTCCGGCCGCCGCTGCCACGTGCGCAGCAGCGCCTGCCGGCGCCGCCACCGCGCGACGGCCCCATGGTCGCCCGAGAGCAGCACCTCCGGCGCCGCCATGCCCCGGTACTCCGCCGGCCGCGTGTACGACGGCCCTTCCAGCAGTCCGTCGGAGAACGAGTCGTCCTGCGCCGAGCTGTCGTCGCCCAGCGCTCCCGGCAGCAGCCGCACCACCGCGTCGACGATGGCCATTGCGGGGATCTCGCCGCCGGTGAGCACGTAGTCGCCGATGGAGATGGCGTCGGTGGCCAGCGCGTCCTCCGCGCGCGCATCGATACCCTCGTACCGTCCGCAGATGAAGACGAGGGCGTCGTACGCGGCTAGCTCCCGCGCGACGGCCTGTGTGAACGGCCGCCCCTGCGGCGAGAGGAGAATGACTGGCGCGGCCTCGGACGCCTTGGCGCCGATTCGCGCCGCCAGCTCCGCCCGCACGGCCTCGACCGCGCGAAAGAGCGGCTCGGGCTTCATCACCATCCCCGGCCCGCCGCCGAAGGGCGCGTCGTCAACGACGTGGTGCCGGTCCTCGGCGTAGTCGCGGATGTTGTGCAGTGAGACGCGCACCAGACCGCGCTCCTGCGCGCGGCCCAGGATGCTCTGGTCCAGCGGCCCGGCGAACATGCCCGGGAAGAGAGTGAGGATGGAGATGTCCATGATGCCCCGTTTTTGGCCCTTCTGAGATCGGGGGTTTCTGTCCTTCATCCGGCCCGCAGCCCGCTCAGGCCCGAAAAACGCCCGCTTTCGGCGCGTTCAGCTATGAGCCTCTGCGGCGAAAATTCACATAACGCCCGGCTACAGCTACAACGAGTCCGTCGGGTGCTGCGGCGTCGGTCCCTCCATGGTCTGCAGCGCGTGCGGCAGCAGCGGCAGCAGGATGTCCAGGCACTGCCGCACACCGCGAGGGCTGCCGGGCAGGTTGACGATGAGGCACCCGCCCCGCGTGCCCGACACGCCCCGGCTGAGGTACGACAGCGTCGTGAACTCCGAGGTCTTCGCCCGCATGTACTCCGAGATCCCCGGCGCCAGCCGGTCGACCACCGCCCGCGTCGCCTCCGGCGTCACGTCCCGCGGCCCGAATCCCGTCCCGCCCGTCGTCAGGATGACGTTGACCTGCTGCGACCACCGCGTCAGCCGGTCCACGATGGTGTCGTAGTCGTCCGGGATCACCTCGCGCATCGCGACCTCGAAGCCGGCCGCAGCCGCCATCTCGACGACTGCCTGCCCGCTTGTGTCGTCACGTTCGCCTTGGGAACCGGCGTCGCTGCTGGTCAGGACGGCTACGGTGTACACGGCTGCACCTCCGTGGGATCGCGGCTGCCATCATCTTACCATAGGGGGTCGGCTCACTCTCCCGATTCCAGTCCCGGACATGTTCGTCACAAGAGCTTGTGACGAACAATTTCGCGACGGGTCTTGCGCTCGGAAGGCGGGACGGTTAAGCTCTGGCAAATGCCGCGGGGCGGTCAGTATAGATAGGGGCACAGGATGCATTCCTATCTGCAGGACGTTGCAAAGTGGTTGTGACAAGTTGCCGGTGAATTCTAAGACGAGTTTCAAAAAGGTATTGACAAGTCGGCTCGGAAGCTATTTAATGTCGTTCATGTCACCAAATGGGCATTGCCCATTGGGGTTCGTTACCAAGTGACGCCACACGTTGCCGGGCCCGAGCCGGTGCACCGGTCCGTCCTTGTCACAGAGGCGGTCGAGGCGCTGGCCGTGGACTCGGCGGGCGCGTATATCGATTGCACGGTGGGCGAGGGCGGCCACGCCGAGGCCATCCTCAGCGCCTCGCCGGGCTGCGTCGTCGTCGGCCTCGATAGAGACCCCGAGGCGCTGGCCACGGCGAGGGCGCGGCTGGAGCCCTTCGGCGAGCGGGTCCGGCTGGTCAACGCGTCGTACACGACGCTGGCCGAGCAGGCGGAGTCCCTGGGAGGGCGGCCCCTCATGGGCGTGCTCCTGGATCTCGGCATCTCCAGCCTGCAGGTGGAGGACGGCGAGCGCGGCTTCAGCTTCCTCCGCGACGGGCCCCTCGACATGCGCTTCGGCCCCGACGACGCCCTCACCGCTGCCGACGTGGTCAACCGCTACCCGGAGCGCGATCTCGCCTGGGTCCTCCACCAGTACGGTGAGGAACCGCGATCGCGAAGGGTCGCGAGGGCCATAGTCCGGCGGCGGCCCATCCGGAGCACCGTCCACCTGGCGGAGGTCGTCCAGGATGCGCTGGGGCGGCGGGGCCGGACACACCCGGCCACCCGCACCTTTCAGGGCATCCGCATGGAGGTGAACCACGAGGTCGACGCCATTCGCACGGCCCTCGCGGCTGCGGCGGCGTCGCTGCACCCCGGCGGCCGGTTGGTGGTCATCAGCTATCACTCCATAGAGGACCGGCTGGTCAAGACCACGTTCAGGGAGTCCACCGTGCTGAGAGTTCTCACGAAGAAGCCAATAACCCCCTCCCGTGAGGAGGTCGCGTCAAATACGCGAAGCAGGTCCGCTCGCTTGCGGGCGGGCCAACGGTTGGAAGGAGGCGATGCCTCCAGGTAGATGCAGTCAGTGACACAGGGGCAGGGGCCACCTCCCTTCAGGCGCCCCTCTCAAGCAAGCCTGGCCACGCGGACGGCGATGCCTGCCAAGACCAAACCGTCCTCCCCTCGGCCACTGCCCCTGTGTACCTGGCAACCTGGTTCGGGAGAACTGAATGAAACTCCCCAGCCGCCCGGGAAGGGCAGGACTGGGACACTGGAGCCGCCGCTCCCGCAACGCGCCGCGGGACCGGAGAAAGGGACGCGATATGTCCAGGGACGTCACGTTTACAGTCATAGATGTGGGCACAACCAAGGTGCTCACCCTCATCGGCCGCTCCGACGGCTACGGCGGGGCAGAGGTGCTCGGTGCGGGCATCGCTCCCGCCGCCGGCATCCGCAAGGGCGTCGTCGTCGACGCCGGCGAGGCCCGCGAGAGCATCCGCGAATCCGTCGAAGATGCCCGCTTTGCCGCCGGAATCCCCGCTGCTTCCGCCTTCGTCACCGTATCCGGCAGTCACCTCGATGCCCAGGTCTGCTGGGGCGCCCTCCACTCCGTCAGTGAGGAGGCCGCCGTCACCCAGGCCGAGCTGGAACTCGCCACGGAGGCCGCCCACCCGGAGGGCCTCTCGTCTCGCAGGACCATCATCCACAAGCTGCCCCGCTCATGCTCCATTGACGGCCTGCGGAACGTGCGAAACCCCATCGGCATGCACGCCCTCAAGATTGAGATGGAGACCGTGTGCGTCACCGGTGAGGCTGCCACCGTCAACGCCCTGGTCGGTACCGTCGAGAGCGCCCGCGTCAAGGTCGAGGGCATCGTCGCCGCCCCCGTCGCGGCCGCCGAGGCCGTTCTGACGGCGGAGGAGATGGAGCGCGGCGTCGTGCTCATGGACATCGGCGGCGGCGTGACCACCGTTGCCGTCTACCGCCACGGCGCCCTCTGGAACACTGGCGTCCTGCCCCTCGGCGGAAGCCAGTTCACCACGGACCTCTCCCTCGCCCTGAACGTGGCGCCGGAGACGGCCGAGGAGATCAAGGTCCGCTACGGCCAGGCAGCGCTCGACATCATGGGCGACGAGTCCCTCGAGATCGAGTCCCCCGCCGACGGCCGCGTCGTGCGCTTCGAGCGCCGCGCCATCGCCCACTACCTCCACGAGCGCGCCGCAGAGCTCTTTCGCTTCGCCGACGCCAAGCTGGAGAGCTTCGGGTTCCCCACCCTGCCTCCGTCCGGCCTCGTGCTGACCGGCGGCGGCTCCGCTCTGCGCGGCATCGAGCGCGTGGCGCGGCAGCAGCTCGGCCCTCCCGTGCGCTTCGGCGTGCCGGAGGACCTGGGTCTCCCCTACGACCTGCGAGACGCCGCGTTTTCCGCCGGCACGGGCGCCCTGCACTGGGCTTCCCGGCAGCCGCGGTCTGCGGAGTCCCTGCGGGATCAGGAGAGGAGACGGAAGTTCAATGAAAGCTACGCTCAGGCCAACGCCGGCCCCCTGAGCTGGCTCAAGGATCGCATGAGCAAGGCTGCCAGCTAGGCTGCCGCCGGCAAAGCGCAGGAGGAAGGAGATCCCCATGGCAGAGTTCCAGAACCAGCCCGGAAACTTTGGCAACAACCAGGCGCCGCTGATCAAGGTGATCGGCGCCGGCGGCGGCGGCTCCAACGCCGTCAACCGCATGTTCCGCACGCCCATCCCCGGCGTTGACTACGTCGTCGTCAACACCGACTCCCAGGCACTCCAGCGCTGCGACGTGCCCATGCGCGTCCAGGTCGGCGAGCGCCTCACCCGCGGCCTTGGCGTCGGCGGCGACCCCGAGGTCGGCCGCCTCGCCGCCGAGGAGAGCCGCGAGCACCTCACCGACCTCGTCAAGGGCGCCGACATGGTCTTCGTCGCCGCCGGCATGGGCGGCGGCACCGGCACCGGCTCCGCCCCCGTCGTCGCTGAGATCGCCCGCGAGACCGGCGCCCTCACCGTCGCCGTCGTCACCAAGCCCTTCTCCTTCGAGGGCGCCCACCGCCGCCGCCACGCCGATGACGGCATCCAGCGGCTGCGCGACAAGGTCGACTCCCTCATCGTCATCCCCAACGACCGCCTGAGCGCCATCAGCGGCGAGGAGGTCACGATCTCCAACGCCTTCTCCATGGCCGACGACGTCCTCCTGCAGGCCGTCCAGTCCATCGCCGAGCTCGTCACCGTCCCCGGCGAGATCAACCTCGACTTCGCCGACGTGAAGTCCGTCATGTCCCACGCCGGACCCTCCTGGCTCGGCATCGGCACCGGCGCCGGCGAGCGCCGCGCCATCGTCGCCGCCCGCGCCGCCGTGTCCTGCCCGCTCCTAGAGGTCTCCATCGAGGGCGCCAAGGGCGTCCTGTTCAACATCACCGGCGGCACAGACCTCACGCTGCAGGAGGTCCAGAGCGCCGCCGACGCCATCAGCGAGGTCGTGGACCCCGACGCCAACATCTTCTTCGGCATGGCCACTGACCCCAGCATGATGGACGAGGTCCGCCTCACCATCATCGCCACCGGGTTCCCAACCCCGGACGTCCTGGTCCCCGGCCGTTCGGAGGCCGCCCCTGGCATGGAAGACCAGGAAATTGACATTGATATACCTCCGTTCTTGCGGAACGCCCCCTCCCTGGCTCGTAACCGGGTCACCACTCGGATGAACGGGCTATAACCTCCACCCCTCTCAAGCGCCCGATATTTCGGGCCCCTCCCTCGCCACCGGGCCGCCCTGCCAACCAGGGCGGCCCGTTCACATCCAAGCGAGGGCGGCCCGCGGACGCCCCTGCCAACCAGGGCGGCCCGTTCACGTCCGAGGAGGGCGGCCCGCGGACGCCCCCGCCAACCTCCCTGCCGCCATCCCCTCGACCATCCGCCCCGCTTTCCCCTACCCTTCTGCCATGCTGGTCCACACGCCACCACGCCATACGAACAGCCATCCCCCACGCCGATCATTTCCTTCCGCACTCCAATGCAACACAACCCGTTCCCCCATCCGGCGCCCGTGCAATGTCCGCACTCGCATGATGGAAGCCCGCCGGCGCGATACGCTCGGCCCATTTGTTCTCAGAGAATTGCCAGGGAACAAAAGCCGGTAGCTGCAACCCGGCCCTCCAGCTACAGATTTCTCTATTTGAATCAAAGAACAATGCCCCCTGCCGAACGAGGGCGCTGCCGAAACAAATGCCCGAGGGAGGCAATGAATGGAAACGAAAAGAGGGAAAATCGGCAAACCCCCACCCTCGTCGTTCCTGCGAAGACAGAGCCTGCCCATGCGTAGGCAGGGGAACCACGGCAAACGGAGCGCGATATTGCCCGATTGTGACGAATATCGGAGAGAATAATTACGGATGAGTCCGAAAAATGTGCTTGACAAAGCGTTGGGGGGGGGTAATTTCGTCGCACTGGAGATTCTTTCCAACTGGCGAGTCCGACGCCGGCCGTCGGCGGAGCGGCGGCAGAACTGGGAGGGAGGCTGTCATGGTTAGGACTTTCACACTGGTCTTGGCGTTCCTGCTCGTGTTTGCGGCAGTGGCGTGCGAGTCCGACGAGGTGCCGGAGGGCTACGAGCTCGTGTCCAACGTCGGCGTCGCCCTTGGTGAGTGGAGCATTACCGCGACGCCCAACAGCGTCCCCGCCGGATTGGTCCGGTTCAACGTCTCCAACGGCGGCCCGGCTGACCCGCACGAGCTGGTCATCTTCAGGACGGACCTGCCGCAGGCTGAGTTGGACCGCATTGCCATCGCCAACCCGGAGGAGCGCGGCTTCCTGCCCGAAGAGGGCGTCTCCGGTGTCGAGTTCATCGGAGAGGTCGAGGAGTTCGACCCCGGCCAGCAGCGCTCCGGCGTGTTCGAGCTCTCAACCGGCAACTACGCTTTCATCTGCAACATTGTGGAGCACGAAGAGATCGACGAGGAAGGCAACCCGGAGAGCCACTTGCTTGAGGGAATGTACACAACGTTCACCGTCAACTAGCCCTCTCCTCTCCAAAGGCGGGCCGCCCCGTCCCGGCGGCCCGCCTTGCCGCCTCATGGAACGACTGCGTCGCAAGCCGTGGAAGGCCCCGTTCCCTCGCTCGCATGCAGAGCCAATGAGCGAGGACGGCTGGCCGGTCTTCAAACCATATGAGGGCAACCCAGTCGCTGCTTGCGCTGAACAAGGGGGAGACACACCGTGAGAATCGCATGCTTGTTTGTCCTGACGCTGGCGGCGGCCCTGGCCGTCGCGTGCGGATCGGGCGTCTCGGAGGTCGAGCACAACGCTGCCGTGTCCGCGGCGCGGGCCGCCGGGTTCACGGAAGGCCGCGAGGCGGGCTACGCGGAAGCCGAGGCTAGGTACCAGGCGGAGCTGGCCATGATGGAAGCTGAAGAGCGGCACGTCGGCGTTGCTCTGGGCGAGTGGTCGCTGACCGTGACGCCGAACACCGTGCCCTCTGGCGTGATCGAGTTCACCGCCGCCAACGGCGGCCCCGCCGACCCGCATGAGGTTGTGATCTTCAAGACGGACCTGCCCATACAGGAACTGCTCGCCATCGCCGAGGCAAACACTTCCGAGCGCGGCTTCCTCCCCGAGGAGGGCGTGCCCGGCGTCGAGTTCATCGCCGAGATCGAGGAGTTTGAGGTCGGCCAGGCCGCTTCCGGTGAGTGGCTGCTGACGGAGGGCCGCTACGTCCTGATCTGCAACATCGTCGACGAGGACGAAATTGGCGAGGACGGTCACCCCGAAGCCCACTTCCTCGAGGGCATGTGGGCGGAGTTCTTCGTGACCTAACGGCTCATCCCGACCGATATGGGGACGGTTCGATAGCAATCCACTGTGGCCGGGAAGGGGGTCGCCCACCCTTCCCGGCCCGCTTTCCCCCGTTTTACCGGCGCAAGCCGGTATCCACTCCGCTCGCGCCGCCGCAGGAACAGTCCCTGTGGCCGCCCCGCGCTACCGTCATTCCCGCAAAAGCGGGAATCCGGAAACTCCGCGTCCAACGGACTCATCCTTCCCCGGTCGTTCCTGCGCAGGCAGGAACCCCGACAAACGGGACGCTGTTCGCCCTGAGCCTGTCGAAGGGTCGCCCTGAGGGAAATCGAATGGCCCCCGCCTAGCAGTCCACCCCCGTGCGCGGTAACATGAAGGCGGAAGACCTGCGCGCCCGCCGACGCCCTCGGCACGCGCGCGGCACATACGCCCAGGGGCCGGCCCGCCGACCGCCATCCCCCCACCGCGACGCCGGCCGCGTGAGGAGCGCTGCATGCCGGAAGCCAGCCTGGACACCCTCTGCATCAACACCCTGCGCCTGCTCGCCGCCGACGCGGTGCAGCAGGCGGGCAACGGACACCCCGGCGGCCCCATGGGCCAGGCCGCCATGGCTTACACCCTCTGGGACCGCTTCCTCAAGCACAACCCCACGGACCCCGGCTGGCACGACCGCGACCGATTCGTCCTCTCCGCCGGCCACGCCTCCATGCTCCTCTACGGCCTCCTCCACCTCACCGGCTACGACCTCCCCCTCGACGAGATCAAGCGCCTCCGGCAGTGGGGCAGCATCACCCCCGGCCACCCGGAGCGCGGCCTGACCCCCGGCGTCGAGGTCACCACCGGCCCCCTCGGCCAGGGCTTCGCCCACGCCGTCGGCCTCGCCGTCGCCGAGCAGTGGCTCGCCAGTCACTACAACCGCCCCGGCCACACCGTTATCGACCACCACACCTACGTCATCGCCTCCGACGGCGACCTCATGGAGGGCGTCGCCGCCGAGGCCGCATCCCTCGCCGGCCACCTCGGCCTCGGCAAGCTCATCGTCCTCTACGACGACAACGAGGTCTCCATCGAGGGCCCCACGGACCTCGCCTTCACGGAGGACGTCCCCGCCCGCTTCCGCGCCTACGGCTGGCACGTCGTCGACGTCGAGGAGGGCATGGAGCCCGACGCCGTCCACACCGGCCTCCGCGAGGCCCTCGCCGTCACCGACAGGCCCAGCATGGTCGTCTGCCACACCGTCATCGGCTACGGCAGCCCCAACAAGTCGGGCACCGCTTCCGCCCACGGCGCCGCCCTCGGCGCCGACGAGGTCACGCTCACCAAGGAAGCCCTCGGCTGGACCTACGAGGAGCCCTTCGCGACGCCCCAGGAAGCCCTCGATGTCTACCGCCAGGCCATCCCCCGCGGGCAGGCCGCCCAGCGCGAGTGGGAGGAGCGCTTCTCCGCCTACCGCGAGGCCTACCCCGACCTCGCCGCCGAGCTCGAGCGGGCGTGGGCCGGGGAGCTCCCGGAGGGCTGGAGCGCCGACGCCGACGCCCTCTTCAACCCCGGCGACAAGCCCATCTCGACGCGTGAGGCGTCCGGCCGCACGCTGAACGCCCTCGTGAAGCACGTCCACGGCCTCGTCGGCGGCTCCGCCGACCTCGCGCCGTCCAACAACACCCGCCTCAGTGAGGGCGGCGACTTCTCCGCCGCCGAGCGCTCCGCCAGCAACCTCCACTTCGGCGTCCGCGAGCACGCCATGGGCGCCGTCGCCAACGGCATGGCCCTGCACGGCGCGCTGGTGCCCTACACCGGCACCTTCCTCACCTTCTCCGACTACATGCGCCCGCCCATGCGCCTCGCCGCCCTCATGGGTATCCGCGTGGTCTACGTCTTCACCCACGACTCCATCGGCCTCGGCGAGGACGGCCCCACGCACCAGCCCATCGAGCACCTCGCCGGCCTGCGCGCCGTCCCCAACCTGACCGTCATCCGCCCCGCCGACGCCACGGAGACCGTCGAGGCGTGGAAGGCCGCCATAGAGCGCACCGACGGCCCGACGCTCCTCACGTTCAGCCGCCAGAGCCTGCCCGTCCTCGACCGCGACGAGCTCGCCCCCGCCGACGGCCTGCAGCGCGGCGGCTACGTGCTCTGGGACAGCGCACCGTCCCCCGAGGTCATCATCATCGGCACCGGCTCGGAGGTGCAGGTCGCCCTCGACGCCGGCAAGCTGCTCGCCGAGCAGGGGGTGGCCGCCCGCGTCGTCTCGCTCCCCTCGTGGGAGCTCTTCGACGCCCAGCCCCGCGAGTACCGCGACAGCGTCCTCCCGCCGGAGGTAACGGCCCGCGTAACCGTCGAGGCCGCTTCCTCCTTCGGGTGGGAGCGCTACGCCGGCCCCGGCGGCCGCATCGTCGGCATAGACCACTTCGGCGCGTCGGCCCCCGGCGGCGAGCTCTTCAAGCAGTTCGGCTTCACCGCCGAGCGCGTAGCCGCCGAGGCCGCCGAGCTGCTTGGGAGGGTGACGGCATGAGCAGGCGCGTCGCCATCGCCGCCGACCACGGCGGGTTCCCGCTGAAGGCCGACCTGTTGGCGTGGATCGCCTCCCTCGGCCACGAGGTCGTCGACCTCGGCGCCCACGAGCTCGACCCGGACGACGATTATCCCGACTTCGCGGACGCCGCCGCCCAGGCCGTCGTTTCCGGCGCGGCCGAACGCGCCGTCATCCTGTGCGGCAGCGGCGTCGGCGCCAGCGTCGCCGCTAACAAGGTGCCCGGCGTCCGCGCCGCCGTCTGCCACGATACATACTCGGCCCACCAGGGCGTCGAGCACGACGACATGAACGTGCTGTGCATCGGCGCGCGCGTGGTCGGCATAGAGGTCGCCCGGGAGCTCGTCGCCGCCTTCCTCTCCGCCGAGATGCTCCCCGGCGAGCGTTACCACCGCCGTCTCAAGAAGGTCAACGCCATGGAGGAGCGCGCCCTGCGACGGCCCGCTCCCAACGCCTAACCGGAGGTCAACATGCCAAACTCCATCCAGCAGACCCGTGACCTCGGCCAGTCCATCTGGTACGACAACGTCAGCCGCGGCCTCATAGCCTCCGGCGCCATGGCCGCCCTCGTCGACGCCGGCATCACCGGCCTCACGTCCAACCCAACCATCTTCGAGAAGGCCATCGCATCCGGCGACGACTACGACGAGCAGCTCCTCGCCCTGGCCCTCGCCGGCGCGGACGCCACCGGCGCATTCGAGGGCCTCGCCATCGAGGACATCCAGGCCGTCGCCGACCTCCTCCGCCCCGTCTACGACGCCACCGGCGGCGCCGACGGCTTCGCGTCCCTCGAGGTCAGCCCGACGCTCGCCCACGACACCGAGGCCACCGTCGCCGAGGCCCAGCGCCTCTTCGCCGCCCTTGACCGCCCCAACGTGATGATCAAGGTGCCCGGCACCCCCGAGGGCGTCCCCGCCGTCGAGCGGCTCATCGGCCAGGGCATCAACGTCAACGTCACCCTGCTCTTCCACCGCGAGGCCTACAGCCGCGTCCGCGACGCCTACATCGCCGGCCTCGAGCGCCTCGCCGAGTCCGGCGGCGACCTGTCGCGCGTCGCCTCCGTCGCCTCCTTCTTCGTCAGCCGCGTCGACACCGCCGTCGACGGCCTCCTCGAGCCCCGCGTCCAGTCCGGCGAGGAGGAGCTCGCGGACCTGCTCGGCAGGGCGGCCATCGCCAACGCCGCCCTTGCCTACCGCGACTTCCAGCAGACCGTCGCCACGCAGCGTTTCCAGGCCCTGAAGGCCCGCGGCGCCCGCGCCCAGCGCCCTCTGTGGGCCAGCACCGGCACCAAGAACGCCGCCTACAGCGATGTCCTCTACATTGACTCCCTCATCGCCCCCGACACGGTCAACACCATGCCCCCGGTCACGCTCGATAGCTACCTCGACCACGGCCGCGTCGAGCTCTCGTTGGAGCCCTCCATCCCCGAGGCCGAGCGCGTCATGCAGGCCCTTGAGGACAACGGCGTCAGTATGACCGAGGTCACCGACAAGCTCCTCGCCGACGGCGTCAGGGCCTTCGCCGATTCCTTCGTCACCCTTCTCGCCAACGTCGAGGAGAAGAAGGCCGCCCTCCTCGCCGCCCACTACGCCGCGACGGCCGCCCTCGGCGAGTCCCGGCCCGCCGTCGACGACGCCGTCGCCGGCCTTGTCGAGCGCGACGCCGTCCGCCGCATCTGGGACGCCGACCATACCCTCTGGAAGCCCGACCCCACGGAGATCGCCGACCGCCTCGGCTGGCTCACCCTCCCCACCGACATGCGCGCCCACGTCGACGACCTGCGGGCTTTCGCTGACGAGGTCCGCGCAATGGGCGTCGACGACGTCGTGCTGCTCGGCATGGGCGGCAGCAGCCTCGGCGCCGAGGCCCTCCGCACCGTCTTCGGCGAGGCCCCCGGCAGCCCGCGCCTCACCGTGCTCGACACCACCGTCCCCGGCTGGATCGCCGCCGCCCGAGACGCCATAGACGTGCGCCGCGCCCTCTTCCTCGTCTCCTCCAAGTCCGGCGGCACCCTGGAGACCCTCACCGGCTACCGCTACTTCCGAAGCCTCGTTGACGAGGCCCTCGGCCCCGCCGAAGCCGGTCGCCGCTTCGTCGCAGTCACCGACGCCGGCAGCGGCCTCGAGCGCCTCGCCCGTGACGAGGGCTTCCTGCGCACCTTCCGCAACCCGGAGACCATCGGCGGCCGCTACTCCGTCCTCTCCTTCTTCGGCCTCGTCCCCGCCGCCCTGACCGGCATCGCCGCCGCCATTGGCGGCGCCGCTGCCCTCTTCGACCGCGCCGCCCTCATGCAGTGCGCCTGCGCCCCCGCCGTCCCTGCCGAGGCTCATCCCGGATTGCAGCTCGGCGCGGCCGTCGGCGCCCTCGCGAAGGCGGGCCGCGACAAGCTCACCTTCGTCACCACGCCCGGCCTCGGGCGCTTCGGTCTCTGGGCCGAGCAGCTCATCGCCGAGAGCCTCGGCAAGGAGGGTGTCGGCGTCGTCCCCGTCGCCGAGGAGCCCCTCCTCGCACCCGAGCGCTACGGCTCCGACCGCGTCTTCGCCTACCTCCGCCTCGATGGCGACGACGCTCAGCCCACGGACGACGCGCTCGCCGCCCTCGAGGCCGCCGGCCACCCCGTCCTCCGCTTCCGCCTCCGCGACCGCTACGACCTCGCCGCCGAGATGTACCGGTGGGAGTTCGCGACGGCCGTCGCGGGCGTCGTCCTCGGCGTGAACCCCTTTGACCAGCCCAACGTGCAGGGCGCGAAGGACAAGACCGCCGAGGTCCTCGCCTCCTACGAGCGCGACGGCGCGCTGCCGGAGGCCCCGGTCACCCCGTTGGTGGACGAGCTCCTGGCGCAGGCCGCCCCCGGCGACTACCTCTGCGTCATGGCCTACGTCCGCCAGACCCCGGCCGTCGACGCCGCCCTCACCGCCCTGCGCCGCCGCGTCATGGAGCGCCACACCATCGCCACCACATCCGGCTACGGCCCGCGCTTCCTCCACTCCACGGGCCAGTTGCACAAGGGTGGGCCCGCCACCGGCCTCTTCCTGCAGGTCACCGCGGACCACGCCGCCGGCATCGAGATTCCGGGGCAGGGCTACAGCTTCGGCACGCTGGCCGACGCCCAGGCCCTCGGCGACCTGCAGGCGCTGCAGGCCGCGGGCCTCCGCGTCGCCCGCGTCCACATCGCCGGTGACGTTTCCGAGGGGCTCGCGGCGCTCTAGCCGGGCCCCTGAAAGGAGCGAGCCATGGAACTGGGCATGATTGGCCTGGGCCGCATGGGCGCCAACATGGTCGTCCGCCTCGTCCGCGGCGGCCACCGCGTCGTCGCCTACGACGTCCGCCCCGAGGCCGTCCACGAGGTCGAAGCGCAGGGCGCCGTAGGGGCTGGCTCCCTCGCGGAGCTGGCCGCCCAGCTCAGCCCGCCCCGCGCCGCGTGGGTGATGACCCCCGCCGGCGAGGTCACGGAACGCACCATCGCCGCCGTCTGCGGCGCCCTCTCCCCCGGCGACGTCGTGATCGACGGCGGCAACGCCAACTACAAGGACAGCATCCGCCGCGCCGCCACGCTCAAGGGGCAGGGCATCTTCTTCCTTGACGCCGGGACCAGCGGCGGCATCTGGGGTCTGACCGAGGGCTACAGCCTCATGGTCGGCGGCGAGAAGGAGGCATTCGACCTCGTTGAGCCCATCTTCCGGACCCTCGCGCCCGGCCCGGACCGCGGCTACGGGCACGTCGGCCCCGCCGGCGCCGGCCACTTCGCCAAGATGGTCCACAACGGCATCGAGTACGCCATGATGCAGGCCTACGCCGAGGGTTTTGAGCTGATGAAGGCCAAGGAGGAGCTTGGCCTCGACCTGCCCCAGGTCGCCGAGATCTGGCGCTACGGCAGCGTCGTCCGCTCCTGGCTCCTCGATCTCACCGCCGAGGCCCTCCAGGGCGACCCCGACATGTCCAGCCTCGCCCCCTACGTCGAGGACTCCGGCGAGGGCCGCTGGACCGTCACCGAGTCCGTCGACCTCGCCGTGCCCGTGCCCACCATCGCCCTCGCGCTCCAGATGCGCTTCCGCTCCCGGCAGGACGACTCCTTTGGCGCGAAGCTCCTTGCCGCCATGCGCAATCAGTTCGGCGGCCACCCCGTGAGGAAGGCCGAGTAATGCCCGCCGAGGCCATCACCATCGTCATCATGGGCGCCACCGGCGACCTCGCGCGCCGCAAGCTCATCCCCGCCCTCTTTGAGCTCCGCTGCAACGGCGGTTGCCCGCTGGAGATGAACCTCGTCGGCTTCTCCCGCATGCCCCTCACGCACGAGGGCTTTCGACAGCTCGTCTGGGAGAGCGTCCGCGAGTACGGCCCCCTCGCCGTCCGCACTGACGAGTGGGAGGACTTCGCCAGCCACCTCCACTACGTCACTGGCGACCTCGACAGCCTTGAAGACCTCGAGCTCCTCACGGAGTTGCTCACCGAGTTCGAGCGGGGCTTCGACGGCGTCGCCAACCGCCTCTACTACCTCTCCATCTCGCCCTCGCTCTACGACGTCACCCTCCGCAACATGGGCGCCAGCGGCATGACCGACGAGGGCAACGGCTGGCGCCGCGTCGTCATTGAGAAGCCCTTCGGCCAGGACCTGCCAACCGCCCAGGACCTCAACCGCACCGTCCACTCCCTCTTCCGGGAGGAGCAGGTCTACCGAATCGACCACTACCTCGGCAAGGAGACCGTCCAGAACCTCCTCGTCTTCCGCTTCGGCAACATCCTCTTCGAGCCCCTCTGGAACAGCCACTATGTCGACAATGTCCAGATCACCGTCGCCGAGGATCTCTCCGTCGGCGACCGCGCCGGCTACTACGACGGCTCCGGCGTCGTCCGCGACATGGTCCAGAACCACCTGCTCCAGATCCTCACCATCATCGCCATGGAGGCCCCCACCGGCGTCGATGCCGACTCCCTCCGCGACCGCAAGGTCGATGTCCTCAAGGCCATCCGCCCCTGGACCCCCGAGCAGGCCGCCGCCAGCGCCGTCGCCGGCCAGTACGACGGCTACCTCGGCGAGCCCGGCGTGCCGCCCGATTCCCGCACGCCCACCTACGCTGCCATGCGCCTCTTCGTCGAGACCTGGCGCTGGCACGGCGTCCCCTTCTACCTCCGCTCCGGCAAGTCCATGGCCGGCAAGCTCTCGGAGGTCGTCGTCCAGTTCCGCCGCCCGCCCTCCGTCATCGCGGGCCCCGGCGCCGAGATCCCCGGCAACCCCAACCTCCTCGCCATGTGCCTCCAGCCTGACGAGGGCGCCCACCTCCGCTTCGAGGTCAAGGTGCCCGGCCAGGGCCTCACCATGCGCTCCGAGGACATGCAGTTCCAGTACGAGTGGGCTTTCGGCCAGCAGGCCATCCCCGACGCCTACGAGCGCCTGCTGCAGGACGCCATCAACGGCGACCCCGCCCTCTTCATCCGCAGCGACCACATCGAGGAGGCGTGGCGCGTCGTCGACCCGCTGCTGGAGGCGTGGGCCCGCCCCACCGCCCGGCGGCCCGAGCGCTACGCCCCCGGCACCTGGGGCCCCCCGGCCGCCGACCGCCTCCTCGCCGAGTACGGTCACCACTGGATATCCGTCTGCGGACAGGGCCATGCCCCCGCCCCCTGACGTCCGCGTCTACCAGACCCCGCAGGACGCCGCAGAGGCCCTCGCCGCCGAGGTCTCCCGCCTCTCCGCCGAGTCCATCGCCGAGCGCGGCCGCTTCACCATCGCCCTTTCCGGCGGTTCCACCCCCGCCGCCCTCTACGCGCTGCTCGCGTCGCCGCCCCACGCCGCCGGCATCGACTGGCCCCGCTGGCACGTCTTCTGGGGCGACGAGCGCTGCGTCCCGCCGGACCACCCCGACAGCAACTACGGCATGGCTCGCCGCACCCTCCTTGACCACGTCCCCGTCCCGCCCTGGCAGGTCCACCGGATGGCGGGCGAGGACGACCCCAAGCGCGCCGCCGATGCCTACGCCGCCACCCTCGCCGAGACCCTTGCCCCCGACGGCCGCCTTGACCTCGCCCTCCTCGGCGTCGGTGACGATGGCCACACCGCCAGCCTCTTCCCCAACACCGCCGCCCTCTCGGAGACGGAGCGCCCCGTCACCGCCAACTGGGTGCCCCACCTGAACGCCCACCGCATTACCCTGACGCTCCCGGCCCTCAACCGCGCCCGCCGAGTCGCCGTCCTCGCCACCGGTGCCGACAAGGCCGACGCCGTCCGCCGCGCCCTCGCCCCCCGCCCGGACGACGCCACGCCCCCCATAGCCCTCGTCACCCCCGAGGGCGCCCCCGCCGTCTGGTACCTGACCTCCGACGCGGCGTCCTCTTTTCGTCGTTCCCGCGCAGGCGGGAACCCAGGGGGGCGGGGATGGGAGGGGTCTCCTTCCCAAGCAGGTCAAGGCTAGGCGCGCGCCATGGAAATGACTGAAATCCTGTCCCTCTGGTGGGTCTTCCCTGCCTCCGTTTGCATCGCGACAATCGCCATCTCGACGGGCATCAGCGGCGCCCTCTTCTTCGCCCCCTTCTTCCTGCTCGTCGTCGGCCTCCCGCCCGCCGAGGCCATCGGCGGCGGCCTGATGACCATGATCTTCGGCACCGGCTCAGGCACCTTCAGCTACAACCGCCAGGGCGTCGTAGACTTCACCATCGTCCGGTCCCTGCTCATCGTCACCGTGCCCCTGGCCATGGCCGGCGCCCTCGTCGCCATCATGGTCGACGCCAACGCCCTCCGCGTCCTCCTCGGCGTCGGCCTCATCGCCCTCGCCGCCTTCCTCCTCTGGACCAACCTCCGCCAAACCTCCATCCGTCGTTCCCGCGAAGGCGGGAACCTAGAGCAAACAACCCAGATTCGTCATTCCCGCGAAGGCGGGAATCTAGAGGGGCGGCAGAGCGACCCCGACCGCCTTGAGCCCTTCCCTGCCGTTCGTCCTGAGGGAAATCGAAGGACGAACGCCCCCACCGACGAAGCCCTCATCCTCGCCCGCGACGACCGCGAGTACCGCTACACCCGCCCCGGCCGCACGCTGACGCAGGCGATGGGCGCGGGCGGCGCCTTCCTCCAGGGCCTCATGGGCGCTGGCCTCCCCGAGGTCACCACCACCCAGCTCCTCCTCCGAGGCAAGCTCCCCCCGAGGGTCGCCGTCGCAACGTCCGTCACCACGCTGACCGTCACCGTCTTCTTCGCGGCCCTCATCCACGCCCTCGGCGGCGAGCCCCCATGGCACGTCGTCCTCTGGTCATGCCCCGGCGCCCTCACCGGCGCCCAATTCGGCGCCCGCCTCCAGGCCAAGCTCCCCCCCAACGTCTCCCAACGCTTCCTCGCCGTCGTCTTCACCGCCGTAGGCATCCTCGTCATAGCGCTGCGGGATGCGGGCTAGCATTGCCCCGTTCGCCCTGAGCCTATCGAAGGGGTCTGCGGGAGCCTCTTGATGAGCCTCCCGCAAACGTAGTCCGCGTTTCTCAGGTCAATTTCCGCCGTTTTTCCGGCGAAAGCCGGAATCCAGAGCAGCGCTCAGCGGCATAGCCCCTCTGCTATACTCTCCCCAGCACCCCCACTCCCCCCGTAGGAGCCGCCCATGCCCGCCTTCGCCGACAAGCTTGCCGCCGCCGCGGAGCGCAACCGCAGCCTCCTCTGCGTCGGCCTCGACGCCGACCCGGCGCGCATGCCCGTCGCCGACGTCGCCGAGTTCAACCGCGCCATCATCGAGGCCACGTCCGACCTCGTCTGCGCCTACAAGCCCAACCTCGCCTTCTACGAGGCCCTCGGCCCCGCCGGCATGGACGCCCTGCGCGCCACCCTCGACGCCATCCCGGACTGGATACCCGTCATCGCCGACGCCAAGCGCGGGGACCTGGACAACTCCTCGGCCGGCTACGCCCGCGCCCTGTTCGACGTCTGGGACTTTGACGCCGCCACCTTCCACCCCTACATGGGCCGGGACTCCCTCGCCCCCTTCCTGGACCGCCCGGAGCGCGGGGTGCTCGTCCTCTGCCGCACCTCCAACCCCAGCGCCCGCGAGTTCCAGGACCTCCGCGTCACGCCCATGGCCGGCGGCGACACTCTCCCCATGTACGAGTACGTCGCGATGACCGCCGCCAAGTGGAACGACAACGGCAACGTCGGCCTCGTCGTCGGCGCCACCTACCCCGACGAGCTCGAGCGCGTCCGCGACCTCTGCCCGGACATGCCCATCCTCATCCCCGGCGTCGGCGTCCAGGAGGGCGCCCTCGAGCGCTCCGTCGCCGTCGGCGTCGACGAGCGCGGCCGCAACGCCATCGTCAACGCGTCGAGGGGCGTCATCTACGCCGGCGGCGACCCCGCCACCTACCCCCACGCCGCCCGCGACGCCGCCCAGCGCCTCCGCGACACCATCAACCGCGTCCTCGAAGACCGCGGCCTCGGCTGGGCCACCTAACCGCCGTCCCTTCCCCCCTTGGTGGGGGAAGGTTAGGATGGGGGGAGTCTCCCCGCCCGCCACACCGCCAGGCCTGCGCCCTCGCAATCGTCATTCCCGCGAAGGCGGGAATCCTGGGGTGGGGCAGGGGGAACGCAGCCGAAAGGGAACCATGCCGCCAATCCTGGACCTGCACCTGGGAGACGTCCTCACCCTGAAGAAGCCGCACCCCTGCGGCGGCTCCGTGTGGGAGGTCGTGCGAGTGGGCATGGACATCGGCATCCTCTGCCGGACGTGCAACCGCCGCGTCATGCTGCCCAGGAGCGAGCTGGAGCGGCGCGTAAAGCGCCACCAACCGGCTCAGTAGAGGGGAAAACTGGAGCGGAAGAGGGGATTCGAACCCCCGACCTCCTCCTTGGCAAGGAGGCGTTCTACCACTGAACTACTTCCGCCCGTGCAGGGCTTAATTATAGGAATCCCGCCGCCCGCCGGTCAACCGCTCCCTCCCCCCGTTGATCCCTTGGCGGGCGCACCCGCCGGTCAACCGCACCCGCCCGTTGATCCCTTGGCGGGCGCGCCCACCGGTCAACCAACCCTATCGTCGTTCCTGCGGAGGCAGGAACCCCGACGGACCAAGTAGAGCTAAAGTCCCTCCACCCGGCTCGGCATCGGCTCACCCTTGCACGCCGCGATCGCGTTCTCGACCGCCAGCATCGCCATCCGCCGCCGCGTCGCGAAGCTCGCGCTGCCGATGTGCGGCGTCACCACCACGTTCGGCAGCTCGAGCAGCGGATGGTCGGCCGCGATCGGTTCCGGCGCCGTCACGTCCAGCCCCGCCCCCGCGATGCTCCCCGCGCGCAGCGCCGACAGCAGCGCCTCCGTGTCCACCACGTCGCCCCGCGAGGTGTTGATGAGGAACGCCGTCGGCCGCATCGCCGCCAGCTCCGCCGCGCCGATGAGGTTATGCGTCGACGACGTCAGCGGCACGTGCAGCGACACGAAGTCGCTCACCGCCAGCAGTTCCCGCAGGTCCGGCACGTACTCGGCCCCCAGCGCGGCCTCTGCCTCCACCCGCCGATTGTTGGCCGTGTACCGGATGCGCATGTCGAACCCCCGCGCCCGCCGCGCCACCGCGCTCCCAATGCCCCCCATGCCCACGATGCCCAGCGACGCCCCGTACACGTCCGTCCCCAGCCACAGCCCCGGGTGCCACAGTCCCCAGTTGCCCGCCCGCGTGTCCGCGTCGGACGCCACCACGTGCCGCGCCACCGCCAGCATCAGCGCGAAGGCCAGGTCCGCCGTCGTCTCCTCCAGCACGTTCGGCGTGTTCGACACCAGCACGTCGCGTCCCGCGCACGTCGCCACGTCCACGTTGTTGTACCCGACGGCCATGTTCGCGATGACTCGCACCGTCGGCGCCGCGTTCAGCAGCGCCGCGTCCACCCGGTCGGTCACCATCGTCACGACGGCGACGCACCCCGCCGCGCGCTCCGCCAGCTGCTCCGGCGAGGGAGGGTCAAACGCCTCCCACACGTCCACCTCGGCGAACTCCTCCCGCAGCCGCGCCAGCGCGTCCGGATCGATCTCCCTCGTCACGAACACCCGTCCGTCGATCATGCACGCCTCCAGGGGGTCTCAATGCTCATTGTAGACACGCCGGAATTCACTTCGCGTGCTCGGGTATGCATGGGCGCTCTGGTATAGACCAATCCTTTGGCTCGCAAGCAACCCATAAGCGGCGTACACCCGCTCCAAACCTGTCGTCCGTGCCTGCCGTCCTTGCCCATTCGCCCTCATGTTGGGTACCATTACCCCAATCCGCGCTAGCTGGCGTTCGTCGGCTGCGCAGCGCGAGGGTGACCGGCCCTCTTGAATGACGCCCCAGAACGCCAGGGAGGAAATCCGGGATGACCACGTCGAGGAACAACCCCAGCATCGCCTATAGCATCACCATCCGAGCCCAGTACCCCAACCGGGCCGGCATGCTGGGCGTCATCACCTCCGCCATCGGCGAGGTCGAGGGCGACATCGGCGCCATTGACACCGTCAGTTCCAGCCGCACGGCGATGACCCGCGACATCACCGTCAACGCACGAAACGTCACCCACGGCGAGCAAATCGAGAGCCGCGTCCGCGAGGTTCCCGGCGTTCGGGTCCTCAGCGTCTCGGACCCCGTCTTCCTGCGCCACCTCGGTGGCAAGATAGAGGTCAACAGCCGCGCCCCCGTCACCACCCGCAATGACATGTCCATCGTCTACACGCCCGGCGTGGGACGCGTCAGCATGGCCATCTACCATGACCCCGCCGCTCTCTGGACCCTCACCGGCAAGGGCAACACCGTCGCCGTCGTTACGGACGGCACCGCCGTCCTCGGCCTCGGCGACATCGGCCCCGGCGGCGCAATGCCCGTCATGGAGGGCAAGGCCGTCCTCTTCAAGGAGCTCGCCGGCGTGGATGCCTACCCCATCTGCCTCGACACCAAGGACGCCGACGAAATCGTGGAGATCACCAAGGCCATCAGCCCCGGCTTTGGCGGCGTCAATCTGGAGGACATCTCCGCTCCCCGCTGCTTCTACATCGAGCAGCGTCTGAAGGACGAGCTCGACATCCCCATCTTTCACGATGACCAGCACGGCACCGCCGTCGTCGTCCTCGCCGGCCTCATTAACGCGGTCAAGATCACCGGCAAGAAGATGGAGGACCTCAAGGTGGTGGTCAACGGCGTGGGGGCCAGCGGCATCGCCTGCGCCAAGATCCTCATGACCGCCGGCTGCTTCAACATCATCGGCTGCGACACCCAGGGCATCGTCTACCGCGGCCGCGACAACCGCGGCAACAAGGCCAAGGACGAGTTCGCCGAGATCAGCAACCCCGACAACATCGAGGGCGACCTCGCCAAGGCCATGCAGGGCGCCGACGTCTTCCTCGGCCTCTCCGGCCCCAACACCGTCACTCCCGCCATGGTCAAGGACATGAACGACGAGCCCATCGTCTTCGCCATGGCCAACCCGGACCCGGAGATCTGGCCTGAGGAGGCCCAGGGCCTGGCGAGGGTCATGGCCACCGGCCGCTCCGACTACCCCAACCAGATCAACAACGCCCTCTGCTTCCCCGGCATCTTCCGCGGCGCCCTGGACGTCCGCGCCCGCGAGATCAACGAGGAGATGAAGCTCGCCGCGGCCCAGGCCATCGCCGCTGGCGTCCCCAACAGCGACCTGAACGAGGACTTCATCATCCCCAGCATCTTCGACAAGGGAGTCGTCCGCCGCGTCGCCCGGGAGGTGGCCGCTGCCGCCCAGCGCACCGGCGTGGCCCGCCGCTCCCGCCGCCGCGTCACCTCCTACTCCCCCAGGGCGGGCGTCTAGGCCCGGCCGTTCGACCCGACTCCGTCCTGGGCCCGTCGAAGGAGGCTCTCGAAGGGTTTGGCGCTACACCCGCGCATCGACCCGCGAGAGGTCGCCGGACCACTTTAGGATGCGCTCGTCCGCCGTCATGAGTTCATGCCCGCCCAGCGCCGTCGCCACGATGAGGCGGTCCCCGGGATCGCCGTGCATCGCCGTCAGCAAGCCGGCCCGGACTGCGGCGGTTCCGTCGAGAGGAATTTCTATCATCCCCTGCTCCAACTGTCGCTGCCTCCACGCAAGGACGCCTTCGGGAAGGTGGATCCTGCCTTTGGAGACAAGCATGCCCACCTCCCAAAATGAGACAACGGAAACGGCTAGGTTGTCCTCCTGCCATGCACGGTCAATGGAGTCCCTTGCCCGGCGGCCAAGCCTTCTGTCCCCGTAGCGAAGCCAGAGCAGGACATTCGTGTCAAGGAGAATCAATGTTTCGCGCTTCCCGGTCAAGGAACTCCTCGATCTCCCAGTCCTCGTAGAGCGGCGAGATGATGTCTCCCAGGATTTCGATGCGGCCGCGGTCTATCCCGAAGAGTGTCTTCGGCTTCTCCCGCAGCGGCGCCAGCTTCGCCACCGGCTCCCCGAACTTCGTGATGACGATCTCCTCGCCGCTCTGCGCCACCTCGTCCATCAGCTGCAGGCACTTCGCCTTGAACTCGGACGCCTTCACGGTCCGAGTCGAGCCGGTCGGTTTGTCGGTCGTCGCCATAGTTTCGCTCCTGACCATTCGTTACACACACAATAGTACCATGGTCATGACCATGGTCACAATACACGCGGCGCATTGGCTTCAGTTCTCGCCAAAACGCCCCCTACCCCGGCAGCGTCTTCGCCCGCTCCCGCATCCTTGCGCGGACGATCTTGGCGTCGTCCATCGCCTTCAACACCACGCGCCAGAACGCCTTCGAATGGTTCCGCACCTTCAGGTGCGCCAGCTCGTGCACGGTGATGTAAGCCACCTGCCGCCAGTCCAGCATCATGCACCGCCAGCTAAACCGCAGCACGCCGTCCGACGAGCAGCTCGCCCATTGCGACCGCGCGTTGCTGATGCGGATTTCGGGCCTCTTTCGAGGCGCCACGTCCGGCAGCCAGAGATCCACCTGCTCCGTGAACTCCTCCAGCGCGCGGGCCCGGTACCATGCCGTCAGCGCCTTGCGAACGCCCGCCCGTGTCGTCGCCTCATCGACCGCCGTCGGTGCCGTCGCGTGCAGGTGGTGCCAGTCGAGACGCCCGGCGTCGAGCGCCTCGCACTCTGCGTTGTGAAGAGCGACGTGGAATGTCCCGCCGGGCTCCGGCACGACCAGCAGCGGGATGGTGCGGCCAAGGTACGGCACACTCTCGCCGTACCCAAGCGGGGGAACCCTTGGCCGCTCTCTATGCTCGATCAGCTTGTCCAGCACCCACTGCCGCTTGGCGTGCACAAACTCCCGGATCCTCTGCGTCGAGGTCCGCATCGGCGCCCGTACCTCGACCTGCCCGCCCACGACGAACAACCCCAGCGTCCGCTTGCGCCGGGGGTTGCGAATCACCGTGAAGTCGATGCGCACGCCGTTCCAGTCGATGGAGTCCTGTTCGGGCGGCGGCGCCGGGCGCGCCGGTCTCCTGCGAGGGCGTGCTACGGCAAGCTTCATGGCGCAAGTGTAGAAGCAGGGAGAGTCAGAATGCTACGGGGCGGAGATTGCAATTGGGGACTTGCGCGGGGAGGTGTGGGATGAGTCAGCCTCTACCGCCACTCCACGTTCGGCACCGTCTCGTCGAGCCCGATGATGAAGTCCCGGAGCAGCCGGTTCATCGTCTCCGGCCGCTCCGCCATCGGCAGGTGCCCCGCTCCGTCGACGACCGCCAGCCGGGCGTTCGCCATCCGCGCCCGAAGCCGTTCGCCCTGCGACACCGGCGCGATCCCGTCGACCGCGCCCCACACCAGCAGCGTGTCCGCCGTCAGCCCCTCGGTGGCCCGCGTCAGCTCTGCGTCGCCGATGCCGTCCGACAGCTTCGCCAGCGTCTCCCGTCCCTTCGATTGCCGCATGAACTCCGGACCCTGCCGCACGTTCTGCCACTCCGTGCCGAAGCCCGTCCGGTCCGCCGTCGCCACCATCCCCAGCCGCGCGAACATTCCCGTCGCGAACGCCTCGTCGTCCAGCCCCGCCATGTCCACCGCGGGCGCGTCGTCCCACGAGAGCCCCAGCGGGTCGACGAGCGCCAGCCGCCGGAACCGCTCCGGCTGTTCCGACGCCAGTTGCAGCGCCAGCCATCCGCCAACGCAGTGGCCGACAAGCGTCGCCTCGTTCACGCCCACGCCGTCCAGCAGCCCCCGCATGAGCCGCGCGTAGTCCGCCAGCGACCCGACGCCCTCCGGCGGCGCCCCATCGGCCCAGCCGGGCAACTGCGGCGCCCAGACGTCCGTCACCGTGCCTAGGGCCATGTGGAAGCTGTCCCACCGCCCGGCCGGCCCCATGCCGTGCAGGTACACCACCGGCGCGTGCCGCTCCAGCCGCCCGCCGCGAAAGTAGTTCACCTCCACGCCGTCGACCTGCGCCGAGTGCCTCCCGTACACCGCACCGTCTGCCGCGCCCATCTTGCTACCTTCTTCTTGCTATCTCAGAAGCACGTTGTAGGGGCGATTCGTGAATCGCCCGCCCTCAACCCACGTTATACCGGCGAAAGCCGCGCTGCGGAGGCAGCGGACGGTACCCAGAAACCCCGCGACCAACCGCAACTGCCACTCCCAGCCCCCACCGCACCGTCGTTCTCGCGCAGGCGGGAACCCAGAGGGGGGGACTCCCTCAATCCGTTCGCCCTGAGCTTGTCGAAGGGTTCGCCGAACGGAATAGGGGGTCCCCTACGCCGACTCGTTCCACCACAGCTTCACGCAGTCGATGCGGAAGCCCGACCCCGGCGCCGTCGGGTCCGGCACGGGCCCGCCCTCCGGCGTCGACACCTCGACGCGCACCAGGTAGTCCTCCCCCGCCTCCACCCGCCGTTGCGCCGACAGCGTCGAGTCCGGGTCGTCCTGGTCCGCGATCCCGCTGAAGTCCCCGTACGCCCCCGTGTAGATGGTCTGCCGCTCCGAGCCCGTCTTGTAAAAACTCTCGATGAGCACCTGCGCGTCGTCCGGCACTGCGCCGCCGCCCTGCGCCGCCATGTGCAGCCGCACCGCGCTGCCCCGGTGCTCCGCCGTCGGCCCCACGAAGATGAACAGGAACGGGTTGCCGTCGGGCCCAGGCTCCGGCACTGCCAGCTCCCAGCCGCCAACGGCCGCGCCGTCGCGCGACTCCTGGATGATGCGAGTCACCTCCGGCGATTCCTGGTCGAGGACATGGTTCGCGCTGCTGTACAGGGGCAGGGGCATGGCCGTCTCCTTTGCAGTTAGGAAAGGGAACTCCTGTGGCTGTTCGCCCTGAGGAAAAGCGGAGCCTGTCCTGAGGCCCTCGAAGGAGGCGAACGAGGGAGACCCTTCCTGGTGGTCTGGACTAGCTGGCGTTCACGCCTGCCAGCTTCGGCATGACTTCCTCGGCAAACAGCTTCTTGGACTTCATCACGTGCTCGTGCTTCAGCTTCCCGCACCGGAACATGCCCAGGAAGTGGCCGTAGCCCGCCGTCTCCATGTCGTTCCGAAGCCACTCCGTCACGTAGTCCGGGTCCCCGCACACGATGTAGCCCGTCTCCCGCAGCTTCTCGAACGGCGTCCCAGGCGCCGGCATCTCGGACCCCCGCGAGCGCTTCCGGTAGTCGAAGCTCCGGTCTGTCTGCACCCCCGGCAGCGGCGCCGGCATCGGCACCGGCCGGCTGAACGCCGTCAGCCGCCGAACGTACATCACCGCCTCGCGGCACTCCTCCTCCGCCTGCTCGTTCGTCTCCGCAACGTGGATGTACCGCGACCCGATGCAGTAGTCCGGCGTCGCCTCCCACCCGAACTGCTCCCGCGCGACGTCCTTGTAGTACTCGAAGGCGTCCTGGAACACCGCCGTCGGGTTCCACACCCGCGCGATGGGGATGCGCCGCTCCGCCGCGAACTCGATCGTCTCCGCCGACCCCGCCGGCATCCAGATGGGAAACGGGTTCTGCAGCGGCTTCGGCCACACCGACACCGCCCGCAGGTTGTAGAACTTCCCCTCGTAGTCGAACAGCTCCTCTGTCAGGCACCGCCGCACGATGTCGTACGACTCCGCGAACCGCTCCCGGCTCGTGAACGGGTCCACGTTGTACGAGATCAGCTCCTGCGGCACCCCCCGCACGATCCCGCCGATGAACCGCCCGCCCGACAGGCAGTCGAGCTGCGCGAACTCCTCCGCCGTGTGCACCGGGTGCCGCAGCGGCAGCACGTGCCCCATCACGCCCACCTTCATCGTCTTCGTCTTCGCGATGAGCGCCGACGCCAGCGGCGTGCTCGAAGGGTTCAGGCTGAAGTACGTGAAGTGGTGCTCGTTGACGAACACCCCCTCGAACCCCAGCTCCTCGCAGAGCAGGAACTCCTCCATGTGCTCCTGGTACGTCTGCGCCGCCAGGCCGGGGTCGCAGAACCGGTTCGTCTGGATCGTCTCCGGCCCAACCTCGTCCGGCACGCCGGGGTACGTGAACTCATCAAAGCCATAGAACTTCATGGGAAGGCAAACTCCTCTTCTGTTTTGGACAGCTATATGGAGTTGAGAAGTTAGCTGTGCTTGCGCGCAACGACTTCGATGCGTCCTAACGCCTTCAGAGATGACGTCACTTGAGGATAACGGAGACGTTCGATTTCGTCGATTTGACGTTTGCGTTCGGGCTGGACATTGGCAAGCAATTCTGTATCACGCCGTAAGTTGGCTTCCCAGGCAGGCAAGATTTGAAGCTGTGTTGCAGTGCCACTCGCGCGAATGCGCTCCAAGGTCCTGTGAGTGGCTTCAACTTTGTCCTGAGCGGCTTGCTCCAAATAGTCAAAATACTTATCGATCCGAGCAACTTCTGTAGCAATTCGAGTGGTTGCCTCAAGCTCTGCGTTGTGTTGAAGCTCGGACCTCTTTGACTCGGCATAGCCTTTGGCTATTGGTGCTATACCGTCTAGATTGTTGGGGATTGCCGAATGGTCAATATCTCTCTCAGAGGAATCAAATTTGTAAGCATGCTTGACCAACAGCCCACCCATGTCTAAGTCTATTGTCTCGTTGTCATGAACAAATACCGGCTCGATGTACTCCATGGGCCGTATGCCGTGGACAGTGAACTGATACGTGAAGAGCCATCCATGACAGGGGGGCAATTCATCGCTAGCATGGAGAGAACGGGTACCTGTTACACCTTTGAATGCTGGCCGCAGAACATCGTCGACGAGTGCATCCACAATAGGATGACCGAAAACCATAAGCTCCACTTCTTCTGCGTCTTTCTGTGCGAGAGGGCGAAATACCGCTCTCTTGTTCCGCCCGGTAGGAAGCCATGAATTCCGGTACTTGTCCGCTAGATCATCAGTAAAGGTCACTTCGTACACGTCATCAGTTTGGTTAAGTGCCGTATTAAAATTGAATAGCAGTTGTTTGATGAACACCTCAAACGCTTGCTCACTCACTGGTGAAGGCTGTCCAGCGATGCGTTCAGCCAACTCCTTGCTGTATGACTTGGTGTCCAGAATGAAATCACCCAGCCTTTGCTCGGCGAGTCGTGCATCCTGAACTTGCTTTTCGAGCTTCTTCCCCAGGACTTCGAGGGCTTTTTCTCTCTCTTGCCCGGCCTTGCGCATGAGATCCCTGATGTCGCGTTCAGTGTCACCAAGGATAGGATCAAGTCCACCTACGGTTTCCTCAAAAAGTTTGATGCGCGTTTCCAACACATCCAGAATGCGCTCTTCAATGGTATTTCTTGTCCAGAGATTGAAGATACTCACGGCATGATCTTGGCCAATCCGGTCTACACGTCCAATCCGCTGCTCAACACGCATTGGATTCCACGGGAGATCATGATTGACAAGGATATGGCAAAATTGGAAGTTCCTTCCCTCACCACCAGCTTCAGTGCTAATGAGAATCTGCGAGCCTGCATTGTCTCGGAAGCGCCCAACCGCGCTGTCCTTGTCTATTGGGGTCATTTGTCCATGAAAAACGTTCACACCCCAACCCTTTGCCTTGAACAGTTCCGCCAATTGCCGCTGCGTCTCCCGAAACTGGGTGAAAATAAGGACTTTCTCATCGGGGTCATCCTCAAAGAGCTTTGTAAGCTGCTCTGCTAGCACCTCAGCTTTCGAGTCTACGGTGACTGTTTCGAGAACACTAAGCGCTTGATCAATGTGAGACAGTTCCGCCTCAATGTCAGCCAGCTTCCCCACATCACTTACAACGTCACTGGCGTCTTCGTCATCAATTAGGCGATCCTCCAACTCAGTGGCTTCGTACATTCGTACCGCCTTTGCTCTTAGGTTTGCTTGCCGATTTTCCAAGGCTTTCTTGAGGGCAGCAATGCTGGAGGCAGCAAGTTTTTGAAAAGTCGTCATGACAAACCCTATAGGAGCATTCTTCTGTTGGTCCGCGAGTTGATAGCCGTATTCGATGTAGTCTTCCACCGCCTTCAAAGCCGCACGTTCTTCTAAGGTAAGCTGGACTTCCCAGCGCGCAGCCCTCCTGGGCATAAACCCTCCAATGACGGCCTTTCGGTTCCTTATCAGGATTTCGCTCAGGAGGTGCCGGTCAGCAAGTTCGCTCACGACCTGTTTCCGTTCTTCCTCGCTTGAATAAAGTCGCTTGTGGATGGTTGCCACGTCGACGTCAAGCCAATCCGCAACTTGCTGAGCTGTTTCGAGTGGATCTGCGTCAGGCAATGGGAAGCCGTATTGATCTATGCGTTCGGCAAGCCGCGAGAGGCCGGGGACTTTTTTGCGGTGTTCTTCGAGATGTTCATATGAAGGGAAAAGAGTTGGATTCAGCAACTCGATAAGCGAATACAGTTCTTGGGTATCAAGCTGCATCGGTGTTGCTGTTAGGAAAAGCAACCCTCGCTTCCCGTAATGCTCGTGGGATGCAAGTCTTTGCACCAGAGTATAGAGGCGTGTTCTCGTTTGCCGGCTACCGGAACGCCGCATTCGTGCGTGGTGTGCTTCATCTACAATAACAAGATCCCAGTTCGCTTCAGCGGACTGGTCGGCCCACTGTTTCCCTGCAATCCATGACGAGGAGCACAGAACACTTTCCTCCTCAGTAAAGGGGTTCCCATCGCGTCCTTGGCTTTTCAAATACCGGACAGTGTCAGTATTGAGAACTGCGAAGGTCTCGTTGAACTTTGTTTTCATCTCGAACTGCCATTGCCTAACGAGGTTTGAGGGAACTATGGCTAGAACTCGTTTGGCTAGCCCTCGTGCCCGGAGTTCCTTAAGGATCATGCCTGCCTCAATCGTCTTACCTAAACCCACTTCGTCGCAGAGTAGAAAGCGGTGAGGGTATTTAGAAACAACTTTGTGAGCTACGGAAACCTGATGAGGCTTTATGTTCACACCGATTTGCCCCAGAGAGACCAATTCGTCGTACAAATGCATCGTGCGATACCATCGGGTGACTTCCTGAAGCCGATATTTGGAGAGGGAACCAATATCCCCAGCACGGAAACGGTCCACAGGGTCGGTGATGGGCTTCGGGCGAAGGCCTGCTTCCGGAAAATTAACCATTTCGCCGTCAATATTGAGAAGGCACTCCCAAGTGGGTACATCCGAATCCGTCAGCCGCACGGCCCAAGCATTTTGCCCGGATGACAATATCGAGACTGGCTGCGAAGTGAGGTCAACCCGAGTGAGCGGAGGATCACTACTAACGAATTGGGGAGGTGCAGATGGGTCATCCCAACGGACGTATATTGTCCCGGCGTCTTGTTTTTCGATGACTCCATAGGTTTCGCTCTCTGTCCATCGGACAAGGGCGCCCGCTACTAGTTCTTGTTCTTCAGTATGTGTGACCAATGATGGTGCTCCTCTTTGTATGTAGCCAAGGCAGATTTCTCTCTCCTCACGCAAGAGTTACATTGAGTCCGGCCCTAGATTAACGCTCTCACCGCCGTGCTACAATCCTCTACGGATACACACACGCCGGAGGCAAGCGCAAAATGCCCGTAGACGCCGTCTCCCTCGAGGTCTTCAAGAACCTCCTCGCCTCCGTGGCCGAGGAGATGGGCGTCGCCCTTGGCCGCACCGGCTTCTCGCCCAACATCAAGGAGCGCAAGGACTTCTCCTGCGCCCTCTTCGACCCCCAGGGCCGCATGGTCGCCCAGGCCTCCCACATCCCCGTCCACCTCGGCGCCATGCCCGCCTCCGTCGCCGCCGCCCTCGAGGGCTTCGACTTCGCCCCCGGCGACGTCATCGCCCTCAACGACCCCTACCTCGGCGGCACCCACCTCAACGACGTCACCCTCGTCGCCCCCGTCTTCGGCCCCCCTCGTTTTACCGGCGGAAGCCGGTATCCAGAGGCGCGAGGGACCAGCCCCGCCGTTCGCCCTGACCCTCACACTTCCGTTCGCCCTGAGGGAAATCGAAGGGCGAACGCCCCCGCCCTCGTCGGCTTCGTCGCCAACCGCGCCCACCACGCCGACATCGGCGGCATGACCCCCGGCTCCCTCCCCCGCTCCACCGAGCTCTTCCAGGAGGGCTTCATCATCCCGCCCCTCAAGCTCGTCCGCGCCGGCGACGTCAACGAGGAGGTCGTCGCCCTCTTCTGCCGCAACTCTCGCACCCCCGACGAGCGCCGCGGCGACCTCGCCGCCCAGATCGCCGCCTGCCGCACCGGCGAGCGCCGCCTCCAGGAGATGGTCGACCGCTACGGCTGGGCCACCGTCCGCGAGCACGAGGCCGCCCTCCTCGACTACTCCGAGCGCCTCACCCGCGCCGCCATCAGCGCCCTCCCCGACGGCGACTACGCCTTCTCCGACGTCCTCGACGACGACGGCCTCACCGACGAGCCCGTCCCCATCGCCGTCACCGTCTCCGTCCGCGGCGACGCCATGACCCTCGACTTCTCCGAGACCGCCGGCCAGCGCCGCGGCTGCGTTAACGCGCCCCTCGCCGTCACCCTCTCCGCCGCCCTCTACGTCCTGCGCTGCATCGTCGGCGAGGCCGCCCCCGCCAACCAGGGCATCCTGCGCCCCGTCACCGTCGTCGCGCCCGAGGGCTCCGTCGTGAACCCGCGACCCCCCGCCGCCGTCGCCGGCGGCAACGTCGAGACCTCCCAGCGCATCACGGACGTCCTCCTCGGCGCCCTTGCCAAGGCACTGCCGGACGTCGTCCCCGCCGCCAGCCAGGGCACCATGAACAACGTCCTCGTCGGCGGCCACGAGCACGGCGCCGACCGGGGCTTCGCCTACTACGAGACCATCGCCGGCGGCATGGGCGCCCGCCCCGGCGCCGACGGCCTCTCCGCCGTCCACACCCACATGACCAACACCATGAACACGCCCATAGAGGCCCTCGAGCTCTACCACCCCATGCGTGTCCGCAGCTACCGCGTCCGACGCGGCTCCGGCGGCGACGGCCGCTACCGCGGCGGCGACGGCGTCGTCCGCGACACCGAGTTCCTCGCCCCTGCCGTCGTCACCGTCCTCGCCGAGCGCCGACGCTCCGCGCCCTACGGCCTCCAGGGCGGCGCCGACGCCACCCCCGGCGAGACCGTCCTCCTCAAGCACGGCGTCGAGGAGGTCCACCTCGCCCCCAAGGTCACCATAGACGTCGCCCCCGGCGACGTCCTCAGCGTCCGCACCCCCGGCGGCGGCGGCTGGGGCAAACCAACCAAGTAGTCGTCATTCCCGCGCAGGCGGGAACCCAGAGGAGTCCGGCAGTGGAGGGTGACCGTTCGCCCTGAGCCCACCCCACCGTTCGCCCTGAGCCTGTCGAAGGGTCCCACGAACGGAGGGCGCCGTCCCGTTTTACCGGCGAAAGCCGGTATCCAGAAACCCCGCGACCAGCGGCGCCCACATTCTCAGACCCACACTCCCGTCGTTCCCGCGCAGGCGGGAACCCACAGGAGCGTTGAGGTGTGAGGCCGTTCGCCCTGAGCCTGTCGAAGGGGTCTCTCGGTTCCCCTCGACGGGGAACCGAGAGACCGAGGCCCCTCCCCCAACCACCCCCACCCCCGCCCCCACTCCCGTCGTTCCCGCGCAGGCGGGAACCCAGAAGGGTGACCCGTGGGTATACCTTGGGGACTATAGATCTGTGTAACCTAGAGGAGTGTCTGGAGTGATGAAGGAACCAGAAGGGAGTCGAGCAATGGCGGAGGTCCCATATCACTATCTTCCTCGGTGTTCACGGTTATTTGGGATGTCACTGGATGAGGGTGCAAATCACCTTGCCAAGTGTTGGGAACACCATTTGGCTTCACGATTCAGGGTTCATGGGATTGATGTAGTACATCAGCCAAGGCTTTGGGGTCTGACCCCTGACTTGAAGGTCGGTGAGTCGACCATTGTTGAGTGTGCAGTGCTGCAGATAAGGGAGGATCTTCGTCACTGCTTGAATACGACCGGTGGATATGTGCATGGAGGTTCAGTTGAAGAGTCGGGAAAGAAGCTCCATAGGGTTGTGTCAGAAAAGGTGGAGAACTATGGTTCCCAATGTGAGAGGGACGGATTGGCCTACGTCATTGCCTTACGTAATCAGTCGGAGGAGTGGCATGAGGCTGCAGATGTTCTCTATGGGGATTCGTCACCGTTCGTGACTATTGACAAATCTACTGGAGAGGTCATCAAGAGTGGGACAAGGAGTCTAATTGTCGAGAAACACGGTTCAACTGCTCCGGTGTTTTCTGATTCGTCAGTTTCTGCTGTCTTGGAGTGGCAGAACCGTCGGGCCGTTTTGTGGGTGAATCCCAATGCGACTATCCCGGTTGATGAGTCTGAATTCCCATTTGCCTTGGCAGTTCACGCGGGGGATTCCTATCCAAATTGGATGCATGTGTCCGTCATTGAAGATGGGCATAGTGACGACTTAGCACTGGATTGGGAGTGTGCTATGCATTCTCAATGTCAAGATCCTCAGCGTAGATGCAAGTTGCTGAAATTGCCGCCACGTAGAGCTGAGGTAAAGAAGGCATATAAGGAGCATGCGCGGGAATTGCGACGACCTCTTGTTACCTCCAGATCCACGGAGTCGCTAGCGTCTAGTTCATATTGAGCATGACGGCAAACTGGCCCTAGATTGCCTTTCTACGGGGTTTGCACAGGTATATGACTCCCTATTCCCCCCAAGAGTAAGGCGAGGATGGGGGTGGGTTCCCGCCTAGCCCGCGCTCATGGTGTAAAATCCCCGCAATCCCAATACCCACCGGAGGCGCCCATGCCTGAGTCCATGACCGGCAAGCAGGCCCTGCTCGAAATGCTCAAGGCCGAGGGCGTCGAGTACATATTCGGCAACCCCGGCACCAGCGAGGCCCCCTTCATCGACCTGCTCGGCGACTACCCGGAGCTCCGCTACTTCCTCACCCTCCAGGAGAGCGTCGCCGTCGGCATGGCCGAGGCCTACGCTCGCGCCACCGGCCGCGCCTCCTTCGTCAGCCTCCACGTCGACAACGGCCTCGCCAACGGCATCACCCTCATGCTCGATGCCCTCAACACCGGCACGCCCATGGTCGTCACCTCCGCCAACTACGATGTCCGCAAGGTGAACGAGTCCATGACCGACCTCGCCAATCTCGTCCGGCCCGTCACCAAGTGGGCCGTCGAGCTCTCCCACCCCGGCCAGGTGCCGAGCGCCCTCCGCCGCGCCTTCAACGAGGCCAACACCCACCCGAAGGGCCCCGTCTACGTCGGCTTCTCCTCCAACGCCCTCGAGGGCATCGCCGAGATGAACCTTGTCCCCTCCCGCCCCGCATACGACGCCGCGCGCCCCAGCCCGGAGGGCGTCGACCGAGCCGCCTCCCTGCTCCTCGACGCCGGACGCCCCATCATGCTCATCGGTGACCGCGCCTCCGACGATGACGCCAATGACCGGGCCGTGGAGCTGGCGGAGCTTATGGGCCTCGCCGTCTACCAGGTCCGTGGCGCCGAGGTTGCCTTCCCCACCGCCCACCCCCAGTTCCTCGGCAACCTCTCCCTGCGCGCCGCCGCCTCCCGTGACGCCGTGCAGCGCGCCGACCTCGTCCTCGCCGTCGGCGCCGACCCCTTCGAGGAGCTCTTCTACTGGGGCGACGTCATCCTGCAACCCGACGTCCCTCTCGTGCACATCGACCCCGACGCCAGCCGCATCGGCCGCGCCGAGCCCACCGACGTTGGCATCGTCGCCCACTGCGGCCTCGCCCTCGCCGAGCTGGCCGCCGCCGTGAGGGGGCGGCTGTCCCCCCCGAGCGTGTCCGCCATCGGGGAGCGCCGCCGCGCCATTGCCGCCGAGGCCCGCGCCAACCGCGAGGCCTACGAGGCCTCCGTCGCCGAGCGCTGGGACAGCCGGCCCATGAGTCCCGCCCGCATGATGGCGGAGCTCGCCGGCGCCCTCCCGCCCGACGCCATCGTCATCGACGACGCCATCAGCAACCGGGGCCCGTTGCGCCACTACATCCAGGCCGCCCGCCGCGGCGACATCCGCGCCGTCCGTGGAGGCTCCATCGGCGGCGGCATCGGCGCGGCGATGGGCGCCCAGGTCGCCTGCCCCGGCCGCCCCGTCGTCGGCGTCATCGGAGATGGCAGCGCCATGATGACGATTCAGGGCCTCTGGACCGCCGCCAACGACGGCATCCCCTGCATCTTCGTCATCTGCAACAACGGCATGTACCGCGTCCTCAAGACCAACTTCAACGTCTACCAGGGCGAGGTCCTCGGCCTGCCCGAGACCTCCGGCGGCCGGTTGCCCTACGCCGATTTCGGCACCCCCTTCGACATGGCCGCCATCGCCAACAGCATGGGCGTCCACGGCGAGCGCATCACCGACCCCACCCAGATCAAGCCCGCCGTAGACCGAGCCGTCGCCTCCGGCAAACCCGCCCTCCTCGACGTAGTCATAGACGGCTCGGTGTAGCACGAGTCCTGCGAGGCCGTTCGCCCTGACCGCGTCCTGAGCTAGTCGAAGGGCCCCCCGCTTTCCCGGCGAAAGCCGGGATCCAGAGGTGGTGCGGGGCGTCCGTTCGTGCTGAGCCGCGTCGAAGCACAACAGCCATCTCCGTCGTTCCCGCGCAGGCGGGAACCCAGTGGGGAGGGGAAGAGGGTTGTCCCTTCCCCCGCGGGCGAGGGAAGGCTAGGATGGGGGCGCCCACCCAACAGCAAAGGAGCCACCCGCATGCGCACCAACACCACGAAGGCCAAGCTTAACGAGGGCCAGGTCGTCTTCGGCGGCATCGTCACCCGCTACGCCCCCGACATGGTTGAGATCCTCGGCGCCCTCGGCTACGACTTCGTCTTCATCGACTGCGAGCACGGCCCCGCTGACCTTGACCAGGTCGAGCACATGGTCCGCGCCGCCGAGTCCTTCGGCATCACGCCCATCGCCCGCATCCCCGACCACTCCGAGCAGACCATCCTCCGCTACTTGGACCGCGGCCTGCAGGGCATCATCGTCCCCCACGTCGACACCGCCGAGCAGGCAGCCGCCGTCGCCCGCGCCGCCCGCTACCACCCTGACGGCTACCGCGGCGTCGCCGGCGGCCGCGCCCACGACTACGGCATCGGCGTCTCCATGGCCGAGGCGACGGCCCGCATCAACGCCGAGCTCCTCGTCATCCCCATGGTCGAGGACATCGAGGCCGTCAACAACCTCGACGACATCCTGCAGGTCGCCGGCTCCGACGTCCTCCACGTCGCGCCCTCCGACCTCGGCCAGAGCCTCGGCAACCCCGGTCAGGCCGAGGTCCGCCGCGTCATGAGTCAGGTCCTCCCCCGCATCCGCGCCGGCGGGGTGCACGCCGGCGTCGGCGGCAACAGCCCCGCGGACACCGCCGCCGTCGCCGAGTTCATCCGCCAGGGCGCCAACTTCGTCACTGTCTCAGCCTGGGCCCTCCTCCGCCACGGCGCAGAAAACTTCCTCAAAGCCGTCAAATCGGAGGCATAAACCCCCCGTCTTCCCGGCGAAAGCCGGGATCCAAAGGGGAAGGGCGGAAGGGCCGTTCGCCCTGAGGGAAATCGAAGGGCCACACGAACGGATTGCGCTCTCTCCGTCTCCCCGGCGGAAGCCGGGGCCCAGAAACCCCGCGCCCAACGCCTTCCGCAAACCCCTGACCCACTCTCCGTCGTTCCCGCGCAGGCGGGAACCCAGAGGGGCGGGGCTGCGGCACCCCCGCCCCCATCTGTTCGCCCTGAGGGAAATCGAAGGGCCACACGAACGGATTGGGCTCTCTCTGTCTCCCCGGCGGAAGCCGGGGCCCAGAAACCCCGCGCCCAACGCCTTCCGCAAACCCCTGACCCACTCTCCGTCGTTCCCGCGCAGGCGGGAACCCAGAGGCGCGGGGCTGCGGCGCACCCGCCCCACCCGTTCGCCCAGAGCCCACTACACCCGTTCGCCCTGAGCTCCGTCGAAGGGGTCTCGATGGGCCCCTCGATGGGGCTCATCGAGACCAGACCCCCATGACGTTCCAGGGAACGCAAGGGCCCCTCGAATCACACGTACTCAGTCCCTTGCCACCTCGAGCGGGAAGGGCAGGATGGGGCCGCCCCCTACCGCGCCGCCGTCGCTGGCTGGTGCGCCTTCAGGAACGCCCGCACCTGCTCGATCGTCCGGGCCTTGATGTCCTCCTGCTCCTTCCACGGGTACGCCGTCACCTCCGCCCGGGGCGCCAGCGCCACTAGGTCCATCGCCGCCTGGTACGAGTGCGCCGGCGTGTCGTCCGGCATCACCAGCAGCGGCGTCTGGCACTGCGACGCGAACTCACGCGACACGCAGTACATGAAGTCCGGCTGCACCCGGTACAGGTTGTGCAGGTACTGCTCGATGGTCTCCATCGACACGTCCGGCTGCCGCTCGCGAAGCCCCGGCGCCCAGCCGTTGATGCCGCCGTCGTACATCGCGTCCGGCGTCGCCTCCGCGTGCCCGACCGGCTGGCACAGCACCGCCGCGAGCACCCGCTCCGGCGCCCGCTCGATCAGCTTCATCGCAAACGGCCCGCCGATGCAGTAGCCCATGAACAGGAACTCGCCGATGCCCAGGTGGTCCATCAGCCCCAGCTGGTCGTCCGCGAACGCCCCCCACGGGTCCTCCACCTGCACCGGCCCCGTGGACTCGCCCCCGACGGCGTTCCGCTGGTCCATCGTGATGCACCGGAAGTCGTCCTTGAAGACCTCCATCGCATTGAACACCTGCCCCGGCCACACGTCCACGCGAGAGTTCAACCCCCCGCCCGGCGTAACCAGCAAAGGCACCCCAGCCCCAACCTCCTCATACCGTATCCGCACATCCCCCCGCTCATACACAGGCATAGCACTACTCCCTTCAACGGCTTAGCGCCTGACTTGAGGCGATTGTAGATTGGGGCCGCACTCTGTCAAGATAAGCCCAATCCGCTCGTAGGACGATTCGACCAGCTCTGGACTAACGGATTGGGTGGCCCCACCTGACGTTCCAACGAAGGAGGTCTTGGGTCGATGAGCCCGGCCAAGATCCGTCCGTTCTATCATGGATCCGACAGGCCCAACAAACGAGGGGAGAACCACTAGTGAACAGGGCAGAACGACGGCGGCAACAAAAGGGCACGCCTACATCGCGACCGGGTGATGGCGAGCCTAAACCTCAATACACATGGAAGAAGTTCTTTGACGCCAAACCCATGGCGGATGGAATGCCACCTTCCTTTCTCTTGTACCTACTCAACGAGAGGGACGTCTTTGAGCGTCACGGGAAACTCTTGACTGCTGCGCTGTGGCTCCAAAGCCAATTGGTCTCGCTAATTTGCTTAAGTGACGACTCCGAACTGCAGAGGCTAACCACCCTTGAACACGGCAGATATTTTCCCTATGCATTGGCCCGTGCAGCACTCGTGAAGCTCGAAGACTTGTCCTCCGAGCGCCTACGCGAGGAGTTCTTGCAGCGATTTGGAGATAAAATGAGCCAAGACCTTCAAGCTGACCTGGCAAGGGTAACCCTTAGCCGTGACGCTTTGGCGCATGGTTACCTGTCACTCTTTCGGCAATTGGACGGCCAAGACAACATAGCATGGTCACCTCGCCAGTCGATCAAGCGGGAAGCTGAAATGGATCGAGTGCTAGGGCCTCGTCCAGAGAACACTTACTTTGCACTCAGATTGTCAGACCAGGCATTTGAGGAGGAGATTGAACGCATTTGTAGGTTGATGGACTTTGTGGCGTCCCAAGTCAAACAATGGGACATTCCCTACGCAGTCTTTGCCTGACTCCGCAGGCTGACTTCAGTACAGTTCCGCGACAGGAATGCCGGTTAGCTAGTCATACGCTGAACCCGCGGCCTATCCCGACCCACGTCCCCCCGCCGCCCGCAGGAACACGTACCCCACAACCCCCGCCAGCACCGACGCCGAGAACACCCCCATCTTCGCCAGGTCCACCAGCGCCCGGTCGTCGAACGCTATGCCCGAGATGAAGATGGACACCGTGAACCCGATCCCCGCCAGCAGCGAGACCCCCAAGACGTGTGGCCACGTAACGCCCGTCGGCAGCCGCCCGATGCCCACCTTCACCGCCAGCCACGTCATCCCGAACACCCCCACGACCTTGCCCGCCGTCAGCCCAGCGAACACCCCCAGCGTGATCGGGCTCTCCACCGCCGTCGATATCGTGTCCGTCGAGAAGATGATCCCCGCGTTCGCCAGCGCGAAGAGCGGCAGGATGGCGAAGCTCACCCACGGGTGCACCTGCCGCTCCAGCCGCTCCAGCGGCCCCTCCGTCTCCCCGCTCAGCCGCTCGATCTCCGCGACGATGGCCTCCGCCTGCTCCTCGTCTCCCCGGTCCATCTCCGTCCTGAAGTCGCCCAGCAGCTTGTCCACCTCGCCCGCGTACTCCTGCCGCCGCACCTGCGGCTTCGACGGCACCAGCGCCGCGATGGCCACGCCCGCCAGCGTCGCGTGGATCCCCGACTCCAGCAGGAACAGCCACACGATGACCGACAGGATGGCGTAGAACCCCATGGACCGTATCCCGATGCGAATGCACGCCGCCATGAGCGCGAAGGCCCCCAGCGACAGCCCAAGGTCCATCCAGCTGAGGGTCTCGGAGTAGAACACGGCGATGACCATGATGGCCCCAAGGTCGTCCGCCACCGCGAGCCCCAGCAGGAACACCCGAAGCTCGCCCGGGATCCGCCGCCCCAGCAGCGCCAGCACCCCCAGCGCGAACGCGATGTCCGTCGCCATGGGGATGCCCCACCCGGCGGCCCCCTCGCCCGTGCCGTTGAACGCGACGTAGATGAGCGCCGGGACAACCATGCCGCCGAGCGCCGCCGCCGCCGGCAGCATCGCCCGCCGCACGCTCGAGAGCTCCCCGTGCATCAGCTCACGCTTGATCTCCAGCCCGACCACGAAGAAGAAGATCGCCATCAGCCCGTCGTTGACCACGTGCTCCAGGTCCTCGTCGGGGTGGAAGATGGCGATGTCGAAGGATATGTGGTTGTGCCAGAACATGAAGTACGTGTCAGACCATGGCGTGTTCGCCCACACCAGCGCCGCCACCGCGCTCGCCAGCAGCACGAACGCGCCCAGCTCCTCCGTGTGGATGTAGTGCTGCGTGGGCACTCGCAGCGACTTCACGAGGCCCAATGGCCCCCGAAGCCCCTTAACCCAACCAACGAGTCGGTCTATCAACTGTCGCGCTCCGGATGGGGATGAGTGTCCACTGCTAGTGTACTTCGTGTCCGCCTGCCATGTTGATGGCCTGACCCGTCACGTAGTCCGCCTCGTCGCTCGACAGGAAGGCCGCCAGCCGCGCGATGTCCGCCGCAACGGCCAGCCGCCCCAGCGGGATCGTCGCCGACCGGTCGCGCACCATGAACGCCCGGTGCTCCATCGCCGACTGCCCCTCCGGCGCCGTCGCCGCCGCGATGTAGTCGACGCGCTCCGTGTCGACCAGCCCCGGGCAGATCGCGTTCACCGTGATCCCGTACTGCGCCACCTCCAGCGCCAGGCTCTGCGTGAACCCGATCACCGCAAACTTGCTCGCGCAATACGCCGCGTACGTCGCCGTCCCCGTCTTCCCCGCGCGCGACGACATCGTGATGATCCGGCCGCCACCGCCGCGCGCGATCATGTGCCGCGCCGCCGCCTGGCACACCAGCCACGTCCCCTTCACGTTCACCCGTTGCACCAGGTCGAAGTCCTCCTCGGTCACTTCCACCACCGGCTTCCGGTCGCCGCCCGGCCGCGAGCCCGCGTTCGACACGACGATGTCGATCTTGCCGAAGTCCGCCACCGCCTCGTCGAACATCGCCTGCACCTGCGCCGAGTTCGATACGTCAGCGATGATCGCCTTCGACCGCCGCCCCAGCGCCTCGATCTCCTCGACGACGGCCGACACCCCCGGCCACGGCCGGTCCGGGTACGGCGTCCCGATGAAGTCGTTGACGATCACGTCCGCGCCCTCCGACGCCAGCCGCGTTGCAATCCCGCGCCCCATCCCAAACTCGCCCCCGGCCCCTGTAACCAGTGCAACCTTCCCCTCAAGCCCGTACATCTCAGTCCTCTCTTTTCGTCTTACCGGCGAAAGCCGGTATCCAGACTCCCGCGCCCAACGGCCCTGCTAGCCGATTGCCCTGAGCCCCGTCGAAGGGTCCCGCGCAGGCGGGAACCCCGCCGGGACGCCCAACCACTACGGCTCGTCCAGCCGCTTCAGCGGCCGGTCGTTCCTGCGTGCCACCATGCGCGACAGCCCCAGCGTGCGCCCCCCGTCGAGCGCCAGCATGTCGGCCTCGTCCCTCGGCGTGCCGTGCCGTTCCGAGCTTACCAGCGCCGACGCCATCCAGTATTTCCAGCCATCGGGGAGCGGGTCTGTATGCTCAATGGTCACCAGTCCGCTGCGCTCCCAGTGTCGCCTCCACCATTCCGGGCTGTGGAGGCAGAAGAACGCCGGCTCCCAGTATGGCCGCAGGTGTTCCGGCGGCTCGTCGGCCGTCAGCTCTTCCGTCAGCCCCGGCACGACGATCCCCAGCTGCCCCCCGGTCTTGACCAGCCGGGCCATGTGCGCCTCAAGGTAGAGGTCGTCCGTCCCGAAGTATTGGTACGCGTCGACGCTCACCATGGCGTCGAAGAACTCGTCGGCGAACGGCAGGGCGTGCGCTTCCGCATGAATGGGGTACACGCGGTCTTCGACGCCGGCGGCCAGGATGCGGCCGAAGTTGGCGCTGGCGTCTATCCACAGGTCCGTCGCCCAGACCTGCACCCCGTACTCCTTCGCAAGGAATATGGAGCTCAAAGCCCTGCCGCAGCCCATGTCCAGGACCCGCATCCCGGGCGTGAGCTCCATGCGCTCCGTCAGGAACTCCGTCAGCAGCAGGGCGTTCGGGCCCATCATGTTGTCCATCACCCAGTCCGCGTCGTACTTGGCCGACCGGGGAAACGCAGTCGGGTTGAACAGGTATTCCCGTCCTTCAGCTCTATCCTGCAAACCCCGCCTCCTCTGGGACCGGCTGCACGGGGCGTAATTCCATTCCGTCGTTCCCGCGAAGGCGGGAACCCAGGCGTACCGCCGACCCCCGTTCGCCCTGACCCTGTCCAGAGCTTGTCGAAGCCTGCCCTGAGGTTCTCGAAGGGGGCGCCCCCTACGCCGCGAACGCGTCCAGCGCTTCCACATCCCACGCCAGCCCTAGCCCCGGCGCGTCCGAGAGGATGATCTCCCCGCCCTCGATGGCCGGCACCTCCTGGAACAGCGGCGCGCTCCACGGCATGTTCTCGACGGTCAGCCCGTTCGGGATGGCCACCATCGTGTGCGCCAGGATCTCCGGCGCCAGGTGGCTCACCACCGGCAGGTTGAACGCCTCTGCCATGTGCGCCGCCTTCATCCACTGCGTGATCCCCCCGGCCCGCAGCAGGTCGATCATCACGATGTCGATGCTCCGCTGCTCCAGCATGTGCCGGAACGGCGCGATCCCGTAGTGGTACTCGCCCGCCGCGACGGGCATCGTCAGCGCGTCCGCTATGCACGCCAGCCCCGCGTAGTCCTGATGGTCCGTCGGGTCCTCGAACCAGTACAGCCCGTACTCCTCCAGCCGCCGCCCGATGCTGATCGACTGGTTCACGTCCCACCCCTGGTTGATGTCCACCATCAGGTCGATGCCGTCGCCGACGGCCTCGCGCATCACCCTCGCCCGCTCCAGCTCCGCCGCCGCCGTTTTCTCGCCGCCCAGCCGGAACTTCATCGACGTGTATCCTTCGTCCACCAGCCGCGCGCCCGTCGTCGCCAGCGCCTCCAGGCTGTACGGCCGCCACAGGAACCCGCTCGCATACGTCGGCATCCGGTCGCGGTAGCCGCCCAGCAGCCGGTGCACGGGCTGTCCCAGCGCCTTCCCCTTGATGTCCCACAGCGCCACGTCGATGGCCGCCGACGCCCGCGTCACCATCCCCTCCGGCGACCCGCCGCCCACGGCCCGCAGCCGCTTGCCGATGGCCTCGATCTCCAGCGGGTCGCTCCCGATGACCAGCTCCGTCAGCGCGTTCACCAGCGCGTGCAGCGGCTTCAGGATGACGTCGCTCACGAACCCCGCGTACCCGATGCCCTCGATGCCGTCGTCCGTCCGCAGCGTCAGCGTCACGAAGGGCGCCACGTTCGCCCCGCCGACGGGTGGCCCCGGCTCCCGGGGCACGCACACGGCCCTCGTCTCATAGCCCGCAATCTTCATACGGCCTCCACAGGCGCAGCATGACCCTGGAACGTGCACAGGGTACGCGACGGGTGGGGTGGGACGCTACAGGTCTTCGTTCTCCCGCGGCGGCCGCAGCGACACCGGCTTGCCGAGGATCTCCTGCGCCAGGATCGCCTGCCGCAGCGTCTCCCGGCTCACGATGCTCGCCGCCCCCGAGTGATGCCGGTGGTGCGCCGTCTGCCCCGCGGGCCGTTGCTGCCGCGCCGGCGCCGCCTGGCGGCGCCGAGGCGGCGCAGCCTGCGCGGGTGGCGCGGCCTGCTGGGCGCGAGGCTGTTGCTGCCGCTCCGGCCGGGGCGGCTCCACCTCCAGCGACGGCCCCTCCAGGGACGGGCCCTCGAGCGAACGTCCCTCGGAGGACTGCCGCGCGGGCCCCGCGTCGTACGCCGGCGGCGGGGGCGGTGCGGGCGCACGCTCGGTCGTGGGCGCAGGCTCCGGCGGCGCGACATCCTCGCCGTGCTCCATCTGCTCGCGCACCTGTTGGATGCGCTCCTGCGCCCGCCGCCTCAGCTCCTCCAGCCTGCTGTTGGCCATCGCCTGTCACTCCCGCCTATCCGTTCGCCCTGAGGGAAATCGAAGGGCCTTACGAACGGATTGAACGCTGGCTGCGCAATGCGCTCCTGGGGGCCTCTAGTTCTGGGTGGTCTCTTCCTGTTCGCCGCCCAGGCTCTCGCGCATGGCCGTGTCGGCCTGCACGTTGCGCATCCGGTAGTAGTCCATGATGCCCAGGTTTCCGGCGCGGAAGGCGTCCGCCATCGCCCGTGGCACCTCGGCCTCCGCCTCGACGACCCGCGCCCGCATCTCCTGCGTCCGGGCCACCATCTCCTGCTCCTGCGCGACGGCCATCGCCCGCCGCTGCTCGGCCCGCGCCTGCGCGATCTGCTTGTCCGCCTCGGCCTGGTCGATCTGCAGCTGCGCGCCGATGTTCCGTCCCACGTCCACGTCCGCGATGTCGATGGACAGGATCTCGAAGGCCGTCCCCGCGTCCAGCCCGCCCGAGAGCACCTTCCGCGAGATCTGGTCCGGGTTCTCCAGCACCGCCTTGTGCGCCTCCGCCGAGCCGATGGCCGACACCGTACCCTCCCCGACGCGCGCCAGGATCGTCTCCTCGCCCGCGCCTCCGACCAGCCGGTCCAGGTTCGCCCGCACCGTCACCCTCGCGACGGCGATCAGCTGAATGCCGTCCTTCGCCACCGCCGAGACCCGCGGCGTGTTGATGACCCGCGGGTTCACGCTCGTCTGCACCGCCTGCAGCACGTCCCGGCCCGCCAGGTCGATGGCCGTCGCCCGCTGCCACGTCAGGTCGATGTTCGCCTTGTCGGCCGAGATCATCGCCGAGACCACGCGGCCCACGTTGCCGCCCGCCAGGTAGTGCGCTTCCATGTCGTTGATGTCCAGGTCCAGACCCGCCTTCGTCGCTGAGATCAGCGGCTCGACGATGGCGTGCGGGTTCACCTTCCGCAGCCGCATGCCGATGAGGCTCAGCAGGCTGACCGGCACGCCCGCGAAGATGGCGCTCAACCACAACCCCACCGGGATGAAGAAGAGGATGAGTCCAAGGGTGAAGATGATGGGGAGGATGAGGAGCAGGATGATAAGGATGCGTCCAATCCATGCCATGGCGGTGTTCTCCTACGGTTGCTGTCCTTGTGGCGGCCCTTCCTACGGGCCTGCGGAGGGCGATTCGCCGGAGGGCCCTCCGCTGTCGCCGGGTCCGACCGCCCGCACGACGCGCCGGTACTCCTCGTCCGCTATCACTTCGATGGGAGTTCCGGCTTCGATGTAGCCCCCTTCTGATACCACGTCCACGCGTTGAGTGTCAATTTGCGCGACCCCCGCCGGGTGCAGCACCGTCACCGTCACGCCCCGCTTCCCCAGCAACGAGACGTACCCCTGCGGGCCGGCCTCCGCGCCCGCCGCCGGCGCTCCGCCCAGCCGCGTCAGCAGCCCGCTCCCCCGCGGCAGCGATGTCTGCAGCGCCAGCCCCCCGATGCCCCGCCGGTTCGGCAGCACCGTCAGGATCACCGCCGCTCCGACGACGATCATGACCATCGACGCCGCCAGCACCAGCCCCGCCCGGATGAAGTCGCCTGACGTCGCTCCCTGCCCGATGAGCGAGATGTACAGCCCGGCCATGAACGCAATGAGTCCAAGGATGCCGGCCACCCCGAAGCCCGGGATGAGTATGATCTCCACGGCGATCAGCGCCAGCCCGATCGCCACCAGCGCCACGCCCTCCCAACCCGAGAGCTCCGCCAGGAACCCGCCCCAGAAGAAGAGCGACAGCAGCAGGATGCCCGCAATCCCCGGCACGCCGAACCCTGGCGACGTCAGCTCTGCCAGCAGCCCAAGGAAGCCCAGCGAGATCAGCAGCGACGCGACGACCGGGTTCGTCAGGAACCGCACGAACCGCTCCGCCAGGCTGTACTCCACCTCGACGAGATCGGCGTTGACGATGCCCTCGGCCTCCAGCGCCTCCTCGATGGTCCCCGCCTCGCCGTCGGCGTAGCCCCACTGCAGCGCCTCGCTCGTCGTCATGGTGAGGAGCTTGCCCTCCTCCACCAGCCCGTCGATGGCGATGCTCTCGTCCACCATCGCCTCCGCGATGCTCGGGTCGCGGCCCCGCACCTCGGCCACGGCCCGGAAGTCGCTCCGAACGGCGGAGATCACTTTCTCCGACGCCGCCTCTCCCTCCTGGTCGACGGGCGTCGCGGCGCCGATGACCCCGCCGGCATCCATGTAGATCTTGTTGGCGGAGATGGCGATGAGCGCGCCCGCGGAGAACGCCTCCCGGTTCACGTACGCGATGACCGGGACTTCCGCGTCGAGGAGGGCGTCCTTGATGGAGAGGGCGGCGTCCAGCCTGCCGCCGGGGGTGTTGATGTCGAGGAGGACCGCCTCGGCCCGCTCTTCCGCCGCCGTGCTCAGCGTGCGCTTGACGTACGGCGTCATGCCGAGGTCGATGGTGCCGTCGATCGTTGCGACGTAGACCTCTCCCCCGCTGGTCTGCCCCAGCGCCGTCGGCACGAGCAGCCCCAGCAGCCCCAGGACAATGAGCGCGGCGCTGAACGCGCGCCGTGCCTTGCGCAGTGCGGGCATTGGAGTCTTCCCCTTTCCGGAGTTGCCCCGCCGCTATCCCTTCGTCCCCTCCCCTAGCGGTAATTCAAGTATACTCCAGGCCATTCTTGGAGGCATCGGCTGCCGCTGCGCAATGGGGCTCAGATTGACACAGGTAGGCCTCACTGCTACTATGAACGATGCTCTTGAATAGAGGTTTTGTCGGTTTGACTCTTGCCCGAGGGTGAGGGACGCACGAAGGGAGACAACGATGGGAGACAACCCGAACAACTGGCCTGGCCCTGGGGCCGCTCCCACTACTCCACAGGACCCCGAGAACTGGCCCACTCCCTTCAGCGGCTCCTCGAACCCGCAGGACCCCAAAAACTGGCGAGCGCCCGGGGGCGAGTAGGGCAGGCCCGTCCCCTGTCGACGTGCGATAGGTGACGTATGTCCCCAACGCCGGAATCAATGGAGATCAGCCTTGGCATTTGCTAGCGCCTTGAAGTGCCGGGAGTGCGGCCGTGAGTACCCCACGGACCCGCTCAACGTCTGCGAGTTCTGCTTCGGCCCCCTGGAGGTCGTCTACGACTACGAGGCCATCTCCCGCGTGGTCAGCAGGGAGCGCATCCTGAACGGCCCCCTCACCATGTGGCGCTACCAGGACCTCCTCCCCGTCGACGGCGACAACGCCGTGGACCTGCAGACCGGCTACACCCCCCTGATGAAGGCCCCCAACCTCGGCCGGATGCTGGGCCTCGACCACCTCTACATCAAGAACGACGCCGTCAACCCCACCAACTCCTTCAAGGACCGCGTCGTCTCCGTCGCCTCGACGAAGGCGCTGGAGTACGAGTTCAAGACGCTCGCCTGCGCTTCCACCGGCAACCTTGCCGGCAGCGTCGCCGCCCACGCCGCCCGCGCGGGCATGACCGCCTACATCTTCATCCCCGCCGACCTGGAGAAGGGCAAGGTCATCGGCGCCGCCATCTACGGCCCGACCGTCGTCGCCATCAACGGCAGCTACGACGACGTCAACCGCCTCTGCAGTGAGCTCGCCGACACCTACCCCTGGGCCTTCGTGAACATCAACATGCGCCCCTACTACGCGGAGGGGAGCAAGACCCTCGGTTATGAGGTAGCGGAGCAGCTTGGCTGGCAGGCGCCCGCCCACTGCATCGTGCCCTCCGCCTCCGGCTCCATGTTCACCAAGATCTGGAAGGGGTTCAAGGAGTTTGAGGACCTGGAGCTCATTCCCAGGGTCCAGACCCACATGCACATGACCCAGGCCGCCGGCTGCGCCCCCATCGCCGAGGCCTACGAGGCCGGCGTGACCCGCGTCCGCCCCGTCAAGCCGGACACCGTCGCGAAGTCCCTCGCCATCGGCAATCCCGCCGACGGCTACTACTCGCTCAAGACCATCCAGGAGTCCGACGGCGACGCCACCATCGTGCCCGAGGAGGAGGTCGCCACCGGCATCCAGATGCTCGCCGAGACCGAGGGCATCTTCACGGAGACCGCCGGCGGCGTCGTCATCTCCGGCCTCAAGCGCCTCGTCGACCGCGGCGCCATCAAGCGCGACGAGGTCACCGTCGCCTACATCACCGGCAACGGCCTCAAGACCCTCGAGGCGGTCGAGCACACCGTCAAGCCGGTCACCATCGATCCGACGACGGCTTCCTTTGAAGCCGAAGTGTTGAGCGCGTAGCGGGCGGGGGTGGCGGCGTCGACATGGCAAAGCTGAGAGTCCGGTTCACCTTCACGCCCGAGCTTGTCCAGGAGCCGATCATCTGGCAGCTTGGCCAGAAGTTCTCCATCATCACCAACATTCGCGGCGCCGATGTGCGCGAGGCCTTCGGCTGGGCCCTCCTCGAGCTTGAGGGCGATGCGGAACAGATCAACCAGGGCATAGACTGGGTCCGCTCCACCGGCATTGAGGTGCAGCTCGTCACCGGAGACGTCATCGAGTAACCACCACCGTTCGTCCTGAGGGAAATCGAAGGGCGAACGGCGGGGCGGCCGGCATTAAGGTACATCACAGGAGGACGGCAAATGGGCGTCACAGTGCGTATTCCGGCCCCGCTTCGGCGGGTCACCAACGACCTTGACCGCGTCGAGGTCGATGCGGAGAACCTGGCGGACATGGTCGATGCCATGGAGGAGCAGTTCCCCGGCATCAAGGAGCGCCTCATCGACGAGACCGGCGGCCTCCGCCACTTCGTCAACATCTACGTCAACGGTGAGGACGTCCAGTTCCTTCAGGGCCTCGACACGGAGATCAAGGCCTCGGATGAGGTCAGCATCGTCCCCGCCGTAGCCGGCGGCTAGCCGGAGACGGCGCGTCGTCGCGGGCGGCTAGCCAAGGACGGCGCCCTGCCACCAAGTCCTTCCCCCACCATGCACGACGCGCTATCCTGCGCCAAACCCGCGGAGGACCGCGCCGGAGGGTGACATGGCGAAGCTGGCTATCTCGGCGGACTCCCACATCCTGGAACCCCGTGACGTCTTCGCGGGCCTGACCGAGCGCTTCGGCGACCGCGCCCCCCGCGTCGTCCGCGACGAGGGAAAGGGCGACTTCATCGAGATTCCCGCCACCGGCACCCGCCTCAACGCCTCCATCGGCGGCGTCGGCCGCCTCGGCATCGCCGGCATGAGCCTCGACGACCCCGAGACCCACCGCATCATCTCCCTTGGCTATGACGGCCTCCGCCCCGCGCTGAAGGACCCCGTCGAGCGCATGAAGGAGATGGACTCCGACGGCGTCTGGGGCGAGGTCATCTTCCCCAGCCTCTTCATGCGCCTCTTCGGCACCCGCGACGCCGACGTCCTCGATGCCGCCTTCCAGAACTACAACGACTTCCTCTGGGACTTCTGCAACACCGTCCCGGACCGCCTGCGCGGCCTCGCCCTCCTGGTCATGCACGACCCCGAGGCCGCCCACGCCGAGCTGCAGCGCGTCATCGCGAAGGGCTACGGCGGCGTCTGCATCCCCTGCGCCGCCCCCAACGGCACCCGCTACTCGGACCCTGTCTACGACCCCATCTGGGCCACGGCGCAGGAGGCCGGCGTCACCGTCAACATGCACATCTTCACGGACGGCCATGCCGGCGCCACCGGCCTCGGCGGCGCCGACCTCATCCAGGCCTACGCCAGCGCCCCCACCGTCATCCAGTACACCCTGTCGGACCTCATCGCCGGCGGCGTCGCCCACCGATTCCCGGACCTGAAGTTCGTCGCCGCCGAGTTCAACACCGGCTGGCTCGCCAACTGGCTGGAGCGCATGGACCACTCCGTCTACCGCAGCCGCCGCTCCGTCCCCGAGTACCTCGACCTCAAGCCCAGTGAGTACTGGCGCCGCCAGTTCTACGCCACCTTCGAGGACGACCGCCCCGGCATGCTCACCCGCGAGGCCATCGGCGTCGAGACCCTCATGTGGGGCTCCGACTTCCCCCACCACGACTCCGTCTGGCCCAACTCGCAAGACACCCTCGACATGGTCTTCGAGGGCATGCCCGACGACGTCCGCCGCACCACCACCATAGACAACGTCGCCAGGCTCTACGGCCTCTCCGTCCCGGAATAGCGAAGAACACCGCTGTTCGTGCTGACTGCTCCCGCTCGTGCTGAGGGAAATCGAAGCACGAACGCTGTCCAGCATGCGCCCGATACCGTGACAACCAAACTTGATTGAAATTTGTAGCTGCGCCTATAATGGCGTTGGCACTATCGCGAGGAAGGAGAACGTCATGTCGCCTACACCGTTAGCTTGGTTCCGCGGAGAGTTTGTTCCCGCGTCGGAGGCCAAGGTCGGCGTCATGACCCACGCCCTCCACTACGGCACCGCAGTCTTTGAGGGCATTCGCTGCAACTGGAATGAGGAGGAGGAGAAGCTCCTCATCTTCCGCCCGCTGGAGCACTACCAGCGCCTCGTGAACGGCGCCAGCGTCCTCCGAATGGGCCTGCCCATGTCCGCCGATGAGCTCGTCAAGCTCACTGTCGACCTCGTCGAGCGCACCGGCTACCGCGAGGATATGTACATCCGCCCCATCGCCTTCAAGGGCGCCGAGCGCGTCGCCAACCTCAAGCTCCACGAGCTTGACGACGATCTCGCCATCATCGCCGTCCCCTTCGGCCAGTACATCGACGTGCAGGTCGCCCGCTGCGTCACCGCAAGCTGGCGACGCATCGACGAGACGATGATGCCGCCGCGCGTGAAGATGAGCGCGACGTACGTCAACAGCATCCTCGCCAAGACCGACGCCGTCTTGTCCGGCTTTGACGAGGCCATCCTGCTCAACTACGACGGCAAGGTCGCCGAGGGCAGCGGCGAGAACCTCTTCGTCGTCAAGGACGGCGAGCTCGTCACCCCGCCCCTCACCGCCAACATCCTCCCCGGCATCACCCGCAACTGCATCATGCAGATAGCCCGGGACGAGCTCGGCATCGACACCGTCGAGCGCCCCATCGGCCGCGCCGAGCTCTACCTCGCCGACGAGGTTTTCCTCACCGGCACCGCCGCCCACGTCACGCCCATGGGTGAGCTCGACCATCGCCCCATCGCCGACGGGGGGGTTGGCCCCATCACGCGCGCGCTGCAGGACATCTATTTCAAGATCATTCGCGGGCAGGACCCCAAGTACCGGCACTGGTGCGTGGAAGCCGTCCCGGCGCCCATGGCCAAGGTGTAGTCCGGCCCGGCACCCGCTGCCGCGCAGCTCCGGAGCGCCGACTGTGGATGACCTCTCCAGGGACTACGTCATCTGGATATTCCTGGCCGCCGTCGGCGTCATCCAGGTCGCGTCCGTCCATGCCGGCCTGACGAAGCTGCTCTTCATCCGGGCGAGACCCTGGGCGACGGCATTGGGCATCGTCCTCATCCTCGCCGGCTTCGTCTGGTTCTTCCGCGACGGCCCGCGTCACTTCCCAGACACCGCGGGCGGCATCAACGGCAACGAGCAGGGCGCCCGCGTCGCCCTCACCTGCCTCGCAGCGGGCGCCTTCACCTTCGCCCTGTCGTCCCTGCTCAACCGCCGCGGCATGGTCGACGACGCTGCTCCCGCGGCTGCCGACGGCTTCGAGGCCCTCCGGCGCCGCACCTACGCGCAGGCCCTCTCCGTGAGCATGAAATCCCTGGTGCATGAGGCCCGCCGGTGGACGCGGCGATAGTCGGCTGGCTGAATGCCGGCGTCGGCGCTGTCCCCCCGTTCGACGCAGTCGTCCGCTTCGTCGTCGGCGACTATCTCTGTCCCGTCGCGATCTCCCTGCTGCTGTTTGGCGCGTGGTTCGGCGCTAGGACGCCCGAGTCGCGCATGGCGCACCAGAAGGCGTGCCTGTCGGCGCTCCTCGCGATGGGATTAGGCAACTGGGCGGTGGAAATCCTCGACGAGTGGGTGGCCCGGCCGCGCCCGTTCCTCGAGGAGAATCTGGAGCTGCTCTTCTACGCCCCCAGCGATCCGTCCTTCCCGTCCAACCCGGCGGTCGTCGGGACGGCCCTTGCCGCCGGCCTGTGGACGGCCAACCGGCGCCTCGGGAGCGTGGCCTTCGCCGTCGCGGCGGTGTGGGCGGTGTCGAGGGTGTACGCGGGCGTGACCTGGCCATCCGACGTGCTGGCAGGCGTGGTCATAGCCCTCGCCATCACGGCCGTGGTGGTGTGGACGGTGCGCCGCATAGAGCCCGCGCCAACGCTGCTGATTCGCACGGCCCAGCGCTTCCACCTCGCCTAGCCCACCGCCTCCTGGGCCGCGCCCAACGCTTCCACCTCGCCTGGCCCACCACCTCCTGGGCGGCGCCCTACGCGACGGCGTGGGAGGACTGGATCGACGGGATGGATGTCGAGTACCGGCGTGCGAGGGTGCCCAGGAAGGCCCGCATCGCCGGGCTGTACAGGCGGCCCCGGCGGATCATGATGGACGTCGGCAGCGCCACCTTGTGCCCCTCCTGGATGCGGGCCAGCGCCAGCGCCCCCGTCTCGACCTCCCGGTTCACCCCGTGCACCGGCAGGAACGAGACCCCCAGCCCGCGCTCGATCATCCGCTTGGTCGCCTCGATGCTGTCCAAAACCATCCCGACGTTCGGGATGATGCCCGCCTCGCGGCACACGCGGTCGATGAGCTGGAAGTAGGAGGACTCGCGGTCGTACAGGATGAGCGGTTCCTTCGCCACGTCGTAGATGCTGACCTCGCCCCGCGCCGCGAATGGGTGCGAGGGGTGCACCGTAAGCGCGAGGTCCTCCTCGTAGAGGTTGACCGTGAGCACGTCGGGGTGTCGCAGCGTCCGGGCGAGGCCGACCTGCACTTCCTCCTCGGCCACCATCTTCAGCACCTCGGTGGACCGCCCCGTGCGGATGTGCACCTCGATGCCCGGGTACTCGCCCCGAAATTCCGCCAGAATTTCAGGCAGCACGTACGCGCCGATGGCCCGGGCCGTGCCCACCAGCAGCGTGCCGCTGGTGGCCTCCTCCATCGCGTTCAATGTCGAACGGCCCTGATCGAGGGTTTCCAGGGCACGCTGCGCGTAGGGGAGGAAGGTCTTTCCGGCGTCCGTCAGCCGGACGCCCCTGCCCATCCTGTGGAAGAGCGAGACCTTCAGTTCCGTTTCCAGTGCCTGTATGCGAGCGCTCAGCGAGGGTTGTGTCAGGATGAGCGACTGCGCCGCGCGCACAAAACTGCCCCGCTCCGCCGCCGCCAGGAATGCCTTCAATTGCGCTATTTCCACCCGTACCTCCAGCCGCTTGCGCGAACCCGCTCCTTCGGCCTTGCCGACGTGACCAGTGCCCATCCCTCCATTTCATTGTAACGGGAAAGTCCAATCCCATAAAGAGGACACATCCATTACGAGTTTCTCTTACGCATACCTGTGCCTGTCTTGAAATTACTGGTAACTTGCCGCGTCAATTGAGCAATATCCGGGCAGCGCGAAGCGGTGCAGCAACACGTGAAGCACCGGCTCCGAGCTCCGCACCGAGCGGTGCGCCCCGCCACCTGCCGCCATCCCCAGCGCCCGGCACACGCTGGCCCACGACGCCGTGTCCGACGCCGAGAGCCCCCAGTCGCGCAGCCGACGCGCGCTCGCCTGCAGCTCCCGCAGTTCGAGCAGCGTCTCGTCGTACGCCTCCTGCGTCCGCGCCAGCATGGCCCCGGCATCTGTCCCCGTCGAGGCCGACGCGAACTCGGCCTGCAGCTCCAGCATCGCCGCCTCCAGGCTCGCCAGGCGGCGCTCCCGCGCCTCGATGCGGCGGTGCAGTCCCCTCGGCTCCGGGCCCTCACCCATGCCGTCCCCTCCTCAGCTCGCGCCTACGGTAGCACACTGCCGCCCGGGACACGCTCGCGAACGGGGCCGTCCTCGGCCCCACATTGACAGTCGACGCCCCGCAATGGCACCATCGCCGCGTCCAATTCGGCAGCACACTGCAACGCAAGCAGCACACTGCAACGCAACTTGCTGCGCGCGCCCAACCGCGCGGGAAAGCGATCGCCCATGGCCAAGAACGGCTTCTCTGTCATGGACTCGGACATGCACATCGTGGAGCCCAATGACCTCTTTGAGCGCTACCTGGACGCCCCCTACAGGGACCAGGCGCCAAAGATCACCCGCGTTCGCGGCCAGCGCGTTGGCGTCTTCCTCTTCGAGGGCCACGCCTTCCCCACCGTCGACGTCGAGCACCCCGTCCGCAACGTCGGCATGGCCAGCCGCGCCGACGCCGCCTCGCGTCCCATGCGCGAGAAGGGCTACTCCGGCGAGTCCCAGCTCGAGGCCATGGACATGGAGGGCATAGACATCGCCATAATGTTCCCCACCGTCGCCCTCTACATCCCCAACGGCATGGACGACGTCGATCCCGGCCTCTCCGCCGCCGTCTGCCGCGCCTACAACAACTGGCTCTACGACTTCTGCCAGGCCGACCCGGCCCGCATGAAGGTCGCCGCCATGCTCCCCCAGCACGACGGCTACGAGGCCGTCAAGGAAGCCGAGCGCGCCGTGAAGGAGCTTGGCGCCGTCGGCGTCTACATGCGCCCCAACTTCGTTAACGGCCGGACGCTCCACAGCGGCTACTGGCACCCCCTCTGGAGCACGCTCCAGGAGCTCGACGTCCCCGTCGGCTTCCACGAGGGCACCGGCTCCGTCTACTTCCAGGACGGCTCGGAGTTCGGCGACAACCGTCTCATGCGCCACGCCGCCTCCCACCCCATCGGCATGATGAAAGCCGTGATGAGCATGGTCTGCGGCGGCGTCTTCGAACTCTTCCCCCACCTCCGCGCCGCCTACCTCGAGGCCAATGCCGGGTGGGTCCCGTTCTGGCTCGCCCGCATGGACCGCGACTACGAGCTCTACGGCGAGTGGGACGCCCGCGTCCTCACCCGCAAGCCCAGCGACTACTTCCGCACCAACTGCTTCGTCGGCACCGAGGCCGACGAGTCCGAGCTCAAGTACACCATCGACGCGTTCGGCGACGCCAACATCGTCTTCTCCACCGACTACCCCCACCACGATTCGGAGTTCCCCCACGCCACCGACGAGTTCCTCAAGATGCCCGACGTCACCAGCGACAGCAAGAAGCGCATCCTCTGGGACAACTGCTCCCGGCTGTACAACATCGGCTAACCCCTACCGTCATACCGGCGTAAGCCGGTATCCAGAAGACCGGCCCGCCACCGTCGTTCCCGCGCAGGCGGGAATCCAGGGGCCTGAAAAGTGGACCGTTCGCCCTGAGCTTGTCGAAGGGGGACACCCCGTTCGTCCTGACGGCGTCCTGAGCCTGACGAGGGAGGGAAATCGAAGCCTGTCCTGAGGCTCTCGAAGGGGATGCCCCCCACACACGCGGGGGTCTGCTATCATACGCGGGCTTGGCAGGCGAAACCCCCGCAAACGAAGGAGGCAACATGGCCCAGCAGGCGCTCCTCAGCCCCGAAGCGGTGATTGAGGAGTTCAACAAGAACGGCGTGACCCACGTGGTCTACTTGCCCGACAGCGAGACCAACTGGATGTACCAGCTCATGCAGGCGGACCGCACCCTCGACCTGATACCCGTGTCCCGCGAGGGTGAGAGCATAGCCATCGCCGCCGGCCTCATCGCGGGCGGCAAGAAGCCCGTTGTGCTCATCCAGAACACCGGCATGCTGGAGTCCGGCGACTCCATTCGCGGCATTGCCAAGGACTGCCAGATGCCCGTCGTCATGCTCGTCGGCTATCGAGGCTGGACGCGCCACGGCCCCACGCCCGACTCCGCGGCCCGCTACACCGAGCCGACCCTGCGCGCGTGGGAAGTCCCCTACTACCTGATCGAGCACGATGAGGACGCCGGCCGCATCACCGCCGCCTTCGACGACGCCGCGCGCACCAGCGGCCCCGTCGCCGTCCTCGTCGGCGACGAGTACCACGGTTTCAACCGCTAGTGCACCCACGCCGTCGTTCCTGCGAAGGCAGGAACCCCGACGTTCTGCAGGGCCGTTCACCCTGAGGGAAATCGAAGGGGGTGAACGGCGGAGACGCGGGCCCAACTACAACTGAGAGGAAGAACAATGATCAACCAGGTAGACCTGATGGCCGTGGTGGAGAAGCACCGCAACAACGGCGTCGTCGTCCCGACGATGACCGGCAGCCGGGGCTGGAACGCGGTCAGCAACAACAAGGACCGCGACATCCCCCTCGGCGGCGCGATGGGCAAGGCCTCCTCCTTCGCCCTCGGCGTCGCCCTTGCCCAGCCGGACCTCAAGGTCTTCGTCTTTGACGGAGATGGGAGCCTGCTGATGAACCTCGGCACCCTCGTCACCGTCGCGGAGAAGGCGCCCAGGAACTTCTACCACTTCGTGCTGGAGAACGGCGTCTACGCCGTCACCGGCGGCCAGCCCATCCCCGGTGTCGACAAGCTCTCCTTCGCCGGCATGGCCAAGGAGGCCGGCTACGCCGCCGCCTACGAGTTCGACGACCTCGAGGACTTCGCCTCTCGCGCCGACGAGGTGCTCGAGGCCGAGGGGCCCGTCTTCATCTGCTTCAAGACCACCCCGGAGATCCAGAACGAGCCCATCGGCCTGCGGCCGGTTTCCGGCGTCAAACCGACGCGCGTAGCCATCAAGGACCTCATGGCGGACTTGGGGGTCTAACAGCCTCATCGTCGTTCCTGCGTAGGCAGGAACCCCAACGAACATAGAGACCGTTCGCCCTGAGCCTGTCGAAGGGCACTTAGGCAAGTTCCTTTTTGGAGGCCAACCATGCCTGACTTCAACCCGAAGACCACCATCATCCCCGGCATGCGCTACCGCGACGCGCCCGCCGCCATCGACTGGCTGTGCGACGTCCTCGGCTTCGAGCGCCACCTCGTCGTCCCCAACGAGGACGGCACCATCGCCCACGCGCAGCTCGTCCGCGGCAACGGCATGGTCATGCTTGGTTCAGCCCGCGACGGCGAATACGACGACATCGTCGGCCCGTCCTCTCCCGAAGGCAAGCTGACGCAGAGCGCCTACATCGTTGTGGAGGACATCAAGTCGCTGTATGAGCAGGTCAAGTCCACCGGCGCCAACATCGTCATGGAGCTGGAGGAGCAGTTCTACGGAGGCAGCCTCTTCTCCGTCCGTGATCCCGAGGGCCAGCTCTGGAACGTCGGCAGTTACAACCCCTGGGCGGAGCCGCAGACCGAGGGCTAGGGCTCGTCCAGCTCGAACGCCCGGTGCAGCGCCCGCACCGCGTCCGCCGTCTGGTTCCCTGACACGATGCACGTGATGCGTATCTCCGACGTCGTGATCATCTCGATGTTCACGCCCGCCTCCGCCAGCGCCCGGAACATCGTCGAGGCGTAGCCCGGCGAGTTCTGCATCCCCGTCCCAACCACGCTCACCTTGGCCAGCGCGTCGTCGTGGGTCACGTCCCGCGCGCCGATCTCCTCCGCGACGGGCCGCACGAGGGGCAGCGTCTTCTCCACGTCGGTCCGCGTCACCGTGAACGAGAGGTCCGTCAGGTTCTCCACGCTCGTGTTCTGCACGATGGTGTCGACGCTCACGCCAGCTTCAGCCAGCGGCTCGAAGAACGCCGCCGCGATGCCGGGACGGTCCGGCACCCCCAGCACCGTTACCTTCGCGACGTTGCTGTCGCTGGCCACCCCTCGCACCTTGCTGCGGACCTCCATACCTGCCTCCCGGTGAATCAGTGTCCCCGGCGCCTCGCTGAACGTCGAGGCCACCAGTATCGGTATGTTGTACAGCTCGCCGAGCTCGATGGAGCGCGGCTGCATCTTCGCCCCGCTCGCCGCCAGCTCCAGCATCTCCTCGTAGTCGATCTCGTCCAGCTTGCGCGCCTCCGGCACGATGCGCGGGTCCGCGGTGTAGATGCCCTCCACGTCCGTGTAGATCTCGCACCGCTCCGCGCCCAGCGCCGCCGCAAGCGCCACCGCCGTCGTGTCCGAGCCGCCGCGCCCGAGCGTCGTAACCTCCTGCTCCTCCGTCACGCCTTGGAAGCCGCATACCACCGCCACGCGCCCGGCCTCCAGCTCCGCGACGATGCGGTCCGGCGAAACGTCGGCGATGCGCGCCTTCCCGTGCAGCGCCTCTGTCTGAATGCCCGCCTGCAGCCCCGTCAGGCTCACCGCCGGGCACTCCATGTCGTTCAGCGCCATCGCGACGAGCGCGCACGAGACGATCTCGCCCGTCGAGAGCAGCAGGTCCACCTCGCGCTCGACCGGCATCTGCGCCACCCTCCGCGACAGCGCCAGCAGGTCGTCCGTCGAGTCCCCCATCGCCGAGCACACCACGACGACCCCCATGCCCTCCCGCCGCGACGCCGCGATCCGCCGAGCGACGCCCTGGATCTTCTCCGGGTCCGCCAGGGAGCTCCCCCCATACTTTTGTACGATGACGCCCATGTTTCCCCTGCCAATGATGACTAACCCCCCGGAAGCCGGTGTCCAGGGCGCACCCCCCAACCCTCACGTCGTTCCTGCGCAGGCAGGAACCCCGACGTTCGCCCTGACCCCGTCCTGAGGGCCGCGAAGGGGCATGTCGAAGCCTGTCCTGAGCCCAGTCGAAGAGCGCCCGCGCCTACCCCGAAGCCGTCACGTGCGCCCCCAGCGCGCTCACCCGCGTCACCTTCAGGTCGCCGGGCACCCCCGCCTTGTCCGCCATGTCCGCCATCTCGTACCCGACGGTCATCTCCCGGTCCATCGTCAGCGCCAGGATGGTCGAGCCCGCGCCCGAGAGGAACGCCCCCGCCGCCCCGGCGTCCAGCGCCGCCCGGATGATGCGCGCCATCGCCGGGAACAGCACCCCGCGCGCCGGCTGGTGCAGCCGGTCCTGCGTCGCCGTCCGCAGCAGCGAGATGTCGCCCGTCGAGAGTGCGTTGACCAGCAGCGCCGTCCGCCCCATGTTGAACACGGCGTCGGTCCGGCTGACCGTCGGCCCCAGCAGCCCCCGCGCCTGCTGCGTCGGCATCTGCTGCGACGGGATGTACAGCACGGCCCACAGGTCCCGCGCCATCGTCACTGCCGAGGTCACCAGCTCGTCCCCGTCCTGCACCACAATCTGGCACCCGCCCAGCAGCGCGGGCGTGACGTTGTCCGGGTGCCCTTCGATGTCGACCGCCAGCGCCAGCACCTCGTCCTGTGACAGCGGGTTCTCGCACAGCGCGTTCGCCGCAACCAGCCCGCCGACCGCCGCCGCCGAGCTGCTGCCGAGCCCGCGCCCCAGCGGAATCGCGTTGTCACACGTCAGCCTGAGCTGCGGCGCGGGTTCCCCGATGGCGCGGAACAGCGACTCGGCCGCCCGGAACACCAGGTTGTCCCGCCCGAGGCTCAGCGAACCTTCACCCTCACCCGACACTGAGACCCCTGAGCCGCCCGATTCCAGCCGCACCGTATTCCAGATGTCCAGCGCCATGCCCAGGCAGTCGAAGCCCGGGCCCAGGTTCGCCGTCGTGGCGGGCACGCGCACTTCCGCGTAGGACAACACCCGACTATCTCCTCCGTTTAGGCATTGGGGTATGAACTCATTCTGCTGCGATACTCGGCAGCGAGTCGCACTTTACCTTCTTCGCTTCGCCAGCTCCGCCCACACCTCGCGCGGCGAGACGTCCGCCGCGGCCAGCAGCGTCAGCGTGTGGTAGAGCAGGTCCGCGACCTCCCCCGCCAGCGCTTCCTTCTCGCCCTGCGCGGCCGCGATCGCCGACTCGCCCGCCTCCTCCACCACCTTCTGCGCAACGCGGCCCACGCCCGACTGCAGCAGCTTGGCCGTGTAGCTCTCGGCGGTGGGGTTCGCCTGCCGGTCCTTGATGACCGCGAACAGCTCCTCCAGCACGCCCACAGACGCATCGCTCTCGGCGTACGTCGGCTCGGCGTCCAGGTCCGTGAAGAAGCACGAGACCGCTCCCGTGTGGCACGCCGGCCCCTCGGGGTCCACCTTCATCAGCACCGTGTCCCCGTCGCAGTCCACTTGGAGTGACTTCACCCGAAGGTAGTTGCCCGACTCCTCGCCCTTGTGCCACAGCGACTGCCGGCTGCGGCTGTAGAACCACGCGTCGCCGTCCTGCAGCGTCCGCGCCAGCGACTCTGCCGACACATACGCCAGCATGAGCACCTGGCCCGTCTCGTGGTGCTGTGCGATGGCGGGGATGAGGCCGTTCTCGTTGCGCCTCAGCGGTATGGTCATGACAGTCCCTCCTTACCCGCCCACCGGCTCGCCTGCCACAATCGGCAGCAGCTCTTCCAGGCTGCGCACCTCGTACGTCGGTGCCACGCGGCCGTCCATCGGGACGCCGGAGCGGTTTATCCACGCGCCCGGCATCCCCGCCATGTGCGCTCCGTAGATGTCGTCCAACAGCGTGTCGCCGACCATCAGCGTCTCCGAGGCCGCCGTGCCCAGCCGCTCCAGCATCAGCTCAAAGATGCGCGTCGCCGGCTTGTACAGCCGCGCCCCCTCCGACGACACCACTGCGGCGAAGGCGTCCGAGAGCCCGTGCCGCTCCAGCACCGGCAGCAGGAACGCGTCATCCGCGTTGCTCAGCACCGCGATGGGCACAAGCTCCCGCAGCCGCTCCAGCACGCCGATCGTCTCGGGGAACACCGGACGCGTCCCCAGGTCCTCCAGGAAGTACCCCACCGCTCCGTCCGCGTCCCCGTCGACGCCCAGTGCCTCGAACGCCTCGGCGAAGGTGTCGCGCCACACCTCGTAGTACGTCTCGAACGGCTCTTGCTGCGTCAGTGTCTCCACGTCCACCCGCCGCCGTCGGAAGTCGTACTCGTGCGAGGCCCACGCCTCGTACAACGCGCCCGGATCGACGCTCAGCCCCTGGTCGTCGCAAATGCGCACGAAGCAGTCCCGCCAGAGGTCGCGAGTGTTCGGAAACAGCGTGTCGAAGGCGTCGAAGACCACTGCCCGGATAACCATGTGCGCTCCTGTGCAGATTGCATCCCAACTATTGTACCCCGCGAAGCGACGCTGGTGCAGACAAAGAGAAGGGGCGCCGGAGTGACCCGGCGCCCCTTGAGGTCTCGCTGCGTTGCGGCTGGGCCGCTGCCTCTACCGGACGCCCTTGATGTTGGGGATGTGCGTCCAGGTTCCGGTCACGTTGCTGGAAAACACCCAGTCCTCGACAACTTCAGGGTTGACGGTGGCCTCCGCGGGCAGCCAGAAGAGGTTGAGGTTGGCGTGGCTGCTGTAGATGGCCTCGCCCCAGACCTTCCACGCCTTGGCCTGTTCCTCCAGGTCCAGAATGCCCCGCACCCTCGTCCCCAGCACGTTGATCTCCGGGGACGTGAAGTTGTTGCTGGTGGCCCGGTATGCCCAGTTGTAGATGCGTTGCGCCACGAAGGGGTAGGAGGATGTGCCCACAAGGTCGATGTCGTTGTAGACTTCGAAGCCACGCTCCGCGGACCGGAACCGGGTCGGGTCGTACTGCTCCAGCGTCACCTTGACCCCCACGTCCGCCCAGTAGCCGACGATGATGTCCACAAGGTCTGCCCCGCCGGAGTAAGCCGAGACCTCTTCCGAGTAGGTAGTGACCTCTAGCGGGTTGGTCTCCGTGTATCCGGCCTCACGAAGCAACTGCCGCGCCGCTGCAGGGTCGTACGCGTACTCCTCCGGGTAACGCTCTTGCCAGCTCGGGTCCCAGCCCAGCGTGTTCTCGTTGAGGTGAGTGTGGTACATGGGGAAGCCCTTGCCATTGAAGAAGTTCTCGTTCAGGGCCTCCTTGTTGACGGCCTTGTTGAAGGCCTTGCGCACGCGATTGTCGAGAAGGCGGCTGTCAGGGTGGAGGTACTGCCCTTCGGAGCTGCGGTCGCCGTCCACCATGTAGCAGCAGTTGAAGCTCATGAAGGTCCGAAGCCCCTTTACCTTGCCCGCAATGTTGCGCATTCCCTCCGCTGCCGCCTGCTCCTTCAGATCCTCGGGCAACGTGGCGATGTGGATCTCCTCGGCGAGCAGCGCCGCCAGGCGAGTGGAGTTCTCATTGATGATGCGCCACTCGAACTCAGGAAAGTCTGCACGAATCTGCCAGTGGTCGTAGGGGACCCGCTCAAACCGAATGTTCTGTGCTTGGGAACGGCTCTGGAACTGGTAGGGCCCCGTGCCCGCTATGGCTTCGCCCTCATATGCCGGGCGGAAATTGGGGTCCCCTCCGGCCATTTCGTCGAAGTGGTCCTCACTCTGGATCTCCAGCCCTCCAGCGGACATCTGGGAGATGATCCAGAACAGCTCCGCTTCTGGCTTGGTGAGGTGCCACAGGATCTCGTGGTCGTTCACGATTTCGATGTGGTCGGTGGAACTCCTGAACAGCGTGGTGTTTCCGTGCTCGGCGTCCTCCCGGGTCACCTGTTCCCACGTGTGGACGACGTCCCTGGCGGTGAACTCACCGTTGTCCTTGTGGAAGGGCACGCCCTCCCGCAGCTTGTAGCGGATCTTGTCCCCTCCCTCGATCGACCACTCGGTTGCCAGCATGGGCACAAATTGGCCCTTGTCAGGCGTAATGTCCACCAGGAACTCGTACATGGGCCTCATCGAGATAAAGCCGGCAATGCCGCCGCCGCCCAGGGGCGGAGAGGTGGTCTCCTGGGGCATGTTCGTCCCGAAGACTAGGCGTTTCACCTTGGGGTCGCTCATTGCCATTGCTTCGGGAGCCTTCGTCGGTTCCGCGACCGGCGCGGAAGTTTCCGGCGCCGCCACCACCGCCGCGATGGGGGTGTCAACCGGAGCGGCTGTCGTCGTCTGTTCCATTGCAGTTTCAACCTCGGGTGCCGCCGAGCCGTCGTCGCTGCCGCACGCGGCGAAGCTCAGCAGTGCGGCCCCCAACGCCGCGATCACCAGAAACAGCCATGCCGGGTGCTTCCGTCCAAAGCGCATGCTTCACCCCCCTCTTGTCGTTGGACGACATAAGTTTCCTGAATAGGCCAATGCTATGACAAAAACGAATCTTGTCAACAATGTATAAAAATTCACAACCTTTCTCGCCATTTCCCCGGAAGCGTGCACTGTTTCTGCACAGAATGTGCCGTCATCAGCCGGTCTCCGTTCAAGTGAGACATCGCCCAGTGCCGCCCCCAACGCGGGCGGATTCGCGCGCCCCTGCGGTAGAATACGAGGCGCACACCACCCGAGGGGGCCCCGATGAAGATTGCCGTTTGCATCAAGCAGATCCCCGTCATCGCCCGCGTCCGTTTCGACCCGGAGACCCGCACCATCGTCCGCGAGGGCGTCCCGCTCGAGGTCAACTCCTACGACCTCCTCGCCGTCACCGCCGCCGTGGAGCTCGTGAAGGAGCACGGCGGCGAGGTTACCGCGATCACCATGGGCCCCCCGCAGGCCCGCGACGCCCTCACCCAGTGCCTGGCCCTCGGCGCCGACCGCGCCGTGCTCCTCACCGACCGCGCCTTCGCCGGCGCCGACACCCTCGCGACGGCCCGCGCCCTCGCGTTGGCCCTCGCCCGCGGCGAGTACGACCTCATCCTCTGCGGCAAGCACAGCCTCGACGCCGAGACCGGCCAGGTCGGCCCGGAGGTCGCCGAGCTGCTCGCGATGCCGCAGGTCACCAGCGTCTCCGGCCTCAGCTTTGACGCCGCCCGCAACGTCGTCACCGCCCGCCGCGAGACCGACGACGGCGTGGAGACCGTCGAATCCCCCCTGCCCGTCCTCCTCGCCTGCGGGGACGGCATCGCCGAGGAGGCCTGGCCCGGTCCCGATCAGCTTGAAGAGGCCAAGGCCAAGCCCATTGAGGAAGTGACCGCAACAGACCTGTCCCAGGACACGTCCATCTTCGGCTTCGCCGGTTCCCCCACGTGGGTCGACGCCATCGAGAGCTTTGAGAGCGCCCGCCAGCCCGAGGTCTTTGACGACGAGGACGTGCAGGCGAACGTGCGTCGTCTGGTCGAGACCTTGGAGGCCCGAGGCCTCTTCACCGGCTGGGGCGCTGCGGCCGAGGGCGAGAAGGCCGGGCAGGCCCGATTCCCCAAGAACCCCTACGATGCCATCTGGGTCGTCGCGGAGCAGGACGCGCAGGGCGCGTTGCGGCCCGTGACGTACGAGCTGTTGGGCGTCGCGGGGAAGCTGGCCGCCGAGTCGGACCGCGCCGTCGCTGCCGTCCTGATCGGCCACGGCGTCGAGCGCCACGTCGACGAGCTCGCCGCCCACGGCGCGGACCTCGTCTTCACCGCCGACCACCCCGGCCTCGCGAGCTACGCCACCCTCCCCTACACCCGCGTGCTCGCCGACGCCATCGCGACCAGGCGCCCCTTCGCGCTGCTGCTGCCGGCCACCGTCAACGGCCGGGACCTCGCGGCCCGCCTCGCTGCCCGTCTCGGCCTCGGCCTGACCGGCGACTGCATCGACCTCGCCATCAACAGCGAGGGCCAGCTCGTGCAGTACAAGCCCGCCTTCGGTGGCAACATCGTTTCGCCCATCCTCTCCCGCACCACGCCGCAGATGGCGACCGTGCGCCCCGGCATGCTTGCCCGCGCTCCCCGTGACGACTCCCGCACCGCCGTGACCGACGAGCTCGACGTGGACGATGACGCCCTCGAGGACCCCGTGGCCGTCGTCTCGGTTGAGAACGAGACCGGCGGCGAGGGCGCGCGCCTGTACGACGCCGACGTCGTTGTGGGCATCGGCATGGGCGTCGGAGAGCCCGCTAACTACGGCTCCGTCCATGAGCTCGCCGAGGCGCTGGACGCCGCCGTCGCCGCCACCCGGAACGTGACCGACCTTGGCTGGATGCCCAAGCAGCAGCAGGTCGGTATCACCGGCAAGGCCATCGCCCCGAAGCTTTACGTGGCCGTCGGCGTCAGCGGCAACCTGAACCACATGGTCGGCGTGCTCCGCGCGGGCATCGTGGTCGCCATCAATACCCGCGCCCGCGCCTTCATCTTCCGCTCCTGCGATTACGGCATCGTCGGCGACTGGGCCGAGGTCGTCCCCGCCCTCACCGAGGCCCTCCGTGACGCACGTGCACGGGCCGGCGCATAGGAGGCGACGTGGCAAACGAGATCAAGGTCGGCCTGCACATCCCCGCAGCCTCGGACGGCCCGCTTCCGACGGCGGCGCAGTACATCGACTTCTTCCGGCACGCCGAGCGCCTCGGCTTTCGCGGCCTGTGGACGGAGGACCGCATCTTCCACGACGCCAACCTCCTCGAGCCGCTGACCCTGCTCACCCTCGCCGCCGGCGCCACCGAACGCATGACGCTCGGCACCGCCGTCCTGCTGCTCTCCATGCGCAACGCCCCCGAGTTGGCGCGCCGGCTCTCCTCGCTCGACCACTTTTCCGGTGGCCGCGTCCATCTCGGCGTGTCGCTGGGCGGGCGCCCCGGCGAGTACCCGGGCCTCGGCCTCCAGCAGTCCGAGCGCGTGGCGCGCCTCCGCGAGAACATCCTCGTCCTGCGAGCGCTCCTCCGCGGCGAGCCGGTGTCGCATGAGGGACGCTTCCACTCGCTTGAGGACGCGGTCGTCCGGCCCGCCTCCCCGCAGCCGGGAGGCATCCCGATATCCATGGGCGGCCACGTAGAGCCGGTGCTCAAGCGGACGGGGGAGCTTGCGGACGGCTGGATCGGGGGGCCCTTCACGCCGCCGGACGCATTTCGCGAGTGTTGGGACAAGGTACTGGCGTACGCCGCGAGCTTCGGGCGCGACCCGTCGCAGCTCGAGGCGGGGAAGCTCGTCTACGTCGCCGTCGACGACGACCGCGAGCGGGCGCTGGCGTCGCTGACCCCGTTCCTGCACGCCTACTACGGCGCCGCGAGAAACCCCACGGGCTTCGCCGTCTACGGCCCGCCGGAAGAGGTGGCGTCACACTTGCAGGGGTTCGCCGACGCGGGTACGACGACGTTTATGCTGGGAGTGCCCTCGCTGGACGTGGGCCACCTGGAGCGAATCGCGTCGGACGTCGTGCCGAGGCTGCGCGCCGTGGGATAACGCTCCGTTCGCCCTGACCGCGTCCTGAGCCTGACGATGGAGGGAAATCGAAGCCTGTCCTGAGGAATTCGAAGGGAGTGAACCCCCTACGCCGCCCGGGGCAGGTCCACCGTGTCGCCGGCCGAGGTCAGCAGCACTGGCTGCTTCTTGCCCTCGACCACCTCGGCGTCCACCAGGCAGCGGTGCACGCCCTTCAGCGACGGCAGCTCGTACATCACGTCCAGCAGCGTCCGTTCGATGATGGTGCGAAGCCCGCGCGCGCCCGTCTTGTGCACCATCGCCTCCTCCGCGGCCGCCTCCAGCGCGTCCATCTGGAAGACCAGCTCCACGTTGTCGAGCGAGAAGAGGTGCTGGTACTGCTTCACGACTGCGTTCTTGGGCTCCGTCAGCACCCGGACCAGGTCGGGCTTCGTGAGCGGGTCCAGCGCGACCACCACCGGGAACCGGCCGACGAGCTCCGGGATGAAGCCATACTGCAGCAGGTCGTCGCTGTTGACGTGCTGCAGCATGCTCTGCGGGTCGTCGACGTCCAACTGGCTGCGGCCGTCCCGGACGAGGCCGATGCTGCGCCGGTCCTTCAGCACGCGCTTCTCGACTACCTGGTCAAGCCCGTCGAACGCCCCGCCGCACACGAAGAGGATGTTGTCCGTCCTGAACTGCACAAACTCCTGGTGCGGGTGCTTCCGTCCGCCGTGGGGCGGGATGGCCGCCTGCGTGCCCTCGATGATCTTGAGCAGCCCCTGCTGCACGCCCTCGCCCGACACGTCGCGCGTGATCGAGGGGTTGGGGCTCTTGCGGGCGATCTTGTCGATCTCGTCGATGTAGAGGATGCCGTGTTCCGCGCGGCTCAGGTCCCAGTCCGCAGCCTGGATGAGCCGCAGCAGGATGTGCTCGACGTCCTCGCCCACGTACCCCGCCTCGGTCAGTGAGGTGGCGTCGGAGATGGCGGAGGGAACGTCGAGGATCTTTGCGAGGGTCTGTGCGAGGAGGGTCTTGCCGCTGCCCGTGGGGCCGATGAGGAGGATGTTGCTCTTCTGGATTTCCACGCCGCTGAAGCTGTCCGCGGCGTTCCATATCCGCTTGTAGTGGTTGTACACCGCGACGCTCAGGACCTTCTTGGCGTGCTCCTGCCCAACCACGTACTCGTCCAGCTTGTCGTAGATGACCTTGGGGGGGAGGAAATCGGCCCGGCTGCCCGCCTTCTCGACCGACGCGTCCTCGCCGCCGTCCTGCGCTTCCGCCGCGGCGTAGTCGCCCATGATCTGCTGGCAGAGCGCGACGCACTCGTCGCAGATGAAGACCTTGCCCGGGCCCGCCACCAGACGCTTCACCTGCCCCTGCGGCTTCCCGCAGAACGAGCAGGTGTAGTCCATTCCGCCCTTACCCTTGGTGGCCATGCAGTTCTCCTTGGCGCTTGCTTCCTTCGGCTACGGCCTTGCGAGGACCTCGTCAATCAGGCCGTACTCCACTGCCTGGTCGGCGGTGAGGTAGAAGTCGCGGTCCGTGTCCCGGGCCACCTGTTCGTACGGCTGCCCCGTTTGCCCCGAGATGATCTGCCGGATCTTGTCCTGCAGCCGCAGGATCTCGCGGGCGGCGATCTCGATGTCCGTCGCCTGTCCCTGCGCGCCGCCGAGCGGCTGGTGCATGTGGATCGTCGAGTTGGCCAGGCTGTACCGCTTGCCCTTGGCGCCCGAGCACAGCAGCACCGTGCCCATGCTCGCCGCGAGGCCAACGCAGATGGTGGACACGTCGCAAGAGATCAGGTTCATCGTGTCGAGAATGGCCAGCCCCGACGTCACGACGCCGCCCGGCGAGTTGATGTACAGGCTGATGTCCTTCTCCGGGTCCTCCCGCTCCAAGTACAGCATCTCCGCCACGATCAGGTTCGCGACGTAGTCGTTGATGCCCGTGCCCAGGAAGATGATGCGCTCCCGCAGCAGCAGCGAGTAGATGTCGAACCCGCGCTCGCCGCGCGCGCCGGTCTCGATGACCGTCGGGATGATGGCCTGCGGGGGCGGTCCCAGCAGCCTCCCCGCCGCGCTGACCAGCTCCGCCTCTCTGTGAATGTCCCTCCGTGTCATGGACGCCCCCTCCTGCCGCTATTGGCCCGTTTCACCAGGGCAGGCCACCCGCTTAGGTGGCCTGCTCCGTGGATTCCTCTGATTGCTCGCTGGGCTGCGCGTTCTCCGTGTCCTCGGAAGTCTCCGCCTCGTCCGACGGCTGCCCATCTGGCCCTTCACCCTTCGCGATGTCGACCAGCAGCTGCACCGTGCGGCGCGACCGGATCGAGCGGGCGACGGAGTCGCGGTTTTCCTGGCTCATGAAGAGCTGCCGCACCTGCTCGCCCTGCTCCCCCGCGTTCGTCGCCATCGTCTCGATCTCCGCCTCGACGTCCTCGTCGGTCGCTTCGATGCCCTCGTTCTCCGCCACCTGCGTCAGCAGGTAGGAGCGGCGGAGCTGTTCCTCGACGGTGACGCGCGTCTCCTCCCGGAGGTCGTCCTCGGACTTCTTCATGATGTCCATGTACTCGTCGAGGGAGATCGCCCGGCCGATGCGGCGGCCGATGGTGTCCTGGATCTCTTGCAGGTGGTTGTCGATGGCCCGCTCCACCATGATCGGCGGCAGCTCGACGGAGCCCACGTTGAGGAGCTCCGTCATGACGGCGTCCTGGTAGGTGTGCTCGCCCTCGTGCTCCAGCTCGTCCTGCAGCCGCTGCCGGATGTTGTCCTTCAGCGCGTCCAGCGAGTCGTACCCGTCGTCCACGCCCTTCGCGAACTCGTCGTCGAGCTCGGGCAGGACTTGCGACTTGATCTCCTTGACCGTGATGGTGAACGTGCAGGCCTTGCCTGCGAGGTTTTCGTTGAAGTAGTCCTCGGGGAACGGGAGCTCGAACTCGCGGGTCTCGCCCGCGGTGACGCCGACGATTGCCGCCCCGAATCCGGCGATGGGCGCCTCGGGGTCGAGCACGAAGGCGGCGTCTTCCTGCTCCACCACCGTCTCTTCCTCCACGACGCCCTTGAACGTCATGTTGACGTCGTCGCCCATTTCCGCCGGCCGTTCCACCGGCTCCCAGACGGCCTCCTTGCGGCGCGCCTCTTCCAGCGCCTCGTCGATCTGCTCGTCGGTGACCGCTGGCGCCTCGTACGGGACGCGCATGGCCGAGTAGTCGCCCGTCTCGACCAGCGGCGTGAGCGGCACCGTCGCCTTGATCGTCACCGGCTCCGTCTCTACGAGCTCCACGTCCGGCTGCGCCCCTGCTTCGATGTCCTCCTGCTCGATCGCCTTGGCCGTGACCTCCGGCAACATGAAGTCCAGCGCCTCGCTCAGCAGGGACTCCCGGCCAACCACCCGCTCCACCACGCGTCGGGGCGCCTTGCCGGGCCGGAATCCGGGCACTTTGACCTTCTGCACAACGCGCTGGTAGGCGCGCTGCATGTAGCTATCTAGGTCCGCCTCTTCCATCTCGATATTGAGCACAGTTTGGCGGACGGCGTCATCTTCACGGGTGATCTTCAACGGCAGCCTCACAAGAGGGTTGATTCAATTATAGCATAGGGGCCGCTACGGGCAACGAGGAGGCGGGTCGACGGCTACCCTAGGAAGATGGAGAGGTCGGCGTGGGGGAAGTGGACTTCCATCTCGCCTTTCATGCCGTCCTCCACCGCCGCGGCGTACGCGGAGCGGCCCGCGTCGTCGGGCGGGTGCGGGCACGATTGGCCGGCCTGCGTCTGCGGGCAGAGGTGGTTGCCCGTCTGGCCGTCCCAGAAGCCCACGAACTTGAAGGGGTAGTACAGCGTCTCCGCGATGACGCGCAGGTCGCCGATGATCTCCGTCCCCCGGTACTCCGCCGGCCCGTCGAGCTGCACGGCGATGCGTGCGAGCGTGTCGGTGCGGCCCTCAGCGTTCGCCATGCCGCTACGCCCTGTCCCGCAGCGCTGCCCAGACTCCGCCTGCGAAGACCACCGCGCCCCCGATCATCGCGATCCAGCCGACGAGCTTCAGCAGCCACTCGGCGACCGGCGAGATCAGGAACAGCCCGAACGCAAACACCACGATCCCAAGCAGGATCTTGCTTGTCGTGCCAAGGGTGAAGCTGTAGCCCCTGTAGCGAGGGTCGAACACGGTGGCCGCTCCATTTCCTGCAAGCTGCGGACGGCGACGTGCGACTAGGGCCGGAAGCGTCGCGCAGCTGGGCGAAATCCAAGTGTAGGAACGCGTTAACAGGGTGTCAACGAGGCGAAAATGTTGTCCCCTATCTTTCACTGGACAAGGCCTTTACAATGGTGGACGGTTGAGAAGCCCCGGTACGCAAGCCTGTAGTTGCGCGTGTCAATAAGGGGAGACAATCAGAGGGCGAGAGCCCGAGGTGTGTACATGAGCGACTCCCGGTTTTCATACGCTCCGTTCGCGTCGCAGGGGTTCTACCAGGTGGTCAACCGGCAGCTGGTGGACATGGTGGACTTCCACCCCGGGCAGAAGATCGTCGATCTCGCCTGTGGCACCGGCGCCGTGACCCGCCTCATCATCGACAAGATCAGGGGCGCCCGGGACAGCCTCGTCATCGGCATCGACATGTCCGCCTCGGCCATCAAGGAGGCCATGGCCCAGCTTGGCTCCGCCCGCGACGTGGCGCTCGAGTTCATTCACAGCCGCGCCGAGTACCTCTCCACTATCGTCAACTACCGCGTCGACGGCGTGGTGTTCTGCAACGGCATCCACATGGTGCCCGACAAGCAAACTCTCGTGTCCGAGGTCGCGGCCACGCTCCGCCCCGGCGGCACCTTCGCCTTCAACACCACCTTCTTCCAGGGCAGCATCCCGCCTGAGTCCGAGAAGTTCTACCGCCGCTGGATGTCCAAGTCGCTGCGCGCCCTCAAGTCGAACTACGGCATGTTCCCCAAGCAGGAGAAGGTCGCCGCCCGCATGCAGTTGACCCCGCAGGAGTACGAGGACCTCTTGCTGAGCAACGGTTTCTCCGTCGCCCGCACCCACCTCTGCCCAGCGCCCATGGACCTCGCTGGCTTCCTGGCCATCAGCCAGTACGAGGCCTTCATCGAGGGCGCCATGCCCGGCATCCCCCTCGAGTACGGCTCGGAAGCCCTGCAGATAGGCGCGCGCCAGGCCTTCGAGGAGCTGGACCTGGACAAGGTCCCCCGCAACTGGCTGACCGTCATCGCCACCCGCAAGTAACCGGCCGTCAAACTGAAGCAGGAGAGCCCCTCCAACGAGGGGCTCTTTCATTTGCGCTGGTGCGGTTGCCGGGCTTGCGTTCCCTATCCCGCCGCCTTCTCCAGGTAGTCCTGGTGCCGCTGGATCGTGTACTGCAGCCCCCCGCCCTGCACCGCCTCTATCGCCGTGCGCGCCGTGTCCAGCGAGGTGAAGCACGGGATGCGGCGCTCAACCGCCGCCCGCCGAATGTAGAAGCCGTCCCGCATCGGCGCCTCCTCGCTGCCGGACAGCGTGTTGACCACGGCGTCCACCATGCCAAGCTGCACCACGTCGACGACGTTCGGGCTCCCCTCCCACAGCTTGGACACCTCGACCACGTCCGTGAATCCGAGGTTCCGGATGAGGTTCGCCGTCCCCTCCGTGGCGTACAGCTTGTGCCCGCCGTTCGCCAGCGCCGAGATGAGGCTCATGGCGTCCTGCTTGTCCTTGTCGGAGATGCTGAGCAGCACCCCGCACGCCGGCCGCAGCGCCATGTTCGACGCGATGAGCGCCTTGGCCATCGCCGCCGAGTAGTTGTAGTCGACGCCCATCACCTCGCCCGTCGACTTCATCTCCGGCCCCAGGTGCGTGTCGACGCCCGCCAGCTTGGACATGGAGAAGACCGGCGCCTTCACCGCCACCAGCCGCTGCCTGGGCCACAGCCCGGTCTGGTACCCGAGCTCCTCCAGCGTGCGGCCCAGCATGACCTTGGTCGCCAGCTGCACCATCGGGACGCCCGTGACCTTGCTGATGAACGGGATGGTGCGGCTCGCCCTCGGGTTGACCTCCAGCACGTACACGTCTGCCGAGTGCGTCCCCCGTGGGTCGCCCGGGCTCCGGTAGTGGCCGCCGCCCATCACCACGAACTGGATGTTCATCAGCCCCTTCACGCCGAGTCCCCGCGCGATCCGCACCGTGTAGTCGACGATGACGTCCACCTCTTCCGTCGTCATCGTGATGCCCGGGTAGATGGCCATCGAGTCGCCGCTGTGGACGCCCGCCCGTTCGACGTGCTCCATGATGCCCGGGATGACGACGGTCTCGCCGTCGCTCACCGCGTCCACCTCGCACTCCTTCCCCTCGAGGTACTTGTCGACCAGCACCGGCCGGTCGGGGCTCGCCTGCACGCCCGCCGCGAAGTACGCCCCCAGCTCGTCCGGCGACTGCACGATCTGCATCGCCCGCCCGCCCAGCACGTAGCTCGGGCGCACCAGTACCGGGTAGCCGATGGTTTCCGCCACCTGCAGCGCCTCTTCGACGGTCGTGACGCCCGTGCCCGGCGGCTGCGGCACCCCGATGCCCGCCATGAACTCCTCAAACCGCCGCCGGTCCGAGGCGATGTCGATGGCCTCCGCCGTCGAGCCGAGAATCGGCAGCCCGGCCTGGTCCAGCTGCTGCGAGAGATTGATGGCCGTCTGCCCCCCGAACTGCACCACCGCCGGCGGCAGGTCGCCGTCCTCGCCGCCCTCGTTCTCGATGACGTCCCGCACGCTCTCCTCGTCCAGCGGTTCGAAGTACAGCCGCTGGCTCGTGTCGAAGTCCGTCGAGACCGTCTCAGGGTTGGAGTTGACCATGATGCTCTGCAGCCCCTCCGTCTGCAGCGCCCACGCCGCGTGCACGGAGCAGTAGTCGAACTCGATGCCCTGCCCGATGCGGATCGGCCCGCTGCCGATGACCAGCGCGCGCTCGCCCGGCAGCGGCATCGCCTCGTTCTCCTCCTCGTACGTGCTGTAGTAGTACGGCGTCACCGCCTCGAACTCCGCCGCGCACGTGTCCACCATCTTGTACACCGGCCGTATGCCCATCGACTGCCGCAGCGCGCGCACCCGCTCCGGCAGCCCCTCCGCGATGCCGAAGGCCGCGATCTGCCGGTCGGAGAACCCCAGCCGCTTTGCCTCCCACAGCAGCTCCCGCGTCGGCTGCGTCGCCTCCAGCAGCCGACGCTCCATCGCGACGATGCGCTCCATCGCGCGCAGGAACCACCCGTCCACCCGCGTGTGCGCCAGCAGCTCCTCCGGCGTCGCGCCCCGCCGGATGGCCGCCAGCAGCGCCCACACGCGCAGGTCCGTCGCCGGGAACAGCGGCAGGTCGCGCCATTCGTTCAGGTCGCGCCACTCCTCGGCCTCCCACAGCATCGACTGCCCGCTGATCTCCAGCGACCGCACGGCCTTCGAGAACGCCGCCTCGAACGACCGGTCGATGGCCATCACCTCGCCCGTCGCCTTCATCTGCGTGTTGATGCCCCGGTCGCCCGTCGGGAACTTGTCGAAGGGCCACCGCGGGATCTTGACCACGCAGTAGTCCAGCGCTGGCTCGAAGGCCGCCACCGTCTTCTGCGTCACCGCGTTCGGTATCTCGTCCAGCCTGCGCCCCACGGCGATCTTCGCCGCCACCCGCGCGATCGGGTACCCCGTCGCCTTCGACGCTAGTGCCGACGACCGGCTCACGCGCGGGTTCACCTCGATGACGTAGTACTCCAGGTTGCTCTCGGGCCGCGCAGCCTCCGGCAGCGCCGCCGCCACGTCCGCGTTCGGCGCCAGCGCGAGCTGCACGTTGCACCCGCCCTCGATGCCCAGCGCGCGGATGATTTTGAGGCTCGCCGTGCGAAGGAGCTGGTACTCCTTGTCGTTCAGCGTCTGCGACGGCGCGACGACGATGCTGTCGCCCGTGTGGACGCCCATCGGGTCCAGGTTTTCCATGTTGCAGACGGTGATGCACGTGTCGTTGGCGTCCCGCATCACCTCGTACTCGATCTCCTTCCACCCCTCCAGCGAGCGCTCCAGCAGCACCTGGTTGATCGGGCTGGCCGCGATCCCCGCACGCACCGACTCCTCGAACTCCTCCTCGGAGCGCACCACGCCGCCGCCCGTGCCGCCCAGTGTGTACGCCGGCCGGATGACCAGCGGCAACCCCAGCCGGGCCTTGACCTCGATCGCCTCCTCGATGGTGGTCACCGTCGCGCTCGGCGGCGTCGGCTCGCCGATGTCCAGCAGCAGTTGCCGGAACAGCTCCCGGTCCTCGGCGTGCTGGATCGCGTCCAGCGGCGTCCCCAGCAGCCGCACGTCGTACTTCTCGAGGATCCCCCGCTCCGCCAGCTGCACCGCGAGGTTCAGCCCCGTCTGCCCGCCCAGCGTCGGCAGGACGCCGTCCGGCCGCTCCCGCGCGATGATCCGCTCCAGCGCCTCCGGCGTCAGCGGCTCGATGTGCACGATATCCGCGATGCCCTCGTCCGTCATGATCGTCGCCGGGTTCGAGTTGACGAGCACCGTCGTCACGCCCTCCTCCCGCAGCGCCTTGCACGCCTGCGCCCCGGCGTAGTCGAACTCGGCCGCCTGCCCGATTACGATGGGCCCGCTGCCTATGACGAGGACCTTCTGAGGCTTTTCGGTCATCTAGCCGCCCTTCCCTCTTTTGCTCACTCCCCCATGGGGAGGGATATATTCAGTCACCCCCTCCCCCTGAGGGGGAGGGTTGGGGTGGGGGTGCTCCCACCTGCACCGCTACGTCCGCCCGTCCCGCACCATCCGCAGGAACGCGTCGAACAGGTACTCGTTGTCCCGCGGCCCCGGCGACGCCTCCGAGTGGTACTGGATCGTGATCACCGGCGCCGAGCGGTGCCGCAGCCCCTCGACCGTGCCGTCGTTCAGGCTGACGTGCGTGATCTCCAGCTCCGGCGGCAGCCCGTCCGCGTCGACGGCATACCCGTGGTTCTGCGCCGTGATGTGGACGTGCCCCGTGTGCAGCTCCTTCACCGGGTGGTTCGCCCCCCGGTGCCCGAACTTGAGCTTGTACGTGTTCCCGCCCAGCGCCCGCGCAATCACCTGGTGTCCCAGGCAAATCCCCATGATCGGCTTCACCCCGATGAGCGCCCGCGCCGTCTCCACCCCGTAGTCGAGGTGCACCGGGTCGCCCGGCCCCGGCGACAGCAGTACTCCGTCCGGCCGTAGCCCGAGGATCTCCTCCGCCGTCGCCCCCGGCGGCGCTGCGATGACCTCGCACCCGTTGCGCTCCAGGATGCGCAGGATGTTGTACTTCACCCCGTAGTCCGTCACGACGATGCGTTTGAGGTCGCCCTGTTCCCGCCCGTCGTCGAAGGCGCGCCAGCGCACCGCTTGGCCGGTCGCGTAGTCCGGCAGCGCCGCGCCGCGCCACGGGTTGACCTCCTTGGTCGCCACCTCCCGCACCAGGTCCAGCGTTTCGTACCGCGGCCCCTCCCGAAGCTGGGCCAGCGCCTCCTCCGGCGACACGTCAACGGCCACGGCCCCCATCATCACGCCGCTCACCCGCAGCCGCCGCGTCAGCGCCCGCGTGTCGATGCCGCTCACGCCGGGGATCCCCTCGGAGAGCAGGTAGTCGTGCAGCGTGATGTCGCTCAGCGCGTGGCTCGGCGTCTGCGAGTGTCCGCGGACCACGAAGCCCGCCGCCTGGATCCGCCGCGATTCCACGTCGCCCGCGTTGATGCCGTAGTTGCCCTGCAGCGGGTACGTCGGCACGACGATCTGCCCCGCGAACGACGGGTCGGTCAGCATCTCCTGGTAGCCGGTCATGGCCGTCGTGAAGACGACCTCGCCGTAGACGGTGACCGGCGCGCCGAACGACTCGCCGCGATAGACCGCGCCGTCCTCCAGCACCACGTACGCGGGGGTGGTCATGCCCCGGCCCCCTTTGGGCCGGCAGCCCCCATGGCGTCGTACACCAGCCGCCCGCCGACGATCGTCTTGATGATCCGCCCCTGCAGCGTGATGCCGTCCAGCGGCGTGTTGCGGCCTTTGGACGCGAACGCCGTCGTGTCGACCGCCCACTCCGCCCCCGGGTCCAGCACCGTCACGTCCCCTGCCGCGCCCGGCTGCAGCGTCCCCAGCCACGGCAGCCCCGATGCCTCCGCAGCCTCGGCCGAGTCCGCGCCCAGCACCCGCGCCGGGCCCGCCGTCATCCGCGCGATGAGCGTCGGCAGGTCGATGTCCCCCCGTTCCACCAGCGAGTACACCAGCCCGAAGGCCGTCTCCAGCCCGCTGATGCCGAACGCCGCCTCCTGCATCGTGCAGCACTTGTCCGTCGACGTGTGCGGCGCGTGGTCCGTTGCGATGGCGTCGATGGTCCCGTCCCGGAGGGCCTCCACCAGCGCCAGCGTGTCGTCCTCCGTGCGCAGCGGCGGGTTCACCTTGGCGCGCGTGTCGTAGGCCGTCCGCGTCAGCGGCCCGTACGGGTCCGGCGCCGGCAGCTCGCCCGCGCCCGAGTAGGGCGCGCCGCCGCCCTCGATGCCGCCAAGCGCCCACTCCTCCGTAAGCAACAGGTGGTGCGGCGTCACCTCCGAGGTGACGTTCGCCTTGCCTTCCGCTCGTGCCTGCCGGAGCAGCGCCACCGTGCCCACCGTGCTGATGTGCGCCACGTGCAGCTTGCCGCCCGTCAGCGCCGCCAGCTCGATGTCCCGGGCCACCATCGTCTCCTCGGCCGCCGCCGGCTGCCCCGGCAGCCCGAGCCTGCTCGCGACCCACCCCTCGTGCAGCACGCCGTCCTTGGCCAGCGACGGCTCCTCGCAGTGGTTGATGATCGGCAGCCCCGTCGTCGTGCTGTACGTCAGCGCGTTCCGCATCAGCGCCGGGTCCGCCACCGGAGCGCCGTCGTCGCTGAACCCGATGGCCCCCGCCTCTGCCATCTCGCCCATGTCGGCCAGCTCCACCCCGGCCCGCCCCCGCGACACGCAGCCGATGGCCAGCACGCGGGCCAGCCCCGCCTCCTCGGCCGCCTCGAGCACGTGCCGGATGACGGCGGCGTTGTCCATCGCCGGTTCCGTGTTGGGCATCGCGCACACCGTCGTGAAGCCGCCCCTCACCGCCGCGAGCGCCCCCGTTGCAATGGTTTCCTTGTCCTCCTGCCCCGGCTCCCGAAGGTGCACGTGCAGGTCGATGAACCCCGGCGTCACGACGAGGCCCGTCGCGTCGACGACGGTGCAGTCGAGCGTCCCGCTGACCACCGGCCCCGCCGACGCCACCACGCCGTCGACGATGTGCACGTCGCCCACCGCGTCGAGCCCCTGCGCCGGGTCGATGATCCGGCCTCCCGTGATCAGGATTGATTCAGTCATGGTCTCCTCCGTGCGGCGCGGCCAGCATGAGCAGCAGCGCCATGCGGACGGCGAGCCCGTTCGTCACCTGCTCCTCCACTGCCGACGATCCGCCGTGCGCCACGTCCGGGCTGATCTCCACGCCCTCGTTCATCGGCCCCGGGTGCATCACGATGGCCTCCGGGCAGTGCCGCGACAGCCGTTCCTGGTTCACCTGCCACAGCCGCGCGTACTCGCGAACGCTCGGCAGCAGCCCCGCCGCCATCCGCTCCTTCTGCAGCCGCAGCGGCATCACCACGTCCGCGCCGCCCAGCGCCCGCTCGAGGTCCGTCTCGACCTCCACAACCGCGAACGGGTGCCCCTCGTCGATGCCCCGCCGCTTCAGCAGGTCCCACGGCATCAGCGTCGGCGGCCCGCACAGCACCGGCGTCGCCCCCATCTTGCACAGCCCCCACAGGTCCGACCGCGCCACGCGGCTGTGAGAGATGTCCCCGACAATCACAACCCGCTTCCCCTCGAGGCTCCCCAGCCGCTCCTCGATAGTGAACAGGTCCAGCAGCGCCTGCGTCGGGTGCGCGTGCGACCCGTCGCCCGCGTTGATGACCGACGTCCGCTCCAGCACGCTCGCCGCCAGGTACGGAGCCCCCGAGTGGCTGTGGCGCATCACCAGCACGTCGGCCGCGGCCGCCTGCAGCGTCAGCACCGTGTCCACCAGCGACTCGCCCTTCTCCGTGCTGCTCCCGCTCGACGAGAGGTTGATGACGTCCGCCGAGAGCAGCTTGCCCGCCGTCTCGAAGGACACCCGCGTGCGCGTGCTCGGCTCGCTGAACAGCGTCATGATCGTCCGCCCGCGCAGCGTCGGCGCCTTCTTCACCTCGCGCCGCAGCATCGCCTTCATCGCCTTCGCCGACCGCAGCGCCGTTGCGATCTCCTCCGGCGAGACCGCGTCCAGGTCCAGCAGGTGCCGGTGCCGCCACACTGCGGGCGGCGCCGACTCCGCGATCTGCGCCGCGAAGGGCGCAACCGCCGTCTGCTCTTCTCGTGCGGGCCTGATGCTTGTCATCGCTCGCCTCCCGCCTTACCCCCGTCGTTCCTGCGCAGGCAGGAACCCCGATGTACCACCGTTCGCCCTTCCACCAACTCCCGTTCGCCCTGAGCTTGTCGAAGGGTCGCCCTGACTCCGTCCTGAGGCTCTCGAAGGGGGCGTCCCCTACGCCCGCCCACCGCTCGTCCTGAGCCTGTCGAAGGGCGCGCCCTCGCGCCGCATGATGACCACCTCGTCTACGCCGTCCGTCTCGACCAGCCGGACGCGAATGTCCTCCGACAACGAGCTCGGGATGTTCTTGCCCACGTAGTCCGCCCGGATCGGCAGGTCCCGGTGCCCCCGGTCGATGAGCGCCGCGAGCTGCACCTTCGTCGGCCGGCCGATGTCCATCACCGCGTCCATCGCCGCCCGCACCGTCCGCCCCGTGAACAGCACGTCGTCCACTAGCACCACCCGGCGGTCCGTCACCCCCACTGGCAGGTCCGTCGATTCGAGCGTCAGCAGCCCGCGCAGGTGCACGTCGTCCCGGTACAGCGTTACGTCCAGCGACCCCACCGGCACCGGCTCCCCCTCGATGTCCGACACCAGCTCGCCCAGCCGCTGCGCCAGCGGCACGCCCCGTGTGCGAACGCCCACCAGCAGCAGTTCCCCCGCGCCGCCGTTCCGCTCGAGGATCTCGTGCGCAATGCGGTTCAGCGCGCGGCGGATCTGCTCGCGTGACAGAATGGACTTTTCCCCAGGCTCGGGCACGGCTTCACCTTCACGAGTGGTTCCGGCGGCTAAGTGCGGGGCAAGAAAAGACCCCTTGCCGCACAAGGCAAGGGGCTCCGGTGGCGTAGGCCTATGGCATGTCTGCACACGCCATCGCCCGGGAGTGGAGCGCCTTGCCAGCCTCTCTGGGCTGCCCTTAAAGGCCGCTCTCCCATTTGTGGGAGACAACCACCCAACGATGTCCAAACTAGAGTAGCACCCCCACCCCCACCGAATCAAGCCGCGAGGACGGCGTCAATCCCTATTTTTCGCCTCCCCGACGTCACTGCCGTCGTCCGCTAGACCATCCACCGCGCCTGCGCCTACCCTCCGGCAATGAGCAATCGCACCACCCAGCTAGCCGCTCGCCCCATTGCGGGGTTCGACCCCACGCTTGTGCGGACGCCCGGAATTGCTTCCTGTATCTCATTGCAACTCAACCCGTTCCCAATACCGTTGTCTCACTGCAGCACAATTGCGATTCAATGCAACTCAACCCCCTTCCAGCTACGGACCTCCCGCAGTCGTTTTAGTCGTAATAGGCCCCTTCCGTATCTGGAAACGACAAAAACACAATCCAAAACGCCCGGAAACACAACTCAATTCCCCGCTCCGCCCTGTCCTGACTGCGTCCTGAGCCCGTCGAAGGGGGCCTGTCCTGAGTTCCGTCGAAGGAGCCGTTGGCCCGCCGAACGCGGGATGCTATCATGGTGCAAGCCATGACGACGCAGTATCGCCCTACGCTCATCACGGTCATCGGCGGCAGCAGTGCCGCGCCCTCCGCATTGGAGGACGCCTATCAGGTCGGCCTTGAGCTCGCGAGGAGGGGCGCTGTGGTCGTTTGCGGCGGCCTCACCGGCGTCATGGAGGCCGTCTGCCGGGGCGCCAAGGCCGGCGGCGGCGTCACCATCGGCATCCTCCCCGGCCACATCCCCGACGACGCCAACTCCTACGTCGACTACCCCATCGCCACCGGCATGGGCTACATGCGGAACGCCATCGTCGCCAAGGCCGGCCGCGCCGTCATCGCCATCGACGGCGCATACGGCACCCTGTCCGAGATCGGCCACGCCCTCGGCGAGGGCGCGACGGTCATCGGCCTCAACACCTGGCGCATGAGCGTCGATGGCGTCGAGGACACGGCAATCATCCGCGCCGGCTCCCCCGTCGACGCCGTCGACAAGGCGATGGCCGTCGCGGAATCCAAGCAGGCAAGAGTATGACGGCAACGATCAGCGAAGTACGCGCCCGCGAGATCCTCGACTCCCGCGGCAACCCCACCGTCGAGGTCGACGTGCGGCTGTCCGACGGCGCCGTCGGCCGCGCCGCCGTCCCCTCCGGCGCCAGCACCGGCCGCTACGAGGCGGTCGAGTTGCGCGACGGCGACGCCGCCCGCTTCGGCGGCGCGGGCGTCCGCAAAGCCGTCGAGAACGTCGGCCGCCGACTCGCTCTCGCCGTCGCCGGCCTCCCCGCCGACGACCAGGAGACCGTCGACCACCGCCTCCTCGACGCCGACGGCACCCCGGACAAGTCGGAGATGGGCGCCAACGCCATCCTCGGCGTCTCCCTCGCCGTCGCCCACGCCGCCGCCGCGTCCAGCGGCGTCCCCCTTTATCGCCACCTTGGCGAGGGGGTGACCCTTCCCGTCCCCATGCTCAACATCCTCAACGGCGGCAAGCACGCTCAGGACTCCACGGACATCCAGGAGTTCATGGTCGCCCCCGCCGGCATCGAGCGATTCTCTGACGCCCTCCGCGCCGGCGCCGAGATCTACCAGGCTCTCAAGCGGCTGCTCACGAAGGCGGGCCACGGCACCAACGTCGGCGACGAGGGCGGTTTCGCCCCGTCGTCGCTGACCAACCGCCAGGCCCTCGCCGTCGTCCACGAGGCCATCTCCGCCGCCGGCTACCGCCCCGGCGTCGACGTCTTCCTCGCCCTCGACCCCGCCGCCTCCGAGTTCTACCAGGACGGCAAGTACATGCTCCACAGGGAGGGCGCGTCCCTCTCATCCGAGGAGATGGTCGCCTTCTGGGAGTCCCTCTGCGCCGAGTTCCCCATCATCAGCATCGAGGACGGCATGGCCGAGGACGACTGGGAGGGCTGGGCTGCCCTGAACGCGAAGATAGGCAACCGGGTGCAGCTCGTCGGCGACGATCTCTTCACCACCAACACCCAGCGCATCCAGCGCGGCATAGACACCGGCGCGGCCAACTCCGTCCTCATCAAGCTGAACCAGATCGGCACGCTGACGGAGACGCTGGCCGCCGTCCGCATGTCCGCCGCCGCCGGCTGGACCAACGTCATCAGCCACCGCTCCGGCGAGACCGAGGACACCACCATCGCCGACCTTGCCGTCGCGCTGGACGCGGGGCAGATCAAGACCGGCGCGCCCGCGCGCTCGGAGCGCGTCGCCAAGTACAATCGCCTGCTGCGCATCGAAGAGGAGCTCGGCGCCGATGCCCGCTACGGCGGCCTCGGCGCGTTCAAGGCCCTGGCGAAAAGCTGAATACACGCGTATACGGAGGGAGATCATGGCGACCAAAATCGGCATCAACGGGTTCGGTCGGATAGGCCGGCAGGTGTTCAAGGCGTGCCTGGAGCGGCACCCGTCCGACATTGAGGTTGTCGCCGTCAACGACCTGGCGGACTCGAAGACCAACGCCCACCTGCTCAAGTACGACACCAACTACGGCCGCTTCCCCGGCACCGTCGAGGTCAGCGACGGCCACCTCGTCGTCAACGAGCGCGCCGTCCGCGTCTTCTCCGAGCGCGACCCCGGCCAGATCCCCTGGGGCGAGGTCGGCGCCGAGATGGTCGTCGAGTCCACCGGCATCTTTACCGCCGCCGAAAAGGCGGGCGCCCACATCCACGACACCGTCCGCAAGGTCGTCATCTCCGCCCCCGCCACCGGCGAGGACCTGACCGTCGTCCTCGGCGTCAATGAGGACAAGTACGACCCCGCCCAGCACAACGTCCTCTCCAACGCCTCCTGCACCACCAACTGCGTCGCCCCCATGGCCAAGGTGCTCCACGAGACCTTTGGCATTGAGAAGGCCCTGATGTCCACCGTCCACGCCTACACCAACGACCAGCGCATCCTGGACGTCGTCCACTCGGACCTCCGCCGGGCGCGCGCGGCCGCCGAGAACATCATCCCCACCACCACCGGCGCGGCCCGGGCCGTCGGCGTGGTGCTGCCGGAGCTCAACGGCAAGATCCACGGGCTCGCCTACCGCGTGCCCGTCTCCACCGGCTCCATCATCGACCTGACGGCCACCCTCGCCGTCGACGCCTCCGTCGAGGAGATCAACGCCGCCTTCAGGGCCGCCGCCGAGGGCCCGCTGGCCGGTATCCTCCAGTACTGCGAGGAGCCCTTGGTCAGCAGCGACTTCAAGGAAGACCCGCACTCCTGCAGCATTGACGCCTCCATCACCATGTCCCTCGGCGGCAACATGGTGAAGGTCATGGGCTGGTACGACAACGAGTGGGGTTACTCTTGCCGGACGTCGGACCTGTGTGCGTTCCTGGCGGCCAGGGGGCTGTAGCGGTAACGCGACCCGTCGGGGCCGTCGACGCCCGCCCTGCCGTGGCGGTGTGCCATGACGGACGCTGATTCGGGCGTCCGTGTGGACGCGCCGCCGCCCGTGCGCCGGAGCCTCCTGCTGTGGGCCAACCGGCTCGCGCTGCCGCTCCTGCTGGCGGCGGCGCTGGCCCTGCGCCTCTACGGCATCGACTGGGACGGCGGCGCACTCTACCACCCCGACGAGCGCGCCATCCTCTCCCACACCTACGACCTATCGCTCCCGCCCCTCGACGACCTCGGCGTCCTCCTCGACGCCGACGAGAGCCCCCTCAACCCCCGGTGGTTCCCCTACGGCACCCTGCCCATCTACGCCCTCAAGGCGCTGCAGATCGCCCTCTCCCCCGTCACTGACCTCGACATCGTCGAGCTCAGCAAGGTCGGCCGCGTCCTCTCCGCCCTCGCCGACACCGCGACGGTCTTCATGGTCTACCGCCTCGGCCTGCTCCTGTTCTCCCGCCGCGTTGGCCTGCTCGCCGCCGCGCTGACGGGGCTGGCCGTGCTGCACATCCAGCTCAGCCACTTCTTCGCCGCCGAGACCTTCCAGACCCTCTTCATCGTCGCCGGCCTCTACTTCATGGTGCAGGTCGTCCGCCGCGCCCGCCCCCGCGACTCCCTCTGGGCCGGCCTCTTTGTCGGCCTCGCGATGGCGACCAAGGTGAGCTCTGCGCCCATCTTTCTGCCCCTCGCCCTCGCCCACGTCTTCGCGGCGTGGCGGCAGGCCCCCGTCCACGCCGTCCCCTTTGACGTGCCAAGCGCCTGGTGGCGCGCGGCCATCGCCTTTGCGGGCGCCGTTGCTGTGGCTGCCGCAGCATTCGTCGTGACCGAGCCCTACGCCATCCTCGACTGGGCCCGCTTCTCCGACGCCTTCATCGAGCAGAGCGAGATGGTCCGCCGCATCCGCGACTACCCCTACACGCGCCAGTACGTCGACACGGTGCCCTTCGTCTACCACGCCTGGCATCTCTCCCTCTTCGGGCTGGGCCCGCTCCTCGGCCTCGTCTCCCTCGCGGGCCTTGCGTGGGCGAGCGCCAAGACCTTCTGGCGCGGCGGCGCCGAGCTGACTGTCATCCTGGCCTTCCTCGTCCCGCTGCTGCTCATCACCGGCCTGTTCGAGGTCAAGTTCCTGCGCTACCTGCTCCCCGCCGCGCCGCTCATGGTCATCCTCGGCGCCGCCATGCTCTTTGAGGGCCACGACTGGCTCCGCGCCCGCGCCCAGTCCCTCACCCGCTGGGCGGCTGCCGCCGTCGGCGTCGTGGTCCTCACGACGGCCTTCTACGCTCTTGGCTACGTCGCCATGTACGCCGTGCCCCACCCGGCAAACCAGGCGTCGGAATGGCTGAACGAGCACGCGCCAGAAGGCTCGCTCCTTCTGCGGGAGCACTGGGAGGAGGGCCTCCGTGGTCTCGAACCGTTCGAGCAGCGCGAGCTGCCCCTGTACAATCCCGACACGCCGCAGAAGATCGCCGGGGTTGCAGAGGATCTCGCTGAGGCCGACTACGTCTACTTCTACAGCAGCCGCCTCTTCGGCACGATACCGCGCCTCCCCGGCGACTACCCCATCCCCTACGGCATGACCCGCGCCTTCTACCCGATGCTCTTCGCCGGCGAGCTCGGCTACGAGCTCGTCCACGTCGAGCAGAAGTACCCCTCCCTCCTCGGGGTCAGCCTCGTCAACGATGTCTACGGCCGCGCCGACCTGACCCCGCCCGCCGGCATCGACGCCTTCGACCCCGGCGGCCTGCGCGTCCACATGGGCTTCGCCGACGAGAGCTTCAGCGTCTACGACCACCCGCAGGTGCTCGTCTTCCAGAACACCGGGCGCCTCAACTCTGCGCAGCTTCTCGGCCTCCTCGGCGCGGCCGCCCGCGACGCCCCGCCGTCCTTCGACGCCATGCTCGTATCCGACGCCGAATGGGAGCGCCAGCGCTCCGGCGGCGCCCTGCGCGACATCACGCCCCCCCACGGCATCGGCGCGCGATGGCCCCTGCCGGTCTGGCTGCTGGCCGTCTACGCCGGGACGCTCGCCGCGCTGCCCTTGGGCCTCGTCGTCTTCCGCGCCCTCCCGGACCGCGGCTACCTGCTCGCGAAGCCCCTCGGCTTCCTGCTGCTGGCCTACGTCCCCTGGCTCCTCGCGAGCCTCGGCTGGATCGGCTTCGGCCGCGTAGGCATCACCCTCGGCTTCCTCCTCCTCGCCGCAGTCTCCGGCTGGCTGGCCTGGCGCTTCCGCGAGTCCTTGTGGGCCTTCGTGCGCCGTCGATGGCGCCTGCTCCTCGCCGAGGAGGCCCTCTTCCTTGCGGCCTTCGTCGCCTTCCTCCTCGTGCGCGCCGCCAACCCGGACCTGTGGCACCCCGTCTTCGGCGGCGAGAAGCCCATGGACTTCGCCCACCTCAACGCCGTCCTCCGCTCGACGATGATGCCCCCCCTCGATCCCTGGTTCGCCGGCGGCGCCCTCAACTACTACTATTTCGGCCAGTTCATGGTCGCGACGCTCATCCGCGTCACCGCCATCCCCGCCGCCGTTGCCTACAACCTCGCCATACCCCTCTTCTTCGCGCTGACCGCGTGCGCCGCCTTCTCCCTCGGCTACAACCTCGTCGAGGGCACGCGCCGATGGCTCCGGCGCATCCCACGCCCGCCCGCATGGACGGCCATAGCCGCCGGCGTCGCCGCAACGACGATGGCCGTCGTCCTCGGCAACCTCCACGGCGGCGGCCAGCTCCTCAGCGGCCGCATCGCCGATTTCGATTTCTGGGCGCCCACGCGCATGATGCCGCCGGACCCGCCCGGCTTTGAGATAACCGAGTTCCCCTTCTTCACCTTCCTCTACGGCGACCTCCACGCCCACCTCATGGCGATGCCCCTCGCCCTGCTCGCCGTCGGCCTCTGCCTGAACGCCGTGCTCCTCTCTCGCCGAGGCATCGCCCGCTGGCGGTTCCCGTTGACCCTCGCCCTGCTGGCCCTCACCGTCGGCGCCCTCGCCGCGGCCAACACCTGGGACTTCCCGGTCTACCTCGGCCTCGGAGCCGCGAGCATCGTCGTCGGCCAGTGGCTCGCGACTCGGCGCGTCACCCGGCCGCTGCTGCACCGGACGGTGGGCTTGCTCGCCCTCTTCGTGGTCTTGTCCTTCGCCTTCTGGCTCTCCTTCCACCTGCGCCTCGTGAACGGCTTCCCCGGCCTCGGCCTCGCGCCGGCGACGACGCCCCTTGGCCAGTACCTCGCGATACACGGCCTGTTCGTCTATGTCGCCGTCACCCTCCTCGCCGTCGAGGCCGTGCCCCGCATGTGGCGCTGGATGTCGACGCTCAAGGGGTTCTGGTCACTGGCGCTGGGTTTCACCGTCGGCCTGCTCGTCTCCTTCGGCATCGCCCTCGCGACCGTCGGCTACGGCACGCTGGCGGTTCTCAGCGCGCTGCTGCTGACGGTCAGCGTCCCGCTCCTCGGCTGGCTCTTCCTCCGCCGATGGCGGTGGGGCGGCGACGCTACCGGCGTGAGGGGCTCCGCGCCCTTCCATCTGCTGCCCCTCGGCCTCCTCGCCGTCGCCCTCGCCATCGGCGCAGTCGTGGACGTCCTCGTCCTGCGCGGCGACATCGACCGGCAGAACACCGTCTTCAAGCTCTACCTGCAGGCGTGGCTCTTCTTCTCGCTCGCCGGCGCGTACGCCCTCTGGCATCTGGGCTTCGTCCGGGGTTGGTTCACGCGTCCCCGGCTGTGGACCGGCGTGTGGACGGCCGGCTTGGTCGCCCTCGTCGCCGCTTCCGCCGTCTACCCCGTGCTCGGCACGCAGGCCCGCCTCGATCAGCGTTTCGTGTCGACGCCCCTGACCCTCGATGGCACGGTCTACATGGAGCACGCCGTCTACGTCGATCAGGGTGAGACCGTGCTGAGGTGGGACCTTGAGGCGATGGAGTGGCTGCGCGACAACCTTGACGGCACGCCCGTCGTCCTCGACGGCCGCACGCCCCTCTACCGATGGGGCAGCCGCGTCTCCGTCTACACCGGCCTCCCGACGGTCCTCGGCTGGGACTGGCACCAGATTCAACAGCGATGCGGGTTGGACCCCTGCCCCGCCGTGCACGAGCGCGTTGCGGACGTGCACCTCATCTACGCGGGCGAAAGCGAGGACGAGACCGAGGATCTCCTACGCCGGTACCGCGTCGACTACGTCTACGTCGGCCAGACCGAGCGTCAGTACTATCCGGCGGAAGGCTTGGCGAAGTTCGAGGCAATGGCCGGGGACGGAGTGCTGTCAGTGGCGTACGAGAACCCGGAGGTGACCGTCTACCGGGTCGAGGGCTCGGGCTAGACGACCGGCGCCCGCCACCGTGGGTAGGAGCCGAATACCTTGACGTGCGACGTCTTCTTCCGCACCGCCTCCAGCGCCTCGGCCAAATTCGCGTCCGACCTGTGTCCCATGAGGTCCACCAGGAAAATGTAGCGCCCCATTTCCCACTTGGAGGGCCGCGACTCGATTTTGGTCATGCTGATCCTGCGCTCCGCAAACTCACGGATCACCTCGTACAGCAGCCCCGGCGTGTCCCCTACGAGGCTTCCCCTGTCCTCGTCGAAGTCGAAGCAGATCGAGGTCTTGTCGTCGCCCGTCGGCTCATGGTCCTCCCGTGCCAGAACCACGAACCGCGTCGTGTTCCCCGCCTGGTCCTGGATGTCCTCCTGCAGTACCTCCGCGCCGTACATGTTCCCCGCCCGCCGCGACGCGATGGCCCCCGCAGGCTCGTCGCTGGCCAGCATCTGCTCCACCGACGCCGCCGTGGACAGCGCCGCCTGCGGCCTCGCGTTGGGGAACGTCTCCTCCAGGTAGCGGCGGCACTGTCCCAGCGCCTGCGGGTGCGAGTACACTACCCTGATGTCCGGCGCCTGTGTCCCCGGCTTCACCAGCAGGCAGTGCCGGATGTCGACCAGCACCTCCTGCCGCACCATGAGCACGTCCTCGCGGATAAGCAGGTCGAGCGTGTCGTTGACCGCGCCCTCTAGGCTGTTCTCGATGGGCGCGACCCCCTCGTCTGCCTCACCGCTCCTCACGGCCTCCGCCGTCGCCGCTATCGTGGGCCGGGGGTCTCGCTCGGCCGTCGCGTCGTACCGCTCCGTGGCGTCCTCCGTGTACGTCCCGGGCGGGCCGAGGTATGCAATGCGCTTCGCCACTCTTATCTCCTGGCGCTCACGATTTCCAGAAGCGCCTCTGCCTGGTCGGACGCGGCGATCGCCACGATCTCGTCGTGGAGCTCCACCTGCGTGTCGTCGTTGAGCTCCTTCAGCTCCCCGTTCCTGTCGATCACCGCCACGATGAACGTCTCCGGCGGGAGGGCGATGGCCCCCAGCCGCCTGCCGATGATCGGCGACCCCGGCGGCACCTCGATGGCCGCCGCCTCCCGGTTGCCCCGCACCGGCAGGACGTGCGCCGCCGCGTGGGCGGGCAGCTCCCCCTCGATGGCGCCCAGTATCAGTTGCGTGCTGCTCAGCACCACGTCCACGCCCAGGATCTCGAACAGCCGCTCGTCCTCCGGGCTGTTGATCAGCGTCACCGTCCTCGGCACGTTGAACCGGTGCTTCGCGAGCTGGCATGCGGCCAGGTTGTCCTCGTCGGCGCCCGTCGTCGCGATCAGGATGTCCGCCCGCGCGACGCCCGCCGCCATCTGGATGATCGGCTCGGACCCGTCGCCCTTGATCGCAACGTTGCCGAACTGCGCCACCAGTTCGTCCACGCGCCGGCTGTTCCGCTCCACGATGAAGACCTCGTGCCCCGCGTTGAAGAGGGCACGAGCCAGGTAGAAGCCAACCCTGCCGCCGCCGACCACTACGATGTACATGGGTTACGGGAAGACCGCCTCAAGTATGAGGGCGGACGTGATCTTTGTGGGGCTGATCGCCGCAAGCCCCAGCTTGTTGTACATCTCCTGCCGCTCCACGTCGCCCACCCGGCAGACCACGTGCGGCACGTTGAAGATGTGCTTCGCCCGTTGCGCCGCCATGGCGTTCCGGTTGTCCCTGTTCGACACGGCGACGAAGACATCCGCCTCCTCGATGCCTGCGTGTATCAGCTCCTCCTCCAGGATGCCGTCGCACACGATGGTCGAGCCCTCGGTCTCGCGGAGCTCCATGGGAAGGCTGAGGAAGCTCTCGGGGACGGGATCGAGCACCGTGACCCGGTGCCCTTCCCGCCAGAGGGTAATGGCGATCTGGGTGCCGATGCGGCCGCAGCCCATGACGATGACGTTCATCGGCGACCTTCAGGTGTCGCTCCGGCGGTCTCTTGCGATGGCCGGCTTCCCCCCGCCGGCATGGGCTCGCGGAAGATGAGGACGGGACAGGGCGAGTGCTCCAGGATGTACGCGGTGTCGCTGTGGGAGGCGATGCCCTCCTGCTTCCTGCGGTACGGAAGCCCCAGCAGGACAGCGTCGACACGCGCCTCCTGCGCCTCCTTCACGATGGCCGGGCCGGAGTCCCGAGCCTGCAGCAGGTCCGCTTCCACCTTAACCTTGCGTGACTTGACGAAGGCCTCGCCTTGCCGCAGCAGCGCCTCGCTCTGCGCGACCGCGCCCGGCAACTCGGCGTCTACGGCGTACTCACGGGGGACTTCGATGACGGAGAGGAGGCAGACACAGCCGTGCTCGTGCCGCACCAGGCTGCATGCGAACTCCAACGCATGTTCGTCGACGCGCTGCCCTTTGATGGGGAGTAGCAGCCGCTTTATGTGCATCCGGAGATCTTACTCAAATCAGAGTTTGGCGCTCGGCCACCAAGCTGTCCGAAACCCGATTATGGACGCTGAAAAACGGTTGCGCAAGGGGATTTCACGTTCCTTCACAATGCTGTTGCGGCAAGACTCTGTGCGCCCTACCCCTCCCGCATCACCGAGAGCTGCGCGACCCCCGTCTCCCGAAGCCGGTCCAGCAGGTCTTCCTTGCTCGCCAGCACCAGCGTGTCATCGGGGTGGATGCGTTCGTCCTCCGCCGGCAGCAGGATGATGTCCTGCCCTCTGCGGATGGCCAGCACCGCCAGCCCGTACTTGTCCCGCGCGCCCGTCAGCCCCATGTCCTTGAGCGTCCGGTCCACCGCCTGCGCGGACGTCCGCACCATGCTGATGCCGAAGTTGGGGCTGATCTCCATGTAGTCCTGCACCTCGGGGTGGAACAGGTTCCGCGCCACGTGGTGACCCGTCTCCTGCTCCGGGTGCACGACCACGTCCGCGCCCACGCGCTCCAGCGTCCGACCGTGCAGCGGCGTCCGGGCACGAGCGACGATGTACGGAATGCCCATGCTCTTCAGCAGCACCGTCGCCATGATGCTCGCCTCTACGTTCGAGCCGATGGCGACCACCGCCATGTCAAAGTTCGGCACGCCCAGCTCGCGGAGCACGTTCTCCTGCGTGGCGTCGGCCCGCACCGAGTACGTGACCTTGCCCATCGCCTCCTGCACCAGCGCCTCGTCCGTCTCCAGCGCCAGCACGTCGTGGCCCATCTGGTAGAGCGTGAACGCCACGCTCGACCCGAACCTGCCCAGCCCGATGACTACGACTTGTGAGTTCGCCATACTTGCCCCTAGCCTATTCTAACCCTCTCCGTCGGGTACCGGTAAAGCGCAGACTTTCCCTCGTGATGCACCAGCGCCAGCCCCAGCGCCAGCGGCCCGATGCGCCCGATCACCATGGTCACGATGATCATCAGCTGCCCCACCACGCTCAGGTCCGGCGTGACTCCCGTGCTCAGCCCCACCGTGCCCACCGCCGAGAACGCCTCGAACAACAAGTTGATGAACGACTCGTGCCCGCTCTCGGTTCCCGTCAGGATGAACGCCACCACGAAGACCAGCAGGAACCCCAGAATCGTCACCGCGATGGCCCGGTGCACCTGGAACGGCGACACCTCGCGGCCAAACGCCGTCACGTGGTCCTGTCCCCGGATCGACGCGACGATCGTCGCCACCACCACACCCAAGGTGTTCAGCCGTATCCCGCCGCCCGCCGACGCCGACGCCGTTCCGATGAACATGAGCCCCATGATGAAGAAGATCGTCGCGGAGTTGAGCACGCCCGTGTTGATGGTGCTGAACCCCGCGGCCCGCGCCGTGATCGACTCGAAGGCCGCGTGCACGACCTTCTGCCCCAGCGGCATCGCGCCCAGCGTCTCCGGCCGGTCGTACTCGAAGCCGAAGACCACCACCGCGCCCAGAACCCAAAGCGCCACGCTGGCAACGACGATGATCTTGGTGTCCAGGCTGAACCGCGAGAACCGTCGCACCCGCACCAGGTCGGAGATGACCGCAAAGCTCAGCCCGCCCAGCATGATGAGGAATGCCATGACGCCCAACGTCACCAGGTCCTCGCGGAAGGCGCTCAGGCTCTGCGAGTCTGGAAGTGTGGTGAAGCCCGCGTTGTTGAAGCCGCTCACCGCCTGAAAGACCCCGTGCCACGCCGCCTCCGGCAGCGACATGTCCAGCGACGCCGCGAAGTTGATCGTCAGCAGCACGCCCCCCACCAGCTGCAGTGCCAGCGCCGTGACCATCAGGTTGCGTATCGCCCGCAGGATGCCGCCGATGCGCGTGTCGCCGAGCCCCTCACGGAAGGCCATCCGCTGCGGCAGCGTGATTCGCTGGCCCAGCAGGATGTAGATGAACCCCGCCATCGTCATCCAGCCCAGCCCTCCCACGAGGATCAGGAGCCAGATGATCGCCTGTCCAACAAAGCTCCAGTGCGTCGGCGTGTCCACCACCACCAGCCCCGTCACCGTCGCCGCTGACGTAGCCGTGAACAGCGCGCTCATCGGCGGCGACCACTCCCCGCTCGCGCTCGCAATCGGCAGCATGAGCAGCACGGTGCCGATGGCGATGAGCGCGGTGAGCCCGCCGATGAGCGTTATGGGAGAGTTGATGGGGCGTAACCGGGAGGTGCGCAGGGGGATGCGTATAGTGACGGGGCGGGTCTCCTGGACTCTGGGTCGCCGGACAACCGGGTCGCCCGGCTTGGGCTGCCAGCTGCGCTGCACGCATTGCTCCCCTTGGCCTGTCTTTTATCGAAGGCCAACGGTTCGATTGTGGACTCACCGCTACGCCAATGCAAGCGTTGTCGTTCCCTCTTGTAGATGAGGAAAAGGACATACCGCCCCGTCGTTCCTGCGGAGGCAGGAACCCCGACGGACCAGCCCCGTTCGCCCTGAGGCTCTCGAAGGGCCGCCCTGACCCTATTGACTCGCGCACGCGGTGGTCTAAGGTGAATACGGAGGGTCGAATGGATCGAAGGCTCCTCGTCGCCACGGGCAACCCCGGGAAGGTGCTTGAGCTCGCCGAGCTCCTGCGCGATACCCCTTACACGCTCGTCTCCCTGCGCGACCTTGGCCTCCCAACGGAGATAGAGGAGCCCGCCGACACGTTCGAGGGTAACGCCGTCATCAAGGCCGAGACCTACGCCCGCATGAGCGGCCTCCTTACCTTGGCGGACGACTCCGGCCTCGAGGTCGACGCCCTTGACGGCGCCCCCGGCGTCCACTCGCGCCGCTTCGCCGGTGACCACGCCTCCGACGACGACCGCACCGCCCTCGTGCTCGAACGCCTCGCCGGCACCCCGTGGGAGCGCCGCACCGCCCGTTACCGCTGCGTGCTCGCCCTCGCCGCCCCCGGCGAGCCCACCGTCACCTGTGAGGGCGCCTGTTCTGGTATCATTGAGTATGGACCCAGGGGAGACGGCGGCTTTGGCTATGACCCCGTCTTCTTTCTGCCGGAATACGGCAAGACGGTGGCGGAGCTCTCCCTTGAGGAGAAAAACCAGGTGAGCCATCGGGCGCGGGCGGCACGAAAGGCCGCCGCCCTGCTGATCGAGCGGGAATCCCGCCAGCCGTAGACCGCACGGGCCCCGCAGGAGCGATGAATGCCGCTGGACACGCTGAACAGGCCCCTCAGGGACCTCCGCATCTCCGTGACGGACCGGTGCAACTTCCGGTGCCCCTACTGCATGCCTGCCGAGGTCTACGGCGAGCGCTACAAGTTCCTGTCCAAGGCCCAGATGCTCAGCTTTGAGGAGATCACCCGCCTCGCCGCCATCTTCGTCGGCCTCGGCGTTACCAAGCTCCGCATCACCGGCGGCGAGCCCCTCGTGCGCGCCGACCTCGAGAAGCTTATCGCGATGCTGGCCGGCATCGATGGCGTTCATGACATGGCGATGACCACCAACGGCTACGTCCTGGCCGGCCACGCGCAGCCCCTCCGTGACGCCGGCCTCTCCCGAGTCACTGTCAGCCTCGACACGCTGGACGAGGCGATATTCGGCCAGCTCAACGGCCTCGGCCACAGCGTGGACCGCGTGTTGGAAGGCATCCAGGCCGCTGACGGCGCCGGCCTGACGCCCATCAAGATCAACTCCGTCGTCGTCCGGGGCGTCAACGACCACACCATCGTCGACCTCGCCCGCTGGTGTAAGGAGCGCGGCTACATCGCCCGCTTCATCGAGTACATGGACGTCGGCAACCTGAACAACTGGGACGAGTCCGAGGTCGTGCCCGCCAGGGAGATCCTCGACCGGATCAACGCCGAGCTCCCCATCGAGCCCGCCAGCCCCAACTACACCGGCGAGGTCGCCCAGCGCTGGCGCTTCACCGACGGCGAGGGCGAAATGGGCGTCATCGCCTCCGTCACCGCCCCCTTCTGCGGCGACTGCACCCGCGCCCGCCTCTCCACCGACGGCAAACTCTTCACCTGCCTCTTCGGCTCGGAGGGCACGGACCTCATGGGCCCCATGCGCGACGGCGCCTCCGACGAGGACCTCGCCGCCATCATCGCCGCCGTCTGGGACCGCCGGGAGGACCGCTACTCGGAGCTCCGCGCCTCCCTCCGCCGTGCCCTTCGCGTCACCTCAGGCGCAACGCCCCGCAAGGTCGAGATGTACAGGATAGGCGGCTAGGAGCGCCATGACCCTCGAATCCCAGCCCAACAAAGCCTCCGCCGAGGACCCCCGCCTGACCCACCTCGATGAGTCCGGCCACGCCCGCATGGTCGATGTCGGCGCCAAGCCCGCCACCCTCCGCGAGGCCACCGCCGTCGGCAGCGTCGTCATGCAGCCCGAGACCCTCGCCCTCATCGTGGCCGGCGAGCTCGAGAAGGGTGACGCCCTCGCGACGGCCCGCATCGCCGGCATCATGGCCGCCAAGCAGACGCCGTCCCTCATTCCCCTTTGCCACCCAATCCCCCTCAGCCAGGTCGCCGTCGATCTCGAGCCCGACGAGTCCGCCTCCGCCGTCCGCATCACCGCGACCGTTGCAACCACGGCGCAGACCGGCGTCGAGATGGAGGCCATGACCGCCGTGTGCGTCGCCGCCCTCACCGTCTACGACATGTGCAAGGCCGTCGACCGCGCCATCCGGTTCGAGAATGTCCGCCTCGTCCACAAGAGCGGCGGGGTGAGCGGCGACTTTAGCCAGGACTAGCCTCGGCCTCGTGCTCCGCCAGCAGCGCCTCGATCTCCTCCATGTGCACCGCGTAGAAGATCCCCACGATCCGTCGCCCTGATTCGCTCGTTTCCAGCACTCCCTTGTTCATGCCGACGACCCGCCCCAGTGTGTCGAGCACCGGTCCGCCGCTGTCGCCCGGGTCCACCACGGCGTCGATGCGCAGTCGCCTCCCGCCCTGGTCGCCGAATCCCACGATGGCCGACAGGACCCCGCGCTTGACGGCCGCTCCGCCTACGGTTCCGTTTTCCTGCACGCCATAGTGGGAATAGCCCAGCACGAACAGCGTTTCGCCTACGTTGTCATTGGTGACTCCCCTCGTCGGCAGTGGCTCCAGCGTGGTTGCCTCCGTGTTGTAAGAGAGGAAGGCCACGTCCAAGACTGGGTCCGTGAAGACGACGTCCGCTCGAAATGGCGGAAGAAAGGCATGCCGCACGGTTACCGCCAGTTCGTCCCCGACTACATGCTCATTTGTCACAATGAGCCCATCGCCCAGGACCCACCCCGTGCCCAATTCATCGGGCGTCTCGATGTATAAGACGGAGTCCACCACCTCCCGGTACAGCGCTGACACGTCCACTTCATCGTTGGGGGGCAGGACAACGGGCGTCGCCGTAGGCAATGGCGTCGGGAACACGACCGGCGTCGCGGTCGGCAGCGGCGTCGGAAGCACGACCGGCGTAGCCGTTGGAAGTGGCGTCGGGAACAGGAAGGGAGTCGCCGTAGGCAACGGCGTCGGAAACGCGACCGGCGTAGCGGTAGGCAACGGCGTCGGCAGTGCGACGGGCGTGGCCGTCGGCAGCGGCGTGGGGAAAATCACCGGCGTCGCGGTGGGGGGCATCGTCGTTCCGTTCGGGATACCGGCGATCGCCGTCGCAATCCGCGCGTCAACCTCCTCGTCAGAGGGCCCGCACGCGGCAAAGCACGTCAGCAGCACGATGGCTGCCAGCGCCGGCGCCCCCAGGCTCGGCAGCCGTCTCACCCCCGAGTCTCCGACGGTGGCCGGTCCGCCGTCGCGACGGCCCGCTCCACCTCATCGTTCAGGCACAGCGGCGCCGTCGGCATTCCGCTCTCGTCCACAACCTCCCCTCCCGAAATGCGTATCCGGCCCGATGCCACCGCCTTCAGCGTCTCAAGCAGCAGCGGCCGTTCACGCAGCACGCCCTCCCGGCGGATCGCCTGCAGCAGCGGCATCTCCTCGCCGAAGCGCGCCTGCAGCTCCGCCGCGTCCGACCCCTCCGCCTCGCGCCACAGCTCGTCGAACCCCTCGCCGCGGATGGGGAAGGTGACGTAGCTGACGACAGGCCCCCGGTCGAGGTCCTCGGTCGCCAGGTGCACGAACGCGCCCGACACAACCGCCTTCGCCTCGATGAGCTGCCAGATGACCTGCTGCCACGTCCCGACGGGCCCGTCCGGCGCCGCCGGATGCAGGTTCAGGGCGGGCCGTCTCCGCGCCATCGCGGGCCCGAAGATCAGCCCATACCCGGCGGTTACGTGAAAATCGGCCGTGTGCCCGTCGAGCAGTGGCATCGTCGCCTCGTCGAACGCCTCCCTAACGTCGGCGAACCGCGCCGCTCCGCGCTCCCGCCGGAACCGCTGAGACGACAGCGCGATGACGGGGATGCCGAGCGAGCGCACCAGCTCCATGAATCCGTCGCTCCCCTCGTGCTCCCCCGGTTCGCGGTTGCAGAATAGGAAGGCGATCTCCGCCTCGAGCTCCCCCCGGTCGATGGCGTCCTTCACGCAGGTGAAGAGCCCCCGTGACCCCTCTCCCCTGCCGGTGCTGAACCACCCAAGACGCAGCATGACGCTCCTCTACACGGCCTCGGCTGATGGGACGCAGTGTGCCAGAACCCGCCGTTGAAGGAAAGGGAATTTGCTATCATCGGGGTGCGCCGATGCGGCGCGAAAGGGGGATGCGGTGCAAGACAGGAACACGGCGGATGTGGTCATCGTCGGCGCGGGCGTCGCTGGATGCGCCGTCGCCTTCTATCTCACCACCATGGGCGCGCGCCCAATCGTCGTCGAGCGCGAACGGGTGGCGGGCGCCGCCTCCGGCTTCGCGCAGGGCGGCCTCTACATCATGTCGGGCGCCGGCATGGACGGCCCTTTCTTCCCCCTCGTCCGCGAGAGCCTCCGCATGCACCGCGAGCTTCATCCCGTCCTCACCGAGGCCACCGGCCTTGACAACCGCCTCGCCGAGAAGGACATCCTCACCGTCGCCCTCGAGCACGACGACCTCGAGGCTCTCCGCATCCTCCGCGCCCAGCAGGAGGCCAACGGCTTCACCGTCGAGTGGCACGAGGGCGTAGAGGTGCGGCAGCTCGAGCCCGGCATCGGCCCCGGCGTCCTCGGCGGCATGCTGACCCGCCACACCTGGCTCCTCGACAGCGACACCCTGACGCGCTCGCTCATGCGCGCCGCCGAGCGCAACGGCGCCGAGCTCCGCATCGCCGGCGTAAGCGGCCTCCGCTGGGACGGCGACCGCGCCACCGGCGTTGAGCTTGACGACGGCGGCGCCATCGCCTGCGACAACATCGTCCTGGCCATGGGCCCCTGGTCCGCCCACCTCCGCGAGTGGATCGGCGTCGACGTCCCCGTCCGCCCCATCAAGGGCGAGATCCTCCGCATCCGAACGGACGCGATGCCCGCCATGGCCCATATCGGCTGGCAGCACAGCTACCTGGTCAGGAAGCCCGACGGCCTCCTCTGGACCGGCACCACGGAGGATGACGTCGGCTTCGACCGCGATCCCTCTGCATCCGCCACCGAACGCATCATGGCTGGCGCCCGCCGCGTCTTCCCCGCCATCGACAGGGGCACGGTGGAGCTGCACACCGCGTGCCTGCGCCCCGTCGCGCCGGACAATGCCCCCATCATCGGCCCCGTCCCCGGCCTGCGCGGCGTCTACCTCGCGACGGGCGCCGGCCGCAAGGGCATCCTCGCGGGTCCCGCCCTCGGCAAGGCCACCGCCGACCTCATCACTGCCGGCGCCACGAGCCTGCCCATCGAGCCCCTGGGTTTGGACCGCTTCCTGTAGCCGAACCTTCCGAATTGGGAGAGACATGGCCCGTCCAGCCGCCACCGCAAATTTGCTCGGCTTCCGAGTCCAGGGCCGCACGTTCTTCCTTGTCGCGGCCGTGGTGGGCCACGCCATGAACCACATCTTCCTCTCCGGCTCCGTCCTCGTCCTGCCCGAGATCAAGGCGGCGATGGGCCTCAGCAACACCAACGTCGGCGTCATCGCCGCCGCCCGCGACGGCTTCAGCGGCCTCATCAGCTTCCCCGCCGGGTTCGTCGCCGACCGCTTCGCGAGCTGGATGGCGGCCATTCTCGGCCTGTCCGTCATAGCCCTGGGCGTCTGCATGTTCCTGGTGGGCATATCGCCATCCTTTTGGACGGTCCTTATCTTCATGGCGTTGCTGGGGCTGGCCATCGTCTTCTGGCATCCGCCTGCGCTCGGCGCCGTCTCCGCCCACTACCCCGAGAAGCGGGGCTTCGCCATCGGCATGCATGGCATGGGCGGCAGCATCGGCGAGGCGACCGGCCCGATCATCCTCGGACTGCTCCTCAGCGTCATGCTGTGGCGGACAGCCCTGCAGCTGAGCATCATCCCCGCCGTCCTGGTGGGCATCGGCGTCTACCTCCTCGTCCGTGCGGCTCCCGTCCTGGCAGCCGAGCCCAGCGCGAGGCGATACTTCGCCGGTGTCGGTGCGGTGCTCCGCAACGCGCGGTTGCTGCTCGTCCTCGCGACGGCCGCCTGCTTCAGCGGCACACAGATCGCCATCATGAGCTTCCTCCCCGTCTACGCCCGCGAGGACCTCGGTCTCTCCACCACGGCCACGGGCCTGATGCTCTCCGTGCTGCAGATCGCCGGCATCGGCTCCCAGCCGGTCTTGGGCCACCTGTCCGACAGGATAGGGCGGCGAGTGGTGCTGTCCCTCGGCTTCTTCGGGCTCACCCTCGGCACCCTGTCCCTCTACGCGACGGGTGAGGGCCTCGCCTTCTTTGCGTCGGTGGCTCTGACCGGCCCCTTCCTCTTCCCGATGATGGCCATCATCCTCGCTCTTGGCATGGACGTCGTCGGCCGCAACATGCAGGGGACGACGGCGTCCATCATTTTCGGCGTCGGCATCATTCTTGCGTCATTCTCTGGGTGGATGGCCGGCCGAGTCGCGGACACCTACAGCGTCCACGCCGTCTTCCTCTACGCCGCCGCGCCCGCCAGCCTTGCGCTGCTCTTCACCCTGCTCGGCGCGATGCCCTTTCTGCGAAGGCCCGCGTAACGCGAGTGCCCGCTCTAATTGACGCGCATATGCCCGCACGGGTATATTTGCATGTGCGCTTCGGGCCCCTTTACAAGTGGCTCCCCATACGGCCCTGGGCGGCGCGCTCTGTTTTCCGAAACTCGGACCAGGTGAAGAATGGCCCAGACCACCGCAGCCCCCCGTCCGCTGAGCGTCCAGGTCGACAACCGCCTGCTCGTGCTCATTGCGGTGGTCGCCGGCCACGCCATCAAGCACGTCTTCAACGCCGGCTCCATGCTCATCCTGCCGGAGCTCAAGTCCGCCTTCGGCGTTTCCAACACCAGCATCGGCCTATTGACGACCACCCGGAGCGTCTTCGGCGGGCTGATCAATCTGCCGGCGGGCTTCGTCTCCGACCGCTATGCCGGCCGCTGGGCCGCCGTCCTCGCCCTCACCCTCATCGGCGTCGGCGTGTCCATGTTCCTCGTCGGCATCTCACCGACGTTCTGGATGGCCGTCATCTCGATGACCCTTCTCAGCATGGCCATCACCTTTTGGCACCCGCCCGCCCTCGCCGCCCTCTCCGTCCGTTACCCCGACAAGCGCGGGTTCGCCGTCGCGATGCACGGCACAGGCGGCAGCATAGGCGAGGCCGTCGGCCCGATCCTGACCGGTTTCCTCATCGGCTTTCTCGCCTGGCGCACAATCCTCGAGCTGAGCCTGATTCCCGCCGTCCTCATGGGCATCGGCATCTACCTGCTGCTCAAGTCCGTTCCGTCGATGGCCGAGGAGACGACGACGAAGCGGTATTTCGGCGGCGTGAAGGCCGCGCTCGGCAACCCCCGCCTCCTCCTCGTCCTCGCGACGACCGCCTGTTTCAGCGGCGCCCAGATCGGCATCATGAGCTTCCTTCCCATCTACGCCCGCGAGGACCTGCAGATGTCGACCACCGCCACCGGCGCCCTCGTGTCCCTGCTCCAGGTCGCCGGCATCGGCTCGCAGCCCGTACTCGGCTACCTCTCCGACATGTTCGGCCGCCGCGTCGTGCTGGCCATCGGCTTCGCCGGCCTCTCGATAGGCTCCCTTGCCCTCTTCGCCGCCGCCGACGGCCCCGCCTTCTTCGTCGCCGTGGCCTTCACCGGCCTCTTTCTCTTCCCGATGATGGCCATCCTCCTTGCCGCCGCCATGGACGTCGTCGGAAGCGTGGTGCAGGGCACGACGGTCTCCTTCGTCTTCGGCGTTTCAATCGTGCTCGCTGCCGTCTCCGGCTGGGTCTCCGGCCGCGTCGCCGACGTCTACGGCGTCGAGTACGTCTTCCTGTACGCGGCGGCCCCCGCTGCGGTCGCCTTCCTGCTCACGGTGCTGGGCAGCCGCATGCGAAGCAGCCGCGCCCCGGCAGCCGCAGAGGCCTAGCGGTGCCGCACCCGCCCGACGAGGCCCCCAAGCCCGTGACCGGCGGCGCCCGGCCCACGCCCTCCAGCGTTGACATTGGCGACGAAGCCATCACCATCGTCTGGAACGACGGCCATCAGAGCGTCTATCCCCACCGCTACCTGCGCCTCCGATGCCACTGCGCCACTTGCGTCGGCGAGGGCATGGGCCGCCACGAGCTCGATCCGTCGACCGTTCCCGGGGACGTCGTCGCCCTCGAGTACATGCCCGTCGGCCGATACGCCCTCCAGTTCCTTTGGAGCGACGGCCACTACACCGGCATCTACCCCTTTGACGCCATCCGTGAGTCCTGTCCCTGCCCCCAGTGTGCTCCCGCGTAGCCCTTCACCCTGACCCTGAACGAGTGAATCACGATAAGCAAAGGTGGAAGACCTGCAGTGACGCAAGAGCGCATTGGCGCCGGTTCGGAGGCGGCCGGCAGCCCTCCTCAATCTCCAGTCGGAGGCGTGTGGGACGCCCGGACTTATAACACGCACTTTTCGTTCGTCTGGGAATTCGCCTCAGACCTGTTGTCGGTGCTCGATCCAAGGCCTGGTGAGAAGGTCCTGGATGTCGGCTGCGGCACGGGCCAGTTGACCTCGGCCATTGCGGAAGCGGGTGCCGAGGTGACGGGCATCGATAACGATGAGGCCATGGTGGGCCTTGCTCGTCAGAACTTTCCCGGTGTCGCCTATGAAGTGGTGGATGCCCGGAGAATGACGTTCGACAACGACTTCGACGCCGTGTTTTCCAACGCATCCCTGCACTGGATGCGCCCTCCGACGCCTGTGGTGGCGGGCATCAGTCGCGCGCTGAAGCCGGGAGGCAGGCTCGTCGCCGAGATGGGCGGGCAAGGCAACGTTGCGTCGATTGTGGCCGCCATCCGCAAGTGCATCGCCGGTGCGGGATACGGCAAACCTGTACCACGGAGCCCGTGGTACTTCCCGGACATCCCCTCGTATACGGACTTGCTGAAACGCTACGGCCTCGAGACTACGATGGCCACGTTGTTCGCGAGACCCACCCCGCTGACCGGAGGCCCCGAAGGCATGGCGCGCTGGCTGGACATGTTTGCCGGGTCCTTCTTCGAGAGAGTGCCGGCCCACGCCCAACCCGAAATCGTCGATGCGATCGTGGAAGAGCTGCAACCCCGGCTCTACCACGACGGCCAGTGGGTGGCGGACTACGTTCGCCTACGCATCATCGCCACCAAACCTCTCTAGCCAGCTTCAGCGTGCCGCTGACTGAGTGCCCCCCGTTCGCCCTGACCACGCCGCGTAATCCGTTCGCACTGAGCCAGTCGAAGCGCCCCCCCTGACACGAGCAAGTTCCGCGCCACCCTCCCCCGCGCTACTCTCCCTGCATGGCAAACACAACCGAGACACCCCCAGCCCGGCAGAGCGCATCAGCGTGATAACCAACAAAGACCCGTTTCTCAAATTTCATAAAACGAGTCCCCGAAGAAACAACTCCCCTACCGGGATTGCCAATCCGGGAGCCGTTCCCCAAAAAGCGAAAAACGACTCCCCGGATGGGAAGACCAATGCAGAGCAAAATACCAAAGCGGGAGCCGTTTCCCGGATCTCCCAAAAGGATCCTCCAGAGAAGCGGCCCCCATCCCTGAAGCCCACGCAATGGGCCTGGGTGGAGAATGCCTCAGAAGCCCCGCTCGCTCTGACTCCGTCTTGAGCCTCTCGAAGGAACCCGTCGCAGGCCCTAGCCCGACCAGCTGGCGTCGCGCCCCAGCATGCCCAGCAGCTTGGTCTGCGTGTCGGCGTCCTCCGGCACGTCCACCTCCGCCGCGAAGGCCGGCGCCGGCATCTGCCCCTTCCGCGGCAGCACGATGGCGTAGCTCGCATCCACCAGGTCCGACGGCAGCGTGGCGTCCTGCCCGGTGGCCTTGGCCAGGTCCCACGCGTGGATGAGGATGTCCGTGAACATCAGCGTGGCAAAGCCCGCGCCGGGTATCGGCCCCCGAGCGAACTGCACTTCCTGCTCCATCGCGCCCGGCTTGGCGACGGCCGCCTTCGCCGCCCCCGCAGCCGCGTCGAGCGCCGCCAGCGGGTCGCCGCCCTCCGGGATGCTCGCGCTCCCGCCAGAGGCCTCCGCCCAAGATTTCCCTTCGAACAGTGCCGCCAGCATCGACGACCCCCCAACGACGTGGTTCACCACGTCCCGTGCCGTCCACTCCGTGCACGGCGATTGCGCGTTCCACTGGTCGCCGCTCACCTTCCCCGCCACGGCCCGGATCGCGTCGATGGCCTGCGAGAGCAGCTTGCCCCGGTCTTCCATCGGTGGCGTCGCATCGGTCGTCATACGTCCCCCAAGCGTCAGGATGGCGCCAGTGTAGCCCACGGATTTACCCGCGAACAGTCGCAAAACACAGGGTTTAGGGCCGCACCTGGTGCGCGTCCAGTGATAGAATGCGGGCCGCCTGCAATGGAGGTGCGTTTGGTTCAAGGACAGCAGGAGCCGCCTCAGGGCGCGAGGGGCATCGACCGTTGGATGCCCCTCGTCCTGGTCCTCCTCTTCTTGCTGGCCCTTGCGGGCGGCATCGCGTTGCTGGTGCAGCGGGGGAACGGGGGCGGCGTGGAGGTGGTGCTGCCGCAGCCGACGGCGACGCCCACCCTCAAGGCGTACGCGGCTGGAGCGGTCAGCCGCCCCGGCGTCTACACATTCTCCGACGGCGACCGTCTCGACGACCTCCTCCGCATGGCCGGCGGCCCCCTCGACGACGCCGACGCCTCCGGCCTCAATCTCGCCCTCCGCCTCCGTGACGAGGGCCACTACTATGTCCCGACGGTGGGCGGGACGTCGTCCGTGACGTCACGCGGAGGCGCGTCCGCAGCCGGTGACGTCATCGACCTGAACGAAGCGACGGCTCAGGACCTCGAGACGCTACCGGGCATCGGTGCCGTCAAGGCGCATGCCATCGTCGAGCACCGGGAGACCGTCGGCCGCTACACCGCCGTCGAGGACCTCCTGCAGGTGGCAGGCATCGGCCCGGCCACGTTGAACGCCATCCATGACCACGTTGAGGTGCAGTGACAAGCAAGCGAAAGGGGACAGTCATGCCGGAAGTTGAGCTCATTCTTACGGGGTTCACCTCGCACACGGACCAGGGCCGTCTGGGCTTCTGCACCGTTGGCCTCATCCGAGGCGAGGTGACCATCCTCGTCGACACCGCCCACCACGGCCGCCGCATGATGCTGACCGCCGCCCTCGCCGACCGTGGCATCTCGCCCAACGACATCGACGTTGTCGTCCTCACCCACGCCCACTGGGACCACGTCCAGAACGTCGACATCTTCAAGAACGCCCAGGTCGCCGTCGGCGCCGACGAGCTCGAGTATGCCAAGGACCCGCACCCGACCGACTGGGCCACCTCCGGCTACTTCCTCGACATGCTCAGCCGCCGCGACGTCCTCGCCGTCACCGACGGCCAGGAGCTCGCCCCCGGTGTCCGCATCCTCGGCACCCCCGGCCACTCCCGCGGCCACGTCTCCGTCGTAGCCGAGACTCCCGCCGGCCACGTAGCCCTCACCGGCGACGCCCTCACCGCCGCCGACTGCGTCAAGACCGGCAAACCCTTCCTCGTCTTCTGGGACGAGGAGACCGCCGCCCAGAGCGTCCGCCGCCTCCTCGACAACGCCAGCATCTTCTACCCCGGCCACGACCGCCCCTTCCGCCTCCACGATGACGGCACGATCGAGTACCTCGGCGGCGACAGGGACTTCCGCATCTTCCAGTACCTCGGCCACGGCAACGGCGAGGTCGTCGTGACCATCTCCGGCGAGCCCGTCCGCTCGACCCACGTCGTCCGGTAGCCGTCGCCCATGACGCTCACGCTCCTCGCCGCCGCGTGGGTGGCCGGCCTCCTGTTCGGCCAACACGCCGCCTTGCCCGTCGAGGCCCTCATGCTGTGGGCCGTCGCCGGCGCAGCCCTCGCGTCGGCCCTCGCCTGGCGCGCCAACCGTCGAGGCCTCGTGGTCGCGGCCTGCGCCGCCGCCTTGCTGCTCGCCGCCGGCGCGTGGTGGGGAGACCGCTCCGTCAGCCACGACGTTGACGCCGGCCTGCGGCCCCTCTTCCTCGAGGAGGCAGTTACCCTGCGTGGCGTCGTCCTCACCGACCCGGAGCGGGACGGCACGGCCTACCGATTCCAGCTCGGCGCCCTCGAACAGGACACCGGCGAGGACTGGCTTCCCATAGACGGCCGCTTGCAGGTCACCGCCCAACCCGGCGCCGTCATGGCTGCCGAGCGCGAGGCGCCCCACGTCCGCTATGGCGACCGCCTCATACTCACCGGCGGCGTTGAGTCCCCGCCCATCTTTGATGACTTTGACTACCGCGAGTACCTCGCCCGCCAGGGCGTCGGCGCCGTCGCTCGCTTCCCTGACCTGTCACTGGTCGGCGAGGACGAGGGTAACCCGCTCCTTGAGCGCGTCTACGCCGTCCGCGCCGCCCTCTCCGAGAGTCTGCAGCGCAGCCTGCCGGAACCCGCCTCGGCGTTGGCCCGTTCCCTGCTGCTCGGCCAGCGCCGCGGCCTCCCGGAACCCGTTCGCGAGTCCTTCATCGAGACGGGCACGAGCCACCTCCTCGCCATCTCCGGCCTGCACGTCGCCATCATGCTCGGCGCCGCCCTGGCCCTCGGCCGCCTCGCCTTCGGCGGCGCGCGATGGGCCCTCCTGCTGGCCTTCGCCGCCGTATGGGCCTATGCCCTCGTCAGTGGCATGTCGCCCTCCGTCACCCGAGCTGCCGTCATGGGCAGCGTCTTCCTCCTCGGCCGTGCCCTCGGTCGAGAGGGCGCCAGCCTCCCAGCCCTTGCCGCTGCCGCCGCCGTCATGACCGCCCTCGACCCGCGAGTGCTCGGCAACGTCTCCTTCCAGCTCAGCTTCACCGCCGTCGCCGGCCTGCTCCTCCTGGCCCCGCCGCTGGAGTCGAAGCTCTCCCGCGGTGCCGAGCGCGTCACTGGCTACGATGGCGCGACGGCCGCCCTCGGCCGTGCCACGACGTCAGCCCTCGCGGCGGGCATCGCCGCCACCCTCGGCACGCTCCCCCTCGTCGCCCTCGTCTTCGAGCGCGTCTCCTACCTCGGCATCCCCGTCACGCTGCTGACCCTCCCCGCCCTGCCCCTCGCCCTCGCAGCGTCCGCCGTCGCTGCCCTCGCTGGCCTCGTCTGGACGCCCCTCGGCATCGCGATCGGCTGGCTGGCGTGGGTGCCGCTGTCCTACCTGCTCGCCCTCGTCGACGGCGCGGCTCGCCTTCCGGGCGGACTGCTGCACCTCGGCGGCATGACCCCCGCGATGGTCTGGGCCTACTACGCCCTGCTCGCCGGCGCCGCCTACGGCCTCCGCCGCTGGCATGACGCCGACGCCGAGCCAGCCCCGCGAGGCCCGCGGGTAGCCTTCCCTGGCGGCCGCCTGCGATGGGCCGCCCTTGCGCTGTTCCTCGCTTGCGCCATCGTCTGGACCGCTGCAGCCAACGCCTCCGACGGCCGCCTGACCGTCACCTTCCTCGACGTCGGCCAGGGTGACGCCGTCTTCATCGAATCCCCGTCCGGCGTGCAATTGCTCATCGACGGCGGCCCTGACCCCGACTTGCTCCATCGCGAGCTTGGCAGTGTCATGCCCTTCTGGGACCGCAGCCTTGACGTGGTCGTCCTGACCCACCCCGACGCCGACCACCTCAATGGCCTCGTCTCCGTCCTTGAGCGCTACGACGTGGCCCTTTTCGCTGAGACCGGTGTCGAGTCGACGTCCGCGCAGTACGCCTCGTGGCGGCGCTTCCTCGCGGACCGCCCGGCTGCCGCCGTCATCGACGCCTACGCCGGCCAGACCCTCCACACCGGCGACGGTGTCGTCGTCAGCGTCCTGAACCCGCCGCCGGACCTGCACCCATGGACGCCCGACATTCGCAACAACAGCGGCGTAACCCTGCGAGTCTCCTACCGTGACATCGCCTTCTTTCTCCCGGCCGACATCCACGCCTACGCTGAGCAGGCGCTCGTCGCTTCCGGCGCGCCGCTCGAGGCGACGGTGCTCAAGGCCCCTCACCACGGCTCCGCCACGTCGTCGTCGCAAATGTTCCTCGACGCGGTGCAACCCGAGTTCGTCGTGATCAGCGCCGGCGCTGAGAACAAGTTCGGCCACCCTGCGCCGGAGGTGGTCGAGCGTCTAGCAGAGGCAGTAGGCCGGGAGAACGTCTATGTCACGGCGGAGCACGGCCGTGTCCAATTCACTACGGACGGCGATCGACTCTGGCGGGAGACGGAACGTTGACGAGTCGGCTCAGGACTCGCGCCAGACCCGCCCGACTTGCTGCAACAAGTCCCAGTCCAACCCCGCTCCGAGCCCTGGTGCGGGGGCAAGGAGTAGGTGCCCGTCTGAGATCGGCTCGGCGGGCGACAGCAGGGTGGCCCGCCAGTCGGCCTCGTACACGGCGTGCTCGAGCCGCAGCGCACCGGGAATGGCCGCCGTGACGTGCCCGCTGGTGAGCAGCGAGAGCGGGCCGGAGGGGCAGTGGAGCGAGACCCCTCGGCCTGATGCGACGGCAACCCGGCCCGCCCGCGCAGCGACTGCCGCCCCGCCGCAAAACTTCACGTCCGGCATGATGATGCGGACGGCACCACTGTCGGTGAGCTCTGCAAACTGGCCCTCTCCGTAGCAGTGCTCGCCCCCTGCCGCGGGCACGGGTACCTTCGCGGCAATGTGCGCCAGCACGTCCGAGTCTGCGCCGGGGTCTACCGGTTCCTCGAACCATGCCACTCCCAGCGCCGCCAGCTCCTCGCACACCGCCAACGCGGATTCCTCGTCGAACCGGCTGTGGCAGTCCACCATGACGGCCACGTCCGGCCCGACGGCCTTGGTGACCGCGGCCACGCGCTGGATGCCGGTTGCCGCGAGTCTCACCGCTTCCGCGGTCCCGCACCCGGGTGTCACCTCGTCGAAGGGCGCGCACTTCACCGCTCGAAACCCTTCTGACGCCGCCCTCTCCGCGGCCATGGCGAATTCACCGGGCGTTCGCCCCGAGGCGAAGAGCCCCCGGTTGATGTTGGCATAGAGCGGCACCCTCGTTTGGAGCCCGCCTCCCAGCGCCTCGCACAGACTCACGCCGAGCTTCAGCGACTGCATGAGGCTGACCGCCGTGCGAATCGAGCTCACCACCGTGGCGCCCGCCAAATCCGCCTGTTGCGTGTCCCCTGCGACGCCCAGCATGGCGGGGACGTCGCGCTCGTCGGCAATGGGCGCGGCCCGAAGTGCGTTGACCGCTTGGTCGATCCCCTTGACGACGCTCTCGGAGAGGTTGGCCGCCGTGACCTCCACCTCCGCAGTCGCTCCGTCGGCGTCCCGGAACTTCGCGAAGACCCATTCCGTCCGCGGCGTGACGACGACCGCGCCCAACTCGACGCTGTGGAGGCGCACCGGTTCAAGTTGCAACGCTACCCCTCGACCCAGCACGCCGCCGCGTGCCCCGGCGAGCGCACCGTCAGCGCCGGAGTCTCGGCCCGGCACTGGTCGATGGCATACGCACAGCGTGGATGGAACGCGCACCCGGTCGGCAGCCGCGCCAGGTCCGGCGGCGTCCCCTCGATGGTCGAGAGCTTCGTGCCCCGGCCCTGCGTGAACCGCGGCACGGACTGCAGCAGCCCCTTCGTATACGGGTGCTGCGGGTTCTTGAAGAGGTCCACCGCCGCGCCGTTTTCGACGATCTTCCCCGCGTACATGACGTTGACCCGGCTGGCGTAGCGCGCGATGACCCCCAAGTTGTGCGTGATGATCAGCACCGCCGTCCCCGTCTCCGCCGAGAGCCGCTGCAGCAGCTCTAGGATCTGCGCCTGGATCGTGACGTCGAGCGCCGTCGTCGGCTCGTCCGCGATGAGCAGCCGTGGGTTGCAGCTCAGCGCCATCGCGATCATCACCCTCTGCCGCATCCCGCCGCTGAACTGGTGCGGGTAGCTCTTCAGCCGCTCCTTCGCGTCGGGAATGCCGACCATGTGCAGCAGCTCGGCCGCCCGCGACGCCGCCTCGCGCCTGCCTGTTTGCAGGTGCACCTGCAGCGCCTCCGTGATCTGCCGCTCGATGGTCAGCACCGGGTTCAGCGATGACATCGGCTCCTGGAATATCATGGCGATCTGGTTGCCCCGCACCTCGCGCATCTCCGAGTTGCTGAGCTGCAGCAGGTCGCGCCCCTCGAACTCGACGGTCCCGCCCGCTATGTGCCCCGGCGGGCTCTGCACCAGCCGCAGCAGGGAGAGGGCGCTGACGCTCTTGCCGCACCCGCTCTCCCCCACCAGCCCGACGGTTTCCCCCTCCTGGACGTCGTAGCTGATCCCGTCGACGGCCTTCACCGTCCCCTCCCGGGTGGTGAAGTACGTCCGCAGATCGTTGACGCTCAGCAGTGTGGACACGTGCCCTTCCCCCCAACAGTCATTCCCGCCCCCCTGTCGTTCCTGCGGAGGCAGGAACCCCGACAAACGGAGACCCTCTTGCTCCCCTCTGTAGGGGGCAACCCTCGTGGTTGCCCTGTCCGCCCTGAACCCGCCCCCGTTTCACCGGCGGAAGCGGGAATCCAGAATCCCAGCGCCTGCCCCGTCCGCCCAGAATCCACCCCCGTTTCACCGGCGGAAGCCGGTGTCCAGGGACGGCGCCCCCGCCCGCCCTGAGGCTCTCGAAGCAGGTGCACAAGGGGACGTGACACGCCGCGCGCGTGGGAGTATCATACCGCAACCGCGCGGGGCGCCGCGGGGCGTTCCGCCCAGTGTGTGAGGAGTGTGGAGTTATGCTGAGCGACGCTGACAACGAATACATGTGTCGAATTGGCCCGGGCACGCCCATGGGCGAGTACCTGCGCCGTTTCTGGATCCCTTTCCTGCTCCCGGAGGAGCTCCCTGAGCCCGACTGCCCGCCGGTCCGCACCAAGCTGCTGAACGAGGAGCTTGTCGCCTTCAAGGACACCAATGGCGACATCGGCGTCGTAGACAACTACTGCCCCCACCGCCGCGCCAGCCTCTTCTTTGGCCGCAACGAGGAGTGCGGCATCCGCTGCGTCTACCACGGCTGGAAGTTCGACATCAACGGCGACTGCGTCGACATGCCCTCGGAGCCCGCCGAGTCCAACTTCAAGGACAAGGTCAAGATCAAGGCCTACCCCGCCCGCGAGTACGGCGGCCTGATCTGGTGCTACATGGGCCCCGCCGAGACCATGCCGGAGCTGCCTCTCATCGACTGGGCGCCGCTGCCTGACAGCCACCGCGTCATCTCCAAGCGCATCCAGGAGAGCAACTGGGTGCAGTCCGTCGAGGGCGGCATCGACTCCAGCCACATCTCCTTCCTCCACAGCGGCGTCACGCCCTTCCTCCGCGACAACCCGGACAAGCGCCCGCCCGCTCGCGTCGGAAGCCAGCAGGTGAACTTCACCACCACCGACACGTCGCCGCGCTTCGTCGTGGACGAGACTGACTACGGCCTGCTCATCTCCGCCCGTCGTGACGCCGACCAGAACCGCTACTACTTCCGCATCACCCAGATGCTGCTCCCCTTCTACACGATGATTCCAGGCTCCATTGAGCCCGGCCGGCAGATCGGCGGTCACGCTTGGGTTCCTGTCGACGACTACAGCTGCTGGAACTTCAGCATCTCCTGGAACCCCTACCGCCCCTTCACGGAGGAGGAGATCAAGGAGCACTGGAGCGGCACCGGTATCCACGCGCTGACCGACCACAACTACGTCCCGCTCAGCAACAGCAAGAACGACTACATGATCGACCGCCAGGAGCAGCGCTACCGCACCTTCACCGGCATCCGCGGCATCGGCGAGCAGGACATGGGGACGCAGGAGTCCATGGGCGCCATGACCTGGCGCGCCGGCGAGCACCTCGGCTCCAGCGACAGCGCCATCATCGCCTACCGCCGTCGCCTGCTGAAGGAGTGCCGCAACCTGCAGGAGGGCATCGAGTCCTTCGCCGCCACGCACCCGGAGTGCTACAAGGTGCGCTCCGCCTCCGTGCTCATCAGTCGCGACGAGGACTACCGCGTGGCAGCCGCCGACCGCCTGGCCGCCCGCATCTAGGAACATTGATACCAACCCGTTCGCCCTGAGCCTGTCGAAGGGCCTGCGGGATAGTCCCTTCCCCCACGATGGGGGAAGGTTGGGATGGGGGTGACCCGTTCGCCCTTAAGCAAAGGAAGGGTTCCCCCCAACCGTGATTCCCGCGAATGCGGGAATCCAGAGGGGCAGTGGAAAGCCCCGTTCGCCCTGACCCCGTCCTGAGGTTCTCGAAGGAGCCTTTCGAAGGGCGACTGGCGCACACGCCAAATCGGAATACGGAGGAACGTCATGGCAGAGAAATCAGCGGCATCCGTCATAGTTGCGCCAAGGCAGTTTGAAATCCGCGAGTTCGACCTGCCGGACATCCCTCCGGACGGCGGGCTCCTGCGCGTCGAGCGTTGCGGCATCTGCGGCAGCGACGTCCATGGCTACGATCGCATGGGCGAGGGCGTCCGCATCATGGGCCACGAGAACCTCGGATGGGTCGCCAAGATTGGCAGCGAGGCCTCCAAGCGCTGGGGCGTGAAGGAAGGCGACCGCGTAGCCCTCGAGGAGTACGTCCCTTGCGGCTCCTGCGAGCTGTGCCGCACTGGCTACCCGCGCTTCTGCCCTCAGACCAGCTCCTTCGGTCACACCGGCGAGAACCCGCGCCTCTGGTACGGTTCCACCCCCATCGACGTCGAGCCCGCCCTCTGGGGCGGCTACAGCCAGTACATGTACATGCACCCGGGCGCCATGGTGCACAAGGTCCCGGATCACGTCGACGCCTCCGAAGCGGCCTTCTTCCTGCCCTTCAGCAACGGCTACGAGTGGGCCGTCGAGTACGGTGGCGCCTCCATCGGCAAGACCGTCGTCGTGCAGGGTCCGGGGCAGCAGGGCCTCGCCGCCGTCATCGCGGCGCGGGAAGCCGGCGCGTCCATGATCATCGTCAGCGGCCTCGGCCGTGACGAGCACCGCCTCGAGATCGCCCGCCGCATGGGCGCCGACTACACCGTCGACGTCGAGGCGGAAGACCTCGTCGAGAGCGTAATGCGCTACACCGGCGGCCACGGCGCTGACGTCGTCGTCAACGTCACCGGCGGCGGCCGCGAGACCGTGAAGGAAGGCATAGACATGGCCGCCTTCAACGCCGTCGTGTGCCTGCCCGCCGCCGGCAACGAGACTATCTCCGTCGGCGGCACCGGCCGCAAGAACCTGACGATGAAGTGGTGCCACGGCCACTCCTACCGCTCTGTGGAGCGCGCCATCAACACCATCGCCTCCGGCCGCTACCCCATCAGCGAGATCTCCACGCACCACTTCGGCCTGAAGGACCTCAAGTACGCCATCGACTCCGTCGGCGGCATCGGCGCCCCAGGCGCCATCCACGTCAGCATAGACCCCTGGATGGACCTCTAGCCAAACTCCCGGACGCCAAAGGGCCCCGCTCCCAATCAGGAGCGGGGCCCTTTATATTCACCGCACCGTCATTCCGGCGAAAGCCGGAATCCAGAAACCCCTTACCCCCTCGTCCCCGCCTCCGCCGGCGCGCTGCGGCGGAAGGGGAAGAAGCCCCGTTGCTCCCACACCAGCAGCAGCTGGCTCGCAATGCCGATGGAGCTGTACGTCCCCACTATGACGCCGATAAGCAGCGTGTACAGCAGGCTCTCGATGGTGCCGCCGCCCATGAGCATCAGTGCGAGGATCACCGTCAGCGTCGTGATGCTGGTCGTCAGCGAGCGCCCCAGCGTCTCCATGATGCTCACGTTGATGGTCGTCGCGAAGTCCCGCGAGATCCGCCGCGCCGTGTTCTCCCGTATCCGGTCGAACACCACGATGGTGTCGTGCACGCTGTAGCCCACCACCGTCAGGATGCCGGTGATGAACATGGCGTTCACCTCCAGGTCGATCACCTTGCCCAGGATGGAGAACAGCCCCAGCGTGACCAGCACGTCGTGGATGCCCGCGATGATCGCCGCCGCGCCCAGCCGCAACGAGTTGGGCATCAGCCGGAACGCAAACGAGATGTACAGCATGATGAAGATCGACGCCACGCCCACGGCGATGCCCGCGTTGCGGATCGTCTCCTTCGCCACCGCCTCGGACACCGCCGACAGCTCCGAGCTCTCGATGGCGCCGAACTCCTGCTCGAGCCGCTGCTCGATGGTCTCCCGCTCGGAGACGTCGCCTTCGTTCCTCGGGCTTTCGAGCGTGCGAGTGCGGATGAGCACCCCCGTGTCGCCCACGCCCTGCACGATGGCCTCGCCGTGTCCCAGGTCCGCCATCGCCCCTCGAAGCTGGTCCTCGTCCACCGTCTCAGCGAACGTCACGGAGAGCGCGGAGCCGCCCTCGAACTCGATGCCCACCTTGAACCGGGGCTGGATGGCCATGCTCGCAATGCCCACCAGTATCACGATGGCGGACAGCATGAAGAAGTATTTGCGCTTGCCTACAAAGTCCATGACCTACCCCCTCCCTCCTTGGGCCTGGGATCGTCGGCCAGGACCCGGGACGGTCGTCCGCCCCGGCACCGGCGTGAAGAGCCCGGTGAAGCGGGAGAGCGGCGTCTCCGCCAGAATGCGCAGCAGTGTTTGGCTGATGATGACCGCCGTGAACATGCTTGTCGCCACGCCGATGAACAGCGTGATCGCGAACCCCGTGACCGCCGACGCGCCGAACCGTGAGCCGAACCAGAAGAGGATGGCGCAGGTGATCATGGTCGCCACGTTGCTGTTCAGGATGGCTGGCCACGCCCGGCTGAAGCCGCTGTTGATGGCGCCGAGCAGCGCTCGGCCCGTCCGCAGCTCCTCTTTGGTCCGTTCCGATATGAGGATGTTGGCGTCCACCGCCACACCGATTGACAGGATGAAGCCCGCGATACCCGCCAGCGTCAGCGTCACGGGCACCAGCTTGACGATGAACATGACCAGCACGATGTAGCAGATCAGCGCCAGGCTCGCCATGATTCCCGGCAACCGGTAGTAGAGCAACATGAACAGCACCACCAGCCCGAAGCCAATGATGCCCGCCACCAGGCTCCGGTTCAGCGATTCTTCGCCGAGCGTCGCGTCGACGTTCTGCTCGGACACCACCTCGATGGGCGTGTCGAGCCGGCCTTCCTCCAGCTGGATCGAGATCGTCCGCACCCGCTCGAAGGTGAAGTCCGGCCCCTCGATGAACGCCGACCCGCCCAGAATCGCCTGCCGGGCCACCGGCGCGACGATCTCCTCGTCGTCGAGGAAGATGGCCGTGCGGTCGTTCGTGCCCGCAATCCGCGCCGTCGACTCGCCAAACAGGCGGGCTCCCTCGGAGTTGAACTCCAGGTTGACGATGGGGTTCCCCGTCGTGGGGTGTGTGCCCGCGTATGCCCGCGAGAGCAGCTCACCCGTGAGCCCGATGTCCTGGTCCGAGTAGTTGGTGCAGGCGTCGTCTGCGCAGATGCGTTCCTTGAACTCCAGCTTTCCTGTCGACCCAATGAGCCGCTTGGCCTCCTCCACGTCCTCCACGCCGGGGAGCTGGATGAGGACGCGGTTTTCGCCCAGGAGCTGGATGACCGGCTCCGTCACGCCGAAGGCGTTCGTCCGCCGTTCGATCTTGTCCTGCACGCCCTCCATCTGCGACGGCGTAACGCCCTCCTCCGTCGCCTCGTAGATGAGCTGGACGCCGCCCTGCAGGTCCAGCCCCAGCGTCAGGCCCAGCGGGCCGTCGTCGTCGCCGCGGGAGAAGTTGAAGTTGAAGACGTTGATGTCGTACGTCTGCACCGTGAGTCCCCAGACCGCCACCGCGACGAGGATGACGATGAGGACCAGCCGTCTGACGTCCCTATTGACCATGCCGCGCCTCCACAGTGGCAGGCGCTCTTCCCAACACGTGGCTCACCAGGGTCACCGCCTCTTCTCGAGTTTTCACCTCGCCCGCCGCGCCGGACTCCTGCACCATCTCAAGGAGAGGGCGCAGTGCCGGACCGGAGGGCAGATTGAACAGTGTCATCAGGTCGTGGCCCGTCAGCAGCCGCTCCCGCCGCTCCGGCGCCTTCTGCGCTCGGCCCTCGTCGAGAGTGTACCGGACGCGGTCGCAGTGCGCGGCCCAGTTGTCCAGCTCCAGCTCCGGCCCCCGGGCCGCCAGGTAGTCGGCCATGCTCAGGTACAGCGTGTCGACGGCCACGTCCTGCAGGTCGCGGTAGTAGCGGTACACAGCCCGCGCCGTCGGCAGCTCCCCCTTCTGCGCCAGCTGGCTCGGGCGGAGGTGCTGTTCGACCATCACCGCGACGGCCTCCTGCGCCTTGCCGCTGGCCCGCAGCCGACGCAGCACGCTGCGCGCCGTGTCCGCGCCCTTGACCGGGTGGCCGAGAAAGCGGACGCGCCCGTTCGGCTGCACCGACTTGGTCTCCGGCTTGGCGACGTCGTGCAGCAGGCAGGCGAGCTTCAGGTACGTCGCCCGCGTGTGCCCGTCGGCGTAGTCCTCCGCGAAGTAGTCGTCGGCCCAGTCCGGCCACGGCACTTGCTGCCCGGCCGGGTCCGTCGCGCGGTAGTTCGCGTCCAGCACCCGCTCCGCGTATTCGACGCAGTGCAGCGTGTGGTCGAAGACGTCCCAGTGGTGCTCCACCGGCTGCGTCACCCCGCGTGAGGGCGACAGCTCCGGCAGCGCCACGTCCAGCAGCCCCAGCGTGTCCAGCAGCCCCAAAGAGTGCCCCACCCGCGGCAGCGACAGGATGGTCAGCAGTTCCTCCCGCACCCGCTCGGCGGACACGGTCGCGAGCAGCAGGGCGCCGTCACAGACGGCCCTCGCGGTCTCCGCGTCGAGCGCAAAGCCGGTCTGCGCGGCGATGCGCACCGCGCGCAGCAGCCGCAGTGGGTCGTCGGCAAGTACGCCCGCTGACGTCACCCTGACGATGCCCGCGCGCAGGTCCGCCACGCCGCCCGCCGGGTCGACGAGCGGCCATGCGTCGACGGCCCCCTCGGTGCCCGATAGCGGTGTCGCGATGGCGTTGATGGTGAAGTCTCGGAGCCGCAGGTCCTCCTCGATGCCGCCCTGCAGCGTCGCGACGTCCACGCGCCAGGTCGCTCCCTCGGCGCGAATGCCGTCGACGCGGTGCGTACCGCGCTCCGCGTCCAGTTCGACCCGCGTCCCGCCCAGCGACCGCGCGATGCCCTCGGCAAGCACGCCGGCCCCTTCCTGCACGGCAAGGTCGATGTCGCGGGTCGTGCGGCCCATCAGCGCGTCACGGACGTAGCCGCCCACAAGGTACGGGTCTACGCCGAGGGCTGCGCATTGCGCGCGAAGTCGCGGAAGCAGGTCCAATGGATTCCTTTCTTGAAGGTGCTTCGGTCTATTTCTCTGCCGGCGGGCCGTCGTCGTCCCCGGACGTCTCGTCAGCCTCGTCAGTGTTCTCCCGGGCGTACTTGGGCGGAGGCCCGTCCGAGAGCTTCCACACCGCGTCCTTTTCAACCAGGTGCTCCAGGTACAGGTGGCCGTTCAGGTGGCCGATCTCGTGCTCGAGCGCCTGCGCCAGCAGGTCATCCTTCGCCGTCAGGCGGTGCTTTCGCCCCTGCAGGTCCTGGTACCGCACCTTCACCCGCTGCGAGCGGCTGACCAGCCCCTGGTAGCCCGCAACGCTCAGGCAGCCCTCGTAGAGCTGCCGCTCCCCATCCTGCGACACCAGCTCCGGGTTGACGAAGACCCGGACGTCCTCCTCCTCGGGGATCTCGATGACGCAGAGCATGAGCGGGACGCCTATCTGGTTGGCCGCGAGGCCCACGCCGTTGGCCCGGCGCATCGCCTCGATCATCTCCTCCACCAGTGGCGGCAGCGACGCGTCAAAGCTCGTCACCTTCAGGGTCTTTCGCGTCAGCACCGGCTCCGGGAACTGGCAGATGGGTCTGATGTCCAAGCGCGCCCTCACAAAGCATGTGCCCTTTGCAACTCATCCATTATATGGACGCCCATAGCGACAGTAAAGGGAGCGCAGCTAGAGGGTGACCCTTCTCGAGCCCTTGACCGCCCTGCCGTCTTTGCCTTGACTTTGCCTTGGGCTGCTGCAAAACTGAGCGGGCTTTCGCACGAAGGTTCCAGTTACTTTCACCAAGATTGTTTCGCGAGGTGCCCGCGCGCATGCCTCCGCTTCTGGAAGTCCGAGACCTGCATGCACACTTCATCACCCGAATGGGAACGGTGAAGGCCGTCAACGGCGTGAGCTTCACCCTTGAAGAGGGAAAGGTCCTCGGGCTCGTGGGCGAGAGCGGTTCCGGCAAGAGCACCCTGGCCCTTTCGCTCGTCCGGCTGACGCCCTTCCCCGGCGAGGTCGTCGGCGGCGCCGTGCTGTTGAACGGGCAGGACCTCATGCAGATGTCGGAGCTCGAGCTGCAGCAGATCCGCGGCAAGGAGATCGGCATCGTGCTGCAGGACGCCAACGCCGCCCTCAACCCCACGCTGCGCATCGACAACCAGATGGTCGAGGCCCTTGAAGGCCACCTCGCGCTCGGCCGCAAGCAGGCGGAGCGGCTCGCCGTCGACCTCCTCCGCGACATGGGCCTGCCGGACGCCCAGGAAATGATGAAGCGGTACCCCTACCAGGTGAGCGGCGGTCAGGCCCAGCGCATCATGCTCGCCATGGCCCTTGCCCTCAGTCCCAAGATCATCGTCGCCGACGAGCCCACCGCCAACCTCGACGTCACCATCCAGGCCGAGATCCTGGCCCGCCTGCGAAGGCTCCAGAAGCAGAACGGCGCGGCCATCCTCTACATCACCCACGACCTCGGCGTGATTAGCCGCGTCGCTGATGAGGTCGCAGTAATCTACGCGGGATCGATCATGGAGCGGGCGACGGCGCGGGACCTCTTCCAGCGGCCGACCAATCCCTACACCCACGCGCTAGTGCAGAGCCTCCCCCGCATCGACGTCAAGCAACGACGGCTCGAGTCCATTCCGGGGCAGCCGCCGGACATGATGGACCTCCCGGACGAGTGCCCCTTCCTGCCCCGCTGCCCGAAGGCGCTCGCAACCTGCCGCGTTAACCCCCGGCCCGGGCTCGTGGAGATGTACGACGACCACTTTGTCGCCTGCTTCAACCCCATGGACCCGGAGGGAGAGCTCAACAGTTAACAGTCCTGAGGAAATACAACGGGCGGGGCCACTGTGGACCCCGCCCTTCGTTTGGGGAAACGAGACTAGTTCTGGCTGTGGGTGTTGATGGACAGCCGTCGCGCCTTCTTGGCCTCCGCCTTGGGCAGCGAGACGGTGAGCACGCCGTGCTCATAGTGCGTGTCCGCCCCGTCGCTGTTCACCGACTCGGGCAGCCGCAGCGTTCGGTGGAAGCTGCCGAAGCGCCGCTCGCGCAGCCGGTAGTGCTCCTCCACGATGTCCTCCGACGTCGAGGTCTCACCCTTGATCGTCAGGACGTTGTCCTCGATGGAGATGTCCAGCTCGTCGGGCTTGACGCCCGGCACGGACGCCTTCACGAGGACCCTGTCGTCCTGCTCGATGACGTCGAGCGGGAGCGTCCACCCCTCCGCGCCCTCGATCTCTGGGTTGAACCTGCCGAACCCCCGCCACAGCCGGTTCATCGTCTCGTCCATCCGGCGTAGCTCCCTGAACGGGATCCACGGTTGCATGACCATTGCGTACCTCCTGGTTCTCTTGCGCCGATAGGCGCTGCCTGTCTGGTTTCGGCCGGTGCTCCTCACGTCCAGCATTGAAGCCCGGCTGTCCTGCATAACTCATTCTAAGCCGAGAGTTGGACTATGTCAACAGGGTTCTTGAAATTAAAATGAAATATCTTGACATCAAGTATATCAAGGTTTATTGTCTATATAGAGGAAGTCGATATGGCTGGCGACTACTACAAGGTCCTCGGCATCGACCGGAACGCTGGCGAGAAGGAAGTCCGCGCGGCCTTCCGCAAGCTCGCGCGCCAGTACCACCCCGACGTCAACCAAGGCGAGCCCGGCGCCGACGAGCGCTTCAAGGAGATCAACGAGGCGCACGAGGTCCTCTCCAACCCGGAGTCCCGCCGCCTCTACGATCGCTACGGCGAGCGCTGGCGAGACGTGCAGCGCGGCGGCGATCCCTTCCAGGGCGGACGCCAGTGGCGCACCCAGACCATAGACCCCGAGGCCTTTGAGGAGTTCTTCGGTTCACGCTCCGGCGGCTTCTTCGACAGCTTCTTCCGGCCTACCCGCGGCGCCCGCCAGCGCGGTCCCGGCGCCCAGCGCCCGTCCGCTCTCGAGCAGCACGTCGAGCTGACGCTGGAAGAGGCGTTTCACGGCGCCACCCGCAACCTGCAGGTCACCGGGCAGTCGCCCTGCGCGGCCTGCCACGGACTCGGTGTCGTCGACAGCAACGTGTGCCAGGCCTGCCTCGGCCAAGGCTATTCCTACCAGCCCGTCCGCGGCGAGGTCTCCATCCCCGCCGGCGTCGACAACGGTTCGCGTGTGCGAGTGTCGCCCGGCGGGCAGCAGGTGGTGCTCGTCGTCTCCGTGCAGCCGCACGCGAGTTTCGAGCGCAAGGGTGACGACCTCTCCACGGAGGTCTCCGTCCCCCTCTACGACGTCATCCTCGGCGCGGAGGTCGTCGCGCCGACACTCACCGGGCAGGTCGCCCTCAAGCTGCCGCCGGAGACGCAGAACGGCCGCGTCTTCCGCCTCGGCCGCCAGGGTATGCCGAAGCTCGGCGAGCCCGCGGAGCGCGGCAACCTCTTCGTGACCATCAGGACGGAGCTGCCGACGGACCTCTCCGACGAGGAGCGCGGCCTGTTCGAGCGGCTTCAGCAGCTTCGCAACTGTTCGGGAGATACGAGATGACAACAAGAGCGCAGCCCGGTTGGGACGAGCCCTGCTATGTGATCAGCGTCGTGTCCCGCATGGTCGGCGTCACCGCGCAAACGCTCCGCTACTTCGAGCGCATCGAGCTCGTGGCGCCGTCCCGCTCCGGCGGCAACATCCGCCTCTACTCGCCGCGCGACATCGAGCGGCTCCGGCGCATCAAGACGCTGGTCTATGACATGGGCGTCAACGCCGCCGGCGTCGATGTCATCCTCCGCCTCACGGACCGCATCCAGCGCCTCGAGGGCCAGGTCGAGTTCCTCCGCGATGAGCTCGATCGGCTCACCGCCGACGCTGACGTCGAGGAGTCCCAGACGGTCGAGGGAACAGTGCGCGAGCAATAGGGCGCGGCCACGCTCCCGCAAGCACAGCACATTGGAACATTGAGGACGGCTGGAGCAGGCTGTCCGGCCCCGGAGGCAAGGTTATGGCACAACCGGACAAGTTCACGGAATCGGCCAGGCAGGCCATCGCATACTCCCAGGACCTCGTGCGCCGCTACCGCCACCCCCAGTGGGACGTGGAGCACGTCCTCCTCGCTCTCCTCGAGCAGCAGGACGGCGTGCCCGCGCAGGTCCTCCGCGAGCTCGGCGTCGACCCGGCCGCGCTGCGGGCCGACCTCGGCGCCGCCCTCGAGCGCGCGCCGAAGATCGAGTACGACTCGCAGCGCATCTACGCCACCCCCCGCATCGAGCGCGTCATGCGCGATGCCGAGATCGAGACGGAGCGCCTCAAGGACGACTTCATTGGCACCGAGCACCTGCTCATCGCCATCTCCCAGGAGCGCACCGGCGAGTCCGCAGAGTTGCTCCGCGCGAGGAGCGTCGAGACCGAGAGCATCTACCGTGCCCTGACCCAGGTGCGCGGCGCCCAGCGCGTGACGGACCCTCATGCCGAGGACCGCTACCGCTCTCTCCAGCGGTTCAGCCGAGACCTGACGCAGCTCGCCCGCGAGGGCCGTCTTGACCCTGTTGTCGCCCGCGACGGCGTCGTCCGGCAGGCAATCCAGACCCTCGCCCGCCGCACCAAGAACAACCCCGTCCTGCTCGGCGAGGCCGGCGTCGGCAAGACTGCCGTCGTCGAGGGGCTCGCACAGGCCATCGTCGCCGGCGGCGTCCCCGACGCCATCAAGGACAAGCGCGTCCTCTGGCTGGACATGCCCGGCCTCGTCGCCGGCTCCAAGTTCCGCGGCGAGTTTGAGGAGCGCCTCAAGGCCGTCATGGACGAGGTGCTGGCCGCGCAGGGCGAAATCATCCTCTTCATCGACGAGATCCACACCGTCGTCGGCGCAGGCGGTGCGGAGGGCGCCATCGACGCCTCCAACATGATGAAGCCCGCCCTGGCCCGCGGCGAGCTCCAGGTCATCGGCGCCACGACGCCCGACGAGTATCGCAAGTACATCGAGAAGGACTCGGCCCTGGAGCGCCGCTTCCACCCCGTCTGGGTCGAGGAGCCCTCGGATGACGACGCCATTCTGATGCTCACGGCCCTGCGCCCCCGCTACGAGTCTCACCACGGCGTCGAGATCGACGACACCGCCGTCGAGGCCGCCGTGCGCCTCAGCAAGCGCTACGTGACCGACCGCCACCTGCCCGACAAGGCCATCGACCTCATCGACGAGGCCTCGGCCAAGCTGCGGCTGCAGATGTCCAGCATGCCGGAGGAGATCAAGGACCTCCAGCGCCGCGCCGCCGAGCTGCAGGACCAGGAGGAGGCCGCCGCCAACCGCGCCGACTACCAGCACGCCTCCGAGATTCGCGCCGAGCGCCTTCAGGTCGAGCACGCAGCCGCCACCCAGCGCGACGCCTGGCTCGCCGACGAGAAGCTGGCGCAGGCCGTCACGGAGGACGAGATAGCCACGCTCATCGCCGAGTGGACGGGCGTGCCGGTCAGGCGCCTCCTTCAGTCGGAAGCGGACCGGCTGCTCACCATGGAAGATGAGCTGCACGCCCGCGTAGTCGGCCAGGACGAGGCCGTCACCGTCGTGTCGGAGGCCATCAGGCGCGCCCGCGCGGGCCTCAAGGACCCTCGGCGCCCCATCGGCACGTTCATGTTCCTCGGCCCCACCGGGGTCGGCAAGACGGAGCTTGCCCGCACGCTGGCGCAGTTCCTCTTTGACGATGAGGACGCCCTCATCCGCATCGACATGTCGGAGTACATGGAATACCACACCGTCTCCCGCCTCGTCGGCGCCCCGCCCGGCTATGTCGGCTACGACGAGGGCGGCCAGCTCACCGAGCAGGTGCGCCGCCGCCCCTTCCGCGTCGTGCTCTTCGACGAGATCGAGAAGGCGCACCCGCAGGTGTTCAACATCCTCCTGCAGCTGCTCGACGATGGCCGCCTCACGGACGGGCACGGCAACACCGTCGACTTCCGCAACACCGTCGTCATCATGACGAGCAACGCCGGTACTACCGACGTCGGCCGCGGCAACGCCATCGGCTTCCGGCGCGGCGACGCCAGCTACGAGGCCCAGCGCGAGCGCACCCGATCGGCCGTCGACACCGCCGTCAAGCGCGAGTTTCGCCCGGAGTTCCTCAACCGCCTCGACGAGATCGTCATCTTCGATGCGCTCACCCGCGACGACCTGTTCCGCATCGTCGACCTGCTGACGGACGCCGTGCAGTCCCGCCTGGCCGAGCAGGCCCTCACCCTGCGCGTGACGGATGCCGCCAAGGACTGGCTGGTCAAGGAGGGCTATGACCCTGTGTACGGCGCCCGGCCCCTGCGCCGCGCGGTGCAGCGCCACATTGAGAACCCGCTCTCCAACCGTATCCTGCAGGACGGTCTCGCTCACGGCGACACCGTCCACGTGGACGTCAACGACGATGGAAAAGGCTTGACCTTCGCAGTGACCGCCGCCCTCGAGCCGGCGGAGGCCGCAGCAGGGTAGCGGCCGCCAGCGAAGTATTGCGAGGCGGGCGCCGGCACTGGCCCACCCCGCCTCGCTCCGTCTTGCCCCGGCGTGGCCTCGCGGGTATCCTTCCCCGTGCCGACGCAACGTGCGTCGGCCGAACCTTGCCCCGGCCAGTGAGGTGCAGCCATGCCGGACCTGCCGACCCAGGAAGAGGTCCTCGCCTACTTTGACTCCCTCAGCAACTGGGGCCGATGGGGTGAGGACGACCAGCTCGGCACCATGAACCACATCACGCCGGAGACCCGCCGACGCGCCGTGTCCTTGGTGCGCGAGGGCGCGACCGTCTCCTGCTCCCGAACGCTGAGCAACGCCCCCGGCCCGGACGTCGTCGCCCAGCCTGTCCACTACATGATCGAGTCTGGCGAGGGCTACGCCCACGATGAGAAGGCCGGCCCCCTGCGCCCCTCGCAGACCTCCTCGGACTTCATCGGTGTGGCCTTCCACGACCACACCATCACCCACGTCGACAGCCTGTCGCACTTCTTCTTCGACGGCAGGATGTACAACGGCAAGCCCGCCAGCCTCGTGTCCACCCGCTACGGCGCGACGTGGGAGTCGATCGAGGTGCTGCAGGGCGGCATCCTCGCCCGTGGCGTCCTGCTGGACGTCCCCCGGCTGCGTGGCGTGCCGTGGTTCAACCCCGGCGAGGGCATCCTCCGCGATGACCTAGAGGCCGCCGAAGAGACCCAGGGCGTGCGCGTGGAGCCCGGCGACGTCCTGCTGGTGCGCACCGGCCAGCTCCGCCGCCGCGCCGAGCTTGGCCCGTGGAACATCGCGGGCGAGGGCGGCACCGGCACCCACGCCAACTGCCTCCCCTTCTTCCACGAGCGTTCCATTGCCATGCTCGGCTCGGACACCGGCAACAGCCTGATGCACCCCGGCTTTGACCGCTTGGCGAACCCCACGCACCAGGTGGGCATCGTGGCCATGGGCCTCTGGATCCTCGACAACGCCGACCTTGAGGCCCTCGCCGAGGCCTGTGAACAACGCGGCCGATGGGAGTTCATGATTACCATCAACCCCCTGCGCATAGAGGGCGGCACCGGCTCCCCCGCAAACCCCGTGGCCGTCTTCTAGCCCATCATCGTTGTTCCTGCGAAGGCAGGAACCCCGACACCCCCAACACTGTTCGCCGAAGAGCCAACCAAAACCCGTTCGCCCTGACGCCGTCCTGAGGTTCTCGAAGGAGCTTGTCGAAGGGCGACCCGGCAATCATGCATCAAGAGGGAGAAGACATGACGCGATTGTCACCCGGCCAGTCGGTGGTGGAGGCCCTCCGCGCCGAGGGCGTCTCCTACGTCTTCGGCATCGTTGGCGGCACCTTCCTCGAAGTCCTCGACGCCCTCTACGACGCCGAGGACATCAAGTTCGTCAGCACTCGCCACGAGCAGGGCGCGGCCTTCATGGCCGACGGGTTCGCCCGAGCATCCGGCCAGCCCGCCGTTTGCCTCGTCACCAACGGCCCCGGCGCGACCAACCTCGTCTCCGGCGTCTACGCCGCCTACACCGGCCACTCCCCCGTCATCGCCGTCTCCGGCGCCCCCTCCCGCGACGTCGTCTACCGCGACGCCTTCCAGGAGGCCGACCATGTCTCCCTCTTCCGCCCCGTGACCAAGCAGGCCCTTACCGTGAACGCTGCGGACCGCATCCCCGAACTCTTCCGCCACGCCTTCCGCACTGCAATGACCGGCAAGAAGGGCCCTGTCTTCATCGACATCCCCCGCGACCTCCTGAGCGGCGCTCCCATCGAGCACCCTGCCGCGCAACCGCCCTCGTATCGCGTCCACCAGCGTCTCCCCGCCGACCCCGAGCTGGTGGGCTGCGCCGCCGCCCTGCTCGCGTCCGCCGAGCGCCCCGTCATCGTCGCCGGTGGCGGCGTCACCCAGAGCGGCGCGTCCGAGACGGTGGTGCAGCTCGCAGAGCTCCTCCACGCGCCGATGATCACCAGCTACGGCCGCAACGACGCCGTCCCCAACGCCCACCCCCTCTACGTCGGCCCCCTCGGCCGCGCCGGCGCCCCCGAGGCCGGGCAGGTCTGCGCCCGCGCCGACGTCATCTTGGCTGCCGGTACCCGCCTTTCCAACTTCACCTCCTTCTACGACAACCGCTATATCACCGCGGACGCCAAAATCATCCAAATTGAGATCGACGAGCGGGAGCTCGGCCGCAACTATCCCGTAGCCGTCGGTATCCAGGCCGACGCCTCCGCGGCCCTGTCGAGCATCCTCGACACCCTGCGCCAGCAGCCCTCCCAGCCTGATCGCACCGCATGGGCCGCCGAGGCCGCCGACCTCCGCGCCAAACGCCGTGCGCGCCTGGACGAGGAGTCGACGTGGACAAGCTCTCCCATGAAGCCCCAGCGCGTCTACGGCGAGCTGCGCAAGGCGCTGCCGGAGAATGTCATCATGGTGCTGGACGCGGGCGCCTGCCCCGCCTTCGGCTATGACCGCCTCGACTTCCAGCGTCCAGGCACCCTCATAACCCCGCTCGACTTCGGCGGGCTGGGCTTCGCCTTCCCCGAGGCCCTCGGCGCCAAGCTCGGCCGCCCCGACGCGCCCGTAGTGGCCATCCACGGCGACGGCGGCTTCCTTTTCAACGTGCAGGAGTTGGAGACTGCCGTCCGTGAGGGAATCGCCGCCGTCACCATCGTCATGAACAACAACCTGTGGGGTTCGGAGGCCGCCTACCAGCAGGCGCTCTATCCGGGCCGCGAGATCGGCGCAAGGGTCACTAACCCCCGCTTCGACAAGCTAGCGGAGCTCTTCGGCGCGCGCGGCTACTACGTCGACCGCGCCGGGGACGTCGGCGACGTCGTCACGGAGGCCATCGAGTCCAACCAGCCCGCCGTCATCGAGATCCCCGTGGACCCCGAAGAGCTCCCGCGCCCCGCCCGCCTCGTGGAGTCAGGCCGCTAGGCTGACTTGCCCGCTGTGGCGACAATGCGCGTCATCACTCGGCGGCGCTTGCGAACTGCCACGCCCCATCGAACGTGATCTCTCTGGCACTCCACACGTACTTGATGCCCTCCTTGTCCAGCGAGACCAGCTTGCACAGGTACCTGTTCTCCCGGTCGAGGGCAATGGGCGAGGGCCCTTTGGTGTTGATGAAGTCCAGCGCGCGGAGCATCGCGGCGTCCCTGGGGCTCTCAACCTGTATCGACCAATGGTCGAATCCTCCCTGGAACCCGGTGCCGGTCAGGTTGTGAAGCTCTACCCGATACGTCAGGGAGCCGCTGAAGTATGCGTCGTTGGCGGCCTGTACCTCAGCCTCGGCCCTCCGGCGTTCTTCCTCCGCGTCCTGGCCCTGGATGCGCAACCAGTCGCTCATCGACAGCCGGTCGAGGGGATTGGTCCGTTCCCAATCGGCCTGGAGCATCACCGGGTCCACCACCATGACATCGGCGCGGCACCGGTGCAGCCAGTGCTGTAGTCCCCCGCACCGGAGGCATACTCTTGAATAGAGTGTCACGGCTCCCTCCAAACGGAACGGGGGCCCCAAAGAGGCCCCCGTCGCTCTACGCCTGGGTGACTTGCCCTACCGGTTCGGCCCCCGGTCCGCGCCCTCGAGTTCCGGCCGGTCGATGAACGCCTTCCTCAGCTCGCGAGTCGCTTCGAACCAACCCTGCCCCTTGGGCAGGATGGTGCCGCCGGATCGCTCCTGGTACAGCTCCGGACGGTCCACGGTGGCAGGGACCATGCCCTCCTGCAGGTTGATGGAGGCCGTAATGATGCGCCGCCGCGTCTTGATGACCATCGAGTCGCTTGAGCCCAGGTGCTCCTTCGTCCGGTCCGCAATGGCGCCCATCTGCTCCGTGACCGACTGGTCCTGCAGGTGGATGCCGCTGATGCCCGTGTAAATCGTGTTCTTCTTCTGCGCCTCGCGGTCGATGCGGTAGTCGTTCTCCGCGTTGGCGGCCAGACGCCACCGGCCCAGGAAGCCGCTGGTCTGTGGCAGGAACTCCGGCAACAGGCTCGCGCCCGGCACGTTGTTGCCGCGCCCTGCGCTGCCGATGCCCCTGGCGAACGGGTTGGGGCCGCAGATGTTCCAGAACATCGTGTGCTCGTCGTCAATCGGCACCCACGCCCGTACCAGGATCTGCCATCCCAGCACGCTGGTCGGGATCATGGTGTAGAAGGGCAGAAGGAAGTGGGCGACGCGCCAGTAGATGGAGTCCTCCTCCGCCGGCCGCCACGCGCCGTAGGACGTGCCGTAGTCCGTGTCGATGACGTCGTAGCCGAGGGGCGCCCGGTCCTTGACGGTGTAGTAGTCGTAGGAGCCGGGAGACAGCTTGTCGGCCGTCACGCTGCCCAGGTGCAGGAAGCCGAGGTGCGAGGTGTCGATGTCGCCCTCGAGCGCCTGCACGAAGTTGCAGTCACGCATGGCGGTCCAGACCGACTGCTCGACGTCGTCGGGCAGCATGTTCGGCTCGATGTCCGGCAGGGGCGGGAGCTCGCTCCGCGGGCCCATGTAGGTCCAGATGATGCCGTTGCGCTCCAGGCACGGGTACGCCTTGATCTTCACCTTGTCCTTGAAGTTGGACTCCGCCGGCTCCGACGGCATATCGACGCAGTCGCCGTTCACGTCGAACTTCCAGCCGTGGTACACGCACCGGATGCCGCACTCCTCGTTGCGCCCGAAGAACAGGCTCGCGCGCCGGTGCGGGCAGTAGTTGTCGACGAGCCCGACGTTGCCGTTCGTGTCGCGGAACGCGACGAGGTCCTCGCTGAGCAGGCGGACGCGAACGGGGTCGCTGTCCGGGCCCGGCAGTTCCCGCGACATGATGGCGGGGATCCAGTGCTGCCGGATCATCTCGCCCGTCGGCGTCCCCGGCCCAACCTGGCACATCAACGCATTGTCACTGGCGGAAAGCATACTTTTCTCCCCCTTCTGTGAATCCTGCAGTCTGAAAGGGAGTGTAGTATTCCGCGGAAACCGCGTCAATGGCGGCGGATGGCACGATTGTCACCCGGTCACAACGGCGGGGAATCTCGACATGGCGCACGGAAGGCATCGGGCGTGCGCAAAAGTCACGACAACACAATTTTCGAGGGGAAAGAGAAATCCGTTAGGGAGAGAGCAACCCCTAGTTCGGGTTGTCCAGCCTCTGGCTGATGTCGGCGAGGAAGCTCTGGATGTCCGGCGGCAGGTCGGCGGCCGGCTCCTCTTCCTTGGCCTGCTCCTCGGACGCGCCGGGGTGGCGCGAGTCGTAGTAGGACTCCAGGCGCTTCACCAGCTCCTGTGCCGCCGGGTTGTTCTTGATCTCGGAGTCCAGCTCCGCATACTGCTTCTGGCCAGCCTCGGTCTGCGGCAGGTCCGCCGGCATGCTGTAGACGGTTGCCAGGATCTCCAGCAGCCGCGCCGTGCCCGCGTAGTCGTGTTCCAGCTGCGCGTACTGCGGCAGCCGCACCATGAAGCTCACGTCCTCGATGCCGATCTGCTGAAGCTCCTGCGAGAGAAGGTTCATGATGGACGTAGGACCTTCGTAGTTGCTGCGACGCCGCGACACCAGCCCGCGCAGGCCCGTCATCGGCTCGCCGTTCATCGTCCCCGTCACCTGCAGCGGGCGAGTGTGCGGGGCCGCGTCGTACATCGCGCCGATGCGGCTGTACCGCTTCACGTTCAGCGCCTTCAGCACTTCGAGGATGGACTCGATGTAGTCCTCCGCGTTGGCGTGAGGCTCTCGCACCTGCATGAGGATGATCGGCGGGTCGTCGTCGCGAGAAAGTTGGCTCACGCGGGTGTTTGGGACGCGCTGCACGCGCTGCCCGTTGCGGAAGCGCGTCGTCGGCCGGTAGCGCGTGAAGTCGAAGAACGCCCCCGGCTTCTCCAGTCGCCCCAGCTCCTGCGAGCCGAAGTACCGCTCCAGTCGGCGCAGTGTCAGCGTGCCAACACTGCCGGCATCGAGCCACGGGTAAAGCATTGCAATGACGTGCGGCTCTTCAAAGTGCGGGATGGGTTCGGCAAACGAAAACGCGCCAATCTTCATACGCGCATGGTGACAGAAGGAAGCGGATTTTGCAAGTCAGTGAAGGCTGTGGCCCTGCCCTGTTTTCCCTCTCAAGATGAGACTGCATATCTAACCTTGAGCGGCCTTCTGCGTTCTACAATAGAGTTTGGTGGTGTTCGTTTGAGTTGCCGCCCCGGCCTTGGTGGGCTGGCGAAGTGATTCCAGCGGTGGAGTGGTGTGGTGAAGGTGTGGAAGGCGAAGCTCATCCTGGTCGCATGCCTTGCGGCTCTGGTCGGCGCATTGCTGCTCTCGGCCTGCACGGACGAGACGGACCCCGAGCCCGACGTGCCGGTCGCGCCGACCCCCGTTCCGACTGCGGCGCCAACCGCCGTCCCTGAGCCGACGCCGGTCCCGCCCACTCCCGTGCCGACACCGGTTCCCACCCCTACGTCTGTCCCGCAGCCAACCCCAACCCCGACGCCGGTCCCGCCGACGCCCACGCCCGAACCGACGCCTGAGCCGGTTCAAGAGGTGCTTGCCTCCTATTCCAGCGAGGCCTTCGACTTCTCCTTTGACTATCCGGATGCCTGGCGCCTCACGCAGGATGGCCGGGAAATCTCCGCCACCGTGCCGGGAACAACGGCGGTGGTGGATATTAGCATCCACATCCTCACCACGCCGCAGAGCGTCCACGACTACACCGAATTCGTGCTGGAGGCGCTCGAGGGCGAGCACCCGTCCTTCGCCGTCCGCTCGACCGCTGGCCGCCAGGTTGGCGAAGTCCCCGGCCTCGTGAACCGCGCCCAGTCGACCAGCGATGCTGGCAGGGTGACGACGTTCAAGATCTACACAGCCGCCATCGGGCGGGTCGGCGTCTCCTTCGTGCTCCGAGGGACCGAGGCGGATGTGCGGGACGCCGAGCAGCAGTTCGACGCCGTTGCGGACAGCTCCCGCTTCCCCAGCGGATCGCTTGAGATTCCCGAAGCCACCATCGAGAAGCAGGCGGTCGGCACCGGGTTCTCCAGGGGCCTGCGGTCCATCGTCGGCGAGAGCACCGTCTTTGAGCAGAGCAACGAGTCCCTGACCGCCGCTGTCGAGTTCAGCCTCCTGCCGGCGGACACGGCGATCAGCTTCATCTGGGTGAAGGTCAACTACGCCGGGCGAGTGGAACGTGTGTTAAGGTCAACCACTGCAGACTCCGAGGGCGATGTCCACTGGTCGACCTACACTCCCGAGGATGGCTTGGAGCCGGGCTTCTATCTGGTGGGAGTCCGTCAGGGCTTTTACTTCACCGCCATCCTGCCCTTCACCGTCGTCATTCAAGAGGGCGCGGAGTTCACGGACACTCTCTCATACGAGGACTGGACCGGCTTTCTCCTCTATGTGGCTGACGACATCGACCGCGCCATCTACGCCGCGACGAAGGCCCTTGAGCTGGACCCCGACAACGTGCAGGCTTACGTGTGGCGCGCCGAGGCCTACGAGCAGCAGTGCAAGATCCGTCCGGCCATCGATGACCATAACGAGGCTGTGCGCCTGCGGCCGGACAATCCGGTAACCGTGTCCACGCGCGGGAGCGCGTACTGGTACGCCTTCGACCATGAGCCGGCGTTGGCGGACTACACCAGGGCCCTGGAATTGGTTGAAGAGCTTCCGCAGGAGACCGACAGGCAAAAGCGCCGTTACCTTCTCCTCAAGCATCACAACTACAACCTTCGAGCGCTGGTAAACGTGAACTTGGGTCGAATCGCGGATGCGCTGGAAGACGTCAATGCCGCGCTGGAACTGGACCCGGAAGAAGAGCTGTACTTCGACACGCGCGCCTACGCCTACTACAAGGGCGGCAGGTATGAGGAGGCCAAGGCTGACTACGAACACGCCTTTGAATTGGGGTTTGACAGCCTCTTCGGCTACTTGGGATACGGCTTGACCCAGATAGCTCTCGGCGACCGGGAAGCCGGCCGTGCCAACCTCGAGCTAGGCCTCGAGCTCTTCGAGGAATACGACGAGCGCGATTGCCCGGACCCCCAGCTCGGCGATCTCGTCCACACCGCGCGCACCACGCTCGAGACCTTGGCAAGCTAGGACCTGGGTCGACGTTGAAGATGGCCGACGGCGAATGCTCGTCGTCGGCCCTTCAATCCCCTTGACGGCACAGGGGTCTCTCCTCGTTGGCGCCCTTCACAATCCCGTTGACTTACTTCTCTTGACAATGTAGGGGATAGGCATATACTTCCAACATTCGTCAAGGGAGCGGCACGGGTTCCCTGGCATACTTTAACGGCTACCGCCATCTGCCTTGGGACATAGCCTTAGCGGCTTCCTTGTTTTGTTGTGCTGGCTTGGTCCAACAAGAGGGAGGTAAGCATGTCACGAGACCTAGTGTGGAGACGCCTGCTCCTGGTGTTCGCCGCCTTAATGGCTCTTGCCCTCGTCGCCGCGTGCGGCGGCGATGACGAAGGCGACGCCGGAGGCACGACCGCCGACCCGGTCGCAGCCGTGCCGACGCCCGCGCCGGTGCAGTTCCCCGACGCCAACTTGACGTCGCCCGCAACCCCCGCGCCATCCACAGCCGATTCGGCGCCCTCGACTTCCGACGCCATGATGGATGACGGCGGCCCGAAACACGATCGGGTCGTACTGGGACTCATTCCGCCGTCGGCCTTGACTAATGCCCCTCGGCACATGGGTTCCACCTCCGCCTTCCAGCTCAAGCCCATGTATGAATACCTGATGGACACGCATCCGGAGACGCGCCAGCTCATTCCTGGCCTCGCCAAGAGCTGGGAAGTCGAGCCCAACGGCGCCGGCCTCCGCTTCTTCCTGGAGGAGGGCATCCCCTTCCACGACGTGGACGGCAACGAGGCTGGCGTGATGACGGCCGACGACGTCGCCTGGACTCGTGAGGACCTCATACATGAGACCTCCACCAGCAGCATCCGCTCGCTGATGCGGAGGGCCGAATTTGAGACTGTCAGCGACCACGAGGTCGTCTTCCGGTGGGAGGAGCCCGATGCTGACGCCCTGGACTTCATCGCCAACCAGGTGGGCGGCATGGAGATCAGCAGCCGCGCCGACCTGAACACCTTCCCCGACGATGACAAGGACAACCGGATCTCGCGCCCCATCAACGGCACCGGTCCGTACACCTTCGTCTCCCGGGAGCAGGACCAGAACATCGTCTACCAGAAGCTCCCCCAGCCCCACTGGCGCCTTGACGCCGATTTCGAGGAGATTGAGGTCCGCTGGATTACGGAGAACTCCACGCGCTTGGCGGGCCTGCTCAACAACGAGCTTCACATCACCAACATCCCGTTTGAGCAGGAACCCGCAGCCATTTCACGCGGGGGCTACAAGGTAATCACCGGCAGGGTCAACACCATGCGGACGTTCTTCCAGATGCAGGGCGTCTACCTGAACGAGCCGAACAACCCTGCCGCCGGCTACAAGTTCCCCGACACGCCCCTGCTCAGCAGGGACGTTCGCGCCGCCCTGAACCGCGCCATCGACCGTGACGCCCTGAACGAGGCCTTCTTCTTCAACCTCGGCCAGAAGATGCACGCCATCCACGTGGCGGAGACCCACGGCGCGTTCAACCAGCGGTGGAAGGACGAGTTTGACGAGAAGTACGGCTACGACCCCGCTGCCGCGCGCGACCACCTCCGCGCGGCCGGCTACGACTCGAACAACCCGCTCGAGACCAACATGTTCGTCCTGGAGATGCAGCAGTACTCCGGCGGACCGGACGTGATCGAGTCGGTAGCCCAGATGTGGAGTGACGTCGGCGTCAAGGTCAATCTGCTGACCGTCGACCGTGCCCAGCGCCTGAACCGTGGCCGTGCGCTGGAGTACAACAACCACATCACGCTTGGTGTGCTAATCGCCCCGCCAATCCTGGCGCTGCGCCTCGGCCACCACACGTCACCGCCCCGCGGCGGCGGCGCTGAGGACTTCATCGTGGAAGAGGTCTTCCAGAAGGCCCGCACGTCCCTCGACCTGGACGTCCAGAACTCGTTCATCCAGGCGGCCACCAACCGCATCTACGATGAGTACTTGGCCATGCCGCTCTTCTGGGTCCCCGTCCACGTAATGGTCAACACGGACGTGGTCGACGACTGGGTGTTCCCGGGCACCGTTTCCGGCACCTTCACGCACTTCTGGAACATCCGCGGTACCCGATAGTCCCTGACCTGGATCCAACATAGCTCGCAGCGAAGCCCCCCGGCCGACAAAGGCCGGGGGGCTTCCTTCCCTGCAAGTCCCGGTGCGCGGAACACCGGTCCTCGACCGGGTCCATCCCACCCGCGTTGCTGTATAGTAGCCACAATCCGCTCCGTACGAGGCCACGGGTTGTGCTTGACCCAGTGATGAGGCGGTTCCCCCTGCTGACGGCGCTGGTGCACCGGGACTTCCGGCTGTACTGGAGCGGTCACGCCGTCGCCGTCGCCGGGCAGCAGATGGCCATCGTCACGCAGATGTGGCTCATCTTCGACCTGACCGGGTCGGCCCTCCAACTCGGCCTGTTGGGTCTCGCGCGCGCCGTGCCCGGCATCATCATGAACTTGGTCGGCGGTGTTCTCGCCGACAAGTTCGACCAGCGCAAGCTGCTCATCGGCGCCTCCACGGTCACCGCCCTGCTCTTCGCCATACTGGGGACACTCACGTTCACCGGCCGCGTCGAGGTCTGGCACGTGCTGGCCGTCGTCTTTGGCACAGGCGCATGCGAGGCCTTCATGCAGCCCTCCCGGCAGGCCCTCTTCCCCAACCTCATCGACCGGCAGCACATGATGAGCGCCGTGGGCCTCAACTCCGCCGTGCATCCAGGGACGCGCATGTTCGCGCCCATCATCGCCGGCGTGCTGATCGACCGCGTCGGCATGGGCCTCGAGGGCGCGGCGACCGCCCTGTTCGTGATGTCGGGACTCACGCTCGTGTTCACCTTCGCCCTGCTCTGGGTGCGAGTGCCTCCCATCCGGCGCGCCGCAGCGGGCGGAGGATTCCAGACCATGGTGGAGGGGCTGGGCTACGTGGCCCACAACCGCATATTCCTGCTCATCATTCTGACCAGCTTCTCCAACGCTTTCTTTGGTGGCGGGCACATGATCCTTCTGCCGGTCTTTGCGGATAAGCTCCTCGGCGAGGCATCGGGCGTTTCGCTGGCGGTGCTCTCGTCCGCAGGCGGCGTCGGCGGCCTCACGGGAGCCGTCATCGGCGGGTCGTTGGGGCGCTTCCGAAGGCACGGCTGGCTCATCGTCGGAGGTTCACTCAGCTTTGGCGGCTCCCTCATATTGTTCGCTCTTGCGCCGTGGTTCTGGCTGCTCGTCGCGATGGAGTGGATCGCCTCGGCCAGCAACCAGCTCTTCAACGTCACCTCCCAGGCGACGCTCCACGCGCTGGTGCCGGACGAGTTCCGTGGCAGGGTCATGGGCCTGCGGAGCATGATGCACTCGGTCGCGCAGCCCCTGGGCGGCTTGCAGATGGGCGGCGTGGCCTCCGTCATCGGCGCGACGGCGGCCGTCGCCATCAGCGCGGGGTGCCTCCTGACCGTCACGACGCTGGGCATCGCCCGCGACGGCCGGGTTCGCAACTTGAGCGGCGCCTTCGGGCGAAGCTCACACGCGCCTGCGCCGGTGGCGGTGGCCGAGGCCGGGAGCTAGCCTCACCCATTTCGTGTACAATCGCGGCACATCGCGACGGAGGACGGTTGACGACTGCCTTCGCGCGGGTTGGAAGACCACAGTGGGAGGGCCACCATGGCAACGCAGTCTGGACTCCGCTACGACCCCTCGGCGGCGTACTCCGTCACGGAAGAGGACGTCGTTTACCTGAGCGCTGACGGCGCCGTGCGTTACGCGCGCGTCTACCAGCCCGGCGGCCCCGGCCCGTTCCCCGTGCTCGTCAGCGTGCACGGCGGTGCGTGGAGCGGCGGCGACCACACCAACAACGCCGTCACCAGCGGCCCCATCGCGGCCAGCGGCGTGGTGGTGATGACCATTGGCCTGCGCGTCGCGCCCGAGTTCCCCTACCCCGCGCAGGTGCAGGACGCCAACCTCGCCATCCGCTGGGCCCGCATGAACGCCGGGAAATACAACGGCGACCCGGGCGCGGTGGGCGGCATCGGCTACTCCAGCGGCGGCCACACCCTGCCCCTCGCCGCCATGCGCCCCAACGACTCGCGCTACTCCTCCCACGTGCTCGTCGACCCGCGGCACGCCGAGCCGGCCATGGCCATCCCGGCGGCGACGCCCGCCAAGCTCGACTGGATGATCGTCTGCTGGCCCGTCATCGACTCCCACGCGCGCTACGAGGTTGCCAAGGCCAACAACAGCGAGCGCCTCGTCACGAACACGGAGGGCTACTTCCTTAACGAGGACGCCATGCACGAGGGCAACCCGCAGGAGCTGCTTGACCGCGGCGAGTCCGTAGCCATGCCTCCAACCCTCGTCATCCACGGCACCGCCGACGAGAACGTCCCCGTCGAGCACGCCGAGCGCTTTGCCGAGTCCTACGCGGCGGCCGGCGGCAGCGTGCGCCTGGAGAAGTTCGAGGGCGAGCCCCACGGCTTCGCCAACGAGCCCGGCGCGGCCACAGACCGCATGGTGGAGGTAATCAAGAGGTTCATCGCAGAGCAGGTCAACGCCTAGGAGGAATCGTCATCCGTTCGTCCTGACCCCGTCCTGAGGCTCTCGAAGGAGCCTGTCGAAGGGCCAACCGGACTGAACAACTTAGGTTCGTCATACCCGTCCCGCCCCGTCATATCCGCTCCCACCATCGTCATTCCCGCGGAGGCGGGAATCCAGAGGGACGGCGGGAGGGTGGCTTCCATCTCGCCGCCCCTGTCGAAGGACGCACGGCCCCTCAGCCACATACAAGGAGTCGCAACATGGAGCATCGAAAGCTGGGTTCATCCGACCTGATGCCGTCGGTCATCGGCCTCGGCGGCTATCCCTTCGGCCCGCCGCTGTGCGACCAGGAGATGACCGCTCGCGTGCTGGACAAGGCACGTGAACTGGGAGTCAATTACATCGATACTGCGGACATGTACGCGCAGGGCGAAAGCGAGACAAACATCGGCGCGTACCTGCAGGACCACCGGGACGACTTCATCCTCGCCACAAAATTCAACCTCTCCAACCTCGGCGACGAGACCCCCCGCCAGCGCATCATGCGCAAGATCGACGAGAGCCTGACCAAGCTCCGCACCGATCACATCGACCTCTACCAGATCCACCACGTCAACCCGGACGTGCCCGCCGAGGACATCCTCGGCCCCCTGGACGAGCTGGTGCAGGCGGGCAAGGTGCGCTACGTCGGCAACTGCAACTACGCCTCCTGGCGGCAGATGGAGTCGCTGCACGTGGCAGAGGCCAACAACCTGTCGTGGTTCGTGTCGACGCAGAACCACTACAACATGCTGTACCGGCACGTTGAGCTGGAGATCCTGCCCTTCTGCCGCAAGTTCAACACCGCCTTCATCCCCTACTTCCCCCTCGCTGGCGGCTTCCTCACCGGCACCTACCGTCCCGGTCAGCCCCCGCCGCCCGGCTCCCGCGCCGACAAGGTCCCGACGGGCATGACGGCCAACGTCCGCAACGATCGGACCGAGCACATGCTGCTGCGGCTCGAGGGTTTCGCGCAGGAACACGGCCACACCATCACGGAGCTCGCGCTGGCCTGGCTCCTCTCGCACCCGGAGATACCCGTCATCATCAACGGCTGCGAGTCGCCTGAGCACATCGAGGCCAACGTGAAGGCAGCCGAGTGGGTTCTCACGCCCGAGGAGCGCGCGGAGGTCGACGCCATGACATCGTGGTGGGACGGCGCAAAGGCCGCCGTCGACACCACGGGCGGCACGACGGGCGCGGGCGCCGGCACGGGCCAGCGCTAGGGAGCTGGCTGCAATCGTGGTCTCGCAGGGAGGGGAGGAGCAACGCCCCTCCCTCAGTCTCTCTCGAGTAGGACGCCAACCCCTGACACAGCCCCGTCGCCCATTCACTTCCGCCGCCGCTACGCTGTGCCCATGAAGTCGCTGACGAATAACCGCAACTCCACACATCCCGCTTATGCAAGACTGTTCAACGAGTATTTTAGTACGGTAGTGGCCGTATGGTCGGCGGCGAAGGGTCCCGGCTGCCGAGTGCCGGAAATGTTCCTGGGATGCAGAAAAAGCGAAAAACGAAAGAACGAATCACATTTGTAGCTGGAGTGTGCCGGATGAGTGGCAAAACGAATAATCGTTTCAAGTCGCCCAGCTACGGCTGAGGGAAAACCGTTCTTTCGTTGAGCAGGTCGGCGCGGCCACCCCGCTACCGACGCGCGCGGCCGGCGCTCACGCCCTGCGCCACCTCCGCCACCAGGTACTCGAGCGCCAATCGCTCGGGCATCGCACCGGTCTTGATGGAGACGTCGGTTTCCAGAAGGCCGCGGTGCAGCCGCTGCAGCGCATCCGGCGAGAACCGCCGCGCCATCTCCAGCGTCTTGCGCAGCGGGTACGCCGACGCAATGCCCAGCCTGCCGCCCAGCTCGGCCTGCGGAACCTGCTGCGCCAGCAGGTCCTTGGCAAGCACCATCAGGCGCACCTGCCGCGCCAGCATCGCCAGAAGGTAGGTGACCGTAGCGTCGCCTTCCAGTTGCTTGTTCAGGCTCCGCATCGCCAGGGCGCGGTTGCCCTCCAGCACTGCGTCGACCATCGTGAAGACGCTCACCTCCCGCGCCGAGACCACCAGCTCCTCCACGTCCTCTGCCGTCACGGTCCTGCCCGAGGCGTACAGTGTCAGCTTCTCGATCTCGCTCGAGAGCGCCCACAGGTCCGGCCCAATCAGGTCGACGAGCAGCTGTACAGCCTGCGTCGTCATGCTCCCGCCAGACGCCATCACTCGCGCCTGCACCCACCCCCGTAGTTCGTTCTGGTTGAGCGGCGTGAACTCCCGCACTTCCGCCACTGCGCCAAGGTCGCGCATCAACGGGTGGTTCGGCCGGAGCGGCCCCTCGACGAAGACGAGGTCCGTCGTGGGCGGCATCGCGTCTGCCATCCCCGCGATGCGCTCGCCCCATTCCGCCGTCCGCTGCCCTCCTCCGCCGCGGCCGCCCCCCCGGCCACCCTCCCCCGACAGCGACGCCAGCAGTCCCTCGACGATCACCATTCGACGCTCGGCGAGAAATGGCATCGCCTGGCACATGTTCACCAGCGTGTCTGGCACGGCCTCAGCCGCCGAGAGTGTCGTGATGTTGGCGTCCCGCACGTCCGGCATGCCCACGGCGTCTCGCAGCGAGTCCAGAAACTCGCGCAGTGAGTACGTGTCCTGGCCGTGCAGCAAGTAGATCATGCCGTGCTGGCCTCCGGCTTGGCCGTTGGGAACGCCGCCGCTGCCAAGCTATAATGGGTGCGTGTTGAGTATGAAGAAACGTCCCGGCATTGCCAAGGACGTGCCACACCATCTTCCGGACGAGTTGCAATGGACCTCCTGATCATCGGCTTCGCCCAGAGCGGCAAGACCTCGCTCTTCAATGCCCTGACCCACCGCCAGGCCGCGCCGGGCGGGCGCAGCGGCGGCGCCATCGGCGTCGCCAAGGTGCCCGACGCCCGACTCGCCCCGCTTGCTGAGATGTTCAACCCGCAGCGCATCGTCCCCGCCGAGATCCAGTACATCGACACCCCCGCTATGGGCAGCGGCCGCAAGCGGGGCGGCGGAGTAAGCGGCGAGATCCTGAACCTCATGCAACGCGCCGACGCCTTTGTCCACGTCGTCCGCGCTTTCGACGACGGCGGTGAGCCCCCCGAGGACGCCGTAGTCTCCATGGATCTCGAGCTCGCGATGGTCGACCTCGGCATCCTCGAACGCCGCCTCGAGCGCCTCAACGCGTCCCTGAAGGGCGCCCGCGCCGCCGACAGAGGCGCAATCGAGCACGAGGCCGCCCTGGTCAAGCGCGTCATCGCCGCCCTCGAGCAGGAGATTCCCGTCTACCAGCAGGAAATCGCGCCCGAGGACCGCGCCACCCTCGTCAACTTCAACCTGACCACCGCCAAACCCATGATGGTCGTCCTCAACATCGCCGAGGACGACGTCGCCGAAGTCGACGCCCTCGAGGCCGAGTGGTGCGCGCGCTTGGCGCAGGGCAACCGCGAGATCGTCGCCCTCTCCGCCAGCCTCGAGGAGGAGTTGGCGCAGCTCTCCGAGGACGATGAGGCGGAGTTCCGGTCCTCGCTCGGCGCCGGGCTCCCCGGCCGCGATCGCGTCGCTGAGGCCTCCTACGCCCTCCTCGGCCTCGTGTCCTTCCTTACCGTCGGCCCGGACGAGGTCCGGGCGTGGACCATCGCCCGGGAGACGCCCGCGCAGCGCGCCGCCGGCAAGGTGCACTCGGACATCGAGCGTGGCTTCATTCGCGCCGAAGTCGTCACCTACGACGACCTGATCGCCGCTGGTGGGATCGCGGCCGCCCGCAAGGCGGGCCACCTGCGCTCGGAGGGCAAGACCTACCCCGTCCAGGACGGTGACGTCGTCAACTTCCTCTTTAGCGTGTAACCCACTGTCCGTGCCGTTCGCCCTGAGGGAAATCGAAGGGTGAACGGCGCGGCGGGGTTTTCGGAAAGGCTTGCCATGCACAATCAACCCCTTGCGCTCCCCGAAGTCTCCGACACTGCCCGAAGCCTCGACGCGGGCATCGCTCTCTACGTCCACATACCCTTCTGCGAGACCAAGTGCCCCTACTGCGACTTCAACACCTACGCGGGCATCAACCACCTGCTGCCGCCGTACCTCGCGGCCCTTGAGCGTGAAGTGCACGTCTGGGGCGAGGTCCTCGGCCACCCTGCTGTGAATACCGTCTTCCTGGGCGGCGGCACTCCGTCGATGCTCTCCCCCGCCCAGATGGCGGACCTGCTGTCTGCGGTGCAAGCCGCCTTCCCCGTCGCCCCCGGCGCGGAGGTGACCGCCGAGGTGAACCCGGACGATGCCTCCGTCGAGCGCCTCTCGGCCTTCCGCGAGGCGGGCGTCAACCGCATCAGCCTCGGCGTGCAGTCCCTCGACGACACCGAGCTCCGAATGCTCGGTCGCCGCCACGGCGCCGCCGACGCGTTGGCTGCGTTGGCGGCCATCCGGCGCGCGGGGTTCGACAACTTCAGCGCGGACCTGATGTACGGCCTGCCTCACCAGGGCATGGCTGCATGGCAGCGTACCGTAGAGGGCGTCATCGCGTCGGGCCCGCAGCACGTCTCGGCCTACGCGCTGACGATGGAGGAGGGCACGCCCTTCGGGGTGCAAGCCGCCAATGGACTGTTGCCGGAGCAGGATGCGGACCTCGCCGCCGAGATGTACTGGTGGGCTGACCAAGCCTTCGCCGCGGCGGGCCTCCGCAACTATGAGATCTCCAACTGGGCGCGGCCGGGCATGGAGAGCCGCCACAACATCGCCTACTGGCGCAACGTACCGTACCTGGGCGTAGGCCCCGGCGCCCACTCTTTCCTGGGCGGATACCGGTTCGCCAACATGAAGTCGCCCGTGGGCTACATGACGAAGGTGAGAGCCTGGCAGCCCCCACCGGCCGCCAATGTCGACGCCCTCCTGCGCGAGCTCCCCGGCCCCGTGGCTGACATCAATCCTATGAACGCCCGCACGGAGATGGCGGACAGCGTCATCCTTGGGCTGCGTCTGGCAGAGGGTGTGTCAGAGAGCGCCTTCCGAGCGCGCTATGGCCTGGGCCTGCAGGACGCCTACGGCGATGCCATCACGCAGAACGTCTCCCTTGGCCTGCTGCGCGTGGATGTCGAGAAGCGCGATTCCGTGCTCCGCCTCACTGAGCAGGGACGTCTGCTCGCTAACGAGGCCTTCGTCCGCTTCCTCTAGCCCCGGTAGCTATTCGGATGCCAGGCTCTGGCTTGCGGCAGCCACGCCCGCGCCCGTCGCCACCTCGTACCCGAACTGCGGCAGCAGCGCCTCCAGCGACGACAGCAGGATGAGCACGTTGCTGGACGTGGACGACTCGCCCATCAGTCCGACGCGCCACATCTTGCCCGCAAACTGCCCCAGCCCGCCGCCAATCTCGATGTTGTACTCGGTCAGCAGCCGGCGTCGCAGCCCCGCGTCATCGACGCCCTCCGGCACGTGGACGCTGGTGAGCTGGTAGGTGCAGTACTCTTCGGGCACCAGCAGCTCGAGGCCGAGGGCCGACAGTCCCGCGCGCAGCGCCCGGCCGTTGCGGCGGTGGCGGGCAAATCGGTTCTCCAGCCCCTCTTGCAATACCAGCCGAAGCGCCTCGCGGAGCGCGTAGATCATGCTCATCGGCGCGGTATGGTGGTAGACCCGCGTACCCCCAGCCCAGTACTGCAGCAACAAGCCAAGGTCCAGGTACCAGCTCCGCGCCTTCTCCGTCCGGCCCTTGATGGCGTCGAGCCCCCTCGGGCTGACCGCGACCGGCGACATCCCTGGCGGCGCGCCCAAGCACTTCTGCGTCGCGCTGTACGCGAAGTCGATGTCCATGTCGTCGAAGTTGACCGGAGAGCCCCCAAGCGACGTCACGGCGTCGACGAGGAACAGGGCGTCGTGGTCGTGCGCCACTTTGGAAAGGGCGTCCAGCGGCTGGAGCACTCCCGTGGAAGTCTCCGCGTGCACGGCCGCCAGCAGCTTCACCTTCTGCTGTTGCTTGAGCACGGCCTCAACGGCCTCGGGGTCGGCGGGCCTGCCCCACTCGACGGGCACCGGCACGACGGTCGCCCCCTGCCGCGACGCGATCTCCTCCAGCCGCAGTCCGAAAAAGCCGTTCTCCACGACGACGGCAACATCGCCCGGCTCGAGCAGGTTGGCCAGCGCGGCCTCCATGCCCGCCGAGCCGGTTCCGGACACCGGCAGCGTGAATGACTCTTCTGTACCGAACACCTCGCGCAGCATCTGCGCCACGCCGTCCATGATTTTGATGAACTCAGGGTCCAGGTAGCCCAGGATGGGCGCCGACATCGCGCGGAGCACGCGCGGGTCGACGTCGCTGGGACCGGGACCGAGCAGCGTTCGGCGTGGTGGGTTGAGTTCCTCAACAGGGCCGGAGGACATGGCACACCTCTATTTGCGTTTCTCTTGGGAAATGCGTCACAAACGCGCTAAGCGTAGCAATAGCGGGGCCTGTCGTCAACGTAACGTTCTTGGGGGTGATCCGCGGCCCACGGTAGGGCACAAGGCGGCGCCTGCCTGAGGTACTTGGATTTGGATGGGAGCCGGCTGCATGGGTTGAAGCCCTCAGCGCACCCCTAGTTCTTGGGCATGCGGTAGCCGACACCATGCTCAGTGAAGATGTACTTCGGGTCGCGCGCGTTGTCGCCGAGTTTCTTTCGAAGCGTCTTGACGTAGGCGCGCAGGAGTTGTGGTTCGCCGGAGTACTCGGGCCCCCACACCCGCTGTAGCAGTTCATTTTGGGTTAGGACGCGCCCCGCGCTGGAGGCGAGCTCGTACAGCAGCTTGAACTCGGTAGGCGTCAGCCGCAGCATGCTGTCGCCAACGGTCACGGTTCGCGCTAGAAAATCGACCTGAAGGCCGTCTACTTGATACGCCTGCATGAATTCGCTGTGGTGCGGCAAGGCGCGTTTCTGGACGGAAGCCTTGACCCGCGCCACCAGCTCCGACGGCGAGAACGGCTTGACGATGTAGTCCACGGCGCCCATTTCGAACGCTCGAACGATGTGTTCGTCGGAGCCTTGAGTGGAGAGCGCAATAGTTGGAACACCGTATTCTGTCGTGACTCGTTGCATGAGCGTGTACCCTCGTGCCTCGGCTCTGGTGAGGTCGAGCAAGAAGGCGTGCGGGTGCTCCGTCTGAATGAGGCGGTCGATGTCGTCCAGGCCAAAGGTCGGAATGGGCGAGTACCCGGCGCCCGCGAGCGTATTGCGGACGTTCCGTAGCGCGCCCGGATCGTCGACGGCCACCAGGACACGGATGCGGTCGCTCGGAGACAGTGCGGCGGAGGCGTCAGGCCGGGCAGTGCCGCCGAAAAGGGCGTTTGGAGGCTCGTCGGCTATGGGGACGGTAAAAGTGAAATTCATGCCTCGGCTGCTGGGGTCAATGCCGGTCCAGATACGGCCGCCATGGGCTTCTACAATGCCCCTGCATACTGCGAAGTCCAGCCCTTCACCACTGAACGTCTTGCTGCCGAAGTCCCGTGCAGATGGCGAGATGCGTCGGAAGAGGTAGGAGAGCCCGGACGCAGGAACCCCCAAGCCATTGGCCGAGACGGTGATGGCGACGAAGACGTCGTCCCTGGCCGCTGAAATGCGAATGGCGGTGGTGTCTGTTGCATACCGTTCGGTCAGTGTGAGGAGATTCTGCAGGACTTGGCCAAGCTGCTTCTTGTCCCCCGTGACGTTGGGCAGTGGCGTAGGTACGGACACCTCAAGGGTCGCTGTCGATTTCCCGTGGCGATGCCATTCCGCAACTTCATTTGCAAGGCTGACGACATCCATGCTCGTCACATGCACCGCCAACATGCCGGACTCTATCCTTGTCAGTTCGATGAGGCTGTTGATCTGCGACCGCATGAGGTCGGCCTGCTGATCGATGATGCTCAGGAATTGCTCGAACTCCATGGAATTGAGGGAGGTCGATGGGTCGAGGAGTGTCGCGACGGAGCCCTTGATCGTGCTCAATGGGGCCCGGAGTTCGTTTCCAACGGTTTTCAGGAAGTCAGCGCGCAATCTGCCCTGGTCTGCGATGTGTGTCGAGTCCTGCACATTCACGACCACGGAGGATACCTCGCCTGAGTCCCCGAGGATCGGTGCCGCGTTCACAATGATGGTGCGCTTTTCGCCGTCTGCAAAGGTAAGGGTCATCTCTTCGCCACGGATCTGTTCCCCGCGTTTGAGAAGCTCCGTCAGCCGCTGTCCTTCCATCGCGAACTCACTCTCGCCCAATCTTCGGACAGTCGCTTGGCGAAGCACGTCCAGTAAGTCCTCTTCGCCACGGTTTGCGGCGGCTTGGATGCGTTTGGCCTCCTCGTTGATCGACATTACCGCTCCCGAATTGGCGTCAAACACCAGAACCCCTACGGGCGAGATGTTGATGAGCGCCTCCAGGTCGGCCTTGGCACGCTGTTCCTCTTCGTACCGGTTTGCGTTTGCAATTGCTGTTGCAGTCTGAATCGCGAAGGTAAGCAGGGTTTCTTCATCCGTTTGGGTAAAGGCCTTTCCTCCTGCCTTTGCGGCGAGGTATATGCTCCCTACATGGGCCCCGTGATACCGAAGTGGCATACCGAGAAATGTGCGAATCTGCAGGACTTCACCCGGAAATCCAAGGGACGTGGCGTAACCGGGGAAGTCATCCAGTCTGAGAGGTGACACGAGGGCATTGAGGTGTTGAAAGAACTCGTGCATCTTGGGCATGCTCCGCCACAATCCGCGTTCCTCGGGGGAGATGCCCACGGTGAATGACTGGTCAATCTTCCCAGCCTCATCGAAGGTCACGACGGCTCCGTGTTGGGCCCCCGTCAGCGCACACGCGGCTCGAAGGCAGTTTTCCAGCACGGTCTGGAGGTCAAGATTCTGGGTCACATAGAGACTCGCCTCCGTAAACTTTGCGAGTCGCTCACGGAGTTCTTTGTTCTCGCGCCGGAGGTTTCGTTCGCCCGCAAAAGATCCCAGATAGGAGGCAAAGGACTTGATGTTCTTGGTGCGGTCCATGACCCAAGTGTATAGCCCAAATGAGTCTTCTTCACAACCCACCTATGGAAAGCCGCTGTCACGGATCCTTCGGGCAACCAGATATAACTCAGGTATGTTTATAGCGTGAGACTGTTACACCGGCAACAATGATGTTCGCCGTCAAATCCACTGCCTGGATCGCCGGAGAGTCTGAGTCTTGGACATTTTCTTCACAAAACATTCATAACTTTTCGCTCATCTTCATGCTCATTTCATGTCTGGTGTGTACATTGTTACAAACTTTACAATTCACGGGATGATGTGGTGGGGGTGTGGAGCGGAATGGGTGGAAAGGACTCCAAGGTGGATCTGACCGACCTCGGCGAAGCAGTTGCCGGCCTTGTCAGTGTCGTGTCCAGGGGGACGGCAGACATAGTTGCATCGCAGAACCTGGCGCCCATGGAGTTTTCTATCTTCCGTAGCTTCATGGCCCAGGACGAGTGGACCATAACCGACATCGCCATTTCGATCGGTGTGAGTCCGTCCCGGGTCAGCCGCGTCGTGTCGAAGCTCGTCGGACTAGGCATGCTGCGCCGCCGCAGGCTTCGCAGCGACCGCAGGGTGGTTCGCCTGACGCTGACCGCGCAAGGCCGCCAGTTGGCGGACGAGATGAAGGAGCGCACCCAGACGTATGATGCCCAGCTCTACAAGGGCATCAGTGACGCTGAGCGCGCGTGTTTCGTTTCCGCAACTGCAAAGATCGTAGCCAACTTCGCCGCCATCGAGGAAAACAGCTAGACGGCGAGTCGTTACGGACTGTTCGAGTCCCGCTTGTCGGCAGTGATCTAGTCGACGGGCTGCTTCTTGGTCAGCATCACCTGTCGTAGACTTCAAGCTCCGCAATCCAAGCGTCGTAACCTCGAGGGCTTTCTTGACATGCCCCTTCCGCAGCCCCTATCATCCTGCTGTCGTTTACATCTGATCACAGCCCGTTCAGGTGCCCGCAAAGGGAGAATAGGGAAGGCGGTGAAAGTCCGCCGCGGTAGCGCCACTGTAAGCGGGAACGGGGCCGGCGCCCACTGTCGCCGACGCGATGGGAAGGGCCCGGCGCTATGCCTCACCCGCAAGCCAGGAGACCTGCCCGAACGGGAGGTGACCACTCTCCGCATCAGAGAGGGTCCCTCACCCGCGCCTGCACTGGGTAGCGACGGCGCGAAGCACTGACCTCTGGCGGAGAGCTGCCGGAGGTCTTTTTGTTGCGGGTTGCGGGGATTACCACACTGCAAGGGTATAGACAGTCGGGGGTGAACACCCGGCTGGCCACAGGTGCCGCCGCGTTGGGCTTGGTCCTCATCGCTTGCGCATTGGTCTCCCTCAGCATGGGCCCCGTCGCCATCCCCGTCGGCCACGTCGCCGCCGTCGTCCTCGGCTACCTCGGCCTCGAGGGCGGCGAGTTCACCCGCACCGAGCAGCTCGTGATCGAACAGATCCGGCTGCCGCGCATCATCGTGGGCGCCGTCGTGGGCATGGCCCTTGGCGTCGCGGGCGCTACTATGCAGGGGCTCTTTCGCAACCCAATGGCGGACCCCGGCATCATCGGTGTATCGACGGGCGGCGCCGTGGGGGCCGTCATCGCCATCGCGACGGGCGCGGCAGCTTGGTACTTCCTCGCGCTGCCGACCTTCGCCTTCCTCGGCGCCCTCCTTGCCACCTTCCTTGTGTATGGCATAGCGGCCGTCGGTGGGCACTTTTCCATGGCGACGCTGCTCCTAGCGGGCGTGGCGGTGAACGCATTTCTCGGCGCGATCGTATCCGCCATCATCATCTTGCTTCCCGACAACGAGGCGCTGCGCGAGATCCTCTTCTGGCTCGCCGGCGGCCTCGACTCCCGCGCTTGGGAACACGTGCGCATCTCCGCGCCGCTCATCATCGGTGGCGTAGCCGTCATCACGCTCATGTCCCGCGACCTGAACCTCCTCATGCTCGGCGACGACGAGGCCCGGTCGATGGGCGTGCGCGTCGGGTTCACGCGCACCGTCCTCCTCGCAGCAGCTGCTCTCGCGACCGGCGCGGCGGTGGCGGTGAGCGGCACCATCGCGTTCGTGGGACTCGTGACGCCCCACATCCTACGGCTCGTCCTGGGCCCCGACAACCGTGTCCTCATTCCCATGTCTGCTGTCGGCGGAGCCGTCTTCGTCATTCTTGCCGACACCGTCGCCCGCACAGTCATCCAACCGGCGGAGTTTCGCGTCGGCGTGCTGACAGCCTTTGTGGGAGCGCCCTTCTTCATCCTGCTGCTAATACGCAACAAGCGGCAGGCGTACTCACTGTGAACCGAGGTCATTGATAGGAGCGTTAGCCTTGATCAACCGTCGATATGCCCTCCTTCTGGTGCTTGTCTTGGTGATGGCATTTGTCCTTCCGGGCTGCTCTTCAGCCGACCCTATCCCTGCGCCCGAGGTCGCAGCGGCCCCGACCGCGGCCCCTCCCACTCCCGAGCCGGTGACTGCCCCGGAGCCCACCGTGGCCCCCACTGCGGAGCCGCCGGCGCCCGATCCGACGCAGCCACCGCCAACTGCCACACCGGCGCCGTACCTCACGGGAGTTCGCGGCATCATCGACCCCACAAACTTTGGCTGGCCGAGGCAGGTGGAGGGGCTCAACGGCGTCGTGACCATCCCCGCCAAGCCGCAGCGGATCATTACGGCATCCGTGGGCCACGACGAGACGGTCCTGGCCCTGGTGCCCGCCGAGCAGCTCGTCGCCGTCGGCGCTCCCACCAAGATCGATACCTATTCAAACGTCTATGGCCTGGTGCAGGACAAGCCGGAGATCACACGCGACCCCGAGACGATCATCGCGCAGTCTCCGGACGTTGTGGTCACGAGCCCATTCTTCTCGGCCGAGGGCATCGCAGCGCTCGAGCGGGTCGGCATACCGGTCGTGCAGACTGAACTGCAGCAGAGCCCGGAGGCCCGCATCAACAGCATCCTGCTCATCGGCTATATCCTTGGTGAGGAGCAGCGTGCGCTGGAGTTCGCGGCCGAGGTGCGCGGGCGCTACGACTCGCTCGTCGCGGTCACGGGGGTGGCTTCACCGCAGCCAGGCGTCCTCGCCGTCACCCAGTACTCGGATAAACTGTGGGTCGCCGGCGCCGACTCGACAGAGGGCGGCGTTATCGTCGCAGCCGGCGGCGTGAACGTTGCCGCCGCCGCCGGCATCACCGGCAACCAGACCACCAACCTGGAGGGCATCATCGCCATGGCGCCCGAGGTCATCATCATCCCCCAACCAGTGGACTTTGGCGCCAACGAGTTTCGCCAGTCCCTCCTCGAGAACGAAGCCCTTGCGGAGGTCCCGGCGATCAAGAACGGCAGGGTCTTTGTGGTGGAGAGCAAGTTCTACACCACCCTTTCGTACTGGAACATCCTTGGTGCCGAGGAACTGGCGCGCGTGCTTTGGCCGGACGCATTCCCGGAACCGCCTGTCCTGACGTTCACCTTGGCGGAGTAACGCATGACGGACAACGGCACACACCCAACAGTCGCCGCACAAGCCCTCTTCTTCCAAGTCGAGGCGAGGGCACTGCTGGACGGCGTCGACCTCCAGGCGGACCACGGGCAGATGGTGGGCCTCATCGGCCCCAACGGCGCGGGCAAGTCGACCTTCCTCCGTGCCGTCTCCGGCGTCCTCCGCGTGCATGGCGGCAGCGTGCACCTGGACGGCGCCGACCTCCGCTCCCTGGCGTCGAAGGAGGTCGCGGCGAGCCTTGCCATCGTGCCGCAAACCATGCCGTACACCCACGGCTTCACTGCGATGGAGCTCGTGCTGATGGGCCGCTACCCCCACCTCGGCCGCTTCCAAATCGAGGGCAAGGAGGACTCCCGCATCGCCCGGGGCGCCATGCGGCTCACGGAGACCGAGCAGTTCGCGGAGCGCACCCTTGACACCCTCTCGGGGGGTGAGCGCCAGCGGGTCATCGTGTCGCGCGCGCTGGCGCAGCAGCCGCGCGTCCTGCTCCTGGACGAGCCGACCGCCAACCTTGACGTGCTGCACCAGCTGAAAGTCCTGGGCCTTGTGCGGCAGTTGGTTGACGACGGTCTGACCGCGGTCGCCGCCATCCACGACCTCACCCTCGCCGCCCGCTTCTGCGACCGCCTCGCGCTGCTGAGCGAGGGGCGTGTGCTCGCCGAAGGCGTGCCCCGGGAGATCCTGACGCCTGATTTGATTGCCGCGGCTTTCGGCGTCGAGGCAACCGTCTACCCCGACCCCAACACCGGTTCACTGGCCATCAGCCTCATCGGCCCCGCGGACGGGCGGCCGCACGCAACCAACGGGCGCTCGCAAGCCCGGAACGGTACGGCAAACGCACAGCCGGAAGGACTCGTCGCCACGCCGGAGTCGTAAGCTCACTGCCTCCTCAATCCTTCCCCGCCTATCCCTTGAGGCCTGCCTCGCGGTAGATCAGGTCCAGATCCAGGTGCTCACGCACGAAACTGGCCAGCTTGTCGTACTCCTGGGATTGGTCGATGTCCCCAGGGGAGTCCGGCAGGTTCGTGCCTTTCCGTTCCGCGGCCCACTTCAGTATCGAGCGGCGAAGCGGCCGATTGTGAAACAGACCGTGCATGTAAGTCCCCAGCGTCAGGCCCTCCGCGTCTACGGCGCCGTCCGGCACGTCGACTCGCACGCCCGAGCGTGTCTCCAGCTCGAAGGGATGGGTTAGGCCAAGGCCACTGGTCACGCCCATATGGATCTCGTAGGCCGTGAGCTCCACCCCCTTGCAACCGGCGAGAAGGCCCCGGCCCTCCACCACCCTGCCCCTGACTTGGTGCGTGGCCTTCTCGCGCAGGAACGTCGTGGAACACTGCAACAGCCCCAGACCCGGCGTCCTCGCATGCGGCGACTCCACCCCGTCGGGGTCTAGCAGCTCCGTGCCGAGCATCTGGTAGCCGGCGCAGATGCCCACAACCGGAGTGCCGGCGGTGCGGGCGGCCAGGACGCGCTCGGCCAGTCCCCGCTCCCGCAGCCAATCAAGGTCCGCCGCTGTGGTCTTGCTGCCCGGGATCACGATGATGTCCGGTTCGCCGAACTCGTCGGCCGAGGTCACATAGCGGACGCGCACGCCTGGTTCGCGATGGAGCGGGTCGAAATCGTCAAAGTTTGCAATGTGCGGAAGGCGCAGCACAGCCACGTCGACTGCTGGAGTTGGTTCGTCGACAGAGTCGCAGGGCAACCCCAGCGCGTCCTCCTCCGGAATATGGATGTCGAAGTAATATGAGAGCACCCCCGCGACAGGCACGCCCGTGCGCTCGTGAAGCATGTCGAGGCCCGATGTCAGCAGCGATGGGTCGCCGCGGAACTTGTTGATCACGAAGCCCTTGACCAGCTCGCGCTCCTCCGGCTCCAACAGCGCCATGGTGCCGAGGAGTTGCGCAAAGACGCCTCCGCGCTCGATGTCGCCCACCAGCAGAACAGGAGCGTTTGCATAGCGGGCAACCGCCATGTTGACGATGTCGACGTGCCGGAGGTTGATCTCCGCCGGGCTGCCAGCACCCTCGATAACCACGACGTCGTACTCCCGGCGAAGGGCATCGAGTGACGCAGTGACGACGTTCCACAGCTCCGCTTTGCGGTCGTAGTAAGCGCGGGCAGCTAGGGCTCGCTGCGGCCGCCCAAGGACGACGACCTGCGAGAGATTGTCCGCCTCGGGCTTCAGCAGCACGGGGTTCATCTCGACGCGCGGCGCAGCCATCGCAGCGGAGGCCTGCACCGCCTGCGAACGGCCGATCTCGCCGCCGTCGGGTGTCGCGTAGGAGTTGAGGGACATGTTCTGCGCTTTGAACGGCGCCACCGCATAGCCGTCCTGCGCGAGAATCCGGCACAGGGCTGCCGCGAGCACCGACTTGCCCGCGTGGGACGACGTCCCCTGCACCATGATAACCTTCGAGAGGCTCCTGCTTGGCATCCGCTCAATCCTCCGTGCCGCCAACTATAGCGGAACACGCTTGCGTCAGGGCATCGCAAAGCCGAGCGGTACAGCAGCATTCAGGAATGGCATTGACCCGAGACTCGGCCGCCGGTAGCGGCCGGGTTCGGGATTGGCAACCTCGCGCGGATAGACGGACTGGCAATGGTTGGACGCCTGGGAGTCAACGAAGGCGCAGGGGTCGACGGTCCCGGACGGTTGCCGGGAGCGCTGGCCCAATGATGAGGTCATGAGGGAGACCCTGCAGGAGGAATCAGGCGATGAAATACCAACGCATATCTGGCGACTCCCACCTGGAAGTGCCCGCGGGCCGGTGGACGCACCGCGTCGACGCGAAGCACCGCGACCACGCGCCCCGCAACGTGACGCTTCCCGACGGCGCCGACGGCACCGTCATCGAGGACTTTTCGCCCGTGCAGAACCCCATGGACCTCTACGGCGGCAAGGGCCGCGACATCTGGCACCCATTTGGTCAGACCTACGCCGCCACGCCGGGCACCGGCTTGCCGGAGCAGCGCCTCGCCGAGCAAGCGCAGGACGGGCTCGACGCCGAGGTGCTGTTTCCCGCCGTCGTCTGCGGCCCTCGGCTGTGGTCCCGCGTGAAGGACCTCGATGCGAGGAAGGCGATCTTCCGCGGCTGGAACGACTGGCTAGCCGAGGAGTACTGCGCCGTCTCGCCCGACCGCCTCATCGGCGTCGCCGCCCTGCCGACCTCCGGCGTCGACGACGCCCTTGCTGAGCTTACCCACGCGCGAGAACTCGGCCTGAAGGCCGCCGTGCTCACCCGCTTCCCCAACGGCGGCGCGCGGCCCCTGCCCGAGGACGACAAGTTCTGGGCCGCAGCCGTGGAGATGGACTTCCCCGTCTCCATCCACGTCGACCTCGATCGGTCGCCGGACCCCAACGGCCGCCTGCTCGACTACCCCATCGAGCATGAGGTGCTCAATCACACAGAGCTGGCGTTCCAGGTACAGCGCTTCGCCCGGGCGGGCGGTGTGAACGTCGTCCAGCTCGTGCTCTCCGGCCTCTTCGACCGGTTCCCCACCCTCCAGATAGACATGGCGGAGAACTGCATCGGGTGGGTGCCCTTCTTCCTTGAGATGGCGGACGTCAGGTACAAGCGCCACATCTACTGGTCGGAGCAGTTTGTCGGCTTCAAGCCACTGAAGCAACTCCCCAGCGAGTACATTACCCAGCACTTCTACTGGGGCTTTCAGGTGGACCGGTCCGGGGTGGAGCTCCGGCACTGGCTGGGCGTCGACAAGCTCATCTGGGCCGCGTACTTCCCGCACCAGGAATCGGACTGGCCCGACTCCGACGAAGTCATCGAGCACAATTTCCACGGCCTGCCGGAGGCCGAGGTCTACAAGATGGTCGCCGGCAACGCCATCAGGTTCTTCCACCTGAACGCAGACGACACAGCGTCACCGGCGGACATGGCAGGACAGACTGCCACATAGCGGGAGGCACATAAGCGGCTAGGGGTTGCTTCCTTCACGGGCACAGGACGGTGGTTCAGGGAGAGGGTTCTGGCCTCAGTGGTCAGTGGCTGCCGAGCTTGGATTCGAACCAAGGTTACGTGGTCCAGAGCCACGCGTGCTACCGCTGCACCACTCGGCAATAAGGTGTCTTCAGTGTATCGCCGCCAGCCGAGGGGGGTCAAGGCGAGCCACGCCCGCCAGCCACGCTTCCACTGCCCTCGGCGACCGTAGCACGACGACCTCGGCGCCGCCCGCGTGCTCCGCGAGCGCCGTGCTCATGCGGCGGTGGTGCGCGCGCCAGTGAGTTACGCACCAGAGCAGGATTGAGTCACGGCACATAAAGCCCTTGCGAAAGGACTCATGGTTGCTGCCCCACATCAGTTCCCAGGAGAACGATCGATGCCAGGTCCGCCGGAAGAGGCGCAGGAAGACGAGTGGGAACGGCAGCCTCAGCCACAACACCGTGTCGGCCCGCGCCATGACCAGATCTCCGACGACGCTTACGTAGTTGCCCGTGCAGACCCACCCGCCGGGCCGCGCGTCCAGCCACTCGCCGACGTCGGCGCGAAACTGCTCGCGGGGCTTCCCCTGCCACCCCGGCAGCCAGTGCACGACGTCCAGATCGAGGTGCGGAAGTCCGAGCGCTCGGGCCGCCTCGGCGCCCAGGCTTGTCTTGCCGCTGCCCGTTGATCCGTAGACGGCGATGCGCCGTCCGCCGATGGGCTCCGCTCCCGTCATGCCCACACGACCTCTAGCGACGAGCCGCTGTCGTCCTTGCTCACGTCGATGCGGACGGGGAACGCCTCCTTCATCTCCTCGATGTGCGTGACGACCAGGATCAGGTCGAACTCGTCCTGGATCGTCTGGATAGCCTCCACCAGCCGCTCTCGGCCACCGGGGTCCTGCGTGCCGAAACCCTCGTCGAGGAAGAGTGTCCGCAGGGGAGCGCCCGCGCGAGAGGCCAGCAGCTTGGCCAGCGCCACCCGCAGCGCGAAGTCGATGCGGAATGCCTCACCGCCGCTGAACAGCTCGTAGTTGCGCGTGCCAAGCTCGTCGGCTATACGGATCTCCAGGGTCTCCGAGACGTTGCCGCTCCGGCTCTGACGCTGAGTCTCCAACGACAGCGTCATCCGGTGGTCGGTGAGCCGGGCGAGCAGGTCATTTGCCTGCGCCTCGAGCTCCGGCAGAGCCGCCTCGATGAGCAACGCCTGTATCCCGCCCCTGCCGAAGGCGTCGACCAGCACCCCGAATGATGTCCGCGCCGCCTGCAGCTCAGCGTGCGCCTCCCTCAGCGAGGCCAGTTCCGCCTCCCGCTCGGCCAGCTGCTCGAGTCGGAGCGAGTGGAGTCGCGCCTCGCCCTGCAGCTCCGCGACCCGTGCCTCCAGCCGCTGCCGCTCGCCGCGTGCGGCGCCCAGCGCGGAGTGTAGTTCGCTCGCTCCCTCAAGCTGTCCGGCGATCTCCGCCTGGCGCTGCTCGGCCTCCAAAGCCTCCCTGCGCCGCGCTTCGGCAAGCCCGCCGAACTCCTGCATCGCTGCTCGCTCCTGGGGTAGCCGCTCTTCCGCGTCCCGCAGGTCGCGTACAAGTTCGCCGAAGCGCTCATTCTCCTGCACCGTCTGCCGGACCTCGGCATGGTAATCGGGGTCATAGGCCACCGCTGACCGCCGCGCCTCCACTGCCGCCAGCTTCTGCCGCTCCTCCTGCGCGAACTCGTCCCGTTCGAGCCGGCGAGTCACCGCGTCGAGTTCCCGTGCCACCGAGGAGAGCTCCTCGCCCGCCGCCTCGCCCTCTTCCACCTCGCGCCGCAGCTCCGCGAGCCGGGCTGCGTGGCGTCGCTGCGCGTCTTCCAGGGCGGACTCCGATCGAGAGAGCTCGGCCGCGAGCCCGTCGCGTTTCGGCGCCAGGAGGGCAAGCTCCGCGCCGTTGCGTTCGAACTGCGCGCGCCGCCCCCGTCCCTCGCGCTCTAGCTCCTGGCGCAGGTGCGCGAGTCCGTCCTCGCCGAGGCGTGTCCCGCAAAGCGGGCAGTGGGTCTCTCCCTCCCTCAACATGCGGTAGCTGTTGCGAAGCTCCTCCAGTTCGGCGTCGAGGCGTTGGTTGTCGGCCTCCATCTGGGCGATGGCGCGTGTCACGCCGTCCAGCTCGGCGCGCGCCGAGCGCACGGCCTCACGCTGCCCGTCGATGACGGCTTCCTCCGTTGCTGCCTCCGCGAGGGCCGCTTCCGCGGACTGTCCGCGCTCCACCCTCGGGCGCAGCTCGCGCTCCGACCGGTCACGCAGCCGCTCGGCCTCCGCCGAGAGACGCTCGGTCGCCTGCGCGATGGCGTGTTCCAGATCGATCGCCTGCCGCTCGAGGGACGTGTCCCGCTCCTGTTCCGCATCCAGCTCCTGCAGTTGTTCCCTTGCGTCCGCCAGCAGCGAGGCCCCGTGGTAGATCTCGTCCCCCTGCGCAATCACTGTTTCGAGCCCCTCGGCGCGGGCGCGGGCCTGCTCGGCCTGAGACTCAAGCCGGACCGCCTCAGCGACCCGTTGCGTCATGGTCTCCCGGAGCCGGTCCGCCTCTTCTTGCGTCTTCTCGAGCACGGCTGCGCGGGTCTCGAGCGCCGCCTCTTCGGCGCGGGCGGCAACAAGCAGCGGCGCGTGCCCCTCCAGCATCCGCCGTGCTTCGTCGAGCGCATGCTCGACTGTTGGCCGGGCGGCCAGCTCCTGCTCCGCGCGCTCTCGCTCCAGGCCGTTGCGCATCAGCAGCCCGTCGTGCTCGCGCACGTGCTCCCGCGCTCGCTCCTGCAGCCGGTCGTACAGCGAGAGCCCCAGAATCTCCGCAAGCGTCTCCTTGCGCTGTGCGGGCTTACTCGTGGTGAAGCGGTCGGCCTCTCCCTGGAGGAGGAATGCGCTGTTGATGAAGGTCTCGTAGCTCATGCGCAGAAGCCGCTCGACCTGGTCCTCCGTCTCCCGCACGGATCCCTCCGTCAGAGAACGGAAGCCGTCGTCCACCGCGGCCTGCAGGTCGACCATGCGCGCCGCGCCCCGGCGGCCGCCGCCCTTCGAGTGCTTGCGTACCATGCGGTATGTGGCCTCGCCCGCCGCGAAGGTGAGGGCCACCTCCATGTCCGTCTGGCCCTGATGCACCAGCTCGTCGGGTGAGGCGCCGCCGGTGCCGTACTTGCGCCCTCGCGCCCACCCCCACAGCGCCCACGTGACCGCGTCCAGCAGCGCCGACTTGCCGTTCCCGTTGTCTCCCGACAGGCAGCCGACGTGAATACCGCGCAGGTCGAGTTCCGTCTCGCCCCGATAGCTGAGGAAGTTGAACAGGCGCAGGTGCAGCGGGACCATGGCTGTCGGCCTCCCCGGGTGGTGTCAGAATCGTAGCACAGCCGGCATTGGGTTGGCCGCCGTCCCGGACCCACCGATGCCGCTGTTTACCCCGTGTCAGCCCCACCCCTACAATGGTCTCGGAGGTCACCCATGTTCGATGCGCTAGGCGAAAAGCTTACAGCTGTCTTCCAGCGGCTCGGCGGCAAGGGCCGGCTGACCGACAGGGACATCGACGAGGCGCTGAAAGAGGTCCGCGTCGCCCTGCTGGAGGCCGACGTGAACTTCCGCGTCGCCCGGGAATTCGTCGCCAAGGTGAAGGAGCGGTGCCTCGACGCCGAGCTGCTGCAGGGCCTCAACCCCGGCCAGCAAGTGGTCAAGGTGGTCAACGAGGAGCTGACCGCCATCCTCAGCGCCGGCGACCACCGTCTCCACCACGGCACAAATGCCACGGCCGTGTTGATGCTCGTTGGGCTGCAGGGCTCAGGAAAGACGACCACCGCCGCCAAGCTCGCCCTGAACCTTGCGGCCAACAGCCGCGCCAAGCCGATGCTCGTCGCCGCCGACTTCCAGCGCCCTGCGGCCGTCGACCAGCTTGGCGCCCTCGCCCAGCAGCTCGACATGCCCTTCTACTCGGAGTCCCCGGCTACCTCGACGGCCGTGCGAGCCGCCAGAAACGGCGCCGCCGAGGCCGCCCGGCAGGGAGCGCCGTGGGCCATCGTCGACACCGCCGGCCGCCTGCAGATCGACGACGAGCTCATGGAGGAGCTCACGGAGATCAAGTGCGCCGTCAACCCGGAGGAGGTGGTCCTCGTCGTCGACGCCATGACCGGGCAGGAGGCCGTCAACGCCGCCACCGCTTTCAACGAGCGCGTCGGGCTCACCGGCCTCATTCTCACAAAGATGGATGGCGATGCCCGGGGAGGCGCGGCCCTCTCCATCAGCGCCGTCACCGGCGTCCCCGTGAAGTTCATGGGCGTCGGCGAGAAGACGGACGCGCTCGAGGCCTTCTACCCGGACCGGCTCGCCTCCCGCATCCTCGGCATGGGCGACATGCTCACCCTTATCGAGCGGGCGCAGGAAGCGGTCGACATCCAGCAGGCCGAGGAGATGGAGCGCAAGCTCCGCAAGGCCACATTCGACCTGCAGGACTTCCTGGACCAGCTTCGCGCCGTCCAGAAGATGGGCCCCCTCGGCCAGGTGCTGGAGATGGTGCCCGGCATGAAGGGCCGCCTGAAGCCCGACGACGTCGACGAGGGGCACCTCAAGAGCGTCGAGGCCATCGTGCTGTCCATGACCCCGCGGGAGCGCCGGGACCCAAACGTGCTCAACGCCTCGCGCCGCCGCCGCATCGCCCTCGGCAGCGGCACCAGCGTTCAGGAGGTGAACCAGCTCCTGAACCAGTTCAGGCAAATGCAACGCATGATGAAGCAGTTCTCCGGGGGCAAGATGAAGCGCATGGGCGCAATCCAGCAGCTCATGCGGCAGTAGCCTGGAGCCTCGTTGAAGCGGCGTGCGGCCGCTGCTATACTGATGTCACCGTCGGGGCGTGGCGCAGACCGGTAGCGCACCTGCATGGGGTGCAGGGGGTCGTTGGTTCAAATCCAATCGCCCCGACCAACTCCGACCCAACAACGAGCCGTCTCAAAGAGGCGGCTTTCTTGTTTGAACCACGTCACAGTCGAAGTTCGAGCCCTTTCACTGGGTGCTGCATTTGGCTTCTCATCCCCTTTGGAACTCCTTGACAACAGTCGTGCTTTGGCGCATGGTGCACATTGGCCTATTATGCAATTATGGTCGATGGTCGGCGAGTGTGCTGTACATGCCCGCCAAGGTGAAGACCTGGGAGGATGCAAATGCTTTCAAGGGAAGAGAACGAACTGGCGACCAAGGTGGGCCCCGGCACGCTCATGGGTGACACCCTCCGGCGCTACTGGATGCCGGCCCTGCTCCAGCGCGAGCTCCCGGAGCCCGACTGCACGCCCGTCCGCCTCCGCCTGCTGGGCGAGGACCTGGTCGCCTTCCGCGACACCAACGGCGACATCGGCGTCCTGGACGAGAATTGCCCGCACCGCCTGGCCTCCCTGTGGCTCGGCCGCAACGAGGGCGCCGGCCTGCGGTGCGTGTACCACGGCTGGAAGTTTGACATCCATGGCAACTGCGTCGAGCAGATGAACGAGCCCGTGGAGTTCAAGGACAAGATCAAGGTGAAGTCATACCCGGCCGTCGAGCTGGGTGACGTCATCTGGGTGTACATGGGGCCCGCCGAGAAGAAGCCCCCGCTGCCCAATTTCGAGTACCTGCGGGTGTCCGACAACCACCGCGGCGTCACCAAGGTCATCCAGGAGTGCAACTGGCTGCAGGCCCTGGAGGGCGGCATCGACTCGTCCCACGCGCCCATCCTCCACCGCCAGCTCAAGGAGAACGCCAGCGCCGAGGGCATCCAGCCGTCCACCCCCTTCGTCCGCGGAGGCGCGCCCACCCTCGAGGTCGACGTGACCGACTACGGCTACCGCTACACGGGCATCCGCCCCCTCGGCGCCGACGAGCAGTACGTGCGCGGCTACCACTTCATCATGCCCTTCACCCAGCTCCGGCCGCAGCAGATCGGCCGCGCCGGCGCCCCTGACCGCGAGATGGTCGCGGGCCACCACTGGGTGCCCATTGACGACAACAACGTGATGGTCTGGAACTTCCATTACAGCTTCGGCACGGAAGAGATGTCTGAGAAGGAAAGGACGATGGAGGGCTCCGCCAACGGCTGGCCCAACGTCGACCAGGTCACCTTCCGCGCCGCCGGCAACATCCGCAACAACTGGCTCATCGACCGTGACGTCCAGAAAACCGAGACCTTCACGGGCATCACCGGCATCAACGCCCAGGACCGCGCCGTGCAGGAGAGCATGGGCCACATTGTTGACCGCACGCGCGAGCACCTCGGCCCGGCCGACTCCGCCGTCATCGCCATGCGCAAGCTCGTCCTCGAGGCGGCCCGCGACGTCGGCGAGGGCGATCACCCGCGCGGCGCGCACACGACGTCCTACTACAACGTCCGCGCCATCGAGAAGGTGTTCGACGCCAACCGGCCGTGGCGCGAGGTGCTGCTGCCAGAGATGTACCCGGAGGAGGCCCCGACCGCGGGTTAGACGCAACTTGGAAGGAGCGACTCCATGCTGAGCCAGCACGACAACGAGCTCATCACGAAGACGGGCCCCGGCACGCCGATGGGCGAGTATCTCCGTCGCTACTGGGTTCCGGCGCTGTTGAGCCGGGAGATCCCGGAGCCCGACTGCCCGCCCGTGCGCCTGAAGATCATGTCAGAGGAGCTTGTTGCCTTCCGCGACACCAACGGTGAGGTCGGCATCGTCGACAACTACTGCCCACACCGGCGCGCCAGCCTTTTCTTCGGGCGGAACGAGGAGTGCGGCATCCGTTGCGTGTACCATGGCTGGAAGTTCGACATCAACGGCGACTGCGTCGACATGCCCTCCGAGCCGGCGGAGAGCAACTTCAAGGACAAGGTCAAGATCAAGGCCTACCCCGCCGAGGACTGGGGCGGCTTCATTTGGGTCTACATGGGCCCACCGGAGCTCAAACCCGAGTTGCCGGAGGTCGGGTACGCGCTCGTGCCGGAGCACCACCGGCTCGTGTCCCGACGGCTGCAGGAGAACAACTATGTGCAGGGCATCGAGGGCGGCATCGACTCCAGCCACATATCCTTCCTCCACTTCGGCCTGCCCCCGGTCCGCCGCGACGACCCCAACAACAAGACTCTCTCCAACCGGGACGGCGCCCCCCACTTCATCGTGAAGAACACAGACTACGGATTCGTGTACGGCGCCAACCGCGATGCGGGTGACGACAAGTACTACTGGCGGCTCACGCCCTTCATGCTGCCCTTCTTCACCATCATCCCCGGCGGCGAGGGCAACCCGGACGAGCGCACCTACAGCGGCCACGGCTGGGTGCCCGCCGACGACGAGAACTGCTGGATGTTCACGTACTCGTGGAACGCCAGCCGCCCCCTTCGCGAGGGCGAGGGGCACAGCGCCAGCCACCTGGAGCTGGAGCCCCGCACCATGCGCTCGGTGGTGAACAAGGACAACGACTACGGCATCGACCGGGAGGTGCAGCGCACGCAGACCTTCACCGGCATCAAGGACATCTCCGTCCAGGACGCCAGCATCCAGGAGAGCATGGGCCCCATCTGCGACCGCACCAGGGAGCACCTCGGCACCACGGACGCGCCCATCATCGCCATGCGCCGGATGTACCTGAAGGCGTGCAGGGACCTGATGGAGGGCGTGGAGCCCGACGTGCCCAGGAGCGGCGCGACCTTCCGCGTCCGGTCGGTGGCGGAGGTGCTGGACAAGAGCATTACCTTCGACGAGACCACGGAGCGGGTACCTGTCGGCGTGTAGGTGTTGCAGCGTAGGGATCCAGGGGGCAAGGGAGGAGTGGACTATGCTGAGCAAGGAAGAGAATGAACTGTTGACCAGGGTAGGCCCCGGCACCCCCATGGGCGACCTCATGCGCCAGTACTGGATGCCCGCCCTCATGTCCGAGGAACTCGCCGAGCCCGACTGCCAGCCCGTCCGGCTCAAGCTGCTGGGCGAGGAGCTCATCGCCTTCCGGTCCACCGGCGGCGAGGTGGGCGTCATCCAGAACTCCTGCCCCCACCGCGGCGCGTCGCTCTTCTACGGCCGCAACGAGGAGGACGGCCTCCGCTGCGTCTACCACGGCTGGAAGTTCGACGTGAACGGCACCTGCGTCGACATGCCGTCGGAACCACCCGAGAGCCGCTTCATCGACAAGGTCCGCGCGCTCTCGTACCGCACGCAGGAGCGTGGCGGCTTCGTCTGGGTGTACATGGGCGCTCGCGAGACCCCGCCTCCGCTGCCGTCGCTCATCGCGAACATGCAGCCGGAGGGCGCCTACACCATCAACGCCTACTACACTGAGTGCAACTGGATGCAGTCGCTGGAGGGCGACTACGACACGAGCCATGTCAGCTTCCTCCACGCCGGCGCTCGACAGCCGGACGAAATCGAAGAGCCGGACGTCACCTTTGAGAAGTACGCCCTCAAGACCCGCTGGGCGCGTCACTTCGTAAAGGACACGGAGTTCGGCTGCACGTCCGGCAACAACCGGCCGGCGGAGGACGACAGCACCTACTGGCGCGTGGCGCACTTCCTCTTCCCCTTCTACGCCATGATCCCCGCCAGCTTCCGCGAGAAGTCCTTCATCGCCGTCGTCCCGATGGACGACGAGAACTCGATGCGCTGGCACGTGAGCTGCCGCGACCGCAGCGAGCCCCCGCGGCCCGGCTTCGGCGGCGCGACGGAGGTCGACGGCCTGCCGACGTCCTTCCACCGCGATGCCTCCAAGAACGGCACCGGCTGGTACGACCGCTTCAAGATCGCCGGCAACGCCCGCAACGACTACCTCATCGACCGCGAGGCGCAGCGGCGCCGCGAGGGAGGGCTCGGCTTCAGCGGCATCCCGGGCCGCGGCCAGGACAACGGCATGACGGAGAGCATGGGCGTTATCTACAAGCGCGACCAGGAGCACCTGGGCGTGACCGACTCGGGCATCATCCGTATGCGCCGCAGGCTCGCCAAGGCCGCTATCGCCCTGCGCGAGGATGGCACGCCGCCTCCCGGCCTCGACAGCCCGGAGCTGTACATGGTGCAGTCCATCTCCACCATCCTGCCCAACGGCGTCAACGGCATCGAGGCCACATTGGACCACCAGTGGGCCAACTTGCGAAACATGCAGATGGCAGAAGGATAGGAAGCGCAAGAGGCGCGCTCCGCAATTGCAGGGCGCGCCTCTTTGCTTTCGCGGCGGACGGACGCTCGAAACGCACCCAACACTCGAACACGGAGACCGCACATGGCGGAGGAGACCAAAATCGAGGTCATCGCAGGGCCCAACGGCGACGCGGAGATCTATGAGCTGTACGAGGACTACCAGCCCCTCTTCTACAACATCCACTTCAAGGGGCAGGTATCGGAAACCTTCAAGACCCTCGGTGAGGCATACCTGGAGGCGGGACGGCTTGCGGGGGTGAGGACTTAGGGTACAATCAGGTTTTCCGGCTTCTCTTCCGGGGGGGAGCCGAGATTGCGCCGCCCGATGGCGGCATATCTTGGCAGGGGGGTAAGGAAATGAGGAACAGTTCTGTGTTCAGGTCTATGGCGCTCATGGCGGTCGTTGCGCTTGCGCTCGTCGCTTTTGCGGCGTGCGGCGGTGACGACGAGGAGGAAACCACTACGTCGACGGCGTCGACGACCACTACGAGCACCACCGACACGTCGTCATCCGACGCGGGAGCCGCGCCTGCGCCTACAGCGGAGCCGGCGTCGACCGACGCAATGCCCGCCGGCGACGCCATGATGGAGCCCGTGGTCGACGTGGTCGTCATCGGGGCCATCGCGCCCACGCTGATCTCCAACAACGCGGGCCGCGGCCTTGGCGTGCAGCAGCACATTCAGCTCAAGCCGATGTACGAGTACATGATCGGCACGGACCCGGTATCGGGCGAGCTCGTTCCGCAGCTTGCCGAGTCGTGGAGCATCGAGCCCAACGGGCAGGACTTCCGCGTCAAGCTGCGGGAGGGCATCCCGTTCCACAACGACATGGGGACGGTCACCTACCGTGACGTTGAATTCACGGTGAATGAGTTCGGCGCGGAGGATGCCACACACCCTCATGCACGCAACTACCGCACGGTGGAGATAGAGCCGGTCTCTGACCTGGAGTTCATCTGGAAGCTGCCCCGGCCGCTGGCGGAGCAGGAGCGGCGCATGTCCGAGCACATCGGCGGCATGGAGATCATGAGCCTGGCCGACTATGAAGCGCTCGGTGAGGAGTTTGTCGAGTCGCGGCCATTGGCCGGTACGAACGGCTACCAGTTTGAGAGCCGGGAGCAGGAGAGCTACATCCGCTTCGACCGCATCCCCAGCGAGCACTGGCGCCACACCCCGGACTTCGCCGGCCTTGAGTACCGGTGGATGAACGAGGAGTCAACGCGGCTCGCCGCAATTCTCGCGGACGAGATCCACATCACGCAGCTCGGCGCGGACTCGACGGAGCTGGCGCAGAGCGACGGCTTCCTCGTACAACAGGGCGGGCTGCCGGGCCAGCGCATCTTCGGCGCATTCAAGGGCGGCTACCTTGACACGACGTACCCGAACTATGAAGCGCAGGGCACGCCCTGCGGGTACGCCCACTGCGACTCCCCCTGGATCGACGACAATGTGCGCAAGGCCATGAACAAGGCCGTCGACAAGGACGCCCTGAACGACGCCTTCTTCCGCGGCGCCGGCACCAACATGATCATGTCGGGCATCCCGGAGGACAGCCCTGCCTTCAACCCGGACTGGCGGGCCGCCTACCCGGCGGAGTACGGCTACGACCCGGCCGCCGCGCGCAGCCTGCTCTCGGAGGCCGGCTACGGGCCCAACAACCCGCTTGAAATCAACGTGCAGGTGATCCCAGTGGCAGGGTACCCGCAGGCGCCCGACGTCATGGAGGCGATGGCCGGCTTCTGGAATGACGTCGGCATCTCCACCACCATCGATCAGACCCCTGCTTCCACGCTGCGCGCAACACAGCGGGCGCTGGAGTTCAAGAACTACATAGGGCTTTTCAGCGGCGCCCCCATCAACATTCAGAGCTTCCGCGTGCACAACAGCAACATCACGCCGCGGGGCGGCGGCTTCGAGTACAAAGAGATCTCGGACCTCATCCACCAGGTGCAGGCGACGATGGGTGAGGACGCCCAGAACGTCATCCTGCGGCAGATCGGCGACATCGCATTCCCCAAGCACATCGCCGTCAAACTCTTCTACATCCCGCCGCAGCTCGTCCTGAACCCGGACGTCGTAGAGAGCTGGAACTGGCCGGGCAACATCGCCGGCCTGTGGAGCCACTTTGACCAGATTCGCGCGGTGAAGAAGTAGCAGACACTTTGGCTGCTCTTTGGGGTATACTCGGCGCTCATAGGGGGAGAATGTCTGACCGCACGCAATGCGGAAGGAGGAAGCATTGGAACCTCGCAGTTCGGCGCCTTACTTGACTCGGGTCCTTGCTGTGCTTGCCGCCATGGCGTTGGTGTTGGCCATGGTCGCGGCGTGCGGCGGTGACGACGAGGAGACCACCACGACGACGTCTACTACGACGACCACCACCGATACGGCCGCTGATACCTCGGCCGCGGCGGCGCCGACTGCGGAACCGGCGTCGACCGACGCCATGCCCGCCGGCGACGCCATGATGGGCCCCAAGGTCGACCGGGTTGTGGTGGGGGCGCAGCAACCCTCCCTCCTCTCCAACAACGTCGGCGCGGGTCTCTCCCCCCAGTCACAGATCCAGCTTGTCGCAATGTATGAATACATGATCGGCACAGAGGCCCAGACGGGCGCCCTCATTCCGCAGCTCGCAACGGAGTGGTCCGTCGAGCCCAACGGGCAGGACTTCCGCATCAAACTGCGTGAGGGAGTCCGCTTCCACGGCGACAACGGCACGCTCACCTACCGCGACATCGAGCGCACGCTGGCGGAGCTTTCTTCGGAGGAATCGGAGCACACCCACGCCCGCGACTACCGCAAGGCGACCATCGAGCCGGTGAGCGACCTGGAGTTCATCTGGAAGCTCACCACGCCGGTCGCCGAGCAGGTCCGCAGGTTCTCGGAGCAGGTGGGCGGTCTCGAGATCATGAGCGCGACCGACTTCGAGAAGACCGGGCCTCCGGACTTCGACACTGGTCCAACGGCGGGCACCGCCGGGTACCAGTTCGAGAGCCGCACCCAGAATGTCGGCATCGTCTTCAAGGCGGTCGACTACGACCACTGGCGGCACAACCCGGACTTCCCGGAGCTGGAGCTTCGGTGGATGAACGAGGAGTCCACCCGGCTTGCAGCGCTGCTTTCGGACGAGATCCACATCACCCAGCTCGGCGCCGACAGCACGGAACAGGCTTCGGCGGATGGCATGAAGGTGGAGACCGGCACACTGCCCGGCGCCCGCATCTTCGGCGGCTTCCAGGGCGGTTACCTTGACATCGGCGATCGGAACTATGAGGAGAAGGGCACGGCATGCCAGTACGTGCACTGCGATTCGCCGTTCCTGGACCCCCGCGTCCGCAAGGCCATGAACAAGGCCATTGACAAGGCCGCTTTGAACGCCGCCTTCTTCCGCAACGCGGCCCAGAACATGATCATCCAGGCTATCCCGGAGAACAGCCCGGCCTTCAACCCGGCGTGGCGCAACGCTTATGACGCGGAATATGGGTACGACCCGGCGGCCGCTCACGCCCTGCTGGACATGGCCGGCTATGACGAGAACAACCCCTTGGAGATCAACGTCGACGCGGGCCGCGTTGCCGCCTACCCGCAGGCGCAGGACGTGAAGGAAGCCATGGCGGGGATGTGGAACGACGTCGGCATCAAGACGGAGCTGCAGGTGGTGGACCCCGCCGTCCAGCGGCCGCGATCGCGCGCGCTGGAGCTGAAGAACTGGACGGGCCTGACGGCCACCGCCTCCTTCGACGTGCAGAGCTTCCGGGTCCACCACGCCGCCCGCACGCCCAGGGGCGGCGGCTTCGAGCCCCTGGAGATCCACGAGCTGATCAACACGCTGCAGGTCACCATGGACACCAACAAGCAGGACGAGCTCCTGCGGGAGATTGGCGACATCGCCCACCCGTTGCACATCGCCATCAACCTGTTCTGGGTGCCGCCGCAGATCGTGCTGAACCCGGAGTTCGTCGATAGCTGGGCGTGGCCGGGCAACGTCTCCGGCCTCTGGAGCCACTTCGATTTGATCAGGGCAAACAAGGGCTAGGACTTCGCAAGGGAAGTGTGGGGGCGGTGAGCGTGCCGCCTCCACGGGAGGAGTGAACATATGCTGACCCAACACGACAACGACCTCATCTGCCGAACAGGCCCCGGCACGCCGATGGGCGAGTACCTGCGGCGCTTCTGGATCCCTGCCCTTCTCTCCCGCGAGATCCCGGAACCCGATTGCCCGCCCGTGCGCGTGAAGATCATGTCGGAGGAGCTGGTCGCCTTCCGCGACACCAACGGCGACGTGGGCCTCGTCGACAACTACTGCCCGCACCGCAGGGCGAGCCTCTTCTTCGGCCGGAACGAGGAGAGCGGCATCCGCTGTGTCTACCACGGCTGGAAGTTCGACGTGAACGGCGACTGCGTCGACATGCCCTCGGAGCCCGCGGAAAGCAACTTCAAGGACAAGGTCAAGATCAAGGCCTACCCCGCCGCCGACTGGGGCGGCTACATCTGGGTCTACATGGGCCCGGCGGAGCTCAAGCCCGGCCTGCCGGAGGTGGGCTGGGCCATGGTGCCGGAGGACCACCGCGTCGTGTCCCGGCGGCTGCAGGAGAACAACTACGTGCAGGGCATCGAGGGCGGCATCGACTCCAGCCACGTGTCCTTCCTCCACTCCGGCCTGACGCCGTACCAGCGCGACAATCCCGACGCGCCCCGGCGCCGCAACAGCGGTGTGCAGCCGACCGCCATGATCGGCGACACCTCGCCGCGCTTCATCGTGAAGGACACGGAGTACGGCTTCGTCTACGGCGCGCAGCGCAACTCCGGCGACAGCGAGTACTACTGGCGCATCACGCCCTTCATGATGCCCTTCTTCACCATCATCCCGGGCGGCCTCGGCAACGCCGACGAGCTGACCTACAGCGGCCACGGCTGGGTGCCCATGGACGACGACAACTGCTGGATGTTCACGTACAGCTGGAACGCCAGCCGCCCGCTGCGCCCCGGCGAGAACCACCCGGCAAGCGATCTGGAGCTGGACCCGCGCACCTTGCGGGCCACGGTCAACAGGGACAACGACTACGGCATCGACCGCGAGATGCAGAAGTACTTCAACTTCACGGGCATCGAGAACGGCTCGGTGCAGGACGCCGGCATCCAGGAGAGCATGGGCGCCATCTGCGACCGCACCAAGGAGCACCTTGGCACCTCCGACTCGGCGATCATCAACCTGCGCCGGGTCTACCTGCGGGGCGCGCGGGAGATCATGGAGGGCTCGGAGCCCTACGTGCCGCGCGACGGCAGGCTCTACCACCTGCGCTCCATCTCGCTGATCCAGGACCGCGAGATCACGTTTGACGAGACGCTGCCCAAGGTGAAGAACCCCGATTACCCGGCGCTTGTGTAGCCCAGTGCGGTAACGGGCCGCTTCTCCAACGGCAGGGAAGCGCGGGCCGCTCGCCCCCAGGAAAACCGGAGGGCGGGCGGCCCGCTTGCATATCTCGGGCACGGAGGTAATGCGCTATGCGCGTCGTCGTTCTGGTCAAGGCAACGGTGGACAGCGAGGCGGGCTTCATGCCCCCCACCGAGCTCATCGCGGCCATGGGCGCCTACAACGAGGAGCTGGTCAACGCGGGCATCATGCTCGAAGGCGACGGCTTCAAACCGACGTCGCAGGGCGTTCGCATCGCCTTCGACGGCGCCAGCCGCACCGTCGTCCACGGCCCCTTCGCGAACCCCAACGAGCTCGTGGCCGGCTACTGGATCTGGCAGGTCAAGGACATGGACGAGGCCATCGACTGGGCGAAGCGCGCCCCCAACCCCATGCCCGGCCCCAGCGACCTCGAGATCCGTCCCTTGTATGAGCCGGAGGACTTCGGCGCGGCGTTCACGGAGGAGCTCCGAGAGCAAGATTCCCAGCTTCGCGACCGGCTGGAGGGGCGATAGCCAGCCTCCCCCTATACGGTGGACGGGTGCGGCCAAACAGGATAGGATTCCCGCTACCCAGGGGAGGCCCCGCGGAGCGACGACACCCGCACAATGAACGTCAACGCCATCGCCGAGAGACTGGCGGTCATCCACGCCTTCCAGCACCGGGACTTTCGCCTGTACTGGACCGGCAACTTCATGTCGGTCATAGGCCAGCAGATCTCCATCACCGTGCAGGCGTGGCTCATCTTCGAGCTGACGGGCTCCGCGCTGCAGCTCGGGCTGCTGGGGCTCGCGAGGGCCGCCCCTGCGACGGTCCTCGGCCTCCTTGGCGGCATCGCTGCGGACAAGTTCAGCCAGCGGAAGCTGCTGACCATCACCATTGCCATTGTCGGGGTCATCTGGACCATCTTCGCCACCCTCACCTACTCCGGGAACATCGAAGTGTGGCAGGTGCTCGCGCTGGTGTTCGCCGTGGGCGCGGTGCAGTCGTTCCAGCAGGCGTCGCGGCAGGCGATCTTCCCCAGCCTCATCGACCACCGGCACATGTCGAGCGCCGTCGGGCTGAACTCGGCCATTCACCCCGGCGCGCGCATCTTCGCGCCCGTCCTCGCGGGCTACCTCATCGACTACCTTGGCGTCCCGATGCAGGGGGCGGGCGTCGCGCTCTACATCGTCGCGATGGGCAGCTTTATCTACTGCTTCATGGTCTTCCTGACGCGCCCGCGGGACATCAAGCGGGCGCAGGGGGCCAACGGCCTGCAGGACCTGAAGGACGGGCTGACGTTCGTCCGGAACCACCGCATCTTCCTTCTCATCATCGGCACCAGCATGACCAACGCCTTCTTCGCAGGCTCCCACGTCATCCTCGCGCCCGTCTTCGCCGACAAGCTCTTTGGCGAGGCGTCCGGGTCGGCCATCGGCTACATCTACGCTGCGGGCGGCGTCGGCGGGATGGCGGGCGCGCTGCTGGGCGGCTCGCTGGGCGGCATCCGCAACAAGGGCGGGGTGCTGGCCGGGAGCGCGCTGTCGTTCGGCGGCGCGGTAATCGTTTTCGCGCTTTCGCCGTGGTACGCGCTGCTGCTGGCGATGGAGTTCCTCTCGGCCGCCGGAAACGAGCTCTTCGTCGTCATCGGCCAGAGCATTCTGCATCTGGAGGTGCCCAATGAGTACCGGGGCCGTGTCATGGGCATCTGGGGCATGACGTATACGCTGGCGCAACCGATGGGTTCGATGCAGGTGGGCTTCCTGGCGAACGCCATCACGGCGCCGCTGGCCGTCGCCATCAGCGGCGGCATCGCCTGCGCCATCGCCTTCGCGGGGGTCACGCGCGACCCGCAGGTGCGGGCCATTGGGCGTGAACGGGGCGTGGCGGCGAGGCGGATGTGAACCGGAGCAGCGAAACTCCCCACTGTCGCACGGATAGGAGTTATCCCCAGTCAGGACTTGACCCCCTACGCGCCTTTGGGTAGCATCGCCGCACTGAGGAAGCATTCAGCCGGGCTACCTGTGCGAGCTTCCCGGCTGTGCGAAAGGAGTGACATCATGGCAACGCAGGAACGATTGGCGGCAGCGGCGGCGTACACGAAGGCGCTGGCCACCGGCGACCGGGGCGCGGCGTCGGAAGCGGCCCCGCACCTCGCCCAGGACATCGTCGTGCAGGTGGGCAACCGCACCTTCGACGGCTACGACGAGGCGCTGGAGCACATTACGGGCATCTGGCCCCTGACGCCCGTGTACCGCAAGGGCAACTGGCCCGACCCGGTCGAGGAGAACGGCAGCGTGGTGGTGCGCGGCACGATGCAGCCCGTCGGCGCGGGCCCCTCGAAGGTGAACCTCACCTTCGCCTTCAACGACGCGGACAAGATCAGCCGCGTCGACCAGGAGAACGTCATCGGCACGGACCTGTTCGAGGTGAACGAGCTCCCAGACTTCGTGTGCGAGGCCGTCAACAACGCCCTCTTCAACGACACGCCGCTCTCCGTGAGCTACGTGGACGCCGAGGGCAAGCCGAAGCTCTCACTGCGCGGCAGCGTCCGGGCGTACGGCGGGCAGGCGCTGAGCATCTGGGCCCGGAAGGAGTCCGGCCTGGCCGATGCCGTCAAGACCAACCCCAACATGTCGCTGCTCTACCGCGACAACCCGACTCGCTCGACGCTGATCTTCACCGGCAAGGCGCGCATCGAGGAGGACGACGCGGAGCGCAAGCGCATCTTCGATGAGACGCCCGAGGTGGAGCGGAACCACGAGTCCTGGACCACCGGCGCGGCGGTCATCATCGAGCTGGACACCGCGGACGGCGCGACGCCCAGCGGTCGCGTGCGCTTCCGCCGGTAAGCAACCCTCGAAACCCGCAAGGCCGCCCTGCCCGGCATTCAGCCGCAGGGCGGCCCTGCTTTTGCGGGGGGCCCTGCTTTTGGCGCCCACACGACGAACACAGGAGGACGTGATGAAGACGCCCGCCGCCATCTACCTCGAAGCCGGAAAGCCCATGGTCATTGACGACATCGACCTGCCGGATCCGGGGCCCACACACGTCGTCGTCAGGCAGTACGCGACGGGGGTGTGCCACTCGCAGCTGCACGAGCTTGACCGGCCGAACGCCAACGTGCCGCTCGTGCTGGGGCACGAGTCGACGGGCGTGGTCACCGCCGTGGGCGGCGGCGTGACGCACGTCCGTGAGGGCGACAACGTCATGGTGACGTGGGTGCCGCGAGGCGCGTCGTCAACCATTCCCGCGCCGACGCCGGCCGTCGTGACGTACAGGGGCGCGACGCTCAACTACGGCGCGCCGGCCGCCACGGGCACGTTCACGTGGGCCGAGACGGTTGTGGTAGATGAGCAGATGGTGGTGCCGCTCGAGCCGGGCGTGCCGACGGACGTGACGTCGGTCATCGGCTGCGCGGTGATGACGGGCTGCGGCGCGGCCATCAACGCGGCGATGGTCCGGCCGAACACCTCGTGCGCAATCATCGGCGCGGGCGGCGTCGGCCTGAGCATCATCCAGGCGTGCGCCAACGTGGGCGCGTACCCCGTCATCGCCGTGGACCTGACCGCGGAGAAGCTGGAGTTTGCGCGGCAGTTCGGCGCGACGCACGGCGTCCTCGCGTCGGAGACCGACGCTGTGGCGGAGGTGGCGGCCATGACCGGCGGAGGCGTCGAGTTCGCCTTCGACGCCATCGGCATCGGCAAGACGATCGAGCAGGCGCTGCTGATGACGCGGCCTCGGCGGCTGGGGGAGCGCGAGGGCGGGACGGCGGTGCTCGTCGGGGTGCCGCACGGCGAGGCGCCGCAGATCGCGCCGTTCAACCTGTTCCGGGGCAACGTCTACCGGGGCGCGCCGGGCGGGTGCAGCGTGCCGGACCGGGACTTCCCGATGCTGGTGCGGTGGTTCCAGGAGGGTAAGCTGCCGCTGGACCTGATGGTCACGCAGCGCTACCGGCTGGAGCATATCAACGAGGCGTGCGAGGCGCTCCGCAACGGGCAGATCGCGGGCCGGGCGATTGTGGAGTTTTAGCGCAGGGCAGCCGTCAGCGCGCGGATGTGCTCGGGCCCGGTGCCGCAGCAGCCGCCGACGATGCTGACGCCCATGCGCGCCAGCTCCGCGAAGTGCGGGGCCATGTACTCCGGGGACTCCGGGTAGACGATGTCCGCGTCACGGATGGACGGGATGCCCGCGTTGGAGTGGATGATCGTGTAGGCGCTGGAGGCGCTGCGGATCTCGCGGGCGACGGCGACCATGTCCTCGATGCCGTTGCCGCAGTTGGCGCCCACCACGTCCGCGCCGGCCTGCTGCAGGCGTTCCATCGCCTCCGCCGGCGACAGGCCCATGATGGTGATGAAGCCGTCGTCGCCGCGGTCGAAGACCATGCTGGCCATGATGGGCAGGTCCGTGTGCTCCTTCGCCGCCGCTATGGCGATCTCCGCCTCCTGCACCACGCGCAGTGTCTCGAACAGGACGGCGTCGACGCCACCTTCCGCGAGGGCGACCACCTGCTCGGCGTAGGCGTCCCGCATCTCGCCGGGGTGCACGCGGCCGAGGGGCAGCGGAAACTCGCCGAGGGGTCCAACGGAGCCGACGACGTAGCCCCCCGCCCCCGCCTGCGACCTGGCGTGCCGGGCCGCTTCCCGGTTGAACTCGGCCACGCGGTCGCCGAAGCCGTACTTGCCGAGGCTGTAGCGGTTGCCGCCGAAGGTGTTGGTGAGCACCATCTCCGCGCCGGCGTCGAGGTAGGCGGCGGCCATGCCGCGCACCACATCGCCGTTGGTGACGTTGAACTCCTCGGCGCACTGCCAGGACTCGAGGCCGCTCTGCTGCAGGTACGTCCACGTGGCGCCGTCGGACACCATGACGCGCCCCGTCGCGAGGCGCTCCATCAGGGTTGCCATCACACCGCCTCCGCGGGGGCCCTGGAGATGAGGAAGGACTCATCGGTGAACCAGAGGCCGTTGTACTTTTGGAGGACCGACTGCGTCACGTCGAGGTAGTCGCCGCGGGTCATGGCGTCCCGGAGGCGGTCGTCGTCCGTCTGCGCGACGTAGGTGGCGGCGTTCCAGGCCGCCAGGAGCGCGGAGGTGCCGATGTTGCTCTCGACCTCCTCCGGCTGGAGCTGGAGCTCGTAGCGAAACTCGGCGCGGGAGTCCGGGTAGCTGAGGAAGCGCAGGTCGGGGTTGGACTCGCCGAGCTGGGTGCGGAGCTCCCGCATGAGGTCGAAGCGCGGGGTGCGGAAGGGGTCCTCGTCGGGCCAGAGGGTGCGGATGATCTCCATGCCGGGGTCCTTGCCCGTCGACTGCACGACGACCATGCTGCCGCCGGGCGCAAGGGCGCGGGCGAGGGGCGCGAGGACGGTCCTGATCTTCGCGGGGGCAGGCTGGGTCGCGCGGAAGGGCTGCGCGGCCAGCATGAGGTCGTAGGCGAGGCCGTCGCCGCCGCGCTGCGGGATGACGGGGGCCAGCGGCCACTCCTGGTCCTTGCGGTAGATGATCAGGACGGAGGGGGCCGCGTAGACGGGATTGCCCGTCCGCTCGCTGGGGCGCGTCTGCCACCACTCGCGGACGAGGGGCAGGAGCTCGCGGATCTGCTCGTCGAACTCGTAGGCGGTGTTGCCCTCGAAGGGGACTTCCATCCAGTTGATGCGCGCCTGCTTCTCCTCCGTCGAGGGCCAGAGCCAGGGGGCCTCCGTGTAGAGCATGTTGGTGACGGCGAGCACCGTCTGGGGGTGCTCGCTCAGGCGGTCGCCCATGCGCTCGAGGCTGAGGCGGACGTCCTCGTGGCTTATCTCCTTGCCGACGACGAGGAAGGGCACGGTGGGGAAGCGCCGGTGGAGGTGGCGCATGAGCCGAGTGAGGACGGTGGCGTCGCCCATTCCGGCGTCGAAGACGCGGAGCGCCGGCTGGACGGGCTGGAGGTAGCGGATGTCCATGGCGACGCGGCGGGCGATGATCTGCTTCTCATTGCAGGTGGAAACGAACTGCAGGTACTTCTCGCGGTTGTCGAAGAAGCGGAGCGACGGGGCCTGGTTTTCCATTGCGTCCGATGTCCTCCCACGGCGGCCTCGCTAGAGGCCGCGGCCTTCTCAAAGGCCGGCCTCCTCCAGCACCCTCGGCAGCCGCGACTCCCAGCCCGCCGCGATGAGGTGCACGCCCTGGCACATGCCCTGCAGCCCGCGAATGGTGCGGGCGGCTATCTCAATGCTGACCTGCGAGCGCTCCTCCGGCGTTTCCGCCTTCTCCATGTCGTTGATGATGGCCTCCGGCACGGTGATGCCGGGGACCTTCTCGTTCAGGAAGCGGGCCATGTCGGCGGACTTGAGCATGATGATGCTGGGGAGCATGGGCACGCCCATGCCGGCGGTGGCCTCGGCATAGCGCTCGTAGTCAGCGGGGTCGTAGACGGCCTGGGTCTGGAAGAACCGGGCGCCGGCGTCGACCTTCAGCTGCACGCGGCTGAGCTCGAAGTCGAGGTCGTCGGCGCCGGGGTTGGCGACGGCGCCCGCGAAGAAGTCCGGCGTGCCGCGGAGGGCGTTGCCGTTGATGTCGGCGCCCTCCGTCAGCGCCCTGACGGCGCCGAGCAGGCCGACGGCGTCGAAGTCAAAAACAGGCTTGGCCTCGGGGTGGTCGCCGATGGTTGGCGGGTCGCCGCCCATGCAGACGACGTTGCCGATGCCCATGGCGCCCGCGCCGAGCAGATCGGCCTGCAGGGCGATGCGGTTGCGGTCGCGGCAGGTGAGCTGCAGGATGCTCTCGACGCCGCGGTCGAGGAGCAGCCGGGCGGCGGCGAGGGGGACCATCGCCATCTTGGCGGTGTAGGAGTCGGTGAGGTTGAAGGCGGTGACCTTGTCCTTGAGCAGGTCCGCCTTCTCATAGAGGGAGTCGAGGTTGGTGCCCTTGGGCGGGCTCAACTCGGCGGTCACGGCAAACGTACCGCCAGTCAGCTTGTCCTTGAGATTGCTCATGCGTTCCCCCCTCGTTTAGCATGACGGCGTCGTAGAGACGCAGGCATGGTCAAGGCTGCGAGGGCATTGTAACATACTCGTCAGTGTATACAAGCTATCGATTACCTGCGCTGGCGGGAATAATGAATTCGGCCCTATCATGGGGCCTGTTGGAAGGCGCGTCAAGGGGAGCAGACAGGGAACCTGAACGAGGCGAAGAGCGGCTCGCACAGTTGTGACTGACCTGTGTGCGGACGCCGGTATTGGAGGAGCAGCATGAAGCCGATTGCGGAAGTCGCCGAGAGCCTGGGGCTGGACACGGCAGCCCTCATCCCGCAGGGACACTACAAGGCGAAGATCCCCCTCGACGCCATCCGCGAGGGCGGAAAGCGGGGCAAGATGGTGGTCGTCACGGGCATCACGCCGACGCCGGCGGGCGAGGGCAAGACGACGACGACCGTCGGGCTGACGCAGGCGATGGGCCGGCTGGGCAAGAACGTGGTGGCCACGCTGCGGGAGCCGTCGCTGGGGCCAATCTTCGGCATCAAGGGCGGCGGAACGGGCGGCGGGCTCTCGCTGGTGGAGCCGCAGGACGAGGTCAACATCCACTTCACCGGCGACGCGCACGCGGTCGGCTCGGCGCACAACCTGCTGGCGGCGCTGACGGACAACGCGGCGCAGCGGGGGCAGGTGCCGGGCTTCCGGCCGGAGCGGATCTCGTGGCGGCGGGTGACGGACGTCGAGGACCGGGCGCTGCGGAGCATCGTCACGGGGCTGGGCGGCTCGGCGAACGCGCCGCTGCGCGAGTCGGGCTTCGATATCGTGACGGCGTCGGAGATTATGGCGGTGCTGGCGCTGAGCCGCGACCTGGACAACCTGCGGGAGCGGCTGAGCCGGATCGTCGTCGGGTACACGGAGGAGAACGCGCCGGTGACGGCGTCGGACGTGAACGCCGTCGGCTCGCTGATGTCGCTGCTGCGGCACGCCATCCTGCCGAACCTGGTGCAGACGACGGAGGGGCAGCCGGTCATCGTGCACGCGGGGCCCTTCGGCAACATCGCGCACGGGTGCAGCTCGGTGGTCGGCGACCGGCTGGCGCTGGGGTACGCGGACTACGTGCTTTCGGAGGCCGGGTTCGGCGCGGACCTGGGTTTCGAGAAGTTCATGCATATCAAGGCACGCTTCAACGGGCTGGAGCCGAGCGCGGCGGTGCTGGTCGCGACGGTGCGGGCCGTCAAGTACCACGGCGGCGTGGCGGTGCGCGACCTGGACACGCCCGACGAGGACGCCGTGCGTCGGGGCATGGAGAACCTGACGCACCTCATCGGCGTGGTACGGGCGACGGGCCTGCCGGTGGTGGTGGCGGTCAACTACTTCCCGACGGACACGCAGGCCGAGACGGACATCGTCAAGCGCGGCTGCGAGGACGCGGGGGCCTTCGCGGCCGTCGAGAGCCGGGTCTTCGGCGAGGGCGGGGCCGGCGGCATCGAGCTGGCCGAGGCGCTCATCCAAGCGACGGAGGGCCCGCAGCCGGAGATTGGCTACTTCTACCCGGAGGACGCCTCCATCCAGGACAAGGTGCTGGCGCTGGCGAAGACCGTCTACAACGCCGAGAACGTCAGTTGGAGCGCGGCGTCGCAGCGGACGCTTCGCGGGTTCGAGGCCAACGGCTGGGGCGGCCTGCCGGTGTGCATGGCCAAGACCAACGCGTCGATCTCGCACCAGGCGTCGCTGCGGGGGCGGCCGTCAGGATACACCTTCGAGATCAACGACGTGCGCGCGTCGGTGGGCGCGGGGTTCATCTACCCCATCGCGGGGAGCATCGTCACGATGCCCGGGCTGCCGGGGTCGCCGCGCGCGCTGGACGTGGACGCGAAGGGCAACATCCTGGACCTGTAGGGCGTCCGTCCGGACGGCTGGATGGCCTTCCGGCGGGGCGATTCGTCCTCGGAAATCGAATCGTAGCTGTAGAGGGCATTTGCAGCTACGAAAGCGTAAACTTTTTTTGAAACGAATCGTAGCTGTTAGAACCCTGTCCTCAGCTTCATTTCGAGGCGGACCATGGCGGTGAGGCTGTTCATGGCGCGGAAGAACAGGTCCGGTTTCGTACCGGGGTCCGCCAGGAATGTGGCGATCAAGACGCGCACCACCGCGACTTCCTCCGAGAGGCCGAAGGTCTCCCTGGCCTCCTGGAGCAGGGCGCGCTCCTCCGGCGTCAACGACTTGGCATAAATGCCGTGCTTGCGGGCGTTCTGGTTGCCGGGCTGGCCACCGCGCCGCCTCCTCACGACGCGCCGGCGGCGAGGCCTGGCCTCTACCGGGGCGGGTGCGACGGTCACCACGTTCATGGCTTCCTTCAAGGCTGCTTCGATTTCCTCTTGCGACAGGTCATTTGCGAGTACCATGGCCACCTCCTTGCGGGGAGGGTAGAGGGGCTTCGGACAGAAGGGCAAAACGCTCGTGTCAGGGGTGTTCGGGGAACCCCCACCCTAACCCTCCCCCTGCGAGGGGGAGGGGACTGAGGGCGAGGTTGGGCAGGAGGCAGTTGGAGGAGATGGGGAATGGCGGGACTGCGGCACAAGCGGTTGGGCGAGGGCGTCGACACGACGGCGCCGGACGGGTCCGAGGTGCGCTTCCTGCTGCGCGGGGAGCGGGGCGAGCTGAACCACTTCACGCTGCCGCCGGGGGCGACGTCGTCGGCGGTGGCGCACCACAGCATCGAGGAGGTCTGGCACTTCCTGAGCGGCGAGGGCGAGATGTGGCGCAGCGACGGGTCGGTAGAGGAGACGCTGACCGTGGGGCCGGGGGTGTGCCTCGACATCCCGACGGGCGTTCGGTTCCAGTTCCGCAACACGGGCGACGCGCCGCTGACGTTCCTTATCGCGACGCTGCCGCCGTGGCCGGGGGCGGAGGAGGCGTACGCCGTCGAGGGGAAGTGGGCGGCGGGCGAGGGCGTGTGACGCAGAGACTGCCTCCTTCGTGAGCCTCAGGACGGGGTCAGGGCGAACGGGATAGGGTTCGTCGGGGTTCCTGCCCCGTATAGGAGTACGGGGTAGGCTCTTCGCAGGAACGACGAGCCGGGGAAAGGGGCAGGGGCTTCGTTTTGTTGGGTTTTTGCCACTACGTGCGTCGTTTCCTTTCCCTACGATTTGCCGCTCCGCCAGATACGCTCGGCGGAGTCGTTCCGGCGCGAAAAAAATTCGACTCGCCGGGGAGATCCGTAGCTGGAAACGACTCCTTCAGATATGGAGTCGACTTCCGATTACGACTGGGAACGACTGTCCGGGCTATGGGGGATGGCAGCGGCGGTGGGCCATCTGCGGGCGAGTCGTGAGTCGCCCCTGCGGAGGGGGCGCGTGGTCGGCATGGGTTCCCGCCCCGTATCGGAGTACGGGGCAGGCTCTGCGCGGGAACGACGAGGCGGGGAGGTGGGCGGGGGCCGCGTGTTCGTGCTGCATGGGGGGAGGGTAGGGGGCTGCGGGAGAGTGCGCGCGGGGTTGGTGGCAGTGGGGTTGGGGTTCTGGGCACCGGCTTTCGCCGGTGAAACGATGGGGTGGAGGCAGGGGTCGCAGGGGTGGTTGGCGTGGGAAGAGTGCGGGTTGCGCAGAGTCTCCAGTCTCCCGGAGCCTCATCGAGAGTCTCCGGGAGACCCCTTCGACAGGCTCAGGGCGAACGGGGCGGGCGGCCACAAGCGCCGCCCCTACGGGCCCTGGATACCGTCCGCTGCCCCCGTAGCGGGGCTTCCGCCGGTATGACGGGTGGGTGGGACAGTATGGCCCGGCGGCATTTCTGCTAGCATGGAGGGTAGACTGCATTCCGGGGGGCTCCGCTGAGAATCTTCTCCCACGGCTCCATGTTCCACTCGTTCCGGCTGCCGGGCTTCAAGGCCTTCTACGTGCACAGCGCCTTCGCGGCCGTGGACATGAACGTGCGGATGGCCGTCCACGGCTGGCTTGTGCTCGAGCTCTCCAACGACTCCGAGTTCTGGGTGGGCATCTACGCGCTGGTGCTGGGCGCCGGACAGCTGCTGTTCTCGTCCTTCGCGGGGGCACTGGCCGACCGCTTCCAACGGCGCGACGTGCTGCTGATCGAGGGGGTGCTCGGTGCGTCGCTGGCCGTCCTTGCGGCAGCCGCCGTCTATTTCGACGTCATGGAACTGTGGATGGCCATCGGCATGGCCTTCTTCGTGGGGTGCCTGCGGGCGACGCGGTTCACGGCGACCAATCGCTTCGTGTACGACCTTGTGGGGCCGGAGCGGCTGGTGAACGGCGTCTCACTGTGGCGCATCGCGAACACGCCGGTGATGATCGCGGGGAGCATCCTTGCGGGCGCGATGATCGACTGGGTGGGCATCTGGGCCGCGTACGCGCTCGTCGCGGGGAGCCTCGCGTTCTCGCTGCCCTTCCTGCTGTTCATCGGCGTCAAGGGCGTGACGGAGGAGACGGGCGGGCGGCTCATCCGGCAGACGATCGACGGGTTGAAGTACGCGTCGTCCAACACGGCGCTGCGGACGCTGTTCACGGTGAGCATCGTCATGGAGTTCCTGGGCTTCTCCTTCCTGGTGATGGTGCCGGTCATGGCCAAGAACGTGCTGGAGGCGGGAGGCCTCGGCCTGGGCTACATCAACGCGGGCGTCGGCGGGGGCATGTTCATCGCGACGCTGGTCATGGCGGCGGTGGGCGACAAACACAACAAGCAGCGGATCATCGTCTACTACGCAATGGCGGCGGGGCTGGCGCTCATCGGGTTTGCGCTCTCGCCCTCCCTCCCCTACTCGCTGGCGTTTGCGGTGCTGTTCGCCGGGGCGGTGATGGGTTTCCTGAACGTCTACGACCTGACGCTGGGGGTCCTGCTCCAACTGGCGGCGCCGTCCCACATGCGCGGGCGGGCGGTGAGCCTGCACAGCCTGGCGATCTCGTTCACGGCGGTCGGCGGGTTCTTCATCGGCGGGCTGGGGAGCATCGTCACGGTGCCGGTGATGCTGGCGGCCGCGGGCGGGGGCATCATCGTCAACGCCGTCTGGCGGCGGTCGGCGGTGCTGCGGGTCAGGGAGTTCGGGGCGCAGGCGGAGCTTGTGGACACCCCTCGCGGGGAACGCGACAATACGCTCGCGGGGGGGTGACCCCCATCCCAACCTTCCCCCACGCGTGGGGGAAGGGGAACGCCGGCAGCGAGCGGGAGGTACACATGGCTGACGTAAACGCGGCGACTGTCCAGAACTTCGTGACGATACTGCTCGACTACGCGAACGGGTCGCTGAAGCGGGCCGTCGACGGACTGACGGACGAGCAGGTCTTCCACCAGCCGACGGATGACACGAACAACATCGCGTGGCTGGCGTGGCACATGAACCGGTGGAAGGACTTTCAGGGCTCGCTGGTCACGGGCGAGGAGCAGGTGTGGGCCCGGGACGGCTGGTGCGAGCGGTTCGGCATTCCGGCGGAGCGGTCGGGCATCGGCGACACGTCGGAGCAGGTGGCCGCGTTCCGGCCGCCGCTGGAGCTGCTGTGGGGGTACACCGAGGCGGCGCACACGACGTTCATCGAGCGGGTCAACTCGCTCTCGCATGAGCAGCTGGAGGAGATGGTGCAGTACATTCCCGGCCGCGGGGAGCCCCGGCCCAAGTGGCGGTCGATCCTGGGGGTGTGCTCGGACACGATGAAGCACACGGGGCAGATCGAGTACCTGCGGGGGCTGATCACGGGGAAGGGGTGGTTCGGGGCGTAGGGGGAGTTTTAGCCTCAGCTACCATGAAGTGGGAAGGAGAGGAGGATCAACAAGTGCCGTCTGATAACTATGATCTGATACGCGAGGCCATTCTAAACAAGCAGCAGGTAATTGCCACTTATGGGGGCCACCGCCGTGAAATGTGCCCGCACGTTATCGGCACAAAGAATGGTAGGGAACAAGCTCTGTTCTACCAATTTGGCGGCACTAGTAGCAGTGGTGGCAGCATGACATCAGGTAGTGTCGAGAATTGGCGATGTATTCAAGTTGACGGCCTCAGTGACGTTATTGTGCAGGATGGAGAGTGGCATTCCTTTTCCCCACATACCAAACCACAAACTTGCGTCGATGAAATCGATGTCGAGGTATCAGACCAAGATTGAACCTACAGCAACTGAAATCATTGCTATTGCCCTCTGAATGTGCTCAGACACGACGAAGCACACGGGAAGATCGAGTACCTGCGGGGACTGACCACGAGGAAGGGGTGTTTGGGGCATTGGGGTTTCCGTCAAATCAGCGAAGGCTGGTTGCAGAGGGTGCTGAAGAGGAAAAGCAATGATCAGACCTGATGTTGTTGGCGTGGATGGCTGCAAGAGCGGATGGTTTGCCGTGAGGCTGCCAGGACGGGGCGAGCCTGAGGTTGCACGTTTCTCTACATTTGGCGAGCTTCTCGAATGCTATGCTGCGGCTGACCTTATCCTTGTTGACATCCCCATTGGACTGCCGGAGGGGCCGGGTGGGCGAGAGTGCGATGGGTTGGCGCGAAAGGCGATAGGCCCTAGAAGGTCTAGTGTATTCTCCACTCCAACTCGACAGACAACACAGCAAGTTACGAAACACCCAAGGGACTACGTTGCCGCCCGCAGTGCGGAATTTGAGGTTTCTGGGAGAACCCTTCTTAAGCAGGCATTTGAGATAGCTGGGAAAATAGCAGAAGTTGATGGGGTTGTGGGAGCACGACTAACAAGCTCTAAGCCAAGAATCCGAGAAATCCATCCAGAGTTGTGTTTTTGGGCACTAGGCAACAAGCAGACTTTGTCATTTCACAAGAGCCGTCCCTTAGGTTATATGGAGCGACTCAGTATCTTGTTCAACGTGGAAAATCGCACTGAGGATATCGTTGAAACTTCCTTTAGCAGCCATTGGCGTGACCTCATCTCCAAGAAGCTTATGGAAGACGATATCCTGGACGCCCTTGCCGCCGCCGTCACTGGCTATCACGGCTATGACGCCCTGAAGACCTTGCCGGAAGATCCGCCGTGTGACGCCAAAAAGCTGCCCATGGAGATGGTGTACTGGGTTCCCCCTGCCGTATAGTGGCGGGCATTCCTGGATACCGGCTTTCGCCGGCAAAACGGGGGGAGGGGGCGGAGCGGGGTCAGTGCCGCTCCGTTTGTCGGGGTTCCTGCCTCCGCAGGAACGACGAAGAGGCGTAGTTTGCACTCGGGCGAAGTCCGGGTATCATTGCGCTAGACCCAGGGGAGTACACACCGGGAGGAAGGTATGACCACCGTCGCGAAGGTCTGGACGGAAAGCTATCTGGAGATGAGCCACGGGAAGACGCGCTACTGGGAGGCCGGCTCGGGCTATCCCACGATCCTGCTGCACGGCGCGGGCTGGAACAGCGGCTGCGAGAACTGGGCGCTGGCCATGGGCCCGCTGTCGGAGAAGCTGCACGTGTACGCCATCGACTGCCTGAACTGGGGGCTGGGCGACGTCTTCAACCAGGAGATGTCCTTCGCGTACCTGGTCGACCACGTGCGGGAGTTCATGGACCTGCAGGGCATCGAAAAGGCGAACTTCGTCGGGCACTCGATGGGCGGGTGGATCGTCACGCTGCTGGCGTACGAGAGCCCGGACCGCGTCAACAAGCTCGTGAACGTGGCGGGCGGCGGGACGCTGACGCGTCCGCTGCAGAACATGGTCGAGTTCAAGGTGCCGACGCCGGAGGCGATCCGCGAGCAGATGGCGCGGCGCTACCCGGAGGGCACGGTCGACCCGGAGGAGATGGCGCAGACGTTCATCAAGAAGATCGACCTGCCGGAGCACGGGGAGGCCTTCGCGAAGGTCATGAAGCACATGACCGACCCGATGACGCGGCCCCGGTACAACACCGTCCGTCGCATGAAGCACATCAAGGCGCCGACGCTGGTCATCTGGGGCAGGGACGACCAGACCAATGCCCTGGAGATGGGCGAGACGACGGCGGCCAACATCCCCGGCGCGAAGCTGGTGGTGCTGGAGTGCGGGCACGCGGTGCCGACGGAGATGGCGGACGAGTTCAACAAGCTGGTGCTGGACTTTTTCACGTCGTAAGTTTTCAACGCCCCCCGTTCGCCCTGAGAGACATCGAAGGGCAAGCGGTGGAGAGGGCAGGGCTCGTTTGTCGGGGTTCCTGCCTGCGCAGGAACGACGAGTTTGGGGCGCGGGGGCCCCCGCCTGTCGGGACGGGCGATTCACGAATCGCCCCTACAGTCCCCGTGGGGAATCGAGCCGAAAGTGTTGCGGAGACCGTTCGGCCTGAGGGAAGTCTGAGGGCGAACGGTCTCTGCCATCCTGCCCAACGGGGCAGAACAAGGGAGGTCACGCGCGATGGACATCGGGTACTTCACCATGCCCATGCACCCGCCGGGGTCCAATATCACCCAGACGCTGGAGGACGACCTGCAGCAGATCGTCGAGCTGGACCGGCTGGGCTACCGCGAGGCGTGGATTGGCGAGCATTTCACGACGGCGTGGGAGAACATCCCGGCGCCGGACCTGTTCATCGCGCAGGCACTGCCGCTGACAGAGAACATCGTCCTCGGCACGGGCGTGACGTGCATGCCCAACCACAACCCGTTCGTGATCGCGCACCGGGTGGCGCAGCTGGACCACATGGCGAAGGGGCGCTTCCACTGGGGCGTCGGGTCGGGCGGGTTCCCGGGCGACTTCGACGTATTCGGCTTCGTGCCGGCGACGGGGGAGCACCGGGGCATGACGCGGGAGGCCGTCGACCTGGTGCTGCAGCTCTGGGACGACCCAACGCCGGGCCTGTACGAGTCGAAATACTGGAAGTTCACAGTGCCGGAGCCGCAGGAGGACATCGCGCTGCGGTTCCACGTCAAGCCGTACCAGCTGCCGCACCCGCCCATCGGCATGGCGGGCGTGTCGGAGAAATCGGACACGCTGACGCTGGCAGGGGCGCGGGGGTGGATCCCGATGAGCATCAACCTGGCGCACCAGCGCATCCTCAAGACGCACTGGGACGCCGTCGAGACGGGGGCGGCCGAGACGGGCCGGGCGGCGGACCGCTCGACGTGGCGCGTGGCGCGCGAGGTGTACGTCGGCGAGACGAGCAAGAAGGCGCGGCAGGAGGCCATCGACGGGGTGCTGGGGCGCGACTTCACGCAGTACTTCCGGCGGCTGCTGCCGAAGCTGCGCGGGCTGAACGGGCTGAAGCCGGACCCCGACATGCCCGACAGCGAGATCGACGCGGAGTACATGTGCGACAACGTGTGGATCGTCGGGGGGCCGGACGAGGTGGCGGAGAAGCTGAGCGAGCTGAACGCGTACGTGGGCGGCTTCGGCGTGCTGCTGGTGATGGGGCACGAGTGGCAGCCGGAGGAGCAGTGGCGGGCGTCCATGGGGATGCTCGTGAACGAGGTGCTGCCGAAGGTGAACGGGTAGGGGCCGACTCGCCGGCAGGGGCTGGAACTACCGGGGCTCCTCGAAGTGGAGCACGATGCCGCCGACCCGCCTCGCGACCACGTTGTACAGGATCGCGCCGACGGTCCCGGCAACGAGCCCTGCGGCGGCGAAGATCAGGGGCATGCCGATGAGCGCGCCAAAGGCCAGCACGGTGCCCCACCCAAGACCGGGCGTCGACAGTGAGCCGGACTCGGCGGAGGCGACCCAGCCCAAGGTCACCAGGGCGTCGTAGAGGGCGCCTCCAAAGGCGTACAGTATCCCGGCGGCCAAGCCCGCAAGCCCCATGACGCCGGCGGCAAGCCGCGCAGAGGAAAGCACACTCACAGCGGTCAAAGCCTTCATTGCCACACTCCTTTGTCACGCCGCCTTACACCGTGTCATCCCCATTGTATCCGCCGGGCAGCTCCGGCGAAAACACCGGGCCTGCAGAAGGGTGAATTCGCGCACCTCTCTGCCGTGACAACACCTGCGCGTTGGCGTATGCTTTCGGCACTCTGACCTGGGGGCGGCAAAGGAGATCGCATGGTACTGGACACGCAACGGCCCGAAGGGGCAATGACCGGTGAGCGCTACATCAAGAGCCTGCAGGACGGACGGGAGGTCTTCCTGGACGGGAAGCAGGTTGCCGACGTCACGACGGAGCCGGCCTTCGCTCCCATGATCAAGGAGCTGGCCCGCATCTACGACCTGCAGCACACGGACGAGTACCGGGACCAGATGACCTACGAGTCGCCCGACTCGGGAAACCGCGTGAGCCTCTCGTGGATGATCCCGGAGTCGCTGGAGCAGACGCGGGCGAAGCGGCGCAACAGCGAAATCTGGAACGAGCAGCTCTGGGGGCAGCTTGGCAGGGGCCCGGACATCCTGGCGCCGTACATCCTGATGCTCTACAACCGCCGCGACGCGCTGGGGCAGGTCAAGAACCCCAACTGCGACTTCCGCGAGAACATCATCAACTACACGCACCTGTGCCGGGAGAACGACCTCTTCCTGACCCACGCACTGGGCGACCCGCAGGTGGACCGGAGCCTGCAGCCGCAGAACGAGCGGCGGACAGTGAAGGAAGAGGACCTGGCGCTGCACGTTGTGGAGGAGACCAAGGACGGCATCATCGTCACGGGCGGGAAACAGCTTTCGACGGCCGCCCACATGACGAACGAGACGTACGTGTCGCTGTCGGCCACGTTCGCGCGGCGGGCGGACCCGAAGTTCTACATGGCGTTCTCGATCGCGAGCGGCACGCCGGGGTTGAAGACGCTGGTGCGGGAGCCCGTCGGAATGTGGCAGGGCACCTACGGCCACCCCTTCCTCGCGCTCGACGAGCAGGACGCGATGCTCTTCTTCGACAACGTGCTGGTGCCGTGGGACCGGGTGTTCATGCTCTACGAGCCGCCGCCCACGGGCCTTGGGCCCGGCCTCGGTGGGGGGCTGAACCTGCTGGGCTGGTCGAACATGTGCCGGGTGCACTTCCGCATGAAGCTCATGACGGCCGTGACGACGATGATCGCGAAGGCCATCGGCGTGTACGACTTCCGCGAGGTGGGCGCCAAGCTGGGCGAGATGGTGTCCTACTGCGAGCTGTGGCGCTACGCCATGGCGGGCGTGGAGGAGACGACGTACATCAAGGACGGCGTGCAGCCCACGGGCAGCGCGGCGGCGCTGCAGAACTGGTTCGCGTTCACGTCGCAGCGGATGGTGCAGCTCATGCGCGAGGTCTGCGGCTCCGGCATCATCATGCAGCCCAGCGAGGCGGACCTGGCCAACCCGGAGATCCGCAAGTACCTGGACCTGTACATGCGCGGCAAGGACGTCGACGTGGAGTACAAGTCGCGGCTCTACCGCATCGCGCACGACCTGGCCGCCAGCTCCTTCGGCATGCGGCAGGACATCTACGAGTACTGGCACGCGGGCGACCCGACGCGCAACCGCGTGAACATGCTGCGGGGGTACGACCAGAGCGACATGATCGAGCGCATCGAGGAGCTGATCTCGAAGCCGCTGCCGCACGGCGAGCAGCTCTAGGGGGCGACATGAAGCGCAGCGCCGACCGCATCCTGACGACCCACACGGGCAGCCTTCCCCGGCCGATGGAGCTGGCGGAGATGCTGCTGAAGAAGGACGACGGGGAGGAGACGGACCCGGCGGCGCTGCGCTCGCTGGTAGAGGCGGCGGTGGCGGAGACGGTCCGCAAGCAGGTGGAGGCGGGCGTCGACGTCGTCAGCGACGGCGAGATGGGCAAGATCGGCTACTCGACGTACGTCAAGGACCGGCTGACAGGCTTCGAGGGGGAGGCGACGGTCAACGTCCGCGGGGACTGGGCGGACTTTCCGAACGCATCGATCCCGCTCGCCGCGCGGGTGAAGCGGCCCGCGTGCAACGGCCCCGTCGCGTGGAAGGACCCCGACGCGGTGCAGGGCGACCTCTCGACCTTCCGGGCGGCGCTGGCGGAAACGCCGGCGGAGGACGCGTTCCTGACGGCGGCCTCTCCGGGCGTCATCGCGCACTTCCTCGGGAACGCGTACTACGCCTCTCGCGAGGAGTACCTGGCGACGCTGACCGACGTGATGAAGCAGGAGTACGAGGCGATCGCCGGGGCGGGCTTCGTGCTGCAGCTCGACTGCCCGGACCTGGCGATGAGCCGCCACATGCGCTTTACGGACCTGAGCACGGAGGAGTTTCTCAAGGTCATCGAGGGCAACGTCGAGGCGCTGAACCACGCCATCGGCAACATCCCGGCCGAGCAGGTGCGCCTGCACCTGTGCTGGGGCAACTACGAGGGCCCGCACCACCGCGACGTTCCGCTGCGCGACATCCTGCCGGTGGTGTTCAAGGCCAATGCGGGGGCCATCTCCTTCGAGGGCGCGAACCCGCGCCACGCGCACGAGTGGGTGGTCTTCAAGGACGTGCATCTACCCGACGACAAGGTCGTCATCCCGGGTGTCATCGACTCCACCACCAACTTCATCGAGCACCCGGAGCTGGTGGCGCAGCGCATCTGTGCGTACGCCGAGGTGGTGGGCAAGGAGCGGGTCATCGCGGGGTCGGACTGCGGCTTCGGCACCTTCGCCAGCACGACGCCCAACGTCCAGCCGGACATCACGTGGGCGAAGCTGGCCAGCCTCGCCGAGGGCGCGCGCATCGCCTCCGAGCAGCTCTGGTAGCTCGCCGCCGCCAGACGCTCGACCCGGTGAGGGCCGACGACCTGGCGCGGCGGATGGGCGACATCTTCTTCGACGAGTTCATCTCCATCCCGCTCTTCTGGCTGCCGGCAGAAGCGGTCATCAACCCGGACGTGATCGCGGGCCACACGTGGCTGGGTTCCATCACGGGCACCTGGACGCACCTGGAGAACATCGAGGCCGTCAAGAAGTAGCCGCTGAGTAGCGCGGAACCAGAGCCCCGCCCCGGCCAGTTCGGGGCGGGGCTCTTTGCGTCGGGACGACGGCCTCGGCGGCGGCGGTCGCTTCCTGCTATAGTGGCGCAGGCGCTTGAACGACCCTTTGCGGAAAGGCGGGCTTCCTCCATGAAGATTGGCGTTTCTTCCTTCCTGACCGATTACTCCATCGACGTTGTCACGCTGGCGACGCGGGCGGAGGAGCTTGGCTTCGACTCGCTGTGGGTGCCGGAGCACGCCATCATCCCCGTGGAGCGGACGCAGAAGGCGCCGGGGGACAGCACGGACGGGGAGATGCCGAAGAAGTACTTCGACGTGGTGGACCCGTTCGTGACGCTGGCGGCGGCCGCGGCGGTGACGACGACGCTGAAGCTCGCGACGGGGGTGACGCTGCTGCCCGAGCGGAACCCGCTGCAGCTCGCCAAGGAGGTCGCGACGCTCGACGTGATCTCGGGCGGGCGGTACATCATGGGCATCGGCGCGGGGTGGATCAAGGAGGAGACAGAGATCATGGGCGGCAACTTCGAGCGTCGCTGGGCGCAGTGCCGGGAGTCCGTGATGGCCATGAAGCAGCTCTGGACGACGGTGTACAGCGAGTTCCACGGGGAGTTCTACGACTTCCCGCAGGTCGTCTCGTTCCCTCGGCCGGTGCAGCGGCCGCACCCTCCGGTCATCCTAGGCGGGTGGGCGCAGAACGTGTACAGGCGCGTCGTCGAGTACGGCGACGGGTGGCTGCCGCTGCGGGCGCGGCCGGAGTGGGTGGCGGAGGGGCGCAGGAAGCTCAACGAGCTCGCGGAGGCGGCGGGCCGCGACCCGGCGTCGCTGGAGGTGACGTGCTACCAGGTGCCGCCGGACCCCGACCACGTCCGCGCGCTGGGAGAGGCGGGCGCGGACCGCGTCGTCATCCAGGTCGACACGGCTGGCCGCGAGGAGGCGCTGGCGCAGCTCGAGAGCCACGCGCGGGCGTTGCTGTAGGGGCGTCCGCCCACCTTCACCCTTCGACAGGCTAAGGACGAACGGAGCGTGCGGGGCTCAGGGTGAACGGTGGGGGTTTGGGTTTGTGCCTTCACAGGCACGATGGATAGGCCCGGTTTGTCGGGGCCCCTGCCTGCGCAGGGGCGACGAGTGGGGGACAGCCACAGCGGCCTCACAGAGAGACCCCCGCCGAGCGCTCGGCGGGGGTCTTGTTGTGCGACTGAGTTGGGTGTTAGAGGGTCCAGACGTCCGCGTACTCGGGGCGGGGGAAGGGCTCGCCGTTGGGGACGCGCATCATGTCGCAGTAGAGCTCGAGGGAGTTGCCGTCGGGGTCCTCGAAGTAGAAGGAGCGCGTGCCGCTGCCGCCGATATTGCGCGGGTCGCCCTCGGCGCCGTGGACGAGGGGGCCGCTGACGATCTCGACTCCCTTCTTCTTCAGGTCGTAGAGGGCCTTGAGCCACTCGTCGCGGGTGTCGATCTCCATGGCGATGTGCTGGAGGGCGTTGTAGCCGATGCGGCGGTTGTCGGACTGCGGGTGGTCCGGGTGGGTGAAGAGGACGATGTCATGGTGCATCTCGCCGAAGCGCAGGAAGGCCATGTCGCCCGTCTCGCCGCGGGGCCAGCGGCCGGTGAGGGTGAGGCCGAGGGTGTTGCAGTAGAAGTCGAGGGAGCGGTCCATGTCCGTGACCTGAACGCCGACGTGTCCGACCCTGCAGATGTTGAAGCCACCCATGGCGCCCTCCTTTCGATGGTCGAAGGGGTTTGGGGGAATGATTGCACCGGCGCGTACGAGCGTCAAGCGCGCGCGAGCGCGGGAAGGGGCTAGGTCAGCGGGGTGATGGCGTCGCCGGGGGAGACTGTGCCCTCTCGGACGACGGCGGCGTACCAGCCTCGGCGGTTGAAGAGGGCGTTGCCCTCCATGCGCGTCAGCGTGCGGATGAACTCCGGCCCGCGCTCCCGGCCGATGAAGGGCAGCGAGGCGAGGTTCATGCAGGCGAGGCACGGCTCGGCGATCTCGATGACGGCCTCGCCGACCTGGTAGCGCGCGCCGATGGTGAAGTCGTCGTAGGCGATGCCCTCCGAGGTGACGTTCTCGCCCATGTCGCCGGGCTGGACGGGCCAGCCCTCGTCGTTGAGTTGCCGGAGCATCTCGACGGGCATGATCATGACGGCGCGGGCGGGGTCGCCGCCCTTGGCGTAGGTACGGAAGCGGTTGTAGTCGCCCTCGAGGCCGTTTGCCGTGAAGCGGACGGCGTCGGCGGGCACCTTGGGGAGGCCGTGCTCGCCGGGGGTCTCGGGCTTGCGGTTGACCTGCAGGACGATGCCGCTCATGGATGACCTCGCATTCTCTGGCCCAGGCGCCTCGCGCGCCTGCGCCGCTCCGCCGGCGAGCCGGTGGGCCGGATGGCCCACGCGAGGGGCAGGCCGACGGCGGTGGTGACGATGAAGGTGAAGACGGCTACATCGTACGACTGGTTGATGTCGAAAATCCAACCCATGAAGACGGGGCCGACGGTGCCGGAGGCGAGGGCCGTCGCCTGGAGCATGCCGGCCAGGGAGCCGAGCGCGCGGGTGCCGAAGAGCTGGGCGAGGAGCACGGGCCGCACGGAGACCATCGCGCCGAAGGATATGCCGTAGAAGATGGTGAACGGCACGGAGGCCCACAGCGCCGTGCTTCCGTACACAAACAGGTAGAGCCATGCGAGGGCCTGCATGCCGACCATGAGCGCCAGCACGTAGCGGACTTCCAGCAGGTCGGCGAGAAAGCCCGCCCCGATGCGGCCGACGCCGCTGGCGAGGAAGACGAGCGAGACGGTCACCGCGGCCTCGGCGGTGGTGAAGCCCTTGCTCTCGAAGAAGGGCACCTGGTGCACCTGGAGGGCGCTGGTGCCGAGGAACATCGCCATGAAGACGGATGAGGCCATCCAGAAGGCGCGCGTCCGCAGGGCGACACCGGCGGTCACGCCCGAGTCGTCCTCCAGGGCCGCACGCCGGGCACGGCGTTCCTGCCGCTCGGTCTCGGCGTCCAGCGGCGCGTCGTCCGGCCTGCGCAGGGGACGGGGCCGGTCGCCGTCGGGGAGCCACCCCTTCGCCTGGGGTGACATGCGGATGAGCGACGCGAGGGGGATGATGATGAGGACGAGGGCGAGGCCCGTCCCGCGAATCGTCCATCGCCAGCCGACCTCGTCGACGAACCAGGCGAGGACGAAGAGCACGACGCCGGTGAAGATGGGGCCCGACACGCCGATGCCCAGCGCCGTGCCCCGGAGCCGCCGGAACCAGCGCACGATGACGACGGTCCACCCGATGGCGTGGGACGTCCCGCTGGCCCCGATGGAGGCGACGGCGAAAAAGAGGTAGAAGCTCCAGATGGAGAAGGTGTAGGAGATCAGGACCATCCCCAGGCCGAGGAGGACGCCGCCCAGCATGATGATGGGCTTGGGGCCGATCCGGTCGACGACGAACCCCAGGATGGGGGCAAAGGCGCCGGTCTCGATCTGCCGGAGGGCGAAGGCGCCGGAGAGGGCCGCGCGCGACCAACCGAACTCGTTGAGGATGGGCAGGAAGAAGACCTGGAAACCCTGCCAGTATGCGCCGGAGGTGAATGCGTTGCAGGTGAAGCTGGCGGCGACGAGATACCAGCCATAGAAGATCCGGGGAGGTCTCTTGGTATCCGGTGCGGTGCGCATCCGCCGCCTCTCCACGCCCGCCTTCGGAGGTCCGTCGCCCGCCGGATGGGGGGCTTCCTGAACGGCGGGAACCAGGGGTCTGCCAAAACCCCAGAGTACGGGCCGCTCGCGCGCCCTGTCAACGACGGCCGATGCGGCGACGGGCTTCCCGCCCCGAGGCCGCGCGTGAATGTTGACCATGCCCAAATCCCCCCCAACGGGGCCACATCGCGAGAGACGCGGTGTTTGGACTTGTGCAACACTTCACAGACATTGCGCAATTGTCTAGAATATGGCTGTTCCTGAGTGCCCAGACGAAAACCCGGTGCGCCCGGCGCGTACCGGTGCGCAAAGGGAGTTGCATGAAGGTAGGCGTCCCAAAGGAAATACGGCCCAGTGAGCGCCGCGTGGCCCTGGTGCCGGAATCGGTGTCCAAGCTGACAGGCGCCGGGATGGAGGTCGTCGTTGAGGCGGGGGCCGGGTCATACGCCCACTTCGCCGACGAGGCCTACCAGAACGCCGGCGCCACCATCGCCCCCAATGCTTCCGCGGTCTACGATGCCGCCGACATCATCGTAAAGGTGCAGCGGCCAACCTTCGGCGGCGAGGACGAGCCCCCTGAGTCGTCCATGCTCCGCTCCGGCGTCGTCCTCATCGGGTTCCTGCAGCCGCTGTACCATCCGGCCGTCGCCAAGGGCCTCGCCGAGATGGGCGTCATCAGCTTCAGCATGGACGCAGTGCCCCGCATCGCGCGGGCGCAGTCCATGGACGCGCTCAGCTCCATGAGCTCCATCGCCGGGTACAAGGCCGCCATCATGGCCGCCGAGGCGCTGGGCATCTACCTGCCGATGATGGTCACGGCCGCCGGCACGACACCGCCGGCCAAGGGCCTCGTCCTCGGCGCGGGCGTGGCGGGACTGCAGGCCATCGCGACGTCGCGGCGGCTGGGCGCGGTCGTGTCGGCGTTCGACGTGCGGCCGGCGGTGAAGGAGCAGGTGGAGAGCCTGGGCGCCACGTTCATCCAGGAGGCCCTGCACACGGAGGGAACTGAGGACGAGGGCGGCTACGCCAAGCAGCTCAACCAGGAGGCCCAGCAGCTGGAGCAGGACCTCATCCACACGCACGCCCGGACCATGGACTTCATCATCACCACCGCCGCCATTCCGGGCAGGGCGGCGCCCATCCTGATCACGAAGGACATGGTGCGCGACATGCGCCCCGGCTCGGTCATCGTCGACCTGGCGGCGGAGACGGGCGGCAACTGCGAGCTGACCAAGCCGGGCGAAACAGTGGTCGCGAACGACGTCACCATCATCGGCCCGCTGGACGTGCCCTCGTCGGTGCCCGTGGTCTCCAGCCAGATGTACTCCCGCAACATGCTCACGCTGCTGCAGCACCTGGTCCGCGACGGCGAGCTGACGCTCGACTTCGAGGACGCGATCACGCGCGACTGCTGCATCACCCACGACGGCAAGGTGCTCCACGGCCCGACGCTGGAGCTGCTCGGAGAAGGTCTTCAAGAAGGTGGAGAGAAGGCGTAGGAATCATGGTTGAAACGGCTATCATTGGCATTCCGCTGGTCATCGCCCTGTACATCTTCGTGCTGGCGATCTTCGTGGGCTTCGAGGTGATCACCAAGGTGCCGCCCACGCTGCACACGCCGCTCATGTCCGGGGCCAACGCCATCTCCGGCATCACGATCATCGGCGCGATGGTGGTCGTCGGGCCGCGGGACGCGAACCTGGCGGTCATCCTCGGTTTCGCGGCGCTGGTGCTGGCGACGATCAACGTGGTGGGCGGCTTCATGGTGACGGACCGGATGCTGCAGATGTTCCGCCGCAGGCCGGGCGAGGGGGCGTAATGGAACTGTTTGAGGGCGTAAACCTCGTAATCCAGTACGTCTACCTGGCGTCGGCGACGCTGTTCATCTTCGGCATCAAGCTGCTGGGGTCGCCGGCGACGGCGCGGCGCGGCAACTTCCTCGCGGCGATGGGCATGTTCATCGCCATCGTGGCGACGCTGGTGAACGAAGATGTCCTGAACTACGAGATGATCGCGGCGGGCATCGCCATCGGCGCGGTCATCGGCGCCGTGCTGGCGCGCACCATCAAGATGACGGCGATGCCGCAGATGGTGGCGATCTTCAACGGGGTGGGCGGCGGCGCCTCGGCCGTGATCGCCGTGTCCGAGTTCGTGCGCATCTCCGACGCCGACCTCAGCGTCGAGGGACACATCAAGCTGACCATCATGCTGGGCGTGCTCATTGGCTTCGTCACGCTGACGGGCAGCCTCATCGCCTTCGGCAAGCTGCAGGAGGTGATGACGACACGGCCCATCACGTACCCGCTGCAGAACATCGTCAGCGGGATCATGTTCCTGGCCGTCGTCGGCATGATCGTGTACCTGGTGGGCTTCGAATTCAACATCTACGTCTTCTACGCGCTGGTGGCCGTGAGCCTGATCCTGGGCATCCAGCTGGTCATCCCCATCGGCGGGGCGGACATGCCGGTGGTGATCTCGCTGCTGAACTCCTACTCGGGCGTGGCGGCGGCGGCGGCAGGGTTCGCGCTGGGCAACCTGGCGCTCATCGTGAGCGGCGCGCTGGTGGGCGCGGCGGGCCTCATCCTGACGAACATCATGACCAAGGCGATGAACCGCTCGCTGGCGAACGTCGTCTTCGGCGCCTTCGGCGCGGCGACGTCGGGCGGGCCGGTGGCGGTGGAGACGCGGACGGCGCGCTCGGTGCAGGCGGAGGACGCGGCCGTCATGCTGGCGTACGCGCGCTCGGTCATCTTCGTGCCGGGCTACGGGCTGGCGGTGGCGCAGGCGCAGCACCAGGTGCGGGAGCTGGCGGACCTGCTGGCGGGCAAGGGCGTTCGCATCAAGTACGCCATCCACCCCGTCGCGGGGCGCATGCCGGGGCACATGAACGTGCTGCTGGCCGAGGCAAACGTGCCGTACGACGAGCTGTACGACCTCGACGAGATCAACGACGACTTCCGCAACACCGACGTCGCGGTGGTCATCGGCGCGAACGACGTGACGAACCCGGCGGCGCGCGACCAGCCGGAGAGCCCGGTCTACGGCATGCCCATCCTGAACGTGGACATGGCGCAGCACGTCATCGTGTTGAAGCGGAGCATGAGCCCAGGCTTCGCGGGCATCGACAACGACCTGTTCTTCAAGGACAACACGCGCATGCTGTTCGGCGACGCGCGGCGGTCGGTGACGGCGCTGGTGAGCGAGGTCAAGGGGCTGTAGACTCTGCTGCGGGCCGATCAGACAAATCCCGGAATCCAATGGCTTTGTTGACGCGCTCCGACCTCGCCCGCTGCGCCGGCAATTCACTGCGTCTTGCCGTTCCATATGCGCCGCTCCTGCCTTCGTCGTAAGGGAGGGGTGTTCTGTTAGAATGTGCGTGTAGGGGCGAGTGATGACGACGGACACCATCATTTCAACAATGGTTGAGCGCATTGTGGAGCGGCACCGGCCGCTTCGCGTGCTGCTGTTCGGCTCGCGGGCCCGTGGCATGGCCAGGGAAGACAGCGACGTCGACCTGCTGGTGGTGCTGGACGAGGCGCCGGACAAGCACGGCGTTGCCGTCGACATTCGTGTAGCACTGAGCGGCATGCCTGTCGCCAAAGACATCATCGTAACCACGCCGGAAGAGATCCGGCGCAGAGGGCACGTCTCTGGAACGGTCCTCCGGGAAGCCCTTCGAGAGGGCACGGTGATGTATGAGCGAGAATGAGGCGCACAGTAGCGAGGCCCTCCGTTGGCTGCGGTACGCCGAGGAAGACCTTCTGGCAGCTACGAGATTGATGGAAGGCGCCTCCACCTTTGTGCGGTCGGTCTGTTGGCATTCGCAGCAGGCGGCAGAGAAGGCGCTCAAGGCTGTCCTGGTGCTCGAGCAGTTAGAGGTCCCCTTCATCCACGATTTGAACCGTCTCCGTGGCTTGATTCCGGAAGGTTGGGATGTTGTGGATAGTCGCCCTGTTCTCGCCCATCTAACGGAGTGGGCTGCGAGTGCGCGGTACCCCGGCGATTGGATCGAGCCAACCGAATCTGAAGCAGCCTGGGCAGTGTCCCAAGCCACCGCTGTGTACGAGTCCGTCGCCGCAGAGTTCACCCGCCGCGGCGTCTAGATAGCTGGCCGTGTACGGGCGCGTGCTCCCGCGCCAACGTTGACACCCCTTACGGGGCCGACTTACACTGACTGTAGATTCTTGACCACTTTGGTCTACTACTGCCGTCGGAGAGGTCCCGCCTATGGTATCGCCCAAGTCGCTGGCGCAGGCCGAGTACAAGTACGGGTTCGTCACTGACATCGAGGAGGAGACCGCTCCCCGCGGTCTCACCGAGGACACCATCCGCTGGATCTCCGCCAAGAAGCAGGAACCGGAGTTCATGCTGGAATGGCGGCTCCGGGCCTTCCACCACTTCCTCACGCTGGTGGAGAAGGAGCAGTCCCCCAAGTGGGCCAACGTCCACTACCCGCCCATCAACTTTCAGGACGGCGTGTACTACGCCGCGCCGAAGAAGGACCGCCCCGAGAGCCTCGAGGACGTCGACAAGGAGCTGCTCGACACGTACGAGAAGCTGGGCATCCCGCTGGAGGAGCAGAAGCGGCTGGCTGGCGTCGCCGTGGACGCGGTGTTCGACAGCGTGTCGGTCGCGACGACGTTCAAGGAGACGCTGAGCAAGCAGGGGATCATCTTCGGCTCGTTCAACGAGGCGGTGCAGGAGCACCCGGAGCTGGTGCGGAAGTACCTGGGCTCGGTGGTGCCGTACACCGACAACTTCTACGCCGCGCTGAACTCGGCCGTCTTCTCCGACGGCTCGTTCTGCTACATCCCGAAGGGCGTGCGGTGTCCGCTGGAGCTCTCCACCTACTTCCGCATCAACGCCGCCGAGGCGGGGCAGTTCGAGCGGACGCTCATCATCGCGGAGGAGGGCTCCTACGTCAGCTACCTCGAGGGGTGCAGCGCGCCGATGCGCGACACCAACCAGCTCCACGCCGCCGTCGTGGAGCTCGTCGCGATGGAGAACGCGGAGATCAAGTACTCGACCATCCAGAACTGGTACCCGGGCGACGAGAACGGCGTCGGCGGCATCTACAACTTCGTGACCAAGCGGGGCAAGTGCGCTGGGGACAACTCGAAAATCTCGTGGACGCAGGTGGAGACGGGCTCGGCGATCACGTGGAAGTACCCGAGCGTGCTGCTGCAGGGCGACAACTCCATCGGCGAGTTCTACTCGGTCGCGCTGACGCGGGGCTACCAGCAGGCGGACACGGGCACCAAGATGGTCCACCTGGGCAAGAACACCCGCAGCAAGATCATCTCCAAGGGCATCTCCGCGGGGCATGGACAGAACACCTACCGCGGGCTGGTCAAGGTAATGCCGCGCGCGTCCGACGCCCGCAACTTCACGCAGTGCGACTCGCTGCTCATCGGCGACCAGTGCGGGGCGCACACGACGCCCTACGTCGAGGTACAGAACAGCTCGGCGCACCTGGAGCACGAGGCGTTCACGTCGCGGGTGAGCGAGGAGCAGCTCTTCTACTGCCAGCAGCGGGGCATGTCGGCGGAGGACGCCAACTCGCTGATCATCAACGGCTTCTGCAAGGAGGTCTTCCAGCAGCTCCCCTTCGAGTTCGCCGTCGAGGCGACGCGCCTGCTGGAGGTCAGCCTGGAGGGGTCCGTAGGGTAGGGGGTTCGCCCCACAAATGCGTCCCTGCCGGCCTTCCTGGATTCCCGCTTTCGCGGGAATGACGGGAGGGGGCGGGAATGATGGGCGGGAGCCGGGAAAATCAACACATTCGGTAGAGTGACATGCTGGAAATCCGCAATCTGACCGCCTCCATTGGGGGCAACAGAGTCCTGAACGGGGTCAACCTCACCGTCGAGCGCGGCGAGGTGCACGCCATCATGGGGCCCAACGGTTCCGGGAAGAGCACGCTTTCCAACGTGCTGGCCGGGCACCCGCAGTACATCGTCGAGTCGGGCGAGGTGGTCCTGGACGGCGAGGACCTGCTGGCGCTGCCGCCGGAAGAGCGCGCCCGCGCGGGCGTGTTCCTGTGCTTCCAGCACCCCGTCGAGGTGCCGGGCGTGCGGTTGGACCAGTTCCTGCGGGCCGGGTACAACGCCATCCACAAGAGCAAAGGGCTGGAGGAGCTTGACCCGCTCCAGTTCGACCGGCTGCTGCAGGGTAAGGCCGGCATCGTGAACATGGAGCCGTCGATGCTCAAGCGAAGCGTCAACGACGGCTTCTCCGGCGGCGAGAAGAAGCGCAACGAGATCCTGCAGATGGCGATGCTCGAGCCCCGGCTGTCGATCCTCGACGAGCCGGACTCGGGCCTCGACGTGGACTCGCTGCGGCTGGTGGCGGAAGGCATCAACCAGCTACGGAGCCCGGACCGCTCGGTCATCCTCATCACGCACTACCAGCGCATCCTGAACCTCGTCGTGCCGGACGTGGTGAACGTGCTCATGGGCGGTCGCATCGTGCGCATGGGCGGCGTGGAGCTGGCCGAGGAGATCGAGGCCGAGGGGTACGAGGGGCAGGACGAGGTCCTGCAGACGCAGGGCTAGACGGAACCATGACGCAGAAGGCCGCAACCCTCGAGCGACGGTACGTGGAGGCGTGGAACGACGTCATCGCGGCGGCGTCCGACGTGCCGGCCGAGCTGCGCGCGCTGCGTGAGTCGGCCATCGCCAAGTTCGAGGAAGTGGGCTTCCCGACGGCGCGGCGGGGCAACGAGGCGTGGAAGTACACGGACGTCGCGCCCATAGCGAGCGCCGTCTTCGATGACCTCGTGCCGGCGCCGCCGGTGCGCGTGGCGACTGAGGCGCTGGACCAGCACATCATGGGCGGCTCCGTGTGGAACCGCATGGTCTTCGTGGACGGGCACTGGGTGCCGTCGCTCACGTCGCTGCCGTCGCTGCCGCCGCAGGTGACGGTGACGAGCCTGGCCAGGGCGATGGCGCTGCACCCGCACCTGGTTCGCGACCTCGGCCACTACCAGTCCTACGACGAGAGCGGCTTCACGGCGCTGAACACGGCCTTCCTGCGGGACGGCGCCGTGCTCATCGTGCCGCACGATACTGTGGTGGAGGAGCCGATTCACTTCATCTACCTGTCGTCGTCCGAGGGGCGGTCATCGGTGACGCAACCGCGGACGCTGGTGTCCATGGGGCGGAACGCGAAGGCAGCGGTCATCGAGAGCTACGGCGCGCTGACGGACTCCGCGTCGCTCACCAACGCCGTGTCCGAGTACGTCCTCGACGAGGGGGCGCACCTCGACGCGTGGCGGCTACAGCAGCACTCGGCGGAGGCGTACCACGTCGGGTCGGCGCAGGTGCGGCTCGGACGGAACAGCCGGTTCACGTCGGGCGCCTTCGACTTCGGTGGCGCCATCGCGCGGCACACACTGAGCGTCGCGCTGGAAGGCGAGGGGAGCGAGTGTACGCTCTACGGCCTCTACATGACCAACGGCGGCCAGCACGTCGACAACCAGGTGATCGTCAACCACGTTGCGCCGCACACCACCAGCGAGCAGATCTACAAGGGCGTGCTGAACGGGAAGTCCCGAGGGGTCTTCCACGGCAGCATCACCGTGCAGCAGACGGCGCAGAAGACGAACGCCAAGCAGACCGACAGGAACCTGCTGCTGTCGGACGAGGCGGAGGTGGACACCAAGCCCGCCCTGTGGATCTACGCGGACGACGTCCGCTGCGGGCACGGCGCAGCCTGCGGCAAGCTGGACGACGGCGCGCTCTTCTACCTGCAGAGCCGGGGCATCGACGAGGCGTCGGCGCGGCGCATGCTGGTCCACGGCTTCGCGAACGAGGTGCTGGACCACGTGGGGCTGACGCCGCTGCGCGTGCACCTGGAACAGCTCATCACCGCGACACTTCGGTCATCGGAGAGGCACGCATGACCTCGCATCCATTCGACGTGGAGGCTGTCCGCAGGGACTTCCCCATCCTGAGCCGGGAGGTCGCCGGGAAGCCGCTCGTGTACCTCGACAGTGCGGCGACGAGCCAGAAGCCGCAGGCCGTCATCGACGCGCTGGCGGCCTACTACAGCGGCATGAACGCCAACGTGCACCGGGGCGTGCACACGCTGAGCCAGGAGGCCACCGAGGCGTACGAGGGCGCCCGCGCCAAGGTGCGGCAGCTCATCAACGCCGCCGAGGACGCGGAAATCGTGTTCACGCGCGGCACCACGGAGGGCATCAACCTGGTGGCGCACTCGCTGGGCGCGCAGCGCGTGGTCGAGGGCAGCGAGGTCATCGTCTCGAACATGGAGCACCACTCGAACGTGGTGCCGTGGCAGATCCTGTGCGAGGAGCGGGGCGCGCGGCTGCGCGTTGTGCCGATCAACGAGGACGGCGAGCTGTTGATGGACGAGTACGAGGCGATGCTGGGGCCGCAGACGGCGCTGGTCTCCATCGTGCACATGAGCAACGCGCTGGGCACCATCAACCCGGCGAAGGACATCGTCGCACTGGCGCACGCGCACGGCGTGCCGGTGCTGCTGGACGGCGCGCAGGCCATCCCGCACCTGCCCGTCGACGTGGGTGGGCTGGACTGCGACTTCTACGCCTTCTCCGGCCACAAGCTCTTCGGGCCGACGGGCATCGGCGTGCTGTACGGCAAGCGCGAGTGGCTGGAACAGATGCCCCCGTACCAGGGCGGCGGCGACATGATCAAATCGGTCACGTTCGAGCGGACCATCTACAACGACCTGCCGTACAAGTTCGAGGCGGGGACGCCGCACATTGCGGGCGTCGTCGGGCTCGGCGCGGCGATCGACTACGTGAACGGCATCGGCCTGGAGCGGGCGGCCGCGTACGAGCACGAGCTGCTGGAGTACGGGACGGAGCAGCTGCAGGCTATTGGAGGGCTGCGGCTCATCGGCACGGCGCGGCACAAGGCGAGCGTGCTCTCCTTCGTGCTGGACGGCATTCACCCCCACGATATCGGCACGATCCTCGACACGCAGGGCATCGCCATCCGCACGGGGCACCACTGCACGCAGCCGCTGATGCAGCGGTTCCAGATCCCGGCGACCGCCCGGGCGTCGCTCGCGTTCTACAACACGAAGTCGGAGATCGACGCGCTGGTGGAGGGCATCCACAAGACGTTTGAGGTGTTCAGCTAGTGAGTGACCTTGTCGAGCTGTACCAGGAGCTGGTGCTGGACCACAACAACCGCCCGCGCAACAAGCGGACGATGGAGGACGCCAGCAGCACGGCCGACGGCTACAACCCGCTGTGCGGCGACCAGGTGTCCGTCTTCCTGAAGGTGGAGGACGGCGTCATCGCGGACGTGTCCTTCCAGGGCGTCGGGTGCGCCATCTCGCAGTCGTCGGCGTCGATGATGACGCAGAACGTGAAGGGCAAGACGGTCGAGGAGGCCGAGGCGCTGTTCGAGGTGTTCCACGGCATGGTGACCCGCGACCCGGGCGCGGAGGTCGACTCCGAGAGCCTCGGCGAGCTGGAGGCGCTGGCCGGGGTGTGCGCCTTTCCCAACCGCATCAAGTGCGCGAGCCTTGCCTGGCACACCATGGCCGCGTCGCTGAACGGCAAGCAGCAAGAGCAGGTAACGACGGAGTAGCAGGGGCCCGGCGAGGCGCCGGGGCAAGGAGGGGGCTATGCACATACCGGTGAAGGTCGACTACGCGGTCAGGGCCCTCGTCGCGCTTGCCCAACACCAGGGCCGGGGGCCGGTGCACGCCACCGAGGTCGCCCGGACGATGGCGATGCCGGAGCCCTACCTGAATCACATCCTGCACACCCTCAGCAAGCACGGCTTCACCACCACGATGCGCGGCCCCCTGGGCGGGCACATGCTGGCGAAGAAGCCGGCCGACATCAACCTGGCCATGGTCATGTCGGCGTTTGACGAGTCAAACGCGCTGGTGAGTTGCCTCGACGACGAGAACGCCTGCACGCTGTCCGACTGCTGCGCGCAGCGGAACGTGTGGCAGTCTGTGGAAGACGCAATCAACGAGATTCTCGAACGGACGAGCATCGCGGACCTGGTCGTGCCTGCGCGGCCGGCGTTCGTGGACGCGCCCAAGCGGGCGGTGCGTCAGGCGTAGCGGCTCAACACACGTAGTACGGCAGCGAGCCGTTCGTTGGACCCTTCGAGGGCCTCAGGGCGAACGGCTCGTTTGGCGCGGCGGAGGGCTAGGGCGCCCCTACCTCGACGCTGTACGTCTCCGCGATGGCCTGCGCCATCTCGACGCCGGGCCGGCCGGCCCACTCCGACGACGGCTTGCCTGTCTCGAGCGACTTCAGCCGCGCCAGCGCCGCTTTCTCGTGTTCCTTGCAGACCCACTCGACCCACCCCTCGCCGTGCCCGGGCGCCAGCGCGACCGATGCCTCGAATGGGAGCAGCCTCGGTTTCTCCGCGGACCCGCACCACGTGCAGTGGCCGTAGGCGACGTCGATGGGGTAGGCGAACTGGCCGCGGTAGCCGGTCACGTGCTCGATGACGGTGCCCCACAGCGCGACTCGCCCGACGACGCCCATGGCGTGGGTGACGGTGCTTGGGGCCTCGCGGTAGGCGTAGATGCCGCACTTGTTGTCGTTGCCGGGGCAGGACTCGCACTCGCAGGCGGGCGGGCGCATCTCGCGGTAGCCGCAGCGGGCCTCCATCGGGCGCAGGGGAAACCACTCGCCGAGGGCGGACGCGGCGGCGACGCTGTGCAGCGACAGGCCGCCCGGCGACGACCACACGCGCCAGGTGCGCCATGCAGTGACGTAGCCGAGCCGGGTTTCTATGGGTGAGGCTTCCGTCATGGGGACCCGCCCCTTCGCGCCGGGGGCTTATGTCTCAGCGAGGATGGCGTCCATCCGGTCAACGAAGTCCGCCACATCCGACAAGCGGACATGCACGTCCTCCGCATCCAGGTGCCCATCGTAGAAGTTCGAGTGCAGTTCCCCGGCGGCGTCAAACATGAGCCGCAGTTCCCTGTCACTGGCCTCTTCTGCGACCTGTCGCACAACCTTGAAGAGAGAGGGATGGCGGTGGTGCTCCCAGCCCCGTGCATCCGCAACGGCCTTCACCATCTGCGAGGCAGCACCCCACCCCTTTTCAGAGGCTGTCGCAGGTCTCCCTTTCCAAACTCTTCCTCAGCCTGGGCCAGAAAAACCCTGCTCTGATCCTGATGTGACGGGCGGTTCATGCGTACTCCCTGTTCTCAGGTCTGGATCCTCACTCTCCACTATACCCCATCGCCTACCGTGCGGGCGCGGGCTCCCTGGTTGGCGTCGCGGGCGCCGGGGGCGCGGCGGGGGCCGAGCGGCGCTCGGGCACGGGGGTCTCGAGCGGCCAGTACTCGATCTTGCGCTGGGGCTCGCCGATGGCTCCCATGGGGACTCCTTTCGCGCCGCACTGACGGCTAGAGCATGACGAAGAACAGCACGGCCAGGGCGATGCCGACCAAGACCGCGCCGATGACGGCAATCTCGATGATGTTGAGCGCGTGGAGGTGGCCGCCGAGGCCCCTTTCGCGGTGACCGGGCGACGACTGCATGTTGCGCTCGACCTCGTTGCGGTTGAACGGGTCGTGCTGCGGGAGATGCGGTGCGCCAAACTCCATGTCCGCCTCCCTCCCGTCCCTATGCCGGCGCACCCACGGCGCCGGCCAGGCCCACCTTGTCGCGGAACTGCGGCATGACGTCGCGGGCAAAGCGCTCCATGGACTTCATCACATCGGCGTGGGGCAGCCGGCCGATGGCGAAGACGCAGTTGAGGTACGTGATGCCGGTGTTGTCCAGCACGCGCTGCACCTTCCGCTCGACGGTCTCCGCGTCGCCGAAGAGGATCCACTCGTCGTACATGAGGTCCGGCGGGGGCTCGTTGGGCTGCGGCTGCTCGACGGCGAGGCCCTTCTCGACGATCTGGGTGTTGGCGCGGAGGGCGCCGGCGGAGCGCAGGTGCCACAGCGCGTTCTGCGTCTGGGCGCGGGCCGCGGCGTCGTTCTCGCCCACGTGCACCTGCGACTGGATGACGAACTCCTGCGGCCAGCCGAGGCCGGACTCGTTGACGGCGTCGCGGAAGACTTGCCAGCTCTGCAGGACGCGGTCGGACGGGGCGCTGGAGCCGCCGGTGATGCACTTGTAGCCGCGCTTCACCGCGTCGACGATGCTGCCCGGCGACTGGGCCGCGATCCAGAGCGGCGGGTGCGGCTGCTGCAGGGGCCGGGGGAAGATGGTGGTCTCCGGGAAGGAGAAGTGTTCGCCGCTGTAGCTGGACGTGTCCTGCTTCCACGCGGCCAGCATGATCTCGAGGGCCTCGTCGAACATGGCGCGGTTCTCGTTGAGCTCGAGGCCGAGGCGCTCGAACTCGTAGCGCTGGTAGCCGCGGCCGAGGCCGACGTCGAGACGGCCCTCGGTGAGGTGGTCGGCGAGGGCGATGTCCTCGGCGAGGCGCAGGGGGTGGTAGAGGGGCAGCACGACGACGGCGGTGCCGATGCGGACGCGCTTGGTCTGGGCGGCCACCTTGACGGCGAAGGAGAGGGGGTTGGGGCCGTAGCCGTAGCTGGAGAAGTGGTGCTCGGCGAGCCAGACGGCATCGAAGCCGAGCTCATCCGCGAGGCGGGCCTGCTCCAGCGCGTTGTGGTAGACCTCGGCCGCGGGCTTCATGTCCGGGGAGTGCAATAGCAGGAAAACGCCGAACTTCATGGTCCTCCTGGGCCGCCGATTCGCCTCTCGCCGGGGCGCGGGTACAGGATAGTCCCGCGGGGGCTGTACCGCAAATGTTGGGGGCCGGCAGGGGCCGGCGGGCGACTCGCGAGTCGCCCCTGCGGAGGGGAATTGAGTTGTGTTTCCGGGTGTTTTGGATTGAGTTTTTTTCGTTTCCAGATACGGAAAGGCCCGATAACGACTGGAACGACTGCCGGCGGTCCGTAGCTGGAAGGGGGTTGAGTTGCATTGAGTTGTATTGACTTGCGGGAGGCAATTCGTATGGAGAAAGGGTTGAGTTGCATTGAGTTGCGGAAGTCAATGACAGGCGTGGGAGGCGTGGCTGTTCGCGGGGAGTGAGGGGCGTATCGATCAGGCATGGGGGGGGCGGGGCGGATGGTCGAGGAGGCGGCGGCAGGGGGCTGGCGGACGGGGCCCGGTTTGTGGGGGTTCCCGCCTGCGCGGGAACGACGGGGGTTCTGGGCACCGGCTTTCGCCGGTGAAACGATGGAGTTGGGGACGGGGTCAGGGCGACCCTTCGACAAGCTCAGGGCGAGCGGATTGAGGGACGCTCCGTTTGTTGGGGTTCCTGCCTGCGCAGGAACGACGGGGTTCTGGGCACCGGCTTTCGCCGGTGAAACGATGGAGTTGGGGACGGGGTCAGGGCAAACGGGGTATCGAGGTTCCCGCCTGCGCGGGAACGACGGGGCCAGTATGACGGAAGGGCTCCCGCGTCGCGGGAGCCCTTTCTCCATGCTCGGGTGAGTCTGGACTATTGCACCGATGAGAGGCCGGGGTGCTTGACGAAGGCCTTGCGCAGCTCAGACGTGCCCTCAAGCCAGTCGGTCTCCTTGGGCAGGACCACGCCGCCGGAGCGGAGAGCGTAGAGCTCGGGCTGGTCGACCGGCTTGGGGGCGATGCCCTCCTGCAAGTCGCGCGCCGCGTTCATCAGGCGACGGCGGGTCTTGATGACCATGGTGTCGCTGGTGCCAAGGTGCTCCTTGGTGCGGTCGACGATGGCCCCCATCGCCTCCGTGACCACCTGGTCCTGCAGGTAGATGCCGTCGATGCCGGTGAAGTTCTGGCCGGTCTTCTGGGCCTCGCGGTCGATCAGGTAGTCGTTGTCCGCGTTCTGCGTGAGGTTCCAGCGGTCGTACCAGCCGGTGCCGTTGGGGATGTACGAGGCCGCCCCGGTCTTGCCATCGATGTTGACGCCCCTGCGCGGCGGGGCTGAGCCACCCTGGCCGGCCGAGTTACCCTGCCTGGTGCTGGGGACCATCATGTTCCAGAACATGGTGTGATCGTCGTCGATGGGCACCCAGGCCCGGGCGAGGATCTGTACGCCGAGAACGCCGGTGGGGATCATGGTGTAGAAGGGCAGCAGGAAGTGCGCGAAGCGCCAGTAGTAGTTGCCTTCAGATGCGTCGCGGTAGGCGGCGTAGCTGGTGCCGTAGTCCGTGTCCATGATCTTGTAGCGGGGGTTGCGAACGTTGACGGTGTAGTAGTCGAAGGAGCCGGGGACGGTGCCCTCAGGGTCGACGGCGCCGAGGTGCAGGAAGCCGAGGTGGGAGGTGTCGATGTCACCCTCCAGCGCCTGCACGAAGTTGCAGCTTCGCATGACGTTCGCGATAGCCCACTCGCCCTCGGGGACCATGTTGGCCTCCAGGTCCGGCAGGGGCGGGAGCTCGGCGCGGGGGCCCATGTACGTCCAGATGACGCCGTTGCGCTCACGGCAGGGGTAGGCCTTGATCTTGACCTTGTCCTTGAAGTTGGACTCGGCCGGCTCGGAGGGCATGTCGACGCAGTCGCCGTTCACGTCGAACTTCCAGCCGTGGTATACACAGCGGAGGCCGGACTCCTCGTTCCGGCCGAAGAAAAGGCTGGCCCGCCGGTGGGGGCAGTTGTTGTCGACGAGGCCCACGTCGCCATTGGTGTCGCGGAAGGCGACCAGCTCCTCGCCGAGCAGCTTGACGCGGACGGGCGGGCAGTCGGGCTCCGGCAACTCGATGGACTGGACCGCAGGGATCCAGAACTGGCGCATGAGGTCACCCATCGGCGTGCCGGGACCAACCTGGGTCAGCAGCGCATTGTCTAGGGCCGTCAGCATGTCATCCTCCCATGACGTAAATCGCAGGAATCTCGCTCCAATCTAGCGTTCAGCGCCGTGCGTGTCAACGTGCGCGCGAGGGCGCTTGCTGCGTGTACTCGCGCGAGGGTGCAAACGGCGGGAATGGTGATAGAATCACGGCGCAACACAGGCCGGGCCACGCTACCGCTGTGGCCTGGTGGAAGGATGGCGCGCCATGGCGGACGACGACCGGGCCGAGCTCCTCGGCCTGCTGGCACACTCGGGTTTCAGCTACTCCGAGGACGAGATGGAGGAGATGCTGCGCGTCTTCCGCGTGAACAAGGAACGGCTGCAGCGGCTCCACGCGGCGGACCTCGACGATGAAGAGGTGGCCGGAAGCTTCACCTCGGTGTGGAAGGAGGCGTAGCCATGGCGCAGAGGACACGCGACGAGCTGTGTTTCATGAGCATCGGGGAGGCGAGCGGACTGCTGCGCGACCGCGAGCTCTCGCCCGTCGAACTGACGCAGGCGTACCTCGACCGCATCGAGGCGCTGGACGGCCGGGTGCGGTCGTACGTGACGCTGCTGCCGGAGGCGGCGCTGCAGGAGGCGCGGACGGCGGAGGATGAGATCGGGCGCGGCGAGTACAAGGGGCCGATGCACGGCGTGCCCATCGCGTACAAGGACCTGTACGACACCGCCGGGGTCCGCACGACGGGGCAGTCCAAGGTGCTGGAGCACCGGGTGCCCGATGAGGACTGCACGGCGATAGTCCGGCTTCGGGAAGCCGGGGCGGTCAACCTGGGCAAGCTGGCAATGCACGAGTTCGCGCTGGGCGGGCCGAAGACGAGCCTCTTCGACCAAGCGTGCAACCCGTGGAACCTGGACCACGTGACGGGCGGCTCCAGCAGCGGGTCGGGCGCCGCGATGGCGGCGGGGCTCGCGATGGGGACGCTGGGGTCGGACACGGGCGGCTCGATCCGCGGGCCGGCGGCGCTGTGCGGCATCGTCGGGCTGAAGCCGACGTACGGGCGCGTCAGCCGGTACGGCGTGTTGCCGCTGAGCTGGTCGCTGGACCACTGCGGGCCGATGACGTGGACGGTGGAGGACGCGGCGCTGATGCTGCAGGCCATCGCCGGGCACGACCCGAAGGACCCGACGTCGAGCGCAGAGCCGGTGCCCGACTACGCGGCGGCGCTGGGCGGCGACCTGCGCGGGCTGACCGTCGGCGTGCCGCGCCACTACTTCTTCGGCGAGGACGTGGGCCTCGACCCGGAGGTGGCGGACGCCGTCAACAAGGGCATCGAGACGCTGGGTGAGCTGGGCGCCGAGGTGCGGGACATCGAGATCCCGAGCCTTCAATACGCGAGCATCGCCAACAACGTCATCATGATCAGCGAGGCGCACGCATACCACCGGAAGAACCTGCTCTCGCAGCCGGAGAACTACGGCGACATCGTGCGGACACGGTTCATCCTCGGCGCGGCGTACACGTCGGCGGACTACGTGCAGTCGCAGCGGGCGCGGAGCCGCATCCGGCGGGAGTTCGCGCGGGCTCTGGAGGGCGTCGACATCATCGCGGCGACGGTGATGCCGAAGCCGGCGGCGGCGCTGGCGGACTTCGACCCGCTGGGCATGATGATGACGCCCAGCCTGATGGCGCCGTTCAACCAGACGGGGCTGCCGTCGATGTCGGTGCCCGTGGGGTTCTCGTCGGCGGGGCTGCCCATCGGCATGCAGCTCGCAGCGGCGCCGTTCCGCGAGGAGACGGTGTTGAAGGCGGGGCACGCGTACCAGCAGCACGCCCGGTGGCACGAGCGGCGGCCGGAGCTTTAGGCGCCATTCTCGTTCGTCCTTCGATTTCCCTCAGGGCGAACGGAGGTATGGGGAGCTCAGGGCGAACGGGGCGGGCAACCACGAGGGTTGCCCCTACGGGCGAACGGAAGGCGACCAAACACACAGGGAGGAACCATGAAGGCGATTCAGGTCTTCGGGCCCAGGCACATGCGGATGGTGGACGTCCCGGAGCCGCAACGGGAGAGCGGGCAGCTGCTCATCAGGAGCGAGGTGCTCTCCATCTGCGGCAGCGACATGCGCTCGTTCCGGTATGCCTTTCCGGAGGAACAGTACCCGCTGGCGCCCTGCATGCCGTGCCACGAGTGCGTCGGCATCGTGGAGGAGAGCGACTCGGCGGAGGTGCCGGCCGGGACGCGCGTCATCGCGCTGAACATCGGACGCGGGGGACGCGGCGGCAACTACGGCATGGGCGCGGAGTGGGTGCTATCGGCGCCGGACCTGGTCATCCCGCTGCCGGAGGGCGCCGACCCCTCGACGTACATCATGTGCCAGCCCGTCGGGACGGTGCTGTACGCGGCCAAGCGGCTGCCGAACATCATCGGGCAGACGATGGTCGTGCTGGGCCAGGGGGTCATCGGCCTGACGTTCACGCGGCTTGCCGTCCAGATGGGCGCGGGGCGGGTCGTCGCCGTCGACCACCACGACTACCGGCTGGCGAAGTCGCGGCAACTCGGCGCGACGCACACCGTCAACTCGTACAACGAGGACCCGATCGCGGTGGTGCGCGAGCTGACCGGGGGCGAGGGCGCCGACGTGGTCATCGAGGCCGCCGGGCAGGTGGAAACGGTCGAGATGATCAAGGGGCTGGTGAAGATGTTCGGCACGATTGCGCTGTTCGGGCTGCCGGAGGAGCCGAAGGTGGAGCTGGACTTGGTGGGGCTGATGCGGCGGCAGGCGGTCATCATCCCGAACGTGAGCGCGTCCACCAACGACCCGACGAGCTGCATCAAGGAGACCGTCGACCTGGTGAACCAGGGGACGCTCGACGTGTCCTGGCTGGTGACGCACCGGCTGCCGTTCTCGGAGGCGCCCAAGGCGTACGAGATGTACGAGGGCTACCAGGACGAGATCATCAAGGTGGTGATGGACGCGAGTGCGTAGGGGGGCAAGACCCCTCCTGACCGGCGCCCTTCGACAGGCTCAGGGCGAACGGGGGCGTCAGCCGCGTCGGGGCTCCTGCCTTCGCAGGAGCGACGAGAAGAGGGCGAACGGGGGAGGGGCGACGTCTCCATGCCGCCATCCCTCATCCAAGAGATTGGGGCGTGCACGGCGGCCAAGTTGACTTTGCCGACTATCTTCACTATTGTTGCCCTATGAGGGCGGTATTTTTCAACGACAGAGTACAAGATGAAGCTGAATCCCGCTCAATTTCATTGGATCTCATCCAGCAGTGCCTGGACAACCCAGACCAAGTCTATACTTACAGGGAATTTGAGGTATATTGTGCATACTTGGACGATGAGCAGATGATCAAGGTGACCCTTCGCAGCGGATACATCGTGCGGACGTACATCGTCCGATAATGTCAGGCAGGAGTTGCGTTATGCTCAAGCCAAAGAGCGTCAACTACGATTCGGAACGGGACGCGTTGTATGTGGTGGTCAGCGATGGGGCCATAAGCCACAGCTTCGAGCTTACCCCGGAAATCGTGCTGGACCTGGACAAGGATGAAAATGTGGTTGGGATTGACATTATGCCTTTCTCATCCATATTTCCGACGTTGCCCGGGTCGCTTCAACCCATGCGGCATGAGTGGGTGCCAGCGTAGGCTTCGGAAGCAAAGGAGAAAAAGGGAAAGGGGCCGTATTATACGGCCCCTTTCCCTTTTTGCTGAGTAGCCAGGTATAAGGGCTAGCGCTCGTTGCCGGCGCGGAGCCAGTTGATGTAGTCGACGACGCCGGACTGCAGGGTGTACTGCGGCGTGTAGCCAACCTCGGCCCGGATGCGGGCCGGGTCGCCGTAGGGGTCCTTGCGGGCGTTGGGGCCGTTGCCCGGCTGGAGCTCGATCATGGCGTCGGGGATGACCTCCTTGATGGCGTCGACGAGGTTCTGGTTGGTGGAGCCGACGCCGCTGCTGATGTTGTAGGTCTTGCTGGGCAGCGACTCCTGCCGGTGCACCATGCTGATGCCGAGGCCGCAGTCCTTGACGTAGCAGAAGTCGGCCTGGTCGTCCTGGAAGGGGACGCCGCCGCGGCCGCCGGCCAGGTTCGGGTCCTCGCCCTTGACGGCGGCGTGGACGAGGCGGCTTGGGAGGTTGGCCATCGAGTGGTAGAGGGGGCCCCAGATGCCGCCGATGCGGAGGTTGATGACCTCTATGCCGGAGCGGACGCCCACGTGGCCGCCGACGACCTCAAAGGTCTTCTTGTAGGTCTCCGTCGGGTTGCCGGTGGCGTAGATGGGGAGGTCCATGTCCTCCCGGAACGGCCCCTCCGACACGCTGGAGTAGATGGCGATGGAGCTGGCGAGGGAGACGCGGGAGACGCCCCACTGCACGCCGGCCTCCATGACGTTCATCAGGCCGCTCAGGTTGACGCGCATGTCGCCGACGGCGTCGAAGGCGCCGAGGCCGGTGACGGCCAGGTGGCAGATGCTGGTGATGTTGTGCTTCTCGCCGAGAGCGAGGAGGCCCTCGCGGTCGGTTACGTCGACCTTCTCGACATGGACGCGGCTGCCGTAGTCGTCCTTGATGAAGCTGGGCTCACGCCAGGTCTGGTAGTAGGTGATGGCCACTTCGTCCTCGCCCGCGTCGAGCATCGCGCGGGCCGTGTGCAGGCCAATGAACCCCATGCCGCCGGTGATCAGAATCATTGTTGTCCTCCAGTCGAGTTGCGCGACGGCCGGGAGTCATGCCCACACGACGCCCAAGGGCGCCGTCGCTTCGGGCGGTAGCATAGCTAGGGGAGCTTCGTATTGTCAACCGGAACGGGGAGGGGTGGGGCGCATGGTCGGCATCCAGCCGTGGGTGGGGAAGACGCGCTCCGTCGTGGGGTCCGCCTTGAGCGAGAGGGCGGCCAGGGCGATGCGGCCGAGGAGGGGATCGGCGCCGTCCGGGCCGAAGACGACGGGCGTGACGCCGGAAGAGCCCTCGACGGTGAGGCGCACGTCGCCGATGTCCATCAGCTCGCGGCGGCCGCCGGGCAGCGTGACGGGCGCCTGCCGGTCGGGCGCGAGGCCGATGTCGCGCAGGAGGTGGCCGGGGAGCATGGAGTAGGCGACGTCGATGTTGACCGTGGCGCGGACGTCGCGCTGGTCGTGCCAGTCGGGAGAGGATACGGTCACGCGGCAGAGGAAGGTGGACACGGGCTAGTCCTCCCTCTCGCGATCTGGGCGCCACTGGTGCGCGTCCTCGAGCGCCTCCTCGATGCCGAGGGCGACGAGGACCCGGTCGACGACAAAGTCGACGACCTCGTCGACGGTCTGGGGGCGGAGGTAGAAGGGCGGCTCCGGCGGCAGGACGACGGCGCCGAGCTGGCTGACCCGCAGCATGTTCTCGATGTGCCCCGAGTGCAGGGGCGTCTCGCGGGGGGTGATGACGAGGGTGCGGCGCTCCTTCAGGCAGACGTCGGCGGCGCGGAGGAGGAGGTTGTCGGCGCGGCCATGGGCGATGGCGGAGAGGCTGTTCATGCTGCAGGGCACGACGGCCATGCCGCGCGTGGGGTAGGAGCCGCTGGCGATGGGCGCGCGGAGGTCGCCGATGGCGTACTCGGTGAAGTGGGGCGACTCCCGCCATCCGGCGAGGGTGGCCGCGTAGCTGCGGTCCAGCTCGTCGGCCCAGACGAGCCGCCCGCCGGACGAGCAGACCAGCGCGACGTCGGTCTCGCGGCGCAGCAGGGCGTCGACGAGGCGCACGGCCATGACGACGCCGCTGGCGCCCGTGACGCCGACGATGACGGGGCGTTCGTCGTGTGTCGTCACACCAGCACCACCGCGATGAAGGTGAAGACGAGCACGGCAAGGCTGATGGAGGCGTTCACCCACGTGAAGGCGAAGCGCAGCCGAGACATGTCGTCAGGCTTCAGCAGCCGGTGCTCGTAGACCAGCAGGACGGCGGCGATGGCCCAGCCGATGAAGTAGGGCCACGCCAGCTCCAGCCAGAGGCCGAGGGCCAGCAGCGCGGAGGCGGTCAGCAGGTGCATCGCGCGGGAGACCCAGAAGGCCGCGTGCACCCCGAACCGGGCGGGCAACGCCTTGATGCCGTTCGCGCGGTCGAAGTCGATGTCGCCGACGGTGTTGAAGATGTCGAAGCCGCTGGCGAAGGTCATGACGACGGCGTACAGCAGCACCGCCTCCCACGCGAGCTCGCCGGTGACGCCGACCCAGCCGCCCGCGGGCGCGATGGCGAGCGTCATGCCAAGAGTGAAGGACGTCAGCCACGAAAAGCGCTTGACCAGTGAGTAGCCGACGACAAAGAGGGCGCCGACGGGCGAGAGGGCGAGCGCCAGCGGGTTGAGCTGCCACGCCGCCACGAAAAAGAGCGCCAAACCGGCGACGGCCAGCGCGGAGAGCTCCCACGGCTGCAGCAGCCCCTGCGGCAGATGGCGGTCGGCGGTGCGTGGGTTCCTGGCGTCGATGTTGCGGTCGAAGACGCGGTTGACGGCCATGCCGGCGTTGCGCGCGCCGACCATCGCGAGGGTTACCCACACGAACGGCTGGAGCTCGGGCAAGCCGTCGGCGGCGAGGAGCATGCCGACGTAGGCGAAGGGCAGGGCGAACAGGCTCTGCTCGAACTTCACCGCCGCGAGGACGTAGTTCAGCCTGGTCAGGGGGCCCGCGTTGTTGTGCGCTACGTTCTGCATGCGTTCAGCCATTCTTCGTTGGCGCTCACTGGTCGCCCTTCGACGGGCTCAGGGCGAACGGCGGTTGTCCCTTCAATTATATGCCGTACGACGACCACTTGCGGTCGACGAGGGCCTTGATCTCGTCGCTCATGACGATGTCATCAGGCCAGGGGCGCTCGCGGCCGTCGACGGGGCCCTTGGCCGTCGCGTCGATGCCGACCTTGCTGCCGACGCGGGGCGTACTTGCGGCGTGGTCGAGGTCGTCGGCGGGACCGCTGGCGAAGAAGATGTCCTGCTGCGGATCGAGGTTGGCCGTCACGCGCCACGCGACCTCGGAAAGGTCGTGCACGTTGACGTCCGCGTCGACGATGACGATGGCCTTGGCGAGGGCGAGGAGGCCGAGGCCCCACATGCCGTGGGCGACCTTCTGCGCCTGGCCGCGGTAGTTCTTGCGGATGGAAACGATGATGAGGTTGTGGAAGATGCCCTCTGCGGGCATGTTGATGTCCACCACCTCCGGCAGCATCATCTGGATGGCGGGGAGGAAGAGGCGCTCCGTGGCCTTGCCGAAGAAGTAGTCCTCCGTTGTGGGGCGGCCCACCATGGTGGTGGGGTAGATGGGGTCCCGGCGGTGGGTCATGGCGGTGACGTGGAAGACGGGGTAGTCCTCGGCGGGGGAGTAGTAGCCGGTGTGGTCGCCGAAGGGGCCCTCGGGGCGGCTCTCGGCCGGATCGACGTAGCCCTCGAGGACGATCTCCGCGTGGGCGGGGACCTCCAGGTCGACGGTCTTGCACTTGACGAGCTCGATGCCCTCCTCGCGGATGAAGCCGGCGAGGAGGTACTCGTCGAGGTCGGGCGGGAGCGGCGCGGAGCCGGCCCAGATCGTCGCGGGGTCGCCGCCGAGGGCGACGGCCACCTCCATGCGCTCCATGCCGCGGTCCTGGGCGAGCCGCTGGTGCTGCGCGCCGATCTTGTGGGTCTGCCAGTGCATGCCGGTGGTGTTGCGGTCGTAGACCTGCATGCGGTAGATGCCGATGTTGCGGACGCCGGTGGCCGGGTCGCGGCTGACGACGAGGGGCAGGGTGATGAAGGGCCCCGCGTCGCCGGGCCAGCAGGTGAGGACGGGGAGCGTCGACAGGTCGACCTCCTCGGCGGGGATGAAGACCTCCTGGCACGGGGCGGTGCGGACGGTCTTCGGCTGGAAGGAGGCGATGTGGGCGAGCTGGCCGAGGGCCTTCAGCTTGGCGAAGAGCCCCTGGTGCGGCTCCTTGACCATGCCGAGGAGGTCGCGCAGCCGCTCCGTCAGCTCGTCGAGGCGGTCGACGCCGAGGGCGGCCGAGACGCGGGGGATGGAGCCGAAGGCGTTGATGAGCAGGGACATGTCGTGGCCCTCGACGTTCTCGAAAAGGAGGGCGGGGCCGCCGGACTTGACCATGCGGTCGGCGATCTCCGTGATCTCGAGGTGGGCGCTGACGGGCGCCGACACGCGGCGCAGGTCGCCCTGGGCCTCGAGGAAGGCGATGTACTCGCGCAGGTCACGGAACTTGCGGGGCATGCGGGCGGCCTCCTGGCGGCGGGCTGAGCTGAGTGCCCGCATTGTGTGGAGGGGAGAGAAGGGGTGTCAAGGATTGGGGGGACTACGCCGTGATGGTGTACTGGACTTCCGCGACCTTGCGGTCGCCGTCGTAGACGTAGGCGTAGTATGTGCCAAGGGCGGGGTCCACGCCGCCCATTCGCAAGTAAATCCTTCCGGCCATTCCGAAGGCCTCTTGCGACGCCTCAGGGGTGAGGGTGTGCCGGGCGAATGCGAATCCGTCCTCGAAGAACTCGACCACTTCCAGTTGGGGGGCCTCACCTCCTTCCACGAAGCTGGAGATCTCCACAACAAGCTCCAAGCGGCTGAAGGTACCGGCGGCAAGCGTCATTCCGGTTACGTCACGTCCATCAGCAGCTACATATGCCTTGGCAATTTGCCCGTCACTATTGAATAGGCTTGGATTGGCTGGGCTCATGTCGAGGCGGGAGAGGTCGTAGGGGGCGGAGCCGTCGTACCAGCGTGCCGCAATATCTTGCACAACCGCATCGTCCGCGCCGAAGGCTTCCATGACGTACTGGATGCCACGCGTGGGTCCTGTAAATTGTGCATCCTGTGCGCCCAGGAAGAGATTGCGCAAGCCTTGCCGGAACCGCTCTTCACCCAAGTTCTGGTACAAGTCCAGAAAGATCCGTTCTCCCAATGCGTAGTGGCACCCAAATGCTGGAGTGCCGAGACCAGAGTCAAGGGTCTCAAATTCGGCGATGGTGCGCGCATACGGGCATGGGGACCCCACAATGTCCACAGGCCGGCCGGAGAGGCGTTCCAGTGCCACGGCTGCAATTGTATTGGCCACGCCCTCAGTTACCCAGCCTTCACCATGAAGCCCGTAGTAGTGTGCGACTTCGTGCATAATCGCTCCGCCAATTTCATCAGCCACATCGCCTGCGGGCAGAATGTTGATGAAATTCCCAAAGTGCGCCCCGCCATACCCAAGGTCCTCATATAGCAGGATGACCGCTGGGGCAGGGAAAGGCGCTCCCACCAGGTCCTCCGCGGTCCGCACGGCATGTTCCAGGTAGTCCATCCTGTTGGCAGCGCCGGGCCGCGTGCGGACAATCGCCAACTCAACTTCACCGGCGAGGGGCGTTGTGATGGTGCGGTGTTCTACAGACGTACGCGCCGTATCCAGAAGGATGGGGATAAGGTGGCGATGTTCTTTCTTGCGAATGCCATTGAAGGTCACGAATATCGGAAGCATGTCGTCAGTGATGCCATTTTGTATGGCCGGCAGGTCCAGGTGGCTGGGATCAAGCGTCAATTGGAACCACTGATATATGCCCTCCAGAGCCAAAGCGTCCATAGGCGTGATTGTCTCCAGGAACGGCATGCCGATGATGCGCTCTAAATCTGACCAATACCATCGGCTAATGTCCCAGAGCTGTACCAGCACATCCGTCTCGGCGTCCGTTATCTCGTCCTGCAGCCATGGCAGGGCGTCAATGACGCTGGCCGGCCGCCACCCACGAGGGGCGAAGGGACGGCCCAACGCCGAACGCATGCGTTGGAGCGCCTGTACATCACTGGCAGCAATGCCGTCCTGAATCCAGGAGAAGGTGAGCAACGTGCTCGCTACGCTCTTCCTTTCCGCCGCAATGCCCGCCAGCACATCCAGCGCGGCGGCTTCCTCCTCCGTCACGTCCTCCCGCACCCATGAGAGCGATGCCTCGGCGTCGCCCGCAGGATGCAGGCGGGCGACTAACGCGATGTTGCTCAGCACATTCAGCATGCTTTCGTTAACGTCTTCCGCAAGCCATGGCAGAGTCGCCACGAATCCGGCACTCTTAGGATCCGCGACAGCGGCCACCTGCCTGATCGTCCACGCCTCCGTCCTATCGACGCCGTCCCGCACCCAGGGATACGATGCCAGCGCGTCTCCAGCCGAGGCATTCCGCCGCGCCAGCAGGAGAAGGTCGTTGAGGACTCGTTCCTCCTGCCGCGTCATGGCGTCTTGCGCCCATTCCAAGGACATGACGCTACGCGCGGCTTCCGGGCTCCGAGCCGCCACCTGGAGCAGCAGGTCCATGGCTTCGGTTTCGGCACGGCGCTGCCCGCTCTGCACGAACCCCAGCGAGACCATGGCGGAAGCCAGCCCCGGGTCCTCGATGGCGATCGCAATCAGACGGTCGACGCGCTCGGCTTCCGCGCTGTCCACCCCATCCTGCACCCACTCCAACGACGCGATGGCGGACGCCGCGTCGGGCGCTGCGTCGATAACCCTGCGGCCGTCGATGAAGGAAAGGAGCGGGCTGGGGGTGGGGATAGGCGTCGCCGTGGGCGTCGGGGTCGGGACGGACGAGGGCGTTGGCGTTGGTGTCGCGGTGGGTATCGGCGTCGCGGTTGGCGTGGGGGCCGCCGTCGGCGCGGGCGGCGGGGTGGGCGCGGGGGGCTCTTCCTGACCGGTGCAGGCGGACAAGGTGGAGGCCGCCAGTAGTGACAGAGCCGCTCCGACGCCTATGAGGATGCCCCGCAGGCCGGTCATTCTTCCTCTCTTGTTGCCAATTCTGTGGGATGGATTCTACCACGCCACCCACCCCGCCCTTGACACCCGCCGCGCCCTGCCCTAGCTTGCCTGCGCGACCACTACTCGGCACCGCGGAGGGATGGCATGGCGGAGATGACGGGCGGGCAGGCGCTGGCGAAGTCGCTGTACCGGGAGGGCGTGCGCGTCATCTTCGGGCTGCCCGGCGCGCAGCTCTACTACGCCACCGACGCCCTCTTCGACGAGCCCGGCATCCGCTGGATCAGCACGCGCAACGAGCAGGCGACGACGTTCATGGCCGACGGCTACGCTCGAGCGGGCGGCGGCATCGGCACGGCGATGGTGGTGCCGGGGCCCGGCGTGCTGAACGCGACGTCGGGGCTGTCGACGGCGTACTCGGCGTCGTCGCCGGTGCTGCTGGTGGCGGGGCAGATCCCGCGCGACCTCATCGGCGTGAACCGCGGGCTGCTGCACGAGATCGACGACCAACTGGAGGCGGTGAAGTCGGTGACGAAATGGGCGGCGCGGGTGCTGAACGCCGACGAGGTGCCCTCGGCGGTGCACGAGGCGTTCCGGCAGCTCAACACGGGCCGCCCGCGCCCCGTCGAGATCGAAATCCCGCCGGACACGCTGGCCGAGGCGCTGGACGTCGAGCTGCTGGAGCCGGCCATGTACCCTCGGGCGGAGCCGCCGGCGGACTCGATCGCCGAGGCGGCGCGGCTGCTGGCAGAGAACGACGGCAAGGTGCTCATCTGGGCGGGCGGCGGCGCGAACTCGGAGGCGGCGTCGGCGGCGCTGACGCGGCTGGCCGAGCGGCTGCAGGCGCCCGTGTTCACGACGGGCGAGGGCAAGGGCACCATCTCAGACCGGCACTTCCTCTCGCTGGGGTCGCCGCGGGGGCGCGAGGAGGCGATGCAGCGCGTGGTGGCCGACCACCCCGTCGTGCTGGCGGTGGGGACGCGGCTGGCGACGGCCAACCTGCCGGAGGGGCACCGCGTCGTGCAGATCGACGTGGACCCGGAGGAGATCGGGCGGAACTGGAAGGACACGCTGCCGGTGCTGGGCGACGCGGCGCTGTCGCTGGAGCGGCTGCACCAGGCGGTCTCGGGGCTGGCGGGGCCGAGCGCGAGCCGGCAGGAGGAGTTCGAGGCGTTCCGGGCGGCGCGTTTCGACCCGGCGAACCTGATGGAGCCGCAGGGGTCGTTCATGCGGGCCATCCGGAACGCGCTGCCGGAGGACGGCATCTTCGTGTCGGGCATGACGCAGATCGGGTACTTCAGCCGGGCGTACTTCCCGGTGTACAAGCCGGGGACGTACATCACGTCGTCGTACTCGGGGAACCTGGGGTTCGCGTTTCCGACGGCGCTGGGGGCGAAGGTGGCGCGGCCGGACGTGCCGGTGCTCTGCGTGTCAGGCGACGGCGGGTTCATGTACAACGTGCAGGAGCTGGCGACGGCGGTGCAGTACGGCATCAACACGGTGACGGTGGTGTTCAACGACAACGCCTACGGGAACGTGCTGCGGGAGCAGGTGCGGCGGTTCAACGACCACCCCTACGGCGCGGAGCTGCACAACCCCGACTTCGTGCGGATGGCGGAGGCCTTCGGCGCGCGGGGGCTGCGGGTGCACGACGCCGACGCGCTGGAGACGGCAATCCGGGAGTCCATCGCCATAGAGGCGCCGACGCTCATCGAGGTGCCGGTGGGGATGATGGAGTCATCGTTTTAGGGGGTACTCTCGCCGTTCGCCCTTCGATTTCCCTCAGGGCGAACGGACGGGGCCGGCGGGATGGTAGGGGCGATTCGCGATTCGACCCGTGTCAGGGTGTGACCTGCTCATAGGAGAACGAGGGAATCGCCATGCGGTCGCTGGCGTGCTCGATGGTGATGGCGCAGAGGCGGCCCTCCTTGTCCATGTCCAAGAGGGTGTTCTCGTCCAGGTCCCGCGTCTCGTCCACCTCCGCGGCACACAATTCAATGTACAGGGTATCGGTCTGCTGAAAGTATGTGACCTTCATGGCGTGAACCTTCTGTCAAAGAACGCGTTATGGATGGTCTCTCCGTCCGGCAGCAGGACAACCCGCAGCCATCTCCCGTCCATCTCCGCAACTGCTCCCCATCGGCGAATGCGGCCATCGGCTTGCACTACTTCTCTCACTGGATAGTCTACCACACGCCGGATCCATGCCAATTCAATAGACCTCCGGTCAGGACGCTGGCGCGTCTGGAGGAAGTAGTCGGAGAACTTCACGCCTTCACACCGCCAACAGTTGAGTTGATTATCGCAATCATAGCTGCGGTAAGATAATCAATGGTAGTCCTACCTTGTATGTGCAGAAGAGTTGAAGGTGACTGGACAACCCAACCAGTAGCACGCAGGGCACCCTTCGATTTCCCTCATGGCGAACGGACGCCTGCTGTTGGCGGCGCGGCCCCCGCTCAGGTAGACTGGGGACACCGGCGCGTATTGGCCGGTGGAGGTTGGTTTGCGGATTCTGTTGGTCAATGGGCCGAATATCAATATGCTGGGGCGGCGGGACCCGTCGTTGTATGGGACTACGTCGCTGGCGGACATCGAAGCGGCGGCGGCTGCCCGCGCGGCGGAGCTGGGGGCTGAGGTGGTGTGCTTCCAGTCGAACCACGAGGGGGCGATCGTCGACTTCCTGCAGGCGAATGCATCGGAGGCCGACGGGGTCATCCTCAACGGCGGCGCGCTGACGCACTACGGGCTCTCGCTGCGGGACGCGCTCGTCGACGCGGGGCTGCCGGTCGTCGAGGTGCACCTGTCGAACATCCACGCGCGGGAGCGGTGGCGGCGGCAGTCGGTCACGGCGGAGGTCGCGCGGGGCGCCATCGCCGGGCTGGGCTGGCGCGGGTACCTGTATGCGGTAGACTACCTGGTGGAACACCTGAAGGAGAGTGGGTCATGAAGCATCGGTTGGAGCGGCTGCGGGAGAAGTTCGCCGCGCTGGAGCTGGACGCGTTCTTTGTGTCGTCGCCGGAGAACCGGCGCTACCTGTCGGGCTTCGTGGGCTCGGCCGGATACCTGGTCATCGGCCGCGACGCGGCCGTGCTGGCGACGGACTTCCGCTACACGGAGCAGGCGGCCCTGCAGGCGCCCGACTTCCGCGTCGACCGCATCAGCGGCGGCCTGGGGTGGCTGCCGGAGCTGTTCAGCGAGCTGGGCGTCAAGCGCGTCGGGTTCGAGGCGGGGCACATGACGGTCGCGCTGCACTCGGCCATCGTGAACGCGATGAAGGAGAACGAGGACGCGAAGGACGTGAGCCTGGTCGCGACGTCGCAGTTCATCGACCCGCTGCGGGCCATCAAGGACCCGGACGAGCTGGCGCTGGTGACGCGGGCGATGGAGATCGCCGACCGCGCCTTCGCCGTCGTGTCGCCGACGATCGAGGTGGGCGAGACCGAGGCGTCGGTGGCGTGGCGGATGGAGTGGGCGATGCGCGAGGCGGGCGCGGAGGCGCTGGCCTTCGAGACGATCATCGCGTCGGGGCCGAACGCCGCGAAGCCGCACCACCACCCGACGGACCGGCCCATCGGCGCGGGCGAGCCGGTGGTGATGGACTTCGGCGCGCGGTACATGGGCTACAACAGCGACATGACGCGCACCATCTGCCTGGGCGAGCCGGACGAGATGTTCCGCATTGTGTACGACACGGTGCTGAACGCGCAGCAAACGGCGTCGGTGACGGTGACGCCGGAGATGACATCGGGCGAGGCTGACGAGATCGCGCGGGACATCATCGAGAAGGCGGGGTACGGCGAGCGGTTCGGGCACAGCCTCGGCCACGGCATCGGGCTGGCGGTGCACGAGTACCCGCGCGTGAGCCCGCGGTGCGACGACCCGCTGGTGGACGGCACGATCTTCACCATCGAGCCGGGCATCTACATCCCGGGCTGGGGCGGCGTCCGCATTGAGGACACGGTGGTCATGGAGAACGGCAAGGTGCGCTCGCTGACCACGTCGCACAAGCACGAGAACCCGAGGCACGCGGGGTAGCCCTGCAACAAGCCCAGGAGAACGGTGAGGGCCATAGGGTTTGTCGGGGTTCCTGCCTGCGCAGGAACGACGGGATGAGTAGGAGCAGTTTATGGCGGACACGGTCAACTTCAACGAGATCCGGAGGGGCTTGAACATCGAGATGGACGGGGACGCGTACCAGATCGTCGACTTCAAGCACGTCTACATGCAGCAGCGCGCCCCCACGCTGACGCTGAAGGTGCGGCAGCTGCGCAGCGGCAAGGTATTCGAGCGGAACATGCCGGGCACGCAGCGGCTCACCGTCGCCGAGGTGGACGAGAGCGAAGCGCAGTACCTGTACAGCGACGGCTCGTCCTACATCTTCATGGACATGGAGACCTTCGACCAGTTCCCGCTCACCGGCGACCAGATAGGCGACCAGACGAAGTTCCTCAAGGAGGGTGAGAACATCACCATCGTCGCGTACAAGGGCGAGCCGGTCAGCATCGAGCTGGCGACGACGGTCGACCTGGAGGTGGTCGACACGCCGCCGGCGTTCAAGGGCGACACGGCGTCGTCCGGGCGCAAGCCGGCGACGCTGGCGACGGGCGCGCAGGTGAAGGTGCCGATGCACGTCACCGTCGGGCAGGTCGTGAAGGTAGACACCCGCACGGGCGAGTACCTGTCGCTCGTGAACTAGGCGGCGAGGGGGAAAACGAGGCAGCAGGAAGGGCGCCGAACTCCCGGCGCCCTTTGCCATTCAAGAGGGCTGAGGCATGGCGGTCTACACCGTCTCGCAGGTCACGCGGTACATCAAGGAGTCGCTGGAGCGCGACGCCCTGCTGGCCGACCTGTGGGTGAGTGGGGAGGTCTCCAACTACACGCGGTCGTCGGCGGGGCACAGCTACTTCTCGCTGAAGGAGGCCAACACCGTCCTGCGGTGCGTCATGTTCCGCGGCGGCAGCGGCCACGAGCACCTGGCGAGCGGCGCGGCGGTGTCGTGCCACGGGCGGGTCTCGGTGTACGAGGTGCGCGGCGACCTGCAGTGCATCGTCGACCTGGCGCGGCCCGAGGGCATGGGCGAGCGGTACCTGGAGCTGGAGCGGCTGCTGGTGCAGCTGGAGGCCGAGGGCCTCTTCGAGCCGAGCCGCAAGCGCCAGCTGCCCATCTTCCCGCAGCGGCTGGGCGTCATCACGTCGCCGACGGGGGCGGTATGGCACGACATCCAGACGGTGGTGGAGCGGCGCTACCCGCTGACGGAGCTGGTGCTCGCGCCGTGCCTGGTGCAGGGCGACACCGCCGCGCCGACGATCATCGAGGCGTTTGAGGCGATCAACGCGGAGCCGGACATCGACGCCGTCATCCTGGCGCGCGGCGGCGGCTCGGTCGAGGACCTGTGGCCGTTCAACGAGGAGCCGGTGGCGCGGGCCGTCTACGCCAGCCGCCCGCCGGTCATCAGCGCCGTCGGCCATGAGACGAACACGACGGTCGCGGACATGGTGGCGGACGTGCGCGCGCCCACGCCCTCGGCGGCGGCGGAGCTCGCGGTGCCGGACTCGCGAGTGCTGGCGGCGCGGATCGCGCAGTGCGGGCAGACGCTCTACCAGGGCGTGCAGCAGGAGCTGGCGCTGCGGGCGGACGACGTGCGCGACTGCCTCGCCGTCATCGAGCGTCGCGTACCGGACATCGCGTCGCGGCGGCAGCAGGTGGACGACCTGCTGGCGGGGCTGGTGCTGCGGCTGGAGAACAGCCTCGCGATGCACCGCCAGCGGGTGACGGGGCTCGACCAGCGGCTGGGAGCGCTGGACCCGTCGGACGTGCTGCGGCGCGGCTACGCCGTCGTCAGCCGCGAGGACACGGGCGAGACGCTCCTCGACGCGGGGCAGGTGTCGGCGGGGGACGCCGTCAACGTGCGGCTGCACCGGGGCGGTTTCGGCGCGCGCGTGGAGGGGGATGGGGCGTCGGGGTCCTAGCCTCGAGTGGAAGAGCTCAAGGGAAATCACCCAGGTTTGTGCCGCCTCGGCAACGCCTCGCTACCATCAAATCGATTGCGCAAAGCGCTCCACTCGACTAAAGTATGTGAAATCTGTAACATAAGAATTGAAGGATAGTGGACAAGTCGGAGGCGGTGTATGGCAACCCGTACCGTCCTTGTTCTTGTTGCTCTACTCTTGGCAACAGTAGTATTGCTGCCAACGTGCAGGAATGCGGGACCCACGATTGTCCGCTCTCCTGATCCCACTCTGGCTCCATGGTGGCCACCGCCACCGCCACCGCCGCCGCCCTGTGAACTCTCGAGAAGGTTCCTTAGCACATGCGGCATCTGCCACACTGTAGTTGGTACCTGCGCAAACGGCACAATTGGCCCAGATCTCACGAACATTGGCTCCATTGCAGGCACACGCACGAACCTCAGCGCCGAAGAGTACATCCGCCAGTCGATTGAAGATCCCGGCGCGTTTGTCGTGTCCGGATACGAACCACTGCAACCCGCAGGCTTGAAGGACGTTCTCGGAGAAGAGTACGAGGAGGTCGTCGCATTCCTCCTGAGCCTGGAATGACCCGGCTGTCAAGTTGATTCGGCCTTGGGCTGCTTTACTGTCCTCAGTCAGCGAATTAGGCGCCTCACGCTTGCCCCAAAACCTGCCTCTGGAGTATCTGGACACCAGTGTGTGAAAGTTGTAACATTGTGCTGAGATGCTGCACCTCGACAGGAGACAAGGCATGTCGTCCCGCAAGGTAGCGATTCTGCTGGCCCTCGCGCTGGGGGCCGTTCTTTTGCTGGCCGCATGCTTCAACCCCGGCCCCACGGTCGTCGCGCAGCCCGACCCGCTGCCTCCCCTCACCGCAATTGTGCCGATTACCGGCGACGGCGCGACTGCCGCGCCCGAGGGCGTACCCGCCTCCTTCGTCACCACCTGCGGCATCTGCCACACCGTCGCGGACGCCGGCACGACGGGTACCATCGGCCCCGAGCTGAGCAACATCGGCACCATCGCGGCGACGCGCACCGACCTCAGCGCCGAGGAGTACATCCGGCAGTCCATCGATGACCCCGGCGCCTTCATCTCCCCCGGCTACACGCCGCTGATGACGGCGGGCCTGCACGAAGTGCTTGGCGACGACTACGAGGCGGTTGTCGCGTACCTGCTCACCCTCACAGAGGAGACTGAGGCGGCGCCGTCGCAGTAGCCTCCGCCCCCCATCGGCCCCGAGTCCCCGTGTGCTACACTTGCTTTGTATCTGTCATGCGTCGGCGTATGTCGGGCGGGAGCAGGGAAGATGACGTCCAAGAAGAACGGCGGGGAGGCCGAGGAGCAGCTCACCTTCGAGGCGGCGTACAAGCGGCTGGAGGAGACGGTGCAGGCGCTTGAGGCCGGCGGGCTGACCCTCGACGAGGCGACGGGCCTCTACGCCGAGGGCGCGCGGCTGGCGCGGGTCTGCAACGAGCTGCTCAGCGCCGCCGAGCTCCGCATCACGCGCCTGCAGACCTCGCTGGGCGAACAGATGCGGTTCATACAGGACGCGCCGGGCGTCGAGGAAGAAGAAGAGGAGTACGAGCCCTAGGCCACCGCGCCGGTGACCAAGAGCCGACCAACCACCATGCGCGCCGACTTCCACATGCACACCTGGCACTCGAAAGACTGCGCCACCTCGCCGGAGGCGCTGGTCGCGAGGGCCGTGCGAATGGGGCTGGGGTGCATCGCGGTGACGGACCACAACACCATCCGCGGCGGGCAGGCCGTGGCGAAGATTGCGCCGTTCCCGGTCATCGTCGCGTCGGAGATCAAGAGCACGCACGGGGAGATCACGGGGCTGTTCCTGACGGAGGAGGTGCCGCGCGGGCTCTCGCCGATGGAGACGGTGGAGCGCATCAAGGCGCAGGGCGGGCTGGTCTCGATTCCGCACCCGTACGACACCGTGCGCAGCAGCGTGCTGTCCGACGACGCGATGGTCGAGGTGCTGCCGCACGCCGACATCATCGAGGCCTTCAACGCGCGCAACGTCTTTCGCGGCGCGGAGGAGCGCGCGCGGGCAGCCGCCGCCGAGCACGGGCTGGTGGTCACGGCCGTCAGCGACTCGCACCACGTGTGGGAGCTGGGGCGCACATACACGGAGATGCCGGAGTTCGACGGGACGTCGCAGGGTTTCCTCGACGCGCTGCGGGAGGCGACGCTGCACCCAAGCCCGCCGCCGTGGTGGGCGCAGCCGCTGATTCACGGCGTCACGACGTTCAACAAGGCGGCCAACCGGCTCGGGGTGAAGCCGGGGCCGCGGGGGTAGGTCCCTTCGATTTCCCTCAGGGCGAACGGGCACGCCCTTCGACAAGCTCAGGGCAAGCGTGTTAGTCGAACGTCACCACGTACTTGCCCGCCGCGCCCGCCTCGAAGTCGGTGAAGGCTTCGGCGACCTGGTCCAGGGTGAACGTCCGCGTGATCATGTCCCGCAGCGGGATGCCCCGGTCGACGACGTAGTGGCCCAGCTCCTCGAGCACCACCGTGCTGAACGTCCATGAGCCCAACAGCGTCACCTGGCGGTGGATGATGTCGTTGGTGGCGTCGAAGGTGACGGTGCCGCCCTCGCCGACGAAGCAGCTGCGGCCCCACACGCGCGTCGAGCGGACGGCCTGGGCGCGCACGTCGGCGACGCCGCTGGCGTCGAGGGTGGCGTCGGCGCCTCGGCCGCGGGTGGCGGCGCGGATGACCTCGATAGGATCGACCTCGTTGGGGTCGACGGTCTCCGACGCGCCGAGCTTCATCGCCAGCGCGCGCCGCTCGGGGATGGGGTCGACGGCGATGACGTGGGCGCCCGATGCGGCGCCGAACAGGGTCGCGCTGAGGCCGACGGGCCCCTGGCCGAACACGGCGAAGGTGTCGCGTCCTGAGACGCCCAGCCGCCTGAGGGCCTGGTAGGCGGTGCCGGTGCCGCACGAGCACGCCGCGCCCTCGGCGAAGCTGAGGCCGTCGGGCATGGGGACGCACATGTGCTCCTCGACAAGCTGGTAGTCGGCCATGGCGCCGTGGGCCTGCGAGCCGTACAGGGTCATGCCGTTGGGGCAGAGCTGCGACCACCCGGAGAGGCAGTGCTCGCAGCGGCCGCAGCCGGAGTAGTGGTGGACCATGACGCGGTCGCCGACGCGCAGGTTGCGCACCTCGGGGCCGACCTCGTAGACCTCGCCGCAGGGCTCGTGGCCGCCGATGACGTGGGCGCGCGGGCCGAGGCCCTCGAGGGTCGAGCGGTAGGGGCGCAGGTCGCTGCCGCAGAGACCGGCAGCGCGCATCTTCAGCACCACCTGGCGGCCGGCCGGGCCGGAGGGCGCCGGAAACTCGCGGAGCGCGACTTGCTTGTCGCCGAGGAAGAGCATGCCCTGCATGGCGGGCCTCCTTGGGGAGTTTGGGCCATTATAGGCCGTGTCCTTTGGCCTCGCGCGCCTTACCCTTCGACAAGCTCAGGGCGAACGGGAGTCAGTCCCAGGTCACCACGAACTTGCCGGGGGCGCCGGCCTCGAATGCGGCGAAGGCGTCTGCGATCCGGTCCAGCGGGAAGCGCGCGGTGATGAGCTCGCGCAGGGGCAGGTTGCGGTCCGCCACGTACCGGCCCAACTCCTCCAGGACTATGGTGCTGAAGGTGCGTGACCCCATGAGGGTGAGCTGGCGGCGCATGATGTCGTTGGTGACCTCAAAGGTGACGGTGCCGCCCTCGCCGACGAAGCAGCTCCGGCCCCAATCGCGGACGGAGCGCACGGCGGCGGTGCGCACCTCGGCGATGCCGGAGGCGTCGATGGATGCGTCGGCGCCGAGGCCGTGCGTGGCGGCCTTGACGACTTCGATGGGGTCGGCGTCGTTGGGGTCGACGGTCTGCGCCGCGCCGAGCTTCTCGGCCAGCGCGCGGCGCTCGGCGATGGGGTCGACGACGATGACGCGGGCGCCGGTGGCCGCGCCGAACATGGTGGCGCTCAGCCCCACGGGGCCCTGCCCGAAGACGGCGAGGGTCTCGCGGCCGTTGACGTCGAGGCGCCTGACGGCCTGGTAGGCCGTGCCCGTGCCGCAGGCGCAGGCCGCGCCCTCTTCGTAGCTGAGGCCGTCCGGCATAGGAATGCACATGTAGTCCTCGACGAGCTCGTAGTCGGCGAAGCCGCCGTGAGCCTGGGCGCCGTAGATCACCTCGCCGTGGATGCACATGTGCCACCAGCCGGAGAGACACTGGGCGCAGCGGCCGCAGCCGCCGTAGTGGTAGACCATGACGCGGTCGCCGACGCGGACATTGCGCGCCTCGGGGCCAACCTCGACGACCTCGCCGCACGGCTCATGGCCGGCGATGATGTGCGCGCGGATGCCCAGGTTCTCGGGCGCGTTGCGGTAGGAGGAGAGGTCGCTGCCGCAGATGCCCGCGGCGCGCAACCTCAGGACGACCTGCCGGCCGCTGGGGCCGGAGGGCGTGGGGAACTTGCGCAGGGCGACTTGCTTGTCGCCGAGGAAGAGCATGCCGCGCATGGAGATCCTCCCGCTGGGGTGATGGCCGCATTATAGGGAGGGATGGCGGCCGCGCCTACGCCTCGGGACGCCCTGCCACCGTCGCCTACCTCGTCGGCGTCGAGTGCGGTAGTGTGCCCGCAGGCGCGAGACGGGCGCCGCGACCCACGTGACGCAGACATACAGTTCAACAAAATAATGGGTAGTACCCGACGAGAACTTCTTGAAACAATTCAAATCCGTAGCTGAGAGGCAAGTCGACAGCTACGGAAACAAGTCCCGGAACAAACGGTTCAAAAGCTGAGCTCCAATAGCGCAACGGTATTTGTTTCCGCTTTGTTTCCCCAAAACAAAAGAATCAATTCGCCCACATGCCCGGTTCGGCCTTGACGGTTAACAAAATAATTGGTAGTATTCGACGCATGAGTACACAAAAGAACTCCGCTGAAAGAATCATCCAACGGTTTGGCGGGCAGACGGCCCTCGCGAATCTCATCGGCAAGCGGCAGAGCACGGTGCAGCATTGGGCAAAGACCGGCCGCGTGCCGGCGCACTGGCATGAGGAGCTCATGTCGCTGGCCCGCGGCAGGGGCATGGCGCTGGAGCCCAGGGACTTCATGCCGTCCACCGCGCCGGACATCGCGCCGGCGGACGGCAGGCTGGGCATCATGGTCGTCGGCCTCGGCGCGGTGTCGTCGACGCTCATCGCCGGTGTCGAGCATGTGCGGCGCGGCATGGGCCTGCCGATCGGCTCGGTCACGCAGATGGGGACCGTTCGCGTCGGCAAGCGCACGGACGGCAACTCGCCGGCGGTCAAGGATCTCGTGCCGCTGGCGGACCTCGACGACCTCGTCTTCGGTGCGTGGGACCCCATCGCCGACAACGCCTACGAGGCGGCGCTCAAGGCGGGCGTCCTGAACCAGTACGAGGACATCGAGCCGATTGCCGACTTCCTCAAGAGCATCGAGCCGATGCCGGCGGCCTTCGACAGCGACTACGTCAAGCGCATCTCCGGCGCGAACGTCAAGACCGGCGCGACCAAGATGGACCAGGTCGAGGAGATCCGCCAGGACATCCGGCGTTTCAAGCGGCAGAACCGCTGCAGCCGAGTCGTCATGGTCTACGCGGCGTCGACGGAGAAGTTCATCACGGAGACCGAGGTGCACCAGGACATCGAGTCGTTCCTGGGCGGTCTGCAGGAGAACGACGAGCTCATCGCGCCCTCGATGATGTACGCGTACGCGGCCATGCAGGAGGGCGTGCCCTTCATCAACGGCAGCCCGAGCCTGACCGTCGACATCCCGGTCATCGAGCGGATGGCCGTCGACGCGGGCGTGCCCATCGGCGGCAAGGACTTCAAGACGGGGCAGACGCTGGTGAAGACGGTGCTCGGCCCGATGCTCAAGGCGCGGATGCTCGGCATGGAGGGCTGGTTCTCGACGAACATCCTCGGCAACCGCGACGGCGAGGTGCTGGACGAGCCGGAGAACTTCCGCACCAAGGAGGAGTCGAAGCTGGGCGTGCTGGAGTACATCCTGCAGCCGGAGCTGTACCCGGAGCTCTACGGCGACGCCTACCACAAGGTGCGCATCAACTACTACCCGCCCCGTGGCGACAACAAGGAGGGGTGGGACAACATCGACATCTTCGGCTGGCTGGGGCGGCGGATGCAGATCAAGGTCAACTTCCTCTGCTCCGACTCGATCCTCGCGGCGCCGCTGGTGCTCGACCTGGCGCTGTTCAGCGACCTCGCCAAGCGGGCGGGCCTCGGCGGCATCCAGGAGTGGCTGTCGTTCTACTTCAAGAGCCCGCACCACGCGCGCAACCTCTACCCGGAGCACGACCTGTTCATCCAGCAGACCAAGCTGAAGAACACACTGCGCTGGATGGCCGGCGAGGACCAGATCACGCACCTGGGCATGGACTACTACGTGGAGGCGTGAGCGGGGCAGGCCCCACCGCAGGGAAACAGAAAGGGGGCGAACGTCGCCCCCTTTCGCTTTGTGGCGTCACGCTGTTGTCACAGGCCCCGCAGCCATGCCTCTGTGACGTCCCAGACTTCCTGCCGATGCTCGGAGTACGCGTGGTTCGCGCCCTCGATGTAGGCGAAGGTGAAGTTCTCGACCTCACTGTCCAGACGCTGCAGCTCTTCCGGCAGGCCCCAGAACGGGAACTGCTCCAAAGGCTCGGCGCTGCCGACGATGCAGAACAGGGGGACCGTCACCTCCGGGATGCGCTTCACCACGTCATACCGCTCGGCGGGGCCGTACTTGTCGACGTAGGTGCCGGCGCTGACCAGCAGGGGCACGGGGAACTCGACCTGGATGAGCTGTTCCGCGTCTCCCTTGTCCACGTATGACTGAGCGAGGGCGCAGGTCTCGTTGTAGCGCTTGCCGGCCTCTTCCTCGGTGCCCCACGTGTCGACGCTCGAGTAGAAGCTGTAGCTGAAGCGCGGCGGGGAGCCGGCGATGACGCACGTTACACGGGGGGCGCGCTCCACGGCGGCGTGGTAGATGGACTTAACGGCGCCGAGGCTGTGGCCCCACACGCCGATGCGCTCGTAGCCCTCGGCCTCAGCGAAGTCCAACCAGGCGTTCCAGTCCTGGCGACAGTCGTCGATGATCTCGTACGCGGCGCCAAATCTGGTGCGGACGCCGTCGCGGACGGCGTTGCTGACCGCGTCGTGGCCGCGGTTGTTGACGCGCAGCGTGGCGCAACCGTTCTCCAGCAGCTGCGGCACGAAGCTCTCGAAGGGGCCCGAGCCGTAGAAGTTTCCGCCGACGCCGTGGTGCAGGACCATGACATCGACGGGCAGGCCGTTGCCCGCCGAGGCCTCGGGCTTGCGGTACATGCCGTCCAGGCGCACGCCGTCGCTGGCGCGCACGTTCACAATCTCTCCGCTCATGTCGATGCCCTCCTTCCCGTGCTGTGGCGGCATGATAGCACTTGACGGCGCGGGTGTGGGCAGCGAGAGCGAAGGGTGCGCCTGTGGCCTTCGACTAGCTCAGGCCGAACGGAGCCGCCAACCCCACGTTGACACCCCTGGGCGGGGTGGCCACACTGGAACAATCCCGTTGCAATGAAGGGGTCATGGTATGAAGTTTGGCCTGTTCTACGAGTGGCCCAACCCCGAGGTACGGGACTGGAAGACGCTCTTCGAGGAGGGCGTGGAGCAGATACAGTACTCGGAGGAGATGGGCTTCGACTACGTGCTCATCGCCGAGCACCACTTCTCCAACTACGGCAACTCGCCGTCGCCGCTGCTGCAGGCCATGGCCATCGCCGAGCGGACCAAGCGGCTGCAGATCGCGACGGCCGTCCTCGTGCTGCCCATCTGGAACCCCCTGCGGCTGGCCGAGGAGGTCGCGGTGCTCGACAACATCTCGGGCGGGCGGTTCATCTGCGGCATCGGGCGCGGGTACCAGCCGCACGAGCTCTCGCGCTTCGACGTCGACCTGCCAGACTCGCGCCAGATGTTCCTCGAATCGCTGGACGTGATGGTGAAGGCGTGGACGCAGGACGAGTCGTTCACGTACGACGGCGAGTTCGTCAAGGTGAACCACCCGACGACGGTGTGGCCGAAGCCGTTCCAGAAGCCGCACCCCAAGCTGTGGGTGGCGGGCACGAGCGTCGAGACGATGCAGCTGGCGGCCAAGTGGGACATGATGCCGATCACGACGGGCCTGCTTGGCGCGGGAGGCGTGCGCTCGCACCTGACCTCGCTGGTGCACGCGCTCATCGCCGAGGGCAAGGACCACCACCGGCCCGACATGGGGCTGCAGTCTATCACGCAGGTGGCGCCGACGATGGAAGAGGCGCTGGAGGAAATCGACCACGCCCGCTGGCAAATCCGCGCGGGCCGGGCGCTGAACCGCCTCGAGGTCACCGACGGGCGCGTGGCGGCGGGGCCCTTCGCCGGGGAGCTGGACGAGACGCAGCTGCAGGAGTCGCTGTTCTTCGGCGACCCGGACACGGTCATCGCCAAGTTCCGGAGGGCGTCGGAGCTGGGCGTGACCAACGTCAGCAACTGGATGATGTTCGGCAACATCGCGCACGAGAAGGTGATGCGCTCCATCAAGCTGATGGGCGAGCACGTCATCCCGGCGATGAAGGACGTGGAGCCGCCGATGTCGCTGTACGACGAGCTCGTCGACGCGCCGCCGGTGACGACGGCGGAGTGCAGGCGGCGCGGTGCAGGCGGCGCGGTTCCGCGGGCCGGCGCCTTCGGACGTGACTTAGTCCCCTTCGACAAGCTCAGGGCGAACGGTTGGCATGGGGGATGGCCCTTCGACGGACTCAGGGCGAACGGTTGGCGTGGATGTCCGCTTACGCCAGGTGCCGCACGTTGGGCGTTCGCGTGTAGAAATAGACGGTCATTGCGCCCAGCAGCGCCGCGCCTCCGCCGATGGCCCACTGCACGCCGATGACGTCGGCGAGGATGGCTATCAGGAAGATGCCGAAGTTGGTCACGCCGAACTCCATCATGTAGACGCTCATCACGCGGCCGCGGTGCCGGTCGTCGGAGTTGGCCTGCACCAGCGCGTTGCTCAGCGCCATGCGGCCCGCCTGCCCGAGACCCAGCGGGATGACGAGGGCCAGCGAGAGGAAGTACCACGGCGAGACTGAGAACCCCACGAGGGTGATCGCCGTCAGCATGAGGCTGCCCAGGAAGTATGCTCCCCGCCGGTCGGCCGGCAGCGCGGCGATGAACAGCGATCCAGCCAGCGCCCCGATCCCTGAGACGGTCATCAGCGTGCCGAGGCGGAAGCTGGACTTCTCGAACAGGTCCGGCAGCGGCTCCAGCAGCCCGCCAAGCAACGGGATGCCCGTCATCCACATGAGGCCCTCGGCCTCCAGCGTGATGATGTCCTTGGTAAAGATGGGCAGGAGCTGCATGTATGGCATGGACAGCACCACCGCCACCAGCGTCACGATGAGGAGCGCGGGCAGCACCTGGCTGTCCCTGATGTACCGCAGCCCCTCCTTTATGTTGTCGATGGCGTTGCCGCCCGACAGCGACGTGGTGCCCGTGATGGGCAGGGCCATGGCGAAGAGCGTCGCGACGATGTAGAGGCCCGTCATGACGTAGTAGACGGACTCGATGCCGATGACGGCGATCATCAGCCCCGCGACGCCGGGCGCGGTGAGCCGGTTGAGGTTCATGCCCGCCGTGTTCAGCGCGACGGCGTTCGTCAGGCCCTGCTCGCCGACGAGCTCCGGGATCACGGCCTGCCTCGACGGCATCATCAGCGCCATGATGACGCCCTGCGCCAGCGAGGCGACGATGAGGAGTTGCCAGTTGATGATGCTGGTCGAGATGAGGACGGCCACCACGAGGGCGAGGGCCGCCGATGCAATCTGCCCGACGATGAGGACGTTCTTCTTGGCCACCCGGTCCGCGATGACGCCGCCGTAGAGCGAGAGCAGCAGCAGCGGGAGGCCGTTGGCGAGGCCGACGGCGCCCAGGAGCGCGGCCGAGCCGGTCAGCTCATACATGAACCACGAGCGGGCGACCATCTGCATGTTCATGGCGCCCATCTGGCCCATCATGGCCGCCATGAAGAGGCGGAAGTGCGGGTTGCTGAGGGAGGCGAACATCCGCCCGGTGAGGGCGGCGCGGCCCCGCGTGGCATGGTCGATGTAATGGTGGGCGGCGCCGTCGCTGCGGCGCTCCGTCGTGTCGGGCGAGCCTACGGCGACCGGAACTCGGGGATCCTCGCCGGGGTCCCCTTCGCGCTCAGCCAGAGTCCCTTTGTCGTCGGGTGTGCTCATGACACAGTTCAGCCAGGGACCGATAGCAGGGGAAGCGGGGCCCTGGGCTGCAAGCCTCCAGCGGAAACTGAGCCCCTATTTTATCACACGGGCAGCGGCGGGAAGGCGGCGCTACGCGATGATGGAGCGGAAGACCATGAAGGCCAGCTCCTGCTGGAAGGGGCCGAGCGCCTCGCCGGAGAAGCGCAGCGTGCCCGTCGGGAGCTGCAGGGTCATCCGCAGGTCGCCGACGGCGCCCTCGGGCGGCGCGACCATGAAGGCGAGGTTGCCGATGACGTACTCGTCCCACACGCGCTGCTGCCGGGCCGTGGCCTCCGCAAGGGTGGCGGTGCGGAGCGACTCCGTCATCTCGCGCTTGCCGAAGGAGTACTCGAGGGTCACGCCCGGGCCGGAAATGACGCCGGACCAGACGCCGTCGGCGTAGGCAGGCTCCCCGGACTGCCAATCCCTCGGCAGGGCGACCCAGAAGAGATGAGTGCGCGCGCCGTTCAGCAGGCCCCAGACCTCGTTGCGGAACGGGGGCTCTTCGGCCATCGCCGCGGCGGACGCGTTCTGCGTGAGGCCGGTTGGCGCCCGGGGCACGGCGTCGGCCATGGCGGCCTCGGGCATCGCCGAAGCGGCCGGAGCCTCGGCGACCGCCGCAGCGGCCGCGGGCGCGGCGGGCTCGGGGGCCATCGCGGGGGCTGCGGCCGCCATGGACATTGTCGCCGAAGTGGTGGTCGCGGACTCCTCCGAGAAGGAGTCGGACTGTTCGCCGCCGCCGGTGCCAAGGATGGCCGTGTACATGACGGCGCCCACCACGGCGACGGCGAGCGCCGCCGCGGCTCCGGCGTAGACCCGGCCCATTCCCTGCACGGCCATGCCGCCGAACACCCGCCGCCACAATGGTGCGGGGTCCTGCTCGCCCAGGCGGGCGGAGACGTTGGCCCACAGGTCGCCGGGGGCGTGCAGGTCCGCGCGCTCCGCGGCGTAGTAGCTCTCCAGCTTGCGCTCCAGGTCGTCTCGACCCATCTCATCAACCAAGTGTTGTATCCCTCACATGCCTTCCAATGGTCCTGGCCGGCGTTATCCCTCCGCCAGCGCCTCTCGCAACCGGTCCAGCGCCCGCGACAGCCTGGACTTGACCGTTCCTTCCCGAACCCCCAGCGCGGCGGCGGTCTCGGAGACGGACAGTTCCGAGAAGAACCGCAGCGTCACGACCTGCCGCTGCTCCTCCGGCAGCGTCTCCAGCGCGCCGCGAATGCGCTCGCGCTCCAGCGCCATGATGGCCGCCGCGGCGGGGTCCTGGGACTCGTCCGCGACGGTGATCGGCGAGTCGGGGTCGTCGAGCGTCGCCGCTTCGAGCTCGCGACGGCGGCTGAGGCTGATGCCCCGGTTCGTCAGGATCTTGACCAGCCACGCCTTCAGGGAACCGCCCTGAAACGAGTTGATCCCGCGCCATGCCAGCACCAGCGCGTCCTGGGTCAGTTCCTGCGCGCGGGCGTGGTTTCGCGTGATCTGGTACGCCGAGCCGTACATCAGGTTCCCATACCGCTCAACAATGAAGCGAAACGCCTCCTTGTCCCCCGCCTGACAGCGCCGGATTGCCTGCGCCTCCTCCAGGAGGGCCGCGTCCATGGCGAGGTCAACGTGTGCCACTAGTTTAGACGCCCCCTATCGCACATTGGTTCCACAGAGCATGGTTTCCGCCGGCGCTGGGCCCCTTGCGCGGGCCCAGCGGTGCCGGATTGTCATACGGTCAGCACGGCCAGATGCCCGGGTCGGGGGTGGTGCTGGGCCGCCACTTGGGCGGGAGCAGGTAGCTGGGCTGCGCGGGGTCATCGCCGGTCCCCGCGAGCTGCTCGAGGAGCGCGGCGGGGTCGGTGACGGGGAGCTGGCAGGCGTAGTTCTGGCAGACGTAGGCCGTCGGGCGGCCGCCCACCAGGCCCCGGCCCTCCAGAAGCGCAAGCTCGTCGGCGAGGGGGTCGTCCTCGGACGCCATGCCGGCGACGACCTTGTTGGGGATGAAACGGCTGTGGACCGCCTCCAGGAGCGCCTTCGTTGCGGCGTCCTCTGGGTCGCCGACCACCACGACCTCCTTGGGCGTCGAGAGGGCGTAGTCCATGGCGCAGAGCCAGTGGCCGTAGCCCATGGGCTGCTGGGTGACGCTGGTGCGCATAGAGCGGAGCGAGGCGTTGGCGACCTCGGCGTAGCGGGGCACGCCGGTCAGGGTGCCGAGGCGCAGGAGCGCCATCGCGGCGGCCGACGCCCCGCTGGGGATGGCGTTGTCGAGGAAGTCCTGGGGGCGGAGCAGCAGCTCCTCGTGGTCACTGCCCGTGCTGTAGAAGCTGGCGGCGTCCTCGTCCCAGAACAGCGCGAGCATGGACTCGGCCAGCGACTGCGCCTCGCGCAGCCAGCGCGGCTCGAAGGTGGCCTCGTAGAGGGCGAGAAGGCCGTCGATGAGGAAGGAGTGGTCCTCCAGGTAGCCATTCAGCTTGACCTCGCCGCCGCGATAGGTGCGGAGGAGGCGCCCGTCGGCGTCGCGCATGGTCGACAGCAGGAAGTCCGCGTTGGCCTCGGCGGCCGCGAGGTAGTCGCCCCGGTCGAAGACGGCGGCGGCCTCGGCGAGGGCGGCGAGCATGAGGGCATTCCAGCCGGTCAGCACCTTGTCGTCGAGGAAGGGCCAGACGCGCTGGACGCGGGCGGCGAGGAGCGTAGCCCGGCCCTCGGCGAGCTCCGCTGTCAGTTGCTCAACCGGGACGCCCAACTCCTCGGCGGCGTTGGGAAGCTCCTGCGGGAGGAAGAGAATGTTGGCGCCCTCGAAGTTGCCGGCTTCCGTGACGCCGTAGACGCGGCAGAAGCGCTCGCCGGCATCCTGCCCGAGACGCTCGATGATTTCCGCGCGGCTCCAGACGTAGAAGAGGCCCTCGTGGCCCTCGCTGTCGGCGTCGAGGGCCGTGTAGAAGCCGCCCTCGGCGCCGCGCATGTCGCGGAGGATGAAGTCGATGGTCTCCTCGGCGACCCGGCGGTACTCGGGGCGGCCCATCGCCTGGAAGGCGTGGACGTAGAGGCGGACGAGGAGGGCGTTGTCGTAGAGCATCTTCTCGAAGTGCGGCACGAGCCACGCGCGGTCGGTGGCGTAGCGGTGGAAGCCGCCGCCGAGGTGGTCGTAGATGCCGCCGCGCATCATGCGGTCGAGGGTCAGGTCGACCATGACCTGCGCGGTGGGCTCGCCGCTGCGGTCGCCGAAGCGCAGGATGAACTCGTGCACCATGGGCTGCGGGAACTTGATGCCGGAGCCGAAGCCGCCCCACTTGGGGTCGAGAATGGGCGCGAGCCGCTTGAAGGCGACATCGAGGACGGCGGGGGTGAGATCCTCGTCGTCGCCGGCGACCCCCCCGCCGTGTCGGAGGTGCTGCACGATCTGGTCGGCCGACGCCACGACCTCGCCGCGGCGATTGTGGTAGGCGTTGGACGTCGCCTCCAGCACGCGGCGGAAGCTGGGGAAGTTGCCGCGGTCCTGGGGCGGGTAGTAGGTGCCGCCGTAGAAGGGCTTGAGATCCGGGGTCAGGAAGACGCTCATGGGCCAGCCGCCCTGGCCGCTGACGGCCACCACGGCCTGCATGTAGATGGCGTCCAGGTCCGGGCGCTCCTCCCGGTCCACCTTGATGGACACGAAGAGGCGGTTCATCACCTCGGCGATCTCCGGGTCCTCGAAGGACTCGCGCTCCATGACGTGGCACCAGTGGCACGAGGAATAGCCGATGCTGAGAAAGATGGGCTTGTCCTCGCGGGCGGCGAGCTCGAGCGCCTCGGGCCCCCAGGGGTACCAGTCGACGGGGTTGTTGGCGTGCTGCTGCAGGTAGGGGCTGGTCTCGGCGGCGAGTCGGTTGGGCATACGTCCTCCTGCGCGCCATTCTAGCAGAGGGACGCGGCGCGTCTACACGCGGGGCGTATGCCGCCGTCAGCGGTAGTGGCGGGCGACCTCCGAGGCGTACCTGCGCCCGAGCGACGCCGCATGCTCCCGTGCCCACTCGCGGAGGGACGTGCGGCCGCGCGGCGGGTCCGGCGAGGTGAGCAGGCCGCCCATGAGCGCCGCGAGCTCGTCGCGGGTCATGATGACGTCGCGCAGGAGGAGGCCAAGGAGCTTCGACGACGCGAGAAACAGGCGCGGCGGCAGGGGGGTGACGAAGGCGCGGCGGCCGATGGCGTCGCCGACGAGGTGGATGAGCTCGGGCGTCGTGATGCGGTCGGGGCCGACGGCGTCCCACGTCACGTTGCCGTCCTCGCGCCCGGCGTCGACGGCGATCTCGGCGACGTCGTCGACGTACACCGGCTGGAACTCGAAGCGGCCGCCGCCGGCCGCGGCCATGACCGGCATGCGGCGCAACGTCCACGCAATGTTGTTGACCAGGACGTCCTCCAGCCCGAACACGAGGGTCGGCCGCACGATGCCGTACGAGAGGCCCGAGGCGTGGATGGCCTCCTCCACCAGGCCCTTGCCGCGGAAGTAGCCAAGGGGCGACGCCGATGAGGCGTTCGTGACGCTGACGTGGACGATGCGGCGGACGCCGGCGTCGACGGCGGCGTCGATGAGAGCGCGGGTGTTCTCGATGGCACGCTCAAAGGTGACGGCGCCCCGTGCGAAACGGATCCAGTAGGTGTTGTAGAGGGTGTCCGCGCCCCGCAGGGCCTCGGTCAGGGCAGCGGGGTTGGCGAAGTCGAGGGGGGATGCCTCGATCTCGGCGGCGAGGGGGTCGTCGGAGCGGGGACGGCCCGTGAGCGTTCGCAGGGTGTGGCCCTCGGCGAGGAGCCTCCGGGCGATGTACTTGCCGGTATAGCTGAAGGCGCCGGTAACCACGTGCGTCGCCAATGGCTTCACCTCCTCCGCCCCACACCTCCATTGTCGGACGCGCCGGGGAAGGGGCGCAAGGAACGGGGCTAGCCGGCGGGGGCGTCGATGTTGGGCGGGTCCAGCACCACGTAAGTCCGGTCCGGCGTGCGCTCGGCTACCGGCAGCACCTGCACGACGACACGGGAGAGGCCGACGACCTCGCCGTTCTCGTCGAAGCTGTAGTTCTCGCCGATGGCGCCGCTCCATGTGATGCCGTAGAGGCAGTCGCGGAAGCCGTCGGCGTCCTGATCGTCGCCGGTCTGTCGCAGGCACTCGGCGGTGATGTAGACGTCATCGTAGGTGGAGCTCAGGTGCCAGGGCAGGGAGACGTAGCCGTAGCGCTCGCGGAAGGCGGCGACCACCTCCTGCCCCTTGCGGTTGTCGGGGTGGATGTCGGCGGCGATGGCCTTCATGCCGGTGGCCGCGTCTCCGGCGACTTGCAGCGCGGTTGCGCCGAGGGAGACCGTCTCGGCGTAGATGGGGCCCTCGTAGCCGAGCTCGCGGGCCTGCTTGAGGATGGCGCCGGCGGAGAACTCGGACTGCGGCGCGAGGTGCAGGGCGTCGGGCGACTCGGCGAAGAGCTTGCTGAGCTGCGAGCGGAAGTCGGTCACGTCCGAGGCGAAGGCCTCCGCCGCGACCACCTGCCCTCCGTGGGCCTCGAAACGCTCGACGGTGCTGCGTCGGACGCCCTCGGCGTAGTCGGTGGACTCGGTGATCGTAGAGAGGCGGCGGACGCCGTCGGCCCAGAGGAGATCGCCGGTGAGAAGGCCGACCTCGACGTCGCTGATCTGGGTGCGGAAGATGTAGTCGCCGGCGTGGGCGATGTCGGCGTTGCTGGCCATGCCGGAGAAGAGGATGATCCCGTCGGCCTCGGCGAGGGGCGCGGCGCCGAGCATCGCGCCGCTGCAGGACGTTCCGAGGATAATCTTGACGCCGTCGACGGAGGTCAGCTTCCGGTAGGCGGCCACAGCCCCCTGCGCGCTGCACATGGAGTCTTCCACCACGAACTCCAACGGACGTCCGTCTATGCCGCCAGCGGCGTTGATCTCGTCGAGCGCCATCCGCTTTGACTGGTTGGCGACGACGCCGTAAGACTCGCCGGGGCCGGTCAGCGACTCCATGACGCCGACGCGGAAGGGCGTCTCGTCGTCGGAGCCGCCGCAGGCCGCGAACGCGGCGAGCGCCAGCGCGACCATGGTGGCGAGCGCGAACACTGAATGGCGACCGAGCTGCGGCAACGACATCGGTTCCCCCTACTTGTCAGCCTCGGAGTCGAGGCGTTCCTGCAGGCGGCGCAGGGCGGCCTGCGTCTCGCGAATCTCGCGCAGGAGCTCGTCCGCCGTCGACGGCTCGCGGAGGGCGCGGAGGGCGTCGGCCTTGGCCTCGTCGAGGCTGTTGACGATGATGGCGATGAACATGTTGATGACGACGAACGTGCCGACGACGATGAAGCTGGTGAAGTAGATCCACGCCCACGGGTAGGTGTCCATCACGGCGTCCATGATGTCCACCCATCCCTCCAGCGTGACGATGTTGAAGAGGGTCAGCACGGAGATGCCCAGGCTGCGCCAGTGGGCCGGGTCCTCCTCATGGAAGAGGTGGTAGCCCATGATGGCGTAGATGTAGACGATGATGCTCATGAGCACCATCACATGGCCGACGCTGGGGATGGCGCGGACGAGGGCCGCCACGATGACGCGCAGCTCCTTGACCGTTGTGATGAGGCGCATGACGCGCAGCAGGCGCGCGAGGCGGGAGACCATCGCGAACTCGCCCGTCGCGGGGACGAGGGAGAAGACGATGACGGCGAAGTCGAAGATGTTCCAGCCCGAGGAGAAGTAGCGGTGGGAGCGCGGCGCGAGGGCGAGCATCTTCATCAGCGCCTCCACGATGAAGATGCCGAGGGCCACCTGATTGCCGAGGTCCAGCAGATTGCCGTAGTCCTGCTCGATTCGCGGGGACGTGCCGAGGCCGAGGAGGAGGGCGTTGGCGAGGATGACGGCGATGATGAACCACTCGAAGGTGCGGGACTCCACTATGCGGCTGAGGGGCGCGGTCATCCGCTCGAGTCCCCCCTGCGTCTGGCGGTCTCCCTCTATCTGACTGGCGCTCACGTGTACCCTCTGGATTGGGTTGCCGACCGATGGCCGCCGGCAGTCGGCCGCAATCACCATTGTACTGTCTTGAAGCGGCCGAAACCGCCCGAATCGCCGCCGCTATGACCTGGGAATCGCCCGCCCCCGCTCGACGCCCTTCAGCATGCGCTCGTACTCGGAGGTGAACTCCGCGCCGATGATGAGGGTGAGCGAGGACACGTAGGTCCACAGGAGGAGGACCACGACGGACCCAAGGGAGCCGTAGACCGCCTCGAAGTTGGCGAAGTTGTCGAGGTAGAAGACGAAGAAGCCCTTGCTGACCTCGAACGCGAAGGCGGCGAGGAGGGCGCCGGGCCAGATGTAGCGCCAGTGGGTCACGGTGTTTGGCACGAACTTGTAGATCATCAGGAAGATGGCAAGGCTGAAGGCGAAGGGCAGCACCCGGGCGATGGTGTTCACGGTCTCGTGTTCCAGGAGCTGCACCATGCCCCCGGAATCGACGGCAAAGGTGTCGGCGAATTGCAGCAGGGACGTCGACGAGACCGACAGCAGGAAGAGCAGACCGACGCTGAACGCCATCGCGATGTGGCGCGCCTTGTCGATGTAGAATGGGCGGTCCTGGTGCACGTCCCAAGCGCGGTTCACGGCCTTGCTGATGGCGCCGAATATCGCGCTGGCCGACCAGAACATGCCGAGGACGCTGACGATGCCGATGGCGCTGCGAACGCCGCCCGTCGCCTCGAGGTTCTCGCGAAAGGCCTCGTCGGAACCGGGGAGGTAGGTGCGCAGGAAGTCGAGGAACGCGCTCTCGACTGTGTCGGACGGGAGCAGCGGGCTGAAGACGGCGAGGGTGCCGATGGTGAGCGGGAACAGGGACAGGATGGAGTAATAGGCGACGCCGGCGGCCATGTGCGTGGCGTCGTCATGCTTCATCTCCTGCACCGTGCGGTACACGAGCATGACCGGGGGGAACTTGAGGCAAAGGCCCCACAGGAACGCAAGGATTCTCGACATCTAGTTCAGGCACCTGCCCCCAGAGTCTGCCCCCGTCTGCTTCGGAAAGCACGGGGCGATGTTCAACAAGCCGACTAGGACCCGCGCCAGAGCCTGCACCCGAGCACACCAAGAGACAGGGGCAGGGCCGTGTCCACGAAGGCCCAGATGACCCATGCCTGGTGGTTGCCGTCCAGACTGCCGGCGCCGTCTGCCAGCAGCGAGAACCAGTTGTGCAGGAAGAGCACGGACACCGCGGCGACGGCGAAGAAGATGACGTTCGCCTCCAGGTACGACCGGGTTACGCCGTCCTCGGCGTCGACGGCCCGCTTGCCGAGGTAGGCGTACACGATGCCGAGGGCGAGGGCGATGACCATGAGAATGTCCAGCACGTACCAGACGTCCTGCACCTCGATCTCGTCTGCCAGGAGCGGGTTGATGATGAAGAACACCGCCACCGCCAGTGCGACCAGGACCAGGTACGCGCCAACCGGCTTCCGAAGCGCTTCCATGTCGTCCTCCCTTTCCAGCCCCATTGCCGTCTTTCCGACGCAAATCACGATAGCAGCCTCGCTTGCGCGGGAACAAGGGCGAGAACGCCAATTGCGGAAGGCTTCCGCGCCGGCGCCTTGCAGCGCTAGGTGATGACGCCGTCGCGGATGGTGAGGACGCGGCTGCACGCCTCACTGACGCGGGTGTCGTGGGTGACGAGCACGATGGTCTGTCCCCGCTCGCGGTTGAACCAGTGGAGGAGGGCCATGACCTCCTCGGTGTTCTCGGAGTCGAGGTTGCCGGTGGGTTCGTCGGCGAGCAGGAGGTCAGGGGCGTTCACGAGGGCGCGGGCGATGGCGACGCGCTGCTGCTGCCCGCCGGAAAGCTCCATCGGGCGATGCCCGGCCCAGTCGCCGAGGTCCACCTGCCGGAGGGCGTCCATCGCTTCGGCGCGCGCGTCGGACTTGCGGTGGCCGGCGTACTCCGCGGGGAGCGCGACGTTCTCGGCCGCCGTCAGGGTCTGCACGAGATTGAAGGACTGGAAGACGAATCCCATGCGCTCGGCGCGCATCCGCGTGCGCTCCCGGTCGTCGAGGGCGGTGACGTCCGTGCCGTCGATGACGAGGCTCGGCGCGGGGGTGGTGTCGAGGTCGGGGGAGTGGAGCAGGCCGAGGATGTGCATCAGCGTGCTCTTGCCGCAGCCGGACGGCCCCATGATGCCCACCATCTCGCCCGCCTCGACGGACACGTCGACGCCCCGGAGCGCCCGCACGTGGACCTTGCGGCTCAGCCGGTAGGTCTTGTGGAGATTGTGGGCTTCCAGAAAGGCCATGGCCGCTCCTACCCGTACCGCAGCGCCTCGACGGGGTCGAGGCGGGCGGCATTCCACGCCGGCAGCGCGCCCGCTACGGCGCCGAGCACCGTCGAGAACGAGACGCCCAGCGCGCCGATCCACGGGGTCATCAGGAAGAGGATGGTGCCGGAGGTCTGGCCGGCGTCGTTGGCGAAGTAGACGACGATGCCCGCGAGCCCCAGGCCGACAAGGCCGCCGATGAAGCCCATCAGGCCGGCCTCCCAGACGAGCTCGCGCATGATGACGCCCCTGCTGGCGCCGACGGCCCGCTTGATGCCGATCTCCCGCGTGCGCTCGGCCACGCTCATGGTCATGGTGTTGATCACGGAGAGGCCGCCGACCACGATGCTGATGAGGGCCACGCTGAGGATGATGGCGTTGAGGATGGCAACCGTGGACCCGAACTGGTCGTCGAAGTCGTCGCTGGTGACGCCCCGCATCCTGGGGTGCGCCGCGGTGATCGCCTGGATGAGGGCGTGGAAGTCCTCCCCCTCCTCCGGGTAGACAATCACCATGGACGTCAACTCCGGCGGCTCCGGGCCGAACTCCGCCAAAACCGCCGGGTCCCGAGCCAGAAACTCCTGCCCCGCCGACCACGGGATGACGGCCGTGGTGTCGAAGAACATCAGCGTCGGCTCCAGCACGCCGATGACCTCGAACTCCGTGCCCCGTATCAGGATCCGGTCACCCGGCGCCTTGCCGAACTTCCGCCCTAGGTCCGCGCCCAGCATCACCACGCGCTTGCCCTCGTCCGCTGCCGTCGTCTCCCGCCCCTGGGCGATCTCCCACCGGAAGGTCTCGCGCCCCCGGTCCACGCCGGGGGTGAATGCCACCACGAAGTCCGAGGCACTGAAGCCGATGCCGGCGTCTTCCGGGTCCAGCATGAAATGCACCCGCGGCGCGGCCACCGCCACGCCCGACACCGCGCCGACCTCGTCCACAATGCCGACCGGCATCGGCACGTACCCAAACCCGAAGGCCGGGTTGGTAGCGTCGCTGACGAGGATCTTGTCGTCGAAGTACGTGGAACCGCCGTCGACCAGCGCCGTCAGCTTGTTGGCCATGGCGCTCATCACCATGAGGGCCCAGATGCCCACAGTGATGCCGAGAATGGTCAGCGAGGTGCGGAGCTTTCTCCGCATGAGGCTGCGCAACACGAGGCCTGTCCTCCGGGTGCCGGGGAGGGGTGGGTGTTCCAGCCGCTGTGGTCGGCACAGGAATACGGCGGCAGGTGTAAAATCCTCTTGTTTCAGTGTAGCACCGTGAGTTCGATGCCGGATACGAGGTATAGCCGCGCGGCCGGTTGCCTATAGGAATTCTGAATAGCTGTTTGCCCCGCTGGTTGAACAGGCGGCGGGCCGCGGTCCAGCTGCATGGACATTCGGACTGCATTGCATATGTGAAAATCGGGTGGGTACACTCTTCTGGGAGGTCGAACCTCATGAAGTCACGGACTGCTCTCTCGACACTCGTCGTCCTCGCCGGGCTGCTGACGCTCCTCGCCATGCCGGGCTGCGGCGAGGAGAAGGTGCTGACGCTACGGTACTGGCAGGCGGCGACGCTTCCCAGCCCGTACCTCGCCAGCGGCTTCAAGGACAGCGACGCGGCGGCCCTGACGCTGGAGCCGCTCGCCAGCTACGACCCCGACGGTAACCTGGTGCCGAGACTTGCTGAGGAGGTCCCCACCGTCGAGAACGGCGGGGTGTCGGCGGACCTCACGTCGATCACGTGGTCGCTGCGAGACGGCGTCAAGTGGTCCGACGGCAGCGACTTTTCCGCCAGCGACGTCGTCTTCACGTGGCGCTACTGCACCGACGAGGCGACGGGCTGCGTTGCGGAGGACAACTTCGAGGGCATCAGCGACGTCACGGCCGTCGATGACCGCACGGTGCGGATCCAATTCGATGCGCCGACGCCGTTCCCGTACAGCGCCTTCGTCAGCTCGGCGACGCCCATCATCAGCGAGGCCCAGTTCCGCGACTGCGTCGGGGCAGCGGCATCGGGGTGCGACGAGCAGAACGCCAAGCCCCTCGGCACGGGGCCGTTCCGCATCGTGGAGTTTGTCTCTGAGGAGCGGGCCGAGTACGAGCGGAACCCGCACTACTGGGGCGACAGGCCCTACTTCGACCGCGTGATCATCGAGGGCGGCGGGGACGCCGAATCGGCGGCGCGCGCGGCGCTGGAAGCGGGGACCGTCGATTACGGGTGGAACCTGCAGGTGCCGCCGAAGATGCTGGCGTCGCTGGAGGCGCAGGGTGTCGGGACGGTGGTGTCGTCCTTCGCGGGGCTGACGGAGCGGCTGGTGCTGAACCAGACCAACGTCGCCCCGGCGCTGGGGGACGACCGCTCGGAATACATGGACGGCGCGAACCCGCACCCGTTCCTGTCGTTCCTCCCCGTCCGCCAGGCCATGTCCCTGGCCATCGACCGGACACGGCTGGCGGAGGAGCTGTACGGCTTCGCCGGCCGGCCGGCGTGCAACCTGGTCGAGGCGCCGGTGCGCTACCGCTCGTCGGCGAACGACGGCTGCGTGGCGCAGGACATCGCCGGGGCGCAGCGCCTGCTCGATGAGAACGGCGTTGTCGACTCGGACGGCGACGGCGTGCGCGAGCACAACGGCGTACCCCTGCGGGTCACGTACCAGACGACGGAGAACAAGGTGCGGCAAGGCACGCAGGAGCTGGTCCAGGGTTGGTGGCGGGAAATCGGCATCGAGGCGACGCTGGTCTGGCACGACGCGGGCGTCTTCTTCGGCGGCGACCCGTCGACGGAGGATGCGTCGTACCGCCGGTTTCTGGCGGACGTGCAGATGTACGCGACGGACACGGGTATCGACCCGGCGAGCTACCTCAACAGCATGGGTTGCGAGCACATTCAGACGCGCGAGAACAACTGGGCCGACGGCAACAACTCCCGGGGGTGCAACCCGGAGTTCGACGCGCTGCTGCCCCGGCTGGACGCGCTGACCATCGGCGCGGAGCGCGACGCGCTGGTGAAGCAACTCAACGACATCTACGTGCAGAACTACTTCGAGATCTTCCTCGTGGACCGCGGGCTGGTGTCCGCGCACGCCAACGACCTCAAGGGCGTGCGGATGAACGCGTGGGACAGCGAGGTGTGGAACATTGGGGAGTGGCGGCGGTAACGGCCCTTCGATTTCCCTCCTTCGTCCAGCTCAGGACGCAGTCAGGGCGAACGGGGGAAAGCCGTTCCGGGAGACGTTCGATGACGACGGCGAAGCTCGGTACGTTTGACGACCTGCTGGCGATGACGCCGGAGCCGCTGCGGCCCGTCGCCGTGACGCTGCGCGAGGCCATCCTTCGACTGCACCCGGAGGTCAGCGAGGTCGTGCGGCTGGGCGACCGCGCCGCGACGTACGGCGTCGGGCCCCGGAAGATGGTTGAGGGCTACGCCTACATCATGCCCCACGCCGGCTGGATCAACCTGGGCTTCTATCGCGGCGCGTCGCTGCCCGACCCCGAGGGGCTGCTGGAGGGCACCGGCGCCGCCATGCGCCACGTCAAGGTGCGCACCCTGGAGGAGGCGGCCCGCGACGGCATCTCGGCCCTGCTGCTCGCGGCACTGAACGAGCGACAGGGCGCGCTCGGCGGCTAGCTTTCCGACTGCACCATCGCCACGCCGATGCCGCCCGGGCCGGTGTGCACGCCCAGGGCGGGGCCGAACCGGCAGAGGTAGGGGCTCGCGCCGGTGGGCAGCACCTCCGACACGCTGTCGGCAAAGGCTTGCGCCGCGTCCGGGGTGGTGCTGTATATGACGGCCAGGGCGTCCGCGGGGCCCATGCCCAGCACCGTCTCGCGCAGCTTGGCCAGCCCCTTGGTGAAGGTGCGGGCCTTGCCCAGCTCATGCACCTCGCCGTCCTGCACGATGATCATCGGCTTGATCTGCAGGATGGAGCCGAGCATGGCCTGCGCCTTGCCGATGCGACCGCCCTTCTGCAGGTACTCAAGGGTCTCCAGCAGGGCCATGCACCGCGCCCGTTCCGCCGTGCTCCGAGCGATCCCGGCGACCTCCTCGACGCCGGCGCCGCCGTTGGCCGCCTCCGCCGCGGCGACGGCGACGAGACCCTCGCCCATGGACGCGCTTGCGGTGTCGATGACCTCGATGGGGCACGTGGCCGTCGTCAGCTCCTTGGCCTGCACGGCGGAGTTGTACGTGCCGCTGAGCGAGGCGGCGACGTGGATGGACACGATGCCGTCGGCGCCGTCGCCCACCCGGTCGTAGACCTCCTTGAAGTCGCCGGGGGATGCCTGCGAGGTCTTGGGCAGCTCCTTGCTGGCGATGAGCTTGGCGTAGAAGTCGTCCGGGGTGATGGTCACGTTGTCCTTGAAGGTCTCCGTGCCGAAGTGCACGTTCTGGGGAATGACGGTGATTCCCAGGCGCTCCGCAACGTCGTTGGGGAGGTCCGCCGTGCTGTCCGTAACGATCTTGACCGACATGTGGCCTCCTTGTGTGGACCCGCTGCCAGGTTAGCGGCATTCTATACGCCGCTCGATGCAGTCACAAGCTCACTGGACGCGTAACGCGCTCCGGCCGCCTGCGCTCACGCCTCGTATGCAGGCGGCGTAACGCTGCGGGGTCTTCTCCTCCAGGGGCGGGTGCGGGTTGGTCTCACAGAAGGCGGTTGCGGCGGGGCGCCTGTCGAAGAAGCGGCGCCGCGTCTTTATGATTGACGAAGGGGACATCGTCGAAGAGGGCTCGGCGAGCGAGTTCTTCGGCAACCCCTAGCACGAGCGCACCCAGTCCTTCCTCTCAAAGATCCCGGCCTGAGACCGTACGCCCTCGACCTGGCCCGCTTGCAGGTCATTTCAGCCCCACTTAACTACCGGGCAAAAGAAACACCCTGCATTTGCAGCGGTGTTTCAGGAGGCCGCTTCCGGGTGGGGAGCCGGAAGCCTCAGGCGTCGTGTACCAGGGTTTCCCGGAGCCGTGCTATCGTCTCCTGGCCTACGCCGGCTGCCCGGACGTACTCTGCAGTGCCGCCATACCGCTCATCGATGTATCTGAGGGTGCGCTCCATTACATCCGCCCTGCACTCCATCATCCGGTCCAGTCGCTCCAGATCAAAACCGATCTGCGCCGCCGCGCTGCGCAGGTCCAGGGTGAGGTTCTGCATGTAGTGCCTGGTCTGGAAGTAGTCCTCGACTATCGTCGCTCTGTCCACTCCCACCAAGTCCAGCAGAGTTGCTATCACAAGCCCCGTGCGGTCCTTGCCGGCGGAGCAGTGCACCAGGGCCGGCGTCCTGTTCTCTTCAGCCAGGAGTGAGACCACCAGGGCAATCTGGTTCTGGCACCTGTCCACCAGAAGGCGGTTCAGCTCCTCCAGAGTGTCGGCCTGGTGAAGCTCAACAATGTGGGGGGCCAGCATGGGCAGGTGGATGTAGGCCACCTTGTCCGAGCGGGCGAACACGTCCGGCGCAGTGGCCGCCTCCATCTCACTTCTGAGGTCAATGACCGTCCTCACCCCGAAGTATATGAGCCGTCCCTGGGACTCCAAGGGCAGCTTGTGAAGGCTGCCTGAGCGCAAGAGCACGCCCCAGCGGGTGCTCAGGTCGTCGATGGTGTCATACCCTCCTACGTCACGGAGGTTCTGGGTCCCCTCAAGGGGCCAGTGTCGGGTTGTGTACTGGCCTACTCCGGGCGACTTGATATTCATGTGACTGCAAGCTCCTTCCTGGCAGTGTTGGATTGACTCGCTCTTGACGTCTCCTCAGACTGGGCTACTGCAAGGTCGTTTTCGTACTTGATGACGTAGCGAGGGCCTGGGAGGATAACGGGGTGTACCGATAGCTCCCGGTCACGGATGCTCACCAGATTGAACCCCGCTCCGTAGGCGTACTTGAGGCCGTTACGGGAGCTTGGGTCGATGAGGTTGGCGACTCCGGGCGCAGTTGCGGAGATCGTACTGCCGACTTGTTCACGCTTGGATAGTGGGTGTGGCCGTTCAGTACGCCCTGCACAGGATGCCTGTTCAACACCTCAAGGAGAGCGTCGCCGTCGTTCAGCTTGAAGCCGTCTACCCAGGTGGCGCCAGTGTTCACCGGAGGATGGTGCAGGACTATAACCGTCCCCATCCGGGGCTCAGGCCGGCTGAGTAAGTGGTCCAGCCACTCCAGTTGAGCGGCTCCAAGATGACCGTGCCCGTAGCCCTCCACCAGGGAGTCAAGGACAACAACCCTTAGCTCGCCTATCGTGCGGCTGTAGCGGTAGCAGTCCTGCCTCACCGGGTCGTAGTCCGGGTGGAACACGCTGTAGAAGTTGGCCCTGTTGTCGTGGTTGCCAAGGGCCAGAAGCACCGGCGTCCCCTGCTCCTCCACCGCGGCCACGAGGCACGCCAGCCGTACGTAGCTGGCGACTTCACCCCTGTCCGAGAGGTCGCCGCTTATGACTATGAATGAAGGGGCAACGTCGAGATTGCGTGCAGCCTCGATGACCCGCCTGAAGTTGTGCTCCGCGTCGTAGCCCGCATAGAGCCCGCCGTGGGGCGGCGTCATGTGGGTATCGCTGATGTGAATGAAGTAGAAGTCGTCGTCTCTTGTCATGTATGTTGGGCTTCTCCTCTGCCGTTCATCTCTTACCTTCCTTCACCTTCTACACTAGCAGCCGGCGGGTCAAAGATCGGTTAACGCCTCTTTAGGGTCTCTTGAATGGTTATTGAATGGAGTGATTGAAGGAGACCGCCGCCAGGTCCACGGGCCCGGCCCTTGCCAGGGGAACGGCCGCATACGGAAAGCATAGGACTCACAAGGATTCAGCCCACCATAGGCAAGGGACGTTGTTGTGCCGGTTCTGCTGGAACCCCAAGTGCCGGGAACTGGACTCCGCTTCATCTCGACCTTGTAACGAAGGCCCCCGTCCTGCCATTCCAACTAAGGGACACGAATGTGGCGGTGTACGCCGTGATGCGCAGGTTTGCTGGAGCGGTGAGCCTGGGAACAGGTGTGGGCGTTGCGGTCGGTTTCGGCGTAGGGGTCGCGGTTGGAGGATTGTTGCCCGGACAATAAGGCCCTGGGTATCGAGGATGGCAGTTGGGCCTGGGAGTCGGCGTCGCGGTGGGCGGGTCGCCGAGGGCATCTTCCTCCTGGGTCTGTATCAGGCCGACCCCCGGGCTTCACGGCCTGCTCCGGTAAGGGCAATTCAGACAAGAGTCGGGGCACCTGCTGAACTGGCAGGGGTCTAATAACGGTTGCCGGGCTCCGCTAATGACTCGGAGTTGGAGCGTGGCTAAAGCGCCATCTCGAACCTGATCAGGAAGGTTCTTGATTTTATCAAGTCTGGTGGGCGGCACAGGACTCGAACCTATGACCTCTTCCGTGTGAAGGAAGCGCTCTAACCTGCTGAGCTAGCCGCCCGGAGTTGCGGTGTGGTGGCAAGGATAGGATTCGAACCTATGACCTAGCGCTTATGAAGCGCCCGCTCTGCCGCTGAGCTACCTTGCCACGACGCCAGGGAAAGCGCCGTCGGCGCCGTCCCAAGGTGTATTCTCACTATAGCTTTTGCCGAGATTTGGTGTCAACGAGACTGACGCCAGCGACGACCCTCCGCAACTGCGCCGGACAGCGCCTCGCCTTGTCCCTGCGCGCGGCTGTGCGGTACGATGGAACGTGGAAATTCGCGACGATTCGCTACCGCAAAGTCCATCTGAGGTGCAGCGCATGCCGGCCCGCTCCCCAAGCGCCCAGGCGTCTTCCGAGCTCCTGGACCTGCGACACCGCATCCGCCACTCGGCCAGCCACATCATGGCGGACGCCGTGCTGCAGCTCTTTCCGGACGCCAAGTACGCCATCGGCCCGCCAACGGAAGAGGGGTTCTACTACGACTTCGACGTCCCGCGGCCGTTCACGCCGGAGGACCTGGCGCAGATAGAGGCGCTGATGCGCGAGCGCATCGCCGAGGACGTGCCGTTCATCCGCACGGAGGTCAGCCGCGACGGGGCCAGGGCCGCGTTCAGCGACCAGCCGTACAAGCAGGAGATCATCGACGGTATCCCGGCCCAGGACTCGATCTACACGCTGCAGCACGGGCCGTTCACCGACCTGTGCGGCGGCATCCACGTCGAGCGGTCGGGGCAGGTGGCAGCGTTCAAGCTGCTCTCGGTGGCGGGCGCGTACTGGCGCGGCGACGAGCGCAATCCGATGCTCCAGCGCATCTACGGCACCGCGTGGGAGTCGCAGGAGGCGCTCGACGACTTCCTCACAATGCTGGAGGAGGCGGAGCGCCGAGACCACCGCCGGCTGGGGCGGGAGCTGGACCTGTTCATCTTCGACCCCATCGCGCCGGCCAGCCCCTTCTTCATGCCCAAGGGCGCCGTCGTCTACGGCGAGCTGGTGAAGTTCGTCCGCGGGCTGTACGAGCGCTACGGGTACCAGGAGGTCATCACGCCGGAAATCTACTCGACCGACCTGTGGAAGCGCTCGGGACACTACGACCACTACCTGGAGAACATGTTCCTGATCCAGAGCGGGGAACGGGAATTTGGCGTCAAGCCGATGAACTGCCCCGCGCACGCTCTCATGTTCGCCTCGCAGCTGCACTCGTACCGCGAGCTGCCGATACGGCTGGCGGACTTCGGACGGCTGCACCGCTTCGAGCTTTCGGGCGCGACGCACGGGCTGACCCGTGTCCGCACCTTCTCGCAGGACGACGCGCACATCTTCTGCACGCCGGACCAGATACTGGACGAGGTGCAGGGGTTTATCTCCATGCTGATGGAGTCCTACCGCACGTTCGGTTTCGATGAGCCCAAGGTGATGCTGTCGCTGCGGCCCGAGAAGCACGTGGGGTCGGAGGAGATGTGGGACCGGGCGGAGGCGGAGCTGGAGGACGTCCTGGTCCAGAGCGGGCTCAACTACGAGCCAAAGGCGGGCGAGGGCGCGTTCTACGGGCCAAAGATCGATTTCTTTGTGCCTGACGCCATCGGACGCGAATGGCAGCTTGGCACGGTGCAGCTCGACTTCTCCCTGCCCGAACGGTTCGACCTGGAGTACATCGCCGAGGACGGCTCGCAGCAGCGGCCGGTGGTGGTGCACAGGGCAATGCTCGGCTCCATCGACCGCTTCCTCGGCGTGCTCATCGAGCACTATGCCGGTGCGTTCCCGCTGTGGTTGGCGCCGGTGCAGGCCGTCGTCATCCCCATCGCGGACCGGCACATTCCGTACGCCGAGGACGTGGCGGCGCGGCTCCGTGCCGACGGCCGCCGCGTCGAGGTGGACGCCAAGTCCGAGCGGATGAACGCGAAGATCCGCAACGCGCAGATGCAGAAGGTGCCGTACATGCTCGTCGTCGGCGACCGGGAGGCCGAGGCCAAAGCCGCCGCTGTCCGGCTTCGCGACGGCTCGGACCTCGGCCCGATGCCGGTCGAGGAGCTGGCGGCGCGCATGGCTGCGGAGGCCGCCGCGTTCTCGTAACCCGCTTTCCCACCGGAAGGAGCGACCCGTCACGCCATGTTGGACAAACTCTCGGCCATGGAACAGCGCTTCCACGCCATCGGCGAGGAGATGACGCAGCCGTCGGTGCTGGGCGACTACACCAAGCTGCAGGAGCTTGGACGTGAGCGCGCGGGGCTCGAGCGGGTCGTGGCGCTCTCGACGCGGTACCGGCAGGTGCTGCGGGAGATCGACGACGCGCGGACGCTGCTGGCCGACGAGGCCGACGAGGAGCTTCGTGAGCTGGCGCAAGAGGACCTGACGGCGCTCGAAACGGAGCGAGGGACGCTGGAGGCGGACATCCAGGTGGCGCTGCTGCCGGCGGACCCGGACGACGACCGCAACGTCATCGTCGAGGTGCGGGCCGGCACGGGCGGCGAGGAGGCGGCGCTGTTTGCGGCGGAGCTCGTGCGGCTGTATACGCGCTTCGCGCAGCGCACCAACCGGCAGGCGTCCGTTCTCTACGTCAACGACACGGGCATCGGCGGCATCAAGGAGGCGTCGCTGGAGATCAAGGGCCGCGACGCGTTCAGCCGGCTCAAGTTCGAGAGCGGCGTGCACCGGGTGCAGCGAGTGCCGGTGACGGAGGCCAGCGGGCGCATCCACACCTCGACGGCGACGGTGGCCGTGCTGCCTGAAGCGGAAGAGGTGGACATCCAGGTCAACACGGAAGACCTGCGCATCGACACGTTCCGCGCGGGCGGGCACGGCGGGCAGAACGTGCAGAAGCTGGAGACGGCCATCCGCATCACGCACCTGCCGACGGGCCTCGTCGTCACGTGCCAGGACGAGCGGTCGCAGGGGCAGAACAAGATCAAGGCGATGACCGTCCTGCGCTCGCGCCTCTACGAGATGGAGCGGCAGCGCAAGGAGGACGCGCTCAGCTCAGAGCGGCGGTCGCAGGTGGGCACCGGCGAGCGCTCGGAGAAGGTGCGCACGTACAACTACCCGCAGAACCGCGTCACCGACCACCGCATCAACTTCAGCTCCCACAACTTGGAGGGCTTCCTCGACGGCGACATAGACGACCTCATCGACGCGCTGGTGCAGGACGAGCGGGAGCAACGGCTGGAAGCCGCGCTGGCCGCCCCATGACGCCGGTGACGGTCGAGGACCTGGACCCCAACGACAAGGAGACCACCCGCTGGTTCAGTCCGGGGTTGTCGGTGGCGGAGGCTGTGCGCACCACCACCGAGACCCTCCAGCCCCTCAGCAACGAAGCTCCCCTGGAAGCGGAACTGCTGGTCCGCCACGTCACCGGTCTCGACCGCGCGGGCATCTTCGCCCGCTCCAGGGATGCCCTGACGCCCGGGGAGTACCATGATCTGCGCCGCCTCACCCTCCGCCGGACTCGCAAGGAACCGCTGCCCTACATCCTCGGCGAGTGGGAATTCCGAGGGCTCAGCTTCCGCGTGACGCCCGCCGTCATGATCCCCCGGCCGGAGACGGAGACGCTGGTGGAAGAGGCGCTGGCGTGGCGGGAGCGCCGTCGCGGCGAGGCGGACGGCCCCGTGACCATCGCCGACGTGGGCACGGGCAGCGGGTGCATCGCCGTGTCGCTGGCCGCGATGCTGCAAGGTGACAGGGTGCTCGCGGTGGACGTGTCCCGCGACGCGCTGGCCGTCGCCGCCGAGAACGCCGCGCGTCATAGCGTCGGCGAGCGCGTGCGGCTGCTTGAGGCCGACTTGCTGTCGGCTGTGTCCGAGCCGCTCGACCTCGTCGTCGCGAACCTGCCGTACATCCCGGACACCGAGGTGGCCTCGCTGCAGCCGGAGGTGCGGCTGTTCGAGCCGCAGGTGGCGCTCGGCGGCGGCCCCGACGGGCTCTCGCTCATTCGGCGGCTGCTGCGTCAGGCGCAGGCCCGGCTCTCGCCGCGTGGCGCGGTCATGCTGGAGATCAACCCGCCGCAGAGCGCGACGCTCCCGGACGAGGCGCGCGCGCTGTTCACCGGCGCGGACGTTCGGGTCGTGCGGGACCTCGCGGGCCTTGACCGGGTTGTGGTGATCGACCTTGCAGGGCGGGCCGTGGCGTGATCATCCTCAACGTCTTCCTCGAAATCATCACGCCTGTGGTGCTGGTCATCCTGTGCGGCATGGCGCTCTGCCATTTCAAGAAGACGGCCATCGAGCCCATCAGCCAGGCCGCCCTCTACCTGTTCAGCCCCGCGCTGGTGCTGCTGGGTATGGCGGATACGGACCTGCCGCTGGAGAGCATGGGGAAGATCGTCGCCTTCGGGGCATTGCTGACGGTGGCCATGTACGTCATCTCCCGCGTTGTGGGCTTTGCGCTGCGGCTGGACCGGGCGGCGCAGAGCAGCGTGCTTCTGGCGGTGCTCGTGATGAACGCGGGCAACCTCTCGCTGCCCATCGTGTCGCTGGCCTTCGGCGACGCGGGGTTGGACCGGGCGCTGGTGCTGTTCGCCGTCATCGCGCTGGCGGCGTCGACGCTGGGGGTCTACATCGCGGCGCACGGACAGCGCGGTGGCGCGGCGGCGTTCAAAGCGGTGCTGCAGCAGCCGATATCGTACGCGGCCGTGGGCGGACTCGCGATGAACCTGCTGGGCTGGGAGCTGCCGTCGATGGCGCTCAACGCGACGGAGCTGCTGGCGAACGCGGCCTTCCCCGCGATGCTGGTCGTGCTGGGCGGCAACCTGATGCAGCACCGGGGCATCACCGAGTGGCGAACCGTTGCGGTGGCGACCGCCCTGCGGCTGTGGGTGGGCCTGGCCGTCGGGTACGGGCTGCTGCTACTCCTCGGCGTCGACGAGCTGACGCGGAACGCGCTGCTGGTGACGTCGTGCGCGCCGACGGCCGTCATGGTCATCGTCCTCTCGACGGAGTTCAACGCGCGGCCGGCTGTCGCGACGGGCGCCGTCGTCGTCACGACGGTCCTGAGCCTGCCGACGCTGACGGCACTGCTGTCGGTTCTCACGCGATGACGAGGGTGTCGACGCCTTGACCCCCCTCGGCAGCGCACCTAGACTAGACGCGTACCCCGTTTGCATGGGCGGTTAGCTCAGAGGCCTAGAGCACTGCGTTGACATCGCAGGGGTCAGAGGTTCAAATCCTCTACCGCCCACCAGCCGCACTACACCCATCGCCCCGTATCGAGTACCATCACGCCATCTTCTGCCGAGGTTTAGGAGGCTGCGCATGGCGTCGAGGGAGCTGCGGGACCTGGTGGTGGTCATCACCGGCGCGGGCCGGGGCATGGGGGCCGAGTACACGCGGGCCTTCCTGGAGGAGGGCGCCCGCGTCGCCGCGCTGGAGCGCTCGTGGGAGGGCGAGGAGGAGTTCCGCGCGGAGCTCGACGCCAACGAGCTCGCGCTGACGCTGACCTGCGACGTCTCGCAGGACAAGGACATCGACGACGCGTACGCGGCCGTCATCGACCGCTTTGGCACGGTGGACGTGCTCGTCAACAACGCCGCCTTCCGCACGCGCGACCAGGAGCACGAGGGCGCCCTCGGCATCACCATCCTCGAGACGTTGGACGCCGACTGGGAGCGGGCGTTCTCCGTCAACGTGTTTGGCGCGCTCAAGGTGATCCGCCGCTTCATCCGGCCCATGATCGAGAAGCGGTGGGGCAGCGTCATCAACGTCTCGACCACGGGCAGCATCACGGAGCACCCGCTGTGGCGGCCCTGGAGCCGCGAGCAGCCGTACATGGCGACGAAGGCCGCGCTGACGAACCTCTCGCACTACCTGGCCGACGAGGTTCGCGAGCACAACGTCGCCGTCAACGTCGTCTTCCCGCCCGGCGCGCGCACCACGGGCTTCGACGACCGTTCGGCGGAGCGTGTCGCGAAGGGGCTGCGGCCGTCGGCGCTGTCGAGCCGCGCCGACACGGTGGTGCCGGTGACGCGCTTCCTCGCGACGCAGGACACCAGCGAGGGGCTGACGGGCAAGATGTTCACGGCCGTGACGTGGAACCAGGAGCACGGCTACGGCGGGCCGAACGCGTGGCTCGCGCCGGACCCCGTCGGCAACCCGGAGATGACGGCGAAGCTGGAGTCAGGCGAGCTCGGGCCGCGGGCGCCCCGGTTCGGCGGGCCGATGCGCTAGGCCGTGGCTGCCGCCGCTCGCTGCCGGGCGGGCGGCCTCGCGAAGGTGACGATGGCGGCGACGGTCAGCCACGACACGACGATCATCGTGAACGCCCACAGGTACGTGCCGTGGATGTCGTACAGCCCCGCGATCAGCAGGGGGCTCAGCGAGCCGGCCGTCGTCGTGAGCGGGCGGATGATGCTGTTGACGGCGCCCAAGTGCTGCCGGCCGAAGTAGTTGGCGACGATCATGGGCCGCATGATGAAGAACCCGCCCACGGCCAGCCCGTGGAACGCGCCTGCCACAACCAGCGAGATGGGGCCCGCAATCTGCATGAAGAAGATGACGCTCACGGCGGTTACCAGCGCCTGCGCGGCCAGCAGGTAGCGAACGGAGAAGCGCTCGCTGAGCAGCCCCCAGAAGAGGCGGACGCTGATGGAGCAGATGCCGTAGGACACCGCCGCCAGCGACCCGACCGCCGCGGTGAAGCCGATGTCCTGGAAGTAGGGCAGCCAGTTGGCGAAGAAGCCGCCCATGCACAGCGTCGCCAGGGCGAAGGCCAGCGCCAGCAGCCAGAAGGTCACCGTGCGCGTGGCCTCGCCGCGGCTGTAGCTGATCTCGGCTGCTGCTGCGGGCTGTGCGGGTGTCGTGGCCGAGGGGCTCGGCGAGGCATCATCGCCGTCGGGCAGGAGGCCGGCGTCCTCGGGCCTCGTGCGGACCAGCAGCGCGAGCGGCACCAGCACGGCCAGCGTCAACGCGCCGAGCACGAGCCAGCCGTCGCGCCAGCCCACGGCCTCGATGAGGGCCTGCACCGTGATGGGGAAGAAGAGGGGCCCCATGGCCGTGCCGGTGGTGGCGATGCCGACGGCCCGGCCCCGCCGTCGCACGAACCACTTCGGCACGACGGCCACCGTCATCATCTCGCCCAGCGCCGACATGGAGAGGGCGCCCAGCCCGCCGAAGACGAGGTAGAACACCCACAGGTCGTCGACGAACTTGAGCAGGCAGAGGGCGACGCCAAGGGACACGGCGCTCATGAGCATGAGGTAGCGGGGCCCGTTGCGCCGGTCCTGCAGCGGCCCCAGCACGGGCGCCAGGGCGCCTGCCGCCAGCGCCCGCACGGTGAAGGCGCCGTAGAAGGCCGAGCGCGTCCAGCCGAGCTCGTCGCCCATGTGCGTGACGAAGACGCTCGCGCCCCACACGCTTGTGCCGCTGGTGAACGCGCCGCCGACGATGGCGATGGCGACGATGACCCAGCCGTAGAAAAAGCGCGGGCGTCGCGGCTCCTGCTGGGTTGTGGCAGCCTGCACTGATCGCCTCCGGTTGCCGGGCACGACAACCTTATGCGAAGCGGGCGCGATGGGCAACGGCTGGGGAAGCGTTGGTGGGCCGGGGAAGATTCGAACTTCCGACCTCAGCTTTATCAGAGCTGCGCTCTAACCGACTGAGCTACCGGCCCGTGGAGGACGGCATGACAGGGTCAATGAGAGAAATGCCGTACTCATGAGTATAGTTTGCGGGGTCTTGGCCAGTCAATTTTCCGGTCGCGGTTTCAGTTGAGGGGCGGCGGCGCTTCACCTACAATTGAAGGGCACTCTTGCCGAAGTGGCGGAATGGTAGACGCGGCGGACTCAAAATCCGCTGCCCGCGAGGGCGTGTGGGTTCGAATCCCTCCTTCGGCACCAACACTTGCGCCTCACGAGTCACGCCATGACCGACATGCACGACGCCTTCCACATTGCCCGCGCGATCGACGGCCGCCTGGCGCTCGCCGGCGCGGGCGTTGCCGATGACGCCGTCGACGCGTTCCGCGACGCGCTGTACGACTACCGCGGCGACGGCGATCTCGACGCCTTCCTCGAGCGGTGCGCGGCGCTGCTGGCGGAGCTCGATGGGGACGGGCCGCCGGTCGAGGGGCGGTGCTTCCGGGCGCTGGACTCGGTGTTCAGCAGCGGGTGAACGGCGCCGTTCATCCTTCGATTTCCCTCAGGACGAACGGGGGGTTCCCTCAGGACGAACGGGGGGATTTCCCTCAGGACGAACGGGGCACGGCAGCGCATTCCTCGTTCATCCTTCGATTTCCCTCAGGACGAACGGGTTTCCCCCGTCAGTCCTCAGCCCCCAGGATTCGGGCCCGGGCCTCGCGTGCCGCCTGCTCCGCGGCCTGCTCCGCCTCCTCAAGGCGGTCCAGCATGGCGGTGACCCGCTCCTCGAAGCCCTCCGGCGGCCGCCGCAGCCCGCGGATGTACCGGCTGAACTGGGTGGGGTCAATGCCCAGCGTCAGCGCAAGCCGCTCCTGGGTCACGCCCGATCGGGCAACTCTCTTTAGTAAATGCATGTCAGGCATATCCATATGGGCATGGTAGATGCAAGACATGCATTTGTCAAGCAACTTGTTGACAATTTATATTTGGGATGCGCGTAAGGGTGAAAGGGGAATTGACTATCCATACATGGAAAGAGCGTAAGGGTGACAGAGGAAAACTGGGTATGCTGAACAGACACCATACCCTCAGCAGGGAGCGGCTGGCCGCCGCGATGGCGCGGCAGGGTGTGACGCAGCAGGCGCTTGGCGAACACATCGGCTACAGCCTGGACTCGGCCCAGCCCACCATCTCCAAGATCCTGTCCGGCCGCGCCCAGCCCTCCCTGGAGAAGCTCATCCAGATCGCCATGTACCTGAACACCTCCCTCGACTATCTCCTCGAGCTGACGGACACGCCGCCGGCCGAGGGGCGCAACCCCGGCGAGGCTTCGGACGTCGCCGTCATCCAGGTGCATACGAAGCCGTCGCCGGCCGGCCTGACGACGTTTTCGACGGTCGTGCCGGCCGAGAGCAGCCTGCCCTTCCGGTGCCGCGGCTTCCTCGAGGCCCAGGGCATCGACCTGGAGCGCGCGCGGGTCTTTCGCGTGGTGGGCGACTCCATGATGCCGACGCTCCCCCACGGCAGCACGATCCTGGTCGATTGCACCAGGGCCGTTCCGCTGGAGAACCGCCTCTACGTCTTCAAGAACGAGGGCGACATTCTGGTCAAGCGGGCCCGCGAGTTCCCCGTGGGGACGTGGTGGTGGTGCAGCGACCATCCCCTGGGCGGGCGCATGGAGCAGACCGACGAGGACGATGTCTGGGGCGAGGTCCGCTGGGTGGGCCACGCCATCATCGACGGGCTGGGCTACGGCCCCAGCGCCGCGGAAAGGAACCACCGATGACAGCTCAGCAGGTCCAGGGGGTGCAGGAGGCCGGCGCGGAGCCCAGGTCTGACCGCCCCGGCGCCAACCACAGGACCGCCCGCCCCGCCGTCTTCAACATCATCCTGAGCCCCATTGTGGTCAACCGCGGCGGCTTCCAGGACCAGCAGGCCGCCATCAGCGACTTCTCCCCCGTGATCCGCGTGGTCGCCGACGAGATGCGCAGGGTGGGCGCCCACCAGACGGCCCTCTTCCTCGGCAAGGTGCCCGTCGCCTTCCTCGACCGCGACATCGCCGCCTGGTGGGTCACCGAGTCCCCGAGACAGGAGTAACCCCTCTCCCTGTCGCCCACTCACCGGGCACACAAAGAGGCCTCCCCCGTAACGGGGGAGGCCTCTCTCATGGCGAGCGTGTCAGGGGTTACGGGATGATCACGCCGTCGATGGTGGAGTAGAGCCAGTAGCCCTTGCCGACTGTCACCGGCGTACCGATGGTTACGCGGTCGTTGCCGTCAAACTCTCCGATGAACCCGTCCCTGGCGCCGTCGATGTCGGCATTTGCGTTGCCCTCACCGTCCCTCAGATCCGCATATGGGTCAGTGCCAGTTTCAGGGGCAGCAGGGAGCTTGTCGCCCTCACGGTAGTCGCCCGTGCCGGTGGACTTCTCATCGTACTGGCCGATCTGGCAGGGTTCCGTCCCCGCCGCAACCTTTTCCGCGTCGATGGGCATGCCCGTGCACGGGTTGCGGTCACCGTCTGCCAAGGTAACCGACGAACCAGGCGTCACCGAGACCCACGTGCGCACCAGCGTGTCGAAGGTCAGCGCCTTCAACCAGCCGTCGTTGCCCAACGTGCCGAAATACACATCCGCGGCAATGGTGCTAGGCGTCGGGATCTCGTTGCTCACCACCGGCACCAGGTTCCAGCCCTCGACCACCGTGATGGCCGGAGGCGGAGGCGGCGCCGCTGCTGCCGTGGCCAGCGGTGGCCGCAGCATGCGGATTGGCGAGAAGTTCTCCGTCCGGATGAAGTAGGCCGTGCTCGCCGTCATCACGTTGATGTCACCAACGAACTGGCCCGTCTCCGCGTCGCGGCGGGACACCAGCCACACCTGGCTCGCGTTGTCAAAGGTCATCACGATGTCCGCCGGGTGCGTGGACGGAATAACCGAGTTGATGGCCGGGTTGGCCGGCTGGAAGGGCAGGGAAACCAGGTTCCAGCCGGGGGCCAGTTCAACGTTTACCGGCCTGGGTGAAATCACCTTCCACGTGGCTTTCAAGTCCTGCGGGGTGGTGCCCGCGCTGTCAGTCCGCACGTTGCCGGCGGAGTCCTCCGCCTGCAACGTCAGCTCATAGGTCCCGATTTGCGGGTTCAACACCGGGATGGTGAACTTCACGTTGTCCGGCGTGGTGACATCCGTGGTCAGGTTGAAGGTAGTGGTCTCCGAGGTCCCGTCAGCGAAACTGACCTTCAGCTTGGCCGAGGTCAACTCCACCGTCCGGTACCCGTCACGGTGGTACTCCTTGCCGCGCGCAAGGCCCTCATTGCTGAAGTCCACGGTCACGATCAAGGGATCAACGGCTTCCGCTTCAAGGGTTGAACCGTCTTCGGTTACCGTGTCCTTGTCCGCCACGGTGACCACAGGCGGCTCGCTGCCGTTCAGCCGGTTGTCAATCTCAAAGCTGAAGGCCTTGGCAGTCGAGGAGGACGCCGCGTCTCCCTTGGTGCTCGTATTCCCGCCAGCGTCTTCAGCCCGAACAAAGACGCTGTACTCACCGTCATTGGCGCCGGTGGCGTTCATGGTGTACGAGAAAACCAAAGAGCCTGTCTGCCTGATGTCACTGGCGGGCACCTCTATAACGTCATCCTCCAGAGTTTCGCCCCTGGCCATAGGCGCCTTGCCGTTTGCCTTGATCTTGGCGGCCCCGTCTCTGTCACCCGCCTTGGTGACCCACACCAGCGGTGAGTCGCCAAGCTGCTCGTCGGTGGTGATAGTGACCGTCACCTTGTCGTTGCTCAGGTCCGCGCTCTTGCTCAGGCTCAAGTTCGGCCCCAAGCCGTCAGAGGCTTTCACAGTCTTGCCGTCGGCCGCGTTACCGGCCCTGTCTGTGATTGCGCCACTGGAAACCCGGACGTCCGGCCTCTCAGTGGACCCCAGGTCGTCCGCCAGGGTCAGGAAGACCCAGCTGCGGACCCTCTGGGCCGCCACCACCGTGTGACCGGTGACGCTGAAGGCGCCAACCGTCACTGAGGCGGAGTCAAGGCCGCTGCCCGGAGCCCCGCTGTCGTCGTCAGCGCCCGCGTCCGCGAACGCGAGCTGGATGGAGTTCTTCTGGGTCTTGGTCATCTCCGTAGCAGGGTTCCAACCCTTACCGGTTGTCGCAGAGGAAAGCACGGGTTTCTCACTGTCCACCGTGATGAGGTTGTTGCCCAGGATCTCATAGGTGGTGCCGTCCCCTTGGGCGCCGCATGCGGCGAGCTGACCTGCCTGATCGGTGTCCGCCACGTTGCCATCACCTGCTACCGGGGCGACCAGGGTACCGTCTGCATTCTTCTCGTCTCGCGGGTCAAAGCGACACTGGTAGCCTGCGGTTCCGACACCTTCAGTCACTGTCGTCGTTGCAGGGTTGTCTGCAACCGTTGCCACAGCGTCATTGAAGAGCAGGTCGTCCCGCTCAGCCGCATCTACGCGAGTATTCGGGGTGTCAAGTTCGTCGGCACCCCCAAGCGTGTTGACGAATCTGATGAGCCCGTTGTTGAAACCCGTAATTGGCTGAACGTTGCTCACCACGGGATTACCGTCTGCATCCTCTCGTGTAATCCGGATACTGGTTCCCCTGAAGGAAGCGATGCCTGTGAGGAGGGTCTGAGTCCCCAACGCAGACGCATCCGAACCAAAAGCTGTCGCAGGCAAACCACCCTTGAACCTGTTGACCTGGAGTGTGTTTTGGGTGGCTGCAGGTGACGGGCTAACCCCCCGGATATGGATCCGGGCGTGCGGCGCGTGTTGCCCGCGCGGTCCCGCACCTCAACGTACCACGGCACGTTGGAGGCGATGGACTGGATGGCGGTCGAACTGAAGCTCTTGGAGAGCCGCCAGCCGCCGTCGATCTTGGTGAAGTCCCGCTCGGCAAGTCCTATTACGTTGCCGGCAAGCACCAAGCGCACACCACCCTTTGCGGTAACGTGGTTGTCGTCCGTGTCGGTTGAATTGTTCTGCAAATGAGCGGTAGCAGATTCCACGCTGCCGGAAAGCCCTATCTGCCTGCTCGTTGGACCGACCTCCACGTCCCATCCAGAGGGGAACCCGGAGGCGGAATCCGTAAAGTCGGCGCTGAACGTGATGTTGACGTCGTCGCTCACAATGAGCGGAACAGACGGCGAACCGACGAGCAGCGAGGGCCGCACGTTGTCCACCCGCACCGTCGTGACGTCGGCAAAGGTGCTACTGCCCGTAGGCGGCGTGTAGGTCACCCGGATCTGATCGCCATTGAAGGCCTTCACTTGGATGATGTCGTCACCAGCCGCTGCCCCGGCTGTGGCTGTGGTATCCGTCAAACCGGAACTCCGGTGTACCGCGACGATCCTTACGTTCCCGGAGGTGTAGGTAAATTTCTTGGGGTTGGCGTCCGGGTTGTCATAGTCATCGGAGTCGTCGGTGGGGGTACCGGCGTCGTTCCTATCCTGGACCCGAGCCTGGCTCAAGTTTTGAATCTCAATCGTGCCGGCAGCAGTGTGAGAGAACGAGAATACGTTGTTGTAATTGGCCGCTGTGAGATCCGCTACGACGACTTCACCGCCATTCGGCGCAGCCCCTCTGTAGTAAGCTTCTGCCGTCGTACCATCGTCTCCATCGTGGTTGCCAAACTGTACGATGGTGCAGCCTCCGGCGGAGCTGGAGCAGACGCTCGTCGGCGCCACTGACTGCGCTTGCACACTCCCCTGCGTGCTCAGGCCCATGACCACGAGCAACGCCAGGACTGCGAGGATTGAACTGAACTTCCAGAATTGATTCATTGCTGTTCTCCCTTTCCTAAACTCACGTTTCTCAAGCGGAATGACCTTCCCTCGTTTCGGCATCCCCCTTTCGCACAAGGTGATAGCGTGCATGGTAACAGCAACAATGATGTTGCTGCTACCCAACACAAGCATACAACGAGGCAGGGCGGGGGGAAGTTCCATCCTTCGACAGGCTCAGGACAGGTTCTTCGCGTTCCCTCAGGACAGGTCCGGTTTTGGGGCGGGGGGGAGCGGCGGCGTGCGCCGCTCCCGTTCATCCCCTTCGAGAGCCTCAGGACAGGCTTCGATTTCCCTCAGGACGAACGGAAGCAGGCTTCGTTTTGTTGGGTTTTTGCCATTAGGTGATTCGTTTCCTTTCCCTACGATTTGCCGTGCCGCCAGATACGGCCACGGATTCGTTCCGGCGCGAAAAAAATTCGAATCGCCGGGGAGATCCGTAGCTGGAAACGACTGCTCCAGATACGGATTCGACTTCCGAAAGCGACTGGAACGAATGCCCGGGCCATGGAGACGGCGGGGGTGGACCGCCCGTCTACGGTGGGTGTGCGTGGGGGTGTGGGTTGGTGCTGCATGGGGGGAGGGTAGGGGGTTCGGGCGCGGATAGGCGTGGGTATGGTGTCAGGGGGCGGGCGTCTGCGGGCGCTGAGGCGCCCCCGTTCATCCTTCGATTTCCCTCAGGACGAACGGAAGCAGGTGCGGGCGGGGGGATGGGTTCCCGCCTGCGCGGGAACGACGAATAGGAGGGGGGCGGGGGGCTCTGGGTCCCGGCTTTCGCCGGGAAAACGAGGAAGTGGGCCTTCGACGGGGTCAGGGCAATCGGTTGCGTGGGGGGCGGGGGCCTTGGGTTCCCGCCTGCGCGGGAACGACGAGAAGTGGGGTACACTGGTGGCATGAGTACAGAGGCGGCCTTTACGGAGGCAGGGCAGGGTAGCGCGCCGTCGCGGCGGTCCGTCGTGGCCGTGGTGCGGACGGCGCCGGAGAGGGTGCTCGACGACGTGGGGTCGGCGATGCGGATGGCGGGCTACCGCGACGCGCTGCCCGCCGCCGACCCGGTGCTGCTGAAGATCAACATCTCGTGGCAGCACTGGTACCCGGCGTGCTCGACGTCGCCGTGGCAGCTGGAGGGCGTCATCAAGACGCTGCGGGAGGACGGGTACACGGAGCTCATCGGCGCGCACAACGGCACCGTCGTCGTCGACTCGTACGAGGGCGAGGTGGCGAACAAGCACAAGCCCGTGACGGACCGGCTCGGCGTGCCGACGGTGCACCTGGACGTGCCGCCCAACGAGTGGGTGCGCTACGAGCCCAGGGGCGAGATGCTGGTGCTGGACAAGATCTTCCCGGAGGGCATCACCGTGCCCGCCAGCTTCGCGGGCAAGAGCATCATCCAGCTTCCCACCATGAAGACGCACGTCTTCACCACCATGACCGGCGCGATGAAGAACGCCTTCGGCGGGCTGCTCAACCGCAAGCGCCACTGGACCCACTCGGTCATCCACGAGACGCTGGTGGACCTGCTGACCATCCAGAAGGAGCTGCACTCCGGCCTCTTCGCCGTCATGGACGGCACATTCGCGGGCGACGGCCCCGGCCCGCGCGCGATGCGCTGGCACACGCCGGGGGTGATGCTCGCCTCCGCCGACCAGGTGGCCATCGACGCCATCGCCGCGAAGATGATGGGCCTCGACCCGATGCGCATCGACTTCATCCGCATCGCCCACGAGCGGGGGCTCGGCTGCGGCGACCCCGACGCGATCGAGGTCGTCGGCGAGGACATCTCGGAGGTGAACTACGGCTTCCAGACGGTGGAGAACACCTTCGCGAGCCGGGGGCAGAAGCTCATCTACTGGGGGCCGCTGAAGTTCCTGGAGAAGGTGTGGCTGCGCTCGCCGCTGGTGCCGCTGGCGTACCTCGCGTCGAACGTGTACCACAACGGCTACTGGCGCAACCTCAAGGGCAAGCGCCGCATCCGCGAGGCGCTGAAAACGCCGTGGGGGCAGCTGTTCCAGGAGTACTAACCCCACTCGTTGTTCCCGCGTCCTCACACTCGTCGTTCTCGCGCAGGCGGGAACCCACGGGGTGGCGGGCGGGGGGACTCCTCCCCTGACACGAGCCCCTTTCCCTCGCCTGCCACCCCCGCTAGCCTTGCCCCATGGCACACGCACGCACCGCAGTTCCCACGATCCGAGCCGGTTTGTTCGTCGTTTGTTTTGGGAAAAACGATTCAGACCCGTTTCTCAAAAAAGAAAAAACGAGTCCCCCGCCTACCCCGCCACGCCCCAGTGGATGGCGATGCTGCCGAGCATGAGGCCGCGGTAGCCGACGCCGGAAAAGCCCGCGTCCGCCATGGCCGAGGCGAGCTCGTCGGGGTCCAGGTAACGCTCGACGGAGTCGGGGAGGTAGCGGTAGGCGCCGCGGTCGCCGGAGAGCGCCCAGCCGACGAGGGGCATGAGCCGCCGGAAGCCGACGCCGTAGGCCGCCTTGCCCACCGCGCTTCGGGGCCGCACGATGTCCAGCACCGCCAGCCGCCCGCCGGGCCGCAGCACGCGCCGGAACTCGCGCAGCCCGAGGGGGATGTCGGCGAGGTTGCGCAGGCCGAAGCCGATGGTGGCGCAGTCAAACGCGGCGTCGGGGAAGGGCAGCGCGAGAATGTCGCCCTGCACGCGCTCGATGCGGCCCAGGAGGCCGCGCGCCTGCAGGCCGGGCCCGCCGCGGAGGAGCATCGGCGCGGAGAAGTCGAGGGCGGTGACGTGCGACGCTCGAGCCGCCAGCGCGGCCGCGAGCTTGCCGGTGCCAGCCGCCGCGTCGAGCCCGCGCTCGACCGGCTCGGGCGCGGCGATGCGTGCGGTCAGCCGTCGCCACGACTCGTCGCGGCCCAGCGACGCGACGGTGTTGAAGGCGTCATACCGGCGGGCGATGCCGTCGAACATGCGCTGAACGCGGCGCGGGTGGTCGCTCATGCGGCGCCCCGCTCGCCTCGCGCCAGCGTCGACGCCTCCAGCGCCTCGCGGGAGGAGTAGCGCGGCCGGAAGCCCGTCTCGCGGGTGAACTTTTCGTTGCTGGCCACCCACGACCATTGCACCATCGCAAGGCCGCTGGCCGGCGAGTCGCTCTGGAGCCGCAGCGTCCAGCTCGCCTGCGTGAGGCCCGCGAGGATCGGCGCCGGGAGCGAGATCGAGCGCACCCCGGCGACGCGGGCGATGTCGGAGAACGCGACGGCGCCGGAGCCGGTGATGTTGTAGACGCCGGGCACCTGCTCCATGATGCAGAGTTCCAGCGCGTCCTGCACGTCGTCCTCGTGCATGAACTGCAGCTGCGGGTCCGCGCCCGCAACCTTGACCAGCACCGGCTTGCGGAAGGCCTGTGTGATGAAGTTCTCCGAGCGCGGCCCCATGATCACGCAGCCCCTGAGCACCGTGACGCAGATGGCAGGATTGTCGGCGGCGAAGACCTCCAGCATGAGCTCCGTGGCGGCCTTGTCCTCGGCGTAGTGGAAGCCGCGGACGGGGCGCACCGGCGACGCCTCCGTGTACGGCAGCGGGTCGCCGGGGTGGGGCCCGTAGACCGTCGTGCTGCTGTAGTACACGAGCTTCCGCACGTCCGCTTCCTGGCAGGCTCGGAGGGCCTGCGCGGTCCCGCCGACGTTCACCCGCCGCATCGCCTCGCGGTTGCGCGCGGGCCGCAGCAGAAAGGCGAGGTGGACGAGGGTGTCGACGCGGTACTCCCGCAGGATGTCGGCCATCGGCTGGCGGATGTCCTGCTGAAAGCACGCGACCTTGGGGCGCTCGAGGGGGATGGGGCGCGAGTCGAAGGCGGCGACGAAGTCCACGTCGTCCGACGCCGCCAGGCGCTCGACGAGCTTCTCGCCGACGGAGCCCGCGGCGCCCGTGACCGCGACGCGCAGCCCGCTAGCCATCGCTGAGGGTGTCGGTGAAGTCGAAGCGCAGCACGCCGAGGCCCTGCACCTCGAAGGCCATGCCAATGGTGTGGGCGCCCGGGGCGGGCACGACGCCGGACACGGCGATGGTCGTCGTCCGGTTCATGGCGAGGGTGAAGGGCACCTCGGCGGAGACGTCGGAGAAGGCGATGGTCGTGCCGTCCACGGAGAAGGTGGTGCGCTCCATCGGCGCCTCCTCGCCGTCGACGGTCAGCGGGAGCATGCTTCGGGCGTAGCCGGAACCCAGGGAGTTCCGCAGCTCGAAGGACAGCCCGTCGTCCGTGGCGCGGAGGCTGCCCTTGACGTAGAGGCGGCGCAACAGGAATCCGGGTACGGAGACCATTGTCCCTCCTGGCGCGGCTACCGATTGCCCTCGACGGAGAGGCGCATGCGGAAGAGCTCCTCTTCCACGGCCAGCGCCTCCGGGGGCAGGGGCCGCTGGAGCCCCAGCAGCCGCGTGACGATGCAGATGTGCGCGGCGCGCTCCACCAGGACGGCGATGTCCATGGCCGTTTCCAGGTCCCTTCCCAGCGTGACCAGCCCGTGGTTGCTGATCAGCGCGGCGCTGCGTCCCTCCAGCGCCTCGACGGCCTTGTCCGCCAGCTCCTCGGACCCCGGCGGCGCATAGTCGGTCACGCGCACGGCCCCGCCGACGGTCACGGCCACCTCGTCGATGACGGCCGGGATCTCGATGCCGGACACGGCGCATACGGTCGCGTAGACGGAGTGCGTGTGCACGACGGCCTTCGCGTCCCTGCGCGCCCGGTAGACGGCGAGGTGGAGCGCGGACTCCGACGAGGGAGGCAGGTCGCCGTGCACCGGCTCATACTCGAAGTCCATGACCGGGACGTCGTCGGCCGTCATGGAGCGGTAGGACACCCGGCTGGGGGTGATGGCGACGAGCGGCGGGTCGCCGGGGATGAGCAGGCTGACGTTGCCGCTGGCCCCCGCGACGAGGCCCAGCCGGTCAAGCTCCCGCGCGGTCTCGCACACGGCGGCACGCTCGGCTAGCCAGGGCTCGGATGGCATCGGCTGCTCCTTGGTGGACTGCGGCCCATTGTACCGCATCGATGTGCGACGGCGGCAGCGCGCTAGAGGAAACCCTCCAGCCGGGCCCGGGCGTCCAGCCAGCGGGCGTAGCGCTCCTGGTACTCGATCTGCGCGACCGGGTCCGGAGCGACCTCGCGCAGCCCCTCGCGTGCGACTCTTGCGAGCTGTACGAGGGCATCGTTTCCCTCGAGCGCGGCCTCTGCCGCAAGCGCGGCGCCCCGCAGGCTCACTTCCGGCGCCGGGGCGACGTGGACGGGGCGGGCCATGACGTCGGCGAGCACCTGCGTGAACAGGGTGGTGCGCGTCATGCCGCCGCCGACCGCGAGGCCGTCGGGAGGCGCGCCCGTGACCTCGTCCAGCAGGTCCGACGCGCCGCGGACGGCGAAAACGACGTTCTCCAGCGCCGCTCGTGCGAGCCGCGCCCTGTCGAGGCCGCTGAAGGTCACCGGCACCGGAAAGAGCAACCCGCCCGGATGCAGCCTCGGGCGAGACAAATCCAGCGGCGCGGGGCCGATGAGCGCGACGGCCCCGTCCGCGCCGGGAGGGGCCTCGGACATCAGGGCTTCCATGCGCTCGAAACCGCCGTCCTCCGCGCCGACCAACAGCTCAAGCAGCCATCGGTACGCGTTGCCGCCGTCACCGGCGTTGGACTCGGCGACCCAGCGTTCGGGCAGGACGTGACGGCCGACCCACGTGCGCCTCGCGGCGTCCGGCGCCGGCTGAGGGGTGACCCGCTGCGCCGTCACACTCCACCCCGCGACGACGCCGGTGTCGCCCGACGAGGCCACGCCCATCGCGAGCAGGCCGCACTGCGTGTCCGGCCCCGCGACGATGACCGGCGTGCCCGGGGCCAGCCCGAGTTCCGCCGCAGCGTCCCCGCTCAGGCCGCCCAGTCGCTCGAGGCGGCCGGTGACGGGCGGGATGAAGTCCGTGCGCACCCCGAGCGTCTCGAAGAGTTCCTCGGCATGGGCGCCGCTGGCGATGTCGAGGAGGCCCGCTTCCGCGGCAAGCGTCTCCTGCAGGGCGGCCTCGCCGGTGAGCCTGTAGCCGACCCAGTCGCCGACCGTCAGCACGGAGGCGATACGCTCGTACACGGCAGGCTCGTTCTGTTGCCGCCAGCGCAGCTTGAGCGGCGCCAGCAGGAAGGAGGGCAGGTGGCCCGTGAGGCGGTAGACCGTGTCGGCGTTGGCCTCGTCAAAGGCCATGCCATCGAACAAGGCGCGCAGGTCCATATTGGGTCCGAGAAAGAGCTCGCGGCCCTTGGCGTCGAGCGCGCCGATGCCCTGCCGCTGGCTGGTGACGCTCACGGCCGCCACGCTGCCGTTCGACGCGCCCGCGCTGTGCAGCGCGCGGCGGGCCACGCCGACGATGGCGGGCCACAGGGCGTCCACGTCGAAGTCGCGGCTGAAGGAACTGTCGGCGTCTGTGGGGAGATACGGCGCGGGGGCCGTCGCCACCGAGAGCAGCCGCCCGCCCGGCGCCGCGGCGGCCGCCTTCAGCGTGCCCGTGCCCACGTCGATGGCGAGGAACGTTGCGCCGTTCGCGTCACTCATGCCGGCCTCGCAACGGCCCTTGGGCGGGGGGCGCGCATCGACCGCTCGAACCGGAGCAGCGCTCGCGCGATAGCCCGCGAGTATCGCTCGATGGTCTCCGCCGTCGCGCCGCCGACGTGCGGCGTGAGGACGACGTTGTCCAGCGAGAGCAGGGGGCTGTTCGGCGCCACCGGACGGGTCTCGTAGGCGTCGATGCCGGCGCCCGCCAGCCGCCCCGAGCGGAGCGCGCCGGCGAGCGCGTGCTGGTCGACGAGCGCCGCCGAGGCCGTGTTGATCAGGTAGCTGCCGCGCGGCATGAGCGCCAACCGCCGCTCGTCCAGCATGCCGGTGGTCTCCAAATTCTCGGGCGCGTGCAGCGACACAATGTGGCTATCCGCCAGCAGTGCGTCGAGCGAGGTCATCGAGACGTAGCGGGGGCCCGTCGCGTAGGGGTCGTGGCCGAGGACGCGCATGCCGAGCGCTCTCGCCTTCCGCGCGACGAGCCTGCCGACGGCGCCCATGCCGACGATGCCCATTGTCCTGCCCGCCAGCTCGACGCCCCGCATGTCGGTGTAGGCCGCGAGCGGGTGGTCCCACGAGCCGCCGCGCACGTAGGCGTTGGCCTCGGGGATGCGCCGCACCAGCGACAGGGCGAGCCCGATGGTGAGCTCGGCGACGGCGTTGGCGTTGCGCCCGGGCGTGTTCACGACGGTCACGCCCCGCGCCTGCGCCGCATCGAGGTCGATCTGCGTGGTGGCCTGGCGGCAGAGGCCGATGAAGCGCAGCGGCGACGGGTCCTCGAACACCTCGTCGAAGAGGAAGTCGATTTCCGTGATCACCGCCTCAATGGACTCCCCGGCGAGGCGGACGGCCAGCTCGGATGGGTCCCACAGCTTGCGGCTCTCCGTCCAGGGCTCGTAGACCACGTCCATGCGGCGGCGGAGTCGGTCGAGGCTGTTGGTGGAGAAGGGCGCGAAAATGAGGGCCTTCACTGTGAGCAGACCCCTTTCAGGCAGTGTGGGCGCTTACAGCCTCGAAGGCACGGGCGGCGAGAAGCCGGACGTCGTCGGGGGGCGTGACGCCCTCGCTGCCGTTGCGGGCCAGCGGCAGGCCCGCGGCAAGCTCGTCCCGGGTGACCCACCGCCAGCCGTCGGGGATCGCCTCGACACGGATCGTGGGGCGGCACACGTAGATGAAATCGATGTGCTGATGGAACCCCTGCACCGGATCGTCGATGTCCTCCACCATGATGGTGAGCGGCGGCTGGATCTCCTGGGGATACTCCAACGTGCTCTCGACGCCCCCGATGGGAACCACCACCGCCCGGACGCCCGTCTCCTCCGCCACCTCGCGGAGGACGGCCTGAACGGGGTCCTCGTTGGGCTCGATGTGGCCGCCGGGGGGCAGCCAGCACTGGAGCTTGGCGTGCCAGTGCAGCAGCGTTGCATCGTCCTGCACCACAAACCCCGTCGCAGTGAAATGCCTCTCCAAGTGGTCGATCACCCCAGGCTGCCGGATAGCGTCAGCGTGTCACGCCGCCGTTTGCCATGTCAAGGCAAGGCCGGCTCCGTTGCGCCGCGTTCCAGTTCCTCGAGGACCGCCTCGACGGCGAGGCGGCCGCTGCGCACCGCCGACTCCATCGTCGCGGGCCACCCGGTCTGCGTCCAGTCGCCGGCGAGGGCCAGCCCGGCGACCGCCGTGCGCTGCCCCGGCCGCCGCGACTGCGCGCCCGGCGTGCAGCGGAACGTCGCGTTGACCTGCCGCACGACCATGAACCGCTCGACGGCGGCCTCGGCGGCTGCGGGAAACACGTGAGCCATCTCGTCAAGGAACAGCTCGCGAAGGGCGTCGCGGGGCATGCTGGCGAACTCCCACGCGCCGCTGACGGAGATGCACAGGTGCTGGCCCGGCCCCGGCAGGCCCTCGATGCGCGACCGGTTGAACACCCACTGCAGCGGACTGTCGAGCACGGCGAGGAAGGGATCGTGGATGACGGGCCGGTCGTACCAGACGTGCACGTTTATGATGGGCGCCCACTCGAGCACGGGCGCGCTGCTCGCGCCGGCATCGGCCGGCAGTAGCGGCGCGAGGGCGTCCCACGGCACGGCCGCGACCACGGCGTCGGCGGGCACAAGCTCACCGCCCGCTACGACGCCCGTGACGACTCCCTCCTCGGCCGCGATGCCGGTCACGCTGCGGCCCGCGAGGACCTCGCCGCCGCGGGCTTCGAGGTACTCGCGGGCTGCACCCTCGACGAGCTCGGTCAGCCCGACGGAGGAGACGCCGATGTCGGCGCTGTGGCGGCCGGCCAGCATGCCGTCCTGGAAGAACATCAGCCCCATGTAGGCGCTGACCCTATCGACGGTGTCGTTGAATACGGGGAGCGTCAGCAGGTCCCAGAGGGCCGCGATGGCCCGCTCCGACTGCCCTCGGCGGACGAGCCAGTCGCGGAAGGTCTGCGCCTCCAGAGTATCGCGGTGCCTGGCGCGGTCTGTGCGCATGATGCCGAGCATTGCCGAGACGGCGCGGAGCTTCTCGCCGAGCGACAGGTGCGGGTAGGTCAGGAACGAGGGCAGCAGGTGCAGCGGCGCGGGCAGCAATGGTGCGGCGCTCAGCCCCCCCCGGCGGCCGTTGCGGTCGACGATAACCGCGCGCAGGCGGCGCTGGAGCGTCGTGCGCTCGAACACGCCGAGCTGGCGGAGGAGGCCGGTGTACGCCGTGCAGCAGGCCAGGTAGATGTGCTGGCCGTTGTCGATGTGGCGGCCTGACTCGCTGTCCCGGAACGAGAATGCGCGGCCGCCGAGGTAGGGGCGCTTTTCCAGCAGGGTGACGGCGACGCCGCGGTCGGCGAGGGCGCAGGCGGCGGCGATGCCCGCCAGCCCGCCGCCGATCACCACGCAGCGGCGGCGCCCTTCAGGGGCAGGTAACTCTGTAGCCAAATGCGTACCGCCAGCGTGAGCTTCTCCCGGGTCGGGAGGGATATGCGGCGCTCGAAGACGTCGTAGCCCCGCTCCTCGATGTGATCGAGGACGCGGCTGTACAGGCCGCCGAGGACCGCCGGGCAGGCCCGCGAGCGGACCGGCAGCAGCGGGAGCAGCCGCTTCCCGCTGTCGAAGTAGCCGCGGGCACGTGCGACCTGGAACCGCATCAGCCGCACGAACTCGTCGTTGGTCTCGCCGGCCATGAGGGCCTCTTCAGGATACTCGAAGCGGCGCAGCTCTTCCTGCGGCAGATAGACGCGGCCCATCTCCGCGTCCTCCTTGATGTCGCGCAGGATGTTGGTGAGCTGCATGCCGAGGCCGAGGTCGATGGCGTAGTCGCGGGCAACCGGGTCCGAGAAGCCGAAGATGTGGATGCAGACGATGCCGACAACGGAGGCGACGCGATAGCAGTACGTCGAAAGGTCGTCGAAGGTCTCGTAGCGGTTGAGGGTCAGGTCCATCTCTACGCCGCGGGCGATCTCCGACAGGTCCTCCCACTGGATGCCGTACTCATGGACGGCGTGGGCGAGGGCGCTGTAGACGGGGCCGTCGGGGTTGCCGTTGCGGGCCCTCTCGAGGGCTGCATCGACCTCGCGGAGCTTGGCGCGCTTCTCGTCGACGGGGAGCGGTTCGTCGGCGATGTCGTCGCAAAGGCGGCAGAAGGCGTAGACGGCGAAGATGGCCATGCGCCTGGCCCTGGGGAGGGTCACGAAGGCGTAGTAGAAGTTCTTGGCCTCGGTCTTGGTGACGCGCTGGCAGTGGGCGTAGGCCTCGTCCAGTGCCGTCGTCCGCGCCATGCCTCGCTCCGTCCCCTGTGCGCCGCCTAGATTTGCCTGGTCAGCTTCATGCCCAGATACGTCTTCGCAATGAGCCACGCCTTGCGCCGCCCCGTGACCGTCGGGCGCTTGGAGAGGACATCGTAGTCCTGCGCTCGGATGGCGTCCAGCACGCGCATGCCGCCGAGGCTGAAGAGCTTGACGTGCAGCCGGGCGGGGCCCTGCAGCATGCCGACGAGGGGCAACCCCTGCTCGAAGAGGCCCTGCGCCCGCTCCACCTCGAAGGCCATCAGCTCGCGGAAGGCGGGGGTACAGACGCCCTCGGCGAGCTGTTCCTCGGTGCAGCCGAACCGCTCCATGTCCTCCAGCGGCAGGTAGACGCGGCCCTTGTCCCAGTCCCGGCGCACGTCCTGCCAGAAGTTGGCGAGCTGCAGGGCCGTGCAGGTGAAGTCCGAAAGCCGGCGGCGCTCGTTATCGTCGTAGCCGAAGAGGAGCAGGTAGAGGAAGCCGACGGGGTTGGCCGAGTGCTCGCAGTAGTGGAGCACGTCGTCAAAGGTGGCGTAGCGGTGGTTGGTCTGGTCCATGCGGTTGGCGGTGACCAGCTTGCGGAAGGGCTCCGGGGGGATGGAGAAGGCGCGAATGGTGTGCTGCAGCGCGCGCAGGTGCGGGGCCGTGGGCGTGCCGGTGTAGGCCTGCTCCAGGTCCGCCTCCCACGCGTCCAGCAGGGCGAGCCGGTCGCCCGCGGCCTCGTCGCCGAGGTCATCGACGCCGCGGCAGTAGGCGTACACGGCGGCGACGTGGGGCAGCAGGCGCTTGGGGAGGAACCAGCCCGCGACGGTGAAATTCTCGTAGTGGGACTTGGCCAGCGCGATGCACTCCCGGTACGCGGGCTCCAGATCCGGGGGAATGTCGTGCACAGCAGTCGAGGTCATGGCACCAGTGTGGCCCAAAGGGGTATCCGGCGCAACCGGCATCCGAGCCTCTAGAAAGCGCGGTGCGCGAAGAAGTGGGCGAGGTCGTGCAATTCCCGGACGGCTTCCTCCGGGATCCCGGCGGCGCGGGCCTCATCCATGGCCAGCGCCCCCTTGTCTTCGGCGACCGACTGCGCGGACTCCTCGGCCTTGGCGGCGTCAAGGATGCCCATGACGGCGGCGACGTCTTCGTCGTCCATCTCGTCGTCCGCCCTGTAGAGCTGCTCGAGGCGCTCGCGGCCGGCGCCGGTAGTGCCGGAGAAACCGAACAGGACGGGCAGGGACTTCTTGCGGCGGCGAATGTCCGCGCCCGTGGCCTTGCCCATCATGACAGGGTCGCCCCAGATGCCGAGGACGTCGTCGCGGGCCTGGAATGTCAGGCCGAGCAGGCGGCCGCAGCGTGCGAGGCGCTCGACCTGCGCGGCCGTCGCGCCGCCGAGCAGCGCGCCCATGTGCATAGCGGCCTCGACGAGGGCGCCGGTCTTGCGCGAGACCATGTCGAGGTACTCGTCCGGGCCGACGTCCAGCCGGGACTCGAAGTTCAGGTCCATGCGCTGCCCCTCGACGAGCTCGAGGCAGCGGGCGGTCAGGGTCTGCACGACCTCGAGGGCGGCGGCCGGCGGCGCGTCGGACTGCCGAAGCAGGTAGAGCGTGGAGTCGGCGACCGTGCGCAGCGCGTTGCCGGCGACGATGCCGCTGGACTTGCCCCAGATGGACCAGACGGTCGCGCGGCCTCGGCGCTCAAGGTCCTGGTCCTGGATGTCGTCATGGATGAGCGAGAAGTTGTGGATGAGCTCGAGTGCAGCGGCAGCGGGAAGGGCGTCCTCGACGGCGCCGCCGACAGCCTCGCAGACGTAGAGGCAGAGGGCGGGCCGAAGGCGCTTGCCGGCGACAGACTCCTGCGGTTCGCCGTCGGGGGACTCGAAACCCATGTGATAGCGGAGCATGGTGCCCAGGGGCGTATCGGGGGAGGCGAGGCAGTCGCGCAGGGCGTCATGCACCAGAGCCTGGTACTTGCCGAGGTACTCTGGTGACGTCACATTTTCGGCGGGGTTTGCCTGTTCCGACACGGAGAAGCGCACCTCAAAGGGGGTGGGCCCTTGTAGCTGGGAATGCTATCGGGCGCCCTGTTGGGTGTCAAGGCGAAGTCACGCATGACGCCATGGGTGATGGCGTTCGGCATTATGCCCTGCCTGACGCTGCGGAGCGAGGGTCGAGGGGCTCAGATGTGACATTCCAGGAGCGGTTTCGGTCACGGAGGTCGGAGCGTGTGGTCCGTTGGAAGACGTAGGACCGTGGGCGCCGGGCTTCGTGAACAAGTGGCATGCGGCGGAGGGATGGGCTATACTCAAGGTGGCATTCCAGATTGGCCGAAGCGCGTGGCGCATTCGTCTAGCGGCCAAGGACACCGCCCTCTCAAGGCGGAGACCACGGGTTCGAATCCCGTATGCGCCACCAACTTCCGCAGGGGTTACCAGATGCCGCTTCCGACGGACGCGGACGAGCAGTTGGAGACTCAGCAGATCAGGGACCTGGTCCACGGGGCGCTTCCCGAGGACTCTGGGCTCACGCCTCTGCCGGGCTTCAAGATGGACCTGTCGGCCAACCCGGGGTTCCGAAAGGTGTTCTTCGCCGCCCGGTGCGAGTGCGGGACGAGCGCCCTCCTGAGCATCGAGGTTGCGCGCGAAAAGACAATTGCAGAAATCGAGGCGGCGCTGCCGTCACTGGTGGACCGCCTCGTGAGGCAGCAGCAGGCGTTCGCGAGTATGTCGTGCGAGATGCACATGCGGATGCGGCTGGGGCCGTCGCCGAGCCGGGCTTAGAGGCGGGAATGCAGAAGCGGAAGCTGACCCAGGAAGAAGCGTTCGAGCGGGCCGTCAAGTTTTCGGAGCGCTACGTGGCGCGCGGCCCATACGAGTTCTTCCCCGAGCGGGACGTCGTCGAGGTCGTGCAGCAGGGGCTGGCGGAGAACGAGCGCACCTATGGCTACCGCTACTGTCCCTGAATGCCGCTGAGCGGCGATCCCGTCGAGGACCGCAAGAAAATCTGCCCCTGCGAACGCCATCACGAGGACATCGAACGCGATGGCTTCTGCATATGAATGTTCTTTGTGAGCGAGGAGTTTCTTCGCAAGTACATGGAGGACGGGGAGGCCGTCCAGACAATCGGCGAGGCCGTTCCGCTGGGCCAGGAGCTCTTCGAGGAGACCGGGGGCAAGCGGGAGTTCAACGAGCGGCGTCGGCAAGAGCGAGGCCGCGAGCAGTCCTAGGAGGGGTGATCATGGACAACCAGATTCAGGTATACACGTCGGCCGGCTGAGGCCCCTGCCACATGGTGAAAGTGTACCTTTCACGCAAGGGGATCTCATTCACGGAGCGGAACGTCTCCGAGGACCGTGAGGCGCTCACGACCCTGCTGGAGATGGGCTTTCGCACCACGCCGGTCACGGTGATCGGCGACGAGCGCATCGTCGGCTACAGCACGGCCCAGATCGACGCCGCGCTGGCGGCGGCGGGCGCAGAGTAGCGTCGCGATTCGCGCGGCTGGCGGGGCTGCTTCCCACCGGCCGCCGACCTTACGGCTGGCCCACATCATTGCACCGGCTCGGGTTGCCCGGGCCGGCGGTGGCGTGTGACGGAGCTTGCCCCTCGACTCCACGGTTTCCTCTCTCGCCCATTGCGGTATAATGCCGGTGACCCTGCTTCACAGCTCCGACGATGGTCGAGGTGTGGGGTGCGGGAAGGCGAAACTACGAAACACGCAGGGAGGAATGATCAATGGCAGCGGTTAGAGAGGCCCAAGTAACCTGGAACGGCGCCCTTGCGGACGGCAACGGCACGATCAACGAGGTGACCAGCAGCGCAGTCAACGGGCTGCCCGTCACCTGGGCTTCGCGCACGGAGGGCCCGGAGGGCAAGACGAGCCCGGAGGAGCTGGTGGCTGCAGCCCACGCGAGCTGCTACGCCATGGCCTTCTCGCACATGCTCAACCTGGGCGGGACGCCGCCCACCAAGCTCGAGGTCAGCGCCACCGTCACCTTCGACCGGGTGGACGCCGGCTTCAAGGTGGTGTCCAGCGCGCTTAAAGTCAGTGGGCAGGTGGACGGCATCGACGCGGCCAAGTTCGTGGAGACGGCGGAGGCGGCCAAGGACGGCTGCCCGATCTCGCAGGCGCTCAAGGGCAACGTTGAGCTCAGCGTCGAGGCGACGCTGGAGTAGGCGCGCTCCCAATGACCACTGGCAGTGTAGAGCGGGTCGTTCGCTGCTTCGGCGGGCCGGACGACCCGATCATGGCGCGCTACCACGACGAGGAGTGGGGCGTCCCACTGCACGACGACCGGAAGCTCCTCGAGTTCCTCCTTCTCGACGGCGCGCAGGCCGGCCTCTCCTGGCGAACGATCCTCCACAAGCGCGAGGCCTACCGCGCCGCCTTCGACGGCTTTGACGCGGTGAAGATCGCCGCGTACACCGACGCCGACCGGGCGCGGCTACTGGCCGACCCGGGAATCGTGCGCAACCGGCTGAAGGTCGACGCATTCATCACCAACGCACAGCGGTTCCTCGAGGTGCAGGCCGAGTTTGGCTCCTTCGACACGTACATCTGGAGCTTCACGGGGCACTACACGCTTCGGAGAGCCGGCGTGCTGACGTGGGAGAACACGCCCGCGCGGTCGCCGGAGTCGGACGCAATGGCGGCGGACCTGAAGCGGCGCGGGTTCAAGTTTGCGGGGACCGTGATCTGCTACGCCTTCATGCAGTCGGCGGGCATGATCAACGACCACATCACGGGGTGCATTCGGGAACCGACGGAGACGTAGCTAGGCAGCGGCCCCGGCAAGGGGGGCGAGGTCGCAGTGCGCCGAGAGGAGCTCGCCGAAGCGGCGCGCCTTGTGCACGCTTCGGGCGCTCGACCGCTCGCCGACGGTGTGCAGCGCCTCCATCGTCTCCAGCGTGGGCTTGTTGACCAGCAGCATCGGCACCTGGTTCAGGGCCGCGTGGTGGACGATGTACTGCACGGGCAGCTGTCCCTCGGTCAGGACGAGGCAGACGGTCGAGGTCTCCAGCGCGGCCATTTGCAGGTCCGGCCGGTCCCCACGCACGATAACGGCCTTCTGCTCGCGCCGGCCGAAGACGTAGACGCCGGTGTCCAGGAACAGGCCGCCGAGCATGAAGTGCTCCACCAGCGCGTCCAGCGCCGCGTCCGGATCGTCCAGTTCTCCCAGGTTGATGCACTCGGCGCCGAGATGCTCGCTGACGTCGCGCACCGTCGGCGCCAGCATGCGGCGGTCCTCCGGCACGATGCCGAGCACCGGAATGCCCTGCTCCTGGAATGAGGGTGCGGTGATCGTCATCACGGCGTGGCGACCAGAGTCCGGAACGGCGTTGATGATGACGCCCATCAGCCGCTCGCCGAGGGCCGACGTCGCCCGCGAAGGGTTCGCGGAGGCCGGACTGCTCACGAGCAGGACCCGCGCGTCAGGCTCACCTGCCTTGGCGTCGTTGATGCTTGGCAGCTCCTCGACCGATGGCGCGCCGTTGACGCCATCCAGCAGAGTCGAGAGGCCCGCCGCGGCGGCGGTGACACCAACGCCTGGGGCGTCGCCTGCGATATAGAGGGTCGGCACGTGCCCTCCGTTCCCGTCCGCGGCTTCGCGGCGCATGTACCCGCCCACTGCGGTCTGCGGTGGGCGGGTACTCTCAGATTCCCACCGGCCTCCGGTATCGCGGAGCCTAGTCGTCGTCGAAGGCGGCATCGACCGGGTCCATGGCCATCAGGGCCGAGAACTCTTCGAAGTCCGCCTCGTGCTGCGCATCCTCGAGGGCGAGCCTCGCGGCCATCTCGCGGGCGGCCTCTTCCTCGGCCACGATGCCGAGGCGCTCCCGGCCCTCCTCAGTCATGTCCATGCGCGCCGGGATGAGTCGGCCGATGATCACATTCTCCTTGAGGCCGGCCAGATGATCGACGGAGCCGGAAATGGCGGCCTCGGTAAGTACGCGCGTCGTCTCCTGGAAGGACGCGGCCGCCAGGAAGCTCTCGGTGCCCAGCGACGCCCGGGTGATGCCGAGGAGCATGGGCGTGGCGCGGGCCGGCTCGCCGCCTTCGGCGAGGACGCGGCGGTTTGCCTCGTCGAAGATGGCGCGGTCGACCGGCTCGCCGGGGAGCAGCTCGGTGTCGCCCTGGTGGTCGACGCGGACCTTTCGCATCATCTGCCGGATGACGATCTCGATGTGCTTGTCGTGCATGCTCACGCCCTGGAAGCGGTACACCTTCTGCACTTCCTCGATGATGTAGTCGTGCACGGCGTCGCGCCCCTGGATGAGCAGGATGTCGTGGGGGTTCTTCTGGCCGGCGGTCATCTCCTGTCCGGCCTTCACGGGATCGCCCGTCTTCACGGCGACGTGGGCCGTGAGCGGGGCGAGGTACGTGCGCTCTTCCTGCTCCTCCCAGGCAACCGTCACCTTGCCGTCGCTGACAGACACCGTTCCGGGCATCCGAGCGACGACGGGCAGGAGCTCCTCGTTGTCCGCGGCAGGCTGCGCCAACGCGGCGCCGGGCTCCACGACTTCGCCCGCCTTCACAACGACGGTGTAGGTGTCCTCGATTGGATACTCCTCCCGGTACTCCTCCGTGCTGACGATCCGGATGTGCTTGCCATCGGGGGAGTCCATGACCTCGGCGGTGCCGTCGATCTGGGAGAGGATGGCGTGGTTCTTGGGCACGCGCGCCTCGAACAGCTCCTCGACACGCGGGATGCCGCTCGTGATGTCGACTCCGGCGATGCCGCCGGTGTGGAACGTGCGCATGGTGAGCTGTGTTCCCGGCTCACCGATGCTCTGCGCGGCGATGATGCCGGCCGCGTCCCCGAGGTTGACCATCTTGCCGGTGGCGGGCATGACGCCGTAGCACATGCGGCAGATGCCGCGCGCGGCCTCGCACGCCAGCGGCGACCGCACGTAGGCCTCGGTCACGCCGGCATCCCACAGTTCATGTGCTGTGTCGGCGGAGATGATCTCGTCCCGGTCGAGCAGCACCTCGCCCGTGTTGGGGTCGGCGATGGGCGAGCAGACCACGCGGCCGACGAGCCGCTCGGCGAAGCTGGCGATGGAGTTGTTGCGCTCCTTCTCGTAGTCGTGGCGGACCCAGATGCCCGCCATTGTCTCGCAGTCCTCGGAGAGGATGATGACGTCCTGGGCCACGTCGATCATGCGGCGGGTGAGGTAGCCGCTGTCGGCCGTCCGCAGCGCCGTGTCGGCGAGACCCTTGCGGGCGCCGTGGGTGGAGATGAAGTACTCCAGCACGCTGAGGCCCTCGCGGAAGCTCGACTTCACGGGCAGCGGGATCAGGAAGCCCTTGGGGTCCGACATGAGGCCCCGCATCCCTGCCATCTGCTTGATCTGGCTGATGTTACCCTTGGCGCCCGACGTGGCCATCAGGTACACGCCGCCGTACGAGGGCAGGGCCTGCTCGATGAGGCCCGTGACCTCGTCGCTGGCGTCCGTCCAAATGCGAATGGTCTGGTCGTAGCGCTCGCGCTCGGTGATCAGGCCCATCTGGAACTGCTCCTCGAGCTGCTGGATCTGGCCCTCGGCGGTGGCGAGCACGTCCGACTTCTGGTCGGGGACCTCGAGGTCGGAAATGCCGATGGTGATGCCGGAGACGGTGGCGTAGTGGAAGCCGGCGTTCTTGACCTTGTCCAGCATGTCCGCCGTGTCCTCGTTGCCGAGAATGCGGTAGGCGTCCGAGACGAGGCCCTTGAGGGCGCCCTTGTCCATGAGCTTGTTCCACTTGGTCGAGTCCTCGGCGATGACTTCCGGCAGGAGGTCGCGGAATATCAGTCGGCCCACCGTCGTCTCAAGCCAGGAGGCGCCGTGGCCGTTGCTTCCCTGCAGGATTTGCACGGGCGCCTGGATGTTGACCAGGCCCATCTGGTGCGCCAGCTCGGCCTCCTCCGCGGAGGAGAACTTCTTGCCGGCGCCGATGGCGTTGACGTTTTCCATTGTCAGGTAGTAGCAGCCGAGCACGATGTCCAGCGTCGGCGCGACCACCGGCTCGCCCGAGGCGGGGGAGAGCATGTTGTAGATGCTCAGCATCACACGCCGGGCCTCCTGCACCGCTCGGCGCGAGAGGGGAACGTGGATGGCCATCTGGTCGCCGTCGAAGTCCGCGTTGAAGGCCGTGCACACGAGGGGGTGGAGCTGCGGGGCGCTGCCCTCGATGAGCACGGGCATGAAGGCCTGGATGCCCAGCCGGTGAAGGGTGGGCGCGCGGTTCATCAGGACGGGACGGTCCTTGATGACCTCTTCCAGCACGTCCCAGACCTCGGGCCGGACGCGCTCCACGGCGCGCTTGGCGCTCTTGATGTTGTGGGCCAGCCCCTGCACGACGAGACGGTGCATGACGAAGGGCTTGAAGAGCTCGAGGGCCATGCGCTTCGGCAGGCCGCACTGGTAGAGCTGCAGCGTCGGGCCGACGACGATGACCGAGCGGCCCGAGTAGTCGACGCGCTTGCCGAGCAGGTTCTGGCGGAACCTGCCCTGCTTGCCGCGCAGCAGGTCCGACAGGGACTTCAGCCGGTGGTTGTGGCTGCCGGAAATGGCCCTGCCCCGGCGGCCGTTGTCGATGAGGGCGTCGACGGCCTCCTGGAGCATGCGCTTCTCGTTGCGGATGATGATCTCCGGCGCCTCCAGCTCCAGCAGCCTCTTCAGCCGGTTGTTCCGGTTGATCACGCGCCGGTACAGGTCATTGAGGTCGCTGGTGGCGAAGCGTCCGCCGTCGAGCTGCACCATTGGGCGCAGGTCCGGCGGGAGGACGGGCAGCGCCGTAAGGACCATCCACTCCGGGTGGTTGCCGCTCTTGCGGAACGCCTCGACCAGGCGGAGGCGCTTCACGGCCTTCTTGCGCCGCTGGCCCGAGGTGGAGCGCATCTCCTGTGTGAGGGTCTCGCGCTCCTTCTCCAGGTCGATGTTCCTGAGGATGGAGAGGATGGCCTCCGCGCCCATGCCCGACTTGAAGAGGTGCGGGTACTTGTCCGAGAGGTCCCGCTGGCGGGCCTCAAGGAGGAGGTTCATGGGCTTCAGGTCATTGAGGTCGTCAAGCTCCTTCTGCGTTTCCTCATCGAGGAGCTCGCGCTGCTCGAAGAGAGCCTTGTCCAGCGCGGCTTCCTGCTCCACGAGCCATGCGTCCACAACCACGGTCGCGGCCGTCTTCTGCTCTGCCAGCGCGGCCTTCTCGGCGTCGAGCGTCTCCCGCTCGGCGTCGATGGCCGTGCGCTGTTCGGCCACGTCCGCCCGCTGCTTCGTCACGGCCTCGTCCTCGCCGTCTGCAGCCTCTGGGAGGCCGGCTTCGACGGCGGCGAGTTCCTTCTCGCGGGACGCGAGGTCGGCGTCACGGGCGGCTACGGACGACTCCGTTTCCGCAAAGGGCGCGAGCGCCTCCGCGCGGTCAGCCTCGGCCTGCGCGCGCACCTGGCCCAACTTCTCCTGGTGCCGCTCGTCGAGGAGCTGCAGGTTCTGCTCGAGCTGCTCCTCGAGCTCCTGGATGGCGGCGTCGCGCCCGGCGGTGTCGACCTCGGTGATGATGTACTGGGCGAAGTAGAGGACCCGCTCCAAGTTGCGCGGAGACAGGTCCAGCAGCAGCCCGAGGCGGCTGGGGATGCCCTTGGAGAACCAGATGTGGGCGACGGGCGCGGCCAGTTCGATGTTGCCCATGCGCTCGCGCCGCACCTTGGCGCGGGTGACTTCCACGCCGCAGCGCTCGCACTTGATGCCCTTGAAGCGGATCTTCTTGTACTTCCCGCAGGCGCACTCCCAGTCCTTGGTGGGGCCGAAGATGCGCTCGCAGAAGAGGCCGTCCCGCTCCGGGCGCAGCGTGCGGTAGTTGATCGTCTCGGGCTTGGTCACCTCACCGTATGACCAGAGCCGAATCTGTTCCGGGGATGCCAAGGAAATCCGAATGGCGTTGAATTCCGCGCCGCTCTGTGCCATTCGATCACTCTCCCTTCAATTCCTGTTCAACGTGTGCCGCGGATGCTTTCGGGAAGGCCCGCGGGTAGTCCCGCCTCATCCGGCGTTGGGGTTTTCCTGTTCGCTGTCGTCCCACACCTCGGGCTCGCTCGCCTCGGCCGAGTCGCTCTGCTCGACGGCCGGCGCCTGCAGCTCCGCGACGATGGCCGCAATCTCGTCATCGTCGATGTCTTCGGCGAACACGTCTCCGAGCGGCGGGTGGGCCAGCGGCTCATCGAGCTCGAAGGCGCTCTCCTCGTCGCTCAGCAACTCCATGGAGAGGCCGAGCGCCTGCATTTCCTTGAGGAGCACCTGGAAGGACTCCGGGATGCCGGGATGGATGACGTCCTCACCCTTCACGATGGCCTCGTAGGTCTTCTGGCGGCCCACCACGTCGTCGGACTTGACGGTGAGCATCTCCTGCAGGTTGTACGCAAAGCTGTACGCCTCGAGCGCCCAGACCTCCATCTCGCCGAAGCGCTGGCCGCCGAACTGGGCCTTGCCGCCGAGCGGCTGCTGCGTGATCAGCGAGTACGGGCCCGTCGAGCGGGCGTGAATCTTGTCCTCCACAAGGTGGATAAGCTTCATCATGTAGATGTAGCCGACGGTAACCGGCTGCGCGAACTGCTCGCCGGTGCGGCCGTCGCGGAGGAGCATCTTGCCAAGGATGGGCGGCGCCAAGTTCTGCTCGCGGTTGAGGCGCTGGGCCTCGCGCTGCATCTCGGCGTAGTCCATGGTCGAGGCGTCGATGCCGGCCTCTTCCTTCAGCCAGAGCTCGAGGCAGACCCTGCGGGCCTCGCCGTGCACCTTCTCGTCGAAGAGCCGGGCCGGGTCGTAGCCGCGCTCGCTTATCCACTCGTACACGGTGTCCCAGATGACCTCCGGCTGCTCGGGGTCATGCCAGTCGACGCCGCCCGAGGTCTGAATGAGCCACACACGGCCGAGGCCGTCCTCGATCGCAGTGTCGGTCGCGCCGTCGAACACGGGGCTGACGGCACGGAAGCCGAGGAAGTTGGCGACCCAACCCAGGTGGGTCTCCAGCACTTGTCCAAGGTTCATGCGGGACGGCACGCCGATGGGGTTCAGGATGATTTGCGCGGGCGTGCCGTTGTCCAGGTAGGGCATGTCCTCAATGGGCAGCACGCGGGAGATGACGCCCTTGTTCCCATGGCGCCCCGCCATCTTGTCACCGACCGTGAGCTTGCGGGTCTGCGCGATCCACACCCGCACCATGCGGTTCACGCCCGGCGAGAGCTCCTCGCGGCTGTTGCGGTCGGAGACACGAACGTCGATGACCTTGCCGCGCTCGCCGTGGGGGACGCGCAGCGACGTGTCCTTCACGTCGCGGGCCTTCTCACCGAAGATTGCCCGGAGCAGTTTCTCCTCAGCGGTAAGCTCGGTCTCGCCCTTCGGGGTGATCTTGCCGACGAGGATGTCGCCGGGGCTCACCTCGGCGCCGACGCGGATCACGCCCTCCTCGTCGAGGTCGCGCAGGGCTTCCTCGCCGACGTTGGGGATGTCGCGGGTGATGTCCTCGTCGCCGAGCTTGGTCTGGCGGGCCTCGCACTCGTACTTCTCGATGTGGATGGAAGTGAACTTGTCGTCCTGCACGATGCCTTCGCTGATGATGATGGCGTCCTCAAAGTTGTAGCCCTCCCAGCTCATGAAGGCCACGAGGACGTTGTGACCCAGAGCCAGGTCGCCCTGGTCCGTCGAGGAGGAGTCAGCCAGCGGGTCGCCGACCTTCACCTTCTGGCCCATCGTGACGACGGGCCGCTGGTTCACGCAGGTGCTCTGGTTGCTGCGCAGGAACTTCACGAGGTGGTAGACCACGTTGTTGCCGTCGTTGTCCCGGACGATGACCTCATTGCCGCTGACGCCGACGACGGTGCCCTCGGTGTTGGACAGCACCACCTGCCCGCTGTCGAGTGCGACGCGGCGCTCCATGCCGGTGCCGACCAGGGGCGCCTCCGGCTTGAGGAGGGGCACGGCCTGCCGCTGCATGTTGGAGCCCATCAGGGCGCGGTTGGCGTCGTCGTGCTCGAGGAACGGGATGAGGGACGTGGACACGCTGACGATCTGCATGGGGGACACGTCCATCAGGTCCAGCTCCTCAATGGGCTGGATGACGGGCAGGGCGTTGGTGCGCGTCTCCACCTTGTCCGGGATGAACTGCCCCTTGGCGTCGACGGGGATATTGGCCTGCGCGATGACGTGGGTCTCCTCGTCGTCGGCGGGCATGAGCTTGATGTCCTCGGGGTGCATGGTCACGAAGGGGCGCACCTGCACGGCCCGCTTCGGCAGCTGCTGGAGGTTCTCCCAGTGCTTCTTCGTCAGGGTTGTGCCGGCCTTGGCGATGAGCTTGCCGTCCTCGTTCCTGATCTCCTCCCACAGCTTTCGTCCGATGAGGTCAGGATCTGACGACTGCAGCTCCTTGAACACGGCGCGGTACGGCGTCTCGATGAAGCCGAACTCGTTGATGTGGCCGTAGGTGGCGAGGGAGCCGAGCAGGCCGATGTTCGGGCCTTCTGGCGTCTCGATGGGGCAGATACGGCCGTAGTGGGAGTTGTGCACGTCCCGAACTTCGAACCCGGCGCGCTCCCGCGAGAGCCCGCCAGGGCCCAGCGCCGACAACCGGCGCTTGTGCGTCAGCTCCGCCAGCGGGTTCGTCTGGTCCATGAACTGCGAGAGCTGCGAGCCGCCGAAGAACTCGCGGACGGCGGCGACGACGGGCCGGATGTTGACCAGCGCCGCGGGCGTCACGTTCTCGGGCTCGATGATGGTCATGCGCTCCTTGATGACGCGCTCCATGCGAAGGATGCCGACGCGGAGCTGGTTCTGGATGAGCTCGCCTACCGCACGCACCCGGCGGCTGCCGAGGTGGTCGATGTCGTCGGCGCGGCCCTGGGCGTTGGATATCCGGACCATCTCCTTGATGACGGCCACCAAGTCTTCACGGGACAGCACGCGCTGTTCCCGGTCGGCCGGCAGGCCCAGGCGGCGGTTGAGCTTGTAGCGCCCCACCTTGCCGAGGTCGTACCGTCGGGGGTTGAAGAAGAGGCTGTCCAGCAGATTGTTGGCGTTCTCCAGGTTGGCGGGCTCTCCCGGACGCAGCCGGCGGTAGAACTCGAGGCGCGCCAGCGCCAGCGTCGCCGCGCCGGTGCGGTCGTACTCATCCGAACCGCGGACGGACTCCCACAGCGGCTTGAGCTCCTCCTCGCGGTAGCCCTCTGTGCGGTCGGTGTCGATGGGGTCCTTGGCGAGGGTGGCCTGGAGGTACTGGTGGTCCGGGTTGGTGTCCACCTCTGCGAAGAGCTCCCGCATCTCGTCGTCGGTCACGTAGCCGAGGGCGCGCAACAGCGTTGTCACGTTGGCCTTGCGCTTGCGGTCGACCTTGACGGACAGTAGGTCGCGGGCGCCCGTCTCGAACTCGAGCCACGCGCCGCGGTAGGGGATGATCTTGGTGGAGCAAACGCCGCGGCCGGTGGACGGGTCCACGTCGACGGTGAAGTACGCGCCGGGGGACCGGACGAGCTGGCTGACGACCACGCGCTCGGCGCCGTTGATGATGAAGGTGCCGTGGGGCGTCATGATGGGGATGTCCCCGAAGAAGATCTCCTGCTCCTTGATCTCCCCGGTCTCCTTGACCGTCAGCTGCGCGGTCACGTAGAGGGGTGCGCAGTAGGTGATCTCCTTCTCCCGGCACACCTTCATGTCGTACTTGGGTTCCCGGAAGGAATGGTCCAGGAAGGTCAAGTCGAAACGGTTACCGGTGAAGTCGTCAATGGGAGAGACTTCCTTGAGCAGCTCGGCGATGCCTTCGGTCTTGAACCAGTTGAACGAATCGATCTGGGTCTGGATCAGGTTGGGGACGTCCACAACGTGCGAGATGTTGGCGAAAGACTTGGAGGATGTGGGAGTGGTCTGGCGGGACGAAGTGGCTAGGGTCATGCGGCACGCGCTCCTTCAAGCAAACTGGCCATACCGTGAGGGCTGAATCGACGATGGAACCTAGAACGGGACTGAATGGAGACAAACCTCGAGGGCGGAACTGTGACTTCTGGGGGCGACCGGCTTCGGTAAAGACATAGCTCTACAAGGTACATATGTTACCCAGCAGCGCCTGTCTTGTCAAGGGGTTTCCGGCAAGACTTTGGTGTCAGGGTTTACAATATATGGAGTGGATGGTAGACTAGCCGTCTGAATAAGCTCGTTCGGCTTGACAGCAGGCGAGCTTCTGGTGAACCAAGCGCAGCCGTACCGGGCAGCGGGCCGCCAGGCCCGTCCGGCGGGCGCCTGGAGGAGAGATACGTGGCGCTTCGGATAATTGGCGGCAACGCCAAAGGCCGTGCACTGCAATCCCCCAGCGGGGCTCGAACTCGACCTACGTCCAACCTCGTGCGCTCCGCCATCTTCTCCATGCTTGAGCCGTACCTGGACGGCGCGCGCGTGCTCGACCTCTTCTCCGGCACCGGCGCCCTGGGCATGGAGGCCCTGAGCCGCGGCGCCGAGTGGGTGGACTTCATGGAGCGCGACGCCCGGCAGTGCGAGGCGATCACCGGCTCCCTTCGCAGCCTGGAATATGCCGCGCGCGGGCGTGTGCACCGCACACAGGCGGAGCGGGCGCCGGACCTGCTGGACGGCCCGTACAACGTCATCCTCATGGACCCGCCCTACACCTACAGGAGCCTTGTGCCGCTCATCGAGCGCATTGGCGACTCTGGCCTGGCGGCCGACGGCGGCGTTGTCGCGGTCGAACACTCGCGCCACCAGGAGCTGCCGGCGGAGATCGACGGCCTGACGTGCCTCAGGCAGCGGCGCTATGGCGAGACCATGGTGACCCTCTACCACCGGGGGGAAGCCGCATGACCACGGCGTTGTACATGGGCACCTTTGACCCGATCACCAATGGCCACCTGGACATTGCCAGACGAGCCGCGTTGCTCTTCGACAAGGTCATCGTGGCCGTTTATGCGGGATCGCTCAAATCCGTCATGTTCTCCACAGAGGAGAGGCTGGACCTGTGCCAGAAGGCGCTGGCGGACATCGAGAATGCCGAGGCTGTGGCGTTCAGCGGCCTCGTCGTCAACTTCGCCCAGTCGATACACGCGGACGTCATGCTTCGCGGGCTGCGCGCGGGCGCCGACTTTGAGCAAGAGTTCGACATGACGCTGATGAACAAGAAGCTGGCGCCGCACCTGGAGACGGTGTTCTTGATGACCAACATCGAGTGGCAGTTCCTGAGTTCGTCCCGCATCAAAGAGGTAGCCGCGCTTGGCGCAGACGTCTCCGGCCTGGTAACCCCGGAAGTGGCCGAGGCGCTGAGGGCCAAGCTGAATAACAGGGCCTAGAAGGGCCGGTAGATAAAGGAGGCGCAATGGACCTTTTGAACCTGGTAGACAAACTGGAATCCATGGCTACAGCCAGCGGCAAGTTCCCTGGCACCCGGAAGATCATGATCGAGCAGGACAAGCTGCTCGAGCTGGTCGACCAGATGCGGCTGGGGATCCCGCGGGACGTCGTGGAGGCCGAGGAACTGATGGCGCGCCGGGAGGCCATCATCAACCAGTCGCTGCTGGACGCCCGCCGCATCAAGAGCTCCGCCGAGGAAGAGGGCCGGAACAAGGTGCACGACAGCGAGATCGTGTCGCAGGCCCACAAGAAGGCGGAGGAGATGGTGATGGAGGCGCAGGAGCAGGCCGACGGCATCGTCATGGACGCGCAGAAGAAGGCGCACCGGCTGATGCAGGACGCCCAGTCCTTCGCCGACCAGCGATTCGAGGAAGCCAACCAGTACGCGCACGAGACGCTGTACCACCTTGAGATGCACCTCTCCACGGTGCTCAACAGCGTTCGCCGCGGTCTCGACAGCCTCGAGGACAGCACCACCAAGGCAGCCTAGCGCCTCCAGGCGGGACCTCCTGGCTACGGGGTCCCGCCTACGCGGCGTTCGTTCGGTGATGCCCCAGGCTCTGCATGCCTGCCTGGGCAATACTGTTGTGTCCTCCTTGGGGGCATATTTCAGCCTGCCTATTGACAAGCTGGAATGTTCCTGTAGGATTGACTCGGTATGAGCACAGTAGTGACCTATCAGTACGGCTATTTCTTTACCGGCACATATGCCGGCTGGGGAATTGCTGTGTGACAACCAGGTAACGCTAGTAGATGGCACTTCCCCGCCGAGCAATCGCCGGCGGGTTTTTTTGTTTGCCTGAGCTCCACTCGCCGGCGGTGAAGCGCATACGGAGCGGAGCCAGAGAAGGACGTGAGGACATGCAGAAGACCAAGGTAGAAGACGTGAACGTAGTCGGCACGGCGCCTCTGTTGAGCCCCAACGACCTGGATGAGCAACTCCCCATCACGGAGGAGATCGCGGACCACGTCGTTCGGGGCCGCGCACAGATCGAGGCCATCCTCAACGGGACGGACGACCGCCTGTTTGTCATCGTCGGACCGTGCTCCATCCACGACGAGGCGGCGGTGCTGGAATACGCGGGCCGCTTGGCGGCGCTCTCCGAGAAGCTGAGCGACCGGCTGTTCATCGTCATGCGCGTCTACTTCGAGAAGCCGCGGACGACCGTCGGGTGGAAGGGCTTCATCTACGATCCCGGGCTGGACGACAGTTTCGACATAAACTCCGGCATCACGCGGGCGCGGGCGCTGCTCTTGAAGCTCAACGAAATGGGCATCTACGCGGCGACGGAGTTCCTGGACCCGGTAGTGCCGCAGTACCTGGCCGAGTTCGTGACGTGGGCGTGCATCGGTGCGCGGACCGTGGAGAGCCAGACCCACCGGCAGATGGCCAGCGGGCTGAGCATGCCGGTCGGCTTCAAGAACTCGACCGAAGGCGCCATTCAACCGGCTGTCGACGCAATGGTGGCGGCCCGATCGCCGCACGCTTTTCTGGGCATAGACCATGAGGGTCGGACGTGCATCGTGCACACCCGCGGGAACCCTCTTGGCCATCTGGTCCTCCGCGGCGGCAACACAGGGACCAACTTCGGTTCGGACGCGATCTCCTCGGCGCACCAGACCATGGAGGCCGCCGGGGTCAATCCGCGTGTGATGATCGATTGCAGCCATGGCAACTCCAACAAGGACTTCGAGAGGCAGAATCTCGGCTTCAAGGACGTCATCAGACAGAGACTCAGCGGCGAGGGCGACATTATCGGCTGCATGCTGGAGAGTCACCTCAACGCGGGGAACCAGAAGGTGCCGGCTGACCTCTCGGAGCTGAAGTACGGCGTTTCCATCACGGACGCCTGCATCGGCTGGGATGAAACGGAGGAGCTGCTGACCTGGGCGCACGGTCAGGTTGGCGCCTAGCCGAGTACATCGCCGCATGGCTGTATAATGGCCCCATCACCACGGGTTGAGGGGGCGCGATGACCAGCGAGCAGCAGGCCACACTCGGCGTCGAGGACTCACCGCTGCTGGTGCTGCTGGACGGCCACGCGATGGTATATCGCGCGTATCTCGCCATAGACCGTCCGCTTACGGTCCGCAGCACAGGCGAAGAGGTTCGCGGCGTCTACGGTTTCACGCAGATGCTGCTGCGCGCATTAGGTGACCTGCATCCTACACACCTCATCCTCACCTTTGACCGACCTGTCCCTACGTTCCGCCACGAGCTCTACCATGAATACAAAGCAACCCGGCCGGAGATGGACCCGGAGCTGAGCAAACAATTCCCCCACATACGCCGGCTCATGGAGGCCATGCGTGTCCCCATCATGGAGCTGGACGAGTTCGAGGCAGACGACATCCTTGGAACGCTCTCCGCCCAAGCGGCGGAAGAGGGGATGGACACGGTCATCGTCACCGGCGACACGGACACCCTGCAATTGGTGGGCCCCCACGTGCGCGTACTGATGCAGCGCCCGGGTGGACAGTACGTAATCTACGGCGAGACGGAGGTGCGGGAGCGTTACGGCGGCCTGATGGCTCCGCAGCAGGTCATCGACCATAAGGCCCTCTGCGGCGACACCTCCGACAACATTCCCGGCGTCCCTGGCATCGGCACCAAGACGGCCACCAAGCTGTTGCTGGAGTACGGTGACATTCCCGGCATCTATGAGCACCTGGACGAGCTGCTCCCCAGGCAAGCCGCCCTCTTCAAAGAGCATCGCGAGCGCGTGTTCCAGGGCCGGGCCCTGGTGACCATCGTGCGGGACGCTCCGGTCGAGCTCGACCTGGATGCCGCCCGGTGGGGCACGTACAACCGCGCCGAGGTGGTGGAAGTGTTGAAGGACTTGGAGTTCTTCAGCACCATCAACCGCTTGCCCGCAGGCGAGCATGACGGGCCTGTGGAGGCGCCGGGCGGCGAAACCGAGGCGCCGGCCGTTCCCGAAGTGGAGACCAACTACACCGTCGTCCGGGACGCCGCGGCTCTGGGCGACCTGGTCGCGGCGCTCACGGCGTCGCGGGGATTCGCCTTCGATACGGAGACGGCGCCGGACGGCCTCGACGTGAGGGGCGTACAGCCGATGCGGTCAAACCTCGTGGGGCTGTCATTTGCGACGGAGGCGGGGCGCGCGTGGTACGTGCCCGTCGGCCACACAGAGAGCGGGCAGCTGACGCAAGCGCAGGCGATGGAGGCGCTCGGCCCGTTGCTGGAGGACCCGGAGCTGCCGAAGGCGGCGCACAACGGCAACTACGACCTGACCGTGCTGGCGCACCACGGCGTCCGCGTGCAGGGCTTTGCTTTCGACACCATGCTGGCGGCGCACCTGCTCGGGCACAAAGCCATCGGGCTGAAGAACATGTCGCTTGACCTGCTGGGCATCGAGATGACGCCCATCAGCGACCTCATCGGCTCCGGGCGCACGCAGACGACGATGGACCGGGTGGCCATCGACAAGGCAGCGCCGTACGCGTGCGCGGACGCGGACATGACCTTCCGCCTGTGGGAGCAACTGGAGGAACGGCTGCGTGCGCAGGGGCTCCTCGACTACTTCCTTGGCATCGAGGTGGCGCTCCTGCCCATCGTCGTAGACATGCAGGTCACCGGCGTCTCGCTGGAAGTCGACATGATGCACAAGATGGCGGACGCGCTCGGTCAACGCGTGGCGCAGCTGGAGGTCGACGCATACGAGTCACTGGGGCACCGCTTCAACCTCGGGTCGCCGAAGCAGCTCGGCGAGGTGCTGTTCGACGAGCTCAAGCTGGGCGAGCTCACGGAGATTGGCAAGCCCAAGAAGACCAAGACGGGCAGCTACTCGACGGACGCGGCCGCGCTGGAGGCGCTGCGCGGGGTGCACCCGCTGGTCGACACGGTGCTGGAGCACCGGCAACTGACCAAGCTGAAGTCCACGTACGTCGACGCGCTGCCGACGCTCATCAACCCCAAAACGGGGCGGCTGCACACATCGTACAACCAGGCCGGCTCGGTCACGGGACGGTTCTCGTCCAACGACCCGAACCTGCAGAACATCCCCATCCGCACGGACCTGGGCCGGCAGATCCGCGTGGCCTTCCTGCCGAACGAGCCCGGATGGCTGCTGCTCGCCGCCGACTACTCGCAGATCGAGCTGCGGGTGCTGGCGCACCTGTCGCAGGACCCGGGGTTGCTCGAGGCGTTCCGGGAGGACCAGGACATCCACTCGGCGACGGCTGCGCAGGTGTACGGCGTCGAGATGGACGAGGTGACGGCCGACATGCGGCGCATCGCAAAGGTGCTCAACTTCGGCATCATCTACGGGCTGAGCGCCTTCGGCATCTCGCAGCAGACGGAGCTGACCGTGGAGGAGGGCCGCACCTTCATCGACAGCTACCTTGGCCGCTACCCCGGGGTGCGTCAGTACATCGACGACACCAAGCAGAAGGCGCGGGACATGGGCTACGTGGAGACGCTGCTGGGGCGCCGGCGGTACATGCCGGAGATCGCGTCAAGCAACCCGCAGATCCGGCAGGCCTCGGAGCGGGAGGCGATCAACATGCCGGTACAGGGCACGGCGGCGGAGGCGCTCAAGCTGGCGATGCAGGGCGTCGCCCATGAAATGTCAGAGCGAGGGCTGAGGAGCAACCTCCTGCTGCAGGTGCACGACGAGCTCATCTTCGAGACCCCCTCGGACGAGATCGAGGAGCTGAAGTCGCTGGTGGTTGACGTCATGCCCCGCGCAATGGAGTGGGCGCCCAAGCCCGTCGAGATCGCGGTGCCGCTGAAGGTGGCGACGAAGAGCGGCGCGAACTGGGGGGAGCTGGAGTAGCTCCCCCTACACCTCCCCCGCCACCCACGCCTTGATGAGGTGGTGGGCTATCGCAATGGGCCCCGGCAGCGCGAGGTTTTCGTTGGTGCCGGCGAGGGCGCTGCGGACGTCGTCGCGGGTGAACCAGCGGACGTCGGACATCTCGCCCTCGTCCATGTTGATGTCGGTGGTGGCGGCGTCGGCGTGGCAGCCGATCATCAGGGTCGAGGGGAACGGCCACGGCTGCGACGAGTGATAGCGGACGTTCTTCACGCGGATGCCCGCCTCCTCCATGATCTCCCTCGCAACGGCTTCCTCAATGGACTCGCCCTGGTCCATGAAGCCCGCCAGCGCCGAGTAGCGGTTCATCGCCTGCAGGCGGCCGCGCGACTGCCCGAGCAGGCAGCGGTCGCCGTCGGCGACGACGGTGATGACGACGGGGTCCGTGCGCGGGAAGTGCTGGGTGTTGCAGGTGGGGCAGAGGCGCATGTGGCCGCCGCGGCGCATCTCCGTCGGGTGTCCGCAGACCGCGCAGTAGCCGTGCCGATTGTGCCAGTTCACCTGCGCCCGCGCCTGAGCGACGATGCCGGAGTCCGCGAGGCTGATGAGGTCCGTGACGCCACGTGTGTCCTCGAACGAGTAGGCGTCGTCGGCGCGGAGGGCCTCCGAGGCCTCCATGTTGCGGGTGATGTCGACGGTGAAATAGGCGGCGCCGTCGCGCAGGCCGAGGAAGATGCCCTCCACCTCGATGCCGAGCCGCTGCACGTCGTCCAGGCCAATCCAGCCAAGGTCGTGATCGGGCTCGCTGCTGATGAGGACCGTGTTCTCCCAAAGCGGGAGAAACTTGCTGGTGGGGTCCTGGGCCCGGTCGTGAAGCCAACCCTCGTCACGGCGCTGCTGGTCGCCGCGGTCGAGGGGGTTGCCGGCGTAGATGTGGGTGATGGGGGGCAGCTCGTCGGGCATGGAGCTTTCCTTCGTGCTGTTGTCGGATTGGTCTAAAGCGAGGTTTGACGCCGGGGCTAGTATACACGCTGGCGAAACTTAGCAAGATAAGGAGCTGTACGTGGCCTGCTTCAAATAAGGGAGGGGGCTGAAGATTCAGCCCCCTCCCTGTCGAGCCGGTCTCGATGGCGCCCCGCGCCCGCGCGACCTATTTGACGGTGATGTCGTCCCAGACAGCCGGGTCGTCCTTGAAGTAGACCTCGCGGGGGAGCAGCGCACCGCCGGAGCGCACCTTGAAGACCTCCGGGTGACTGGCGGCGTAGGGCTCGATGCCGTCCTCGAGCTCGCGGGCGCCAATGATGAGACGGCGGCGCATGCGGATGATGGCCGTGTCGGTCGTGCCGAGGTGCTCCTCGGTGCGGTCGACGATGCGGCCCATGCTGTCCGTCATGGCGGAGTCCTGGGCCCTGCCCATCTGGTCAGGGATGCCGCTGAACGTGTCGTTCTTCTGCGCCGTGCGGTCGATCATGTAGTGGTTGGCCGCGTTGGCGATGCCCTTGTAGGTGCCGGGGATCATCCCGCTCTTGGGCGCCTCGCTCCACTCGCCCTCCAGCGGCCCGTACGGGTTCCAGCGGCACAGGTAGAACCAGCAGTTCTCGTCGTCGATGGGGACGATGAGGCCGGAGCGGGCGTACCCACGGGGCTCGCGCGGAATCATGGTGACCCACGGGAACAGCCAGCGGGAGATGCGCCAGTACGAGGAGTCCTCCTCGGCGTTGCGCTTGGCGCCGATGAGGATGCCGCCCTCCGTGTCCTCGACGTGGAAGCGGGCGGGCCGGTCCTTGTACTGGTAGCGGCCGCCGAGGGTCGTCGCGGTGTCCGACTTTTCGAGCGCGTCCAGGCGGCTGTGGAGGATGGACGCGTGGACCGTGTCGATCTCGCCCTCGATGACCTGGACGAAGTTGGACTCGTACCAGACCTTGCGGGCCTCGCGCTGGTTTTCCGGCACCTGCAGGTACTCCAGTTCCGGCATGGGGGGCTGGAGCTCCGGCGGCCCCATGTAGGCCCACACGAAACCACCGGCCTCCTGGGCAGGGTACGCAAGGATCTTGACCTTCTCGGCAAAGTTGCTGTCGGCGGGCTCCGACATCATGTCGATGCAGTTGCCGTCGATGTCGAACTTCCAGCCGTGATAGGCGCAGCGCAGGCCCTCTTCCTCGTTGCGGCCGTAGAAGAGGCTGGCGCGGCGGTGCGGGCAGAACTCCTTCAGCACGCCTACCTTGCCGCTTGTGGTGCGAAACACCACCAGCTCCTCGCCGTAGATCTTGCTCTGCACGGGCGGGCAGTCCGGCTCCGGAATCTCCTCCGAGAGGAGCACCGGCGTCCAGAACCGCCGGCAGAACTCGCCCATCGGCGTGCCCTTGTCCGTCCTACACAGGAACTCGTTCTCTTCCCTGGTCAGCATCCTCTGCCTCCTCTTGGTTGTGGTGGCCAATTTCCGGGGCGGTCACTGCCGCCCAAACGCTACGCGACGGTTATATCGTCCCACACAACGGGGTCGTCCTTGAAGTATACCTCGCGCGGCAGGAGCGCGCCGCCCGAACGCACCTTGAACACCTCCGGGTGGCTGGCGGCGTACGGCTCGATGCCATCCTCCAGCTCCCGTGCGCCCATGATGAGGCGGCGGCGCATGCGAATGATGGCCGTGTCCGTGGTCCCGAGGTGCTCCTCGGTGCGGTCGACGATGCGGCCCATGCTGTCCGTCATGGCGGCGTCCTGCGCTCGGCCCATGGCGCTCGGAATGCCGCTGAAGGTCTCAGTCTTCTGCGCCTGGCGGTCGATCAGGTAGTGGTTCGTTGAGTTTGCCTTGCCCAGCCAGGTGCCGGGAACCATGCCGTCGCGGCGCGCTTCGTTCCATTCCTCGTCCAGCGGCCCGTACGGGTTCCACCGGCAGAGGTAGAACCAGCAGTTCTCGTCGTCGATGGGGACGATGAGACCCGAGCGGCACGAGCCGTGCGGCTCGCGGGGGATCATGGTGACCCACGGGAACAGCCAGCGGGAGATGCGCCAGTAGGACGAGTCCTCCTCGGCGTTCCGCTTGGCGCCGATGAGGATGCCGCCCTCCGTGTCCTCGACGTGGAAGCGGGCCGCGATGTCCCGATACGAGTAGCGGCCCGCGAGGGTCGTCGCGGTGGCCGACTTCTCCAGTGCGTCCAACCGGCTGTGCAGGATGGAGGCATGGACCGTGTCGATCTCACCCTCGATGACCTGCACGAAGTTGGACTCGTACAGGACCTTGTTGGTCTTGCGCTGGTTCTCCGGCACGGTGAGGTACTCGAGCTGCGGCATCGGCGGCTGGAGCTCCGGCGGGCCCATGTACGCCCAGACGAAGCCACCGGCCTCCTGCGCGGGGTAAGCGAGGATCTTGACTTTGCCGGCGAAGTTGCTGTCGGCAGGCTCCGACATCATGTCGATGCAGTTGCCCTCGATGTCGAACTTCCAGCCGTGGTAGGCACAGCGGAGGCCCTCTTCCTCATTGCGGCCGTAGAAGAGGCTGGCGCGGCGGTGCGGACAGAACTCCTTCAGCACGCCCACCTTGCCGCTCGTGGTGCGAAAGACCACCAGCTCCTCGCCGTAGATCTTGCTTTGCACCGGCGGGCAGTCAGGCTCCGGAATCTCCTCCGAGAGGAGCACGGGCGTCCAGAACCGCCGGCAGAACTCGCCCATTGGCGTGCCCTTGTCTGTACGACAGAGGAACTCATTCTCTTCCCTGGTCAGCATCGCGATGCCTCCTTTCGCCGGGCTTCCGTAGCCGGCGCTGTCTCGGGTCCTCTACGCGTAGGGGTTCGAGCCCTTGCCGATTGCGGGGGCGTACTCGTCCGACCCGCCAAGCGGCACCGCGGCGATCGGCACGCCGGCGTCCGAGTTACGGGCCTTCTCTGTGTGCGCCTTCCAGTCCTCCCCGGGCGGCAGGATGATGGACGCCGAGCGGACGCGGTACATGCTCTCGTCGTCCACGACGGCGGGGACGCTGCCGTCCTCCATGTACTGGCGGGCGGCGGCCATGAGCTGCTTGCGCACCATGATGATCATGCGGTCGCTGGTGCCCAGGTGCTCCTTGCGGCGGTCGTAGATGGGGCCCATGGTCTCGGTCATCGCGCGGTCTTGCAAGTTCCCGGCGAAGGGGATGCCGGACTTGTTTAGCGTCTTCTGGATGTCGTAGTCCAGCAGAAAGTCGTTGGTCTTGTTTGCCGCTGTGTGGTACCGGGTCCGCGGGTCCGGCGTTTCCTCCACGTACCCGCCCGACAGCACGAAGGGATCGAGCGCCCGGGCCCGCTCCTCCTCCGTGACCGGTGCGTCGAGCTTGCCCCGCATGCTGATGAGCATGTGGTACTCGTCGTCGATGGGCACCCAAGCCCGCGCCGACACGCCGTTGGGGGTGCCCGCCGCGATCATGCTGAAGTAGGGGTAGATGTACTGCGTGATGCGGTGGTAGACCTCGTCGCTGTCCTTCATCCACTTCCGCTTGGCGGAGTACACGACGCCGTACGGCTGCGGGACCACTTCAAGGGTTGGCGCAAGGTCGTACGCCCAGGCGCCCAACATCACTCCCTTGGGGCCTTCCTGCTCCTCGCGCAGCCGGCCGTGGATGAAGAAGACGTGAGATGAGTCCAGGTCGCCCTCGAGCCCCTGCACCCAGTTGCACTCCTCCACCATGATGTGCGGTGGGAACACGTTCTCCGCCGGCAGGGTGTTGATCTCGAAGGCCGGGAAAACCGGCGGCGTTGCGCGCGGCCCCATGTACGCCCAGAGCATGTGGTTCACGTCGCGGACGGGGTAGGCGGTGGCGCGGACCTTGTCCTTGAAGTTGCTCTCGGCCGGCTCGTTGGGCATGTCGATGCAGGCGCCGGTGACGTCGAACTTCCAGCCGTGGTAGTTGCAGGCGAGACCGCGATTCTCGTTGCGGCCGAAGAAGAGCGACGCTCCCCGGTGGGGGCAGTTCTCGGCAAGAAGGCCGACGTCGCCATTGGAGTCGCGGAAGCAGACGAGGTCCTCGCCCAGCAGCCGCACGCGCTTCATCGGGCCGTCGACCTCGACGTCGCGGGACGGCATGAAGGGGTGCCAGAACTGCCGGAGCAGCTCGCCCATGGGCGTGCCCGCGCCCACTCGAGTCAGGAGTTCGTTGTCTTCTCTGGTCAGCATACTGTGTGCTCCTTTACGCTGTTTGATTTGCCTAGGCGCCGACGACGTTCAGCAGGGCCTGCCGCTTCTCCACGCGGACGGCGTGGAGCGCCCGGTCGATGGCCGCCGGGACTTCCACCGGGTCCTCGACGCGCTCGCCATAGCCGCCGGAAGCCTGGCAGATCATCTCGTAGTTGAAGCCCTGCGACAGCGTCGTCACGGCCCAGGTGTCCGTCTGCGCGGCGTAGCCGTTCGGGTTCATGTTGCGCGCCGAGCTCTTCACGGCGTTCCAGATGCCGTTGTTCCAGACGATGAAGAGGATGGGGATGTCCTGCGCCTGCGACACGATGTGTCCGGATGTGCCGGAGCCGAAGATGTAGGAGCCGTCGCCCGTGCAGCAGACGATGGTCTTGTCCGGCGCGGCCAGCTTGGCGCCGAGGGAGGCGCCCACGGCCCAGCCGAGGCTGCCGGCCGGGGAGATGCCGTACGTGGTGCCCGGGGACGTGAAGGCGATCTGGCTGGCGTCAATGCCCAGCTCGTTCATGAGAATGGTGTCGTCGCCGAGGCGCTTGCCGAGCTCGTTGCTGAAGTAGGCCTTGTTGATCGGCACATCGTTCTTGCCGGCCTCTGCGCGGGCCGCGGTGGCCTCCGCGCGCTTCGCACGGGCCTCGCCCCACTTTGCGGTGCGCTCCTTGACCGCGCCGGCGTCGACGCCGATGCGCTGCACGGCCTCGTTGAGGGCCGCGAGGGTCAGCCGCGGGCTCCCGGTCAGGTTCAGGTCTGCGCGGTAGCCGCGGATGGGGTACCGCGCGTAGAGCGGGTCCTCGCCGATGTGGATGACGGTGGCGTCTTCCTGCGGCCCCGTGCGCTTGGGCGTCCAGGGCGCGTCGACTTCCATGACGATCACGGCGTCGGCCTCGGCCAGCGCCGATGCGACGTCGCCGCCGGCGTGCAGCGGGTGGTCCTGCGGGAAGTTGACGAAGGACAGGCCGGACTCGAAGACCGGCATGCCGAGGGTCTCGGCCAGCGCGACCAGCGGCGCCACCGCCTGCGGGTCGCGGCCGGATGCGCGGGTGACCAGCATCGGGCTCTTGGCCGAGGCCAGGGCCCTCGCGGCCTGCTCGATGAGCTCCGGCCCGGGCATGCGCTCGCCGGCAGGGGCCATGCGGGGCTTCTCGCCATAGGTGAACGACTCGACACGCCTGCCGAGCACTTCTCGGGGTAGGGTCAAGTAGACCGGCCCGGCGGGCTCCGACTGGGTCAGGGCCAGCGCGCGGTCGACCACGCCCTCAACGTCGGAGTCCGAGCGCAGCTCGTAGTCCCACTTTACCCACTCGCGCACCATGGAGCCCTGGTCGAAGGACTCCTGGGCCCAGTGGATGCCGCCGTCGCGCGAGCCGCTCAGGTCGCCCTCGGTCAGGGGTGTGCGGCCGGCGGTAAAGAGCATGGGGGTGTTGGAACGGTTGGCGTTGATGATGCCGCTGGTGGCGTTTGCGGTGCCGGGGATGGTGTGCACCATGACGACCTGCGGCTTGCCGGTGACCATCGTGTAGCCGTGGGCCATTGCGACGGCCGTGATCTCGTGCGGGACGGGAATGGGCTTGGGGAGCATTTGCTCCTGGGAGAACCGCTTGGCGTAGGCCTCCACGATGGGGGCGAAGTCCGTTCCGCCGTTGCCGAAGAAGTAGTCGACGCCCCGGGCCGCCAGAAGCTCCAGATAGGCTTCCGCGACGGTCTCCACCTGTACGGTCTTGGCCATTACATTCCTCCGCTTCTGTTGACGCACGTAGTCCGTTTAAAGTGGCGTTATGCTATTCCTGCCGCTTATGGAGTGTCAACATGCGCGAGAGCACGCGCGGGCATGGGCGCACTTGAAGGGCCGCCGGTATCGGCGTATGCTACGCAGCCGAGAGCCGTTTCCGAGCGGATGCCGTCGGGTCCGCGAGAAGGGCGGGCAAGAGGAGGAGACCATGGTAACCGAAACGACAAAACCCCACGGCGCGCATACCGCCGAAAGCTTCAAGGAGAGTCTCCGCGACGGGCGCGAGGTGTGGGTCGACGGGGAAAAGGTGGCGGACGTCACGACGCACCCCGCGTTCAAGGACACCATCGACGAGCTGGCTCGCATCTACCAGCTTCAGCACACTGACGAGTACCGCGACCAGATGACCTTCGTGTCACCGGATAGCGGCGTCCGTTGCAGCCTGTCCTACCTGCTGCCCCGGTCGCACGAGGACCTGCGGCGAAAGCGGCGCAACAGTGAGATCTGGAACGAGCAGGCGTGGGGCCAGTTCGGGCGCGGGCCGGACCTGCTGCCGCAGTTCGTGCTCGGCCTCTACAACAACCGAGAGGCGCTGGGCGCGGTCAAGAACCCGCACTGCGACTTCGGCGAGAACGTGGTGAACTACCACACTTTCTGCCAGGAGAACGATATCTTCCTGACGCACGCCCTCGGCGACCCGCAGGTCGACCGGAGCCAGCAGCCGCAGAACGAAACGCGGCAGGTGAAGGAAGAGGACCTCTCGCTGCACGTGATCGAGGAGACGAACGAGGGCATTATCGTCTCGGGCGGCAAGCAGGTGTCCACCGCGGCGCACATGAGCAACGACACATATGTGTCCCTCTCCGCCACGTTCGTGCGGCGGGCCGACCCCCGGTTCATCCAGGCCTTTTCGGTCCCGACCAACAGCAAGGGCCTCAAGATCTTCTGCCGGGAGCCCGTCTCCCAGTACCCCGGCCACTACGGCCACCCCTTTGGCATCAAGTACGACGAGCAGGACTGCATGCTCTTCTTCGACAACGTGCTGGTGCCGTGGGACCGCGTGTTCATGCTGTACGACGCCTCGGCGATGGTGCAGCGGCTGGCCGGCGGGGCCAACTTCATGGGCTGGAGCAACTACGTCCGCATCCACGAGCGGATGAAGACGATGACGGCCGTCGCCTCCATGATTGCCGAGGCCATCGGCGTCAACGAGTTCCGCGAGGTCGCCGCCAAGCTGGGCGAGATGATCATGTACACGGAGCTGTGGCGGCACGCCATGAACGGCCTGGAGCACACCGCCTTCATGACGCAGGGCGGGCTGATGTCCATTGGCCGCGGCACCGGCATGAACCTGTTCTTCGCGCAGTTCTCGCAGCGCATGGTCGAGCTGCTGCGGCAGATCGCCGGGTCCGGAGTGCTGATGCAGCCCAGCGAGCGCGACCTGGCCAACCCCGAGATCCGCCCGTACCTCGACCGGTACATGCGCGGCAAGGACGTGGGCGTTGAGTACAAGTCGCGTCTCTTCCGGTTTGCCCACGACCTCGCGGCCTCCTCCTTCGCGATGCGGCAGGAGGTCTACGAGTACTGGCACGGCGGCGACCCGAACAGGAACCGGGTCAACCTCTACCGCGGCTACGACCAGAGCGAGATCATGGACCGCATCAGGGAGGTCGTCTCGAAGCCGCTGGACCACACCGGCCCGATGGAGGCTGCCGGCTAACGCGCCTCTGACGCCAACCGCTGACACAGCGAGCAGCCCCGCCCATTATGGGCGGGGCTGCTGTCTTTCCGCCTTCGTTTCTCCGGCGATAGCCTGAGTCCACCGTTGCGACGGGGCCAAAGACATCCCCAGCGCTCCGGTTCTCCACGCCCTGACACCGCCCCGTTTCCCGAACCTCGTCTCATCCGCTACCGTCTCCTCATGAAACAGCAACGTCGTCAACGGACACTCTCGTCTTTACCCGCATGGAGAAGGTCAGGCGAGGTTACCTGTTCGGATAGGCTAGGCCCATTCGTTCCCAGAAATATTTTCAACAACGAATATCTGTAGCTGAGATCCGGCCCTCCAGCTACGGATTCGTTTATTCGAATCCAAAAACGATTCGGGCTCGCCAAGCGACGGCACAGTGCCGGTGGGAGGAAACGAAGGGGAATCGAAAGGCTCTATCCGTCGCGCAGGAACGCCTGGATCTCCCGCAGCACCGCCACGAGGCCATCGTGGGTGAGGCGGCCGGTGTAGGTGTTGTGCGGGCTGGGGTGGTAGGAGCCGAAGAGCGTCGGGAAGCCGGGGCCCAGGTCGTAGCGGACGCCGTGGCCGAACTTGACGCCGCGTGGCTGCGGGAGGCCCATCGTCCGGGCGGCACGCAGGTAGGCGTCGAAGCCGAGCTTGCCGAGGCCGAGGACGGCTTTGACGTTGGGCATGAGCCGCAGCTCCTCGATGAGGTAGGGGAGGCATCGGGCCTGCTCCTCGGCCGTGGGTTGGTTGGCGGGCGGCGCGCACTTCACCGCCGACGTGATGCAGGCGTTGAGGAGGGTGAGGCCGTCGTCGCGGTGCTGGGACGTGGGCTGGCTCGCGAACCCGCCGGCGTGGAGCGCCGCCGCGAGGAAGTCGGCGGAGGGGTCGCCGGTGAACATGCGGCCCGTGCGATTGCCGCCGTTGGCGGCCGGCGCGAGCCCGACGATGCAGAGCTCGGCGTCCGGCGACCCGAAGGCGGGCACGGGCCGGGACCAGTAGTCCCAATCGCGGTAGCGGCGGACCTTCTCGACGCCCGCCCGCTCCCGGTGCTCGACCAGCCGGGGACAGGCGCGGCACTCGATGACGCGCTCCATGAGGGCGCGGTGGGCGGAGGCCGTCGTCATGTCTCGCCGCCGGGCGCTACATCACGGAGCAGGTGAGGGTGGTGGTGACGCCGCGCACCGTCCGGATGCTGTTGCGGAGCGTTGCGGCGAGATCCTCCGGGGTGTCCGCCTCGAGGTCCACGATGAAGTCGAACGGACCGAAGACCTCGTAAACGACAGCGCCGCGGATGGCACGGAGGCGCTCGCCGATGCGGTTGGTCTCCGTGGGTTCCGTGTTGACCATGATGAATGCCTTGGCCAAGGATGCCCTCCTGAGTCCAGTGTCGGGATGGACGTCAACTGCTGCCAGTGTACAACAAGGGGTTGGCGTGGTGGGCGCGTCCGGCTATACTGTGCCAGCTATGCCTATCTACGAATTCCGGTGCAAAGGCTGTAACGCCAGGGTCTCCATCTTCTTCAAGACCATGAAGGTGGACGCCACGGGGACCTGCGAGCGATGCGGGAGCGAGGACCTGGTCCGCATCTTCTCCAGCTTCCGCGTGCTGCGAACGCCGTTCGACGTCGGCACCTTCAACAAGAGGGAGCTGCTGGACGGCGTCAACTACACGGACCCCCAGTCCATGGCCAACATGTTCAAGCGCATGCAGGACACCTTCCAGGATGAGCCGAACGAGCACATGGACGAGATGGTGCAGCGGCTGGAGTACGGCGAGGCCGTCGAGAAGGCGATGGACCTGAACATGGGCTCCAACTACAAGGGCGACCCGCACGGCCACGGTCACAGTCACAGCCACGGCGGGGATGACGACTAGCTGCCTCCTGCCTCCACATTGACAAAAGAAGAGAGGGCCGCATCCGCGGCCCTCTCCTTTTGCCCGATATTGACTTGGCCTACACCTTGGCGAACTGCGGGAAGACCTTCAGCGGGTTGTTGTGGATGATGTCGACCACGTCGCTCTCCGTCAGTATGCCCGAGTCGATGTAGTACTGGAAGATGGGCAGCAGGTCGTCAGAAGTCCGGCCAAGGTTTGCGTCGGACTTGTGGTCGCCTTCCTTCCGGATTGCGCCGCCGGAGCCGGGGGCTTCGGTGCCGAACGCCGTGGCAGCGGGGCCCCACTGCCGGATCGACAGCGCCAGGTAGTCGATGTCGTACAGGCAGGTGTCGAAGAAGAGGTTGCCGCCCTCCCAGTCGCCGCGGTGGCGGGAGGAGTCGATGAACCGGTCAAGCGCGCCGCCGCCGTGGGCGATGCAGATGCGCAGGCCCGGGAACCGGCTGAACAGGTTCTTGCTGTCGTAGCAGAGGATCCGGGAGGCCAGGAACGTCTCGACGACGAAGCCGACCTGGTAGTTGCCGGGAATGTGGGCAATGCGCGGGTCAAGGCAGTTGGTGCCGTGGATGAAGACCGGCACGTCGTACTTCTGGCAGATTTCGTAGACCGGGCCCCAGTACTTGGTGTCGTTCATGCCCGGGGAGTTGTGGCGGCCGTCCGGGTCAGGGCTCAGGTACGTGCCGGCGAAGCCGCGCTCCTGAATGTTGAACTCGAACTCGTCGACACAGTTGCCCAGGTCCGGCGCCTCGGCGATCTGCGGCAGCATGGTGGTGGACAGGAACCTGTCCGGGAAGTTCTGGGTCTGGTGATGGATGGTGTCATTGGTGAACTCACACCATCGCTTGAGCAGGTGGCGCGGCATCCAGCCCATCATGCGGAAGGGCCGGGGACCAATGACCTGGACGTCGATGTTGCGGTCGTCCATGAAGTCCACGTGGTACTTGTTGCGCTCGTACATGAGCTCGTCGCTCAGGTTGGCTGGGCGGTTGCCCGTGCGGAATGGGCTCTCGCCGACGTGACCGGATGCGAACCCCATGTCGATCCAGCTCACTGTGCCGGGCGGGCCGGATACGTGACCATGAACATCCAGGACTTTCGTGCCATTGAACATAGTGCTCCTCCTTTGTTTGGGCGCCACTAGCCCCGGTATCAATTAGGACTGGCGCACATGGTATCACAACAGTCAATTCCTGAGACCCTTCCGGTCCCATGCCGGGCGCGTCTTTTTGCAGCCTTGGCTGCACGGTTCATGCGGGGCCGTTGACGCCTACCTCCAGTCGGGAGTCGCCCGCATCCACTCGGCGTACTCGGCGATGGCGGGCCCGATGGTGTACTGCGGCTTGTAGTCGAGTTCCTCGCCGATGCGCGAGATGTCCATGAACGGGTCGCTGCGCCAGTTGGGGCTCCTGCCCGGCTGCAGCTCGAAGTTGACGCCGGGCACGGCGGCGGAGACCGCGTCGGCGACGTCCTGGTTCGAGGTGCCGTGCCCGCTGCCGATGTTGTAGACCGTGTGGTTGAGGGAGCCGGCCATGGACAGGAGCTGCACGCCCTTGGAGACGTCCTTGACGTAGGTCCAGTCGGTGAGGTCCTCGGCGAAGGGGACGCCGCCTCGGCCGTAGTCGGGTGGGTTGCCAGTGACGGCGGCGCGGGTCATGCGGCTGGGCATGTTGAACCCGCTGTAGTAGAGCGGCCCGTAGATGCTGCCGATGCGCATGAAGACGACGCTGATGCCCGTCTGGCTGGCGTAGAGCGAGCCGAGGGTCTCAAAGCTCTTCTTGTAGGCCTCCGTTGCGTTGCTCGTGGGCAGCGGCAGTGGCGCGCCCTCCGAGAACGGGCCCTCCCGAAGCCCCAGGTACACCGACTGGGAGCTGGCCACGAGCACCCGGTCAATGCCGCAGATGCGCGCGGTCTCCATCACGTTGATGAGCCCGCCCATGTTGGTGCGGTACTCGTCGCCCGGCGAGAGGGAGCCGAGACGCGGGGCCACCATGTGCGCGATGCGGTTGACGCCGTGGGTCCGCACCGCCTCTACGATGCTCAGCGGGTTGGTCACATCGACGTTGGCGATGTGCACTCGCTTGCCGATCTCGTCCTTGAACAGGTCGGGTTCGCGGCGGGAGCTGTGGACGCCGATGACCACGTCTTCGCCGGCGTCGAGCACGTGGCGGACCGTGTGCATCCCTATGAAGCCCATCCCACCGATGATGAGTAGCATGCATACCCCCTTTGTATTGGCGGCGTACGGGGCGTAGGGCACAGGTCACCCCTACCCGTATCGCATAGGGCGTCAGGATATGCACGGGGTAGGGGGGTGTCAACCCTCGCCGTAGCTACGTCGGACTCCTCCCGCAGTTGCGGCCGATGGCTGCGTTCGCCTTGACACCGGCACCCTGCGCAGATAGATTCGGGCCAGCCAGCATCCGCCTCGTCCCGGGCGTCGAGCATGCGCCGGTGAGCGGCGCAGGGGAGGTGTCCGCCATGGCCCCGACAGCCCAGCGCATCTGTTCACTGTTGCCCAGCGCGACGGAGATTGTGTACGCGCTGGGGCTCGGCGACCGATTGGTGGCGGTGACCCACGAGTGCGACTACCCCTCGGCGGCGTCGGCGCACCCGGCGGTCACCAGCGCGGGGTTCAACCCGGCGAGCATGTCCAACCGCGACATCCACAACCACGTGACCGCGAACGTCCACAGCGGCAGCAGCATCTACACCCTCGACCGGCCGCTGCTGGAGGAGCTGAAGCCTGACCTGATCCTCACACAGGAGCTGTGCGACATCTGCGCAGTGTCCTACGACACCGTGCAGGACGCCGTGCGTCACCTTCACGGCGACAACACCGTGCTCTCGCTGGAACCGACGTCGTTGTCGGCGATCCTTGACACGATTACCCAGGTCGGCGGCGCGACAGGGACGGAGGAGCAGGCGGCGCGGGTCGTGGCGGAGCTGCAGACCCGCATCGCGGCGGTCGAGGAGAGCGCCACGGCTGCTTCAGAGCGGCCGCGCGTGTTCACGATGGAGTGGATGGACCCGCCCTTCGCCGGTGGGCACTGGGTGCCGGAGATGGTTCGGCTCGCGGGCGGGACGGCGGGCATTGTGCCGGAGGGGCAGCCCTCGCGGGAGGTCACGTGGGACGAGATCACGGCATTTGATCCCGAGTACATCATCGTGATGCCGTGCGGGTACCACCTTGATGCGTTGGAGCTGGAGTTCCGGCTGACGCCTTTCCCGGCCGCGTGGGGCGACCTGAAGGCCGTTCGCCGCGGGCAGGTGTACGCCGTGGACGCGACGGCGTACTTCAGTCGGCCCGGCCCTCGCGCGGTGGACGGCCTCGAGGTGCTCGCGGAGATCCTGCACCCAGAACTGTTCCCACGGCAGAAGCCCCGCAATGCATGGCGGCCGCTGGAGTTGCGGGACTGCGAGCAGTAGGCGCGGTCTGCAAATGCGCCAACTATAGGATGGAGCGACGATGAGTTCGGGAGTCCGCAATCGCCTTTTCGTCGGCCTGCTGTTGCTGGCCCTGGGCGGCGTGTTCCTGGCCGAGAACCTCACGGACTGGGATTTCGACTGGGGCGACTGGTGGCCGCTGATTCTCATCATCCTGGGTGTCGTGAGCCTTCCGTCGTCGCGCTGGTCCGGCGTCGTGCTCACGCTGGTGGGCGCGGTCTTCCTCGTCGATAACCTCGACCTGCTTGACGTGAACATCGGCGACTTCTGGCCGGTCGCGCTCATCGCGGTCGGCGTGTGGGTGCTCCTCGGCGGACTGGGACGGAGCGGACGCAGGGGCCGCGCCGGCGAGACTGCGGCCGATGACATCGACGTTTCGTGCGCCTTTGGCAGCGTCGAACGGCGGGTGACCAGCGGGAACTTCCGTGGCGGCAAAGTGTCTGTGATGTTCGGCTCGGCCACCGTGGACTTCCGCGACGCCGTGCTGGAAGGCGGGGCGGCAACGCTGCACGTCGAGGTGCTCTTCGGCAGCGCGGAAATCTATGTGCCCGACGGTTGGGCGGTGGAAGTGCAGGCCGACGCCAACCTCAGCAGCATAGAGACAAAGCACCGCGCGCCGTCGCAACCGTCTGCCACCCTCACCCTGACCGGCTCTTGCACCTTCGGGGGCATCACGATCGTTTAATCGTGCTCCCGAGCTCATGCGTTCGCCAGAAAGAGATGCGCAACGTCATGGTCAAGGGCTGCAAGATGCCTGCCCCTCGTGTTTCTTGCGTATTCCTTACTGGAAAGTATTCGATTGTTGTGGGAATTGACAACCTCCCACTATTGGCGTAGCTTTACGAACTACAGCTAGGGGTAAGTTGCGCGATTCAGCAAGGAGGGTGTGGACATGGTCACGTATATCAAGGGCAGGGGTGACCGAAACCTCCGGGACCTCGTGGACCTCGAGAGCGGCGTGGTCAGCCGAGAGGTCTACGTAAACGAGGACATTTACGCGCAGGAGCTCGAGCAAATCTACGGGCGGGCGTGGCTCCTCGTCGGGCACGAGAGCCAGGTTGAGAACCCGGGAGACTTCGTGCTCGGTCGGATGGGCGAGGAGGAGGTCATCCTCACGCGCGACCGCAAGGGGCAGATCCACGTCTTCCTGAACACCTGCCGCCACCGCGGCATGAAGGTCTGCCGGTACGACGACGGCAACGCGCTCGTATTCACCTGCCCCTTCCATGCCTGGACGTATGACACGGACGGGCGGCTCGTGGGCGTACCACACCACCACGACGCCTACTTTGACGAGCTGGACAAGAGCCAGTGGGGCCTGGCCGAAGTGGCGCAGATGTGCAACTACTACGGGTCCATCTGGGCGACGTGGGACCCCAAGGCGCCTTCATTCGAGGACTACCTTGGACCGTTCCAGCGGACGGTGCGCTGGGCCTTCCAGGCTTCGGACGGCACGGACGCGGGCGTCGAGCTCTACAAGCCGGCGCAGCGGTGGAGGTTGCCTTCCAACTGGAAGTTTGGGGCCTTCAGCTTCGCGGGCGACAGCGCCCACGCGGCCATGACGCACCTTTCGGTGAACGCGGCGGCCATCGGCCCGCAGGGCGAGGTCGAGGGCGGCGGGCGGCACCCGCTGGCGGCGCCGTTCCCCTCCAAGCGCGGATACATGTCGAGCCGCGAGCTGGGTCACGTCGGCCAGCTCGCCATCTACGAGCAGCCGGGCGTGGCCGACTACCGCGACACGTGGCTGCTCGAACCCGGCGTTGACGACTACTGGCGTGAGACGCGGGAGATCAAGAAGCAGAAGTTCGCGAACGAGTATCTGCACATGCAGAGCGACGGGCAGTTCCACATCTGGCCCAACGCGACGATGTCCGACTGGCGTATCCTGATGTGGCACCCGCACGGCGTTGGCATGACGGAGAGCTGGCGCCAATATCAGGTCGACAAGAACGCCCCGAAGCATGTGAAGGACGCCAAGCGGCGGTACGTCATGCGCTACTGCGGGCCCGCCGGCATCACCGAGTCCGACGACATGGAGAACTGGAACTACGCCCACCCGGCCAGCCTGGGCATGGTGGCGCAGCGGTACCCGTACAACTTCCAGCTGGGCCTGCACCACAACCATCAAGATGAGCGGATTCCGGGCGTGACCATCGGCGACCGAGGGCCGTCGGAGGAGAACCAGCGCGCACGGCTCCGCCGGTGGGTGGAGTTCATGGAGGCGGGGAGCTGGGACGACATCTTCCCCGTCCGGAAGAACGGCAAGTCCAACGGCAAGCCGCGCGGCGGCAACGGCATCAGTTCGTCGTGGTAGTCGGTGGCCTTACTCGCATCGGAGGATAGCCAATGACGACAGAGGGCGGCGCGCCGAAGTCGGAGCGCAGGCGCGTCAACACGCCGGACGGCATGTTCATCCGGGACATGCCCGAGGGTACCAAGCTCGAACTGAAGAACGGCGACCTCGTCGAGGTCACGCTGAACGCCAGGGACGGCGGCTGGCTCGTGGGCCGGGTCGTCGAGAGCGAGCGGCCTGAATCGGTCGGCACGGAGGACTGGATCTTCTTCGCCGACGTGGCCGCGGAGATCGAGGCATAGCAAACCTGTACCGGAGGGGAGTCCCGTGACTGTCCAGAGCGCAGAGACCGCATGGGAGCGAATGCTCCTGGAGCGGGAGATCGAGCGGTTCCTGTACGATGAGGCGGCTATGCTGGACGAGCGGCGCTTCAGCGACTGGGGCGACCTGCTGGCCGAGGATATCCACTACCACATGCCCATACGCCGCAACGTGAAGTTCGGCGAGCAGCACCGCGAGAACACGGACACGGAGTCGGAGATCTCGTGGTTCGATGAGGGCAAGCGCACGCTCATGGGCCGGGTGCGGCAGCTCAACACCGGCGTGCACTGGCCGGAGGAGCCGTTCTCGCGCGTGCGGCACATTATCACCAACGTGCGGGTGCTGGCGGTTGACGGCGACGAGGTGGAGGTCAGCAGCAACTTCTTCGTCTGGTCCAACCGGCTGCGCGACGAGTGCGTCATGTTCATCGGCACGCGGAATGACATTCTCCGGCGGGACAGCGAGACGGGCTGGAAGATCGCCAAGCGGCTGATCCTGCTGGACCAGAACGTATTGCTGGCCAAGGTGTTTTCCACGTTCTTCTAGGCTGCAACCAAATAGCGAGAACTTGTCAGGGGGAAGTCCGGTATGGCCCTGAGCGCAGAGTGGCGAACAAGAGGCGCGAAGAACGACGCGATCCTCGTCCTGGACGGGGACGGCGCCATTCGCGAGGCCATTGCGTGCAACGACACAATCCTGTCACGCTTCCTGACTGAGCAGCTGGCCGATCTCGACAGCTGGCGAGGGCAGTCGCTGGTCGAGGGCGAGCAGCGTGAGCCGGAGGCGTGGGGGGAGCTCGTCATCTCGCGCGCGGGGACGGGAGAGGTCATCGAGGCCGACCCGGAGCTCTTCTGGCAGGGGATCTATCTCTGGTTCCGCTCTCACGGCATCGACTATGACACGCCCATGAAGCGGAGCAACTCGCTGATAGAGGACTGATTGCCCGGAACCGTTTGAGCAAATCCGGCGTTTAATACACGGCTTCGGACGGGAGCGTGCCCAGGCAGCCCCGTCACAGCTCAGGGAAACAGGTCACGATCAATGAGGAGGGGCGCAATGAACGGCAGGTTAAGGTTTGGCTATCTCCTGATGGCCCTATTGGTGTCGATGGCACTGGTGGTGGCCGCCTGCTCCGGCGGCGATGACGACGGGGACGGCGGAAGCGCCACGACTACGACGACCACGACGACCACGACCACCGCAGCGGCAGAGCCGGCCTCGGACGACTCCATGACCAAGGCCGACGACTCCATGATGATGGAGGGCCCAGAGCCCGTTTACGGTGGGAAGGTGACGTTCGGACAGCGTCGTGACGTTCGTTCCGGCTTCGACCCCCACGGGACCAGCGGTGGACAGTCCCAGCACCAGAACACCAACAGCTGGTGGTACAACAACCTCATGTCCCGCTCCGTTGGTGTGGACGTTCCCGGCGGCACGCGTGAGTCCTACCCGGACCTCGCAGAGTCCTGGGAAGTCTCGGACGGCGGCCTGACGTACACCTTCAAGCTCCATGAGGGCGTGAAGTTCCACAATCGTGCGCCGGTCAACGGCCGCGAGCTGACCTCGGAAGACGTCAAGTGGAGCTACGAGCGGTTCCTGAAGGGCCCGGACTCCTACCAGTTCCAGCTGGCGGACATCAGCGCGGTTGAGGCCCCGGACAAGTACACGGTGGTCTTCCGCCTGCATGAGCCGGTGGCATCCTTCATGATCCACGTCGGTGAGCCGCTTGCCTGGGTTACCCCGAAGGAGGCTGCCACGTCCCCGCCGCAGAGCCCCGCCCTTGAGGGCGTCCTGGACGAGGAGTTCCTCTCCACGCCAGAGGGCATCATCGGCAGCGGCCCCTGGATGTTCGACACCTGGGAGAAGGACAAGCGGCTGACGGCCGTCCGCAACCCCGACTACTTCAGGAAGGACGCCCACGGCAACCAGCTTCCCTTCATCGACACGATTGAGTACGTGATCATCCCGGACACGCAAGCCCGAAGCGCGGCCTACATCTCCGGTGACATTGACACCTTTGGCCCGCCCTCCGGCAGCACCGCGGACTTCAAGGAGCGGAACCCGGAGTCCAACTTCGTCCAGGACCTGCCGAGCACGGCGCCAACGCTGAACTTCCGGCTGGACCGGACCCCGGCGTTCAACGACATCCGTGTGCGGCGTGCCATCGCGATGGGCTTCGAGCAGCAGGCAATCATGGACCTGCTCCTTGGTTCGGTGACTGAACCCACCTACGGCGGCGTTCCCGCCCTGGTCTTCCCGGAGTACGGGATCACCCCCGCCGAGCTGGGCGACGCTGCCCAGTGGTGGCAGTACAACCCGCAGGCCGCCGCCGCTTTGCTGACTGAGGCCGGCTACGGCCCCAACAACCCGCTGGAGATCACCTACCAGTTCAGCAGCTGCTGCAAGAGCACCTACTACCCTGAGCTGGTCGCCGACATGATGGATGAGATCGGCGTGAAGATGGCTCTCCAGGAAGTCGACCACTCCGTCCACCTCAAGACCAGCAACATCGGCATGGGCGACTACGACATTGCTCACTCCCGCCTGAAGGCCGCCGAAGTTGACGACCTCCTGGTCAGCTTCCTCCCGGGCAACAGCAAGAACAACAGTCACATTGACGACGCGCTGTTGACCGAGATGATCAAGGCTCAGCGCTTGACGCAGGACCCCAACCAGCGGTTCGACCAGGTCAGACAGATCCAGCGGTACCTGGCGGACCAGGTCTACCTCATTCGCATCCCTGACCGGTTCACTGACTACTTCTGGCAGCCGTGGATCAAGAACTTCCGCCCCCACGTGGGCAACACGGAAGGCCGCGACTGGGAGATTGCCTGGGTAGACCGCGGGTAATTCCATAGAGTGGAGACTGCTTGAGGGATGCTGGGCGGCCCGTCACGGGCCGCCCAGCATCCCGTGAGCTTATTAGATGAGAACGTACGCCATTCAACGGGTCCTGTTGCTCGTCCCGACGTTGTTGGTGCTGAGCATCATCTCCTTTTCGCTCATCCGCTTCATTCCGGGCGACGCCGCGTGGATGATGGTGGATGAGCTTGGCTACGCAGACGACATCGAGGCGCTGCAGGAACGGCTCGGGCTGAACGAGCCGGTCCACACGCAGTATGTAAAGTGGGTGACGGGGTTCTTCCGGGGCGACTTCGGCCGCTCCCTGTGGGACGGCAGCCCGGCTATAGATGAGCTCCTTCGACGACTTCCCGTGACCCTTGAACTCGCTTTCTTCTCGCTCTTTCTCAGCGCCATCGTCGCCATTCCTATTGGGGTGTTTTCGGCCGTGCGCCAGGACACCAAGGGCGACTACGTCGTCCGCAGCACCGTTGTGCTTGCCGACGCAGTGCCTCACTTCTGGCTTGCTACCCTTATCCTTGTCCTTCCAGCAGTCTATATTGGCTGGTCGCCTCCCGTTGGTTGGCACTCTCTGAGTGAGGACCCCGTCAAACACCTGCTGCTCTTGCTTTTGCCGGCGGCCATCATCTCAGTAAGCTCCGCGGCTTCCCTGGTGCGGATCACGCGGACCATGATGCTGGAGGTGCTGCGGCAGGAGTACATTCGCACTGCGTGGTCCAAGGGGCTGTCGGAAAGCTCAGTCATGTACCGGCACGCGCTGAAGAATGCGTTGATCCCTGTCATCACCGTTTTCGGGTTGCGGGTTCCCAACGCCCTGAACGGTTCCGTTGTCATGGAGGCGGTGTTCGGGATCCCGGGACTGGGCCGTTGGACCATCGACGCCATCAATTTCCGAGACTACCCGCAGCTGCAGGTTGCCCTGATGTTTACTGCCATCACCGTGCTGGTGGCGAACCTTATCGTCGACCTCGCCTACGGCTGGCTCGACCCGCGGGTCAGGTACAAGTAATGGTAGTGGAGAGCATCCGCCATGGCCGATGAAATCGTCCTCCGTCCAAGCGTGGCGGCAAGCGTACCCTTCCCGCTCCGGTGGGCCCGGGGTTTCTGGGCCTTTGTCGTGACGATGTTCCGGTACAAGCCGTTGGGTTTTGCGGGCTTCGTCATCGTGGTGGTGCTCATGTTCACGGCCATCTTCGCCGACTTCATTGCTCCCTACGAGTACAACGACACGAACCGCCATGATCAGTTCGCGCCTCCCAGCCTCAAGCACCCCATCGGCGCAGATCACCTTGGCCGCGACCTCTTCAGCCGCATCGTGCACGGCTCCCGGATATCTGTCTCAATCGGGTTCGGCGCCGTAGCCGGGGCCATGTGCATCGCCATAACCCTGGGCACCTTGACCGGCTACTACGGGGGCTGGCTGGACAAGATCATCCAACGTTTCGTGGACGGATGGATGACGTTCCCCGGAATCGTCATCGCCCTCGCCATGGTGGCCATCGCGGGCCCGGGACTGTGGCCGCTCATCATCATCCTGGGGCTGTTATTTGGCATCAGGGGATCCCGAGTGGTCCGAGGGCAGGTCCTTGCCGTAATGGCAAGGCCGCACATAGAGGTGGCCCGCTCCGTTGGCGTGAGCGACCTGCGGCTTATGGCCGTTCACGTGTTCCCCAACGTGCTGCCGCTGGTCATCATCCTCGCCACCATTGAGATCCCCCTGGCCATTACGATTGAAGCGTCCCTCAGCTTCCTGGGGTTCGGCATCCCGCCGCCGGCGCCGTCCTGGGGCCGAATGCTCTCCGCGGAAGCCCGGCAGCACATGCTCATGGCGCCGTGGTTGGGAATTGCCCCAGGGCTCGCGCTGAGCCTGACGATCTTCGGATGGAACATGTTTGGGGACGCATTGCGCGACCTGCTGGACCCGGCGATGCGCGGCAGCCTGGGCGAGCGATAGGGGGAGACATGCAGTACAAGGAACTGGGCGGGACCGGTGTGCAGGTATCGACCATCGCGTTCGGTTGCGGGCCGACGGCGGGGATGATCGTGAAGGGGACGCCGGAGGAGCGCCGGCGGGGAGTGTCGCGCGCGCTCGACCTGGGCGTGAACCTGTTCGACACGGCGTCCATCTACGGGGCCGGGGCGTCCGAGACGCACCTGGGCGAGACGCTGCAGGAGCTGAAGGCGCGCCCGGTCATCGGCAGCAAGGTGGCGCTGGAGTTGCCCGACCTCGACGACGTCAAAGGGAACACGATCCAGTCGGTTGAGGACAGCCTCAAGCGGCTGCGGGTGGAGACCATCGACCTGATCCAGCTCCACAACCGCGTGGGCCTTGAACGCGCCGAGCGCTCGGACATGGGCGTTGGCGCGCAGCTCACGGTGGACGACGTGCTGGCGCCCGGCGGCGTCCTCGATGCCTTCCAGGTGCTTCAGCAACAGGGCAAGGTACGCTACTTCGGCTTCACGGCTTACGGCGGGCTGCTGTCCTGCGTATACCAACTCATCGACAGCGGGCAGTTCCACAGCATCAACGGGCTGTACAACATCATCAACCCCTCGGCCGTGCGGCCGGCGGCGGACGTGGACCGCGATTTTGGTCAGGTCTTCGATCGCTCCGCCAAGCTCGGGATGGGAATCATCGTCATCCGCGTCCTCGCGGCTGGGCTGCTGGCGGGCGCGGGTGCCGACCCCGCTGCCGAGCGCGTGCGGGAGGTGCTCGCCAACCACAACCTCGCCCCCGTCGAAGGCGCCGTGCGCTACGTGCTCAGCAACCCGATCGTCGCTACGTCAGTCATTGGATTTTCCGAGGTTGAGCACATCGAGGAGGCGTGCGCCGCGGAGGCGAAGGGCCCGTTGCCGGACGACGTGCTGGCAGAGCTGGAAGCGGTGGTGCCGGCCGCATGACTCAGTTTGGCGAGCGCTCCGAGTACCTGCTCACCGTGGAGGGCCTGAAGACGCACTTCTTTACGCCAACAGGCGTCGTGAAGGCGGTCGACGGGATCTCCTACGACGTGCGCGAGGGCGAGACCCTCGCAATCGTGGGCGAGAGTGGATGCGGCAAGAGCGTCGGGGCGCTGTCCATCATGCGGCTCGTCGCGAGCCCGCCGGGGCGCATCGTCGATGGCCGCGTCAACTTCGACGGCATCGACCTGCTGGCAATCAGCGAGCAGCAGATGCGGACCATCCGCGGCAACCGCATCGCCATGATCTTCCAGGAGCCCATGACGTCGCTGAACCCAGTGCTGACCATCGGCAAGCAGATCACGGAATCGCTGGAGCTGCACCTGAAGATGGAAGGGGCGCAGGCGCAGCAGCGGGCCGTCGAGCTGCTGGAGATGGTCGGCATTCCGGACGCCCCCAGCCGGTTGAAGCAGTATCCGCACCAGTTCAGCGGCGGCATGCGCCAGCGGGTGATGATCGCCATGGCGATGAGCTGCAACCCGAGGCTGCTCATCGCGGACGAGCCGACGACGGCGCTGGACGTGACCATTCAGGCGCAGATCCTGGAGCTCATCAAGGACCTGAGCGCGCAACTGGGGACGGCCGTCATTATCATCACGCACAACCTCGGGGTGGTCGCCCGGTACGCCGACCGCGTCAACGTCATGTACGCGGGCAAGATCATCGAACGGGGGACGGCCCTCGACATCTACGAAAACCCGCAGCACCCGTACACGCAGGGGCTGCTCGACTCCGTGCCCAGGCTCGACGAGGACCGCAAGCAGCGGCTGGAGTCGATCGAGGGGATGCCGCCCGACCTGATGGAGCTGCCCAGCGGGTGCGCGTTCCGGCCCCGCTGCAGGTTCGCGGTGGAGCGGTGCTCCGAGGAAATTCCGCCGCTGATGGCCGTCGGCGACGGGCACACCGCCGCGTGCTGGGTGACCGCGGGGACGGCCTCGGAGGTCGGCGCATGACACAGATGCAGGACCGCGCACCGGCGCCGGGGCAGGAGGTGGCGCCGCTCCTTGAGGTGAAAGACCTCAAGATGCACTTCCCCGTGACCTCCGGTCTCATCCTGCAACGCAAGATCGGAGCTATCAAGGCCGTCGACGGCGTCAGCTTCTCTATCCGGCAAGGCGAGACACTGGGTCTCGTCGGAGAGAGCGGCTCCGGCAAGACGACCGTGGGCCGGTGCATCATCCAGCTCAACGAGCCGACAGCAGGCGAAGTGTGGCTGGACGGTGTCGAACTGACAACGGCCAAGGGCAGGCAGTTGCGGGGTATGCGCCGCCGTATGCAAATGGTCTTCCAGGACCCCTATTCCAGCCTCAACCCTCGCATGAGCATCGGAACCATCATCGGGGAGCCGATGCTGGTCCACAAGATCGCTTCCGGCAAGGGGGAGCTGAAGGAACAGGTGTCGGAACTCCTGCGGGTCGTCGGGCTCAACCCGTCGATGGCGGACCGCTACCCGCACGAGTTCAGCGGCGGCCAACGGCAGCGCATCGGCATCGCTCGCGCGATCGCGGTGCGTCCGGACTTCATCGTCGCCGACGAGCCGGTGTCGGCGCTGGACGTGTCCATTCAGGCGCAGCTCATCAACCTGCTGGAGGACATTCAGGAGCAATTCAACCTGACCTTCCTCTTCATTGCGCATGACCTCTCGGTGGTGCGGCACATGTCTGAGAACGTGGCTGTCATGTACCTTGGCAAGATCATGGAGATGGCCGACCGGTTGGAACTGTATGAGAAGCCCCTCCACCCCTACACACAGGCGCTGCTCTCGGCGGTTCCGGTGCCAAACCCGCGCGTCGAGGCGCAGCGCGAGCGCATTGTGCTGCAGGGCACGATTCCGAGCCCCATGAACGCCCCGTCCGGCTGCGTATTTAATACACGCTGCCCCATCGCCATAGACGATTGCAGGGTTGTTGTCCCTGAGCTCAAGGAGTATTCTCCGGGACACTGGGCGGCCTGCATCCGGGTCTAGGTTTCGTTAACGGGACCCGCGCCGCCGGCGGCGCGGGGTGTACTTGGGAGGCTTATCATGGCGACGAGGACGAACGACCGGCGAGAGGCCCTGCAGCCCGGCGAGTTCATCGAGGAGCTCGAGGGCATCCGGGCGGCGTGGCGGGAGCACTTCCCCTTCCGTATCCGCGAGATCATGAGCAAAGACGAGTTCCCGCGCCTGGCCGCGAACAAACGGCGTGCGCACATGGGCGGGGACATCAACCACCGCTTCGAGGGCGAACGCTACCTGAACGCGACGGACAAGGGCAGCCGCCGCATGCAGCTCCGCAAGCTCGTCGACGAAGGCGGGCAGGACACCGTCGGCGGGCCGCAGGTCAGCCACCCGCTGCTCTCGCGCTGGGAGTCCAACGCCTACGGCGTCAGCCCCGAGGAGGTCGACGATCTCGAAAAGGGCGACTGCGACCCCGGCGAGCTGGTGCGCCGCGGGTGGTGGGTGGCCATGATGCGCGACAGCCACTTCGGCGTTTCGATCGGCTCCGGCATGGTGATGGAGGGCGAGAACAAGATCCAGTCGGACAAACTCCTCGCCGCCATCGAGCGGGACAGGCAACGCTTCATCGAGTGGGGCGTCGAGGACCCCGACAAGGCGCTGGAGAACCGGCACGAGCACGCAGGCATCGACATTGATCACGCGGACTTCAACGAGGAAGTGGCGCGGCGCTTCGTGAACACGCCGGAGCTCCAGGAAGACCTCCGCAGGGCATACATCCTCCGCCTGCAGATGACGTCAGGCGGCTAGCCGGCAGGTCCGCGCAAGGAGGACGCCATGGGCGCTCAGCCGCCGCTGGGGCCGGAAGAGCTTGCGGCCCCGCCGCTTTCGGGCGACGACTTTCTCGCGCTGCTCGACGAGCAGTTCCGCGCGAAGTGCCCCGAGCCTCCCGCCTTCCTGCAGGCGCTCTACGACGGGCAACTGTCCCAGGAGCACCTGCAAACGTGGGTGAAGGACCATTACCCCTACTGGGACGAGGCGCTTGTCTACAGCACGACCTCCATCTTCATCAAGACCAACGACGAACCGACGCGCACGCACATGCTACGGCGACTGGTGGACATCGAAGGCGAAGACGTGGTGGGCGACCTGTCCGGCTCCGACACGCCCTCGTGGGAGGAGCTGTGGCTGCGGTTCGGAACGGGTGTGGGCCTGTCGCCGGGCGAGGCCCAGGACTGGCAGCAGTTTACGCGCACCTACTTTGCCATCCAGACGCTGCGGACGTACTCGCGGTATTGGGACTGGACGTGGCTGGACGGCGTCGCGACGTTCTACGCGTCGGACCTGTTCGGTAGGGAGTTCCTGGGGCGCGCTCACGAAGCGCTTCGTGATAAATACAACTTGCCGGACCATGCGCTGGAGTTCTTCCGCGTGTACCTTGGAGACGTCGAATCGCACATCCCCTGGGAGCGAGAGGCGCTCGCGTACTGGTGCTGCACAACGGAGCGGCAGATCACGGCGGCCCGGGCGTTCCGTGAGCGGCTGGACATCGAGCAGCAGCTCCTGGTGGGGCTCGAGCAGACGTGCATCCGGGGGGAGCCGGCATTCCAGGTCCCGTAGGGCGACGCAGTTCTGCCTCGTGTCCGACAACTTCACCCTGCCCACGCGCCGGTTCGGCGACGAGGGGGCGCTTCCATAGCCAAACCAGACTGCGTCCTATAGGATGCGCTCGGCCGTCGTCGTGCCCCCAACCTGCACGAGTGAGGAGAGTCATGAACCCGACCGAGCGCCGCCAGCGCTACCGCAGCCATCTAGCGCGGGAGCAGTGCATTCAACCCGCGTCCATCTTCGATCCAATTTCGTCGCGGCTGGCGGCGTCGCTGGGTTTCGAGATCGGCATGTTCGCCGGGTCCGTGGCGTCGGGCGTGGTGCTGGGCGCGCCGGACCTGACGGTGATCACGCTGAGCGAGTTTGTCGACCAGGCGCGGCGGATCACGCGGGCCAGCGACATCAGCCTCATGGTCGACTCCGACCACGGCTACGGCAACGCGCTGAACGTCATGCGTACCGTGTCGGAGCTGGAGGCGGCGGAGGTGTGCGCGATGTCCATCGAGGACACGGCGCTGCCGACACCCTTCGGCACGACGGGCGCGACGGTCATCTCGCTGGAGGAGTCCGTCGGCAAGATGCGGGCGGCGGTGGCGGCCAAGCGCGACCCGGAGACGATCGTTATCGGGCGGTGCGCGGCCATGCCCGTCGAGGGCATCGACGGCGTGGTTGCGCGCGCGGCGGCGTACGAGGCGGCTGGGGTGGACGCGCTTTTCTTCACGGGGCTCTCGACCAAGGCGCATGTGGAGGCGGTGGAGGCGGTGACTACCCTGCCGCTCATGCTGGGCTCGGCGCCGGCGGAGCTGCAGGACGCGGCATGGCTGGCGGCCCACCGGGTGCGCATCGCGTTGAAGGGGCACCTCCCGTTCCAGACGATGATTCAGGGCATCTATGAGGCGCTGAAGCACCACGCGGACGGCGGGGAGCCATCTGGCCTGAGCGATCGCGTGCCGAGCGCGGACGTCATGGCGACGGCGCTGGCGAACGCGGACTATGACGCATGGCAGGGGGAGTTCCTGCGGTAGCTACGCTTGCAGGCTAGCCCACGCCTCGTCGCACTCCGCGTCCGTGCCGACGGGGTGCAGGAAAGCGGTCTCGTTCGTTCGCAGGCGTTCCGTGACAACGTCAACGACAATCCTCGCCGGTACGAGGCGGGCCTCTGCGTGGCCGACGGTGCCTCGGCGTTGCAGGTTGCGCTCGTCGAGCCACGCGTCCACAAGAGCAAATCGCTCGCAGCAGTGGTCAATCTCCAGGTAGTCGCATCGTATGGGTACTCCCTCTCGCAGGACGGTGGCGTGCCTGCGGGTGCGGTAACGGACGCCGGCGAGGTTTTCGGCGAGGTGGACGGTGGTGTCGGCGTCGTGGCCAACGCCGAGGAGGAGGACGTGGCCGCCGAGCTCCCAGACGCGGCCGACAGGGCTGTCCAGCCCGTGCGGCGGCGCGATGGGGTGCGGGGCGGTGATGCGCTCGGCGTTGGGGCCGATGGCGGCGAAGGCATGGGGGCTGTCGCTTCGGAGCACGCCGGGCACGCGCCGGAAGGTGTCGGCGGTGACGCCCATGCCGAGGCAGGGCGTGGACTGCGGGTCGAAGGGGTGGTCGTCGTCATCGGTCATGCTCGGCATGACGAGGGTTCCGCCGTGGCCGATGGCGGCGCGGAGGGCCTCGATGAGGCCGATGGGGCCGCCTTCGATGGGGCGAACCTTCGAAAAGGCCGTGTGGACCTGCAGGGTCTGCCCGGGCTGCACGCCGAGGGCGCGCAACTGTTCGGTCACACTGCCGATGCCAAGGAGCTGCCTTCGCATGGGTAAGAGAGGAATCTAGAACGGTTCGCCGACGAGGGACTCCAGGCCGTATTCCTGCATTATCCCCGTGAGATCGCTCCACACGGAGTCCTCCACTGCAATGCCCTCGGCGCGTAGCTTGGCCTCCGTGTGCTTCTCCGCCTCGCCGGGATAGAGGATGCCGGAGCTGCCCGCCGCCAGAGGCGACGTCTTGATGAATGCGATGAAGTCCGACACCTCCTGCTTGAACCACGCGAGGTCGGCGAAGGCGTCGATGCGCCACGCGGCGATGAAGCTGCCGTCGTTGTGCTTGCCCTCGGGGTCTAGGCCAAAGCCGAGGGTGGTCAGGATGCCGGAAAAGACCTCGCCCATGAAGCTGAGGCCGTAGCCCTTGTAGCCGAGGTCGCCGCCGACGGGGAGCAGGGCGCCGCCCTCGTTGTAGGCGTTGGGGTCCGTAGTGTCGTTGCCGTCTTTGTCGATGATCCACCCCGTGGGTATCTGCAGGTTACGGCGGCGGTAGACCGCCAGCTTGCCGGCCGCCACGGCGCTGCTCGCCATGTCGATGAACACGGGGCTGTCCTCGTTCGACGGGACGCAGATGCAGACCGGGTTGGTGCCAAGGCGCCGTCCACGGCCGCCGAAGGGCGCCACAGCTTTCGGGCCGCGGCCCGAGTCCGTGAACATGATGGCCGCAAGACCCTGCTCGGCGCACATGGCCGCGTAGGGCGTGAGACGGCCGATGTGGCTCTGGCGGTAGATGGTGACGGCGGCGATGTTCTGCGCCAGCGCCTTCTCGATGAGCGTCTGGGTGGCCCGCTTGGTGACGGCAAAGCCGAAGCCCCAGTTGCCGTTGATGACGGCCGTCGTGGGCGTCTCCTTCTCAACGACGTAGGGCGCGTCCGGGACGATGTGCCCGGCCTTGATGCGGTCGACGTAGACGGGCACCTGCCCGACGCCGTGGGAGTCGTGCCCGGCGAGGTTGGAGCTGATCAGCCCCTCGGCAACGTCCCGGGCGGCGTTATCCGGCGTTCCGGCGGCCTTGAAGATCTCGTGGGACACCTTTCGCAGGTATTCGTGAGAGAAGGTGGGCATAGCGGTCCTCGTTCGGTTAAGAGTGCGTGCAGTGTATGACGCTCCTAGCTAGCTGGCAAGCTGGCTACTGCCGCTTCTCAAGCGCTTCAGGATTTATCACGTTGGTGGGCTCTCCGGCCAGGAACGCCTTGATGTTGGCGAGTGCGCTCTTGTAGAAGGACTGGTAGCCTTCCTCCGTCACAAAGCCGATGTGCGGTGTCAGCAGCGTGTTTGGCAGGCTGAGGAAGGGGTGGTCCTTTGGCAGCGGCTCCTCATCGAAGACGTCCAGACCGGCCCCGCCGATTGTGCCGGCGCGAAGGGCCGCTACGAGCGCAGCCTCGTCGACGATGGGGCCGCGCGAGGTGTTGATGAGGAAGGCGTTGGGCTGCATCATCGCAAGGTCATCGGCCGTGACCAGCCCCCGGCTCTCGGCCGACAATGGAATGTGGATGCTGATCACGTAGGAGGTCGAGAAGAACTCCTCCCGGCTCAGCAGCTCGGCGCCGCTCTCCGCCGCCCGTTCCGCCGTCTGCCACGGGGTCCACGCGACCAGTCTCATGTTGAACGCCTGGCCAACATGCGCCACCCGCTTTCCCAGCCGGCCGAGGCCGATGATGCCCAGCGTCCTGCCGGAGAGCGTCGGGCTTAGCGAGGTCTGCCAGAGCCCCTCCCGGGTCTCGCGGTCCTCCTCCCGCAGGCGCTTGGTGAGGCCGAGGATGAGCGCCCACGTCAACTCCTCGACACTGCCGCCTGCCGAGCCGCCCGTCCTCGTCAGAACGATGCCCCGTTCAGTGGCGTGGGGGATGTCGATGCTGTTCTGATAGGCGCCCCCGGTCCCTGAGAGCATTCGCAGGTTTGGGAGTGCGTCCAGAAGCTCGGCTTTGAACTCCGTCCGCTCCCGCATGAGCTGGATGATGTCGTAGTCGCGGAGGCGCTCCACGAGGGCGTCCATGTCCGTCAGGTGGTCCTGGTAGAAGTCGACCTGTGAGCCTTCTGGAAGGGAGTCCCAGTCGGCGAGGGTACTGGCTACATTCTGGTAGTCATCAATGACGGCAACGCGAACCATGGGGCGCCTCCTCGGTGTGATGGGTCACTGCGAGAGTGTACCTGTGAACGGGCGAGTTTGCAGTAGAAGCGAGTCTGCCCACACGATGGCCTAGCTCCGGGCGCGGAGCTCCTGGGGGAGCAGGCTGCCGTAGATGAAGTCGTGAGTGGGCGTGGGGACGCCGGCTTCTCGCCCGAGGCGGACGACAGCGCCGTTCTGGGACTCGAGCTCCGACGGGCGGCCGTCCTGGATGTCGCGCTGCATGGAGGCCTCGCCGCCCTCGGGCTGGCGGTCGATTGCGGCCATGCCGGTGGCGACCGCGGCGTCCGGGAGGATGATGCCGCGGGCGCGGGCGACGTTGAAGGTCTCCGTCATGGCGCTCTCCAGCATGGCGCGGGTCAAGGGCATCGAGCGGGTGACGCCGACGGGTGAGCGGGTGACGGCGCCAACGCCGCCCCAGGCGCAGATGAAGAGGAACTTGGCCCAGAGCGCGGCGTGGATGTCCGGCGGGGTCTCGGCCTTCAGGCCGGCTGCCTCGAGGGTGGCGCGGATGCGCTCTATGCGGTCGCTGGGGCGATTGTCGAGCTCGGCGAGGCCAACGTAGTCGTCGCCGCCGTTGTGCCGAATGCGGCCCGGGCCCTCGACTAGGGCGACGACACGGCAAAGGCCACCGACGACGTTCTGGGGACCGAGGGCCTCGACGAGCTGTGGTGCGGCCTCGACGCCGTTCTGCAGGGGCACGACGCAAGTGTCCGGGCCGATGAGGGGCTCTATGGACGGCGCGATGCCCGGCACCTGCCAAGCCTTGACGGCGACGAGGACGGCGTCGACGGGGCCGACGTCGGCGGGGGTGTCGGTGGCCTTCGCGGCATCGATGGTGAAGTCGCCGTTGACGCTGCCGACGCGGAGGCCGTTCGCGCGGATGGCCTCCAGGTGGGCGCCGCGGGCGATGAAGGTGACGTCCTCTCCCGCCAAGGCGAGGCGGCCACCAAAGTAACCGCCGACCCCGCCCGTTCCATACACCGCGATCTTCATGCCGTTGGCGAACCCTCCCGTTCCAGCAGTTGCGCGACCTTCATTCTAATCTGATCGCGGACCCGCTGCACGGTCTTCATTGCTCCTCCGATGGAGGCATCACGTTGCCCTCACGCAGCCAGGCGTAGGTGAAGGAAGCGACCGCCGCGCCGATGGCGGGGCCGGCCCAGTAAGCCCAGTGTGCGGTCCAGTTCCCGCTGACCAGCGCAGGGCCGAAGGAGCGGGCGGGGTTCATGGACGCGCCGCTGATTTCCCCGCCAAAGATGGATGCCAGCGCCACCGTGCCGCCGATGGCGAGCGCGGCGGCGGCGCCGACGGCTCGGACGTCGGTCGCCATGGCCATGATGACGAACATGAGGAAGAAGGTCAGCAGCGCTTCGAAGGAGACGACGACCCATACGTCGGCGCCGGGGAGCGTCGCGCCCATGTCGGCGACGTTGCCGAAGAGGCTGCGCAGGACGAGGCAAGCGGCGGTGGCGCCGAGAATCTGCGAGCCCCAGTAGAGGGGCACGAGCTTCCAGGGGAAGTGGCGGGCGAGGGCGAAGCCGAGGGTGACGGCGGGGTTGATGTGGGCGCCGGAGATGTGGCCCGTTGCGAAGATCATGGCCGCGACAGTGAGGCCGAAGACGAGGCCGATGCCGACGTTGGTGGTTGCGCCGCCGGAGATATCGTCGATCATGATGGCGCCCGCTCCGGCGAAGAGGAGGCCGAAGGTGCCGATGAACTCGGCGGCGCAACGTCTCGTGATGGACGGCGTTTGCTGGACCATGGCTAGGCGCGCCTCGAGTGGGCAATGGCGTTCATGGTGGGCAGTCTACCGCACGGGGTAAGGGGCTGTCCCAGCACGGAGTGTTAACGGAATGTTTACGGGCGATACACGGGCCAGTAAAGCGAAGGGGGCGCCTCGCTAGGGGCGCCCCCTCTTTCCAGCCGTCAGTGCGCTTCTACGTCCACTGGGCGAAGGCCATGGCGCAGCCGGTGCCGGCGGGCGAGCGGTAGCAGGGCACGTAGTCGAAGAGCTCCATGTCGAGGTGCTCCGCCGCTCCCGCGAGGGACATCCAGTTGCGGGCCTCCGAGTTGCCGGAGTTGAGGCGCTCGCGCGGGAGCTGCGAGAGCTTGACGATGCTCTTTTCCTGCAGCCCCTCCAGCGTCCAGGTGTCCAGCTCCTCGTCGACAACAAAGTGGCTGAGGCCGCCGGAAGCGAGGACCGCAACGCGCTCCTTGCCGGGCCAGGACTCGATGGCGCTGCGGACGGCTCGGCCGATCTCGTAGCAGCGCTTGGGCGTGGGCTGGTTCGGCGGGTAGTAGGTGTTGACCATGATCGGCACCGTGGGGATGCTCATGTCCTCCATGATGCGATGGTGGACGTAAGCGAAGGCGTGGCCGACGCCGCCGCGGGACCGTCCGCCGCGGTCCGGGTCGAGGAAGCGGGAGTAGCCGACGTCGTACTCCGCCTCGGTGAGGAACTCGATCATGTGCTTGCCCATCGCGCCGTGGGTGGGGAGTACCTGGTCATGGGGCGGGTAGCCAATGAGGGGCTGGTAGCCGGTGGCGGCAGTGTACGCCTCACCCTGGCCGAGCACCTTGATCTCGTCGCCCCAGTAGATGCAGAAAGCAGGCATGTTGTCGTCTGTCAGGTACTCCTGCTGGTCGTCGCCGAACATCACGAGCACGTCGACATTGGCGTTCTTGAGGGCCTCCGCGACCTGGGCGATGCCTCGCTGGTTGCGCTCGTGGCGTTGCATCTGGAGCTCCGGGTCGAGCTCGCGCTCGAGGCGCTTGGTGTCGACGCGGGCGAGCAGGTCCGAGTAGTTGGACACGATGCCGTCCGTGCCGACGAGGGCGGGGTTGCGCTGGTCGTTGGCGCCCGCGCGGGAGGCCCATGCCTCCGGCAGCATGCTGAGCTGCGGGCTGTGCGACGTTCCGAGCCCGATAACCACCTCTGCCATGTCAATCCTCCTCTGCGTTGCCGCTTTTCCGGCCGCCGCCCTCAGGCGGAGGTTACAACACACCTGCGGTCCTGTCTCCCTCCACCTCCAGCAGCTTGTGGAAGTCGCCCTCCGTTGAGACGGTGTCGAGGGCGCGGACGTGGAAGACCTCGGGGTGAGCGGCCGCGAAGGGCTCGACGCCCTCCTGCAGGTCGCGGGCCGCACGAAGCAGGATGCGGCGTGCGGTGATGATTGCAGTGTCGCTGGTGCCGAGGTGTTCGCGCGTGCGGTCCGAGATGCCGCCCATGCTGTCCGTCATCGCGAAGTCCTGGTGGCGGCCGAAGGGGATGCCGGTGTAGTTCTGCGTACGCTGCATCTCCCGGTCGATGAGGTAGTCATTCTCGGGGGCGCGGACGCTTCGGAACGTGTCGATGATGTCGCCGCCGGGGAAGGTGTACTTGTAGGGCTGCAACTCCATCGTGTCGACGGCGCGGGCGCGCTCCTCGGCCGTGAGGGGGCGTTCGCCGTTGTAGCTGTACTGGAAGGTGACGATGTGCTCGTCGTCGATGGGCACCCAGCCGCGGCCGCCGCGGGGCCACGTAGGGCCGGGGATGAGGCTGAACATGGGCAACATCCACTGGGTCACGCGCCAGTAGTAGTTGCCTTCCTCCGGGCCCCGGCGGGAGCCGTACGTGAAACCGTAGTCGGTCTCCTTCACGGTGAGCTGCGGGGCGCCGAACTTGTAGGAGAGGACGGAGTTGCGGCCTCCCTGCTGTTGGCCGGTGCGCATGTCGCGGTGGTAGTCGATGCTCAGGTCAAAGACGCTGTGGAGGAAGGAGACGTGGGATGAGTCAATCTCGCCCTCCGTGCACTGCATGTAGTTGGAGTGCTGGATGAAGCGGGTAACGACGCGGTGGTCGTCGGGGACGCGGGCCCACTCGAAGGCGGGAAGCTCGGGCTGGAGCGCGGACGGGCCCATGTAAATCCACACGCAGCTACCGTAGTCGTAGGCAGGGTAAGCCTTGATCTTTACCTTGTCCTTGAAGTTGGACTCGGCGGGCTCCGAGGGCATGTCGACACAGTCGCCGTTCACATCGAATTTCCAGCCGTGGTAGACGCAGCGGATGCCGCACTCCTCGTTGCGGCCGAAGAAGAGGCTGGCGCGCCGATGGGGGCAGTAGTTGTCGACGACGCCCACCTTTCCCTCTGAATCGCGGAAGGCGACGAGGGGCTCGCTAAGGACCTTGATTCGGACGGGCGGGCAGTCGGGCTCCGGGAGCTCCTCGGAGAGGAGGACGGGCATCCAGAAGCGGCGGAAGAGCTCGCCCATGGGCGTGCCGGGGCCGGTCTGGGTCAGAAGCTCATTGTCCTCTCTGGACAGCATGTATTCCTCCCGATGGCGCTACGCGAACCCGTCTTGACCTTGTCTACACCTTTGCCTTGCCCGCGTCTCCGTGGACCTCCATGAACCTGTTGAAGTCGCCCTCCGGGCTGACGATGTCCATGGAACGTACGCCGTACTTTTGGCCCTGGTGGGCGATGGCGGGTTCGATGCCCTCCTGCAGGTCGCGGGCCATGCGGATGAGGGCGCGGCGGCCGGCGATGGTGGCCTGGTCGGCGGTGCCGAGGTGCTCGCGGGTGCGGTTGACGATGCGGCCCATGCCCTCCTGGAGGCCGCGGTCCTGCTCGTTGACGCCCCAGATGCCGGTGAAGTTCACCGTCCGCTGCATGTCGCGGTCGATGAGGAAGTCGTTGGTCTTGTTGGCGACGCCGACGTTGTGGTCGATGACGGTCCCGTCCGCCAGCATGTGCCGTTCACGCGTCGTGCGCGGCGGGAAGGCGCGGCCCGACTCGATCATCGTGATCTGCTCTTCGGTCAGCGGGGCCTCGGCGTTGTAGTTGTAGCCGAAGACGTTGGTGTTCTCGTCGTCGATGGGCACCCATGCGCGGCCGCCGATGGGCCACGTCTGGGCGGCGATGACGCTCCACATTGGGTACAGCCACTGGGTCACGCGCCAGTAGTAATCGCCGTTGCCGGTGTTGCGGCGGGCGCCGTAGACAAAGCCGTAGTCCGTCTGGTGCAGCGTCAGGACGGGCGCGCCGTCGACGATGGAGAAGTTGCGCTGAGCGTTGCGGCGCTGCGGGGCCTGGCTCTGGTCCATCCAGCGGTGCAGGAAGGAGATGTGGGACGTGTCGATCTCACCCTCCATGCCCTGCGCCCAGTTGGTGGTCTGCAGCCAGCGGGCGATGTGGCGGTGGGTCTCAGGGACGCGCGCCCACTCGAACTGGGGGAGCTCCGGCTTGAGGTGCGCAGGCCCCATGAAGACCCAGATGAGGCCGCCCCACTCCTCGACGGGGTAGGCCTTGACCTTCACCTTGTCCTTGAAGGCGCTGTCCGGCGGCTCGTTGGCCATCTCCACGCAGTTGCCGTCCACGTCGAACTTCCAGCCGTGATAGACGCAGCGGAGCCCGCACTCCTCGTTCCGCCCGAAGAAGAGCGGCGCGAGCTTGTGGGGGCAGAGGGCGTCAAGGATGCCGACCTTGCCCTCGGTGTCGCGGAAGGCAACGAGGTCCTCATGCAGGATGCGCAAGCGGACCGGCGGGCAGTCGGGCTCCGGGAGTTCGTTGGGGATGAGCGCCGGCAGCCAGAAGCGCCGGAACAGCTCGCCCATCGGCGTGCCTGGGCTCGTACGAGTCAGGAGTTCGTTCTCTTCCCTGGACAGCATGTGTCCCCCCTTCTTTGCTGGGCCGCTGTGCGGCCGTTTCTGCCTACTCGATGCCGTAAAGGGCCTTTGGGTTGTCCGACAGTATTTTGCGCATGGATTCGTCGCTAATGCCATCCATGCCCTTGAACACGGAGATTGCGTCAACCTCGCTTGACGGGTCGAAGTGGCCGTAGTCGGTGCCGATGAGGATGTTGTCGTCGCCGGCGCAGCTCAGAATGTACGGCACGTCGTCGTCGGTCTGGCAGGTGACGTAGATGTTGTACTCCTTGAGCACGTTGTCGGGGAAGTGCCGGCCCGCGCCCATGTAGCGGTTCCTGGACTCCGTGATGATCCAGGGCACCCAGCCGGCGGAGGCCTCGATGAAGCCCCAGCGGAGTTCAGGGAATCGCTCCGGGATCTTGCTCATGATGAGGGCGTGGCAGGCGGCCACCGTCGGGATGCGGAAGATGCCGAATGCCGAGCCCGGGTCCTCCGGCGTGCGAAGAATGTTGACGATGCCGGGGTTGGCGTTGGCAATGTGCACCGCGACGGCCATGTTCAGCTTGATGGCCTGCTCGTAGATTGGGTAGAAATACTGGTCGAGGATGGTGCGGTCACCCTCGATGGGGCGCATGGTGACGGCGACGGCGCCGTTGGCCTTGGCCTCCTCCATGATCTCCAGCGAAGCTTCCAGGTTGCTGTACGGCGGCACACATGCCCACCGCAGCCGGCCGCCGCTCTTCCGCGAGACGTCGCCGACCCAGCGGTTCCACCCCCGGCAGATGGCGAGCTCCACCTCCGGCTGCTTGGCCACCTGCTCAATCCAGAGGGTGTGGTGCAACACCTGCACGTCAATGCCGAGGCGGTCCATGTCCTCCAGGCGGAGTGCGACGTCGTCGAGCTCGCGGGCGGCCTGGGGTGTAGTGATGTTGCGCCACCGCTGCGAGCGGGCCTCCTGCTGCATCTCCGTCAGCGTGGGGAAGCGGAAGCCTCGCACCTCTCCCTCGATGACCCAGTGCTGGCGCGTGGGGTCGTGCAGGTCCTGCACCAGCTTCGGGCGGTAGTGCGCGTCCTCAGTGTCCATGAAGTCCCAGGTGCGCTCGGTCTCCACGACGTGGGCGTCGGAGTCGATTACCAGGTAGCCGGTCTTTGTTGTCACATTGCCCCCCTCAGTTGGGCTTTCTCTTGCCGCTATTCCAGCCCGTACAGCGCTTTCGGGTTGTCCGACAGGATCTTGCGCATGGCGACCTCGCTCATGCCGCTCATCTCGCGGAAGACGGAGATGGCGTCGACCTCGCTGGACGGGTCGAAGTGGCCGTAGTCCGTGCCGATGACGATGTTGTCCTCGCCCGCGCACTGGATGATGTATGGGATATCGTCGTCCGTCTGGCAGGTGACATAGATGTTGTACTCGCTGAGGACGTTGTCCGGGAACTTGCGGCCGGCGCCGTTGTAGCGGTTCTTCGCCTCAGTGATTATCCACGGCACCCAGCCGGCCGAGGCCTCGATAAAGCCCCAGCGCAGCTCAGGGAAACGATCCGGGATTTCGCTCATGATGAGGGCGTGGCAGGCGGCGACGGTCGGGATGCGGAAGAGGCCGAATGCCGTGCCCGGGTCGTAGGGCGAGCGCATGACGTCGACGATGGCGGGGTTGGCGTTGGCGATGTGGACGACGATGGCGAGGTCCAGCCGCACCGCCTCCTCGAGGATGGGGTAGAAGTAGGGGTCGATCATCGTGCGGTTGCCCTCGATGGGGCGCATGGTGACCGCGACGGCGCCGTTCTCCTTTGCGTAGTTCATCTCCTCGATGGCGGCGTCGAGGCTCATCCACGGCGGCACGCAAGACCAGCGGAGGCGGCCCTGCCCCTGCTTCCAGATCTCGCCGAGCCAGCGATTCCAACTGCGGCACATGGCGCGCTCGATCTCCGGGCGCTCGGTCACCTGCTCGATCCAGAGGGTGTTGTGGAGGACCTGGATGTCAATGCCGAGGCGGTCCATGTCGCGGAGCCGGAGCTCGACGTCGTCCATCTCGCGAGCGGCCTGGGGGGTGACGATGTTCTTGCCGGACCGGCGGGAGCGCTCCTCGAGCTCCATCTCGGACAGGCTCTGGGGCTGCAGGCCGCGGATCTTGCCGTCGACTTGCCAGTAGCGCTTGGGCGGCGACTCCTGCGAGAGGAGCAGGTTGGGCCGGAACTGGGCCTCTGGCCCGTCCATGTAGTCCCACGTTCGGAGCGTCTCGACGACGTGGGCGTCGGCGTCTATGACCTGAAATCCGTTGGAAGGCATGCCGTTCCTCCCGGCCCCGCTGCGGCGCGAGGCCTACCACATGCTGGTGCCGCCGTTGACGGTGAGGTTCTGCCCGGTGATGTAGTCGCTGTCCTCGCTGGCGAGGAAAACCATGGTGCCCGTGAGGTCGCCGGGGACCTCGCGGCGGCCGAGCAGGTTGCCCGAGTTGGGGACGACCTGCGGGGACTCGTCGTCGCGTTCGACGACGGCGCCGCTGGCGGTGCCGCCGGGCGCAAGGGTGTTTACGCGGATGCCGTACTGGCCGAGCTCGCGAGCGAGGGCCCGGGTCAGGCCGGTGACGGCGGCCTTGGAGGCAACGTAGGCGGGCGTGCCGCTGCCGCCCCAGTGCCAGATGCCGGAGCCGATGTTAATGATCTTGCCGTAGCCCTGCTCCATCATCTGGGGCACAACGGCACGGCAGCAGAGGAAGATGCCCTTGACGTTGACGTCCATGACCCGGTCCCACTCCTCCATGTCCGTGTTGAGGATGGTGCGGGAGTGGAGGCCGTCAAAGAGGCCGGCGTTGTTGACGATGCAGTCTATGCGGCCGAAACGCTCGATGGCCTGCCGGGCCAGCTCCAGCGTGTCCTCCTCACTGGAGACGTCCGTGCGGAGGGCGAGGACCTCCGCGCCGGCCTCGATGCACATCTCGGCGGTGGTGCCGCAGTCGCGGATGTCGCAGATGACGACCTTGGCGCCCTCCTGGGCGGCGCGGACGGCGTAGGCCTGGCCAATGTGGTGGGCGGCCCCGGTGATGATGACCACCTTGTCCTGCAGGCGCATCTCAACCTCTCCTCTCAAACGCAAGGTTATGGCGAGGTTTGCGTATTGTATACATCTTGGGGCTCGCGCTCAACCGTGCGCGTGGGCGCGGGAAAGGTTCTTTCAATACGGAGCTTGAGAATAGCGGCCTAGTACATGCCGGCGCCGCCGTTGACGGTGATCATCTGGCCGGTGATGTAGTCGCTGTCCTCCGAGGCGAGGAAGACGACGGTGCCGGTGAGGTCCTCCGAGACCTCCCGGCGGCCCAGGACGTTGGCGGAGGGCGGGGGGACCTGCGGAGCGCGCTCGTCGCGGGTGACGACGGCGCCGCTGTTGGTGCCGCCCGGGGCGATAGTGTTGACCTTGATGTTGTCGGCGCCGAGCTCGCGTGCGAGGGCTCGGGTCAGGCCGGTGACGGCGGCCTTTGAGGCGACGTAGTGGGGGATGCCGGAGCCGCCGAAGAACCAGATGGAGGAGCCGATGTTGATGATTTTGCCGCCGCCCTGTTCCCGCATGTAGGGGACGACGGCGCGGGAGCAGAGGAAGATGCCCTTCACGTTGACGTCCATGACGCGGTCCCACTCGTCGAGGTCGACCTCGAGCATGGAGCGGGCGGTGAGGCCGTCGTAGATGCCCGCGTTGTTGACGATGCAGTCGATGCGGCCAAAGCGTTCGACAGCCTGGCGGGCCATCTCGATTGTGTCCTCCTCGCGGGCGACGTCGGTGTGGAGGGCGAGGACCTCGGCGCCGGCCTCGATGCACATCTCGGCGGTGGTGCCGCAGTCGCGGATGTCGCAGATGACGAGCTTCGCGCCCTCCTGGGCGCAGCGGAGGGCGTAGGCCTGGCCAATGTGGTGGGCGGCCCCGGTGATGATGATGACCTTGTCCTGCAGGCGCATGTCGGCCTCGCTTTCAGCGCAGGTTGCGTTCCGGGGTCTGTGCGCATTGTAGCCGCGCCGCAGCGGGGGCTCAAACAAGGACGGGCGGCCACGCAGGTCGCCCCTACCGCTCTGGATACCGGCTTTCGCCGGCAAAACGAGCGGGCCGCTCGGCTGGCTAAAGGAGGTCGAGGCCGAGGGTGAGCCAGTAGAAGACGATGTAGGCACCGGCCACCAGCATGATCGCCGCGCTGACGGGCTGGATGTAGGGCAGGGTCTTGCGGAGGCCGCCGACTATCGCGCCCTTGAACACCGCCATGCCGAGGGTGAGCACGAGGATGACGGTGCCCATGCCGAGGCCGTAGAGGACGAACTGCCCGAGGGCCGAGAAGAAGCTGGCGGTGGTGCCGAAGCCAACCACGGCGATGAAGATGGGGAGCGTGCAGCTGAGGGAGGCCGTGCCGTAGCTGAGGCCGAAAAGGAAGTAGCTCTTGAGGTTGACCTGCCGGGCGTCGCCCATGTGGGCGGCGGCGCGGCTGAACATCCCGATGTTGACCTTTCCGCCGAGCATGATCCATGCGCCGGCGAAAGCGAGCACGATGCCGATGATGAGCCCGAGCCACGGGATGACCGACCGTACGAGGGTCAGTCCCGCGGAAAGGATGATGCCCACCGTGCCGAACAGCAGGAGCATGCCGGAGGTTACGAGGAGGCCGACGATCAACGCCTGAAGCAGCCTGCTCGGGGTCGACGCACGCTGGGCCTCGGCGTCGGCTGCGCCGAGGTAGAGGCCGAGGTATGCGGGCAGCATGGCAAAGCCGCAGGGGTTGACGGTCGAGACCATGCCGGCAGCGAAGGTGAAGCCGAAGAGCCCGATACTCTCGAGGCCGGTGCCGGAGCGGCCGGAGAGGCCCTCGACGAAGGCATTCACGCCGCCGGTGGCGTCGGCGCCGGAGCCCGTCAGCATCGCGCCGACCGCGGCGATGGCGACGGCTGCGCCGCCGACGAGGAGCGGCAGAAGGACGCCGCGAATCCAGGGGGCCCGATACCATTCAGTGCTGGTGGTTACGTCCATCACTGTCCTCCTATTCCTAGTCCAATTATATGACGGCATTCGAGGTAGTGATACAAACGACGTGTCAGAAATCGTCGTGGCCTTGAAGCCCGTGGCTTTGCCGCCGCTGAGCGGCGAGAGTACACTCGGAGGATATGGCCGCTGTAAACCCGGAAACCTCAACCGCCAGCAATCCCCGCACGAGCTTCTCCTCGACGTGGCTGCCGCTGGGACTGGCGGCGATGTGCACGCTGGTGTTCACGATGGACGGCTCCATGAACATCATCGCGCTTCCGGCCATCGCGTCGGAGTTTCACGCGTCACCGGCGGGCGTGGTGTGGGTGGCGGTGGTGCTGCAGTTCATGATCCTGGGGCTGGCGCTGCCCATCGGCTCGCTGTCCACGGGATTCGGGCGGCGGCGGCTGTTCACCCTCGGCCTCGCAGTGTTTCTTGCGGGACTGGCGGTGTCCTACCTCTCGCCGAGCCTGCCGACGCTGATTGCGGGGCGGGCGCTGCAGGGGCTGGGGTGTGCGCTGTTCCTCTCGACGCGGAACGCCATTGGCGTGGGGAGCTTCCCGGAAGAGCGGCGCGGCATGGCGCTGGGCGTGATTATCGCGGCAGTGGGCATCGGTGGAGGGTCCGGGCCACTGCTGGGCGGGCAGCTCGTCGACGCCTTCGGGTGGCGGTCGGTGTACGTCGCGGTGGCGCCGCTGGCCGTGACGACGACGTTGCTGGCCTTCGCCTTCCTGCGGCGGGAGCAGCGGCTGCCGCTGGCGAACTTCGACTACCTCGGCGCGGGTCTGGTGTTCATCGGGCTGGCGTCGCTGCTGGTGGCGCTGAACCGCACGGCGGACTGGGGGGCGGCGTCGACGGGCGTCATCGGGCTGGCGGTCGGCGGCGTCGTGGCGATGGCGCTGTTCGCGTGGCAGCAGGCTCGCGCGACGACGCCGGTGCTGGAGCTGGGCATCTTCCGCAGCCCGGCCGTGGTGGTGACGAGCCTCGCCCTCGTGCTGCAGGTGATGGGGCAGAGCGCGGCGACGCTGGTGCTGCCCTTCTTCATGGTGCACGCGCTGGACCTGAGCGCGACGTTCTCCGGCATCCTCTTCGCGACGGCGCCGGCGTGCATGTTCGCGGGGGGCACGCTGGCAGGGCGGCTGTCCGACCGCATCGGCGCTGGCCCTTCCATGGTAGGAGGCATGGTGGGGCAGGTATTAGGGGTAGTTTTGCTGATGACGCTGGACGAGACCTCCGCGCCGTACCTCATTGCCGTGGCGTTGGCGGTCATGGGTCTTGGCTCTGGATTCCTGCAGACCTCGGCGGGGGCGGCGCAGATGAACGCGGTGCCTCCGGTACACATGGGCATGGCGTCCGCGCTGTTCATCGCGGTGATCATGCTGGCGGGCACCGTCGGCGGGACGCTGGGCGGCATCCTGCTCAGCTCCGGCGGCGAGATCGAGGCGGAGAGCGCCGCGCAGGTGGCGGCTGACTACCACCGAGTCGCGTGGGCTGGATTCGTTATCCTGATGATCGGGCTGGTGAACTCGGTGTACTACTGGGTGGCGATACACGGCAGGCGCGGAGCGACGCCGGCGGCGTAGGGGCGCACCAGTACGTCCGTTCGTGCTGAGGGAAATCGAAGCACGAACGGCCTCTGCTCTACAGCGACTCCACCATGTCCTTCAAGCGATCAATGGCCTTCCGGATGTTCTCTATGGAGTTGGCGTAGGAGAGGCGAACGCAGTCCTCGCCGTACTTGCCGAAGGCGCTGCCGGACAGCACCGCGACGCCCGCGTCCTGGAGCGCCTTCGCCTCGAACTCTGCGCTGGTGAGGCCGGTGCCGCCGATGCCGGGGAAGGCGTAGAAGGCGCCTTCCGGCATTGGGCAGGTGACGCCCGGAATGCTGCGCAGGCCCTCGACCACGACGTCCCTTCGCTTCAGGAACTCCTCACGCATCGCGCTGACGGCGTCCTGCGGGCCTTCTAGGGCGGCGATCATCGCTATCTGGGAGAAGGCGCTGGCGCAAGAGACGCTGTTGACGGCGAGCTTCGTCACGCCCTCGACGAGGGGCTGTGGGAAGACGCCGTAGCCGAGGCGCCAGCCGGTCATGGCGTAGCTCTTGGAGAGGCCGTCAAGGATGATGGTGCGGTCCTGCATGCCGGGCATGGCCGCGATGCTGGCGTGGGCGCCGGTGTAGAGGAGGTCTTTGTAGACCTCGTCGGAGAGGACGTAGGCGTCGGAGCGGTCGTGGACGATCTCGGCGATGGCGGCGATCTCCTCGGGCGAGAGCACGGAGCCGCAGGGGTTGTGGGGCGAGTTCAGGATGACGAGTCGGGTGTTCTCGTTCACGAGCGAGGCGAACTCGTCGAGGTCGGGGTGGTAGTCGAGCTCGCCTCGGAGGGGCATGGGGACGGGCTTTGCGCCGCAGAAGTTGACCATGGATGCGTAGATGGGGAAGCCGGGGTCAGGGTAGATGACCTCGGCGCCGGACTCGGCAAGGGCGAGCAGGGTGAAGAACATGATGGGCTTGGCGCCGGGGGTGACGACCACCTGCTGCCAGTCGTACTCGAGGCCGCGGCGCTCGCCGGCGTTGCGGGCGACGGCCTGCCGCACTTCCGTGATGCCGGCCGAGGGCACGTAGTGGGTAAACCCCGCCTCCAGGGCCTCGATGGCGGCGGCCTTGATGTGGGGCGGCGTCTCGAAGTCGGGCTCGCCGATCTCCAGGTGGATGACCTCGACTCCCTGGGCCTCGAGTGCCTTGGCGCGAGCGAGGACCTCGAAGGCGGACTCGGTGCCCAGGCGACCCATGCGTTCCGCGAGCTCCATAGCGCGACCCCCTTCTGCATGCGATTGTGGAGCGTCAAGACCCTCTACATTCAGGGTACAGGGAGACGACGGGGGTGGGGAAGTGGCGGGTGGCAGTCTACGGCGTTCTAGTACCAGTCCCGGAGATTACAATCCGCGCGCCTCGTGCGAGGTTCTTGCGAACGCTGTCGCTGCCAACATCGCTATCAGGCTTGTTCCCCACTTCTGAGTGGGCCAAATTGTCTGGTTTAGGGTCATACACAACTTCCTGTTCGTTGTCCCAAAATAGCTGTGCAGTGAGCTCAGCGACTCCTCGACCGTCACCCCAATGTTCCCAACGGGCATATGTATCACTTGCGCTACACTTGGCTGACCAATCCACAGACATCTTTTTGTTGGTGCTTGCCCTAGAGAAAGCTGCAGGGCTTACTTTCCCATTGGCGCGAATCTGACAGGCACGGAACGCACGGAAGAATGTATCTTCAGAGGTAAGTGGGCGCGGAAACTCCCCTGGATTTCGAGGCGCTCGCAATGTTTCGCACCGTTATAGGAGACTTGAGAGCAGTTCGCTAAAGCTTGCGTCGGCAGGAAGATAACCTGTTTTTTCCACATAGTCTCCAGATATATCGGGTGTGTCTAGGAGAAACCGAAGTTTGGAGCCATCCGGAGGAATTACCAGCATCAACTCAACTCCAGATTCTGAGTCCCAGTCAAGTTCGATTCCACCATCAGCCATAGGGGCGATGAGAGGACGGGGTAATGGCTCCTTGGTGAGTCTCTTTGTCAATGAGAGCAGCCAAGCTGTTGTACCAATGGCTTCTGAACTGATTGGAAAGGCTCCATCGCCATCCCAATTTGGTTCAAGCCTGCTCAAGTTGTCCAAACGCCCTGCGTAGGCCGAATCTTCATCTTTCAAGAGTTCCAAAGACCGTTTGGTACCTGTTGGGCGGAGAATGGGACCCTTGTCGGGCCCTTCAGTTGCCGTCCAGCGATTCGCGACATCGAACATATTCGCCCTAAACTCCCGTCTTGGCGGTTCATTTACTTGTGTATTCCAAGAATCGCCAGGGAGGGACATAACTGTTGATCGCGACAAGAGAACCATTCGATACACGGTTGAAAGATTCACGGGATCAATCTCATTTGTAGAACTAGTCAAGAGTGCTTTCTCGGGCGCTTGAACTCGATTCGCGAGCCTATAGATGTAATGGATGGACGGTGCCCAATTCGTCTCAAAATGTTTATGGAACTGAAAACCGTCAAGACTCGCCTTGCCAATACGAGGGATGTCTAGAGTGGTGTTCTTGATGCCAAGGGCAAAGGACATTACGACCTCACTTCTAGCAATGCCAACACTCGTTCAAGAAAGGCATATTGCGTGCGAACCCCGTTAGCTAGTTCTGAAACACTTGGCAAGTCTGATCGTTGATCGCTGGCGTTGAAGTTGATGTAGAGTTCATCATCAGACTGAGAATGAAGTTGTATGGTGACTACATTGTCTGCTGTCCGCTGAAATACTAAGTTGATCTGGTTACTCGATAGCTGTTCTTCCATCTCGTTCTCAAAGTCCGAAAGCGAAAGGTGGCTGGCCAACCATTTTGCTGAGTCCGGGACACTGACTGTGGCTATAAAGTTGGTACCGATTGATTGAAGTGATGGGTTGTCCAGCAGCAGCAACAGTGCATGAGCCACTTCTGCAATCTTCTCACCCCGCTGATCGGGTTCTCCGCTAATGTCGCGTACGTCAATCTTGTTGGGTGACAAATAGAGTTCCATTTGGTCACGAGTGCTTACTACTGTCAATTCGCCAGTAACGCTAACGCCGAGATTCAGTGGCTGCTTCAGCACTGTGGTAAGTGACTGACCAGTAAGGTTCCCGACCAGTGATTGAGGAACTGGTTCATGTACAACAGCTATAGAAGTTGCCAAATGCTCAATGTTCATGTGAGTAGGCCCCTTTGATGGCTAAACTGTGCAAGAAAGGGGGAGCACGTCTTGAGAACTTCCCGCTGACAGGCACCGTTCTTCCAACATGTCATACCGCGAATGAATGATAACCCAAACGGTCAATAGGTTAGCTGTGGGCGTATGCGATGCCAGGATAGATGAATGCCAATGGTTGTTGAGGCCATACTTACACATCCTAATTGTATCTATAGTTCAAATATACTTCATTGAATGGGCCCCATACAATTTTTCACCCTATGCGCTGTTGTCATCCCTCAATCCGTGAGCACAGCCGCAGCGCGTTTTCGCCGAGAATCTTGCGCTTGGCGGTATCGGTGATGGTCTCCCACTCGGCGACCTGGTTGACGGCCTCGGGCCAGGCGGTGTCGCCGTGGGGCCAGTCGGAGGCGAAGAGGAGCACGTCCTCGCCGACGCGGTTGACGACGTAGTCGAGCGTCGACTCCCACGTGTCGATGCCGTGGAAGTACTGGCCGCTGTTGCGGACGATCTCGCTGGGCATCTGGTTGAGCAGGGGCACGTGGCCGGGCGACATGATGTAGTGGGCGTCGAAGCGGTCGAGGACGGAGGGGAGCCAGCCGGCCGCGGTCTCGACGACGGCGACGCGGAGTCGCGGGAAGCGGCCGAGGATGCCGCCGCCGACGAGGGCGCCCATGGACGCCATGCCGGCCCAGGGGTTTGAGAGGCCGTGCTGCAGGAACCAGGTGCCCTGCAGGTCAAAGGTGCCGGGCTGGTAGGGCGGCCGTGCCGTGCCGCCGTGGATGAGAATGGGCAGGTCCAGGTCCTGCGCCACCTGGTAGATGGGCAGCAGCGACGGGTCGTCGAGGAGCATGTTGTTGGGGCCGTTTGGAGGCATGTAGATGCCCACGAGCGTCTTGTCCTCCGCCCAGCGGTGGATCTCCTCGCAGGCCTCCTGGGGGTCGCGCATGCTGGCCACGACCGTCCACTTGAGGCGGTCCGGGGCCTGGGCTGTGAAGTCGTGGACCCAGCGGTGGTAGGCGCGGTAGAGGGCGCTCTCAAAGCCGACGTCGTGGAGGGCGCAGTAGCTGGAGACGTGGGTGGGGAAGATCACGTCGATGTCAACGTAGGAGTCGTCCATGCCCTGCAGGCGGGCCTTGTAGTCCCAACTGACGGACTGGTCAATGGCGCGGAGGTCGCCGCGCTCCGGGCGGCCGAAATTGCGGCGGCCGCCGGTGTGCTGGAGGATGAACTCGCGGCCGGTAAGCCCGAAGCCGTCGCGCTCGCCCATGGGATTGTCGGAGACGATGGGGGCCACCACGGCGTAACGGCTGGAGGCGATCGCGGCGCCTACGCCCTTCTCGGCGTTGGTGTCGAGGGCGAGCTTCATCCGCTCGAACTTGTCTCGGTAGTCCGCGTCGATGTAGTCGCGGTACAGCTTGGCGGGCTCCTCACGCACGTGGGAGTCCATGTCGACGACGGTCCAGCCGTTCCAGGCCATTGCGCACCTTCCAGTTTGGGTGATTCTTCAGACGCACGCCATTGTAGCACGGGGTGGCGCCGTGCCTGATGGGGGCGCCTTTCGACAGGCTCAGGGCGAACGGGAGGGGCGCTAGATGATGCTGACGTACTCCCGGTGGAAGGAACCCTTGCGGAGGTGGGAGATGTCGACGCCCTGCTGCTGGACGAGGATGCGGTGGGCGTCGAGGGCTGCCTCGTTCTCCCACTCCTCGTGGAGGATGAACTGGTCGGGATTCTCGACGTTGCGGTAGAACGAGAAGTTGATGCAGCCAGGCTCCTCGCGAATGCCCGGGCAGCGGCCGGCGTAGCTGGCGGCAAGCTCATCGCCGCGCCCCTCGACGGCTTCCATGAAGATGTTCATCCAGATTGCCACAGTGGGCCTCCTTGCGTTTGCGTGATGGCGCAAAGGGTAGCACATTGGGTGAGCGGCGGTTAGGCTGGGCCGACAGTTACGACCCCCAATGGTTAGCCGGAGTCTGCGGGAGAAGCGGCCAGTGCAGGACAACAACGCAAAGCCAGACCGCGAGCGCAGCGCCCTCGCCTACTGGCTCGCCGGGCACGGTATGGCGGTCCAAGTCGCGATATGGGCGGTGGTGATCGCGTCCGTCGGGCTGGGCGCGGTCATGTGGGCGACGGGCCGGTTGGACGTGCAGGGCGTGGGCTACGCCGGGGCCTTTGCCGTCAACCTGGTTGGATCGGCGTCCATACTGATTCCGCTCCCGGGCATTGCGGTCGTGTGCGGCGGAACGGCAGAGGCGGCGGGGCTCAACCCGGTGTTGCTGGGGCTCGCGGGAGGCACAGGCTCGGCCGTGGGCGAGATCACTGGCTACCTCGCCGGCTACAGCGGCAGCGGGCTGGTGCAGAGGTCGAAGCATTATGCGCGTCTTCACGGGTGGGTGGAGCGCTACGGGGCGGCCCCGCTCTTTGTGCTGGCGGCGCTCCCGCTCCCGTTGTTCGACGTCGCCGCCATTGCCGCCGGGTCGCTGGGGTACTCGCTGCGTCGGTTCATGCTGGTGGTGCTGGCGGGCAAGGTGATCAAGTACGTGGCCGTGGCGTATGCATGCCGGGCGGGAATCGACTGGCTCACCGGGCTGGGATGATGGTGGGAGTCGCTCAGGCAACTGCCCCACCGGTAACCCGGTGGGGCAGTTGGAACCTTTGCTTCAGGGTGCGGCGCTCTCCTAAAGGTCAAACCTCAAAAAGAAGTCAAAGAAGTCCAACTCACAGACCATCTCAAAGGTCACCACCTCGCCGCTGCGGTCAACGTCACCGTCATCGCAATCGCTTGGAAGGTCGTCGTCCTCGATGTCGTCCTTGAAGTCATCCTCCTGATCCTCCGCGTCGTCCTCATCCTCAAAGAGGGCAACCGAGACGAGCTTCATTTCATCCGAGCCCGTTTTTTCGATGGAACTGGCGGCGAGGCAGTCGCTTCCGCACTCGGTGACCACCACGATCTGCCCTCCGGGGACGTCGGAAACGATGTCCTCCACCTCGTCGTACAGGGAGGACGAGCCGCGGTCCAGGCGGCGCAGGACGTCCTCCATGGTGTCCTCATACTCCGCTATCAATACCCTGCCGCCGTCGAGGAAGGCGACGGCTTCCCAGGAACGGGAGGTGTCTATCCAGACCTCGATGTCCCGGATATCGTCATCGTCGTAGTCCTGGTCGTCCAACTCGTCCCTGAGGTCGTCCAGGTCCTCCAGGCCGCCCAGGAGGAAGAGGTCGTTGCCGTCTACTTCTCCGAAGACGACGTACGTGATGTCCTCCAGCTCAATGTCAAAGTCGTCCTCGAAGCCCGCGTTGTCCCATTCGTCCTCCGCGTCGCGGCGTATAGGCCGGAGGTCGTCGTCATCGTAGAGGGCAGAAACGTCGGCGTACACAGCGCCTTCGGCGTCGCGGGGAAGGAGCCGGAGCATGTCTTCGACGGCGCCGGAGCCTCCGCCACCGCCGCCGCAGGCGGGCAGGAAAAGGAGCGGCAGGAGAGAGGCGAGCATTGTGAGGAGCGCAGCCTTTCCTGTTCGTTCAACGCTCCGGGAGAATCGGTGGCGAACATTGGCGACTGACATCGGAAGCCTCCTCTCGGCCCATCTCTTAACGAGAAACACACCATGTGCGCTGGCAGCGCTCCATTTATGAAGGGGTAATACCATAGCGTAATTGCGTAGTCAAGCAATGGCACTTACCCACCACCGCATTGCCGGGCAACGCCGAGGCGTTTGCGCCTCTCGCGCATGGTCTGCGCCGGTTGACAATCAACCATCACGGTGCTGTCATGGCCGAAATCCCGTTGGAGTTGCGGACAAAGGGGGGCGTCATGCCGTGGATCAAGATCATCCGCCCGGAGGAGGCGGAAGGGGAACTGAAGGAGGTCTATCGCAAGCTCGCAGCGCAGCGGGCGGGGGAAGCGATCAACCAGGCCCGCGAGGCGACCGCCAGCCCGCCGGCAACCCCGCCGATGCTGCACAGCCTGAACCCGAAGGCGATGTGGCACACGGCCGAGCTGATGTGGGAGATCATGCGCGGGGAGTCGCGGCTCTCGACGGCGCAGCGGGAGATGATCGCGACGGTGACGTCGGCGACGCTGAACTGCCGGTTCTGAACGGTCGCCCACGCAGAGTTTCTGCGGCAGGAGGGCGGCGACGACCTTACCACGGAACAGGTGAAGGACGATTGGCGGACGGCGGACCTCTCGGAGGCCGAGGTCGCGATGCTGGAGTGGGTGGAGAAGCTCACGCTGGCGCCGAGCATGATGACGGAGGACGACTTCCAGCGACTGAAGGACGCGGGGTGGTCAGACCGGGACATCCTGGACATCGCCCACGTGTGCGCGTACTTCAACTTCCGCGTGCGCATGGTGGACGGCCTCGGACTGGAGCTGGGCGACTGGCAGCTCGAACGGGCGGCGGCGGGCGCGGAGCGGGCGTCGGCATTGGCGGCGGAGCGAGGGGTCGCCATGCCGCCGGACCCGTGGGGCGTGCGGCAGGGGCTTTCATAAGGACGGCGCTGAAAGGGCAGAGTATCTCGCCAGGGAATGGTTTGACTGCGCATCCCGCGCATGGAACAATTGCAGGCAGACCAGAGAACAAGGGGAGGCAAGGAATGACTACGCAGGCAGACTTGAAGAAGGTGCGCGTCTCCATGATGAACGCGGTCCATGACCTTTCGCTGCTGGTAGCCCGCGACGAGGGGCTGTTCCGGGAGCAGGGGCTGGACGTCGAGATCGTCACGACGCCGGGGACGGCGCAGGTGGGCGCGGACCGGCAGGCGATGCGCGACGTGATCTTCGACCGCACGATGGAGTCACTGTACAACTGCGGCGACGTGGACCAGTTCCGCATGTGTGAGTGGGGCATCATGAAGCGGACGGTGGAGGCGGAGGACGCCGGGTACCGCGCGGCCAAGATCGTGGCGCTGGGCTCGGCCATGTCGAGCTTCGCCATCGTCACGAAGCCCAACAGCGACTACTACGAGCCGGAGCAGTTCAAGGACGTGCCCATCGCCGTCAGCCCGTACAACGGCTCGCACTTCACCACACTGAAGCTGCTGGAGGGCTTCGTGGCGAAGGAGCACATCAAGATCACGAACGCGGGCACGATGGAGGAGCGGTTGGGCGCCATCGGGCGCGGCGAGGTGGCCGCGGGGTCGTTCATGGAGCCGTGGATCAGCGTGGCGCAGAAGCAGGGCTTCCGCATCATCATGGAGAGCCACTCGACCCGCAGCGAGGCGGCGGGCGACGAGCTGGACGGGCCGACGCTGGCGGCGATGTTCAAAGCGCAGTCCGCCGCGGCCGAGATGATCAACGCCAACCCGCAAAAGTACGAGCACTACTTCCTGGCGGAGGCCAAGGGCCTGCTCGATCCCGGCGAGCTCCAGGCATGGCGGCTGCTTTACGGGCCGATTGTGCCCTACACCCGCGAGCGATTCGACTACACGTACAACTGGATGCTGAGCTACCCCGACCTGGTGACGCCCGGCGCCACGTACGACAACACCGTCGACAACCGCGCCTGGGAATAGGCGCCACAACCGACGAACGCACGTCGCCGGTCCGTTCGGACCGGCGACGTGCTTCTCAGGCACACTACACCGTGGAGGGACGCATGGCGGACTTTGAGGCGGTCCTGAAGGTGTCAGACCTGCCGCCGGGCGAGATCGTCAAGGTGGAGGTCGGGCTGACTCCCGTCATTGTCGGCAACGTGGGCGGAAGCTACTTCGCCGTCGGGAACACTTGCCCGCACGCGGAGTTGCCCATTGTGGAGGACCGGGCCGACCTGGAGGGCGAGGTCGTCGAGTGCGAGTACCACGGCAGCCAGTTCAACATCACCACGGGCGGTGTCGAGAACGGGCCGGCGGTGCTGCCGGTGCAGACGTTCGCGGTCAAGGTCGAGGGGGACGACATCCTCGTCGGCCCGGCGTAGGCCGCGGTGGCTGAGGACCTTTGAGTTCCCTCAGGGCGAACGGAGGCGCACGGCTCTACGTGTTGCTGTATGGACGGGTGCAGGGCGTGTACTTCCGGGCATTCATGCAGCGGCACGCGTCGGCGCTGGGGCTGGCGGGATGGGCTCGCAACATGCCCGACGGCGCGAGCGTGGAGGTCGTGGCCGAGGGTCCTCGGGCGGCGCTGGATGCGCTGATGACGCAGGTGCGCCGGGGGCCGCCCGGGTCGCGGGTGGACTCGGTCGAGGAAAGCTGGACGGCGGCCGAGGGGCTGGACGGGCCTTTCCAGATTCGGTAGCCCCTCGCCAGGAGCAGGAGGAACCATGAAGTCACCAATCGAGCTGAAGGTTTTGGTGTCGCAGTCGTACGCGGACAAGTTGCGCGAGGCAATCGAAGGGGATGCCGACTGCTGCGGCGGGGACGCTGAGGCGCTGGCGGCGTACCCGGCTGAGGTGTTGGAGAAGCTGCCGGGGAGCGTCGTGACGTTCGGGTGCGGGAACCCTGTCGCGCTGGCAGGTATGCGGCCCGGCGAGACGGTGCTCGATCTGGGAAGCGGCGCGGGCCTCGACTGCTTCCTCGCGGCGGAGCAGGTGGGCGAGACCGGCGCGGTAATCGGCGTGGACTTCACGCAGGACATGCTCGACAAGGCGAATGAGAACGCACGCAAGCTCGGGCTCGGCAACGTGACGTTCAAGCACGGCGACATCGAGGCGCTGCCGCTGGAGGACGCGACGGTGGACGTGGTCATGTCGAACTGCGTGATCAACCTGGCGCCGGACAAGGGCGCGGTCTTTCGCGAGGCCTTTCGCGTGCTGCGGCCGGGCGGGAGGCTTGTGGTGTCGGACATCGTGCTGACGCGGCCGGTGACCGAGGAGGAGATGGAGGACATGGCGCTCCTGAGCGGCTGCATCTCCGGCTCGTTGCCCGACGCCGAGTACGCGGACACGGTGCGCCGGGCCGGCTTTGCCGAGGTCACCGTTGAGGGCTCGCCGCCCGAGGCCGACGGGTGGGACGGGGAGTTCTGGTACAGCGCGACCATCTCCGCGGTGAAGCGGTAGGGAAGCGATGACCACGGTAACCGTGCGGTCAACGGGGGTTGCGCAGTACGCAGTGGAGACGCCGTACGGTGGCTTCGCCGCGCATGAGGCGCCGCCGTCGGGCGACGGCGCGGCTCCGGACCCGCACAGCCTGTTGCTCTCGGCGCTGGGGACCTGAACGGCGGCAACGCTTCGGCTGTACGCCGAACGCAAGGGCTGGCCGCTGGGCGAGGTGACCGTCGAGGTTTCCATGGAGCACGACGCCACCAAGGGGACGTCGTCGGGCGTCGTGCGGAAGCGCGTGCAGGTGACGGGAGACCTCGACGACGAGCAGCGGGAGCGGCTCCACCGCATCGGCGATCGGTGCCCGGTGCAGCGGATGCTGGAAGGCGGGCTGCAGGTGGAGTCGGCGCTGGATGCGCGGTAGGGGACGCTGACCCTGCCGCACCCTCTTTTTCCTTCAGGATTTCCACGCTCTGGCCGCGCCATGTCCGTGAGCGCTCTTCCACCTGGCCCACGGGTTGATCCAACGTGCCAGCCCTCGTACTTGATCGCCCTCACGCCTCCACAAGCGGCATGCCGTGGTGCTCGCGGACTTCGTTGATCATCTGGAGGACGCGGTCGCGGTAGGGGGCGTACTGGAGCTCGAACTCGCCCATGAGCCGGCTGTTGTCGATGAGGTAGTTTGGGGAGTCTTCGAGGCCGCCGTCGCCGTCGAAGGAGATGTCGGCGTCGGGGATGTAGCCGCGGACGATGTCGGCGAGCTCGGCGAGGCTGACAGGGGTGCCGCCGGTGTTGTAGAGGGTGTGCTTGGGGGCCTCGGCGAGGGTGATGCGGGTGAAGGTCTCGGCGATGTCGTCGACGTGGAGGGGAATTTGCATGACGCCGCTCTGGGGGAAGGAGACTGGCAGGCCCTGGGCAGGGAGGGTGACCATGCGGACGTGGGCCATGGAGCCGCGCTCCTTGTCGTAGCCGGTGACCATGGGCGGGCGGATGCCGATGATGTTCATCCCGTAGACGCGGTTGAACTGGGCGGCCTGGAACTCGTTGTAGCGCTTGTTCATGGCGTAGATGTTGTTGCCGTAGGCGGGGTCGTTCTCGTTCAGCGCGCGGTCGCCGAAGTAGCGCTGCAGGCCGCTGACGGCGAAGGAGCTGGCGTAGACGACGCGCTTGACGCCGCAGAGCCGAGCAGCCTCGAAGCAGTTGTCCATGCCGAGCAGGTCCAAGCGGAAGGAGAAGTGGGGCGTGTCCTCGCCGCCGCCGATCATGTAGGCGAGGTTGATGATGCGGTCCGGCTGGGCGTCGATGACGGCCTTGACCACGTCCTCGAAGTTGGTGATATCGCCGGCGCGGACGGTGACCCTGTCGCCGAGGGCCGAGTAGTCGGCGGTGGCGGGGTTGATGTCGACGGCGACGACGCGCTCGCCGGCCTCGACGAGGCGGGGGACCGTGCGCCGTCCGATGAAGCCGGTGCCCCCGAACACGAGTGTGGTCATGGTACGTTCTCCACTAGCGCAATATGCCACGCGGACGCCCTGCCCCTGGGAATGAGTGCCTTGAGATCAGTCCTGCCTCTACGATGCCAGCAGCTTGGCGAGGTCTTCGCGGGTGGTGCGGCCGGCAACGGCCAGCTCGCGGATTCTTGCGGCGCGTTCCTCACGGAGGGCTTCGGATGCCGACAGGCCGACGGCCTCGTTCTCCCATACGAACTTGCCAGCCGCGCGGTCCCAGTGGCACTGCAGCCGTCCTCGCGGTGAGCCGCGGGTGACGCCCTCGACCTGCCAGATGCTGGATACCCAGCGCACAGGATTCTCGGGCCAGCCGCGGACACCGAGGAAGACGAGGCAACCGATGCGCTCGAGCTGGGCGTCCGGGATGGGGCCGTGGGAGCTCAGCTCGTAGAAGGCTTCCTCGGGAGTGTCGGCGTGGAGGGTGCCCGCGATGGAGAAGCCTCGCTCGGCGGTTTCGAAGACCTGCACGACCTGCTCGCCGCGGAGGTAGGAAGGGGTGTGGTCACTGAACTCAGACACGACGAGGTAGCCGCCGTCGGGCGACGCGGCGAGGGCGTCCATCTGTGCCTTCTGCCCTGTGAGGTCATGGCGGGGGACACTGCTCGGCAGGAAGTCGAGGATGGCCTCCGTTGTGGTGCTCTTGCCGGCCTGCCGAGGGCCGGCCGCGACAATGAACGACGCTCGGTCGTCCATCGCGCTCCACAGCACGGAGGCCATCTCCGCGCTCATGCTCCCGTTCCGGACAAGCTCCAGGACGGTCAGATCACCCGGCATGACGCCGACTCCTCCGTCTGCTTAGTTGAAGTCCGTGATGACGCCGCGGCCGGGCACGCCCTTCTCCAGGTCCGCGTACGCTTCCATGATGTTGTCGAGGGAGTAGTGCTTGCCCTCCAGTGAGTCCAGGTCGAGCTTGCCGTTGAGGTAGAGGTCGACCATGGTGTCGAAGTCGACGCGAGGGCGGGCGGAGCCGTAGTAGCTGCCCTTGAGCGACTTCTGGTTGCGCACCAGGTCAATGCCGGGGATGACCGGGTCGTCGCCGATGGGGGCGAGCCCCAGGATGGTGGCGGTGCCGCCGCGGCTGATGGAGTGGTAAGCAGTCTCGATGGTCTCGGAGGAGCCGAAGGCCTCGAAGGCGTAGTCGACGCCGGCCCCGTCCGTGAGCTCCTTGATCCGGGCGACGGGGTCGCCGTGGGTCGGGTTGACGAAGTGCGTCGCGCCGAAGCGGCCGGCGAACTCGAGGCGGCCGTCGTCGATGTCGACGGCGATGATCTTTGTGGCGCCGTTGAGGCGCGCGCCCTGGAGCGCGTTGAGGCCGACGCCTCCGCAGCCGACGACGGCGACGGTGCTGCCGGGGTGAACGCCGGCGTTGAAGATGGCGCCGCCGACGCCCGTGGTCACACAGCAACCGATGTAGGCGGCCTGCGGGAAGGGGAAGTTGTCAGGCACCTTGACGCAGCCGCTTTCCGGCACGACGGCCTCCTGCGCAAAGCAGGCAACCTTGCCCATGTGGTTGATGCGGGTGTCGCCCTGGTGCAGGCGGGTGGTGCCGTCGAACATGGTGGCCCCGGTGGCGGCGTGGGCCGCGCACAGGTTGGCGCGGTTGGTAAGACAGAACTTGCAGCGGCCGCAGTTGGGCACAAAGGAGAGGATGACGCGGTCGCCGACGTTGAGCGTCGTGACGCCCTCGCCCAGCTCGATGACGGTGCCGGAGCCCTCGTGGCCGAGGACGGCGGGGGTGGCGATGGAGCCTTCCTTCTTCATGTAATGGTGGTCGCTGCGGCAGATGCCGGCCGCGCCGATCTTGACCCGGACCTCGCCCGCCTTGGGCGGGTCCAGCTCCACTTCCTCGATGGAGAGGGGCTGCCCGAGCTCCCAAAGAACTGCCGCCTTCATGCTTCGACTCCTTCGCACAAGTTGAGTGCACCGGGAACGATACGTGCGGCAAGCTTGCCCCAAGCTCAAAGCTGCGTCAAGGGGTGAAGCGCAGCCGTACCTTGCCCCCGGTATGGGGGTGTGTCACAATCCGGCAAACCTTTCCCGGAGGCATGTCATGACGACTCTGGCATCGAAGGAAGATCTGATAGGCCGACGCGACCCGAACCACACCGTGACGGTGGAGCCGTGCGCCAAGTGGGTACGGGTCATGCACAACGGCGAGTTCATCGCGAACAGCCGCCGCGCGCTGCTTTTGTTCGAGACGCGGAACGTGCCCGCCTACTACTTCCCGCGCGAGGATGTTCGGATGGACCTGATGTCGCCGACGGAGCTCGTGACCCAGTGCCCGTACAAGGGCAATGCGGAGTACTACTCGCTGAGCGTGGGCGACTCGACGGTCGAGAACGTGGTCTGGGCGTACACGTCTCCCTTCGAGGACACGTGCCCGGACATCTCGGACTACGTTGCCTTCTACTGGGGCAAGGTGGACCACTGGTTTGAGGAGGACGAGGAGGTCTTCGTCCACGCGCGCGACCCGCACAAGCGCGTCGACTGCCTGCCGAGCACGCGGCACGTGCGCATCGAGCAAGGCGGCGTGACCCTGGCAGAGAGCACGCGTCCGACACTGTTGTTTGAGACGGGTCTGCCCGTGCGGTACTACCTGCCCGTGACGGACGTGCGCGTCGACCTGCTGGCCAAGAGCGAGAGGACGTCGCGGTGCCCGTACAAGGGCACGGCGAACTACTACTCGGTGCAGGGCGTCGAGGACGGCGAGGACCTGGCGTGGTACTACCAGATCCCGACGTCCGAGTCCGTGAAGATCGCCAACCTCGTGTGCTTCTTCAACGAGCGCGTCGACGTGTACGTGGACGGCGAACTGCAGGAGCGCCCGACGACACGGTGGTCTCGGCGGTAGCTCACTCTCGCAGCGCCGACAGTTCCTCAGCCGTCAGCGGCGCCGCCTCGCCGGGCGCGAGGGCGCCAAGCCGGAGCGTGTGGATGCGCACGCGCTCGAGTGCCGATGGCGGTTTGCCCAACGACGCCAGCATCCTGCGGACCTGCCGCTTGCGGCCCTCGGCGAGGGTGACGGCGTAGCTGATGCCCTGGCGGCCCTGCAGCCGTGCGACGCGTGCAGGGGCCGTGCGCTGGCCGTCGAGGATGATGCCCTCCGCCAAGGCGTGAACATCTGCTTCCGACAACGACGCCTTCAAGCTAACGTGGTACTCCTTCTCATAGCCGTAGCGTGGGTGCATGAGCCGGTAAGCGAGGTCGCCGTCGTTGGTCATGAGGACGAGGCCCTTCGAGTCCATGTCGAGGCGGCCGACGGGGAAAAGGCGCAGGCCGCGGTACTGGGCCGAAAGGAGGTCGGTGACGGTGGGGCGGCCGTGAGCGTCGATCACGGCGGAGAGTACGCCGGCGGGCTTGTTCAGCTTGACGTAAACGTGCGGCTCCGGGGCGGCGACCCGTCGGCCGTCGGCCTCGATGACATCGGCTGCCGGATCGACGTCGCGGGTGGACTGCGTCACTGTCTCGCCGTTGACCGTCACGTGGCCGTCGGCGATGAGCCGGAAGCAGGCGCGCCTTGGGCCGAGACCCGCCGCCGTGAGGGCCTTGAGCAATGTCGTCACGTGGCCGCGCATCCTAGTCCGGCGACGCCCATGCCTCGAAGCCGCCGTAGCCGTTCTCTTCGTTCCACTTCAGCGCATCGACAGCCTCACCCGTGAACGTGGAGGCGTCCTGCTGCGCAAGCCACACAGCGGCGGGCGCCGTGTGGTCGGGCCGGACGGGGTTTCGCACGCGTATGCGCCCCATCTCTGCCTGCAGGCGCGTCTGCTCCTCGTAGCCGGTGCTGCGGGTGCCGCCGGGGATGAGAGAGTTCACGGCGATGTTGTACTCGGCGAGCTCCGCGGAGAGCGACTGCGTGAAGTTGTGCAGCGCCGCCTTCACCGCGCCGTAGGGCTGGTTGCCCGGCCTGCCAACGATGCCGGAGCCCGAGTAGACGTTGATGATGCTGCCGCTCTTGTTCTCGATCATGGGCCGCACGAAGCGGCGGATGGTCCGCAGGATGCCGAACATGCTGACGTCGAACGTGTACAGCCACTGCTCGTCTGTCGAGTCGAGGATGTTCAGCACCGCCGAGGGGTGCACGTCGCGCATTCGCATCGAGGCATTGTTGAGCAGCACGTCGACGGTGCCGAAGCGGTCCATTGTCGCCTGATAGGCAGCGTCGAGGTCGGCCTCGCTGGTGATGTTGCCGGAGAGCGTCAGCGCCTCCTCGAAGCCTCCGAGCTCCTCGGCGAAGTCGTCGACGCCCTCCCAGGACTGGTCGAGGGCGGCCACCTTGCTTCCCTCTCGCAGGAACCAGCGCACGTACTCGCGGCCCATGCCTCGGGCGCCGCCGGTGATGACTACCACTTTGCCGGTCAGCGACATGACTCCCTCCCGCCTGGCTTGCATTTCATCGATTGGCGCAAGTGTACCCCCAACACAGGGAGCGGTCTAGGCGGAAGTCGGAGCGCAGTTGAAGGACTTCGCCCCAGGCATAATCGCCGCGTGGAATTACATGGCGACGAGATTCCCATTAAATGTGTCTGTAAGCAATGCAACATAGAGCCTCATTGTTGCCCGGTAAATGGTAATCCTGTACGATGCGCCGCGTTCGGGTTTGTCCGACACGGAATCCCATGTGCCTGGAGGGTATGAGGAAGGAAGGCTGTCATGGAAGTGAAGATAGATTCGTCACGATTGGATGTGGTGTTGATCGGCAGGGTGCTGGGGGTGGTTGCTATTCTGGTCACCCTTGTCACGAGCCTCTACTGGTGGATAGAAAGCGGCTTCGGCATCTTCCTGAACACTCTGAACAATGGGTTGGGCATCGGGTTCCTGATCCTGGTGGCGGCGGAGATCCTGAATGCGGTCCTTCCGCGTAACCGCCAGGCATCCGGCGGCGGCGACGAATCCGAGTAGGGGACCCCATTCACACACGCCCGCCTCTGTTGCCTGTTCGCTGGAAGGCCCGCGCGTGCTCGTGTACGCTAATAGCTGACGGTCAACGACGCGAGCAGCCCAGGCGGAACGCATGGCGGACACACAACAACTGACGATCGAGACGGTTGCGGGCCCGCTGTCCGCGTCCGTCGTCATTCCGGGCTCCAAGAGCATCTCGAACCGGGTCTTGCTCCTTGCAGCTCTCGCCGAGGGGGTCTCCACGCTCACCAACGTGCAGGTCAGCGACGACACCCTTGTCTTCGTCCGCGCGCTGCAGTCGCTCGGCTTCGGCGTCGAGGAGACCGGCGAGGCGGTGTGCACCGTCACCGGCGCGAACGGCGGCGCCCCGAACGCGAACGCGTCGGTCTGGTGCGGAAGCGCGGGCACGGCGGCGCGGTTCCTGCTGGCATCGGTAGCGGCGGGCGAGGGCGACTACCACTTCGACTCGACGGCGCAGATGAAGCGGCGGCCGATGCACACGCTCATCGCCGCGCTGCGGGCGCAGGGCGTTGGCATCACGACGGAGACGGGCACCTTCCCGCTCGACATGGCGACGCGCGGGCTGGCCGGGGGCCCCGCGGTGATGGACGCCCGCGAGAGCAGCCAGTTCACCTCGGCCTTCCTGATGGCCGCGCCGCTCTGCCACGCGCCCCTGGAGCTGGAGGCGGACGTACAGATTAGCCGCCCGTACATCGACATGACGACGCGGCTGATGGAGCAGTTCGGCGTGCTGGTGGAGCGGCCGCGGCACGACCTCTTTCTCGTCGGCAACGGCCATGGCTACCGCGCGCGGGACGTCGCCATCGAGCCGGACGCGTCGACGGCGTCGTACTTCGCGGCGGCGGCGGCGGTCGCGGGCGGTCGCGTCACCGTCGAGCACCTGCCATTGGAGGGCTCGCTGCAGGGGGACACGCAGTTCCTGCGGGTGCTGGAGGAGATGGGGTGCCGGCTCACGCAGGCGGCAGGATCGACGACGGTGGAGGGCCCGGGGGCGGGCGGCCTGCGCGGCGTCACCGTCGACATGGGCGACTTCTCCGACACGATGATGACGCTGGCGTGCGTCGCGCCCTACGCGGACTCGCCCACGACGATCACGAACATCGCCCACGTGCGCGGCAAGGAGTCGGACCGCGTCCACAGCGTCGCGGCGGGGCTGGAGGCGATGGGCGTCCGCGTGGCCGAGACGGAGAGCACGATCACGGTCTACCCGGCCAAGCCCCACGGCGCGACCATCGACACCTTCGGCGACCACCGCATCGCGATGGCCTTCTCCGTCATGGGCCTCGTCACGCAGGGCGTCGTCATCGACGACTACACGTGCGTGGACAAGACGTGCCCGGAGTTCTTTGAGCTGATCGAGGACATGGTGGCGCAGGGGTAGGCCTACACCTGCGCCATCACGTCTTCGGCGAACTGCTGCATCGCTTCCAGTGTCTCCTCCAGCGAGCCGCGCTCAAAGCGGAACGTCATGTCATCGACGCCAGCCTCGGCAAAGCCTCGAATGTCCTCAGCGACCTGCTCTCCATGGCCGGTGAACGCGCGTCGGTTTCCGTCGGCCTGCGGGACCGCCTCACCGAGGCTGGGCATGCCCGCGCTGTAGGCCACGCCCACATCCGACGGGGCGCGGCCGGCGTCCTCGGCATGTTGGCGAACTCGCGAGAGGGACTCGGCGAGCTGTGCGGGCGTGCGGACGGGGTAGGTGGGGTTCGTGCCGATGGGGAACCACTTGTCGGCGAGGCGGCCGGCACGGCGCAGAGCTGCAGGGCTCTCGCCGCCGGTCCAGATGGGCGGGTGCGGCTTCTGCACGGGCTTGGGCTCAAAGTGGAGGTTGGAGAAGTTGCAGAACTCGCCCTGGAAGGTGGGAGCATCGCTGGTCCATAGCTCCTTGAAGGCGCGGATGTACTCGTTGGTGACGGCGCCGCGACGGTCGAAGTCCGGGGCTCCGATGGCCTCGAACTCCTCGCGCAGCCAGCCGGCGCCGCACCCGACGATGAGGCGGCCGCCGGAAAGGACGTCGACGGTCGCGAGCACCTTGGCGGTCAGCACGGGCGGCCGGTGCGGGACGACCATGACGGAGGTGAGCAGCCGCAGCGACTTCGAGCAAGCGGCCAAGTACGCGTGCAGTGTGAGCTGCTCCATGCACTCGGCGCCGCCACTGAACGAGCCGTCTGCGCTGTACGGGTACGTCGAGTTCGCGGTGCGCGGCATGACGACGTGGTCGCTGACGGTCACGATTCCGAACCCGAGCGCCTCGCCGCGGGCTACGAGCTTTGCCAGAGCGTCGGGAGCCGCCTGCGGGCCGCGTGTTGGCGCGCTGAAGCCGAAGTTCACGGCTACCCGCCTGCCACCTGCGCCGCCCGCTCCCGCCGGATGGCGGCGTAGTCCTCGCGCCTCCATCGGTAGGGCAGGTGCACGACCGTGCCCGGCTCCGTCGCCGACTCCAGTACGCTCAAGGCGTCCTCCAGCAACACGCGGCTCTGGTCGGCGTTGCCGGGCTCGCCCATTGGCCGGCCGAAGGGGAAGCGGACGCGGCAGACCCGCGGCGGCTGCAACACCTCGGCGAGGCCGGAGTTCATCATCACGAGGACGGTTGAGATGCCCTCGGCTTCGAGGGCGCGTGCTATCAGTCCACTGGACCGATTGCAGATTGGTCAGGTTGCCGTGATGACGGCCGCGTCGACGCCGTCCTTCTTCAGCAATCGCGCGACCTCCGGCGCGGTCTCGGACGCGAGGAGGTCGGGCTTCTGGATGAAGCCCATGAAGGAGTAGTAGGTGTCGTTGAGGCTGCCGATGAGGCCCTCGACGTGCATCTCGGCGGCGCGGTCGATGGGGAAGACGCAGTTGCGGTCCTCGCGGGGGCCGGAGAGGTCGTAGTGGATGTGGGCGACGTCCATCTCGTCAGCCGAGGCGGTGCGCGGAATGGCGCGGAAGGACCAGTCGCCGAGGTTCTCCGGGCCGTCGGTCTCGTAGGGCTGCTGGGACTTGAGGTAGAAGCCGCCTGTGGTGACGAGGGCGAGCTTCGCCTCGCGGATGGGCACGCGCAAGGGCGTCCACGGCGTCGCATCGAGCTCGATGGGCGACTGCGCGCGGCCGGCGACAATGGCCATCCCCTTCTCCTCCCACTGCTCGAGGTAGTCGAAGAGTGCCTCACCGCTCTTGGCCTCGCGGGCGAGGACCGCCTGGTTGAAGAGGCCCTTCAGGAACTCGGCCTGCTCTTCCTGCGACATGAGCTGCCCGATGTAGCGGACGCGGTTGAAACCGGCGTCGCGGCCCACCGCCAGCACGTCCTTCAGGAGCTCTTCAACGTCCATGGAGCCCTCCGGGAATAAGTTTCGCAAGGCCAAATGCTAGCCGCTGGCGAGGATGGGCGCAATGCTGGACGCTCCCCATGCGCTTTGGTACGCTGCCACACGGCCAGTACGGAATTGGAGGAACTACGATGACGCAGCAACAGCCCGTCGGCTTTCAGCAGCTCTACGACGAGAACGCACCGGACCTGGCGGCGATGATCGGCGGCGCCCGAGCCATACTCACGGAAGACGGTGCGCTTCCGGCCCGCATCAAGACACTCATGATGATGATAAGCGTGTAGACGCATCCAGCTACGGGGTATGGGCGTATCTAGCCAGATACCCCGTAGCTGGTCTAGCGGCATTAGCGGCGCTTTAGCGGCGGCCCGCCTAAGCCAATATCTTCAGGGTGATCTCCACCACCAAATGGCCGTCCACTGTTGTTGGTGACTCCGCTGTACTTTGATACCGCACGCGGAGTTCAGACCTTAACGGGTTGCCGTAGTAAACCAGCATGAAGTCGCCCAGCTTGCGGAAGGCCTCTGCTAACCGTGGTGCCTTGTCCGCAAACGGATACACTCTCTGCACTGAGCGCGGCGCACCTTGCCCGCGCACCACGTCCGGGTTTGCCCCCCAGTAACACAGGTCTGTGATGTCCTCTCCGTTTGCCGTTACCTTCCAGCTCATCATTTCTCCTGTTGATGCAGTTGGCCGGGCAAGGACGCATAGCCTTGCCCGGCGAAGCACCTTTACATTGGGCGCAGTAGCCAATCACCAATCTTCTTGCCAAGTCCTTCCCATGCGGCATTGCCGGACAATTGAGCCACCAAGAGCTTGTCGTTGTTATCCATGGCGCCCCAAAGGTTGTCGCGGACGGCCACAGCGGTGTCGGCTGTCTTGACGGCCCACGATGATTCCGTGATGTGCGCCCAATCGCCGTAAGCCTTTATTCGTTTGTAGAGCTCATCGTAGTTGCGGCCCGGTGCCGACAGGTCATAGGTAATGATGTGTGTGGCCATGGTATCTCCATCCTGAGGGCACGAATGCCCATTGCGTAGTGGCTGCTTCCTCCCAATAGGAGTTGCAGCCCGTTCTAGGGGTGGCCCCGCAGCAAGGGGCCACCCCTTCTATTCAGTTGTGGTGAGCCGGGGTTAACGTCGGCGCGTCGTTGTTGTCCGTCGGCGGACGGTCACGGTCACCCTGCGTCGTACCGTCACCCTTCTAACAGCGCGGCGGACCAAGATTCTCCTAGCCATCGCACCTCTCCATCCTGGCGGGATTGCCGGAAGCGGGAGGCGCTTCGACCCCCAGCGGCGTTGGGCCGCCCTTCTTGACCCCTCAGATCCCAACGGGTATCATCCCGCTGGCTTCCACAGCCTGAGAAGCCCCCGCTTCCAGCGGTTGGGGGGCTTCAAAAAACCCCCCGCCGAAAACTCGGCGGGGGGTTGCTTTTTCATCATTGACCAGCATAGGCTACTAGAGCTTTGTTGCTGATCCACTTCGGCGACCCTCCGCCGAAACTCAGACGTCGGTGTGCTACCACCGGCGTCTGGTTTTTTCGGACAGGAGCAGCGTACTCCTTCCTGATGGTCATGTCAATGCGGCTGGATACCATTTGAACACCAATTTTTCCATGGCGTTGTAGGCCACCCAAACCACCAAATATGCCTTGTTCCCGACGGAGAGCAAGGGGCAGGGTAGGAGCAAGGCCGGGAAGCCCCGGAAACCGTGGAGGTGAGCGGATGGTGTGCCCAAGGTGCGGCGGGCGGGCCATGGTCGGCGGCAAGTGTTGGGCCTGCGGACATGGGGAACACCGTAATCCTGTGCTGATTGCCCCCCGTTCCAAGTGCACGGGATGCCACAAGGCAAGACCCATTACAGCGTTTCCCATTGACCGCTCCCGGCGCACCGGGCGCCGCCCCCGTTGCAGGGAGTGCGTCTCAGCGCAAGACCGAGCACGGGCGGCCAATCGGGTCATGGCCCGAACTGCGGCCTAAAGCAGTTGCACCCCGCGCAAGAGATGGTGTACGGTACACCATGTAGGGAACATTCCCTCCGCTTGCGGCCCTGAGTGCGGCTTACACTCAGGGCCGCTTTATTCGTCCGTGAGCCGTGCAAATTGCCCGTGAGAGGGGGTTGCTCCCGGTTCGCGGCGCGTGCTAGCGTTGTGGTAGTTAAAGTGTTGGTTGTGGGTGACTGGCACGACTAAATGGGTAGCTACATGACAACCCGGACGGTCACCCACCCGTCCGGGTTGTTGTTTGTTGGGGGTGCACTCTGAACTAGCGGGTAGAACAGCCTAGCGGCGCCTTAAGCCCGGCCTACTTTGGCCGTTGGCGCACCTAGGAAATACAAGCGGAGGACAGACATGTGTCCCGAAGTGCGCCCGTAGCCCCCACCACCGGGGTGCCTGTGCTTCATCTCACGAACGCAAGTGGGGTCAAGCTGTGCCCGTTCGAGGGAGGCCCCACCGCCCCGGTCGACGCAATCCCCTGTGAAGGCCCACCCCTGTGCCCGTCGTGCGCCCTAGTGGAAGTTGCTGCCGTGGCCGAGAAGGCCAGCGCGGCGTGTGGCCCCGACCGCCAAACCCCCGACGCCAAGCTTCTCCGGCTCGTGGTGTCCCTGGCTACCACCCCGCCCAGCTACCACGCCGCCGTCATGCTCATCATAGGCGACGCCGTGGCCCAACTCGACGCCTACGTGGCCGAGATGGCGGGGGGTGCGACATGACGTGGAGCGCAGCCCGCGATGCCGTGAAGTTCCAGCAGGAGAACCTCAACCGCGTCGAGAAGTCGGTGCGGAAGCTCATTCGGCACGGGCGTCAAATAGGTCCCAACGATCCCCGCCGCTGCGTGCCGAGGGAGCGCCTTGCCCGGCGCGTGAGGATGGACTTGCGCAAGCAAAAGGACGGCACCCTCGGCCCCGAGGTCATCAACCGCAACATTGATGACCTGATCGGGGACGAGAGCGACTTCCCGTTCAACACCCTTATGACGCCGGACGGGGCGCTCGTGGTGATTGAGAAGCCCCGCCGCAAGGGCAAGAGCCGGGGACGCTAATCATGTCCGTAGGGGAAAGGGGTATCGGGGGTATGGGGTGCGTAGCTAAAACCCCCCTATATACCCCCATATATACAAATACGCTCGTATGTGACCAGATACGGAAGCGTGTACCCATCCAGCTACAGCGGTGCACACAACCGCACCTATGGAGGTAGGCCATGCCAAGCGTTGTGATTTACGCGAGAGTAAGCACCGAAGAGGGCCAAGACCCGGCGGCCCAGGTGCACGCTTGCCGGGCCTACGCCGAGGCCAGAGGGTACACCGTGCAACGGGTCTACGAAGATCACGCCAGCGCGGTGGACTTCCGGGGCCGGGTAGCGTGGCGGGCTATGCTGGCCGACCTCAGGCGGTGGGCGCCCCGGCAACGGCCCAAGGCGGTGCTGGCCTACGCCATAGACCGTGTGGTGCGCAGCCTCATCGACTACGCCACCGTCACGGAGCAACTCCGGGCATTGGACGTGGCCCTCGTAACCACGGACGGCACACTGGGGGTGCTTGGGGCCGAGGGCGACCCCTACCGAGAGGCCATGGCGGGCATGGCCGCCGTATTCGCGGAACTGGAACGCAAGCTCATCGTGCGGCGGGTCCGCGCCGGCATGGACAACGCACGGGCCAAGGGGAAGCACCTGGGCCGGCCACCGCGCCTCATCGACTGGGAGGCGTGGGATGCCTTGCCGGAGGGATTGTCGCTCCAAAAGCGGGCCGGGGCCTTGGGGGTGCCCGCCAGCACCCTGCGGGACGCGGAAAAACGCCGTGCGGAAATGGGGGTGGCGTCCGGTGGGTGCGACGCGCTACCCACGGGGGCCGCAGTCGTTGGCAACCGGGAACCTACACCTTCCCGCACGGATTGAGGGGGTAACGATGCTAGAGCCTGACGCAATAGACCGCCTGGCGGCCACGACCAAGGCCGGAGAGCTGGCGTGGGCAATCAACTTCCACGGCAACCCCACGGCCACCGCCGCCGACGGGGTGCGCTACATCCTTGACGCCGACGGCCTCACGCTGTTCGCGGTGCATCCGGGCCTTGGTGGCGTAGAGCGGTGCGCGGAGCCGTGGGTCAAGCGCGTACTGGCCCCGGTGGTGGCCCGCCACGCGGCCCCCTACACGCCACCACCACCGACGGTAAGACACCGCCGCCGGGCACGGGCGGCAAGGCCATGAGCCGCCCACGTGGGCCGATGTGCACTCGATGCGGGGTGCGCCCCACGCCGCCCCGCCGCAACTGGCGGTTGGTGGTGCGGGCCTACGGGTTGACGCTTGCGCTCCGTTACCGGGGCCGCTTTCACCATTGGTGCCAACGGTGTCACAAGCGCGCCGAAAGTGACCACGACTCGACATATTATATTTCGCCACGACAGGGTTTCGGCCCGCCCCCTACCTGTAGTGACGGGCAAAGGATGTAGCTCGGGGAGGCGATGCAATCAGCGCGGTAAATGCACCACCCGTTACACCGGCAACAGGGCCGGGAGAGGCCGCCGAGTTGTTCGCCCGGCCCATGCCCCGCCGCTCCCCCGTGTGCGACGCGCGAGGGCCTAGGGCCTGCGCCCTAGAGCATGAGCGAGGGCAAAGGGGGCGGGCCTGCGTCTACGGCGGGTGCGAGCTGGGGCGGGACGAGCGCCGGGCCGCCCGAGCCGCCCAGGTGCTCGTGTGCGCGTGGGACGGGGCAGCGTTCCACCCCAAGGGCCGGGGGCCGCTCCCCCGCTACTGTTCTGGCGCCCACCGGACGAGGGCGGGCCGTGACCGCGCCCGGCGCCGGGTTGCCTATCTGAGGGAGATTGCCCACTTGCAGCACCTTGTGGCCACCGACCCCCGCGACGTGGAAGCCATTGCCCGGCTCGCTCAGCTCCATGCTCAAGGGCCGCCGCCATGACCGCCCCCACCACGTGCGCTGGATGCGGTGGCCCCCTGCCCAAGCGGCGGGCCGACAAGGGCATGAGCCTTTGCCGATCCTGCACCAAGGAGCACAACCGGGCGGCCGCCGCCGTGGCACGGGCGGAGGCGGAGCGGGAGCGGGAGCGCATGGCGCACCTGCGGCCCGCCTACCGGGTGGGGTTGCGGGATGCACGGCGCGGGGTGTACGACCCGGCCCGCGCCCTTACCGACCCCATGTATGAAGCTGGGGTAAAGGCGGGGCTGCGGGAAGGCCCAAGGAGACGAGGGTGAGCACACAGCCACAACACGCCACGGGGTGCGCCAGACGCCGCCAGACGGGGGGGAAAGCGTGCCGCCCCTACCCCTGGCCCACCCGCGCCGCGAAACGCAGCGTTTTGGGGCCATGCCACGCGGGGGGTGACCTAGGTTGGGGGGCCGGTAACCTCGCGGAGGGCCACGGCAACATCCCCCACGGGCCGCAGGGCTCGGCGCCACCGCGCCCGCTCCGCCGCCTTGGCCCGGCACGGGCCGCACCGCGCATGGCCCCCGGTCGGCGACCAGCACCCCCCGACGATGCAAAGACCCGCCGCCCGCTTCTCGGCCACGTATGCCCGTTGATCCGCGTTGTTGCTCATGCTCGTAGTATAAGGCGCGGGTCCGTTGCCGTGCGGCCTGGGGTAGGATGGCCTCATGGTGTATTGCTGGAATTGCCGACGCTGGGTGTGGCCGTGCAATTGGCCGCGTCACATCACGTCGCGCCGCCACTACATGAGGGTGTTCCCCACCGGGTAGGCCCCGCCAACACCAACCCTGTGCCGCTCAGTCGGTTGATTCCGCCCCGTTCCCGCCCGTGGCCGCCCCAAGGCCCACTCCGCCTTTGTTCCTCCCCGATGCGCGGTGTGTTCACATGTCAAAAATTGCTTAGGGAAAGGAGTTTACAACTGCCGTGTGATGGTATAGGGTTACACCATCACACGACCCATAAGGGCCACGAAAGGGGTAGGCAATGACAACGGCGGTAGACACGAAGGTGTGCAGCAAGTGTGGGGTGGGCAAGCCCGTAATGGAGTACGGGGTAGACCGGAAACGCCCCGACGGACGGCGGGGCGTATGCAACGTGTGCCGGGGAGTCAAGGCTCGCCGCGCCGAGGCCGAGCCTCACAAGACGTGCGGCACGTGCCATGAGGCTAAGCCCTTGACCGACTTCCCCATCGACCGCCACCGCAAGGACGGGTACCGGAGCCAGTGCCGGGATTGCATGCTCAAGACCGACCGGGCGCGGGCGGAACGCCGCCGCCAGGAGGCTGAGACCGCCAAGGCGCAAGAGGGGTAAGGCATGGCGGAGCGGACGTACAGGGAAGTGAAGCGGGCAGAGGCCGCACGGCGCCGGGCCTCCGGCAAGTGCGTATCGTGCGGCAACATGGCCGAGCCGGGGAGCGTTCGGTGCGCCGCGTGCAAGGCTAAGCGGCGTAAAGGTGCGGCGGGCAAGGCCGATAAAGGAGAGAACAATGAGCCGACGTAACACGGGTAGCATCAAGGAGAAGCGCCCCGGCGTGTGGCAGATCGCCGTGGACGTATCCACACTCACGATGCGCACCGACGCCGGTTGGGCTTGCCCAACCGGCAAACAGCACCGCCGCTACGTGACTATCCACGGCACCCGCGAGGACGCCGAGCGGGAACGGATCAAGATGCTCTATGAGCGGGACACGGGTACCTTGCCCACAGAACACGTGACCGTGAGCACCTTGGCTGACTGGTGGCTTCGGGCCGTAGTGGCCCCCGCCCAGCGGCCCCGCACCGTTGATGACTACACCCGGCAGGTGCGAGTGCACATCAATCCAGCCCTAGGCAAAATGGACGCCCATAAGGTGAAGCCCCATCACGTCCAAGAGTTCTACAATCGCAAGCGGAACGCTCTAGGGGCCAGTAGCATCAGCAAGCTGGACCAAATCTTGCGGGGGATCTTCGACGCGGCCTGGCGCAACGACGTGGTGGGCACCAACCCCATGTCCAAGGTGACCCGCCCCAAGAGCGTCGGTGGGGGCACGCGCCGCCGCGATTGGCTCACCATTGACCAAGTGGAGGACATACTCGCGGACATGGAATCCCACGGCGGCCGGTTTGCGGTGCTATGCCGCTTGCTTGCCGGTACGGGCCTACGCATTGGCGAGACCCTGGCGTTGGAGTGGCGGCACATAGACCTCGTGGGACGCAAGGTAGTGGTGGAACAAACGACTACCACCACGGCGGACGGCAAGCTCACAATAGGCCCGCCTAAGTCCGAGAACGGCTATCGGGTTGTGCCCATCATGGACGACGCCCTCATAGCCGCGCTTGTGGCGCACCGGACGGCTCAGGACACCTACCGAGAGAGCATGGGCGAGGCCTACACCCCATACGAGGACGAGACTGGCAAGCGGTGGCTGGTGTTCCCAAAGGTGCGGCCCAATCAAGCGGGCGGGCTGTTGGCCAACCGCCAAGTGCAGCAAGCCGTTGCTGCCTACGGCACTCGCCCCCACGCCCTCCGCCACTTCTACGCCTCGCAACTGTTTGAGGCCGGGGCCAGGTTGCCACGGGTATCGCGCCTTATGGGCCACGCCAACATTCACATCACCTCGGGGACTTACCTTCACCTTGACGACGAGGGCAACCGGGACGATGTGGCCTTGTTTGCGGAGCGCTTGGCGGCGGCCCGCGAGGCCCGGCAAGCGGAGGCCATTAGCGGTGCAATAGCGGCAACCCACGCGGAGGCCTTGCTGGCAGATACGGAAATCGGGAAAATGGCACCAAAGCGCGTAAGATGATGATCTGCGATGCGCTCCTGAACCACGAGCAGGGGGTCACCAACCTCGCGAACCGGGCACGAGGACTGGGCGCGTCGGAGGAAGAAGTCGCCGAGGCGCTGGGCGTCGCATACCTGATGGGCGGGCTGCCGGCGGCGGTGGCCGGAGCCAACGCGTACCGCAACGTGCAGCGGTAGGACGTACGAGGTTCGGCGCAAGGAGGGGTTTGTGGAAGCCATAGTCGGCGTGGTGATTGGCTTGGTTGTTGGAGGAGGTGCTGTATGGTTCCTCCTCGGCTTGCGGGCCAAGACCAGCGAGAAGTTGCTGGAAACCGCCAGGGAAGAGTTGCGGGACACATTCAAGGCGGCGGCAAGCGACGTGGTTGCCAACAACTCTCAACAGTTTCTGCAATTGGCCAATGAAAACTTCGGCCGTTCAATGGAGGCGGCAAAGGGCCAACTTGACCAACATCGCCAGCAATTTGAAGCCGAGGTAACGAGACTCTCGAAGTTTTACGAGAAGCTGAACCCCAATATTGAGTCACTCATCACGAGGGCTAACGAACTTACTTCAGAGACCGGGAAGCTTTCCAACGCATTGACCAATAACCGCCAGATTGGGAGTTGGGGTGAAATCCAGCTCCGCCGCGTCGTCGAGCTGGCTGGAATGATGGACCACTGCGACTTCTCAGAGCAGACAACCGTCGAGGGATCGTCAGAAAGGCCTGACCTGACCGTACATCTGCCAGAGCAGCGCGCCGTCGTGGTGGACGCGAAGGCGTCGACGGCAGCATTCATGGAGGCGCAGCAGGCGGAAGATGAGGGTGCGGCGGACCGGGCCATGCTCAAGCACGCCTCGGCCCTTCGGACGCAGGTGGACGACCTTGCGGGCAAGCGTTACGGAGAAAAGGTGGAGGGGTCGCTGGACTTTGTAGTGATGTTCGTGCCCGGCGACCAGTTCCTCGCGGCTGCGCTGCAGGCTAACCCAACGCTCGTGGAGTACGCCATGCAGAAGCGGGTCGCCATTGCGACGCCCGCGTCGCTTATCTCGCTCCTGTGGGCGGTGGCGAGCGGCTGGGAACGGCACCGCATAGCGCAGAACGCAGAGGCCATCCGCCAGGCGGGTATGGAAATGCACCGGCGGATGGGAACGTTCATCGACCACTATCAGAATGTGGGCAGGCGGCTGGAACAGGCAGTAGATGCCTTCAATCGCTCAGTGAGCTCCTACGACTCACGGGTGGTGCCGCAGGGGAGGCGGTTCGCGCAGCTCGTCACCGGCGACGAGGAGAACTTCGAGGACGTGCCGGCCATCGAGAAGGCAGTCAATGAAGTCAAGAACGCGGAGAGCTCGACGCCGAGCCTGCCGGAGGGCGGCTAACGCGCCCTACCCCACCGTCCCGTAGACGTGCTCCGGCCGCACGATGACGATGACCCGGCGGTCCTCCACCATGACGCGGTCGTACTCTTCCCAGTCTGGGTGCTCCTTGCCGGCGGCTGCGCGGTAGACGTCGCGGAAGGCGGTGCGCAGCGCCTCGGCGTCGGTGGTGTCGCTCGACAGCACCTCGGCGTTGCCCTCGACGACCAAGAACGGGCGCCATTCGTGGTGCGAGACCAGCAGCGAGCAGCGGGAGTCTCGTGCAAGGTTGCGGTGTTTGGCGCGGTTGGCCGTCGTCGTGAATGCGACCGCGCCGTCGTAAAGCCCGCTCGTGACGATGCTCAGCTGCGCAGCGCCGTTTCGTCGGAACGTCGAAAAGACTGACATGTGATTGTCGTTGAGAAAGTCCCTCTGGCTGTCTGTGAGTTCCATGATGCCCCCTTCGTTGACACGCCCATCGCTGACGCATAGCATAGCGCAACTCCACAGGGACGCGGTTTTTCGTGCGCGCATGGTGTGCGTGCAACTACGCCGAAAGGGGATGACCATGGCTGAAGTTTTTGGCGAGAACGGCTTTTTCTACGAGTACGTCGACGGGTGGGGGCAGCTGCCGGACGGCATGACCTACCTCGAGTGCCCGGGCGTCGCGGTGAACTCCAAGGACATGGTGTACGTGCTGACGAGGGGCGCACACCCGGTCATCGTCTTCGACAAGGAGGGGAACTTCCAGTTCACCTTCGGCGAGGGCCTGTTCAGCCATGACCGGACGCACGGGTTGTACTGTGCATACGACGACTCGCTGCTCATCGCCGACGACGGGATCCACACCATCCAGAAGTTCTCGGCGGACGGGACGAAGCTGATGGAGATCGGCGAGCGCGACCACCCGGCGCCCAGGTGGAGCGGGCAGCCGTTCAACCGCCCGACGTCCGCCGCCATCCGGCCCAGCAACGGCGACATCTACATCTCCGACGGCTACGGCAATGCCCGCATCCACTGCTACACCGGTGACGGCCAGTACAAGTTCTCGTGGGGAAGCTCCGGCATCGACGAGGGACAGTTCATCCGCCCGCACAACATCGCCATCGACGACAACGACCGGGTGTACGTCGTCGACCGGGAACCGCACCGGGTGCAGGTCTTCGACCCCGAGGGAAACTACATCACGATGTGGAACAACATCCACCGGCCTGACTCGATGATGCTGTGGCAGGACCACATCTACATCGGCGAGCTGAACGGCATCGCCGGCGTCGACGACGCGCCGGGGCTCGGCCACCGCGTCGGCATCTACGACCTGGACGGCAAGTTGGTGTGCCGGTTTGGCAGCCCGGACGAGGGCACGGGGCCCGGCCAGTTTATTGCGCCGCACGGCATCACCGTCGACTCCGAGGGCAGCGTCTACGTCGCGGAAGTGAGCTACACCATCCGCGGCAGCAAGATGGACCCGCCCCAGGAGCTTCGGAGCCTCAGCAAGTACCGCCGCCTGTGGGACCGGGCGTAGGGTGGCGATGGCTGAAAGCAACTCCACACAGGGATCGCTGCACGAGGCGGCGTTGCAGAAGCTCATTTTAGACCCAGATTTGGAACGGCTCAAAGACGCTCTGGCGGAGTTTAACCTTTTCGATGTGCTAGGTGTCGCCCGGTCGGAACTTCAACACTCCGCCTTTTTGGGTTGGCTACTCAACCCTCATGGCTCCCATGGGCTGCGCGACTATTTCTTGCGCCGTTTCCTATCCGAGGCCACAAAGGAGGCCAGAGAAAGGGGCATAGGAGGGCCGACACCCTTTGATGTGGATGGTTGGGCGCTAAGTGACATACGTGTGGTCACCGAGCGACAGTTAAGATCGGGACGTGGAAGGATTGATATCTTGGTCGTGGGCGAGAGTGACGGCTTTGTTTGCCTGATAGAGAACAAGATTGGTACGGACGAACACTCAGGCCAACTCAGTCGATACATCGAGACCGTCGAACGCGAATATGGCGAGTACTATCATCTTCCAGTTTTCCTGACGCAGGATGGTGTCGCGCCGGCGAGAGAGGAAGACGCGGAGCGATATGTGCCTTTCGGGTACGCGCACATTGCCGATCTCATTCAGCGTGTGTTGAAAACCCGGGAGTCCACCATCAGCACTAGCGTGTACACCTTCTTGTCCCAGTACACGAGCACCCTAGGGAGGCACATTGTGAGCACTCCGGACAATATTGATGAGCTGGCTTACCGCATCTATGCTAATAACCGAGTCGCTATCGACCGCATTATCAAGGCAAAGGACTTGCCTGGAAATTTGGATATGACTAGCGCCATAGACGCTGTGGCCCAACACGCGCCGGATCTGCAGGAGGATACCCACGCCTCGAATAATCTTGTACGCTTTTTCGCCCCTCCCTTGGACGAAATTGCCGAACTACAGCAAGGGAAAGGATGGACCCAATCAGGCCGCATGGTTCTCATTGAAGTTGTCCACGACCCGCGTCACAGGAGAGTAGACATCGTGTTGACCGTTGGCCCTGGTCCCAAGGAGACACGTGATAGGTTGATCGGGGTTGCGAGAAGCAATCACACCCCATTCCGGCGCTTCCGGCTTCCTGCAGCTCTTAAAGCAAAGTACACTCACGTCTATCGAAAGGGAATCCTAGGTCCGCGAACTTATGACCCTTTCAAGCTAGAGGAAGCACAACTAACATTAGAGAAAGCCGTTGCGGACTTCTACGCTAAAGACTACTTTCCTTTGGTCAACGCCATCCGCAAGGAATTCGAACTGTCAGAGGTCGGGTCCGTCTGACGCGCCACCGCCTAGCGGTACACGTGCAGCCGAGAGGTGGGGTTCGCCGCCCGAGCGTCCTTGGCGCTCTGGGCGTCGTCACGGAGCCACTGCATGAACGCCTGCCGGGCGGCGGCGTTCTCTATCCCGCTGTATCCCGCCAGGAACTCACGCACCAGTTCATTGACGGTAGTGCCTGACTCGGTCGCGCGAGCCGCAGCAAGTTGGTAGGTCTGGTCGTCTATGGATATGGTGAGATTCTTCATACGCTTTCTCTGAGCTACCGCTCAATCGTTAGCGGCGAGTTGGCTCTAATGCAACGAAATGGCCCCCCGTTAGGTTCACGCCCCCTACCCCATCAGCACCCCGCCATCGATGTTGATGGTCTGGCCCGTGACGTTCCGCCCGCCCGGGCCCGCAAGGAAGACCACCAGCCGCGCGATGTCCTGGGGGTCAATGAGGCGGCCGAGGGGCACGCCCGCGAGCGTCGCCAGCGTGGTTTCCTCGTAGCTTTGGCCCGACGCCTCGGCGCGCTGGCGGCGGACGCCGGCGAACATCTCTGTCTCGGCGGCGCCGGGGCAGATGGCGTTGACGCAGATGTCGTGCTGCGCCAGGGCGCTCGACGCCTGGTACGTGAACGCAAGGACCGCGCCCTTGCTGGCGGCGTAGGCGGCGTTGGAGGCACGGCCGCCCTTGCCCACGACGGACCCCATGTTGATGATGCGTCCACCCTGACCTCTCGCCACCATCTCTCGCGCCACCCGGTGCAGGACGAAGAACGCCCCCTTGGCGTTGACCCCCATGATGGAGTCCCAGTCGTGCTCCGAGACCTCCAGCAGCGGCGCGACGCGGGTGATGCCGGCGTTGTTCGCGAGAATGTCGATGCCGCCGAATGCGGCGAGCGCGGCGTCGACCATGGCGTCGATGGAGGCGAGGTCGCTCACGTTTGCCTGGATGGCGACGACCTCGCCGCCTCGGTCGCGGATGCCCTGTGCGACAGCTTCCACGCCTGCTAAGTTCAGATCGGCGGCGGCGACTCTCGCCCCTTCTTCGGCGGCCATCTCGGCGATGGCCTGCCCGAAACCGCGGGCTGCGCCGGTCACGAGAATCGACTTTCCTTCCAACTGCACGGTGTTCTCCTTGGTTGTGGTATGCGTCGTCTGAGCCGTCGGCGCACTAGCTCATGAGCACTCCTGCATCGACGTGGATGGTCTGGCCGGTGATGTTGTAGCCGCCGGGGCCCATGAGGAAGACGACCATTCGGGCGACGTCCTCCGGCGGGATCATGCGGCCGAGCGGTATGCTGTCCAGACCCGCAGTGAGTTGCTCCTCAAAGGAGCGTCCCATGGCCTCCGCACGTTGCCTGCCGACGCCCCGCGACATCTCGGTGTCGATGGGGCCGGGGCAGACGGCGTTGACGCAGATGCCGTACTGCGCGAGGGCGCTCGACGCCTGGTAGGTGAAGGCGATGACGGCGCCCTTCGTCGATGCGTAGGCGGCGTTGGACGTGCCTCGGAACCCCTTGCCGGCAATGGATGCCATGTTGATGATGCGCCCGCCCTGTCCGCGCGCGACCATCTCCCGGGCAACACGCTGGAGCGTGAAGAAGGAGCCCTTGGCGTTGACGCGCATGAAGGCGTCCCAGTCGGCCTCCGTGACCTCGAAGAATGGCGCGTAGCGGGTGATGCCCGCATTGTTGACGAGGACGTCGATGGCGCCGAATGCGGCGAGGGTTGTGTCCACCATGGCTTCGATGGAGGCGAGGTCGCCCACGTTGGCCTCGATAGCGACGGCCTCGCCGCCTCTCTCACGAATGCCTCGTGCGACGGTCTCGGCGCCGTCGAGGTTGATGTCGGACACGGCGACACGGGCGCCCTCCTCGGACGCGAGCTCGGCGGTTGCGCGGCCCATGCCGCGGGCGGCGCCGGTCACGAGTACGGCCTTGCCTTCGAGTTGCATGTTGGTCCTCCCCGGTTGCTGAGTTTGCGGCCCTACTTTATCATCCCGCCCGGCGTGCGGGGCGCACTCACCCCCGTTCGTCCTGAGGGAAATCGAAGGACGGAGGGCCGCGTGGGCGACGGCGCGCTGTACTTTGTGGACGGCAACAACGTCATGGGGTCGCGGCCCGATGGCTGGTGGCGGGACCGGCGCGGGGCGGCCCGGCGGCTCGTGGAGCAGGTGGCCGCGCTGGCACAGGCCGACGGCGGGCAGTGGACGGTTGTGTTCGACAGCCGTGCGCCAAAGGGTGACGCGGCTCTGCCCCCCTTCGAGGGAGTGACGGTCGAGTACCCGGAGAGGCGCGGCCGGAACGGCGCCGACGACCACATCATCCTGCTTCTGGAGCAGCTGCCGCCGAGATCCGACCCGCTGGTGTACACATCGGACCGGGGACTGCGCGATCGGGCCATCGCCGCGGGCGCGAGGATCGAGGGCGCTCGCGCGTTGCTGGATCGGATCGCGGCGCTGCGCACCGGAGAACCGCAGCCTCGGGACGACGTGCCGAAGGAAGCGCCGGATGGGCTCTTTGTGCGACCGGCCACAGTCGACGACGTACCGCAGGTCCTTGCGTTCATTCGCGGGCTCGCGGAGTACGAGCGGCTGACACACCTCGTCGAGGCGACAGAGGAGAACGTACGCGAGACCCTGTTCGGCGAGACGCCGCGCGCCGAGGTGCTCCTCGGGTACGTCGACGGCGTGGCGGCGGGGTTCGCCGTGTACTTCCACACGTACTCGACGTTTCTGGCACGACCGGGGCTTTACCTGGAAGACATATTCGTGTTGCCGGAGCACCGTCGGCGGGGGCTCGGCACGCTGCTGATGCGGCGCGTGGCGGCGGTGGCCGTCGAGCGGGGTTGCGGGCGATTCGAGTGGGCGGCGCTTGACTGGAACACGGACGCGCACCGGTTCTACGAGGGTCTCGGCGCGGAGATGCTGGCGGAGTGGCGGCTGTTCCGCATGACGGGCGAAGCACTGCGACGGCTGGGGGAGAACGGAAGCGACGATGGCTAGGAGCGGCTGGTACCGGGACCACCCGCCGAGCTGCACGTGCTGGCAGTGCAATGAGGGACGTCGGCGCGGGCGACGGGACGGCGGTGGCGGCGGAGGCCTTGGGCGAGTTGTCGTTTGGGGAATCATCATCGCGGTGGTTGCAGCGGCAATGTGGGTGGCGGTGGCGGATAGGAGTTGTATAGAGGCGTTACGGGAACCCTAGCTTAACTTGGCAACCTGCAATGAATAGTTTTGACAATCGTTCCGGAAGTGACCTGATCTGGTGCCGGACCTGCGCTAGGCAGTTCACTCGCACGCAATACCGCGTCCACCGCCACAACCCCAACCAATCGCGGTGCGGCGACCGAAGTTGTGACCGCCTGGCGGTTGGCTACCTACGCGACGCTGACGTGTCACTCTACAGCGGCGGTAGCGCAGGACTCCTCTGCGGACCGCACTTGCTGGAGCAGACACGCCGAGGATGGGGAGTGTACTTCGTCGACGGCTCTCGGTGTCGCCTGTGCGGAGGCACAGGACAGGTGCAGACCCAGGTGGGAGTCGTCGGGAGCGCCTCCGTGCGGTGGCTGCGTTGTCCCCATTGCCAGGGCACGGGGTATGATCCAGAAGAGCGGCGTCCATCAACGACGCAGCTAACTCCACCGGAACAGCCTGCGCAGCCTCCCGAAAGCGCGCCCCCTACTCGCGTGGGGCCAACTGTGGACCAAGCTGTCAGGGATGCTGAACGCAGGCTTCGCCAGTTGCCGCCTCCTGCACGACGGCCTGAGCGAAGGGTGGGCTCGCCCTCTCCGTCGTCTGAACCCTCGCCTGCGCCGCCGGTGCCAACGCCCGCTCCGCCGGCGGCGCCACCAGCACCGCCACCAGCGCTACCGCCCCAGCCTCCGATGCCCCAGGAACCTACACCCATCCCACAGCCGGGACCACCGCCTTCCGTACGAGTCCCGCCCCGCGGGGGCGATTCGGGCGGGTTTGGATTCGGCCGGGCAGCGTTGTGGATTCTGCTCATTGCGCTGGCCGGGTTTGGTGGCTGGGCGCTTTCGGCGTTGGGAGGAGGGGAAGGCGAGGAGGCGCCAGCCGCGCCAATCGTTTTGACGGTACCGACGTCCACCCCTCCGCCAGTCCCCGCGCCTACACCCATACCTTCGCCATCACCAGCCCCGACAAGCACGCCTGATCCCACGCCGATGCCTGCTCCGCCCACGGTGGAACCGACTGTGCCGCCGACGGCCGTTGCAACCCTCCCTCCGTCACCCACGGTAACGGCGACTGTGACCAGAGATGTCCGGCTGGCACTTCTGCGACAGTTAGCGCTCGAACTCATCAACAATGACCGGGGCGACAATGGGCTGTCGCCCGTCGTGCTTGGAGACAACCCGTCGGCGCAGATGCACGCCGACGATATGTTGAGACACAACTACACAGGGCACTGGTGGGTGAACGGACGCAAGCCCTACATGGTGTACTCGCAGAACGGCGGTACAAGTTACGCGTCGGAGAACGCCGTAGCAGCGGGCTATACGGACCAGCAATGGAGCGTGGAAGGGTGCGGCGGCGCTCAAGCAAACTGTGAGGTTCCCTCTCCGGAGAAGGCAATCGAGGACTTGCAGCGGTCCATGATCGGCTCCGATGGAGGCTCGGGTGGGATGCAGCGCGACAGAATCCTCGGGCCGGGCCATCGAGCGGTCAATATCGGTATTGCGTGGAACGACCGTCGTGTAGTGCTGGTGCAGCACTTCGAAGGCGGTGTGGCGGAGGCGCTTGGTCCTCCAATTCTGATAAACAAGCGATACTTGAGCTTTTCCATGGTAAAGAGGGAGCCAGGGTTCAAAGTTGGGGGCGTAGTCAGTATTTTCTTCGACCCTCCTCCGCAGTCGTTGTCGCCGTCCGCAATCAACGCTCTCCCAAGCTACTGCACGGGCGGGGGGCCAACCGCAGAGTGCGGTGCGCCGGTCGTGCGCGTGCTCCCCCGGCTGGAGCCTGGTCACTCATATGCGGACCTGGATCCAAATGAGGTTGTTGCCGCAGACTGGCAGGACTCGGACAACGCGTTCACGTTCTCGGCCGACCTTGTACATTTCATGCAGCGGCCAGGGGTGTACACGGTTGTGGTGTGGCGGGACGGGGACGATGGAGGGCCAGAGGAGAAACTGGTGGAGCTGTCAGTGTTCGTAGAGTAGGGCAGGAGGTGCGATGCTATACTGCGGCATGGTGAGGACCGGCTGGTACAGCAGTCACCCCTTGAGTTGCACGTGCTACTGGTGCAATGAGGGCCGCCCGCAGCAAGCATGGAGCTGAATCCCAGGTGCGTAGCATAGCGTTGCTATTGTCCCTCATGGCGCTGGCCGCGGTAGTCGGCTGGGCAATTGGTGACAACCAACAGCGCGAGCGTGCATCGGCGCAGTTGGTTGAGCAGAGTGCACCCCCCGCATCCGCTTTTCCTGTGCAACCCGCATCCACCGCGACGCCGCCCGTCGCAGTGGCGCGGGCGACCGCCGCACCAACACCATCCCCTACTCCTCCAGCTACGCGAGTTCCTGCGCTTATTCCCAGTGCCACGCCCCGTCCAAGCCCTACCCCCGTCCCACCAACGGCAACGCCGTTACCACCCACGCCCATCCCTCCAACCGCGACCCCGCCGCCGACACCAACTCCAACACCAAGTGGAGAGGCCCGTTTGGCGCAACTGCGCCAGTACGCGCTTGGTCTCATCAACAAAGACCGTGCGGACCATAGTCTGCCGCCGGTGGTTCTGGGGACGAACCTCGCTGCCCAGGACCACGCACAAGACATGTTGAAGCATGACTACTTTGGGCATTGGTGGGCGGACGGCCGCAAGCCGTACATGGTGTACTCCCAAGCCGGGGGCACAAGCTACGCTGCCGAGAACGTCGCCACGGCGGGGTTCACAAACGCACAATGGGCTGCCCAAGGCTGCGACCGCTTCCTAGTACGCTGCATCGTGCCATCGACAGAGAAGGCTATCGAGGATGCGCAGTGGGGGATGATGTACGACGATGCCCATGCGAATTGGGGACACCGCGATAACATATTGGGGGCGACGCACAGGGCGGTGAACATCGGGATTGCGTCGAATGGGCGGCGGGTGGTGTTTGTTCAGCACTTTGAGGGCGGTGCTGCGGTCGCCACGCAGCCGCCGAAGATAGTCGACGGCCGCTACCTCACGCTGACGTTGATGAAAATGGAGGAAGGCATCGATATTGGCGGCGTGGTGAGCATCTACTTCGATCCACTGCCACGGCCAATGACACCGGCAATGAACGACGTGCTGGACAGTTACTGCCTCGGCGGCGGTGCGACAACGCGGTGTGGCGATCCGGTCGCCAGGATCTTGCCGCCCCTTGAGCCAGGTTACTTCTACTCGAATCTGGATGCTGGAGAAGTGGTCGCGCAGACATGGGAGGAAACCTCTTCCCAGTTCACCCTACGCGCGGATGTTGCCGCGCAACTGCAACAACGCGGCGTCTACACGGTGGTGGTGTGGCGGGATTCCGGCGCCCAGAGGCTCAGCGAACGATTGGTGGAGTTGACGATATTGCCAGAATAGCCCCCTACCCCCGCCCCACTCCGCGTGGCGCGCGGCTGATGTAGACCAACGCCGCAGTGATCAGCCAGAACACCAGCACCATCAGGAACGCCGCGTTGTAGTCGCCGCGCCAGGCGTGGAGCCGTTCCAGCGCCAGCGGCGCGATGCCCGCCGCGAAGTTCATGGGCATCCACATCATGCCCCGGATCGCGCCGATGTGCTGCCGGCCGAAGTAGATCGGCGCGAGGATCGCCTGCAGCTGGAAGAAGGAGCCCATGGTCAGACCCTGCGCCATCGCCCATACCACCAGCATCGCCTCGTTGCGCACCAGCAGGATGATGACGACGCCGATGGCCGAGAGCAGCATCTGGATGGTGAAGACCGGCCGGACCTCGAACCTCGACGCGAAGTAGCCCCACACGAAGCGGGAGCTGACGGAGAAGATGCCGAACACGAAGACGCCGAATGCCGCCGTCGCCGCGTCAAACCCCACCTCCCGGAAGTAGGGGACCCAGTGCGACTGGTAGCCGGGGAAGCCGAACATGCCCACGAAGGCGGCAATCGTCAGCAGCCAGAAGGCCTGGGTCCGGAGCGCCTGCCTCGCCGTGAGGCCCGTGTCGTAGTTGGCGGGTGCGGCTGGGCCTCGTGACGGTGGCGGAGCCGCGTCGCCGTCGGGCAGCATGCCGACGTCCTCGGGCCGCGAGCGGACGAGGAACGTCAGCGGCAGCATCGTCACCAGGATGCTGAGGCCGGACCAGAGCCACGCGTCGCGCCAGCCGACCCAGGCGATGAGGGCCGTCAGCACGACGGGGAACGCCAGCACGCCCATGGGCGGGCCGACCTGGAACCACGTCATTGCCGCCGCCCGCCGCCGCACGAACCACTTGACCGCAATGGCCTCGAGGACGACGGGGCTCGCGAGGGCCGTGCCGGCTGCGCCGACGATGCCGTACCAGAACACGAAGTCGAAGGGTGTCTCCGCCCACTTCACCATCATGAAGGACAGCGCCATGAGCACCGCGCCGGCCGGCATGATCACCCGTGGCGCCCAGCGGTGCTCGGCCAGCGGGCCGAGCATGGCGCCGATGATGCCGCCCGCGAACATCCGCAGCGACAGCGCGCCGAAGATGAGTGAGGCGCTCCATCCGAGATCGTCGCGCATAGGGATGAGGAAGACGCCCGCGGCGAAGGAGGCCCCGCCGACGGCGTAGAAGCCCTGCACCGCGGCCACCACCACCTGCCACCATCCGAAAAAGAGGCGAGGGGCGGCTGTGGCTGCTGGCGTGGTCATGGCCCTCCCTGGTTGCGGTGCAGGCTGCTCCTGGTCGCGAGTGTAGCAGATTCGCCGTTGCCGTCCTGACACCGGCGTGTTGAGGGCACGCACATCGTGAGGCTACTTTGGACTCGCAGGGATCATCCGGACCACGGATGGAGGCGGGGAGGGCGGCTGCGAAAAGGAAATCAATTCAATGTGTATCTGGAGATCTGGCCCCCAGCTATGGAATTGATTGAAAACAAAGGACTGGTCAGCTATGGATTGTTTTCAAACAATTCGTCCGGCTAGCTATGCATTGTTTGGGAACAATCGAAACAATCAGCTATGGGGCGGCCTTTGTTTCGAGCAGCGATGCGGGCGGCCGGGTGTCGAACTAGGTGATGGGTTCGGACCTCCGCAGGCGAAGGTACTCCTGGAACTTGTTCTCCAGGGCGGGGTTGGACTGGAAGGCGCCGCGGCGAGCAGTGGTGATCGTCGTGCTGGAGCGCTGCTGGACGCCGCGCGAGATCATGCAGTAGTGGACGGCCTCCACGACGACAATGACGCCCAGCGGATCGAGGCTCGTGTCGATGGCGCGGGCGATCTGCTGCGTCATCCGCTCCTGCACCTGCAACCGCCGCGCAAAGACCTCGACGACGCGGGAGAGCTTGGACAATCCCGTGATGACCCGGCTCCGGCCGTTGGGGATGTAGGCCATGTGCACCACCCCGCGGATGGGCGCGATGTGGTGCTCACACGTGGACGTGAACTGGATGTTGTCCTGGATGATCATGTCGTCGGAGCCCTGGGGGAAGTCGTCCTCGTCCAACTGGAAGATCACGCTCAGGTGGTCCTCTGGGGCTTCCTCCCCGCCCTGGGTGTAGGTCAACAGCGCCTCGGCCCAGCGCTCGGGCGTGCGGCGCAGGCCCTCGCGCTCAGGGTCCTCGCCGAGGATCTCGAGCACCCGGCGGAGCAGCGGCTTCAGACATTCGATGCGTTCCTGTCGGTCCATGGGGGTGTCATTCCTTTGCATATGGGGTCTTATCCGGCACGCCGGCCTCGGCGAACGCCTCCCGGCGCTCGCGGCACTTGTTGCAGTCGCCGCAGTGCCGGCCCTCGGTCGGGGCGACGCAGGTGAGGCTGAGCTCAAGCGGCAGGTGGCTGTGGGTGCGAATGAGCTGGGCTTTGCTGCCGCCGCGGTATGGAGCCTCCACGATGACCCGGTGCCCCAGACCCTGCGACAGCACCGAGGCGTAGCTCTCGAAGAACGACGGCGTCGCGTCCGGGAAGGGGTTGCCTCCCAGCGTCCCGATGGCGATTCGCGAGACGCTGTGGGTGCTGCACCACACGGCGGCGAGGCCCAGCAGGAGGACGTTTCGCCCGGGGATGAAGACAGCCTCGTCGGGGGCGTTGTAGCCGGGGATGTTCTCACCGGTGACGCTCCAGTGGCGGCCGTAGACCTGCCGCACGGGGACGGAGAGCGTCGTCACGGGGCGCACGTTGGCGCTGCCGAGGGCCCGTACGAAGGAGACGAGGGCGGCGTGCTCTGCGTCCTCCCAGGCAAGGCCCTTGCGCACGTAGATGGGGGTGACGATGGCGTCCTCCGCCATGTCAGCCACAAGGATGCAGCTATCGAGGCCGCCGCTGGCGAGGGCTGCCACTTCGTCGGGCATCTATTCCTCCCGGTAGACCGCGTAGCTCGACGGGGTCTCCCAGAGGCGGACCTCGGTGAGCGCCAGGCCGTTCTCGCGCGCCTGCTCGAAAATGTGCTTCGCAATGTTCTCCGCTGTGGGGTTGACGTCCAGCAGGTAGAGGGGCTCGCCCAGCTCCGACAGCGCGGGGATGACGGGATCGTCGCGGCGGAGCAGCATCTTGTGGTCCAGGTGCTCGTCGACCCAGCCCTTGATGATGTCGCGGACCTCCGTGAAGTCTCGCACCATGCCGAGCCGGTCGAGGGTGTCCGACTCGAGGTCGACCTCGAGGAGGCCGTTGTGGCCGTGGAGCTGCTTGCACTTGCCGTCGTACTCCAGCAGCCGGTGGCCGTAACAGAAGTCGATGGTCTTGGTGATCCTGTGCCGCGCCATGCTTGGCTCCTCCGATTCCTAGTCCGCCCGTTCATCCTGAGCTTGTCGAAGGACGAACGGTGTGTTTCTGCCTATCCCTGGGCGCCGGGGCCGGCGAGGTGCCGGCCGGCGTCAACGCGGATGGTCTCGCCGGTGATGGTCTCGCTCTTGAGCAGCGTGATGAGAAACTCGGCAAGCTCGTCCGCGGAGGACTCTCGCCGCAGGGGGGCCTGCGCGAGGATGTCGTCGTGCCACTCGGCTTCCGTGATGTCGGCCGGGCGCATGGTCGGCCCCGGCGCGAGGACGTTCACGAGGATGCCGTGGGAGGCCAGCTCAGCGGCGAAGGCGCGCGTCATGAACTGCACGGCAGCCTTGGCGGTCAGATAGGGAAGATACTCACGATAGGGGGTCTCGCCGGCGGCCCAGTCGCCGAACAGGACGATGTGGCCGCGCGTCGGACCGGGGTTGAGCAGCATCGCGCGGGCCGCGTGGAGGGCGAGGAGGTAGCTCCCCTTGGCCGTGCTCATCGCGCGGTCCCAGGCGACCGAATCGAGCAGAGGCAGCGGCGCGCGGGGAAAGTCCGAGGCGAGGTTGACGACGAAGCTGAGGTCGCCCAATTCGGCGACGGCCTGCTCCACCATTGACTGCACGTCAGCCTCGTGGCTCAGGTCGCCCTGAATGGTGCAGACCGTGGCGCCGGTGGCGGCGACGGAGTCGCGCAGAGATTCGGCCTCGGTGGCGGAACTGCGGTAGCCGATGGCGATGTTGATGCCTTCCTGCGCCATTCGCCGCGCAAGGACGGCGCCGACGCGCCGTGCGCCCACAATGAGCGCGCCTTTGCCATGCAGGGTGATCAACGGGCATGCTCCAAGGAGAGGAGGTGGGTTACGTTGCTGGAATTGTAGCACACCAGGGAACCGCGGGGGCGCTTGTCCCCGTTGAAAGAGTGACGGGTTGCAGATCACCCCGGACCTTGATTCGCCAAATGCAGGAGACCCAATGACCAACCTCCCCATCCCGGCCTACATGGAGTTTTTCGGCGACGACTACCTCGGTGCATACCGGGAGACGATTTCCCCGGAGAACGCCGTGGTGGAGTCGGCGTTTGTGCACCGGGTATTGCAGCTCACCCGGGACGCTGAGGTGCTGGACTTGTGCTGCGGGCATGGGCGGCACGCGGTCATCCTCGCGTTGACGGGGCTGCGGGTAACGGGCCTCGATCTGAGCGAGGCGTATTTGGAGCGCGCCGCGGCCATCGCGGCGAGTGCCGGCGTCGACTTGCCGCTGGTGCGCAGCGACATGCGGGAGATCCCCTTCGAAGGGCGCTTCGACGCGGTGATCAATGTCTTCACGTCCTTCGGCTACCTGAACTCGGACGCGGAGGACATGAAGGTGCTGCGTCAGGTGGCCAGGGCGCTCAAGCCCGGCGGCCAGTTCCTCATTGACCTGATCAACCGCGAGTGGGTGGTCTCCAACTACGTCCGGGACGAGCGCAAGGTGGTCCCCAACGGCACCGTCTACCAGGAGCGGCGCGAGATAGACCTGCTGCACAGCCGCATCAACAACAGCTTCTGGGTGACGACTCCCGACGGTACGACGCACCACACGGACGGCCTCACCATCCGGCTGTACTCGCTGACGGAGCTTGTGCGGATGCTGGACGCGGCGGGGCTGGCCTACCGCGCGGTGTACGGCGGCTACGAGCTCGAGCGGTACAACATCGAGGCGCGGAGAATGATCGTGGTGGCCGACAAGCCTCGCTGACGGCGGGGGTGATGCTCAACAGCGCGGACGGAAATGCAGAAAACACACTTTTCCTACTTGCTCCCTATTTGACATATAGTCTGGAAGAGCATTAGATTTAAATACTGTTATGCCTACTATCATTCGCATCGTGGGCCTGGTGCTCAAGAAATACAAGCGCCGGCTCACCATGGGCTACATCTCGATGATCGGCGCAGCCCTCGTGGCGCTGGCGGTGCCTCGTATTCTCGGACAAAGCGTCAACAGCGTCCTCGAATCCGGCGAACGCGATGTCGAGGCCCTCTGGTGGCTGGCGTTTGCGTTGCTCCTCGCCGGTGCGTCGCGGGGCATCTTCGCCTTCGGGCAGACCTACTTCGCGGAGTCCACGTCGCAGAAGGTGGCGTACGACATCCGCAACAACTTCTACAACAAGCTGCAGCACCTGAGCTTCGCCTTCCACGACAAGCAGAACACCGGCGACCTGATGTCGCGCGCGACGGCCGACGTCGAGGGCGTGCGGATGTTCGTGAACATGGGCGCCGTCCGGTTCGGCTTCGTCGTGGCGATGATCGCCGGCATTGCAGTCGCGATGTTCCTGACCGACGTGACGCTGGCGCTGGTGAGCCTGGCATTCGTGCCGCTCCTCGGCTGGCGTGCCGTCGACACGAGCCGTGGGTTGCGGCGGAAGTGGATGGAGGTCCAGCGGCTCACCGGTGAGATGGTCACCACCATGCAGGAGAACCTTTCCGGAATGCGTGTGGTCAAGGCCTTCTCCGCCGAGAACTACGAGCAGGCGAAGTTCGAGGAGCGAGCGGAGCGCGTCCGGGAGGCCACGTACGAGGCGCAGCGCATCTGGGCCCGGAACTACAGCGTGATGAACTTCTTTTTCCTGGGCGCGCTGGCCGCGATCCTGTACGTCGGCGGCAATCAGGTGATAGACGGGCGGGTGGTGACCGGCACCGGGCAGGTCATCTACACCGGCCTAACGCCGGGCGACCTGACGGCTTTCCTCTTCTACATGGGCCTGCTGACCATGCCCGTCCGCATGATGGGGTGGATGGTCAACAGTTTCTCCCGCGCAGTCTCCTCCGGCCAGCGGCTCTTCCAGATCCTCGACTGGGAATCGCCGGTGTACGAGAAGCCCGACGCCACGGAGCTCGGGCGAGTCAAAGGCGTGGTCGAGTTCAAGAACGTGTCCCTGTCCTACGACGGCGATGCCCACGCGCTGCAGGACATCAACGTGTCCATCGCGCCGGGCGAGGTCGTGGCGCTGGTGGGCCGGCCGGGCAGCGGCAAGACAACCTTCGCCCACCTGCTTCCCCGGTTCTACGACCCGACAGGCGGGGAGATCACCATCGACGGCGTGGACATCCGGGAGGCGACGCTGGAGTCGCTGCGGCGCAATGTCGGCATCGTGCAGCAGGACGTGTTCATCCACACGGCGACCATCGCCGAGAACATCGCGTACGGCAAGGGCGATGCCTCCGACGAGGACATCCGCGAGGTGGCGTCCATCGCGCAGCTCCACGAGTTCATCGCCGGCCTTCCCGACCAGTACGAGACCATCGTCGGCGAGCGGGGCGGCGGGCTGTCCGGCGGGCAGAAGCAACGGCTGTCCATCGCTCGGACCATCCTGATGAACCCGCCCATCCTCATCCTAGACGACTCCACGTCCAGCGTGGACGCGCACACGGAGCACCTGGTGCAAGAGGGGCTGGAGGAGGTGATGAGCGGTCGCACCACCATCGTGGTGACCAACCGGCTCAGCGCCATCCGCAACGCCGATGTAATCCTCGTGTTCAGGGACGGCAGCATCGTGCAGCGGGGCACGCACGAGGAGCTGCTGGCCAAGGGAGGCGAGTACACAAGCCTGTATGAATCGCAGCTCAAGCCCATGGAAGAGGCTGCGCTGCAAGAGGTCCGGCTGGCCGGCGACATGGAGGTCTCGGATTGACGACGAGGGTTAGCGGCTACGGTCACCTGGGGCGCTCGGCTCTCGACGACGTCCTGATGGGCAATCTGTATGACCACGGCGTGGTCATGCGGCTGGCCAAGTATGCGTTGCCCTACAAGTTCTGGGTGGCGGCGTCCTTCTTCGGCATGGGCGGGCACATCGTCACCATGGTGATGCAGCCCATCATCATCGCGTGGGGCATCAACGAATTCGTAGTCGGCGTCACCGGGAACAGCGACGCCTTTGGCAGCCTGTGGCTGGCCTCGGTGATCTTCATGGTCAACGTGCTGCTCAACATGCTGTTCAACTTTGTGCAGCTCGTCTCCCTTGCCCGCGTGACCGTGAACGTGCTGCACGACCTTCGAACGGAGATGTTCCGGCACCTGCAGGACCAGGCAACCTCGTTCTACGACCGGAACGAGGTCGGCCGCATCATGTCGCGCATCCAGAATGACGTCTTCCAGCTCCAGGAGTTCATGGACGTCGGCATCACGACCATCGGCGACATCATGATGCTGCTGTTCATCGCCGGCACCATGATCTACCTGGACCCGCTGCTCGGCGTCGTGACGCTGTCGGTCATCCCGGTCCTGGGAGTCGTCCTCATCTACTGGCAGAAGAAATCACGGCCGACGTTCCTCGGCGTGCGGATCGCAATCTCGGCAGTGAACGGCAACCTGCAGGAGAACGTGTCGGGCGTACGGGTGACACAGAGCACGAACCGCCAGGACAAGAACCTCAGCAACTTCAACACGCTCAACCAGACGCACCTCGACCGCACGGTGCGCGCCTCTTTCCTCTCGGCGTCGCTGATGCCGGTGGTGGAGACGCTGACAGTGGTGTCGATGGGGTTGGTGGTGGTGGTCGGCGGCATCCGGGTCTTCGATGGCATATTGGAGATCGGATTCCTCGTCGCCTTCCTCATCTACGTGCAGCGCTTCTTCGAGCCGATCCGGACACTGACGCTGCAGTACACCATGTTCCAGCGCGCAATGGCCTCCGGCGCCCGCATCTTCGAGCTGCTGGACATATCGCCGGAGATGAAGGACAAGCCCGACGCAATCACGCTGCCGCCCATCAAGGGCGAAGTGGTCTTCGAAGACGTGTGCTTCGGGTACACGACGGAGGAGCAGGTGCTCCACAACATCGACCTGACGATCCAGCCGGGGCAGAACGTGGCGCTGGTGGGGCTGACGGGCGCGGGCAAGACCAGCCTGGTCGCGCTGATGCATCGCTTCTATGACGTCACCAGCGGCTCTATCCGCGTCGATGGCCACGATATTCGTGACGTCACGCGGGAGAGTCTGGCCGGCCAGATGAGCATGGTGCTGCAGGAGCCGTACCTCTACTCCATGAGCATCCGGGACAACATCCGCTACGCCCACAAGGAGGCCACGGACGAGCAGGTGGAGGCAGCGGCAATAGCGGTGGGAGCGCACGAGTTCATCATGGAGCTCGACCACGGCTACGACACGATGCTCCAACAGCGGGGCAATAACCTGAGCATGGGCCAGCGGCAGCTCATCAGCTTCGCCAGGGCAATCGTCGCGGACCCACGTATCATCGTGCTGGACGAGGCGACAGCCAACATCGACTCGCGGACGGAGAAGATCATTCAGGACAGCCTGAAGGTGGTGCTGCGCGGGCGCACGTCAGTGGTCATCGCGCACCGGCTGTCGACCATCACGAGCGCCGACGTCATCGTCGTCCTCGACCACGGCCGCGTCATCGAGATGGGCAACCACCACGAGCTGCTTGAGAAGGGCGGGCTCTACGCGGCGCTCTACGCCATGAACTTTGGAGAACCGATCACCACCCACAGCAATGGCTCGGACGACGTGATGTCCCTGTTGGGCCGCGTTGACATCTAGCGCTAGCGGCGCCTCGGGCTGATAATCGGGGCAACCCCCAACTGCTTCGATGAACGAGACCTCCCAGCCACGGGAGGCAAAGGAGGCGCCATGAGCTCACAGAACACCGACCCGCGTCCGCCTGTCTGGGTGGGGCACATCACCATGAACACCAAGGCCGTCGCCGAGTCCACTGCGGCTATGCTTTCGATCGGCATGCGGCCCATCGTGCAGCGAGACGACTTCGCCGTGCTGGAGCTCCGCGGCGGCACCCACATCGTGCTGCGGCAGGACGACAGTGCGGAGCCCATCCACACAGAGTTCGACTTCATGGTGGAGGACGTCGACGCGACGCACACCGAGTACGCGGCCAAGGGCCTGAATGTCTCGGAGATCAGCCGCGGACGCATCCACGACTCGTTCACGCTGACGGAGCCGGGCGGCAACCGCATCACCGTCAACTCGACACACGTCTCGGATCAGCCGGTCTAGCCTCGACCGGTCACCCGGCGCGGCCCTCCGCAATCCACCCGTGCCTGACATGCCCCCCTTCCACAACGGAGGGGGGCTTTGTATGCTCTGGGGAGACTTTCGAGGAGGAAGCTATGGCCAAGCTGCTGGTCATCCATGGTGCGGGCATGAACATGCGGGGGAAGGTGGATGTGGAGACCTTCGGGCCCATGACACTGCCGGAATACGACGAACAGATCGCCGAGTACGCGAGGGAGCTCGAGGTGGAGGTGCGCTGCTTCCACTCGAACATCGAGGGCGAGGTGGCCAACGCGATCTACGAGGCCCACGGCGACGGCACGGGCGCCATCCTGATCAACCCGGCGGGGTGGACGCGGGACGCCAACATCCTCGTCTCGGCCATGCGGCAGGTGCGGCTACCGGCGGTCGAGGTGCACATGACGAACCCGACGGCGCGGGGCGGCAACTCGGTCGTGTTGCCTGTTTGCAAGAGCTCGGTCTACGGCTTCGGCATCTACGGCTACTACATGGCGATGAAGGGCGTGCTGGAGACGTACGGCCTGTAGTCTGCAAGGGGAACCGGCGCCCAACACTTCTGCAAGGACGAGCCATGATCATCAAGTTCAGCGACACGCAGACGGACACGCAGGGCCAGCGTCCGCTGGTGCTCAAGCGCATCGTCAACCAGAGCGTCACGCCAAGCATCAGCCTGACGTGGGTCTCGCTTTACGGGCGGCACGAAAAGGTGGTCAACGACATCAGCGACCGCGTGTACTACATCATCGACGGCGAGGCGGACTTCGACGTGGGAGGCGAACTGGGGAGCGTGACCGGCGGCGACGTCGTCTACATCCCCAAAGGCGTGCCATACGTCTTCGAAGGGCACATGACGTACGTCGTCATGAACAGCCCCGGCTACGTGCCGGACTCGGACCGGGTGGTGGACTAGGGGGCTAGGCCGGCTTCACAAGCTCCCAAACTAGGACGATGGGAGTCCCTTTGATGGCTGTCTCGGCCAGGCCGGGAACTATTTCAAAGCGAGCAAGCGTGGCGAGCTCTCTGTCTCCGTAGATAGGTTCCAGACATTGCTCCACCTGAAGCCCTGCTTCGCGAAAGGCGTTCAGGTAGTCGGAATGAAGGTGGATGTAGTTCCTGATGAACCCGCCTGAAGTCTCGCCGCGATTGTAGGAGGCGTGCGCACCCAGTGATACCGGCTGCGGATGGACGTCGGAGATCACAACATGCCCGCCAGGCCGTACGACACGGGCGAGTTCTTTAACCGGTGGCCCCACGTCCGCAAGATGTGTCAACGACAGCGCACACACGGCGAGATGAATGGACTCATCCGGCAGGGGCATCGCCTCGATGTCACCAATCTCAAACCTGGCGGACGAATCCTTGGCCTTGGCCGCCTCCACCATCTCCGGCGTGGAGTCGAAGCCGACGACATCGTGGCCCAGCGAAGCCAGGTGGATTGCATGCCTGCCCGTCCCACAGGCTGCATCTATGGCCTTTCCTGGGGGGTACTTCGCAATGAGGTCACGCACGACCGGCTCTTCCGCGAGCAGAACAGGATTTCCCGGCGTATCGTACGTTTCCACCCACTCGGCATAGCCAGCTGAGACTGTCCTCTCTTCCGCGTGGAACGGCCGCGAAAAGGGCTCCTCGCCGAGTTTGTTTGCAATCCGCACAACGCTGTCAGACCAGCCCTTGATGGCCGTTGGATCAACCCACAGGTTGCGGAGAATGGCGAGTCCATGCAGTCCGAGTACGAAGTCGCCCAATGTGGTGCGCTCAGCCATATTCCAATGCTCCTGCTTTCGGTCGGGATTGTTTGTCTATCTAAATTGTAGCGCGAACGTGCCCGTCGTTTGTAATTGAGCGGGACTCTGGTACAGTCACGGGGGCGAGCTGCCGGGTGGGCGGCGACGAGCGCCAAATCCGTCGCCGGAGCTTCCCTCGCCCACAGCAAGGAGTGGTCCGCTGAGACGCCCAAGAATCTTCTACGGTTGGATCATCGTGCTGGTCGCCGGAACGGGCGGTGTGTTCACCCTCGGGACGGGGTTGTGGAGCGTCGGCGCCTTCGTCGTGCCGATGGAGGCCGAGCTCGACTGGAACCGCACAACGCTGCTCGGCGGGCTGACGGTTCGGGCACTGGTGGCCGGCGCGATAGCGCCGTTCATCGGCCCGGTATTCGACACCCGCAACGGCCCAAAGCTGCTCACTCTCAGCTCCGCAGTTCTCCTCGGGGTGTCGCTTGTCGGGATGCGATGGGTGGAGGAGATCTGGCAGTACTACGTCCTCTTCGGTGCAGTGGGCGCGCTGGCCAACGTGACGAGCGGCATCGTGCTCATCGAGGCCGTTGTGCCAAAGTGGTTCATCCGCAAGCGCGGGCGAGCGGTTGCGCTGGCGAGCATGGGCGGCGTGCTGGGCCCCATATTCCCGCTGGCCATCCAGGTTTTTATTTCCGCCTTTGGCTGGCGGGATGCGTGGACGGCAATGGGGATCGTCTCGGTGATTGTCTTGCTGCCGCTGGCGTTTCTGGTCCGAACACGGCCTGAGGATGTAGGCCTGCTGCCCGACGGCGACACCGAGGCGTCCCCCCAGCCATTCGCGAGCCGGGCCCGCAACCTCTCCCCGGAGCCGGACCACACCCGGAGCCAGGCGATGCGGACCAGCGCATTCTGGATCCTCATCGCCACGTTCAGCCTCACGTCGCTGGGCGTGCAGGGCTTCATCTCCAACTGGCTGCCGTACTTCCAGGACATCGGCTTCTCGGCGAATACCGGCGCTCTGGCACTGACGGTCTTTGGCATTGCGGTGCTGCCGGCGCGGTTCTTCTGGGGGTCGCTTGCCGACTTCTTCTCCGTTCGGCACCTGCTGATGGTGCAGCACGTCCTGACGGGGCTGTTGGTGCTGCTGCTCCTGAACATTGGCAACTACACGTTGCTGATGGTTTTCGCCGTGCTCATGGGGTTGGCGTACGGCGGGTACGTCCCTCTTCAGCGACTCATTTACCCCATCTACTATGGCCGAGCGCACCTCGGAGCTATTCGGGGTTCGATGCGTCCGGCCATCACGACGGCCTCAGCCGCGGGGCCTCTGGTCATCGCCGGGATCTACGACCTCAGGGGCTCGTATGATCTGGCCTTCATATTCGTCATGGTGATGTGGCTGGCGGCCGGCATGATGTTCCTGCTGGCTCGGCCGCCTCGACTCCCATTGCCGGACAGCCGGCGTCCCGGATAGAGCGCGCGACAGGTCTACGTCCCGCGCGGCCTCGGCGGCTTGGCGAGCAGGATGACGGCGCCGGTCATGGCGAACCCGATCATGACCATGACGAAGCTCCAGAAGTACGAACCGTGCAGGTCGTAAATAGCGGCGACGAAGACCGGGCCGATGGCGCCCGTGAACCCGTTGAAGGGGCGCATCAAGCCGGTGATGGCCCCGAGGTGATTCCGGCCGAAGTAATTGGCGATGAGCAGTGGCCGGAGGATGAAGGAGCCGCCCATCGTCACGCCGAAGAGGATCATGAAGGCGAACAGCATCGGCGTGCCAACAACGTAGATGAGCAACAGGATGCTGGATGCAGTCAACGTCGACTGGACGAACGTCAACGACCGTACGGGGAAGCGGTCGCCGAGCAGCCCCCAAAGCGGCCGAACGGTGACGGTGCAGACACCGTAGGCCGTGATGGCCAGGGCGCCAACAGCGGTCGCGAAGCCCATGTCCTGCAGGTACGGGATCCAGTTGACTTGAAAGCCCCGCATGCCGAGCCCGCCGAGGCCGTAGGCGAGGATGATGAGCCAGAACGCGGGACTGCGTATTGCTTCGGAGCGCGTGAGGCTGTACTCGTCAGGGGGCCGAGGCCGGGGCTGTTGCTCCGCGGCGCGCGCGGGCTTGTTTGGCGGGCTGGTCTCGCCGTCGGGCAGAAGGCCAATGTCCTCGGGCCTCGTTCGGACGAGGAAGGAAAGCGGCACAAGGACGACGATGACGGCGATGCCCATGATCAGCCAGGTGTCCCGCCAACCGACGAAACTCATGATTGTGTGCAGCGTGAGGGGGGCAAAGAGCGGTCCGAGGCCGCCGCCCATGACGGCGATGCCCATCGCCCTGCCGCGCTTGCGGATGAACCACTTCGGAAGGATGGCCTGCGTCAGCGCCTCACCGATGCCCAAGCTACCGAGGGCCGCCAGCACTCCGTAGAACAGGTAGAACTCCCAGAGGCTGTCCACCCACTTGAGCGTGATAAGCGACAGGCCGATGAGGATGGCGCCGCCGAACATGAGGACCCGAGGGCCACGTGCAGTGTCCCGCCATGGGCCGACGATAGGGGACAGGAAGCTGGCGACGGCGGTGTAGATGGTCAGCGCGAGGAAGAAGAGCGTCCGCGACCACTCGAGCTCCTCGGTCATCGGCTTCGCGAAGACGGTGAGCGCCCACGTGCCGACCCCGGTGTTGAAGCCGCCGGTAACAACGGCGACGGCGACCAGCACCCATCCGTAGAAGAACTTTCGTCCGGTTCGGGCTTTGGGCTCGCTTTGCTCCAGCATGGCGGGAGCATGGTACAGCATTTGAGGCTGGCGAGGCGTATGCGCTCACGTGGGGCGGCAGCAAGCGGTAGCAGCCGTTGTCAACACGGTTGGCGCCTTCGCTCCGGTTCCGTCGCCTACTGGAATTGTCGAGATGAACAATGGTTGTCGGATGGGCGCCACGCAGGAGGTCTTGCGTTGCCCCTTGAGCTCCGCCGGATCCAAGGCTCTCCAAGCCGAGGTTTGCAGGGAAATTATGTGAAACACTTGCATTCGCGCCTTTTTTCACGAATAATGGGCCTCTAGCGCATCGCGCGCTCGCGAGGCGTTGACTGTGCGTTGCAGAGGCGTGTAGAATCGCAGCTTCTACGGATAGATACGGGTATTCAGGAATCTGAGACGGATGCGGCGACGTTTCCGTTCATCGGGAGACGATTCACTCACGAACTGAATGTCCGTCTTTCCGTTTTTCTGAAAGGGGCCACATGGCAGGGGACATCAGCAGTCGCCGGAAGATCTACCTGCAGCAGCTTGAGGCTGCGCAGCGAGATGCCGCCGAGCGCGGGCTGTACTCCCCTGCCCATGAGCACGACAGCTGTGGTGTCGGCATGGTGGCGAACATCCGCGGCAACCGCACCCACAGGATCATCGAGCAGGGCATTGAGGTGCTCATCAACCTGGAACACCGCGGCGCCGAGTGCTGCGACCCGGACACCGGCGACGGCTCTGGCATCCAGTTCCAGATTCCGGACACCTTCTTCCGAAAACACGCCCACTCACTTGGCATTGCGCTGCCGAAGGAGGGCGAGTACGGCGTCGGTATGGTCTTCCTGCCCCAGGACCTGAAAGTGCGGACGGATTGCGAGAACGTCATCCGCGAGACCGTCGAGGCGGAGGGGCAGCGTTTCCTGGGGTGGCGGGACGTGCCGGTGGACGACACCCAGATCGGTTGGCTGGCCCGCACGCGACAGCCGGTCATCAGGCAGTTCTTCGTTGGGAGCGCCTCGGGGATCTCGGACTCCGCAGCGTTCGAGCGCAAGCTGTACGTTATTCGCCGGGTCATCGAGCAGACATGCTTCGAGCGCAACCTCGGCGACGGCGAGAACTTCTATGTGTGCAGCCTGTCCTGCAACCGCATCGTTTATAAGGGGCTGATGAAGGCATCGCAGATGTCGCAGTTCTACCAGGACATGACGGAGCCGGAAGTCGAGAGCGCCTTCGCGATGGTGCACTCGCGGTTCAGCACGAACACACTGGGCGCATGGCCGCTGGCGCACCCGTACCGGATGATCTGCCACAACGGCGAGATCAACACACTGCGGGGCAACATCAACTTCATGCACGCCCGCTCGGCGCTGTTCCAGTCGCCGCTCTTTGGCGACGACATGGAGAAGCTCAAGCCCATCATCGGCGACGGCCAAAGCGACACTGCGAGCCTGGACAACGCGCTGGAACTGCTGTGCAGCACCGGCCGGTGGCTCCCCCACGCCATTCTCATGCTTATCCCGGAGGCTTGGGGCGACCACATTCCCATGCTCCAGGAGAAGCGCGACTTCTACGAGTACCACGCCTGTCTGATGGAACCATGGGACGGCCCCGCGATGGTGGCCTTCACCGACGGCCACAGCATCGGGGCCATCCTCGACAGGAACGGGCTGCGCCCGATGCGCTACCTGGTCACGAACGACGACCTGCTCGTGATGGCGTCGGAGACGGGCGTGCTGGATGTCCCGGCGGAGTCGGTGCGGTTCAAGTCGCGGTTGCAGCCCGGGAACATGTTCTACGTTGACTTCGACCAGGGCCGCATCATCGAGGACGCGGAAATCAAGCACACCCTGGCCACGCGGCAGCCCTACGGCGAATGGCTGCGGGAGAGCGTCGTCGACCTGGAGTCGCTGCCTGAGCCACGACACGTGCACGGCGACGAGCTCGACACGCTGACCGAGCGGCAGCGGGCCTTCGGCTACACGACGGAGGAGATCAGCATCTTGATGCAGCCGATGGGCGAGACGGGCCAGGAACCCGTGGGCTCCATGGGCAACGACGCCGCGCTTGCCATTCTTTCGGACCGGCCGCAACCGCTGTTTAACTACTTCAAGCAGCTCTTTGCGCAGGTGACCAACCCGCCGCTCGACGCGATCCGCGAGGAGCTGGTCACCTCCGTGGTGACGTTTGTCGGCTCCGAGCAGAACCTCTTCGAGGAGACGCCCCTGCACTGCCGGCAGCTGCGCATTCAGGAACCCATCCTGACGAACGCCGAACTGGAAAAGATCCGCGCGGCCAACCAACCCGGCGTCAAGGCCGCCACCATCTCAACCATCTTCCGCGCGGACGGGAGCGACGGCGGACTGCAGGAGGCTATCGAGCGGGTGCGGCGGCAGGCGTCGCGGGACATCGAGGACGGGGCAACGATCCTTGTCCTGAGTGACCGGGGTGTCAACCGGGACTACGCACCCATCCCGAGCCTGCTGGCGGTCTCCGCTGTGCACCACCACCTCATCCGTGAGGGCACACGCGTCAAGGTAGGCATCGTCCTCGAGACGGGCGAGCCGCGGGAGACGCACCACTACTCGGCGCTCATCGGATACGGCGCGGGCGCCATCAACCCCTACCTCGCGCTGGAGAGCATCGCCGGACTGGTGGCGGAAGGCCGCATCGAAGGGCTAACCGCCGAGAAGGCGCAGGGTAACTACATCAAGGCGGTGCACAAGGGCGTCATCAAGGTGATGTCCAAGATGGGCATTTCCACGGTGCAGAGCTACCGCGGGGCGCAAGTCTTCGAGGCCATCGGACTGAGCAAGGAGCTGGTGGACGAATACTTCACGTGGACGTCCTCGCGCATTGGCGGGCTGACGCTGCAGTCGCTGGAGGAAGAGGTCGTTCGCCGGCACCGGCGGGCATACCCGGAGCACCGGCCGGTGGGCATCCTCGACCTTGAGAACCCGGGCGTCTACTACTGGCGGCGCAATGGCGAAGAGCACATGTGGCACCCGGATTCAATCTCCAAGCTGCAACATGCCTCGCGCCTGAACTCGCGACGGATGTACGAAGAGTTCGCGGTGATGTCCAACGAGGAAGAGGAGCACCGCAAGACGCTGCGCGGGCTGCTGCAGCTCAAGCCCGCGGAGGGTGGCGCCATTCCCATCGAGGAGGTGGAGTCGGCGTCCGAGATCCTGAAGCGGTATGCGACGGGCGGCATCTCGCTCGGATCAATCAGCCGGGAAGCGCACGAGGCGCTTGCAATTGCGATGAACCGCATGGGCGGCCGGAGCAACACCGGCGAGGGCGGCGAGGATCCCTCACGCTACGACCTCGATCCCAACGGTGACTCGCGCAACAGCGCTATCAAGCAGGTGGCGTCGGGGCGCTTCGGCGTGACGACGGAGTATCTGGTCAACGCCAAGGACCTGCAGATCAAGATTGCGCAAGGCGCCAAGCCCGGCGAGGGCGGCCAGCTGCCCGGCCACAAAGTGAGCGAGTACATCGGCGCGATCCGGCACACCACACCCGGCGTGGAGCTGATCTCGCCGCCGCCGCACCACGACATTTACTCTATCGAGGACATCGCGCAGCTCATCCACGACCTGAAGACGGCCAACCAGGACGCGCGCATCCACGTGAAGCTCGTGGCGGAAGTGGGCGTGGGCACGGTGGCCGCGGGCGTCGCGAAGGCCAAGGCCGACGTGGTGCTCATCAGCGGCGACAGCGGGGGCACCGGCGCATCGCCGGAGTCGTCCATCAAACACGCGGGCGTGGCGTGGGAGCTGGGACTCGCGGAGACGCAGCAGGTGCTCGTCGCCAACGACCTCCGCAGTCGCATCGTGGTGCAGACGGACGGGCAGATCAAGACGGGGCGGGATGTGGCCATCGCGGCGCTGCTGGGCGCGGACGAGTTCGGCGTGGCCACGGCGGCGCTCATCGTGCTCGGGTGCATCTACCTGCGGAAGTGCCACCTGAACCTCTGCTCCGTGGGCATTGCGACGCAGGATGAGGAGCTTCGGAAGCGCTTCGCCGGCGACCCCCAGCACGTGGTCAACTACTTCTCCTTTATGGCGGAGGACATGCGGGAGATCATGGCGGAGATGGGCTTCCGCACCGTCAACGAGATGATCGGCCGCACGGACAGGCTGGACTGGAGCGGAGCGGAGGAGCACTGGAAGGCGAAGGGGCTGGACCTGAGCGCCATCCTGCACCGCGCGGAGACCATCCCGTCCATGGGTCCTGGCACCGGCACGTTCCAGTGCCAGATGCAGGACCACAAATTGGAGCTCTCGATTGACCACGAACTCATCCGCCAGGCCGCGCCCGCGATAGAGCGCAAGGAGCCGGTGGAGATCGTCCTGCCGGTGAGCAACAGCGATCGGGCCGTCGGCGCAATGCTTTCGGGACACATAACGAAGCTGTACCGCAGCGAGGGCCTGCCGCAAGACACCATCACCATCCGGCTGAAGGGTTCCGCGGGTCAGAGCTTCGGTGCGTTCCTGTCGCGGGGGATCACACTCTACCTGGAAGGCGACTCGAACGACTACCTCGGCAAGGGGCTGTGCGACGGACGCATCGTCGTGGTGCCGCCCGCGCAGTCGACGTTCATCCCTGAGGACAACGTCATTGTCGGCAATGTGCTGCTGTACGGCGCGACGGGCGGTGACATCTACGTGCGCGGCGTGGCGGGCGAGAGGTTCGCGGTGCGCAACAGCGGCGCGAACGCCGTCGTCGAGGGCGTCGGCGACCACGGGTGCGAGTACATGACGGGCGGCCGCGTGGTGGTGCTCGGCCCGACGGGGCGAAACTTCGGCGCCGGCATGAGCGGAGGCATCGCCTACGTGCTCGATGAGCAGGGCGACTTCACGAGCCGGTGTAATCTGGACATGGTGGAGCTCGGGCCGGTGCAGGAGGAGTCGGACCTTGCGACGGTGCGGCTGCTCGTCGAGAATCAGGCGCAGCTCACCGGCAGCAGCCGTGCGCGGATGGTGCTCGACACGTGGGACACCGTCATCGAGCGGTTCGTGCGGGTCATGCCGCTGGCGTACAAGGAAATCCTGGAGCGGGAGCGGCAGCAGTCGGCGACCTCGGAGTCGGTGGCGCATGGGTAAGCCGACCGGGTTTACGGAGTTCAACCGGCAGGGACCGCCCCGGGAATCGACGGCAGAGCGGGTCAAGCACCACCGGGAGATCTACCTGCCGTGGGCTGACGAGCAGAGCCGCACGCAGGGCGCCCGCTGTATGAACTGCGCCATTCCCTTCTGTCACAACGGCTGTCCGCTTGGAAACCTGATCCCGGACTGGAACGATCTGGTCTACAAGGGCCGCTGGCGCGAGGCGCTGGCGGCGCTTCATTCCACCAACAACTTCCCGGAGTTCACCGGCCGCATCTGCCCGGCGCCGTGCGAGGCGGCGTGCACCCTCGCGATCAACAGCGACCCGGTGACCATAGAGTACATCGAGAAGGCCATCGCCGACCGGGCGTGGGAGGAGGGCTGGATCACGCCCAACCCGCCCACACAGCGCACGGGCAAGCGCGTGGCAGTGGTAGGCTCTGGGCCGGCGGGAATGGCTGCCGCGGCGCAGCTCAACCACGCCGGCCACCTGGTCACGGTCTACGAACGCGCCGAGGTCATCGGCGGGCTGCTGCGGCTCGGTATCCCGGACTTCAAGCTGGAGAAGCATGTGGTGCAGCGCCGCGTCGACCAGATGGCCGAAGAAGGCGTCACGTTCGTCACCAACGCACACGTGGGCGTCAACATCCTCGCTACGGACCTGCAAAAGGAATTCGACGCTATTGTGCTGACGGGAGGCTCGACAGTGGCTCGGGACCTGCCGGTGCCTGGGCGCGATCTCGACGGCATCCACCTGGCGATGGACTACCTGACGATGCAGAACCGCGCCAACGCCGGCGCCGAGTACCCGGAGGACGAGTTCATCACGGCAAAGGGCAAGCGCGTCGTGATCCTTGGCGGCGGCGACACGGGCGCGGACTGTCTCGGAACGGCGCACCGGCAGGGCGCGGCATCCGTGCACCAGTTCGAGCTGCTGCCGCAGCCGCCCGACGATCGCGCGCCCAACAATCCGTGGCCCCAATGGCCGCTCATCATGCGCTCGTCCGCCGCGCACGAGGAAGGCGGCATCCGCGACTACAGCATCCAGACCAAGGCCTTCTCCGGCAACAATGGCATGGTCGAGCGGCTCCACGCCGTTAGGCTGGAATGGGGCCCACCGGACGCCTCCGGGCGCCCGTCCATGACGGAGATTCCTGGGTCCGAGTTCGAGATTGAGACGGAGCTGGTGCTTTTCGCCCTCGGCTTCCTGTACCCGGAGCGGGACACCATGCTGACGCAGCTCGGGGTTGAGCTGGATGGGCGCGGGAACGTCGCGACCAACCGCGACCGCATGACCAACGTGCCCGGCATATTCGCGGCGGGTGACATGCACCGGGGGCAGTCGCTGGTGGTGTGGGCGCTGGCGGAGGGACGACAGGCGGCTCACGGCGTCGACAAGTACCTCATGGGTGCGACGGAGCTGCCCGCTCCGCTAGCCGTGTAGGGGCAAGTCTCGATTTGTCCTTTCCTCCACAAGGGGGGAGGAACCCCAAGTTCACAACCCTTCACCCGCGCTGGCGCGCTGCGGTATGATTCCTGTATGAACACCGATACCAGGTACGCGGACGTCAACGGCATCCGCATCGCCTACGAGCGCGACGGTAGCGGCTACCCGCTGCTGCTCCTGCACGGCTACCCCGAAACGCGCCGCATGTGGCGCGTCGTGGCGAGTGCGCTGACCGAGCGGTTCGACGTCGTCAACATGGACCTGCGCGGTTACGGCGAGTCTGAGCGGCCGGCGGACCCCGACACATGCAACAAGCGCACAATGGGCGAAGACGCGCTCGCGCTGGCACGGAGCCTGGGATGGAAGCGCTTCCTCATAGCCGGGCACGACCGCGGCGCGCGGGCGTCGCGGCGGCTGGCTGCGGACCACCCGGAGGCGCTCGTGGGCGCGTCGCTACTCGACATCCTGCCGATGGAGTACGTCTTCGACCAGGGCAGAGACGGCTATGCGCGCCGTTACTGGCACTGGTACTTCTTCCTGCAACGCGGCCTGCCGGAGCGGCTCATTAACCAGGACCCGGAGGGGTTCCTGACGCAGCTCTTCAGGCGGCGGGGCGATGTGCTGGACCCGGAGAACGTAGCGCACTACATCTCCTCCTTCGCGACGCCGGGCAGCGTCGACTCCATCCTCGGCGACTACCGCACGGCCTTCGAGGTTGATCGGCCCCGGTGGAAGGAGGAGGTCGCGGCGGGACAGAAGGTCACCGTGCCGCTGCAGGTGCTGTGGGGCGAGCTCGGCAACATCAACGACGAGCCGGCGCTCGATCTCTGGCGGAACGTCGCGGAGGACGTGCGTGGCTCGGTGGTGCTTGGGTCGGGTCACTACATCCCGGAAGAGCAGCCGCAGGAGGTCATCCGCCTGCTAAACGAGTTCGCGGACGAGCTGGGGCTGCCGTGAGGGCGCGGTAGACGGACACACTTGCCGTGGGTTGCGAGGGCGCCTCGACGGGAGGGAGGGTACTGTGGAACACCCGGACTTTGATCGAGCGGACCTGCCGGAACTGGCTGACTACGTGGCCATGTGGCTGCTGGGAATGCGCGACTGGTGCTCCACGTGCCACGGCCGGGGCAACGTGGCCGACGTCATGGCTCCCGCCGACTCCACGAAGACCGTTCGATGTGACAAGTGCCTGGGCCGTCGATGGCAGGGCGCCATCGACCTGGAACGGTTGCTGGTGGCGCTGACCCACCACCGTCGGAAGCTGGCGCTGAACGTCTCATACAGCCCACACGGCTACGTCGTCTGGTCGGCGGAGGACGCCGACGGCGGCGAGTTCGTGCAGGAGAGCGACCCGCTGCACGCGGCGTACCGGCTCGGCGCGAAGGTCATTGCCAAACTTGAGGCCGCAGGCACGCTCACGCGCGCACATCCTTCCGACTACATCGACCATTAGGGTCTCCGCGCGGCGGGTAGGGCCCTTCTTTCAAGACGACTCGCATCGGCGCCCTGCCTGCCGTGTTTCTCCTGATCCTTTTCGCCTTGGGTGCCTGGTGCATTGGGGCAGGCCCCCGCGGCTTCCTTGATTCCGCCTTGCCTGAGAGCTATTTCTTGCCGCCCACAGGAGTTTTTCACCATGTGACGAACTTCACATACATCAGATGACGATTTCTGCAAAAAGATGTGATATCCGTCACAATAGCTGCGAGTTATTGACAAAATCGCCCAGACTCTATAGGTTTCGCGGCAACACAGCGCGCTTGGAGCCGTTTCCAGCGCTATTGCCCTTGTGAGAGGGGGGAGCTATGAACAGGAGGAGATACCGTTTTGGCCTGCCCATTGTGGTGTTGGCCCTAGTGATGGCCATGGTGTTCTCGGCTTGTGGCGGCGACGATGAAGGCGCCGCTGCGCCGACTGATGCTACCGACACCGTCTCAGTCGCACCAACGGCCGTGCCCGACGGGACCACAACCGAGCCGGCGCCGGTTGAGGCCATGGGCGATCCAGTGGTTAAGCGGCTGATCATTTCCACGGCAGCACCAACCAACGAGACCAACAACCCCTGGCGCTATGAGAGCCCTCGGGGCCCGTGGTTCTTCGCGACGACGCACGAGTCGCTAGTCGGCGCGGACGCTGACACGGGCGAGCACGTCCCGCAGCTCGCCGAGTCGTGGACCATCGAACCCGACGGCATATCCGTGCGCTGGAAGCTCCGTGAAGGGGTTCGGTTCCACGGCGACAACGGCGAATTTACCTCGGCCGACGTGGTGGCAATGATTGCTAACCACACTGCTGACGACTCCCGCCACAGCCACAGGTCCCAGTACCGGGCCGTTACCCCCGAGGTGGTCAGCGACTACGAGGTTGTCTATCGGATTTCCAGGAGCAACCCGGAAATCCTGAACAACACGTCCTCGTGGAATGTGATTTCCGGTGAACCGTTCAGCGGCAAGGACCTTGAAGCGCTGGGTGGCGATCCAGACTTGACCTCTCGGCCCCCGGCAGGCACGGGCGCCTACCAGTTCGTGTCACGAAGCCAGGGAGTAAACTTCATCGTGGAGCGAGTGCCCTACGAGCATTGGCGCTACCAACCGGACTGGGAGGAAATCGAATTCCGGTTCACCAGTGAAGCCTCAACACGCCTAGCGTCGCTGCTGACGGAAGAGATCCACGTCACGGTACTGCCGCTAGACCTGCAGAACCAGGCGGAGGCGGCGGGGATGGCGGTCGCCACGGGACAGGTGCTCACCCGTGAGCGGTCCGGCATGTTCCAGGGGCCAATCCTCGACAAGAGCTATGGTGACTACGAGGCACAGGGGACCGCCTGCGGCTACGCGCACTGCGACGATGCCCTCCTGGACGTCCGCGTTCGCAAGGCCCTGGCCAAGGCGGTTGACAGGGGCGCCATCAACAATGCGTTCTTCGGCGGCAAGGGCATTGAAGTCCACAACCCGCACTTTGTGCCCACCAGGTCCTACTGGAACCCGGAGTGGGACCGGCGCTTCGACGAGGAATACGGATACAATCCGGAAGCAGCCATGGCTCTGCTGGCTGAGGCCGGCTACGGTCCCGACAACCCCTTGCACCTCCAGGTCGACGTAACGGGTTCCAGCGGACTCCCCGAGAAGCAGGACGTCATGGAGGCGATGGCCGGCTACTTCAACGACGTCGGCATCAAGACGGAGCTTGACGTGCGGGACCCCACTATTACGAGGGCCGCTTCCCGGCGATTCGACTTCGGCAACCGGATCATCTACATGACCAGCAACATCGTTGACCTCCAGGCATTCCGTGTCCACCACTGCTCGTGCGAGTCGCCTCGCAGCGGCTTCGAGTTGAAGGAGTTGGACGAAACGATCGCATACCACCGGCAGGTGATCGACACCGAAGAAGTGTTCCGGCGGATGCGGGAGACTGGCGACATAGCCTTTGACCTGCACATCGCCATTCCGATCGTGTGGAAGCCTGAAGAGCTCCTGTACAACCCCAAGATTGTTGCGTCGTACGAGTGGTCGGGTGTGCCGCTCGGCACGGTCAGCCACTTCGAACGGTTCATAGCCGTCAGGAAGTAGTGCACCCAGCAAGAAATAGGGGGGAGGTAACATGAAGCGTTTCTATCGCAGTGGAATGGCAGCCCTGGTGTTGTCGCTGAGCATGCTGCTCGTCTTTGCGGCGTGCGGAGGCGACGACGAGACCACCGACGCCGGCGGTGCGGCAGCGCCCGCTGAGCCGGTAGTCGTGCCGACGGTCTCTGATACGGGCAGCATCAGCGCCATCCCGACATCAGCGCCGGCCGACACGTCCATGTCGGGCTCCGACACATCGACGTCGGACCCCGTCATCCCCACGCCCCAGGACACGATGATGCCGGAGGGCGATCCGGTGGTGGAGCGGCTGATCATCAGCGACGCGCCTCCGTCATCGGAATCCAGCAACCCATGGAAGCTGGAGAGCCCTCGTGGGCCGTACTACATGAACGCCATCTACGACTCGCTCATCGCGGTTGACCCGCTCGATGGGTCGTTTATACCGGGCCTTGCCGAGTCGTTCAGCGTCGAGCCGGATGGCACATCGATTCGGCTGAAGCTGCGACAGGGCGTTCGGTTCCACGGAGACAACGGTGACTTCACCGCGGCGGACGTGGTGGCGACGCACAAGCAGCAGACCCGTGAAGACGCCGCGCACACCCACCGGTCCCAGTACCGGCAGGTGACCCCTGAGGTCATCAACGACTACGAAGTCGTGCTGCGAACGGACCAGCCAAACCCGGAGCTGATCCCCAACCTGTCCGAGCGCAACGTGATCTCCTTTGAGATCTTCAGCGGCAAGGACATGACGGCCCTTGGCGGGGATGAGATTCCCGGCGATCAGCCGGACCTCTCCAGCCGCCTTCCCGCCGGCACGGGCTTCTACGAGTTCGTGAGCCGGGAACAGAGCGTGAACTTCCTCATGCGCGCGGTGGACTACGAACACTGGCGCCACCAACCGGAGTTCCAGGAGATCGAGTACCGTTGGATCAGCGAGGCCTCGACCAAGCTGGCCGGCCTTGCCACCGGAGAGATCCACATGGCCCAGCTGCCGCAGGACCTGAAGGAACAAGCGGTCGCGGCAGGCGCGGGGCTCGCCAGGCCAAAGGTCTTCGCGCGCGAGCGGGCGCTGTTCGTCAACAACCACGTCTTCGACAAGAACTACTTCAGCTATGAGGCCCAGGGCACACCGTGTGGGTTTGTCCACTGTGACTCCGTTTTCAACGACGTAAGGGTCCGCAGGGCCATGAGCAAGGCCGTCAACCGGGACGAGATCAACGCCGTGTACTATGGCGGCGAGGGCACCGAAGTGCACAACCCCCACCTGATCCCGACGGCCAGCTACTGGAACCCGGAGTGGGACCAGAATTTTGAGGCTGAGTACGGCTACGACCCGGTTGCCGCCCGCCAGCTCCTGGCTGAGGCAGGGTACGGTCCGAACAATCCTCTCGAGGTCCTGATCGACGGCGTGCCCAGCGGAGGGTTGCCTGAGAAGGCCGACCAGGCCGAGACCATCCTCGGCTATTTCAGGGACGTCGGCATTGCCGCCGAGTTGGACGCGCGTGACTCCGCCACGACGCGGGCAATCAGCAGGGTCTTCGGCCACACAAACCGGCTCACCTTCATGGGCAGCAACATCTACGAGACACAGGCCTTCAGGGTGCACCACCACTCGGGCACGACGCCTCGGGGCGGTCCCGAGTTCAGGGGTCTCGATGAAGCCATCACCCAGCAACGGTCGACGGTGGACCCGGTGAAGGCGCTTGACGGACTCCGCAATGTGGGTGACGTGAGCTTCCCGCTCCACATCGCCCTGCCGCTCTTCTGGGTGCCGGACGACATCATCTACAACCCGGACATCGTGGCGTCGTACGAGCGGTCCGGAGTGCCGCTGGGAGTGTTCCACAGCATCCAGCAGATCAGGGCGGTACGAAAGTAGTCACGTCAAGGCTCCGATGGAGCGAATCGAAGCCCCCGGCCCGAGCGGGCCGGGGGCTTTTTCTATGTGTGCCGTAGCAGCCTCCTGCACGTGACACGAGACTCGCGCCAGGGTCGGAACCGAATGGCGTGAGGAGGCGTTAAGGAATGAAATGTATGTGAAAGGAGGAACAAGTATTGACAACAGTATAGCTGTAGTGTAGCGTTCTCAGAGTTGCTTGCAGCCGATGCTGTGAGTGCTATGCCCACTATGTCCGTAGAGGACAAATTTGAGGGGGGTGTGTTCATGAGAGGTTTGCTCCGTGGCGGATTTGCCACAACGGTGTTGTTGCTGAGCATGCTGCTCGTCTTTGCAGCGTGTGGCGGCGACGACGAGGATACCGGCGGCGCGGCGGCGCCCGCTGAGCCGGTAGCGGTGCCGACGGTCGCTGACACCGGCAGCATCAGCTCGCTGCCCACTGCGGTGCCCGAACAGACAACGACCGACTCCGGATCGAGCACCAGCACAACGACGACGGCGCCTGCACCGGAACCCACGGCTGTAATGATGGAAGAGAAGGAAGCTGTGGTGGAACGGCTGATCATTGCAGACGGTCCTCCCAGTAGGGAATCCAACAACCCCTGGGGTTTTGAGAGCCCACGCGGCCCCTACTTCATGAACGCCGTTTACGACTCTCTGATCGCAGTCGACCCGTTGGACGGCTCCTTCGTTCCCGGTCTTGCCGAGGAGTTCAGTGTTGAGCCCGACGGCACGTCCATCCGGCTGAAGCTGCGCAGGGGTGTGGAGTTCCACGGCGGCAACGGTGAGTTCACTGCCGATGACGTAGTTGGAACCCACATTCAGATGACGCGAGAAGATGCAGCCCACACTCACCGTTCCCAGTACCGGCAGGTGACCCCTGAGGTCATCAGCGACTACGAGGTGGTGCTGCGGACGGACCAGCCAAACCCCGAGCTCGTACCCAACCTGTCCGAGCGGAACGTGATCTCCTTTGAGATCCTGAGCCGTAAGGACATGCAGGCCCTCGGGGGCGAAGAGATTCCCGGCGACCAGCCCGACCTCTCCAGCCGGCTCCCCGCGGGCACGGGCCCTTATGAGTTCGTGGAGCGGGAGCAGAGCGTCAACTTCGTGATGCGCGCAAGCGGCATCGAGCACTGGCGCTACCAGCCGCAGTTCCAGGAGATCGAGTACCGGTTCATCGGCGAGTCCTCCACCAAGCTGGCGGGCCTGGTCACCGGTGAGATCCACATGAGCCAGTTCCCCCAGGACCTGAAGGAACAGGCAGTCTCCCAGGGCATGGCCATCGCTCGCTCTCTGACCCTCGCTCGTGAGCGCGCCATGTTTGTGAACAACCACAACTTCGACAAGAACTACTTCAGCTACGAGGCCCAGGGCACCCCCTGCGGGTTTGTCCACTGCAACTCCGTGTTCAGCGACGTCCGCGTGCGCAAGGCGTTGAGCAAGTCCATCAACCGTGACGAGATCAACGCGGTGTACTACGGCGGCGAGGGCACGGAAGTGCACAACCCGCACCTCATCCCGACGGCCAGCTACTGGAACCCCGAGTGGGACCGCAACTTCGAGTCCGAGTACGGCTATGACCCGGCGGCGGCGCGCCAACTGCTTGCGGATGCTGGCTACGGTCCCAACAACCCGCTGGAGCTGCTGATTGACGGCACGCCCAGCAGCGGTGTCGCTGAGAAGGCGGACCAGGCCGAGACTATCCTCGGCTACTTCGCCGAAATCGGCATCAAGGCCGAGCTCGACCAGCGTGACGCGGCTACCACCAGGGCCATTGGCCGCGTGTTCGGCTTTGAGCGGCGTGTCACCTTCATGACCAGCAACATCTATGAGACCCAGGCCTTCCGGGTGCACCACCACTCCGGCACCACGCCGCGCGGTGGCCCCGAGTTCAGGGGCTTGGACGAGGCCATCACCCAGCAACGGTCCACGGTGGACCCGGTGAAGGCGCTTGACGGCCTCCGCAACGTGGGCGACGTCTCGTTCCCGCTGCACATTGCCATCCCGATGTTCTGGGCGCCTGACGACATCGTCTACAACCCGGACATCGTGCAGTCCTACGAGCGGTCCGGCGTGCCGCTTGGCCCGTGGCACAGCATTCAGCAGATCATCCCGGTCTACAAGTAAAGACCGACTCCATAGCTGAATAGAGCAAATTAGGAGCCCCCGGCCCAGCAGGGTCGGGGGCTCCTTGCGTGCTTGGGTTTTGGTCTATTCGTCCTTGGACGTGTAGGGCTTGAAGAAGCTGTGGAGGAAGGAGTGGGTGTGTGCCCAGGAGTGGGCGCGCTTCAGGCCCGACGACGGGATGACTTCCCCGGCGTTGGTGATCTTGACGGCCTGATGACGCGGGCCGGGTGAGAGGGGCGCGACAGCGGGGAACTCCACCTCGCAGCCGAGGCCGTTGAGGAAGGACTTCAGGCCGTCGTAGCCCTTGGTCGACATGTTGGGCGCGACGTAGATGTAGAACTCGCTGGCGCCGTCGACCTCGTCGAAGTGCTCACTGCCGTTGCCGCCCATGCGCTGGCGGCGCGCCTTCCTGTCGTACCCGGGGCCCCTGGCGTCGAGGGTCACGCGGCCTCCTTGCTGTTGACCTCCACCGATTCTATAGCTGTGCGGTGGCCCTTTCAAGAAAACCCGCCCATGCCCTTCGACAAGCTCAGGGCGAACGGTGGGATTGGCCGAGCCGCTTCCGCATCATGACGTGCTCGATGCCCGCCTCCTCGAACGGCTCGCCTTCCTCTGTGTAGCCGTGGGCGAGGTAGAATGCCGCGACGTAGCGCTGGGCGTGCAGGGTGACCTCGACGGCGCCGTCCGCGACGGCCGACTGTTCGAGGAACTGGAGGACGAGGCCGCCGACGCCCTGCCGGCGGGCGTCGGCGCGCACGGCCATGCGTCCGACGCGCGCCTCGCCGCCTGCGAGCAAGACGACGCGCCCGGTGCCGACGGCGGCGCCGTCGGCCCACGCAAGGGCCTGGCACGCAGCCTCGTCGAGCTCGTCGCTCTCCATCTCCGGCGGCACGCCCTGCTCCTCCACAAACACCTGCCAGCGCAGGGCATGCAGGGCGTCAAGGTCGTCGGGCGACGTGGCGCGCCGCACTGTGACTTCCGGCAAAACGGGCCTCCCTGATTTGCTGTTAGCATCGTAGCTGAGGCAGTCTGTTGTGGGCAAATCGGCGCGCTGGCCCGCGTCCCTTGCGTCGACTATCATGGCGCTGCGTCAGGCGCGGAGGATTGGTGCAATGAAGATTCGGCTTGGGTTCGGCATTGGCGCGTGGCCCTTCGGCGAGCGCACCGCCGCTCGCTTCTTCGACTTCGTCGACCGGTGCGAGGAGTGGGGCGTCGACTCGCTGTGGTTCAGCGACCGGATCGTCGGCCCGGCCGGCACGCTGGAGCCGGTGGTCACGATGGCGGCGCTCAGCGGGCGGAAGGGGATGATGAAGTTCGGCACCAACGCGCTGATCATGTCCGTGCGCCACCCCGTGCTGATGGCCAAGGAGCTGGCCACGCTCGATTTCCTCTCCGAGGGCCGCCTGCTGCTGGTCGCGGGGCTGGGCGGCGAGGACCCGCTGGAGTACGAGGCTTGCGGCGTCGCCAAGCCGGAGCGCGCGCGGCGCACCGACGAGGCGCTGGAGGCCATGCGGCTGCTGTGGTCGCAGGACAGGGCGACGTTCCAGGGCCGCCACTATCGCTTCACCGACGTGTCCGTCACGCCGAAGCCGGTGCAGCAGCCCGGCCCTCCGGTGTGGATTGGTGGACGCAGCGACGCGGCCATGCGCCGTACAGGCCGACTCGGGGATGGGTGGCTCCCCTCCGCCATCACGCCTGACGAGTGCTCGGCGGGCATCGCGGCCATCAACGGCTACGCCGCGGAAGCGGGCCGCGAGGTGCCCGACGACCACTTCGGCGTGTCCATCACGTGCGCGGTTGCCGGCTCGCCGGACGAGGCACGGGAGCTGGCGGCGTCGGCGCTGCCCCGCCGGCGCGAGGACGCGGCGCTCGAAGAGTACACGGCGATGGGTACGCCGGAGGCGATCGTCGGCAAGCTGAACGAGTACGTGGACGCGGGTGTGACCAAATTCGTACTTCGGCCGCCGGGTCCGCCGGAGGTGTGGATGCAGCAGGCTGAGCTGTTGGCTCGCGAGGTCATCGCGCCGATGCAGACGCCGTTCACCGAGGCTGAGGTGCGGGAGCGCACGGGGGCGCGGTAGGGTTGGCGACTAGTCCTCAATCTGGATGCGCAGGCGCTTGTTTATGCGGCCCTTGCTCTCGTGGCCGACGATGCGAATGCGGCCGACGTCCCGGGTGTTGTTGAGGTGGGTGCCGCCGTCGGCCTGCAGGTCGAGGCCCTCTATCTCGACGACGCGGACCTGTTGGATGCCGGCCGGAAGCAGGTTGATCTTGGTGCGGATGAGGTCCGGAATGGACATGGCCTCGTCGCGAGGGAGGATGCGGGTGCTGATGGGCCGCGCGTTCGCGACCTCCCGGTTCACGAGCTCCTCGACTTCCTCCGCGAAGGTCGCCGTCATGTGCTCGAACTCAAAGTCCATGCGGGCGACGAGGGGCTGCATGTCGCCGCCGGTGACCTGCGCGCCGTAGTCGCGCCAGATGACGCCGCACAGCACGTGGAGGGCCGTGTGCGTCCGCATGAGGTTGTGCCGCCGATCCCAGTCGATGACACCGGTGACCGTGTCACCCACGGCGGGCGCGCCGCCCTCGAGATGGTGGACGACTGCGCCGTCCTTACGGCCCACCTTGACGACCTGCCAGGTCTGCCCTCCGGCCGACAGCGTCCCGACATCGTTCGGTTGGCCACCGCCGCCAGGGTAGAAGGCGGTGCGGTCAAGCACCACGCCGTCCTCGCGCACCTCCGTGACCGTGGCCTCGAGGGTCTGGATGTAGCTGTCGTCGTGGTAGAGCGCGTCCGTCACCGGTGCCTCCGTCGTCCTGGCTAGCCGTCCATGTGGCGGCCGTACTTGTCGTCGAGCCTCACGATGTCGTCCTCGCCGAGGTAGTCGCCCTGCTGGACCTCGATGATCTCCAGCGTGCCGTCGCCCTGGTTTTCGATGCGGTGCACGGTGCCGACGGGGATGTCGACCGAGCCGCCCTCGCTGAGGGTGAATACTTCGTCGCCGCGGGTGACGGTGGCCTCGCCCTTCACCACGACCCACCGCTCGGCGCGGTGGCGGTGCCACTGCAGCGACATGGCTGCGCCGGGGTGCACCGTGAGCCGCTTGACCTGGAAGCGGGGCCCGCTGTCCACGACGGAGAAGACGCCCCACGGCCGGTGCACGTGCGGATACGAGTCCGGCTCCGTGCGCCCCGCCTGTCCAAGGGATTCCACCACTTGCTTGACCTCCTGCACTCGATCTCTGTGCGCCACCAGCACGGCGTCCGCCGTCTCCACGACGACGATGTCCTCCAGTCCGACGCCTGCCAGCAGGCGTTGACGCGAGACCAGCAATGAATTCCTGGTGTCACGCAGGAACACGTCGCCCTGCGTGCGGTTGCCCTCGGCGTCGCGGCTGCCCATCTCCCATACGGCCGACCACGCTCCGACATCCGACCAGCCCACGTCCAGCGGAACGACGGCATAGCGCGGCTGCCCTGACGGCGCCTCGCTGCCGGCGCGCTCCATAACGGCGTAGTCGATTGACTCACTCGGGCAGGCCGACCACGCCGAACCCTCAGGCCGAACGAAGGGCGCCGCGCGCTGGGCCGACGACATGGCCTTCGCGCAGGCGGCGGCGATGTCCGGACGGCTTCGCTCCAGCTCCTCCAGCCACAGGGTGGCGGGCATGAGGAACATGCCGCTGTTCCACAGGTAATCGCCGGAGTCGAGGAAAGACTGAGCGGTCGGGGCGTCCGGCTTCTCGACGAATTGCCTGAGCTCCCGCGCCGCCGATGCCTCGACGGCGGCGCCGGTGCGGATGTAGCCATAGCCCGTTTCCGGGGAGTCCGGCGTCACGCCAAACGTCACGAGGCAACCGCGCGCCGCAACCTCGGCGCCCGCGAGCACCGCTTGGCGGAAGCCCTCCACGTCGCCGATGGCGTGGTCGGCGGGCATGGCGATCAGCAGCGGCGGGTCGTCCGGCGAGGCTTGAAGCGCCTCGTGGGCGGCGAGGGCAAGGGCGGGCGCAGTGTTGCGGCCCTGGGTCTCGAGCACCACAGACGGCGGCTCGATGCCCGCCTCTCGGAGCTGGTCCAGCACGAGAAAGCGGTGGGACTCGTTGCAGACGACCATGGGCGGCTCGCAGCCCTCGAGGCCGGCGAGACGCAGGGCAGTTTCCTGCAGCAGGGAACGCTCGCCCATGAGGGGGAGGAACTGCTTGGGCATGTCCTGGCGGGACAAGGGCCAGAGCCGGCTGCCCGAACCGCCGGCAAGGATTACCGGCTGCAGGCGCATCGGCCCCTCCTGGCGCTATCAGCAGTGGGTGTCATTGCCGTACCAGTATACAGAGTCGACCGTGGCGGCGGGAGGGGATGGTGCGAGAACAAAGGCGTTCTTGTAGCTGGGCCTCAACGATTGTTCCCGGAACAATTCATAGCTGTTCCCTACGGTTTGTTTCTGAAACAATTCGAAACAATCCGTATCTGACGGAGGAATTGTTTGGGAAACAATTCGTAGCTGATTGGCGGGATCCCAGATACACATTGAATTGTTTTCTTTTTCGCTTTCCTCCTGCCCCTCCCCTCCGCGCTTCAAGCATCCCATTTCCGTTGGCCCTGCAGCAGGGTAGCGGTTTGCGCCGGAGAGGCCAAGGATTTGGTGACAGGGGCGAGAGGGAACGCCTACTCCAACGTCGTCACGGCAATCGCGCCGACGGCGACGGTCGGGAGGGCGTCACAGATGACGCGCCACGTTGCGCCGCGGTCGTCGCTGGCGTAGACGACGCCGTGGTCCGTGCCTGCGAAGACGCGATTGGCGCTGGATGGGTCCCACACCAGCGCCACTACCATGTTCTCGTCAGCGCCGAGGTTCTGCAGCAGGTCCCACGAGCGGCCGCCATCGACGGAGCGCACGGCCTGGGCGTCCTTGCGACGGGCGCTGCTCGCCACGCCGGCGATTACCAGGTTGTGGTCGTCGGGCGAGGGCACGATGGGGATGTTGTGCCGCTGTTCCAGTCCCTCACCGATGTCCAGCCACGTGTCGCCACCGTCGTCGCTGCGGTACGGGCCGCGGGCGGTGGCGGCGTAAACGGTGCTCGGCAGCGACGGGCTCGCGACGAGCTTGTGCACGTCCGGGTGGGCACCCTGCAGGTGCTCCCACGTGTCGCCGCCGTCGCGCGAGCGCAAGATGCCGCCGACCTCGATGCCGGCGTAGACCACGTCGGGGTCTTCCGGCGAAAGGCAGAGCGAACGGACGTGGGCGTGGCGTCCCTCCCAGTGGAACGTCCACTCTTCCGAGCCCGGGACTGCGCGGAAGGCCCAGCACTCCTCCCACGTCTCACCACCGTCGGACGTGCGGTAGACCGTGGCCGGCTCGCTGCCGACGTAGACGCGGTCCGGGTCGGTTGGGTGAACGGTGACGCTGTGGGCGTGATCGGTGGGGTAGGCCGAGAGCTGCCGCCACGTCAGGCCGCCGTCGTCAGTGCGGTGCACGCCGGCCTCGTAGGCGACGAGGTAGGCGCGGTTTGGGTCCGAGGGCGCGACTGCGACCTTTGCCGCCGCGTGCTCCAGCGGGGTAACCGGCCCCTGCGACCACGAGGCGCCGTCGCCGCTGGAAATGGAGGTCACGCCGTCATGCATTCCTATGAGGAGTCGTGTGGTTGCCATCACTGTGCTCCTTGTCTGTGGCTGCGCCCATTATACGGAAGGCTGGCCGGCGGGGCGAGCCGTCGTTCGCCCTTCGATTTCCCTCAGGACGAACGGGGGCGGTTTGCCTGCTCAGGAATGACGGGGGCGGGGCGCCCACAAGAGGCGTCCCTACACGCCTCTGCCCTTCGATTTCCCTCAGGACGAACGGGCACTCGCCTAATGTGTCTCAAAGATCTCCTGGTACTCCTCCACCTTCGCCAGCAATGCTGCCCGCTCCTCGGCCGTAGGGTTGCGGGGGTCTGCCGCGCGGGGCAAGCGGCCGAGCTTCATCATCGCCGCGATGAGCAGCAGCCGGGCCTTGTTGGCGTCCAGGTTGCTCCCCTCGATGAAGGCGTCGTTGGCGTTGCTAGGCACCCGCCCGCCGGGGTCGGCGCGGCCCACCTTGACGACGGGCATGCCGCTGTATGCCGCGAGGGTCAGCGCCGCTACCTGCCCCTCAGTGCCGAACCCGTAGGGTGACGCGCCCTCCAGCACGAAGCCGTGCAGCTTGCACGAGGCGGCGTCGGCGCTGTTGCGCTCTGCCAGTCCCTGCTCGATGCGGGCGAGGATGTCGACCTCGGTGTCGGGCGTGCCTTCGACGTCGGCCTGCATGTAGGCGCCGTACTTGACGATGTGGACCCTGGGCACGACGTGTCCGAGCAGTGCGCCGTCCGCGTCCTTGAGGTCGATGCCTGTCGGCGCCGTGTCGGCTGCGGCGTCCATGAATTCGAGTCGGGCGGGCAGGGCCGTCAGCCTGACGGAGGACGAGGAGGTGTGGCGGTAGTTGGGGCGGTACCAGACCGTGACCGGCGGCCCCACGCTGCCGAGGATGCCGCCATGTCCGCCCGTGGCCTTGTAGTTGCCGGGGCGGTCGTCGGCCTTCTTGAACTCGCGGCTGGCGAAGAGTTGCTCGTCGAGCACGCCCACGGCGCCGACGCCGTTCCCTTGGCCAGACAGGATGTAGTCGACGGCGTCGACGAGGTTGCGGTCGCCGTCGTTGGCGAGCTGGCCGTGGGGCCGCTGAGACGCGGCGCCTGCGATGGGCAGGTCCGTGTCGACGAGCAGGTTCAGCCAGTAGAGGGTCTCCTCGACGGTGGGGCTGCCCTCCAGCCAGAGGCCGCCGGCGTACTCGCCCGTCGCGAGGGCGGCGTTGACCATGTTGGCGACGCGCGCGAGGCCGGCGCTGGTGGGGAACTTGCTGTAGGGCGGCCCGCCGCTGGCGAAGAAGTCTATACCGGGGACCTCGCCCTGCTGCGTGTAGCCCGACGGCGGGAGCACGCGAATGAAGTCGTAGTCCGCGCGGGTGTCGAGCGGGTTGCCGACGCCGCCATCGCTGCGGCCGCTGATCGTGCGGTCGATGTCGGCGAAAACGCGGGAGGCATCGGGGTAGTGGTGCTGCCGGCCGTCCTCGCCGGGGCCGGAGCCGAAGGGCGCGCCGTCCAGCGACCCGTCATTGCGGCGGGCCATGTACGGCAGCAGATAGGGGCCGTCCTCGGGCCGCAGCTCCACCTCGTAGTAGTCGAGGCCGTTGTCGTGGTAGAGAGCGCGGGCGTCCTCCTCGAGTGGGTGCGCCGTCCACTTCCGGATGCGCACTACGACAGGCTCGTAGAGGAGCTGGCCGACGAGATGGTCGAAGCGGCCGGGCAGCAGGGGCTCGCCGGGGAGCCGCGCCTTGTTGCTCGTGACCAGCAGCGGCGAGTTGGTGACGGTGGCACGGGGGCCGGAGAAGACGGCGATCCTGGGCTTCGGCATGGCATCCTCCCGGAAGCGGACTGTGTCGTTGGCGCTATGGTACCCGGCAGGCCAAGCGGCGGAAAGGCGGGTACGTTGTATCATAAGGCGAATGCGCCACAACGGAGGACAATCCATGACCACCAACGAAGAAAGCCACCCGACGGGCGGACACCACGACTGGCATTCGCAGGCGTACGTTGACCACTGGATCAACCACGACCTGACTCGAGACGGGGAGCGCCGGCCCATCCTGCGCGACATGATGTCGCACGCGCCCTTCCCGACGGACGCGCCGGTGGAGGTTGTGGACATCGGCGCGGGGTACGGCGTTGTGGCGGAGGAGGCGCTGAAGGCGTTCCCGAACGCGCGGGTGACGCTGCTCGACTACTCGGCGCCGATGCTGGAGCACGCGCGACAGCGGCTATCGGCGTACGCGGACAGGACGGCGTTCGTGACGGCGGACCTTTCGACGCCGTCGTGGACGGAGGGGCTGGTGCACCGATTCGACCTCGCGGTGTCCGGTCTCGCGCTGCACAACTTGCTTTCGGACGGTCGGCACCTGCAGGACCTGTACAAGGAGACGTTCAGCGTGCTGCGGGCGGGGGGCGTGTTCCTCGACTATGACCTCGTCAGCTTCACCGGCGGACTCGACGCGCACCTGCAGTGGCTGCTCGACGCGGGCTTCGGCACGGCGACGAGCCCGTGGAACGGCGGGACGCCCGCGGTGCTTGTCGCGACGATGCTGAAGGGATAGGGGCGTATCATTTGCCCCCTTCGAGACCCTCAGGACAGGCTTCGATTTCCCTCAGGGCGAACGGTTGTCTCTGCCCCTAGCCGCTGTAGGTCTCCTGCCGCAGCGTGGCGCCCTGCACTTTCAGGTACTCGTCGATGGTCATGTTGGGCTTGTGGTTGGCCTTGATCTCGTTGGCGCCGGCCGCGCCGTCGGCGAGCAGGTCCACGACGGTGAGGGCCATGGCCTTGGCGGCGGTGAGCACGGCGTTGTCCCAGTCCTCGATGAGGTAGTCGACGCCGTGGCCCGAGCCGACAGCCCCGCTGACGTACGGGTGGATGGTCGGCATGACCTGGCCGACGTCGCCCATGTCCGTCGAGCCGGTGCGATGCCCGGCGCGGCCGACGTTGTCCTCGCCGACGAGCAGGGCGGCGTTGGCGCCGTAGACCGACATCATCTTGTCATCGTTGTTCAACGGCATGTAGCCGGGGAGCGTCGTGATCTCGACCGTCGCGCCGATGGCCATGGCGGCGGCCCGGAGGGCGCGGTCCACCTTCATGTCGGCGTCGGCGATGGCGGCGAGGTTGTTGCCGCGCACGAAGGTCTCCATGCGGACGTCGGCGGGCACGGAGTTCACCGACGCGCCGCCCCGCGTGATGATGGGGTGCACGCGCACGGTGTCCTTGTCCTGGAAGGTCTCGCGCTGGGCGTGGATGGCGGAGAGGGCGAGCATGGCGGCGTTGAGCGCGTTGACGCCCATGTGCGGGGCGCCGCCGGCGTGGGCCGCGCGGCCCTGGTACTGGATGAACTTCGCGATCATTCCGTTGTTGGTTGAGGAGAGGGCCAGCTTGCCCTCGTGCGCGTTGCTGGACGTGTGCGTCATCATCGCGAGGTCGATGTCGTCGAACTCGCCGAGGCGCAGGAACTCAGCCTTCCCGGCGAGGAACTCCAGCGCTCCCTGCTGCCGGAGCTCGTTGCGGTACTCGATCTCGATGTACTCCTCCGCGGGCACGGCGATGAGCGAAACCCGGCCGCTGAGAGCGTCGAGGACGCCGGGCGCCTGCAGGCCCATGCCGACGCCGAGCATCATGGCGATCTGCGCGTGGTGTCCGCAGGCGTGCGCCGCGCCCGTGGCGGCGTCGGCGTGGGGGTGTCCGGGCACGAGCAGCGAATCGAGCTCGCCGAGCACGCCGACGGTGGGGCCGGGGCCCGCGCCGCCCTCGAGCTGGCCCTTGACGCCGGTGATGGCGATGCCGGTGCGGCGCTGCACGCCCATCTCGCCCATGACGCGGTCGACGACGGCGGCGGTCTTCGTCTCACGGAAGCCGGGCTCCGGGTGTTCCAGGATAGTCTTCGCGACGCGCACGAGCTCCTCGCCGCGGCGGTCGATCTCTTGGGCGACACTGCGCTTCAGGTCTTCACGGGTCGGCATGGCGGCCCCCCTTCGGTCGTGAATGCGCTGATGCTATGGCGGGCGCGGCGGGCGGTCAAGGGAGAGCCCATCAATAGGCAACTTGGGTTGCACTTTGCTACACTAGGGCGAACTTCTGAGACCCTTCCCGGCAGTCCCACGACAGGCAGTTGAGACACGGCGAGGAGGCGGACCAATGGCAACGGATACCGGCCGCAAGCAGTACAACGTCGGAGGGGTGATGCTTAAGCAGCCCTTCAAGATCCGCCGGCTGGGGCATTTCGGGTTCAACGTCAACAATATGGACGAGTGCGTGGTCTTCTACCGGGACCTGCTCGGCTTCAAGGTCTCGGACGAGAACGATTTCAAGGCGAGCCCCAACCCGCAGGTCCAGGAGTGGCTGAAGGACATCGACAACGGCAAGGGCTACTTCATGCGCTACGGCGCGGACCACCACGCCTTCGTGCTGTTCAACGCCAAGGTGATGAACGCGATGGCCGCGGGCCGCGCCGCCGCCGAGGGCAAGTCGACCGAGGGCATGACGGGCGCGCACGGCATCAACATCAACCAGATCACCTGGCAGACCGGCGCGCTGTCGGAGGTCATCGGGGCGTACCACTACTTCCAGGAGCGCGAGGTCCCCATCATGCGCGTCGGGCGGGACATGCCGGGCAGCAACTGGCACGTCTACTGCTACGACCCCGACGGCCACGTCAACGAGCTCTACTACGGCATAGAGCAGGAGGGGTGGAACGGCAGCAGCAAGCCACGCGACATGTACTACCGCGGCTTTCGCGAGGAGCCCGGCCTTCCGCAGATGTCCGAGGAGGACGAGGTCGACGACGCCATTGCCAAGGGCATCGACATCTACTCCGGCTACCGAAGCAAGGAGATGCTGCCGCAGAACTACGAGGTCGGCGGCGTGATGATTGCGCGGCCCTTCAAGATCACGAAGATCGGGCCGGTCAACCTCTTCGTCAAGAACGTGGCCGCGTCCATCGAGATGTACACGGAGGACCTCGGATTCTCGGTCACCGAGGAGGTGGAGTACAAGGGGCGGCGCGTCGCATTCCTGCGCAACGCGGCCGAGCACCACACGCTGGGCCTGTTCCCCGAGGAACTGCGCGGCGAGCTCGGCTGGCCGGACGTCTCGACGTGCATGTCCTTCGGCGTCGAGGTCGGCAGCTACCAGCAGCTCAGAGACGCGGTCGCGTTCCTGAAGGAGCACGGCGTCCGCTTCCTCGACCTGCCCGCCGAGCTGCACCCGGGCATCGACTACGCGGCCTACTGCCTGGACCCCGACGGCAACGGCATCATGCTCTACTACTACATGGAGCAGCTGGGCTGGGACGGCAGGCCGCGCCCGGTGGAGCTGCGGCGCCAGCTTGGCCCGGAAGCGTCGACGCACCGAGTTGAGGACTGGCCGGAGGCGCTGGAGCCACTGTCCGACACGTACGTCGACCAGGTCTTCCAGGGGCCGATAGGGTAGGTTGCAAGTGCGGGGGCGGGGGCCGTTCATCCCCTTCGAGAACCTCAGGACAGGCTTCGATTTCCCTCAGGACGAACGCCCCCCGGGCTTCCCTCAGGGCGAACGGCCAACTGTCGTTCCCGCCTGCGCGCGATGAGTTCCTCGGTGTGCGTTTGATACGCAAGGGAGCATAGCATGTGGTATCTAACGTTCTCGCGTCCTGCGGCGCCCCGGGAGCAGATCACGCCGCACCTGCAGGAGCACCTGGACTGGCAGCGCCGGATGCACGACAGCGGCCGGGTCCTCTTCTCAGGCCCGTCCGGTGACCGCTCGATGGGCATTATCCTGGTGAGGGCGGGCTCGCTTGACGAGGCCAAGGAAGTGCTCGACACGGAGCCGTTCCACGCCCTTGGCCTGCGAACATACGATGTCATCGAGTGGGACGTGCACCAGGGGCTCGGGCTCGGCGGGTTCTCTGGAGAGAGCCTTGCAATGCTGGCCAAGGAGAGGGAAGCGGCGGGGTAGGCAAGACGGTTCGTGCTGAGCTTGTCGAAGCACCCTCTGGCGACGGCCCTTCGACAAGCTCAGGGCGAACGGCTGGAGGGAGACCCGGCTGGCGAGCGTCGGGGTTCCTGCCTTCGCAGGAACGACGGGAGCAGGCGGCCCTTCGACAAGCTCAGGGCGAATGGATTTGAGACCAATTGAGGAGCTGACAATGCGAACGATCGACACCCACGCGCACATTGTCCCGGAAGAGGTTCTGGACCTCCTGCCGGAGCCATTTGGCACCTTCAATATGGTGGGCAACATCACGGACATCGGGGTGCGGCTGGCGGACATGGACGCACAAGGCGTGCAGGTGCAGGCGCTCTCGGCGTGGCTGGGGCTGTTGAGCAAGGGAACCGAGGCGGCGCAGCGCTTCAACGACGCCCTGGCGAGAGTCGTGGAGGCGAACCCGGACCGCTTCGTCGGGCTTGCCATCGCGCCGATGGGCGAGCCGGAAAAGGCGCCCGCCGAGATCGAGCGCGCCGTCAGGGAACTGGGGATGGTGGGCGTCGGCATCGCCTCGAACGTCAATGGGACCAACCTGGACGCCAAGGAGTTCGGGCCGTTCTGGGCCAAGGTGCAAGAGCTGGACGTGCCCGTCTTCATCCACCCGGCCAACGTTTTGGGACCGGACCGGCTGGAGAGCTGGTTCCTCAACAACATCATCGGCAACGTCACGGACACTGCCGTCGCGGCAGGGAGCATCATCTTCGGCGGCGTGTTCCACGAGTTCCCAAACCTCAAGATCTACCTCGCGCACGGCGGCGGGAGCTGCCCGTACATTCGCGGCCGGTGGGACCACGCCTTTCGGTCGGGCCTGACGGGATCGTCCGTCACCAAGCTGCCGAGCGAGTACATGAAGATGTTCTACTTCGACGCGCTGACGCACTCCCACCAGACCCTGCACTACCTGATCGACTCCTTTGGCCACGACCGCGTGATGCTGGGAACGGACTACCCCTTCGGCATGGGTGACTACGCGCAGGTGGAATTCATCAACGAGCCGGGCTACCTGTCGGACGAGCAGAAGGCGGACATGCTCGGCGAGACGGCGGCCAAGCTGTTCAAGATCTAGCCGGACACAGGCGACCCGAGTCCAATTCGAGGCTTCTGAACGCAGATGGCTGAGGACGTCTGGATAGCTGCAATGGCGGCTGTTGCCGGTTATCTTGTCGGCAGCATATCTCCGTCCTACATCCTGACGCGGGCGCTCAAAGGCGATGACATCCGCAAGGTGGGCACCCTGAACGCGGGCACGCTGAACGCCTTCAACTCCCTTGGCAAGAAGGGCGGCGCGTTCGTCTTCATCTTCGACCTTGGCAAGGGCGTCCTGGCCGTGCTCGTGCCTGGGTGGCTGGGAGCCCCGGGGGAGGCCGCGTACGCCGCCGGCATCGCCGCGGTCGTGGGTCACAACTGGCCAGTCTGGCTGAAGTTCGTCGGTGGCAAGGGTGTGGCGACATCCTTCGGCGTTGGGCTGGGGCTCATTCCGGTACTCACCGTCGCGGCCCTCATTCCCGCAATCCTGCTGCTGCTAACGCTCAAGAAGTTTGCAATCGTCGCGATGGGCGCCGGGTTCGTGCTGTTGGTCGCGCTCACCTACGTTACGGAGCAGCCGCCTGGAGTCTTCGTCGTCATCTTTGCCGTGTCGGTGGTGGTGGGCATCGCGCAGTTCACGCGGCCGACGTGGGTCCGGCCGGAGGACGCGCCGCCAAGGGCGTCGACGGGGGCATAGATCCCGCGGGGGGAGCGTCGTTCAGCTTGACATCACACCTACGCCCGCATACTCTCAGAACGGGATTCCGCATAGTTCAAATTGTCCAAAACCGTCTTGGAGGAGTCATGCTGACCAGAGAGGAAAATGAGCTGTTGACCCGTGTCGGGCCGGGGACGCCAATGGGCAACCTGATCCGAGAGTTCTGGATCCCGGCGCTGCCATCGAACGAGTTCCCGACGCCGGACTCACCCGCCAAGCGCATGCGTCTGCTGAGCGAGAACCTCGTCATGTTCCGCGACAGCGACGGCAACGTCGGCTGCTTCCCGGAGTCGTGCCCGCACCGCGGCGCGAGCCTGTACTTCGGCCGCAGCGAAGAGGGCGGCCTGCGCTGCATCTACCACGGGTGGAAGTTCAACGTCGGTGGGCAGTGCCTGGAGATGCCCTCGGAGCCGGAGACCAGCAACTACAAGGAGAAGGTACGCATTCGCGCCTACCCGTGCCGTGACGTCAACCACATGATCTGGGTGTACATGGGCCCGCGGGAGACACCGCCGCCCTTCCCCGCGTTCGACGTCAACCTCATCCCGGAGGAGAACGCCTTCCCACCCGTCATCATGATGGAGGAGGCAAACTGGTTCCAGAACCTCGAGGGCGACACGGACTCCGTCCACCTCGACTGGCTGCACGCGCGGCTTCGCGCCGACGTGGGGCCCGTCGGCCGCGGCCACATCCGGGGCACTTACAGCTCGATGAAGAACCCCTTTGTGCAGGCGAAGCCGGCGGACTACGGCGCCTTCTACACGGCCAGGCGGAAAGTTGGCGACACCGACCGGTACTGGCACCGCATCAACCAGTTCATTTTCCCTATCTTCACCATGGTGGGCGGAGACGGGGAACAGGCGCACCTGCGCGCACACGTGCCCGTCGACGACACCCACTCCATGCTGATCTCGCTTGGCGGCTACCGCCACCACGCCATGACTGAAGAGGAGCGCAACAGCCGAATCTTCCAGGACCCCTTCTACCCCACCGGCGGCTACGTGCAGCGGACCAGCAACCCGCTGACCTACTTCCACACCGTCGCCAACAAGGACAACGACTACTGGCGCGATATGGAGGTCGAGAAGACGGAAATGATGAGCGGCGTTCCCTTCGTCATGAACCTGCAGGACCGTGCGATGACGGAGCTCATGGCCAATCCCGCAGGCGAGGCGATCTATGACCGCACCCGTGAGCACCTGGGCACCACGGACGGGATGTGCATCGTGGTGCGGCGGCAACTCATCCGGGCCGCCAACGCGCACATGGAGGACGGCACGGTCCCGCCCAACGTGGACGATGCCGAACTCAACCACGTCCGCCATGCCTGCGTCGGTCTGCCCATCGACGGCGACTGGGTGGCGGCAAGCGAAGCGCAGCGGTACTCCCAGGAGGACCACAACTGCCTGTGCTTCGCCGTTCTCAGCATGTCCGACGATGCCGACCCGAACAACATGCCGGCGGAGGTGCTGGGGCTGGCGTAGCGGCGGCGCGATCGCGGGTTGGTGTGGCGCAAATGAATAGTGTGTGGCAGGGCAGGCGTTCGCTTATGCGGCGCTTGCCCTCGCTTATGGGGCCAAGGTAAGCTGCAATCGACAGTGAAGCTATTCTTGGGCCATTCCCTCAAGGAGGTTGGCCATGGCGATTGAACGCCAGACGGGGCGCGCAGTCCGGTTGCCGCTCTTGCTTGAGCCGCAACCGGAGGGAGGGTTTACCGTCACATCACCTTTGGTCCCCGGCTTTGTGACGGAGGGCGATGACCTTCACGACGTTATGAACAATGTCCGGGACGCATGGCCGACACTGGTGGAACTCTACGAGGAAACCGGGCGCGAGCTCCCGCCTGAGTTGTTCATAGATTGTGCATCTACCGCCATTAGCATTGACGTGCTGATTCCCGCGTGAGGTACAGGGAAGCAGCACGCAAACTCAGGGAGCTTGGATGCACAGAATTGCCAGACAAAGTACGAGGCTCGCATCGCAAGTGGATCAACGAAGCAACTGGCGGCTTCGCCATCATACCGGATTGGGGCAGCAAGGATCTCAGGCTTGGCACATTGCGTGCCGCCTTACGCGATTTGGGCGTTGACTGGCGCGAATTCTCCGGCCGTTAGGGTTTGGCGCTCCGCTATCACAAATCCGCCGTTATTTCCTTGATGACCTCCGGGTCCTCGTCGAAGATTACGTCGCGGGGCAGGACGGCGCTGCTCGAACGCTGACGATAGATCTCAGGGTTGTGGGCCTGCATCGGCTCGATGCCCTCCTGCAGCTCCTGGGCGCCCTTGATCAGGCGTCGGCGCATGGCGATGATGGCGAGGTCGCTGGTGCCGAGGTGCTCCAGTTCGCGGTTCACCACCTTGCCCATCGTCTCGATCATGGCGGCGTCCTCGACGCGCCCGGTGCCGCGCGGCATGCCGGCGTATGTCTTCGTCTTCTGCATCTCCCGATCGATGAGGTAGTCGTTTTCGATGTTCGCCTTGGCGCGCCAGGTGCCGGGAATGAGGTTGCGGCACGAGGCGATCTCGCGGCGGTCCTCGTCGTACATGGGGCGCCTGGGGTGCCAGTGGCTGAGGTAGACCCACGTGGTCTCGTCGTCGCGGGGCACCCACATGCGGCAGCGCACGTAGGAGTTCTCGCCGGTGCCGGGCTCGCGGGGCGTCATGGTGTAGAAGGGGTGGAGCCACTGGGAGATGCGCCAGTAGTAGCTGTCATTCTCCGCGGGCCGCCGCGCGCCGATGAGCAGGCCGTAGTCCTTATTGCGGACGAAGAAGTTCGCCCACCGCTCGTTGTACATATAGCGTCCGCCCGACGTGGTGGCGGTTGGGGCGATGGTTCGGGCGTCGAGGTTGCTGTGGAGGAAGCTGGCGTGGACGGTGTCAATCTCGCCCTCCACGGACTGCACGAAGTTGCACTCATAGATGAACTTGGCGAACCCGCGGTTCTCCTCCGGAACGTGCATCCACTCGAAGTCGGGCATCTGCGGCATCTTGTCGGGCGGGCCCATGTACGTCCACAGGAACCCGACCGCTCCTGGCACGGGTAGGCGGCGATCTTTACCTTGTCCTTGAAGTTGCTCTCGGCTGGCTCCGAGGGCATGTCGACGCAGTCGCCGTTCACGTCGAACTTCCAGCCGTGGTAGACGCAGCGGATGCCGGACTCCTCGTTGCGGCCGAAGAAGAGGCTGGCCCGGCGGTGGGGGCAGTAGTTGTCGACGAGGCCGACGTTGCCGTCGGTGTCGCGGAAGGCGACAAGGTCCTCGCTCATGAGCCGCACGCGAACCGGGGGGCAGTCGGGTTCGGGAAGCTCCTCAGACATCATCGCGGGGAACCAGAACCGTCGCAGGTACTCGCCCATAGGCGTGCCGGGGCCGACACGGCACATGAGCTCGTTTTCGTCATGGGTCAGCATTACAACCTCCCTCGCTCAACTGGCTAGAGGCTAGTCGGCAGGGATGGGTGCGTCAAGGGAGAGGGGTCTTCCGGCCCCTAGCTCGTGAAGAGGTCCAGGATGTTGCCGAGCCCCTTGGACTGGGCGCGGTAGATCTCCGTGTAGCCACAGTTCAGGCAGCAGAGCGCCGTGAACTTCTTGTTTTGCACGTCAAAGAAGCGTGAATACTTGCCGGTGGCCCGGATCTCGTCGGCCTCGAATTGGTCGTGACCGCACTTGGTGCAGGAGAAGGTGCTGCGCGCCGTCATGTCACTCTCCTTCCATTCGCCCCCGACGGGAAACTTCCAGTTTTAGACTACTTGAGGGATTAACCCAAAGCAAGGAAGCGTCAGGGTAGCGGTGGTGGGCGCGCCGGGTGGGGTTGCGTTACTCGTAGAGGGGAAGGGTGCCGCGCTCGAGGTCGTCGCCGACGGTGTCGATGAGCGTGTCCAGCATGTCGATGTCCCACTCGGTGACGAAGGTGATGGCCGTGCCGTCGGCCTCCATGCGAGCGGTCCTGCCGATGCGGTGGACGTACTCCTCCATGTTCTGGGGCATGTCGTAGTTGACGACGTGGGACACCTCGGGGATGTCCAGGCCTCGGGCCGCCACATTGGTCGCCGCGAGCACCTTGAGCCTGCCCTCCTTGAACGAGCGCATAACGCTGTTGCGCTGCGGCTGCGTCATTCCGCCATGGATGCCGGCCACCCTCACGTCGTGGCGCTGCAGCGACCGGACGAGGTGGTCGACGCCCGCCTGCGTTCGCAGGAAGAGGAGCGCCTTGCCGCCGTTGAGGTCCTGGTGGAGCAGGCCCGCCAAGCCGCGCACCTTGTCCTTGTCCCAGACCTCGTAGTAGACCTGCTGTACCTTTGGCGCCGTCTGCAGCTCCTCGCCGATGCGTACCCACGAGGGCGAGCGCAGGTGGCGGTGCACGATGCCCCGGACGGCTGCGTGCATCGTCGCGGAGAAGAGCGCGGTCTGCCGCTCGCGCGGGGTCTGGCGGAGGATGCGCTCGATGTCCGGCAGGAAGCCGATGTCGAGCATCTCGTCGGCCTCGTCCAGCACGGCCGTGCGCACTTCGGCCAGCGAGAGGGTGCGGCGTTGCAGGTGATCGAGCACTCGCCCGGGCGTGCCGACGACGACGTGGGCGCCGGCGTTGAGGGCCGTGATCTGGGGGCCGATGGGCTGACCGCCGTAACAGGCAACGACGCCGACCCCCTTGAACTGTCCCAGCCGTTGCAGCTCGTCCTTGACCTGCACGGCCAGCTCCCGGGTCGGGGCGAGGACGATGGCCTGTACCTTCCTCAAGGCCGTGTCCACCTTCTCAACGATCGGGATGCCAAACGACGCGGTCTTGCCGGTGCCAGTCCTCGCCTGGGCGACCACGTCCTGGTTGGCGTTCATGAGGGGGATGCACTGCACCTGCACCGGCGTCGGTTCCTGGTAGCCCATGACGTGGAGCGCCTGGGCAACTTCCCGGCTGGCGGACACGGGGCCGAAAGAGGCAGGTACGTCGGGAGCAGGGACGGGAGCGGAGTCGATTGACCTGGAGGGCTTTCTTCGGCGTCGACGCTTGGGCTTGGTCTCGTTCAGTGACGTGCTGGCAGTGGCAGGGTGTGGAGGAGGTTCGTCGACAGCGACTGTGGCCTCCGGCGGGGAATCCTGAAGTGGGTCAGCCTGCTTCGGCTTGCGACCCCATCGGAAGAATCGAAGGAACGAGTGCTCAACCTGTTCGGGAGCCTGGGCGGTATTCGGAGTCTTGGGAGCTATAACAGTATCCTCACTTTGTAACTACGTACCATTGTGGGGGCAAGCGGTGGGTTGGTCAACTCCCCCCGACGGCCGGCCAGCGTTCTGCCGTAGTACAATGCCAGCGTCCAAGCGTTCGAGCGCACCCGCGTGTGCGTGCGCAATTCACTCACGAAAGAGGGGCCATCCATGGGCGCGACGGAAACCCTTGCCCGTTTCATTCTGAACACGCCGGCCACTGCAATTCCCGCCCCCATCCTGCATGAGGGGAAGCGGTGCATCATCAACTACATGGCCGTCGCGCTGTACGCCTCGGCGGACCCGTCGATGGGGATACTGACGGGGGTGTTCGAGGAGGAGGGCGGCTCGGCGAGCGCGACGCTCATCGGCGCTGGCACGCGCACGAACCTGCAGAACGCCGCGCTGGCGAACGGCTACCTCGCCCACCTGGAGGACTACGACGACACGCACTTCCCCACGGTCATCCACCCCTCGGCGCCGACTATCCCGGCGGCCTTCGCCATCGCCGAGCGTGAGGGCGCGACGGGGCTGGACGTGCTCGCGGCGACGGTGCTTGGCGTGGAGGCGTGCTGCCGCGTCGGGCTCTCCGTCTACCCGAACCACTACGACGCTGGGTGGCACATCACCGGCACGTGCGGCGTGTTCGGCGCGGCAGCGGCCGCCGGGCGGTTGCTGGGCCTCGATGAGCTGCAAATGACGTATGCCCTCGGCATCGCCGGGACGCAGGCTGCGGGCGTGCGGGAGGTCTTCGGGTCGATGTCCAAGGCCTTCCACGCGGGCCGCTCGGCGCAGAGCGGCGTGCTGGCGGGTTTGCTGGCGCAGCGCGGCTTCACGTCCACCCGGGAGATCCTGGAGGGCCGCCGGGGATTCGCCGCCGTGCTTTCCACGGCGTCCGACATGGACCAGATTTCCGACGGGCTCGGCGAGCGGTGGGAGGTCCCCAACAACGGCCTCAAGCCATACTCGTGCGGCGTTGTGAGCCACCCGCTGATCGATGCCATGATCGCGATGCGAGAGGAGGATGGCGTGTCGGCGGACGACGTTGCGTCGGTATCGGCGCGAGTGCACCCGCTGGTGCTGGAGCTGATGGACCGGCCCAACCCTCGCGTGGGGCTGGAGGGCAAGTTCTCCCACCAACACTCGATGGCCGTCGGCCTCATCGACGGCGGCGCCTACCCGGCGCAGTACACCGACGATCGCGTTGTCGACCCCGCCGTCTCCGCGCTCCGCGACAAAATACTCGCTACGGTCGACGCGTCGGTGGCGGAGGATGCCTGTGAGGTTACGGTCACGCTCCGCGACGGCCGCGAGATCACGAAGAGCGTTGCGCATGCAACGGGAGCGCCGGAAAATCCGCTGTCCGACGCAAGGCTGGAGAGCAAGTTCCGCACACTGGCGCACCGCGTGCTCTCGGAGTCACAGGCCGACGAACTGCTCTCGACGCTGTGGTCGCTGGACACCGTCGACGACGTGTCGGCGGTCATGGCGCTGACGCAGGGGTAGGTGAAGAATGGTAACCCTCTTCACGTGAAGTATGATGTACTAGGTTAGACGGGTAACGCGGAAGTCTCTAACTGGTGGTATTTTGTCCTTTGGGGATTGTATGTGAGTTTCAACAGCAACGAGCCCAGCTTGGGTAATAGTCACCCCCACTTCGGCAATGCTGGTGCGGTTGATAAAGATTTCGACTTGATCTGCAATCGCTTTGATCCATATAGTGTTTTGGCCTCCGTCGTCACGATCTAAGGAATCAAGATTGCCCCCTTGCAAAACAATTGTGCCGTCACTTCCATCATGATGGTGCTCGAATAATTGCCAATATTGGTTGTTTGGTCGCACTACTACCAAAAGCCATAGTCCTCGTCCATCCGACTCACGAAATGAGATGCCCTGCGCCCACCCTTCTATGTCTGCTGAATGCGGGTTGACAAACGTAGCCTCGACAAAGGCGTTAGCGGTATGAACACCGGTAGCCAAAGCGTCGAAGTAGGAATTATCCTTGACAGAGGTTAAATCAACATCAAGCGGGCCGAATATCACGTCGGAAGGAAGATTTTCGCAAGCTACGCCGTCCGAATCCCCATCAAGGTTATGTGAATCGCGAGACGGACCTCCGGCGGCCAAGAAAAAATTCTGTGCCAAAGGTTGGGTTTCAAATAGCGTACAGTCTGCCCAATCCCCCTCCGAAAGAAACGGTTCTAGTGGTGGCGGAGTTGGGGTTGGGGTTAGCTGATTGGGGACGCAGGCAACCAACAGTAGATAAAGGGCACTCATACTGCGCAGCAAGGATCCTTCCCTCCTGGCTGAGAAAATGCAAGCTTAGACAGACGGCCGGCTTTGCCTAGAAAGCACAGGGCCCTAGCTTAACAGAGTCCGAGATAGACGGAATACTACATGGTTATGGCCGTTCCAAGGAATGATGTCTCTTGCTAAGCTACCCCGCCTCACTAGCGATCTCGATGATTGTCAGGTGGGCGCCCTGGGGGTCCTCAAGGTAGATAAAGCGCCCTACTTCCGGCACGGAGAGCTCCGGTGTTATCTCCTTCGCTCCCAGCGCCTTGGCGCGCGCTCGTGCTGCGTCGAGGTCCTCGACACCGAAGTAGATCGACCAGTAGGGCGGGAACTCGCCCCATTGCTTCTGGATTTCCATCATGCCGGCGGCCGGCTGCCCGTCCAGCATGAATGCGGTGTACTCTCCGGTGCCGTCGGCCATGGGGCCGGTGGTGGCCTGCCAGCCGAAGAGGCCGCCGTAGAACCTTGCCGACTCCTCCGGGTTGTTGGTGTAGAGCTCATTCCAGGAGAGGGCGCCCGGCTCCGCGAAGACCTGGGAGCCGATCTCGTTCTTCGGCTCCCACAGGGCAAACACGGCGCCGACGGAGTCCTGCGCGACGACGGCCCTACCCGCTTCGAATATGTCGAAGGGCTCCTGGGCCAGCGTCCCGCCGAGGTCCGCGATGCGACGTGCAGACTCGTCCGCGCTCTCGACGGTGAAGTAGCTCTGCCAGAACGCCCGGCCGCCCATCATCTGCACCATCTCGTCCGGCATCTGGTAGATGGCGAAGCACAGCCTGCCGTCCTTGTTCAGCGTCGTGTAAACGGCGTCCGGGCCGTCGGCCAGGTCCATCGCGTCGACCTGCAGCAGCTCCGCGTAGAACTTTCGGGACGCCGCGGCGTCCGGCGAACCCAAGTCGGCCCAACTGAACATGCCCGGTGTGTGCTTGGTGACTTCCATGCGAATCTCCTGCCAAATCCGATGTAGGCGCAGACGAGACTATAGCCAAGTGCGGGGTCTGCCGCAATGACTCTCTGCCCACATGCGCCGATGATGATAACTATTCCAATGGCGAGGATGACATGCCCGCGCACTCGCAGTACAATGCCCCATCAGCGACCCGGGGGCATTCGAAGGAGAGGTGAGCGATGCTGTCCTTTGAGGAAAACGAACTGCTGTCGCGGGTAGGCCCCGGCACACCCATGGGGGAGCTCATGCGGCGATTCTGGCAGCCCATCCTGCTCTCGGAGGAAGTGCCGGAACGTGACGGCGCCCCTGTGCGCGTGCGGCTGCTGGGCGAGGACCTCGTCGCATTTCGCGACTCCAACGGCAACGTCGGCATGGTCGACTACTACTGCCCCCACCGGCGTGCGAGTTTGTTCTTCGGACGGAACGAGGAGACCGGGCTGCGGTGCGTGTACCACGGGTGGAAATTCGACATCGGCGGCGACTGCGTCGACATGCCCTCGGAGCCGGCGGAGAGCAACTTCAAGGACAAGGTCAAGATCAAGGCGTACCCGACGGTAGAGGCCGGTGACTGCATCTTCGTCTACATGGGCCCGCCGGAGATGCAGCCGCCCTTCCCGCACCTGGAGTGGACGCGCGTTCCATCGTCGCACCGGCTGGTGATGCGCTGGATCCAGGACTCGAACTACATGCAGACCATCGAGGGGGACCTGGACACCTCGCACGTGTCCTTCCTGCACCGCTGGTTTGACCCGGACAACCGGCCCCGGAGCGTCGGCCGGCGCATCAAGAACGGCAAGGATATGACGGTCATTGACGGCTCGCCGAAGCTGATCGTGCAGGAGACGGACTACGGCTTCATCTACGGCTCCCGCCGGAACATCGGTGACGGCGAGTACTACTGGCGGTGCACGCAGTTCATCCTGCCGGCGTACAACCTCATCCCCAGCCCGACATGGCCGACGACGGGGCACGCCTGGATTCCCATCGACGACGACCACACGTCGGTCTTCTCCTTCACCTACGACCCGCATGAACCCATCTCCGAATCGCAGGCGGAGATACGGCGCGCCACAACCATGGAGATGGAGCGCGTCCGGCACAAGACCATGGACGGCCACATCATCGACGGCTGGCACGACATCCGACGGATGGACAACGGCTTCCTGATCGACCGTGACTTGCAGCGCTCGTTCAACTACACGGGCATCCCGTTCGGACGCTCGCAGGACGAGGCGATGACGGACAGCATGGGGCGCATCGTGGACCGGACCCGGGAGCACCTGGGCACCAGCGACACGGCTATCATCTTCGCGCGGCGGCAGCTGCTTCGGATGGCGCGGGAGCTGCAGGAGGGCGTCGAGCCGATGGCGGTGCAGGACCCGGCGGCGTTCAACGTTCGCGCTGTCGACGTCGTGAACACGACCTCGGACTTCAAGGAACTGCTGGCAACGGACGGGCACCTAGCCAAGGGGACTGCGTAGCTGCCGCCTTTTCCAGCGAAATAGAGGGGCCGCCTCGCGAAGAGGCGGCCTCTCTATATATAGGACAACGTGTTGCTGTATCGGGAATTACCTGTGGATAGCCGGAAGTTGTTAGGGCAATCAGGCTGTGCCCAAATCAACCAGACCCGCGAGGTTCTTCCAACCATAGGACACCGCAGCAAGCTCCGTGCCACCGGTAGGTCGAAGCTTCCATCCAACGTGCTCGCCACCCATGGACTCGAAGAACCGCCGGGCGGGGTGGTTGTCTTCCAGTACCCACACCAGCATGGAACCGATTCCATTGCTCAGCAGTCTTGCGGCTATGGCGGACATTAGACGACGTCCTAAACCCATGTGGTGAAACTCTTGGAGAATGTAGATGATGTGGAGTTCACCCGTGAACTGGTTGTTGCCCTGGCTCTCAAGCCCTCCTCTGGCAAAGCCCACAACCCCTTGATCGCCAATCTCTACAACGACAGTGGTTGGAATTCCCTGATCTGCCCCAAGCATGCGGGCCCACCTTGATTCACTGCCGCCGTATGTGAGGCCCGCCAAGTATTGCTCCGGCATGATGCCAGCGTACGTGGTCCTGGTCGAATCGACGTGAACCCTTGCGATGAGCCCGGCGTCTGCCAGATTGGCCTCTCTGACCTGTACTTTCATACATGCTCCGCGGCTTCACTGGGCACTTACGTACGTTTTGCGCATCCTCTGTGGTGAATAGGATTGCGCCAAGCTCGAAACACAATGCACGATGAGCTTACGCAAGATTGAGAGGGATGCGATCTGAGGGGGGAGCTGCTGGCGACCCGGAGGGGATTCGAACCCCCGATCTCCGCCGTGACAGGGCGGTATGTTAGGCCGCTACACCACCGGGCCGCGTTACTTCGATGGTAGCTGCAGGCGGGCCGGAGTGTCAAGGCGCGATAGCTGGGGCGCACGGCCCCTCGGCTAGAACGATCAGCCAAGTCCGTGGTAGCCAATGACGACCTCGCCGTCCACCACCATGACGGGCGTGATGGGCTCGCCGTTGGAGAGCCGGAGCAGCTCCTCCTTGGCGCCAGGGACCTCGTCGATGTCGATTTCCTTGAAGGCCGTGCCGTTGTCCTTCAACTCGGACAGGGCGGCGTCGGAGTAGCTGCAGTCCTTGCGCGTGTAGATCACGACGGTTGCCGTCTGGGCCACGTGTCACCTCGTTCGCGAGAGTGTTTCAGGGACATGATACCCGCTAGCGTCAAGGCGCGGCGCGGGCATTGCCATCGCCCACGACAACGCGAGGAGTTCTTGATGCGATCGACAGAAGACCTTGTGGAGACGATTTGGAAAAACTAACAACACCACTTTGGTAATTTTGATCGTGACACTAGATACTCTGGCTATGGCATTGTGAAAAACGGAGCGCGTAGCCTTAGAAGACATTTTGAGCAACGAAAGATTATCGTTGAATGTCATCATCGAAAATCCAAGATTGGGCACTAGATTACCTTGACAGACCGCATCCGGTTTGCTAGGATGAAGTTGTCGAAAGGGAAGCCCGGGCAACAACACACTGTTCTAGAGAGGTAGGCCGACTCCAATGATGAACGCAGTCCCATATGTCCTTTCTTCGATGGCGGACGACATGCTTCGCGCCACTCGGAAGTTGGAGCAGGCCACCAACGAATCGTGGTCCACGGATTGGGGGCGGTTCGGGCTTCGGTGCCCCCACAATGTTGTGGTTAACCACCTGTTTGCGCTGAATAATCCCGTTGAGGCGATTCGGCAGCACGTAGAGGTCCAGCATTCCCTTGCAGACCGCTAACGAACGCGGTAGGATGCCCATGACCTCGGCGGCAATGCCTGTTTATGTTTCGGGCAATTGTCTGTTGCCGCCGCTTGCTGAACGTATGGTTGAAGATCGCAACGTTGGAAAATATCCTGTGAGCGTGGCGTCCACCCTCACCGAGGTGTCAGAGCACCGGCTTCGGGCCTTCGAGTCGGCCGGTCTGCTCGAGCCTCAACGGACGCAGGGCGGGACGCGCCTGTACTCCGACTCCGACCTGGACCTCATTCGCACCATTGCGGAGCTGGCCGACAAGGGCATCAACTACGCGGGCATCCGTGAGGTGCTCGAGATCACCCTCTCAGTCGATGCCGATTCGGCGGACGAGGACCCGGACGAGGCAGCGGAGGGGCAAAGCTAGGGATTGATACAGGCAACAAGAGGGGCACGGCCATAGACGGCCGCGCCCCTCTTGTGTTTCTTCCGGCAACAGGAACTCCTGGGCTGGCTACATATCCATCCGTTTCTCGCCGGAGAGGTACGGTTCAGGTTCCTTCGAGAACGCGACGCGACAACCGGGCCCGCAGAAGTAGTAGGTCACGCCATTGTAGTCGTGCGTGCCGCCGGGGGGCTTCTTCGTGTCGACCTGCATGTGGCACACGGGATCCTCAGCCTTGGGGCTCCCGAACAGTCCAAGGAATGGCGGAGTCATCCTTTCCTCCTTCACCGGGTCCGTGCTTCGAGGGCGAGCCGGGCCTTCCCGGAACCATTGGACGTCATCGGCGGTCGTTCAGCGCGGGGGGCGGAATCCGTTCAGGCGCAAGGAATTGCCGACGACGGTCAATGAACTGATGGCCATGGCGGCCGCAGCCAGCATCGGGTTCAGGAAGCCCTTGTCGCCAAAGGCAAACTCCAGATACGACGGCACATAACCGATAGCGGTGTTGAACAGCAGGTAGAAGGCGCCCGCCGCGATGGGAATGAGGCACACGTTATAGAAGAAGGCCCAGAACAGGTTCTGGCGGATGACCCGCGTTGTGGCGTTACTGAGGGCAAACGTGGTGAGCAGCCCGCGCAGATCCCCGCGCAGCAGTGTGACCTGCGCCGATTCGATCGCGGCTTCTGTGCCGTTGCCCATCGCGATGCCCACGTCCGCCTGCGCGAGGGCGGGCGCGTCATTGATGCCGTCTCCGACCATCGCGACGATCTTGCGCTCGTACTGGAGCTGACGGATCTTGAGGGCCTTCTCGTCAGGGTGGACGCCGGCAATGACCTGCACAATGCCAAGCCTGCGCGCGATGGCCTCGGCCGTCCGCTTGTTGTCGCCACTCAGCATGACGGGTTCCATGCTCATGGAGCGCAGCTTGGAGACGACCTCGTAAGCTTCCGGCTTGATCGTGTCCTGGACACTCATGATGGCCGAGAGGCTGTCGCCGATGGACACGAAAATGGGCGTTCGCCCGTTCGCCGCCATGGCGCCGGCGCGCGAGGCGACGGATGATGCGTCGACGCCGAGAGCGGACATCAAGCGCCCATTGCCGACCGCCACTCTCCGGTTGCCCACGAGGCCAATGACGCCCTCTCCGGGGAAGTACTGGAATTCATCAACGTCTTCAAGCTTCAGGCCGCGTTCCTCCGCCGCGTCCAGCAAGGCCTGGGCGAAGGGGTGCTCAGAGTTGCGCTCAACGGATGCGGCAAGCCGGAGGGACTCGCTCTCGCCGACGCCGAACGCCATGAGGTCAGTCAGGACGGGCCTGCCGACGGTGAGCGTTCCGGTCTTGTCGAGGACGACGGTGGTCGCCGAGTGGGCGCGCTCCAAGCCCTCGGCGGTGCGGATCAGCACGCCGTGGGACGCGCCAACGCCCGTGCCGACGACAATGGCCGTCGGTGTGGCGAGGCCGAGGGCGCAGGGGCAGGCGACTATGAGCACGGCGACGAAGGTCATGATCGCGTACGACAGCGACGGGGCTGGACCCAAGGCATACCAAAGGACAAAGGCGGCAAAACCAATGGCAAGGACCGTCGGCACAAAGTAGGACGCGACCACGTCCACAGTCCGCTGCACGGGCGCCTTGGACACCTGTGCCTCTTCAACCATGCGAATGATGTTGGCGAGGAGGGTCTGGGCGCCCACCTTGGCGGCGCGGAAGGTGAACGTCCCGGTGCCGTTGACGGTTGCTCCGTACACGGAATCGCCGGCGCCCTTTTCGATGGGCAGGCTTTCGCCGGTGAGCATCGACTCATCGACGGAGGACGCGCCCTCCAGCACGATGCCGTCGACAGGGATGCGTTCGCCGGGGAGCACCTGAACGACGTCGCCGACAAAGACCTCCTCTACGGGGACCTCGATCTCCGTGCCGTTTCGCACGACACGGGCGGTGCGGGACTGCAGATGCAGGAGGCGGTTGATGGCTTCCGACGTGCGCCTTCGGCTGCTGGCCTCAAGGAAACGCCCGACCAGAATCAGCGCCACAATCACGGCGGCGGTGTCAAAGAAGAGGGTGGTCGGCATTTCCCTCGCGATGAAGTAGTCCGGGAAGAGGACAATGGACACGCTGAACAGGTACGCCGTGCCAACGCCTATGGAAATCAGGGTATACATGTTAGCGGTCCGAAACCGCAGCACGCCGATGCCGTTGACGAAGAACCCGCCACCCGCCCAGATGACGACGGGCGTTGCCAGCGCCCAAAGGGTCCACTTGGACTGCAGGAACTCCGGAGCCCAGGGGAAGACGGTGTCGAGGCTCCCGATGAGCACGAGGGCTCCAAGAACGAGCGCCACGACTGCCTTCAGGCGCAACCCTCGGGCTTCGCGTTCGCGCTCCTGCCTCCGCATGAGCTCGTCCTCAGCGGACTCGGACGCGACGCCTTCCATGCGATAGCCCGCTTCCTCAACGGCGTCCTTGAGAGCATCGAGAGACACCATTCCCGCAACGAAGTCCACAGCGGCCTTCTCCGAGGCGAGGTTCACCCGGGCTGCCTGGACGCCCGAAATGCCGTTGAGGGCGTGTTCGACGTGCATGACGCAGGAGCCGCAGGTCATGCCGCCGATGTTCAGGTTTGTGGTCTCGACAGGGATGGAGAACCCCGCTCTCGCGACGGCTGTGCTCAAGTCCTGTTGGGACAGCGATTGCCGCGGAAAGACGTCAAGGACGGCGGCGGAAGTCACCAGGTCGAGCCGAACGTCCGCCACGCCGGGGACGGCGCGAAGGGCGTCCTCGAGATCGGCGGCGCCTTCGTCCGACGTGAGGCCGACGATCGGCAGCGTAACGCGTTCAATGGCTGTGCTACTCATGGGCACTCTCTTCGATGTGTCATTGCGTCAGTCCTGTGCCAGAGGCGCAAAGGCATGCGCACTCCAGCAACTACATAGGATACGCGCCACCCCATTGGGCGTAAAGGGAAGCGAGGCGCATGCCGGAGAGGCTTCGGACGAGTGGACGACTGCGCGCAGGGAGCCGCCGCTTGGCGCGCCATAGTGGCAGGGCTCATGTACAATGGTGAACCATGCCGATAGATACAACGCTTATTCTCGTCGGCCTCATTATTTTCATTGCCTCCGCCATCAAGATCACGTTTGGCGTCGGCTTTGCGTTGATTGGAACTCCTCTGTTGCTCCTGGTGATGGAGCCCAACAAGGTGGTCGGCTTCATCGCACCGTTGATCCTGCTGCAGGACATGATCATCCTCAGCCAGACCTGGAGGCACGTGCCGTGGCGGCATGCAGCAATGCTCGCCGCGGCCGCGGTTGTGGTGGCGCCCTTCTCGGCGCAGCTGCTTACTGTCCTGGACCCACGCACGCTGCAGATCACCATCTCCTCGATAATCATCGTCGTGGGCCTTGCCCTTCTCGCCGGGCTGCGCCTCAGTATCCGGCGGGAGCCGGTGGCGATGGTTGCCGGCGGAGCGGTCAGCGGGCTGGTCTTCCCGCTCTCTGGCATCTCAGGCCCGCCCGTTGCGCTTCTGCTCGTGAACCAACAGTGGCCTGTCCAGACCATGCGGGCCGTGCTCGCTGCGTACCTGGTGGTACTGGAGGTTGTGACCATTGCCGTATTCGCCGTCAATGGGGTGGTGAATGTCGGGTCGCTGGTAGAGGACGTTTTCATGCTGCCGTTCCTTGGCATGTCCGTGGTCCTGTCGGCCATCATCCTTCGCAAGCTTAAGCCGGAGTACTACCGCCGCTGTGTCACGCTGATCGTGGTCGCCGCCGCGCTGCTTGGCGTCGTGAACCTGATAGTGAGCTGACCGGCCGTTCATGCAACGCAACAAGGCAAGGGGCGTGATAGACTGAAGATGCTACACCCTCTCCGCACCCTGGACTGCATGTCAGGGTGACGTGCCACTTTCCGCAGGAGGCGCCTTTGTGAGTCCTCGCCGGCGAAAGCCCAGTCTCCAGCAATTCCCGATGCTGGTGCGCCGCGACGTCGTGGTGTTTCCGCGCGTCATGGGGCAGGTCATGGTATTCCGCCCCATCTTCCAGCGCGCCGTGGACGAAGCGATGGCTGGCGACCGCCAGATCGTCGTGGTTGGGCGGCGAAACCGGGAGGAGCGCGACTTCACCCCGGAAGACCTGTACACGATCGGCACGTTGGCCACGGTCAATCGCGTCATGCGCCTGCCCGACGGCACGGCCAGTGTTGTGCTCGAGGGATTCCAGCGCGTCTCCATCGAAAACGTGACGGAGACCGATCCGTTCTACCGGGGTTCGGTCCTGGCCCTGGAGGAGCCGTCGGAGGAATCGATGGAGGCCGAGGCCACCCGACGCGCGGTGCTGGAGCTGCTGGGCGAGGCGGTGAAGACATCGCACCATCTGGGCGAGGAGGACTACATCGCCGCGCTGAACGCGGCCAACAGCGGAGAGGTGGCAGACCAGGTGGCGAACTCGCTGCAGCTCCCGGTCGAGGAGGCGCAGGAGGTGCTGGAGCTGCTCGACCCCGACGCACGGCTGGAGCACGTGCACCGCCTGCTCGCCCGCGAACTGGAGGTGCTGCGCCTGCAGAACCGCATGCAGTCAGCCGTGCAGGAGGAAGTGGAGAAGACGCAGCGCGAGCACATACTGCGCGAGCATCTTCGCATGATCCAGGACCAATTGAAGGACGTTGACCCCACGCACAAGGAGGCCAACGACCTGAACACTCGCATTGAGCAGGCGGGAATGCCGGAGGCCGTCAGGGACAAGGCGCTGGAGGAGATGAACCGGCTGTCAATGATCCCGAGCATGTCGCCGGAATCCTCCGTGTTGCGCAACTACCTGGACTGGATGGTCTCGCTGCCGTGGAGCGCGTCAACGGAAGACAACCTCGACACCGTTCACGCCGCGAAGGTGCTCGACAAGAACCACTACGGGCTGCAGAACGTCAAGCAGCGCCTGCTCGAATTCATGGCGGTGCGGAAGCTCTCGGCCGGCAAGCTGCGGTCGCCGGTGCTCTGTCTGGTGGGACCGCCGGGCGTCGGCAAGACCTCGCTGGGGCGCTCCATCGCCGAGGCGCTCGGACGCGTCTTCGTGCGGGTTAGCCTTGGAGGCGTGCGCGACGAGGCCGAGGTCCGCGGACACCGCCGCACCTACGTCGGCTCGCTGCCCGGTCGCATTGTGCAGGCGATGAAAACGGCGGGAGTGGTCAACCCGGTTTTCATGCTGGACGAGCTGGACAAGATGGGGTCGGACTTTCGCGGCGACCCATCGTCGGCGCTGCTGGAGGTGCTGGACCCGGAGCAGAACCACGCATTCAGCGACCACTACCTCGAAGTGCCTTACGACCTGTCGAAGGTACTGTTCATTGCGACGGCCAACGTGCTGGACCCGGTCATTCCCGCGCTGCGAGACCGGCTTGAGGTGCTGGAACTGCCAGGGTACACCGAGGACGAGAAGATCCACATCGCCAAGCAATTCCTGGCGCCCAAGCAGGCGGAGGAGAACGGGCTCGGCGACAGGCGTGTGCCGTGGAGCGAGGAGCCGCTGCTGCACCTCATCCGCGGGTACACGCACGAGGCAGGCGTTCGGAACCTCGAGCGAGAGATCGGCGGGGTGTACCGCAAGGTGGCGAAAACCGTCGCCGACGGCGGCAAGGCGCCGTCCCGCATCACGACGAACTACCTGACCAAGGCCATCGGGCCGGCGAGGTACACGTGGGGCGCGGCGGAAGAGCAGGACGAGATCGGCGTCGCGACGGGCGTGGCCCGCACGGCGGTGGGCGGCGATGTGCTCTCGGTCGAGGTGAGTGTCGTCGACGGCAAGGGCGACTTGACGCTGACCGGGTCGCTCGGCGACGTGATGAAGGAGTCGGCGCAGGCGGCGTTGAGTTACGCGCGGGCGCGCTCGCACAGCTTCAAGCTGCCGCCCAAGGTCTTCGAGGAGAACAACATCCACATCCACGTGCCGTCCGGCGCGGTGCCAAAGGACGGGCCCTCGGCGGGCGTGACGCTGGCGACGGCGTTGGTGTCTGCGCTGGGCCGGCTGCCCGTGCGCAAGGACGTCGCGATGACGGGCGAGGTCACCCTGCGCGGTCGCGTGCTGGAGGTGGGCGGCATCAAGGAGAAGGTGCTGGCCGCGCACAGGGCGGGCATCACGACCTTCGTGCTGCCGAAGAAGAACAACCGGGACCTAGAGGACGTGCCGTCGCAGGTACGGCGCACGCTGAACTTCGTGCCCGTGGAGAACATGGACGAGGTGCTGGCCGTCGCGCTGCTTCCCGCGATGCGGGCCGAGGGTTAGGTTGCGAGCCTATTGACAATCTGAGAAAATCTACACGGTGAAGCCCGGCCTTTGAACGGGAGCAGGCCGGAGAGAGGTGCAACGTGTTTGGGCTATTCCGCGGCGGGTTCGGCCTGCCCGAGATCATTCTGATCCTTTTCATCGTGCTGCTGCTCTTCGGAGCGACGAGGTTGCCGCAGCTTGCGAAGTCCATGGGCTCGGCAATCAAGGAGTTCCGGAAGGCCGCCGGGCCATCGCTGGACGATGGCTCGACCGACACGAAGGCGACGAACCGGCGCACGAGGTCACGCAAGGCGTCGTAGCGTGCCAACCGCCTGACATGGCGAGGGCCCCGCTCCAATCAGCGGGGCCCTTTTGTGTGCATTCGACCTTTGGCGTTGCTATTCGATGGACACGAGGTAGTGATAGTGGGGCTGGCCGCCATAGACGACCTCGACCTCTAGGTCGGCCTGGAGGCCGGAGATGGCGTCCGCGGCGAAGAGGGCATCGCCGTGGGTGGCGTCGCCGCCGTAGTAGAGGGTGACCAGCGAGCCTTCCTCGGGCTCGGCGGCACGCACGAGCCCGAGGAGCGCGTCCTGCACGGCTGGCTCTGAGGCCGCAAGTTTGCCCCGCAGCAGAGCCATAACCTCGCCCGCGCGCACTTGCGTGCCGTCGATGACTGCGTCGCGAACGGCGGTCACGACCTCCCCATCGGCCACGGACTCCGCGCCCTCCGTCATGGACTCCGCGTTCTCGTCGAGGTCTCGGATGGGAGAGAAGCCCAGCATTGCGGCGATGCCCTGCGGCAAGGAGGTCGTCGGGACGACGCGCGCGGGGATGGGGGACATCTCGGCTGCCTGACGCGCGGAGGCTACGATGTTCTTGTTGTTGGGCAACAACACTGCCGACTCGGCGTGCAGCGACCGGATCCCCTCCAGCAGCTCCTCCGTGCTGGGGTTCATGGTCTGACCGCCGGAGACGATCACTTCCACGCCAAGGCTCCGGAAGACACCCTCCAGGCCGTCGCCGCGCACCACAGCCAGGACGCTTACCGCGGCCGGCGGTCCGTCCGTGCGGGCCGCGCGGAAGTCCTGGTGCTGGTTGTCCATGCTCTCGATCTTGACCTGGTCCACCACACCCACCGAACGGCCAAGTTCGAGCAGGGAATCGGGTTCGAGCGTGTGGGCGTGGACGCGGACCGTGCGCGTATCGCCGATGACGACGGTGGAGTGGGCCATGGCGTGGATGGCGGCGCGCAGGCCCTCCGGGTCCAGAGCCTCGCCCGTGATGATGAACTGGGTGCAGAAGCCCCACACCTCTTCTTCAACCGCCATCAGAAAGTCGTCAGATATGCGGCCGAGGCCCTCAACGTTCTCCATGCGGATGGACGCCGGATCCTCGCCCCTGAGGGCAAGCAGGCCGCCTTCGAGGAAGACGGAGAAGCCCTGACCTCCGGCGTCGACGACACCGGCGTCGCGGAGCACCTGGAGCTGCTCGGGGGTCTGAAGGACAGCTTCCCTGCAGACGGTGAGGCCAGCTTCCAGGAGCGCGAGGGCGTTCTCGGCTTCGGCGGCAGCGACCTGCATGGCCTCGCCAGTGCGCCGCATGACGGTGAGCATGGTGCCCTCGACGGGGTTGCTGACGGCGCGGTACGTGGCGGCGCCGCCCTGCGCGAAGGCGTCGGCGAGCTGGGCGATGTTGGCGTGGGGAAGCCCATCGACGGCCGAGGCGAGGCCTCGGATGAACTGCGAGAGGATGACGCCGCTGTTGCCGCGGGCGCCCATGAGCGCGCCGTGAGCGGCGGCGCTGGCCGTGTCCGAGAGCGCGGAACCATCGGCCTGTTGCGCGGCCTCGACGACGGTCTTCAGGGTAAGGAGCATGTTGGTGCCGGTGTCGCCGTCGGGCACGGGGAAGACGTTGAGGGCGTTGACGGCCTCGAGGTTGACCTCGAGGGCCTGCGCGCCGCCGGAGAGCAGGGTCAAGAGCCCGCCGGCGTCCAGATGTGTGGTGTTCCTGTCGTTCACCGGGCAGCCCCTCCCGTCCGCTGTGTTTGCTTGCCCCGGCCCCAAGGCTGTGCTACTGTAATTTAGAAATTGTAAGCAAGCGGTTATTGACCGTCAAAAGGCAGGCCATGGCAAGTTGTCAAATATGCGGCAAAGTTGGCGGCAGCGGCCACAACGTCAGCCACTCCAAGCGGCGCACCAACACCCGTTGGCTTCCCAATGTCCAGCGGGCGACCATGGTGATCAATGGCCAGCGCGTTCGGGTGAAGGCCTGCACGCGCTGCATCCGCAGCCAATACAAGCCCTCTCGCGTACGGTAGACCCGTGACCTTCTACGTTCCCCTGATCGCGCATCAGTCGAGGTGCGCCGTATCGGCGTCGCCTAGAGTTCACGGATGCTTCCGCGCAACCGGTTCATCGCCTCCGCGACGCTCTCCCTCTCGTTGAAGATGGCGGACCCGGCGACGAGCACCCTCGCGCCGTTCTTCACCACTTCTTCCGCCGTCTCAGCATTGATGCCGCCATCCACCTCAAGCTCCGTCTCGAGTGAACGCTCGTCCAGCATGGCGCGTACCCTGCGCAACTTGGGCACGACGGATGAGATGAACCGCTGACCGCCGAAGCCGGGGTTCACGGTCATCACCAGCACGAGGTCGAGGTCGCCGACGATCTCTTCCAGGACGCTGGCGGGTGTCGAGGGGTTCAGGGCAACGCCGGAACGGGCGCCCGACTCCTTGATGAGATGGACTGTCCGGTGCAAATGCGCACAGGCTTCCGCATGCACGGTGAGGATGGACGCTCCAGCCTTCGCGAATTCCGGAATGAGCTGGTCCGGCGCATCCACCATAAGGTGAACGTCCAAGGGCAAACTGGTCCGAGAGCGCAGGGCGTCCACCAGCATGGGCCCGAAGGTCAGGTTGGGGACAAAGTGACCGTCCATGACGTCGACGTGAATGTAGTCGGCGCCGGCGGCCTCAGCCTCGGCCACCTGGGCGCCGAAGGCAGCTGCGTCGGCGGAGAGGATGGACGGCGACACCTTGATACGTGAATTCCCTGGCATTGCGCTCTCCTGCTGTATGGACAGTTTCGCAGTAGGGGCAGGTTTATGATATAGCATAAAGCGCCCCTGCTTTCCATCTTGCATAGAGAAGGGAGGTACGAGGGCATGAGTCCGGCCATGCTGGCGGTGCTGACCGGCTTGTTCCTTGCCCTTGCGTCCCTCTACATCCGATGGGGGTTGGAACGGGGTACGTCAGGCGCCGCAGTCCTGATCGTCAACATGATCAGCGCCTTCGTCGCCTGGCCGCTCTACCTGGCGTTTGCTTCCGACTCGGACATCTCCAATTGGGCGGTGTTGGCCTTCGTCGGCGCCGGAGCGACGGGACTCTTTCTGGGCCGCGTACTCTTGTTTGCGGGCATGCAGAGGGTGGGCGTCGCTGTCTCAACGCCCTTGTACAACGTCCAAGCGCCCCTGTCCGTCATGGGCGGCGCGATCCTGTTCAGCGAAGCCCTCTCCCCGCTCATCGGCCTTGGGACCGCGGCAGCCGTAGGCGGGGCCGGGCTGCTCTGCCTGGGCAAGTTCAGCCTGGGCCTCGAACAGCGAGCCCAACTTCGCGAACTGGCGCTCCCGCTGGCCTCCGGCATGTGCATTGCGGCAGGGTTTGTGCTGCGAAAATGGGGATTGCTGGAGACTCCCGACATTTACCTTGGCCTTGCGATCATGACCTCGACGGCGTTCGTCATTTCCCTTGGCTCCGCCGTGGTCCACCGTCAGACGATCCGCTTTCCGACAGGCCGGCCTTTGAAGATGTTCGTCATGGCCGGCCTGATGACCAACGTGGCCCACCTGAGCAGTCTGGCAGCGCTGCTGCATGGCAACCTGGTGGTGGTCATCCCCCTCCAGAACACGGAGATGCTCTTCGCGCTGCTGCTCTCGCTGGTGTTTCTGCGCCGGCTCGAGCAGGTGACGCTGGCCGTCGTGGCGGGTGCGGCGCTTGTGATGATGGGAGCGGTACTGGTTAACCTCTAGCGTTGCGGTTACATTGGGGCGATGCGCCACATGCCGCTCAACCGAGAAGGACGGGGCTAGCCCATGCCTCCTGCGCTGCTAGCCGTACTCGCGGGGATGTTCTTCTCCCTGGCGTCCTTCTTCACCCGGCTGGGGCTCGAGCGCGGGACGACCGACGCGGCGGTGCGAACGGCGGCGGTGGTCGCCGTCGCCGTCTCCTGGCCGCTGTTCTTCTTCCTTGCGCCCTGGACGAGCCTTTCGAGTTGGGCGGTGTTGGCCTTCGTCGCGGCGGGGGTGTGCGGGCCGTTTCTGGGAAGGCTCTTCCTGTTCACGGGCCTGCAACGCGTGGGCGTCGCCGTCACCACGCCCATCTACAACGTGCAGGTGCTCTTCACCGCGGTCGCCGGCGTGCTGTTCTTCAGTGAGACACTCACGCCATTCATCGGCGCTGGGACCGTTGCGATGCTTGTGGGCCTTGCGCTGTTGGGACTGGACGCATCCGGCGGCAACAGGGACAGGCCGCGGCGTGCCCTCGACCTGCTGTTCCCGCTGGGTGCGGGGTTCTTTATCGCCATCACGTACGTGTTTCGGAAGTGGGGGCTGCAGATCACGCCCGAGGTGTTCCTCGGCCTCGCGGTCATGTCCGTGACGGCGCTCGTGACGTCGATGGGCATGGGCGCTGTCAAGCGGCAAGGCATGGCCTTGCCCGGCGGCCGCACGCTCCTCATGTTCACGATTGGCGGCGCGATGGCTATCACGGCCCACCTGTGCGTCCTCGGCGCGCTGCTACGAGGCGACCTGCTGATCGTTGTGCCCCTGCAGAACATGGAGCCGCTCTTTGCCGTGGTCCTCTCGAGGCTCTTCTTGCGACGGCTGGAGCTGGTCACGCCGGCCGTCGCGGGAGGGGCCGCGCTGGTGGTGACCGGCGGGGTGCTGGTCAACCTGTAGAAACGCGGAGACAGCAAGAGGGCGCCCCATTGGAGCGCCCTCTCGTGCTCTATGCCGTATCGCCTAGTCTGTGCCGAGGTTCCGCTTGAAGAAGGCCAGCGTGCGCGGCCATGCGTCGTCGGAGGCCTCCTTGTTGTAGCTGCCGCGGCCGTCGCAGAAGAAGCCGTGGCCGGCGCCCTTGTAGACGTGGAACTCGACGTCTTTGCCCGCGTCCCGTAACGCCGCCTCGATGCGCTCGACGTGGGCGACGGGGATGCCCGCGTCCTCCTCGCCCCAGAATCCGATGACCGGGCAGGCGACTGCGCCGGCGTTGTCGAGGCCGTTGGGCGAGCCCGCGGGCGCGTCGTCGCGGGGGACGATGCCGCCGCCGTAGTAGATGGCCGCGGCGGAGATTCCGGGCACCGCGTGGGAGGCGAGGTAGACCACGCCGCCGCCGAAGCAGTAGCCGACGATGCCGACGGAGGAGTTGGCCCGGGCGTCGCTCTGCAGGTGGGCCATGAGGGCGTTCAGGTCCGCCGTGATGCCGTCAGGCGTGGTGGTGGCCCGCAGCGCGAAAGCCTCCTCGCGGTTCTCGTAGGAGACGGTCAGGCCGGCGCCCTGGCGGTAGAAGAGGTCTGGGGCGACGGCGAAGTAGCCCTCGGCGGCGAAGCGGCGAGCGACGTCCTTAATGTGGTCGTCGACGCCAAAGATCTCCTGGATGACGATAACGACCGGGTGGGGGCCATCGCCCTCCGGGAGCTGGGCGAAGCCGGTCATGGTGCCGTCCGGTGTTGAGATGGCCAGTTCTTCAGCTACAGTACTCATAGTTCCTCCTCAGTGTCTTGGGTTCGCCCGTATTGTACCGAACCCTCAGGAGACCGCAAGCGCGGGCTCGTTAAGGCATGGTTAAATGCCGGCGGCACTACGTGGCCTTCGTCGTAGTGACGACGCAGCGTGCTGGGGGCCTACAGATCGAAGCTGACGACGACGGCAGCGTTGACGATGACGGTGGCATCGTCACCCGCCTCGTTGGGGATCTCGAGGCCGCCCTTCACGACGTTGATGGTGTTGTTGTCGCCGTGGGGCAGGGCCTCGAGGACTGCGGCGCCGTCAACGGCGTCCGGGTTGGGGGACGCGATGGTCACATCGACGAGCATCTCGTCCACACCCTTGCCCAGGTGGCGGGCGGCGCCGAAGCTGTTGTGCCAGATGGCCTCGCGCACGGCGCGTTGGGCTGCCTTGGTGTAGTCACGCCCGTGCAGGTCCACGCCCATCCCCATTTCCAGGAGAAACCGTCTCTTGGCCATAGCGGCACACCCCCTCGTCCTGTTTGCCTGGTGCACGTATCATAGCGGCGGCCCGGAATGCGCGCCAGCGGGGGCGTTCACCCCCTTCGAGGCCCTCCGGACGGGCTTCGACTTCCCCCAGGGCGAACGGCGTTGACAGGAGGTCGTCATGCACTGGTGCAGGTTTCTGGACGGTGACGAGGCCGCCTATGGCGTGGTGGACGGCGATTCTGTGCGTCGAATGACGGGCAGCCCGTTCTCCGGCGGCGTTGCGGGCGATGACCTGCGGCCGCTGTCGGAGGTGAAGCTGCTCATACCGTGCGTGCCGCCCACCTTCTACGCGGCGGGGGCAAACTACCGCGCGCACCTGGCGTGGGCGGCGCAGACCCTGGGCGGCAGCGGACAACCGCCGCCGCGCGCCGACATTGGCTACCGGGCGAACAACGGGCTAATCGCGCAGGACGAGGCCATTGTCATCCCTCGCGATGCCGGCGGGCCGGTGCAGGTCGAGGGGGAGCTGGTCGCCGTCATCGGGCGCACGGTGAAGGGGCTGACGCGCGAGAACGCGCTCGACTGCGTGCTCGGGTACACGATTGGCAACGACGTGAGCGAGCGCACGTGGCAGCGGGGCGATCGGACGCTTTGGCGCGCCAAGAACGCGGACACCTTCGCGCCCATGGGCCCGTGGATCACGCCCGGGCTGGACCCGGAGAGGCTGGAAGTCATCACGCGCGTCAACGGCGAAGAGGCGTCGCGGTATTGGACCGGCGACGCGATCTACTCGTTTGTGGACTTCCTGGTGGAGACCACGAAGTACGTCACGCTCTACGCGGGCGACGTGATGTGGCTCGGCTGCGACGGCGCGACGCCGGACATCGCGCCGGGGGACGTGGTGGAGATCGATATCCCGGGCATTGGGACGCTGCGCAACCCGGTCGAGGGGGAGTAGGCCAGTCGACTCCCCCTTGCTGAAACGGCCTCGGAGTTCACATCGGGGCCGTTCCTTTTGGATGGCCGGGATTCTCATTCGCTCCCTCATCGCACCCATTGATGAATTCCCCTAAAAGGCTTTGCCTCCTTGTTCTTGACGGCGTTCTGCGAATTTGCCGCTCCGATGTAACCTCAGACCGATTCGTTCGTTACAAGAATTAGAAGGGTTAGGGCAGAAGAATCAAATGCGCAAAAATGAAATTGGGGCACAAAGGGCCCCCAAAAGACCGAGAGGAGGATGATATGACTGTCTTCGATGGCAACCGGAGGTTTTTGAAGGCCCGACCAGTGCTGGCGCTCGCGGCGCTTGGATGCGCGGCTGCCGCACTGGTGGCAGTCCGAGCCCGGCTCCACAACAGGGATTTCGACTACTAGCCGCTCCGGCGGCGCTACCACACGAGGTCCCACCTCTCCATGCTGGCGTCCTCATTCCGAATGGGGGCGTCAGCGTGCGTCTGGGACCACCGCCCGATTGTCAGGCCGATTGGGGAGCGTCCGGAGGATGCAAAGAGATGAAGCCCTGACCGTGAGCCTGGTCGACTGTTTGGCCAATTCCACGAAAAACCCTTGCACAAATGCATCGCCCATGCGAACAATGTATGTATGAGGGGTCAAAAAAGCCGCCTGCAAATCGGGCGGTGACCCTGAGAAGAGAGCTGGGGCCTCGACCTTTCCAGGTGGTGGTGGGGAAGTGAGGGGTTGCAGTACCGGTTGGTGACAGAGTGAAGGAGGTAGATATGAAACAGGCGATACTCCTTGTTCTCCTGCTTGTGCTGGCGCTGGGCGCCATTCCCTTCTGGGCCTGCGGGAATGAGGCTGAGCAAGTCGAACCTGCGGCGCCCGCTCCGGTGACGGAGCCGGCGGCACCTGCGCCCGCCGCACCCGCGGAGCCGCCGACCGACACGACGTCGGCGGATGACGCGATGATGCCCGACGACAAGCCGCTATCGGCTGAATGCGCTACCGGGGGCTTGCTCACGGATGCGGACGTAGTCATTTCCTGCAACCGCGAGGCCATGCAGGGGTTCCAGAGCTTCTCATTCGACGGGGCAGTCGATCTCTTTGCGGCCTTTCCGGTCGAGGGCGCTCCGCCCGGCGGGCTTGGCATGATGTTGTCGGGCGACGTGGTCCTGCCAGACAGGACGAGCTTCACGCTGACGCTCGGGCCAGAGGGCGAGCAGATCCAGACCCGGGGAGTCCTCATTGGCCAGGACTTCTACACGCAGGACCCGGCGACTCAGCTGTGGTTCAAGGGAGCGCCTGAAGATAACCAGTCCCTGGCCCCGCTGCAGCTCATCGGCATGCTGTACTTGCCGCAGGACATTCCGACCACGCTGGAGGAAGTCATCGACCTGGACGACGGCGGGAAGGGCTACGTGCTCGTCTCCGACGGGGGAAACCTCGGCGAAGCGGCTGCAATGTTCGGGCTGATGGAGCAGGGTCTGACGCGCGTCGTGGGCGCGGACGACTTCCTCACGCGGGAGGTGCGGGTCACCGTCGAGGGGCCGGACGGGCAGTCGCGCGACCTGTTCACGGTCCGGTACCAGGGGTTCGGCGAGGCGCTGAGCGTCGAGGCCCCGGCCAACTTCATGGAGCTTCCGCCCGGGGCGATGTCCGGCGGTGCGCAGGAACCGGCGACGGTGGTCGGGCTTTCGCGGAACGCCGAGGGCAACGTCGAGGTGCAATTCAGCGAGCCGGTGATCGTGGAGGGTGAGGTCATCCTCTACGTGCTGGAGCCCTCCACCGGCGGCTGGGAGCTGCCCCTGCTGAGCGGAAGCGGCACGGACACGCTCGTCTTCGACGCGGCGGCTGAAGGACGGCCGACGCTGGTGGCCGGGGAGCATCAGATTGCCTGGATCGGCTTCGGTACGAACGGGGAGATCGTCGACGAAGACGGCGTGCGCGCCAACGACCTCTTCGATACGTGGACGTACGAGTAGGGCTGAAAAGGGGGTGGCCGGGCAATTCAGCGGCGTACGGCTGCTGAGTCCGGCCACCCTTAGTTTCGGTTCCGTTGTGATGCCTGCGGATGGTTCGCCTACTGGGTGGGCGCCAGACCCATGACCATGTCCCGCAGGGTGACTATGCCCACGGGGCTACCGGCGTCGTCAACGACCAGTGTGCGCGATATGCCGAAGTGCACGAGCAGGCGCGCCGCGTAGCGGGCCTGCATTTGCCCGCGGACAGTCAGCACGGGCTTGGACATGATCTCGTAGACGTTCACGCGCTCCGCGGCCCGGTTAGTGGCGACGACCTCACGAGCGATGTCGGTGACCGTGATCACGCCGAGTTCGTCGTCGCTGTTGCGGCGGTCGACCACGAGTGAGCTCACGTTGTATTCCTTCATGGCAGCCATGGCCTGGGCCACGGTGGCGAGGCCGTCGATTGTCTTGACGCCGGACACCATGAGATCGGAAATCCGTACAGTGTTCTGCTGGGTCATAGTGCGGCCTCCAATTCTGCCAACAAGGCAGTCATCTGGGAGTTCAACCCCACGGCGTCCTCAATCGCCAACTGGACTGCAATGCCGGCGCCTTCCTGGGATTCCATTTCTCCGGCGTCGCGGATCCGCTCCAGGATTTCACGGGCTTTTGGCTCCGTGACCAGGAAGAGCAGGACGTCCCGGCTGACGCCGAACCTCAAGCCAAAGAACGTCCGGCCCGGTTGCAGGCCCTCTCCTCTAACGCTCTTGATGATCGTGGCGCCAGTGGCCCCGGCGGCACGGGCGGCCTCAATGACGGCCTCAGTCTTGTCATCGTCCACCATGGCGACAACCAACGACAGCTTCATGACCGCACCTCCTTTGCCCGCCTTCTCTTCCGCCAGCGCTCCACCCTATCCGCAATTATTGCATAGCCCAACACGGACATGATGGGAAAAACGCTGGCAAACGCGATGAGACCAAAGCCATCGATCAGGGGGCTGCGGCCGGGCACACTCGCGGCGAGGCCCAGCCCCAATGCGGTCACCACCGGCACCGTGACGGTCGACGTGGTCACGCCGCCACTGTCGTAGGCCAGCGGGATGATGGTGCGGTTGCTGAGATACGTCTGGATGATGACGATGACGTATGCGACGACGATATACCACGGCAGCGGCGTGCCTGTGACGATCCGGAAGCATCCCAGCGAGACGCCCGCCGCGACACCAACGGCAACGGCGATGCGGAGCCCGAGCGCGTTCACGGCACCGGCCGAGACCTCCTCGGCCTTGAGCGCCACGGCGATGAGCGACGGCTCCGCCACGGTCGTCGCGAAGCCGATGGCCGCCGCGAAGCAGTAGATGAGCCAGTAGTCCTCCCATCGCACGACGCCCGCCAGCACTTCTGCGCCCTCGGTGCTGGCCTCGACGAGCTGCTTCGCCATGGTCTCACCGATGGGGAAGAGCGCCTCCTCGAGGCCGATGAGGAAGAGGGCCAGGCCCAGCAGCACCATGACGGAGCCGGAAATGATGGCGCGCATGTTGGGGAGGCGTCGGCGGAGCACGACGATCTGGAAGAAGACGAGGATGACGACGATAGGGATCACGTCGCGCAGCGTCGTCGCTGTGGTGGTGACGATGACTTCGAGGAACCCGGCCATCACGTCACCATCCCGTAGCCCAGCACGCAGATCATAGGCGTGAGGCTGGCGAAGGCGATGAGGCCGAAGCCGTCCAGCATCGGGTTGCGACCGCGGATTGTTGTGGCGAGGCCGACGCCGAGGGCCGTGATGAGCGGCACCGTAATGGTGCTCGTCGTGACGCCGCCGGAGTCGTATGCGACGCCGACGATCTCCTCGGGGGCGAAGAGGGTCATGACCATGACGAGGGCGTAGCCGGCGATGATGAAGCGGTGGATGGGCCACCCCTTCACGATGCGGAGCACGCCCAGGACGATGGCCAGGCCGACGGAGAAGGCAACGACGAGACGGAGCTCGAGAGCATAGGTCTCGCGGGCGGACTCGCTGAGGCCGATGAAGCCGGCCTCGGCCGCGACGTCGGCGGCCTCGGCGGCGACGGCGATGAGGGCGGGCTCAGCGACGGTGGTGCCGAAGCCAAGGCAGAAGGCCAGCGACAGCAGCGCTACGACGCTGCCCTTGCGCGCCATACCCTGCGCGAGCGCCTCACCCAAGGGGAAAAGTCCACTTTCCAAGCCCTGAATGAAGAGCGCAAGGCCGAGGACCACGAAGACAAGGCCAACGAGGATGTTGACGAGTTCCGGGAAGGGCTGCTGCAGTACGACGATCTGAAAGAAGGCGATGACGCCAAATATGGGCGCCAGGTCCCGGAGCGCGCCGAGGGTCTGCTTGGACATCGCGGTCACGAAACTGGGCAAACCACGCTCCTTGACATGGCTTCATGGGATGCGAATTGCGGCGAGTCGTGCGGCTACACCTTACGGAGAGGGGGGAGTCGGGTCAAGGGCGGGGGGAAGGACTAGTGCAGTCGGCGCATCGTCGGCGAGAAGATGAGGACGATGGCGGCGATGAGGATGAAGGTGACTGCAAGGATGGCCAGGCCCGCCGGGGCTCCCCAGTAGTCGGCGATGATCGTCAGCGGCAGAACGCCGATGGGCATCAACCCCCACATGAGTCCCTGGATGCTCATGACACGGCCGCGGTAGGTGGGATCCACGTACTCGAGGGTGAGCGAGGCCTGCAGGGTCATTCGCGCGGACTGGATCAGGCCGACGACGGCAAGCACTATCAGCCCGGGAATGAACAGCGGGATGAACTCCGCCAACGCCGCAAACCCGATCAGCGTCAGCCCGGAAACGATGGCGGAGACCACCAGCAGGCGGCCTCGGTAGCTCGCCCGCTTCAGTCCGGCAACGAGCAGGGCGCCGCCCATGCTGCCGAGGCCGAGCACGGCCAGCATGAAGCCGAGGCCGGCCTCTTCGACGTTGAAGTCGTCTCGGGCGAGCAGTGGCATCACGAACCGGATGGGGGCCATCATCATCACCTGCACGATGCCCATGATCAGGAGCAGCATGATGACCGTGTCGCGGCGGATGTACTGGAAGCCGAGGAGGATGTCACCGAGGGGGCTTCGTCCAGACGGCCCGCCCTCGGGGTAGTGCTTGTGTACCTGCGTCGTGAACGCGAAGGAGGCGATGTTCATCCCGCCGATCAGCACGTACAGCATGTCCATGCCCAGCCATCCGGCAAACGGCCCGGCAATGGCGGGGGCCGCCATCGTGGTGGCGCTCATCACCATGGCGCTCAGCGCGGCGGCGTTCATGATCATGTGCCTCGGCACGATCTGCGGTACGATGGCCTGCCGCGCCGGCATCATGAACGGCATGATGCACCCCTGGATGAACGCCGCGACCATCAGGTGCGTCCAGTGGATGGCGCCCGTGTAGATCAAGAGGGCAATGCTCAGCGCCATGATGGCGAATAGCACCTGGCTGACCTGGATGATGGCGCGCTTCTCCCACCGGTCGACGAAGACCCCGCCGAACAGGCTCAAGCCGAGCCCCGGCACGCCGTTGGCCGCCGTCACCACCCCGAGGAGCTTTGGGTCGCCCGTGAGGTCGTAGACGTAGAAGCCCTGCGCGAACGCCATGCTCTGCATGGCGCCCATCGCCAGCAGCGAGCCAATCCACAGGAAGCGGAACTCCGTGTTTCCCAGCGACCGGAAGGTGCGCTGCAGCCATGGACCGCTCTGCTCGGCCGTCACGCCGGGCGGGCCGCCCCACGGCCCCCGCCCCGCGGGCGGAGCGCCCCCTTGCTGCGGCCGAGCGTCTTCAGCGGCTTCGTTTGTCGGTCTCGTGGTCATGGACTCCAATCGCTCTACGGGCATCTATACCAAGAGACCCCACCTCGACCGGGCGGGGCCTCCTGGTACGCTATCCGGTTTGGCCTAGACGTTCGCCGTCTCCAGGACGGGGCGGCGTGCTGTGTGCCGGTGCTCTTTCAGCTCCTTCACGGCATCCTGCACCGGAAAGTCGTGGGGGTAGAACTTGCGAACGGTACGGGCGTTGAATCCCTGCGGGTTCATTGGCTCACTGGGCTCCTCGCCCTCCATCAGCTTGCGCGCCGTGCGGATGAGGCGCTGCCGCACGCGAATGATGCCCTCGTCCGAGCGCACTAGGTGCTCCCTCTCCCGCTCGGCGATGGGGCCCCACTGGTCTTCTATCAGCGCGATGTCCTGCAGCGGGAAGTTCTTGATGCCGGTGTACGAGTAGTTCTTCTGGGCAATCCGGTCGACCATGTAGTCATTCTGCATGTTTGCCTTGGTGTAGAAGGTGCCGGGGATGAGCTCCGGGTGGGTGAATTGCCCATACTTGTACTCGGCCAGCTCGTAGTCGGGGATGGGGTCGTAGCTCCAGCGCAGCCGGTAGAACATGCAGCTCTCGTCGTCGATGGGCACGCGCATGTTGCTGGAGAAGATGCCCGGCCCGGCGATGCCAGCCGTGCAGAAGATCGGCATCATCCAGTGGCCCAGGCTCATCAGCTTCCCGCGCTCCGCGTTTCCGCTGGAGACGAACTCGATGCCGCCGTCCGTGTCCTCGATGTCCACGTAGATCTGACGGGGGTCCTGGAACGTGTTGCCCACCTGGCTCACTTGGAGAGCGCGGTTGGACGCGTTGTTGTCGAGGGTCGAGTGCAGGTACATCGCGTGGCTGGGGTCGTAGTCACCCTCCATGCCCTGCAGGTAGTTGCACTGGAGGATGAACTTCATCAGGTAGCGGTTCTCCGCCGGCTGGTCCAGCCAGTCGAAGCCGGGCATCGGGGGCTGCTTGTCCTTGGGGCCCATGTAGGCCCAGACGAGCCCCGCCCGCTCGACGGCCGGGTACGACTTGATCTGCACCTTGTCCTTGTAGGTCTCGCCCTCCGGGCTGTTGGGGAGGTCGACGCAGTTGCCGTCGACGTCGAACTTCCAGCCGTGGTAGACGCAGCGGATGCCGCACTCTTCATTGCGGCCGAAGAAGAGCGGCGCACCCCGGTGCGGGCAGTAGGCGTCGACGAGGCCGACGTTGCCGTTCGTGTCCTTGAAGCCGATCAACTTCTCGCCGAGGACGGTCACGCGAACGGGCGTGGAGTCGGCGTTGGGGACTTCCTCCGACAGCATGACGGGGAGCCAGAACCTTCGGAACAGCTCGCCCATGGGCGTGCCGGGGCCGACTTGGGTTACGAGATCATTGTCTTCCCTAGTGAGCATGGACTCTCCTCCTTGAAATTCTCAGCCCTACTGCGCAGTCACTTGTGTAGGGCAAAGCATCATGCCAAGCATAGCAATATGCAATTGCATTGGCAACGGCGGGCGCCCCTTCGAGAACCTCAGGACAGGCTCCTTCGAGAGCCTCAGGACGGGGTCAGGGCGAACGGAGGCGGCTTGGATCACACCACCTGCGTGTACATGTCGACGAGGGCTACGCGGCCCTCCTCCATGACGGCTTTGACGGCTCGCTCGAAGGCGGGCTTCAGGTCCTCGGCGCGCTCTATGGGGCCCTCGGCGTAGGCGCCGAAGGAGCGGGCGAGGCCGGCGAAGTCGACGACCGGGTCGTCGATGTCGATGCCGATGGTGCGGCGCTCCATCGGGCGGCCCCGCACCTGCGCCATGGAGCCCTGGTGGCCGAGGTCGTTGCCGTAGGTGCGGTTGTTGTACATGACGATGAGGAGCGGAATGCGGTGGTGGACGGCGGTCCAGATGGCTGCGGGCGTGAAGAGCATGTCGCCGTCCGACTGGATGTTGATGGTGAGCCGGCCCTTGTCCCGGTTGGCCAGCGCAACACCGACGGCGTGGGGGAGGCCCTCGCCGAGGCCGCCGCCGCCGCGGGCGCTCACGTCCTGGTACGGGTGCTTGATGTCCCACAGGCGCTGCACCCAGCCGCGCAAGTCACCGTTGCCGACGACCCAGTCATAGTCCCGGACGACCTCCCAGAGCTCCTGCGCGATGGTGGAGAGGGCGAGGGGGTGGTCCTCCGATCGCGCCCGGGCCGTCGCCTGGTTGCGGGCCAGCGCGGCCTCGCTGAGCTGCGCGATGCGCTCCCGGCGGGCGGCGATGGCGGATGCGCTGCCCGCCGCGTCGTCGAGACGGCGCTGGACGAGGTCGGCGAGGGCGGGCGTCGCGAGGGCCGTGTCAGCGGCGATGGACATGGCCGTCGGGTAGAGGCTGCCGTGGTCGTCGGCCCAGCTCTTCACCTGTAGCTGCCGCAGCGAGATGTCGATGAGCATGGCGTCCGGGCGGAGGATGTCCTCCGTCTTGCGTGTCGCGCGGTCAAGGCGGGTGAGCTCCTGCTGGAGGTCGTACACGTCGAGGGCGAGGACGACGTCGGCCTCGGCGAGCAGCTCGTCGCGGCTCTCGGCAGCGTAGAGCGGGTGGCGGGTGGGGAAGTTGAAGAAGTCGCCGCCGTTGATGACGGGCAGCGCCAAGCTCTCGGCTAGACGGAGCAGGCCCTGCGCGGCCTCCTCCGAGCGGCCGAGGAAGTTGGCGAGCACCACGGGGCGCTCGGCTGACATGAGGGCGCTGGCGGCCTGCTCGAGGGCCGCCGGGTCGGCCTGCAGGCGGGTCGGCGCGGGGAAGCGCGAGACGTCGGGCATCTGGAAGGGCTCGGTGAGCTTCATCTCCTGGACGTCGGCGTCGAAGCAGACGTAGACGGGCCCCTGGGGCTCGGAGACGACGAGGTTGTAGGCGCGGATGAGGGACTCGACGGAGGCCTCGACGCTGGTTGGCTGGTCGTCCCATTTCACGAAATTGCGGACGGCCTCGCCCTGCACGTTGGCGGTGTGGATCCAGTCGATCCACGGACGGCGGTGGTTGGCGTCGAGGGGGCCCGTCGCGCCGAGGACGAGGACGCCGGAGCGGCCCATCCACGCGTTGAACATCGCCATCGACGCGTGCAGGAGGCCGACGATGTCGTGCACGAAGGCGGCCATGGGCTTGCCGGCGGCGCGGCCGTAGCCCTGCGCGAGGGCGACGGCAATCTCCTCATGGTTGCAGAGGATGAACTCCGGCCCCTGGTTGCCGAGGTGGTTGACCACGGAGTCATGGATGCCGCGGAAGGTGGCGCCCGGATTCATGGAGATGTACTCGATGCCGAGGGCGCGAATGGCGTCTACGATGACGTCCGAGCCGTACTCGGTGGGCGCAAAGCCATCCTGGCGAGGGTCTGTCGTCATTGGGGGCCTCCCGGTGTTGTGTTCGTTGTCCTGTCGTCAGGAGGGGACGGCTTCGGTGAGCCGTGACCTCCCACCCCTTACGAGGCTGCTCCGGCGTGCTCCGGCAGCGGGTCGTCCCACGTGAAGGGTTCGTCCTGGTCACCGCGACCCGCCAGGAAGAGCTCTCGCGCCCTGGGAAACTCGTAGTAGATCTCCAGTGTGTTGCCGTCCGGGTCCTGGAAGTAGAGGCTGCGCTGGCTCACGTGGTCCATCATCCGCTGCACGTTCACCCCGTCGGCGACGAGGCTGTCGTACGACTCCCGCAGGGCCTCATAGCTGCCGACCTTGAAGGCGATGTGCAAGACCCCCACGCCGTCCTGTTGCCCGACGGGCGGCGTTGCCGTCGCCGGGTCCCCGACGGGCGACAGATCGATGGTATGGCCGTCGCCGGGGAGGCTGAGGAAGACGCCACCGTGGTCCGGATCCTGCTCCATGAACTGGAAGCCGAGAACGTCCATGTAGAAGCGCTTGGAGCGCTCCACGTCGCGCACCTTGATGAGGCAGTGGCCAATTCGCTCCAGCTTGGCCGGCATGTCGTCCTCCTGTGGCTGTAGGCCCGTTGCCCCCTTCGACAAGCTCAGACAGGGTTCGATTTCTCTCGGGACGAACGTTCGTGTACTACCGCAACTCGGGCATCACCTTCTCGCAAAAGAGCCGGAGCGAGCGCTCAATGTGCTCGGGCGGGATGAGCTCGCCGGCGTTGAACTCGGCGACGACCTCCGACAGGTGGAGGGCTTCCCGCAGCCTGCTAAGCTGCTCGACCACCATCTCGGGCGTGCCGACGGCCACCTTCTCGCGCTGCACGTCCTCCCAGTCCATCGACGCGATGCCCGCGGCCCGCTCGGTGCGCTGCTCGGACGGAGCCCCGACGGCCTGCGCGCCCTCGGCCTCCAGGCGGCGCTGCAGCCTGCGGAACTGCCGCATGAAGCTCTCCTCGGGCTCCGTCAGGGCGGCCTCACGGTCTTCGGCGACGTAGACCGGGATGCGGAGGGAGACGTCCATGGGGGCCTGGTGGCCGGCCTCCTTGTACGCCTTCTTGTAGCTGGCGACCTGCTCGGTCACGCCCTCGAGCGGCACCGTCCGCAGCCCGATGAGGAGGGGGTAGCCCATCCTGCCATTGACCGGGAAGGTGTCGTTTGTCGTCGCCGCGATGCGGATGGGCGGGTGCGGCGACTGGACGGGCTTGGGAATGACGCAGACGTCCTCGTAGCTGTAGTACTCGCCGCTGTAGCTGAACCGGTCGTTGGTCCACGCCATCGTGATGACGTCGAGCGCCTCCCGGAAGCGGTCGCGGCTCTCCGAGTACGGGATGCCGTAGCCCTGGTACGCCGTCTGGAAGCCGCTCCGACCCACCCCGAACTCGAACCGCCCGTCGCTGACGTGGTCGAGCGTGGCTGCTTCCTCCGCGACGCGCAGGGGGTTCGACAATGGGAGGACGAGGACGGACGTGCCGATGGTGATCCGCTTGGTGCGGCCCGCGATTGCGGCGCCAACCGTGATTGGCGACGAGATCACGCGGTTGGGGGTGAAGTGGAACTCCGCGAGGCAGATGACGTCCAGGCCAAGGTCTTCCGCCGTGTCCACGTGGTCGAAAGCCTGGGAGTAAGCATGGGCCGGGTTTCCGCCGTCAGGCATGGAAAATTCCACAAAGGAACCGAACCTCATTGCGACCCCCTCGCTCAGCATCCCCCTGTGTTCGTCGCATCATAGACGCATGGAAAGGGGGCGACAAGGGTTGGCGGGCAGTGGTGGTATACTTGCACGGGTTTTCAACTCCCCGTCCAGAACCCTTGAGACTAAGGAGCTGCTCGCCATGGCAATGACCACGTTTCCGGAGGCTCCATTCGAGTTTGCCATGTTCGACTGGATCGAGAATCCCGGGCGGCCGGTGGCGGAGATTGTGGAGCACAAGATGCGGCTGGTGGAGCTGGCCGACCGCGGGGGCTTCTACGGGTGGCACACGGCGCACCACCAGGCGACGCCCCTGTCGATCAACGTCTCGCCGTCGGTCCTGCTGGCGGCGACGATACAGCGAACGGAGCGGCTGCACGTGGGGGCGCTCACGTTCTGCCTGCCGTGGTACGACCCCTACCGCTTCTACAACGAAATCTGCATGCTGGACCAGATGAGCCGCGGCCGCGTGGAGCTCGGCGTAGGGCGTGGCATCTCGCTCATCGAGTCGGCGATCTACGGGATAGACGACGTGGAGGAGTCTCGGGGGAGGTACCGCGAGACGCTGGACATCTTCTTCAACGCTTGTGGCAAAGAGACGCTCGAGTACGAGGGGGAATACTTCAGCTACCGCGACGTGGAGTTGCACACGGAGCCGTACCAGAAACCGTACCCGCCGCTGTGGTTCCCGAGTCGCAACCGTGACATCAACGAATTCGTCGCGAGGCACGGCTACAACACGGTTATACCGGGGGCGCCGCACGAGGTGCGCCCTCTACTGGACGAGTACCGAGAGGTGTGGATGGAGCACCAGGACGACGCGGGCAGGCACAACGGCCACGTTTCGGCCCCGCATCTGGGGCGGAACCAGCTGGTCTTGGTGGCGGAGACGGACTCGGAGGCGGAGGCCGTCGCGGGGTCGGCGATAGCCGCGTGGGAGTCGCACATCACCCACCTGCCGCGGAAGCACCAGGCGTCCCAGGTGCGCGCGCCGCACGCGGACCCCAGCCTGCGGGCTGTCATCGCGGGGTCGCCGGCAACGGTGGCGGAGAGGCTTATTGAGTCGGTGAACGTCTCAGGTATAAACTACTGCCTGCTGGTGTTCTCGTACGGGGACATGACGCCGGAGTGCGCGGAACGGTCGCTGGAGCTGTTCATCTCGGACGTGATGCCGGTAATGCGCGCGGAGTTCGGCGGCGGGGCCGCGGCGGCCTAGGCGGCGGGAACGCGGGGGCGAGACATCACACGCCAAGGAGCCGAGCCCATGCCCGCAACCACATTCCCCGAAGCCCCCTTTGAGTTCGCGATGTTCGACTGGATCGAGAACTCCGGCCGGCCCGTCGCCGACATCGTCGAGCACAAGATGCGGCTGGTCGAGATGGCGGATCGAGGCGGCTTCTACGCCTGGCACACGGCGCAGCACCAGGCGACGCCCCTCTCCATCAACATTTCGCCCTCCGTCCTCCTCGCAGCCGCCATCCAGCGCTCGGAGCGGCTGCGCGTCGGCGCCCTGACGTTCTGCCTGCCCTGGTACGACCCCTACCGCTTCTACAACGAGATCTGCATGCTGGACCAGATGAGCCGCGGCCGCGTGGAGCTCGGCGTGGGCCGCGGCATCTCCCTCATCGAGTCCGCCGTGTACGGCATCGAAGACGTGGAGGAGTCCCGCGGCCGCTACAGGGAGACGCTCGACATCTTCTTCAACGCCTGCGGCAAGGACACGCTGGAGCACGAGGGCGCGTACTACAACTACCATGACGTGGAACTGCACACGGAGCCGTACCAGAAGCCGTACCCGCCGCTCTGGTTCCCCAGCAGCAGCCCGGACATCATCGACTTTGTGGCGAGGCACGGGTACAACACGGCCATTCCCGGCCCGCCGCAGGACGTGCGCCCGATGCTCGACCAGTACCGCGAGATCTGGATGGAGCATCAGGACGACGAGGGCAGGCACAACGCCCACGTCGCCGCGCCGAGGCTGGGTCGCAACCAGCACGTCTTCGTCGCCGAGACCGACGCGGAGGCGGATGCGATCGCGGGGCCGGCGATGGCCGAGTGGGCGTCGCACATCAGCCACCTCTCGCGCAAGCACCAGGCGTCCCTCGTTAGGGCGCCGCAGCCGGACCGGAGCACGCGCGTGGTAATCGCGGGGTCTCCGCGGACTGTCGCCGAGCAATTGGTTGAATCCGTCAAGGTCTCTGGTATAAATTACTGCATACTTGTGTTTTCGTACGGAGACCTGACGCCGGAACGGGCCGAGCGGTCGTTGGAGCTGTTCATCTCGGACGTGATGCCGGTGATGCGGGCGGAGTTCGGCGGCAAGGAGGCAGCCGCGAGCGCCGGGTAGGCGGGAACGCAGGTCGAAATATCACAAGCCAAGGGGGAGACGCATGCTGACCACGCACGACAATGAGATGCTGACGCGAGTGGGGCGGGGGACGCCGATGGGGTCATTCATCCGGGAGTTCTGGATCCCCTTCCTCCCTTCCCGCAACCTGCCGGAGCGCGATGGCCCGATGAAGCGCGTCCGCCTGCTGGGCGAGGACCTGGTCGCCTTCCGCGACTCCAACGGCGACGTGGGGCTGATCGCCGAGAACTGCCCGCACCGGGGCGCGTCGCTCTTCTTCGGCCGCAACGAGCACGCCGGGCTCGCCTGCAACTACCACGGCTGGAAGTTCGACACCACCGGGGCCTGCATCGAAATGCCGAACGAGCCGACGGAAAGCAACTTCAAGGACAAGGTGCGCGCGACCGCCTATCCCGTCGTCGAGTGCAACAAGGCGCTGTGGACGTACATGGGCCCGCGCGAGACGCCTCCGCCCTTCCCGCAGTTCGAGGTCAACACACTGCCCTACGACCAGGTCTACGAGCCGCACGTCATGACGGAGGAGTGCAACTGGATGCAGGGGTTGGAGGGCGACCTGGACTCCTCGCACGTCTACTTCATCCATGGCCGTCTCTACGAGGACGCGCCGGCCGCGCCCGGCCAGCTCCGCGGCGTGTGGACCAACGACCGCGCACCCGCACTCGACGTGGTGCCGACGCCCTATGGCACCTACTACACGGCGCTGCGACACATCAACGACCAGGGCGACATCCACCACCGCGTCAACCAGTACCTCTACCCCTTCTTCAGCATGATCACCATCGACGCCACGGTGAACCTGCGCGCCTGGGTGCCCCTGGACGATGACTACCACATGCTGTTCATGATGAGCGGCAGGGCGGAAGCGGACACCTCCTCCGACCTTGAAGCGTTCCTGCTCGACCCGTTCAAGACGGCCGGCGGCTACCTGCCGGAAACGCCGGACCCGCGCACTCGCTACATGTCCTTCGCGCGGAAGGCGAACGACTACTGCATCGACTATGAGGTCCAGAAGCAGTACATGATGTCCGGCATCCCCTTCCTGGTGAACCTGCAGGACCGGGCGATGACCGAGACCATGGGCGCCATCTATGACCGCCGCCGCGAGCACCTGGGCACCAGTGACCGCATGATCATCCAGGTGCGGAAGCAGCTGTTGTCGGGAGCGCGCGCACTGCAAGAGGACGGATCTGTTCCCGAGAGCGTCGATAACCCCGCCCTCGTGCGTGTCCGCCCCGTCGGCATGATTCTCAACGAGAGTGTCGACTGGCAGGAGGCTACCAGCGTCGTCCGCGACGTGGACGGCGGGGAGCCGGTGGCGTACGTGCCGTTTTTTGAGTAGGGGTAGATTGCGCTAGAGATTGAGGGAGGGGCCGAGAGGCCCCTCCTCTTTGTTTGTTGACATGGCCACTAATGTTGGCTAGAGTCTGCACACCTAGTCACACTTACCTGTAACGGTTATCCAAGACTTCTGAGACGTACCTAAAGGAAGTTTCTCCGAGATGGATATTGACGAACGTATCGTTCAGCATTGCGGAAAGTTTTATGACGAAATCATTTTTGATGGTGTCCAAGTAGGGCAAGTTCTAGTGGGGCCTGCAGAGTTCTTGGATGTCATCAAGAAGCAATTGATAAACAAAAACCCTCAAATGGAAGGTATCCCCCAAAACTCGTTTCACCATGAACTGACGGCGCTGCGTTTAGAGCTGTATGGGCTTGCATGGCAAAGGCGATTCAAGAGAGATGAGCAAGCCATCCAGCAAAGCGTGTTTACTGTCCGCTACTTGGAGGATAGGAACGCTCTCTCAGTATGGGAAACTATGGGCGAATACAACCAAGTCATCGCTCAATCGACGGTATTAGATGCCAATGGACGTGCTGATGAAAGAGCAAAGCCGAGGATGAACTCTCTAAGGATGGAATTCTTCGATAAATGGGCGGATAGGCTGATTGGGGACCCCTCCAATCTTACTGCGGGCGCGAAACAACTTGGCGAGAGTCTTGCACGGGCGGCCAATAGGCTAGACGCCGACTTATACGAGAAGAACGAACTTCTTTTGAGAGGCCTGTTCACTAAGGTCAGTCGACGTTTGAATGTCGAAGAAACTATTGGCCAAGAGGCCGCTACAGCACTCTATTACTCGATTCACATGCTGAGTGAAAGCGCGGAGCAGGACATCAAGTCCTTACGACTTTAGAGAATGGGCAACGATACAGCCCGCTTCCTGCACGCCTTTTAGCGTCACCCATTGGCAGCAGGCAGCCTCGGAGGAAAGTAGCTAGCCCGGTACACCCAACAAGGAGGGGCCATTTGGCCCCTCCTTTCTTCGTTGGGGCGTTCTAAGCAATACTTACGTAGCCACCAGATAAGAACTGATCGCTAATTCAATAGATGGCAAGGGAGAAACGCTCAAATGGCTGAGGAAATGACAATTGACTTTCGACTGCTGGAAGTTGACTTCCAACTGTCGAACCTTTCGAAGCACTTGAGCCTCATTGAGGATCAAATCGTTCAGGATGAAATAGCTGCTAGGAGTGCTCGGGACTCTGGACTCAAAAGCCTAGACCCGACTAGCGATGAATATGACATGGAAGAACAGATGCTAAGGCACGTATATGATTATCAAGTTCAAGTTGTTGCCCCTTTCATATACCGTAATCCCTTCATTTTGATCATGTATTCAGTTTACGAGTCTGCCGTAACGGAAATAGCAGATCTTCTACAAAAGAAGCAAGGAAAGAACATCGCCATCGGTGACCTAAAGGGAGACTTTCTGAGTCGCGCCAAGAAGTACTTTGTTGACGTTTTGGACTTCAAGCTCATTGGAAACAGCAAACGTTGGGAAAGGCTGCAGGTCCTCCGCTATATTCGCAACATCGTTGCGCATTCCAATGGGCGACTCAACCCGAATTCCGACAAGCAGCTGTCCGTGATCAAGAAAGAAGGCTTTAGTGAGTGGCTGGGATTCTTACTTAGCACCAAGGGGTTCTTGAGAGATATGTATGAGGTGGTTAAAGGAGAATTGGACGACCTTGCTCAAAGGTACAAGGATTGGGATTCTGCTATACCCCGTGTTGAATGAATACTCGACGTTCCCAGTCATTGACATAGGGAGGGGCCAGAAGGCCCCTCCCTCTCTTTTCTACAACCCCGCTTCCCGCACGCTCTCGGGCGTGACGGTGCTCGGGAGGCGGTAGCCTCGGAAGGCGAGGTAGCCGATGAGGGCGATGACGCCCGCGACGGGGCCGAGCAGGCGGATGCCGAGAGGGTCGTCGGCCGTCTCGCCCAGCAGAAGGATGAGGGCGAGGAAGAGGGCGGAGAAGGACGAGCCGATCTTCTCGAAGAGGTTCTGAGTCGTGAAGAACATGGCCTCGCGGCGCATGCCGGTGCGGATCTCGTCGTAGTCGGTGATGTCGGCGGTGATGGCCCTCGGCATCAGGTTCACGCCGCCCATCGGCAGGCCGACGAGGAAGGCGACGACGACGCCCTGCGCGAGGACGGGGATGCCGGGCACAAAGCCTACGAAGAACATGATGGGCAGGATGACGGCCGTGGCCAGCAGGCTATTGGAGTAGACCCATCGTTTGCCCTTCGTATGACTCAGCTTCCACATGACGAAGACGGCCACCATCATCCCGATGAGGGCGGCGCCCGTCAGCGCCGACGTCATCGTGCCCTCGTTCTCGGACTCCAGGATGGCCTCGACGAAGAAGGGCATCCAGCCGAGCGTCATCGTCGCGGAGAGCTGGAACAGGACGAACGTCGGCAGGAAGTAGAGAAACTGCCTGTTGGCGAGCGTCGCGAGGAAGGCGCCCTTGAGCGGCATCTGCGCTGGCGGCGTCTCCCGCGGCGCGTGCCGCCAGACGCCGCCGACGCCGAGGAAGCGGAAGCCGAGGCCCATGACGCCCATCAGCACGCCCATGACTTTGAAGCCGAACTCGTCCTGCACGATGCCGCTCAGCACGAGCCCCAGCACTGCGCCGAGGATGCCGAAGTAGAACTGCCACGCGACAATGCTCATGCGGTCCCGGTGGCTGCGCGCGATCTCGGGCAGCAGGGACTCGTATGGGCCGATGGACGCGGTGTTGCTGAGGAAGAAGAGCTCCAAGATGACGAAGACCCAGATGGCGTTGACGATGCTGGCGCCCTCAACGGGGGTGAACCAGAGCAGCATGAAGAAGATGGCCCAGAAGGGCGTGGAGAGGACGATGAAAGGCAGCCGCCGGCCCCAGCGGGACTTCGTGCGGTCGCTCCACCAGCCGATGATGGGGTCGTCAAAGGCCTCGATGAGGCGGCCGGCCGTCAGGAGCGCGCCGACGAAGACGCGGGCGTCGACGTCGATGGGGCCGAGCGCGATGCCAGGGACGGCGGCGTCGCCCTCGCCCTTGGGCGGCGCGAGGAAGAACAGGAGCCACAGGTTGCGGGCCTGCACGACGGCCTGCCCGCCGATCATGTCGGAGGTGTAGAGGAGCTTGTTGAGGAGCGGCAGGCCGTTGGTCATGGCTTACCCTTCCGGGTGCGAGCACTCACTCGACCGGCTATTCCCTCCAGAGGTGGTAGCTCAACGTGCCCGCGAGGACGATGTAGAGGGTGTTGATGACTATCCAGTAGTTGAGGTACGTCTGGCCCTGGACGCCGTCTGTGGCCAGGTTGTCAAACCAGTTCCAGAAGAACAGGACGGCGAGCACGACAGCGGCGTAGAAGGTCGCGTAGACCCAGAAATGCGTCATCGATGAGAAGTCCGGCGTCAGTCGCCGCTTGTGCACCCAAGCGTGGGTTACCAAGGCGACGACACCTATTGCCATAAACGGGGCAAGCACTTCCCAAATGACGCCCACGTCCCAGGACTCCGGGTAGAACGGACTGAGCCAGAAGTGCAGCAGCACGGCGAGAGCCGTGATCCCCAAGTAGATGGAGCCCGGCTTCTTCAGCGTATCTTCCATGTCGACCCCTTGTGCGGACTTGGGCGAACCCCTACTTGCGCCAGAGGTGGCAGCCCACGGTGCCCATGAGGACGATGTACATCGTGTTGATGATGACCCAGAAGTTGTTGCGGGTCTGGCTCTGGTCTGCGTCGCTGGCGAGCTCGTCGAACCAGTTCCAGAAGAAGAGGACGGCGAGGACCGTCGCAGCGTAGAAGGCCGTGTACGCGCAGACGTGCGCGAGGGTGCCCGCGTCAGAGTCGACGCCTCGCTTGTACGAGAGGGTGTACGCGACTGTGGCGATGATGCCCACCGCCATGATGGCGTCCAGCACCTCCCAGATCGCGCTAACGTCCCACGAGTCTGGGTAGAAGGGGCTGAGCCAGAAGTGGAGCAGCACGGCAAGGGCGCTGACCAACAGGTACACAGCAACAGGCTTCCGCAGAACGTCCATATCGACCCTCCCAGTGTTCGCGGCGCGGGGCGCCGGCTCGTCGCGGCAATGGAAGCATAGGGCGCGGTGCGCGTCAATGCGATTGGGAGCAAGCTCGTGCTGACATTGCGTGCGGCGTCGGCGACAATGGGGCGGCTATGGGGGTTTCACGATTGCTCGAGGTGCTGCTGGTTGCCCTTCGGCTGGGGTTGACATCGTTTGGGGGGCCGGTGGCGCACATTGGCTACTTTCGCGAAGAGTACGTCACTCGCCGCGGGTGGTTGTCCGACGAGCGCTTTGCGGAGCTCGTTGCGCTGTGCCAGTTTCTTCCGGGGCCGGCCAGCAGCCAGCTCGGCATTGCGATCGGGACCGGGCGAGCGGGATACCTGGGCGGGTTTCTCGCGTGGCTTGGGTTCACGATGCCCTCGGCGGTTGCGCTGGCGGCGTTTGCGTACGGGGTGCACGAGTTCGGGGGTAACGGCGGCGGGTGGCTCGACGGCCTGAAGATCGCGGCGGTGGCGGTCGTGGCCTTCGCGCTGTGGGGGATGGGACGCACGCTGACGCCGGACCGTGCCCGCATCAGCATCGCGGTGGTTGCGGCGGCGGCGCTGCTGCTGACCGGCGGCGTGGCGGCGCAGGTGCTCGTCATCCTGGCCGGCGCGGTCCTTGGCCTCGTCCTGCTGAAGCCGGGTGAGGCGCAGCCGGCGGGCGATTCGGGGTCTGGCGACGCTAGGCGGACGACGGGCGCGCGCATCGGGGTGCTGGCAATCCTGCTGTTCGGCGCCGCGCTGCTGGCGCTGCCCGCAGTGGCTCGCTCCGTCGATAGCGAGCCACTCTCCGTGGCGGACAGCTTCTACCGGTCGGGGTCGCTGGTGTTTGGCGGCGGGCATGTCGTCCTGCCGCTGCTGGAGGCGGAAGTCGTCCCGACGGACTGGGTGAGGAAGGACGAGTTCCTCGCGGGATACGGCGCCGCGCAGGCGGTGCCGGGGCCGCTCTTCACGTTCTCGGCGTACTTGGGCACGGTCATGGGCGTGCTGGACCCGTGGTGGCTGGGCGGTCTGCTGGCGCTGGGCGCTATCTTCCTGCCGTCATTCCTGCTGGTGTGGGGCGTGCTGCCGTTCTGGGAGCGGCTGCGAGGCTTCGCCCGGGTGCGGCGGGCGCTGATGGGCGTGAACTCCGCAGTCGTCGGCATCCTGCTGGCGGCGCTGTACGACCCGGTGTGGACAAGCGCCATCGACGCGCCCGAGGACTTCGCGCTGGGGGCGGCTGCCTTCGTGCTGCTGGCGTTCTGGAAGACACCGCCGTGGCTGGTGGTGGCGCTCGCCGCGCTGGGCGGGGCCGGTCTGGCGGCGTTGTAGGGGACCGACGGCCGCGGCGACGCGAGACTGCCATCGGCCCCCTTCTTCATTGACCCTCCCTGTGGAGCGGGGCTACGCTGGGAGCATGAGAAAGCTCTTCCTCGTCCTCATGCAGGTTTACGCCGTCCTCTACGGCCTCCTGGCGGCATTGCTGGCGTTGGTGGGGTCCTTTGCCGACGGCGACAGCGGATCGTTCCGCTTCCTGGTCACGCTGGCGCACCCAATCAGCGCGGTTGGCCTGCTCGCCGCGGTCTTTGTCCCGACGGTCGGCAGGCTCGTCATTGGCCTTGCGGCGGCGATTCTTCTGGTGACGGCCCTGGGCGACACGTACGTTTCCGTACTTATCGCAAAGGGTGACGTCAAGGGCGACTGGGAGATTCCCGCCATCCTCGCCGCCGCGGCGGGCATCGGGTTTCTGGTGGCCCTTGCGCAATGGCAAATACCGGCACCGCCTGAAGACGGCGGCTAACGCAGTGCACAACCGCGGCCGTCAGCCGGGTGGAGAAAGAAGGGCGGCATGAGCAGGCAGGCATTCGTCAACATTGCGGTCCAGAATATCGAAAAGTCCCGGAACTTCTTTGAAAGGCTGGGGTTCGAGTTCGACCCGGCGTTCAGCAATGCCGGATGCGCGTGCATGATCATCTCGCCGGGCACCTACGTGATGATGCTGGCCGAGGGCTTCTTCCAGGCATTCACGACGAAGGACATCCTCGACACGGGTGAATTGACCGAGGTAGTCATCGCCCTCTCCGCAGACAGCCCCGAGGGCGTCGACGCGATGCTGCGGGCGGCGGTGGAGGCTGGCGGCACGCTGACCCGCGAGGCGCGCGACCACGGCCACATGTACGGCGGCGCCTTCGAGGACCTGGACAACCACCAGTGGGAGATCTTCCACATGGAGGGCGTGGCACCGTAAACAGCTCGTTTCCGAGGGCGAACGACTGCTTTCGGCGAGTCTTCCTTGACACCCCACTGCCGCTGATGTTCAATCGCCGCAAACGGGGTCGAAGGAGGCTGCCATGCCTTTCGCAAAGATCAATGGAATAGACCTCTTCTACGAGTCCACGGGAACCGGTCCCGCTGTCGTCCTCGCCCACGGCGTCGGCGGTAACCACGCCATCTGGTGGCGACAGGTCAAGTATTTCTCGCAGTGGTACCGGGTCATCAACTTCGACCACCGCGGCTTCGGCATCTCCCACGACGTCGAGGGCAGCCCGGGGCGCGCGGCGTTCGTGGACGACCTCGAGGCGCTGCTGGACCACCTGGAGATCGAAAAGGCCTCGCTGGTGGCGCAGTCGATGGGCGGGCGCACGTGCCTGGGCTTCGCGGTCAAGCGGCCGGAGCGGGTGCAGGCGCTGGTGATGGCCGCGACCACCGGCTTCTTCGAGTCGACCGGCGCGCTTGCCGAACGGCAGGAGGAGGTCCGCAAGGCCACCGACGCCATGGCGCAGGCCGAGCGTGTCCTCTCGCCGAGCTTCCGGCAGCGCGACCCGGTGTCCACGGAGCTGTACCTGAAGATCAGCGGCTTCAACCCCTCGACGCAGGCGCGGCTCCGCGGGTTGACCATGTCCCAGATCTCCGGGCCCAGCGTCGCGGACATCACCGAGGACGACCTCGCTCGAGTCACGATGCCGGTTCGCTTCATCGGCGGAGAGGACGACGTGCTGCAGCCGCCGGACGTGCTGGAGATGGCGTGCGGGCTCTTCCCCAACGCCTCGCTCATCGAGGTGCCGCAGTGCGGACACTCCATGTACTTTGAGATGCCGGACGTCTTCAACTTCCTTGTCCACCGCTTCCTCAAGGACTGCGGCATTGGCAACGGGGAGTAGCCGCAGCGATGAAGAACGTTGACCTCATCGCCCGCACGCTGGAGGCGGCGGGGGTCAAGTGGGTTTTCGGCGTGCCCAGCGGGCCGGTGCTGGCGCTCATCAATGCGCTGGAGCGTACATCCGTCCGCTACGTGCTCACGGCGAGCGAGACCTCGGCCGGGTTCATGGCGAGCGCCGTCGGCAGCCTGACGGGCACGCCGGGCGTATGCCTCTCGACGCTGGGGCCCGGCGCGACGAACATGTCGACGGGCGTGGGCTGCGCGTGGCTTGACTGCGCGCCGCTGATCGCCATCACGTGCAACGTGCCGACGCCGTGGCTGGAACGGCGCATCCAAATGCGCATCGACCACCACGCGCTCTTTACCCCGATCACAAAAGCCTCGCTGCCGTTGCGCCACGGTGACGTGGCGGAGCGGCTATCGGAGGCGCTGGCCATTGCGACGGCCGAGCCGCCGGGGCCGGTGCACCTCGACCTTCCGGAGGACGTCGGCAACTCCGAGGCGCCGTCCTCCGCTCAGCCTCCGATTTCCCTCCTTCGTCAAGCTCGGGACGGAGTCAGGGCGAACGGCGAGGTTGGCGATGGTGCAAGGGCGGACGTATCCGCGGCTGTCTCGGCGGTGGAGGCCGCGCTGGCCTCGAGCCGGCGGCCCGTCGTGATGACGGGGCTCGGGTTCACGCGGACGGGCGCAGCCGAGGCGCTGCAGGCTTTCGTCGAGCGGCAGGGGATTCCCTTCATCTCCACGATGCACGGCAAGGGATGGCTGCCGGAGAGCCACGCCAACTGGGCCGGCGTGCTGGGGCGGGCGCGACGCACCAACGTGCAGCGGTTCATCAACGGCGCGGATCTGGTCATCGCCGTGGGCTACGACCCGGTGGAGATCAACTACGAGGAGTGGGTAGGCTCGCTGCCCGTGGTGCACATCGCCAACGAGGCCGCCGACGTGGACGATAGCGTCAACACCGCCTTCAACGAAGCGACCGACATGGACGAGGCGCTGCGGGGTATGGCGGGGCTCGCACCGGCAGCGAACGACTGGTCGGTGGAGGAGTGGGCGACGCACCGGGCGCAACTGGACGCCGACCTCCGGCCGGAGACGGCGTCGCTGAGCGCGCACCGGGCGCTGGACGAATTGCGGGAGAAGCTGCCCGCCGACGGCATCCTCATCTACGACGTCGGCGCGCACACGCACCAGATTGCGACGCAGTGGCGGACGGACCTGCCCAACACCTGCGTATCGACGAACGGGTGGTCGTCCATGGGCTACGGCATTCCCGGCGCCATCGCCGCGAAACTGGCGAACCCGGACCGGCGCGTCGTCGGCGTCGTCGGCGACGGGTGCTTCCAGATGACGGCTGGGGAGTTGGCCGTCATGCGGCGGCTGGGGCTTCCGCTGCCCATCGTGGTGCTCAACGACGGGTGGCTGGCGCTCATCAAGCTGAAGCAGCAGGGCAAGGAGTTCGGCGTGGACGGCTCCTTCCTCGGCGATCCGCCGTCGACGCCGCCCGAGTACTTCGGCGTGCCGGCGCGCGCGGTGCACGACGAGGCGGAGCTGCGGGAGGCGCTGGACTGGGGGATGTCGCTCGACGGACCCTCGGTCATCGAGGCGTTCATCGACCCGGACTCGTACGCTCGCACAGTGTATGATTGAGGGCGTCCGGGCGACCGCTCGCGCGAGGCCATCCCGATTCGAGGAGCGCCCCATGGAGGTCATCTCCGTCAACGTGTCCTTGCCGCGCATCGAGACCATCGACGGCAAGGAAGTCCTCACCAGCATCTTCAAGCAGCCCGTCGACGGCCCCGTCATGCTGCGCAGCCTCGACTTCGACGGCGACGCGCAGGGCGACCTGGACGCGCACGGAGGGCCGGACCGCGCCGCCTACGCCTACCCGTGGGAGCACTACGCTCATTGGTCGCGGGAGCTCGGCCTGCCGGTGTGGGAGCCGGGGCAGTTTGGCGAGAACCTGACCATTGCCGGGTTGTCCGAGGACGAGGTCAGGATTGGAGACGAGTTCGCCATCGGCGAGGCGGTGGTGGTGGTGTCGCAGCCGCGAACGCCGTGCTTCAAGCTGGCGCACAAGATGGGCCTGCCTGAGTTCCCCAAGCAGTTCCTGGCCAGCGGTCGCATCGGCTTCTACCTGCGCGTCGCGCGGGAGGGCGTCATCAAGGCGGGCGACCCGGTGGAGCGGGTGGCGACGGACCCGGCGGCGTTCACCGTGCGGGGGCTGTCGTACCTGCGGTACTTCGACCGGGGCAACGTGGAGGGCTTTCGCCGGGCTGCGGAGATTCCAGCGCTCTCGGAGGGGTGGCGGCAGGCGTTTGCGGAGATGGCGCAAAGCGCGTCCGGGCGGTAGGGGCGGGCGTTGCGCTTTCCGGCTAACTGAGGCATTCGTATTCGTTGAGGGTACGAAAGGGCGGAAAAGCACTGGCGCACCCTTGAAGGTTGTGGTATTGTGCCACAGTGGTGGTCCGATCCAATGATGCAAGGTGTCAAAGCAACTACAGGCCCTCAATGCATCGGTGACCGGTCCCGTTCCCATCCTGGAAGAAAGGAGGTCACCGATGGCATTTGAGGACAAGACGCTCCAGTGTGTAGAGTGCGGCACCGACTTCATCTTTGAAGCCGGCGAGCAAGAGTACTTTGCCATGAAGGGTTTCACGAACGAGCCGCGGCGATGCCCGACTTGTCGTGCAGCGCGGCGCGCCGCGAGCGGCGGCTACGACCGCGGTCCCCGGCAGATGTACCCGGCGGTCTGCGCGCAGTGCGGACAGGACACCATGGTCCCGTTCCTGCCCCGTGGCGATCGCCCCGTCTACTGCAGCGACTGCTTCAGCCAGATTGGCGGGCGTCGCTAGACCAGAGCGTGCATGAGAATGAGGCGGCTGCTGTAACGGCAGCCGCCTCTTCTTTTTGTCCGCGTCTCCGGGCTCCCTTCGACAGGCTCAGGGCGAACGGGGGGCGGGCGCGCCTCTGGATACCGGCTTTCGCCGGTAAAACGCGGGGGGACGGGAACGCCCTTCGACAAGCTCAGGACAGGGTCAGGGCGAACGGATGCGCGGGCGATTCGCGAATCGCCCCTACGATGGCGGTGGACAGGGAGGCCCTGTTTGCAGGGGTTCCTGCCTGCGCAGGAACGACCACGGGGGCACTCCTAGTCCAGGGGCACCTCGGTGACCTCGTGGGCGTGGAGCGCGGGGAGGACCTCTACCCCGAAGCGACGGAGCTGCTCCATGAACATCTCGTTGGGCATGGCGCCGCGGTTGAAGCTGACCAGCAGCGTGCCGGCCCCAACGGCGTCGGCAGCGGCGATGAGCTTGTCACGGACCTCGTCGGCGGGGCCCCAGGCGAGGTCGTCGTTGCTGGCGAGGTTGTCCATGGTCATGTTCCGGTAGACCTCCCGATTGCCGGACATGAAGGGGCGGTTCTCCGGCTGGACATAATCATAGGCGCCGGAGTTCAGGTAGCCCTGCTCCGTCTGGAGAGACGCCTCCGTGATGTTGCCGTGACTGAACAGGGTCTGGTTGAAGTAGATGGTGTACGGGCCCGCCATCTCCAACGCCTGTTCCCGGGTATCGGCGACGAAAGCGTTGGCGGGCAGGATGAGATGCTCGGGCGTCACGGTGTAGCCATTCTCGGCCAGCTTCCGCGCGTAGTACTTGACGATGTCGCGCCGGACGCCCATGTGGGGCGAGAGGCCCGGCGTGATGGGGATGTTCTCGCCGGCCGCCCACTCAATGGTCTCCTTGCTGCCGGTCACCGGCGTCCACACGGGCGGGTGCGGCTGCTGGTACGGGCGCGGCCAGATGGCGACGTCCCTGTAGGTCCAGAAGTCGCCCTCGTACGAGAAGACTTCCTCCGTCCATGCCCGCTTGATGATCTGCCACGCCTCCTCGAAGCGGGGGCGCGACTCTCGCATGGGGACCTGGAAGACGTTGTGCTCGCGGGGGATGCCGCGGGCGAAGCCGGAGATCAGGCGCCCGCCGGAGAGGCAGTCGACCATCGACAACTCCTCGGCGAGACGGAGGGGGTCGTGGATGGGCAGCAGGTTGCCGTAGATGAGGAGCTTCATCCGGCTGGTGCGCTGGGCGGCCGCGGCGGCCATGATGTTGGGCGAGTTCATGAGGCCGTAGGGAGACGTGTGGTGCTCATTGAAGCCGATGCCGTCGTAGCCGAGCTCGTCCATGAGCTCCCACGCCTCCAGGTGCTCGGCGTAGGTGCGGACGGCGACCTCCGGGTCGAAGTGCTCGCGGGGAAGCGGCCACGGGAGCTCCGACCCGACGCGCAGGTGGGAGAGGTGCTCGCCGTAGGGCAGCAGGTCAAAGGCAAAGACCTTCATGGGATCGGCTCCTTCAGGCGCTGTTGTGGGGCGTGAAAACGCAAGGGCTAGGCTAGGGAAGGCAGCGCGGGCAGTCAAGCGGGGCGGCCTTTGCTCCGCCCGCGGGATACACAGATACCCACCGGGGCGACCCATGATTAGGGAGTCGTTTTAAGCTACGGATTTCTGTTTGATTTGCTTTTCCCCACGCAGGAACGACTGGATGGCCGATATACAAACCGCTGCTCGTGCTGATGCCCATGGAGGCAGAATATTGGTGCGGGCGTAGGTGGGCGAGGGGGTGGTGTCAGGGGGGCGGGCAACCACGAGGGTTGCCCCTACGACCGAATACGCCCTTCGACAAGCTCCCCTTCGACGGAGCTCAGGACAGGCTTCGTCAAGCTCAGGACGGGGTCAGGGCGAACGGGGCGGGGCCGCTCCGTTTGTCGGGGTTCCTGCCTGCGCAGGAACGACGGCTCGGGGCGAACGGGGGCAGAGGCGAGGGAGACAGAAGGAGGCCCGTCCCATGCCGGGACGGGCCTCCCCGATTGCCGTGTCGTGGATGTTGGCCTAGAGGGCCGCTTCGCCCCGCTCGCCGGTGCGCACCCGCGCGAGGTCGACGACCTGCGTCACGAAGATCTTGCCGTCGCCGATCTCACCCTCGCCGGGGCTCTTGGCCGCTTCCGTGATGGCGGTGATGACGGCTTCCTTCATGTCGTCGCTGACGACGGTGCGAATGCACGTCTTCTGGACGGCGGACCGGGTCGCGATCTGCCCCGCCCTGCCGACGAAGACTTCCACGCCGCGCTGCCGGCCCTGGCCCGTCACGTTGTAGTAGTAGAACCCCGGGACACCGGCCTCCTCAAGCGCGTGGGTGACCTGTCCAATCCGCTCCGGCCTGACCAATGCCTCAATACTAATCATTTCTTCTTTCCCTCTTTGCTGGTTTTGAGCTTGATTCGACAGCCCACTCGCCTAGTCAGCACCGTCGCTGACGTACCCGCGCTCACCGTGCATTGCCAGGTCGAGGCCCTGGTCCTCGGAGTTCTCCGCCGCCCGCAGGCCCAGGCCCGGAATGAGGTCAAGCACCTTCAGGATAATGGCTGTGACCACCAGGGAGTAGCCGATGGTTGCCAGCACCGCGATGGCCTGCGTGCCCATGATCCCGCCGTTGCCCTCGATGAGGCCCGCCGTGCCGCCGATGGCCTCGACGGCGAAGATGCCGGTGGCCAGGGCGCCCCAGAGACCGCCCATGCCGTGCACCGCGGCCACTTCCAGCGCGTCGTCAAGGTTGGTCTTCGCGCGCAGCAGCACCGCGAAGTAGCAGAGGATGCCCGCGCCGAAGCCGATGCCCAGCGCACCCATGACCCCAACGAAACCGGAGGCCGGCGTGATGGCGACGAGTCCGGCAACCGCGCCCGTCGCGACGCCGATGGCGCTCATCCTGCCCGTCTGAATGTGCGAGAGCACTCCCCACGTCAGGGCGGCGGTCGCGGCCGCGAGGTTGGTGACGATGAAGGCGCTTACCGCCTGCTCGTTGGCCGCGAGGCCGGAGCCCGCGTTGAACCCGAACCAGCCGAACCACAGGATTGCGGCGCCGAGGACGACGTAGGGGACGTTGTGGGGCTCGGGCGCCGGGTTGCGCCGCTTGCCCACGAGCTGCGCCGCCGCGATGGCCGCCACACCGGCGTTGATGTGCACCACGGTGCCACCAGCGAAGTCCAGTGCGCCCATGTCAAAGATCCAGCCGTTGCCAGCCCACACCCAGTGGCAGATGGGGGCGTATACCAGGGTGACCCAGAGCACCAGGAAGATGAGGTACGTGGTGAACTTGAACCGCTCGACTATGGCGCCCGTGATAAGGGCCGGGGTGATGATGGCGAACATCATCTGGAAGGTGGCGAAGAGCAGGTCGTCGCCGGCGAGACCCTCCAGCCCGAGCACGGAGAAGTCACCGATGAACTCGTTGCCGTCGCCGAACGCGAGGCTGTAGCCCCACAGGACCCAGACAATGCTCACCACGGCCATGGCCATGAAGCTGAGCATGATGGTGCTGAGGACGTTGCGGTTTCGTACAAGCCCTCCGTAGAAGAAGGCAAGCCCAGGCGTCATAAACAACACCAAGGCGCACGCCATCAGCATCCAGGCAGTGTTCCCGCTATCCATGAACCCCTCCAGTTGCGGCCGGTCTGTCCCGGCCAGATTTAGGTCGCCAATCATCATCGCGCGAAGGTGTTTCAGCGGCATTTCACGAGTGTTACGAAATTGTTAATCATCGGCACGCAGTCACCCTTCCACGTTGGTTGACAGTGGCAATCTGGCCTGAGTACCATGCGGCAAGAGTTTTTGTGCCTGGCACCTATGCGACTGCCGTTCACTTCACGGCTGCTCGGCGAACTCCAGCAAACAAGGGAGGAGACGATTGCGCCCCATTGAATACGTAGCCCCGACAACCGTCGATGAGGCGGTGGCGGCCCTTGCGGAGAAGGGGGACGCCGCTCGACCCCTGGCGGGAGGCACGGACATCCTGGTCCAACTGCGCGGCGGCCGGAGGGCCGTTGACCGCATTGTGGACGTCAAGAGGATCCCGGAGCTGAACGAGCTCTCCTATGACGCGCAGGCGGGCCTGCGCGTCGGCGCGGCGGTGCCCTGCCACCGCGTCTACGAGGACGAAGCCATTGCCGCCGCCTACCCCGGCCTGATGGACGCGGCCACGCTCATTGGCGGCATCCAGATCCAGGGACGGGCGTCGCTGGGAGGGAACCTCTGCAACGCGGCGCCGAGCGGCGACAGCATCCCGGCGCTCATCGCGCACAACGCCGTCGCCGAGGTGGCGGGGCCCGGCGGGAAGCGCGACGTGCCGGTGGAGGACTTCTGCACCGCTCCGGGCCGCACGGTCCTTGGGCCGGGCGAGTTCCTCGTTGCGCTGCGGATGCCCACACCGCCGACGAGCTTCGGCGCCAGCTACCTCCGCTTCATCCCGAGGAACGAAATGGACATCGCCGTCGCGGGCGCGGGCGCGTCCGTCGTCATGGACGGCAACACGGTGACCGCTTGCCGCGTCGCGCTCGCGTCGGTTGCGCCGACGCCGGTGCTGGCCGAGGAGGCCGGGGCGGCGCTCGTCGGCAAGGAGCCGACGGACGACGTGCTGGCGCAGGCCGCCGAGGCGGCCCGAGCCGCCGCCAAGCCGATTTCCGACATGCGGGGCACCGCAGAATACCGCACGCACCTTGTGGGCGTGCTGACCACACGGGCGTTGCGCAACGCCATCCAGCGCGCGAAGGAGGCCTAAGAAGATGCCATCGGAGAAGATCCACGTCCGGACCACCGTCAACGGCGAGGCGACCGACTTCCTGTGCGAGGCGAACCAGAGCCTGCTGGAGGTGCTCCGCGACGTGCTGTACATGACGGGCACCAAGGAGGGTTGCAACGACGGCAACTGCGGCGCCTGTACCGTGAACCTCGACGGGCGCATCGTCGACTCCTGCCTTGTGCTGGGGGTCGAGGCGCAGGGCGCGACCATCGAGACCATCGAGGGGGTCGCCACGCCCGAGGGACTGCACCCCATCCAGCAGGCGTTCCTCGAGAACGCCGCGCTCCAGTGCGGCATCTGCACACCGGGCTTCATCGTGGCGTCCAAGGCGCTGCTGGAGCGGGAGCCGAACCCGTCCGAATACCGCATCCGCCACTGGCTGGCCGGCAACCTCTGCCGGTGCACCGGGTATGACAAGATCGTCAGGGCTGTCGTCGACGCAGCAGAGCACATGGAGGGGAAGAGCTAATGACAACGGTAGAAGAGCGCAACTACAAGGTCATCGGCACGCGGCCCATCCGCCACGACGGCGCCGACAAGGTCACGGGCCGGGCGATCTACGGCATCGACTACCACATGACGGGCGAGCTCTGGGGGAAGATCCTGCGCAGCCCGCACGCCCACGCCAACATCGTCAGGATCGACACCAGCAAGGCCGAGGCGCTGCCGGGCGTCCGCGCGGTCATCACGGGCCGCGACCTGCCCGTCGCCGCGGACATGGAAGTCGACGACGGCGAGACCTCCATCAACACGATGCACCTCTCCAACAACGTGATGGCGCACCGGAAGGCGCTGTACCGCGGCCATGCCGTCGCGGCGGTGGCGGCCGACAACCAGCACATCGCGGAGGATGCGATCAACCTTATCGAGGTGGAGTACGAGGTGCTGCCGCCCGTGCTCAGCGGGCGCGAGGCGATGAAGGCCGACGCGCCGCTGCTCCACCCGGAGCAGACGACCAAGAGCATGTCCTTCCGCTTCGACCCGGGCACGGACACGGGCGAGAAGAGCAACGTCGCGGGCCGCACGGAAATGCGTCTCGGCGACATCGACGCGGGGTTCAAGCAGGCAGACGTCGTCGTCGAGCGGGTGTTCAACACCAACTGGGTGCACCAGGGCTACATAGAGGCGCAGAACGCCACGGTGCTGTGGAACAACGACGACAGCATCCAGGTGTGGAACAGCAGCCAGGGCACGTTCAACCAGCGGCAGCTCATGGCGGAGATCCTGAAGCACCCGGTGTCCAAGATCCGCATCACGCCCCAGGAGATCGGCGGTGGCTTCGGCGGGAAGATCCCGGTCTACCTGGAGGTCCCGGCGGCGGTGCTGTCGAAGAAGTCCGGGCGGCCGGTCAAGATGATGATGAGCCGGGCGGAGGTCTTCGAGGGGACGGGCCCCGCGTCCGGTTCGCAGACGCTGTGCAAGATGGGCGCGACCAAGGACGGCAAGATTGTGGCCGCGTACGCCGAGCTGGTCTTCGAGGCGGGCGCGTTCCCGGGTTCCGCCGTGGGCGCGGGCGCGCAGGGCATGTTCACCACCTACAACATCGAGAACATTCTCATCTACGCCTATGACGTGGTCGTCAACAAGCCGAAGTCGGCGGCCTACCGCTCGCCGGGCACGCCGCAGACGTGCTTCGCGGCGGAGAGCGTCGTGGACGAACTGGCGGAGAAGGTGGGCATCGACCCGCTGGAGTTCCGCATCAAGAACGCGGCCAAGGAGGGCGACCGCCGCGCGGACGGCGTGGCCCACCCCGTCATGGGCAACCTTGAGTGCATGGTCCAGCTGAAGGAGTCGGACCACTACAAGTCGGACCTCGGCGGCCCGAACCGCGGCCGGGGCATCGCCTCGGGGTACTGGGGCAACGCGGGCATGCCGGCAAGCTGCGCCGTCAGCGTCAACCCCGACGGCACGGTCAGCCTCGCCGAGGGCTCGCCGGACATCGGCGGGTCGCGGGTGTCGCTGGCCATGATGACGGCGGAGGCCTTCGGCATCCCGGCTGAGGATGTGATCCCCATCATCAAGGACACGGACTCCATCGGCTACAACGGGCTGACGGCGGGCAGCAGCACCACGCTGCGCAACGGCGTCGCCATCGCGCAGGTGGCCAAGCAGGCCATCGACCTGATGAAGGCGCGCGCGGCACGGCTGTGGGAGACCGAGGCGGAAAACGTCGACTTTGCCGACGGCGTGTTCTTCTCCAAGGCCGAGAGCGAGCTCAAGCTGACGTTCAAGGAGCTGGCGGGCAAGCTGATGGAGACCGGCGGCCCCATCTCGACGGCGGCCTCGGTGGCGCCGCGGGGCGCGGGGCCGTCGTTCAGCACGCACATGGTCGACGTCGAGGTCGACCCGGAGACGGGCAAGGTCGACATCCTCCGGTACACGGCCGCGCAGGACGTGGGCGTCGCCATCCACCCCGCCTACGTGGAGGGCCAGGTGCAGGGCGGCGCCGCGCAGGGTGTTGGCTGGGCGCTGAACGAGGAGTACTTCTACGACGACAGCGGCAGGATGGTGAATTCCAGCTACCTCGACTACCGTATGCCCACCAGCCTCGACCTGCCAGACATCGACGCCATTCTGGTGCAGGTGCCGAACCCGGACCACCCCTTCGGCGTGCGAGGCGTCGCGGAGATCAGCATCGTGCCGCCGCTGGGCGCTCTCGCGAACGCCATCAAGGCGGCCGTGGGCGTGCGGATGCAGGAGCTGCCGATGGCGCCGCACAAGATCGTGAAGGCTCTCTGGGACAAGGAAGCGGAGAGCAACGGGGCGGGCTAGGCACGTGGCAACAGTTTGGATTCCGACTCCGTACCGTGAGCTCGCGGGCGGCGCGTCAACCGTCGTCGTCCCGGGGGCCACGGTGCGGCAGGTTACGCGCAACCTCGACAGCGTCTACCCGGGCTTCTGGGTGCGGCTAGTCGACGACGAACGGGACCGCATCCGCGCAGGGATTACCGTCGTCGTCAACGGCGTCTCCGTGGGCTACGCGCTGTACGAACCTGTGGGCGAGGACGATGAGGTCCACTACCTGCCAGCGATTGCTGGGGGAGTGGTATACTCGCCGCAAGGGGGCAGTCATGGCGGATAAGGATCAATTCGACGAGTTCATTGAAGCCATGGGCGGCCTGGAGCAACTGTACCGGGATTGCGAGGACTCCGACCGCCGGCTTTTGTTGCTTCATAAGCAGGCGTCTGATTTGGTCAAAGAGCATCCGCACCAGTGGGTCGCGCTGACCGAAGGCGATGTCTATGTATTTGGGGAGAGTCACGAGGCGCTGCTGGAAAGCATACGGCGCAAGGGGCTCAAGACTGAGAATGCGATCACCCTGCACCTTGACCCCAATCCTCCAAGCCTCATTCTTCCCAAGACCTAAGGCTCATGATAGCTGGGCTCATCCTCCCCCATAGCGGACTACCTATGGTACGTGGAACAGTTATTGTTCCTTCACTGGACCTGATCGGGCGGGTTTACTTTGTCGTTGATACCGGCGCTGACAGAACATGCCTTCTCCGCAGGGACTTGGCGGAACTCAACGTCGACTTAAGTGTTCTCACCACACTCCCGGTTGTGCCTTCAACGGGGTTCGGGGGCGACCAGCCTGCGTACGCCGTGAGCGGCGTTCTGGAGTTCCGCGATGAGGCCCTTACGTACGAGTATCAGATGGACTTTCTCATTCCGGATCCTGTCACCACCCCCGCCCTCCCCTCAGTCCTGGGGCGTGACGTGCTGCAACGGTGGCGGATGGTGTACGACCACCAGGAGGGCGAGCTTTCGTTTACGGTGCGGCAGGCGGACCGGACGATGAGGCGGCCCTCGGCGGGCTAGACCGGCATCCAGTAGCTGACCGGCGTGCCGAGGGGCAACACGGGGTTTGGCTCCTGCGGGTAGATGTTTCTCCAGCCCGCCGCCTCCGTGTTCATGCAGTATGCCGCGTAGGCCGCCACGACCGCTTCCGGTGTTTCCTCCGTCAAATCCTGGTCGCGCTTTGTTTCCGGGTCCAAGAGCCATAGCAGCGCCTTCGGGTTGACCTCGGTGATTGGGGCGTTGAAGTGGCGGCTGATGTCGGAGGCAAGCAGGTGTCCCTGCACCAACCTCTCACCGCTCGTCTCGCCGAGGATGCCGACAGCCTGCTCCGGGTCGGGGTGGCCATGGGAGGCGAGGACCTCGCGCACGATTGCATCGACGCGGCGGGTGCCCGTGGGGCTCCAGAACAGCGGGGCAGCGATGCCGATGCCGAGGATGTCAGCCTCGCGGTGGATGTAGTTGACCACCTTGTCCATGACCTCGGCCACGTGGCTGGCGGCGCCTCCACGCGCGGGCAGGACGATGTCGTCGAAGACCTCGCAGATGCTCCAGCCGAAGCCGCCCGGGCCGCCGGGGTCGAAGCCGAGGACGTAGCGCTTTTCGTCGAGGGGGAACATGCGGCCCTACGGCCCCCCGCTCCAGCCGAGCCCCTGGATCAGGCCTCGAACGTACATTGCCTGGCCGGCGTGCTGGGTGTTGTCGCTGATGATGCTGGCGAGCCGCACGCCGATGGTGGGGAGCGGCGTGTACTGGGGCTCGTTGATCTCCTTGTCGAGGTCGTCGGGCAACAGTGAGCCCAGGACCTCCCTGGAACGCTCGTAGACGGCGTCGTAGTAGCCCTGCAGCGTCTCGGCGTCCGCGCGGACGGTCTCGACGTCCTCCTTCGTGTGGCGTGTGCCGGTGTTGGTGACGTCGGCGGGGAGGCCGAACTTTGCGTGCCAACCCTCGGCGGTCCAGAGCTGCTCCTTACCGAGCAGGTCCGACATGTGGTGGTCCTGCACACGGGTCAAGTGCCAGATGAGCCAGCAGATGGGGTTGGCGTCCTCCGTCGGACGGTAGTAGAGGTGCTCCTCCGGCAGACCATTCAGCACACGGCGAATAGTGTTCTGAATCCTGCCGAGAGCGTCCGTGACGATCTGCGTGCCCTCCATGGGTTTCCTCCGATGCTGATTGTCTTTGCCACGCAGGCCGCAGGTTGAACGAGGGGGCCGCGAGGTGAAAAAGCATCGAGATTGTAGGTTTCGGCTGAAGGGGGTGTCAAACAGGGGACCACCTCAGCCGCGGCCCTCGGCAAGGACGCGACAGCCTACCAGGGTGATGAGCGCTCGGCGTGGGGATGGTCCGGGAGGTTGTACGCGATCCCGTATTGGCTGTAAGCCGACGCATTGATTAGCGACGCAAAGTTGGTGGGCGGCTTCCTCAGGAGCCGTCCCTTGAGGTGGTCGATGCGCTGCCCCAGTCGGAAGAAGAACAAGGTCCCCAACTGCCTGCCTCGGGGAAAGTGCAATTGGTCCGCCATCGATTTCCCCACCAAAGCCCGCGACACAGGGTAGATGACATTGTGCACCAGGGATTCCCTCTCCTTCTTGTCTTCTATCCCAGCCACCAACGGGGCGGAGTTGATGAGCGCATTGGTCATGAGGATGGAGTCGGTGGTTGGAGGAGGTTCGCACATCCGGCCAAGGTCATACATGCGCTGGGCTTCTCCTTCGTCCCTGTAGAGCAGCGTCTCCGGAACACCCATGAGGTATCCGGAATAGCGCCATACGGCGAGAAAGCCGGCACGCTCCTCGTCGGTGAAACGGGCGCCAAGCCTCTGGGCATGCAGGAGTGTTTGCGAAGAGAAATTGGCTACGGCAAAGCCCATGTGAGCGGCGCTAACGGGTACGCCAAGTTCCTCATGGTCCCATTCCGACGTCTGCGCCAACAGCCGGCGGATCTGGCCGTGAGCAAACCTGATGCGGACGGAAAGCTTCCAGCCGTCGCCCTGCCTGGTCAACCCTCCCGGGGCTTTGTTGCAAAACCCCCTCCTGTAGGCCACTTATGCAACAAGGGCCGTTTCTGTTGCAAAAGTCCCTTGGTCGAAGACCGGCGTGATGCCGAGGGTGTACATGGCCCGGATGATGCAGCAGATGTTGTGGCAGAGGGCCAGCATCAGGGCCTCGTTCACCATCGCCGTGTCCGTCTTGGACCGGAGCTTGTCGCCGAACTTGGCCTTCATCATGTGGAAGCAGGTCTCCACGTTGCTCCGTAGGTGGTAGTGCTCGTTGAAGTCCGCCAGGCGCAGGGTGAAGTGGTGGAACATCTGCTCCCACAGGGAATCTGCGGGGCCACTCTTGGGCTTGGCGACCGCCCCGGTCTTGAACGGGATGAAGGGTACGCCGCCCACGTCGACGACCGCGTGTAGGTTCTTGCGGCTGCTGTAGGCCATGTCACCGCTGACCTCTTTCACGGTGAAGTGCTCCGCCGTGATCCGCACGAACTCAGGGAGGTAGGGCGCATCCGCCGACATGGACGCCGTCGCATCGGCCGCGGTGATGATGTTGGTGAGGACGCCGCACATGATGTGCAGCTTGGCCCACTTGACCGCCTTCTTGCCCTCGACGTGGCCCCACTTGTGCTCAAACCAGCGGTTGTAGGCCGTGGACGCGAAGCCGGATGAGTCGATGGCGAAAACGGTCTCCACGTCGCGGAGGGGAAGGGCACTGCGCTGGATCAGTTCCCGCAGCACCGGCGTCAGGTCTGCGCGCTCAAAGTAGCGGGCCGTCGTGCTGTAGCAGTGCTCCTTGCCGACGCGCCCCTTGGTGGCGGCTTCCCGCACCCCCGACATGGCGCGGCGGGTCGAGAAGCCGCTGTAGACCTTCATACCCATCGCGTAGAGCACGTCGGCAATGGGAAGGCGGGGGCGCCCGTTGGCCTGGGACGGCTGCGGGACCTCTGCGGCCAGCTCCCGCAGCAAGGTCTCAAAGAGTTCCGCCTCGTTGACCTGGCTCGCGTTGTAGGCTGACCAGGAATTCGGGGTAACTCGCACCGCCGCCGGGGGCTCCGCGTCCAGTTGCTCGCTGCGCTGCAAGAGGGTTTGGAGGGCGTATACGTGCTTGCACGCGAGCCCGCGCTTCGCAAAGTCCTCGCAGGTGCAGTACGGGCCATCGTCAAGGTTCACGAGATAGACGCCGTTCCCGCTCTGGCTCGGAACCTTCCAGCCAAACTTGTCCGGGCGAATGAGGTCCTGGTCGAGGGCGGCTATTGCCAGCCCGCGCAGTTGGCGGCCCTGGTCGCCGTCGTCGGGGTCCCCTTCGCCAAGGGCCGTTTGTATCAATCGTGCTTCCACCATTTTCGTCCCTCCAATCTCGTTAGAGTCATACTAGCATACACTGTATGCTATTGCAATAGATTGGAGGGCTGATCTTCCAGATTGCTTGAAATTAGCCTCGCCGGGTCTCCCGCCGGAGTTGTAGCAACCGGCGCGTCAGGCCAGAGAGTTGCTCAGGCGAGTAGTGCGCTATGAGACGGGCGGCCACGCCGTCCACGTCTCTCGAAAGGTACACGGAGGTCTTGCGCACGGGTATGGCTACCCCCGCCGCCCGCGCCGCAGCAGCCGCACCTGTAAACGTCACTTCCCCCGCCGCCAGCTTCGCCATGAACTCCGGGTTGTCACGGGCGATCAGGCCCATGATGTAGTCCTCGCTGTTGCCGCGTTTCACGGTTTCAGAGTTACCATGGTAACTCTGAAAATCCTCACTGCGCCGATCTCCCCCATTGTCCTTGATGCGCCGAGCAGTAGCCGCGAGCGTCTGAATCTTCATGCGCTTCTGCGCGTCCTTGTCGTTGCCGACTTCCACTTGGGCGAGCATCTTGGCCTCGGACCCATAAGGGGCCTCCGGGGGTATCTGCTCCCAGATGCGGTAGTCCCGCGCCTCGTTCAGGATGGTCATATAATGCTCATAGTTCAGGTGAAGGCTCTGCCACATATGTTGAAGGGCGCTGACGGTCTGCCATGCCCAATCAGGACTGCCCTTCTCCTTGAGGTCTCGCGGCCCTGACATGGACGCCTGCTGCTGGTCTGTGTGCACGCTAGCCATCGCCTAATTCCTCCATCATGGACGCCAAGAGCGCCTCTGCTTCCCGTGCGGTGTAGTCGTCCGGTTTCTTATGCGCAATACCCAGCTTGCGCTTGTGATCGGTTTGGACATAGGAGATGATCCGCCCGTATTCCTTGTCGCCTGGGATGTACCGCCGCCCCAAGCGTTTCCCCGCGATCTGCCTGGCCGCCTCGTTAATGCGTTCTTGCCCGTCTCGGCGTTCCGCCACCCCGTCCACAAACTGCGCACGGGCTGCCGGGGCCTCAGGTGCTGGCGGCGCTGTTGCTACTTGGCCCTCCGGCATCAATGCCTTGCGTAGGGCGGGAATGGCCTCGGCAATTACTGGTTGGCTCCCTGCGTTCTGTATGGGCGGCCACGCTTCAATGACTCGTTCCACTTCTGGTTTTGTTTCCGCCGCAGCTTGCACGCCGTCCGTGTCGGAGTAGTCCGCTAGGCGCACGTCGGCAACCGTGTAGTAGTCCTGTGGGGCTGGCGTTGCTTCCTCGCCGTCGTGCTCCTGGGCTATTAACGTCTCGACGAGCTCCGTATTCGTCAGCTCCGTGTCACCGCCTTCACCGGATATGAAGTTGTTCCACAGTGCCAGCCCCTTCATGTCGTCCGGCGTGATGTACACCGCCTGCATCATCACGTCCTTCTCGCCTGGGCCGTACTTCCACACGCGCCCTAGACGCATCACGCGCTGGACGTATGAGGCGGCTTGCCTGTAGAGGGACAGGTCCAAGCCAACTTTGAGCCTTGGCGCGTCATACCCCAAGCTACCCATCTGCTTGACGATGAGCACGTCTCCGTCTCCATCCTGGAACTCCTTCAGTGCCCGGTGCGCTTCCGCCGCCTGGTCATTCGTTGCAACCTTTACCTTCAGGCTGAAGGGTGCGAGCTTGCGCAGCGTGTCCTCCACCTTCAAGGCTTGCTCCCGCTCCATTGGGTCCACTTCGGCGTTGTCGTTGTTGCCCACGAAGATGATCCCCGCCGCTTGGCGGGTAGCCTTCTGCTTCAAATACAACTCCCGTAGAAAGACCTTGCAAGCCACTTCGACCACATGGGAGTTGCGCAGCAACCGGCTCAATTGTCCTCGGATGCGGTTGGGCTGCACGGCGGATAGGGCGGTGTTGGGCCGCGCTTCTCCTGTCAGCCGGTCATGGGTGTAGAGGTCGAAGTCTAGGGGGATGCGGGTCAACTTGCAGAGGGAGGGAGGGCTGTCCACGTTCCAGGCATCATGTAGCGTGTGCTCGTAGGCCACGCGCAGCCGCCCTATGACCTTATGCCCCTCGTGGATGTTCACGAGCTGCTGCCCGCCCTCGGCAACGCGGGTCTGTATGCGGACGGGGTCCACACGCACAGGGTCCACCTTGAAGCCCGCGATGGGCCGCTTGTCCGCCCGGTACGGCGTTCCCGTCAACAGGACGATTATTGCGCCGGCGTCTCCAAGGGCCTGCGCCGTCGCGCCCCAGGAGTTCTGGTCGCTGGCGGTGTGTGCCTCGTCAATGAACACCACGACGGGGGCGCCGTTCTTGGCCTCTTGGTCAGCAACCCATTGGGCCAGAGTAACGCGGTTGTACGGTCCGCTCGCCAACTGGATTGTCATGGCGATGAACGAGGCATCCCTGTTGCGTCCAGGGGGCCAGGGCAGGGTGATAGCAGACTTGGCCTCCCATGTGCGATGCAGGCCATAGGGCAACTTGTACCGGTCTGCCGTTTCGTGCATCGAAGCGTTGTTGATGATCTGGGCTCGCAGGTTCTCGGCGGGCTCCAAGATGATTGCGCGGCAGGCCAGCCGGTACTGCATGAGCATGATCGTGGCAACACGGATAACGTCGGACTTCCCATAGCCCGGAGGCAACACGATTGGGATGTAGCGCATCCCGTCCCGCACCCACATGAAGATGCGGTCTATAGCGTTCCTCTGGCCTTCCTTGAACGCTCTGGCGTTAACTTGATTCCACAGTCCTTCCGACATCGACTTTCCCTCCCGAGCTGTTTTCTCCTCATGGCATGTTGGGCACAAGGGCTGCATTCCAAAGACGTTCGTTCGCGGTTGTTCCTTCCACGGGATGATGTGGTCCGCGTGCCAGCCCGTTTCCAGTGGTTTCCCACAGGCGGCGCAAAGCCCGCCTGTGCTCTCGTACAGCACATTCCGCAACGCCGGGTCCCGTAGGAAACGTGGATTGTTGCTCATGCCGAGTTGCCGTTCCGCGTCCCTTTCCGGTAACGTCGCTGCTTCGGCACCTTGCGCTGCTCCATGAGCCGGTCCAAGTGCTCTAGCAGCAGCTTTTCATTCGACGGGGTGCGATCCCCAGCCTTCCACTTCACGGCAGCGTTATAGGTGACGCCTACCTCGTCGGCGATGGCCGCGAGGGTCCATCCCTTGGCCTGCAATGACGCGAGCTTGTCTTGTACAGCGTTCATAGCTGGAGGTTAGCATACAGCGTACCACCTTGACAATACAGCATTACGGCGTGTTTTCAGGCTGGTTTTGCAACAGTGGGAGGACTTTTGCAACAACTAGGGGGTTTTGCAACAAAGCCACCCTCCCGGCCAGAAAATCTCTATCATGTGGCGGTTGTTCTGCCTGAGCCGCCATACGCCGTTGTCGAATATGCGACCGGTTTGCACGAAGGACTTGCTGATCAACGTGGTGAAACCGTTGATCAGCGTCCCCGCAACAAAGGCGGCGAGGATGGTCGGCGAGTTTCGTTGGAAGCTCCGTATGCCAGGGCCAAAGGCCTCGTAGTCAACCCAGTCCGGAGGCGGATGGAGCGTTTCATCGAAGAAGTCCCGCATCACCTGGGGAGCCTTCTTCAGCGTCTCATGGTCCTGTTCCATTCCGGCCTTGATAAAGGCGGAGACGTCATGGCGAGGGAGGGGCGCAATCTCTTCAAGCAGGTCGTCCATTACCGGGTCGCCGATCCACGTGTGAGCGATGTAGCTGTCGGCTGCTTCCTGCTCTATGAGGCGTGCCTTTGCATAGCTTTCCGCATATGCGCTCGGGGGGACCCGGCCGTTGATCTGGACCACGGTTGCGCGCCTCCATCACCCACCACTCATCCTGCATCAGCAGGACTCTATGCTCAGTTCTCTAGCCTACCATGAATGTGGCGAGCATTGTCGGATGCGCAATTCAGGTTGTCCGAACAGGGCAGCGGGGGAATTGGAGTGGTGAATGCCGTTGACCTTGAAGCTCGCTCGCCACCCTTGCGCCCGCCACCCCGAGCGGGTAGGGTTCCAGCAGCAACCAAAGGAGGGCAACATGCCGCAGAAGGAGATCATCGCGCCGCAGGCGTTGGGCGCCGGGAACCCAAGCCTCTCCCCCGCGACCCGGTTCGGCGACCTGGTGTTCGTCTCGGGGCAGACGGGGCGGAACCCCGCGACCGGCGAGGTTGGGGCTGACGTTCGGGAGCAGACGCGCAACGTGCTGGAGCGCATCAAGATCATCCTGGAGGAGGCCGGGACGTCGCTGGACAACGTGCTCACGGCGACATGCTGGCTGAAGGACGCGGGGGACTTCGCGGCCTTCAACGAGGTGTACAACGAGTACTTCACGCACGACAAGCCGGCGCGGGCGACGGTGCAGTCGACGCTGATGGGCCCGGGGCTGGTCGTCGAAATCATGGTCACGGCCTGCATTCCGAGCTAGCCGCGTTGAGCTCTGCCAGCGATCTCCAGGGGCTATCATGAGCGTGTATGACCACCTGCAGGGGGGCGAGCAGATCGAGCTGCAACACCCGCCGTTCTACCTGACCAACTTGCGCTTGCTGCGCAGCGACGACGGGGACGGCTCGTTCCGAGAGGTCCCCCGCATTGGCATGTCGGGGGTCGAGCGGATCCACGTCACCGATCACCGCATCATGGTGGTGGGCGTCGTGCTCGTCGTCAGCGGGGCGGTGCTGGCGCTCACGCTGGCGCCATTCACAGCGTGGCTCGCAATCGTGGCGGGCCTGTTCGCGCTGCTGATGGGCGCGAGGGGCAAGCTGGTGGGGCACCAGGTGGTCTCGCCGCGCATCTCCGAGAGGGAGCAGGAGCTGTGGCGGCTGCCGTCGTGGGGGGCGGACAACTTCGTGGGCAGGCTGCGCGCCATCGCGGCGGAGAACCGGCCCCGGGACCCGGAGTGGTGAGCTTCGAGGCTTCGGCATAGCTTGGCGGCAAGAGGTATTGGAAGGGCTAATCCACCGGGGTTGCGGCGCTTTCGAGGCCGTTGTACCTTCTGACCCGCATCCCCTCGCAAATTCGATTTGGGCGCGCGCCCACCAGGGAGGACAGCATGATCCGCAGCACAGACCGCATCCGCGTTATGCACGCAGGCACCCTGCCCAGGCCGCAGGAGCTCTTCAACATGACGTTGGCCAAGATGCTGGGCCAGCAGGTTGACGAGGCCGCGCTGTCGCAGTTGGTCAGGGAGGTCGTCCGGGAGAACGTCGGCCTGCAGATTGAGACCGGCATTGACAGCGTCGGCGACGGCGAGGTGGCCAAGTTCTCCTTCACCCACTACATCGGCGAGCGGCTTGGCGGCATCGAAATGCGCAGGCCGAAGGAAGGCCCGGCGCCGTACGGCGTCAACGGCCGGGACGAGCAGGAGTTTCCCGGCTACTTTGACGGCAAGCCGGGGTTCACGGGCGCCGGCTCCAACCCCGCTCACTTCGTGGTTGGGCCGCTCACCTACACGGGCGCCGCCGCACTTCAGGCGGACATCGACATCTTCAACGAGGGGCTGGAGGGGTACTCGCCGGAGGAGACGTTCCTCCCCGCCGCCACGCCGGGCACGATCGAGCACTGGCTCGCCAACGAATACTACCCGACGGACGAGGCCTTCCTCTTCGCGCTCGCCGACGTGCTCCACGAGGAGTACAAGGGCATCGTGGACGCGGGCTTCCTGCTGCAGATCGACGACCCCGACCTGCCCGACGCCTGGCAGATGTTTCCAGACATGACCGTCCCGGAGTACAGGAAGTTCGCGGAGCTGCGCATCGACGCGCTGAACCATGCCCTGCGCGACATTCCGGAGGAGAGCATCCGTTTCCACACCTGCTGGGGCAGCTACAAGGGGCCGCATCTCTACGACATCCCGCTGGCAGACATCGTTGACCTGATCCTGAAGGTGAAGGCCGTGGGCTACTCCATCGAGGCGTCGAACGTCGTGCACGAGCACGAGTGGACGGTATGGCGCGACGTGAAGCTGCCCGACGGCAAGGTGCTCATTCCGGGCGTCATCGGCCACGCCAGCGACTTCATCGAACACCCGCAGCTCGTTGCCCAGCGGCTGCTGCGCTACGCGGACCTCGTGGGCAAGGAGAACCTGATGGCGGGCACGGACTGCGGCATAGGGGCCCGCGTGGGCCACCCCAAGGTGTGCTGGCAGAAGTTCCGGGCGATGTCGGAGGGGGCGCGCATCGCCAGCGCGGAGCTGTGGGGATAGGGCAGGGTCAACACAAGGGCGATTGATGCGCCTTCCAGATACTTACTATGTTCCGGCCGGGCTTGCGGCAGAGCCGACGCCGATGTACGTTCACGAAGCATCCCGGCGCACCTGGTTGGTGAGACTGCGCCCACCGAGGAGGAAGGCATGATCCGCAGCACAGACCACATCCGGACGATGCATGCCGGCACACTTCCGAGGCCCCAGGAGCTCTTCGCCATGGTCCTCGCCAAGAGCCGCGGCGAATACGTGGACGAGCCCTTCCTGACCGACAAGCTCCGTACGGTCATCGCGGAGAACGTCGGATTTCAGCTCGAGACCGGCATCGACAGCGTGAACGACGGCGAGGTGAGCAAGGTCACGTTCACCAGCTACATCAGCGAGCGGATGGGCGGCATCGAGCAGCGCACGCCCAAGGAGGGGGACGCGCCGCCCGGAATCAACGGCCGCGACATGCAGGAGTTCTCGGGGTACTTTGCCGGGCGCGCCGGCTTCACGGGGACCGGCTCCAACCCGTCCTTCTTCTGCGTGGGGCCGCTCACGTACTCGGGGCAGGCGGCCATCAAGGCGGACATCGACAACTTCAAGGCCGGGCTGCACGGGTACTCGCCAGAGGAGGCGTTCCTGCCGGCGGTGACGCCCGGCACGATGGAGCACTGGCTGGCCAACGAGTACTACCCCACTGACGAGGCGTTCCTCTTCGCGCTGGCGGACGCGCTGCACGAGGAGTACAAGGCCATCGTGGACGCGGGCTTCCTGCTGCAGATCGACGACCCGGACCTGCCGGACGGGTGGCAGATGAACCCGGATATGAGCGTGGAGGAATACCGCAAGTTCGCGGACCTGCGCATCGAGGCGCTGAACCATGCCATCGGGGACATCCCGGAGGAGATGGTGCGCTTCCACACGTGCTGGGGAAGCTACAAGGGCCCGCACAGGTACGACATTCCCCTGGAGGACATCGCGGACCTGATCCTGAAGGTGAAGGCCGTCGGCTACTCCATCGAGGCGTCGAACCCGATGCACGAGCACGAGTGGACGGTGTGGCGGGACGTGAAGCTGCCGGACGGCAAGGTGCTCATTCCGGGAGTCATCGGCCACGCGAGCGACTTCATCGAGCACCCGCAGCTGGTGGCGCAACGGCTGGTGCGGTACGCGAGCGTCGTGGGCAAGGAGAACCTCATGGCGGGGACGGACTGCGGGATCGGGTCGCGGGTCGGGCACGCGAAGGTGTGCTGGGAGAAGTTCCGGGCGATGTCCGAGGGCGCGCGGATCGCGAGCGCGGAGCTGTGGGGTTAACGGGACGACTGCAGAGGAACAGAAAGAGCCCCTCAACAGAGGGGCTCTTTGCTTTTGAGACCGGTTGGTAGCGGGGGGAGGATTCGAACCTCCGACCTTTGGGTTATGAGCCCAACGAGCTGCCGCTGCTCCACCCCGCGACGGTAGCCCTCTGTGACGAGGAGCCGCTTCCAGTGTACACCGTTGACTGGGACGCCGTCCACCGCCGTCGCCTCCTTCGAGAGCCTGAGGAGAGGCTTCCTACGCTCGCTGGGGGAAGGGGCAAGGGATTCGTTTTGTTGGATTTTTGCCACTACGTGCTTCGTTTCCTTTCCCTACGATTTGCTGTTTCGCCAGATATGCGAAACGGAGTCGTTCCGGCGCGAAAAAATTCGGCTCGCCGGGTGGATCCGTAGCTGGAAACGACTCTTTCAGATACGGAGTCGACTTCCGATAACGACTGGGAACGACTGTCCGGGCTATGGGGTCCGGCAGTGGCGGTGGGCCGACTTCATGCGAGTCGCCCCTAGGGAGAGGGCACTCATGGGTTCCCGCCTGCGCGGGAACGACGAGGCGGGGGAGGTGGGCGGGGGCCGCGTGTTCGTGCTCCATGGGTGGAGGGTAGCGGGGCTGCGGGAGAGTGCGCGAGAGGTTGGTGGCAGTGGGGTGCACCATCCGTCGAGAGCCTGTGGGGTTGTGCGCGGCCTTGGTCTCGGGGGGCGGAGTGATTCCATGCGAGCGCCCGGTCTCCTGGAGCCTCATCGAGAGGCTCCAGGAGACCCCTTCGACGGGGCTCAGGGCGAACGGGGGCTGGGTTCCCGCCCCGTATCGGAGTACGGGGCAGGCTCTGCGCGGGAACGACGAGGCGGGGGAGGTGGGCGGGGGCCGCGTGATTGTGCTGCATGGGAGGAGGGTAGGGGGGAGGGAGGGGCACGCGCGAGGGGTTGGTGGCAGGGGGGTTCTGGGCACCGGCTTTTGCCGGTGAAACGATGAGGTGGGGGACAGGGATGAGGGAGCGGCGGGGGCTGCCCTAGCGGGCAGTGGGCGAGTCGCGACTCGCCCCTACGAGGGGGGCGCGTGGGGCGCGGGCATGGGTTCCCGCCTGCGCGGGAACGACGAGGGCGGGGGCCCGGGAACGATGGGCTGGGGGCGTGGGAACGAGGAGGGCGGGGGCGTGGGGATGTCGCTGGTGGGCGCGGTTGCGTGCGGGGGGCGCTCATCCTATGCTGCGGGCCATGAACCTGCCGACACCGTCCGAGAACCACTCCGCCGCGTTTGTTTACCACGACCGTTTGACTCGCCATCTGCTGAGCGAGACGCATGTTTTCCGGCCGTACCGGCTTCGGTACACGTATGAGCTGCTGGAGGCGCTGGGGGCGTTCTCGCTGGGGAACTCGGCGCTGGTCGAGCCGCGGCAGGCGCGGGTGGAGGAGGCGCTGAGCTTCCACTCGGCGGCGTACGTGGAGGCGGTGGCGGCGCTGAGCCGGGGCGAGCGGCTAGAGGAGGCGGCGCTGTTTAACTTCGCGGCGGGCGGCATGGGCGACAACCCGGTCTACTCGGGGATGTACGACGCGGCGCTGTGGACGACGGGGGCATCACTGACGGCGGCGGAGGAGCTCCTGAGCGGGCGGCGCTCGGTGGCGGTGAACTTCTCGGGCGGGCTGCACCACGCGATGCCGACGCACGCCTCGGGGTTCTGCATCTTCGACGACCCGGTCATCGCGATCAAGCACATGGCGTCGGCGGGGGCGCGGGTGGCGTACGTGGACATCGACTGCCACCACGGCGACGGCGTGCAGATCGGCTTCTTCGACACGGACCAGGTGCTGACGATCTCGCTGCACGAGTCGGGGGAGTTCCTGTTCCCGGGCAGCGGGTTTGTGAACGAGGTGGGCATCGACGCGGGGCGCGGGTTCGCCGTCAACGTGCCGCTGTTCCCGTACACGGACGACGAGACGTACCTGTGGGCGTTTCGCGAGGTGGTGCCGCCGCTGGTGCAGGCGTTCCAGCCGGACGTGCTGGTGACGCAGCTGGGCATCGACACGCACGTGCTGGACCCGATCACGCACATCCGGTTGACGGTGCAGGGGTACACACAGGTGGTGCGGGAGCTGGCGGCGCTCTCGCCGGGGCGTTGGCTGGCGCTGGGGGGCGGCGGGTACGACGTCGGCGCGGTGATGCGGGCGTGGACGCGGGCGTACGGGGTGATGCTGGGGCACGAGTGGCCGGAATCGGCTCCGCCGGAGTTCGCGGCGCGGTACGGCGTGGAGCGCTTCGACGACGAGGAGCAGGGGCCGCTGCCGCCGGAGGTTGCGGCGCGAGTGCGGAGCTACGCTGAGCAGAGCGTGGCGGCGATCCGTCGGGAGGTGTTTCCGGTGCATGGGCTGTCGCGGGGGGCGTGACGGGGGGCGCCTGTTCCGCCTTTCTGGATTCCGGCTTTCGCCGGAAAGACGTGGGGTGAGGGGGCGTTCGCCCTTCGATTTCCCTCCTTCGTCAAGCTCAGGACGGGGTCAGGGTGAACGGCCCGTGGTGAGCCTGTCGAACCACGGGCGGGGGGTAGGCTCACCACGAACGGGGGGTGGCCTCAGGGCGGACGGCCCTTCGCGTTTGTCGGGGTTCCTGCCTGCGCAGGAACGACGAGGTTGGGAACGAGTGGGGGCGGCCCTTGTGGCCGCCCCATACGTCTGTCTTGGCTTCCTGCCTTTCCGGTAACGACAGTGGGGGTGCTGGATTCCCGCTTTCGCGGGAATGACGGTTGTTTAGTTAGACCTCGCGGAACTCTCCTTCTACCGTGTCGTCGGGGGTGGCGTCAGGGGCTTCGGCGTCGGGGGCGCCTTCAGCGCCCGCCTGCTGGTAGACGGCCGAGCCGACCCGTTGGAGGGTGGCGGTCAGGTCGTCGATCATGGTGCGCAGCTTGGCGGGTTCCTCCGTCTGGGCGGCCTGCTGCAGGGCGTCGGCCTTGGTCTGCACCTCAGTCTTGAGGTCCTCGGGGATCTGCTCGCCCTGCTCGCTGAGCATCTTGTGGGCGCTGTAGGCGAGCTGGCTGGCGCTGTTGCGGAGCTCGGCTTCCTCGCGCTTGCGGGTGTCGTCCTCGGCGTTCTGCTCGGCCTCCTGCATCATGCGCTGGATCTCGTCGTCGGAGAGGCCGGAGCTCTCCTTGATGACGATCTTCTGCTCGCGGTTGGTGGCCTGGTCCTTGGCCGAGACGCTGAGGATGCCGTTGACGTCGATGTCAAAGGTGACCTCGATCTTGGGCACGCCACGGGGGGCGGGCAGGATACCGTCGAGCATGAAGCGGCCGATGGAGCGGTTGTCAGTCGCCATGGGGCGCTCGCCCTGGAGGACGTGGACCTCCACGCTGCCCTGGTTGTCCGAGGCGGTGGTGAAGACCTCCGACTTGGACGTGGGGATGGTGGTGTTGCGCTGGATGAGGGCGTGGCGCACACCGCCCTCGGTCTCGATGCCCATGGTCAGGGGGGTGACGTCAAGGAGCAGGATGTCCTGGATGTCGCCCTTGAGGACGGCGGCCTGGAGCGCGGCGCCGACGGCGACGGCCTCGTCGGGGTTGACGGAGCGACTGGGCTCCTTGCCGAAGATGGACTTCACGCGCTCGATGACTGCGGGCATGCGGGTCATGCCGCCGACGAGGATGACCTCGTCGATGTTGGCGGAGGTGACGCTGGCGTCGGTCATGGCCTGCTTGCAGGGAGTGTCAACCCTGTTAAGGAGCTCCTCGGTCATCTGCTCGAGCTGGGCGCGGGTGATGGTGCGGACGAGGTGCTTGGGCCCGGCGGAATCGGCGGAGATGAAGGGGAGGTTGATCTCCGTCTGCGTCACGGAGGAGAGCTCCACCTTGGCCTTCTCCGCTGCCTCCTTCAGGCGCTGGAGGGCCATGCGGTCGGCGCCGAGATCGATGCCGGTCTCCTGGCGGAACTCACGGACGAGCCAGTCGACGGTCTTCTGATCGAAGTCGTCGCCGCCGAGGTGGGTGTTGCCGTTGGTGGAGAGCACCTCGTTGACGCCCTCGCCGATGCGGAGGATGGAGATGTCGAAGGTCCCGCCGCCGAGGTCGAAGACGGCGACGGTGGCCTCGGAGTGCTTGTCCATGCCGTAGGAGAGGGCGGCGGCAGTCGGCTCGTTGATGATGCGCAGGACTTCGAGGCCGGCGATCTTGCCGGCGTCGGTGGTGGCCTGGCGCTGGGCGTTGTTGAAGTAGGCCGGGACCGTGATGACGGCCTCGGTAATCTTCTCGCCGAGCTTGGTCTCGGCGTCGAGCTTGATCTTCTGGAGCACCTGGGAGGCGATCTCCGTGGGCGAGTAGGTCTTGTCGCCCATGACGACGTGGGCGTCGCCGTTGCCGCCGCGCTGAATCTGGTAGGGCAGGAGCTTGACGTCCGCCTGCACGACGGCATCGTCCATGGTGCGGCCGATGAGTCGCTTGGCGGAGTAGATGGTGTGCTCCGGGTTGACGACGCTCTGGCGCTTGGCGGCGAGGCCGACGTAACGCTCGCCGGTCTTGGGATTGACGGCGACGACGGATGGCGTCAGGCGCGAGCCCTCCGCGTTCTCCAGGATGATGGGCTGCCCCGCCTCGACATACGCGGCGACGGAGTTGGTGGTGCCCAGGTCAATGCCGAGTACCTTTGGCATGTGTTACTCCTCCTTACCAGGGTCTGGTTCATTGGGGTCTGACTGGGTCTCGCCGGCGGGCGCGCCAGATTGCACGACCACCTGCGCGGGGCGAATGACGCGGCCGTTCATGCGATAGCCCTGGCGGGTCACCTCCAGGATTTCGCCCTCCCGGCGCCCGATGACGTCGAACTGGCCGACGACCTCGTGCTCAAAGGGGTTGAAGAAGCCACCCTCGGCCTCAATGCGCTCGAGGCCCTCCGCGACGAAGATGCCGTGGAGCTTGCGCTCAATGAGCTGGAAGCCTTCGAGCCAGCCGCTCTGGGACCCGGGCTCCTCGGCGGCGTGCGCAAGGGCGCGCTGGAGGTCGTCGAGGACGGGGAGGACGCGCAGGATGACCTGCGCTCCGGCGCTGCCCGCGAGGTCCTGGCGCTCCTCATCGGCGCGCTTGCGGAAGTTGATGAGGTCGGCCTGGGCGCGCTGGGCGAGGGCCTTGAACTGCGCCTTCTCCCGCTCGGCCTCGTCAAGCAGGGACTGGAGCCGTTCCTCCTCGGTAGCCTCGGGGCCCGGCGGCAGAATCCCCTCGACGGGCGTGTCCTCGCCGTCACGGGCGCTGTGGCTGTGGTCCTGCATCGGTCCTCCTCCAGGAGTCAGGGTGCTCATGGCTGCCGGCGGCGCCGAAGTCGCGCTCCGCGTAGTGGAGCATCTCCAGCACGGACTGCACGTGGCCTTCGAGGGCGGCAGCGGCGCCGGTTTCCGCCCGGCCCTCGAGGGCGCGCTGCATGCCCTGGAGGCGGGCGACCATCTCCAGCGCCAGCTCGACGCCGGCGAGGTTCATGCCGCGCTCCTCGACCAGGTATTTGATCATTCGCAGGCGATTGAGGTCCTGGTCCGAGTAGTAGCGGACCATGCCCTCGCTGCGGGAGGGGCGGACGAGGCCGAGGCGCTCGTACTTTCGCAGGGTCTGGGGGTGCATGCGGAGGATGCGCGCGGTCACGCTGATGACGTACACGCCGAGGGTCTCGACCGGCTGCTCGTCCTCGTGCGGGGCGTCGACGGGCACGGGGAGGCGCGACTGGCCTTCGGCGCCGGCCGGAAAGACGACCTCCGAGCGTATGTGGATACGGCGCGTGCGTCGCTCCATGCGTTCTCCCTTCACATCGAATCATAATGCTTGATACGCGGCGTGTCAACAGTTATAATGCTAACAGCCGCAAGACGGTCGTCTTACGGTCGTAAGACGGGATGAAGGCACTCGCGACGAAATTCGTCCCGGAAGCCGGTAACCCGGCAGGCCGATGGAACGTTATTCATGTACAGAGCGTTACAGTAATTCGTAGAGCGAAGACACGCTCTGAGAAGGGGAGGTCAACATGATCTACTTCAAGGCCTGTCCCAAGTGCAGGGGTGACATCCAGCTCCAGAACGATGGCACCGGCGATGCCCTCCACTGCTTGCAGTGCGGGTTCGAGCGCGCCGTTGCACCTCATCTGCTTGCAAAGGCCAGGGAGATGCGGCGAGCAAAGGCTGCCTGACACAATGGCTGGACAGGGCTGACAAGCCCACCTGCGGGACGAATCGAGGAGGCCCCCGTCACCGGGGCCTCCTTTCTTTTGGGAATTATATGCTTGCGTACCCACACTTGCCCTACTCATCTATTGCGTAGTGAGGTGTGCAATCATGCAAAATCATTTCGTGAATGCCGATAGGTCTGTCAAGACTAGGAATGCGCCGGTCAAACATCGTAATGTACTTCACCCCGTCAGGACGCCCCGTAACACTCACAATAGTAGAAGAAAGTGGGAGTGTCTCATCGGGAATTGGGCAGAAGAGCCAGTCCGTTACTAGAATGCCTCTACTCGCAGTTGGAACGCCGTGCCAACCGCCGTCAGGGATGAGAATTCTCACGAACTCTCCATCAAGCGCACAGTCGACGACCTCTGACTCAGCTTCCCAACTGCGTCTAAACTCTGCTGATGCAGCGTTTTCATGGCGTTGTCGCGCAGGATTCAAGAAACAGTCATGAAGTTCGTCAACTGTGACAAGTGGGCCAACAAAGGGCGTAGGAAAAGGCGTGAGGGCAAGAGCATCTTCTACTGCTGCTGGGGTTGGTGCTCCTGATGTTGGTTCCTCCGGCGAGCCAATAAGTATGCCAAGTAGAACGAGTCCTACAAATCCAACAACTAAAGCTACACCACACCACTTCGCCACTGACACAATCTTCTTCATTGTCTATTCCCTTGGGTGCACAAGTGTACAATTCCCTTTCTTTTGTAACGTACCATCAGTCACCGGGCGCGTCCGGGAAGATGAATTGTTCCAGAGAACTTTGGTCCCGAAGCTCCGTCGCGTCCGTGCCGGCCAGCAGATCCAAACACTCTCTGACCTGGGTTAGCACTCGAGCGGTGTCGAGTGTAGCGAAGGTTGGCGTGAATGGCTCCAAGTACGTGGCAGCCTGTTCGAGCTGGCGGCGGGCCGCGGCGAGGTTTCCGCGCTCGATGTGCAGGAGGCCGACGGCGACCTTGATGAGGGCGTAGTGGAAGAGCCTCAAAGGGTACGGGGCCTCACGCCAGAGGTCCTCCAGGGACTCGTGGGCGTCCCAGTAGCGGCGGTTGCGGAGGAGCTCGAGGCTGGGGCGGAGGGCGAGCTCGAGTTCGTGGTGGCTGGCGTCCGGGGGGCCGTCGCGCTGGAGGCGTTCGAGCCAGAGGGCGTCCTGCTCGGGCCGCGAAAGGGTCACGGCGCTACCAACTGAAGCGCTGTTCCTTCCACGGGTCGCCCTCCATGTGGTAGCCGCGCTGTTCCCAGAAGCCGGGCTTGTCGCGCTCCATGAACTCCATGCCGTTGACCCACTTGGGGCTCTTCCAGGCGTAGCGCTTGGGCACCACAAGGCGGAGCGGGCCGCCGTGGTCGGGCGGGAGAGGCGCGCCGTCGTGGTTGTAGGCGAAGAGGACGTCGTCACCGACGAGCACGTCGAGGGAGAGGTTGGCGGTGTAGCCGCCGTAGCAGTGGAGCATGACGTAGCCGGCGTTGGGCAGGGGCTTGATGCGCTTCATAACCTCGTGGATGGAGACGCCCTGCCAGGTGTTGTCGAGGCGGCTCCAGGTGGTGACGCAGTGGAAGTCGGCGGTGAGCGTGGTTTGCGGCAGGGCGGTGAACTCGTCCCACGTCCACTCCAACTTCTCCTCGACGAGGCCGAAGACGCGGAAGCGCCACTTGGCCATGTCGATCCTCGGCGTGCCGCCGAAGGTCAGGACGGGGAACTTGTCGGTCAGGTACTGGCCGGCAGGGGTGCGGATCCTGGCGTCCTCAGGCATGTCTCGATCGACCTCCGTGGCGGTGGACGAGGGCCCATAGGCGCCCGTCAGCATGTTGGTGAACCATCTGAACACTTGCGTGCCTCTCTATGCCCTTTGGGTTCATGCTAGCCGGGGCGTAGGGGGATGTCAAAGCGGGGGTGGCAGGGGCGGGCGACTTGCGAGTCGCCCCTACGCAAGGGAGCGGGGGATGGAGCGGCGGGGAATTGAGTTGTGTTTCCGGGCGTTTTGGATTGCGTTTTTTTCGTTTCCAGATACGGGAGGGGCCTATTACGACTAAAACGACTACCGGAGGTCCGTAGCTGAAAGGGGGTTGTGTTGCATTGAATCGCAATTGTGCTGCAGTGGGTCAACGGTATTGGGAACGGGTTGTGTTGCAATAAATTGCGGAAGTCAACTTTTCGGGTAGGGGTCATGTGCTTCGGGTCCTTGAGGCGCTTGCTTGTCTGAACGGGCAGGTTGTCGTGGCGATGCTCTTGCGTGCTCATGGGGGAAGAGTAGGGGGTCAGGCGCGGGCGCGCGTGGAGGTGGTGTCAGGGGGCCGCGCCATCCGTCGAGGATCTGTGGGGTTGGGCGCGGCCTTGGTCTCAGGGGCGGGGTGATTCCATGCGAGCGCCCGGTCTCCCGGAACCTCATCGAGAGGCTCCGGGAGACCCCTTCGACGGAGCTCAGGGCGAACGGTTGGGGTGTGGGCGGGGGTTCTGGGCACCGGCTTTCGCCGGTGAAACGAGGGGAGAGTTGGGGAGTCGGACGGGGTTTGTGGCTGGCGACTCTGGATTCCCGCCTGCGCGGGAATGACGGGGGGCGGGGCGCGCCCCTTTCGAGAGCCTCAGGACAGGCTTCGACGGGCTCAGGGCGAACTGTTGGGGTGTGGGCGGGGGTTCTGGGCACCGGCTTTCGCCGGTGAAACGATGGAGTTGGGGGATAGGCTCGGGGCGAACGGTGTCCCGTTTGTCGGGGTTCCTGCCTGCGCAGGAACGACGGGGGTGTGGGCACCGGCTTTCGCCGGTGAAACGATGGAGTTGGGGGATAGGCTCGGGGCGAACGGTGTCCCGTTTGTCGGGGTTCCTGCCTTCGCAGGAACGACGGGGTTCTGGGCACCGGCTTTCGCCGGTGAAACGATGGGGTTGGGGGTTAGACGTCGCCGGTGAGGAGGTTCATGACGAGGCCCGTGGGGAGCTTTGGGAGAAAGTAGGTGGTCTTTGGCGGGAGACGCTGGCCCTCCTTGACGAGGGACTCGAAGACGGCCATGTCCAGCGGGGGCACGAGGAAGGCGGCCTGGCACTCGCCCCGGTCTATCTGGGCGAGGAGGACGTCGAGTTCCGGGACGAACTCGACCTGGGCCTGGTCGCCGCTGCTGCCGCCTAGGACGGGGTCCAGGACGGAGCTGTGCAGCAGCCACGCCTCGCACCTGTACATCTCGGGATGGGGCGCGTGCGGAAGCGAGCCGGGGCCGAGGTTGCCGCGGAGGGTGAGCACGGAGAGACGCCCCTCCTCGGGCTCGATGAGGCCGAGGGCGGGCTTGCCCTGACGGGCGCCCCAGGTGTTGTCGATGAACTGGCCGATGCGCTCCGGGGTCATGCCGCCGAGGGGGCGCGACTCCACGGTGAAGAGGCCGTAGACCTGCTCCTGCAGCGCCGAGAGCTTGTCCGGCGACAGGCCGGATAGGGCGCGGTGGAAGGAGTTGAGCTGCATGCCGGGGTCGTCGAACTCGACGAGGCACATTAGAACGAACTCGGATGCCTGGGTGTCGAGGCGCACGCGCTCGCGGGCGCGGACGTTGTCCCGGAAGGCGAGGGCGGTCTCGTAGCGGTGGTGGCCGTCGGCGATGTAAATGGGCGACGCCTTGAAAAGTGAACGGAGGCGGCCGACGGCATCGTCGTCGTCGATCAGCCAGAGCTTGTAGCTGAAGCCACCGGGGGCGTCGGCGGCGCAGTCGGGCTCGCGGTTGGCGATGGCCTCCCAGAGGAGGGTGCCCACGCCGCCGGGGTCGCGGTACATGGCCATGATGGGGCTGAAGTTGGCGCCGCAGGCCTCCATCATGGCGAGCCGGTCCTCCTTGGGGCCGCGGCGGGTGAACTCGTGGGGGAGGACGATGGCGCGCTCGTAGTCCTCGAGGTGGACAGCGGCGAAGACGCCGACGCGCCGGCGGGGGCCCTCCTCCGTGGTGAACTCCTCCTGCATGACGTAGTAGGCGGGCTTCCCATCCTGCGCGAGGACGCCTTCGGCGAGCCACGCCTGGAGCTGTGCGGCGGACTGGGCGTAGATGTCGGCGCCCTCAGACGCGGCCCTGGGGGACTCGAGGCGCACGACGTTGTGCTCGCTGCGGGCGAGGAGGGCGTCGCGGCGCTCGGCGTTGATCTCGTCGAAGGGCGGGCAGAGGACGCCGCCGAGGGGGCCGACACTGTCGGGGTTGAAGCGCACTCCGCGGAAGGGACGGACGTCTGCCAAGGGAAGAACCTCCGGCTGGTGTTTGGGACAGTATAGGCGAGGGTGTATTGGGTTCCAAGGGGCGAGCGTCACAGGCGTCGTCCTTCGACAGGCCCTTCGAGAGCCTCAGGACAGGCTCAGGACGAACGGGGGGAGACACACCGCTCCGATTGTCGGGGTTCCTGCCTTCGCAGGAACGACGGTTGGGGAGTGAGCAGTACAGGGCAGGTAGAGACAGTTGGGATGGGGGTGAGCGGAGGCAGCTTGACGATAGTGCGGGAGGTGGTAGCCTAGTTTGGCAGGGCGTGTCTGCGCGTCCTTCGACCAATGCCAAGGAGACCGAGCGTGGCCTCACCGCAAGCCCTATCCCGCGCGCTGGAGCTTCGGGCCGAGCTGGCCGGGCACAACTACCGCTACTACGTGCTGGACGCGCCGTCGGTCAGCGACGCCGCCTATGACGCGCTCATGCGCGAGCTGCGGGAGCTGGAGGCGGTGCATCCGGACCTGGTGACGCCGGACTCGCCGACGCAGCGAGTGGGCGCGCCGCCGTCGCAGGGGTTCGCCGAGGTGATGCACCGGGCGCAGATGTTCAGCCTGGCCAACTCCTTTGACGACGACGAGTACATGGCGTGGGTGCAGCGCACACGGCGGCTGCTGGACGGCGACGACTTCGACGTGACGTGCGAGCTCAAGATCGACGGGCTGGCGGTGTCGCTGACGTACCGGAACGGGGTGCTGGAGCGCGGGGCGACGCGGGGCGACGGGCAGCGGGGCGAGGACGTGACGGCCAACGTCCGCACCATCAGGAGCATCCCGCTGCAACTGCTGGGCTCGCCGCCGGAGCTGCTGGAGGTGCGCGGCGAAATCTACATGGGCCGCGCGGGCTTCAAGCGCATGAACGAGGCGCGTGAAGCCGAGGGGCTGCCGCTGTACGCGAACCCTCGGAACAGCGCGGCGGGGAGCGTCCGGCAGCTCGACCCGAACGTGACGGCGACGCGGCCGCTGAACATTTGGGTGTATGCCCTTGGCTACGTGGAGGGCGGGGCCGTGCCGGACACGCAATGGGAACTGCTGCAGTGGCTCAACGCTATGGGGATCCGCACCAACCCGAACAACCGGCACTACGAGAACCCGGAGGGTGCGCTCGACTACTACCGGCAATGGCTGGAGGGGCGCGAGGAGCTGGACTACGACACGGACGGGGCCGTCGTGAAGGTCAACAGCCGCGCGCACTGGGAGACGCTGGGGGTGGTGGGGCGCGAGCCGCGGTGGGCCATCGCGTTCAAGTGGCCGTCGCAGCAGGAGACGACGCGGGTGCTGGAGATCAACGTCAACGTGGGGCGGACGGGACGCATCAATCCCTTCGCCGTGCTGGAGCCGGTCTTCGTGGGGGGCGTGACGGTGCAGCACGCGACGCTGCACAACGCGGACTACATCACGGAGAAGGACATCCGCGTGGGCGACATGGTGGTCGTCGAGCGGGCGGGCGAGGTGATTCCGCAGGTGGTGCGGAGTTTGCCCGAGCACCGGCCGGCGGACTCGCGGCCGTTCGCGATGCCGGGGGCGTGCCCGACGTGCGGGAGCCGCGTGCTGCGGGCGGAGGGGGAGGCGGCGCACTACTGCACGAACGCCTCATGCCCGGCGCAGCTTGCGGAGCACATCTTCCACTTCGTGTCCAAGGGCGCGATGGACATCGACGGCATGGGGCCGAAGATCGCGACGTCGCTGCTGGGCTCGGGGCTGATCACGGACGTTGCCGACATCTACTCGTTGAAGATGGAAGCGCTGGTGGAGCTGGACCGGATGGGGGAGCTGCTGGCGGCCAAGCTGCTTCGGAACATCGAGGAGAGCAAGGAGCGGCCGCTGCACCGGCTGCTGGTGGCGTTGGGCATCATGCTCGTCGGGAGCGAGGTGGCGGAGCTGCTGGCGTCGTCGTTTGGGGACATGGACCGGCTGCGGGCGGCGTCGGAAGAGGAGATGACGGCGATCCCGGGCGTCGGGCCGAAGATCGCGGCGAGCGTGGCGGGGTTCTTCTCGGACGAGGGCAACGTGGCGCTCGTCGAGAAACTGCGCGACGCCGGCGTCCGCATGGACGCGGACGAGGCAGCGGCGCCGGCGGAGGGGCTGCCGATGTCGGGCATGGTCTTCTGCTTCACGGGGACGCTGGCGGCAATGCCGCGGTCGCAGGGGGAGGAGCTGGTGCGGTCGCTGGGGGCGACGGCGTCGGGGTCGGTGACGAAGAAGACGACGCATCTCGTCGTCGGCGCGGAGCCGGGGGCATCGAAGGTCACGCAGGCGGCCAAGTACGGGACGCAGGTGCTGAACGAGGACGAGTTTCTCGCGCTGCTGCCGGGGTAGGCATATTCGCCCCCTTCGATTTCCCTCAGGGCGAGCGGCGTTGGGCGCGGGGGTTCTGGGCACCGACTTCCGCGGGTGAAACGAGGGGTGGGCAGGGCGAACGGGGATGGGTCGGCCTTGGGGCCGGCGGGCGACTCGCGAGTCGCCTTTACGTCGAGGGGGCTGAGTTTGCCGGGGTTCCTGCCTGCGCAGGAACGACGGGGTGCTGGTCGCGAGTCGCCCCTATGTCGAGGGGGCTAGGTTTGTCGGGGTTCCTGCCTGCGCAGGAACGACGGGTGCTGGTCGCGAGTCGCCTCTACGTCGAAGGGGCTGGGTTTGTCGGGGTTCCTGCCTACGCAGGAACGACGGGGCGCTGGATTCCGTCCCCTGCTGTTGCAGGGGGACTTTCGCGGGCATCACGGTAGCGATGAGAGGCAGTGGATGAAGGTTATTGTGGGCCTGGGGAACCCCACGCCCAAGTATGCGAATACTCGGCACAACGTCGGGGCGATGACGGTGGACCGGCTGTGCAGGCAGTGGGGGATCTCGCTGGAGCGCAAAAACCGGTACGCGCTGCTGGGCTCCGGGTGGGTGGACGGAAATGCGGTGGCGCTGGCGAAACCCCGCTCGTTCATGAACCTGAGCGGCGAGCCGGTGGCGTACCTGACCGCGCGGTTCCGGGTGAAGCCTGAGGACATGCTCATTGTGTACGACGACATGGACCTGCCGCTGGGCGTGACGCGGATGCGGCCGGAAGGCGGGCACGGCGGACACAACGGCATGCGCTCGATCATCGACACGCTGGGCAAGCAGGAGATCCCGCGGCTGCGGCTAGGCGTGGGGCGCTCGCCGGTGGACGACCCGATCCGGCACGTGCTCGGCGGGTTCACGGACGTGGAATCGGCGGCCGTCGAGCGGCTGCTGGCGCGGGCGTCGGAGGCGGTGGCGTGCTTCGTGACGGAGGGCGTCGAGGCGGCGATGAACCGGTTCAACCAGACGCCGGTGGAGGAGGACGCGTAGGCTGCCCGGCGCGAGTGCCCTGCCCGCGCGTGGTGTATCATGGCCCGCGAATTCACATCGCAAGGAGAGGCCATGCTATACGAGCTTCGTACCTACACCGCATGCCCCGGCAAGCTGCCCAACGTCGTCGCGCGGTTCCGCGACTTCACGGCGGCGAAATTCACCGAGCACGGCTTTCGCATCATCGGGTTCTGGACGCCGCAGGTGGGCGGGTCCAGCCACCAGCTCATCTACATGCTGGCGTGGGAGAGCTACGACGAGCGCAACCGCTGTTTCGCGGCGTTCCGCGACGACCCGGACCGGGCGAGGGTGTTCGCCGAGTCCGAGGCGAACGGGCCGATCGTGGCCGATGTGCAGAACGTGATGCTTGCGCCGACGGACTTCTCGCCGCTGAGTTAGGCCCCCTTCGAGAACCTCAGGACAGGCTTCGACAAGCTCGGGGCGAACGGTGTCCCGTTTGTCGGGGTTCCTGCCTCCGCAGGAACGACGGGGTGGGTTAGCGTTGGGCGATGCGCTGGAGGGCCTGGCGGACCTGCTCCTCGACGGGGAGGGTGGCGTCACCGCCAGCGGCGGCCTGGCGGGCCTCGATGGCGGAGTAGCCGAGGGCCTGGAGAGCCTCGGTGACGGCGTCTGCCGCGCCCGTAGAGGGGACACCGGGCGCGCCGCCGGTGAAGCCCATGTCGAGCTTGTCCTTGAGCTCGACGATGACGCGGGCGGCGGTGCGCTGGCCGAGGCCGGGGGCCTGCGCGAGGGCGCGGGCGTCGCCGGCGGCGATGGCGGCCGCGAGGGTGTCGGCGGGCATGGCGGAGAGCATGGAGTGGGCGAGCCTGGGGCCGATGCCGGACACGCCAATCAGCAGGGTGAAGAGGCGCAGGGCGTCGTCGGACGGGAAACCGTGCAGCTCGAGGGCGTCGTCACGGACGATGAGGTGCGTGTGCAGGTGGACGGCGGAGCCGACGGCGCCGAGGGCGGGGATGGCGGACGACGGCACGGAGACGCGAAAGCTCACGCCCTGGACGTTGACTATCGCCCAGTCCGGGCCGATTGCTTCGAGGTTACCACGGAGCCCTGCGATCATTCTAGTCCTTCCTCATTCAGCCAGTTGGCCCTTCGAGAGCCTCAGGACAGGCTCAGGGCGAACAGTGGCGCGTCTGTCGGGGTTCCTGCCTGCGCAGGAACGACGGGGCCTATCCCTCAATATACAAAGACGAACGGGCTTCTGCCATTCAGGCAGTTGGCTTCTTTGACGGGCCCTTCGCGATCCTCAGGACAGGCCCGGGGCGAACGGGGCTAGACCATGGTGTTGAGGCGCTCGTGCTGGAGGTGGCAGATGGCCACGGCGAGGGCGTCGGTGGCGTCGACGGGCTCCGGCGGCTTCGACAGCCCCAGGAGGAGCCCGACCATGGCGGCGACCTGCTCCTTGCTGCCCTGACCGTAGCCGGAGACGGCGCTCTTCACCTGCGACGGCGGGTAGCGGTGTACGTCCAAGCCGTAGCGCGCGGCCGCCAGCAGGGCAACCGCCTGCGCCTGACCGACGGCCATGGCGGAGCGGACGGAGGTGCGGTGGCCGCCCCGGCTGGCGACCTCCGGGGGGATGAAGGGTTCCTCGACGGCGACGACATCGGGGCGCCAGGTCTCAAGCAGGGCGAGAAGCTCCGTATGGATGCGGTGAAGGCGCCCGCCGATCTCCATGGAGCGGGGCGCCTTGATGACGCCGGCGGTGAGGTAGCTTCCTTCGCCGCGGTCCGCTTCCAGCAGGCCGTAGCCGAACTGGATCGTTCCGGGGTCGATTCCGAGGATGCGCTGGGCCATGGCGCGCCTAGGCCGCCGTCGCGTACTTATCCAGGACGGTTTCCGGGAAGTCGGCGTTGGTGACGACTTTCTGGACGTCATCAAGGCCCTCCAGGCGGTCGAGGAGCTTGAGGGTCTGCTCGGCGGCGCGCTCGTCGAGGCCGGTCTGCGTCGTCGGGACGAGGGTGACCTCGGCGGAGACGGGGGCCATGCCGGCCTCCTCCAACGCCTTGCGGACGGCCTCGAAATTCTCGGGCGCGGTGCGAACCTCGATGGTGGCGTCGTCGTCTGAGATGTCCTCGGCGCCGTGCTCGATGGCGAGTAGCTCGGCCTCTTCCGTCTGCTCCTCGGAAAGCTGGAGGGTGATGACGCCCTTCTGCTCGAACATCCAGCCGACGGAGCCGACCTGTCCCATCTTGCCGTTGTTGCGATCGAAGACGTTTCGGACTTCAGACGAAGCGCGGTTGCGGTTGTCGGTGACGGCGACGACGAGGATGGCGGCGCCGCCGGGGCTGAAGCCCTCGTAGACGAGCTCTTCAAGGTCGGCCTGGTCGTCGGACTGGCCTGTGGCCCGCTTGATGGCGCGGGTGATGTTGTCCAGAGGCATGTTGCTCTGCCTGGCCTGCTGGACGGCGAGCCGGAGGCGGGGGTTCATGTCGGGGTCGCCGCCGCCGGACTTGGCGGCGATGACGATTTCCTTGGTGAGGCGGGTGAAGAGCTGGCCTCGCTTGGCGTCCGCCGCTCCCTTCTGGTGCTTGATGGTCGACCATTTGGAGTGTCCGCTCACGGCCACCTCCTCCGTGGTTCATGCAGCGCCGCTACCATGGCGTTTCAACTGGGGCCATTCTACTAGCGGGTTCCGCGCGCGGTCAAAGCAGACCTGGCACGGTCTCGATGGTGATGACGCCGTTCGCCATGTCCACGTCACGCACGATGTCCGGGATGGCGGGGACAAGGACTTCGCCGTCCGGGCCCCGGACGACATAGACGTCGTTGCTGCCGGTCTCGATGATGTCGGCGAGGGCGCCGAGGTCCCGGCCGTCGGTGGTGCGAACGGCGAGGCCGATGACCTGGTGCTGGTAGTAGACGCCCTCGGGGAGCGCGGCGGCCTCTTCCATGGGGGTCTCGAGGAGGGCGCCGCGGAAGGCCTCGGCGTCCCAGCGGGTGTCCACGCCGCGGAGCTTGATGAGGAGGTACTTTCCCTGCTGCCAGAAGCCCTCGCTGACGTAGGGGTCGTCGCCGATGAGGAAGCGCGCGCCGTGGGCGAAGCGGTCAGGGACGTCGCTGAGGGAGGCGATGCGGAGGTGGCCGTAGCGGCCCCAGGGGCCGAGGATGCGGGCGGCAGCCAACCGGCCGGGCTGCTGCGGGCGTTCTTCGGAGGACGGCGGCATGAGCGGCGTTAGACCGAGCCGTCGGGGCTAGAGGATCTGGAGGGACGCGCGAACGCCCTGCTTGATGGCGACGACGCGCAGCAGGACGCGCATGGCCTCGGCGACGCGGCCCTGCTTGCCGATGATGCGCCCCTTGTCATCCGGGTCGACGTCGAGCTGGATGACGTAGACGCCTTCCTCCTCGACCTGCGTGACCTTGACGGCGTCGGGGTTGTGCGCGAGGGACTTGGCAATGTACTCGATGAGCTCACGCATGGGTTATGCCTTCTCCAGCACCCCAAGGTTCCGCAGCAGGCGTTCCACCGGCTGTGAAGGCTGGGCGCCATTCTGCATCCACTTCAGCGCCTTGTCCGTATCTATCTCCACGGTCTTGGGCTCCGAGCGGGGGTTGTAAAGTCCGACCTGGTCAATGTAGCCGCCGTCCCGGGGAGCGCGGGAGTCCATGACCACCACGCGATAACTGGGCTGCTTCTTCTTCCCCATCCGGCGAAGGCGAATCCGCAACATTAATGAAGGACTCCTTTGCGACCTATAGTGGAACCCTTGGCATTATAGGTAGACATGAAGATACCTGTCAAACGCGGGAGCCCGGGCAGCGTATTGTACACCGCCCATTCCGCTCCCGGCCGTTTGCGCCGATCGTCCAGCGCCTGAGCGACCGGACAGGGGCCCCTGTCCGGTGTCCGAAATGGCTACCAGTGCCAGATGGCGTCGTGCTCGTCGAACAGTCTGGCGAGGTCCGCGCGGGCGACGGTCCGGACGCCGTCGCAGAGGTCGCCGGTGGAGATGCCGCGGTCGGCGAGGTCCTCGGCGACGACGTAGACGGGGGCGCCGGCGTTGGTCAGGGCGATGACGTCGTCGTCGATGCGCGGCGGGACGGAGAGCTCGACGCCGCCGATGCTGAGGCCGCTGGCGTCCTGGCCTCGCACGGCGTAGTTGACGGCGTTGCTGCGGAGGAGGACGGAGAGGTCCGCGCCCGCGTTCTTGAGCATGTGACTGACCCACAGGATGGTGTCGTCCTGCTCCTCAATGGTGCCGTGGTAGGCGCGCTCCACGACGGAGAGTATTCCGGCCATGTCTGTCTCCTACATTCTTGTGCAGGTGGGGATGTCCCCATCCTAACCTTCCCCCAGCGGGGGAAGGGACTACAAACCGGGCTAGCGCGTGCCGATGATCAGGGTGTTGGTGCTCTCCTGCGACATCTTGAAGAGGTCGCCGGGGCCGCCGCGTCTGGGGCCCTCGATCCAGTCGCCCGCGCCGCGCTCGTCGACGCAGAGGCCGCAGTTCACCCAGTCGAGCTTGGGGCCGTCGCCGGCGAGCTCGAAGAGGCCGGCGATGAAGCGGGACGAGCTGGGGTGGTCCTGCTCCTCAATGGACGTGCCCTTGACGGGGTTGGGGTGGGCGGCCTGGCCCCTCATGGTCATGTTGACGGCGCCCTCATAGGCGAAGACGTTGACGTTGATGCCCCTGCGCAGGGCGGCGTCGACGATGCGGAGGGCGGTGGTGGTGGTGCCGGACTCGTACGGCGGGTCCATGAGGGCGATGGTGATGGTCTTGTCACCTGACGTTGTCATTTCAGTGTTCCTCCGAAAGGGTTTCCGCCGGACTAGTGCCAGACGGCCTTGACGCCGGGCTCGGCGAGCAGGTCAACGAGGGCGTCGACGCCGGCGGACGTGACGCCGTCGGCGAGCTTGTCGGCGGAGATGGCGCGCTCGCGGAGGGAGAAGTCGTCGGCGAGGATCTTCACGGCGGGAGCGGCGCTGCGGAGGCGTGCGACGGCGTCATTGCTGATGCCCTTGCGCGCCATGAGAACGCCGTTCTGCACCAGGAAGAAGGTGACGTTGTTGCCAGCCTTACACAGGTCTTCCGCCATCTGGTAGAAGTATGACGTGTCGGCGTACTCGAACGGGTCCCGGGATTCCACAAGCAAGTAGTCTGCCACAGTTACCTCCCTTCCTGGCTGTGCCGTTGCACACCATGGGTTGCCGCCTGCTGCAAGTTGCGGCCCCCGTATGATAGCGGGATGGCGGGGACTTGCCAAATTGCGTCTGCCGGCGGGCCGGCGGGCGGCCACAAGGGCCGCCCCTACGGTAGGGGCGCGTTGGGGGTTGGCCATGGGTTCCCGCCCCGTATCGGAGTACGGGGCAGGCTCTGCGCGGGAACGACGAGCCGGGCAACGGCTTCTTGTAGATAGCATTTTGCCACTAATTGCGACGTTTCCTTTCCCTACGATTTGCCGCTCCGCCAGATACGCGAAAGGGAGTCGTTCCAGCGCGAAAAAAATTCGACTCGCCGGGGAGATCCGTAGCTGGAAACGACTCCTTCAGATACGGAGTCGACTTCCGATGACGACTGGGAACGACTGTCCGGGCTATGGGGGCCGGCAGCAGGCGGACGTGGGTTCCCGCCTGCGCGGGAACGACGGGCAGGAGGGGTTGTCGGGGTCGTGGGTTCGTGCTGCATACGGGGAGAGTAGGGGGCTGCGGGAGAGTGCGCGAGGGGGTGGTGGCAGGGGGGCGAGGATACTGGGCACCGGCTTTCGCCGGTGAAACGATGGAGTGGCGGCAGGGATGACGGGACCGGCGGGGGCTGCCCTGACGGGCAGCGGGCGACTCGCGAGTCGCCCCTACGGTGGGGGTGCGGGGGGTAGGTGGTTGGGTTTGTCGGGGTTCCCGCCCCGTATCGGAGTACGGGGCAGGCTCTGCGCGGGAACGACGAGGCGGGGGAGGTGGCTGCGTAGGAACTACGATGGGGAATGCGGGGTTGCGTTGACGGTGGTGCGACCCTCGCGGATACTGCGGCATCTGCCGCGGCATTTACCGCAGCGAAACCGCTCGGGAAGGAGGACTCGATGGCCGGAGAGATGGAGACGCTGGCCCGGTACATGGTGCGGGCGCGGGAGGCCGAGCTGCCGCCGGAGGTGGCGGTCAAGGGCAAGCACCACATCCTGGACACCATCGCGGCGATGGTCTCGGGGGCGGCGCTGGAGCCGGGGAAGAAGGCCATCGAGTTCGCACGGAGCCAGGGCGGGACAGCGGAGGCACAGGTGCTCTCGACGCCGCTGCTGACGACGGCGGTGACGGCGGCGATGGCCAACGGCTTCTTGGCGCACGCCGACGAAACGGACGACTCGCACGCGCCGTCGGGGACGCACCCGGGGTGCGCGATCGTGCCGGCGGCGATGGCGATGGGGGAGCGGAACGGGGTCTCCGGCCGACGGCTGCTGAACGCGGTGGCGCTGGGCTACGACATGTGCGCGCGGGTGATGCACTCGCTGGGGGAGCGGTACACGCTGGAGGCGGAGCGGGGGTTCAGCAGCCACAGCCTCGGCGGGGTCTTCGGGGCGGCGACGGCGGCGGGGGCGTGCACGGAGAGGAGCGCGGAGCAGATGCGCTACCTGATCTCGTACACGGCGCAGCAGACGTCAGGCATCCCGACGTGGGCGCGGGACACGGACCACATCGAGAAGGCGTTCGATTTTGCGGGGATGCCGGCGCGGAGCGGGGTGACGGCGGCGGTGCTCGTCGACATGGGGTTCACGGGGGTGTGGGACGTGTTCGAGGGGGAGCGGAACTTCTTCCGGTCGTTCTCGCCGTCGCCGAGCCCGGGGGAGATCGTGGCGGAGCTGGGGGAGCGGTACGAGCTGCTGCGGACGAACATCAAGAAGCACTGCGTCGGGTCGCCGATACAGGCGGCGGCGGACGCGCTGGGGCACATCCTGGACGCGCACCCGCTTCGGCCGGACGAGGTGGAGCACATCAAGGTGACGATGGGCGTGGGCGGCGCGCGGACGGTGAACAACCGGGAGATGCCGAACATCTGCCTGCAGCACATGATGGCGGTGTACCTGGTCGACGGGGGGATCTCGTTTGCGGCGGCGCACGACTACGATCGATTCGCCGACCCGGCGATGCTGGCGATCCGGGACAAGGTGGAGCTGATTGGGGACGACGCGCTGGTGACGCCGGAGAGCCCGCGGCAGGCGGTCGTCGAAGTGACGACGACGGACGGGGCGACGTACCGCGACCACGTGGTGGCGGTGCGGGGGACGATGGAGAACCCGATGACGACGGCGGAGGTCGAGGCGAAGGCGCGGGACCTGCTCGTGCCAGCGCTGGGCGAGGGGAAGGCGGACGGGCTGATTTCGGCGGTGCGGGAGCTGGAGTCGGTGGGGGACGTGCGGGAGCTGCGGGGGTTGCTGGGGGCGTAGGGGGGCGCTGGATACCGGCTTGCGCCGGTAAAACGAGGATGGTGTGAGGGCGCCTCCTTCGAGAGCCTCAGGGCGAACGGAGGTGGTCCCGCCCGGCGGCAGGGCGGGCGATTCGCGAATCGCCCCTACGATGGCGCTGGGGGGCAAGAGGGCTGAGTTTGGCGGGGTTCCTGCCTGCGCAGGAACGACGATGGGGGTGCGGTGTGTTACGATTCGACCTTGAGGATGCGTCACTGTCACTAGACGGGGGATCCCAATGAGTGAGTCGAAACAGTATAGGTTGCGCTACGTCATGCACGAACCATCCGAGGACACGGAGGACATGTACTTGGCCGAGGCCCTCGACCTTCCGGGTTGCCGGGCATGGGGCGAAACACCAGAAAAGGCGTGCGAGTACCTGCGGGACGTTGCCGCAGCGTTTATCGAGTTCTACTTGGAGCGCGGCAAGGCCCTGCCGGTTGGGGTTGAGGTGGTGGAAACTCCGGAGTTGGTCGTCGTCGTGTGAGATACGCGGAACTAACGCGCAAGCTAAGGCGGCTTGGCTGCGAGTTTCACCGGCAGCGTGCCGGCAGCCACGAAATGTGGGTCAACGACAGGGGTGAATCCACGACGATTCCCAATTGGGGAAGCAAGGACTTGCGCACGGGTACGCTTCACGGGATTCTCCGGGACCTCGGCATCAGCCGCGACGACTTCAACAACGCTTAGCGCTACTGACGGTATTGGGGGTGTTCGTCCCCTTCGAGAACCTCAGGACAAGCTTCGATTTCCCTCAGGACGAAGGGGTGAGTCTACGGCGGGCGATTCGTGAATCGCCTCTACGAGCCGTTGGCGCGCTCCAGGACTATGTCTATCAGTTCGGGGCCGGGGGGCTTGGTTTTGTCGTCTATTAGCTGCATGGCGGAGACTATGGCGTCATTGTAGGGGGTGGGGATGGCGACCTCGCGGCCCTTGGCGCAGACGAGGCCGTTCATGTAGGCGACCTCCGAGCGGCGGCCCTTGTGGACGTCCTGGGCCATGGAGGCGAGCCAGTTGATGCGCGTGCGGCGGTTGGCGAAGTAGTCGTCAAGCTCCTCATAGACGTCGCCGCGCTCGGCGTCCGCCCATAGCTGCGCCGGCTTGCCGTTGATGTCGACGACGTTGTAGCCGAGGGCGAGGCCTACCTGCGCGGCTTCCCTGGCGAGGTTGATGGAGATGGTGCGGCAACGCTGGTCGACGGCGAGCTCGTTGGTGCCCATGGCGGTCATGGCGGAGATGGCGTTGCCCATGGAGTTCTGGCAGAGCTTGGCCCACCGCTCGCCCCAGATGTTGTCGGTGGCGTAGGCGGCGTCGATGTTGTCGAGCAGGGAGGCGACGTATTCCGAGCGCTCGGTGACCTGCAGGGTCTGCTCGCCGACGCGGAAGACGACGTGGCCGGAGTCTCGCCCGACGGCTCCGCCGCGCTGGACGTGGCCCGGCTCCCAGAGGGCGACCTCGATGTGGGAGGCGATGCAGCCCATTGCGCGCTCAGGGCCGACGATAGCGCCGACGGTGGGGTCGTTCCAGCAGTTCTGGAGGGAGATGAAGCAGCCGTCCGGCTTGACATAGCGCTTGATGAAATGGGTCGCCCACTCGGTGTCGTAAGACTTGAGGGCGATGAAGGCGTAGTCGAACTGGTCGACGATGTTCTGGGCCTCGGTCAGGTGGAGGGCCTCGATGGGGACGGTGAAGTCGCCCTGGCTGCCGCTGGCGCGGAGGCCGTCGCGCTTCATGGTCTCGACGTGCTCGGGCCACATGTCGACCATGGTGACGTCCTCACCGGCGCGGGCGAGGAAGGCGCCGACGTAGCTGCCGAGGGCGCCGGCGCCCATGATGCCGATTCGGGTTGCCATGGGTCCCCCTTTGCGGACGAGAGATGGTTTGGACGCCATTGTGCAGGCTTGTCCGCCCTTCGACAAGCTCCTTCGACGGGGCTCAGGACGGGGTCAGGACGAACGGGCCTCTGAGTCAGGCCTCTGGGTTCCCGCCTGCGCGGGAACGACGAGGGCGAAGATGGGAGGGAATGATGGCGACGGGGCGGGGTCTGGGGCGACCCTTCGATTTCCCTCAGGGCGAGCGGGGCAGCTACGGCGTGACCTCGTCGATGATCTCGTAGTACTCCATGTAGTCGCCACGCGGGGTGGAGACGCCCTGGGGGCTGGTGTCGCGGAGCTGGGACTTCAGGAGGCTCTCCACGTAGACCATGTGGTCCTCGCGGCCGGTCTTGCGGACAAGGAGGAGGGCGCCGTCGCCCTCGCCGAGCTCCTTGAAGTTCCAGGCGTACTGGAAGCCACCGGCCTGGCGGTGGATGCGGTCCTGGGCCTTGCGGATGGTGAGGTAGTCGTCCCAGCGGTCGTGGCTGACGTCGAACTCCGAGCGGATGAGGAAGTTGCCGGTGGCGCGGCCCGTCGACTCCTGCAGCAGGCGCCAGTCGCGGCCGCAGGGCTGCTGGGCGTACAGGCCCTCCGGGCGGCTCTGGGGGTAGCCGGCGCCCTCGGGGGTCGCGCGGAAGGCGTCCCAGGACTCCCTGTCGTCCCACATGCGGAGGACGAGGTGGCGCATGGAGTTGCCGAGGTACTGGGCGATCTGGGCGCGCACGAAGCCGGGTTGGGGCTGCATGAGGGAGTGAATCCACTGGAGGCGCTTCACGGCCTCACCGTTCCTCCCGTTGGCGACCTGCAGGATCTCTTGCATCAGGTACATTTCAACCTCCGGCACTACCCCAAAATGCGCTTATCTTGCGTGAGGCGATTGTATGTAGCGCCATATGTGGCGTCAATTGACGCACGCATATTGAGACTGCGTTTCAGCCCGGACGTTGGCGCACAGCCGGGGGCCGCGCTACGGCAGAGTCTCGTCGATGATCTCGTAGTACTGGTTGCCGCGGGCGGTGAAGGTGCCGCGGGGACGGTCGTCGTTGGCGCCGGGCGTGTTTTCGTTCTCCATGTACTGCAGGTGGTCCTCTCGGCCGGTCTTTCGGATGAGCATGAGGGCGGCATTCTCGGCGTCGACCTGCTTGAACTGGCGAGCGACGACCAGCCCGCCGGAGGTGAGGTGCATCTCGTCCTGCATGGCGCGGAGCTTGAGGTAGTCGTCCCAGCGGCCCTCGGCGATGTCGAACTCGCCGCGCATGAGCCAGTTGCCGGTGTGGGGGCCAATGGTCTCGGCGGCGAGCTCCCACTCGCGGCCGCAGGGCTCGGCCTCGTAGATGCCGGGCGGGCGGCTGGCGGAGTAGCCGGAGCCGTCGGGGGTTGCTCGGAAGGCGAGGAAGGCGTCCTTGCTCTCCCACATTCGCAGGATGAGGTGCCGGGACGAGTTGCCGAGATAGGCGCATACCTGCGCGCCGATGAAGCCGGGCTGGGGCTGCATGAGGGAGTGGATCCAGTGCAGACGTGCCACGGCCTCTCGATTACGGCCGTTTCCAAAGCGCAAGAGCTCCTGGACGAGATACATGGCTTGCCTCCAAGTCGGAGTGTGGGGCTGATTCTATGGGCATGCGTGGGGAGCGTCAAACGCGGGCGGGCGTCCCGGGGAGATCAGCGGCGGGAGCGCAGGAGCCAGACGACGTTGGCTCCGGCGATGGCGGCAGCGACGAGCCAGAGGAGCGTTCCGAGGGTGGGGTTGAACTGAAGGCCTATGCCCAAGCCAAGGTAAAAGACCAGGACGGCGGCGATGAAGAGCAGCACGTGGGCGGCCGTCTTGAGCGCTGTGGGCATTGGGGCTCTCCTTGCCGCGCGGCGGATTCCATACAGCTTCGGGCGACGGGCGCCGCCCCGGATCCTCGTTCAATTTACGAGGATTCCAGACTTGCTGCAAATGGCGGGTTGCGTTCAGACGGACAAGCTCGTAATCTATGCCAACACTGTTGGCCGAGAGGCCCTTGCGAGGGGCCAGAGTGTTATAATGGCGCTCGCAAGCGCGGTGATTCATGCGCCGTGTACGCACGGGCAACGACCCAAAACGCGTGAGAGGGTAGTGACATGCTCAGGTTTGCTGAGGAGATGATCCTGCTGCTGCTGGACGACACGTCCGGCAATTTCTCCCACATCCCAAGCTGGTCCATGGACTACGCCCTGGCAGGCGGCGTGCTGATGGATCTGGCGCTGGAAAACCGCATCGACACGGACCTGGAGCGGCTGATCCTCATCGACGGGACGCCGACGGGCGACTCGCTGCTGGACCCGGCGCTGGCGGACATCTCGGCGGACACGGCGGCCGGCGGCGAGCGGGACGCACGCTACTGGGTGGAGCGCGAGGCCGAGCGGGCGGAAGCCACGCGTGAGGAGTGCCTGAAGCGGCTGGTGGCGTCTGGCATCCTGGAGGAGCGCCAGAACCGCACGCTGTGGGTGTTCAAGTCGCAGCACTACCCTGTCGTCGACCCAACGCAGGAGCGCGAGGTGCGGCGCCGGATCATGGACGTGCTGCTGAGCGAGGACATTCCGGACCCGCGCGACATCGTCATCATTGGGCTTGCGGACGCCACGGGCATCTTCAAGAACATGCTCTCCACGAAGGAGCTGGAGCGGGTGGCCGACCGGATCGAGCAGGTGCGGCGGCTGGACCTGATCGGGCAGGCGATGACGCAGGCCATCCGGGACATCGAGGTCTCCATCGCGACGGCGGTGCAGCCGCACCTGTACTAGGCGACGCAGTCAACGCGGAAACGGGAGCGGGCCCTTCTGAGGGCCCGCTCTTTTTATTCGCGAACCCGGCGCGTGAAGGCAGCGGGCCGGCGAGACTGCGCGGAAAGCCTGCGGGGCAGGCCCGCGCGTTCGGCCGATGTTTCCCACGAGAGTCATTCAACGCGCAACTATTTCGAGCATTCAGGTAGCTAGCGGGCGTCGAATTCGTGTAGTATGAGGGCGCAGCGGCCCAACGGGCCGCAAAGGGAAATTGCCCGGCGCTCGCCGGAGCACGAGGAGGAACGTAGATGAACGTACTGACCCGGATGATTGGCGCTGCACGACTGGACCCCCACACGTACGAGGAGGTGGAGTCCGACAGCGGCGCAATGCCACAGGCCCTCCTGATCGTCGTCGTCATTTCCATTCTCGGTGGACTGGGGGAGTACTTCGCAGGTGACGGCAGCATCCTGGACGCCCTGGTCATCGCGGCCTTCCGCGGCTTGCTCTTCTGGGCGATCTGGGCGCTCCTGATCTACATGATCGGGGGTACCATTCTCCGCACTCCCGAGACACATGCCAACTGGGGACAGGTGGCGCGAGGCACCGCCTTCGCACAGTCGCCCGGCGTCCTGCTCATCCTTTCCTTCATTCCGAACATTGGCGGCCTGATCACGTTTGTGGTCTTTTTCTGGCAGTTCATCGGAGTGATAATCGCGTGCCGTCAGACGCTGGACTACACATCCTCAGTCCGGGCCTTCTTTGTGGTGCTGCTGGCGGCCATTCCCTCTGCGATCATCTACGGCATCATCTACGTGACGTTCGTGGCGGCTACGTCGTCCGGCAACGGCAGCTAACGGAAGAGGGGGCGGGTCATGTGACTCGCCCCCTCTGTTCCTGCTCTTCGATTCTTCTCCGCGCCAACGGTCAACTACGGCTGGAGGAGGAGCTTGCCCGTGGTGAGGCGGCCTTCGAGCTGGCGGTGGGCCTCCGGGGCCTCGCTCAGGGGGAAGACCTGCGAGATGCTGAGCTTCAGGTCGCCCGACCTGATCCACTCGAAGACCTGTCCAGAGCGCATCTTGATCTCGTCACGGTTGAGGGTGTAGCTGACGAGGGTGGGGCGCGTGAGGAAGAGGGACTTCGGGTTGAGGGTCGCGAGGGGGACGGGCGGCACGGGGCCCGACGCCTGACCGTAGGCGACCATGTAGCCGCGCACTCCCAGCGAGGCGATGCTCTCGTCGAACGTGGTGGCGCCGACGGCGTCGTAAGCGACGCGGACGCCTTGTCCGCCGGTGATCGTCTTGACGGCCTCCGAGAAGCTCTCCTGCGTGTACATGACGACGTGATCGGCGCCGCATGACTTCGCGATCTCGGCCTTCTCGCCGGTGGAGACGGTGGTGATGACCTCGGCGCCCTTGAGCTTGGCCATCTGGATGAGCAGGCGTCCGACGCCGCCGGCGCCGGAATGGATGAGAGCGACGTCGCCGGGCTTGATGGCGTAGCAGTCGGTGACGAGGTACTGGGCGGTCATGCCCTGCAGCATGGCGGCGGCGCCCTCCTCAAAGGTGAGGCCGTCAGGGATGGGCATGAGGCGCCACGCGGGGACGGCGTTGACCTCCGCGTAGGAGCCGGGGCCGCTGGAGTAGGCGACGCGGTCGCCGACGGCCACCTCGGTGACGCCCTCGCCGAGCTTGAGTACGACGCCGGCGGCCTCGATGCCGGGGATGGCGGGGAGCGACGGCGGGTGGTTGGTGCCGGAGCGGGAGTAGACGTCGGTGTAGTTGACGCCGGCGGCCTTGATCTCGACGAGGGCCTGGCCGGGACCGGGCTCGGGTTCCGGGAGCTGGACGTACTTCATGACCTCGGGGCCGCCGACCTCGGCCATCTGGATTGCGTGCATGGGAACCTCCTGCGAGTGGGTGTGTGGGTGATTATACCCGGTGGGCAGGGCGGCGGGTGAGCTGTCCGGGTCTATCGGGGCCGTTGGGCGCGGGGGCTCTGGGTTCCCGCCTGCGCGGGAACGACGGGGGAGTGGCTGGGAGAAGGATGGGGCCGTTGGAAGCGGGGTTTCTGGATACCGGCTTTCGCCGGTAAAACGAGGGGGGAGGGTGAGCGGGGGTAGCGTCGTCCGTTTGGACGGCCCCTTCGACAGGCTCAGGACGAACGGCTGGGGTGTGGGGGGCTCACGGTGACCGTTGGGCGCGAGGGTTCTGGGTTCCCGCCTGCGCGGGAACGACGGGGGTGGGGCGGCTGGGAGAAGAATGGGGCCGTTGGAAGCGGGGTTTCTGGGTACCGGCTTTCGCCGGTAAAACGAGGAGGGTGAGTGGGGGTAGGGTCGTCCGTTCGGACGACCCCTTCGACAGGCCCCTTCGCCGGGCTCAGGACGCGGTCAGGGCGAACGGTTGGGGTGTGGGGGTCTCACGGGGGCCGGTGGGCGCGGGGGCTCTGGGTTCCCGCCTGCGCGGGAACGACGGGGGCGGGGGCTGGGGCTGAGAGAGGGTTGAGGCCGTCGAGCGCGGGGTCTCTGGATACCGGCCCTGTATCGGGGTGCGTGGCAGGTTTTGCGGAATGTCTTTACCGCAGGGTTGACGCATGGGTCGGTGTGCTATATATTTGACACCGATATATCGAAGTACGATAGAGAATCGGACGAGGTCGAACAGGGACTTGGCCTCCTCATTGGGGTGGTTTATGGCAATGCAAAACCGAATGTCTTCGACCTTACTTCCGTTACCGGCCTCGCAGCTGCATATCCTGCTCGCCCTGGTTACCGGAGACAAACATGGCTACGCGATCATGAAGGAGATCGAAGCATTTACCGAGGGAGCAGTCGCCATGGGGCCGGGCACACTGTACGGAGCCGTCAAGCAGATGTTGCGGGCCGGCTTAATCGAAGAGAGTTCCGATCGGCCTGACCCCGAACTGGATGACGAACGCCGACGCTACTACCGTCTCACCGATCTGGGGGGGCTTGCCCTTGACGCAGAGGTCGTCCGCATGGAGCGAATCGCTCATACAGCCAGGTCGAGACAAGCGCATTTCACACGAAGGCTGGGCACCCAGAATGTTCTCTGAGCGAGTGTACCGCGCGCTCCTCGTGGCCTATCCGAGGGAGTTCCGGGGAGAGTTCGGTGACCTGATGGTGCAACTGTACCGGGACAGGATGCGACGCGACGGCAGGGGCGTGCAAGGTCTGATCCTTTGGATGCGGCTCATCCTCGACCTTGCAGTTTCCGCCCTCAAGGAGCACACAGGAGGATCCGGCATGAGCAGAGGCAGGCCCGTTATAGAAACCGAATCCCTCACAAAGGTCTATGGAAGCATCGTCGCGGTGGGCGACCTCTCTTTGTCCGTGCCGCACGGACACGCCTTCGGACTCCTGGGCCCAAACGGGTCCGGCAAGACAACCACCATGGGGATGCTGCTTGGCCTCGTGCGGCCGACTTCCGGCAACTTCAGCCTCTTCGGCTCTTCCGCCGGACTCGAAGAGTCCCTGCGCCGTGTGGGTGCAATTATCGAGTATCCATCCTTCTACCCCTATCTCACTGGTCGGGAGAACCTCCGCTACTTCCAAGGCATCTTCCAACGTGGTGCACGCGAAGACATCGACGGCCTGCTCGACAGGGTCGGTCTGGCAGATAGCGGAGACAAACGCTTCAGCACCTACTCTCTGGGCATGAAGCAACGCCTCGGTCTGGCCTTTGCCCTTCTCGGCAGTCCCGAGGTGCTCTTCCTCGATGAACCTACGAATGGAATGGACCCCGTGGGCATGGCCGAAGTCCGTCACCTAATCCGCGAACTCTGTGCGGATGGGCGAACAGTCCTTATGGCGAGCCACCTTCTCAATGAGGTGGAGCAGGTATGCGACAGCGTCGCCATCATGTCCAAGGGAACGCTCCTCGCCCAAGGGGATGTTTCGGACATCCTCCAGTCCGGCAATCAAATCCGGCTCAAGACCACGGATGACGAGAAGGCTGTGGCAATCCTCTCCGAGCTGGAGTGGATCGAGGACGTCACGATGGGAAATGGCGAGGTCGTCGTTTCCGCCCCGAGCGACAAGGCCGCGCTCATCTCCACGTCCCTCGGGCAATCGGAAGTCTATGTGATCGAGACCAACTCCGGCCGCGGCGCCCTGGAACGATACTTCCTCGAAGTCACCGGCGCACCGGAAGAAAGACAGGGGGATGAATGATGCCGATGCAGGACGTTCTCCGCCTCACCAAATGGGAATGGTTCAAGCTCCGCCGGCTTCGGCTGCCCTGGGTCCTCCTCGCTGTAGCCGTACTAGTCTCGCAAATTGGCATCTGGGTCAACTATTTGGCCTATCACGACGACACAATACACCAGTTGGTGAACGGGGGTGATTCCTCGATCGGCATATCACCGGACGAATGGCAAGGCGTAATAGTGGCAGCGTCGTGTGTGGGCATCGAGAGGGGTCACATGCCAACGGGGTTTGATCAGCTCACTGAAGATCAACGAGCGATGGCGGTGGAGGAGGTGGCCGCTTGGCGCAGCGAGGATTGTGAAAACACCGTAGCGCTTGATGAGCTTCGCAGGGGATTCACACTCCCGAACAGCATGACCACGAGCATCTCCGATTTTTCTTCACTGGGCCCCGTGGCGGTAGGCCTTCTGCTCATAATGTTCCTCACAGCCTCCCTTATGGGGGCCGAATACGGTTGGGGCACACTGCGGACGGTCCTTGCAGGAGGCATCAGCCGCTGGACGTTCCTCGCCGCGAAGCTCCTTCTGCTCCTTCTGCTCTGTGCTGGTGCGCTCACCGTCATCGCGGCGGCATCGGTTGCGTCGAGCCTGGCAGCCGCCGTGATCCCTCCAGACGAGGCGGGAGGGCTTGTCGACGCCGGCAGATGGTCCGACGTCGTCATCGTCTACTTTAAGAGCGTATATGGGTTCTTGCCATTCATTGCGCTCAGCGTCCTGGCCACCGTGCTGACCTCATCGCGCGGCGCGGGCATAGCAATCTCCATTGGCTACTTCATGATCGACACAACTGTCGGGCCGCTTCTTAACCTCAATGACACGCTTGCCAAAGTTGCGGACTACCCTCTCATTCAAAACTTCCGCTCCTGGACGGCTGTGCCGGCGATGGAGGATTCTTCAGACGCACTGCGGGCCTTCGTCGTCATCCTTGCATACACCGCCATCTTCGTTGCGGTCACCTCCTGGGTTTTCAATCGCAGGGACATCGGCGGGGCGGTTGGCGACTGACCCCACCCTGAGGCGCCGACCGGCGGAGGGTAAGCGAGAGTCTGCCACGGGTGGTATCCGCCCCGTGTCGTGATGCAGAGCAGTTGCCCCCTGTCTATGGCCATTGGGCGCGGGGCGTCCGGATACCGTCCGCTGCCTCTGCAGCGGGGCTTTCGCCGGTAAAACGGGGGGAGGGGGGGTAGCGTCGTCCGTTCGGACGACCCCTTCGACAAGCTCAGGGCGAACGGCTGGGTTGCGCGGGTCTCACGAATGCCGTTGGGCGCGGGGGCTCTGGGTTCCCGCCTGCGCGGGAACGACGGAGGAGTGGCGGGGCTGCCCTAGCGGGCAGCGGGCGAGTCGCCCCTACGGAGGCGTCGGGGGGGCGAAAGGGGTTGCGTTTGTCGGGGTTCCTGCCTTCGCAGGAACGACGGGGGGAGTTGGTCGCCCTTCGACAGGCTCCTTCGTCACGCTCAGGACGGGGTCAGGGCGAACGGGCGACCAGGTTACCAGGGGCCGTGGCCGAGGACCCAGCGGTCGAGGCTGGCGAGGTACTCCCGGAAGAGGACGAGGCGCATGGCGACGGCTCGGCGGGCGGCGTCCTGGCGCTCGGGGGTGGTGGCGAGGTCGAGGAGGACGCGCTGGGGGACGCTGCCGTGGTCGACCTCGTCCTCGGCGATGCGGCGGTAGGGGGCCTTGATCCACTCCGGGACGCTGTCGGAGTCCAGGGACTTCATGATGAGGTAGGTGGCGACGGTCTCGCCGGCGAGGGCGAAGCCGGCGATGCGCTGGCAGGTGTCTGAAAGGCCCTCGATGGCGTTGAACATGGCGGTCTGGGCGGGGAGGGGCCGGTAGTCGAAGGGCTCGTGGCCGAGGCCGCGGATGCGCTCGGAGAGGATTACGGCGTGCTCCATCTCCTCGTGGGCGGACTCGGCCATGAGGGTCTTGACGTCAAACTCGGGGGTGGTGCGGAGCCAGGAGCCGTAGAGGTCGGCGGCGCGCTGCTCGTTGTGGAGGCGGCTCTTCATGACGAGGACGCGCTGGTCGTCGGTCGACAGGGGGATGTAGCTGTAGGCGGGCGGCGCGTCGTCAAGGGTGCGGCAAAAGTCCTCGACCATGCCGACAAGCTCCGCCACGAATGCCTTCGAGTCCACGTTGCCCTCCCAAATCGCGGCGCCTGACGTGCGCCGCTCGACGGCGTCCATAATACGGGGAGTAGCCTAACTCGTACAGACCGGAATCCGTGGCCAACCACTGGATTCCGGCTTGCGCCGGAAAAACGAGGGAGGAGTGAGGGCAGCCGCCAGCCTTTGCCACATAGAGCGGGGCGAGCATGGCAGGGGGTTGGAGACTGTCGGTATACTGGGGCACACAAATGCCGTCACGGCGGATTGGGCTTCGACAGGCTCAGCCCGAACGGTGGGTGGGCGGATCCCGCATATCGAGCGGGGACCTCGCTGCTGGCGAGGCGGGCGATTCGCGAATCGCCCCTACGAGGTGGGGCAAGGAGACGGGGCTTCGACAGGCTCAGCCCGAACGGTGGGATGGGCAAGCTCAACCAGGACGGAGAAACAGGCCGGTATGGAATTTGGGAAGTATCAGCTGGACTCTACGCACTACGACGAGATGTTCTTGCCCGACGGGACGCCTCGCGACGGGTCCGGGCCGCTGTACGATGCGCTGACACAGTTCTCGCAGGAGGAGCTGGCCGGGATCCAGGAGCGGGTGACGCACTCGTTCTCGACGGAGGGCATCACGTTCACGGTGTACGGGGACGAGGAGGCGGAGGAGCGGATCATCCCCGTCGACTGCGTGCCGCGAATCGTCACGGCGTCTGAGTGGGCGTTCCTCGAGCGGGGGCTGGCGCAGCGGATCACGACGCTCAACCGCTTCCTGAGCGACGTGTACGGCGAGGGGCGCATTGTGCGGGACGGCGTCATCCCCGTCGACGTGGTGCGGGGGTGCCCGCAGTACCGGGTGGAGATGCGGGGGATGGAGCCGCCGCTGGGCGTCTGGGTGGCCATCTGCGGAACGGACGTCGTCCGCACCAACGACGGATTCTTCGTGCTGGAGGACAACCTGCGGGTGCCGTCGGGCGTGTCGTACATGATCGCGAACCGGAAGGCGGTGAAGGCGGGGCTGCGGCGCGTGTACCGGAGCTCGCGAGTGCGGGACGTCGAGCACTACGGGCGGCTGCTGCGGGAGACGCTGCGGGAGCTGGCGCCGCGGGGGCACGCGGACCCGTCCCTGGTGCTGCTGACGCCGGGCATCTACAACTCGGCGTTCTACGAGCACATGTTCCTGGCCGGGGAGCTTGGGGCGCAGCTCGTCGAGGGGCGGGACCTCGTGGTGAACGACGGCTACGTGTACACGCGCACGACATCCGGGTTGCGGCGCGTCGACGTCATCTACCGGCGGGTGGACGACGATTTCCTTGACCCACTCGTCTTCCGGCCGGACTCACTGCTGGGGGTGCCGGGGCTGCTGCACGCATACCGGCTGGGCAACGTGACACTCGCGAACGCGCCGGGGACGGGCGTGGCCGACGACAAGAGCGTGTACGCGTACGTGCCCGACATGGTGCGGTACTACCTGGGCGAGGAGCCGCTGCTGAAGAACGTGGAGACGACGATCTGCCGTCGACCGGAGGGGCTGGAGTACACGCTGGACAACCTGGAGAAGCTGGTGGTGAAGCGCGTCGGCGGGTCGGGCGGGTACGGGATGCTCGTCGGGCCGCACTCGACGGCGGCGGAGCGGGAGGCGTACGCGCAGGAGATGCGGGCGAACCCGTCGGACTTCATCTCGCAGCCGACGCTGGCGCTGTCTCGGGCGCCGTGCCTCGTCGACGGACGGTTCGAGCCGCGGCACGTGGACCTGCGGCCGTTCATGCTGACGGGGCGGGAGACCCGGACGGTGCCGGGGGCGTTCTGCCGGGTGGCGCTGCGGGAGGGGAGCCTCGTCGTGAACAGCAGCCAGGGAGGCGGCGGCAAAGACCTGTGGGTGCTGGAGGACTGAGATGATACTCATTCGGAGCGCACAGGGGCTGTACTGGATGAGCCGCTACCTGGCCCGGGCGGAGCACCTGTGCCGCATGATGGCGCTGCAGATGGAGGCGATGGTGGACCGGCCGTTCCGGGAGGTGCACTTCGGGTGGAGCCGCATCTACGGGACGATGGAGCGGACGCCGCCGTGGGGCGACATCGGCGAGCTGGAGTCGGACGAGGGGCTGCTGTTCGACTCGTACACGCTGGCGGAGGACATGACGTTCGAGCGGCTGCACCCGGAGTCGGTGTGGAGCTGCTTCGCGATGGGGCGGGAGAACGCGCGGCAGATGCGGCAGTGCATCACGGGAGAGATGTGGCTGGGGCTGAACCTGCCGTACCTGCGGCTGCAGAGGATGGGGATCCGCGACATCTGGCGGACATCCCCGGAGACGTTCTATAACGAGACGGCGGGAGCAATCTCGGCGTTCACGGGGGCGGCGGCGGACACGATGTACCGGGACGAGAACTGGTTCTTCATGCGACTTGGGCGGGCGATCGAGAAGTCGCAGCTGACGACGGGGCTGTTCCTGACGCAGCTGCGGCTATCGCGGCAGGCGGACGAGTCGTTCGACGGGGACTGGGAGACGCTGCTGCGGCTGTACCACGCCTTCGACGCGTACGTGGTGCGGTATGCGGTACAGGTGGAGCCGGGGCAGGTGCTGGACCTGCTGGCGACGGACAACCATTTGCCGAGCTCGCTGAGCCGGATGCTGGGGCACGTGGAGGAGGCGCTGGACGCGCTGGGGCCGGGGCCGGACGCGGCGGCGAGCGACGAGCTACGTCGGCTGGCGGGGCGGGTGTCGGCGCTGGTGAAGTACGAGTGGGACGGGCGGCACAACCCGGAGCCGCTGCTGAACGAGGTGTACAACCACTGCCGCGACCTGCACGACCTGGTGTCGGCGACGTACTTCGACTACCCCATCCAAGACGCGCCGCAGCGGTGACGCCATGAACTCGCCCGTCCGCTACGAGATTGAGCACGTGTCCCGCTATACGTATGAGCGGACAGTGCGGAACTGCGTCATGGCCGTGTGCCTGCGCCCGCAGGACGACGAGCGGCAACACCTGCTGCGGTTCGACCTGAGGACGGACCCGCCGGCGCCGCACAACCCCGAACCTGACGGCTTCGGCAACACGCGGCACGTACTGAACATCCACCGGGAGCACAGCAGCCTCGCCATCATGGCGCACTCGATCGTCGTGGTGCTACCTGCGGAGACGCCGCCGGAGTCGCTGGACGGCGGGGCGTGGGACGCGATGCGGGACGCGTCGGACCCGTTCGCCGACTGGGACTTCGTCAACCCGACGGCGCTGACGCAGCCGACGGCGGCGCTGGGGGACTTCGTGCGGACGAAGGGGCTCGATGCGCCGGATGGGGACCCGCTGTCGGCGCTGCGGGCGCTGATGGGAGCGGTACACGACAGCTTCCGGTACGTAGTGGGGAGCACGTCGGTGGGGTCGCCCATCGACCAGATGCTGGAGGCGGGCGAGGGGGTGTGCCAGGACTTCGCGCACGTCATGCTGGCCGTTGCGCGCTCGTGGGGCGTGCCTTCACGGTACGTGTCGGGGTACGTTCACACCGGGCGAGGGGACGACCGAACGGAGGCGTCGCACGCGTGGGTGGAGTGCCGGCTGCCGGGGCTCGACTGGGTGGGCTTCGACCCGACGAACCGGTGTCTGGCGGACCACCGGCACATTCGCATCGCGGCGGGGCGGGACTACCAGGACGTTGCGCCGACGCGGGGGGTGCTGCAGGGCGGGGGCGCGATGGAGCTGGACGTGGAGGTGCGGGTGCGGGTGTTGCCGTAGCGCGGGGCTACGCCGTTTCGTCAGGGCGCGTCATGGCGGCGCGGAGGCGGAGCCATTGGCGGTTCAGCCAGCGCAGGCGGTCCGGGGCTGGGTCTGAGGCGCCGTAGCGAGCTTGTACGTAGGCCTGAGTGATTTCCTCGAGGGCGTGTTCTTCCGTGGTGTCTAGCGGGTGGATGCGCGTGCCGTACTCGAACGGGGTCTCGGCGTCGCGACGGGGGCGGCCGGCGGCGCGGCCCTCCCAGAGCAAGCCCTGGTAGATCTCTCGGATGGTGAACTCGCGCGCCTCGCCGCCGGTGTCTCCGGTGACGGCGACGGGCGTGGGGAGATCGATGGGGACGGGCCTGGGCTTCCTTCGGACCAGGCTTAGCAGCCAGCCCATGAAGAGGTTCAGGTCGTGCTTGAAGTTGCTCCACGGGTCTAGCGACTCGGTTACCTCCTCCTCTCCGGCGTCGGTGTCGCGGCGGAAGCGGTTGAGCGCCTTCGCGAGGATGAGGATGACGACGATGGCGGCGAGGATGCCGAGGCCCCACTGCAGAACAAGCAGGGCGGTCTCCGAGAAGAGGACAGTCTCACCCTGCTCGACCAGCAGGGGGTCGTCGGTGAGCTGCGGGCCCTCGGCGTTCTGCTCTTCCTCCTGCTGCACCGTGCCGCCAATCCACTCCAGGAACCACGTGAGCGCACCGGCCACGAAACTGAGCGGCCAGATGATGCCGTAAAGGATGGCGATGGCGATGCCCCTCGCGAGGTACTCGAGGGGGATGAGAAGCAGGCGGGCGAGGTCAAAGGAGAAGAAGGCGGAGAAGACGAGCGAGGTGAAGAGCATGCCGACGATGGTGGCCAAGGGGACGGCCATCCACTCTCGAAAGGATGGGAGGCCGGTGTCGGAGCGGCGGACCATCTCACGGCGGATGTCGCGGAGGTTGGCGACGGCGATGGCGGCCATGCCGGCGCCGAAGTAGGTAACGCTGTAGATGGCGAGGGACAGGAGCGGGCTGCGCGAGTCGGCGTCGTCGTCGGCGAAGAAGGCGAACAGCAGGGTGATGAAGAGAATGGCGAGGCCGAGGAGGAACCTTGTGTGCAGCCGCTCCGGGACGGGGAGCGGGGCCGTTGCGGTGCCGGCCCGCCAGAGCAGGAAGGTGCCGTAGGCGACGGCGCCGAGGAAGAGCTGGGGGGCGTCCCAGAGGGCGATGAACCAGTCGAAGTCCAGGAGGTCGTAGCCGGCGGCGGTCTGGGTGCGCACGATGAAGGCGAGGAGCAGCACCTGCAGGGGGAGGATGGCGCCTCGGAGCCGCACGAAGATGGACTCGCTCTTGTCGGGCAGGATGGCCGGGGCGAGGGCGGCCGCGGCGAGGAGCGTCGCGGCGGGGAGGGAGATGGGCGGGCGCTCCCAGCCGATCCAGCCCCACTCGGTCAGGGCGACGATGATGGCGTACGTCCAGAGGAGCTCGAGGAGGACGAGGAGGGCGGCGTAGAGGCGGTTCATGGCGCCACCTGCTTGGGGCGCGGGCGGCTGGATTCCCGCCTGCGCGGGAATGACGGGGGTAGGGTGGAGCCCTTCGACAGGCTCAGGGCGAACGGGTAGTGGAGGGTGGCGTAGAGGCGGTTCATGCGGTCACCACCTCCAGCGTTGCCGCGTGGCCCTGGAGGGCCGACTGCGGGACGACGTACGTTGGGATGTCGCTGGGGATGGCCGCTCCGGCGCCGTCGCCGACGAGGGCGAGGGCGACGCGGCGGCCCGCGCGGGTGAAGCGCCGCAGGGTGCCGATGAGCTGCGGCGTGGGGACGGCGGTGACGACGAGGATGCTGGCCGTCCATGGAATGGAACGGCCCTCGGTCGAGAGCATGCGGTCGATGGAGTGCATTGGCCAGCCCATGGGGTGGGCGAGGCCGGTGAGGACCCGGGTCAGGTGGCCGGGGTTACGGGACGGCGCGAAGCGGACCATCTCCCGGGTGCCGCGGTAGGCCTCGTTGGCGTAGACGCCGACCTCGTAACGCGCGGCGATTGCGTGGCTGGCGATGGATGCGGCGACGGAGACGGCGCCCTCCAGCAGGGGCTCCGAGGGGGCCTGGAAGCGGGACGACATCGTATTGACGTCGAGGAAGACGGCGACGTTGGGCGTCGAGGTGCTCTCCAGCACTCGGGTCTGGAGGGTTCCCTGACGGGCGGTGGCGCGCCAGTTGATGCGGTTGAGGGGGTCGCCGGAGACGTACTCGCGGCTGGTTACGATGCGCAGCGGGTCCTCAAAGAGCTGGCGGCGGACGCGGCGCTCGCCGAGGATCTCGGTCGAGGGGAGGCCGAGGGCGCGGAGGGGGAGGACGCGTGGGTAGACGACGAGGCGCGTCGTCGCGGAGAAGTTAGCGTCGCGGCTGGTGAAACCGAAGGGGTCCCGGACGGACATGGTGGAGGGGCCGAAGGTGTAGTACCCGCGCTTGGTGCACTCCACGAGGTAGCGCCGGGTAACGCGGCGGTACCAGCCGACGGCGAGGAAACTGGTCAGGTTCACGCGGAAGGGGTTGCCGGCGGCGGGGGTGACGGAGCCTCGGAGCACGCGGAGCTCGTCGGGGGCTTCGAGGGTCACCTGCACGACGGGCAGGGGCAGCATCTTGCGGTTGGAGACGGAGACATCGACCTCGACGGTCTCGCCGAAAAAGGCGTGGTCGTGGCTGAGGCTCTGCTGGTGGCTGACGCGGGCGAGGGCGAAGTGGCTCCACACCCGCACGAGAAGGCCGGAGAGGAAGACGAGGGTCGTCAGCAGCAGCAGCGGCACCTGGGCCGTGATGATGGAGATGACGAGCAGCGTCAGGGTGATGAGGAGCCAGCCCTCACCTACCACGGTCAGTCTCCGGGGGCGGCGCCGGCCGTTTCCTGCTCGACGGGCGCCGGGACCGAGTCAATGATCTCAGCGAGCACCTGGGAGGCCGAATCGCCGCGCAGGTTGGTCTGCGCCTGCAGGCTGATGCGGTGCTCGAAGACGGAGGGCGCGAGTGCCTTGACGTCGTCCGGGATGACGAAGCCGCGCCCGTTGACGGCGGCGCGGGCCTGCGCGGCGTGCAGGAGGCCAAGCATCGCTCGTGGGCTGGCGCCGAGCTCGACCTCGGCGTGGGCGCGGGTGGCCTGGGTGACGCGGCTGATGTAGTCGCGCACGTCGGGCTGGACGGCGACCTCGCGGCAGGCGGCCTGCAGGGCGAGGAGGTCGGTGTCGGAGACGACGGGCACGACCTCCTCGATGGGGTTGTCACGCATGAAGCGGTCGAGGATCAGGGCGTCCTCCTCCTCGGTCGGGTAGCCCATGCGGACGCGGAGGAGGAAGCGGTCAAGCTGGGCCTCGGGGAGGGGGAAGGTGCCCTCAAGCTCGACCGGGTTCTGCGTTGCGAGGACGAGGAAGGGCCTCGGAAGCGGGAGGGTGTCGCCCTCGGCGGTCACCTGCTTCTCCTCCATGGCCTCAAGCAGCGCGGACTGGGTGCGGGGCGTCGCGCGGTTGATCTCGTCGGCGAGGAGCACCTGGGTGAAGACGGGGCCGGGGCGGAAGGAGAACTCGGCGGTGCGCTGGTCGAAGACGTGGGAGCCGGTGATGTCCGAGGGCAGCAGGTCCGGCGTGAACTGCACTCGCCGGAAGGCGCAGCCGAGGGAGCGGGCCATAGTGCGGGCGAGCATCGTCTTGCCGATGCCGGGCACGTCCTCAATCAGCACGTGGCCGTTGCAGAGGATGGCGACGAGCAGGAGCTCGGTGGCTTCCCGCTTGCCGACCATGACACGTTCGACCTGGCCGTGCAGCCGCCGTGCGGCTGCGGCGATGGCGGCGACATTGTCGGCCACGTTGGCGCCGGGCAGTGTGGTCACGGTATCCGCCTGCTCCTTCTACTCTCTCTGCGCGGCAGTCAGGAAACGGAACAGCTCTGACTCAGAGTCGAGCACAACGGTGTCGCCGCCACCCAGGAGCTTCTGATAGGCCTCAAGGCTGCGGAGGAAGGCGTAAAACTCCGGGTCCTGCTGGATGGCCTCGGCGAAGATCTGGATGGACTGACCCTCGGCGTTACCACGGATCTCGAGGGCCTCGCGCTCGGCCATGGCGAGGATCTCCGCGACCTGCCGGTCGGCGTCGGACTGGATCTGAAGCTTGGTGCGCTCACCCTCGGCGCGCTCCTGGTTGGCGACCCTTCTGCGTTCTGCGTTCATGCGGTCAAAGACAGAGGTGGCGATGGTGGCGGGGAAGTCGGCCCGCTTGATACGCACGTCTACGATCTCGATGCCGAGCCCCCTGCCGGCCTCGCCGCTGGTGGCGGCGATCTGCTGGGCTGCGAGCGTCACCCGCTCCATGACCTGTTCACGGGTCTCAGAGATGATGTCCGTCTGGTTGTCCCGGGCGACCTCCTTGTTGAGCTCCGATGTGACGATGTCGCCAACCTTCGGCCCGGCCTCCGTGAGGTCCAGGAGGTTCTGGAGGAAGAGGAGCGGGTCAGTGATTCTATACCGCGCGTAGGCGTCAATGACGAGATTCTTCTTGTCCAGCGTGATGAAGTTGGCGGGAGGCACGTCGAAACGCTGGAGGCGGTTGTCAAACTTGATGGCTGTCTGGATGAAGGGGATCTTGGTCTTGAGCCCCGGGGTGGTGTAGCTCCGCTGGAACTCACCGAACTGGGTGACGACGGCGTACTCTGTGGCGTCGACAATGAAGAAGCTCTGTGAAATGAATATGAGCGCCGCGGCGATGAATGCGATGACCCCGTAGAAGAATCCGGCCTTCATTACTGCGACCCCCCTTCCACCCGCGACTGCTGCGGCTGCTGTTGCAGCGAGTCCAGAGGCAGGAATTGGAGGAGGTTCCCACCCGTGTCATTTTCAATGATGAACTTCTTCACGTCCGGCAGGATGCGCTCCATGGCCTCCAGATAGAGGCGCTCACGGGTGACGTCTTCCGCCAGGGAGTACTCAGCGAGGATGGCGAGGAACTCGGCGGCGCGGCCCTGGGCGTCGTTGATGCGCTGGGCCTCAAAGGCGCGGGCCTCGTTGAGGATGCGGTCGGCGTTACCGCGGGCCCTCGGGATGATGTCGTTGGCGTAGGCCTCGGCCTCGTTTTGGAGCCGCACCCTGTCCTCCTGGGCGCGGACCACGTCGTCAAAGGCGTCCTGGACCTGCTCCGGGGCCTTGACGGGCTGCAACTGCACCTGCTCAATGAAGATGCCGGACTCGTACGCGTTGAGCAAGCGGGTCATGCCGTCCTTGACTTCCTGCTCGATGACGGCGCGTTCGGCGGTGAGGACGTCGTCAATGGGGCGGCTGCCGACGACGCCGCGCAGCGCCACCTCCGCCACGTCCTTGAGGGTGCGCCCGTCCGGCCGGTCGCCGATCATGCGGTCGGGGTCCCCAGGGTCGCGGACCTTGAGGATGAAGTCGCTGATGCTGGAGACGCGATAGAGGACCACCATTTCAACGTCGACGATGTTCTCGTCGCCGGTGATCATCAGCGCCTCTACGGGGTCGGTGCGAACCTGGCCGTTGGGCAGGCTGCGGAAGCCGACCTCCATGCGCTGGACCTGGGTCACCTTGACGGTGTCATGCCGGGCAATGGGCGCCGGCGGGCGCCAGTGCAGGCCCTGGCTGGAAATGCCGGTAACGCGGCCAAACTGGCGAACGAGGGCCTGCTCGTCGGGTTCGACGGTGTAGAAGCCGGTGGCGAGCCAGACGAGCAGGGCGATGAGGAGCGCGCCAAAGAAGAAGAAGGAAGCGCGCTTTCCGCCGCCGACACCGCCGCCACCGCCACCGAACCGGGACGACCAATCACTGAAGCGTTCGCGCCCCTGCCTGAAGAGGCGTTCCCACTCTTCTCCTGAGCCTCCGCCGGGACGTTGCATAGGCACTCCTTACCCACAAAACGGTCGGGTGAAGAATCCGGTAGGTGTAAGGGATTTCAGTCTAGGATACACGAACGCCAAAGGGGTGGATAGCGTTCCGCTACGGCCTACTCAACGCAGCCGCCGCATCACCCAGCGGCGTTTCCCGCTGCTCGCCGGTGTCCATGGCCTTGACCTGCACCGTTCCGGCGGCGACCTCGGCGTCACCGAGGACGAGGGTGTAGCGGGCGTTGAGGGCCGAGGCGTGGCGCATCTGGCCCCGGAGGCTGCGGCCGGGCTGGGCGAGGACGGCGCTGAGGCCCGCCTGCCGCAAGTCAGAGGCGAGGCGGACGGCGATGGGGGGCGCGGCGTCGCCGAGGCTGACGATGACGGCGTCGACGGCGGAGGACTCGGCCGGGGCGGCGGCCTCCTGTCGCTTCACGTTCAGGATGAGGCGTTCCAGCCCGGAGCCGAAGCCGATGCCGGGCGTCGGGCGGCCGCCGAGCTGCTCGATGAGGCCGTCATAGCGGCCTCCGCCGAGGACGACGCTCTGGGCGCCCTCCTCGGGCGGGAGGATCTCGAAGACGGTGCGGGTGTAGTAGTCGAGGCCGCGCACGAGGGTGGGGTTGATGAAGTAGGGGATGCCGAGAGCGTCGAGGTAGCGGCGCAGCTTGGCAAAGTGGTCGTCGCAGTCGGCGCAGAGGAGGTCGGTCATGCGGGGGGCGGAGGCGACGAGGTCCTGGCAGGCGAAATCGGTGCGCTTGCAATCGAGCATGCGGAGGGGGTTGCGCTCGTAGCGCATGCGGCAGTCGGGGCAGGCCTCGCCAAGGCGGGGAGTGTAGTGGTCTTTGAGGGCGGCGAGGTAGCCGGGCCGGCAGGCCGGGTCGCCGATGCTGTTGACGGCGAGGGAGAGGCCCTTGAGGCCGAGGGCCTCCGTGAAGCGCCAGCCGAGGTCGATGACCTCCGCGTCGACAGAGGGGTCGCCGTCGCCGATGGCCTCGACGCCGAACTGGTGGTGCTGGCGGAGGCGGCCGGCCTGGGGGCGCTCGTAGCGGAAGATGGGGCAGAAGTAGTGCATGCGGACGGGCTGGGGGAGGTTGTGCATGCCGTGCTCGAGGTAGGCTCGGCAGACGGGGGCGGTGCCCTCGGGCCGGAGGGTAATCTCCTCGCCGCTGCGGTCGGGGAAGGTGTAGGTCTCCTTCTCGACGATGTCGGTGCCCTCGCCGACGCCGCGCTGGAAGAGGCCGGCGTGCTCAAAGACGGGGGTGTCGATGCGGCCGTAGCCGAAGCGGCGGGCCTGCTCCTGCGCGACGGCGGTGACGTACTCCCACCAGGGCTGGTCGTCAGGGAGCCTGTCCTGGGTGCCCCTGGGAAGGCGGAACTGCACGGGGGCTCCTTCCGTTCATACCGTATTGAGACTCCATGCCAGCATACCGTAGGGGTATGGAAGCGTAAAGCGACATTTGGCGGGTGCGCGTACTGGCCAAATGTTTCAATCGTGATAGACTTAGTGACAAGAGTCACAGTGGGACTATGGACACGGCGCGACCGTAGCCTCGGGCAGGTGGGACATGACGGTTGAACTGTCCGACCTTTTGGACAAGGCAAGCACGTATCTGTCTGAAGACCGGCTGCAGCTGGTGGAGCAGGCGTACGAGTTTGCGGCCTCGCAGCACGAGGGGCAGTTCCGCAAGTCCGGCGAACCCTACATCGAGCACCCCCTGAACGCAGCCCTCTTCCTCGCAGACCTCCGGCAGGACTCGGCCACCCTCGCGGCGACACTCCTCCACGACGTCATCGAAGACACGGGCCTGTCGCGCGAGGACCTCTCCAGCATGTTCGGGCCGGAGGTGTCGCGGCTGGTCGACGGCGTAACGAAGCTGACGCGGCTCGACCTGCTGACGGAGAACCGGGCGGCGGAGGAGGTCTCCGACAGCCACGCGCAGGCGGAGAGCATCCGCAAGATGCTGGTGGCGATGGCGGAAGACGTGCGTGTCGTCGTCATCAAGCTGGCGGACCGGCTGCACAACATGCGGACGCTGGCGCCGCTGCCGCCCAACCGGCAGCGGGCAATTGCGCAGGAGACGCTGGACATCTACGCGCCGCTGGCCCACAGGCTGGGCATGTGGGACATCAAATGGCAGCTCGAAGACCTGGCGTTCCGCACGCTGGACCCGGACAAGTACAAGGAGATCTCCCGCAGGCTCGCCATTCGCAGGGCGGAGCGGGAGGCGTTCCTGAACCGGCAGTGCCAGCAGGCGCGGGCGGCGCTCAAGGAGGCGGGCGTCGAGGGCTCGGTGTACGGCCGGCCAAAGAGCATCTACAGCATCCACCAGAAGATGCAGAAGTACGCGGTCATCGGCAGGGAGTACGACGAGATTCGCGACCTCTACGCGATCCGAATCCTCGTCGAGACCAAGGCGGACTGCTACAACACCCTGGGCCAGGTGCACCAGCTCTGGCACCCGGTGCCGGGGCAGTTCGATGACTACATCGCCACGCCGAAGGAGAACCTGTACCAGTCGCTGCACACGACGGTGATGTGCGAGGGCGGCATCCCGATGGAGGTGCAGGTCCGCACGTACGAGATGCACGAGCTGGCGGAGTACGGCGTCGCGGCGCACTGGTCGTACAAGGAGACGAGCAAGAAGCGGGGCGGGAGCGCGCGGAACGGGCAGTTCGAGGAGAAGATGACGTGGCTGCGGCAGCTGCTGGAGTGGCAGCGCGAGGTAGTGGCCACGGACGAGTTCCTGGAGTCGGTCAAGACGGACATTCTGAAGGACCAGGTATTCGTCTACACACCCAAGGGGGACGTGCGGGAGCTGCCGACGGGGTCGACGCCCATCGACTTTGCGTACCTGATCCATACGGAGCTTGGGCACAAGTGCATCGGCGCGAAGGTGAACGGACGGCTGGCGCCGCTGGACACGCAGCTGCAGAACGGCGACACGGTTGAGATCGTCACGAGCAAGGTGACGCGCGGGCCGAGCATGGACTGGCTGAACTCGGCGCTGGGGTACGTGAACACGGCGTCGGCGCACCAGAAGATCCGGCAGTGGTTCCGCAAGTTGGAACGCAGCGAGCACATGGAGCACGGCCACGAGCTCCTGACGAAGACGCTGCGCAGGCTGCCTCGGTCGATTACCGAGGCGGCCGCGGCCAAGGCGCTCAAGTTCGACAACGTCGAGGCGCTGCACGTGGCGCTCGGCCGCGGGGACATCACGGCGTCGCAGGTGGAGACGCGGCTGGCGCCGCACCACGAGCCGGCGGTCATCGCGGCGACGCACCCGGTGCAGCCGCCAGAGAGCCCGACGACGGGCATCAAGGTGCTGGGCACGGGCGACCTGCTGACGCGCACGGCCCGGTGCTGCAACCCGGTGCCGGGCGACCCCATCATCGGCTACATCACGCGGGTGCGCGGGGTCACCGTTCATCGCGTGAACTGCCCCAACATCGTCAACGAGGACGAGAAGGAGCGGCTGGTCGAGGTGGAGTGGGGGCCGACGGAGGACCTGCACCCGGTGCGTGTCGAGATCACGGGGTGGGACCGCGTGGGGCTGCTGCGCGACATCACCATCATGGTCGCGGGCGAGAAGGTGAACATCGCGGGGGTGGTGACGGCGGAGCCGGGCGATGGGACGGCGGTCATCACGCTGACGCTGTACACGACGGGCGTCGCTCAGTTGACGCGGCTGTTCACTCGCCTCGACGGCATCAAGGGCGTCATCAACGTGTCGCGGACGAGCGCGGACACCGGGGCTGCGGCGAAGACGTAACGCACCCATCCCAGCCTCGTACTTCAGGCAATCCCTGTTCCCGTTGATCATTCCAGCCCTTGTGTTGTGTGTTTGTGTTGCTGAGCGTCGCGCCGCTTGCCGGGTTTCTGGGCACCGGCTTTCGCCGGTGAAACGGGGAGAAGGGCAGGAGCGGCGGCAGGGTGTGTGCGGGGCCGGCGGGTTGAGGGGGGCTTTGGGTGCGGGCATAATGAGGCGAGCTACTCGCCGACCGTGCAGGAGGCTTGTGTGAAGCTGGAGGGGAAGGTGGCGCTGGTGACCGGGGCCGGCCGGAACATCGGGCGGGCGATAGCGCTGGGGCTGGCCTCCGAGGGCGCGAGCGTGGCGGTCAACGGCCTGCAGAACCGGGCAAACGTCGAGGAAGTGGCGCGGCTCATCGAGGACCGGGGCGGGAAGGCGCACCCGGTGCTCGCGGACGTGTCGGACCCGGAGGCTGTGGACCGGATGGTGGACGATGTCGCGTCGGCGCTGGGGCCGGTGGACGTGCTGGTGAGCAACGCGGCCATCCGCCCACACAAGCCGCTGACGGAGTTCTCGAACGAAGAGTGGCGGAAGGTCATCGGCGTCGATTTTGACGCGGCGTTCTACCTGTCGCGGGCTATACTGCCGCACATGGTCGAGGCGGGATCGGGGAGCATCATCGCGATCTCGGGGCTGGCGGCGTTCGGCGTGCGGAAGGACAGCGCGGTGGTGGCGGCGGCGAAGGCGGGACTCATCGGGCTGATGCGCGGGATTGCCTTCGACTACGGCCGGTTCGGCGTGCGGGCGAACGTGGTGACGCCGGGGTCCATCGACACGGAGCGGTACGACCAGCACGCGTACGCGGCGGGAACGCCGGCGCCACGCGTCGTGCCGGACGACCGGTCGCGGCGGCAGAACATCCCGATGGTGCGCCTCGGCATGCCGGAGGAGGTTGCCGCGGCGTGCGTGTTCCTCGCCTCGGACGACGCGGGGTACACGACGGGACAGACCCTCCACGTGGGCGGCGGCGTCTACATGGAGTAAGAGTGGGGGTGCCGCTCGTCTGGATACCGGCTTTCGCCGGTAAAACGGGTGTGGGCACCCCCTTCGACGGAGATTGGGACTGGCTTCAGCAGGCTCAAGGGAGAGAGGGGCCACGAGAGTCGCCCCTACGACCGACGGAGGAAAGGCCCATGCCCATGGAAGCGCACGAAGTATCGGGGGAGCACCTCCGCTATCTGGTTGTCCACCCCGTCGACTACGACCCGAACCGGAAGTACCCGATGGTCATCATGCTGCACGGTTTCGGGGCCAGCATGGAGGACCTGGCGGGGCTTTCTCCGGTTATCGACCCTCGGGGGTACGTGTACGCCTTTCCGAACGGGCCAGAGTCGCTCGAGCTGGCGCCGGGGTACGTGGGGTACAGCTGGACGCATCCCGAGCGGCGGCGGGACGCTGAGGAGGACGAGAAGACCCGGGGGAAGCTGCTCGGGTTCTTCGGCGAGGTGATGGCGGCATACGGGGTCGAGCCGGGGAACGCCGTGCTGGGAGGGTTCTCGCAGGGTGGGCGGCTGGCGTACCTGTGCGGGCTCACGCAGCCGGACCTGTTCGCGGGCGTCGTGGCGCTGAGCGCGGCGATGTTCGACACGGAGCCGCTGCGGGCGCTGCTGCCGACGGAGCGGACGCAGCCGGTGTTTGTCGGGCACGGCGAGCACGACCCGCAGATTTCCGTTGACCAGGCGCGCATGATGCGGGGGTTCCTCGAGTCGGAGGGATACGCGCCGGAGTACCACGAGTACGCGATTGGACACGAAATCAGCCGGCAGCTCATCGGGAACCTGTCGGCGTGGTTGCGCGGGGTGCTGCCGCCGCTGGAGTAGGGGCGGTTCGCCCCCTTCGAGAGCCTCAGGACAGGCTTCGACTCCCCTTAGGGTGAACGGCAATCCAAGGCTGCCCCTCTGGATACCGTCCGCTGCCTCGGCAGCGGGGCTTTCGCCGGTAATACGGATAGGGAGTGCGCGTTTGTCGGGGTTCCTGCCTGCGCAGGAACGACGGTAGGGCATTGAGCGGCGCTTATCGACAGGCTGAGGTTGAACGGGACGGGCGATTCGCGAATCGCCCCTCCGGTGGGGGTTGGGCGGGTCAATCCGCTTGGGTCGTTCAGAGTTGGTACAATGTGCCCACAATCCATGACCGGGAGGATGCTGTGACTACGAGCACGACGCCCCTTCGCGTGGGGCTGATTGGCGTCAACGTCGACTATGGGTGGGGGAGCCGGGCGCACGTGCCGGCGCTGGACAAGCTGCCGGAGCTGGCGCTGACGGCGGTCTGCACGACTCGGCCGGAGACGGCGGCGGCGTCCGCCGAGCGGTTCAACGTCCCGCTCAGCTTCCACGACCACAAGGCGATGGTGGTCCACCCGGACGTGGATCTGGTGGCCATCGCGGTGAAGGTGCCCTACCACCACGAGCTGACCATGGCGGCGCTGGAGGCGGGGAAGCACGTGTACACCGAGTGGCCGCTGGCCGCGACGGTGGAACAGGCCCGGGAGATGGCCGACACCGCCCGGTCCCGGGGCTTACAGACGATGGTTGGGCTGCAGGGAAGGTGCTCGCCGACGGTGCTGAAGCTGCGGGAACTGGTGCAGGACGGGTACGTGGGCGAGGTGCTGTCGGTCAGCATGTCGTCGGCGAGCGGCGGGATCACGGCACGGCCGGCCGACGGCACCTGGCGGGCGGCCAAGGAGGCTGGGGCGAGCGCCTTCACCATCACGTTCGGCCACGCGGTGGACGCGCTGGAGTTCTGCGTGAGCCCCTTCGCCGAGGTGTCGGCAAGGGTTGGGACGCGGATCGCGACGTGGGACGAGACGGACACGGGGCGAACGGTGCCGGTGACGGCGATCGACACGATCTCGGTGAGCGGGACGCTTCAGAATGGGGCCATCGCGTCGGCGTACGTGGGCAGCCCGCCGCAGCACGGGACGGGGTTCCGGCTGGAGATCACGGGCAGGGACGGCGTGCTGCTGGCGATGGCGGCAGGCGGTCCGAACACGAACGCGCTGCGGCTGCAGGGCGCGCGGTCGGGCGACGACCGGCTCGCGGACATCGACGTTGGGGACGGGGACGTGTGGACGCCGGACGACGTGCCGTCAGGCGCGCCGTTCCACGTCGCACAGATGTACCGGCGCTTCGGCGAGCAGATCGCGGGCGGGCCGGCGGGGATGGTGCCGGACTTCGACGAGGCGGTTAGCCTGCACCAGTTGCTCGACGCCATCGAGCGGGCGTCGGAGACGGGGCAGCGGCAGCGGGTGCGGGGGTAAAACGGCCCTTCGACAGGCTCAGGGCGAACGTTCCTATGTCCATGCAGGATTGTTTGCGACGCGCCTCTGGATTCCCGCTTTCGCGGGAATGACGGTAGCAGAGGGGTGCGGGAATAACGGTATTGGAGGCGCGGCATGCTGGAGAGCTTTGTACTGAGGGAAGAGGACGCCGTACGGGTGAACCACAAGGAGCTGCGCGAGGTCACGACGACGCTGTTCCAGAAGGTGGGCGTGCCGTCGGACGATGCGGCGCTGGCGGCGGACGTGCTGCTGCAGGCGGACATTCGCGGCGTCGACAGCCACGGCGTGTCCAACATGCTGCGGAACTACATTACCGGCTACCAGACGGGGAGGATCAAGCCCGTGCCGGAGTGGCGGGTGGTGCGCGACCGGCCGTCGACGGCGAACATCGACGCGGACGAGGGGCTGGGCATCATCATCGCGCCCAAGGCGATGGAGATCGCGATCGAGAAGGCGAAGAAGACGGGCATGGGCGTCGTGACGATGGGGCGGTGCGGGCACGTGGGCATGGCGGCGTACCACGCGATGATGGCGCTGCCGCACGACATGGTGGGCGTGTGCATGTCAGCGGCGCCGCCGCAAGTGCTGCCAACCTTCGGAGCTGAGCCGCGGCTGGGGACGAACCCCATCGCGGTGGCGGTACCGGCGAAAGACGAGGCGCCCTTCGTGCTGGACATCGCGACGAGCGTGGTGGCGGTGAACAAGTTCCGCATCGCCAAGCGGTTGGGGGCGATCCTGCCGCCGGGGATGGTGGCGGACATGGAGGGGACCCCGATCATGGAGGCGGGGCCCGTGCCGGACGAGTTCCTCTCGCTGCCGGCGGGCTCGCTGCGGGAACTGGGGTCGCACAAGGGATATGGGCTGGCGTGCGTCGTCGAAATACTGAGCACGGTCATCGGCGGGTTCGGGTTTGCGGCGCGGAACACGCGGGAGTCGCCGGGGGGCTTCGCGCACTACGTGGCGGCGTACGACATCGACGCGTTCAGCGACGTGGGCGAGTTCAAGCAGACGATGGACGACTTCCTGCGCACGCTGAAGTCGACAAAGCCGGCGCCGGGGCACGACCGGGTGCTCGTACCGGGGCAGCTGGAGGCGGAGAACACGGCGGAGCGGACGACGACGGGGATCCCGCTGCACAAGGAAGTGGTGGAGTGGTTCCACTCGACGTGCGCGGAGCTCGACGTGCCGTGCGGGCTCTAGGGGCGCGCCGCCCGATTGTGCAAGTCCGCGATGATATAATGCCCGCACTGATGAATTTATTTCACACCGTGCGACATCCAATCCGGCGAATGAGGACTGGACCACCCATGCCGAGCGCAATACATGGAAGGTGAGGACCTCGTACACATCATCACGCGCGTCGTTTTGCAGGTGGGGATCATCCTCATCGCAGCAAAGATAGCGGGTGAAGTCTCAGAGCGGTATCTGCACATTCCCCCGGTGCTCGGCGAGCTTGGGGCCGGCGTGATCATTGGCCCCTTTGCGTTGGGCGGCATTGCTTTCTTCGGGTTCGACCCCATTTTTGCCGATGCGACCCACGTCATCAGTCCGGACACCCCCGGCATCTCGACTGAGCTGTGGTCGGTAGCCCAGATTGCTTCGGTCGTGCTGCTCTTTGCAGTGGGTCTGGAGACGGACCTCCGGCAGTTCCTGCGATTTGCGTTACCAGCAAGCGTAGTGGCGTTGGGCGGCGTCGTGTTGCCCTTTGGGCTTGGGGCGGGGGCGACGGTGTGGTTCGGCTACGCAGAGGTCTGGACCGACCCGACAGCGTTGTTCATGGGATCGGTCATGACGGCGACGTCCGTGGGCATCACAGCGCGGGTGATGCGAGACCTGGGGCGGATGCGCGAACCGGAAGGAGTGACGATCATCGCCGCCGCGGTTGTGGACGACGTGTTGGGCATCCTCATTCTTGCGATTGTGGTTGCGATGGCGGAAACAGGCGCCGTAGAAGTAGGCGAGCTTGGCGTGGTTGTTGCGAAGGCGCTTGGCTTCTGGCTGGCACTGACCGGCCTGGTGATCGTGCTTTCCGGGTACATCTCCAGGGCGTTGGGCTGGTTCAAGGACCCGGGGGCGCCGCTGGCGCTTGCGCTGGGACTCGCGCTGCTGGGCGCCGGGCTGGCGGAGTCCTTTGGGTTGGCCATGATCATCGGCGCGTACTCCGTCGGGCTGGGGCTGGCGGGGACGCCACTCGCCAGCAGGATCCATGAGCGGCTGATGGGCGTGTACCAGTTCCTGGTGCCCGTGTTCTTCGTCGTCATGGGCATGCTGTTCGACCTGACTCAGATATCCGGGGTCCTGGGCTTTGGCCTGACGCTCTCGGCGCTGGCCGTCGTCAGCAAGGTGCTGGGCGCCGGGGGGCCGGCGCTTGCGGTCGGCTTCAATGGGCGGGGCGCCTGGCGGATCGGGCTGGGGATGCTGCCGCGGGGCGAGGTTGCGCTCATCATCGCGGGCATCGGCCTGTCCCGCGGGGTCATTGGGCATGACCTCTTCGGCGTGGCGCTGCTCATGACGATGATTACGACGGTGGTCGCGCCGGTGCTGCTGGTCTCGGCGTTCCGGAGCGGCCGGACGGGCCGCAGACGCCCGCTGGCGGATGAGGGCGACGACCACACGCGGCAGCCGCTGCCGGGCGTGGAGCTGACGCAGGAGATTTCGCGAGAGCCGGCTGAAGAGGCGATGCGGAGGCGTCCCTCACGGCCTCGTGAACCGGCCCAACTCGACTAGACAGTCAACCCGCGGCGACGGCTCGGGATGGCCCGGGTGTGCGGCTATCCTGCCCGGAACACCAGGAAGAGCCCCGCCAGGTAGATGGCCACGATGAGGATGGTGCTGGGCTCCGTCAATGCGAAGTACTTTAGGGTCCGTCTCAGCCTCACCTGGATGAGCCCCAATCCCATGAGCAGGACTGCAAACCCACCGGCAACAATGTGGCTCTCGTCGAGTGCGCCGAAGAGGGATCCCTCGACGTAGGCGATGTCGGCGACGGCGAGGATGGCGATGTTGAAGGCGTTGCTGCCGTAGAGGCCGGCGACGGCCATCTCAGGGGCGCCGATGCGGATGGCCGTGATGCCGACGGTGAGCTCGGGGAGCGTCGTGACTATGGCGACGGCGAGGACACCGATGAAGCTTGCGGAGATGCCGGTCTCCTCAGCGATGGCGTCGGCGCTGACGGCGAGGGCCCAGGCGGAGACGGCGACGAAGGCGGCGCTGACGATGAAGACGGCCCATCCCCACGACAGCGACTTGTCCGGCGCTTGCCCCTGCAACTCTCCACCACCGGCCTTGCTCGCGACGTAGAGGACTCGGGAGCCGATGAGGTAGACGACGAGGATGGAGATGGCCGCCGGGGTGACGCCGAACCAGTTGAGGTCGGGGGCCATGAGCACGTAGGTGACGGCCAGGGCCGTCAAGATGAAGGCCTCTATGGCGAGGTATTCCTGACCCCTGGAGAGGCGCCGATAGATCTCCCGACCGCCGAAGACGGCGGCGATGACGGCAAGGTTGCTGACGTTGAGCATGTTGGCGCCAAGGATGTTGCCAGCGGCGAGGCCCGGGTTGTCGATGCGGACGGCGGTGATGTTGGTGACGAGCTCCGGCAACGACGTTGCGCCGGCAATCAGCAGGGAGCCTACCCAGAGATGGCCCAGCCCCGTTCGACCGGCGATGACGTCACCGGCGCGGGCGAGGGCGATGGCCGAGAAGATGACGACGGCCGAGGAACCGAGAAACAGGGAGATGGCCGCCGGCAGGTTCAGGTCAAGCTCCATCAGTGGGTCACCTCCGGGAGATTGTGATGGCGCGCTTCACGCAGCCAGCGCGAGTTTCGAGCCGCGGCAGACTAGCCGGACAGCTCAGTCTTCGCTTCAGACTCGGCCGGGCGCCAGCCGGGGGCGGCATGGCCGTTGCTGTTGAGCAAGTTGTGCAAGAGGCGCATCTCGTCGCGGAGGAGGCGGGGCAGGAGGAATTGCCTGCGGACGTGGTCCCTGCCGGCCGCGCCGAGGGCCTCCCGGTCCGCGTTGTGATTGAGCAGGAAGTCGACACGTTCCGCGCACTCTTCGACGCTGTCGACGAGGAAGCCGCCGACGCCGTCCTTGACCTGCAGCCGCAGGCCGCCTACGTTGCCGGCGATGACGGGCGTTCCCTTCCACAAGGCCTCGGTCGCGGTTAGGCCGAAGCCTTCCTTGATGGACTTCTGGAGCACGACTGCCGACATCTGCTGGAAGGGGCCGACCAGGTCCGTCAGGCCCAGGATGATGTGGACGTCAGGCGTGCCCTGCGCCGCCACAACCACCCTGTCGTACATGACGCGGCCCTCGGGGTCGTCGTCGGCGAAGTTGCCGAGCATGGCGAGCTGGAGCTCCGGGTAGTCCGGCTTGAGGCGCCGGAAGCACTCGATGACGCCGAGGGGGTCCTTCCACGGGTCGAAGCGGGAGACCTGCGTGATGAAGGGGCGCTGGGGGTCGATGCCGTAGCGGGCCACGATGGAGAGGGCCTCATGCTCCGGCATGATGACGTTCTTGGGGACGAACGGGTCGATGGCAGGCGGCATCACGTCGATGTGCAGGCCGTTGAGGCCGGGGCCGGCAAATTCGGGGAGGCTGAAGACGGCAGCGTCGAAATTGTGGACGAGGGCGCTGATCCGGGCCCAGGCGTCCGGGTCGGGCGCGGAGGTGTCGATGTGGCTGCGCCACACCCACTTGCGGGCCGCGTTGGGGGCGAACTCGCGGAGCGCGGCCGGCTGAGGGTCGTGGACGATGATGGCGTCGTAGGTGGATTCCAGGAACTCGGCGTTGTACTTGTTCCATGCGGCGTGGGTGTCCCAATCGGCGTCGGTCAGGCCGCAGACGGCGCCCTGCAGGCAGTTGTGCATCTGCTTGGTGACGTTGAAGAAGGGGTCGTCGCCGCGGAGGACGAGCCACGAGGCGTCGATGCCGAGGCCGTGGTAGAGGGGCAGCAGGGAATGGAGGATCTCGGCCACGCCGCCTCCACGGGCGGTGGCGTTGACGTGGGCGATGTTCATTCCCTTCAGCTGGCGCGCGAGCCACTCGAGCTCCTCGAGCAGGGAATGGTCGAGCAGGTCCGCGTAGTCAAAGAGCGAGTGGAGGCCAGCGTCTTCAACCTTGTGCACGATCTACTGCCTTTCGGCTCGGCCAATGCCGAGCAGTTTTAGGTGGGGCTGCGGGCGGCGTGGACGGGCGCGCAAAGCGAGCGAATGAGATGGGAGTGGTGGCCTTTGCAGTATGTGGTTGGGGATTGGGGTGCAAACGATGCATCTACTCGGCGCCTCTCCGCGCCGTCAATTGGCTTGTGCCGTGCTTGTGTTGTGGCAGCAAGCGATCCTCAGGATGCCGGTTCCAGGTTGGCCAGGGACTCCTTGAGCCGTTCGACGATGGACTCGTACTCCCCCTTGACGGCAGGGCTGATGAGCACGCCGGGGCGGGAGGTGTCGCGGTAGTCGGCGCGCAGCTCGAGGCTGCCGAGGAAGGGGGCGCCGATGCCGGATGCGAGGGTCTCGCCCGCGCCGGAGCCCATGATCTCTCCGGAGAAATTCTCGACGACGCCGAGGACTGACATGTTGAGCTTGCGCACCATGTTGATGGAGCGGCGGGCGTCGAGGGCAGCGAGCTCCTGCGGGCCGGTGACGACAACGAATCCGTCGAGGGGCAGGGTCTGCATGATGGTGAGGGCGGCGTCGGAGGTGCCGGGGGGCATGTCCACGATGAGGTAGTCCATCTCACCCCAGTCCGTGTTCTCCATGAACTGGGTGAGGGTGTTGTGGATCATGGGGCCGCGGAAGATGATGGCCTCCTCCTGGTTCTCCTGGAAGAAACCCATGGAGAGGACCTTGACGCCCCACTGGGTGGCGGGGGTGAACTCGCCGTTCTTGTAGTCGGGCTGGGACTGCACCTTCATAGCGTTGACGATGTTGGGGCAGTCGATGTCGGCGTCGAGGATGCCGACGCGCTCGCCCTGGGCGGCGAGGGAGGCGGCGAGGTTGACGGAGACGGTTGTCTTGCCGACGCCGCCCTTGCCGGAGTAGACGGCGATCTTGTGGGCGATTTTGCCGAAGCGCTCGTTGATCTTGCGGCGCTGCTGCCATTGCGCCCGAATGGCGTCTAGGCGCGCCTTCTCCTGGGGCGTAGGCTCTCTGGTTGCCATGCGTCTCCTGATGGTCCGGGTTGCCGAAACGGAAGCGGCCCGCCGGGGCCGCTTGGGGCTAGTCTATTCCGAGGAGCTTCTTACCGTCCTCGGTTATAAGTTCAGGCGACCAGGGCGGGTCGAAGACCATCTCGACAGAGACATCACCGATGCCCTCGATCTCCGAGATGCGCCACTCGGCGTTCTGGGCGATGGCCGGGCCCATGGAACAGCCGGGGGCGGTGAGGGTCATGGTCACGCCAACATTGTTCTCCTGGTCGATCTCGATGCCGTAGATGAGGCCGAGGTCGTAGACGTTGACGGGGATCTCGGGGTCGTAGACCTCGCGGAGGGCCTCGATAACCATTTGCTGCGTTGTGCTTCGCATATCTCCACTCCAATGACAACGGTAAGCCATATTCTAGGAAAGGGACAAGGCCATGTCAATTGTTGACATATGTGGTCAAGTATGGATTTTGGGAGAGAGGAGAACGAGTAGGCGGCGGGCCTTCTGGATTCCCGCCTTCGCGGGAATGACGGGGTGGGGGAGACCGGGAATGACGGGATAGGGGAGGCTGGGAATGACGGGGGCGGGCTAGCGGCCCAGCGGCATGATGGGGTCTTCCTGGAGGGCCATGATGCGGCGGAGGTCTATGACCTGGTCCCGGAGCATGGCAGCCTTCTCGAACTCCAGGCGCTTGGAGGCCTCCTTCATCTGGCGCTCGTACTCGCGGACGAGGCGGGCGATCTCGTCTCGCGAGAGGTCCTGCTGCAGCGCGGGGGCGGTGTGGCTGCCGGGCCGGTAGTCGGCCTGGGTCTCGGCGACCTGCTTGACGCGCTCGGTGATGTCGCGGACTTCCTTTTTGATGCCGGTGGGGATTATGCCGTGGGCGGTGTTGTGCGCCTCCTGGAGGGTGCGGCGGCGGTAGGTCTCGTCGATGGCGTAGCGCATGGAGTCGGTGACGACGTCGGCGTACATGATGACGTGGCCCTCCTCATGGCGGGCGGCGCGGCCGATGGTCTGGATGAGGGAGGAGCTGGAGCGGAGGTAACCCTCCTTGTCGGCGTCAAGGATGCAGACGAGGCTGACCTCCGGGAGGTCGAGACCCTCGCGGAGGAGGTTGATGCCGACGACGACGTCGTAGACGCCGAGGCGGAGGTCGCGGAGGATCTCGCTGCGCTCCAGGGTCTCGATGTCCGAGTGCAGGTAATGGACGCGGACGCCCATCTCGAGGAGGTAGTCGGCAAGCTCCTCCGCCATGCGCTTGGTGAGGGTGGTGACGAGGCAGCGGTGACCCACCTCGACGCGCGCCCGCACCTGCTCGAGGAGATCGTCGACCTGGCCGTTGGTGGGCTTGACCTCGATGGTGGGGTCAAGGAGGCCCGTGGGGCGGATGACCTGCTCGACGGCGCGGGGCACGAGGTTGCGCTCGTAGGGGCCGGGCGTGGCGGAGACGAAGACGACCTGGTTGGTGCGGTCAGTGAACTCGGAGAAGTCGAGGGGGCGGTTGTCGAGGGCAGAGGGGAGACGGAAGCCGTACTCGACGAGGGTCTTCTTGCGGGCGATGTCGCCGTGGTACATGCCGCGGACCTGGGGGACGCTCATGTGGGACTCGTCGATGAAGAGGAGGTAGTCCTCCGGGAAGTAGTCCAGGAGGGTCCACGGGGTGCTGCCGGCGTCGCGGCCGCTGAGGTGGCGGGCATAGTTCTCAATGCCGGAGCAGTAGCCGACGGTCTGCAGCATCTCGACGTCGTAGCGGGTGCGCTGCTCGAGGCGGGCGGCCTCAAGGACGCGCTCCTGGGAGCGGAGCCAGCGGAGGTGCTCGTCGAGCTCATCGTTGATGTTGCGGATGGCGGCCTCCAGCTTCTCCTCGCTGGTGACGAAGTGCTTGGCCGGGTAGATCTCCACCTGTTCCCGTTCGGCGAGGACCTCGCCGGTGAGGGGGTCGACCTCCAGGATGCGCTCGACCTCGTCGCCGAAGAAGGAGATGCGAAGGGCGAGCTCCTCGTAGGCGGGGAAGATGTCGAGGGTGTCGCCACGGACGCGGAAGCGGCCACGGGCGAGGTCCATGTCGTTGCGGTCGTACTGCATGGAGATAAGGCCCTGCACGAGGAGGCGGAGACTGCGGCGCTCGCCGCGCTTCACGGTGGCGACGAAGCTGTAATACTCCTCGGGGTCGCCGAGGCCGTAGATGCAGGAGACGGAGGCGACGATGAGTACGTCGCGGCGGGTGAGGAGGGCGCGGGTGGCGGCGTGCCGGAGGCGATCAATCTCGTCGTTGATGGAGGCGTCCTTCTCGATGTAGGTGTCCGTGCGTGGGATGTAGGCCTCGGGCTGGTAGTAGTCGTAGTAGGAGACGAAGTACTCGACGGCGTTGTCCGGGAGGAACTCGCGGAACTCGGTGGCGAGCTGTGCGGCGAGGGTCTTGTTGTGGGCGATGACGAGAGTGGGGCGCTGGACCTGCTCGGCGACCTTGGCCATGGTGAAGGTCTTGCCGCTGCCGGTGACGCCCATGAGGGTCTGGTAGCGGTCGCCGCGGGTGACGCCCTCGGCGAGGGCATCGATGGCCTGCGGCTGATCGCCGGTTGGGACGAAGTCTGAGACCACTTTGAAGTCGGGCACGCTGGGCTCCGGTGTTGTGCTTGACTCATTGTACAGGACGGAGGACTCACACCCAAGGGATAGAAGGATTGGTTATTATCTTCCTATTTGTGTGCAATCTGAAGTACGCTAAATATTAAATAACATACCAATTTACATTGCATCGAAAGACGCATGGCGATGGGCATTGACGGGCGGCGACCACAAATGTCGTGACAAGCACGGAGATGGTCGTGAGCAGAGGCAGTCACCCGGTAGTCCGAGAGAGAGCGGGAGTTGTCACCCACTTGCCGAAAGAAGGGGCCGAAACAACGCAGGATAGCGTGTCTCAATCGGAGGGATAAACAGTGACCGCTCCAATAGCATCTGCACGCAGTCGTGAGTTCTTGATCAGAGCAATTGTGGCGCTTGGTCGAGGGGACCTGGGCTTGGCTTCGTCACATGGTTGGACTGCCGCCACGGATGCCCTTACACGCTATGCCGCGGCCCGCGGCTGGGACTGCGAGGAACGCCGCGCCTTCCACAAGGCGGTCATGCGGGTGGTCGAAGAGAACGGCGACTGGGAATTCCACTCGATGTTTACCCTGGCGAGCGAGCTGGATACGAACTGCGAGGAGGGATTCCTTAGCGCCGAGGCCATCGGCTACCACCTGCGGCGGGTGCACGACTTTGTGCTCAGGGTGGAGGCGCTCCCGACCGCGGCATGACGGCGATACATTTCACCTCCTTTAGAGAATACTTGGGTACATAACGCTGGCATCCGCGCACACGCAGGCGTAGAATCCCAACCATGAGGATTCTCTGGCGGATTCTTGGGCTGGCGTGGCGGCGACCGCGGCACATGGTATCGGCGTACGTGGCACTCATCGCCAGCAGCGGGTTTGCGCTCGTGGTGCCCCGGCTGCTCGGCAACACCGTCGACGAGGTGCTGCGCGGCGGCAACTTCTCGGAGATGGTGCAACTTGCGGTGCTCATCCTGCTGGTGAGCGCGGGGCGAGGCGTTTTCGCATACGGGCAGACGTACCTTTCCGAGTGGACAGGGCAGCTTGTGGCCTACGACCTCCGAAACTCCCTGTTCAACAAGCTGCAGCGGCTGAGCTTCAGCTACCACGACGGCCAACAGACCGGCGACCAGATGTCGCGGGCGACGGCGGACGTGGAGGCACTGCGGAACTTCGTGCAGGGCGGGCTGCTGCGCGCGCTGAACATCTTCATCCTCGTATTCGGCGCGGCAGGACTGCTGTTCTTCCTGAACTGGCGGCTGGCGCTGGTGGGGCTGCTGTTCGTGCCGATCGTGGCGTACCGGTCGGCGGCGGTGAGCCTCTCGCTGCGGGAGGTGTGGACGTACATCCTGCGGCTGACGGGCAAGATGACGACCGTGATGCAGGAGAACCTGGCGGGGGCTCGCGTGGTTCGGGCCTTCGGGGCGCAGGAGCACGAGAAGCGCAAGTTCGACGTCGTCATTACGGACCTGGCCGAGTCGCACCTGATGGCGAACCGGAAGCAGGTGTTCAACTCGTCGTTCATCCAGATCATGTTCGGGGCGGCTACGGCTGCCATCCTGTGGTTCGGCGGCATGGAGATCGTGAACGGGCGGCTCACGCCGGGCGAGCTGACGCAGTTCATCTTCTACCTGGGGCTCATCCAGGGGCCGGTGCGGATGTCGGGCATGATCCTCAACAACTTCTCGCGGGCCATCTCGGCCGGGCAGAGGATCTTCGAGGTGCTGGACGCGCCGTCGCCCGTCGCCGACAAAGAGGGGGCGGTGCCGGTGGAGCGGGTCGAGGGGCGCGTGCGGTTCGAGGACGTGTCGTTTGCGTACGCCAAGGAGCCGGTGCTCGACCACGTGTCGCTGGAGGCGGAGCCGGGGCAGGTTGTGGCGCTGCTGGGCATGCCCGGGAGCGGCAAGACGACCATCGTGCACCTGCTGCCGCGCTTCTATGACGTCTCGGACGGGCGGATCACGCTGGACGGGATGGACGTGCGCGACTTCACGCTGGAGTCGCTGCGGCGCAACGTCGGCATCGCGATGCAGGACGTGTTCCTGTTCTCAGCGACGATGGCCGACAACATTGCATACGGGCGGCCGGGGACGACGCGCGAGGAGGTCGAGCGGGCGGCGAAAATCGCGCAGCTGCACGACTTCATCGTCTCGCAGCCGGACGGGTACAAGACGTGGATCGGCGAGCGGGGCATCACGCTGAGCGGCGGACAACGGCAACGACTGGCAATCGCTCGGACGGTGCTGCTGGACCCACCGGTGCTGGTGCTGGATGACTCGACGTCGAGCGTTGACGCGAGCACGGAGCACCTGCTGCGGCAAGCGCTGACGGAGGTGATGCGGGGGCGGACGACGTTTGTCATCGCGCACCGGCTGAGCACGGTGCGGAGCGCGGACGCGATCATCGTGCTGGACGAGGGGCGCATCGCGGAGCAGGGGAGCCATGACGATCTCATCGCCCGCGACGGGTTGTACCGGAAGCTGTACGAGCTGCAGCTCCTGCCGGCGGAGCCCACAATCGACCAACTCGCGGCGGGCGAGCGCTCGAAGGGCCGGAGCGCGCCGGGGGTGCGGCCATGATGAACTGGTCGGGTCACGGCGGCGGCGGAGGCTACTGGTCGCGGCGGATTGGCGCGCTGGACGACGAAAGCGAGTTGGGCGCATTCTACAACCACCGGGTGGTGACCCGGCTGCTCTCTTACGTCATGCCGCACAAAGGCATCGCCATTCTGAGCGTGCTGACCATGCTGGTGACGACGTTCACCATCGTGGCGCAGCCGTGGATCATCAAGAACGGCATCGACGAGCTGGTGGACGCGCCGAGCCGGGGGAACGTGGGCGCGCTGGCAGGGGTGATGGCGCTGTTCCTCGCCAACATCGGCGTGAGGTTTGTGTCGAACTACCTCTACCAGACAACGCTGGCGCGGGTGAGCCAAGGGGTGCTGTACTCGCTGCGGTCACGGATTTTCGCGCACCTTCAGCGGCTGTCGACCTCGTTCTACGACAAGAACGAGGTGGGGCGGATCATGTCGCGCGGGCAGAACGACGTGAACCAGCTCCAGGAGTTCCTGAACCTGGTCATCTCCAGCCTGGCGGACATGCTGAGCCTCTTCGGGATCATCCTCGCGATGTTCCTGCTGGACGTGCAGCTGGCGATCATCACGCTGACGGTGGTTCCAGTGCTCATCGGCATCATGCTGGTGTGGCAGCGCATCGCGTGGGGGACGTTCATGCGGGTGCGGCAGGCCATCGCGGTGGTGAACGCGAACCTACAGGAGAACATCTCCGGCGTTCGGGTGGTGCAGGCGCTGAACCGCGAGGAAACCAACATGCGCCGCTTCGACGAGGTGAACAACGGCCACCTGGACGCGAACCTGCACGCGAGCCGGCTCTCAGCGGCGCTGATGCCGACGGTCGAGATCCTGACGGCGGTGGCAATTGGGCTCGTGGTGGTGTTCGGCGGGAGCATGGCGATCAACGGTACGTTGGAGGTCAGCGTCATCGTGGCCTTCGCGCTGTACGTGCAGCGGTTCTTCGACCCGATCCGGAACCTGACGATGCAGTACACCCAGTTCCAGCGGGCGATGACGTCGGGGGTGCGCATCTTCGCGCTGCTGGACACGCCGGTGGAAGTGGAGGACAAGCCGGACGCCGTCGAGCTGCCGACGGTGCGAGGGGACATCGCGCTGGAGGACGTGCGCTTCCACTACGTGCCGAACGTCGAGGTGGTGCGCGGGGTGACCTTCGACGTCAAGGCCGGCGAGACGGTGGCGCTGGTAGGCGAGACCGGGGCCGGGAAGACGACGCTGGTGGCGCTGCTCAACCGCTTCTACGACGTGACCGGCGGCCGTATCACCGTCGACGGACACGACCTGCGCGACGTGACGCAGGACTCGCTGGCGCGGCAGACGGCGATGGTGCTGCAGGAGCCGTTCCTGTTCTCAGGGAGCATTCGCGACAACATTGCCTACAACCATGCGGAGGCGCCGCTGGAGGCAATCGAGGAGGCGACGCGGGCCGTGGGGGCGCACGAGTTCATCACGAAGCTGCCGGAGGGGTACGACACGGCGGTGTCGGAGCGGGGGCAGAACCTGAGCGTGGGGCAGCGGCAGCTCATCAGCTTCGCGCGGGCGCTGCTCGCCGACCCGCGCATCCTCGTGCTCGACGAGGCGACGGCGAACATCGACAGCTACAGCGAGAGCCTGATCCAGCAGGCGCTGACGAAGGTGTTCAAGGGCCGCACGTCGTTCGTCATCGCGCACCGGCTCAGCACCATCCGCAACGCGGACCGTATCGTGGTGCTCGGGCACGGGCAGGTGCTGGAGCAGGGGACGCATGACTCGCTGATGTCGACGGGCGGGGCGTACGCATCGCTGTACAGCGCGTACTTCGCGGCAGGGACCGGGGCGCAGGAGGCCGGGGGGTAGGGGGCGTCTGCCCTGGGTCGCAAGCGGCGGGCGAGTTGCGACTTGCCCCTACGGTTGGGATGCGGGGATGATGCGGAGGACCTTGTCGTCGAAGCGGGCGGGGCTGCCTCGGCCGTCGCGGTTGCTGGTGGTGACGTAGAGGTAGCCATCGGGGCCCTGCACTATGGCGCGGAGACGGCCGAACTCGTCCTCAAGCAGCTTTTCCTCTCCGACGACTGCCCATGCGCCATCGGGGCCTTGGACGAGGGCGAGGCGGCGGAGCTGGCGTTCCTTGAGCGCGGTGAAGAAGAAGCTGTTCGTCCAGTGGAGGGGCAGCGGCCCGCCAGTGTAGAACGTTGCGCCCGCAACGGCGAGCGTTGGGGTATACGTGGAAAGAGGCTCGGCGTAGGTGGTGTTGTCGGACTCGCCGCGCACCTCCGGCCAACCGTAGTTGACACCGGCAACGAGGACGTTGATCTCGTCGTTGTCCGAGGGGCCGTGCTCGGTGATGAAGGGTTCGCCGGTGTCCGGGTGCCAGTCGATGCCCTGCGGGTTGCGGTGGCCGAGGGTGAAGAGCGGGTTGCCGGGGATTGGATTGTCGTCGGGGACTGTTCCGTCGGGGTTGAGCCGCAGGACCTTGCCGGACGGGGAATCGGGGTCCTGGGCTGTGTCCGCGCTCTGGGCGTCGCCCATGGTGACGTAGAGCTTGGCGTCCGGGCCGAAGCGGATGCGGCAGCCGTTGTGGTTGCGCGCTCCGGGGATGCCGTCGAGGACGACGGTGTGGCCGGCGCCGACGCCCTCGATGTCGGTGAGGCGCGCGACGCGGTTGGTTGGGCCGCGCTGCTCGTCGATGTAGGTGTAGCAGACGTACACATAGCCGTTCTCAGCGAATGCGGGATCGAGGGCGATGCCCATGAGGCCGGCCTCGCTCTGTGCCCACACGTCGAGCACTGCGAAGGGCTCGTCCTGCAGGACGCCGTCGCGGACTACGCGGACGGCGCCGGGGCGCTCGGTGACGAACATGCGGCCGTCGGGGGCGAAGGCGATGTCCCACGGGACGCGGAGCCCCTGCACGACGGTCTCGACGGCGTAGCCGGTTGAGGGGACGGTGAACCCCTCGGAGGCGCTGCCGGAGTCGTCGCAAGCGACGAGGGCGAGGGCGGTCAGCGCGAGGGCTGCGGCGAGTGGTACGAGCTTCAACGCCGCGCTCCGAAGTCGCTCGTGTGCCCCCGTTCGGCCGCTTCCGCCTCGTAGACCTCGTCAGCAGGGAGGCCGGCGCCCTGAGCCGCGGCGACGGCGAGTCGGTCGGCGCGCTCGTTCTCGGCGACGCCGGCGTGGCCGGGGACCCAGCGGAACTCGACGTCGTGCTCGGCGACAAGCTCAAGCAGGCGCTCCCAGAGGTCGGGGTTCAGGGCACGTTCCCGCTTGTTGCGCATCCACCCGTTGGAGCGCCACTTGCGCGCCCAGCCTTTCGAGACTGCGTCGACGACGTAGCGGGAATCGCTGTGGAGGGTGACGCGGCAGGGGCGGTTGAGGGTGTCCAGGGCTTTGATGCAGGCAAGGATCTCCATGCGGTTGTTGGTGGTGTGGCGGAAGCCGCCGGAAAGCTCCTTGCGGCTCTCTCCAGACAGCATGACGACGCCGTAGCCGCCCGGGCCGGGGTTGCCGATGGCGGAGCCGTCCGTGTAGACGGTGACGTTCGAGAGCTCGCTCACTGCGATTCCATCCCGTCCATGGCGAGTTGCGGCGACGGCGGGGGCGCCTTGCCGGGCGTGTACTCGAGGCCGAGGTGCTCGTAGGCGAGGCGGGTGGCGACGCGGCCGCGAGGGGTGCGCTCCAGGAAGCCCAGCTGGAGCAGGTACGGCTCGTAGACGTCCATGACGGTGTCCGAGTCCTCGCTGATCGACGCCGCGATGGTCTCCAGGCCGACGGGACCACCGCCGAACTTCTCGACGATGGAGCGGAGGACCTGGTGGTCGACCATGTCGAGGCCGAGGGTGTCGACCTCCAAGCGCGCGAGGCAGTCGAGGGCGACTTCCTTCGTGATGGCGCCGTTGGCGGCAACCTGCGCGTAGTCGCGGACGCGGCGGAGGAGGCGGTTGGCGACGCGGGGCGTGCCTCGGCTGCGGCGGGCGATCTCGACCAGGCCATCATCGTCGGCGTCGACTTCCAGGATGCCGGCGGAGCGGGAGATGATCTGCTGGAGGTCGTCAGCCTCGTAGAACTCGAGGCGGTGGACGAGGCCGAAGCGGTCGCGGAGGGGAGCGCTGACCATCGCGAAGCGCGTCGTCGCGCCGATGAGGGTGAAGGGCTTGAGGTTGAGGCGAAGGCTGCGGGCGCCAGGGCCCTTGCCTATGACGATGTCGATGGCGAACTCCTCCATCGCCGGGTAGAGCACCTCCTCGACGACGCGGCTGAGGCGGTGAACCTCGTCGATGAAGAGGATGTCGTTGGGCTGGAGGCCGGTTAGGACGGCGGCGAGATCGCCGGGGCGCTCGATGGCGGGGCCGGAGGTGATGCGAACGTTGACGCCCATCTCGTGGCCGATGATGTGGGCGAGGGTGGTCTTGCCGAGGCCGGGGGGGCCGTAGAGGAGGACGTGCTCGAGGGCCTCGCCGCGCTGGCGGGCGGCGGTGATGCCGATGGTGAGGTTTTCCTTGACGCGGCCCTGCCCGACGTACTCGGAAAGGCGACGGGGCCGCAGGGTCCGGTCAAGCCCCGTGTCTTCTATCTGCTCCGCGCTGGAAACCAGCCGCTCTTCCATAGGCTCCTGTGCGCCGTTCCGGCGTGCCCAAGTGCCGTCATTCTAGCAGGGGCGAGGCGAGCGTGGCACCCTGCGCGCGGCCCGTCAACGCTTAAACGCTTGACATGCCCGCCCATAGCGCGTATATCTGCGCATACCAATGTGCGAAAGCGGTCTTGCTATGGCTTTTGCACAAAATTAGGAGGGCTGGCATGAAGATCGGCTTCTACGACGACTTCAAGGCGTGCATTCTGAAGGACGACGGGGTGGTAGACATCACGGCGCAGGTGGGGCATCTGGACGAGGGAGACCCGCAGCTCTACATGGAGCGGATCATCCGCGAGTTCGACAGCCTCCGGCCGGCGCTGGAGCAGGCGGCATCGGGGGCGGCGACGCCGCTGGACCAGGTGCGACTGCGGGCGCCGCTGCCGCGGCCGGGGAAGGTGCTGTGCGGCGAGGGCAACTTCAAGGAGGGCGTGGACATCGACCCGCCAAAGCCGCTGCGCACCTTCTTCAAGTCGCCGGACGCGGTCATCGGCCCGGGCGACACGGTGGTGTTCCCGACGTTCCGGCCCGTGATCTTCAACCACGAGGCGGAGCTGGGGGTGGTCATCGGCAAGGAGGCCAAGCGGATCTCGGCGGATGAGGCGCTGGACTACGTCTTCGGGTACACGACCACCGTCGACGTGTCGGCGCGCGCGCCGGAGGCGGACGAGGCAGAGGTGCCCGGGACGCCGCCGAGCCACTACGACAAGAGCTTCGATACGTTCCTGCCGATGGGGCCGGCTATCACGACAGCGGACGAGGTCGCAGACCCCAACAACCTGCAGATCAAGTACTACGTCAACGGCAAGCTGCGGCAGGACTACAATACGAGCGACATGGAGGCGGGGGTCGCGAACATGATCGCCACGCTGTCGCACGTCATGACGCTGAAGCCGGGTGACCTGATCATGGGTGGCACCAACCACGGGAACCTGGGCCCGCTGCAGGACGGCGACTTCGCGGAGATCGAGATCGAGGGTCTCGGCAGGCAGGGGCAGACGATCCGCGACGACATGAAGCGGACGTGGGACCCGGACGCGCTGCGCGACCCGGCGCTGAACGCCGCAAACCGCGAGGCACAGCGGGGCCAGCCGAACACGGGATCGTGGCCCTTCCAGGCGCCGTACAACCCGTAGGAAGCCGTTGGGCGCGGGCTTCCTGGATTCCCGCGAAAGCGGGAATGACGAGGGGGCGGCGTGCCCTTCGAGAGCTTCTGGGCAGGATTCGACAGGCTGAAGTGTGAACGGGCAGAACTAACAAGAGGAGAGACGTCATGAAGATTGGGTTCTACAACGACTTCCAGCCCTGCGTCGTCAAGGACAACGGCGTGGTGGATGTCTCGGACGTGGTGGGCCATCTGTCCATCTCGTCGCCGCAGCGGTACATGGAGCGAATCATCAACAACTTCGGCGAGCTGCGTGGGGCGCTCGAGGCGGCGGAGAGCGGCGGCACGGTCATCCCTATGGACCAGGTGCGGCTGCGCGCGCCGGTGCCGCGGCCGGGCAAGGTGCTGTGCGGCAACGCGAACTACATGGAGGGCGTGCCCATCGACCCACCGAGGCCGCTGAAGACGTTCTTCAAGTCGCCGGATGCGGTCATCGGCCCCGGCGACACCGTCGAACTGCCGGCGTACAACCCGGTGATCTTCAACCACGAGGCGGAGCTGGCGGTGGTCATCGGCAAGACGGCGCACAACGTGTCGGAAGACGACGCGCTGGACTACGTCTTCGGCTACATGACGGCCGTCGACGTCTCGGCTCGCGCGCCGGCGGAGGGGGAGTCGCAGCTTCCGGGCGACTACGGCAAGAGCTTCGACACGTTCCTCCCCATCGGCCCGGCCATCACCACGGCGGACGAGATTGCCGACCCCAACAACCTGAATGTCCGGTACTGGGTGAACGAGGAGCTGCGGCAGAACTACAACACGAGCGACATGGAGCACAGCATCAAGTACGTCATCGCGGCGCTGTCGCACGTGATGTCGCTGAAGCCGGGCGACGTGATCCTGGCGGGCACGAACCACAGCGGCCTCGGCCCGCTGCAGGAGGGGGACTTCGCCGAGATCGAGATCGACGGGCTGGGCCGGCAGGGGCAGACCGTGTCTGACCCGTATGGGCGTTCGTGGGACCCGCACGAGGTGCGGCTGCCCCACGAGATGGCCGCTCGGCGCGAGGCGCAGAAGAGCCAGCCGAACAACGGCACGTGGCCGTTCCAGCCCAGGGGCGGGTAGGCAGGACTGTACGGTAATGCGAAGGGGGCGGCCACTGTGGCCGCCCCCTTTCACTTTGCGCAAGAAGCTCCTTGATGGTCAGGCGGCGGGGATGTCCGTCTGCGAGAAATCGTCGCCCTTGAAGAGGAGGGGCTCGCCGGTGTCGATAGCGAGGGCGTAGGCGAAGCAATCGCCGAGGTTCAGGGCGGCGGGGTGGTTGCCCCTGCCGAAGCGGCGCCATGCGTCGCGGGCGAGCTCGGCCTGACGGACGGTGATGGGGGCGAGGTCTATTCGGGCGCCCTCCAAGAAGGCATCCAACCTATGTCCAACTTCGCGGTGCTGTCTACCTTCCAAGACAGTTGCAGCCTCAAGGAAGTTTACGACAGACATTCTGCGTGACGGAGCCCCTCGGAGCGAACTAGCCACCCGCTCAGCCTCAGGTTCGTCAAACAGAATCGCCAGCACGGCCGACGTATCCACAATCACTTGGGCAGTCCATTTTCGTCATACAGATATTCCCCGTGTTCAGCTGCGGATGGGCCATCGTTCAACATGGCGGCGGTTTCCCGGCCAAAGGCCAACATTTCCTCAACCGTCATTGCTGGCGGGGATGGAACTTGCACCCGCTCCAAGCGCTCGCGGAGGGCGATGGTGATGGCGCTGGTCATGGTCTCGCCGGTGAGACGGGCCAGCTCGCCGGCAAGACGGCAGGTCTCTTCGTTCTTGATGTTGAGACTCATTGGAGCGCTCCCAGGGTAGAATGCTCGTCTCCAATTCTACCACGTCACCAAGTCATGCCGCCCCCTGTCGTTGACACTGCGCGGATGGCTGGCTAGCCTTGTTTCGATCCCCAATGGACTGGAGAAGGCATGACTATCTTTGTGTCGGGTTCCCTTGCGTATGACCGCATCATGAACTTTCCCGGACGGTTCTCGGACCACATCCTGCCGGACCGCATTCACAACATCAATGTGAGCTTCAACGTCGAGAGCATGGTCGAGCGGCCGGGCGGGTGCGCGGGGAATATCTCGTACTGCCTGACGCTGCTGGGGGAGCAGCCGCTGACGCTGGCGACGCTGGGGCGGGACTGCCGCGTCTACCTGGACTGGATGGAGGAGAAGGGCGTTGCGGTGAGCGGCGTTCGGGTCATCGATCCGGAGCGGACGGCGAGCGCATACATCATGACGGACCAGGGGGACAACCAGATCACGGGCTTCCACATGGGGGCGATGCTGCACTCCGCAGACTTTTCCTTCGAGTTCTATGACATGACGGACGCCATCGGTGTGGTCTCACCCGGCAACCTGGACGACATGGCAGAATTCTCGCGGTACTACAAGGAGAACGGCATCACGTACATCTTTGACCCCGGGCAGTCGCTGCCAGCGTGGACGGCCGAGGGGCTCAAGGAGTGCATCGAAGGCGCGGCGGTGCTGATCTGCAATGACTATGAGCTGGGACTCATCACCAACATGACGGGCCTCGACGAGGCTTCGCTGGCGCAAATGGCCGGCGCGGTCATCGTGACCAAGGGCGAGCATGGGTCCGAGGTGCGCGTCGGCAGCGAGGTCACGCAGATCCCGGTCGTGACGCCTCGGCAGGTGCTCGACCCGACGGGGGCGGGCGACTCGTACCGCGGCGGGCTGGTCAAGGGCATGGTGGAGGGCAAGCCGCTGACGGAGGCGGCGCTGATGGGCAGCGTGACGGCATCCTTCGCCGTCGAGGTACGGGGCACGCAGGAGTACAGCTTCACCATGGACGAGTTCAACGAGCGGCTGGCTGGGGTGAAGGTGGGGTAAGGCCCGCGCTCGTTCACCCCCTTCGAGAACCTCAGGACAGGCTTCGATTTCCCTCCTTCGTCGAGCTCAGGACGGGGTCAGGGCGAACGGACTGGGCGGGCCTCCTACGAGCTCGGGGGAGCGGGCGGTGACGCATAAGCCGTCAAGGCGCGTATAATCGCCGTATGACGACTTCCAACGGAATTACCGTGACGCTGCGGCTGTTCGCGGTGTACCGCGAGCGGGTGGGCAGTGACTGCATCGAGGTCGCGCTGCCGGCCGGGGCGACTGTCGAGGACGCGCTGCGCTGCCTGGCGGAGTCGCACCCAGTCACGGAGCCGCTGCTGGCGACGACGATGGTGGCGGTGAACCAGTCTTACGTGGAGCGCTCGGAGGCGCTGCAGACCGGGGACGAGGTTGCGCTGATCCCGCCGGTGTCGGGGGGGCTCGACTACCCGAGCCCGGACCCTCGCATCCTCATCACGGACGAGCCGCTGGACGCCGACAGGGTCACCGCGATGGTGACGAACACGGCCAACGGCGGCATCGTCACGTTCCAGGGGGTGACGCGCGACGAGACCGGCGGGCGCGCCGTCGTCAGGCTGGACTACGAGGCGTATCCCGAAATGGCGTACAAGACGCTCCAGCAGATCTTCGGCGAGGTGGAGGAGCACTGGGGCATCACGGACGTGGCGATGGCGCATCGCATCGGGAGGCTGGAGCTGGGCGAGGCGAGCCTCGTGGTGGCCGTCGGCGCGGCGCACCGGGCCGAGGCGTTCGCGGCGACGATGTACATGGTCGACCGGCTCAAGGAGATCGTGCCGATCTGGAAGAAGGAACAATTCGAGGACGGCTCGGTTTGGGTTGGGCTGGGGTCGTCTGCGCCGCCGGAGGGGTGGACGGGGGCGGACCCACGCTGAGGGCCTCCTTCGACCAAGCTCAGGACAGGCTTCGATTTCTCTCAGGGCGAACGGCTAGCCTTACCCACCTGCCTCCGCCGGCGCCTCTCGCTCGGCTCGCACTCTCGGGGGCTTGGCGAGGAGGGAGCAGCCGATGGCCAGCACCGTTACGCCGATGAAGATTGGGATGATGGTGTTGTAGTCTCCGGTGATGTCGAAAAAGATGCCGGTGATGACGGGCCCGCCCCCGCTCGCCGCGATGCGTATGGGCGCGACGATGCCCCGGGTGCTTCCGAGGAACCGCCGGCCGAAGTAGACGGCGTAGGCGTGCGATCCGAACAGGCCCTCGCTGCGGCCCAGGCCGAAGGCGAAGGCGTACGCGATTACGCTCCACGTCGACGAGACGGTCAGGAGCAGCACGAGCGCCAGGACGTCGAGGGTCTGGCTCAGGGCGATGCAGTAGCGGATCGCGATCCGGTTGGACAGCCACCCCCAGAAGAACTTCACCACGAGGGCGACGGTCGTCAGCAGGATGATGGCGGAGGCGGCCAGCGCGGGCGAGAAGCCCTTGTCGGTGAGGTACGGCACCTGGTGGAGCGTGATGCTCGTGGTCATGAAGATCGTCATGTTGAGGCTCAGCGTGATGAGCCACAGGGCGGGGGTGCGAACGGCCTCGGCCATGGTCCAGTCGCGCTCTTGCGGGTTCGCCCTTCGATTTCCCTCCTTCGTCGAGCCCAGGACGCCGTCAGGGCGAACGGCGGACGCGGGCTCAGGGAGTTCGCCGTCGGGGCGGAGGCCGATGTCCTCGGGCATGCGGCGCATCGCGAGCCAGGAGGGCACCAGCAGGACGGCCAGCGTAATGAAGCCGAAGATGACGAAGGCGTTGCGCCAGTCGAAATTCGCGATGAGGACGGCGGCGAGCGGCGCCATGACGATGCCGCCCAGGGGGATGCCGGTGCTGGTGATGGCGAGGGCGAGGGCCCGGTGACGCACGAACCACTTGGCGACGACCGTGCTGCCGACCTCGCCGCCCGCGAACCCCAAGGCGAGGGAGCGCACGACGCCGAAGATGAGGTAGAAGCTGAGGAGGCTGCTTACCCATGCCATGCCGATGGTCGAGAGCGCAGCGAGGACGATGCCCAGCGCCATGAGCGCTCGCGGGCCGTAGCGGTCGACGGCCATGCCGATGGGCAGCGCGAGGACGCCCATGATGACGGCGCGGATGAGCAGGACTGCGGAGGTGGCGCCCCGGCCTATCTCGAGCTCCTCGCTCATCGGCTTGAAGAAGAAGCCGAAAGCGTAGGTCTGGAAGCCGGAGAGGAGCATGCCCGACGTGACGGCGATGCCCACGATATACCAGCCGTGGAATATGCGGGGTTGCCTGGGTGGGGTGGAGACGGTGTCAGCCACGCGGCGCTCCTGTCAGGATGCAGGCAGTGTACCACAGGGTTGCGCCGAATCCGGTGGTTGTGCAATCATTCACAAGCTCAGATACGGAATTGGACGATTTTTTCATATTGTCCGTATGTGGGGCGGTTGATACGATAGATATAAGCTTTTTCACAGCGTGGAGGGATCGCATAGTGGTCTAGTGCGGGCGCCTGCTAAGCGCTTAGGGGCTCAAAAGGTCCCTCGAGGGTTCGAATCCCTCTCCCTCCGCCAGCCATGATTCTCCTTCAGGCGGTACGATGGCAATCCAGACAGCACAATGGGCGGCTACCCGTATCCAGCAGCCGGAAGCCACGATGGCTCCGGCGGCCGGGGAGGGAACGCCCGCGAGCTACCACATCTGGACCATCGGCTGCCAGATGAACAAGGCCGACTCCGACCGTCTCGCCGATGCGCTCGAGCAGCTTGGTCTGCGACCCGCCCCGACAGCACAACACGCGGACGTCGTCGTATTCAACTCGTGCGTGGTGCGGCAGGGCGCGGAAGACAAGGTGGTGGGCGCGCTCGGCATGGCGAAGGGGCTCAAGCGGCGGCGGCCAGACCGCATCGTCGCGCTGATGGGCTGCATGGTCGGGCCGAAGAAGGACGCGCTGGAGGACCGATTCGGGCACGTCGACGTGTTCATGCAGCCGCAGCAGTACGCGCCGCTGCTGGAGCTCGTCGGCGAGCGGTTGGGCGTCGACTACGAGGGGTGCATCGGGCCGCTGACGGACGCCCACGCCGACGTGACGAGCTACATCCCGATCATCCAGGGCTGCGACCTGTTCTGCAGCTTCTGCATCATCCCGTACCGCCGGGGCCGGCAGGTAAGCCGCACGCTGCCCGACGTGGTGCGAGAGGCCGAGATGCTGGCGGCGCGGGGCGTTCGCGAGGTTACGCTGCTTGGGCAGACGGTGGACGCGTACGGGCACGACCTGCCGGGCGACGAGGACCTGGCCGACCTGCTGTACGCGCTGAACGACGTGTGCGGGCTGGAGCGCATCCGCTTCCTGACCTCGCACCCCATGTACATGAGCGACCGCATCATCCGGGCCGTCGCGGAGCTGCGCAAGGTCTGCGAGCACATCAACCTGCCGGTGCAGGCGGGCGACGACGAGGTGCTCTCGGCGATGCGGCGGACGTACTCGGCGGACGAGTACCTGGAGACCATCGAGCGCATACGGGCGACGATCCCCGGTGTCTCGTTGAGCACGGACCTCATCGTGGGGTTCTGCGGCGAGACGGAGGAGGCCTTCGAGGCGAGCTACCGGCTGCTGGAGCAGGTGCGCTTCGACAAGGTGCACGTCGCGCAGTATTCGACGCGGGAGGGCACCATCGCGCACCGGCAACTCACGGACGACGTGCCGGCGGATGAGAAGCGTCGACGCCTGAAGGCCGTCGACGCGCTGCAGGAGCGTGTGGCGACGGAGATCAACGAGCGGCTGCTGGGCGAGACGCTCGAGGTGCTCGTCGAGGGACGGGACAAGGGGAAGTGGCGCGGGCGAACGCGCACGGACAAGCTGGTGTTCTTCGAGGACGCGGGGGACTTCCACGGGAAGCTGACTCGCGTACGGATCACCAAGACATCGCCGTGGTCGCTGCAGGGCGAGCCGGAGGCGGAGCAGGCGGGGAGGTAGGACATGGCCCTGGAATTGCCGGTGGCGGACAGCAGACAGCGAAACCCCCGGGTGCCCCTGACGGAGCTGGAGCAGTCCGCCTTCTGCCAGGTGGAGCCGCTGGAGACCAAGCCGCTGGCGGAGGAGCTGAACGCGGGCGTCCGGTGGCAGCGGCTGCCCGACGAGTACGTGAACCTGACGCCTGACCAGCTTGTCGAGCGCATCGACGCGAACCGCGCGGCGCTGGGCGGCAGCACGGTCATCCTCGGCCACCACTACCAGCGCGAGGACATCATCCAATTCGCGGACTTCCGGGGCGACTCGCTGAAGCTCTCGCAGTACGCGGCGGAACGGCAGGAGTCGAACTTCGTCATCTTCTGCGGCGTGCACTTCATGGCGGAGACGGCGGCGGTGCTCGGCGGCGAGCACCAGCGCGTCGTTCTGCCGAACATCAACGCGGGCTGCTCGATGGCGGACATGGCGCCGACGGGGGACGTGGAGGACTGCTGGGACGACCTGATGGAGACGCTGGGCGAGGGCTCGGTCATTCCGGTGACGTACATGAACTCGACGGCGGAGATCAAGGCGCTCGTCGGGCGGAACGGCGGCGCGGTGTGCACGTCCTCGAACGCGGACAAGGTTGTCGCGTGGGCGTTCCAGCAAGGGAAGCGCGTGCTGTTCCTGCCGGACCAGCACCTGGGGCGCAACACGGGCCTGAAGATGGGGATTCCGCTGGAGGAGATGCTGGTCTGGAACCCCTTCCGGCCGCTGGGCGGACACTCGGCGGAAGCGCTCCAAGAGAGCAAGATGATCCTGTGGAAGGGGCACTGCTCGGTGCACACGCGGTTCACGCCAACGCAGGTTGCGAAGGCGAAGGCCGCGTACCCGGACGTGAACATCCTGGTGCACCCGGAGTGCCCGATGGAGACCGTCGAGCTGGCGGACTACGTGGGGTCGACGGAGCTGATCGCGAAGACGATCGGGGAGGCGGCGCCGGGAAGCGTGTGGGGCGTCGGGACGGAGATCAACCTGGTGAGCCGGCTGGCGCACGAGAACCCCGACAAGACGGTGTTCTGCCTCGACCCGGTGGTCTGCCCGTGTTCGACGATGTACCGCATCCACCCGGCGTACCTGCTGTGGGTGACGGACGAGCTGCTGGCGGGGCGGGTCCCGAACCAGGTTACGGTCGAGGAGGAGACGGCGCACTACGCCAAGGTGGCGCTCGACCGGATGCTGACTCTGGTGTAGGCGTTGCGGACAGGATGGAGCTTCGAGGGGGGCGGGACGACCGCCCCTCGTCGTTAGGGGGAGTGGCATAGGTCGAGAAGGGTTGCGTTTGTCGGGGCCCCTGCCTGCGCAGGGGCGACGGATTGCGATTGAGGAGGGATAGCGTTGACGACGACCAAGGCGAAGATCAAGCGGCTCACGCACCTCGTCATTCGGGTGCGGGACGTGGAGCGGTCGGAGAAGTTCTACACGGAGGTGATGGGGTTCCACGTCACGGCCAAGTATCCGGGCATGGTGTTCTACGCCACCGAGGACGAGCCGACGACGCACGACCTCGCGACGCAGGAGATCGGCATGGAAGCGCCGGGGCCGCAGCCGTACCGCATCGGGCTGTACCACATGGCGTGGCAGGTGGAGACGCTGGAGGACCTGCGCGACTTCCATCGGCGGCTGCGGGAGCTCGAGGTGCCGATCGTCGGGTACGGTGAGCACGGGCTGGGCTTCGGCATCTACTTCCTCGACCCGGATGGGAACGAGATCGAGGTGGTGTACGAGCTGCCGAAGGAGCAGTGGCCGGACGGAAAGCCGCAGCTTCGGGGGCGGGTGCCGTTTGTGGTGGAGCTGGACTAAGAGGTCCGCCTGTCGGCGGGCGGGCGGTTCGCGACCCGCCCCTACAGAGTGCGGTGAGGGTGTTTGGGGAGACAGGGGCCGTTGTGGAGGGGATTCTGGATACCGGCTTTCGCCGGTAAAACGGTGGGGCGGGCGCCCCCTTCGAGAGCCTCAGGACAAGCTTCGACAAGCTCAGGGCGAACGGACGGGGTGGCTCAGGGCGAACGGAGGGCTGGGGCAGAGGCGCGTAGAGGGACATGACGACACAGCAGTATGACTACATCGTTATCGGCAGCGGGATTGCCGGGTTGTACTCGGCGCTGCTGGCTGTTGAGCATGGGAGCGTGCTGATCCTGACCAAGGGCGGGATTGCCGACTGCAATACCCAGTATGCGCAGGGGGGCATCGCGGCGGCCGTGGGGCCTGAGGACTCCCCGAGCTACCACCTGGCCGACACGCTGGTGGCGGGTGCGGGGCTGTGCAACGAGGACGCGGCGCGCATCCTCGCCGAGCAGGGGCCGCACGCAATCTCGGAGCTGGTGCGGCTGGGCGTCATCTTCGACACGGCGGACGGTGAGGTGTCGCTGGGCCGCGAGGCGGCGCACCGGATGCCTCGGGTGCTGCACGCGGGCGGTGACGCGACGGGCGCTCGCATCGAGCTGACGCTGTCGTCGCTGGCGCACCACTCGCGCATCCACGTCGAGGAGTACGTGACAACGACGCGGCTGCTCGTCGAGGACGGGCGAGTCGTCGGCGTCGCCGGGCTCGTGAACGGGGAGGGCGAGGAGGTCGAGTATCTCGGGGCGCACACGGTGCTTGCAACGGGGGGCGCGGGCCGGCTGTACCGCTATACGACCAACCCGGAGGTCACGACGGGGGACGGGGTCGCGCTGGCGTTCGATGCGGGCGCGGCGGTGATGGACATGGAGTTCTACCAGTTCCACCCTACGGCGCTCCGGCTGCCGGGGGCGCCGCCGTTCCTTATCACGGAGGCGATGCGCGGCGAGGGCGCGGTGCTCCGCAACGTCGAGGGTGAGGCGTTCATGACCGGGTACCATCCGCAGGGCGACCTCGCGCCTCGGGACGTGGTGTCGCGGTCGCTGCTGGCGGAGATGCGGCGGACGGGAGCGGGGCACGTGGTGCTCGACGCAACGCACATGCCGTCGGACCGGCTGGCCGCGCGCTTCCCGAGCATCTACAAGACATGCATGACCCACGGGCTCGACATCACGCGCGAGCCTATACCCGTTTCGCCGGCGGCGCACTACATGATGGGCGGCGTGCTCACCAACACGGAGGGCGAGACGACGCTGCCGGGGTTGTACGCCTGCGGCGAGGTCGCGTGCACGGGGCTGCACGGGGCGAACCGGCTGGCGAGCAACTCGCTGCTGGAGACGGTTGTATTTGGGCAGCGGGTGGTGCGACGGTCGCTGGAGGGCGGCTGGAGCGGGCCGCGGCCCGAGGGGGCGCTCGCGCTTGGGGCCGAGCCGCCGGCCGGGGTGGGTGGGCCATCGCTGGAGGGGCTGCAAGCGCTGAACTGGAGCAACGTCGGGATCATCCGCTCGAAGGAGGGACTCGACGAGGCCGCGGGGGTCTTCGCGGCGTGGGAGGCGGCGTCGCCAGGGGCGTCGGCGCCCAACGGCGGCGGGCGGTCGTCGCGTGAGCTTGCCAACATGGTCACGCTGGGTAGACTGATGGCAGAATCGGCGTTGGTCCGGGAGGAGAGCCGGGGGGCGCACTTCCGGACGGACTTTCCGGAGACGTCCGAGGCGTGGGTACGGCATACGGTGTTTATGAGGCAGGGACGCTGATTCAGGCGGCGCCCCCTTCGAGAGCCCAGGACGGAGTCAGGGCCAACGGGTTGGGTTTGTCGGGGTTCCTGCCTGCGCAGGAACGACGGGGACGGGGGCGGGCAACCACAAGAGTTGCCCCTACAACCGGTTCGGCCCTTTGACAGGCTCCTTCGACAGGGCTCAGGACGGGGTCAGGGCGAACGGTATGGGGGGCAGGTTCAGGGTGGACGGTGTGGACGGGCGGGACCCTCTGGATACCGTCCGCTGCCTCTGCAGCGGGGGTTTCGCCGGTAAAACGGGGGTGCGTGAAGGGGGGATTCAATGGAGCTGACCTTGCTGGGCACGGGCACGCCGATGCCCGACCCCGACCGCTGGGGGCCGGCAAACCACCTGCGCATCGGCGGGGACACGGCGCTGGTGGACACGGGCAATGGCTGCGTGCGGCGCATGGTGCAGATTGGGCAGGACATGACGGACCTGGACTACATCTTCCTGACCCACATGCACTCGGACCACACCGTCGACCTGATGCACGTGCTCATCACCGGGTGGATCCGCTACCGGAAGAAGCCCTACACCATCATCGGGCCCGCGCGGACGAAGGACTTTGTCGACCGGGTCATCCATGCCTTCGAGGAGGACATCCGCATCCGGCGGCTGCACGACCGGGTGGGCGAGGACGTGATGAACGTGCGCGTCATCGAGGTGAACCACGGCGACACGTTCGAGGGCGACGGGTGGCGGGCGACGGCGCTGGAGGTCGAGCACGGGTACGTGAAGCCGGCGCTGGGGTTCAGCTTCGAGGAGGACCGGAGCAAGATCGTCATCTCGGGTGACACGGCGGTGAGCGACGCCATCATCGAGGCGTCGTCGACGGCGAACATGCTGGTGCACGAGCTGATGCAGACAACACCGCACCGGGGCGGGCCCGCGCCCGACGGCCGCGACTACCACGTCGTCGACCGGGAGGGGCTGACGGAGTTCGCGCGGCGAATTGCCAACTCGCACACATGCCCGCACGGGCTGGCCGAGGTAGCCGAGAAGTCGGGCGTGCCGCACCTCGTCGCGACGCACATACCTGAAGTTCTCGACGCGGAGTGGTCGCGGGAGGTCATCTGCGCCAACTACAGCAACCCGTTCACGTTCGGCGAAGACCTGATGAAGTTCACGGTGTAGCGCAGTCATGATTCTGACGCCGGAAGTCCACGACCTGATCGACCGGGCCCTGCAGGAGGACCTGAGCATCGGCGACGCTACGACGGCGGCGCTGGTGCCGGAGGAGCTGCAGGCCACGGCCACGCTGTTCGCGAAGCAGCCGGGGGTGCTGTGCGGCGTCGAGGTGGCGGCGGCGGTGTTCCGTCGCGTCGACCCGTCGCTCGTGGTGGAGCAGGCGCTGCGGGACGGCGACGTCATGGAGCGGGGCAGCGTCGCGCTGCGGGCGCGCGGCTCGGCGGCGGTGCTGCTGACGGCGGAGCGGACGGCGGTCAACTTCATGCAGCACCTGAGCGGCGTCGCGACGCTGACGGCGGTCTACGTGGATGCTGTCAAGGACACCGGCGCCACCATCATCGACACGCGGAAGACGCTGCCGGGGCTGCGGGCGCTGGAGAAGCACGCGGTGCGGTGCGGCGGCGGGCACAACCACCGGCAGAACCTGGGCGACGGCATCCTGATCAAGGACAACCACATCGCGGCGCTGCGGGGGTACGGCATGTCGCTTGGCGACATCGTGCGGCAGGCGCACCGGCGGGCCTCCCACACCATCAAGGTGGAGGTGGAGGTGACGACGCTGGAGGAGGCCGAGGAGGCGCTCGACGCGGGGGCGGGGTTGCTGCTGCTGGACAACATGCCTCCGAAGCTGATGAAGCAGGCCGTCGAGCTGAACCGGGGTCGTGCGGTGCTGGAGGCCTCGGGCGGGATCAACCTCGACACGGTGCGGGCGGTGGCGGAGACGGGCGTTGACCTGATCTCGGTCGGGGCGCTGACGCACTCGGCGCCGGCGCTGGACATCAGCATGGACATTGCGTACGAGGGGTAGGGGGCTGGGCGCGGCCACCTACGATGAGGCTGCCGCCAGCCGCTTGCCGCGCTTGGCTGGCTTGGGCAGCGACGCGCTGGGCACGGACATGACGAGCTCGACGGCGCCCGGCTCCGGGATGGGCTGCCCCCTCTTCAGGAGCTCGTCAATGTAAATCTCGATTCCCTCACAGATGAGCCTGAATGTCTCGTCGCGCGTTTTTGCGGTGGCGATACAGCCGGGGAGATCCGGCACATAGGCCGCATAGTTGTTGGGAGCCCGTTCAATGATTATTGCGTAGGCCATTGCCGTTGCTCCTTGCTTCAAGCTCGCCTTCTTGGCTCGTGGCGGTCTGCGCTGTCCAGCAGGATGGTGACGGGGCCGTCGTTGTGGATTTCCACCTGCATGTAGCCGCCGAAGACGCCGGTGACGACGTCCGCGCACGCCTCGCGGAATAGGGCGACGGACTGCTCGTAGAGGGGCTCTGCGACCTCCGGCTGGGCGGCACGAATGAAGCTGGGGCGGCGGCCCTTGCGGGTGTCGGCGTAGAGGGTGAACTGGCTGACGACCATCAGGCTGCCGCCGATGTCATCGAGGGACCGGTTGAATCGGTTCTCGTCGTCGGGGAAGACGCGGAGGTTGACGGTTTTCTCGATGAGGTAGCGGGCGTCGTCGAGGGTGTCGCCATCGGTGATGCCGAGGAGGACGACGAAGCCGACGCCAATGCTGCCCGTGAAGCTTCCGTCGACGGTGAGGGAGGCTGAGGACACCCGCTGGAGCAGGGCCCGCATGGGAGGGGGCTAGCTGCTCGAGGACTCGGACGAGGCGGCGGCGGGGGCGCCGTGGTCGTGCGAGTGGGAGTGGCCGCCGTGCGAGTGGCTGTGGCCGTGGTCATGGGAATGGCCGTGGCCGTCGTCGCCGTGGGAGTGGCCATCGTCGGAGGATGACGATGGCGAATCGCCGTTGCCGAGGGTGCTCTTCTTCTTGCCGTAGTCGTTCACGTACCAGCCGCTGCCCTTGAAGATAACGGGGACCAGGCTGATCTGGCGGTCAGCCAACTGTCCGCACTGGGGGCAGTCCGTCATGGTGTCCGCGTCAAAACCCTGCCGCAACTCAAACTTGTGGCTGCAGCTTCGGCACATGTAGTCATACAACGGCAAAGCAAACCTCTAGCAGCAAGACGACAGGAACTCATCCTCCCAAAGCCTACCAATTGCGCCAAGAAAGTGTCAAGAATTGCGGCCACGCGCGAGGGCGCGTGATATACTTCCGCGAAACTCGTGAGAGCTTGCAAGGGGGCGGCCATGTCCACAGAGTCACAGACCATCCCGGTCACCGTGTGGACGGACTACATCTGACCCTGGTGTTACATCGGCCTGGACAGGCTCGACAAGCTGCAGCAGGAATACCCCGTCTCGATCCAGACGCGCGCGTTCTTCCTTCGGCCGGACATCCCGCCGGGAGGCAGAGAACGGCAACCCCGGCCGGGCGAAACCCCCGGCGGCGAGCTGAACGAACCGCTCCGCACGTACGCCCAGGAGGCGGGCTTCGTCATGCGCCGCAGCCCTCACACGCCGTACACCGTGCCGGCCCTGGAGGCGACGGAGTACGCGAAGTCGATGGGGCTGGAGATGCCCTTCCACCACGCCTGCTTCCGCGCGCTGTGGGAGCGGGGCGAGGACATCGAGAAGACCGAGGTGCTGTCGGCCGTGGCGGAGGAGGTCGGGCTGGACCCGCGCGGGCTGGAGGAGGCGCTGCGGAAGCGGACGTACTCCGAGACCGTACAGGAGAGCTACCAGCAGGCAATCAGCTACGGGATCAACGGCATCCCGGCGTTTGTCGTCGGCCGCTACCTCTTCACGGGGGCGCACCCGTACGACTTCTTCAAGCAGGTGATGGAGCGGGTGCTGCAAGAGGGGCCGAACCCGGGTTAGCCTTCATGCCGCGTCAATCCCCTTCCATTTCCGGGCTTCCGAGCCCGGACTGCTAACCCTCGTCTTCAGGCGCCGTTTCAACCTACGATGCCGCGCAAGGCGATCCACAGTACCGCCATGCGCACCGTGTGAATGCACGCCATTGGATGACGTGACCGGAGGGGGAGAATGGTTGGACTGGTGTCCCGGCTCAACAGCATGAGCACCGGGCAAGTAGTGGCAATCTGGATCGTCGTGGCTGTCATTCTTGGCATTGGCGCGGTGGTCTTCATACAGAACCGGGACACCGGAGAATCGGCCGCAGAGGTGGAGCTGGAGGAGGGGCAGCAGCTGGTCCAGGTGGTCCGGGGGGACCTGGTCAACCAGATCACCAGCAGCGGCAGCGTGGTCTTCCCCAACCGGCAGGAGGTCTCCTTCGGCGTCGCCGGCACCATTGGTGAGATCCTCGTCAGCGAGGGCGACTCGGTGACGGCGGGGCAGGAGCTGGCGCGACTGGACGCGACGACGGTCACCAACCTGGAACGGGACCTGGCGCAGGCGGAGGCCGACCTGCAGCGTTCACGGGAGACGCTGGAGGAGCTCATGGAGCCACCGACGGCGCTCGAGGTCGTCGAGGCTGAGGCGGCCATCGCGAAGGCGGAGCTGGCCGTGCAGAACGCGCAAGAGGCGCTACAGGAGATAGAGGACCCGTTCACGCAGGAGGAGATCGACGAGGCGTTGGACGGCGTGGCCTCGGCAGAGGAAGCGCTGGCCGAGGCTCGGGATAGCCTGCAGGACGTCATCGACGAGCACGCAGACAGAGTCGGCGCGGCGGTCGAGGCGCTGGATGAGGTGAAGGCGTCGTACCAGGAGGTCGTCACCAACTTCCTCGGGCAGACGCTGACGGAGCCGGACTACCGCCTCACCCCGGAAGAGTTCTTCGACGCCTATGGCATCGACCTGAGAACCTTCTTTTCAGACGTGCGGCTGGAGGACGCCGTGACGTCGGTGCTGCCGCTGGCGCCGGGGCCGATGGAAGAGCTGGACGACCCGGAGACGCCGTGGGACGAGCTCACGGTGTACCGATGGATCGTGCTGTATCCGGGCACGATTTACGGCAACTGCGAGGGCATCGCCACGGCGCCGCAGGACGTGTGCGTGCTGCAAGACATGGAGAGGGCCTGGAGCAAGGTCGACTCGGCGCAGGACGCCGTGGACACGGCATGGGACAACGCCGAGACGGCCGAGGACAACGCGAACAAGGCGGTGGACTCGGCAGAGGAAGCGCTGGAGCGGGCCGAGGAGCGGCTGGAAGAGGTCTACGTGACCTCCGACAACCTGGAAGTCCAGGTGAAGGTGCATGACGTCGCGGTGGCGAATGCGGAGCTGGACGACGCGCGGACCAAGCTCGACGAGCTGGACGATCCGCCCGACGAGACGACCGTGTCGCTGCGGGAGGCGCAGATCGCCGCGAACGAGGCGTCGCTGACGCTGGCCATGGAGCAGCTGGAGCTCGTCACGCTGGTGGCCCCATTCGGGGGGCAGGTAAGCGCCGTGTACGTGGACGCGGGAACCACCTTCAACGCCAACGCCGCGAACACCGCGATCCTGGGGATCGTGGACACGTCGGTTGCGGAGGTCGACGCGCGGCTGGACGAGATCGACGTGCTGAACGTGCAGGTGGGCGCGGAGGTGGTCGTCGAGCTCGACGGGCTGCCGGGCGCGGGGCTGCCGGGCGTGGTGCGGGAGATCTCGCAGACGGGCGAGAACCAGCAGGGCGTCGTGACGTATCCCATCCAGATTTCCCTGCAGACACCACCCGTGTTGCAGCTCCGGGAAGGGCTGAGCGCCACGGCGAACATCGTGCTGCAGCAGGAGTCGGACGTGCTGCTCATCCCCGTCACCTCGATAGCGGGAACGGTTGCCCAGCCCACGGTGCTGGTGAGCGTGGGCGGCGAGGTGATGGAGCGGGAAGTGACCCTGGGCGCGTCCGACGGTTTCTGGATGATCGTGCAGGACGGCGTGACGGAGGGCGACAGCCTCGTGTCGACGGGCGGCGTGGGCGACGCGCCGAACTTCGGGAACATCGCGCGGCTTGGCGGGCTCGGCGGCCTGGGAGGGGCGGGTCTCGGCGGCGGAGCGGGTAACCTCACGCCGGAACAGCGGCAGGCGCTGCGGGAGCAGTTCCGGCAGGCGGGCGGCTTCGGCGGGCAGGGCGCCGGCGCCGGTGGACGCCGCGGCCAGGGCGCGGGCCAAGGTCCGGGGCAGTAGGAGCGCCGACATGCAACAGGCAAGGCCGGTCATCTCCATCCAGAACGTGACGAAGACCTACCAGATGGGCCACGTGCGCGTGAACGCCCTGCAGGGGGTCAGCCTCACCGTGGAGCGTGGCGAGATGCTGGCGGTCATGGGACCGTCGGGATCGGGCAAGTCGACGATGATGAACATCATCGGGTGCCTGGACGTGCCGACCGCGGGCCGGTACTTCCTGGAGGGGGAGGACGTCCGGGCGATGAACGACAACCAACTGGCGTCTATCCGGCAGGGCAAGATCGGGTTCGTGTTCCAGACTTACAACCTGCTGCAACGGGCGACTGCGCTGGCGAACGTGGAGATGCCGCTGATGTACGGGAACGGACACAACCGGCGGGCGCGGGCGCTGGAGGCGCTCGATCGAGTGGGGCTCGCACACCGGGCGAGGCACATGCCGACGGAGCTGTCGGGCGGCGAGCAGCAGCGCGTCGGCATTGCGCGGGCGCTGGTGAAGGAGCCGTCGATCCTGCTGGCGGACGAGCCGACGGGCAACCTCGACACCCGGTCGAGCGACGAGATCCTGGCGGTCATCCAGGACCTGAACCGGAACGAGGGCCTGACGATCGTGCTGGTGACGCACGAGACGGACATCGCGCAGCACACGCGGCGCGTCGTCTCATTCCGGGACGGGCTGGTGGTGGATGACGCGCCGGTGGCGCAACCCCTGCTGGCGGGGCAGCACGCATGAGCCCGATGACCACATTCCTGACGGCGCTGAACGCGCTGAACTCGAACAAGCTGCGCTCGGGGCTGACGCTGCTGGGCATCATCATCGGCGTGACGGCGGTGATCGCGCTGACGGCCATCGGCAACGGGGCGCAGGAGACGATCACGGCGCGCATCCAGTCGCTGGGCACGAACCTGCTATTCGTGCGGCCGGGGGCCACCAGCACATTCGGGTTTGCGGGCGCGGCAGGGAGCGCGGCGACGCTGACGCTGGAGGACTCGGAGGCGCTGATGGACCCGGTGCTGGCGTCGCACGTGGTGGACGTGGCGCCGGAGACGAGCACGCGGTCGCAGGTGGTCTTCGAGAGGGAGAACACCAACACGCAGATTCTTGGGGTCACGCCCTCATACCTTCCCGTGCGGGCATACGAGCTGGCGGACGGCCGGTCGATCTCGGAGGAGGACATCGCGCGGCGGTCGCAGGTGGCGGTGCTGGCATCGGAGACGGCGGAGGAACTGTTCGGGCTTCGGCAGCCGGTGGGGCACACGATCAAAATCGGCGGGCGGCCGTTCGAGGTGGTCGGGCTGCTGGAGCCCAAGGGGGGACGGGCTTCGGCAACCAGGACGACCGCATCCTGGTGCCCGTCTCGACGGCGTACTACCGGCTGGGGGCGCAGCGCACGCCGGGCGGCGAGATCACGGTGCAGAACATCAACGTGCAGATTGCCAGCGAGGACGTGAGCGACGCGGCGACGGAGCAGATCAGCGGCATCCTTCGGCTGCGGCATCGCATCACGGACGAGGACGACTTCACGGTCACCAGCCAGGTGGAGACGATCGAGACACTGGAGGAGACCACGCAGACCTTCGTCATCTTCCTGGGCGCCATCGCGAGCATCGCGCTGCTGGTGGGCGGCATCGGCATCATGAACATCATGCTGGTGTCGGTGACGGAGCGGACGCGGGAGATCGGGATCCGGAAGGCGATGGGGGCCAAACGGCGCGACATCCTCTCGCAGTTCCTGGTGGAGGCGGTGCTGCTGAGCCTGACGGGCGGCATCATCGGCGTGGGGCTGGGGTACGGGTTCACGTACTTCTTCGACGACGTGGAGCTGGGCGGGCAGGCGCTGAACATGGTGTTCAGCGGGGACATCGCGGTCATTGCGACGGCGGTGTCGGGGGCCATCGGGCTGTTCTTCGGCATCTACCCGGCGATGCAGGCGGCGAGGCTGCACCCGATCGAGGCGCTGCGGCACGAGTAGGGGGGGCGCCATCCTCTCCGCCCCTCTGGGTTCCCGCCTGCTGTCGCCCGAAGCCTCTCAATGAGGCTTCGGGCGACCCCTTCGACAGGCTCAGGGCGAACGGCTGAGGGGGCGTGGGAGTGGCGAGGGCTGGTGGTGGGGATACTGGGCACCGGCTTTCGCCGGTGAAACATCGGGGTGGGAGTATCGTTAGGCCAGTGAGGCGACGGTTGTGTATAATCGGGGTACGGAAAGACCTGCGGCCTTGTGAGTGTCGTGGGCTCGTACAACACAGGAGGAAACGGACATGGCAGAGATCGTGATTGGGCTGGGGACGTCGCACAGCCCGCAGCTTAGCCTGACGCCGGAGACCTGGCCGCTCCACGCGGAGAACGACAAGCGGAACCCGCACCTGTACGGCCTCGATGGAGTGCACCACACCTACGAGGAAGTGCTGGATATGGCGGACCCGGCCATCGAGAAGCAGCTCAACCCGGAGCTGTGGCAGAAGCGGTACGACATCTGCCAGAATGGCATCGCGACGGTGAGCGCGAAGCTGGCGGAGGCGAACGTGGACGCCGTCATCGTCATCGGCGACGACCAGGAGGAGGTCTTCCAGGAGGACAACTTCCCAGCGATGGCCGTGTACTGGGGTGACACGATGTGGAACATCCCGGACAGCCTGCAGGCCCCGCTGCGGCGCGCGGCGTGGTCTTACGGGCTGGAGGAGAAGGAGTACCCCATCGCGAAGGAGCTGGCGAGCCACATGCTCGGCTCGCTGATCGAGCAGGAGTTCGACGTGGCGCGGTCGCGGTACTTCCGCAAGGGGCAGGGCATGGGCCACGCGTTCAGCTTCATCTACACGCGGATCATGCAGGACAAGCTGATCCCGATGGTGCCGGTGATGCTGAACACCTACTTCCCGCCGAACCAGCCGACGCCGAAGCGCTCGTACAACCTGGGGCAGGCGATCCGCAACGCCGTCGAGGAGTGGGACAGCGACGCGCGGGTCGCAGTCATCGCGTCGGGCGGGCTGAGCCACTTCGTCATCAACGAGGAGCTGGACCAGAGCGTCATCAAGGGGCTGCAGGCCCGGGACACCGAGGGGCTGTTCGGGCTGCCGCGGGAGCACCTGAACTCCGGGTCGTCGGAGATCCGCAACTGGATCACGACGTCGGGGGCGACGGAGCACATGGACTTCCACCTGATCGACTACGCGCCGTGCTACCGGTCGCCGGCGGGCACGGGCTGCGCGATGGCCTTCGGGTACTGGTCGTAGGGCGACAACCAACGGGCTTAGGCGCGCCCCCTCTGTTCGCCTCTCTGGATTCCCGTCTGCGCGGGAATGACGGGGGTGGAGGGAGGGGGCGCGGTGCGTCTTGGGGGCGGGCGGCCACAAGGGCCGCCCGTTCATGCCCTTCGAGAGCCTCAGGACAGGCTTCGACAGGCTCAGGGCGAACGGGGTTCTGGAGGCTGGGAGCAAACAAACCTCGCTCTGTAGCTGCGGCCTGAGGATTGTTTCCAAACAAATCGCAAGCTGGCAGATAGGGATTGTTTGCGAAACAATCCGTAGCTAGCGGTGAATTGTTTTCGAAACAATTCGTAGCTGGCCGGGGGCGGGCCAGATATGAATTGAATTGATTCACTTTCATCGGAACCGGTCCAGGATTTCCTGCGCCTCGGCTTCCTCATCGCTCACCGGGACGGGGTTGCTCGCCCTGAACATCTGGGTAAGGAGCCTGAAGAGCTGGATGATGTCCTTCATGTTCCTTTCCGGATCCTCCAGGAGGTTGGCCAGCATCAGCCGCACGACGACGATGTCATCCGTGAGGGTCTTCATGGCGAGGGCTTTTGCCATGTCGCCGCGTCGAGGCGCGGGGACAAGCCTGGAGTAGAGGCCGTGCCTACGGGCGTTCTGATTGCCTTTGGGCGCTCCACGCTTCTTCCCCTTCTTGGGATTGTCCGTGGGTTTGATATGGCCCAACTCCCGCAGTTCGTCGTCAGAAAAGATTTCCCCCATCGCGTCATAGACAAAGGCTGATGCTTTCAGTTGGGTGAGTGCACTTATTTCGTCTTTCATGCAGCGAGGGTAGCGATTGTGAGGCAATGCGAACAATGCGGAGGTGTCAGGGTGAGCGGGAGGCTGGATTCCCGCTTTCGCGGGAATGACGGGGGGTTTGGCTCTTCGACGGGGTTGGGCGCGCGGTCGCTCGATTCCGCGCCTCTGGACACCGGCTGCCGCCGGTGAAACGGGTGGGGAAGGTGTGCCAGCGGGGTTGGGTTTGTCGGGGTTCCTGCCTGCGCAGGAACGACGGGGGGTTTGGCCCTTCGATGGGGTTAGGGCGAACGGGGTTGTGCGCGGTCGCTCGATTCTGCGTCTCTGGGCACCGGCTGCCGCCGGTGAAACGGGTGGGGAAGGGGTGCCAGGGGGTCGGGTTTGCCGGGGTTCCTGCCTGCGCAGGAACGACGGGGGGTTTGGCCTTTCGATGGGGTTAGGGCGAACGGGGTGGGGCGTGGGTGCTCGATTCCGCGCCTCTGGACACCGGCTGCCGCCGGTGAAACGAATGGGGTTGGGGTGCCAGCGGGTTCGGGTTTGTCGGGGTTCCTGCCTACGCAGGAACGACGGGGGGCGTGCGTGGTATTATTGAGCATCACGGCCACCCTTTTGGCGAGGCTTTGGCGCGATGGTGCTGAGCGACAAAGACATCCGGCGGCAGATAGCGCAGGGGCGCATCGTCGTCGACCCGTACGATGACGAGGCGGTGCAGCCGGCGAGCGTCGACCTGCGGCTTGGGTCGCCGCTGCTGGTGGAGGAGACCGCGAGGCTGGCGCTCATCGACCCTCGGCAGCAGTCGGACATGCAGTGGCGCACCGTCGAGCTGGACGAGAGCGTGCCCTATGCGCTGAAGCCCGGCGAGTTCGCGCTGGGGATCACGGCGGAGAACATCGAGCTTCCGGACGACATCGTGGGGCGGCTGGACGGGAAAAGCTCGCTGGGGCGGCTGGGGCTGGTGGTGCACTCGACGGCGGGGTTCGTCGACCCGGGGTGGAAGGGGCGGCTGACGCTAGAGCTAAGCAACCTCTCGAGCATTCCCATCAACCTCTATCTCGGCATGAAGAGCTCGCAGATCTCGTTCGTGTGGCTGAGCAGCCCTGCGGAGCGGCCGTACGGGTCGGCGGGGCTGAACAGCAAATACCAGGGGCAGATGGGGCCGGTGCCCAGCCGCTTCCACCTGAACTACGGAGCGGGCGGGGCCGACGGGCGAGGGCCCCGTCATCGCGGCCACGATGCCAACCCGGCGCTGCGGGCGTGGTTCCACGCCAGCACGTTCGAGGGGAACATCGCAGGGTTTGCCGAGGCGCTGGGCGTGAACCAGCGGACGGTGGAGGAGTGGGTGTACGGCCGCGCGAGGCCATCGAGGAGGCAGTGGGCCGCGCTGCACCGCGTCACCGGGCTGGCCGAGTACGCGACCGGCCTGCTGCTGCCGGAAGAAGCATGAGCAACGAACACATGCGGCGCGCCATCGCGCTTGCGCGGGAGACGCTGGGGTCGGCGAGCCCGAACCCGTCCGTGGGCGCGGTCATCGTGAAGGACGGCGCGGTGGTCGGCGAGGGGTGGACGCAGCCTGCCGGCGGGCCGCACGCGGAAATCATCGCGCTGCGCCAGGCAGGCGAGGCGGCGCGGGGGGCGACGGTCTACACGACGCTGGAGCCGTGCTGCCACTTCGGGCGGACGCCTCCGTGCACCCGGGCGCTGATCGATGCGGGCATCGCCGAGGTGCACGCGGCCATCCTGGACCCGAACGAGCAGGTGAACGGCGCCGGAGCGGCGGAGCTACGCTCGGCGGGAGTGGCCGTGACGCTAGGCACCTGCGCAGAAGAGGCGGCGGAGACCATGGAAGGCTTCCTCCACCGGATGCGCACGGGGCTGCCCTTCGCGGTGGCGAAGTTTGCGATGAGCCTCGACGGGAAGATCGCGACGGCGACGAGGGAGTCACGGTGGGTGTCGGGCGAGGCGGGGCGACGGCGGGCGCACGAGCTGCGGCAGACGTGCGACGCGATCATGGCGGGCGCGGGGACCGTGGCCATCGACAACCCGAAGCTGACGGCCCGAGACGCGGAGGGCAAGCCGCTGGAGCGGCAGCCGCTGCGGGTGGTGGTCGACAGCACTGGGCGGTCGCCGGTGTCCTCGCGAGTGTTCGACGGGCCTGGGAGCGTGCTCGTCGCGACGGTGGGCGTCGACGCGGCGACGGAGGCGGCGTACCGGGCGACGGGCGCGGACGTGGCACACCTGCCGGGGCCGGACGGGCGCGTCGACCTGCGGGCGCTCATGGGCTGCCTGGCGGATCGGGGCGTCAACAGCGTGCTCGTCGAGGGCGGGGGCGTCCTGCTGGCGTCGATGTTCCGGGACGGGCTGGTGAGCAAGGTGGAGGCCATTGTTGCGCCGATGATCATTGGGGGCGAACACGCACGGACGCCGGTGGAGGGCGAGGGGTTCTCGCGCATCGGGGACGCGTTGCGGCTGAGCCGGGTGAGCGCCGGCCGGCTGGGCGAGGACGTGCACATCGTCGGCTACACGCCGACGAGCCGCGGGGGAGTGGAGTAGCGTTGTTCACAGGCATCGTCGCGGAGAAGGGGAAGGTGCTGGAGGCGGGCGCGGAGACGCTCGTCATCGAGAGCTGGCTGGCGCTGGAGGGCGCGGCGGTTGGCGACAGCATCGCGGTCAACGGCGCGTGCCTGACGATCACGACGATGAACGAGGGCCGGTTCGCCGTCGACGTCACGCCGGAGACGCTTCGGCGCACGAACCTCGGCGATCTGCGGGTGGGCTCGCCGGTGAACCTTGAGCCGCCGCTGGCGTACGGCGGTAAGGTGGGCGGCCACCTGGTGCAGGGGCACGTCGACGCCGTGGGCATTGTCGCGGGGGTCACGCCGGAGGGGAACAGCCGGCTGATTACGTTCGACGCGCCTCGGGAGATCATGCGCTACGTCGTCGAAAAGGGATTTGTAGCTGTGGACGGTATCAGTTTGACCGTCGCGAGGCTGTCGGACGCCCAGTTTACCGTGGCAGTGATACCATATACAGACGAGCACACGACGCTGGGAGAGCGCGGGCCGGGTGACCGGGTGAACCTGGAGGCGGACATCCTGGCCAAGTACACGGAGCGGCTCCTGACCGAGGGGGAGACGAAGGCGGCCGCCGGGTAACGGCGGACAGCCACACAGGAGCGTTTCGGGAGGGTCCCATGGCTATCAGCACAATAGCAGAGGGCATCGCAGACCTGCAGATGGGCAAGGCGCTCATCGTGGTCGACGACGCGGACCGGGAGAACGAGGGCGACCTGATCGTCGCCGCGGAGGCGGTCACGCCCGACCACATCAACTTCATGGCGAAGCACGCCGGGGGGCTGGTGTGCATACCGCTCCCGGGCGAGCGGCTGGACCTGCTGCAGCTCCCGCAGATGGTGGGAGAGAACACGGCCCGACACGGAACGCCCTTCACGGTCAGCGTCGACGTCATCGAGGGCGCGACGACGGGCATCTCGGCGTTCGACCGGGCGGCGACGGTGCGGGCGATGCTGGACCCGCACACGAAGCCGGAGGACCTGGCCCGGCCGGGGCACCTGTTCCCGCTTCGCTATACTCCCGGCGGCGTGCTGGTGCGGGCCGGCCACACCGAGGCCACGGTCGACCTGGCGCGGCTGGCGGGTTTCTACCCGGGCGGCGTGCTGTGCGAGATCATGGCGCCCGACGGCTCGATGGCGCGCCTGCCCTACCTGGAAGAGTTCGCAGAGGAGCACGGGCTTCGCATTGTGACAATCCAGGACCTGATTGCGTACCGGCGGCAGCACGAGCGGCTGGTGCAGCGGGTCGCCGACGCGAAGCTGCCGACCAAGTTCGGCGACTTCACCGTGGTGGCGTACAGCAGCACGGTGGACGCGGACGAGCACCTGGCGCTAGTCATGGGCGACATCGGGCCCGAGGAGCCGGTGCTGGTGCGGGTGCACAGCCAGTGCACGACGGGCGACATCTTCGGCAGCATGCGTTGCGACTGCGGCGAGCAGATGGTGATCGCGCTGGATGCCATCGCGAAAGAGGGCCGCGGCGTCTTCCTGTACATGCGGCAGGAGGGCCGGGGCATCGGGCTGCACAACAAGATCCGCGCGTACGCGCTGCAGGACGGCGGGATGGACACCGTCGAAGCCAACGTGCAGCTGGGGTTCGCGGCGGACCTTCGGTGGTACGGCATCGGCGCGCAGATCCTGGCCGACCTGGGCGTTCGGAAGCTGCGGCTGCTCACGAACAACCCGAAGAAGGTGGTGGGGCTGGACGCCTACGGGCTGGACCTGGTTGACCGCGTGCCCATTATGGCCCAGTCCAATCCCTTGAACCGGGAATATCTTGAGACCAAGCGGGTGAAGCTGGGGCACCTGATAGACGATCCGCTTGGGTAGCAGGGACACAGTAGAGATCGTTGGGCCTGGAGCCCTGGATTCCCGCTTTCGCGAGAATGACGGTAGAGGGACGACGATCCGCTTGGGTGATGCGACGGCCGGTTGCGGCCAGGGGCGTGAAGATTGGCGATTGAGCTCGAGGGAGAGAAAACCGGCAGGGGCGTACGAGTCGCGCTGGCGGTCTCCCGATTCAACGAGAACCTGACGCTGCGCCTGTTGGAGGGCGCGCTGATGGCCTGCCAGCAGCACGACGTGCAGAACGACGATCTGACCGTCGTGTGGGTGCCCGGCTCGTTCGAGCTGCCGACCATCGCGGCGGAGCTGGCGAGGGCGGGACGGCACGACGTCATCGTGTGCCTGGGCGTCGTCATCAAGGGAGAGACGGCGCATTTCGAGCACGTCTCGGAGCAGGCGGCGGCGGGCATTGCCGCGGTCTCGAGGGAGAGCGGCGTGCCGGTGATGTTCGGCGTGCTGACGGCGTACACGGAGCAGCAGGCGCTCGACCGGAGCGGGGGGATGCTCGGCAACCGGGGCTTCGACGTGACGGTGGCCGGGCTGGAGATGGCAAACGTTGTGCGAAAGGTCCGCGGGGCGGTCATCGAACCGAACGCGGGCTAAAGTTAGCGGCCCTAGAACAGGGCAATGATGACGGCGCGCCCAGGGTCTCGTCCTTCGACGGAGTCGGGACGGACGCGGGCGGCCAGGAGGTCAGCGTGAACTACTGGATGCTGAGCATCTCTGAAGAGAACTTCAAGGTGACGCGGGAGCAGGGGTACACGGTCCAGGGCTTCGGGCTCCGGCAGCGGCGCAAGACAGACCGGATGGTCAAGGGAGACAGGCTCCTCTTCTACGTGCGGGGGCAACGCGTGTTCCCGGCGACGGCGACCGTCGCGTCCACGGTGTTCGAGGACGAAGAGCCGCTTTGGACGGCGTCGCAGGGCAACGAGCGGTTCAAGTACCGCGTGCGCATCACGGCGGACTTTGTGCTTCCCGACGACAAGCACCTGCGGGTCATCGAGATTGGGCCCCGGATGGAATACGTGCGGCGCTGGCCGCCGGAGATGTGGCCCTTCGCGCTGATGGAGGAACTGCACCTGTTGCCTCGGAAGGACTTCGAGTTCATCGAGGAGGAGATGCGGAAGATCCTGGGGAGGCCCTCGCCGCAGCCGGTGTCCAACGAGGGGCGGCCGCAGCGCGGCGGCGGCGGGCGCCGGGGCGGCTTCAATCGCGGCGGACGCGGCGGGCGGAACAACGGCCCGGGCCAGCGGTCGCCGGTTGGGCAGGCGCCGCAGAACCAGTAGGCGGCCGTGTCCTTGGGTCGGACGGCTCGCCCTCGTTTACCCCCTTCGAGAGCCTCAGGGTGAACGGGGGGCGGGCGTCGCTCCGTTTGTCGTGGTTCCTGCCTGCGCAGGAACGACGATGGGGGTGCGGGAGGTGTTGGCGGCGGGCGTCTGCGGGCGCTGGCGCGCCCTCGTTCACCCTTCGATTTCCCTCAGGGCGAACGGCTTACGTCTACACGTCCCGTCGGGGTTCCTGCCTGCGCAGGAACGACAGGTGCTTCTACGGGCGGCTCTTGCCCGCCCTGTCCAGCGGCTGCAGCTCCTTGGTGAAGACCTCGTCAAAGATCTCCCGCAGGCGCGCCAGACAGTCCTCGCATGGACGCTCGGCCTCTGAGGACGCGGTGTACTTCTTCAGCGTCTCCCGGCTGGTGATGTTGGGGAGCACGGTGCAGATGGAGGGCTCGGCCAGCGCGAAGGTGATGGCGAGCTGGTCCATCTCGATGGGGTGGCATTCCTGCAGGAAACGGAGCTCGTCCAGCTTGCGAACGGCCTCGTCCAGCCACGCCTGATTGCGGTGGGCGCGGTGATCGCCCTCCTCGAAGACGGGGGGTGTGTTGCGGAACTTCTCCGTCAGGATCTCCGAGGCGTGGGGCACGCGCGAGAGGAGGCCGGTCTGCGTCTCCTTCGCGATGGGGAAGAAGTCGCGCGCGGGCTGCTGCTCAATGATGCTGTAGATGATCTGCAGGGAGACGCCGTCACGCCCCTGCATCATCGCGTCGCCCTCCTCGAACCAGCCGATGTCGGGGCCGAGGGCGGCGCCGTAGTAGCGAATCTTGCCCTCCTGCACCAGCTCCTCCAGGGTGTTGAAGACCTCGTCGCGCTCAATGGCGGTGACCCTCGGATTGTGGAGCTGGTAGAGGTCTATGTAGTCGGTGTTGAGGCGGCGGAGGCTCTGCTCGCAGGCGTAGCGGATGAAGTCGGGGGAGAAGTCCTGCGGCCGCTCGCGGTGACCCTCGCGGGGGACGGCGTTGTAGATGTCGTAGCCGAACTTGGTGGCGTAGACGACATCGTGGCGGCTTGACCCGATGGCCTTGGCGAGGATCTCCTCACCGAAGCCCTCGCTGTAGGTGTCGGCGGTGTCGAACATGTTGACGCCGAGGGTGACGGCCTCCTGCAGCAGCTTCACGCGCTCATCAGAGTCAATCTTGCCCCACCAGTTGGTGGCGACGGTCCACACGCCGAAGCCCACCTCGGACACGGTCAAGTCGGTCTTGCCAAGCTGCCTGTACTGCATTGCGGGACCTCAAAGCCGGATTGCGACCACAAACCTAGCGGCGTGCGTCCAGTATACGACGTGGAGGCAGGTTGCGGGGCGGTCCGTGGGGCGGCGTTTGTCCTGGAGGGGGCTGCCACAAGGGCTGCCCCTACGATGGGGACGGTGTGGGGTACGCTCCTTCAAGGAGGCTCAGGGCGGACGGCGCCTTCCCTGGGCACCGGCTTCCGCCGGTGAAACGAGGGGACAAGGCGACTTTTCCAGAGGCTCAGGGCGGACGGGCGGCGCCTTCTCTGGACACCGGCTTCCGCCGGTGAAACGGGGGGCGGTCAGGGAGACCGGGGATGTCCTGGCTAGACGGGCACGGGCGTCAGGGCGAGCTTGCCGTTGCGTCGCTCGAGGTAGCCGCCGCGGGTGTCAGTGCCGTGGGCGAAGAGGAGGAGGGAGCCGTCGCGCTCCGCGGCCGACAGGAACCTGCGCTTCTGCTCCAGCGTGTCCTCCGGGAACTGGTCCTGGGAGGAGATGGTGGGCAGGCCGAGGTGGTAGGCGGTCGGTACGAGGTCTCCAAGGTAGATGAAGCGGTTGCCAAGCTGCTCGGCCACGACTACCTGGTGGCCCCTGCAGTGGCCGTCAGTGACCTTGATGTTGACGCCCGGCTGGATCTCATAGTCGCCGTCAATGAGCTCCAGGTGGCCGGACTTTTCGAGGGGGAGGAAGTCCTCAGGGTTGAAGGAGCGTCTGCCGAGCTCGTTGGGGGCGACGGCGTCCTCCCACGCCGTGCGCTGCACGAGGTAGCGGGCCTGGGGGAACGTCGCGACGGTGTCGCCGTTGCGCGTTCTGCGGGTGGAACCGCCGGCGTGGTGGTAGTGGAGGTGGGTGAGGACGACGATGTCAATGTCCTTGGGCGCCAAGTCGAGCTCGCGCAGCTCCTTCTTGAGGCGATTGCTGGTGAGGCCCCGGTGCTCGCGCTCCTCGTCGTCGAACTTGGCGCCGGCGCCGTCGTCGACAAGGATGTTGGCGTCACGGGTCCTGATGAGGAGGGCGTTGATGCCCAGGCGGACGCGGTGTCTCCGGTCCGGTTTCACCATGGTCTCCCAGGCTTCGCGGGGAACGTTGCCGAAGGTGGAGCCGCCGTCGACCTTCACGACACCGTCATTGAGGAGATAGATTTCAAGGTCCTTCATCCGCATGTCCCGCCTCCGTGCGCCCCCACAGATATGGCACGAGCACCACAATCGCAGGGGTACGAGTATCAGCTCTCGGCAGGATTCCCCGGGCCCGCTCATTCGAGTCGCCACAACCCGAGACGGGCGCTTTCCGTGGGGATGCTTTGTCGCTGTGCCCTGACGTTAAGGGGGCGTTAATAGGGGTGTCAAGAGAACGTCCGTGCGATCTTCATAGGGAATTTTGAGCATTCCAAAAAAGATTACATAAATGGTCGTAATAGAGAGAGAGGCAAGCAAATGAAAAGCGATTGCCGGGCCTATTGTTGATGCCGAAACGACGCCCCAAAAGCCTCTTGCGGAGGCGTGGAAACCATGGGCCCGGCGGAACGCGCCGCCGGGCCCATCACAGGCTTCAAGATGGCGAGAGGGCTACTCCTCTATGATCTCGATGGAGAGGATCCTGGGCGGGTCCACGGGACGGGAGCCCTCGCCGCCAGGGGCGGTGGGGACGGTGGCGATGGCGTTGACAGTGTCCAAGCCCTCGGTCGCGAAGCCGAAGATGGTGTAGTTGGGGGGCAGGGCGACGGCGCCGTGCATGATGAAGAACTGGCTGCCGTTAGTGTTGGGGCCGGCATTGGCCATGGCGAGGGTGCCGGGGATGTACTGCCGCCGGACGGGCTCGTCGTCGAAGCGGTAGCCGGGGCCGCCGGTGCCGGTGCCCGTGGGGTCGCCTCCCTGGATCATGAAGCCGGGGATGACGCGGTGGAAGATGACGTCGTCGTAGAAGCCCTCGCGGGCGAGGAATACGAAGTTGTTGACGGTGTTGGGCGTCTCAGATGCGAAGAGGTCGACACTGATGGCGCCGTGCGAAGTGGTAATCACCGCCTTGTAGGTCTTGGCCTGATCAATGACCATCGCCGGGGGGCCGTCATACTGCATGCTCATGGAATCTCCCATCGTCTCAGTTTGTGCGGTTGGCTCGGGCGCTGTGGTTGGCTCGGGCTCCGGGGTATCCGATGATGACGTGGTTGTGGTGGTCGTGGTGGTCGTGGTTGTAGTCGTCGTCCCTGTGGTTGTTGAGGCGTCGTCGTCGCTGCACGCGACGCTCGCGAGAACAAGGGTTGCCAGAAGCGCCAGGGCGATGATGCTCAGCTTGGTCACGTTCCACTCCTCGCGCAGATTGGGGCTACCCGGCATCGAGGAACCTCACTTGAGATTCATCGTCAAGGGAAAGGAAGTTCTCCCCCCACTGGTTGGAGCTATCGAGGCTCCACTCCTCGTCCACTCCCACCGGCATGAAGCGGAGCCCCCAATCGCCGCCGTAGACGAGCAGCGCCTGGCCGGCTCCGGACTCCTCGATGGTCACGGCGTAGGCCGGACAGGGGGCGCCGCCGCCCTCGCTAGACCAGCCGGTGACGCGGTGGGGGGACGGCTCCCGGCCGAAGTCTCCGGCGATCACCTCAGTGACCTGCCGGGGTTCGCTCATGGTGTTGAAGATGAGCTGCGGAACGCCGTCGCAGTTGGCGTTGTCCTCGACTTCCAGCATCAGGGCCATGGAGCGGCAGACTCCTTGGTTCAGTGGGCTCAACGTCAGCGTGCGCCTGACGGGCGCGGGACGATTAGGTTTGAGTATAGCTGTGCGGGTTGCGGCGGGCAAGGCGGGGGCGGCGCGGCGGGGTCGGCCTTGGGGCCGACGGGCGACTCGCGAGTCGCCCCTACGAGGGAGGCGTGGGGTAGGGGGTTGGGTTTGTCGGGGTTCCCGCCTGCGCGGGAACGACGGGGAAGGAGGGGGTTCTGGGTACCGGCATTCGCCGGTATGACGGGGGGGGGGTCTTTGACGGGGTCAGGGCGGCCACAAGGGCCGCCCCTACGAGTGGCGGGGTGGGGTAAGTAAGGGGTTGGGTTTGTCGGGGTTCCCGCCTGCGCGGGAACGACGAGAGGGGGCACGGGAACGACGAGAGGGGGCGCGGGAACGACGGAGGTTATTCCTCGTCTCGTTGGCGGTAGTTCATGGCTTGCAGGAAGTGCTCGCTGCCGATGTCGTCGGCGTTGGCGAGGTCGGCGATGGTGCGGGCGAGCTTGAGGGTGCGGTGGTAGGCCCGGGCGGAGAGGTGCAGGCTGTTCATGGCGGCCTTGGCCATTGCCTGGGTCGCGTCGTCCAAACGGCAGTGCTGCCACACCTCAGACGGGCCCATGTCTGCGTTGCACTGCACGGGGGACTCGCCGAAACGGCGGCGCTGGCGCTCGCGGGCAGCCTCGACGCGGCGGCGCACCTGCGCGGAGTCCTCGGCGGCGGCTTCGGCGGTGAGCTTCTCGTAGTCGACGCGAGGGACGGGGAGGATGACGTCGATACGGTCAAGTAGCGGGCCGGAGATGCGGTTCCGGTATCGGGCGACGGCGGAGAGGGAGCAGGTGCAGGCGCGGAAGGGGTCGCCGTGGTAGCCGCAGGGGCAGGGGTTCATCGCGCCGATGAGCATGAAGTTGGCGGGGAAGGTGACCCGGCCCTGGGCGCGGCTGATGGTCACGGCCTTGTCCTCGATGGGCTGGCGCAGCACCTCCAGCACGCTCTGCCCGAACTCCGGGAGCTCGTCGAGGAAGAGGACGCCACGATGGGCTAGGGTGACCTCGCCGGGGCGCGGCCAGTGCCCGCCGCCGACGAGGCCGGCGTGCGACGTGGTGTAGTGGGGCGCGCGGAAGGGACGCCGGGTGATGAGGGGCGCGTCCGAGGGGAGGAGGCCGGAGATGCTGTAGATCTTCGTGACCTCCAGCGCCTCGTAGGGCGTGGCGCTCGGGAGGATGGAGGGGAGGCTGCGGGCGAGGAGGGTCTTGCCGCTGCCGGGCGGTCCCATCATCAGGACGTTGTGGCCTCCGGCGGCGGCCACCTCAAGCGCGAACTTGGCGTGCTCCTGGCCCCTGATGTCTCGGAGGTCGACGGGGAAGGCGGCGGCCTGCTCCGATGCCAACTCCTCGCTCAGCGACACGCCGGCCGGGGCGATGGGGGCGTCGCCCCAGAGGTGGGCAACGAGGTCGGCGAGGGAGGCGGCGGGGAGCACCTCGATGCCGGCGACGAGGGAGGCCTCGCGGGCGTCGGCCTCGGGAACGACGACGCGGCGGAAACCCTCCTGGCGCGCGAGGTCGACCATCGAGAGGACGCCGTTGGTGTGGCGGAGCGTGCCATCAAGGGCGAGCTCGCCGAGGAGGACCGTGTCGGAGAGGTCGGCGGAGACCTGACCGGTGCTCAGGAGGACGCCGACGGCGATGGAGAGGTCGTAGGAGGGGCCCTCTTTCCTGAGGTCAGCGGGGGCGAGGTTTACGGTGACTCGGCGCAGGGGGAAGTCGCAGCCACAGTTTCGGACGGCGGCGCGAACGCGCTCCCGGGACTCCTGGACAGCTTTGTCGCCAAGGCCAACGACGGTGACGGAGGGCAGCCCCGGAGAGATGTCCACCTCTACCTCTATTATCCGCCCTTCCAACCCGAGAACCGCACACGTGTAGACCTTGGCCAGCATGGGGGATTCCTGTCTTGCGGGATGGAGACATGATACGGATGCGGGAGCGCTCCATTCAAGAGAAGAATTGCGGTGTTTGCGCTTGACACTCCGGCGGGACGCGAATAGTTTTCACCCATCGCGGACCACCTGGGGGTCCCAGGGAACAGCCTCGGAGGGATGCGTGGCCAGCCTAGCGTTTTTGGCACCGGTGCTGCCGGGCAAGCTGGACGCGTGGAAGGAATTCCACAATCAGCTTGACGGCATACGCCGTTGGGACTTCGAGGAGCAGCAGCGGCGGCTGGGGCTGGTGCGCCATCGCGTGTGGCTGCAGGAGACCTCAGAAGGGCCGGTGGCGCTGGTGGTGCAGGAGGGCGAGGAGCCGGAACGGGCCCGTGCTATCCTGGCGGTGTCCACGCACCCCTTCGACGCGTGGTTCAAGGAGCAGATCAAGGAGCTTCACGGCATCGACCTGTCCGAGCCGATGGGCGAGTCCTCCGTGACGCTGTTCGTGGACTACCTGGAGCAGGGCGGGCACCGGGGGCCGGAGTACGACCTGCCGGACTTCAACGCGTAGCCCCTCTATCCCTCGTTCCCGTATCGAGTACGGAGCAGGATCTTCCCCCGTGAGCGGGGGGACGGTCTTGGCCTTCGTTTTGTTGGGTTTTTACCATTAGGTGATTCGTTTCCTTTCCCTACGATTTGCCGCTCCGCCAGATACGCTCCACGGATTCGTTTCGGCGCGAAAAAAATTCGAATCGCCCGGGAGATCCGTAGCTGGGAACGACTCCTGCAGATACGGAGTCGACTTCCGATGACGACTGGGAACGATTGTCCGGACTATGGGGGACGGCAGCGGCGGTGGGCCGTCAGGCGGGCCGACTCGGAGGCGCGTGTTCGTGCTGCATGGGGGCAGGGTAGCGGGGCAGGTGGGGGACGCGTGAGGGATTGGTGGCAGGCGTCTGCGGGCGCTGGGGCGCCCCCGTTCACCCCCTTCGATTTCCCTCAGGGCGAACGGCTACCCGCTGCGGCGGGACGGCTGCGCGGGACATGTTGGGGCGGGGGCTCTGGGCACCGGCTTTCGCCGGTGAAACGATGGGGTGGGGGCAGAGGCCGCAGGGGTGTTTGGCGGATGGCGCGGGCGCGCCCTTCGAGAGCCTCAGAACAGGCTTCGACAGGCTCCTTTGAGAGCCTCAGGACGGGGTCAGGCTGAACGGTTTGTCGTTTGTCGGGGTTCCTGCCTGCGCAGGAACGACGGCGGCGGGGCTACGGGGGGTCTCCCGCGCCGTTGGCCGTCCCGTTGCGGAGCCAGACGAAGCGTGCGGCGTCGTAGCCCATTGAGCTTTCACAGGTGTCCGTGTTGAAGACGAGGACGCCGCGGAACTTGCTCTGCTCCGTTACGCGCAGCCGGGCGCCGGGCATGACCCCACAGCCGATGAGGAAGGCGAGGAGCTGGGCGTCCTCCTCCGGGATGCGGTCGACCACGTACTCTTTGCCCTCGGAGGCGTCCGCCAGGCAGACTTCATTTTCCTTCGCAGCCTTGGGCGCGTTGCCGGGGATGGGGCGCCCAAAGGGGTTGGTGGCCGGCCGGCCGAGCCGCTCCTGAATGCACTCCTCCAGGTCGGGGGAGATGGCGTGCTCGAGCCTGTGGGCCTCGATGTGGGCGCGGGCGACGTCGAGGCCGAGGATGTCGACGACGAGGCGCTCGGCGAGACGGTGACGGCGGACGATGGACTCGGCGGCGGCCTCGCCGCGCGTCGTGAGCTCGACCTCCTTGTTGGGCTGGATGGTGACGAGGCCTTCCTTCTGCATGCGCCGGAGCATGCCGAGGATGGACGGCAGAGAGGTGCCGACGCCTTCCTCGCGAGGCAAGCGGCGGATGAAGTCGGTCAGGTTGCCTGCGCTTGGACGCAAGCCTTCCTCACGGAGCTTGTAGAGAGACTGCAGGTAGTTCTCGGCAATGTTGGAGATGCGGTCGTGGGCGCTGGCTCGGCGCCGGGTTGATGTCGTCATCGGATACCCCTTCCGGTCACGGCTGCCCGTTTGACCCTGCTACGGTCACCGGCGGCCTCAAACGTTGCCATGACTTTCACCTACATGAACCATATAATACAACCGCGCCATGAGCTTCATCCAGCGCACACCTCCAACCCATTCATAGAGGAGTCCACTTGCGAATCCTGGGACGGCTTTCCCTGCGGCAGTCTCTTCTTGCGGCGCTCGCAATCATCGCTCTTGTCATGGCCGCCTGCGGCGACGAGGAATCGAGCGAGGTTGAACTCACGCCCGCGGAGCCGACGACGCCCGTCGCAATGCCGGCGACACCCACGCCGGAGCCGACGGTTACCGTCGACGAGCCGCGCTACGGTGGAACGCTGCTGCGGGCACACGCGACGGACCCGGCGGGCTTCGACCCGGTGCAGGACACGTCGATTGCCGCGCTGGACCTCATCGCGCCGATCTACTCGCAACTGCTGCGCGTCGACGTGGAGGCCGGCGGCGGCGCGCTGCGGCCGGAGCTGGCCGAGCGGTGGGAAGTGGGGGGCGACGGGAGGTCGATCACCTTCCACCTGCGGCAGGGCGTGCAGTGGCACGACGGCCAGCCGTTCATCGCGGACGACGTGGCGGCGCACTTCAACCGGGTGATCTCGCCGCCGCAGGGACTCTTTTCGAGCCAGCGCGCGCCGTTCCTCGACGTCGTCGACATCTCGGCGCCGGACGCGTCGACGGTGGTGTTCCGCACGGGCAACCCGAGCGCGGGGCTGCTGCGGAGCTTCGCGGGCGGGCACTACATGGTCGTGTCCAAGCACGTCATGGAGCGGGAGACGGCGGACGACCCGCGCGGGCTGCGGAGCAACCCGGAGGCGCTGATCGGCACGGGGCCGTTCACGTTCGTTGAGTACAACCAGGGGAGCAACTTCCGCGCGGAGCGGAACCCGGACTATTGGGACGAGGGGAAGCCATACCTGGACGGCATCGAATTCTTCATCATGAAGGACTCAGCGGCGCGGTTTGCCGCGCTGATCACGGGCCGTGTGCACACGACGCCCTCTGGGACGGCGAGCCTGACGCCGACACAGGCTCGTCAGGCGCGGCAGGACTACGGGGAGGCCGTCGAGGTGGTGGAGGCGCGGGGGCCGTTCTGGATGGGGGCGGCGTTCAACGTCGAACGGCCGCCCTTCGACGACGCGCGGGTGCGGCAGGCGCTGTCGCTGGCCGTCGACCGGGCGGCGTACCTGACGCTGGTGACGGGCGGCGAGGGCGGCGTCGGGATGACGGCGGGGTTCAGCCCGCCGGGGACGGCGCTCGGGCTGCCGACGGAGCAGCTCCTGGCGCTGCCGGGGTACGGCGACGACAAGGACGGGGACATCGCGCGGGCGAAGGAACTGCTCGCTGAAGCGGGACATTCGGACGGGTTTTCGACCGCCATCATGGTGCGAAGCGACGTGCCGGTGTGGGTGAACAGCGCGCTGTTCTTCCAGGACCAGTGGCGGAAGCTGGGGCTGGACGTGGAGGTTGACCAAGCGGAATTCGGGGCGTCCATCGGGCGGATGCTGCGGGGCGACTTCGACGTGCGCATCGGCGGGGTGGCGTTCAACACGACGGACCCGGACCACTACCTGTGGGCGCACTTCACCACGGGCGGCCCCAACAACCTTCGGTACGCCACGGACGCGGAGACGGACCGGCTGCTGGAGGCGCAGCGGGTGGAGCTCGACCCGGAGCGTCGGCGGTCGCTGGCGAACGAGGCGGAGACGCGGCTGCTGACGGAGGTGGTGCCGGCGGTGGTGGGGCACTACGCGGTGTACCTGTACGGCGTTCGGAAAGAGGTGCGAGGGTGGACGCCTCGGGACTTCATGCTCTACAACCAGTCGCGGTGGGACGACGTATGGCTGGCGGAGGGGTAGGGGAAGAGCAATCTACGGAAAACAGGAAAGCCCAACCGAAGAGGTTGGGCTTTCTCCATTTCCGAGAACAGACTGCTACTGGCGTGGCGTGAAGTCCAGCTGCGGGTTGGGGTGGTCTGGGAGCTTCCAGACGAGGTAGCCCTTGCGGAACTCGTCGTGGTACTCGTTGGCGCGGCGGGTGGCGTTGTTGTAGGCGACCTCGAAGGACTCGAAGTCCTCGTTGGCGAGGGCGGCCTCGACGGGGGCGAGGTCCTCGCTGATGTAGGCGTTGAGGGCGTCGGTGTAGCGCGGGCGGGTCTGCATCCCCTTCTGCATGAGGGTGATGGCCTCACCGAGCTCGAACTTGGCCATGACCCAGTTGGCTTCCCTGGCGGCGTAGTACACGTTCCACCAGCGGTCGCCGATCATGGGCATGAAGATGGCGAGGCCCGGCTGGAGCGCGGCGAGCTCGTCCATGGTGAAGTGGCGGTGGCCGTTGAAGCCGAGCGGCCCCTGCTGTTCCTGCTGTTCCTGGGTCACGATGTCCTCCCCTTTGTATGTGCGTAGTTACAGCGTTAGCGTGCCCTAACGCGCCCATAGTAGGGAGACGGTGGCCACACGTCAACCGACGGGAAAGTCACGGGGTGCGGGAGGGACGCTGGTCGGAGGACGGGGGCGCGCCCGCGCCCCCGTTCGCCCCCTTCGAGAGCCTCAGGACAGGCTTCGATTTCCCTCAGGGCGAACGGAGGCTCTCGGTCGGGTGAAGGAGGTAGGCAAGCGTCGGGGTTCCTGCCTCCGCAGGAACGACGGTGGGGAGAGGCCCCCTTCGTATTCCCTCAGGACAGGCTTCGACAGGCTCAGGGCGAACGGGGTGGGCGGCAGGGCGAACGGGGGTGGGCGGCCACGAGGGCCGCCCGTACGAGAAACCCCCATCCCAACCTTCCCCCGTGAGCGGGGGAAGGGGCAGAGGCGCCGCGCCCCTGGACACCGGCTTTCGCCGGTGAGACGAGGGAGGGCTTACACCTTGAGGCTGTCCGCCTCTCCGGCGAAGGCGCCGTATTTGCGCCAGTCCTCGCCGGCGGGGATGATCTCCTCCCAGGATGAGATGCGGCCCATGACGTCCGGGTCGTGGCGGAGGGGCTCCTGGCCCTCCATCATGCCGCGGGCGGCGTTCAGCAGGATGCGGCGGTTGAAGATGATGGCGCGGTCCGAGGTGCCGAGGTGCTCGTTCACCTTGTCGCTGATGGGCTGCATGCTCTCGGTGACGGCCTGGTCTTGCGTGCCGACGCCCTTGATGCCCGTGAAGCTCAGGTTCCGCTGGTCCTCGCGGGACATCATGTAGTCGTTCCACTTACCCTTCTCGCCGCGGCCGTGGATGTCGGTCCTGTTGGCGGACTGCTCGGCGCGCTCGGCCCGCTCCTCGTCGGTGAAGGGGCGGTCGGTGCGGGCGCCGACACTCCAGCGCCAGCAGGTCTCGTCGTCGCGGGGGACCATCATGAGGATGCCGGGGCCCTGGTCGGGAAGGCGCGCGATCATCTGGTAGAGGGGGAAGATGGCGGTGGTGATGCGCAGGTGATGGTGGCCGTTGGGGGTCTCGCGGAGGCCGACGTAGCGCCAGCCGTAGCTGGTCTGCTGGACCATCAGCTTGGCGTCGCGGGAGTAGCCGCGGATCCTGGTCGACATGCGGGGCGACGGGTGGCCGAGGACGTCCGTGCCGTCATCGAAGTCGTCCATCTTCAGGTCGGCGAGGTTGCGGTGGAGGTAGGAGATGTGGGAGGTGTCCAGGTTGCCCTCCATGGACTGGATGAAGTTGCAGTCAGACAGGACGCGGTTGGTGATGAGGTGGCTGTCCGGCAGTTGGAGGGCCTTGAAGTTCAGGAAAGGCGGTTGGACCTCCTTCGGGCCCATGTAGGTCCAGATGGTGCCGCCCTTATCGACGCAGGGGTAGGCGGTGATCTTGACCTTGTCCTTGAAGTTGGACTCGGCGGGCTCGGAGGGCATGTCGACGCAGTCGCCGTTCACGTCGAACTTCCAGCCGTGGTAGACGCAGCGGATTCCGGACTCCTCGTTGCGGCCGAAGAAGAGGCTGGCGCGGCGGTGGGGGCAGTAATTGTCGACGGCGGCGACGTTCCCGTTGGAGTCGCGGAAGACGACGAGTTCCTCGCCGAGGAGCTTGGCGCGCACGGGCGGGCTGTCCGGTTCCGGGATTTCCTCGGTAGTGAGAATGGGCAGCCAGTACCGGCGGAGCACCTCTCCCATGGGCGTGCCCGGGCCTACCCTGCAGAGCAGCTCGTTTTCCTCTTGGGTCAGCATGGCGTCCTCCTCGTCGGGTCCGTTTCACGGTATGCCGTGGGTTCCCGCCTGCGCGGGAACGACGGAGCGGGCATTTGCCTTGCGCGCACGTTATGCCCGCGCGGGAGGCTTGTCAACGGGAGCGAGTGATGATGCAGATGCAGCGACACCCCTCCCTATAACCTTGGGTTCCTGCCTTCGCGGGAACGACGAGGAGGGCGCCCCCTTCGACGGGTTTGGGGCGAACGGTGTCCCGTTTGTCGGGGTTCCTGCCTTCGCAGGAACGACGGGGGTGGGGCGCCCCTACGCAAGGGAGCGGGGGATGGGGCGGCGGGGAATTGAGTTGTGTTTCCGCGCATTTTGGATTGTGTTTTTTCGTTTCCAGATACGGGAGGGGCCCATTACGACTAAAACGATTGCCGGAGGTCCGTAGCTGGAAGGGGGTTGAGTTGCATTGAATCGCAATTGTGCTGCAGTGGGTCAACGGTATTGGGAACGGGTTGAGTTGCAATGAATTGCGGAAGTCAACTCTTCGGGTAGGGGTCATGGTTGCTTCAGGTCTTTGAGGCGCTTGCTCGTCTGAAGGGGCAGGTTGTCGTGGTGATGCTCTTGCGTGCTCATGGGGGAAGAGTAGGGGGTCAGGCGCGGGCGCGCGTGGAGGTGGTGTCAGGGGGCCGTGCCATCCGTCGAGGATCTGTGGGGTTGGGCGCGGCCTTGGTCTCAGGGGGCGGGGTGATTCCATGCGAGCGCCCGGTCTCCTGGAGCCTCATCGAGAGGCTCCAGGAGACCCCTTCGACGGAGCTCAGGGCGAACGGTTGGGGTGTGAGCGGGGGTTCTGGGCACCGGCTTTCGCCGGTGAAACGAGAGGGTTGGGATCGGGGCGAACGGGGGGGTTGGCGGCGAACGTTGGGGTTTCTGCCTGTGCAGGAACGACGGGGTTCTGGGCACCGGCTTTCGCCGGTGAAACGAGGGGGTTGGGGGTTAGGGTCAGGGCGACCCTTCGACAAGCTCAGGGCGAGCGGATTGAGGGGCGCTCCGTTTGTCGGGGTTCCTGCCTTCGCAGGAACGACGGAGGGCGGGCAGGAACGACGGGGAGGGTAGGGCGCGTACGTTATGCCCGCGCAGGGGGCTTGTCAACGGGAGCGGCTGGCGCACGGCGGGAACATTCGCTCGGCACGCTGGCGGGCCGTGACGGTGCGGATGGCCGGCTGGGAACTGCGCCGGCCCTAGCCGCGCTTCTTCGCGAAGAGGATGCAGTGGTCGGTCAGCTTGGGGTCCGTGAAGTACATGGCCCCGCCGAGCTTGTCGCCCTCCGTCGGCACTACGGTCAGTCCGAGGGAGCCCAGCGTCGCAATTACCTGCTCTTCAGAGTAGAGCTGGAAGGACCTCTCGACGCCATAGGCAGCATCGTAGACCGTCGTGATGCCCTCGCCGACCTTGAACATGAGCTGGAGGACGCCGCCGGGGCCGAGGAGCCGGGCGAACTCGGGCAGCGTCACGCCCATGGCGACCTCGGGGATGATGTGCTGGATGACGGCGTTGCACAGCAAGAAATCAAATGATGCGTCCGGATACGGCAGGGGTTCCCGCAGGTCGACGAGAGAAACACGATCGGCGATCTCCGGGTGCAGCCTCTGGGCCTCGGCGACGTTCTCCTCGATGACGTCGACGCCACGAATGTCGTAGCCGCGGTGCCAGTACATGAAGACGTCGCGGGCGCCGGCGCCACAGCCGGCATCGAGGCCGCGGGACCCGTCAGGGATCAGGTCCATCATCCGGTGGATGAGGTCCCAGTCACCCTTGAGGCCCGGATGGGATGACCTCACGTACATGGACTGGAGGAAGCTGTGGCTCACCTCCGCATACCGCTGGGCGTTGCGTGAATAGAACCTCGCTGAGAAGTCAGGAACTGCCACCATATCTACATACCCTCCTATCAGTTCTGCGGCGTTTGCTACACCTTCAGATTCAGTCTGGGCGACAGAAGCCGCTCAGGAACTCTCGTCTCGCGCATGAACTGGACGAGCAGGCGATGAAGCTCTCGGGCTTCATCGCGGTTGGCGTCAATGAGGTTGTTGTCCTGCGCGGGGTCGTCGGCCAGGTTGTACAACCCGGAACCCCCCGCTTCCGGGCTGTAGAGGAGGCTCCATTCACCGGCGGTCACCGTCGTGACGGGGTGCTCGGCGAGCGTCCTGAGGAAGTTGTCGACGGCGTTGACGGGGTCGCCGGGGTTGGCGAAGGGGATGCTGCTGACGACGTACTCCCGGCCCGGCAGCGAGGGGTCCTGCATACCGTGGACCAAGGATTTGCCCTGCACGAAAGCGGGGACCTCCATGCCGAGGAGCTCCAACGCCGTCGGCATGACGTCGACGGCTGAGGTCAGGCCGCTGTAGACGCCCGGAGCGATGCCGGGCGCGCGGATGAGCAGGGGCAGATTCACCAACTCCCTGAAGAGGGGGGAGTAGGCCCACGAGGAGCCGGGCTCGCCGTAGGAGTGGAGGGTGCCGTCGGCCCGCTTGTCGGAGGCCATCTTGCCGAAGAGGCCGCCGTGCTCGCCGAAATAGAAGCCGTGGTCGGTGGTGAAGATGACGGCGGTCTTGTCCGTCAGCCCCATGTTGTCGACGGTCCTGAGGAGACGGCCCACCCAGGTGTCGACCATGGTCACCTCGCCGCAGTAGGTGGCGTGGGACTTGAGCAGCTCCGCCCTGGTGTAGCCGGGGACGTCGTGCCAGTTGCCGTAGACGGGAAGCATCAGCTCGCCGTCGTAGTCCGGCCAATAGAGCTCGGTGTAGTAGTCGGGGGCGTCCCAGGGCTCGTGGGGGTCCCAGGTGTCGATGTAGAGGAAGAAGTCATCCTTGTAATGCCGCTCGAGCCACTGCATCGCGGCCGTGAAGGTGCGGGGGGCGCAGCGGTCCGACTCGAACCGCCACGACTCGCGGGTGTCGAGGGCCTCGTGGTGGTAGCCGGGCAGGGGCACGAGGGACCACATGGTGTCCTGGCCCCGGTTCATGTAGAAGGTCTGAAAGCCCCGGTCGTAGTTCATGCCACCGCGAATGTAGTAGGGCACGTCGACGGAGGCGGCCGTGTGGTAGCCTCGGTCGGCGAGAATCTCCGCGATGGTGGTCACGCCGGGGGGCAGGGGCTCCCACCCCATGAAGGACATGGTCCATCGCCCGGTGAGGTGATCGGCGCGGGTGGGCATGGTGGGAAAGCCGGCTGCGTAGTGGCTGTCGAACCTGACGGACTTGGCGGCGAGGGCATCGAGGGAGGGCGTCATAATCCGCGCGTTTCCATACGCTCCGATATGGTCGCGGCGAAAAGTGTCGGCAACAATCCAGATAACGTTCATTTCGGCTGCGGCGAAGCCTCCTGCATCTGGAAAAAGTAGTTTACACGAAATCGGCAAATAATTCCAGTAAAGGACGTGCGCAGGAACAGTTTCGCGCAAAAGAGAGTCTGCGTTTTGGGATGCACAAACGGGGCTAAGTGCCTACGTGTCGGAGTGAGCCGAGGCGTGCTAGAGTGGAGGGGCCCCATCACGAGGGGCGTTGTCATTTCAGGAGACTATTAGCGCAATTTTAGGCAAGACACCCTGGAGGGAACCTTGGATTTCGAGCAGATGAAGTACTACCAGAGCAAGCTTGCGTATGAGACGGACTCCGCGGACCTGCAGGATGCGCTCGACAACGGCGAGCCTGTCGTCGTGATCGACGGGCGTTCCGCGAGCGCGTACGAGGGCGAGCACATTCCGGGCGCGGTCAGCATGCCGCACCGGGACATCAGCGCCAGCACGACGGCGACGTGGGACAAGTCAAAGCTCTACGTCTGCTACTGCGACGGCATTGGCTGCAACGCGTCGACGAAGACGGCGCTGAAGCTGTTGACGCTGGGCTTTCAGGTGCGGGAGCTGATCGGCGGGCTGGACTGGTGGAAGCGGGACGGGCACCCGACGCACGGCGCCGGGGCGGCGGTCGGGAGCGGCGTCTCGTGCGGGTGCCGTTGAGGCCGCCGCAGCTACTTCGCCATTCGGTCGACGAACCAGTCAAACATGCGGTCGCTGACGAGGCTGCGGGTGAGGAGCGCCAGTCTGGCGTACTTGCCCGCAGCATAGCGGGTCCGGGGCCGCCTGACCCGAATTGCTTTGAAAATAGTGTTCGCGATGACCGAGGGCGGAGACCCGGTCGCCACGGACCTGCCCATTCGCTCCGCCATGCTGTTGACGACTCCGGCATAAGCGGAGTCGCCTGAGCGCTTCGCCACTGGGCCAAAGGCGATGTCGCCGAACTCCGTGCTGATGAGGCCGGGCTCGATGATGACCACGTCGATGCCGAAGGGCTTCAGCTCCCACCGCAGGCAATCTGACCAGCCCTCGAGGGCGTGCTTGGTGGCGTGGTACCAGGCGCCAAGCGGGGTGTACATCTTCCCCGCAACAGAGGACACGTTCACGATCCTGCCCGATCCCTGCTCCCGCATGTGCGGCAGGACGAGTTGGGTCAGGCGCGCTAGCCCGAACAGGTTGACCTCGAACTGGTAGCGGGCGTCATCGAGGGTGATGTCCTCCACGGGGCCGAAGAGGCCGAAGCCCGCGTTGTTGACGAGGACGTCGACGCCGCCACGCTCGGCGGCGATGCGTTCGACGGCGGCGACGAGGTCTTCCTCCCGCGTGACGTCCATGCCGAGGACGACGGCGCCCTGCGCCTCGAGATCGCGCATCTGCTCGACGCGGCGGGCAGCGGCGTAGACGGTGTAGCGCTCGCGGAGGAGCTTCTCGACCGTGGCCTTGCCGATGCCGGCAGAGGCGCCGGTGACGAGGACGGTGCGCGTGGCCCCATGCCGGTCAGCAGTTGTCATTGCAGTTTCTCCCGCGTTGGTTTCTCACATCGTAGACTATCGGCGACCGCAAGGCTTGTGATGGGCGCAAGGATTGCCTTGCCGTGACCCCCACGCTGCAATACACTCAGGCGCACCGGGGGACCTGCGCTACAGGAGGGTGGCCGTGGCGGAACGACACCAGGTAATCGTCATCGGCGGCGGGCCGGTCGGCGTGGCGATGGGGCTGGATCTCGGCATGCGCGGCGTGGACGTGGTCGTCGTCGGGCGGCACCTGCTGCCGCAGCGCATCCCGAAAGGGCAAAACCTCTCGCAGCGGACGCTGGAGCACTTCTACTTCTGGGGCATCGAGGACGAGCTCCGAGCCGCGCGCGTGCTGCCGAAGGGCTACCCCATCGGCGGGGTGACGGCGTACAAGAACCTGAACAGCGAGTACTGGTGGGCGCCGGCGGGCCGCGAGCAGTTGCGCAGCTACTACTACGTCGCGAACGAGCGGTTGCCGCAGTACCTGACGGAAGAGGTGCTCCGCAAACGCGCCGAGGACTTCCCCAACATCAAGCTTCTCTACGGATGGACGGCGCAGGACATCGAGCAGGACGAGGGCGGCGTTCGCGTGACCATCGAGGAGACGGAGGACGCGGCGCAGAAGGGCGGCCGGTACTCGTGGGAGGGCTTCATCGACATCGACGACGCCGGGCGGGAGACGGTCGGCGGCACGGCGCAGGTACTGGAGGCGGACTACGTCGTCGGGTGCGACGGCGCGCGGTCAATGGTGCGGCGCTGGATGGGCGTCGGCAGCAACGGCTCGGACTTCGACCAGAAGATGTGCCTGGCGGTGTTCCGCTCCACTGAGCTGCACGACCACCTGAGCCGGTTCCCGGAGTCGACGACGTTCCGGGCGCTGGACCCGGAGTTGCTGGGGTACTGGATGTTCTTCGGGCGGGTGGAGGTCGGCAAGAGCTGGTTCTTCCACGCCCCGGTGCCGGAGGACGCGACGCCGGAGAACTACGACTTCCAGGGGCTGCTGGAGAAGGCTGCAGGCGTGCCCTTCAAGGCGGACTTCGACCACGTGGGCTTCTGGAACCTGCGGGTGTCCGTCGCCGACCAGTACCAGGTGGGGCGCGTCTTCATCGCGGGGGACGCCGCGCACAGCCACCCGCCGTACGGCGGATTCGGGCTGAACAACGGGCTGGAGGACGTGGCGAACCTCGGATGGAAGATCGCCGCGCGGCTGCAGGGCTGGGGCGGGGACGCGCTGCTGGAGTCCTACAGCGACGAGCGGCGGCAGGTGTTCTGGGAGACGGGCGAGGACTACATCGCCGCGGGCATCCGCCGGGACGCGAAGTTCCTGGAGACGTACTCGCCGGAGAAGGACGAGGAGGAGTTCAAGGCGGAGTTCGCGAAGCTGGGCGCGGAGGGCGGCCGCCGAACGACGGTGTACGAGCCGAACTTCGAGGGCTCGCAGGTGGTCTTCGGGCCGCCGGACGGCGTGAACAGCGCGCACGGATCGCACTCGTATACTGCGCGGGCCGGGCACCACCTGCCGCCGCAACTCCTCTCCAACGGCGCCGGAGTGCACACGGAGTTTGACACGGGGTTCACCTTGCTGGCCTTCGATGCGCCGGACGGCAGCGCAAAGGCGTTCACCAACGCGGCCGAGAGCATGGGGGTGCCGCTGAAGGTCGTCGAGGACACCTGCGCGGACGGGCGTGAACAATACGAGGCGCGGCTGATCCTCGTGCGGCCGGACCAGTACTGCGTGTGGGCGTCGGACGAGGCGCCGGAGAGCGCGGCGGCGGTGCTGAGGAAGGTGTGCGGTCTGGGGTAGGGGGCCGTCGACAACCTGGTGCTGAGGGATGCCGGGCCCACCGCAAGGGGGCCCGGCATCCGCATTACCCGCGCCGAGAAGCCAACGATGGGCAGGCACCGCTCCGACGATTTCAGCGCTGCCTCCGGAAGCACCTTGTCTCAATAAAACAAACTCTATTGCATCCCGCAGTGCGCAGGTGTAGTATTGCGCCGCTGAGGGATTAAGCCGTCGCCTCTCAGCTTTTTCTATTTTGGCGGGTGTGATGACAACTGGGAAAAGCTACCTGACGCCCGAGGGATTCGAGAAGCTGTCCAAGGAGCTGGACGAGCTGAAGACCCTGCGCCGCCGCGAGGTGGCGGAGGAGTTGAAGCGCGCCTCCGAGGTCGGCGGCACCGTGGACAACGCGGAGTACGACGAGGCGAAGCGCGATCAGGCCACGGTGGAGGGGCGCATCTTCGACCTGGAGCAGGCGCTGGACAACGCTGAGGTCATCCCCGGCCACGACACGCCCTCGGAGACGGTGACGGTGGGCTCCATCGTGGTGCTGAAGAACTCGGCGGGCAAGCAGGTGGAGTACACGATCGTCGGCAGCATGGAGGCCGACCCCGCCCACGGGCGCATCTCGAACGAGTCGCCGGTGGGACACGCGCTGCTGGGCAAGCGCGTGGGCGAGGCGGTCGACGTGCACGCGCCCGGCGGCGAGCAGGTCTTCACGCTGGTGGACATCCGCTAAACCCTTTCCCGACAGGCCATTCCCTCGCAACTTGCACTCCCCTGCGTGCGCTACAATTGTCGTGGTGCGTCCTTCGCCAGGGCCTCGGCCGGCCGCCACTCCGGCCCTCCCCCGCACAGGGGGGAGGGGGAAGACCCAAAGGAGCGCTGTGACCCAACGCGACGAGTATTTTCAGATACGGGCCGAGAAGGTCGAGCGGCTGCGCGAGCAGGGCATCGACCCATTCCCGGCTCGGTATGCGCGCACGCACACCATCGCGCAGGCGCAGGCGCTGCTGGCGCGGTGGACGGAGCGGGGGCGGCCGGCACGCGAGCGCTCGGTCAGCGTGACGGGGCGCGTCACGGGCGTTCGCAACATGGGGCGCGTCGCGTTCCTGGACCTGCGCGACGGGACGGGCTCGATGCAGGCGCAGCTCCGGCGGGACCTGACGGGGGCGGACTTCGAGCTGCTGAAGTCGCTGGACCTGGGGGACTTTCTCGGCGTGCGGGGGCGGCTCATTCACACGCGGACGGGCGAGCCGACCGTCGAGGCGCGGTCGGCGACGATGCTGGGGAAGGCGCTGCGGCCGCCGCCAGAGAAGTGGCACGGGCTGCAGGACGTGCAGCAGCGGCTCAGGCAGCGGGAGGCGGACCTCATCGCCAACGACGACGTTCGGGAGCGGTTCGTACTTCGCAGCAAGCTGGTGGCGGCGATCCGGCGGTTCATGGACGGGCGCGGCTACCTGGAAGTGGAGACGCCTATTCTGTTAAACGTCGCGGCGGGGGCGAACGCACGGCCCTTCGTGACGCAGCACAACGCGCTCAGCCGCACGCTCTATCTGCGCATCGCTACGGAACTGCACCTGAAGCGGTGCATCATCGGCGGGCTGGAGCGGGTGTACGAGATTGGGCGGATCTTCCGCAACGAGGGCCTCGACGCGACGCACAACCCGGAATTCACGTCGATGGAGAGCTACGAGGCCTACGCCGACTACAACGACATCATGGCGCTGGTGGAGACGATGGTCGAGGGGCTCGCGTCAGAGCTGCTGGGCACGACGACGCTGGAGTACGGGGGCGCGACGATCGACGTGCGGGCGCCGTGGCGGCGGCTGGACCTGCGGACGGCGATCCTCGAGCACGCGGGCATCGACATCGACGAGCACAGGGACGCGGCGTCGCTGGCGGGGCGGATGCGGGAGACCGGCGTCGTGGTGACGCAGGAGGACAGCTGGGGGCGGTTGGTCGACAAGCTGCTGGGCGACAAGGTGGAGCCGCACCTGGTGCAGCCGACGTTCCTCGTCGACTACCCGGTGGAGATGACGCCGCTGGCCAAGCGGCATCCGAGCAAGGACGGCTACGTGGAGCGGTTCGAGGGGTTTGTGGCCGGGATGGAGGTGTGCAACGCCTTCACGGAGCTGAACGATCCCATCGAGCAGCGGCGGCGGTTCGAGGAGCAGGAGGCGATGCGGCTGGAGCACGCGGAGGAGGACTTCGACCGGCTGGACGAGGATTTTTTGACGGCCGTCGAGTACGGGATGCCGCCGACGGGGGGGCTCGGCGTCGGCATCGACCGGCTGGCGATGCTGTTCAGCGGGCAGAGCACGGTGCGGGAGGTGGTGCTGTTCCCGCACCTTTCGCTGACGCAGGATGAGGTGTTCCGGGCGGTGGACCGCACGTTACATGACGTCATTGGAGTGAATCCCGCGCTAAAGGGCAACGACCTCGTCCGCGGGATTCGAGTCACGCTGCCTGAGGAGGTAAGTGCGCGCATAACCGACGGCGAGATTCAGCGTCGCATAGAGCTAGCGAGCGGCAGGTGACGCTGCCGCATCCACTCCCGTGGACTCCGGCTTTCGCCGGAGAAACGCGGTTGGGGTTCCGTTTGTCGGGGTTCCTGCCTGCGCAGGAACGACGAATGTGGGCGGAGTTGGGGCGGTATGAGAATCCGTGGTGGGGTTTCAGTCGCCGTGAGCCCCATCGAGGGGCACACGGCTACCCCTTCGACGGGCTCAGGGCGAACGGCTGAAGGTGAAGGCTAGCCGATACTCACAGCTTCAGGTATACTGACATTCAGCACTATTGGAGGACTTGAAACGTGCCCAGTGAACGGTCTGCCCGCGTAACCCTACGGCGCTCCCTGCGAAACCGCTCGGTGAAGCGCAGCTTGCGGACGTCGCGCACGAAGGCGTCGCGCGCGCTTGCCGGCGGAAGTGCGGAGGAGGCGCAGCAGGCCGTCCGCAGCACGCTTCGGGACATCGACGTGGCGGCGCGCAAGGGCGTCATCCACGCCAACAAGGCCGCCCGCACCAAGTCGAGGCTCGCCCGAAAGCTGAACTCCGCCACAGCCGACGCGTAGCCTCCCCCGGTCCGCTTCGATGAGTATGGTTCGCGCCATCGCCGTCGTCATTCCCGACCCGCGTGATGGCGCTCTTCTTTTGGCCGTGCGCCGCCCCGACGACGATGACGAACTCCCCGGCATCTGGGGCCTGCCCGCCACGACGGTCCGCCCGAACGAGACCGACGCCGACGCCGCTGCGCGTCTCGGCATGGCGAAGCTTGGCTCGGCGCTGACGCTTGGCGCGGCGCTCGGCGAGGGAACGCAGGCTCGAGCCGACCATGAACTCTCGATGACGCTGTACGCCGCGACCCTGGGCGCGCCGGAGCCCTCGCTGCCGGTGAACGCGGGCGGAGACAGCTCGACCTACTACGACGGCTGGCGGTGGGCGCCGGTGTCGGCGCTGGCGGAGGGCGCGGAGCGGGGGTCGCTTTGCTGCTCGCTCGCGCTGCAGGCGTATCGAGCAGGGGCGCGGTGAGCGGCATGGAGCAGCACGTCATGGTCCGCTTCTACCACGAGATTGCCCTCAAGGGGAGCAACCGGCCGTGGTTCCTGAAGCACATGGGCAACAACCTCAGGCGGGCGCTGGCCGGGACGGGGGCCGGGCGGATCCGGTGGAATGCGATGATGGCGAGCTTCCCTCTGCGGGACGAGGAGCAGTGGGAGCTTGTGCGGTCCCGGCTGGAGCACGTCATCGGGGTGGAGCGGTTCTCGCGGGCGGTGCGCGTCGAGCCGACGATGGACGCAATCAAGGAAGCCATTCCCGCGCTGCTGGACGGGCAGACGCCGTCGACGTTCCGGATTGCGGCGCGGCGGAGCGACAAGCGGTTCCCGATGACCTCGCCGCAGATCAACCACGAGCTTGGGCGGCACGTGCAGGACCTCACGGGGTGGCCCGTCGACCTGAAGAACGCCGAGCTCACGCTGTATGTGCAGACGACGGAGCGGGAGGCGCTGCTCTCGGCGGAGAGCCTGCCGGGCCCGGGCGGGATGCCGGTGGGCGTCGGCGGACACGTGGCGGCGCTGCTCTCGGGCGGGATAGACTCGCCGGTGGCCGCGTACCAGATGATGCGGCGCGGGTGCCGGGTGACCTTCATCCACTTCCACAGCTTCCCGCTCGTGGAGGGGACGTCGCGGGAGAAGGCGGAGGAGCTGGTGGAGCTGCTGACGCAGTACCAGCTCAGCTCGCGGCTGCTGCTGGTGCCCTTCGCGGCGGCGCAGCAGCGGATCATCGTGACGGTGCCGCCGGCGTACCGGGTGGCCGTGTACCGGCGATTCATGGTGCGCATTGCGGAGGCGCTGGCGGTCAAGCACGGGGCGGCGGCGCTGGTGACGGGCGACAGCCTGGGCCAAGTGAGCTCGCAGACGCTGGAGAACATGACAACCATCGGCGCGGCGGCGGAGCGGCTTCCGCTCTTCCGCCCGCTGCTGACGATGGACAAGGGCGAGATCGTCGACATCGCGCGGCCGCTGGGGACGTACCCGATTTCCATCATCCCGGACCAGGACTGCTGCTCGCTGTTCGTGCCGCGGCACCCGGTGACGAAGAGCCGCATCCAGGACGTCGAGCGGATGGAGGCGGAGCTGCCCGTGCAGGAGCTCGTCGACGAGGCGGTCGGGGCCGTCGAGGAGCGCGTGTACCACTGGCCGGAAGCGGCGGCGCCGGCTGCGCCGGGGGCGGCGGCGATGCAGGGCGCCGGCGAGGCCGCGCAAACTCGATGAGACGTCACAAAAGCGAACATATCAGCGAAATTCACCCCTTTTGCCCCTTGACAGGCTTCATGCCGAGTCCCTAGGATAGTTGCGAACATCTGTTTGTAAACATAAATTCAGGGAGGCCGGCATGGCGCCATCGAACGGCAAGCTGTCCGAGCGACAGACCAAGATGCTGGAGTTCATTTCCGACTTTGTGAAGGAGCACCCGTACCCACCGTCCGTGCGCGAGATCCAGCTTGGGTGCGGCATCAGCTCCACGTCCGTGGTGGACTACAACCTGCACATCCTGCGGCGCGAGGGGTACATCAAGCGCTCGCCGGACATCTCGCGCGGCATCCAGCTCCTGGACAAGGACACGGGACGGGCGATGGGGCTGCAAACCTCTATCGCGGTGCCGGTGTTCGGCGCCATCGCGGCGGGCGAGCCGCTGATGGCGTTCCCCGAGGCGTCCGAGGCAGAGGAGACGCTGGAGCTGCCGGCGTCGATGCTGCCGCCGCGTACAGAAGGGATGTACGCGCTGCGGGTGAAGGGGCAGTCGATGATCGAGGACCTGATCGACGACGGGGACGTCGTGCTGTTCCAGCGCAGGGAGACAGCGAGCCCGGGCGAGATGGTGGCCGCGTGGCTGAAGGAGCGCGGCGAGGGGACGCTGAAGCGGTACTACCCCGAGGGCGCCCGGGTTCGGCTGCAGCCGGCGAACAGCGCAATGTCGCCCATCTACGAGGACGCCGACAAGGTGGAGGTGCAGGGCGTTGTGGTGGGCGTGATCCGGATGTACCGGTAGCCAAACCAGAGCCAACAGAGGAAAGGGCCGCGCCTACCCGGCGCGGCCCTTTCGCGTTTACCGACGGGGCGGCTAGCCCTCCGTGATGTAGCGGTAGGCGGAGAGGGCGGCGGTGATGCCGTCGCCGACGGAGGTGCCGAGCTGGCGGTCGGAGAACTGGCGGACATCGCCGGCCGCGAAGAGGCCGGGGACGTCGGTTTCCATGCGGATGTTGGTGATGATGTGGCCGCCGTTGTCCATCGGCACCTTGCCCCGCATGAACGCCGTGTTCGGGTGGAATCCGATGTAGATGAACACGGCGGCGGTGGGGTACTCGTACTCCGCGCCGCTCTTCAGGTCCTGCAGCAGGACGCGGTCGACCTCGCCGTTGCCGCGGATCTCCTTGACGACGTGGCTGAACTTGAAGTCGACGTTGCCGGCGGCGAAGGCGCGCTCCTGCAGCACCTTCGTGGCGCGCAGGTCGTCGCGGCGGTGGACGATGGTGAGGTTTCGGACGATGCGGCTGAGGTACATGCCCTCGTCGAGGGCCGCGTCGCCGCCGCCGACAACGACGGTGTCCTCGCCGGCGAAGAAGTTGCCGTCGCAGGTGGCGCAGTAGGTGACGCCGCGGCCGGCGAACTCGTCCTCGCCGGGGACGCCGAGCTTGTTATGCTCGCCGCCGGTGGTGACGATGATGGTCTTCGTGGCGTACTCGGCCTCCTCGCCTACGACGACCTTGACGTCGCCGTCCACCTTGAGGTCGATGACGGTGTCGAAGGCGAATTCGGCGCCGGTGTTCTCGGCCTGCCGGTGCATGAGCATGCCGATCTCGGGGCCCATGACGCCGTCGGGAAAGCCGGGGTAGTTCTCGATGTCGGAGGTGTTCATGATCTGCCCGCCGGGGGCGAACTGCTCCACGACGAGGGTCTTCAACTGGGCCCTCGTTGCATAGATGGCTGCGCTGAGCCCGGCGGCGCCTCCGCCGACGATTACGACATCATATTCCGCTTGCATAGTTCCGCCTTGGTAGTAGATTGCCTTTCCTCCATTGTAGCCCAGCGATTGCGGCAGGGGTAGTTGGAGGCGGGAGACGCGGTGATCCGTTAACGTCTTGTTAATGTTTGCCGAATGGTGATATTATTGCACGCTAAATCGTTAATGGCCGATTGGTTGTCCAAAAGAAAACGGCTCCCTACCATGGCGATAGCCGGTCAGTCTGCCCTCTCCCGCCACAGGGCAGTCCTCCACTCCCCGTTCTGCCGGCCCTTTCGCAATTGGCAGGAGGAAAGCAGTGAACCAGGGAGACATCGTCCTCGAGACGAGGGACCTCAAGGTGTTCTACGGCGCCTTCAACGCGCTGCGGGACATCTCTATGGAGATCCCACGCCATCGAGTGACGGCGCTCATCGGGCCCTCCGGCTGTGGGAAGAGCACGTTCCTGCGGTGCTTCAACCGCATGAACGACCTCATTGCGGGCTCCTATGTGACGGGCCAAGTGCTCTACCGGGGCAACGACATCTACGGGCCGTCGGTCGACGCGACGCGCATCCGGTCGGAGATCGGGATGGTGTTCCAGAAGCCGAACCCCTTCCCGAAGTCGATCTACGAGAACGTTGCCTTCGGGCTCAAGATCAACGGCTACCAGGGCAACATGGACGAGGCGGTCGAGCGGTCACTCCGGCGCGCGGCGCTGTGGGACGAGGTCAAGGACAGGCTGAACAAGAGCGCGTTCCAACTCTCGGGGGGCCAGCAGCAACGGCTGTGCATCGCCCGGGCGCTGGCCGTCGAGCCGGAGGTCATCCTGATGGACGAGCCGGCGTCGGCGCTCGACCCCATCGCGACGCTGGCCATCGAGGAACTGATCCGGGAGCTGTGCGCCGAGGTGTCGATCATCATCGTCACGCACAACATGCAGCAGGCCGCCCGGGTGTCCGACCAGACGGCCTTCCTGATGATGGGCGACGACCGCGCCGGCTACCTGGTTGAATTCGGCGACACCAACGAAATCTTCACGAACCCGAAGAACGAGCGGACAGAGGCGTACATAACGGGCCGGTTCAGCTAGCCAAGGAGGCGGCTATGGCACGCGCAAGCTTTGACATTCACTTACACCACCTGTTGGACGAACTGCTGCAACTGGGCGGCATGGTTGAGAAGGCCATCGCGACTTCACTGCAGGCGCTGAAGGACCGCGACCTCGCCACCTCCGAGCGCGTGATCAAGGAAGACGACTTCGTCGACCAAAAGCGCTGGGAGCTGGAGGATCGGTGCCTGGAGCTCATCGCGACGCAGCAGCCGATGGCCGTCGACCTGCGCGTGCTCGTCACCATCCTGCACATCTCGGTCGAGCTGGAGCGGATGGGCGACTATGCCGAGGGCATCGCAAAGATCAGCCTGATGATGGGGGACGAACCGCCGCTCAAGCCGCTGGTGGACATCCCGCTTATGGCAGACAAGGCCACCGATATGCTCAACCGGAGCCTCGACGCTCTGCTGCGGCGCGACACCGAGGAGGCGGTGGACGTCTGCAACAAGGACGACGAGGTTGACCACCTGTACGAGGTCGTCTACCGGGACCTGCTCGATCTGATGATCAAGGACCCGGCGAATGTGCAGCGGGCCACGTACCTGCTCTGGGTGGCGCACGACCTGGAACGCATCGCAGACCGGGCCACGAACATCGCCGAGCGGGTGGTCTTCATGGTCACGGGCAAGATGACCGAGATCAACGTGTCCAAGTACTAAATGGCGACAGGCCCTCCCGCGCCCTTGAGTTGGAGCACGGGAGGGCCTGCAGCCGTCCGGAGTTCCCACCGTTCTGCCACCCCTATTCCAGTTCTTCCCGCACCCCGCATGTTCACACACGCTCTCCGGTTGCTTGTGCACCATTCTCCGAATCCTTGGTGTACACTAACTACATCGCGATACCCTCGACATGGCGGCATTGCCGCAGCAACTGCTCCGGGGGCTTCGCGGCTCCCTGCAGACAGGGCACACTTGTCGTAAGGCATTAGCAGGAGAGTTAGGGAGTGCACATACTACCTTCACGGAAGGGTGAACGGATCTTCTTCCTGCTGGAGCAGAACGCGCAGAACGTCCGGAAGGCGGGCCGGCTGCTCCATGCACTCATGGAGCAGCATGAGGACGCTCCAGCGTCTGCGGACGCCGGGACGTTGGCGGATGAAGTGGCATCCGCGGCGGAAGAGATAGCCGCGCTGGAGCGGTTCGGGGACGAGGTCACGCAGCAGACGGCCGTCGCGGCGCAGACGGCGAGAACGCTGCCGATGGACCGGCGGGACCTGGCCGCGCTGACCGTGGCGCTCGACGGCATCGTCGACGGGATTGGCAGCGTGGCGGCTTCTCTGCACGCCTACCGGCTCGGCGCGGCGTCCGAGCGAGCGCGGGCCATGGCGGAGGCGATCTCGCAGTCGTGCGCCGACCTGCACAAGTGCGCCGGGCTACTCCGCGAGGGTCCGGCACGGCGCGCGGACGTTCTGGCGCTGACGGCGTCGACGAGGGCGCGGGCCGCCGCGATGGAGCGCGAGAACGGCGGGTTGCTCGCGCCGCACTTCGCCGCGGGGCAGGACGCCGAGACCGTCCTCAAGTGGCAGGACGTGTACGCCGACCTGGGCCGGACGCTCGCCGAGACGCGGGCCGCGGCGCTGGCGCTGGAGAGCGCGGTGGCGGCGCGGCGATTGGGCGGACTACCGCGACGCCTTGGCGCGCATTGAGCCGAGGAGGGCGCCGACTGTGCCGAGCAGGGCTACGTAGGCGAGGATGACGGCCGGGATGTAGAGCACGACGGCCGGCACGTCAAAGATAAGCCAGGTGCCCAGGGCGAAGGGCAGCGCCACGAGCCCCATGAAGACCCCCATTAGTACGCCTACGCCTATCGCCTTGGCCTCGTCCGGGGTGTCAACCGACTGACCGGCGATGAAGCCGCCGGCGAGGGGGCCGAGGGGGCCGGTGATGACGTGGACGACGGGGATTATGAGGCCGATGAGGGATATGCCCACGCCGATGAGGGCTGCTCTGAGCACGGTGGCCTCCGATTTTGGTCTCTCGACTAGGGGGGCGGGCGACCACGAGAGTCGCCCCTACAGGCTGGCCTCCAGCTTGGCGAGGGAGTGGAGGAGGCGTTTGACGCCGCTGCCGTCAAAGGCGACGGTGAGTTCGTAGTCATCTTTGGTGGCCTTGCAGCTTACTACGACGCCCTCGCCGAACGTTGCGTGGCTGACGCGGTCGCCGGGGTCGAAGGGGGGCGGGCCGGGGTTCGGGTCGTTGCCCCCTTCGACTAAGCTCAGGGCGAACGGGTCGGGGGTTCCCTCAGGGCGAACGGAGCCGGCGAGGGCGCGGCTGCCGGTGCGGGTTGAAGCCCTTGTTTCAAGGCGGCTCTCGCGCTCTCCCTCCGGCGAGGCGATGAGCTCGCGGGGAATGTCGTTCAGGAAGCGCGAGGGGATGCCGGGGAGGGAGTTGCCCATGACGCGGCGGCGAAAGGCACGGGTCAGGTAGAGGCGCTCCTTGGCGCGGGTCATGCCGACGTAGCAGAGGCGGCGTTCCTCCTCCATCTCACCGGGGTCATCGAAGGAGCGGATGTGGGGGAGCATGCCCTCCTCCATGCCGACGATGAAGACGGCGGGGAACTCCAGTCCCTTGGCCTGGTGCAGGGTGATGAGGGTGACGCCGTCGCCGGTTTCCGCGTTGTCGGCGTCGGAGACGAGGGCGACCTGCTCGAGGAAGGCGGCGAGGCCGTCGGGCGGGGGCACGCCAGCGAAGTCGGCGGCGACGGTGCGGAGCTCGCGGACGTTGTCCCAACGGTCCTCGCCCTGCTCGTCGTCGCTGAGGAGGTGGTCGCGGTAGCCGGTGCGCTGGATGACAAGGTCGAGGAGCTCGGCGGCCTCGAGCTCGTTCACGGCTTGCTGCAGCTCCTTGAGGACCGCGCCGAGGCGGGCGAGGGAGGCCTTGCCCGCGCGGGGGATGGGCGTCTCGACGTCGGGGGCGTCGGCGAGGATCTCGATGGCGCGGCGCATGGGGACGTCGAGGGTGCGCGCCCAGCGGGTGAGCTCGTCGACGGTGCGCTGGCCGATGCCGCGGGGCGGCACGTTCAGGGTTCGCTCGAGGCTGACGTCGTCGGCGGGGTTGTTGAGGACGCGGAGGTAGGCGATGACGTCGCGGATTTCCTTGCGCTGGTAGAAGCGGAGGGCGCCGACGAGCCGGTAGGGGATGCCGTGGCGCATGCAGGCCTCTTCCAGCGCGCGGGACTGGGCGTTCACGCGGTAGGCGACGGCGGCGTCTCCATAGGCGAGTTCGCCGGCGCGGCGGAGGCGGTCGACCTCCTTGATGACCCAGAGGGCCTCGTCGCCCTCGTCGTAGGCCTCGTGGACGAAGACGCGGTTGCCGGCGGGGGCCGTGGGGACGAGGCGCTTCTCGACGCGCTGACGGTTGCCGCTGATGACCTTCCCGGCGGCGGAGAGGATGTTGGCGGAGGAGCGGTAGTTCTCCTCCAGCATGACCATCTCGGCGTCGGGGAAGTCCTCGCGGAAGCTGAGGATGTTGCGGATGTCCGCGTGGCGCCAGGAGTAGATGGACTGGTCGGGGTCGCCGACGACGGCGATGTTGCGCCACTTGCCCGCAAGCTGCTTGGCGATCTCGTACTGGGCGACGTTGGTGTCCTGGAACTCGTCCACCATGAGGTGACGGAAGCGGTCCTGGTAGCGGGCAAGTACGTCCGAGTGGGCGGCGAAGAGGCTGTGGGTCATGAGCAAGAGGTCGTCGAAATCGACGGCCTGGTTGGAGCGGAGCATCTGCTGATACTGCTCATAGGCGCGGAGGGTGACCTCCTCGAAGTAGGAGCCGACGTTGGCGCGGTAGGCGGCGGGGTCCATGAGCTGGGCCTTGGCGCCGGAGATGCCGTTGAGGACGGCGCCGGGAGTGAACTGCTTGGGCTCGATGCCGGCGGCCTGCATGGCCTTCTTGAGCAGGCTGAGCTGGTCGTCGCGGTCGTAGATGGTGAAGTCCCGATTGATGTTGATTGCCTCGCCGGACTCGCGGAGGATGCGGGAGCAGAGGGCGTGGAAGGTGCCGGCGGTGACCTGCTCGGCGACAGGGCCGCCGAGCAGGCGCGCGAGGCGATCGCGGAGCTCGCGGGCGGCCTTGTTGGTGAAGGTGAGCACGCAGATGCCGCGGGGCGGGACGCCGACGGTGCGGACGAGGTAGGCGACTCGATGGACGATGACGCGGGTCTTGCCGCTGCCGGGGCCCGCGACGATGAGCAGCGGGCCATCAATGTGCTGCACGGCCCGCTGCTGCGCCTCGTTGAGGCCCTCGAGGAGACGGTCTGTCGTCATACGCTAGCAGTATAGCAGCGCGGACGGGGCGGACGCCGCAGGCGAGCGGGGGTTGCTCGGCGAGTTTGGGGCGTGCCTCGCAGATATCGGCTTGCGCCGTATGACGGGGGGAGACGACGGGGCCGCGCCCGTCGGGGTTCCTGCCTGGCAGGAACGACGGGGGTGGCGCTGTGCTATGCTGATTGCCGGAGAGGCATGTATGGGCGAGCTGGAAATCGGCGGGCTGACGCTGGGGTCCACTTTCTGGGACGTGGCCGTGCTGGTGGTCGCGTTCCTCTTCTTCGTGTTCCTTTCCTACCTGGTCCACTTCATCCTCGACCGGGTGGCCGACAGCCTGAAGCGGCAGCAGCGGGCAGAGGTCATCGAGCACCTGATAGAGGCGACGTACCGGCCCATCACGTGGTTCTTCCTGGTGCAGGGGCTCCTGGCGGTCGCCGTCCTACTGGGCACGATGGAGCGGTGGCAGGACGCGATTGGGCTGGACGCGTGGTTGGACGTCACCTTCCGCATCTGGGCGGTGCTGACCATCCTGCTTGTGGCCGCCGGCAGCGCGCGCGGCCTAAGCGTTCTGCTGAACTGGTACGGCGAGCACCATGCGTACGACGAAGGCGCGATAGTCGCGCCCAGCCTTGTGAACCCGCTTCGCCGCTTTGCGACGCTGGCCATTTACATCGTCGCCATCCTGGTGGCGCTGGAGCTGCTGGGCATCTCGGTGACGCCGCTGGTGGCCGGACTGGGCATCGGCGGCATAGCGGTGGCGCTCGCGGTGCAACCGACACTGTCGAACTTCTTTGCGGGCAGCTACCTTGCCGGCGGCGGGATTGTCCGCCCGGGCGACTTCGTGGAGTTGGAGAACGGCTTTCAGGGCTACATCGTAGACGTGGGGTGGCGGAGCACGCGGCTGCGCACGCCGTACAACAACCTGGTCGTCATCCCGAACTCGCGGCTGGCGGACAGCATGCTGACCAACTTCTCCAACCCTGAGGAGGCGATCGGCGTGCTGCTCATGTGCGGGGTCAGCTACAGCAGCTCGCTTGCGGACGTGGAACGCATGGCGAAGGAAGCGGCGCAGAAGGTCATCGACGAGACGGACGGGGCGGACAAGGGGATGGCGCCGTGGTTCGGCTTCGAGACGTTCGGCGACTCCAACATCGACTTCTGGGTGTGGGTGCAGGCGAACAGCCGGCTGGACTCCTTCATCGTCAAGAGCGAGCTCATCAAGGCGCTGCACGAGCGGTTTGGGGCCGAGGGGATCTCGATCAACTACCCGATGCGGCACCTGGTGTTTCCGGAGGGCGGGGTGTCCGTCAGTCGCACGGACGGGGACGGCGCGGCGTCCTAGCCTTGCCACTCAGACGGGGCGGGCGACCACAAGGGTCGCCCCTACCCACCCCCGCCCCTCTGGGTTCCCGCCTGCGCGGGAACGACGAGTGCGTGGCTCAGGACGGAGTCAGGGCGAACGGGCGTGGTCATAGCGGGGGCTTGACCTCGTAGACGACGCTTTCCCAGAGGGTCTTCGGCAGCGCGACGAGGGCGTCGTGGCCCGGCTCCCGGATGTCCAGGACGCGCTTGCGGGCGACAGGGCCAAAGCGCTCGGCCCACGGGCACCATTCGCGGAAACCGGCCAGCGTGTGCGCCTCCCCGCCGAGGAAGAAGTGCTCGATGCCGTGCTCGTAGGGGCCGAGCCGGTCTTGCAGCGTCTCACATACATCCTTGTAGAGCTCGTGCATCTGGCCCTCGCGGATGCGGCGGAAGCGGTTGGAGGACGAGCCGCCCTTCTTATGCCGTCCCTTTACGAAACGCCGGTCCGTCTTGGTCGCCAGGATGCGCTCGCCTCGGTAGACGCCGATGCCGTAGCGGCCGAGGCGGACGAGGCAGGCGGCGATGACGGGCTCCGTGTCCAGCAACGCCAGCAGCGGGGCGGCGTCGATGCCCTCCGTCTCCATCTCGACGGCGAGGGGGAGCGGCGGGAGGACGGCTCGGAGCAGGCGGCCGTCCCAGAACAGCGCGACGCCCACGTCCGACGCCTCGATGGCTGACGCGACGCGGTCAAGGCCCTCGGCGTCGGCGAAGCTGGGCGACAGATGGGCGAGCGGAGGCGGCGCGCTCCACGGGGCGACGTAGGCTGTGCGGGCCGTCGCGCCGGGGCGGGCGAGGAGGGCGGCGAGGTAACGGCGCATGCGGTCCTTCGGCAGGACGCGGCGGGTGACGGTGGCGGTCATGCTTGTCGTCATACTCCCACTCTACCCCACGCTCATTGCGTCGTCAGCCTGCGTGGAATTGCCTTGTGGGGTACACTATGCCAATTCCAGCTATGCGGGGGTCTATGATGGCTACGTTCAAGGTTGTGGCGCAGAAGCCGCCGACGCCGACGCCTATGCAGCCCGGCGATTTCGACCTGGAGATGGAGGCGCTGGCGGGTATCGACGTGGAGATTGTGGAGCTGGCCGCCACGACGGAGGACGAGTTCATTGCTGGGGCGCGGGACGCCGACGCGGTGATGGCGCGGGGGCGCCGGATGACCAAGAAGATCATCGACAGCCTGGAGCAGTGCAAGGTCATCGCGCTGGGGAGCGTCGGGGCGGACTCGGTGGACGTGGAGGCGGCGACGGCGCGGAAAATTCCCGTGACCAACTGCCCGGACACCTTCATCGAGGAGGTGGCCGACCACACGATGATGCTGATGCTGGCGACGTTCCGGCGTCTGACGACGATGGACCGCATGGTGCGGGAGTCGCGGTGGCGCGAGGGTCGGCCGCTGCTGTCGGAGTTCCCGAGGCTCATGGGGCAGACGCTGGGGTTCATCGGCTTCGGGCACGTGCCGCGGGCGACGGCGCTTCGGGCGGCGCCCTTCGGCGTGCGGATGCTTGCGTACGACCCGTACATCGAGGAGCTGGTGATGAGCGGGTACGGCGTCGAGCCGGTCGGGCTGATGGAGCTGCTGGAGAAGTCGGACATCGTGTCGATGCACGCGCCGGCGACGCCGGAGGCCGAGGGGATGCTGACGCACAAGCACTTTCGCGCGATGAAGCCGACGGCGCTCTTCATCAACAACGGCCGCGGGCCGACGGTGCACGAGGAGGCGCTCATACAGGCGCTGCAAGAGGGGTGGATCGCGGGCGCGGGGCTGGACGTGCTGGAAAAGGAGCCGCCGGACCCGGAGAACCCCCTGCTGCACATGGATAACGTCATCCTGACGCCGCACGTGGCGTCGGCATCGGCGCGGATGGCGCCGGAGTCGCGGCGGCGGGTGGGGACGGAGATTGCGCTGGTGCTGACGGGGCGGTGGCCCAAGTCGTGCGTAAACCCGTCGGTGCTGGAGAAGACGGACCTGCGCCGGTGGCAGCCGTACTCGATGGAGCGCGGGCCGGGGTCATAGGCAACCGGCAGGGGGAGAGTCTTGGCGAACGTGGCCGTCCCCACGGGCATCGAGGACGTTACCGCGGAGTGGCTGACGGCCGCCCTGCGCGAGGGCGGGCTCGACGTGCGGGTGGCGTCGGTCGAGCCGGAGAGCATTGGCGAGGGCGTCGGCGTGAACGGCCTGACCTCGCGGCTGCGCGTTGGGTACGAGCCCGGCTGCGACGGCCCGCCGTCGTTCGTGCTGAAGCTGCCGCCTACCCATCCGGCGAGCAAGGACATCGGGCTGCGGCTGGGGTTCTACGAGAACGAGATCCGCTTCTACGACGAGCTTGCGGGGAACGTGTCGGTCAACCTGCCCCGGTGCTACTACACGGGCATGGACAAGGAGCGGCACGACTACGCGCTGCTGATGGAGGACATGGCCCCAGCGCTCCCCGGCGACGATATCGCGAGCTGCTCGTGGGAGGAGGCGGCGGCCATCATTGACGAGCTGCCCAAGCTGCACGCGCCGTGGTGGAACAGCGAGCTGCTGCCGGCGCTGGAGTGGCTGCCCGTCGGCGAGCCGAACATCGAGGCGGCCAACCAGCGCTTCCAGGACGTGCTGTTCCCGGCGACGATGCGGAACTACGGCGACACGATCTCGGCGACGGCCTATCGCGTTGCCGAGAAGTATTCGCGGGGGCTGGTGCACATCGTCAAGCAGATGACGGCGGCGCCGTACACGCTGACGCACAGCGACTACCGGCTCGTCAACATGCTCCTCGGCGGGCCGGAAGGCGACCGGCGGGTGACGGTGCTCGACTGGCAGCGGGTGGCGCTGGGGAAGGGCCCCATCGACGTCGCATTCTTCACCGTGCTCAGCCTGCCGACGGAGACGCGGCGCGAGTGGCAGTGGGAGCTTGTGGAGCGGTACCACGCGGGGCTGGTGGAGCAGGGCGTAGGCGGCTACAGCCTCGATGAGTGCCGGCGCGACTACAGGCTGTGCGCCTTCGCGCCGACGCGCATTGCGCTGGCCCACGGCTCGCGACCGCCGGAACAGCTCGACGGCGAGGCGGGCAGGCTGCTGCAGGCGACGCTTATGCAGCGGGCGGCGGCGGCGATGGAAGATTTGGGGATGGAGGAGTTTTTGTAGGGGCAGGGCGGCCCTCGTGGTTGCCCCGGGCGCCCACGTCGCGGAGACGACGGAAGGGTCGCGTTTGTCGGGGCCCCTGCCTACGCAGGGGCGACGGACGGGAGGAGTTTCTGTAGGGGCGGGGCGGCCCTCATGGTTGCCCCGGGCGCCTACGTCGCGGGAACGACGGAAGGATGGCGTTTGTCGGGGCCCCTGCCTGCGCAGGGGCGACGGATGGAAGGAGATTCGGGAGGCGGATTGATGGCGGACGTGGCGGTGCCGGGAGGTCTGGCGGACATTACGGCGGAGTGGATGACGGCGGTGCTGCGGGGGCGCGGGCTGGACGTGGAGGTTGCGTCGGTGACGCCGGAGGCGGGCGCCGAGGGGTCGGGGGTCAACGGCATCACGTGCCGGCTGTTCATCGATTACGCGCGCGGGGGTGAGGGCGCGCCGGAATCGCTCGTCGTCAAGCTGCCGTCGACGTCGGCGGCGATCAAGGGCGTGGCCATCCGGCAGCGGTTCTACCACAACGAGATCTACTTCTACGACGACTTCGCGGACAAGGTGACGGTCAACATTCCCGGCTACTACTACGGGGGCATCGACGACGAACGGCAGAACTACGTGCTGCTCATGCAGGACATGACGCCCGCCGTCGTTGGCGACGACATCGGGAGCTGCTCGAAGGAGGAGGCGGTGCTGGCGGTTCGGGAGATCCCCAAGCTGCACGCGCCGTGGTGGGAGCACCCCGGTCTCGACTCGTTTGCGTGGCTGCCGGTGGGGGAGCCGAACCTGGAGGTCGCCGACGCACGGTTCGCGAACGAGGTGCTGCCGGGCGTCATGCGCAACTACGGGGACACCCTCTCGCCCAAGGTGCGGGGCATCGTCGAGCGGTACTGCTCAAACTTCACCGAGACCATCCTGAAGATGTGCAGCAGCCCCCGGACGCTGACGCACAGCGACTACCGGCTGACCAACATGCTCTTCGGCGGGCCGCCGGAGGCGCGGGAGATCACGGTGGTCGACTGGCAGCGGGTGGCCATCGCGCGGGGGCCGATCGACGTGGCGTTCTTCGCGGTTCTGAGCCTGACAACGGAGCTGCGGCGGGCGTGGGAGCGAGAGCTGGTGGAGCAGTACCACGACGCGCTGCTGGCCGAGGGCGTGAAGGGGTACTCGCTGGACGAGTGCTGGCGGGACTACCGGCTGTGCGCCATCGGGCCATCGCGGATCACGCTGTCGTTCTCGGCGCGGCCGCGGGAGGACATGGGCGGCTCGCACCTGCTGGCGCTGCAGCAGACGCTGATCTCGCGGGTGTCGGCGGCGATGGAGGATTTGGACATGGAGGAGTTTGTGTAGGAGGGTACCCCCATCCCAACCTTCCCCCGCTCGCGGGGGAAGGAGCTTATGACGGCGAGGGCCACGCTATCTGCTTGCCGCTACGTGATGTCACGAGCGTTCAATGGAGTCTCCACTACCTGTCCGCCACTCAGCTCGACGCGGTAGGCTGTCGCGCCTGCCCTGCCGCTTACAACTTCGGTCAGGTCGGCGCCGGTGAAGTGGATGGCGGCGTCATCGTCAATGGCGTAGCCGGGTGGGAACCCTTCCGCAATCAGGCGGTGGTAGAGGGGCCTGCGCTGCGCTTCGCCGTCGTAGTGGGGGCAGTGGGAGCCGGACAGAAATCCGAGGCCGTCGTGCAGGGGCGCAAGCTCGTTCACGTCGAAGGAGTCGGTGGTCCCGCATTCGAACCAGCAGAGGGAACCCGCGCTTCCCCCGCACAGCACCACACCGGCTTCCCAGGCCTCCTTCAACGCCAAGTCGACGCCGTGTGTCCGCCAAACCGCCAGCAGGTTTGCCGTGTTGCCTCCCAACACGAGGATGACGTCCTGACTGAGGAGGTATTTTCGAATGTCCCGCACTGTGCGATTGAACAGCGCAAGGTGAGACGGCTCACAGCGGGAGGCCGGAAAGTTGCCGTAGAACCGGAGGAGGGCGTCCGGCGAATCGCCGGTGGCGGTGGAGATGCAACACACCTTGGGCCGGTCTTTGCCCGTCAGGGACAGGACGTATCTGTGCATCGGGTGCATTCCGACCGCGACGGGTCTGGTCCCTCCGAATGCGACTATGTGCTTTCCTTCCATAACCTCCCCATTTCACGCATCAGGCAGCGGATTGGCGCACGGCGACGGGGCGCGGCTCGTCGTTAGTTGGCGGCGAGGACTATGGTGCCGGTGGAGGAGAGGAGGCCGCCGGTGCCGTTGACGAGGGCGAGTTTGGGGTTGTCCAGCTGGCGGTCGCCTGCTTCGCCTCGGAGCTGGCGGACGGCCTCGACGATGAGGAAGATGCCGTACATGCCGGGGTGGGTGTAGCTGAGGCCGCCGCCGCTGGTGTTCAGCGGGAAATCGCCGCCGGGGGCCGTGCGGTGGCCGGCGACGAAGTCCGGGCCCTCGCCGGGGCCGCAGAAGCCGAGCCCCTCGAGCGTGACCAGCGTGGTATAGGTGAAGGAGTCGTAGACCATCGTCAGGTCGATGTCGCCGTGGGTGACGCCGGCGGCCTGCAGGGCGGCGGGGCCGGTGACGCGGGAGACCGTCGAGGTGAGGTCCGGCATCTGGCTGACGATGGCGTGGTCGTGGCTCTCGGCGCCGGAGAGGACCCAGACGGGCGGTTTGCGCAGGTCGCGGGCCCGCTCGGCGGAAGTGACGACGACGGACGCGCCGGCGTCGGTAACGAGGCAGCAGTCGAGCAGGTGAAAGGGCCACGTGATCCACCGCGAGTCGTGGTAGTCGTCGAAGGTCATGGGGTCGTGCATCATCGCCCTGGGGTTGAGCTGGGCCCACTTGCGCGTCGATACGGCGATCTCGGCGAGAGCTTGGCGGGTGCGGTCCTCGCCGTACTGGTGCATGTAGCGCGTGCAGGCGAGGGCGTAGTTGACGGGCGGGCCAATGAGGCCGAAGGGCGACTCGTACTGCTGGCCGGGGACGTTGGGTTCGGCGAAACCGCCGCCGCCACCCGCGCCCCGGAGGCGCATGCTGCGGCCGGCCTGACCGTGGGTGATGAGCGCGACCTCACAGTAGCCGGCGTTGATGGCCGCCATGGCGTGGGCGACGTGGATGACGAAGGACGAGCCGCCGACGGCCGTCGTGTCCGTGTAGCGCGGGTGGATGCCGAGGTACTCGCCGGTGGCGAGGGTGGAGAAGCCGGCGGTGAAGAGGCCGTCGACGTCGCTCTTGGCGAGGCCGGCATCTTCGAGGGCGTTGTGGGCGGCCTCGGCGTGGTGCTGCAGGGCGGACTTGTTCTCGACGACGCCGATCTCGTCGGACTCGGCGGCGCCGACGATGGCGACGGTGCGGCGGAGGTCAGGCATGGGTGCGCTCCTCTGCCCTTCGGCAGGCTCAGGGCGGCGTCAGGGCGAACGGCTTGGGGACTCCCCCCATCCTAACCTTCCCCCCTGCTAAGGGGGGAAGGGACTGGACTACGCCCCGTAGAACTCCCTCAGGTCCGGGGAGACGGTAAGCTTGGCCTCGGTGAGGGACTGGACTTCTTCCGGGGTGAAGCCGGGGGCGATCTCCCGGAGGAGGAAGCCGTCGGGCGTGACGTCGAAGAGGCCGAGGTCCGTGACGACGCGGGAGACGACGTTGACGGCGGTGACGGGCAGCTTGCAGCGGTTGAGCAGGCGCGGCTGGCCGTCACGGGTGGTGTGCTCGAGGGCAAGCCAGACGCGCTTGGCGCCGACGGCGAGGTCCATCGCGCCGCCGATGCCGCCGCCCTTGCGGCCCGCGGTCTTCCAGTTGGCGAAGTCGCCATTCTCCGCGACCTCGTAGGCGCCGAGGACGGTCACGTCGACGTAGCCGCCGCGGATGACGGTGAAGGAGTCGGCGTGGTGAAGGATGGAGGCGCCGGGCTTCATGGTCACGTACTGCACGCCGGCGTTGACGAGGTTCGGGTGCTCCTCGCCCTCGGCGGCGAGGGGGCCGTAGCCGATGAGGCCGTTCTCCGACTGGAAGACGATGTCCTTGTCCGCGAACCGGTAGTTGGAGCAGAGCGTCGGCATGCCGACACCGAGGTTGGCGACCCAGCCGTCCTCAAACTCCATCGCCAGCCGGTTGCACATGGTCTGGCGGTCTATGCGCTTCTTTTCCGTGGTCGTCATCTTCTCTCCTTACCGTCACTTCCCGAAAGCGGGAATCCAGAACCCCGTCCATCCTTCGATTTCCCTCAGGACGAACGGGGTTCTGTTGTACTATGCACGCCGCTCGGAAGGGAGCGTCCACAGGCCCTCGGGCGGCGGGGGGATCTTGATTACCCGGTCTACAAAGATCCCAGGAGTGTGGACCTGGTTGGGGTCCATCCCGCCAAGCTCGACGATGTCGCCCTCGATCTCGGCGAGGGTGCACTTGGCGGCCATGGCCATGATGGGGTTGAAGTTGCGCTGAGTGAGCTCGTACTGGAGGTTGCCCCAAGTGTCGGAGGTGTGGGCGCGGATGAAGGCGTAGTCGGCGTGGAGCGGGTACTCCAGCACGTACTCCTTCCCGTCGATGACGCGGGTCTCCTTGTCGGCGGCGAGCTCGGTGCCGACGCTGGCGCGGGTGTAGAAGGCGCCGATGCCGGCGGCGGCGGCGCGCATGCGCTCGACGAGGGTGCCCTGGGGCATGAGCTCGGCCTCGAGCTCGCCGGACTCGTTGAGCTCCTCGAAGAGGTTTCGCTGGGACGGGTGCGGCGAGGCGGAGAAGGCGCAGCAGACTTTCTTGACGCGCCGCAGCTCGACGAGGTGGCCGGTGTTGGCCTTGGCGTTCGTCTGGTCGCCGCGGTTGGTGATGATGGTGAGGTCCTTCGCGCCCTGGCGGATGAGGGCGGCAAGGAGGTTTTGCGGAAGGCCCGGGCGGGCCGAAGCCGCCGACCATGATGCTGGCGCCGTCGGGGATGTCGGCGACGGCGTCGTCAAAGGAAGCGAGCACCTTGTTCTTCATGGCGCGCATGCACTCCGAGGATGGGGGATATGCCAGCCCCGTGTTGAACCGCAGTTTTTGTATCACGTTCCCTCGACGGCGGGCAATACCTTGGCGGTGCGACGATGGGGCGAGAAGCACGGCTGCCCAGCGGCGCGGTTGGCCGGGAAGCATCCGCCAGCGCAGATATTGCTGATTGACCGAGCACGTTGGCTGTTATACTATTCGCCGAACCGGTGGTAACGGACTAGTTGTATCGCCCTATGGTGGAGGCGTGGCATGGACTTGCGTGAACTCCGGAGCTTCTGCGCTGTAGCCCAATTCGGCAGCATTACGAAGGCGGCGGAGCAGCTCATGATCCGGCAGCCGGCGGTTACGCTGCACATCCAGGAGCTGGAGCGGGAGACGGGCGTGACGCTGCTCGACCGGAGCCGCCGGCCGGTGCAGCTCACGCCGGCGGGCGCGCACCTGGCCGAACTGGCCCGGCCGCTGCTTCGCCAGTTCGATTCGCTGCCGGTAGAGACGTCGTCGTATGCGCGGCAGGGGCGGCTGACGGTGGCGTCGACGACGGAGATGGCTCGGAACATGCTGGTCGACAGCATCGTTACGTTCCGGCAGACGTACCCGGACACGCAGCTGCGGCTTCGCAGCGGGCGCCTGCCGGAGGTGCTGCGGATGGTGCGGGACCGAGAGGCGGACCTGGGATTCGTGCCGCTGATCGGCCGCTTTGGCGAGTTCAGCGCGGAGACGATCTTCACGAACGAGCGCGTGCTGCTCGCAGCCAAGGGGCACCCGGCGCTGGACGAGCCAATCGAGAGCATTCACCAGATTGCGCGCTGGCCGCTCATTGTGAACGTTGGGACGCGGGACAACCCCACGTACATCGAGGACAAGCTCAATGAGGCCGGGCTGGACTACAGCGTGGTCATGCGGCTGGACCACTTCGACGCCATCAAGCGGTACGTGAGCAAAGGGCTGGGCATCAGCGTGGTGCCCCGCATCATCCTGGAGCCGGACGACGACCAGACCCTCGGCATTGTGGGGCTTGGGCACCTGCTGGACATCCAGCCGGTGGGCGTGGTCACGGTGCGGGACACGCCCATGTCGCGGCCGGCGCAGCAGTTCGTCAGCATGCTACGGGAGACGATACCGGCGCACATTGGGGCGCTGTGGCCTGAGTGGGGGTCGCGGTAGGGCGGCCACAAGGGCCACCCCTACGACGCCGGACACGGGTTGGCCTCATCGTGACAACGACAGCCTGTCAGCGTATCCTCTGCCCCGCGCCGCCCTCGCGCCCTTCGTCTAGCTCAGGACGCAGTCAGGGCGAACGGGGCAAGCGATCACTCCCACATGGAGGGCTGCCATGAAGCAGATCAGCGATAGCGTTTTCGTCGACAACGAGCGGCGGGGGTCCAATCACGGGTACGTGGTGACCTCGGACGGCATCGTGCTCATCGACACGCCGCACAAGCCGACGGACGCGCTGCGGCTGCGGTCGGAGATCGAGGCGATCGGGCCGGTGCGGTACATCATCAACACGGAGCCGCACGGCGACCACTGGACGGGCAACGCCTACTTCGACGCGCCGGCGATCGCGCACTCGGGCGTTCGGCAGCGCATCCTCGACACGGACATGGCGGAGCACGTCTCGCGGGTGTCGGGCATGGGGCCGGACGAGCACCTGCACCTGCAGGGGTATGCGCCGAACACGCCCATCATCACCTTCGAGAGCGGGATGACACTGCACGTGGGGAACCACACGTTTCGGATGACGCACATGCCGGGGCACACGAAGTTCCAGGCCGCGGTGAGCGTGGTGGAGCAGGGCGTGACCTTCACCTTCGACAACATCTTCTGCCAGGTGCGACACATGGATCCAGGAGGCGGACCCGGACGAGTGCATGTCGGCGCTGGACAAGCCTGGCGGGCGCTGTCGGAGCTTACTCGTTCGTGCCGGGGCACGGGCCGCCCTGCGGCAAGGAGTACCTTCGACGACCAGCGGGCTTCGATCCAGGAGTGGGTGGCGTACGTGCGGAGCGGCAGTCGAGCGGGGGATGACGAAGGACGAGGCGCTCGACAAGCTGATCGGACATGACGGACCGGTACCCGATGGACGTCGAGCAGGACGGCATGAAGCAGATCGTGATGCGACTGAACGTGGCGAACCTGTACGACTACGTGACGGGGCAGGGGGCGCACGCTCGGGGGTAGGGGCAGCGCGCCGGGGTGTCGTGACGAGCACATGACGCGGTGGTTTGCCCTTCGACAAGCTCCTTCGAGGGCCTCAGGACGCGGTCAGGGCGAACAGGGGCTGCGCGAGGCATGCGTTTCCATCCGGCATCCGGAACACGGAGGGTGCGGTGAGCCTGTTTTCCAGGGCCATTGACGCGACGGTGCGCCCGCTGGCGATGCGCGCACTGCTGACGTGGGAACGCATCGAGTCCGGGGTGGCGTACAACCCGCTGTCCGCCTCTTTGCGCGCGAACCCGTATCCGGTCTACGAGGAGCTTCGGCGCAAGGACCCCGTGCACCGGATGCGGCTGCAGGACGCCTGGGCGCTGACGGACTACGCGGACGTGGACATGGTGCTGCGGGACAGCAAGCGGTTCGGGAACGCGGGCAGGGAGTTCGGCTACATCCCGCAAGTCAGCATGCTGGACCTGGACCCGCCGGAGCACACCAAGATCCGGGGGCTGGTGTCGCACGGGTTCACGCCGCGCTCCGTGGCGGCGCTGGAGCCGCGCATCCGGGAGATGGTGGACGAGCTGCTGCAGGCGGTCGAGGGGAAGCCGCGCTTCGACGTGATTGGAGACCTGGCCTTTCCGCTGCCGGTCATCGTCATCGCGGAGATGCTGGGGGTGCCGCCGGAGGACCGGGAGCGGTTCAACGAGTGGTCGAACGTGGTGTCGCTGGTCGTCGACCCGCTGCTGAACGAATCGCAGGTGCGCTTGGTGCAGCGGGCGGTCGAGGAGGTGTTCGACTACTTCGAGGCGGTGGCGGAGGAACGGCGGCGGGACCCGCAGGACGACCTGGTGAGCGCGCTGGTGACGGCAGAGGTGGACGGCGAACGGCTGGAGCGGGATGACCTGCTGGTCAACCTGCTGCTGGTGTTGGTGGCGGGGAACGAGACGACGCGGAACCTCATTGGCAACGGGACGCTGGCGCTGCTGCGGAACCCGGCGGAGCTGCAGCGGCTGCGGGACGCCCCCTCGCTGCTGGACGCGGCCATCGACGAGATGCTGCGCTTCGACAGCCCGGTGCAGCTGGACAGCCGGGTAGCCCGGGAGCCGGTGGAACTGCGCGGGAAGCGGATAACCCCCGGCCAGCGCGTGATCTGTCTGCTGGGCGCCGCCAACCGTGACCCGCAGGTCTTTCCCGGCCCCGACCTGCTGGACGTGGGGCGCTCCGCCGCGAACCATCTGGCCTTTGGCCGGGGCATTCACTACTGCCTCGGCTCGCCGCTGGCGAAGCTGGAGGCGCGGGTAGCCTTTGAGGCGCTGCTGCCGCGGCTGGGCGGGCTTCGGCTGGTGGAGGAGCCTCGCTACCGCAACCAGGTGACGCTGCGGGGGCTGGAGGCGCTGTGGCTGGAGGGGGCGTAAGGGGAGGCAGAGGGGGTACCGCGGGGGTAGGCTCGGTACTCCAAGGATTCAGAAATTGGAGGAGCCCGCCGAAAGTCTTCGGCGGGGCTTTGTTTGCCCTTCGATTTCCCTCAGGGCGAACGGGTGCTCTTCGCTCGTCGGGGTTCCTGCCTGCGCAGGAACGACGGGGCGGCCCCTACACCGGCGCCTCGAAACGCTCGCGGTCTGGGCGGGTTATTTCCCACCAGTCAGCGTCGCGGTTGAGGATTACCTGGCCGGAGCGGAGGTGGTAGTCCTGCGGGTTCTCGACGCCGGGGGGCGGGGCGCCGTCCTCGGCGAGGGCTCGGGCGGATGCGAGCAGCTTGCGGCGGGTGCGGATGATCATCTGGTCCGTGGTGCCGAGGTGCTCGCTGGTGCGGTCGAGGATGGGGCCCATGCCCTCGGTCATGGCCATGTCCTGCTGTCGGATGCCGGTGATGCCGGACCAACTCTTCATGGTGCGCTGGGCTTCGCGGTCGATCTGGAAGTCGTTGTCCCAGCACTGCTCGATGACGTAGCGGTCGTACCAGCCAGTGCCGTTGTTGTGGTACTCGCGGCCCTGGCGGGCGGAGACGGCGAGGCCGTCAGACTCACGGGTGCCGATGCTCCACTCAAGGGTGTGCTCGTCGTCCATGGGGACGTAGGCGAGGAAGCGGGCCTCCTTGCCGAGGGTCGGCACGGGGGGCATGGCGAAGCAGGGGAAGAGGTAGTGGCCGATGCGCCAGTAGTAGCTGTCCTCCTCGGCGACGCGGTACATGCCGTAGGAGGTGCCGACGGGCGTTTCCTGCACCTTGAATTTGCCGGCCTTGTTCTTCGACTGGTAGTAGGCGAAGGAGCCGGGCTGGAGGTTCTCCGGCCGGAGGTGGCCGCCGTGCAGGATAGAGGCATGGATGGTGTCAATCTCGCCCTCTACTCCCTGCAACCAGTTGTTGTTGCGGAAGAGGACGGAGATGTCGCAATGCTCGTGCATGTTGCCCTCGAGCTCGGGCAGGGCGGGCGGCGTTGCGCGGGGGCCCATGTAGGCCCAGATGACGCCGTTGCGCTCATGGGTGGGGTAGGCCTTGATCTTGACCTTGTCCTTGAAGTTTGATTCGGCGGGCTCGGAGGGCATGTCGACGCAGTCGCCGTTCACATCGAACTTCCAGCCGTGGTAGACGCAGCGGATGCCGCACTCCTCGTTCCGGCCAAAGAAGAGGCTGGCACGGCGGTGGGGGCAGTTGTTGTCGACGAGGCCGACGACGCCGTTGGTGTCGCGGAAGGCGATGAGCTCCTCGCCAAGCAGCTTGATGCGCACGGGCGGGCAGTCGGGCTCGGGGACCTCGTAGGTCTGGAGGGCGGGCAGCCAGTACTCGCGGAAGAAGGCGCCCATGAGGGTGCCGGGGCCTATGCGACAGAGGGTCTCATTGTCGGCTTGGCTGAGCATGTGATCCTCCTTGGGTCTCCGTTAACTTTCCCGCGTTCATTCGTCCTTCGACAGGCTCCTTCGTCATGCTCAGGACGGAGTCAGGACGAACGGGCCGAGGGAGGCGTCACGATGGCCCGAGACCCCTGCCGCCCGTGCGGGCAGCCTCGGCCCGGCCGGTGTTGCACGGGTCCGGGTAGTCCGTGGTTGCGGCGAAGAGCCACGGGTCCAGCGCCGTCTGCCAGTCGTCGTCAGGTGGGAGCAGCGTCTCGCAGGAGCGCACCGTGTACCACTCGGCGTTGCGGGAGCCGGGCGGCGGGGTGCCGTCCTCGGCGAACTGGCGGGCGGCGGCGATGAGCTTGCGGCGGGTGCGGATGATGGCGGCGTCGGCGGTGCCGAGGTGCTCCCTGGTGCGGTCCATGATGGAGCCCATGCTCCACTCCAGCGCGGCGTCCTGCTGCCGGACGGCGGGGATGCCGGTGAAGTTCTTGTTCTTCTTGGCCCACAGGTCCATGTGGAAATCCGTCTCCGGGCTGATCTCCGGCCACCAGTTGGCGAAGAACTTGCCCTTCTGCTCGGGCTTCATTGGGCCCGGCGGGCCGAGCACGCCCGGCTCCTCCGACAGCCTGTAGTCCGGCCGGCGCGAGCCCTTCAGGGGAGCCGTCGGGTGCCAGTGGACGCCGAAGTGCATCGTGTTGTCGTCGTCGATGGGCATGAAGATGGAGAGGGGGACGATGCCGTCGAAGATGGCGGGAAACATGCCGTAGATGGGGAAGAGGAAGTGGGCGACGCGCCAGTACTTGTTGCCGTCCTCGTCGCGCTCGGCGCCGTACATCATCCCGTATTCCTTGTTGACGACGTGAAACCTGGCGGTCTGGCCGGGGTGGTAGAGGCCGTACTTCGGGGAATCGTCCACGTTCAGGCGGCTGTGGAGGAAGTAAATGTGGGTGGAGTCGAGCTCGCCTTCGAGAGCCTGCATCCAGTTGCACTGGTAGATGAACCGGTGACCGTGGCCGCGCTGCTCCTCCGGCACTAGGCCCCACTCGAATTGGGGGACGGGCGGGGGGTTGTCCTGATGCTGGCCCATGTAGACCCAGACGATGCCGCCAAAGTCAGAGGCGGGGTAGGCGGTGATCTTCACCTTGTGGCGGAAGTTGCTGGTGGGCGGCTCATTGGGCATCTCAAGACAGTTGCCACCGACGTCGAACTTCCAGCCGTGGTAGGCGCAGCGGAGGCCGCCGTGCTCGTTGCGGCCGAAGAAGAGACCGGCGCCACGGTGGGGGCAGCGCTCCTGCGTGAAGGCGGGACGGCCGCCGGTGTCGCGCCAGGCGAGGAGGTCCTCGCCGAGGACGCGGACGCGCTGGGGCTGGCCGTCGGGCTCGAGCTCCCAGTCGTAGGTGACGGGCATCCAGTACTCGCGCATGAGCTCGCCCATGGGCGTGCCGGGGCCCACCCTGCAGAGCAGCTCGTTCTCTTCCCGCGTCAGCATGCTTGCCTCCCTTTTCAGGGTATTGAGGGCATTTTACACCAAAGGGAAAGCCTGGGCGCCTTGGGCAGGCGATTCGCGAATCGCCCCTACGCCACGCCTCTGGATACCGTCCGCTACCTCGGCAGCGGGGCTTTCGCCGGTAAAACGCGGGGGCAACCACGAGGGTTGCACCTACGGGCGCATCTTCGGCTTAGCCCCAGAGCTCCTTGGTTGCGATGGCGGCGCCGTCAGACATTGCCTGGAACTTGGCCCAGCAGACGGAGGCGTGGCCGACGCGGGAGCCGATGCCGCAGTCCGTGCCGGCGATGACGTTTTCCTTGCCGACGATGTTGGCGTAGCGGACGAGGCGCTGGGCGACGAGCTGCGGGTGCTCGATGAAGTCGGAGGCGTGGCCGATGACGCCGGGGATGAGGGACTTGCCGTCGGGCCAGTCGACGTCCTTCCAGACGACCCACTCGTGGTCGTGGCGCGGGTTGGAGGCCTCGATGGAGTAGCCGGCGGCCTTGACGTTCAGGATGATGTCGGCGATGTCGGCGAGGTCAATGTCGAACAGGTGGGGGCCGTGGTAGCTGCCCCAGCAGGTGTGGAAGCGGATGCTCTCCTCCGGGATGTCACGGAGGGCGTGGTTGAGGGCCTCCACGCGGAGCTGGGCGAACTTGCGGTACTCGGGGACGTCCATGTCCGGGTGAATCTGCCACGCATCGGGGAGGTCAGGGTCGTCGATCTGGAGGAGGAAGCCGGCGTCGACGATGATCTTGTACTCGACGGCGAGGGCGTCGGCGACGGCGTAGAGGAACTCCTCCTGGGAGGCGTAGTGCTCGTTCTTGAGCCAGTGCTCGACGGTGCCGGGGGTGATGGCGGGGAGGTAGACCTCCGGGGGGCTCGTGCCCTCAAGGCCGGCGTTGAAATTGTCGATGTCGGCCTGCACGTCGTCGTGGCCGACGTAGCTGAGGGGGCCGACGCAGACGACCTGGTCTGCGCGGTTCTGGCCGGTGGCGGCGCCGGCGCGGTAGCGGCCAAGCTCGAAGTACTCAGGAAAGTGGCGGAGGTCGCGGCCGCCTATAGCGCCCATGCGGGGGGTGTTTTCGTCGGCGGGGCGGATCTCGAGGCCGGCGAGGCGCTCGCGCATGTAGTTGCTGAAGCTGGTCTTGCTGATCTCGCCGTCGTTGACGCTGTCGATGCCAGTCTCGAGCTGGAGGCGCACGTTCTCCGCGATGACGCGGCGCATGTCGGCGGTCAGCTGGGCCTCGTCGACCTGCTCACCGCGGCTCTTGGCCAGCACGCGCTCGCGGATGTCCTGGGGCTTGGGGAGGGTGCCGGCGTGCATGGTGAGGATCCTGTCAGTGCTGCGCAGCATGGCGGTCTGTCTCCTTCTCCGTTGTTGCCGGGGCACAAGGGTGATGGGGGCATGGTACACAAGAATGCGCGGGGTGTAAGACCCCGGCTGTCAATGGTAGGGATTCGCCCTCGCGATAGAAGGCGCGGCTAACATTCGCCGTCCAGATGCAGCCAGAGGGCGTAGACGGCGCGGCGAGGGAGGCCGGTGGCGCGGACGACGCTTGCGACGGCGTCTCTCGCGGAGAGACCCTCGGCGTGGAGGCGGGCGAGTTGGCGGCGGGCTTCCTCGGCGGCTTCTTCGGAGGCGACTGGGCCAGGCGCAGGGGCGCCCTCCACGACGAGGGTGAACTCACCGCGGGGCTCGGTGAAGCGGTCGAGGGCGTCCTGGAGCGTGCCGTGGAAGACCTCCTCGTGGAGCTTGGTGAGCTCGCGGCAGACGGCGACGCGGCGTTCGCCCCAGGCGGCTTGCATGGCGGCGAGGGTGGCGAGGACGCGGCGGGGGGACTCGAGGGCGACGAGGGTGTCGGGCTCGGCGGCGAGGGACTCGAAGAGGCGGCGCCGGTCGGCGGCGCGGCGCGGGGGCCAGCCGATGAAGCGGAAGCGGTCGCCGGAGAAGCCGGAGACGGAGACGGCAGCCGTGACGGCGGAGGGGCCGGGCACGGGGACGACCGTCGCGCCCTGGGCGCTGGCGGCGGCGACGAGGCTTGCGCCGGGGTCGCTGACGGCGGGAGTGCCGGCCTCGGTGACGAGGGCGACGTCGTGCCCAGCGAGGGTGCGCAGGAGCTGGGGGATGCGGGCGGCGGCGTTGTGCTCCTGGAAACTGAGGAGCCGGGTGTGGATGCCGAAGTGGGTGAGGAGCTTTCGCGTCGTGCGGGTGTCCTCAGAGGCGATGACGGCGACCTCGGCGAGCACGCGGAGGGCGCGGGCCGAGACGTCCTCAAGGTTGCCTATGGGCGTTGCGACGACGTAGAGGGTTGGCATGGGTTGATCATAGCACTCGGGGTTGGGTGCGGGGGCGCTCCCCCTTCGTCAGGCTCAGGACGGGCCCTTCGACAGGCTCAGGGCGAACGGGCGGTGGGGCCGCGCCACTCGGCTTGCAGGGGTTCCTGCCTTCGCAGGAACGACGGTGGGGTTGCAGAGGGAGGTTGAGGCCGCTGGGCGCGGAGGGTCTGGGCACCGGCTTCCGCCGGTGAAACGGGTTGGTCAAGGGGCTTCGACAGGCTCAGGGCGAACGGGGGTGGGCCAGCGCCGCTCGGCTTGCAGGGGTTCCTGCCTGCGCAGGAACGACGGTGGGGTTGCAGAGGGAGGTTGGGGCCATTGGGCGCGGAGTTTCTGGGCACCGGCTTCCGCCGGTGAAACGGGTTGGGCAAGGGGCTTCGACAGGCTCAGGGCGAACGGGGGTGGGCGAGGGCCGCTCGGCTTGCAGGGGTTCCTGCCTGGGCAGGAACGACGGTGGGGTTGTAGAGGGAGGTTGGGGCCGTTGGGCGCGGAGGTCCTGGGCACCGGCTTCCGCCGGTGAAACGGGGTGGGCGTTGGTGTTCTGAGGGGGCAGGGGGTGGAGGGGGCAGGCAGTGGGTGAGCGCCGCTCGGCTTGCAGGGGTTCCTGCCTGCGCAGGAAGGACGGTGGGGTTGCAGAGGGAGGTTGGGGCCGTTGGGCGCGGAGGGTCTGGGCACCGGCTTCCGCCGGTGAAACGGGGTGGGCGTTGGTGTTCTGAGGGGGCAGGGGGTGGAGGGGGCAGGCAGTGGGTGAGCGCCGCTCGGCTTGCAGGGGTTCCTGCCTTCGCAGGAAGGACGGTGGGGTTGCAGAGGGAGGTTGGGGCCGTTGGGCGCGGAGGTTCTGGGCACCGGCTTCCGCCGGTGAAACGGGGTGGGCAAGGGGGTTCGCCGGCGTAAGGTCACGTGGGGTTGCTGGACACGTTGGGGGGCCTCACGTATGCTGCGCCCGTTCCAACGATGCCAGTAGAGGAGCTCGGGATGAGCGTTGCCGCCAAGATCCAGGAGGCCATGGCGAGCCAGTCGTGGATCCGCCAGATGTTCGAGCTGGGGATTCAGCTGAAGCGGGAGCACGGAGACGAGAACGTCTTCGACCTGTCGCTGGGGAACCCGATCCTGGAGCCGCCGGAGGAGGTGGCGGAGGCGCTGAAGCGGCTGGCGTCGGACCCGCCGGCCGGGATGCACCGGTACATGCCGAACGCGGGGTACGCGGAAACGCGGGCGGCCATCGCGGCGCATTTGGCGTCGGAGACGGGGCTGCCGTTCACGGCGGCGCACACGGTGATGACGTGCGGCGCGGGCGGGGCGCTGAACATCATCTTCAAGTCGATCCTGAACCCGGGGGAGGAGGTGATCATCTTCGCGCCCTTCTTCCCGGAGTACCCGTTCTACGCCGACAACCACGGGGCCACGACGGCTGTCGCGCCGACGGACGAGGCGTTCTGCCCGGACCTGGACGCGCTGGCGCCGATGCTCTCGGCGAGGACGAAGGCGGTGCTGGTGAACTCGCCGAACAACCCGAGCGGGGCGCTGTACCCGGCGGACCTGCTTGCGCAGCTCGGCGGGCTGCTGGCGCGGGCGGAGGCGGAGTTCGGCACATCGATCTACCTGATCAGCGACGAGCCATACTCGCAGCTGACCTACGACGGGCTGGAAACGCCGCCGATCTTTCACGCGCACGCGCGGTCGATACTGGCGACGTCGTTCTCGAAGAACCTGGCGCTGCCGGGGGAGCGCATCGGGTACGTCGCGGTGAACCCGGGATGCCCGGACGCGGGGCCGCTGGTGGACGCGCTGACGTACTGCAACCGGGTGCTGGGGTTCGTGAACGCGCCGGCCCTGATGCAGTGGCTGGTGCGGGACGCGCTGACGGCGAGCGTCGACGTGGGGTGGTACGCGCGGAAGCGGGACTACCTGTACAACGAGCTGACGGGGATGGGCTACAGCATGGTGAAGCCGCAGGGGGCCTTCTACGCCTTCCCGGCATCGCCGAACCCGGACGACGTGGCCTACGTGAAGGAGCTGCTGCAGTGGAACGTGCTGGTGACGCCGGGGACAGGCTTCGGGTCGCCGGGGTTCTTCCGGATCTCGTTCTGCCTGGAGGACCGGGTGCTGGAGGGGGCAATGCACGGGTTCCGGGAGGCGATTGCGGCGTACCGGTAGGGGGTGGGCGGGGTTTCTGCCTTCCCGGGGGCGAGTGAGCACTGTCTCTCGGAGCCTCATCGAGAGGCTCCGAGAGACCCCTTCGACGGGCTCCTTCGTCAGGCTCAGGACGGCGTCAGGGCGAACGGGGGTAGGGACGTTGGGGTCCCTACCCCCGTTTTCGTGGTTTGCAGACTCTTTCCCCGCTCGCGGTGACGGGGGCGGGACAGGGAATTGAGTTGAGTTCTCAGTATTTTCTCTTTGAGTTTTTGTCGTTTCCAGATACGGGAAGGCCCGTTTACGACTAAAACGACTGTTGAAGGTCCGTAGCTGGAAGGGGGTTGAGTTGCATTGAACCGCAATTGTGCTGCGGTGGGTCAATGGTATGGGGAATGGGTTGTGTTGCATTGAGCTGCGGAAGTCAATCAGCCGGATACGGGTCATAGCTGATTTGGCTCCTTGGGCCGCTTGACGGCGGGACGTTGCCGGGCCGAGGGGCGGGCGGCCACAAGGGCCGCCCTTACGGTGGGGGCGCATGGTCGGCGTGGGTTCTCGCCCCGTATCGGAGTACGGGGCAGGCTCTGCGCGGGAACGACGAGGGCTGGAGGGGCTTCGTTCAGCTAGCATTTTGCCACTAATTGCGGCGTTTCCTTTCCCTATGATTTGCCGTGCCGCCAGATACGCTCGACGGAGTCGTTCCGGCGCGAAAAAAATCGACTCGCCCGGGAAATCCGTAGCTGGAAACGACTCCTGCAGATACGGAGTCGACTTACGATTACGACTGGGAACGGCTGTCCGGGCTATGGGGACTTGTAGCAGCGATGGGCCGTCTGCAGGCAGGCCGGAGGGCGACTCGCGAGTCGCCCCTACGGTGGGGGTGTGTGGGGGCGTGGGTTCCCGCCTGCGCGGGAACGACGAACCGAGGAGGTGGGCGGAGGACGCGTGTTCGTGCTGCATGGGGGCAGGGTAGGGGGCTGGCGGGAGGGTGCGCGAGGGGTTGGCGGCAGGGGTTCTGGGCACCGGCTTTCGCCGGTGAAACGGTGGGGTGGCGGCAGGGTTGCTCAGGTGGTAGGCGGATGGCGGGGGTCCCGCCGCTGGCGGGACGGGCGGTTCGCGAACCGCCCCTACGGGTGAGAGGGTCGGGGGTGATGGGTTCTGTTGGGGGCGGGGGTTCTGGGCACCGGCTTTCGCCAGTGAAACGATGGAGTGGCGGCAGGGGTTGCAGGGGTGGTAGGCGGATGGCGGGGGTCCCGCCGCCGGCGGGACGGGCGGTTCGCGAACCGCCCCTACGGATGAGAGGGTCGGGAGTGATGGGCACTGTTGGGGGCGGGGGTTCTAAGCACCGGCTTTCGCCGGTGAAACGATGGGGTGGGGATGGGGCGCCCTTCGATAGGCTCAGGGCGGACTTGCCGCGTTTGCCGGGGTTCCTGCCTGCGCAGGAACGACGGGCGCATAGAGAAAGGGGGCCGGTTGCGGCCCCCTTTCAATCGGCTGACCCATCTCCGTGGAAAAGGACTAGGCCTTCCCCTCCAGAGATGGAGCCGTAGGCATACCGCTGCTACTATCCATAGGCTCTCACCTCCTTTCCACTGCTCTAGACGCTAGCACAACAGAAGCCGCCATACAAGGGCTTTGGCCGCGTTGACGCTCTCCTATCGGGCGCGTACGCTGTTTGACACCGCGAGTGGCGGACGCGCCGGCGCGGGGCAAGCGCCCTTCGACGGGCCCTTCGACGGGCCCCTTCGACAAGCTCAGGACGGAGTCAGGGCGAATGGAGGGGGCGACCACGAGGGTCGCCCCTACGCCGTCGAGTAACTCGGCGGGTTTGTCGGGGTTCCTGCCTTCGCAGGAACGACGATGGGGCAGCGCCGCCGGTTATGGGGCGGCACCGGGCGTGATATTCCCGACCTGAAAGGGCAAGCGCATTGGCGTTATTCGGCAGAGAGGGCCGAGGCCCCTCGACATCCGCGGATGACCCCCGTCCGCTGGACGACATGCCGATGCGGGGCTCGCCGGTGAACGCCGGTCCCCCAACGAGAGTCCACACCGGCCTCTTCGCCTCCTTCCACTACTCGGACTTCCGGCTGCTGTGGATCGGGCAGCTGGGGTGGTCGGGCGCGAACTGGATGGAGCAGGTGGCGCGCAACTGGCTGGTGTGGGAGCTGACGGGCTCGGGCGTTGCGCTGGGGCTCGTGAACCTGTTCCGGGCGCTGCCGCAGCTGTTCATGTCGCTTCCGGCGGGGGTCGCCGCGGACCGCTTCAACAAAAAGTACGTGCTGATGGCGTGCCAGTCGGTCACGATGACGTGCTACGTGTGCCTACTGGGGCTGGTGGTGGCGGGCCTCATTCAGCTCTGGCACATCTACCTGTTCTCGTTCATTCTCGGCATCTCCATGGCGTTCAACCAGCCGGCGCGCAACGCGCTCATCCCGAACCTGGTGCCGGAACAGATCATGCTGAACGCCTTCGCGCTGAACCAGGTTGCGATGAACTTCATGCGGGTCATCGCGCCGGGCATCGCGGGACTGCTCATCGGCTGGTTCGACGTGCGGGCGGCGTTTGTGGGGGCGGTCGTGCTGTTCGCCGTCGTCATCGTGGCGACCATCATCATGAAGGCGCCGGGGGCAAAGAGCGTGAGCCAGACGGAGAGCGCGAGCGGGCAGTTGCTCGAGGGCATCCGGTACGTACTGGCGGACAAGAACATCCTGGTGATCATGGTGATCGCGCTGGCGGTGTTCACGTTTGTGATGCCATACAACACGCTGATGCCGATACTGGCGGACAAGGTGCTGGACATCGGCGCGCAGGGGTTCGGACTGCTGCTGTCCGTGGCGGGCATCGGCGCGCTGATCGGGGGGCTGACGATCGCGGCGCTGGGCGACGTGCGGCGAAAGGGGCTGCTGTACCTGGGCGCGACGTTTGGGTACGCGCTCTCCGTGTTCCTGCTGGGGGTCTCGCCGACGCTTGGGCTGGGGGTGCTGCTGCCGATGTTCGTCATGCTGTTCGTCGGGGCGGGGCAGGCGATCTTCATGACGGCGGGCAACGTGGCGCTGATGGCGCACGCGCCGGAGGAGCTGCGGGGCCGCATCCTGAGCGTGTACAACCTGGACCGGGGGCTGATGCCGCTGGGCTCGGCGGGCGGCGGCGCGCTGGCGGACTGGCTGTCGGCGCCGACGGCGCTGATGCTGATGGGCGGCACGGCGGCGGCGATGATCGCGGTGGTGGGTGCGGTGTCGGGGCGGATACGGCGGATTTAGGGGGTCTTCGAGTGCGCTTGCCCTTCGACGGGGGCGACCACGAGGGTCGCCCCTACTGTGTGTTGGGCGGCGGGCCACTGGGCACCGGCTTTCGCCGGTGAAACGAGGGGGCGGGTGGCTCCCTTCGAGGGTCTCAGGACAGGCTTTGACGGGCTCCTTTGACAGGACTCAGGACGGGGTCAGGGCGAACGGTGTCCCGTTTGTCGGGGTTCCTGCCTGCGCAGGAACGACGGTGGGGGTGGGTTGCGGGTGTGCGAGACGTTGGTATCGAGCGTCTGCGGGCGCTGACGCGCCCCCGTTCACCCCCTTCGACAGGCTCAGGACAGGCCCTTCGAGAGCCTCAGGACAGGCCCTTCGAGAGCCTCAGGACAGGCTTCGATTTCCCTCAGGGCGAACGGCTCATGCCGACCTGCGCCCCCATCCCAGCCTTCCCCCGTCGAGCGGGGGAAGGGGTGAGGGTGTAGTATCATGGTTTGACGCGTTTGCCGCAGGAGGGGGCTCAGTGGCATCGTCCCGGCGCGAGGACCACGAGGAGCCGGCGCCCCCCGAATCGGCGGGCGCGGCGACCGCATTGGAGCGCCGCGAACGGATGCTTCGCCGGCGCGGGCGGTTCCGCTACGGCACCTTCGCTTCCTTCCAGTACCGCGACTTCCGTTTTCTCTGGCTCGGGCAGATCTCGCAGGCGATGGCCCTGTGGATGGAGCAGATTGCCCGGCCGTTGCTCGTCCTCTCAGACCTGGTCAACGGCGACGCGCGAGACCTGGGGCTGGTCTTCGCCGTGCGGACGATCCCGCAGCTCATCGCGGGGCTGTTCGCCGGGGTGATCGCGGACTGGTACGACCGTCGGCTTGTGCTGCTGACGGCGAAGACGGGGTCGGCGGTCACCAACTTCGCGCTGGCCTTCATGATCCTCTCGGGCGACATAGAGCTGTGGCATATCTACGTGCAGGCGTTCGCCAAGGGAATGTTCAACGCGATGGACCAACCGGCGCGGCAGTCGCTCATCCCGAGCATCGTGCCGCAGCGGCACCTGACGAACGCCGTGGCGCTGAACAGCGCGTCGATGAACACGATGCGGATTGCTGGCGCGAGCGTGGCGGGGCTGATGGTGGCGTTCGTGGGCTTCGGGATGACGTTCCTGGCGGCGGCGATCATCTTCCTGGGCGCGGTGTACTTCACGTACCGGCTGAACGTGCCGGCCCACGTCAGGCACGGGCGGCGGAACGTGAGCAACGCGCTGGCGAGCTTCCGCGAGGGCATCGCGTATGGGTGGTCCACGCCATCGATCCGGTGGGTGATCCTGCTGGCGATGGTCTACTTCTCGTTCGGCATGTCCTACATGCAGGTGTTTGCGCCGCTGTTTGCCAAGGAGGTGCTGGAGATTGGCGAGCGAGGGTTCGGGTTCATGATGTCGCTGACGGGCGCGGGAGGGGTCATCGGGGCGCTGACGCTGGCGTCGCTCAACCCGCGGACGCACCGGGGGCTCGCCATCCTGGGGGTGATGGCGACGTTTGGGGTCATGCTGATCATCTTCTCGCTGAGCACCTTCACGGGCATCGTGGCGCTGTCCTTTGCGCTGGTGCTGTTCATCGGCATGTTCCAGACGCCGTTCAACTCGCTGACGAACTCGCTGCTGCTGGACTCGGCGCCGGTGGACATGCGGGGGAGGGTGATGGCGCTGATCAGCATGGACCGCTCGGTGATCACGATCGGCGCGACGCTGGCGGGGTTCACCGCGCACGCGCTGGGGGTGCAGTTCGCGCAGCTCATCTTCGCGGGCGTGGTGCTCAGCGGGGTGTTCGTCATGCTGACGCTGGTGCCGGCGTTCCGACGAATTCAGTAACCAAACGCGGGGCGGGAACGTTTCTAAAGGTAGAGGAAGCGGTCTACGGAAGGAGGGGACACATGCCAAACCTCACTGAAGCCCCAACCCACAGGACACGGCTCTTCTTCGGCCTTGCCGGGCGGGACGCCCACCTCATCAATTCGAAGGACGTGGACGGCGAGCACAAGTGCAAGGAGACGGAGAACGCGATCCAGAACACGCTTCGGATCATGCGGGAGGCGTTGCCGTACACGTAACCTCAGCGCAGGACAACGCAAGAGACCCGGCCAAACGGCTGGGTCTCTTCTTTTTGGGGGCGTGAGCGGGGGTGGCACTCGCGCTGCAAGCAGGGCGATTCGCGAATCGCCCCTAGGGATTGGAGAAGAGCCAAACCCTTCGACAGGCCCCTTCGTCAAGCTCAGGACGGGGTCAGGGCGAGCGGTGAGAGTCGTCCCTACGATGAGCGCGGGAGAACGGGGGAAGCCTGTAGCGAGGAGGCCGTTGGGCGCGAGGTTTCTGGGTTCCCGCCTGCGCGGGAACGACGAGTTGGAGGGCGGGCGATGCGCGAATCGCCCCTACGGATTGGAGAAGAGCCAGACTCTTCGACGGGCCCCTTCGTCAAGCTCAGGACGGGGTCAGGGCGAACGGGGGGGCTGGACACCGGCTTTCGCCGGTGAAACGAGGGAGGTGCGGGGCGCGGCCTTCGACGAGCTCCTTCGTCAAGCTCAGGACGGGGTCAGGGCGATCGGGGGCGGCTGGACACCGGCTTTCGCCGGTGAAACGAGGGGGTGGGCTTCGCAGGAAAGACGGAGGGCGGGCAACCACGAGGCGAGGGTTGCCCCTACAGCGTTTCCGGCGGCTAGCCAGCCTCCACCGGCTGCTTGGCGCGCTTGCGGCCGTTGACTCGCTGGCGGGGTTCCTCGGCGGTGGGGGTGTGGCCGTCAAGGAGGGGGCGGAGGTACTCGCCGGTGTGGGAACGCTCGATGGCCATGACGTCCTCGGGGGTGCCGATGGCGATGACCTCGCCGCCGTGCTCTCCGGCGCCGGGGCCGAGGTCGACGATCCAGTCGGCGTTCTTGATGACGTCGAGGTGGTGCTCGATGACGATGACGGTGTTGCCGGCGTCGACGAGGCGGTGGAGGACGCGCATGAGGGCGGCGACGTCCTCGAAGGAGAGGCCGGTCGTCGGCTCGTCGAGGATGTAGAGGGTGCGGCCAGTGGCGCGCTTGGAGAGCTCCGTCGAGAGCTTCACGCGCTGGGCCTCGCCGCCGGAGAGGGTGGTGGCGGGCTGGCCGAGGCGGATGTAGCCGAGGCCGACATCACGGAGGGTCTCCATCTTGGAGCGGACGCGGGGGAGATTCTGGAAGAGGTCAAGGGCCTCCGCCACCGTCATGTTGAGCACGTCCGAGATGGACTTGTCGTGGAACTTCACCTCAAGGGCCTCTCGGTTGTAGCGGGCGCCGTTGCAGACCTCGCAGGGCACGGTGACGTCCGGAAGGAACTGCATCTCGATCTGGATGTAGCCTCCGCCCTCGCACGCCTCGCAGCGGCCGCCCTTGACGTTGAAGGAGAAGCGGCCGGGCTGGTAGCCGCGGGAGCGGGCCTCCGGCAGCTTGGCGAACATCTCGCGGATGGGGGTGAAGGCGCCGGTGTACGTCGCGGGGTTGCTGCGGGGCGTTCGGCCGATGGGCGACTGGTCGATGTCGACGACCTTGTCGATGGCGTCGAGGCCGGCGACGCTGTCGTGCTCGCCGGGGCGGTCCTTGGCGCGGTAGAAGGTCTGGGCGAGCTTCTTGTAGAGAACCTCGTTGACGAGGGTGCTCTTGCCGGAGCCGGAGACGCCGGTGATAACAACAAGCTTGCCGAGGGGGAACTCGACGTCGACGTTCTTGAGGTTGTTGGCGCGGGCGCCGGAGAGGGTGATGGCCTCTCCGCTGCCAGTGCGGCGGCCGCGGGGCAAGGGGATCTGCTTCCGGCCGGAGAGGTATGCGCCGGTCAACGACGCGTCGCTGGTCATAACCGCGTCGAGGGGGCCCTCCGCGACAATCTCGCCACCGTGCTCGCCGGCGCCGGGGCCGAGGTCGACGATGTGGTCGGCGGCGCGCATGACGGCCTCGTCGTGCTCGACGAGGAGGACGGTGTTGCCGAGGTCGCGGAGGCGCTTGAGCGTCGCGATGAGGCGGTGGTCGTCGGCGGGATGCAGGCCGATGGTGGGCTCGTCGCAAACGTAGAGGACGCCCATGAGGCCGGAGCCGATCTGGGTGGCGAGGCGGATGCGCTGGGCCTCGCCGCCGGAGAGGGTGTAGGCGGTGCGCTCAAGGGTGAGGTAGTGGAGGCCGATTTCCGTGAGGAATCGGAGGCGGTTATCGATCTCCTTGAGGATTTGCTGGGCGATGTAGCGGTCGCGGTCGTTGAGGGCGAGGTCACGCTCGACGAGGGAAGGGTCTTCGCTGCGGATGGCCTCGGACCACTCGAGGGCACGCTCGATGTTCTGGGAGCAGACCTGCATGATGTCCTTGCCGCAGACGGTGACGGCGAGGGCCTCGGGCTTGAGGCGGCGGCCGCCGCAAGAGGGGCACGGGCGCTGGGCCATAAAGCGCTGGATCTCCGAGCGCACGTAGTCCGATTCCGTGTCGCGGTAGCGGCGCATGAGGTTGGCGATGACGCCCTCATAGCTGGTCTGCCACGTGAACTCGCGGCCGCGCTGCGTGCGGTGGCGCATGGTGAAGCGGCGGTTGCGGTCGCCGTAGAGGATGAGGTCGACGACCTTCTGAGGCAGGTCGCGCCAAGGGGTGTCGGTCGAGAAGTCGTACTCACGGGCGAGAGAGTTCAGCATGCTGACGTGGAAGCTGTGGGCCGTGCCGGCTCGGATCCATGGGGCGACGGCGCCGCCGGCGAGGGAGAGGGCGGGATTGGGCACGATGAGCTCGGGGTCCACCTCGAGTCGGAAGCCGAGGCCGGTGCACTCCGGGCAGGCACCGTGGGGGTTGTTGAAGCTGAAGGTGCGCGGCTCGATCTCGCCGAAGCTGATCTGGCAGTAGGGGCAGGCGAACTGCTCGGAGAAGATGATCTCCGTGTTGCCGCTGGACTGGGAGGCGCGGCGGCGGTTTGCCCTTCGATTTCCTTCAGGGCGGACGGCGGGGGACGGCCCTTCGACAGGCTCAGGGCGAACGGCGGTGGGGGTATCAGGGCTAATGGCGGTGGCGTCAGGGGCGGCCCCGTTCGCCGCCGAGGAGTCCGGGAGGATGGCGACGGTGACCATGCCCTCGGCGAGGCGCATGGCGGTCTCGAGGGACTCGTGGACGCGGCTCTGCTCGAGGTCGTCGTTGATGACGAGGCGGTCGACGACGACCTGGATGGTGTGGCGGTAGTTCTTGTTGAGGGTGATGGTCTCCGAGAGGTCGCGGACCTGGCCGTCCACCTGGACGCGGACGAAACCGCGCTTTCGGGCGTCCTCGAATACGTCCTTGTACTCGCCCTTGCGGTCGCGGACGACCGGGGCCATGAGCATGATGCGGCTGTCCTTCGGCAGGTCGAAGACTGCGTCGGCGATCTGCTGGACGGACTGGCGGACAACGGCGCGGCCGCACTGGGGGCAGTGGGGCTTGCCGACGCGGGCGAAGAGGAGGCGGAGGTAGTCGTAGACCTCGGTGACGGTGCCGACCGTCGAGCGGGGGTTGTGGGAGACGCCCTTCTGGTCGATGGAGATGGCGGGGGAGAGGCCCTCGATGTAGTCGACGTCGGGCTTCTCCATGCGGCCGAGGAACTGGCGGGCGTAGGCTGAGAGGGACTCGACGTAACGGCGCTGGCCCTCGGCGTAGATGGTGTCGAAGGCGAGGGAGCTCTTGCCGGAACCGGAGACGCCGGTGACGACGACAAGCTTATTGCGGGGGATCATCACGTCAATGTTCTTGAGGTTGTGCTCCCTTGCACCCTTGACGATGATGTGCTCGAGCGTCATGGAACCCTTCGTCCTCCGGCGGCGGCCGTGCATGCGGCTGCGCATTCGTTGGATGTTTACAGAGGCATTGTAGCACTGTGGAGTGAGGGCGCGCGGGGGCGAAGGGCGGGTTTGGCGGGGTTCCTGCCTGCGCAGGAACGACGGTTGGGGTTACAGAGGGAGGTTAGGGCCGTTGGGCGCGGAGGCTCTGGGCACCGGCTTCCGCCGGTGAAACGGGTTGGGCAAGGGGCTTCGACGTGCTCAGAGCGAACGGTGGGGGGACAGGTGCGGCCTCGCTTGGCGGGGTTCCTGCCTGCGCAGGAACGACGGTGGGGATTACAGAGGGAGGTTAGGGCCGTTGGGCGCGGAGGTCCTGGGCACCGGCTTCCGCCGGTGAAACGGGTTGGTCAAGGGCTTCGACGGGCTCAGGGCGAACGGTGAGGGGACAGGCGCGGCCTCGCTTGGCGGGGTTCCTGCCTTCGCAGGAACGACGGTGGGGGGATTGCAGAAGGCTGAGGGTGTTGGGGGCGGAGGCTCTGGGCACCGGCTTCCGCCGGTGAAACGGGTTGGGCAAGGGGCTTCGACGGGCTCAGGGCGAAGGGTGGAGGGACGGGCGCCGCCTCGCTTGGCGGGGTTCCTGCCTGCACAGGAACGACGGTTAGGGAGGAGGGGGCACTGACGGCGGGGCTGGGTGCTGTATAATGGCAGGCGATTGGATTTCTGGAAGGAGATGCCATGTTTCGGCGAATCCTGACACCCCTGGACGGGTCGACGCTCTCAGAAGGCATTCTGCCGTACGTCCGGGCGCTGGCTCCGGCGTTCGGCGCGCGGGTGGCGCTGCTGAGAACGTACGAGCACATGACGTATGAAATGGCTACGCAAAACAATGCTGAAATGGCGTCGATCACCACGGCCCTGGAGCCGGTGGCCCGCCTTCTGCACAAGCAGGCGGAGGACTACCTTGTGAAGGTGTCGAGCGGGCTGCATGAGCTGGGGGTCGCGACGGACATCAACGTGCGGTCAGGGCCAGCCGCGCTGCACATCGTGAACGAGGCGAGTGAAGTGGATGGCACACTGGTGGCCATGTCCACGCACGGACGGACGGGCATTGGGCGCTGGATCATGGGCAGCGTGACGGACCGGGTGCTGCACACGACGCTTGCGCCACTGCTGGTCGTGCAGCCGGAGCGAGGGGGCCCGTCGGTGGACAGCACGGCGGTGATCCAGACGCTCATCGTGCCGCTGGACGGCTCGGAGCTGGCGGAGACGGTTCTGCCAGTGGCGGCCGAAGCGGCGAAGGCGACGGGCGCCAAGATCCTGCTCACCGAGACTGTCGGCGCGCCATCGGGGTACTACCCCGGGGAGGACTCGAGCAGCATCACGGGGGTCAGCGTCCTAGGCGACATGGAGGACCAGGCGGAGGCGTACCTCCGCATCAAGGCGAAGGAACTGCGGGACGGGGGCTCCGCCAACGTGAGCACTCTGGTCACCAGGGGATCGGCGGCGGCGGAGATCGAGGCGCTGGCGCGGGCGACGCCGGACAGCATGATCATCGCATGCACGCACGGACGGAGCGGCGTGGGCCGAGCCGTGCTGGGCAGCGTCATCGACCGGCTGGCGCGGCACTCGGGGCATCCGACACTGATCGTGCGGGCGCCGCAGTAGCACGACGCCGGCCCTTCCATCCAAATGCCCCTAGACAACGCCGTCAGGCGACGGCAAAATCCCTATGTTCAAATGCCGCGAGGGCCTTACGGCGCTATGCGTTTGCGCCTTCGTCGCGGTTGGGGCCAACAATCCGGTCATTCGGGGCGGCTGTGCGAGACGGCCGGCATCCGACCAATCAGCAGGGTTGCGGGAGGGGAGAAGTCCATGTTCAAGCGTATTCTGACGCCGCTCGACGGTTCGACGCTTTCCGAGGGCATCCTGCCCTACGTACGGGCGCTGGCGCCGGCCTTGGGCGCGCGGGTGGAGCTGCTGCACACGCACTCGTCCATGACGACGTACGAGCTGGAGGACCTGAAGGACGAGGAGCACGCGTCAATCATGGCGGCGCTGGAGCCGGTGCAGACGCGCCTCCGGAACCAGTCGGTGAGCTACCTCTCGCAGGTGGCGCACGGCCTGGCGGACCTTGGGGTGGAGACGCGGGTGAGCGTTCGGATCGGGTCTCCGGCGGACCAGATTGTGGACGTGGCGGAACAGGAACCGGACACGCTCATCGCCATGTCGACGCATGGGCGCGCAGGCGTGGGCCGGTGGCTGATGGGGAGTGTGACGGACCGGGTGCTGCACACGACGATGACGCCGATGCTGGTGGTACACCCGGAGCGATTCTCGCCCTCGCCTGACAGCGCGACCGCGATCCAGACGCTGATCGTGCCGCTGGACGGCTCGGACCTGGCAGAGACTGTGATGCCCATTGCGGGGGCGGTGGCGGCGGCCGCCGGGGCGGGCGTGCAACTGGTGCGGGTGCTGGACGCGGCGGCGCGGTCCGGGATGAGCGTCAGCCAACTGGCTGAGGCCGGTGTCAGCGAGGGGACGCGTGAGGAAGGCGACGCTTCAGAGTACCTGGGCGGGAAGGCGGAGGAGCTGCGACAGAGCGGGGTGGCGGATGTACACACGATGGTGCTCCGCGGCAACCCGGCAGAAGAGATAGAGGAGCTCTCAAGGAATACGCCCAACAGCATGCTGGTAGCGTGCACGCATGGCCGAAGCGGCGTTGGACGGGCTGTGATGGGCAGCGTTACGGACCGGCTGGTACGGCACTCGGGACACCCGGCGCTCGTCGTGCGGGCACCGCATTACTAGGCGCGAGCCTAGGACGTCACCTCGATATAGGTGTCGCGGGACTTGACGATCTCGCCGATGCGGTAGCCGTCGGCGCCGTGGGCGCGGAGGGAATCGATCAGGCCGGCCTCGCGGCTCCGGGGCACCGACATCAGCAGCCCGCCGGACGTCTGGGCGTCGCAGAGCAAGAGCTTGGCCGCTTCCGATATCCCCGAATCCCAGTGGGCCACGCCCTCCATGGAGTCAAGGTTTCGCCGCGTGCCGCCGGGAACCACGTTCTGCTCCAACAGGTCCCACGTGCCCTTCAGGACGGGGACCGCGTCAAGCGAAATCCTCGCGGCGACGCCGCTTGCCGCCGCCATGTTCCGCAGGTGGCCCATGAGACCGAAGCCGGTGACGTCCGTGCAGGCGTTGACGCCGGCAGGCTTCATCGACAGGGCGGCACCCTCGTTCAGCCGCGCCATCATCTCGACGGCCTCGTCAAGGACGTCGTCAGGAGCAATGCCGGCCTTCGCGCCGGTGGTGATGATGCCGGTGCCGATGGGCTTGGAGAGGATGAGCACGTCACCGGGCCGGGCATCGGCGTTGGAGATGTGGTCGCCGGGACGGACGATGCCGGTTACGGCGAGCCCGTACTTGGGCTCGGCGTCGTCGATGGTGTGGCCGCCGGCGATGAGAACGCTGGCCTCCCTCGCCTTGGCGTAACCGCCCTTTAGGACGGTGGCGAGGATGCTCTTGTCCAGCGACACGGGGAAGCAAACGATGTTGAGGGCAATGACGGGCATGCCGCCCATGGCGTAGACGTCCGACAGGGAGTTGGCGGCGGCGATTTCCCCGAACGCGTAGGGGTCATCGACGATGGGCGGGAAGTAGTCAACGGTCTGGATGATGGCAAGATCGTCGGTGATCCGGTACACAGCGGCATCGTCCCCGGTATCCGGACCGACAAGCAAATCGCGGTCAGACATGTGGGGCAATTGACTGAGGATTTGACCCAGATCCTCCGGGCTAAACTTAGCCGCTCAGCCTGCGCAGTGGGCAAGTTGAGTCAACTTGACTTCACTGTTTGACATACCCTCCCTCGGATTCCCGTGAGCAGGTTACCAGGCACATGGCCTCGGCGGAGTATAGCAGCATTGCACCCGTTCGACTATGCAGGGGCAGCCGTGAGCAGCAGCTCATACCCGGCTGACTGCCGGGTGTGCGGCGTCAGCGACGCGACGATGACGGCTGCGGTCTCACCCTCGGCGAGGGCGGGGATGTTGAGGGTGCCAGCGTTGGCGTCGTCCAGGGGGACGTCGAGGACGGTGGGGGCGCCCTGGGCTCGCTCGACGACGACGCGGACGCCGAAGCGCTGGGGGAGGGCGTTGTTGGTGCGGACGAAGCCGTCGGCCGTCCATGCGCCGCCGGTCTCGGCGTCGTCGAAGAATCCGATCTCGGGCACGGCGACGTCGTCAATGCAGGCGCCGTCGAGGCTGATGGCGGCGTCGAAGACCTGCTCGAAAGAGACGAGCACGCGCCCGCCGGCGAAGGGGGTGAGATCCACGCGCTCCTCCACCCATCCGCCGCTGTGCCCGGTGAAGCCGGGGCCGTAGGTTGCGCCGATAGGGTCGTCGGTGACGGTGTGGGCGCCGGGGAGGACGTGCCACGTGTCGCCGCCGTCAGGAGTGGCCGTGACGTAGAGGTAGTCCCACTGCTCCTCCAGGTTGTGCCACATGCGGAAGGTGAGGGTGGCCTCGGTAACGGCGGACAGGTCGAACTCGTGCGTCAGGCGGGAGTGGGAGGCGTCGCCGCGGTTGCTCCACCAACAGGCCTCGCCGCTGAGAGGGGTGGTGTCGAGGATGGAGGCCGTGGAATCGCCGACGAAGGTCAGCGTCGCGCCGGTCGCGGGGACGTCGAGGCGGAGGACGTCGGCGGCGAAGGGGGCGACGTCATCGCGGAAGGGGGCGTCCGCCCGGACGGTGCGGCGGGGATCCACCTTCACGAGATTCGAGGCGTCGGCGTAGCCGTAGGGCATGGCGGCATCTCCGCCGAGGATGTTGGCGACGGACCAGTCCATGAAGAGGCGCTCGAAGGTCTGGGGGTGGCCGGCCTCGCGGAGGTAGGCGTCGATTCCGGCGGCGCCGTCCTCGGGCCGGGCGATGAGGGGGGCGAGGGAATCGAGGCCGTAGCGCTGGGTGAAGTAGAGGAAGAACAGGTAGGCGGTGTTGTAGTAGCGGCCGATGCCCTGACCGTAGCCGGGCCAGTTTGTGAGGGAGATCTCCTCGCGGAAGCCGGGCGGCGTGACGGGGCGCTGCGGGGAGACGAGCCCAGCGGTCACCTCCGAGATGCCCTCGTTCATCCAGGTGTGCTCGTTGGGGTCAACGAGCTGGTGGAGGAGGTGCTGCAACTCGTGGCCGGTGAGGCTGCTGAAGCCTGCCCTGCCCGTGCGGATGACCCGGGAGTCGAGGTAGAGGGCGGGCCGTCCGTTGCTGTAGGGGAAGACGGGGGGCGTGTAGTAGTCGGACGAGGCAAAGTAGCCGGCCGCGCCGCTGAGGGGGGCGATGACCATGGAGACGGGGGCTTCGGAGGGCGCGCCGGCCTCTCCGGGGACGAAGCCGAGGGTGGCGCGGGCGACGGTGGGGAAGACGTGGCCCTCATAGAGCTGGGCGAGCTGCTGGAGTCGCCCCCGCTGGGGGTCCACTCCATCCGCGACGTACCAGAGGGCGTTGGGGGTGACGAACTGGAGGGTGGCGGGCACCGGATCGACGCGGAGACGGATGAGGTCGACGATCCAGAAGGGCTCGGTGCGGCCGACGTCGTCGGCGGTGAGGACGGGGGCGACGGCGAGACGGGCGTCCTCGCCGGGCCGGAAGCGTTTGGCGAGGGCGACGAGGTCGGCGGGCGGCGGCGGGTGGATGCGGGCGGGGAAGGCCGTGCCGGCATTCATCTCCGCGGGAGACAGGGAGGGCCGCTGGAGCGGCTCGGCGGGGGCCGGGGTGGCGGCCGGCGCCGGAGGCGCGGGCGTCGGCGCGGGGTTGGCAGCGGCCGGCTGCGGGGGCGCGGCGGTGGGGACGGGGATGGCGGTTGGAGAAGCGATGGCGGCCGGGGATTGTGTTTGATCGGGCTCGCTCTCGCAGGCGGAGGCGATGGCGGCGAGGAAGGCGGCGGCAGTCACGAGCGCGAGGGCCGGCCACCTCCGCTTAAGCGTCTCGCCCCTGTGTGATTGGGCTTGCATGCCGTCCCCTGGTCTCAACTGTCCCTATGTCCAGAGTAACACAGGCGGCTTGTACCCATGTGCGCCGGGACGCCTCTTTCGGCGTGCGCCGAGGTCTGCCGGGCAAGCGTCGCTAGACGCCGGCGAGGGCGAGCTGGCGGGGCGGCTGAACGGGCTGCCACCAGTCATGGCGACGCTCTTTCAGGCCGTGGGCGTCCATGAGCTCGGAGACGCGGTCGTCGACGTCGTGGCGGAGGGCCGCGGGGGCGTAGGCCTCCGTGTAGAGGCGCTGGTAGACGGAGTGCAGACGCGGGTGGCGGCGGGAGAGGTAGTCCATGAAGTGCTCGCGGGTGCCGGGCTGGAGGTGCAGGACGTTGGGGTGGAGGAAGTTGGCGCCGTGGGCAGCAGCGGCCTCGACGACGGCGGCGAGGCTCTCGTGGGAGTCGGTGATGCCGGGGATGACGGGGGCGAGGAGCACGCCGGCACGGACGCCCGCGTTGACGAGGCGCTCCATGACCTCAAGGCGCTTCCACGGCGGCGGCGTGCCGGGCTCGAGCTCGCGCCAGAGATCCGGGTCGAGGGTGGTGATGCTGAAGGAGACGCACGCGCCCGCGCGCCGGGCGGCGTCGGCGAGGACATCGGCGTCGCGCAGGGCCATGGTGCCCTTGGTGACGAGCTGAAAGGGCGTGCGGCGCTCGGCGAGGGCCTCGAGGCAGCCGCGGGTGAGGCGGCGGGCGCCCTCGATGGGCTGGTAGGGGTCTGTGGCGGTGCCGATGGCGACAACGTCGCGGGGCCAGGTGGGGCGGGAGAGCTCGGCGCGGAGGACCTCGACGATGTTGGACTTGACGAAAACGAGGCCGGAGAAGTCATCGGAGGGGTTGAGGTCGTGGAAGGCGTTGTAGCGGCGGGCGAAGCAGTAGTGGCAACCGTGTACGCAGCCTCGATAAGGGTTGAGCGACCAGCGGAAGCTCATGCCCTTGACCCGGTTCAGGGCGCTTCGGCATTCGGTGTCCATGTACCTGGCGAAATGAGACATGGGACCCTCCCTCGATGATGGAGAGAGGGTAAATTAGAATATGTGTTCTTGTCAAGTCTTAGAACTAGACGTGCTGATCGAAGAGGATGGGATTGCCGTCCGGGTCCTCGAGGAAGAAGCTGTCTGGGCCGTTGGTGGTCTCGTTGGCCTCGCTGATGAGGGTGATGCCTTTGCCCTTGATCTGACGCTGGATGCTGCGGATGTCGGTGAAGGCGTCTAGCTTCTGGGCGTCGGAGTTCCAGCCGGGGTTGAAGGTCAGGATGTTCTTGTCGAACATCCCCTGGAACAGGCCGATGGTCGCGGCGCCGTTCTGCAGAATCAGCCAGTTCTCGGACTGGTCACCACCAATGACGACGAAGCCCAGCTTCGTGTAGAAGTCTCTTGAGGCCTCGATGTCCTTGACCGTGAGGCTGACGGAAAAGGCTCCCAGCTCCATGTCGGTGCGCTCCTGTGCTCGATTGGCGGGCGGGCGACTTCAGAGACGCAGTTGGGGAACGTGGCCCGCGCCGAATGGACTTGAGTATACTGTCTTTCAGGCAATCAGTATTTTCGAAGGAGGAATCATGCCGCTCAACGTGTACCTGAACTTCAACGGCAACTGCCGGGAGGTCTTCGACTTCTACCGGTCGGTCTTCGGCGGGGACTTTGCGCTGCACCTGACGTTCCACGAGATGCCGGAAGACATGGGCATGTCCGAGGAGGAGAAGAACCAGATCCTGCACGTCTCGTACGACATCGGGGGGACGACGCTGATGGGGAGCGACGTCCCGAGCGCGTTCGGGCCGCCGGTGACGATGGGCAACAACATGTCCATCTCCTACTTGACGGAGACGCGGGAGGAGACGGAGGAGTACTTCAACAAGATCTCGGAGGGCGGGACCGTCACGATGCCCCTGGACGACCAGTTCTGGGGGGACTACTTCGGGGCGTGCACGGACAAATTCGGGATCAACTGGATGTTCAACTGTGCGAGTGAGCCGCCTTCCTCGTAGGGGGCGGGGCCCCCTTCGAGAGCCTCAGGGCGGGCTTCGACGGGCGCGGGTTAACGGGTTCGCATCCGTCGGGGTTCCTGCCTGCGCAGGAACGACGATGGAGCGGGCGCCCACAAGGGGCGCCTCTACGATTTTTCGGCGGGCAGTGGGTGGACATAATCCATGACGTTCTGGAACACCTGGACATTCGACCCGCTGACCCTTGCCGGGTTGGCCGTGCTTTTCCTTCTCTACACGCGCGGGCTGTGGCGCAGCCGCGGTCGCTCAGGCAACCTCTTCCCGTGGTGGCGGCCGACCTCGTTCTACGCGGGGTGGACGGCGCTGCTGATGGGGGCGGTGTCGCCCATCGACGGGCTTTCGGGCGACCTCTTCCTCATGCACATGGTGCAGCACATGCTCATGATGATGGTGGGGCCGCCGCTGATCCTCGTCGGGGCGCCGGTGGTGCCGGTGCTGCGGGGGCTGCCGGGGGTGCTGCGGGCGGACCTCGCCATCCCGCTGCTGCAGATGCGGCGGGTCCGCAAGGTACTGAGCTTCCTTGCGTCGCCGCTGACGGCATGGCTGGTCTTCGTGTTCACGGTGTGGATATGGCACATTCCGGCGCTGTACAACGAGGCGGTCACGAACGAGTGGCTGCACTTCCTGCAGCACGTCATGTTTACGAGCGCGGCCGTCTTCTTCTGGTGGAGCGTCATCGACCCGGTGCCGCTGAAGCCGCGGCTGGCGTACCCGCTGCGGCTGCTGTACCTGTTCCTCGCGACGCTGCAGAGCACGGTGCTGGCGGCGATCATCACGCTCTCGGAAGAGGTGCTGTACACGTACTACGTGAGCGTGCCGCGGCTGTGGGGGCTGACGCCGGGGGAGGACCAGATGATCGCGGGGCTCATCATGTGGATACCGGGGGCGGGAATCTACTTCACGGTGCTGACGGTATTGTTCTTCGTCATGCTGTACAAGGACGACCAGCGCATGCGGCGGCTGGAGGGGCGGCCGGTGAGCGGGCCGCGGCGGTGGTGAGGGCGCCGCCGCGTTGACGGCGGCAAAACTTTGCGCGATTTTTCACCAACCCATTGACTACGAAAGTTTCACGCCTATAGAATGGGGCTGCTGCAAAGGGGACTGTACGGCTGTGCCAGCACGGGAGGCTCCCTGGCCCCCGACGCGAACAGCCTCTCAACGCTCATGGGGACGGCAGCAGCCGGTCACAACGACAATGAGAGAGGACCATGGCGAACCGAATACACATCCGCCCTAAGTCCCTGCTCGCACTCCTCGCCCTTGTAGTTTTGCCCATCCTCGCAGCCTGTGGCACCGTCGACTCGGCGCAGACCACGATCAACCCACAGTCGGACGTCGCACGGGAGATTCAGGGCACGTACGCATTCATCTTCTGGGTGTCCGTCGTGGTGTTCGTCGTCGTGGAAGGCGCGCTGGTGTACGCGGTGTTCCGCTACCGGCGCCGGGCGAACTCCGGCATCCCCAAGCAGACCGAGGGCAACATGGTCCTCGAAGTCACCTGGACGATCATTCCCGCGTTGATCCTGGTCGCCATCGCGGTGCCGACGTGGATCACCATCTTCCGGACGGACGACATCCCCGAGGGGTCGTTCATCGTGAACGTCACGGGCCACCAATGGTGGTGGGAAGTGGAGTATCCGGAGCTGCGCACGGGTGATGGCGACAACGAGGTCCGGCTGGTGACGGCCAACGAGATCCGGGTTCCGGCCGACCGCACGATCGGCTTCCACCTGGAGACGAACGACGTGCTGCACAGCTTCTGGGTGCCGCAGCTCTTCGGCAAGGTGGACCTGGTGCCGGGGCGGACCAACACGGTGTGGTTCACGCCAGACGCTGATACGGCTGGCGAGGTGTTCCTGGGACAGTGCGTGGAGTTCTGCGGACTGTCGCACGCCAACATGCGGATGCGCATTTTTGTCGACAGCCCGGATGACTTCGCGGCATGGGCCGACGGGATCCGCTCGCCGGCGCCGGAGGCCACGGGGCTGGCGGCGACGGGGCACGAGCTGTTCTCGTCAAAGGGCTGCACGGTGTGCCACAGCGTCAACGGGGACTACGAGGCTGCGGGCCAGCCACTATCGAGCGGGCGCATCCTGATCGGCCCCAACCTGACGGGCTTCGGCTCTCGGACAACGCTGGCGGGGGCCATCCTGGAGAACAACACAGCGAACCTCTCGGCGTGGCTGGCCGAACCGGACGAGGTCAAGCCCGGCAACCTGATGTACCAGGAGGCCGCGGCATACACGCAACCGGAGCTGAGCCTGGCGAACGAGGACGTCACCGCTCTGGTAGCATATCTTCAGCATTTGCAGTAGCGCATTCGGGGGCGTAACGCCGGCTCGTCCGGCGCGGCGTTTGGAGGCGAATACATGGCAACGGCAGTTGGCGCAGTAGGGCACGCGGACCACGACGCGTCCAAGAGCGGCGCGTGGAGCTGGATTACCACTGTCGACCACAAGCGCATCGGCATCCTGTACGGGGTGTCGGCCGTCTGTTTCTTCCTGGTCGGCGGCTTCGAGGCGCTGATCATCCGACTGCAGCTGGCGGAGGCGGAGAGCGACCTCATCGGCGCGGGCCTGTTCAACCAGCTCTTTACGATGCACGCGCTGACCATGATTTTCCTTGCGATCATGCCCCTGGGAGCGGCGTTCTTCAACTACATCGTGCCGCTGCAAATTGGGGCTCGGGACGTCGCGTTCCCGCGGCTGAACGCGCTGAGCTACTGGCTGTTCCTCTTTGGCGCGCTCCTGCTGAACTCGAGCTTCATCTTCGGCGGCGCGCCCGACGTGGGCTGGTTCGCCTACGCCAACCTGACGGCGACGGAGTACTCGCCGAGCAGCGCCGTCGACTTCTTCGCCCTCGGCATGCTGGTGCTGGGCGTGTCATCGCTGGCCGCGGCGCTGAACTTCATCATCACCATCCTCAACATGCGGGCCCCGGGCATGACGCTGATGCGGATGCCGGTGTTCACGTGGATGACACTGGTAGTGTCCTTCCTGCTTGTGTTCGCGCTGCCAATCCTCACGGTGGGGTTGGTGCAGCTCCTGTTCTGGCGGGAGTTCGGGATGCCGTTCTTCTCGGCGGAGGCGGGCGCCGACCCGCTGCTGTGGCAGCACATCTTCTGGCTGTTCGGCCACCCCGAGGTGTACATCCTGATCCTGCCCGCGATGGGCATTGTGTCCGAGATCCTGCCGACGTTCTCGCGGAAGCCGCTTTTCGGGTACTCGACGGTGGTGTTCGCGGGCGTGGCCATCGGCTTCATGGGCTTCGCGGTGTGGGCGCACCACATGTTCACGGTGGGGCTGGGGTCGATCGCGCTGGCGGCATTCTCGGCAAGCACGATGCTGATCGCGGTGCCGACGGGCATCAAGATCTTCAACTGGATCGCGACGCTGTGGGGCGGGTCGATCCAGTTTACGACGGCGATGCTGTTCGCGCTGGGGTTCGTGGCGCTGTTCGTCATCGGCGGACTGAGCGGCGTGATGCACGCCTCGCCGCCTGTCGACACGCAGCAGCAGGACACGTACTTCGTGGTGGCGCACCTGCACTACGTGTTGTTCGGCGGGAGCATCATGGGGCTGTTCGGCGGCATCTACTACTGGTTCCCGAAGATGACGGGCCGCCTGTTGAGCGAGGCCATTGGCAAGTGGCAGTTCTGGCTGATGTTCATTGGCATGAACGTGACCTTCGGGCCAATGCACCTGGTGGGCATCGACGGCATGCCGCGGCGCATCAACACGTACGACGAGAGCATGGGCTGGGAGCTGCTGAACCAGATTGAGACGGTGGGCGCGTTCATCATCGCGCTGAGCGTCGTGCTCTTCCTGTTCAACTTCTTCAAGAGCGTCAAGTCAGGCGAGCCGGCGGGCGACGACCCGTGGGACGGCCGCACGCTGGAGTGGGCCATCCCTTCGCCGCCGCCGGAGTACAACTTCGCGCGGATCCCGGTGGTGCACAGCAACGAGCCGTTCTGGGACCAGAAGCACCCGGAGCTGAAGCACGACGCGCCGCCGGCCGTCGCGGGGGGCGCGGATGAAGAGGCGGAGGAGTCCATCCACATGCCGAACCCATCCTACTGGCCGATCGTCGTAGCATTGGGGACGGCGCTGGCGGCGGGACTGGTCATCATCAACCCGTGGCTGGCGTCCATCGGCGCGGTCATTGGGCTGCTGGGCATCTACGGATGGGTCTTCGAGCCGGCAGCGCCCGAGCACCACTAGAGGGGAAGTCGTGACAACTAACTCCACGGCACACGAGAGTCACCTGGCGACCACGACGGGGCTTGACCACCGCAAGCTCCTGATGTGGCTGTTCCTAGCGTCCGAGTGTCTCTTCTTCGGCTCGCTCATCGCGACGTTCCTGCTGTACAAGGACGCGAGCGTGGTGGGGCCCCAGCCGCACGAGATTCTGAACATCCCGGTGACGAGCACGAGCACGTTCGTGCTGCTGACGAGCTCGCTGGCGATGGTGCTGGCGCTCGCGGCGGTGCAGCGCAGCGACGTGGTGGCGGCACGGTTCTGGATATTCGCGACGGCGTTCCTGGGCGCGACGTTCCTCGGCTTCCAGGTGTACGAGTTCTACGAGTTCGTCATCCACGGACTGACGCCCAAGACCAACGTCTTTGGCGCGAGCTTCTTCACACTGACCGGCTTCCACGGCGCGCACGTGACCGTTGGCGTCATCTGGCTGATGTCGCTCTTCTTCTACTCGTTCAGGCACGGGTTACCTGCGGAAAAGAGCCTGGACGTGGAGCTGGCGGGACTGTACTGGCACTTCGTGGACATTGTCTGGGTCGTCATCTTCACGGTGGTGTACCTGATCGGCACCCTGCCGCCGGAAGTTTAGCGGCGCGGACCTCAAGGGGAGAGCGCATGGCAGAGCACGAGCAACACGGGGCGCAAACGCACGAGCAGGAGCACCCCTCACCTGCAAAATACATCCTGATAGCGACGTACCTGACGCTGATCACCATCTTCGAGGTGGCGATCTACTACGTCGAGGTGCTGCGGCCCGCTTTCCTCTGGATCTTCCTGGCGCTGTCCGCGCTCAAGTTCTACTACGTCGCAATGTTCTACATGCACCTCAAGTTCGATGCCCGGATATTCAGGCAACTCTTCATATTTGGCCTGGTGCTGGCGACGTTCATCATGGTGGCGTTGCTGCTACTGTTCGCCATCATCATCTAGCAGACAAACCTTGCGCGCCGTCCGATCCACAGGGACCCTCCCGCACCAGCGCACAGGTCGTGTGCCGTGAGCGATTCTTCACACCGCAGCCTGCGTATCCTGCTGGCCGTCACCGTTGCGGCGACGTTCGGACTGATTACGCTGGGCGGAGTCGTGCGAGCGACGGAGTCAGGCCTCGGCTGCCCGGACTGGCCCCTCTGCCACGGGCAGATCATTCCCCCCTTCGAGTATCACGTCCTCATCGAGTACTCGCACCGGCTTGTTGCGAGCGTCGTCGGGGCGCTGGTGGTGGCGTGCGCGGTCCTGGTGTGGGTAAAGCACCGGGAGTCGACGGGGCTGAAGCGGCTGATGGCAGTCGCCGTGGCCGCGCTGGCGGTGCAGGTTGTGCTGGGCGGCATCACGGTGCTGACGGAGCTGCCGGCGCCCATCGTGACGGCGCACCTGTTCGCGGCGGAAACGCTCTTCGCGATGCTCATCGTGGCGCTGCTGATCGCGCGGCCGTCGCCGGCGACGGTGGGGGGCGTCGGCGAGGAGCGGCACCCGTACTTCAACACGGTCCTCTTGATGGCGGCGACGTCGATGGTGATCCTGCTGTCGGGGACGTACATCGTCGGGAGCGGGGCGAGCACGATCTGCCCGTCGTGGCCGCTGTGCACGAGCGACTGGCTGCCGAACTTCGGGCTGCAGTGGGAGCACATGGCGCACCGGGTGATCGCGGGCGTTGGCGGGCTGTACATCATCGTGGCGGCGGTGCAGGCGCGGCGGTACAAGGCGCAGTCGCGAGCGCTGGCGGGGATGGGGATGGGCGCGGCGGCGCTGGTGGTCGCGCAGGTGCTGGCGGGGGCGATGAACCCGTGGTTCCAGTTCGACGAGTGGGTACGCGTCCTGCACCTGAGCCTGGCATCGGCGCTGTGGGGGCACCTGGTGGCGATGGCCGTTGTGTCGGCGCGGATGCGTCCGGAGGCGGCAGAGCTTGCGGGGGGCGGCGGCGCAGAAGACAGCGAGCCGACAGCGGCGAACGAGGGGGTGAAGGGCAGCTCGCTGCGGGTGGTCATCGGGGACTACGTGGCGCTGACGAAGCCGCGGGTGATGTCGCTGCTGCTGGTGACGGCGTTCGGCGGCATGGTGCTAGCGGCCGAGGGGTTGCCGGGCGCGGGGCTCATCGCGACGGTGATCGCCGGCGGGGCGCTGGCGTCCGGGGGCGCGAGCGCGCTCAACCACTGGCTCGACCGGGACATCGACCAGAAGATGGAGCGGACGTCGACGCGGCCAGTCGCGAGCGAGCGGGTCAGCGGGCGGCAGGCGCTGGTGTTCGGGCTCGTGCTGAACGTGCTGGCGTTTGCGCTGCTGTGGTGGGGGGCGAACCTGCTGGCGGCGTTGCTCGCGATGGCGGGGTCGGTCTTCTACGTGCTGGTGTACACCAAGTGGCTGAAGCGGTCGACGGCGCAGAACATCGTCGTCGGCGGGGCAGCAGGCGCGGTGCCGCCGCTGGTGGGGTGGGCCGCGGTGACGGGCGGGCTGACGCTGCCGGCGTTCTACCTCTTCGCGATCATCTTCTTCTGGACGCCGCCGCACTTCTGGGCGCTGGCGCTGCTCATCCGGAAGGACTACGCCGAGGCGGGGGTGCCGATGCTGCCGGTGGTCGCGGGGGAGGAGAGCACGCGCCGGCATATCCTGCTGTACACGCTGGCGCTAACGATGCTCTCGCTGCTGCTGTACCTGGCGACGGACAGCCTGGGGCTGGTGTACCTGATCAGCGCTACGGCGCTCGGGCTGGGGTTCGTCGCGTTCGCGGTGCGGCTGTTCAAGCGGACCGGGCCTCGGGCGGCGGCGCCTATCTACCGGTACTCGCTGCTGTACCTGGCGCTGCTGTTCCTGGTGATCATGGGGGACGGGGCGTTGTAGCGGGGGCGGGGGCTGTTGCGAGAAAGCAAGAGGAGCAAGGCGATCGCCTTGCTCCTTCGAATTTCTGGCGAGCTGACTGCTATGCGCCGGCTGGAAGGGCGGACTTGGCCTGCTCTACTACGGCGGCGAAGCCGGCGGGTTGCCGGACGGCCATGTCGGCGAGGACCTTGCGGTCGAGGGTGATGCCGGCGGCGTTGAGGCCCGCGATGAGGCGGCTGTAGCTGATGCCGTGGCCTCGGGCGGCCGCGCCTATGCGGAGGATCCAGAGCTTGCGGAAGTCGCCCTTGCGCTCGCGGCGGTGGGCGTAGGCGTAGGCCAAGGCGTGCATGACGGACTCCTTGGCGCGCCGGTACTGGCGGTGGCGAACGCTATAGTGGCCCTTGGCCTGCGCCAGGGTCTTCTTGTGGCGGTGCTTCTTGGGAACGCTGCTGGTTGTCCTAGCCATGCCTTTTCCTCGTCTACGGCCGCATACGCGGAGCGGCTCTCGAATGTCATTGATCGTGTGAACGTGGCGGGAAGGACCTCGTACGCCGCTAGGAGTAGGGGAGGAGCTTCCGGAGGCGCTTGACGGCGCCCATCGGGACGGGTTCCTTCTGGTCGTAGCTCTGCTTCAGCGCCTGGCTCTTCTTTCGGCGGAGGTGGCTCCGCTGGCCGTGCAGGCGCAGCATGCGGCCGCCCGCGGTCACGTGGATGCGGGAAGCCGACGCCTTATGCGTCTTAAGCTTGTACTTCTTCGGCTGCTTGTTCGCCAACGGGCTTCTCCTCCACGGCGGCCGCCTTGGCGGCCTTTGGCGCCGGCGCCGCTCCGGGCACCAGCACGATGTTCAATCTGCGGCCCTCCATGGCCGGCGGAGCCTCCAGCTTAGCCTCGTCCTTGAGCTGCTCGGCGACTCCGCGCAGGAGGGTCACACCGAGCTCCGGGTGGGATATCTCCCTGCCCCGGAAGAGGACGCTGACCTTGACCTTGTTGCCGTCGCCCAGGAGCTCCTGAATGCGGCGGACCTTGGAGGCGCGGTCGTGCTCCGCGATGCGGGGCCGGAAGCGCACCTCTCGTACGATGTTGGTCTTCTGTGTCTTGCGGGCCTCCCGCTCCCGCTTGGTCTGCGAGTAGCGGAACCGCCCATAGTCGAGGAGCCGGCAAACGGGTGGGGTTGCGTTGGGAGACACCTCTACCAGGTCCAGGCCCTGCTCGCGCGCCATATTAATAGCCTCGAGCGTGGGGAGGACGCCCAACTGCTCACCCGCGTCCCCGATCACCCGGACTTCACGGACCCGTATTTGCTGGTTAATGCGGTAGTCTCTGCCCGCGATGTTTTACCACTCCTTGCGAAATGCCATGTGACTATAGCACAGGCCTACGGCTGTGTAAACAGCTACGCCTGAACCGGCGTCCGTGCGGGGGCAGGGGTGTCGCGGTGCGCGATGCCGGTGAGGGCATCGACGGACGCCAACCCCTGGCGCACAAGATGTCGCTCGAGGCCGGCCATGACCTCGACGGGGGCGCGGGGGTTGGTGAAGTTAGCGGTGCCGATTTGGACCGCCGTCGCGCCGGCGTGGAGGTAGTCGAGGGCGTCGTCCGCCGACTCGATGCCACCTACGCCGATGACGGGGACGCTGACGGCTCGGTAGGTCTTGTAGACCATCGCGAGGGTGATGGGCTTGAGGGCGGGGCCGGAGACGCCGCCGGTCGCGGTGCCGAGGACGGAGCCGCCGGAGTCCCGGTCAAGGGCCATGCCGATGAGGGTGTTGGTGAGGGTGAGGGCGTGGGCGCCCGCGGCCTCGGCGGCCTGGGCGATGGGGACGATGTCGGTGACGTTGGGGGAGAGCTTGGCGAGCACGGGGAGGGACGTGGCGCCGACCACCGCGCGGACGACGTCGGCGGTGAGCTGGGGGCTCTGAGCGAAGTCGAGGCCGCCGGCGACGTTGGGGCAGCTCACGTTGATCTCGATGCCGGCGACGCCAGGGGCGCCGTCGACGGCGGCGGCGAGGGCGTGGAAGTCGTCGACGCTCTCGCCCGCGATGCTGAGGATGACGGGGACCTGCCACGCGGGCCACTTCGGCGCGTAGTCGCGGAGGACGGCGTCGATACCCGGGTTGGCGAGGCCGATGGAGTTCATGGTCCATGCGCGGGAGTGGGCGATGCGCGGCCTCGGGTTGCCGAGGCGCTCATGGACGGTGGTGGTCTTGGCAACGACGGCGCCGAGGGACTGCCAATCGCTACCGGCCGGCATGCCCTCGCCGTAGCCGTCCTGGCCGAAGGTGCCGCAGGCGATCATGACGGGCGCGCGCAGCCACAGCCCTGACGGGTGGCCGGGGGCGACGTTGATGGACATGTCAGGTTTCGGCATGAGCACCTCGCCTTCGATTGTTCCACAGGCGCAGGGGGCGGGCAAGGGCATAGGCGACGACACAAGCGCGGGCCCTTCGACAGGCTCCTTTGACAGAGCTCAGGACGGGGCCAGGGCGAACGGGGGATTCCGTATCAGGCATGGGCAGGCTCCCAGCCTCTCTGGGCACCGGCTTTCGCCGGTGAAACGAATGGGGGGTACGAGGGGCGGGCAAGAGCGTTGACGCTGTCTGCGGGCCGCAACTATGCTTAACTTATGTTACTCCCGGGCATAGCCACTCGCCGGAGCGCGAGCGCCGTGTACATGGCGCTGTTTATGGCGGTGGTGTGGGCGGCGCTGTTCCCGGCACTCGCGCCGACGCTGGACCACCACGCCGTTGAGCGGCACCCGCAGCACGGCCACCTCTTCCCGGGCGGTGTCTTTGTCGACCACGAACACGGCTCGCTGGCGGACCACACGCACAGCGGCGGCGTGCCTGTCCCGGCGGACGGCGTCGTGATCCTGCCCACCAGCGGCGACATCACGAGCGCCAGCGTCTTCAACCTGGTATCCATGGGCGAGGCGGCGGCGCTGGCGCTGCTGGCACCCGCCCTGTTCGTCATCATTCGACTGCCCTGGCGCGACGCGCTCTCGCGGTTCACGCCGGGAGTCGACACACCCCCGCCCCGGCCCGCCCTCTGATCGCTACCACTGGTATTGTCAGCGACAGAGTCCGGCTCGGCTGCCACCGTGGGCACGGCGCGTCAGCCTTGCCGGAAGAAGGCGGGAGAATGGCCTCCACCGGTCCACCGATCCTTTGTGCGCGGGTGGCGCTCGGTTTTGTGCTGGGCATTGTGCTGCTCGTGCAGTCGGCTGCGCCGGCGCTCGCCAACGGCGTGCACGTCGGCAGCCGCGAGGTGTTCGCGGGCGAGGCCGGGGTGTACCGAATTGCAGTGACCACGACGCCGGTCGAGGGTGCGATGCACTTCATCATCCTGCTCTCGAAGGCGGATGACGGGGGAACGGTCGAGGACGCGGCGATCACCTTGCGCGGCGACTTCGTGGACGGCGAGGGGGTCTCAGCCGGGCCCGTGGAAGGGTACGGGACGATCGAGGGGCCGCTGTGGTACGCGGCGGACCTGGAGGTCGCGCCGGCGGGGCTGTGGGAATTCACGCTGACCGTGGACTCGGCGCTTGGGCAAGAGAGCGTGACCTTTGGCGTGCCGGTGCTGGAGCCGGGCGGCGGGAACCTGACGCTGTTCGCGCTGATCATCATCGCGCTGGCGATACTCGGGTTTACGCTTGGCAATCGAATGTTTGGGCGGCGTCGCCGTGCGGGTGGGCGCCGTTCGCAGGGGTGAAACGAGGGAAACGATGAAGGCAACGAGAATCCTCGCGCTGGCGGCGGCGGCTGCGCTTTCGCTGGCGCTTGTAGCGTGCGACGGGGATGGCGCGAGCGAGCCGACCGAGCGGACCATCACCATCGAGTTGGAGCGGGGGCAGATTGCTGGAGACGCTTCTAACTGGCGGGTCAACGCCAACGACGAGGTCACGCTGGTTGTGCGCTCGGACGAGCCGGTGAACTTCCACCTGCATGGGTACGACCTGGAGCAGGACGTGACTCCCGAGGATCCGGCAACCTTCAATTTCACGGCGAACGCCACGGGGAGCTTCCCAATCACGATTCACCGGTCAGATGTACCGGCGTCCATGAGCGACCACGATGCTGGGCATGACAAGGCGATCGAGGGGCCCGCGGGGATGAGCGTCGCGGTGGAGGCGACGCCGGACTCGGTGTCCGGGCTGAACCTGCGGATCTCGACGTCTAGCTTCACCTTCTCGCCGGAGGAGGTCGGGGGCGAGCACGTGCAGGGTCACGGGCACGCGCACGTCTACGTGGACGGCGTGAAAGAGGGCAGGGTGTACGGCAACCACTATCACCTGGGCTCGGTGGGGCCCGGCGAGCACACTGTTCGCGTGACGCTGAACGCGAACACACACGCCGAGTATGCCGTCGGCGGGCAGCTGGTCGAGCACTCGATCAGCGTCACGGTGCCCAGCGCGGAGGAAGCGGGCCACGAGCACGGCGACGGCGCGGATACGACGACCGTCGAGGCGGAGCTTGGCCGGTTTGAGGTGAGGCCCTAGCATAACGCCAGTGAGGTCTACGTGAAGCTACTGAACAGGCTGTCCATCATAGCGGTCGCCGCGGGGCTGGCGCTGGCCGTCTCCCCCGCGGCGGCCCACGGGTTCGGCGAGCGCTACGACCTGCCGGTGCCGCTGGGCTTGTACGTCTTGGGCGCGGGGGCGGCGGTGGCCCTGTCCTTCGTCGTCATGGGGGTCTTTGTGCGCGGCGGGGAAGCCGGCCACGGCTACCCTCGGTACAACCTGCTGCGATGGCGGGTCGTGCGAGCGGCGGCGCACCCGGTCGTCGTGACGTTCGTACAGGCGGCGTCGGTGGCGACGCTGGCGCTGGTAGTCGTCGCAGGCATCATCGGCGACTGGGAGCCGACGAAGAACATCTCGCCAACGCTGGTGTGGATCATCTGGTGGGTAGGCATGGCGTACGTGTGCGCGCTGGTCGGGAACGTCTGGCGGCTGCTGAACCCATGGAACGCGACGTTTTCGTGGGCGGAACGCGCCTACGGAGGACTCGGAGGAGAGGGCGTACTTGGGATGGGGTTGCGCTATCCGGCTGGGTTGGGCGTGTGGCCGGGAATGCTGGCGTTCCTGGTGTTCGCGTGGGTGGAGATCATCTACATCGAATCGTCGCTGCCGGGGCGGATCACGCAGTTCGCCCTGGCCTACACGGTATGGATGTGGGCGGGCATGTACCTCTTTGGCCGTGAAGTCTGGCTGCGGCATGGCGACGCTTTCTCGCTAGTGTACGGATTCCTGGCGCGGTTCTCGCCGACGGAGATTCGGGTGACGGACGCGTCGGTGTGCGCGGACTGCCCGGCGGAGTGTGCGGACGCCGGCGAGGGCCTCGCCGGGGATGACGGATGCGTCGACTGCGCGGAGTGCTTCACGGAAGCGCCGGCGGTGCAGCGGGAGATCAACCTGCGGCCGTACGTGGTGGGGCTGCTGCGCAGCGAGGGGCGCTCGCTGTCCGTGATGATGTTCGTGTTGCTGCTGCTGTCGACGGTGAGCTTCGACGGCTTCTCCGCGACGCCGGTATGGGGGCGCATGTTCAATGCGCTTTTCGACGTGACACGGGACGCGCACATCGTGGGGAGCATCGGGCTCTTCGGATTCTTCGCGGCGGTCGTCGCGGTGTACATCATGTTTTCGGGATTCATGTCGATGGCGAGCGGCTACCGGCTGCTCTCGGTGGAGACGGGGCAGGTCTTCGTCCTGACGCTGATCCCGATTGCGCTGGCTTACCACCTGGCTCACTTCTTCTCGTTCCTGCTGATCCAGGGGCAGAGCATCATCCCGCTGGCGTCGGACCCGCTTGGGTTCGGATGGGACATCTTTGGGACCATGGGATACGAGATCAACATCGGCATCATCGGGGCGCGGACGGTGTGGCTGGTGTCGGTGGCGGCGATCGTCGTGGGGCACGTGGCGGCGGTGTACCTGGCGCACGTGACAGCGCTGCGCGCGATCCCGGAGCGGCGGTACGCGCTTCGCAGCCAGTACCCGATGCTGGTGCTGATGGTGGCGTACACGATGGTCAGCCTGTGGATCCTGGCGCAGCCGATCGTGGAGCCGAGCGCGGGGTGACGCCCCCTTCGAGAACCTCAGGGCAGGCTTCGACGGGCTTCTTCGAGAGCCTCAGGACAGGGTCAGGGCGAATGGTTGGTCTGCCGGGAGCGGGGGTTCTGGGCACCGGCTTTCGCCGGTGAAACGAGGGAGGGCGGGTTTGTTGGGGTTCCCCTGCTTTCGCAGGAATGATAGTGAGGGGACGCAGAAAGGCCCGCCGGAGCGGCGGGCCCTTCTCTCGCCATGAGCTTTGGTAGTTACCGGATGATCGTCCGGCGCAGGAATGGCGGGAGATCGAGGTCGGTAGAGGCCTCGCTGCGATTGCTGAGGAAGCGGCTGTTAAAGGAGTCAGGGTCAGAGGTGAACCGCGTCATGTCCTCGTCGTCGGAGATGCCGGTTGCGATGAGGGTCACGCGGGCGACGTCGCTGCCGGGCTCGCCGTTGACCATGCCGAAGAAGATCATGGCACGGTGGTCGACCTGCTGGGCGATGTAGGCGCCGGCCTCGTTGACCTCGCCGAGGGTCATGTTCGGGCCGCCGGTGACGTTGAAGAGCACGCCCTTGGCGCCCTCGAGCGAGAGGTCGAGCAGCGGATTGTTGACGGCCTGCTTGGCAGCCTGGAGCGGCCCGCCCTTGCCGTGGCCCTCGCCGATGGCCATCATCGCGCGGCCGGGGACCTTCATGATCGCCTTGACGTCCGCGAGGTCGACGTTGATCTCGCCGGGGAGGTTGACCAGCTCGGCGACGGAGAGCACGCCGAGCATGACGGCGTCGTCGGCCATGCGGAGGGCGTCATCCATGGACGTGTCGCCGCGGAAGAGGCTCAGAAGCCGCTCATTGTGGATGACGATGAGGTTGTCCACGTAGGGCTTGAGCTGGGAGATGCCGGAGTGGGCCGTCTCCAGCCGCCTGGCGCCCTCAAAGCTGAAGGGGGTGGTGGCGACGGCGACGACGAGGGCGCCCGACTGCCGGGCGATGTCGGCGACGACGGGAGCGGCGCCGGTGCCCGTGCCGCCGCCCATGCCGATGGCAAGGAAGACGAGGTCAGCGCCAGCGACCACGTTCTTGAGCGCCTGCTTGGACTCGCTGGCGGCCATGGCGCCCTTCTCGGGGTCGCCGCCGGCGCCCAGGCCGCGGGTGAGGTGCTCACCGATGTGGATGACGTGCGCGCCCTCAACCTGACCCAGCGCCTTGAGGTCCGTGTTGACGCACGCGTAGGTGACGCCAGGCACGGGCCTCGCTCGCATCATGCGCATGATTGCGTTGGAGCCGCCGCCGCCCACGCCAATAGCGCATATCGACGCGGGACCAGCCTGCGACAGGGGCATGTTGGGCAGGGGAATGACCTGCGTAGTAGAACGAGACCGCTTACTCGGCATAGCTAAACCCTCCAGTGGGTTTCGGTGCTGAAGAAGCCCGAAACGCTTTCAGTCCTACTACTTTAGGCATGAAACCAGCGATGTGTCAAGTCATGGGTTGTGACGTCACAAAACTCGCGGGCGCCTGAATGTCCTCAGGGAGCCGCCCAATTGTACCTGTTGGGCCATTGTCCGAATGGGAAATCCGGCAGTGAGGGTGCGGTGGTTGGGGGATTCGCACCGTGCACGTTGATTGTTGGGGTCGCGCGCCGGTGCTAAGGTGCGCGGGAGGACGATTTGGGAGGAGAGGAAAATGGCGGGATACCTGCTGGTGCTGGACCACGAGATCAAGGACGAAGCGCTCTTCGCCGAGTTCCTGAAGAGTGTCGGCGACAATATGGAGTCCTTCGGCGGGAAGTACCTGGTGAAGGGCGGCAGACACATGGTCATGGACGGCCATTGGGCGCCAGTGCGCATCGCGCTGGTCGAGTTCGAGAGCGCGAACGGCGCGCGGCGGTGGCTCGACTCGCAGGAGTACGCAGCGCTGGGCGAGATGCGCCGGTGGGCGGCCGACGCCACGGTGATCGTGTTGGAGGGGGTTGAGGGGTAGGGGCCGGCCAAGGGTTCCTAAGGCGTCTCAGCACCCTCTGGACGACCCAAGGCCACTTCCTCGTGAAGGTTGTCCGGCGTGATTCGGGCCAACAGAGCCTTCAATGAGTACGAGGGCGACCTCGACTGATTCCGCCCGATGCGTGCCGTTAAGCGCCGTTGGAGTCCAGCCACCACACCAAGTCTCCATTTGGCGAAATCAAACGAGAAACCCATTGCGAACCACCTCCTCTTCATGTTGACCCGGGACGCGAGGCCTACCCCTGCGCCTCAGCGAGGCGAACGATCTCTGCGAGGGTGATGTCCGCCATTGAATTCAGGGTTAGGTCTGCGCCGGCATCGCCCATGCGGCGGGTGACGTCGTTGGGGACGGCGACGGTGAAGATGCCGGCTGCCCGGGCGGCCTGCACTCCCCTCTGAGAGTCCTCGAACGCTATGGCCTCCGTCGGGGCGACGTCCAGCGCGCGCAATGCGGCCAGATAGACGGCGGGGTCGGGCTTGCCGACGCCGACATCGGCATCATCGCGGCAACGGACTGCGTCGAAGTGGTGAAGGAGGCCGATGCGCTCAAGGTGGCCCGCCACCCATTGCCGTGAAGAGCTGGATGCCACCGCCAACCGAAAGCCCATGCCGTGGGCATCCGTGATGCACTCGATGACTCCCGGGAGTACGGGCTGCGCTTCGACCATCTCGACGTGGCGGGCCCGCCGGCGGGCGGTGAGGGCCGCGGCGTCCAGGGAGCGGCCGGTGAGCCGCTCGAGGAGCCCAACAATGTCGATGCGCTCTCCGCGCCCGACGTTTTCATCCCACCGTTCCGGGGTCAGCTCCTGGCCATACTCCCGGAAGATTTCCTGCCAGCTCTGGAGCGCCGGTGTTTCCGTTTCGACGATGAGGCCGTCGAAGTCGAAGATGAGGGCGCGGATCATGCGAGGTTCCCTGTGCTGCTCTTCGACAAGCTCAGGGCGAACGGGGAAGGCACAGCTACCCGCCGCCTCCGGCGCTCTTGCCGAGGCCGGGTTCGGTCATCTCGTCGGGCTTGAGGAGGACGTCGAGCTCCTCGTCGGAGAGGCCGGACTGCTCGCGGGCGACCTCGCGGATGGTGCGGCCGTCGGCTGCGGCGGCCTTCGCGATGGCGGCGGCCTTGTCGTAGCCGATGGCGGGGGCGAGGGCGGTGCCGAGCATGAGGCCACGCTCGACGAGGTCGGGGCCGGCAGTAGTGGCGACGAGGCCGGTGACGCACTGGCGCGAGAAGTTGCGGGAGGAGGCGGCAAGGAGCGACGTGGCCTGCAGGATGTTGTAGGCGGCAACCGGGAACATCATGTTGAGCTCGAAATAGCCGCCCTGTCCGGCGACGGCGACGGCAGCGTCATTGCCGATGACCTGGGCGACGACCTGGATGACGGACTCGGCGATGACGGGGTTCACCTTGCCGGGCATGATGGAGCTGCCGGGCTGGACCTCCGGCAGCATGATTTCGCCGATTCCGGCGCGGGGGCCGGAACCGAGCCAACGGATGTCATTGGCGATCTTGTTGAGGCTGATGGCGATGGTGCGCAGCGTGGCGCTGGCCTCAACGACGGAGTCGAGCGTGTTCTGCGCCTGGAAGTGGTTCCCGGTCTCGCGGACCTCGACGCCGATCTTTTGGGACAGGATGGCGCAGACGCCCGAGGCGAATTCAGGGTGGGCGTTGACGCCGGTGCCGACGGCGGTGCCCCCGAGAGCGACCTCGGAGAGCTCGGCGGCGGCGTGCTCGAGGCGGCGGAGGGAGCGTTCGGCCTGGCCGGCGTAGCCTCGGAACTCCTGGCCGAGGCGGACGGGCGTGGCGTCCTGCAGGTGGGTGCGGCCGGTCTTGACGATGGGCCAGAACTCCTCGGCCTTCGCTTCCAGCGATGCCTGCAGCTCCTGCAGCGCGGGAACGAGGTCCTCCTTGATGGCGGTGAGCGTCGCGATGTGGATGGCGGTCGGTATGACGTCGTTGGAGGACTGGCACATGTTGACGTGGTCGTTGGGGTGGACGAGGCGGTCGCCGCGGTCGCCGCCGAGGAGCTCGGTGGCGCGGTTGGCGATGACCTCGTTGGCATTGGTGTTGGTGGAGGTGCCGGAGCCGGTCTGGAAGATGTCGAGGACGAAGTGGTCGTCGAGGTCGCCGTCGATGACCTCCTGGGCGGCGGCGTCGATGGCGCGGCCGAAGGCGGAGTCGAGGAGGCCGAGCTTGACGTTGGTGTTGGCGGCGGCCTGCTTGATGAGGGCGAGGGAGCGAATGAAGGCGCGGGGGAAGCGGAGGTCGCTGATGGGGAAGTTGAGGACGGCGCGCATGGTGGAGGCGCCGTAGTACGCGTTCTCCGGGACCTCCATCTCGCCCATGGAGTCGCGTTCGATCCGAGTGTTGGTTGCGGTCACGGTTGCTGCTCCTTTGACATAGTGCGCACGCGGTCGAGTGTGGTGGAATGCTCGCGACTATTGTAGCCGCTGGGCAGGGTGGTGCAAAGCGCGGCGTGGGGCTCGTCAAGGCGCTCGGCGAGGGCCCTCGGCGATGGGCGGCGGGTTGCCGGGCCCGGCTCTCGCGGGGTATGATGGGTGAGGCGAGGAAGGGGCCTCAGGCACGCCAGTTTCCTGGACTGGCGGACATTCTGGAGGCACCCTGCTCAACAGATGCCGAAGTGGCGGAACGGTAGACGCGCTACGTTCAGGGCGTAGTGGGCAACAGCCCGTGTGGGTTCAAATCCCTCCTTCGGCACCACAAGCGTGCGCTTGTAGCTCAGCAGGATAGAGCGCAGCCCTGCGGAGGCTGAGGCCGTGGGTTCGAATCCCGCCAAGCGCGCCACTTCCCCTTCTTTCGGGCGGCTAGCTCAGTTGGTTAGAGCACTTGCTTTACACGCAAGGGGTCATAGGTTCGAGTCCTGTGCCGCCCACCAATACGTTTCACATTGAACGCGGTTCCTCCACTTCCAGTGTCGTGTGTGGGCGTTCCGGTCAAATGGAATTGCCAGTCCGGCCACGCACAGGAAAGACCTGTACGCCGTGGCAGCGCCAGGGCCAATAGTCAATTCCAGTTTGCTTGGCTCATCGCGAACAATAATCAGGCCCTCACGTCGCCTACTCGCTGACGTCCCTGAGGCTGCTATTCGCCGCGAAAGCGGTCGACGGAGTAGCCGGCTGGAACGGAGCGCTGGGCTAGTTCGGGGTCGCCTTCTGCCCCTGCATCTGCGTTGCAACAAGCTGCGCGTACAGCCCGCCGCGTGCGAGGAGATCCTCGTGCTTCCCCTGCTCGACGACCACGCCCTCGTCGAGCACCAGGATGTTGTCGGCGTCGCGAATGGTGGATAGCCTGTGGGCCATCACTATCGTGGTCCTGCCGGACATGAGCCGGTTGAGGGCCTCCCGAACAGTCGCCTCGCTGATGGCGTCCAGGTGTGACGTGGCCTCGTCGAGGATCAGCACCGGGGCGTTCTTGAGGATGGCGCGGGCAATTGCGATCCGCTGCCGCTGACCGCCCGAAAGCTGCATTCCACGCTCGCCGACGCGGGTGTCGTAGCCGTCCGGGAACGACTCGATGAACTCCTCCGCGTTGGCCTGCAGCGCGGCCTCCGCCACCTCCGAGTCAGTCGCGTCGTACCGACCGAGCCGGATGTTCTCGCGGATAGTGTCGTTGAACAGGTAGGTGTCCTGCGCGACGAGCGCCATGCGGCCGCGCAGGTCGTCGAGCAGGAGCTCGTCCAGACTGTGGCCCTGCAAGGCAATGCCGCCCCGGTCCGGGTCCCAGAAGCGCATCATCAGATAGGCGACCGTGGTCTTGCCTGCCCCTGAACGCCCCACGACAGCCACAGTCTGCCCCGACCCGATGCCAAAGGACACGTCGACCAGCGCCTGTGGGTCGCCGTCCGAGTAGGCGAAGGCCACGTCGTCGAAGTCGATGGACGGCGTGCCCGACCCTGCCTCGTCGGCGAGGTGCGCCACGCCGGGGCCGTCCTGCACCGGCACCGCTTCATCATGGACTGCGAGGATGCGACGGGACGCGGCCAGCGTCTCCATCATCTGCTTCATGGTGCGGGCCAGCTCTGTGACCGGGCTGAACGACGCCAGGGCCAGCACGCTGACCAGCGGCAGCTGCGCCCGCGCTATCTGCCCATCGAGCACCAGCCAGACGCCCATTGCCAGTACCGCCAGCCCGCCGAGTCCCATCATGGCCTCAATGAAGCCTATCTGGGAGGCCTGCGACTTCTGGAACCGGACCAGGTGACCGGCATAGTCCCAGCCCTTCTCCGTCAGCTCACGGCTCCGGTTGGGCCCGCGGCCGAACGCGACGATCTCCCGCATGCCCTGGATGCTGTCGACCATGTAGGCGTGGATCTCCCCTATGCGGCCACGGATCTCCATTCCCAGCCGCTCAATGCGGGCGTTGGCGAAGAAGGGGCTGATGGCCACCGCGACGAGGAACGGGGCGAGCACCACGGCGATGGGCCACGATATGACGGCCAACGCGACCAGCAGACCGGACGGTATCAGGACCGCCACGATCATCGGCGACACGGCGTGCGCGAAGAAGAACTCGACCGTCTCCACGTCGCCTCCGACGACGCTGATGAAGTCGCCGGAGCGACGCCGGACCATGTAGGCCGGCGCGAGCGGCTCCAACTTTTCGTAGAGGTCAACCCGCATCTTCGCCAGCAGTCTGAATGCCATGTCGTGCGCCTGCCACGACTCCAGGTAGAACAACAGGGCCGAAAGCGGCGCGAAGACGCACACGAGGACGAGGTAGGTCGTCAGGGGCTCGTCGCGGAACACCGCCCCCACCAAAAGCGCACTGAACGCTCCCAGGAGGATGACGGAGCCATGATGGAGCAGCCCCAGGGCGAGGGTGCCCAGGAACTGGTACTTGACCGGCCCGACCAACCCGAGCAGCCTGACCCAGACGTTCAAGGAGCGGATGTTGACCGGCTCTCCGCTTTGGTGGGAGCGGGAAGGCGCGTCATGCTGATGGCCGTTGGACTGGCGCAGATCGGGGCCGAATTCGACGGAGACGCTGGCCGGCGCCCGCTCGGGTGCGGCGAACGCGGCCAGGTCGATCATGCCCATCTGGGCCTGCTGGCGCATGAGACCGGCATAGGTGCCGTCGGCGGCCATCAGCTCGGCATGCGCCCCGATCTCCACGGCCCGGCCTTCATCCAGGACCAGGATGCGGTCTGCTTTGATGACGCTGGAAAGACGGTGAGCGATGATGAGCGTCGTCCTGTTCTCCATGAGACGGTCGAGCGCCGCCTGGATGACGGACTCATTCTCGGCGTCCACGCTGGAGAGCGCCTCGTCCAGCAGCAGGATGGACGTGTCCTTCAGCAGGGCCCGCGCAATGGCCAGCCGCTGGCGCTGTCCGCCCGACAGCCGGACCGCTCGCTCGCCGACGACGGTGTCGTAGCCCTGAGGCAAATGCACAATGAACTCGTGGGCGTTGGCGGCCCGGGCGGCCTCCTCCAGCTCCTGCTGGGTCGCGTCCGGCTTCCCGAAGCGCAGGTTTTCGGCCACGGTGCCGTGAAACAGGTATGTGTCCTGTGTGACGACCGATATGTTGTCTCTGAGCACGTCAAGCGGGAGGTCCCGGAGGTCATGCCCCCCAAGCTTGATCGAGCCGTCCTGGGGGTCGTAGAAGCGGTACATCAGCCAGACCAGCGTCGACTTGCCGGCGCCGCTGGCGCCCACAACGCCGAGGGTTTCGCCCTTGCGCAGGTCAAACGACACGTCGTGGAGCGCGGGCCGGTGGCCGCTGTCGTATCCGAAGGTCACGCCCTCAAAGGAGACCTCCGGCGTAATGTCGGACGCAGGCTGCCTGGCGGCGGCTTCGGATTCGAGGATCGTCACCGACTCGTCCATGATGCCGAAGACGCTGTGCGCCGATGAGAGCACGGTCATGCCCTGGTGGTAGAGGTTGGTCAGCTCCCGCATGGGCCGGAACACTTCGACCCCGAGCATCAGTACGATGAGCAGAGGCCGCAGCTCCATGTCGCCGTTGCTGACGCGGACAGCGCCCACGGCCAGGGCTATCGCGGCCCCGGTGGCCATGAAGAAGATCGACGCGCCGCTGGTGGCGCTGTTGGCGGCGACCACGCCCATGGTGCTCTTGTAGAGGTGGTGAGCGCGCTGCGCCAGCGCCCTGCCGCGGCTCTTGCTCTGGCCAAAGGCCTTGAGCGTCGCCAGCCCCTGGACGCTGTCCAGGAAGTCCGAACCCAGATCGCCGTAGGACCGGCGGCGCCTGTAGCTGCTGTCCCGGTTCCATCGATAGAACGAGGCGGGAACGACCAGCGCGAGGAATGCGAACAGCAGGAAGATGACCGCAATGTAGGGGTCGAGCGTCACCATGAAGGCGAAGATCGCGATGGGAGCGATGGCGGAGACGATGATCTGCGACAGGTACTGCCCGAAGAAGGTCTCCATCCGCTCGATGCCCTCTACGATGGAGAGGACGACGTCGCCGGTCCGGTTCCGGTCGGCGTACCCCGGGCCGAGCCGCAACGCGTGCTCGTACACCTGCTCGCGCAGCCTGATCTTGACGATGTTCGCGGTGTGATGGCTTACCGCGTTCTGCCAGTACAGGAAGACGCTGCGGGCGACGATGAAGGCCGCGATGAGCAGCAGCGGCGACGCGAGCGCAGAGAAGTCCGCCTGCCCGGTTATGACCCGGTAGATAATGACGCCGGATACGGCCAGGCGCGCAACGCCCGCGGCTACGGCAATCAGGCCCAGGGCGGCAGCGAACAGGATCCGGAACCGCACGCCGCGAGTCAGTTCGAACAATCGCCAATCAAAATACATAACTCAACTCCTGGCAGCTACGAAAGGACACTGTAGACCAGAGGCGAAGCACCTGCAACAGACCCGTCCCCGGTCCTTCGCCTGCCAAGCGACAACAGGCGGGCATGGCCGGTGGTTCCCGCAACCGTCCGGCGGTGGCCTGGATCGCATCCTTCAGGGTCCTGGTGTAGTCGATGTCTCTGCCGCAAAGAGCGTGGAATCCAGCAGCATGGAGACCTCCGCCGCCACCTCGCAGGAGCTCGGCCCGATCCCGGCCGCTGCGCTATATGCGAAACTCCCAGCGAAAACTCGCAATTCGGTCTCATATGGCCCACCAGATCCGACCCATCAAGACTGAGTTCATGACGGGAAACCTGTGAGCTCGCTGCCGACTTGGGGGCGAGTGACGGAGCGACTCTGTGAGCTGGATATCAGGACCGTTGTCTCAAGCGATACGTGGCCGATAGCAGGCGACGTACGTGGAATATCGCTTGAGCGCGTCGAGGATGCAGCTCTCCTCAACGGCCTTGCGCATGGTGAATCGATGCGCAGGTTTTCCAATTCGCCCAGATACAGCAAGCGGCCTGTGCTTGGGGGTCGCAGTGCGAGCGAAGAAGCTCGGGTTGCCCTGCAGGCCGCCTGAGTTCAAGAGACTTGTCCTCTGCGGCGCCACACCTAGTAGAACGCCAAGACCGGCCGCAATCCTGAGTCCCGTTCAGTTAGCTGAGCATGGACTCCACTTGCTGGGCTTCAGCGTCGCTCAACATTCGGAACACGACGAACTGGGGAGCATCTTTGGCCCAGCCCCGAACCGCCTTCCGACCATTCTTCAGGGTCACCAAACTGGGTTCCAGAATCTCGCACCTCTTGCGCAGCGGCAGGCAGTAAGCAGTCAGTCCCTCCATGGCACACCTCCGTCGATCTGTTGGCCTTTTCCCAGCCTAGACTTCATCCACTCTCAGGTTGTGAGGACCGCTTTGCCGCGCATCGTCCTGCAGTCCGCGCCGGCCTGAAGTCATAGCGACGACATCATGGTCCAAGTACTCACGAATCAACTCGTTGGCCTGGTGAATGGCTTGGTCCAGCGCGTTGCGCGCCGATTCCGGTTGGGCATGGCTGACTTGAAACCCCAGCCATTGCTCCGACTGTTCCGGGTCGTCCTGCACTATCAATTGGACTTTCTTCCAGTCCCGGGCCAGCTGCCGCAACCGCTGCAGCACCCGGTCCCATTGGCTGGGTCTGGTCACCAGGCACAGGACGTAGGCCGTTCCTCCAGTGATCTCCCACCAGTCCGGAAACTCCGGGTGACCCTCGCAGGAAGAGAGAGTTTCCACCAGATCCGTCTGGTTCAGCGTCCACACCAACTCCCTGACCCCCGGCTCCAACTGGTCGTAGTCCAGAAACCAGGGGTGCATCACCTGGACATCAGAGAACGTCGGACGGAGCACCGCTTGTTTGAACCACCACATAAAGCCTCCGGGCCCTCAATCTCAGGCACCTGCAGGGCCACTCCCGCCTCAGGAGCAAGGTGGACGGTGCGATACACCGCTTTCCTTCTCACCGAAGGGGGTATCTTCACTGAACGATTCAATTGTGAAGCCCCCTGCTTCCGCGCCAGGAGATCGCCTATCGCTCTTCCATGAAGAGTGACCAAACACCGGGGTTCCCAGTGAAACCATCAAGTATAGGCGTGATGTTGTGAAACACTGAAATGATACTTTATCTCATATCTTAACTTTGTAATGCAGCGGATATGTCTATTCAAGCGAGATAAGATATCAATTAGAGACGGGAGTGTCAACACCAGTAATTGCCTCTTCCCGGAGGATGCATCTTCTGTCTTCGGACGTCAGGTCCAGGGGATGGCTGGCCCTCCAGGAAGACCAATGGCTTTGGTCGCTGCGAGAACCCCTTTGGCCGGTGACACGGAGATGCTGACCTCGGAGATAGGCTGCACTTGGAAGATGCGTTTGCCGTCCAAGGCAGACGTTCGCCTCGGTGAGAATTCCAGGCGAAGAGTTCACAGCTCGGCCTTACACGGCGCACCGAGACGTGTCGCTCCGCGAACCGCGTTCAGGGGGATCTCTGCAAAGTCTCATCGCCGTGCAGGTTCTCGTCCGGCACGGAAATGGAGCGGGCGATGACAGCCCTTCCGGGCCTGAGCAACTCGCTCACCACCTGAGCGACGATGTCGACTGAGGCCAGCATCACCGGCGGCTCCAGCCCGGCGCCCACCAATGTGACACGGTCAAGGCGCCTTCGGACGAGCCGCCGGTGATGTGCGGGTCCAAGGCTCGCTTACGCAGTTGCTCCAGTGCGGCCGGCGGCCCTCGAGCTCAGGACGGCCGCCGGCAATTCCTGGGTCGTGACTACTGCCACAGGTCGGGGTCGGGCCGGTTCATCAGTCCGAGGCCCAGGTATCCGTACCAGATGACCAGCAGCACGTAGAAGCTCCGGGCCAGGGAGATGAAGGTGTCGCGGCTGTCGTTGTCGAGGATGGCCACCATGAAGAAGACCATGACGGCCAGGCTGACGAGGGCAGCCACGAGGGAGATTATTCGGTTGTAGTCGTCCCTCGTGGAGAGGCCCAAGGCGAAGATGGCGCCGCCAAAGCCGAGCGCAATCCCGCCGGCGTAGACGAGAGCGGAGCCGGCGTAGTAGACGGGAACGCTTCCCGCGATCTGTTCGCTGGATTGGGCATCGGCCAGAATGAAGTCCATACCGCCGGACAGGATCCAGCCGGTCAGTCCGACGAATATCATGAAGAAGCCCATTTGGACCAATGCCTTGCCGTTGCCCTGCAAGGTGACGTTCCGCATCAGCGCGTACAGGCCGGAGAGGATCAGGGACAGGCCAAGGATTATCCCGATGTTGGTTACGTTGGTCAGCTCGGGGTTGCCACCCCGCGCCGTTATGGAGCCAACAGCGTCGGACACCTTGGCGCTGTCGATCAGCAGCCCGCCCGGCTCCAAGAGAAAGAAGACGAAGGCGATTATTGGCCCGAATATGAGTGACAGCCCCGCCAACCGGTTCACGGATATTGTGCCCATGTTTGGACCTCCTTCATGCAATGCGATTCCTTGGCTCAATCCCTCCCAGCGCACATCCTGACGCCTAAGATGGGGCATTGCAACAGGAAAATGACCTGTCCAAACGGCAATCTCGTTCGCTGAGTTGGTCCCGTGGAGAGAGGATGCCCGGCCGGACTTGCAGCGCAGATCTGGAACTCCCGCTGGATAGCCGACAGGACGGCATGCATGAACGCACCTCGATGCGCAGGCCTGTCGTCAGTTATCGGCGTATGTGGTTGCCTTGCTTCGGACAGGCGTCTGAGCCGGGCGTGGGGCGTGCGGCCCAAAGCGTGCACATTGAGCGAAATTAGTACCTGCAATTCGTATTGCTATATTCATCATCCGCAGGACATCAAGGCTCTGGTTCCTGTCTGAGATTCTCCCTATAGCCTATATTTATTGCTTTTGACGATTCAAGGAATTACATGTAGGATGGCAAGTGACGCCACGGCTGTTAATTCAGGGCAAACATTGGTTGTTTCAGCGTCCGAGAAACTTGGGGGGAGTGAGCGATGCCGAGGTTTGAGACCCTACCGGTAGACGAAGCCCAATTCAACAGCATGACGAGCAAGCGGGCCAGGATTATGAGAGAGTACATGGCGTTCATCGAACAGGTGCCGGAGGGTCACGCGGGAAAGCTCGATCCCGCGGAGGGCGAGACGACGAACGCCGTCCGCCGCAGGCTTGGCGCGGCTGCGTCGGCCCTCGGCAAGGCGCTGACGATTCGGAGGGTGGAAAACTCCGTCTACTTCTGGACCGCCACCGGCAATGGCCGCAGGCGGGGACGGAGAGCGGCTGAAGCGCATTAGGGAGCACTTTTGCCTCGTTCATTGAGGTGCGGCTGAGATTCTCGACTGACCGAGCAGCAGGCGCACCACGCGAAACCGGTACGAAGTGCATGTGTAAAACGTTCTAGCCGCCAGGTAGTTTGTGCTATTGTGTTCGGCGAACGCCCGTGATTCTGCTGGGAAGCGGCGGAGGTGCGAGTCACGGCTACGCCAGCACGCAACCCGAAATTCGAAGCGCATGAACGCCCACCGCTTTTGACGTCCCTCGGATTGGGCGCGCAGTTCAGCCTCATGGCCACGGCAACGCTGCTGGTCACGCCGGTCATCGTGGCGAACGAGTCCGGGCAGGGCGAGGACTATCTCACCTGGGTGGTCTTCGCGTCCCTTGTGGTCGTGGGGATCTCCACACTGCTGCAGGTGAAGCGCATCGGGCCGCTGGGCGCCGGCGCGGTACTGCCAATGTTCACGGCGGCCGTCTCGATTCCCTTCTGCATTACAGCGGCCAAAGAGGGCGGCCCCGCGGCGCTCTCCACGTTGGTGCTGGCCGCCGCCATTGTGCAACTCATCATCTCCCGCTGGCTGTTCATCCTGCGACGCGTCGTCACGCCCACGGTCGGGGGCATTGTCGTGCTCATCCTCTCGATAACGCTGGCGTCCGTGGTGTTTCACCTGCTGGACACGGCGGCGCAGGAGGACCCGGTCTCGGCGCTGGTCCCGGGCCTTGTGACGCTGGCGGTCGTGGCGGCGATAACTTTGCGCGGCGCGGCGCTTCTTCGGCTGTGGGGCCCGGTCATCGGCATCGTGGCGGGCACGGCCACGGCGGCGGCGATGGGCGTGTACGACCCGGCTCGCGTGGTGGACGCCGCATGGGTGGGCGTGCCCGCGTCTGCGCCGGGGCTGGCGTTCGACTTCGGCATAACGTTCTGGACGCTGCTGCCCTCCTTCCTCTTCCTGGGCGTCATCTTCTCGATTCACACGAACGGCGAGTCCATCGCGATGCAGCGCGTGGCGTGGCGCGATGACCGTGCAGTCGACTTCAAGGAAGTGCAGAGGTCGCTGGCGAGCGGCGGGATCAGCAACCTCCTCGCGGGCCTTGGGAGCACCGCGCCGAACATCATCAACTCGGGCATCATCGCGTTCACGCGGACCACCGGAGTAGCATCGCGCTCGGTCGGGTACAGCATCGGCATCATCTTTCTGGCGCTGGCATTCACGCCGAAGTTTTCGGCGCTGTTCAGCACGATTCCGGGGCCGGTGATGGCGGGGTACCTCATGCTGGTCTGCGGCACGCTCTTCGTGGACGGGGCGCGGACGGTGATCCTCAATGAACCAAACCGCGAAAAGGTGGTTGCCGGCGGCATCTGCTTCTGGATCGGCGCGGCGTTCCAATTCGGGCTGATCACGCTGCCGGACGTCGGGCCGGTGGTTGGCGGGCTGTTCAAGAGCGGGATCACGACGGGCGGGTTCGCCGCAATTCTGATGATCCTCTACCTGGAACTCACAAATCCGCGCAGGATGCGCTTTCAATCCCGGCTGGATGTGGAGTCACTGCCGGAACTGAACGAATTCATCGATAAATTTGCCGCCAGACGCAGGTGGAACACGGCGATGCGGGACCGACTTTCGGCCGTGGCGGAGGAAACGCTGCTGACGCTCTCGCCGTTGGACCTGACCGGCGAGAAGCAGCCTCGACAGGCGGAGGCGACCACCGATGAGGAGCGGCGATTGGTGGTGGTCGCGTCGAGCGAGGGGCAGTCGGCCGACCTGGAGTTCATAGCGGGGCCGAGCGGCGACCTGAACATCGAGGACCGGATCCGGCAGCTCCAGCAGCACGATGCGGACTCGGTCGTGGAGAACGAGACGTCGCTGGTGCTGCTGCGGGCGTATGCGGCGTCCGTGCGGCACCAGCAGTTCCACGGCACGGACATCATCACCGTTCGGGTGAACCAACCGAGCGTCACGAACACGTAGGCGCGCCGGGGCCAAAGCTGCCATCCTCGCCTCGCCGACCCGCCGGCGGCCTCGCTACGGATGGCGCGAGATTTCCAGCGAAACGAGGGCTGGCGGTTGCCTGCCCGCGCCTGTAGCATAACGCCAAGTGAGAGTGTCCGCGGGCATCGGACTTCGGGCTTTCGCTAGCCGCATCACCCAGGCAGGTGGGAATGTCCCGATGATGGAATACAAGGTGCCCCGCAACTATTCCGTGCACGTGCTGACGGCATTGGCGTTTCTGTTTGTCGCAGGGTTTGCCGCAGTGGCCTACTTCCGGTTCAGCGACGAGCCGTTGACCGGAGACACGCTGACTTCGACAGCGCCGGCTGCCGTCGAGGTTGCGCAGAGCTCGAACGGGCAGCCGGCCGCTGCGGCTGCGGGCGCCGCCGTAGCGCCAGCGAATCAGACTGCGCCAATCCAAGACACGCTTATCGCTTCCACGGCGACGTGGGAGAGCCTTCCGGCGTCCACGAGGCTCGCGCTTTCGAAGCGATCGCTGGCTGACCGCATCCTCGCGCTGCCCTGGGTGGAGGACGGCGTCAGCGCGGAGGAGCAGGCGGAAGTCGACCGGCTGGTGGCGATGGAGCTGGCGTTTGGCTGGGAGGGCGACCCGGCGCTAGTGGGGAAGGAGTGGGTGGTTGACGGCCTCGACGAGGACGAGCGGTCAACCGTCGCGCTGCTGGAGTCGCTGGCAGTGGAATCCGAAGCGGGTGGCCGGGTGTTCCGGCTCGCGTTTCTTGACTCGCTGGAGGAGACGGACAAGCCGAGCCTGGACTTCCTAACGAGCCTGTCGAGAACGGACTACGGGCTTCGTCTGCTGGGCGTGATCGTCGACAAGGGGTGGGTGAGCGACGGCCTCGGGGCAACGGAGCTGGCCGTCCTGAGGACGTTGCACTCGCTGGAGGACAAGGCAGAGGACGAGGCGATCCTGATTGCCGGCATGGCGCTCCTGGACTCGGTGGAGTCCGACGACCTGCCTGCGGTGCAACTCCTGGCGAGCGTCGGCACCCGCGACCAGCCGCTGCTTTCGAGGTTGCTGCAGAAGACTTGGGTGCAAGACGGATTCGACGCGGAGGAGGCCCGCGTCGTCACGTCGCTGGGATCGCTGGCCGGGCAGGACCGGGTGAGCGCGCTGGCGATCGCGACCATGCCCTTCCTCGACGAGGTTGAGCATGGGGACGCGGAGTCGGCTCGCTTCCTGGCGGACCTGAGCCTCCGCCGTCCCGAGGTATTTCGCGCGACGGAGGACAGGGTATGGGTGCGCGATGGCATCGATGCGCTCGACGTGAAGGTGCTCGACTTTCTGGACTCACTGGCAGACACCAGCATCGAGAGCGCCCTGTTCGTTGCGGCGCTACCGTTCCTTGAGACGCTCGAACCGGCTGACGCGGAGACTGCGTTCGTGTTGTCGGGCCTGGGGGCGCGGCACCCGGCGTTGTTTGGAGAGGCGCTGGGGAGGACGTGGGTGCGCGACGGCATCGACGAGGCGGAGGCGTTGCTGGTCAGGGAAATGGAGCTGATGCAGGACAGGCAGGTGGCTACTCGACGGTGGATTGTGGCAGACCGCAACGGCGGAGGCGACAGGCCGTTCCTCCGGGGAAGCCTGGGACGCCGCTTCGACAGCGACGAAAACAGCGTCATCAGCTACTACGAGGCCGTCGCGGCTGCGGAGGCGCACCTTCGCGATGAGCTGAGCGGCGGGGATTTTGAGCAGATCGCCTCGCTGTACCTCTTCGCGGATGGCCTGGTCGGCGTGCCTACGGCGTTGGAGCTGGCGGCGGTACAAGGTTGAGTGTTCGCCGACGCCTGGCGCGTTGTTTCACGACCCTTCGCTGAGGTGGATGCTGTCGCGCGCGTGACGGGCTTCGTATAATTCGGGCAGGCGCCGCTTGTGCCGTCGATGCTAAATGTGAGGTGCACCGTGTGGTTTGTGCCCAAAGTGATGAGCACGCAACATCCCGACAACGCCACTCCCGCGCCCTTCGCCGATGAGGAAGGCGTCCTGAAGGGCGAGGGGGAGGTGGACGAGGCCGCCGAGATCTTTGCGCTCGGCTGCAACGAGCAGATGTGGGACTCCGAGGGCAAGGAGGCGGACAACCACGTTGTGCAGAAGCTGCTGACGGGGTACGCGGACTTCTTCCAGCAAGAGCGTCGGCTGGGGCATGACGTGATCCTGACGCTGCGCGTGCCCAACCCCTCGGTGGAGCGGGACATGCGGAAGTCTATGGTGGAGGCGCTGCAGAGCGTGCCCTCAGCGTGGGACGTTGCCAACGGCTTCTACCCGGACATGGACGACGAGAACGCACCCATCCAGGAGGTCATCCTGCCGTTCACGACGAGCGCGCAGGAGCTCCGGCTCGTCGAGGCGTACTACCGGCAGATCATCGTGGGGCAGGAGCAGCACGCGCTGCCGGGCGGGCGGACGATCCAGGACTGGATCGGAGAGTTCTCGCCGAAGCGTATCCGGATGATCCCCTTGGTCGAGGACCGGGACAACATGCTGCGTAGCGACGCGATCGTCGAGGAGTACCTGTATGGGCGGGAGGTGCCGTACCAGCGGGTGTTCCTGGCGCGGAGCGACCCGGCTCTCAACTACGGCATCGTCGGGGCGGAGCTCATCCTCAAGGTGGCGCTGCAACGGCTGCACCGGCTGGAGGGGCGGCTGGGCATCCCGATGTACCCGATCATCGGGGCAGGGTCGGCGCCCTTCCGCGGGCATCTGAACCCGCTGAACATCGACCGCTCGTTCGTGGAGTACCCGAGCGCGCAAACGGTGACGGTGCAGTCGGCGTTCAAGTACGACTACGACCGGGACACGGTGCGCGAGTCCATCGCGCTGCTGCGGGCGCACACGCGCCGCGAGCCCCGGCCCATCGACGAGGACAGGGCGATTTCACTCATCGCCAAGGCGTCGGCGGGGTACCAGAAGCGGGTGGTGGAACTGACCAACGTGATCGCCGCGGCGTCCGCCCACGTGCCTCGGCGGCGGGAGCGCAAGATGCACGTGGGGCTGTTCGGCTACGGGCGCTCGCTGGACGGCGTGGGTGGGGCGACGCTGCCGCGGGCCATCGGCTTTGCGGCGTCGCTGTACTCGATCGGCGTGCCGCCGGACCTGCTGGGGCTGAGCGCGTTTGACGAGGACGACTGGGCGTTCATTCGCGACAGCTACCCGAGCGTCGACGAGGACCTGCGGGCGGCGCTTCGGTACACGAACGAGCGGCACGTGCGGGAGCTGCTGGGCGAGGACTCGATGAACGTCGTCGCGCGGTTCACGGACGAGGTGGACCGCATCCACGAGGGTCTGACGAGCGCGATCTGGGCGGCCATCAAGGACGAGTCGCGGGTGCAGGTGCGGCCCTACGTGGAGCAGGCCGCGAAGCTGCGCCGGTACCTCGGCTAACGGCCGAGCCGGCCGCGGGAGGACGCCGCGGCAAGGAGGCGCCAATGCTGACCGCAGAGGAGAACGAGCGGTTTACCCAGGTGGGACCCGGCACCCCGATGGGCAAGCTCATGCGGTGGTACTGGCACCCCATCGCGACGGCGTCACAGCTCGACGAGAACCCGGTGCGGGCGGTGCGGCTGCTGGGGGAGAACCTGGTGCTCTTCCGCGACCGGTCAGGCAGGATGGGGCTGGTCGAGGGCCGGTGTGCGCATCGTCGCGTCGAGCTTCGCTTCGGGATCCCGGAGCCGGAGGGGCTGCGGTGCGCGTACCATGGGTGGCTGTACAGCCCGGAGGGGCAGTGCCTGCAGATGCCGGACGAGCCGGCCGACAGCACGTACCCCAGCCGGGTGAGGCTGCAAGCGTACTCGGTGCGGGAGCTGGCCGGAGTCGTGTTCGCGTACCTTGGCCCGGAGCCGGCGCCGCTGCTGCCGAACTGGGACCTCTTCGTCATGGAGAACGTTGCGCGGGACGTGGGGTTCCAGGTGCTCAACTGCAACTGGCTGCAGGTGCAGGAGAACGACATGGACCCGGCGCACCTTGAGTGGCTGCACGGGTATTTTGCGAACTACGCGCTGGAGCGCATCGGGCGGCCTGACCTGCAGCGGCCGCAGCGCGGCGGCGGGAGCGGCCCTCGGACGCCCGTCGGCGAGCGGCGGGACTGGGCGGTGTACGACCAGGGCATCATGAACTACGCCAAGACCTCCAACGGCCTCCGAGAGGTGCGGCCCTCCATCTTCCCGAACGTCAACAGCTTCACCACGGACTTCATGTACCGGGTGCCGATGGACGACACGCACACGCTGCACGTCTTCTTCACCTCCTACACGCAGGACCCGGACGAGCCGCCGCAGGAGAGCGTGCCGTACTACATCGTGCCGCCGTCGGTGGACGCGCACGGCGACCCTATCTGGGACGAGCTGGACAACAACGGCGGGCAGGACGCGATGGCGTGGCTTGCGCAGGGGCCCATCGTCGACAGGACGAAGGAGCGGCTGGGCGAGTCGGACCGGGGCGTGCTGATGTACCGGGAACTGCTGCGGCAGCAGCTTCGCATCGTCGAGGACGGCGGGGAGCCGATGAACGTGGTGCGCGACCCTGCGAAGAACATGTGCATCGCGGTGCCCCCACGGGACGGCTCGCCGCTGGTGTGGGACGGCCCGAGCGAGCACCTGATGAACCGGGTGACGGGGCCGTACAAGCACTCGCCGGTGGTGCGGGAGATGGTGAAGAAGCACCGCGGCGAGGACGCGCTGGAGGGGCCGGTCCACTAGGGAGCGCCGCTGCATAGCCCAGCAGCCCTCAAAGCCAACTGTGGTCTGGCACCTTCGACTGGATTGAGAAGGACGAGGGTCTCCTCTGGAGGGAACGTTCCCTTTCCTTCCGGCAATTGGTTGTGACAACACTTTCCTCCATTATTAGTACGCACTACCTCTCGTGAGCTTCACTGCCGAGCCGAAATGCCGGTAGCCTTCGACACCCTACTTAGATTTGGGAATTGCTTTGAACCCAGCCACACTGCCAACGCCGGCTGGAACCTGCTTCTGTCGGATTGCTCCCTAGAACACGCGGGGCACCCCATCTCCAGAGTTTGAAGAAATAGTGTTGACAAAGTAAATACTATGTCTATACTAATTTCTGAACATAGTCTGCTATCAATCCAATGCTGTGTGGAACCCACGGCCCATGCTTTCAGGGTTCGCCACAAGCGCGCATGGGATTGGAAATCTGGAGGCGAAATGGCGATTCGAGCATTTTCCAGTCGATGGTTGAGCGTCGTTGCCGCGGCGACGATTCTCGGTCTCCTGGCGGCCTGTAGCGGCGGCGAGGGCGATGACCGGCAAACCGCGGGGGCAGGGTCGCAGCGCGTGGCGTCTGTACCGGTTGTCGTGCCAACGGCGGTCACTACGAGCAGCGCAACAGTCGCTGCGATACTACCCACACCGGCGCCGACCGTTGCTTCAGCCCCTGCCCCCACGCCGGCACCCACCACGCCGCCGGACCCGGTGACGGTCGTCGAGCCGGCGCCGACCGCGACGGGCGAAGTGGAAGAGCCCGCACCACCTGTTCTTCCTGCGACGATTGTGGATGTTCAGGGCAACGTGGTTGTTGTCGAGGACGTCAGCAGGATAGTGGTGCTGAACGGGGACTTTACCGAGGTGGTCTTCGCGCTCGGCCTCGGCGAACACGTCGTTGCGGTCGACAGCAGCGCAACCTATCCGGATGAAGTCCAGGAACTTCCGCAGATTGGCTACCAGCGGTCGCTGAGCGCCGAGGGCATCCTCTCAATGAATCCCACCCTTGTGATCGGAAACCTCAATGCGGGCCCACCGGAAGTGCTCGAGCAGGTCCGTTCGACGGGGGTCCCGGTAGTCATTCTGGACAACGTTTCCACCATTGACGGGGCCGCGCAGAAGATCCGCAATATCTCGGTTGCACTCGGCGTTCCTGACCGCGGCGAAGAGCTGGCGACAGACCTGGAGACGCAGATAGAGGAAGTGCGGGCGCTGGTAGCTCACGTGGAGGAGAAGCCAACAGCCGTGTTCCTCTACATGCGGGGGCTGGACTCGCTGTTCCTCATCGGCAGGGACCATCTCAGCCACGAGCTCTTCGAGGCGACCGGTGCCATCAGCGGCGGCGCGGCGGCAGGCGTGATGCGGCCCTTTGTGCCGTTGACGGCGGAGGCCCTCGCCGCGGCGAACCCTGATTGCATCGTTGTCCTGACAGCCGGGCTGATGTCCGTGGGCGGCCGCGACGGACTTCTCACGATCCCGGGCGTGGCGCAGACCAAGGCCGCGCAGGAGGGCTGCATCGTCGACTTCGACGACCAGTACTTCGGCGGCGGCGGCCCGCGCATGGGGCAAGTCCTGATGGACCTGCTGCGCGTATTCCACCCTGACCTGGCGCCTGCCCAATGATCAGCTTGAACGCCGCCAGAAGGCGCGTGCCCCCATGGCCGCTGGGCCGAACGAAAACCCAGCGGCAGGAGGGGTCGCGGGTGACGGCTCCCGCATTGTTGGGATCGATTCTCGTGCTGCTGGTCGTGGCCCTGTTCATGAACACGGGCATGGGCGCGGTCGAGATCAAACCGCTGCAGACCGTCGCCATCCTTCTGAGCCACGCCGGCATCGAGACGGGCATCGCCGTCGAGCAGCGCATGGACTCGGTGCTGTGGAACATCCGGCTGCCGCGAATCGTGCTGGCCCTGCTCGTCGGCGGAGGGCTTGGAGTTGCCGGCGCAGCACTGCAGGGGGTCTTTCGCAACCCGCTGGCAGAACCGAGCGTCATAGGTGTGTCCAGCGGCGCGGCGGTGGGCGCGGTGAGCGCCATCGTGCTTGGGTTCTTCATTCCGGGAACGACGGGCATTGTTGTGGCGGCGTTCCTTGGCGGCTTGGCGGCCACGGCGCTTGTCTACTCGGTGGCGAGGAGCTTTGGCCGAACAGAGGTTGTGGTGCTGGTGCTGGCGGGCATCGCTGTCAACGCCACGGCCGGCGCATTCACTGGACTGCTCACCTCCATCGCCGACGATGACCAACTACGCAGCATCACCTTCTGGATCCTTGGCTCCGTGGGCGGGGCCACGTGGCCCGTCGTCTGGTCCGTGCTCCCGTTTTTCGTCGTCGGCATGGTGGCGCTGCCCTTCTGGGCCCGAGCGCTCAACCTCCTGACGCTGGGCGACCTTCAGGCAGGACACCTGGGCATCTCGACCGAACGAGTCCGTGTTGCTGTCATCGTGTTCAGCGCGCTTATAACGGGCGCCGCAGTGGCTGTGGCGGGCGTTATCGGCTTCGTGGGTCTGGTTGTCCCACACATCATCCGCCTCACCGTCGGGCCCGACCACCGATTCCTGCTGCCGTGCAGCATCCTCGGCGGAGCGATGCTGCTGCTGTTCGCCGACCTCATCGCGAGGACGGCGGCGGCGCCGGCGGAAGCGCCACTCGGCGTCGTCACGGCGCTGCTGGGCGGACCGTTCTTCCTGTGGCTCGTCCACCGCACCCGAAAGAGCTGGGGAGGCATTTGATGACGACGCTGGTTCAAGTTCGCGACCTGGGCTACAGGGCAGGCGCCCGCGCCCTTGTCGACGGGGTCGACCTGGACATCCGGGCCGGCGAGGTCCTGGGGATTGTCGGACCAAACGGCGCGGGCAAGTCCACGTTGTGCGGGTTGCTGGCGGGGGACCTGCACCCGGACTCAGGCGAAGTCTCGCTGTGCGGGCGTCCGGTGCAGTTCACCGATGTTGGAGCGCTGGCGCGGCTGCGTTCCGTGCTGCCTCAGCACACCGCCTTGGGTTTCCCCTTCACTGCCCGAGAGGTGGCGCTGATGGGGAGGCACCCGTATGTGCGCCGCTGGCGGTCGCCGTCGGCGTGCGACTATGCTATAGCCGAAGACTCCCTGATGCGCGTGAAGACGCTGCACCTATCAGAGCGCCTGTACCCGACCCTTTCGGGTGGAGAGCAGCGCCGGGTGTCGCTGGCGCGGGTGCTGGCACAGAACACGCCGGTGGTGTTGCTGGACGAGCCGACGGCCGCACTCGACCTCGGTCACCAGGAACTCGTGATGGGCATCTGCCGTCGACTGGCGGCGGAGGGGAAGGCAGTGGTCGCCATCCTCCACGACCTGAACCTCGCCGGAGCGTACGCGGACAGGGTTGCGGTCATGTCCAAGGGGCGCGTAGTTGGACTGGGGAGGACTCGCGACATCCTCTGCGCGGGGCTGCTCTCGCAGGTGTTCGACCACAGCGTCATGGTTATGCCGCATCCCCAGAGCGGCAGTCCGGTGGTCCTGCCTGCATCAAACGGTCAGGGAGAAGGTGAAGGGCGGTGGAGGCCCTTCGCCGCATGGGAAGCAATCGGAAAGGGATAGGAGGAAGAGAATGAGTGTCGTCAAGATCAACGCCATCACGCCGGCCGAAGGCGCAGGAGCAGAGCTGGAGGCGCGGTTCGGCAACCGAGTACGGGAAGTGGAGCAGATGGAGGGGTTTGAGGGATTCCAACTGCTGCGTCCCGTGTCGGGGGAGACCCGGTACTACGTGTACACCCGCTGGCGCTCGGAGGAGGACTTCCTGCGGTGGGTGAACAGCGACGAGTTCAAGCGAGGCCACGCCAGGACCGACGGCGAGGTCCCCGTCGCCACCCATGCCACGCTTCTGTCGTTTGAAGTTGTGGAGTGGCCGCAGCCGGTGGCAATCCCGGACGGCTCGTAGCCGGGGCTCGCCGAAACAATCGAAACTGAGAGGAGACACGACTTGACCACACCTACACCACAGAACACCGGAGCGCCGCAGCGTCGGAGGCGGCCGCCGCCTCGCGTTGTCGAGGTGCGGCGGGTTGAGCGCATTACGCCGCGGATGGTGCGGATCACGCTGGGCGGGGAGCAGATGCAGGGCTTCGAGTCCAAGGGCCCCGCAGAGCACGTCCGCATCTACCTGCCCGACGCCTCGTCTGGAGAGCTGCCCATGCCCGTGGAGGGGCCGGAGGGCATGAACTTCCCGGAGGACAGGCCCCGGCCGATGAGCCGGGCGTACACGCCCCGCCACTGGGACGCAGAGTCGGGGGAGCTGGTCGTCGACATTGCGCTGCACGAGCACGGGCCGGGGGCCGCGTGGGCGGCGGAAGTCAAGGCCGGCGACACGGCGGTCATCGGCGGGATGGCAGGGGGCACGTACTTTCCCGAAGACGCGGCCGAGTGGTATGTCATCGGCGGGGACGAGGCCGCGTTGCCGGCGATCGGCACGCTGCTGGAGGCGATGCCGTCGAGCATGCGGGCCATCGTCTACGCGGAGGTGCACGACGCGGAGGAAGAGCAAGAACTCACGTCGGCGGCGGAGTTCGAGGTGACGTGGCTGCACCGCCAGGGCGGCTCGACGCCGGGGCGGCTGCTGGCGGACGCGATCAAGTCAGTGGAGCTGCCCGCCGGCGACGGTCGCGTGTGGGTGAGCTGCGAGGCCGACGTCATGCGGGAGATCAGGCGGCACTTCCTCGAGGAGCGCGGCGTCGACCGCTCGATGCTGCGGACGCAAGGGTACTGGAAGCAGGGCGATGCCAACCACCCGGACCACGATATGGGGGACGACGTTTAATCCCTTCCCGGCTTGCGCCCGCGCCCTTCGACAGGCTCCTTCGAGAGCCTCAGGACGGGGTCAGGGCGAGCGGGGTCTGGGTACCGGCTTTCGCTGGTAAGACGGAGTGCGGTACAGGCAGGCACTTCGACGGGCTCAGGGAAAGCGAGAAGCCACGCTGCCGCGCCACTGGATTCCCGCTTTCGCGGGAATGACGGTAGCGGGGAGGGCGAGCGGGTGTGCGGCTTTCTAGCCCGCGCTGGGGTCCACGGGGAGGCCGGAGCCGGTTGCGACTTCCCACTGGAAGCCGTCGGGGTCCGCGAAGTAGCCCGAGTAGCCGCCCCAGAACGTCTCTTCGGCGGGCTTGATAATGCGGGCCCCGGCCGCCTCGGCCTCGGCGAGCACGGCGTTCACTTCATCGCGCGAGGCGACGTTGTGCGCCATTGTGAAGAAATGTTGTCCTGACCCGACATCACCGGCCCGGTCCGCGGCGGCGTCTTCGGCCAATGCGTCTCTCGGAAACAGGGCGAGCATCACGTTGTTGAGCAAGAAGAACGTGATTGACGCGCTTCCCGCCTCGTGCACGGGCAGACCCATGCCGTCGCGATAGAACCTGGTCGAGCGCTCCAGGTCCGTGACTCCAAGGGTGACGATGCTCAGCCGCGCTTCCATTCAATACCCTCCCAGTGGTGTTCCGGCAATATAGCACAAGTGTTTCAAACATGACAATGGGTGGCGAGAGGAAGTGATTCGAGCCGGTGAAGTGCTGTAGGATTGCTCCATGACGAGCTGGAACGAGCGATTCCGGGACAAGACACGGGACACGCTGGAGGAGGCGCTGGCGTTGCTCGGTGTCCCGGCGGAGATGGCGGAGCGCGGGCGGCCAGAGGAGGCGATCGGCAAGCGAATGTTCACCCGGTCGCTGGGGGTCGTCGACATCTCGGCGGGGCCGATCACGTGGGTGAACGTCATCAAGCAGGACGGCAGCGACAGGAGCCCTCCGCAATGGTGGTTCATCTTCGGCGTGCCGGACGGGCGGAAGATGCCGAAAGAGGGGGCCATCAAGCTGACGACGCTGCGGAAGAAGTCTTTTCCGATATTCGGCGAGGTGCTGGACGTCTCGTGGCGCGGGAAGGACATGGGCAGCGGACTTATCGGCATCCTCTCCGAGGACGCCACCATCGACGAGATGATCAAGCGGGTGAAGGACATGACCGTCCAGAACCGGACCGAGGGCTTTCAGGGCTGGACGCTGCAGACGGGAAAGAACTTCGAGCTGTCCCAACAAGACTGGGAGGCGCTGCAGACGATAGCGCTCTACCTGACGATGACGCCGGTCGGGTGAGATTGGGAGCGGTGTTTCGGCTCGACGGATTTCGTAAAATGAGACTGGAAAGGGGTTGACCAACAACGGCAATTGATATAATTTATATTTGCTTTAACCCCCTCAAGGGCTCTTGAAGACACGGGCCTCCTGCCGCGCGGCGAGGCCCTCTTTTTTTCAGGAGGACGATATGGTGACGACAGCAAACCTGGGATTCCCCCGCATTGGACCGCATCGAGAACTGAAGTGGGCCGTCGAGGCGTACTGGGGCGGCAGGATAGACGGCGACGAACTGCAACGACGGGCCGCCGACCTGAGGCGCGCACATTGGGAGTTCCAGCGCGACGCCGGCATCACTCACATTCCCTCCAATGACTTCTCTCTCTACGACCACGTACTGGACACCTCTGTCATGGTGGGCGCCATCCCGCGGCGCTACGGGACGGTGGACGGCGGCGTGGATCTGGACACGTACTTTGCGATGGCGCGGGGCCGAGCGGCGACCATCGGCGATCCGGGCGTGCAGGCGATGGAAATGACGAAATGGTTCGACACCAACTACCACTACCTGGTGCCGGAGCTGCACGAGGGGCAGCAGTTCGCGCTGCGTTCGGCGAAGGTCGTCGACGAGTTCCTCGAGGCGCAGGGGCTTGGCATCCACACGCGGCCGGCGCTGGTGGGGCCGGTGACATACCTCCTCATCTCCAAGGCTCAAGGTGACGGGCTCGACACCCTAGTGTTGCTGGACGGGCTGCTGGACGTGTACGCCGAGGTCCTGCGGCGGCTGGCGGACGCCGGCGCGACGTGGGTGCAGATGGACGAGCCGGCGCTGGGACTGGACCTAACCTCCGAGCAATTGACCGCATTTGAGACTGCGTACTCGCGGCTGGCTGCGGCGGCGCCCTCGCTCAGCGTCATGCTGACAACGTATTTCAGCGACCTGCGTGAAAACACGGGGGCCGCGCTCGCGCTGCCGGTGCAGGGGGTGCACCTGGACCTGGTGCGGGGACGCTCCGACCTGGCGCCGGTGCTCGCCGAGCTGTCCGCCGGCAAGACCCTGTCGCTGGGGCTGGTCGATGGACGTAACGTGTGGAAGGCAGACCTTGCGGGGGCCATCGAGACGGCGCGGACGGCGGTCGCCGTGCTGGGCGGCAACCGGGTGGTCATCGCGCCGTCGTGCTCGCTGCTGCACAGCCCGGTGGACCTGGACAACGAGGAGACGCTGGACGAGGAGATCAAGTCGTGGATGGCCTTCGCAAAACAGAAGGTGCGGGAGGTAGCGACCATTGCGGCGGCGCTGAACGGGGAAGGGCCGGAGGCGGAGCTGGCCTCGAACCTGGCGGCGATCACCGACCGTACGGCGTCGCCGCGCATTCACAGCCCGGAGATCAAGGAGAGGAGCGCGGCAGTCACCGCTGACATGCTGTTGCGACGGAGCCCGTACGCCCAGCGGCGGGGCGAACAGCTCGACTTGCCGGACTTCCCCACCACGACCATTGGCTCCTTCCCGCAGACGGCGGAGATCCGACGCGCACGAGCCAGCCACAATCGCGGGGAGATGTCCGACGGGGAATACGAGCAGTTCCTGAAGGAGAACATCGCGGAGGCGGTGCGCATCCAAGAGGACGTGGGGCTGGACGTGCTGGTGCACGGGGAGGCCGAGCGGAACGACATGGTGGAGTATTTCGGCGAGCAACTGCTGGGCTACGTTTCCACCGCCAACGGGTGGGTGCAGAGCTACGGCTCACGGTGCGCCAAGCCGCCCGTCATCTACGGCGACATCGCACGGCCGTCGCCGCTGACGCTGCGCTGGATAACGTATGCGCAGTCGCTTACGGAGCTGCCGATGAAGGGCATGCTGACCGGGCCTGTGACCATGCTGGAGTGGTCTTTCGTGCGGGACGACCAGCCGCGGAGCGAGACGTGCCGACAGCTGGCCCTTGCGATACGCGACGAAGTCCTGGACCTGGAGGCGCTGGGCATCAACGTGATCCAAGTGGACGAGCCGGCGCTGCGCGAGGGGCTTCCGTTGCGCAGGGCGGACTGGGACAGCTATCTGTCCTGGGCGGTTGACTGCTTCCGGCTGGCAACCGCCGGGGTGCAGGACCGGACGCAGATCCACACGCACATGTGCTACGTCGCGTACGACGACATTGCCGAATCGATCACGCTGATGGACGCGGACGTGATCTCGATGGAGAACGCGCGGAGCGACGGAGAGGTGCTCCGCAACCTGCAGCGGAACAGCTACCCAAACGAGGTGGGGCCGGGCGTCTTCGACATACACTCGCCTCGGGTGGCGGATGCGGACGAGATGGCGGAGTTGCTGAGGGCGGCGTCGCGGGCGCTGCAGCCCGGACAGCGGTTGTGGGTGAACCCGGACTGCGGCCTGAAGACGCGGCGGTGGGAGGAGGTCATCCCGTCGCTGCGGAACATGGTATCGGCGGCGAAGGCGATGCGCGGGGCGGTCAGGGCGGGTAGATAGCGGCACTCGCAGGCAGACAGAGGACGGGCGCGCGGGGGCAGCGCGCCGAATGGGTCGCGGCGAGGAAAGGTGCGTTACTTCTTGCCGGGGGAAGGACGGGCACGGTTGCCCATCCGTGTGAGCGCGAAGAATCCGACGACGGTAAGCACTATTCCGAGGACGGCAATTGCGATCCCTGTGGAGGCGCCAACGAACTCCACAATCTCACTCAAGGCCACAGCATACCTCCCCGTATGTCAAGGCCTGTCGTCCGGTGATGCAGCATTGTAACCCTGCCCGTCAACCCCTTTCCAGCAAGGGCGTGACGGGAAATTTCCAGATATTCCGGGGATGAGCGCGACTTCAAGTGCGGTGCATAGGAGCACCCCGTAATCCTCCACGGGTCAGGTTTTGGGCTTTGCAATGGCCTCTTGCAAAAGCTACATTGTTCAAGTGCCGGAATCCAATTCCATGCAGGAGCATGCACGTTGACGAACGCCCAAGAGACCCTTGCTCGAGAGTGGGCCATCGACGTCAGGAACCTGCGCAAGTCGTACGGCAGCATCGAGGCGGTGCGGGGCGTCGACCTGCAGGTGGCGACGGGTGAGGTGTTCGCGCTGCTGGGGCCGAACGGGGCGGGGAAGACGACGATCGTCGAGATCCTCGAGGGGCACCGGAGCAAATCGAGCGGGGACGTGTCGGTGCTGGGGCACGACCCGGGCTCGAACGACCAGGCGTACAAGCAGCGAGTAGGCGTCGTGCTGCAATCGACCAGCGTGGACCAGTACCTCTCCGTCGAGGAGACGATCAACCAGTTCCGCGGCTACTACCCGCAGCCGCTGCCGCTGGAGGAACTGCTGAACCTGGTGGGACTTCGGGAGCAGCGGCGACAGCGGGTGAACAAGCTGTCCGGCGGGCAGCAGCGGCGGCTGGACGTTGCCATCGGGCTGGCGGGGGACCCGGAGCTGCTGTTCCTCGACGAGCCGACGACGGGGTTCGACCCGGCGGCGCGGCGCGGGGCGTGGGAGATGGTGCGGGGGCTGAAGTCGCTGGGAAAGACGGTGCTGCTGACGACGCACTATATGGAGGAGGCCGAGTACCTGGCGGACCGCGTCGCGATCATGGTGCAGGGTAGGATCGTCGCATTGGGGGCGCCGGGAGAGCTCTCGTTGGAGGGCCGCGCGACGACCGTGCGGTTCCGCCTGCCGGAGGGCTCGCCCGCGCTGACGGACGGGCTTCAGGCGGTTGGGTTAGGCGGCGGCGCATACTCGTTGGAGACGGACTCGCCGACGGGGACGCTGCACGCGCTGACCTCGTGGGCAGTGGAGCACGGCGTCGAGCTGGAGGAGCTCTCGGTCACGCACCCGACGCTGGAGGACCTGTTCATCGAGCTGGTGGGCGAGGACGGCGAGAGCGGGGGGAAGGCATGAAGGCCGTGATGCTTGCGCTGCGACAGGTGCGCTACGAGAACCGGGCGTTCTGGCGGAACCCGGCGGCGGCGTTCTTCACCATCGTATTCCCGCTGATGTTCCTGGTGATCTTCAACCTGGTGTTCGGCAACAGGGACATCACGGACGCTAACGGCAACACGTACAGCGGCTCGACGTTCTACGTGCCGGCGATCATGGTCTTCGCGCTGGTAGGGGCGACGTACACGAACATCGCGATGAACATCGCGTTTTCGCGAGAGGCAGGACTGCTGAAGCGGATGCGGGGCACGCCGCTGCCGAGCTGGTCCTACCTGGCGGGCAAGATCGTGCACTCCGTGCTGCTGGCGGCGCTGCTGGTGGTCATCGTCGCGGGGTCGGGGGTTGTGCTCTTCGGCGTCGACCTGCCGACGAACACCCTGCCGGCAGTGTTGCTGACGCTGGCCATCGCGGCGGCGACGTTCTGCACGCTGGGGCTGGCCGTGACGACGCTCATCCCGAACGCGGACGCGGCGCCGGCGATTGTGAACGCGTCGATCCTGCCGCTGCTGTTCATCTCCGACGTGTTCATCCCGCTTGACGACGCGCCGGTGTGGCTGACGACCATTGCGGACGTGTTCCCGGTGCGGCACATGGCGGTGGCGCTTCACACGTCCTTCAACCCGTTCGAGACGGGGACCGGGTTCGAGTGGGGGCACCTGGCGGTGATGGCGGTGTGGCTGGTCGGCGGACTGGCGTTCACCGTGCGGTTCTTCCGGTGGGAGCCTCCCCGGTAGACGGGGGGCGCCGCGCTAGCCGGGGCCTCGCCTAGCGCTCGTACCAGCCAGAGCCGAAGATCAGGCCGTCGTGGAGCACCGCCCACGTGTGCTTGATCGCCTCGTCGCCGGTCTCCGGGTTCAGCAACGTGTAGTTGACCCAGCTGCCCTCCTCGGTCGTGGCCAGCAATGGTTCGCCGTAGTAGTAGCCGGTGGAGTCGACGCGCTCCTCCGGGTCGCGGTTGATGAAGTTGGGGTTGTGGTGGCCGATGGTGCGCCCCTCCTCGTTGATGATGAAGACGTACCACTCGCCGTCCACGTTGGCGGGGTCGCTGTAGTGCTCGATGGCGGCCTCGCGCCCCTCACGCTCGTAGAGCTGGATTGCCTCGTCGACGAGGGCCTTGGTGTAGAGACCGGGCACGTTCTTGGAGGGCAACGGCGAGGCGGGCTCCCTCGCGAGGGCCAGGGCGGCGACCACCAATGCGGCAACGGCAACCACGAGCGCCGCAGTTGCCAAACCGACTGAAGCCCGATTCGTCATCTGCATCCTCCAAGGCGCCTTGTCTCGGCGCGACATGTGCCCGCCGCGTTCTTACGGGAGCTGCGGGGGTGTGCGTCCAGCAGAACGCTCACACTAGTATTGTAGCCCATCACACTAGTGACACGTGTCAGCCCCCTCGCGGGTTATCGGCACTTCCGGTCGCACAGGCAGAGTCCGGCTGACGACATTCGAATGGCGAGGGGCTACACTGGGCCAACCGCAATACGGCAAGAGGGAGCAGCCACGGGGATGGAACTGCGCGAGACCATCGCGGGGATCAGGCCGGCGGACGCCGAGGCGATGCGCGCCGCGATAGCGCGGCAGTCGACGCTGACCAAGCCGCCGGGGAGCCTCGGGCGGCTGGAGGAGCTGTCGGTGCGGCTCGCGGGAATGCAGGGGGCGGAGCGTCCGGCTATCCGAGGGAAGACGATCATCGTGGCGGCGGGCGACCACGGCGTGGTGGCGCAGGGCGTGACAGCGTACCCGCAGGAGGTCACGGCGCAGATGGCGCTGAACTTCCTTTCGGGCGGCGCGGCCATCAGCGTGCTGGCGCGGCAGGCGGGGATCGATCTGGTCATCGTAGACGCGGGCATCGCGACGGCGCTGCCGGAACACCCGGCGTTGCGCGTGCTCGGTATTGGACGAGGCACGGCGGACATGACGGCGGGGCCGGCGATGACGAGGGCGCAGGCAGAGGCGTGCGTCTCGGCAGGAGTGGACCTCGCGCTGGAGGCGACGGGACGCGGGGCGGACGCCATCGGCACAGGGGACATGGGCATCGGGAACACGACGGCATCGAGCGCGATCGTCTCAGCGCTGACGGGGCGGCCGGCGAGGGAGACGACGGGGCGCGGCACGGGGCGGAGCGACGCGGAGCTCGCGGCGAAGGCTGCGGTCGTCGAGCGGGCGCTGGCGGTCAACCGGCCGGACGCGGGCGACCCGCTGGACGTGCTGGCGAAGGTGGGCGGCTTCGAAATCGGCGTGCTGGCGGGCGTCGTGCTGGGCGGGGCGTACGCGCGGCGGGCGGTGGTCATCGACGGGTTCATCTCGGGGGCGGCGGCGCTGGTCGCGCACCGGCTGTGCCCGGTGGTGTGCGACTACCTCATCGCGGGGCACCTCTCGGCGGAGGCAGGGCACCGCGTCGTGCTGGAGGCGTTGGGGCTGCGGCCGCTGCTGGAGCTTGACATGCGGCTGGGCGAGGGCACGGGCGCGGCGCTGGCGATGGGGGTGGTGGAAGCGGCGGCGGCGACGCTCTCTGACATGGCAACCTTCACGGAGGCGGGCGTGTCGGACCGGCCCGACGAGGGGAAAGGCGGCGCGGACTGATGGGACTGGTGCAGGCGTTTGGGTTTCTGACGATCTTGCCCGTCGGCGGTGGACAGCAGACGAGCATGGGCCCGGCGCGGGCGTGGTTCCCGCTGGTGGGGCTGGCGCTGGGCGGCGCGCTGGCGGGGCTCGACTGGCTGATGGACACGGCGGTGCCGCCGCTGGCGGTGGCGGCGATCCTGCTGGCGGCGCTGCTGGTTCTGACGCGGGGGTTGCACGTCGACGGGTTCATGGACGCGTGCGACGGCCTCTTCGGCGGGCACTCGCGGGAGGACCGCTTGCGCATCATGCGGGACTCGCACGTGGGGGCGTTCGCCGTCGCCGGGGGGCTCACGGTACTGCTGCTGAAGTGGTCGCTGATCGTGAGCGTGCCGCTGGAACTGCGGTGGGAGCTGCTGCTGCTGTTCCCGTGCCTCTCGCGGCTGGGGATGCTGGCGACGATGGCGGCGTTCCCGTACGCGCGGGCCGAGGGGATGGGGTCGGCGTTCATGGAAGGCCGAGGGTGGTGGCAGGTCCTCATCGGGCTGGCGACGGGGCTCGGCGCGGCGTGGCTGCTGCTCGGCGGCGGGGGACTGGCGCTCGTAGGGGGCGTGTTTCTCGTCGCGCTCGCTCTGGGGTGGTGGACGTCGCGCATGCTGGGCGGCATGACGGGGGACACGTACGGGGCGGTGAACGAGGTGGGGGAGGCGGCGGCGCTGCTGCTGGGCGTGCTGCTGGTGTACTACTGGCCGACGCTGTTCTTCGCGCCATACTGGGGCTAGACGGGAACCGGACCACTCGGAGGAGACGGACTTGGGCACGTGGAGGCTGGTGCGGCACGGCGAGACGGTGTGGAACCTCCAGGGCCGTATCCAAGGACACCGGCACATCCCGCTGACAGAGCGCGGGCGCGAGCAGGCACGCCAGCTTGCCGAGCGGCTCGACGGAGAGGGCGGCCGGGTGGTGTACAGCAGCGACCTGGGGCACTCGCTGGCGACGGCGCAGGAGGTGGCGTCGGCGAGCAGGGGCGAGATCATACCGGAGCCGCTGCTTCGCGAGTTCTCGTACGGCGAGTGGGAGGGTCTCACGATGGCGCAGGCCAGGGAGCGGGACCCGGACGTGTACGAAATCCGGATCATCGGCCGGAATACGGACTACGCCGCGCCGGGCGGGGAGACGACACTCGATCTGCTGGGGCGGGTGTGGAGTTTCGTGGAGGCGGCGAGGAAGCAGCACCCGTATGAGGACGTGACCGTGGTGGGGCACGGGGGATCGATACGGGCGGTGGCGGTGTGCCTGCTGGGGCTGGGGGCGGAGCACTTCTGGCGGCTGCGGCTCTCGCACGGGAGCCTGTCGGTGGTCACCGTCGAGCCGGAGGGGTGCGTGCTGGAGATTTGGAACGACACGGGGCACCTGGTGGACACGCAGTCGAGGACGATACCGTGAGCCGGTTGACGCTGGTGCTGGGCGGCGTTCGCGCGGGGAAGAGCGCATTCGCGCTGCGGTTGGCGTCGCAGGGCGAGCGGGTGCTGTTCGTCGCGACGGCGGAGGCGGGCGACGACGAGATGGCGGCGCGCATCGCGGCGCACAAGGCGAGCCGGCCGGCGGACTGGACGACGCTGGAGGCGCCGGTGGAAGTCTCGGGGGCGTTGGGGCCGATAGTGGACGACTACGACACGGTGGTGCTCGACTGCCTGACGCTGTGGGTGAGCAACCTGTTGCTGCGGACGGAGGCGCCCTCGACGGGGGAGGCCATCGCGGCGCGGACGGAGGAACTGCTGGCGCTGCAGCAGCGGAGCGCGGCGTCGTGGGTGGTGGTGAGCAACGAGGTGGGGCTCGGCGTGATACCGCCGACGGAGCTGGGGAGGGCATACGAGGACGCGCTGGGGCGGGTGAACCAGATCTTCGCGGCGCAGGCGGACGCGGTGTACTTCATGGCGGCGGGGCTGCCGCTGCAACTCAAGGGCGAGGTCACGTAGGGCGGGCGATTCGCGAATCGCCCCTACACGTTGGCAGCACGGCGCAGGGTCTCGATGTCTATCTTCACCATTTCGAGCAGCGACTTCATTACGGCTTCAGGACTCGCCTCGATAAGGTCGCCTAGGGCAGCGGGCTGGACTTGCCACGAGAGGCCGAAGCGGTCTCGCAACCAGCCGCACTGCTCCTCCACACCCCCGCCTTCCAGAAGGCCGTACCAATAGTGGTCGATCTCCGCCTGGTCCTTGCATGCGATGGTGAAGGAGACGGCGTTGGTGTGCGGGAACATGGGGCCGCCGTCGAATGCGTTGAAGGCCATGCCGTCCAGCTCGAAGTCCACGATGGCGCCGCCCTCGGCTGGGCCGGAGGGGATGGGGACGAGGCTGGTGATGCGCGAGTTTGGGAAGAGGGAGACGTAGAGGGTGGCGGCCTCCTCAGCGCTGTTGTCGAACCAGAGGGACGGGGTTATGCGCTGGGTAATGGGCATACATAGCCTCCTTGTTGCAGCGTGCGTCACTTGGCGGGCAGCGCGAGGGCCGTCGTTGCGCCAAAGTGGACCCACTCGGCGAGCGAGTCGTCGGCGGAAGTGGCCTCGGGGCCGACGAGGACCCAGCCGCGCATCGGGCGGCCGGAGTAGTCCATCTCGCGGACGTGGGGCAGTTCGAGAGTGGCGGCGTAGGCGTCCTTCGGCACTCGCACGATAACGTCGTCGTTGAGGACGCAGCAGGCGAGGTTGCCCTGCACCATGAAGGCCATGCCGCCGAACATTGACTTGCGCTGGAGCGTGGGCTCGGGGCCGAGGACGGCCAGGACGCGGTCGGCGAGATCCTGGTTGTAGGACATGGAGGTTACTCCCGCTCCCTGCTTGCGCTTGGGTTGGTTAGCTGGTGACGGCGCCCTCGCTGGCGGTGCCGACGAGCTTGGCGTACTTGGCCATGACGCCGACCTCGTACGGGATGGGGCGGGGTTGCCAAGCTGCCCGGCGGCGGGCCATTTCCTCGTCGGAGATCTCGACGCTGAGGTCGCGGCTCTCGACGTCGAGGTGGATGATGTCGCCTTCCTGGACGAGGGCGATGGGGCCGCCAACAGCGGCCTCGGGGGCGACGTGGCCGATCATGGGGCCGTGGGTTGCGCCGGAGAAGCGGCCGTCGGTGAGTAGGAGGACGTCGTTGCCGAGGCCGGCGCCCATGATGGCGCCCGTCACGGCGAGCATTTCCTGCATGCCGGGGCCGCCGCGGGGGCCCTCGTAGCGGATGACGACGACGTCGCCGGCGTTGATCTCGCCGCGGGTGACGGCCTCGAAGGTGGCGCGCTCGCCGTCGTAGACGCGTGCGGGGCCGCGGTGCTGCTGGTGCTTGGTGCCGGAGACCTTCATCACCGAACCCTCGGGCGAGAGGTTGCCGCGGAGAATGACGAGGCCGCCCGTGGGGGTGCGCGGCGCTGTGACCGGGTGGACGACCTCGCCGTCAGCGGCGGGGATGTCGAGGTCGTCGAGGTTTTCGGCGACGGTCTTGCCGGTGCACGTGAGAACGTTGGGGTGGAGCAGGCCGGCGTTCAGGAGCTCCCGCATGACGACGGGTACGCCGCCGACCTTGTCGAGGTCAGACATAACGTATTTGCCGGCGGGCCGGAGGTCGGTGAGGTAGGGAGTGACGCGGCTGAGGCGGTCGAAGTCGTCGATCTTGAGGTCGACCTTGGCTTCGTGGGCGATGGCGAGGAGGTGGAGGACGGCATTGGTGGAGCCGCCCATGGCGAGGACGACCATGATGGCGTTCTCGAAGGCATCCTTCGTCATGATGTCGCGGGGCTTGATGCCGCGCTCCAGCATCGTGTAGACGGCGGCGGCGGCCTGGTGGGCGATACCCTCGTTCTTGGGGTCGACGGCGGGGACGGAGGCGGCGCCGGGGATGGACATGCCCATGGCCTCGATGGCGGAGGACATGGTGTTGGCGGTGAACATGCCGGCGCAGGCGCCCTCGCCGGGGCAGGCGATGCGTTCCATGGCGAAGAGGGCCTCCTGCGAGAGGTTGCCCTTGGACCAGGAGCCGACGGCCTCAAACATGTCCTGAATGTTGATGTCCTTGCCGAGGTAGTTGCCGGGCAGGATGGCGCCGCCGTAGACGAAGATCGACGGAATGTTGAGGCGGGCCATGGCCATCAGGGAGCCGGGCATGTTCTTGTCGCAGGCGGCGACGGCGATGAGTCCGTCCATGCTCTCGCCAAAGCAGACGGTCTCGATGGAGTCGGCGATGACCTCGCGGCTGACGAGGGAGGCCTTCATGCCCTCCGTGCCCATGGAGATGCCGTCTGAGACGGTGATGGTGCCGAAGAGGAAGGGGAAGCCGTTGGCTCGGCGGACGCCCTCTTTGCAGGCGTGGGCGACTCGGTCAAGGTGGACGTTGCAGGGGGTGACGTCGCTGGCGAGGTTGGCGACGGCGATGAACGCGCGGTCCATGTCGTCGTCGCTCATGCCGACGGCGCGGAGCATGGCGCGCGCGGGAGCGCGGTGTGCGCCGTCGGTGACAATTCGGCTCATGTGCTTGACGTCGTACTTGGTGGTGGTCATGCGGGCACTCCTTCCGATGGTGCGCCGCCCAATAAAGCAGCGGCGGATTTCGTTGGAGAAAGTGTGCACCAAAGGGAAGGAGCTTCGCAAGGGCAGGCCCACCCCGCGCCTGTTGACCGGGTGGGCCTGCTACTCGATCCGGTGGGAGCTAGCTGGAGGCCTCGCCGGGCGGGTCCTCGACGAAGAAGACGGTGAGGGTGGTGTTCTTCAGCAGCGGGCCGATGGTGCCGTCGTTGAAGCCGATGAGCTGGATGGTGTGGTTGCCGGCCTGCAGGTCAAAGGACTTGGCGAAGGAGACGGGCACGTCCCACTGCCGCATGATGCGGCTCACCTGCACCTGCCGGGAGTCACCGGGGTCCTCGAGCTCCGTATTGAGAGCGAGGGTGAAGTCGTGGTTGCATTCCTGGCCGATGGCGCAGCTGAAGGACGCCGTCGTGCTGACGATGGCGAAGACCTTGCCGGACCTCTCCAGCGAAATGGGGTTGGAGAGGATGCTAACCCAGTTGTTGCGGCTGACGGTCAGGTCGTAGTCGATGCCGCTGAGGTTGGCGGTGGGGGCAAGGATGGTGAGGTTGCCGTCCTCGCCGGGGAGGCCTGCCGGGCCCTGGATTCCCTGCATACCCTGGCGGCCCTGCGGGCCGGGGAGGCCGCGGGGGCCGGTCCCGCCCTGTGCGCCTTGCGCACCCTGCGGGCCGGTTTCGCCCTTGAGTCCGGGGGCGCCGGCCCTGCCGTCGTCTCCCTTGGGGCCCTGCGCGCCGGCGGGGCCGGGCGGGCCCTGCACCTCTGAGAGGCGGTCGGTCAGGGCCTGGTTGACCAGGACAAGGAGCTCATCGTTCGTGGGCGTGTCGCCGTCGCGGCCTGCGGGGCCCCGGGCGCCGGCTTCGCCCTGCTCGCCCTGCGGGCCAATGCAGGCGAGGAAGATGGCGAGGGTGAGCGTGATGGGTAGAAGCACCAGAAGCCTTGGCATAGATCTACCTCCCGGGCGCGCTCGCCAAATGAGCGCGGCCCTAGCAACAGTGACGCACCACCGGCGGTTGGGCCCGGCGATGCGGTTGCGCCCGCTAAAGCGGGCGTCGCCTTTCGGCTTGGAGTCATTGTAGCACGCCCGTCCAGACAGGCGCGACGGACGGGACCCTGCGGGCTGTGTATTCCTCTTTACCTCTCCCGTATACTGTGTGAGTTATTCACCCGGGGGCATCCTGCAGTAAAGGTGTGCCATTGACGACATCCGACACCGAACATTCCCGTCCGACGCACTGGCAGGCTCGGCTGCCCTTCTTCTTCGGCTGGATCATCGTGGGCGTGGTGTTCCTGCGATCGTTCACGACGGCGGGCGCAATCTGGTCGACGTCGGTGCTTTCGGTGCCGATGACGGAGGATCTGGGGTGGAGCCACTCGGCGATATTCCTCGGCATCACGCTGCGCACCCTCGGGGCTGCCGTCGGCGGGTTCTTCCTCGGGCGGTTCCTCGACACGAGCAGAGGGGCGCCGATCCTGGCGGTGGGGAGCGCCTTCGTGTCGGGCTTCGGGCTGATGCTCGTGGCGGCGGTGCAGGAGGTGTGGCAGTTCTGGCTCATCTACGGCTTGCTGAGCGGAGTGCTGGGGGCCGGGCCCGGCGCGCTGCTGATGGGGGCCATCGTTCCCAAGTGGTTCGTGAAGAAGCGGGGGCGGGCGACGGCGCTGGCCTCGATGGGGACGGGGCTGGCGGCGTTCCTCCTGCCCTTCACGGTGGCGAACGTGGTGGAGGCGGTGGACTGGCGCACGACATTCCTGCTGCTGGGCGGGATGACGCTGGTCTTCGCGGTGCTGCCGGCGCTGCTCATCAAGACCAGGCCGGAAGACGTCGGGCTGCACACGGATGGAGACTCGGAGAGCGTGGCGGCAGCGGCGCGGGCGCGGGGCGCGGATAACAGCCTGACGGCGCGGGAGGCGTTTCGCACGATCACGCTGTGGCTGCTGGTGGCGGCGGCGTTCTTCGCGAGCTTCTCGCCGACGGCGTACCCGGCGAACCTGACGCCGACGTTCAGCGACAAGGGCTTCGACCTGACGACGGCCGGATTCGCTTTCAGCGCGTACGGGTTCACGAGCTTCTTCGGGCGGTTCTTCTGGGGATGGCTGGCGGACCGCGTGCACATCCGGAAGGCGCTGCTCATCATATGCGGGTGGAACGGACTGACCGTGCCGCTGCTGTTGCTCATGCCGGGCGACAGCGTGCTGGCCGCGGGGGCGATCGCCGGCTTCGGCATCGGCGGATGGGTCGGCCTGAACCAGGTGGTGTGGGCGACGTACTTCGGGCGGGCGAACCTGGGCGCCATCACGGGGCGGGTGCGGCCGCTCATCACGCTGTCGGGCGGGACGGGGCCGTTCCTGGTGGCCTTCATGGCCGACTTCTTCGGCGGCTTCGGCACGGGCATCGTCGTCATGGCCGCGAGCTGGTGGGCGTCGTCCTTCTTCCTCTTCATCGTGCGGCCCGTGCGCCGGATGCAGCCCACCGCGCCGGCACAGGCGCCGACGACAGCACGAGGGGCGACTGAAACAACCTCGAACCAGGGAGGGTAGAGACATGGCGACAGAGCGGCCACGGCTGCGCATCGGTTTCATTGGGCTCGGGATGGCGGGTTCCGGCATGGTGCGGAGCATGTACGAGCACCCGGACGTGAGCATCGCGGCGGCGGCGGACCACCACGCGGGCCCCCGGGAGGCGTTCGCGCGGGACTTCGAGGCGGAGGTGTTCGAGGACGCGGAGGCGCTGTGCGAGAGCGACAACGTCGACTTCGTCTACGTCGCGACGCCGCACCAGTTCCACAAAGAGCACGTCATCATGGCGGCGGAGCATGGCAAGCACGTCATCGTGGAGAAGCCGCTGTCGCTGACGCTGGAGGACTGCGACGCGATCATCGAGGCCGTTGACAGGACGGGGGTGAAGGTGATCGTCGGGCACACGCACAGCTACGACCCGGCCATACGCGTGATGCGGCAGATGATCGCGAGCGGAGACTACGGCAAGCTCGGCATGATCAATACCTGGAACTATACCAACTTCCTGTACCGGCCGCGGCGGCCGGAGGAGCTGGACACCTCGCTGGGCGGGGGCATCCTGTTCAACCAGGTACCGCACCAGGTGGACAGCGTGCGGTTGCTGGGCGGCGGGCTCGTCAAGAGCGTGCGGTCGGCGACAGGAGTCTGGGACGCGTCGCGGCCGACGGAGGGGAGCCACCTGACGTTCCTGCAGTTCGAGGACGGCGCGGCAGCGTCTATGGTGTACAGCGGCTACGACCACTTCAGCACCGACGAGTTCAACGGCTGGATCGGCGAGGGCGGGGGCGCAAGCGCTCCCGACAGCCACGGCCGGGCGCGGCGGTCGCTGGCGGGCGTGGGCCGGGACGAGGAGATCTCGCTGCGGACGTCGGTGTACGCGTACAAGGGGCTCGGCGACCGCACTGCGTCGGGGCCGCAGAACCAGCCCCGGTTCGGCGTCATGGTGGTGAGCTGCGAGGGCGGCGACCTGCGGCCGACGGCCAACGGCGTCGCGGTGTACACGGCGGAGGGGATGAGCGAGGTCGAAATCCCGGCGGGGCGCGGCGTGCCGGGCCGGGGGGACGTGATGGACGAGCTGTACAACGCCGTCGTCCACGACGCGCCGCTGGTTCACGACGTCCGGTGGGGCAAGGCGACGCTGGAGGTGTGCCTGGCCATCCTGGAGTCGTCCCGGACTCGGCAGGAGGTTGTGCTATCGCATCAGGTGGGGTTGTAGACAGGGGTGTAGTCGCGCCCTTCGACAGGCTCAGGGCGGATTCAGGGCAAACGGTGGACAGGAGGACGGACGTGAAGATTGCAGTGATTGGCGCGGGGGCGATCGGTGGGACGCTGGGCGGGCACATGACGCGCGGGGGCGAGGACGTGACGATCTTCGACCCGTGGCAGGAGCACGTCGACAAGATGCGGAACGACGGGCTGTTCCTCGACGGGGTGCAGGGCGAGCACCTGGTGCAGGTGGACGCGCGGCACGTGAGCGAGCTGGTCGGCGCGACGGACAAGTACGACCTCGTCATCTGCGCGGTGAAGTCGTACGACACGCCGTGGGCGATCGACCTGATGCTGCCGCACCTGGCGGAGGGAGGGTTCTTCGTCAGCCCGCAGAACAGCATCAACGAGGAGCAGATCGCGCCGCTGGTGGGCGCGGACCGGATGATCGGCTGCGTGAGCACGATCTCGGCGTGGCTGATGGAGGCCGGGCACGTGCGGCAGACGGGCAGCATGAGCCAGGCGCTCAAGGGCAACGTCTCGTTCACCGTCGGCGAGCTGGACGGGCGGGACACGGAGCGGGTGCAGATGGTGCGTGAGATCTGGGACCACGCGGGCCACACGACGGTGACGGACAACCTTTGGGGCGAGCGGTGGTCCAAACTGGCCATCAACTGCATGGCCAACCCGACGGCGGGCATGACGGGGCTGACGAGCCACGAGGTGCGCGCCAACCCGACCTCGCGGGGGATGATGCTGAAGTTTGGCGCGGAGGCCATCCGCGTGGGGCGCACGCTGGGGCACTCGATTCCGTCGCCGATGAAGGGATTCAGCCTTGACGACATCGAGGCGGCGGCGTGGGAGGGCAACGCGGAGCTGGAGGCGACGTTCTCCGGGCCGCCGCCGGCGGTGGCGGGATACCCGTCGCTGTACCAGGACGTGATGAAGGGGCGCAAGACGGAGGTCGATTACCTGAATGGGCTCGTGGCGAAGAAGGGCAAGGAGATCGGCGTCGCGGCGCCGTGGAGCGAGGCGGCGGTGACGGTCATCAAAGGCGTCGAGTCGGGCGAGTTCGCCGTCGGGATGGAGAACGTGACGCGCGTGGGGCAGATAGCGCGGGCGGGGTAGGGGGCGCCCTTCGACAGGCCCAGGGCGATCGGCACCACCCTGCCCCATTGGATTCCTGCCTTCGCAGGAATGACGGGGTAGTTTGTTCGGGGCGAACGGGCTCGGCTTGGAACGAGAAACTCATTGAGGAGCGGACTGTATGGACCTGGAACTGGAAGGCAAGCGGGCAATCGTGACCGGTGGCAGCCGGGGGATTGGGAAGCAGATTGCGCGGGTGCTTGGGGAAGAGGGCGTGGACATCGCCATTGCGGCGCGGGACGCGGAGCGGTTGGCGACGGCGGCGGAGGAGCTGGCGACGGCGACGGGGCGGCGCGTGCTGCCGTACACCGTCGACACGGGCAACGACGCGTCGGTGCGGGACATGGTGGACCGCGCGGCGGCGGACCTCGGCGGCGTCGACATCCTGATCAACGGAGCGGCGATGCCCGGCGGCTTTGCCCGCCCGCCAACGCTCTCGGAGGTTACAGTCGAGGCCTTCTGGGACGACATGAACGTCAAGGTGATGGGGTACCTGCGATGCGCGCAGGCGGTGGCGCCCCACATGATCTCGCAGGGATGGGGCCGGATCATCAACCTGAGCGGCATGGCGGCGCGGCAGAGCGGGACGGTCATCGGCAGCATGCGCAACGTGGCGGTGGTGGCGATGACGAAGAACCTGGCCGACGAGCTGGGCGAGCACGGCATCAACGTGACGGTCGTGCATCCCGGCGCCACCCGCACGGAGCGCACGACACCCGAGGCCGAGGAGCGGCTGGCGGGCAACACGGTGCGCCAGGTCATCGACGCAGCGGACGTGGCGAACGTGGTCGCGTTCCTGTGCTCGCCGAAGGCCGTGGCGGTTACCGGCGACGTGATCGCGGCTGGCGGCGGCGTGGGGCGGGCGATCCACTACTAAACCGGTGGCGGAGCCAAGGCATGACACAGGTGAGGGAGGGCGACCTGCTGTGGTCGCCGTCCAAGGAGCGGAAGGCGCAGGCCAACATCACGCGCTACATGGCGTGGCTACGGGAGTCGCGGGGGCTGAGCTTCACGTCGTACGAGGAGCTGTGGCGCTGGTCCGTTGACGACATGGAGGCGTTCTGGGGCAGCGTGTGGGAGTACTTTGGCGTGCGGGCGCATCGGCCGTACGAGCGCGTGCTGGCCGACAGGAGCATGCCGGGGGCGCGGTGGTTCACGGGCGCGGAGATCAACTACGCAGAGCATGCGCTCGCGCGGCGTGACGGACACACGGCGTTGCTGTACCGGAACGAGGACGGCGACGGGGGCGAGGTCACATACGCCGAGCTCGCTTGCCAAGTGGCGTCGGTCGCGGCGGGGCTGCGCCGGCTGGGCGTCGGGCGCGGCGACCGGGTGGCGGCGTACCTGCCGAACATCCCAGAGGCTGTCGTGGCATTGCTTGCGACGGCGAGCATCGGCGCGGTGTGGTCCTCGTGCTCGCCGGACTTTGGCGAGCGCAGCGTGGTCGACCGGTTCCAACAGATCGAGCCGACTGTGCTGATCACCGTCGACGGGTACCGGTACGGCGGGCGGGAGTTCGACCGGACGGGGGTCTCGGAGGAGATACGCCGCAGCCTGCCGAGTCTGAAGGCGATGGTCGTCGTCGAGAACATCGACGGTCGGGAGCTGCCCGAGGGCGCGGTGCGATGGGATGACCTGCTGGGCGAGAACGCGGAACCGGTCTTCGAGCCTGTGCCGTTCGACCACCCGCTGTGGGTGCTGTACTCGTCGGGGACGACGGGGCTGCCCAAGGCGGTCGTGCAGAGCCAGGGCGGCATACTGGTAGAGCACCTGAAGGCGCTGTCGCTGCACCTCGACCTCACGGAGCACGACCGGTTCTTCTGGTTCAGCACGACCGGCTGGATGATGTGGAACTTCCTTGTGGGCGGGCTGTTGGTGGGATCGACGTGCATCCTGTACGACGGGAACCCCGGGCACCCCGACCTGAACGCGCTTTGGCGGCTGGCGCAGGACACGGGCATGACCTACTTCGGGACGAGCGCGCCGTTCGTCGCGGCTTGCATGAAGGCGGGCATCGAGCCGGGGCGGGACTTCGACCTGAGCGCGCTGCGGGGCATGGGCTCGACGGCGTCACCGCTGCCGCCGGAGGGCTTCGCGTGGGTGTACGAGCACGTCAAGCGGGACATCGTGCTGGGCTCGGCGAGCGGGGGGACGGACGTGTGCACGGCGCAGGCGGGGCCATGCCCGATCGTGCCGGTGCACGCGGGAGAGCTGCAGTGCTCGTTGCTGGGCGTCAAGCTGGAGTCGTACGACGAGGCGGGGCAGCCGGGGATTGGGCGCGTGGGGGAGCTCGTCGTCACGGAGCCGATGCCGTCGATGCCCATCTTCCTGTGGGGCGACGCAGACGGGAGCCGGCACCGGGAGAGCTACTTCGGGATGTACCCGGGCATCTGGCGGCACGGCGACTGGGTGAAAGTGACGGAGCGGGGAAGCTGCGTGATTTACGGCCGGTCCGACTCGACGCTGAACCGGGGCGGCGTGCGAATGGGCACGAGCGAGTTCTACAGCGTCGTAGAGGAGTTTCCGGAGGTGGCCGACAGCCTGGTAGTCGACACGAGCACACTGGGCGCGGAGGGACAGCTGCTGCTGTTCCTGGTGATGCGGGAGGGCGAGGAGCTGGACGAGAGGTTGACGGCGCGGGTGAAGGAGCGGATCCGGTCGGCGCTGTCACCGCGGCACGTGCCGAACGCGATCTTCGCAGCGCTGTCGGTGCCGCGGACGCTGAACGGCAAGAAGGTGGAGGTGCCGGTGAAGCGCATCCTGCAGGGGGCCCCGGCGCGAGAGGTGGCGGCGGAGGCGTCGATGGCAAACCCGGAGGCGCTGGCGTACTTTGTGGGGCTGGCGGGCGACCTCGGAACGGGGCAGCGGCCGCCAAGCCGGAGGGATGTCGTCGATGTATAAGAACGCGTTGTTTCGCCGTATCGAGTCGGCGTGGGGGGAGTTGCAGGACGCACTGAGCGGGCTGTCCGACGAGGAGATGCAGGAGCCGGGGGCTGTCGGCGATTGGTCGGTGCGGGACCTGATGGCGCACGTGACGACGTGGGAGGAAGAGGCGCTCAAGGCGCTGCCGGTGATCATCCGGGGCGGCAGGCTGCCGCGTTACGCGAGCGTCGGCGGCATCGACGCGTTCAACGCACGGCAGCAGGAGGCCAAGCGGCACATGAGCCTCGACCGGCTGCGGCTGGAGATGGACGCGACGCACCAGCGGTTGCTGGGGGTGCTGGACCGGACGGCGGAGTCGGCGTACGCGAAGGAAGGGCGCTTCCTCCGGCGGATGCGGCTCGACACGTACGGGCACTGGCGCCTGCATGCGGAAGACGTACGGCGGTGGCGGGAGTCGCGGGGTCTGTAAAGGGGGCCGAAAGTAAGCCCCGCAAAGTTGCCATAGCATGGTACACTTGTCGCATGGAACAGCAAGAAGCTCCTGTATTCAGTGCGCCCCACGACCGGTCATTCTTTCAGATGATCAACTTCTACATTGCCATTGGCGTGGTCATTTTTGGTCTCTGGACGGGTGAGCTCTTCCTCGCAACGCTGGGGTTTGTCGTGGGGGCGGTGTACTGGTTCACGACGCCGCGCTACTACCACATCCTCGCCGACCGGCTCGTCGTCATGTACGGGCAGCCTCGCAATCTCGTCGTGCCCTTTGAGGCGATCTTCGACGTCAACATCGTGCGGGTGCCGCTGACGTCGGGCATCTTCGTGCGGCGGTTGAACAAGGCGGGCGTCATCATCCGGCCCCGGGACATGGAAGGGTTTGTGAGTCAGCTCTGGATGGCTTTGAACGCGGCCGGTGCGCCCGCCGCTGAGAACATGCTGGCGCAACAGCCCATCGAACCGGATGGGCCCGAAGCGGTCGACGACGATACCTCGGACGGGGCAGACGCGCCGCCCGAAGACGACATTCGCGCCATCGACGGTCAGGACGAACCGGAAGGCCCTTCCACCGGCCGCTGACGCCGCGGGGCCCGGCCGGCATGGAGGGAGGCACCCGTGGCAGACACCGTCAACGTAGGACTTCGCATTCCGTCCATTCACCCCTGCGACACCGACGCCCTGCGCAGCTATGTGCTGGAGGCTGAGGCGCTGGGGTTTCACTCCATCTGGGTGGGCGACCACGTCTTCTACCGCGTCGACATCCTTGACCCGCTGACGATGCTCACGTGGGTTGCCGCGCAGACGACTCGCGTCCGGCTGGGCACGGCGGTCATGCTGACGGCGTACCGGAACCCCGTGCTGCTGGCCAAGGCGGCCTCGTCGCTGGACCACCTCTCGGGCGGGCGGCTGACGCTGGGCGTGTCCATCGGCGGCACGGAGGCCGAGTACAACAGCCTCGGCGTGGCGATGAACAAGCGGGTGACGCACCTGCGGGAGAACGTCGCCATCATGCGCCGGCTGTGGGCCGAGGAGGACGTCGAGTACGACGGCAACTTCCACCGTATCGAGGGCGGCACGATGACGCCCCGGCCGGCGCAGAAGCCCGGTGTTCCCATCTGGTTCGGCGGCAACAGCGAGGTCATGCAGCGGCGGCTGGCGGGAATCGCGGACGGCTGGATCGGGCCCGGCGGCGCCCCCGCGGACAACTTCGTAGCCGGCGTGAAGCGCGTCCGGGAGTTCGCGGAGGAGCAGGGCAGGGACCCGGACTCACTGGGGTTCGGCAAGCTGATCAACGTCAGCATCGACCCGAGCAGGGAGCGGGCGCTATCGATGGCGCGGGCGCACTGGAACACGTACTACGGGCCGAACTTCAACGTGGAGCGTTCGGCGATCTGCGGCGAGCCCGAGGAGGTGGGCGCGGCGCTCCGGGAGTTCGGCGAGGCGGAAACGCCCGAGGTGACGCTCGCGATCGAGATCTCCAACCTGGACCTGGAGCAGCTGCAACTGCTGGCGGAGACCATGGGCGTAAAGCCCGCCTAGAGGAGCAAGGCGATGGATGCGGGGCTAGTCGGGATTGTGGAGGCCGGTGAGCCGCAGATGCTGGCCACGGGGTTCGTATTCACCGAGGGGCCGCTGTGGGTCGCGGAGGGCTACTGGCTGTTCGTCGACGTGCGGACGAGCCACGTCTACAAGGTCGTGCCGGGGGGCGAGGCCGAGGTCGTGCGGGCGAACAGCGACCAATCGAACGGCATGACATATGACATGCAGGGGCGCATCGTGGTGTGCGAGATGGAGAGCCGGCAGGTGCAGCGTTGGGAGAGCGACGGCTCGCTGACGCCCATCGCGACGCACTGGGACGGGAAGCGGCTGAACCGGCCGAACGACGTCATCTGCGCGTCCAACGGCGACATCTACTTCACCGACCCGGGCATCCGCATGGAGGAGCACGAGAAGGAGCTGGACTTCTTCGGCGTGTACCGCCTGAGCCCCGACGGGGACCTGCAGCCGGTCATCAAAGACTTCGACTTTCCGAACGGCCTCGCGCTGTCGCCGGACGAGAAGACGCTGTACGTGGCGAACACGCGGCCCGACATGCTCATCCGCGCATTCGACGTGCAGCCCGACGGGTCGGTCGCGAACGGCAGGGTCTTCGCCGAACTGGCCTCGGACGCACCCGAAGGCGCGCCGGACGGCATGAAGGTGGACACGGCGGGCCGGGTGTTCTCGACGGGGCCCGGCGGGTGCTGGGTGTACAGCCCGGAGGGCGAACACCTGGGAACCATCGTGCTGCCGGAAGTGCCCGCGAACTGCGCCTTCGGCGGGGACGACTACCGGACGCTGTTCTTCACGGCCCGGACGTCTGTGTACTCGGTGCGGGTGACGACGCCGGGGGTGCGGCCGCCGGGGGCGCCGTAGGGGGCTGCCCCCTTCGAGAACCTCAGGACAGGCTTCGACGGGGTCAGGGCGAACGGGGTGGGCGGCGCCTCTGGGTACCGGCTTTCGCCGGTAAAACGGTGCGGGGGCTCAGGGCGAACGGACGGAGAGGCCGGGTCAGGTCTGGTGGATGTCCGAGCGGTAGCGCCACATGCCGCGCCACGCCAGGCCGACGGACAGGATGAGGCCCGCTCCGACTGCCCCACCCACAACAAGCGCGCCGCCCGGGCCAATCGCCTGAGCCATGAAGCCGGCTTCCGTTGCGCCTATCGCGTTGCCGCTCTGGGCGAAGAGCCTCGTGAATGCCGTCGCGCGGCCGCGGTACGCGTCGGGCGAGAGGAGCTGCGTCAGCGTCTGGCGGAGGACGAGGCTGATCGAGTCGGTGTACCCGAGGACGAGTCCGGCGGCGAACCCCATCCAGAACCACTGCGACAGCCCCAGGAAGGCCAGACCGAATGCGTAGCACATCGCTGCGATGAGGAAGAGCGCGCCCTTTCTCCGCACCTCGCCGACCAGCAGCATGGTTATGAAGCCGAGCACGGCGCCTATGGCCGGCGCGGCGAAGAGCAGGCCCAACCCGGCGGGGCCAACGTGAAAGACGTCGCTGGCGAGGATGGTCAGCATGGGGCGGAAGTATCCGACGGAGGAGAGGCCGAAGTCGGTGACGTACAGCCCGAAGAGAATGCGTCTCGACCACACGAATTGCATCCCTTCTAGCACCATGCCGAGCGATACACGACGCCGGGCGCCCTCGGGCTTGCCGGAGGTGCGGATGAGGGCCGGGATGACGGCGGCCGGCAGAAGGATGAAGGCGTTGATGATGTAGGTCGTCCCCGCGCCTAGCGTCTCCACCATCACTCCGCCGAGGAGCGGGCCGAAGAAGAAGGTGACCTGCTGCAGGCTGCCGTTCAGAGTCACCGCGTTCATGAGGTGCGTCGAGGGGACGAGCTTGGGCACGAGGGAATTCCGCGCCGGGCCCTGCGCGACGTTGATGAGGGCGGTGAGGCTGGTGAACCCGAAGACGTGCCAGACTTCCAGGCTGCCCGTGAGCAGCAGCATGCCTATGCCGAGGGGAGGGAGCATGCTGAAGGCGTTCACGGCCATGAGCAGCTTGCGCCGGTCGAAGACGTCGGCGAGGGCGCCCGCGAAGAGGCCGAGGGTGAGGGCGGGGATGACCTGGAAGATGCCGGTGAAGCCGACAAGGAGCGCCGACTCGGAAAGGTCGTAGACGAGGTAGAGGTTGAAGGCCTGCCGCATCTGGTTGGCGGACCCGGAGAAGAGACCGCCGAGGAAGAGCAGGCGATAGTCGCGGAACGCCAGCGAGGCGAGGGGGTGGACCCTGGCGCTCAAGGCAGGCGGGGACTGGTCAGGCCGGGGTTGCTGGGCCATGTTCTCCTGATTGCCGGCGCTGGCCGAGCGGGTTCAACTTAGAGATCCAGGATGTCCAGGAGTTCTTGCAGGGTCATGTGGTGGTGGTTGGCGATGTTCTTTAGCAATGTCTCTAACGTCCTGACTGCAATGGGGGAGTGACGCGGCACTATCTCGTTATACACCCCGTCCCGTTGCGTTCTGACCCGTATGTGCGAACCTCGTTGGCGCACCACCTGGTAGCTCAAGCGCCGTTGCAGCGCACGGACGAGCTGCGGTCCATCGACATTGCGGGGAAGCTTCAAACGGCGACCACTTCGTCTCGCACATGGTGGAAGCGCACGAGACATGGGTGGTCTTCCGGGTTGTCAAAGTAGCAGTCGATTGCCTCCATGACGTTGTGGCGCAGTTCCTTCAGAGTTTGCCCCTCCGTGACGATGCCAAACCCTATGGCGCTGGCTGAGTAGCCGCCGTCATAGATGTCCTCGCAGACCTCAAAGACCATCTCGGGGGTTGGCTGGGGGTGTGTGCCGGTATCCATGTTGCCTGGCCTCCTCAGCGTGCGCGGTTAAGACTGCTCCACGGGCGGCTCAAAGGGCACGACCTCATCGCGGACAAAGTGAAGACGGGCTATGCGCGGACGGTCGGAGTTTTCGCCGAAGTGGCGACGGACGGCGTCTCGCACCCTGTCGCGCAGCTGGAACTCGTCGGCCCCCTGGACGACGATGTCGTGGCCGACGGCGTGAGCGACATAGCAGCCGTCGACCTCGTCCTCGGTGACCTGAAAGAAAATTTCCAGACTCAGCCGGGTCTCCACTGGGCCTCCTCAAAGAACCTGGGGCAGTCTCGATTATACACATCCCACTGCATGCGCCGCAGGGCGGCGTGTCACCCCGGCGTCCGCTCACTCCACCAGGAGGTCGCCGGCGGGGTAGAGGAAGCGGATGCTGGTGGGTTGGGGCATGGTCTCGTCGAAGTATTCGTCGACGGCGTCGAGGGCGTTGATGCGGAGCTCCTGCATGCTGTCGCCCGTCGCGATGATGCCGAAGGCGCGGGCGTTGGCGATGTAGCTGCCGTTTCGCGGGTCTACGCTGACCTCAAAGATGAGCTCGGTTTCCGGGTTGGAGTGCATGGTTGCCCTCGGTGCATGGGGTCTCGGGAGGCAGTATAGCGCATGTGTGCGGCACCCTTGGACAAGCTCCTTCGACAGGGCTCAGGACGGGGTCAGGGCGAACGGCCTGCCGGGGAGGTGAGCGGGGCAAGGGACTCGTTTTGTAGATAGCATTTTGCCACTAAGTGAGTCGTTTCCTTTCCCTATGATTTGCCGCTCCGCCAGATATGCTCGGCGCAGTCGTTCCGGCACGAAAAAAATTCGACTCGCCGGGGAGATCCGTAGCTGGAAACGACTCCTTCAGATACGGAGTCGACTTCCGATTACGACTGGGAACGACTGTCCGTGCTATGGGGGCCGGCGGCGACGGTGGGGGCGCGTGGTCGGCGTGGGTTCCCGCCCCGTATCGGAGTACGGGGCAGGCTCTGCGCGGGAACGACGGTTGGAGGGCGGCGGGGGCCACGTGTTTGTGCTGCATGGGGGCAGGGTAGCGGGGAGGACGGGGCGTGCGCGAGGGGTTGGTGGCAGGGATGGGGTTCTGGGCACCGGCTTTCGCCGGTGAAACGATGGGGTGGGGGAAGGGATGCGCGGGGGCGGCGGGCGAGTCGCGACTCGCCCCTGCGAGAGGGGTGCGTGGGGTTGGTTGGCGCGTTGACCGGCTAGAGTGGCATATCTATACTCGGCGGGGCGCCGCGCCTTCCTCTCGGCGGCGCGTACACCACCAAGAAGGACGCGAGAATGGATGCTGAAGTGCGCACGCAGGTGCTGGTCGTTGGGGCGGGCAACGCGGGGTTGTCGGCGGCGGTGGCTGCGCGGCAGCGGGGCGCGGAGGTCGTCGTGCTGGAGAAGGCGCCCCGGGAGCACCGCGGGGGCAACAGCGCGCTGACGGTGCACATGCTCTTCGCGTACGAGGGCGTCGAGGACGTGAAGCCGCTGGTGGGCGACCTGCCGCCGGACGTGATGCGCCAGATGGAGGAGCGGGTCACGCGGTACACCAAGGATATGTACTACGACAACATCATGCGCGTGACGGAGGGGAAGAGCGACCCGGAGCTGGCGACGATCCTAGTGGAGCGCTCGACGGACACGGTGCAGTGGATGCGGGGGCTGGGGCACCTGTGGGCGCCGACCTTCGAGAACCCGGTGTCGGCGAACGTGGTCTCGTGGGAGGGCGGCGGCCACGGGATGTCGACGCGGTGGTTCGACGCGTTCGAGCGGCTAGGCGGGACGGTGCTGTACGACACGCAGGCCGTCGACCTGCTGCAGGACGACCAGGGGCGGGTGACGGGCGTTCGGGCGCTGGGGCTGAACGGGTTCATGAACATCCACGCGGGCGCGGTCATCATGGCGGCGGGCAGCTTCGAGTCGAACGCGGAGATGCGGGCGCGGTACCTGGGGCCGCTGTGGGACACGGTGAAGCTGCGGGGCACGCCGTTCAACACGGGCGAGGGGCTGCAGATGGCGATGAACATCGGGGCGCTGCCGAACGGGAGCTGGTCCAGCTGCCACGCGTCGCCGCAGGACGCCGAGCGGCCGGCCTTCGACTACCCCGGCTACAACAAGACGGGCGACTTCTGGAGCCGCTACTCGTACCCGTTCAGCGTGATGGTGAACCTGTACGGCAGGCGGTTCGTCGACGAGGGGGAGACGTGGCGGGGGCTGACGTACGCGAAGATGGGGCGGGCGATCCTGGCGCAGCCTCGGGGGGCGGCGTTCCAGCTCTTCGACGCCAAGCACCGGCAGCTGGACGTGATCCGCGGGTACGAGAAGGCGACGGGTTTCTCCGCGAACACGCTGGAGGAGCTGGCCGAGAAGCTGGGCATCCTGGATGTCCCGGCGTTCATGCAGACGGTGCGCGACTACAACGATGCGACGCAGCCGGGGGAGTTCGGGGCATTCCGGCTCGATGGGCTGGGCGCGCCGGGGCTGGAGCCGCCGCGCACCAACTGGGCGCTGCCGCTGGACACGCCGCCGTTCGAGGGGTTTCCGGTGTGCTGCGGGATGACGTTCTGCTTCGGCGGGCTGAAGACGTCGGTGAACGCGGAGGTGGTGCACACGATGGACCGGCCGATACCGGGGCTGTACGCCGTCGGCGAGATGCTGGGCGGGCTGTGGCACTGGAATTACCCGTCGGGGGGCGGGATGATGGCCGGGGCGGTGTTCGGGCGGATTGCGGGCACGCATGCGGCGGCGTCGGTGGTGGGGTAGGGCTCCTTCGACGGGCTCCTTCGACGGGCTCAGGACGGAGTCAGGGCGAGCAGGGGCTGCTTCCGTCTGACGGTGATTCGTTCCAATCGATTCCGTTCGTGTTGCCGTAGCTGGGGGCATTGCTTCCAGCTACGGATTTTTCGTTTTTTGGTTTTCGTTTTTTTCTCGCCTTGAATCGATTCCCTGGCTATGACTACGCCTCCGATGCTTGGCTTTTGCATGGGGCACAGGACGTTCAGGGTGTTGTCCGTGCGGTTTGTGGTCTTGAGTGTCATGCAGGGAGGGTACGGGATGTGGGGCGTTCGGGCGAGGGGGTGGTGTCAGGGGGTTCCCGCTGGCGCGGGATGGGCGAGTCGCGACTCGCTCCTACGGCCCCCCTGCCCCACCCCGCCTCTCTGGATCCCGGCTTTCGCCGGGATGACGAGGGAGTGGGTGGGGTTGGGTTTGTCGGGGCCCCTGCCTGCGCAGGGGCGACGGGTTGGGTCAGTTCGCCGCTGCGATTACCTGCATTGCATCGGCCAGCGCGGCTTCGCGGTCGTCTCCGGTGATGACGGGGTGGGCCATTAGTTCTCCGAAGCCGTAGCTTAGCCAGCGGTGGAGGCCGTCGGCGACTTCCTCTCGGTTTCCCCAGACTACTGTGCCGTCGATCATGGCGTCGCTCCAGGTGCCCTCGGCGGCCTCGGGGTAGCCGGCGTCGGTGAACATGCGGACGTAGAAGGGGGCGCGGGGGTAGTTGGCGAGCTGGGCGCGGACGGCCTCGCGGAGGGCGTCGCGGTCCTCGGTGATGCAGACGGGGACGTGGGCGATGAGGGGCGGGGCGTCGCGGCCGGCCTTGCCGGCGCCGCGCTGGATGGCGGGGAGGGCGGAGTCGCGGAGGTAGGCGGAGGGGCAGACCCACGAGAGGGCGGGGATGCCGCGCGCGCCGCAGAACTCGAAGCTGGCCGAGCGGAGGGCGGACGCCATAAGAGAGACGTCGGGCGCGGAGGGCGTTCGGGTGTGGGCGGTGTAGAACTGGCCGTCGACGTCAACCTCGCCGTCGTTGAGCAGGGCTTCGACGATGTCCATGTACTCACCGAGGCGGGTGAGGGGCTTGTTGAAGTCGAAGCCGAAAGTGTTCTGCATGGTCGTCTGGTGGCTGGGGCCGATGCCGAGTCGGAAGCGGCCGGGGGCGAGCTGGGCGACGGCGACGGCCTGCTGGGCCATGATGATGGGGTGCCTCGGCATGTTCGGCACGATGGCGGTGCCCATGAGGACGGCGCTCGTTTGGGCGCCGGCGGCGGCGAAGGTGGCCATGGGGTCGGCGCCGCCCGCGCCGCCGATGGTCATCCACACGGCGGGGACGCCGGCGTCCTCGGCCTGCTTGATGCGGGCGACGGCTGCTGCGGCGGTGGGTTCCTGGACGACTAGGCCGATCATGGGTGGGCTCCTTTCCGGTCTTCGGTTGTCATCGGGCGAGCGGGGTGTTCCCGCCTGTCGGCGGGTGCCCTGCCTCAGGGCAGGGCGGGCGATTCGCGAATCGCCCCTACGGCCCACTGCCCGGCCTCTGCCCCTCTGGGTTCCCGCCCCGTATCGGGGTACGGGGCAGGCTCTGCGCGGGAACGACGAAACGTGGGCCGCGTTTGTCGGGGTTCCTGCCTGCGCAGGAACGACGGGGTTGGGGGGGCTCTTCTGCTGCAATGTCGGTTGCGGAGGGCGCCCCCATCCTAACCTTCCCCCGCTCGCGGGGGAAGGGACTAGCGCGCGTCCACCAGGGGCATGCCGTGGTGGGCGCGGACCTCGTTGATCATCTGGAGGACGCGGTCGCGGTAGGGCTTGTACTCCAGCTCGAACTCCGATAGGAGGCGGGAGTTGTCTACGAGGTAGTTGTCGGAGTGCTCCAGGCCGCCCTCGTCGTCAAAGGTGATGTCGGCGTCGGGGATGAACTCGCGGACGATGTCGGCGAGCTCGCCGAGGCTGATCTGGGTGCCGCCGGAGTTGTAGACCTCGTAGCGGGAGGAGTCGGCGAGGGTGACGCGAGTGAAGATCTCGGCGATCTCGTCGACGTGGAGGGGCAGGCGGCGGATGGCCTTGTAGGGGAAGTTGATGGGCAGGCCCTCGGCGGGGAGGGTGATGCAGCGGACGTGGTCTGTGGAGCCGCGGACCTTGTCGTAGCCGGTGACGTTGGACGGGCGGATGCCGGTGATGTTCATGCCGTAGATGCGGTTGTACTGGGAGGCCTGGTACTCGTTGAACATCTTGTGCCTGGCGTACTGGCGGGTGCCGAACATGGCGTCGTCCTCGGTGGTCATGCGGTCGCCGAAGTTGGTCTGGAGGCCGCTGACGGCGATGGAGCTGGCGTAGGTGACGCGGTTGACGCCGCAGAGGCGGGCGGCCTCGAAGACGTTGTCCATGCCGAGGATGTTGATGCGGAGGGAGAAGTGGGGGGGTGTCCTCGCCGGAGCCGAGGAGGTAGGCGAGGTTCATGATGCGGTCCGGCTGGACGGCCATGACGGCCTTGATGACGTCCTCAAAGCTGGTGATGTCGCCGCCCATGACTCGGACGGCGTCGCCGTAGGCGGAGTAGTCGGCGCTGGCGGGGTTGAGGTCGACGACGACGACCTGCTGGCCGCGCTCGACGAGGAGGGGGATGGCGCGTCGGCCGATGAAGCCAGTGCCGCCGAAAACGAGGGTGGTCATGTGCGCTCCTTTGTGGTTGGTCTGGCGTGGGTTCCCCCATCCTAACCTTCCCCCGCGAGCGGGGGAAGGGAGGAGGGGTGGATTCCGTCCGCTGCTTCTGCAGCGGGGCTTTCGCGGGAAAGACGGGAGAAGGAGGGAGCGGGGGAAGGGAGCGGGGCGGAGTTGGGGGGATTGAGTTGAGTTTCTGAAGCGTTTTCATTGAGTTTTTGTCGTTTTCCAATTCGAGAAGGCCAAAAACGAAGGAAACAGCTGGCGGGGGCTTGTAGCTGGGCAGGGGTTGAGTTGCATTGTGTCGCATTGTGTTGCGGGCAGGCAATTCGTATGGGAAACGGATTGTGTTGCATTGGGTTGCGTGAGGCAAAGATCGATGTGGGGGCAAGGCTGTTTGTGGGGCGTGGGGCGCGTTTGGAGCAGACATGGGGGGCGGGTAGGGGAGGGCGGGAAGGATGGTCGAGGGGGTGGCGGCAGGGGGCCGGCGGGACTCGGTTTGTCGGGGTTCCTGCCTTCGCAGGAACGACGGGGCGACGGTGGGGCGGGGTGTGCTAGGATGGGGGCGCTTTGGCATTTCTGAGAAAGGTGGGAAGAGGATTATGACCGGGGCGCTAGCGCGTATGTGTGCCAATCACCCGATCCGCACGATCATCGTGTGGGTCATTCTGCTCGTGGTGGCGCTTGGCGTCGTGGGGGAGCTGCTGGACAGCGCGACGACGACCGACCTGCGGATCGGCGGTCAGTATGACTCGGAGAAGGGCGCCGCGCTGCTGGCGGACAAGCTGCGGGGACCGCAGAAGCTGGCGGAGATCGTCGTGGTGCAATCGCCGTCGCTCACCGTGGAGGACGACGGGTTCCGGGCGAAGGTGGATGAGGTGCACGCCAGAATTGTTGATCTAGGCCCGGAGATAATCTCAGGCGGACTTGCCGATAGTCCGGTGCTGTACCACTACTACCAGGCAGAGCAGCTCCTGCAGGGGGCGACGGTGGTGCAGTCGCTGGGGATCACGCCGCCGTTCTCGGCGGAGGACATGCAGCAACTACAGGCGCTGGCGGCAGCGGCCGGGCAGGGGGATGTGGCGGCCGCGTTGCTGGCATCGCCCGAGCAGGCAGGGGCGGTCCTCTCGGAACTGGGCGACCCTGTGCGGGCGGAGCAACTGCTGGCGATCCTGGTCTCGCCGGCGCGGAACACGGTGCTGATGCACTACACGATGGCGGGCGACTCCGAGGAGGCGACGGACAACGCCGGGGAGCTGCTGCACGTCATGGAGGAGCTGAACGGGACGGACGGCTTCCGGGTGCTCGTCGGCGGGTCGGCGACGACGGCGTACGAGAACAACGAGCTTTCCGAACAGGACCTGCAGCAGGGCGAGCGGTTCGGTGTGCCGGTGGCGCTGCTGGTGCTGCTGCTGCTCTTCGGCGCGGTGGTGGCGACGCTGCTGCCGCTGGGGCTGGCGATCATCTCGATCGTGACGGCGCTGGCGGTGGTGGCGGTCATCGGGCAGGCGTCGCCGCTGCTGTTCTTCGTGACCGTCATGGTGGTGATGCTGGGGCTTGCCGTGGGAATCGACTACTCGCTGGTGATCGTGTCGCGGTTCAAGGAGGAGCTGCTGCACGGGCTCTCGCCGCACGACGCCGTCGTGCGGACGGGCGACACGGCAAACCGGACGGTGCTGTTCAGCGGGATGACGGTGGTGCTGGCGCTGCTGGGGCTGCTGATCGTGCCGGCGTCGTTCTACCAGTCGCTGGCGCTGGGGGCGATCCTCGTCGTCATCGCGACGATGGCGGCGACGCTGACGCTGCTGCCGGCGGTGCTGACGCTGCTGGGGCACAAGGTCGAATTCCTGTCGATCGGCTTCCTGAAGCGGTTCTCGCTCAAGAGCCCGGAGGAGAACGAGCACGGGTTCTGGGACCACATCACGCGCATCGTCACGAAGGCGCCGGTGGTCAGCATCCTGCTGGTGGGCGTGCCCATGCTGTTTCTTGCCTCCTTTTATCTTGACATAAGAACAGGGTTGAACGACGTCAACTCCTACCCCGACAAAGCGGAGACGAAGCAGGCGTTCCTAGTGTTCGAGGAGGAGTTCTCCTTCGGCGAGGTCAACCCGGCAGGGTTCCTGACGCCGGCGGAGATCGTCGTGTCAGGGAACATCAGCGACCCGGCGGTCATGGGCGCCATCGAGCGGGTGCAGGCCGGGCTGGAGGCGGACGCGGGGTTCCCGGTGCCGCCGAACCCGCTGGAGGTCAACGCGGCGGGGGACCTGGCGTTGCTCTCGGTGCCGTACCCGGGCAAGCCGGCGAGCCCGGAGGCGGCGGAGGAGATGCGGCGGCTGCGGAGCGACATCGTCGAGCCGGCGTTCGATGGGGTGGACGCAGAGGTGTACGTCACGGGGCTGACGGCGGAGGTGACGGACTTCTACGACATCGTGCGCGTGTACACGCCTATCGTCTTCGTCTTCGTGCTGGGGCTGAGCTTCGTCATCCTGATGATGGTGTTCCGGTCCATCGTCATCCCGCTGAAGGCCATCATCATGAACCTGCTCTCGGTGGGGGCGACGTACGGGCTGCTGGTGCTGGTGTTCCAGAAGGGCGTCGGCGCGAGCATCTTCGGGTTCCAGCAGGCGGACGTCATCGACGCGTGGCTCCCGCTGTTCCTGTTCACCATCCTCTTCGGGCTGTCGATGGACTACCACGTCTTCCTGCTGAGCCGGATCCGGGAGCGGTACGACGAGACGGGCAACAACACCGAGGCCGTGGCGTACGGGCTTCGGTCGACGGCGGGGCTCATCACGGGAGCGGCGCTCATCATGGTGGTGGTATTCGGCGCGTTTGCGTCGGGCGACACGGTGGTGAACCAGCTCATGGGTTTCGGGCTGGCGGTAGCCGTCTTGCTGGACGCGACACTGGTGCGGTCCATCCTGGTGCCGGCGAGCATGGAGGTGCTGGGCCGGGGGAACTGGTACCTGCCGAGATGGCTGCGCTGGCTGCCGGACCTGCGGGTCGAGGGGGACTGAGGAGACTCGCGGACGCATAGAGCGACAAATGGAGAGCGCCCTCCGCATCGTCGGAGGGCGCTCTTTTTGTCAGGAGCGGGGCAGATTAGCCGTCGGCGGCTGGCTCCGGGGCGGCCTGGTTCGGGCTTCGATTTTCCTCAGTGGGAACGGTCCGGCCGAGGATGCGGCCGACGAGGCGCGGGAAGGTGTCGTTGAAGAGCATGTAGACGATGGGCAGCACCAGCAGGGTGAGCACGGTGGAGCTGGTGAGGCCGCCGATGACGACCGTCGCGAGCTCGGCGCTGATGATTCCACCGCCCTCGGACTCGACGGCGAGGGGGAGGAGGGCGAAGCTCGTCGTGATGGCCGTCATGAGGATGGGGCGCAGGCGGACGCGGGCGCCGGAGATGAGGGCGTCGTAGACGGCGAGGCCGCGGGCGCGCTGCTGCTCGACGAAGGAGATGAGCACGATGGCGTTGGTGACCACGATGCCGATGAGGAGCAGGATGCCCATCATCGCCGCAAGGCCGAGGGCCCTGTCGGTTATCGCGAGGGAGGCCATGACGCCGACGAGGGCGAGGGGCAGCGTGAGCACGATGACGAAGGGGTTCCGCAGGCTGCCGAGGCTGGCGACCATGACCAAGTAGACGAGCACGATGCCCACGGCCATGGAGATGAAGATGGCCTGGAAGCCCTCCTCGATGTCGGCGAAGACGCCGCCGCTGTTGACATTGACGCCCGGGGGCAGATCGAGAGCGGCAATCTGCTCGTCGACGAGGACGCTGACGGCCTGAATGTCCTCCGCGACAATGTCAGCGGTGATGCTGGCGGAGCGCTGGCCGTCCGTGCGGCTGATGGTGACGGGGCCCTCGCGGAGCTCGGGAGTCGCGAGCTCGAGCAGGGACGCGGAGCCACCGGGGCCGACGATCTGCAGCGCGCCAAGGCCCTCGGCGCCGCCGGCGGCAAAGAGGTCGCCGGACAGGTACACGTCAACGGGCTCGCCGTCGATGTCGATGGACGTGACCTGCTCGCCGATGAGGAACTTGTTCAGCTGGGTGCCCACCTGCTCCGTCGTCAAGCCGATGGCGGCAGCCCGCTCCGGGTCTACCTGCACGGCCAACTCAGGCCGCGCCTGCGTGACGTTGCTCTCGAGGTTGACGACGCCTTCGAGGGCGCCGATGGAGTCCGCGAGATCGCGGGTGACCCCGGCGATGTCGTCATAGTTGGGGCCGGTCACGAAAATCTCGATGCCGCCGGCGGGCGGGCCCGCGGAGAGCTCGGAGACGCGGACCGTCTGGCCGGGCTTGGCGAGCTCAACCCTCAGCGTCTCGGAGATGTCTTCCGGGGCGTCGTCGGAAAGCAGGGCGAAGAACCGGGCCTGCTGCAGGCCAGCCGGGCCGCCGCCGAAGTCGAAGTCGGTCCCGCCGATGCTGGAGCTGTAGACTTCCGTAATGCCGTCGAGTCGGGCCTCGATCTCCTCCGTTTCCGCGAGGGTCTGCTCGACGTTGGCGCTGGGCGGGAGGCTGAGCTCGATCTGCAAGAAGCGGTCGCCGCCGCCTCCGAAGAGGTTGACGGGGATGACGGACAGGAGGCCAAGGCTGCCGAAGGTGATGACGGCGGCCGCGAGAAGCGTCACGGCGCGGTGGCCGAGCACCCATCGGAGGATGCGGAGGTAGAGGCGCTGGAGGGCGGTCTCCTGTATGGGGATGTCGCCCTCGTCGCCGGCGCCCTCGGGGAGGTCACCGGGCCGGAGCAGGAGCGCGCCGAGCACGGGGACGGCGGTGAGCGCGACGAGCAGCGACGCCAGCAGGGCGAAGGTCACGGTGAGGGCGAAGGGCAGGAAGAAGGCGCCCACGAGGCCCTCGATGAAGGCAAGGGGCACGAAGACGACGACGGTGGTCATCGTCGAGGCGAAGATGGCGGGCCCCACCTCGGTCGTGGCCTCAAGGGCGGCGCGCCACCGCTCCCGTCCGCCCTGGATGTGGCGGTAGACGTTCTCGAGCACGACGATGGAGTCGTCGACGACGCGGCCCACCGAGATTGCGAGGCCGCCGAGGGTCATGAAGTTCAGGGTCATGTCCTGCCAGAACATCAGCAGGATGCCGGTGAACACGCTGAGAGGGATGGAGAGGCCGATGACGACCGTGGGGCGAATGGTGGTGAACAAGCCCCGAATGAAGGTGGGCCGTATGGTCAGCATGAATGCAAAGACGACGGATACGGCGAACAAGAAGCCGAACGTGCCCTCACGGACGAGGTTGTCTATCTGACGCTCGATGTCGGGCCCCTGGTCGTTGACGACAATGATCTCGAGGTCGTCGGGGAGGCCGTTGCCGTCTTCCAGGACGTCGTTGACGACGGTCGTCACGTCGAGAGTGTTGGCCTCGGCCTCCTTGGTGACGTAGACGGCCACACCGTCGCGGCCGTTGACGCGCGTGATGCTGGTCCGGCTGCCCTCGCCGAAGGAGACCGTCGCGACGTCGGAAAGGCGGACGGGACTGCCGTCGTTCGAGGCGACGACGAGGTTGCGCACGTCGTCGACCGAGTCGAGGGAGTGGGTGGTCTTGGCAATGATGATCTGGCCGCCGGACGGCAGTATGCCGGCGGGCAGAGAGACGTTGTTCTCGCGGAGGGCGGTGGCCACCTGTTCGAGGGTGACGCCGTTGGCGGTCATCTTCGCGAGGTCGGCGGCGACGGCCACCCGGCGTTCCACGCCCCCGTCAAGATCGACCCTCAAAACCCCTTCGATCTTCTCGAGCTCCGGGACAAGAAGGTCCTCGACGAGGGCCTGTACCTCGGGCAGGGGCCGCTCGGAGACGACGCCGAACTGGATGACGGGTATTTCTTCCGGATTGAAGCGGCCGACGAGGGGATCCTCAACGCTGCCGGGGAAGGTCAGGCTGCTCACGGCGTTCTGGACATGGGTCTCAGCGGCGGCCATGTCAGTGCCGTAACGGTACGACACGAAGATGGCGGCGCGGCCTTCGGAGGAGTTGGACTGGATGTTCTCTAGGCCGTCGGCGCCGGCGATGGCGCGCTCGATGGGGCCAGTGACGTCGCGAACGACGGCCTCGGGGTCGGCCGATGGGTAGGTGATGAAGACGGTGACGAGGGGGAACTCGATCTGGGGGAAGAGCTCAACCTGCATAGAGCGATAGGCGAAGATGCCGGAGGAGAGGACGATGATGATGGCGAGGATGGCGACGGTTGGACGGCGCAAGGCGATTGCCGTGAGGAACGTCACTTAGGCTACTCTCTTCCTGCCCCCGCAAGGGGCGCTTTCCGTCAAGGGAACGGGTGGGACGGGAGAAAGGTTAGACCGGCGAGGCTTTGTGAAATTCTTACCAATATCGTAACACCATTACGAGTGTCGGGTGTCAAGCATTCGAAATCACAATGCGGCAAAGGGACATCCAATCATGACGCGGACGACCGGGCACCTCGACCGGTCTCAAGAGACTGGCCGGCCTGCCGGCAGCCCCGCTAGGTGTCAGTCCGGTAGAGGTAGCGGACGTCCCAGATGCCGTACAGGGTGGGCGTGGTGTTGCCGAAGACGTTCCTGACCGCGCTCAACCGCTCCGAGAGCACGGTGTAGATGATGGGCGCGTTCTCCGCGGCAATCGCCTGAGCCCTGTGGTAGAGCTTGACCCGCTCTCCGTGGTCCAATTCCTGGCTGGCCTGAATGTAGAGGGAATCTATCTCCGCCTCCCACTGAGTGGCCGGGGATTCCTGGTTGGGGTTCCACAGGTGCAGGGTCTCACTGCTGTGCCAGAAGGAGATGCCGGAGTAGGGGTCCGTGCCGCCGGTGAATCCAATGACCATTGCCTCCCAGTCATACGTGGACGTGAGCTGCGTGACGAGCTCGCCGAACTCGACTGGCTCGTAGGAGGCGCCGATGCCGACGCTGCGGAGGCCCTCGGCGATGATCTCGGTCACCTGACCGCGGACCTCATTGCTGACGCCGTTGGTGACCAGCTTGAACTCGATGGGGACCCCGTTGGCGTCTTCACGGGTGCCGTCGCCGTCGGTGTCCACCCAGCCGAGATCGTCGAGGATGTCGTTGGCCTCGTTCGGGTCGTGGCGGTACTTCACGACGTCCGGGTTGTGGAAGTCTCCGGTGGCCGGGCTGATGGAGGACCACTGGGGATAGCCGAGGCCGTGCAGCGTCTCTTCGACAATACGTTGCTTGTCGATGGTGTGGGCGGCGGCGCGGCGGAAGTCGGCGTTGGCGAACCACGCGAGCTTCTCCGGCGCCACCAGCGGCGCACTCGTGTCGGGATTCGCGCCGGGGTTCACGTTGAACGAGAGGAACGTTGTCCCGAAGCCGGGGCCGCGCTTGTGGATGGTGAAGTTGCCCTCTTCCTGCAGGGGCTCCAGGGTGGCGAACTCCTCGCCCAGGACGCCATGGATGTCGGCATGTCCGGCCTGGAAGGCCTCGAACTCGTCCTCCAGCGACTCGACGAAGTCCATGGTCACGGTGTCAAGGTAGGGCAGGCGGTTGCCATCGGCGTCCGTGAGCCAGTAGCCGGGATTGCGGCGCAGGACGAGGCTGTCCTCCGGGGTGTAGGACTCGATGGTGAAGGGTCCCGTGCCGATGACCTCGGCCGGGTCGGTCTCGATGCCCCAAAGGTCAGAGAAGGTGCCGGCGTCCACGTGGGGTCCAAGTATGTGCTCAGGGTAGATGGCGGTGCCCATGGAACGGAGGAAGGGGGCGAAGGGCACGGGCAGAACTATACGGACCGTTGAATCGTCCAGCGCGGTGACGGTCATCGGCTCCTCGCGCCAGCCGCCGTCCGCGTCCGGGAAGCGGAAGATGAAGGCGGCGCGGGAACTGGTGGGGATATCCTCATTGTAGACGATGCGGTTGAAGGTGAAGTCCACGTCATGGGCCGTCACGGGTTGGCCATCGTGCCAGGTGACGCCGGGGCGCATGCGGAACGTCCAGGTCAGGCCGTCGTCCGAGCTCTCCCACGACTCGGCAAGGGCCGGTTCGACCGCGTCGGTCAGCCATGAGGTCTCCGTGAGCCCCTCAAACAGGTAGCCGAGGACGGAGGAGGAGCTGGCGTCATTGGACAGGGCGAGGTTGAACGTCAGCGGCTCCGAGACGGTGGTGAAGGAGAGGTTGCCACCATATTCGCCGACGGAGTACTCAAAGTCCTCGGCGTTGTCGCGGAGGCGCTCGACGATTTCCTGCTGGGACTCGGCGCCGTCGTCCGCGCACGCGGCCATGGCGAGGAAGGCGAGCAGGGCGACGAGGGCGAGGACCGCCAGCGACACGGCTGAGGCAATGGGGCGGGTCATCCCTGGAGACGCAGGCTTTGGGAGCATATCTACCGATTCCTCTCTTCACGCGCTATTTTCGGTCACCTGAGCCGTCAAACCGGATTTACCGATTGCGCTCTGCCAATCCAGGCTTGCGTTTCCACTTTACCGCATTGGCGCTTGCCACGTCAGAACAGGGAGACGTCCTCTCCAAACCACTTGAGGAGGAGGTCGTTGAGGGTGCCGTCAGCCTTCATGGAGTCGATGGCTTCATCGAACTTCGCCCTGAGCTCGCTGTCCTCGCGGATGCCCATGCCGATGCCGAGGTCGAGCTCAACCTGAGGGCCGACTACGACCAAACGGTCTTCAAGCTCCGCGAGCTTCTCCACGGCGAAGGCATGGTCGACGAGAATGGCTTCAACCTCGCCATCGAGAAGGGCCTGCACCGAGTCCTGGGAGCCGCGGAAGGTCTTGAAGAACTTGCCAGTGTCCAAAAAGTAGTCCGAGTGGATGGTGGACGCCTGGGCGCCAACGAGACCCTCGACAGCCTCGTCGCCGGAACCGGCCCTGGCGAGGTAGACGGAGGGGGTGGGTGGATAGTAGGGCTGGGTGAAGTCGATCCTCTCGTCACGCTCCTGGGTGATGCTCATGCCCGCAAGGATGGCGTCAAAGTCCTCAGCGCGCAGGTGAGGGATCAGCGTTTCCCACTCGTTGACAACCCACTCGCACTCCAGGCCGGCGCGGCGGCAGAGCTCGTCACCCATCTCGCGTTCGAGGCCGCCTATCTCGCCGTCGTCGTTGGTGAAGTTGAAGGGGTGATAGTCGGCGGTCGTAGCGATGACGACGGTCTCGGGGCCGCCGCAGGCGAGGGAGAGTGCCAGGAGCAGAATGGCAACGGGAATGGTGCGTAGCAATCGCGAGGGACTCAGCTGCAACTTTCGCCTCCTACGTATCCCGCATCGCCGGGAGCACTCGACTGTGTGCGTGTTCCAAGGGCTGATGCAGGCGGCTGGACCGGAACCCGCCGGGATGCGGACCCCGGGCCGCCGTGTTTCAGATTAAATCAATGCTCCCCCGATATCAAAGTCATCAGCGTGCCGCATGGCTTACGGCACACAGTTGAGCTCCAAACAACCGGAGCCAGACAATGTCACTATTGCACACTCAACGGACACATTGTGATTCTCATTCTTTCACGATTACAACACCGCTTGAACTATCTGTGGTGTGGGGGCATACTGATTTTGCTTTGAATGCAGACGATTGATTGCGGGGACGGCGCACTTAAGCGCACGTGGAGCGGAGAGAGGAGGCAGGGATGAATGCGTTGTATTCCAAGCCATTCTTGTTGCTGAGCATTCTGCTGGTTGCGGCGTTTGGGTTCATGGCATGCGATGGCGACGATGGCGACACATACAGGCTTGGCGTGATGGAATCGCTGACGGGGCCGGGCGAGACGTACGGCACCGTCGCCAACCAGGCGAAGCAGATGGCGGTTGACGAGATCAACGCGGCCGGCGGCGTCAACGGCAAGATGCTGGAGCTGGTGGTTGAAGACTCCAAGTGCAACGCCGCCGATGCCATCACGGCCTACAACAAGCTGACGGACGTGGACGACATCAAGATCATCCTCGGCACGTCGTGCAGCGGCGCGATGCTTGGCGCGGCCCCGCTGGCGGAGGCCGACGGGGTGATCATGTTCTCCGGCCTGGCGACGAACCCGGACATCGCGGAGGCGGGCGACTACATCTTCCGGACGTCGCTGAACGACGCGCAGCTGGGCATCGACATGGGCAACACGATGTGGGCGGGCGGCATCCGCACCATCGCGACCATTGCCGAGTCGACGGACTACGCAGAGGGCGTACGGAAGGCGTCCAGCGACCGGTTCGTCGAACTAGGCGGCACCATAGCGCTGGCAGAGAGCTACCCGTCCGACACGACAGACTTCCGGAGCCAGCTGACGAAGCTGCTGGCAACCGAGCCGGACGCGCTGCTCGTCGCGGCGCAGGCGGAGTTTACGGGCGGCACCATCGTCAAGCAGGCGCGTGAGCTGGGGTACACGGGCCCGATCTTCGGCGACGTGGTGGTCGCGGGGACAACGGCGCTGGAGGTCGCGGGCGACGCCGCCACGGGTGTGACGGCGATCATCACGGACCTGGACCCCGCCAACACCAAGGCGAAAGAAGTGGTGGACAACTTCCGCGCCCGGTACGACTACGTGACGCTGCCGTGGTACCTGGGTTCGGCCTACGACGACGTGTACATCGTCGCGGAGTGCCTGAAGCAGACTGACGACGACCAGGACGCGGACGGCATGCGGGACTGCCTGTACGAGATCACCTGGAGCGGGGCCATCGGCCAGGACTACAGCTTCGACGAGAAGGGTGAGGTCGTGGGGCTGTCCAACGTCGTCATCCAGGTGCTGCCGGTCAGCGAGCGCACCGACGACAACCAGGGCTACAAGGTATTGGGCCCAGCGCCCAGCCTCTAGCGTACACTCGCGGGGTGGAGGCGGCCTAAAGGCCGGGCCTGAAAGCCGGGCCAGTCGGCCGGGGCCTGAGGGTCTGATCGGCTCGGCCGGTCCCACCCCGCTCCACATTCTGAAACGCAGGGGGACGCGCCGGTGCAACGTCTCAGGGCGGTTGGCACCCGCCAGGGCAACGTCCTGGCCATAGTCCTTGCGACTCTGGCGGTCTCCTACCTTGCGTGGAAGATCACGGAATCCCCCTCGCAGTCGGTGCAATTCGCCTTCAACGGGCTGTCGGTGGGCGCGGTGTACGCGCTGCTGGCGATGGGCTTCACGCTGGTCTACAGCACCGTCTGGTTCTTCGACCTCTACTACGGCGCCGCGGCGGCGCTCGGCGCGTACGGCGTTTTCTACATGCGCCACCAGGAGGTGGTGGGCGGTCACTACGAGGTGCAGAACCCCGTCGTGAACATTGTCTTCGGGCTTGTCGTGGCCGGCGTGGTGGCGTGGGCGCTCTTCGAGATCCTGTATCCCCGGTTACGGGGCCGGTTCAGCCGGAGGTCCATCCAGGGGGCTGTCGCCTTCGCGGGCATCCTTGCCGGACTGTATACAGGGCTTCTTCTAGTGTACCCGGACAACCTGCATTTATCGTTTGGCCCCCTTGCGGGGCTGGCGATCGGCATTGCGGTGGCGCTCGCGGCACGCGAGGGGCTGGTGCGGCTCTCGAGCAGCGAGGACGGGCCGCTGGCGACGTTCGCGCCCATTGTTGTCGCGCTGGCGGTGGGCGCGGCTGCCGCGGCGTACATCGCGGACAGGCCGGAAACCGGTCTGTACCTGAGCTGGGCGGTGTCCTGCCTGCTGGCGGGGTGCGTCGGGCTCGGGCTGTACCGGGGTCTGTACGTGACGCTGCGGCAGCGGGCCCGGTCGCCGCTGATCATGCTGGTGGCGTCGATGGGCATCCTGCTGGCAATCAGCGCGACGATCACCATCGTCTTCGAGAGCGCGCCGCGGCCGCTTCCTCCCGCCTTCGGTAGCACCCCGATCGAGTTCGGCGGGGGCAACATCAAGGGGTTCAACTTCTTCACGGTGGGCGTGTCCCTGGTGGGGTTTGCCGGGCTGCTGTGGCTGCTGCAACGGACATCGTTCGGGCGGTCGGTGCGGGCCATCGGCGACGACGAGGACGTGTCCAAGGTGGTGGGGATCAACACGACGGTGGTCATCGCCATCGTATTCTTCATCGGCGCGGTGTTCGCGGCGATGGCGGGCATCCTGAGCGGCCACGACACGGCGATACAGCCCCGGATGGGGCTGCTGCTGCTGCTGAAGGGGTGGATTGCGTCGGTGGTGGGCGGGATCGGCAACCTCTACGGGGCGCTGCTGGGGGGCTTCGCGCTGGGCATGGTGGAGCAGTTCGGCATCTGGGACCTGGCAGGGGAGTGGAAGGACGTCATTTCGTTTGTGGTGTTGATCCTCTTCCTCTCCTTCTGGCCCAAGGGCGTGCTGCCAAGGAAGTGACCACATGACGACACGTACGACCGAGAGCACAGAGGCGGGACAGCGTCCCGGGCTGGTCGGCCGGCTCAGGAACGGCAACATCGAGCTGTGGGCCAACCTGATTGTGCTGGCGCTGGTGATCGGCTTCGTGTTCTGGCGGGGGAGCGGCTTCGCGATCACGATCGGGACGGTGTTCGCCATCTGGGCGATCCTGACGGTAAGCCTGAACCTGGTGGTGGGCTACACGGGGCTGCTGTCGGTGGGGCACATCGGCTTCTTCGGCATCGGCGCGTACAGCGTGGCGATCCTGACATCGACGACGGACTACTCGCTGCTGCGGACGCAGAGCATTCCCACGTACGAATGGCCGTTCTTCGCGGCGCTGCCGGTCGGCATTGTGCTGGCGGGGGCGGTGGCGCTGGTGGTGGGGGTGGTGTTCAACCGCTTCCGGGACGACGTCTTCGTGCTGGTGTCGTTCGGGTTTGCCATCATCTCATTCAACCTGTTCCTCAACGCAGGGGCGATCACGCGGGGGGCCTTCGGCATCCACGAGGTCGCGCGGCCGAACATCGTGGGGCGGACGCTGGACGGCGAGCTGGAGTACCTGATCATGGCGCTGGTGTGCCTGGCGGCCGTGTCGCTGGTGGCGTGGGCCATCGTGACGTCGTCGTTCGGGCGGGTGCTGACGGCGATACGGGAGGACGAGCAGGCGGCGGCGGTGTTCGGGTACCGGGTGACGCACTACAAGCTGGCCATCTGGGTGATCTCGGCGATGATGGCGGCGATGGCGGGCGGGTTGTTCTCGAGCTGGACGTCGTTCATCGACCCCAACTCGTTCATCCTGCTGGAGTCGATCCTGCTGGTGTCCATCGTCATCCTTGGAGGGCTGGCAACCATCTGGGGATCGCTGCTGGGCGCGATGACCTTCGTGCTGCTGGAGGAGGGGATGCGCTTCCTGCCCTTCATCCCGGACGTGTATGTTGGGCAGGCGCGGCAGGTGGCGCTGGGCCTGCTGCTGGTGGTGCTCATGCTGTTCCGGCCGCAGGGGCTGATGGGGAGGTACAAGCTATGACGCAGATCCCGGCCCGGGACGCCGAGCGCTACGCCCTTGGCACGGTGGGCGTCAGCAAGAACTTCGGCGGGGTGCAGGCGCTGCACCGGCTCTCGATCTCCATCCCGCGAGGGCAGATCACGTGCGTCATCGGCCCGAACGGGTCCGGGAAGTCGACGTTGATCAATGTCGTGAGCGGGATGCTGCCGCTGGACAGCGGCATGGTCATCGTCGACGGGGAGGGCTTGCACGTGGTGCACCCGTACGAGATGCCGGGCCTGGGCATCACGCGGACGTTCCAGGACGTGCGTCTATTCAACCAGATCAGCGTGTGGGACAACATCATGGTGGTGCTCACCCGGCGGAAGCTGCTGCCGGCCCTCCTCGAGCGGGGGAAGGCTTCGCAGCGGGAGCGGGCGGAGCAGGTGCTGCGCGACGTGGGGATGTGGGACAAGCGAAATTCGCTCGCAGAGGACCTCTCGTACGGGCAGCGGAAGCTGCTGGAGATGGCGCGGGCGATGGCGCTGGACTCGAGCATCTACCTCTTCGACGAGCCGTTTGCGGGGCTGTTTCCGCAGATGCTGACGCGGGTGAAGGACATCTTCAAACAGCTCCGGGCGCGGGGCAAGAGCATCCTGTTCATCACGCACAACATGGACATCGTGCGGGAGCTCTCGGACCACCTCATCGTCATGGACAGCGGGGAGCTGCTGGTTGAGGGCGACGTGGACGAGGTGCTCGCGCGGCGCGAGGTCATCGAGGCGTACCTGGGCGACTGAGGACGGCCCAGGGCGAAAGGGAGCGACCGCGAGGGTCGCCCCTACGGCGGTGCGGGATCAGTCCCGGTTGTCGGGGTTCCTGCCTTCGCAGGAACGACGGAGGGTGGCGTGGGCCTGGGCACCGGCTTCCGCCGGTGAAACGAGGGGACGGGGGCACCCTTCGACAAGCTCAGGACGAGCGGGGGATAACGCCGCTCCACTTGTCGGGGTTTCCCTGACTGCGCTAGGGCAGGCTCTGCCTTCGCAGGAACGACGGAGATTTGTGAGGCGGCGGGCATGGCGGAAGAGCGGGAGACACAGCAGAGCGAACAGCAGGCAGGGACGAACGGGTCCGCTGCCGAGCGGTTCATGCTGGGAATGGAGAACGTCTCCGTGCGCTACGGGGCGGTCGCGGCGCTGGAGCACGCCTCGCTGGGCATCCGCGAGGGCGAGGTTGTGGCGGTCATGGGGCCGAACGGCGCGGGGAAGTCGACGGTGCTGAAAGCGATCATGGGGCTGGCGCCCGTCGCTGAGGGACAGGTTTACTGGCGCGACGCGCCGCTGACGACGGCGACGCACGAGATCGTCAAGCACGGCATCGCCTTCGTGCCGCAGGGGCGGCGGCTGTTCACGCATCTGACCATCGAGGAGAACCTCGAAATGGGGTGCCCGTACCTGCGCGACAAGGCGGAGAGGCGGCGGCGGATGGACACGGTGATGGAGCTGTTCCCCATCCTGCACGACAAGCGCAAGGACCTCGCGAGCCAGATGTCGGGCGGGCAGCAGCAGATGCTGGCGCTGGGCCGCGGCCTGATGGCCAACCCCGAGGTGCTGCTGCTGGACGAGCCGACGCTCGGACTGGCGCCCAACATCGTGGCGAGCGTCTTCTTCAACGTCTCGCGCATCAGCGAGGAGCTGGGCACGATGATCATGGTGGTGGAGCACAACATCAAGGGCGTGCTGGACATCGTGGACCGGTGCTACATCCTCGACACGGGCCGCGTGGTGTTCGAGGGGACGCCGGACGACGTGCGCTCGACGCACATCCTGACGGAGGTGTTCCTGGGCAAGGTGCAGCCGATGGAGGGGGAGGAAGAATAGCCCGCAGCAGCGCGGAGGGCCCAGTCGCAGGGCTTCAACAGGGATACCAGAGTTTGCGCGCCCCAATGATGCGATGCTAGAGTGAGGCGGTCAGGTCAAATCTGACCGCAAGAAGAAGACGTGTACGACTACGGCCTCATCGGCGACATGTCCTCAGCGGCGCTGGTCGGCACCGACGGTTCCATCGACTGGTGCTGTTTGCCACGTTTTGACTCACCAAGCGTCTTCGCAGCCATTCTCGACAAGGACATTGGCGGGCGGTTCCGCATCAGGCCCGCCTCCACCTTCTCCGCCTCGCTCCAAGCGTACGTGCAAGACACCAACATCCTTCGCACGACGTTCAATACCGCAACGGGCACGGTGACCGTCACCGACTTCATGCCCATCCGCGACAGCGACATGGACGGCGTGCCCGACACCAATCCCGACGAACCCCCGGAAGTGCACCGCATCGTCACCTGCACGTCGGGCAGCGTGGAGATGCAGTGCGACTTCCATCCTCGCCACGACTATGCGCGGTCGGTGCCGGAGCTACGCGCCATTCGCGGAAACGGCAACGGGCTCGCCGTCGAGGCGCAGGGCGGCCGGCAGAGCATGTCGCTTATCGCCGACGTGGCGCTGCCGGTGAAGGGCGAAGGCGTCTCGGGCACGTTCACGCTGTCGCAGGGGGAGTCAGCGACGTTCGTGCTGGCTTACGGGCACGGCAGGTCGGCAGTTTTGGAGCGGTACCGGACGCAGGAGAAACTGCGGCATACGCATGAGTACTGGGAGAGCCTGGTCACGGCCATGAACTACACGGGGCTGTGGCGCGAGCAGGTGGTCCGCTCCTTCCTGCTGTTGCACCTGATGATGTACCGCGGCACGGGGGCAATCGTCGCGGCGCCGACGACGAGCCTGCCGGAGACCATCGGCGGGTCACGGAACTGGGACTACCGGTACTCGTGGCTGCGGGACACGAGCTTCGCCGTCGACATCCTGTACCGGCTGGGCGACGTCTACGGCGCAGACCACTACGTCCAATGGCTGCTGGAGCAATGCCAGCTGAGCCGGCGGCGGACGCGCATCGTCTACGGGATCACGAGGTCGTCGTCGCTGAAGGAGCAAGTGCTCGACCACCTGCGGGGGTACGAGGACTCGCGGCCGGTCCGCATCGGGAACGGGGCGGCGGAACACCTGCAGATGGACGTCTTCGGCGAGGTGATCGCGTCGATACACTCGCTGCTGGTGCTGCACGGGGAGATACCGGAGGAGGCGTGGGACCTGGTGGTCTCGCTGGCTGAGACGGTCATCGAGAACTGGCAGCGGCGCGACCGGGGCGTGTGGGAGGTCCGGGGGGAACAGCAGCACTTCGTCTACTCGAAGGTGCTGTGCTGGACTGCGCTGGACACGGCGGCGTACATCGCGGCGGCGGTCGGACAGCGACGGCAATACCGGCGGTGGGGGCAGGTGGCATTCACCATCAAGACAGAGGTGCTGGACCAGGGGTGGAGCTCGGCCAAGGGGGCGTTCCGGCAACGCTACGGCAGCGACGCCCTGGACGCGTCCAACCTGGCGATCCCGTTCTTCAGCCTCATCGGACGCGACGACCCGCGCGTCAGGCAGAACGTCGACGCGATCGAGCGAGAGCTGACAGATGGGCCGCTCGTCTGGCGCTACATCCCGGAGGAGACGGACGACGGGCTGGACGCGCAGCCCGAGGGGGCGTTCACGCTGCTGAGCTTCTGGCTGCTGGGCAACCTCATCTACACCGGGCAGACGGACAGGGCCTTCGACTACTTCCACGACATCATCACCCGGTGCGCCAACCACGTGGGACTGTTCGCGGAGATGTACGATCCGGCGGTTAACCGGCAACTCGGGAACTTCCCGCAGGCGTACTCGCACATCGGGCTGATTCACACGGCGCTCAACCTCTCGGGCTTCATCGCGGACACGCCGACGCGGCTGATCCGGCCCCGGCGGCAGGGGTAGGGCGAGGCCGCGGCTCGCCTTGACTTTGCCCCCTTCGGCTACTATGTTGCCCATACGCAGCGGCTGCTACGGGGGATGACGTGCAGCGATACATCCTGATACGGCTGTTCCACGGGCTCATCGCCTTCCTGGGCGTGACCATCCTCATCTTCTCCCTGGTACGGCTGTCGGGCGACCCGCTGGACAACCTGCTGACTGAGGAAGACGACGAGGAGACAGCGCAGTACGTCCTCGAACTGTGGGGCCTCGACCGTCCGCTTGCCGTGCAGTACTTCACGTACATGCGGAATGTGCTGCAGTTCGAGTTCGGGCCGTCCTTCAGCTTCGACGCGTCCGCCGGCGAACTCATCAAACGCCGGCTACCCAACACGCTGCTACTCGGCGGACTGGCGACGGCTATCAGCTTCCCGCTATCCGTCGCAATCGGCGTGTTCACGGCAGTCAGACGGGACTCGTTCATGGACTATGGAGGGAAGTCGCTGGCCATTGTGGGGCAGGCGACCCCGGACTTCTGGATCGCCATCATCCTCATCTGGATCTTCGCCGTGACGCTGGGGTGGCTGCCAACCTCGGGGAAGGGCGACTGGCAGAATCTGGTGCTGCCCGTCATTGTGCTTGCGCTGCCGAGCGCGGCGACGCTGCGGCTGATGCGCTCGGCGATGCTGAACCAGCTCGACTCCGAGTACGTCAAGCTGGCGCGCATCAAAGGGCTGCCGGAGTGGAAGATCATCTGGAAGCACGCCTTCCGGAACGCGGCGATTGTGCCGCTTACGTTCATGAGCGTGATCATCGGGCAGTTGGTGTCTGGGTCAATCGTGGTGGAAACGATCTTTGCGTGGCCGGGGATGGGGCAGCTGGCCATCCAGGCGATCAACGCGCGCGACTACCACGTGGTGCAGGCGCTGGCGCTGATGGGCTCGACCATCCTGATTCTCATGCATTTAGTGACGGACATCGCGTACGTGTACGCGGACCCGCGCATCCGGTTCACACGGGTCAATCGGTAGGCGCCCAGGCAGGGGGCGGAGAGGAACGGCATGGCGACATTCGCCGACGCGAGGCAAGAGGGCGCGATGGGGCAGACCCAGTCCCGCTACCAGCGGGTCATGGGCGCCCTGCGGGAGCTGCCGTTCATCTGGGTGTTCATCCTGCTAACGGTGCTGATCATCCCCGGGCTTTTCGCGCCATTCATCGCGCCGCACGACCCGCTGGACGGCGACCTTACCAGGCGGCTGGCGCCGCCGGTGTGGGACGTGGACGGGTCGTGGGAGCACATTCTCGGCACGGACCGGCAGGGCCGCGACCAGCTCAGCCGGTTGATTTACGGATCGCGAATTGCGCTGTTCGTGTCGATGACGGCGTTGCTGATCTCGGCGACGATCGGGACGACGCTGGGCCTGGTGTCGGGATGGTACGGCGGGTGGGTGGACCACATCGTCCAGCGCATAGTCGACATAAAGGCATCCATTCCGGCAATTCTCATGGCCCTCATCTTTGTGAGCATATTCGGGCAGAGCGTGTTCGTGGCGATCGCGGTTATTGCCATCTTCCTATGGAACCGGTATACGCGACTGATCCGCGCGGAGACGCTTTCACTGCGGAACATGGACTTCGTGGCGCGGGCGCGGGTGTCCGGTTGCTCGACAACGCGAATCATCGTCAAGCACATTCTGCCAAACGTGGCGAACACGCTGATCGTGCTTGCGACGCTGGAGGTTGGCGTCGTCATCATCCTGGAGTCGACGCTGAGCTTCCTGGGCGTGGGCATCCCGCGGCCGACGCCGGCATGGGGGGTGATGGTGTCCGACGGCCGCAACTACCTGGCGGTGGCATGGTGGGTCGCCGTCATCCCGGGAGTGGGCATCTTCCTGACGGTGCTCTCGCTCAACCTCTTCGGCGACTGGCTTCGGGACCGGCTGGACCCGAAGCTGCGGCAGGCGCAGCGATGAGCGCGCCCGGCTGGTCTGTGCGACTCGAGGAGTAGGCGATGAACGTCGTCTGGTGGGCGCTCGGCGGGGCGGTGGCCGGCGCGACCTTCGTGGTGTTCGGCATTTTCATGTTCTGGGTGATGTCATACCTCGGCGGGTTCGGCATCGCAATCGGCGCGGGGATAGGGCTCGCGCTGGGGGCGTGGAAGGGGACGATCGAGCGGCGGAAGAAGCGCTCGGACCCGCCGCTGGCGTCGAGGGAGCGGCCGTTCTACTAGGGGGCGGCTACGCCGGCACGAAAGGGTCAGCGCGGAGGGACCAGGGCGTCGGTGCGGGCCTCGGGCGCGAGGAGGATATCCTTCAGACTGGGCCTTGCGTTGCCCTCGAGGCGGCGCCATTGCTCGATGGGAGCCAGGACAGCGGCTTCGACGCCGCGAATCGTGATGACTTGGGGGCCTTCGGTAGCGGCGGTCTCAAGAAGCTTGATGAACTTGGCTTTCGCGTCGTGAACTGGCCATTTCTTAGTCGCGGGGATACCTCCGTTGAAGACCTTTCCAAGCAGATATCAGATTAGTGAGTAAGGGGCACTGTCGTCAACGGGCGTCAGGTTAGCAAGCAGTCTTGCTTCGCGGCCCGCGGCTTGGGGACAAACGGAGAGGGGGAGCCGTGCGGCTCCCCCTCTTCTCTTGCGGTGTACCTGGCTTCTATTGGGCTGCTCTGATGCCGGCGAAGTGGCTATATTGCGCGATCATGCTGCCGGGGAACACCCATTCTCCAACGACGTCCGGGTTGTAGATGAGAACGGTGGGAACCCAGAGCAAGGGGATTGCCTGGTTCTGCGACACCATGATGTCGCCCACCTCACGGAATATCTTGGTGTGCTCGCTCTGGTCCATGGTCGCCCGTGCCGCCAGGTGCAACTCATTCAGCCGGGGGATGATGTAGACGCCGGGCGTCCTGCCCCACTGGCTCCCGTAGATGAAGACGTTCGTGAAGAGGTCCGACGACGTGGAACGCAGGTTCAGGTGGTTGGAGAACTCGAAGTTCCTTGCGCGCGCGCCCTGCGTTGCGCTGTCCATGCTCTCAATGTTCACCTTGATGCCCACGTCTTGCAGCATGTCAACGGTTGCGAGCACGACATCCTGACCTTCCGGCACGCCGCGGTAGCTGCTGAGCAGGATCATGCCCATCTCATAGGGGTTGTCGGGGCCATAGCCGGCCTCGGCGAGCAGCGCCCTTGCGCCCTCAGGGTCGTAGTTGAAATTGGCCTCAAAGGTGGTAGGCCACTCGGGGTTCCAGCCGTCGCTGCGGGGGTTGTAGCCCTGCACCTGCATAATGTCGGCGCCGCCGTTGAAAAGGCCCCGGTTGAGGACGTCTCGGTCAATTGCCTTGCTCAACGCCTGACGAATGCGGATATCCGCCATGGGCACGTCCGGGAAGACGTATCCCAACTCCGGCATGGTCCTGTCTTTCAGGAAGCAGCAAAGGTACTGGAACATTATCCGCTTGGCCGGTATGGTGCCCTTCACGGAGGACATCCCCTTGCCAAAGGCAGTGTCATGCAGGTCCGTGGCAAGCGGCGTAATGTGAATCTCGTCAGAAAGGAGGGCTGCCAGCCTGGTTGACTCCTCGGAAATGAAGCGCACCTCGAATTCCTCAAAGTCGGGGTTCACGCGCCAGTGCTGGTAGGGGACCCGCTTGAACCGGACGTAGCTCCCCTCGCTGCGCTCGACAAACTGGTAGGGCCCAGTTCCGGCGATGGGGGGTTCGTCAAGACTTGGGTAGTCTCCCAACTCGGTGAAGTTATCCTTGCTCATGAGCTCGAAGCCGCCGACGAATTGGGAGATGTTGCGAAAGAGGGTGACGTTGATGCGCTTGAGGTTGACCTGCGCCTCACGCTCACTCAACACCTCCACGCCATCAACGTTGGCCTTGTACTGGGCGTTGGTGTTGTCTTCATGCAAGGCACTGTCTATGGAAAGGGCAAAGTCATTTGCCGAAAGCTCGCCCCAGCCATTGTGGAACTGCACACCCTCCCGGAACGTGTACGTGATGGACTTGTCCGAAATGGCCCAGTTCTCCGCCAGCATGGGCACATATGCGCCGGACACCGGGTCCAGTGACGCCGTCCACTCGTACATCGGCCCGAGCTGCCAGGCGGCGGTGCCGCCGAACTTGTTGCCGGCGTTGGTCTCCTCCGTCGGCGCGGTCACGGCCATTACCAGCCGATCCACGGAGGCCATGGCAGCCGGCGGCGGCGCCATCGACCCGCCCGTTGGCGCGGATGCCGTCGGCGCGACGAGCGGGGCCAGCGTCGAGGGGCGGGTGGGCGCGTCGGGCGCGGTGGCCGGAGCAGCTTCCGCGGGTTGCTGCGGGGCTTGCGGCTGCTGAGTCGTGGTGGCCGTCGTGCCGCCTGAATCGCTGGAGCCGCCACATGCGGCAAGGAACAGGGCGGACGAGAGGACGAATGCGAGGGCCAGGACCAACCTTGTGTGGATGCCCATTAGCTTACCTCCCTTTAGAGACTCTTCCAGGACTCCCCCCTGAAGTCCTTGCTTGCCTAGCCGCTCGACGGGGTGAGGAGCGCGGCGGCGCCGACGTCGAACGGGACGCCGGTGGGCAGCACGGCCGAGGCCGAGCGGACGCGGTACCAGTCGCCGTGGGACGCCTCCGCGGGCTCAACGCCCTCCTGCAGGGCGAGGGCCATGCGCATGAGGCGGCGGCGGAAGGCGATGACGGCGGCGTCGGTGGTGCCGAGGTGCTCGGCGGTGCGGTCAACAACGCGGCCCATGCTCTCTTGCACGGCGCGGTCCTGGGTGTTGATGCCGACGATGCCGGTGTAGTTAACGGTCCGCTGCATCTCACGGTCCAGCTCGTAGTCGTTGTCGATGTTGCGGATCGGGCGGTATTTCGCGTCGAGGGCCTCCTCGAGGCCGCCGTTGCGACGGTTCTCCTCGTACGGGCGGTGCGGGCTGGCGCTGAGGTTCCACGTCCAGGTGTTGTCGTCGTCGATGGGCACCCAGGCGTGGCCGCCGTAGCCCATGTTGCGCGAGTCCGTGTCGCGCACGAGGACGGGCGGGATCATGGTGTAGAAGGGCGTCAGGAACTGGGTGACGCGCCAGTACTGGTGGCCCTCCTCCGCGTTCCGGCGGGCGCCCACCATGAAGCCGTAGTCCGTGGGCTTGACGGTGAAGGACGGCGAGCGGTCACCGGCCGCGTACTTCTGGTGGAGGGTCTTGGGCGCGTCCGGGTTCAGGTCGGCGAGGTTGCGGTGGAGGAAGGAGATGTGGCTGGAGTCTGTGCCGCCCTCCACGGCCTGGGCCCAGTTGCACTCCTCCAGGCGCTTAGTGGCGACTCGCTGGTCTTCGGGGAGCAGGGACCACTCGAAAGCGGGGGGATCGGGCTGGAGGTCCGGCGGGCCCATGTAGAGCCAGACGATGCCGCCGCGGGCGACGGCGGGGTAGGCGGTGACGCGCACCTTGTCCCTGAAGTTGCTCTCGCTCGGCTCCGAGGGCATGTCGACGCAGCGGCCATCGGCGTCGAACTTCCAGCCGTGGTAGACGCAGCGGAGGCCTCCCTCCTCATTTCGGCCGAAGAAAAGGCTCGCGCGGCGGTGGGGGCAGTAGTTGTCGAGGACGCCGACGCGGCCATCGGTGTCACGGTACGCGACGAGGTCTTCGCCGAGGAGGCGGAGGCGGACGGGCGGACAGTCGGGCTCGGGGACCTCCTCCTCGAGAAGGCCGGGAATCCAGAACCTGCGGAGGAGCTCGCCCATTGGCGTGCCGGGGCCGACCCTGGTGAGGAGCTCGTTGTCGCTCTGGCTGAGCATCGCGCGCCTCCCTCGTGCCACCGTGAGTGCGCGTTACGCGCGGGCGTCCGCGCCGTTGGCCGCACGATACGGCGGCGGTAGGGCTATGTCAATCTCCGCCCCCATAGACGCGGGCACGGCCAAAGCGGTTCCATGTGCTTGACATATCCCCGCCATCGGCTACATTGGCGGCAAATCGGAGCAGGCCGGGCGCGGAACGGCCTCGACGCCGGTGAAGGAGGCTACGCGCTGTCCAATTCCTCTCTGGTGATGCCAAGGTTGCGGATGATGCGAAGAAGCGTTCCCGGTTTCAGGTCACGATTGCCGTGCCGGGGTATGGGCGAGGTTGCACCAGTCTTGTCGTTCGCCCATATCTCATGGCTTCCCCGTGCTTGACGAACAAATACGCAACCCAACCTCCGCAGTTTGCGCGTCAGTTCGGCATAAGTCAAACGGAGACTTCCAGCACCCTCGACTGGGAAGACTGGCCGGTTTCGGCCTTCATTGGCGCGACGCCCGGGGGCAGGGCGTATCCGCGCTCAGCGTAGGTCTGGATTGTAGCGGCCACGACGCTTTCCAGAATAGCCACAGCTTCCTCAGGGGTGTCGCCCCATGCGACGCAGTTCGGAAAGGCAGGGGTCTCCGCCATGTACTTGTCGGGTTCCGTCGACATGGACGGGGGGTAGACATCGCAGAGCAAACGGTAGCGTGTAGTTTTTGTCGCCACCCCCAGCCTCCTAGTGCCCTGACCGTTCCGCGCGGGCACTCGCCTTGATTTGCCGCACGATACGGCGGCGGTGGGGCTATGTCAATCTCCGCCCCCATAGACGCGGGCGCGGCCAAAGCGGTTCCATGCGCTTGACATATCCCCGCCATCGGCTACATTGGCGGCAAATCCGAGCAGGCCGGGCGCGGACCGGCCTCGACGCCAGCGGGAAACGGGAGGGCGCGATGCTGTCCATTGAAGACAATGCCATGCTGACGCAGACGGGGCCGGGAACGCCAATGGGCGAGGTCTTTCGCCGCTTCTGGCTGCCCGCGATGCTTTCGAGCGAGCTGCCGGAGCCGGACTGCGAACCGGTGCGGCTGACGCTGCTGGGCGAGGAGCTCATCGTGTTCCGCGACTCGCACGGACGGGTTGGGAGCATCGACGCGTACTGCCCGCACCGGGGCGCGCCGATGTTCTTCGGGCGCAACGAGGAGGACGGGCTGCGGTGCATCTACCACGGGTGGAAGTTCGACGTGAACGGCGTCTGCGTCGACATGCCGAACTGCGCGGAGGGCGATAGCTACCGGGAGAAGATCCAGACCGCGAGCTACCCGGCCATCGAGGGCGGCGGGCTGGTCTGGTTCTACATGGGCCCGCCGGAGAAGCGGCCGCCGGCTCCCGGCTTCGAGTGGTTCCACAACCCGTCCAATTGGACGCATGCCGCGAAGTACATCTACCACTCGAACTACATGCAGGCGCTGGAGGGCGACTTCGACCCGAGCCACGGCGCCTTCCTGCACAGCACGCTCGACAGCAACGTGAGCAACCCGGCCAACAAGTTCGCGGGGATCACCAGCAGGCCGGTGGGCACGTCGCCGGAGTTTGTGCCGCCGCGGCCCGAGGCCGTCGACTACGAGTGCGGCATCGGCAACGCGGGGCGGGCCACCGGCCCGCTCGGCAGGACATCGACGCTGGGGCGCGGGCCTAGCTGGCTGATGCCGTGCTTCGACCCCGTCGGACTGGCGTCGGCGGGGACGTACCCGATGAACATCAAGGTGCCGGCGGACGACGAGCACACGATCTACTTTCGCGTGCGGTGGAGCCCGACGGGGCCGCTGACGGAGCAGCAGGTGTGGGACCTGCGCATCGGCGGGTACATCAATCCCCCGCAGCAGCCTGGCACGTTCCTCTACAGGGACAACATCTTCAACGACTACAACATCGACCGAATCAAGCAGAGGCAATTCAGCTTCAGCGGGCTATCGCAGACGGCGGTGCAGGACACGGCGATGCAGGAGAACCAGTGGGGCCCCATCTCCAAGCGCTGGAAGGAGCACCTGGTCAGCACGGACGCAATCATCATTCGCGTGCGGCAGCGGCTGCTGCAGACGGCGCGATCGCTGCAGGAAGGGCAGGAGCCCTCGGAGCCGTGGAAGCCGGAGGGGTACCGGCAATACCGGAGCGAAGGCTCCGGCCCGCGGGAGTAGGGTCAGACCGGGGCACAACACAGACATGAAGCGGCGGCGAGGGCCAGTCACCCTCGCCGCCTTCATGTTCCGGCAGCTTCGACTTCGGCTAGGTCGCCGCGGGGGCCTCATCCGACGGCGTATCGGCCATGGTTGTGGTGAAGTGGACCTTGACGATCTCCTGCAACTCAGCCTTGGAGATGGCGCCGCTGAGGAAGTCTTCCAGCGCGGACAGCACCTCACTGCTGTCAATGATGTCATCCTGGTTGAGGTCGTACTTGTTCACCATGCCCTGCACGTTGTCCAGGTCAATGGCCGGGAAGTTGGTGGTGTAGTAGTAGTCCATGACGAAGGCCATTTCCGACCACGTGAGCAGTTGCAGCCTGAAAGCCTCGTGGGCGGCCTCCACTTCCTCGCGGTCGAGGTGTTCGTCGTGGTTGTTTGCGACGTCGAACTCGTCAGCGCGGCCGGGGAGCTTGACGTCCACTAGGTCAACGCGAATGTTGATGATCGTTGCATCGCTGGCGCCGTCCTTGGCGACGACGTCCACGAGGTAGACGTTCTTGTCCTCGTAGTCGAGGCCGGCGTCAGGGCCGACAAGGAGCTGGGCGCTGTAGGAATTGATGGGCTCGATCTTGAAGGGCGCCGCGTCATCCCCTTGCAGCGAGAAGGTGATCTTGTCATTCTCCGGGTCCCAGGCAAGGATGGGCCCTCCCACCTTGACGTCCTCGACGCTGTTCTCGGGCACGGAGCGGTCGGATTTGGCGCTGTCGCGGAAGTTGGGCGGACTGTTGTTCCGTGAGGCGCCGCTGCCGCCAAAGCCTCCGCCACTATTGCCGGAGTTGGTGTTCCCGCCAAAGTTGGTCCCACCACTATTGCCGTTATTGCCGTTGTTGTTCGGATCCGTGCCACCGTTGTTGGGATTGTTGGTCTCTGTCTCAGTTTCGGTCTCCGTCTCGGGTTCCGGCGGCGGAGGAGTGGCTGGGCTGTCCTCCGCCAGGTAGAGGGTAAGCACCTTCTTCTCGTCGGCGAAGTTCTGGTCCAGGGAGGCCTCGAACTCATGCAGATCGCCGCTCGTGATGCCGGTCGTGAAAACAGCAGTGTCTGTAGTCGTTCCCTTACCGGCAGGGAAACTCCATTCCTCATTCGGGTAGACTCTGTACCTGAGGTACACGTCATTGTTCGAGCCGTCGGTGTTGACGAGGGTGACGGTGATGGTTGCGGTCGTACCTGAGATGGTGGCTTCAATCTTCGTCAGCGCCGTCGCAGTGCCGTCCAGAGTTTGGGTGGCTTGTACGGGCAGCTTTCTGCCATTTGGCCCGAATGGGCCGACATCCCACTTCAGCCAGCATCGGTAATTGTAGTCTTCATCGGCATCGAGGCCCTCTTTTGTGGCCGCCCCTACGTGGTCGTTCATTTGACCGCTGACTTCAGCCGACCAGTATGTTTCACCTGCCGGTTGTGTTTGACATGCAAGGTCATAGACCTGGTCGTTGGGAGAGTTCATGAGTCCTGTGAAGACCACCTTTTCCTCCGTTACCCAGTGGACGCCCATGCGTACGAGGAACGGCTCGTGGGTCCAAGCGGTCTCGGTTACGGTCTTGTCGGTGGGGAAGTTGGGATCGAGCGAGGCTTCCGCCTCATACTGTGTATGAGAAGTGAGGCCCGTCATCAGTCGGTACGTTTCCGTCTGCGGGTTGCCCCAGGGCACGACGACGGTCCCTGTGTTCCACGTTGCCGCCCCCACTTCGCGCCAGCGGTAGTACACGGTCTGAGGCTCGCCACTGAGGCTGGAGAGGGACACCTGGAGGGCCATCTGCGTTTGCGTACCGTCGACCCATGCCACTTCAGGCATGGGAGGGAGCGTCTTGAATGTCTGCGTCTCGACGCCGGTTTGGAACGTGTCGTCGAGCGAGGCCTCCACATTGACCTCGTAGGCGGCCCACAGGGGCTGGATGCCACTGGCCAGCTTGGCTTGCGGGAGCGCGGAGTCCGGCAGATCAAACGTGGCTGCGCCGCTTGTGGTGGTGGCCTGCAGCGGATCGGCGTCGTCGTACACGTATAGCCACCGGTTCTGCCCTGCTTCATTGCCCACGTTGTATGCCGGGGGTTCGGGGTTGGTGTTGTACGTGTTGACGGGGCCGTACTTCAGATAGACATACGTGCCGTCATTGGCGTCCGCGAGGTTCACGGTTACGGTGGCAGTGGTCATCGTGATGTCGGAGACCACGATGGAGGTAATGCTGGGGGTTTGCGCCTGGGCGGTTGAGATGAGGAGCGACGCCGTCAGCGATGCAGCGGCAACCAACGCCGCCGACACGCCAATAGCGCGCCGTCTGAGCGCGAACATATCTACACGACTCCTCGACAGCCGGCTCGGGACCGACCGGTTTCAGTGGGTGCAACGACGGGAACGCCGTCGATGTTCCATGCAGATACGCAAATGTTCTATGAGGATGTATATCGACGTTTACATGAGAATGAACCGGAGCCGCCGGGCTTGTATTGTTTTATCCAACCAAAGGTGCAGCAAGTCCCTGCAATCGGACAACGATTTTCAAGGGACAACTAGCGGCGGAGCTCGGGAAGAGTCTTCACGCGTTGAAACCTGACTGTCGCCATAGGCCAAGCAGCCGAATCCCGTGGGGACTTGCGACGCGCGGGCCAAGGGGCATCAGAGACGCCGGTCTCAAGGCGGCGTCTAGATCCGGCGGCGGCTGTAGGCGATCAAGCCGATCAGTACGGCGATGACGATGACGATGAGTATGGCGAGCATCCAAGGAGGCAGGCCGGAATCCTCCTCGACCACCGGCGCGGGTGTTGGCGTGGCCGTCGGCGCCGGGACGGGCGTCGGCGAAGGTGTCGGAGACGGCGTGGCCGTCGGCACGGGGGTAGCCGTTGGCGCGGGGGTGGGGGTCGACGTGGGCTCAGGCGTTGGCGTGGACGTAGGAACCGGGGTGGCGGTGGGCGCCGCGGTGGGCGTGCTCGTCGGGGTGGGCGTGTTCGTCGGCGCGCGGGTTGGCGTGGACGTCGGGATGGGCGTGGGTTCGGGGCCGACGCGAATGTGGGTGTCGCCGGTTACGAGGACTTCGTCGCCGCCGAGGTCCCTGACAACACCCTTGAACTCGCCCACGATGCTATCGCCCGAGGGGACGTCGACCGGCGCCATGGCGGTGTAGGCCACCATCGGCTCATCGACAATGACGAATTCGATGAGCTGGTGGGAGACGCCGCTGCCAGAGTCGTCCGGGACATCGGTGACGTCATAGGCGGCAGGGTCCAGGGGAGAGCTGACAAACGTGAACCCCTCCGGCAGGGACTCCACCATTTGCCCAATGCTCAACTGCTGGAGCGTGATGGTGACCGTAACGCTTTCGCCGGGAAGCACCCAGGGGGCGGAGAAGGAACGGGTTGCGCTGTGGGTGGACGCGTTGGAGACGTTGGGAAGGCCAACAAAAAGCGCCGACAAGACCGCCGCCAGCACGACCAGAACGGACACCCGTACAGGTGTGCGGCGCATGGATGCAGAAAGGGTCTTCACAAGCTTCGTCGGTCCTCCACGGCCCGCTGAGGGCGTTGCCACATGTTAGCTACGTATGCGGTTTGATTCAATCGGGCGTGCAGCAGTCTTTGGAGCAGTTTACGAGCTTAGCCGACCTACGAGTCCCGGTCTGCGTCCACTGGCTTAGCTACTGGAAAGCGGGCATCACTTGCTCGCCGAAGAGGCGGAGGGTCCGCAGTGCAGTGTCATCGTCGAGGTCAAGCCAGTGGTAGTCGATGATGAGGTAGTTGAAGCCGAGGGCCTCGTAGCGCCGGATCTCCTCGATGCAATCGGCCGGGTTGCCGAGGATGAACCGGCCGGCGGCAAGCTCGTCGAAGTCGTCTTCGAACCGGTCACCGGGCGGGAGCTGCAGATCCTGGCCCTGCCGCGCGTACACGCGGTAGCGCTCGTGCAGGGCGGGACTCGCCACCCGCAGGGCCTCATCGCGAGACTCCGCGACGAACAGCTCTCGGCTGACCACGACGTCCTCCGGCTGAGGCGTGCCGTACTCGGCGAGGGCGTCGCGGTAGATGCCCATCTGCGTCGCGAGGGTCTCGAACCTGGCGTGGGGGTTGGCGAACCAGACGTCGCCGAGTCGGGCGGCGCGGCGTACGGGCGCGTGGCCGTTGGCGGCGATCCACACGGGCGGGTGCGGCTTCTGGACGGGCCAGGCAGACGGGCGAGCATGCAGGGTGAAGTGCCGCCCCTCGAAGTGCACCTCGTCCTCGGTCCACAGGCGCTTGATTATCGCCAGCGCCTCCTCGAAGCGTTGGGCCCGCTGCGAGGCATCGAGGCCGAACGCCTCGAACTCCTCCTTCTCGTAGCCGAGGCCGACGCCGAAGATGAGCTTGCCGCCGGTGATATGGTCGAGCGTGGCAATCTGCTCCGCCATGTCGACGGGGTGCTGAAGCGGCAGCAGCACGATGCCGGTGCCAAGGCGCATATCGCCCGCCTCCGCGGCAAGCCGGCCGAGCAGCGGCGTGGGCTGCAGGATCTGCACGGGGTAGCTCAGGTAGTGCTGGCCCGCCAGTGCGCTGTCGAATCCCAGGGAGCTTGCCAGCCGAACTTGCTGGACCAGGGCGTCGACGCGCCGGGTCATGGACTGCCGGGCAGGGTACTCGGCGCCGAGAAAGATGCCGAACTTCATGCTTCACTCCTCCCGCTTCCATCGTAGCGGCCGGACTCGTGCGATGCCAGCGGCCCCTCGGTGCGGGCACTGCCTGGCGGGGCCACTCCGTCAAAGAGCGCCACCACGCGCATGGGTGTTCGGTTGACAGGGCCATGCCCAAGTGTTATTCACGGGCTACCGCTGGCAGGTGAGCCGTCCACGACGGCCCGGAGGAGGCTGAGTTGGCAGCAAACAAGGGTTACATCGACGCAGACGGGCACGTCTTCGACGGGGGCGCATACCGCCGGTACATCGAGCCGCCCTACGACAAGCGCCAGGGATTCACGGTGAGCGGCGACAGCTTCGATCGCGGCATGAACGGAGCGATTGACCAGTTCATGGACACCACCGCCGAAGTGTGGCTCGAGGTACTCGACCGGGGCGGTCTCGACTGCACTGTGCTTTTCCCCACCTCCGGGCTCAGCGTGGGCTTCATCCGTGAGCCGGACTTCGCGGCCGCATTCTGCCGGGCATACAACAACTACATGTCGGAGGAGTTCATCAAGGTGAGCCCACGACTGCGGGCCGTCGCGATTCTGCCGCTCCAGGATGTCGACGAGGCGGTCGTCGAGATGCGGCGGGCGGTCACGGAGCTCAACATGTCGGGCGCCATGCTGGCCACCGACGGACCGTGGGTGCTCGGGGACCCCAAGTTCGACCCACTCTACGCGGAGGCGGAGCGGCTCGGCACGATGGTGGGCCTGCACGCGGGCGGCTCGCTGCGGGGCCGGGGGTTCGAGGAGTACCTCATCAACCGGTTCATCCAGAGCCACACTCTGGCGCATCCGGGCGCGCAGATGCGTCACATGGTGAGCATGATCCTGGAAGGGGTTCCGGAGAAATTCCCGGACCTGAGGATCGCCTACCTGGAGGCGGGATGCACGTGGGTGCCCTTCCTGATGGACCGCATGGACGAGAACTTCGAGTTCCGCGGATACAAGGAGGCCCCGCTGCTGACGAAGTTGCCCAGCGAGTACGTGGCGGGCCCCAACATTTTCGTCGCCTGTGAGCCCGAGGAGCGGCTGCTGCCGGAGACGCTGAAGCTGCTGGGTGATGACAGCGTGATTTACGCCTCGGACTGGCCGCACTGGGACGGGAGCTACCCGGAATCACTCTTCGAGCTGGAGGCCCGGGAGGACCTCACGCCGGAGCAGAAGCGGATGATCCTCATCGACAACCCGAAGCGGCTCTACAGCCTGGACTAGGCCGACACCTGACGAAGGAGAAGCCGACATGAAGGTGCTCGTGGCGAACCTGGCCGGCCCGTTGGAGGCCTACACGCCACTGACGGACGCGGGTCACGAGATCGTGTTCGGGCGGACGGATGACCGGGCACGGGAGCCGTACACCGAGGGCGAGCTGCTGGAACTGTGCAAGGACGTCAGCGCGGTCATCGGGCCGCCGCCGGCGCTGGGGCGAACGGTGATGGAGGCGTGCTCGCAGCTGCACACGCTCGTCGTACCCATCATCGGGTACGAGCGCGTCGACCTGGAGGCGGCGACGGAGCTGGGCGTCATGGTGTGCAACAGCCCGACACCGGAGAACTTCGTGAGCGTCGCCGAGTCGTCCATCGCGCTGATGACGATGCTGGCCAAGCGCATGAAGCGCAAGGAGGCGCGAGTGCGGAACGGCGAGTGGAGCCAGGGCTCCGACCGGGGCTTCCTGCTGTGGCAGAAGACCGTGGGACTCGTCGGGCTGGGCAGGACCGGGTCCGAGGTGGCAAAGCGGCTGGTGGGTTGGGACGTGAACCTCATTGCCTACGACCCATATGTTGCGGCGGAGCGGGCCGAGGCCATGGGCGTGAAGATGGTGGACCTGGAGACGCTCATGCGCGAGTCCGATTTCGTCTCCATCCACGTCGTCGTCACGCCGGAGACCTACAACATGATCGGCGAGGAGCAACTCCGCATGATGAAGCCCGGCGCGTACATCGTGAACACGTCGCGCGGCGAGGCAATCGAGGAAGGGGCGATGCAGCGGGCCATCGAGGAGAACTGGATCGCAGGGGCAGCGCTGGACGTGTTCCATCAGGAGCCGCTGCCCGTGGACAGCCCGATGCGGTCGCTGGACCGGGAGCGGGTTATCGTCACGCCGCACAACATCGCGCACACGGAGGCAAGCCTGCACGCGAACCGGCGGCTGGCGGTGGACTCGACACTCAAGGCGCTGAACGGCGAGGCGCCGGAGCCGTGCGTCAACCCGGACGTGCTGCCGAAGTGGCGGAGACTGGCGGGAAGCCAGGGCTAGCGGAGGCCCGGCGGCGCGGCTATGGCGAACGGCAGCAAGCGAGTGAAGCACCGGCGCATTGCCATCGTCGGCGGGGGGATATCGGGGCTGGGGGCTGCGTGGACGCTGAGCCAGCACCCGGACCGCTTTGACTTCCGGCTCTACGAGGCGCAGGACCGCATCGGCGGGAACGCGGTCACGGCGGACATGCCACAGCGCGACGGCAGCGCCATCCCCTTCGACATTTCGGTGACGGCGTGCATCCCTTCGCTGTACCACCACATGGTGCTGCTGCTGGAGCGGTTCGGCATCGAGCTGGTGGACACGAGATTCAGCTACAGCGTGCGGTACCGCGGCCGGGTGTACGCGCACGACTTCGACTCGGACATCAGGGAGCAGCTGCAGGATGAGATCGCGAAGTTCCAGCGCATCCTGCGGCGGCTGCACTGGTTCGGGGCGTTGACGCGGTCGAAGTCGAAGTTCCTGAACGCGCTCAACCCGTTCAACTACATGAGCATGGGGACGGTGCTGAACCTTGCGGGGCTCTCGGGCGACTTCCGGTTCAAGATTCTCAAGCCGATGTTCGTCAACTTTCTCATGGCGACCAACGTCTTCGACATGCCGGCGTCGCTGTTCGCGCGGTACCTGGAGTTCTTCGACATCGAGCGGGCGACGCCGATGCAGACGTGGGACAAGGGGACACGGCGCATCTACGAGAACATGTCAGCCGGGTTCAGGGACAAGATCTACCTGAACCGGCCCGTGCAGAAGGTGTACCGGCAGAAGTCGGGCGTCGTGGTGGAGGACGAGGCCGGCGTACGAGAGACGTTCGACGCGGTGATCCTCGCGTGCAACGCGAACCAGTCGCTGATGGCGCTCGACAAGCCCTCGTTCTTGGAGCGGTTTCTTCTCTCGTCGATACGGTACGAGAGCGAGCTGCACAACCACACCGTCGTGCACTCGGATGCGTCGGTGCTGCCGGACGACGAGGTCCGGGCGCTGACCACGCGGAGCAACCACATCGAGCAGTACGGGGCGCGGCCGGACAACTACGAGATCACGTACATCATGCACAACCAGCAGCCGTGGGCGAACCATTCGGACAGGCCGTGCCTGGTGACCTACAACCCGATCAGCGACATCGACAGGGAGAAGGTCGTGGGGCGGTGGTGGTTCCAGCACATCGTGCACGACGTGCGGCACGTTGCGCTGCTGGTGCACCTGTTCCGCTTTGTCCAGGGCCGGCGCCGGACGTGGCATTGCGGCGCGCACACGCTGGTGAACAGCCAGGAAACGTGCCTCGTCACGGGCATCGCGGCGGCGACGCAGCTGGGCGCGGACTACCCCTTCGACGACGCGGAGGCGCGGCGGGCGTTCAACCACTACGGGAGCATCCTGTACGGATGGGGATTCAGGCGCGCGAAGAAGAAGAAGGAAGCACGCAGCGAGGCCGTCAGGCGATAGGCCCGAGACCTCGGTCTGTCCCCGTCCCAATCACCAAGGGTTAGAATCCGCGATTTCCATACCCCGTTTCTCACGTAATGGGCACCCCTTGCGTAGCAGTCTTGTTGACATTCGGATTGAGTAGATATACTTATACTAACGTGGGGTAATATGCCCACCGTGCAGGGCCGGCCGGAGGCAGAAACATGGCGACAAAAGAAGACGTTGCAATCCAATCTCTCAGCCTGCCTGAAGAACTCATCCTGATGCTCCTCAACGAGGAGAACGGCTACTTCCATCAGGTACCGGGTTGGGACTTGAATTGCGCCGCAATTGGCGCCGCCCTCGCGGAGCTTTCGCTCCGGGGGAAGATCGACATGGACACGCAGACCCTGTTTCTCCTCGACAAGACGGAAACAGGGCTGCCAACGCTGGACCCAATCCTGAAGGAAATCGCGTCCGAGCCTGTGGCCAAGAGCACGCAATACTGGATAGAACGGCTAGCCCACCTGGCCGAGGACGTCATTGACGGGGTGCTGGAGAACCTGGTCAACCTGGGGATCCTCGAGTACCACGAAGGCGAGTTCTGGACGCTGTCGCGGTCCGTCTGGCAAACGGAGCTGTACACGGGCTCGCAGGAGGGCACGGCGGTCGAGTTCGTCAAGACGCGCATCGGCAAGGTAATCCTCGCCAGCGAAATCCCCACACCCAGAGACGCCATCATCATCGCGCTGATCAACACGTGCGACGTCTTCCGGTTCATCCTGCCCCTCGATTCGGAGGCGGAGGAGCGCATCGAGCTCGTCAGCAAGATGGACGTCATCGGCCGCGCCATATCGGCTGCCGTATCCGGCAACCTGGCAGGCCCGATGTTGCGCAGGTCGGCATTCACCAAGACCACTCCGACGGTCCCGTTGCGGAAGCTCATCACCAATCCGCACGTGCGGAGCGGGAACCTGCCCGCCCTCTTTGCAGAACTGACAGAGGCGTACGGCCCGGTGTTCCAGGTCAAGCCGCCGCTGGCAAAGCCATTGGTCTTCGTTGCCGGATCCAACACCAACCGGTGGGTGCACCGCAACGGACGAATGTACCTGCGAACCAAGGACTATTTCGCCGATTTCGAGAAGGTGTACGGCGCGAACGGGGTGTTGCCCTCCCTCGACGGGGCCGACCACTTCCGGCTTCGGAAATCGCTCTCCGCGGCGTACTCGCGCGGGCGGCTGGAAGGGCAGCTGGACGACCTCTACCGGTACATCAGGGGCTTCATGGCGAACTGGTCGGTGGGGGACACCTTCCAGGCAACGACGCTGTGCAGAACGATGGTCAACGCGCAGATCTCTCCGCTGATGATCAGCGTGGACTCGCAGGACTTGATCGTGGATATGGCGAAGTACAAGGAGCGGGCGCTGCTGGTGAAGATCATAAAGCTGCTCCCCAACTTCATGCTGAACACGCCGGGGATGCGCCGGCGCGCCAAGCTGGTCGACGACCTGCTCGGCCGGGTGCAGGACGGGCACACAACGGCACAGCGTGAGGGCCAAAAGCGAGACCTGGCGGACGACCTGCTGAGCCTGCACGCCAGCGACCCGCAGTTTGTGCCCGAGACGAACTTGCGCTTTGCGCTGTCGGCGGCGTTGATCGCGAGCGTGTACCTGGGCGACTGCTTCAGCTTCGCCATGTACGCGATGGTGTCGCAGCCGGAGATGTACGCGTTGCTGAAGCAGGAGGCGGACGCGCTCTTCGAGAACGGCGATCCCGAGGGTGACGACTTCAACCTGAACTCGCTCGACGTGACGCACCGGTTCCTGATGGAGTGTCTGCGGATGTACCCCATCGTCCCGATGTCCATTCGCAATGTGATGAACACCTGCATGATTGAGGGCCACGAGATCCCAGTGGGCACGCGGCTCCATGTTGCGCAAACGGCGGCGCACTACATGCCCGACGTGTTCCCGGACCCGTTCACGTTCGACATCGACCGCTACCGGGCGCCTCGGAATGAGCACCACAGTCCGGGGTACGCGCCGTTCGGACTGGGGACGCACACGTGCCTAGGCTCGCAGTGGATGCAGCTGCAGCTGACCGTCAACCTGCTGATGGTGGCGCACTACTTCGACCTGGAGGTTGCGCCGGCCAACTACAAGCTCAAGATCAACCCGATACCCTCGCTGAAGCCAAGCAAGAAGCTGCACTTCCGCGTGGCGGGGAAGCGGCGCGAGATACCCGCCTAGTCCAGCAAGGAAGCGCCCGGCAGGCCGGGGAAGAAGGCGCCTAGAGAGGTTTCCGAGCCAGGAAGCAGTACAGCGGCGTAAAGATCCTGGTCTTGCCTCCCGCGACATAGGCATTGGCGGTACGGTCCAACAGCCCCACGACGTCCGCGGAGCCCTTTGGCAGAATCCTCAGCGCCTCGGCCAGTCTGGATGCCGCCATCATCACCTTACGACCCAGGGGAATCCTGCGCAGGGCGTTGCCCACCGTCTTGCCCTGAGCCTCCATGGGCCGATACCACGGGGTGGCCGGCTCGTTCCCTGCGACAGCCCGGTCTTTTGCCTCGATGACCTGAAACCCCGCCGCTTCGAGCGCCCGGTCCACCTCGCTCATCGTTGCGATGTCCTTGAGCGCTATGCCAAGCATCAGCTCCTCTTTGATGGCTTGGTGGCGGCTGTCGTCGGGATCGAACTTGTCCGTCATGCACATTTCCTGGCCCCAGAAGAGGGCTCCGGGTTTCAGAACGCGGTAGATCTCGGCGAACGCCCCCGCCTTGTCCGGCGCATGGCACGTCGACTCGATTGCGTACCCTCGGTCGAAGGTATCGTCTGAGAGAACGCCCATGTCCATGAAGCTGCACGCAAGATGGTCGACCATGTGGTCGATCCCGGCCTCAGCGTTCAGCAATTTGGCCTTCTCCAACTGGATTTCACTCTTGTTGACCCCGACGACACGCACACCAGCCTCCCTGACAACACGGCGCATCGGGCCGCCGATTCCGCAACCGACATCGATTACGTTCATGCCCTCACGCAATTCCAGCTTGGAGATCATCAGCCGCTGGTGGCGGACCTTGGACTCCTCCAGGCTCTCCCGGGGTGAAAGGGGCGCAAAGTGGAGGGACTCGCCCCAACCGAACACCATGAATTCGTTGCAAAGGTCGTAGTACTCCTTGACGGTCTCCGTGTGGTCGTAGCCCGCCAGGACCGGATCATCCACGCGCGCCCTGTCCATCCAGCCTTCGAATCGTTTGACGCGGCGGCGGACGTCAGACCCACGGTACGCGGCCTTCAAGCCGTTGGATAGCTTGCTTAGTTGCATGAGTGTCCTTTCTACGACGACCCTGGTTCTTCCTCATAGCGCCGGTGCACGGCGTCGATGGCCGTGTCAAGCTCGTCGGCCCAGCGCATCAGGTTGGAGCGCAGCCGCATGTTCTGGTACGCGCCCCAGACGGTCATGGCCGGCGGCACCACGAGGATGGAGACGACGAGCGCGTAGGCGATGGTGATGCCGGCGGTGATGCCGAACTGCGCGGACGCAGCCAGCGGCGAGAGCACCAGCACGCCGAGGCCGAGGGCCGTCGTCATGGCGGAACCGAGCAGGGCCGAGCCGGTGGTGCCGAGGGTGCGAATGGCCGCTCTCTCCGGGTCACGCACCTGCGAGTACTCCTCACGGTACCTATGGATGATGTGAATGGTGTAGTCCACGCCAATTCCTATAGACAGCGCCGTGATGATGGACGTGATGATGGTGTAGGGGATGCCCAGCAGCGCCATGGTGCCCAGCACGCAGATGAGGACCAGGACGATGGGGCCTACGGCAATGATTGCGAGGGCGGGCTGGCGAACGGTCACCCAGAAGAAGACGGCCAGCACGGTCAGGGCTACGGCGACGGTGGTGGAAATAGCCTCCGTCTGGTTCTCGGTAATGGAGTCCGTCACCTCGACTGAGACGACGGTGTTGGACGTCACCGTGATGGCATCGTCATCGCCGTCCCAAAGCTCCTCAACCTCCCCCTGGAGGACCTTGGTCTTTGCGGGGCTGTTTGTGTAGACGGGGAACTGGAGCAGCATCGTGTCGATGCCGTTCGGGTCGTTGATCAGGAGGTGTCCGAGAGAGGGGTCGCGTTCCTCCAGCCTGTCCAGGAACTCTTGCATACGCACAGCGTCAAGGCGAACACCGGCGGAAGCCTCCGCGAAGAGCGCGGCGAGCTCAGGATCGTACCTGTCGCCGGGCGCGCCGCTGTCGTGAATCCAGTCCTCTATCAGCAGGTGATAGGAGACCACAATTGGCCCGGAAACCGCGGCGGGGCGCAGACGCTCAACCTCAAAGGCCCTGGTGAGGTCCTGCAGGTTGAGGAGCGTGCGGGTCTCCGTGGCCTCCGCACTCAGCAGTACGCTGGCAAACTCCGTTGATCCGCCGACGGCCGTGTCAAGGGTGGCCATGTCACGGAACACATCCCCGTGCCTGGGCAGGATGTCGCGAATGTGGAACTCGGCCTCGAGCCCCCTGGACGCATATCCAAGCGCAGCCGTCACGGCGAGCACCACGATGATATATGGGGCGGGATTGCGGGTGACGCTCCTGCCCAGAGTCTGAGCCAACCGCTCGACGCCGGGCAGCGCGGTGGAGATGGGCCTGGCGGCCGGCAACGTGCCGCGCGCCTCCCGCCGCCGGTCAATGATCACTCTGCCCGCCGGGACCAGGGTGAGCATCACGATCAGGCTCATGCCCACGCCAAGGCCGCCGATGACACCAAAGTCGTTGACGATTTCAATGGGCGAGAAGAGGCTGGCGAGCAGACTCACGATGGTGGTGACGGCGGCAAGCAGCAGCGGGACCACGACGATTCGCCACCCCACACGGGCGGCGCCGGCGACCTGCCCGCCTGCGTTCCGCTGTTCGCGATAGTGCGAGACGATCTGGATGGCGTAGTCCACCGTCAGGCCGATCATGATGATAGGCACCATTGTGGTGAGGGAGTTGGGAGGGCCGATGAGCGCCAGCGCGTTCGGCCCAAGCCACCCTTCAGCGCCGACTATCCAGATGATGGCCATGAGCAGGCCGCCGAGGGTCAGAAGAAGGTCCGAGATTGAGCGCATGAAGAGGATCAGCAGTGCGGCGATCAGCAGGAATGCCAGACCGATGAGGGGACCCATTCCCTCGGCCGTCGCCTTGACGTACTCATCCTCAACGACAATGAAGGAGATGGTGCTCGCCTCCAGCGTTCCCTCGCTGGCGAGGGAGAGATCATGGATTGTCCTCTCGGCATCGGCGATGCGGTCGTCGCCCGTCTCGCGCAGGCGAACGGTGGCCACGGAGACCGGGGTGCCGTCCTCATCGTTGCCCGTGAGGGCGTCGAGGGCCAACTGGAATTGGGGCGGTATGGGCGCGGAGTCAATCTGGGCCTGGGACACCGAATCGAAGTCCGGCGCCTGGAGCAAGGCCTTGTACAGCACTGAGGGTCCTATGAGCGGGTCTGTGGCCGTCAGGAGCTCCGCCACGCCCGGTTCGGCGGCGACCCGGGCGAGCAGGGCGTCCATCTGCGCGAGGCCTTCCGGCGTGATGGCATTTCCGCGGAAGAGGATGGTTGTCACGCGAGCCTCGCCGGAGTCGGAGAAGAGACGGTCGATCTCATCGAGGGCCTCGGCGACGGCACTGCCCTTGGGGAGCGTCTCCGCGGTCTCCGGCGGCGGCGCACGGTGTACTGCGCCGTAACCCAAGGCCACGGTGAGCAACAGGAGCACGAGAATCGTGAACCAGGGACGGGCAGTGACCAGCCGACTCAGCACATCGAGGAGCTTGCTCATCTCATCCCTTCCTCTTTGCTATGATTCCGGGCGCCTATGCAGGAGTATCGTGCGGGCGGCGCAGAAGAATGGCAACGCTATCGCGCGGGGTCAAGCGGCGCGAGTGGGCCGGACTCAGGGGCACTCGGCCCATTCGATGGCTCATTTCGCAGCCTCACCAGACGCCGAGGGGACCGGGTCCCTGGCTTCCTCGGGGTCGGGATAGAACTGGGCGCAGTAGTGCCGGAAGGGCATGATTTCGCCGTCCGAACGGGCAAGCCTGGGGCGGGACCTGTACTGCTTCCGGGACCAGATGACGACATCCTGCAGTACGTCCCTGTGCTGGAATGGAGTCAGGAACTTGCTCATGACCTTTGAGCGGAGCTTGACCGGAAGAAATCCCAACCCGGCAATCCACCGCCTCGGCTTGCGCAGGTCTCCTACCTGCATGATTATCCACAGGTCGATGCGGACGCCATCGACAGGAGTGGCGAGGACCCAGATTCTGAGGTCCATTCCGATTGTGCGTTCCCTGCTCTGGACGAAGGAATAGCCCAAACCGTAGACGCTCGTATCGACGGACAAGTCCAAGGTCAACTTGAAGACTCTGGCGATTCTCCGGATTGTCCGGAAGTTGAAGCAACTCTTCAGATAGGGGCCATCGATCGTCACCTTGCCCACCCGCTCCACGTTGTGATAGCCGTGGACGTAGCGGAGGTGGGCCAGGTCCACGGCGTTCTCCGTGGTGTCCTGGGGGTGACCAGGGAATGTGGTCTTCCAGACCTCCAGGTCACTCCAGCCGGTCTGGTCAAGGGCGATTTCAGGCAGTCGCCACTGCGACTCACGTCCGTCTATACCCCACCATGCGAAGATGAGCCCCGCTTCCTCGTGGGTCTCGTAGACCCGCAGCTTTGCGGTCCGGGGGGCTTCGGCATAGGGGGTGGCGACACACTGGCCGGTGGCGTCGTACTCGAAACCGTGGAAGGGACAGACGAGCCGGCCGTCGCGGACGCAGCCGCCCGCGGCGGGGCCCATGTCGGAGCCGAGGTGGGGACAGTAGGCGTCGGCCACGCAAACGTTTCCGTCGTCGTCACACCACGCAATGATGTTCTCGCCCATCCACGTCTTCCGGATGAGCCTGGCCTTCTGGAGCGTCCGGCGGCTCTCGACAAAATACCAACCCTCGGGGAACGGGGAGGGAATGGTGTTGTGCTCGGCGCTTTGCCGGGTCGTCATGGGCCGTTGCTCCACTTCCGCTCCTGGGGCCGCCGATTCCTGCGCCAGTCCAATCATTGCCGACGATACATGTTCATGGACAAGTGTATATCAAAACTCGGCGAATTCGCATAGAGAGATGGCGAATGTCGCAGGTGGATCGCCGATTGATACCTTGTATTGAAGCAGCTTATGAGCCTTTGAGCAGCGAGGCAAGAGGAAGTTGAATTGGCGGAGTACGAAACCGGCGAATTCGAGAGGAAGCCGGCAGGGTTAGCGGGCCGCGAATGTCACAGCAAGCCATCCACTTCTTCGCCGTCTTCAATTCGCATGAGCAGCGAGGGAACGATGGCGAAGAGGGAGAGGAAACCGGAGATCATGAACAGGTTCTGAAAGACCGTGACTCCGGCTTCAATGAGGGGTGCCTCGGTCTCCTCATACGTGGCGCCGAGCACCACGTCGGCGGTGAGGCTGTAGAAGCGCTCGATGCCCCACGCGGAGAGGGCGGCGAGGCCGAGGGCCATGCCCACCATCCGCGAGGCGGTGATCAGCGAGGCGGCGGCGCCCCAGTAGTGGCTCGGAGCGGCGCTCAGCGCGCTGACGCCTATCGGCGGGATGACGAGGCCGAAACCGAGGCCGGACATCGCCAGTGGCACTGTCAGGCGGACTTGCGACACCTCGGTCTCCCAGCCGCTCATGAAGAGAAGGCCGGTGCCGATGAAGGCGAGGCCCGTGATGCACACGGCGCGCACGCTGGTCCAGCGCAGGATGTAGCCGCCGACTATCGCGCCGACGGGGATCATCGACGTGAGCCGGACAAGGTGCAGGGCGCTCTCCCACGCCGGTTTTTCCATGACGGTGCCTGCCATGAGGGGCACAGCCACCAGCGAGATGATGAGGGCGACGCCCACCATAAACTGCGTGATGTTGGCGGAAACGAAGGCCTTCGACGTGTACAGGAAGGAGGCGAAGAGGGGTTGCACGGCGCGTCGCTCGTTAGCCACGAGGATGAGGACCAGGCCGACGCCAGCGGCGATCAAGAGGTAGGGCGTCAGGGACTCGCCGGAGAATATGCTCCGCTGGGACAGGGCAATGGACAGAACGGTGAGGGCTGCGCCGAGCATGATCGCGCCGAAGTAGTCCATCTTCGCTTCCGGATTGGCGCGGTTGGGGAGGATGGCTATGATCGCCATTAGCAGCAGGCTCTGGGGGATGTCCAGCCAGAATATCGCGCGCCAGCTGAGGAGCTCGATGATGGCCCCGCCGTACAGCGGCCCCAGCACGGACCCGGCCTCGGCGGAAGCGGCAACGAGCCCGATGGCGAGGCCGCGCTTCTCCGGCTCGACGGCGGCGACGGCCATCGCAAGGCCGATGGGAACGGTGGCGCCGCCGCCGAAGGCCTGAATGACGCGGGCGGCGACTATCCACTCGAAGTTGGTGGCGAGGGCGACCCCTGCCGAGCCGAGGGAGAAGACGATGAGCGCGACGTGGAACATCTTGACGCGGCCGTAAACGTCCGACAGGCGGCCTGCCAGCGGCATCGCCACGGTGTAGCTGATCAGGTAGCCGGTGACGATCCATGAAGCCCGGTCGAGGTCCGTGAGCGGGATCTCGAGGTCGACCATGACGACGGGCAGGGCGGCGACGACGACGGTCTGGTCGAGGGCGGTGGAGAACACTCCGAGGCAGATGATGCCCAGCACCACCATCTGGGACGAACGCATCGATGTGAGGATGGAACGGGCGGCGTTCACGACCCTGCAGCCACGTCAGGGAGTTGGATGTCAACGGGGACGTTGATGTCCATGTTGACCAGCCGGCTGGTCCCCGGGCCGTCCTGGTCGAAGAGCTGGCCGACGATCCGCAGCTGCCGCAGTCTGTGATCGGTCTCATCGAACCAGAAGCTCAGGTTGATGAGGTGACCTGAGTCGACGGAGGAGATGAGGCCGGACATCTGCTCCGACTGGACGTCCCCGTTGATCCTGATGGTGTCGAACCCGTCGAAGGATTCCCTGCCGGCGTTTGTCACGTTGGTCATAAGCGGCAGTATGTCGCTCAAGATTGTGCCGATTCCGCCGAAGTTGAAGGGCACCTGTTCCGGGGGCAGGGGCAACCAGGGCGCGTCGCGGGAGAACTTCATGAAGGCTTTGTCCCCCGCCGCCACAATCTCCAATTGCACAAAGCCCATCCCCGGTGCTTCTACGTCAACCAGCATCCTGGCGGCTTCCGGCGACCTGATGTCACCCTCGACTGTCTTCAGCGTGGTCCCGAAGAACATCTGCCCCGACCGCGTCTCGTCCACCATGCTGAACTTTGCCGTCGTAATGGCTGCCAGCTGCTCGCCAGCGCTGGCGAGCAACTCCTCCGTGGTCAGCTCGGGCTCGTCGACCGGCTCCGGCTCGGAGCCGCACGCGGCCACGAGGGTCACCAGCAACGCGATGGCAAGAACGGCGGCGATGCTACGAATGCGCGAGCGATACATGTTCCCCCAATGCTCTCCACGAATCCGCAATGGTCGTTTAGCTGGTCGGTGTGCCGTGCCTGCGTCCTCCGCCTTGACCGAGTAAGAGATCGCGAGGGCGTCTTCAAATTACACGCACACAGTATCTCCATGGGGGCAGCTTGGGGCAAGTTGGCTCATGGCAGGGATGGAAGGAAAAGGCGAAGTGCCGGGAGACGCTGGCCGGGCGAGGGCGAGGCGCCGGGAGTGGGGGCGGGTGGTGGAGCTGAGGGGACGGTAGATAGCACCATCTTCGAGATGTGGATGCGACAGTAAATCCAGAGTGGGGAATGGCCCGTAAGTCATAGGCCGGATGCCCGACATTCAGAATTCACACGGAACGTTCGAATGAACCCCCGAGGGCCGCTCATTCAAAGAACGTCCGGGCTAGACCCGATTGCCGGATAATCGACATTAGCGTTCCAGTCCGGAGTTCCTTGTGGTCCGGCACCGGCACGGTCGTCGTGTCGCCGCCTTCGACCCTTTGCATCACAATGTGGCTGCCTCTTCAACGTCCCTCGGAGAATCCATGCGCTGCCAGAATCGCACATACCTCGCTGCCCGATAGCACACGAAGTCTAGCCAACCGCGACCTCGACGTGCGTTACATAGACTTCATCATGAAGCCGCCGTTTGATTTCGTTAGCAGATGCAGTCTCGTAGAAGAGTTCCAGCGCTTCCTTCAGATTGGAGCGAGCCTCCGACACGCTTGCGCCTTGACTTGCAATGTCCAATTCGGGGCACAGCGCAACGTAGGAATCGCCTTCACGCTCAATGATCGCGGTCATCTGTCTCATCATTTCCCACCTCTGCATCGTGCATACTGGGTTGCCAAGACCCTCTTCCCAAACTTTATGCGTGGTGGAGCTGAGGGGATTCGAACCCCTGACCCCCTGCTTGCAAAGCAGGTGCTCTTCCGACTGAGCTACAGCCCCTTGCGCGCGGACGGCCTCGCCCTTCGACGGGCTCAGTGTGAACTGGGGCGTCTTTCCATTACAGCAGGCGGGGATGATTTCCGTCAACTTCAGGGTGTCGCAAAGAGATGGGAGGCGTTGGGCGCGGGGGGCTGGATACCGGCTTTCGCCGGTATGACGGGAGCGGCAGGCCGTGCGGCGCCCGCGTGGCTAGTGCGTCAGGATCTGGTCGAGGAACATGCGGGTGCGGGGTTCCTTTGGCGCCGTGAAGAACTCGGCGGCGGTGGCGACCTCGACGATCTCGCCCTCGTCCATGAAGACGACGCGGTGGGCGACGTTGCGGGCGAAGCCCATCTCGTGGGTGACGCAGATCATCGTCATGCCGTCGGCGGCCAGCTCTGTCATGACCTTGAGGACCTCGTTGATCATCTCCGGGTCGAGGGCGGAGGTCGGCTCGTCGAACATCATCAGGCGCGGGTTCATGGCGAGGGCGCGGGCGATGGCCACGCGCTGCTGCTGGCCGCCGGAGAGCTGTCCGGGGAACTTCTCAGCCTGCTCGGAAATGTCCACGCGCTCCAGCAGCTGGTAGGCCAGCTCCTCCGCTTCCCGCTGCGGCATGTGGCGCACCTTCTGGGGGGCGAGGGTGATGTTGCGCAGGACGGAGAGGTGCGGGAAGAGGTTGAACTGCTGGAAGACCATGCCGGTCTCGATGCGGATCTGCGAGAGGGTGCGGAGGTCGTCGGTGATCTCCATGCCGTCGACGACGATGCGGCCGCCGTCGTGCTTCTCGAGCTGGTTGATGGTGCGGAGGAGCGTCGACTTGCCGGAGCCGGAGGGGCCGATGATGACGACGACCTCGCCCTCCTCGATGGTGATGCTGACGCCGTTCAACGCGGTGAAGGTGCCGAAGCGCTTCACCACGTTCTCCATGCGGACCATTTCCCTGCCGTTGCTCTCCGTCATGGCTGCTTACCTCCGAGTCTCGCTACCGCCGCTGGCCCACGCCAAGCCGCGCCTCCGCGGCGCCGCCCAGCCTTGAAAGCAGGTACGACACCGCCCAGTAGATCAGTCCGACCACTATGTAGACCTCGAAGAAGGCGCCCTCCGCGATGTCGGTCTGGCCGCTCAGGATCTTCTTCGACTTCTCCAGGGTGTTCACGAGGGAGATTGCCGCGAGCAGCGCCGTGTCCTTCCACAGCGCAATGAAGCGGCCGATGATGGCCGGGATGACGGCCCGGATCGCCTGCGGCAGGACGATGAGCGCGTACATCTGCAGCGACGACAGCCCCAAGGACTGCGACGCCTCCATCTGGCCTCGCGGCACGGACTGGAGCCCGCCCCGGATGACCTCGGCGATGTAGGCCCCGCCGAAGAAGGCGAAGACGATCATCACCCGGTACACCAGGTCGATGCTGCTGAAGGCTTCGCCGATGGGGCCGAGCTCGTCCTGCAGGAACGTCGCGAAGAGGAGCCAAACCAGCAGCGGCGCGGCACGCACTATCTCGATGTAGCCGACGGAGGCCACACGGATTGATGCGTAGGGGGAGATTCGTCCGAGGGCGAGGGCAAGGCCGATGAAGAAGGAGAAGAACCCGCCGACGACGAAGACGAGCACGTCCAGGAACGCGCTCTCCCAGCTGTTGCTGGAGACGCCGAGCTGCAGGAGGACGATCGTCGGGATGAGGAGCACCCAGAGGGCTCCCAATCCCTGCAGCATAATGGGGTTGCTTCGCCACGGCGCAATGCGCTGGCCCACCCAGGCACCGGCGGCGAGCGTCGCGAAGACGGCCGCCATGAGCAGCCACGTCGACCCGAAGGGCACGGCCAGCCCAAGCGAGATGGCGTAGAGCCACGAGGGAGCCCATCCCTGCTCCATCACGAGGACGTTGTCGATGCCGGACACCGTTGTCGTTTGGTCGCCGGCCTGAATGACGTCCGTGAACTCGCGGCCCTCGATGCGGACGTCCGTTCCGAGCCCGAGCGTGAGCACCATGGCCGCGATGACGCCGATGACTATCAGGTACGGCCGCAGCCGGCCCGACCAGATGCCGTAGGTGATCGAGATCAGTCCCACAACGAGGAAGATTGCGATCCAGATACGAAAGGCCTCGTCCGCCGGGTAGCTGCCAATGAAGAACAGCCGGCGGTTGATGGCGACGAGGCCCCAGTTCGCCTGGAAGAGGACGTAGCGGACGGCCAGGAAGACGAGCAGCGCGGCGGTGCCAAGAGACACGACCGTCAGGACCGCGTTGCCCCGGCTGTTGAACAGATTCGCCTTGGCCCAAGCGACTCGCTCGGCCAGGACGCTCTGGCTGGTGGCGGTGGCGGTCGTCATTTCAGCTGCACGTTCCGGTTGATGGTGTTCATGATCGTCGAAATGATGAGGTTGGTCAGGATGAAGACCAGGAAGATGAACAGGTACGTCTGCAACAGGTTGCCGGCGTTGTTCACGATGCGGTTCGAGATGAGGACGATCTCGCCGTAGGCGATGACGTGGGCCAGCGTCGAGTCCTTATTGGCGTTCTGGTACTCGTTGTTCAACGCCGGGATCATGATGCGGAGGGCCTGGGGCAGGACGATCAGCGTGAACCTCTGGTAGGCGGTGAAGCCAAGCGACGAGGCCGCTTCCACCTGCCCGTGCGGCACCGCCTGGATCGAGCCTCGCACGATTTCCGCGATGAATGCGCTGAAGTACAGCGTCAGCGACACCAGGGCGCTGATGTAGCCCAGTTTCATCTCATTGCCGCCCTGGTAGCCGTAGAACCCTGACGCCGACTGCACCACGTCCGGCAGCGTCAGCCGCAGCGGGAAGACCAGCGCGATGAAGGAAACCACTGCCACTCCGAGGAAGATTCCGGCCGCCCAGGTGTTGCCTCGCATCGACTGGCCCGTCTCCTCTTCCTTCCGGTCCTTGCGCCGCCGCACCGTGACGGCCACGACTGCCGCCGCGACGAGCACGAGCGGCCATATCCACCACATGCTGTGCGTCGGCTCAAGCCACGGGATGGCCAGACCCCGGTTGCTGACGTAGAGGAAGCCGTCAATGCCCGTCCGAGACTGGATCTGCGGCAGGGACCCGAACACTCCAAAGAAAAAGAAGAACATGATGAGGAGCAGCGGAAGGTTCCGGAACGTCTCCACGTAGACCTTTCCCAGCCTCGTGAGGATGGGGTTGTTGGCCAGCCTCGCGACACCGACCATCAGGCCGAGGAAGGACGAAAGGGCGATGGCGAACACAACGACAGAGATGGTGTTGCCTGCTCCTTTGAGCATCGCCTGCCAGCGGGGGTCGCTGCCCTCGACCTCCAGTGCGGAGAAGATGGAGCTGCGGTCCGGGCTGCCGTAGGGGCCGGTGATGAAGCGGAAGTCAAAAAGGTTGGAGAAGATGGAGTAAACCAGGTAGAGGGCAATTAACGCCGCGGCAACCCCCACGACAATGTTCACCACTCTGGCGCGGGAGTTGCTGTGGTTCCAGACGTCGAGCAGGTATTCTTTCATCGCTGGCGTCAGGATATATGGAAAGGCATGGCCCGTGCAAGACGGGCCATGCCTTTAACCATCGGCTTCTTGCCGGATTGTCGAATTACCGCATCGGCGGGGAGTAGATCAGACCGCCGTCAACGTAGGAGGCGTTGAGCGATCCGGCCCGCGTAAGGCCGACTGCCTCGAGGGTCGCCTCGTAAGCCTCGCCGTAGTTGCCCACCTGGCTGATGACGTTCTGCATGAAGGTGCCCGGGATCTTGCCGTGGCCGATGCCCAGGTTGCTGGGAGCGCCGCCGTCAAAGCCGACGCCCAGGAGCCGCGCAACGGTGTTGTTCGGCGGGTTGGCGGCCATGGCGGAAACGTTGGCGGACGTCACGCCCTGCTCCTCAGCGATGATCATGCCGTTGACCACCCAGCGGACCACGTCTTCCCACTCGGAGTCGTAGTCACGGACGCTGGGGCCGAGAGGCTCCTTGGAGAGCGTCTCGGGCAGCACGACTGCGTCGACGTCCTCGTCGGACTTGAGCGTGAACTGGTGGCCGCCGAGCTGCGACTTGTCCGAGGACCACGCGTCGCACTGGCCGCCGATGAACGCGCTGCGAATGCCTGCGTTGTCCTGCAGGGTGAGCTCTGAGTAGGTCAAGCCGTTCTCCGCGAAGTAGTCGGAGACAGCGCCCTGGGTGCTGGTGCCGTCCAGGATGCAGATGGTGGAGCCACCGAGCTCGTTGACGCTGCCGACGCCGGAGCCGGCATGAACCATGATGCCCGCGCCGTCGTAGAAGGTGGTGGGCGCGTAGGCGACTTCCAGGTCAGCGTCGCGGCTGGCGGTCCAGGTCGTCGTCCGGATCAGGACGTCGATTTCCTTGGCTGCCAGGAGCTCGAACCGGTTGGCGGAGGTGGCTTCCTTGAACTCGACCTTGCTGGCGTCGCCAAACACGGCAGCAGCCAACGCACGGCAGTAGTCCACGTCATTCCCCTCAGCAGAGCCGTCCGGGTTCAACACGCCGAAGCCGGGGGTGTCAGCCTTAACGCCGCAAATCAGGTTCCCGCGCTCGATGATCACGTCGAGCGTGTTCTCGCGGGCGTCTTCCCCGTCATCGGACTCACATGCGGCCACAACGAACACAACCAAGAGTGCGGCCATCACCGCAAAGAGCGAAACCAGCCTGCCGTGTCGGTTCATGTCTCCTCCTCTCCATATCACAGACTGTCAATGAAACAATGTAGTTATGCTCAGACTACAATGCAAGCTGCCTAAGGGCCTCTTCATGGTGTGTTTTCCATTTCTCTGAGTCCGAAAGGGTGTACCCATCAGCTATGCCTATGTGCAAGCCAGCTACGAAAACTCCAGAATCATAGTTACGGCCAGGGGACTGCAACCTATAGAAAGAACCTATACCACGAAACCCATGATGTGACTGCTTCACTGCCGATTGTTTTGGGGGAACCCCCCGCACAAGGCTCATGTCCCCGCTGAGGCCGCCTCTCGTGTCGTGGGATGGAGTACCGGCGGGCGCGCGGTGACGAGCAGGAGAGCAGAGAACACCAGGATGCCGACGCACGGCCACCAGACGGCCTCGTAGCCGCCGGTGGTGTCGGCGACGTAGCCGGTGACCGGCCCGGCCGTGGCGGCGAAGAGCATCGTCGCGAGCAGGGCGACGGACCTGACGGCGCCGGCGTGCTGACGGCCGAAGTAGGCGGCGTAGACGATGCCCTGCAGCGCGCCGAGGGAGTTGATCGCCCAAGCCCACAGGTAGAGGGCGACGAACATCATGAAGGCGTTCTGCACGTTCAGCGTCAGGACGAAGCACGTCATCATGATGAGCATGTTGAGCGCCAACAGCCGCTCGAGGCCGACGATGTCCACCTGCCGCCCCATGGTCACAGCGCCGACGAGCGTCCAGATCTGCGCGGTGCCGGCCGCGACGGACATGATGCTCGCGTCCATGCCCTCGCCGACGAAGTAGGGGAAGCGGAAGATGACCATGGACGTGGTGCAGAAGGTGAACACGCTGTAGGCAATGGTGATGCGCCAGAAGACGGGCGTCCGCATCGCCTCGGCCCGCGTCCACTGGCGCGCCTCCGGGTCGAGATGCGGGCCGGACGCGCGGGCTTCGCGTGGCAGGTCGCCGTCGGGCATGAGGCCGATGTCCTCGGGCTGCCGCTTGAACACGAGGAGGGAGACCGGCACGATGACGGCCAAGCCGATGATGCCCAGCGTCATCCAGCCCGTGCGCCAGCCGTAGGTCTCGATCACCCACTGCACGGCGGGGAAGGCGATGAGCAGACCGAAAGGGGCACCCATCGACAGGATGCCGAGGGCGCGGGCGCGCTGGCGGACGAACCACTTGGCGACGACGGGGGCGCCGTAGATCGACGCGGGGCCGTGAATGCCGACGAGGCCGGTCACGACGTATGCGAGGATGAACCACCACGCGGGGTGGAAGAAGCTGAGGCTCCCGAGGAGCAGGGCGGCGATGCCTCCCGCCACGGCCAGGAGCACCCTCGCGCCGTAGCGGTCGATGAGGCGGCCGATGACGAGGCCGCCGACGGCCGCGGCCAGCAGGTGGCCGGTCTGCGTCCAGCCGAAGAGCGCGCGGCTCCAGCCGAGGGACTCTCGCATAGGCTCGATGAAGAGGCCGTAGGTGGGGCCCGCCACAGCCATGGCCGTGGCGCCGACGATGATCATTCCCCAGACGACATACCAGCCGTAGAACAGACGGGGTCTGGTGGACTGCTGCACGAGCGGAGCGCTCCTCTATGCGGGGTGCGGGAAGCCCTGCCCATTGTGCGGCAATTGCCTATTGCGCACAACAGGAGGGCGGATGCGCCACCACCCGCCGGCGGGAAACCTAGCGGACGCGGCGGCGCTATCGCGCCTGGGCGGGTTCAGCCTCGCGCGGTTTCACGGCGTCGTTGTAGTGGGTGAAGACGAAGCCGGTCCCGATGGCGGCGAGGGTCAACGGAATCAACATGAGGAAGGCCGTGAGTGCAAGCGCCGCAAGCTGCCCGTTGAAAAGCGGAGGCGCGGCGACGACCCCGATGAGCGCCAAATCTATGACGCCGACCAGGACGAGGGGAACCGTGCGGACCCAAATGGCGGCCAGCACCGCGATTGCCACAAGAGCCAGGCCGATGTTGGCGCCCAACGCCGTCGCATCGTCGGTCTCCTGCGTCAAGCCGTACTCGGCACCGATGGAAAGCGGGTTGTTGCCGACGTAGGCGATGGCGGCGGCCATCACCACTCCCGCGGCCACGCCCAGTCGGACCAGGTAGACGCCCGTGCGGAAGCGGTTTCGAGCCTTGAGGGAGGGGTCAACCTCGATCGCCACGCGGGGCTCGGCGCCGGGCGGCACCCTGCGCCGGTGGCCAAAGACGATGTCTGCGACGAAGGCCACAATGATGTAGCCCAGGGTAACAGCTACGGTCAGCGAGAAGGGCCAATACTCAAAGACCTGTCCCCAAAACCCTTCAAAAACAGCTAGTGTTACAACTGAGTCGGCCATGGGTAACCACACTCCTAGGTATGAACGGCACTGAACAACGACGAAGGGTAGGTTGATACCCAGACTTATGGTAACACCGCCAGAGGCAAGTGCGATAGCGGGTGTCAACACCAATTGAGGAGAGGGGCCCTGCCAGGGTCGTCGGCGATGGCCGTTGGGCGCGGGGGGCCTGGATACCGGCTTTCGCCGGTAAGACGGGGGCTGTTGGCGCGGCACGGTTTGTCGGGGTTCCTGCCTCCGCAGGAACGACGGGGGTGGAGATGGCTGTTGGGCGCGAGGGGCCTGGATACCGGCGAGTGCCCGTATGACGGGGGATGTTGGCGCGGCGCGGTTTGTCGGGGTTCCCTTGCCTACGCAGGGGCAGGCTCTGCCTCCGCAGGAACGACGGTTGGGGGCGGGGCGCACGTTGGGCGCCGGAAACCTGTATACTCCGCTTGCCCAACGTTGAAACTACGGAGCGCACATGGCCCAGACTCAGCAATCCGGCTCCGACCCGCGCGGCGAGGGACTCGACACGGCGGCGCTCGTCCGCTCCGGGGTCTTCTACGGGTGGTGGGTGCTGCTGGCCCTGGCGCTCATGCGGGTCATGGCGTCGGGCGTCGGAAACCAGGTGCGCAGCCTGCTTGTGCTGCCCTTCGAGGAAGAGTTCGAGGTCACGCGGGCCGAGGTCTCGCTGATGTTCACCGCGGGCAGCATCGCGGTGGCGCTGACGGGGCCCCTGGGCGGGTGGCTGATGGACCGCTTCGGGCCGCGCAAGGTCATGATCGTCACGACGGCCATGTCCATCTCCGGCTACGCCTTCCTGTCCATCTCGGACGAGTTCTGGCAGGCGCTGGTCATCTTCACGATTCCGCTGGGCGTGGCCTACAACTGGGCCATCCTCAACTCGGGCGCGCCCATCCTCAACAACTGGTTCGAGCGGGGCAAGGCCCGCGCACTCTCGCTGCTGAACGTCGGACACGGGGCGGGGGCGCTGCTGCTGCCGCTCATGGCGCTGGCCATCGTGACCTTCGAATGGCGGGCGTCGATGGTGCTGGCGGCGGTCGTGATGACGCTGGTCATGATTCCGGTGCTCTTCGTCGTGCGCAACACGCCGGAGGAGATGGGGCTCTCGCCGGACGGCGACGAGCCGGACCCGACGCGCGCGGCAACCGGGGGCCGGCCAGCGCAACAGGCCGGCATGACCCTGGCCGAGGCCATCCGGGGACCCTTCTTCTGGGCCGTCGGCATCGGAAGCTCGTGCATGCTGTTCGTAAACTCCGGCATCATCGCGCACATCGTGCCGCTGCTGGTGTGGAAGGGGCAGTCGGAGGGCATGGGCGCGCTGCTGTTGAGCCTGCAGCTCGTGTGGACGGTGCCCGTCGTGCTGGGCGTGAGCTGGGCGGCGGACCGGTACGACGGGAGCCGCATCATGGTTGGCATGATGCTTGTCGTGCTTGCCGGGGCCGTCACCCTGCTCCTCGCGCAGAGCCTGTGGAGCCTCACCCTCGCCGTGATGATGCTGGCGACCGGCGGCTCGCACTGGGCGATCTTCTGGGCGGTGCTGGGCCGGCAGTACGGGCGCGCCCACTACAACAGCATCCGGCTGTGCATCTACTCCATCATCATCTCGGGCATTGCGGGGGCGCCGTTCTTTGCCGGACTGACCTTTGACCGCACGGGCAGCTATGAACCGTGGCTGCAGATCATCCTCGTTGTGGGCCTGGTCGGGCTGGTGTCCTTCATCGTCGCGGCGGCAACACGGAAGGCGCGCCCGGCGTGGATGACGAGGCCCGCCGAGTGAGGACCGTCCCCGCAGGCGCCGCCGCGCTGGCGCTCTCGCTTGTGATTGCCGCGTGCGGCTCGGAGCCGCCTGCCGCGCCGACCGCTCCGCACCCCCCCACGCCACCGGCAACCGTGGTGACGCTGCCCTCGCCGACGGCCCCGGCCGCACCGATTGCGCCGACCGCGGCGCCGCAGCCCGTGCCGACGGCTGCGCCAATCCCCACCATTGCGCCTCCGCCCTTGCCCGCCCCTCCGCCAACGCCAGAGCCGCCGCCCTCGCCGCCGCCGACACTGACGCCTGCGGCAACGGCAACGCCCGAGCCGGGCCCGGAGATCGAGGCGGCGGCGTCATTCGGGGAGTGCGACTTCCTGCTGGAGGTCGCCAACTCGCCGGAGGAGCGGAGCATCGGGCTGATGAACCGGGAGAGCCTTGGGCAGGACCGCGGGATGCTGTTCGTCTTCGAGCAAGAACAGATCCTGGGCTTCTGGATGAAGAACACCCTCATCCCGTTGGACATAATCTTTATCGACAGCAGCAACGTTGTCGTGGACGTGCAGACCATGCGCCCGGAGCACGAGATTGCGCCGGAGCCGCTTCCCATCCACCAGTCGGCGGGCCCGGCGCTCTACGCCATCGAGGTCAACGAGGGCGTCGCGGCGGAGTGCGGCATCGAGCCGGGCGACAAGGTTACCCTGGTCAACCTCACGCCGGGCGCGCCTCCGTAGCGCCAGCGGTACGCGCCCTGCTCCATCCGTTCGTGGGACCCTTCGATTTCCCTCAGGGCGAACGGATTGGGCAGGGGTTGGACATCAGTCCTTGGCGCGCTTCCCGCCAAGGCCGAGGGCGGGCAGAAGCGCCGCGAGCAGCAGCACGCCCGAGATGCGGAAGAAGTCCTGGAAGAGGTCTATGCTGGCGTCCGACACGGACGACGTGTAGACCTCCAGCTGCGCTTCGTACTCGGCGTTGGCGAGGTCCGGCGAGGGCAGCGGGAGGGCGAACCCCTGCGTCGCGGCCTCGAACTCGCCGACGCCCCATGCGGCGAGGGCGGCCATGCCGAAGGTCATGCCGATCATGCGCGCCGTCGTCACGAGGGAGGCGGACGTCGCCTGGTAGTCGGCTGTCGTCGCGTCCATGGCGGTGACGAAGACGGGGGCGATGACGAGGCCGAAGCCGAAGCCGGCCAGCACGAGGTGCAGGGACATGCCCGGGTCCGCGATGTCGATGGTCCAGCCGCTCATGTAGAACAGGCCAACGGCGCCGATGGCCAGCCCGGCGACGGTCACGGCCCGCTCGCCGAGGCGGTAGGCGAGGAAGCCGCCCACTATCGCGCCGAGGGGCATCGCGCCGGTCATGCGCATGAGGCGCAGACCGCCCTCCAAGGGGCTCTGGGCGAGGACGGTGTTTGCCATCAGCGGCACGGTCACCATTGCCATGATCAGGGATGCCCCCATGAGCAGCTTGACCACGAGGGCGAGGACGGCCTGCCGCGACTGGAAGAAGGAGTGCGGCAGCAACGGATGGGGCGCTCGGCTCTCGACCCAGACGAGGAGGCCGACGACTATGGCGCCCGCGCCGCCGAGAGCGTAGGGCCACGGGGAGGCCGCGTCGAAGGCCGACTCCTGGGCCGTGGCGATGACGAGCATCGTCAGGCCGAGGACCATGAGCGCGCCGCCGGCCCAGTCCATGCGGACGCCGGGGAGGCCGGCGATGGGGAAGCCTCGAAGGGCCCAGATGAGGATGAGGGCCTGCGGGATGTCCAGCCAGAAGACCCACCGCCAGCCCCACAGGTTCGTGATGACGCCGCCGTACAGGGGCCCCAGCACCATGCCGGCCTCGGCGCAGGCGCCGATGATGCCGACGGCGACGGCGCGGCGGGCGCCGGGGAAGGCGTGGACGGCCATCGCCATGCCGACGGGGATGGTCGCGCCGCCGCCGAGGGCCTGCACAACGCGCGCGGTGATGAGGAACTCGAGGTTGGGGGCCATCGCGGCGCCCAGCGAGCCGACGGCGAATATCAGCAACGACACGCGGAAGAGGAGCGCGTGGCCGTGGACGTCGGCGAGGCGGGCCGTCAGGGGGATGGCGGCGGTGAAGCCGAGCAGGTAGCCGGTAATGATCCAGGCCGCGCGGTCAAGCTCCGTCGGCGGGACCTTGAGGTCGGGCATGACCTCCGGCAGCACGGTGACCACGACGGTGTGGTCGAGCGCGGCGGTCAGGACGGCGCCGCTGACGATGATGAGCGGCAGCCATGCGCGCAGACCGGATGTGGGGGTGTCTCCCATGCCCGCCCGGCTCACGGGATCCTTGCGGAATCGAAGTTGCGGAACGACAGGACGCGGATCACGCCATCCGCGTCATTGGACAGGAGCAGCCCCGCGATGCGCACCTTCCGCGGAAGGTCGTCCTCACCCACCCACACCTCGATCTCCTGCTGCAGGTCAGCGACCGCTCCGGGGATAAGGGGTTGGATCTCCGCGCCGGTGATCGTCCCGGAGATGACCCTGCTCGCCACGCCGTCCACGGTCTCGTCGCCCGAGAACGAGGGGTCCGTGATGCCGTTCAGGATGCCGGACAGCGTCACGCCGAGGTTTCGCAGGTTGAAGGGCAGGGCGCTCGTCTGTATCGGCAGCGGGTTGCCGGAGATGGGGTCGGTCATCGTGGCGTTCTCGCCGTCCACGTTGATGTTCATTGTGATGAATGCGTTGGTGAAGGTGGCCATCGCCTCCACCTCGACAACCGCCCGCTCGGGGCCGTCCACCGTGCCCTCCGCCTGCTGCAGCGCGACGCCCGGCAGGAGCGGCGTCTCCCCCTCGTCGTGCGACAGCGTGAAGTCCACCGACGTCACCTGCTGGATGCGCTCGGCAGCCCTCGTGAGCCGCTCCTGCGCCGTCGCGCCGTCGTCCTCGCTCGTCGGGCCGCAGGCCGCGATGAGGGCGAGGACGAGCACCAAAGCAATGGGCAGCAGCACGCTGAAACGCGGCTGGGAGCGGGCGGGCGTGCCGGCAGTCATGCAATCCCTTCTTCCGTGGCGGTCGGCCCTATGAGGCCGTGCGGCGAGTGTACCAACGGGCGCAGTGCGTAAACAAGCGGGACGGCAGCGTCCCCGGCCCTCGCCGGGGCATCGAGCAGCGGCAATAGTTGACGTACAGTAGCAAACCTAAACGATTCGTATCTGTGCGCTCTTTACGATTCCTATCTGCGCAGATACACAAGAGGCGCTCTCGCAAAAAAACGAAACGAATCGTATTTGTTAACCCTCCCGACAGATACGATTCGTTCCCCGATTTCGAATCCGTATCTGCGTTGGGTGTCCAAACTCCTGCGCCGGGGCAGGCGGAGAGGGCGGGTGCGGTCTTCATGGAGGGAGGGTAGTGTGGGGGGAATCGGTGGGGCAAGGGGTCGGTGGCAGGGGGCGCAGGACCAGAGCGTATCGTGGTAGCATAGGAAATCGGCGGGGGTATTCGTTCCCCCTCGGGAGAGAATGCGTGGCTACTGTAAACGAGCCAAGGGAAACGCTGAAAAAGAAGTCTCCAAAGAAGGGGACGGCTCCTTCACGCGCCAAGCCGGCCAGCCAAGCTTTACCCGAACAGGTCGAACCTTTCACCGAAGAAGAGATGGGGGAGTTGATGCGCCTGGATGCGGCGCACAATCCAGTGCTCGCGGACTACTGGCGGAACGACTCCGATGACAACCTCACCTCCGATTCCTAGCCCGGGAGACGTTGTCACCATTCAGGTTGACTTCATGGACGGTACAGGGGCCAAGACTCGCCCCGCTGTTGTCCTTTCCACTCGTCAATTCAACCAAGCCCGCGGATACTTCGTCTTCACTCCCCTGACGGGGTCCGCAGGCAGTTTCGCGGATTCGTCACGCTCTGAGGTCATGGACATCGGCGCGGCGGGGTTGAACGGCCGCTCATTCACCCACGGGATTGTGGCAACCGCAAGAAACCGCGACATTCGTCGAGTCATTGGGCATCTATCCAATCGGGACCGAACGGGTATCAGGCAACTTCTGGGCGACATCATCCTGATTTAGCCTTTCATCGCCTCAAGCCCTGCAACTGGACTCCGGCTTTCGCCGGAGAAACGAGGGCAATGGGGCGCACAAGTAGCGCGTGCCACCCCCCTGGTGTACACTACGCCGTCAAACGGCGGGGTCGCCGGGCGCGCTTGTGTGCATGGGCCTCGGCGCGCCGCGGGCACGAGCCGGAGGGAGCCATGCCAGCATCGACGCCCTCGTTCACCATCCTCAAGGCGGACCGGGTCATGGACGGCCGGGGCTCCCCGCCGCAGACGGGCGTGTCCGTGCTTCTGCAGGACAACCGCATCCGGGCCGTGGGGCCCGATGACCAAATCGCCTTCCCAGATGGGGCTTCGGGCGAGACGCTCGAGTTTCCCGGCGGGACGCTGCTGCCCGGCCTCATCGACTGCCACACGCATACCAACATGCCCGGCACCGGGCGTCGCGGCGAGGACGTCCACCGCGAGGACACGGACGCCATCCGCGTGCTGCGCTCGGCGCACAACGTCGCCATCGCGCTGCAGACGGGCGTCACCACGGTCTGCGACTGCGGCGGGTGGAACGAGACCACCTTCTCGCTCAAGGAAGCCATCCGCGAGGGCACCGTCAACGGGCCGCGGGTGCTGGCCTCGGGGCGGCCAATCACGACGACGGGCGGGCACTGCTGGTTCATGGGCTCCGAGGCGGACGGCGTCGACGGCGTGCGGAGCGCGGCGCGGCTGCTGATCAAGCAGGGGGCGGACTTCCTGAAGGTCATGGGCACCGGCGGCAGCACGCTGGGCACGGACCCCTTCCACCCGGCCTTCTCGATGGAGGAGCTGCGGGCCATCGGCGAGGAGGGGCACCGGCGCGGGCGGCCGGTTGTGGCGCACTGCCGCACCAACGAGGCGATGCGGATGGTCGTCGACGCGGGCTTCGACGCAATCATGCACGGCTGGTTCACGGACGACACCGGCGCGAAGATGTACGACCCGGCGCTCGCCGAGCACATCGCGTCGCACGGGGTGCGCGTCAACCCGACGCTGCAGATCACGCGGAGCCGGTTCTTCCTGTGGGAGGAACGGAAGGCGCGAGGCGAGCTCTCGCCGGAGGAGGAAGCGCAGTTCGAGCGCATGAAGGCCAGCCACGGCGAGACGCTGGACCACGCGGGGCGGCTCTTCAACACGGGCGTCAAGCTCATGGCCGGGTCCGACTGCGGCTGGGGCTACTACCCCTTCGGCCACTTCGACCGGGAGCTGAAGGCGATGGTGGACGCGGGGCTGACGCCGGCGCAGGCCATCCAGTCGGCCACGCTGAACAACGCGGAGCTGCTCTGCATCGACGACCAGCTCGGCACCGTCGAGGCGGGGAAGCTGGCGGACGTCATCGTGGTGGACGGCGACCCGTCGGTGGACATAACGGTCATGGGCAACGTTACCGCCGTGTTTCGCGGCGGCGAGCGGGTCAAGTAACGAGGGGAACGCGCCCGCCCTTCGATTTCCCTCAGGGCGAACGGCTGGGAGGGCGCGGCTTTCTGGATGCCGTCCGCTGCCTCTGCAGCGGGGCCTCCGCCGGTAAAACGCGGAGGTGGGTTTGTCGGGGTTCCTGCCTTCGCAGGAACGACCGAGGGTCCAGGCTCAGGGTGAACGGGGGAGCAAAGACGAGGAGGAAGCGACATGGCAATGGAGACGGCCATCAAGACCAAGAAGATCGACGCGGACAGCCACTTTCTGCCCCGCAGCAACTTCGGCGACCTGCGGACGCTGATGCCGGGATTCAGCGAGCAGGAGATGGACATGATCATCCGCGACACCGTGACGTTCGCGGACCCGAACGCACGCAGGGGCGGATTTCGTGCCACGGCGGCAGGCCAGCGCACGGGCGGCGGCGACTCGACGATTTCGCAGGGCGTGAGCGCGTCGCGGCGTGCGGGCCCCATCGGCCACGGCGAGGCGCAGGACCGCGTGACGCTGCTGCCGGAGACGGGCTTCGACATGCAGGTGCTCATCCCGGACGGCATCTTCGCCAACCCCTTCGGGTCGCCGCTGGGCCGCCCTCGCGACCCCGCGGTCAGGCTCGCGCTGTGCAAGGCCTTCAACAACGCGTCGGCGGCGGCGCAGGACGAGTGCCCGGAACACCTCATCGGCACGGCCATCATCCCCTTCCAGGACGTCGAGGAGTCGTGCATCGAAGCGAGGCGGGCCGTCGAGGAGCTCGGCCTGAAGGCCATCACGATCAACGGGAACTGGGCAGGAAAGAACTATGACTCGCTGGAGCTCTTCCCGTTCTGGCGGACGGTCAGCGAGCTGGACGTGCCGCTGTACGTCCACCACAACCCGTTCCAGTGCCAGGTGAACGACCACGTTCCGACCACGTACACCATCGGGTGGGAGCGCTACAACCGGATGCACGTCAGCAACTACCTTGGGTTCGCGTTCGAGTACATGCTGGGCATGGCGAGTCTGACGCTGGGCGGCGTGCTGAACGAGTTCCCGGACCTCAAGTTCGTCTTCTTCGAGGCGGGCGGCTCGTGGCTGCCGTGGCTGATGTACACGCTGGACCGGACGCACCACGTCGAGCCGCAGTGCTCGCGGGTGCCGAACCCGCCGAGCGAGTACATCCGGCGCTCGTGCCTGGTGGCGGTGGAGCCCGACGAGTGGTGTCTGCCGCAGGCGATCTCGGCCATCGGCAGCGACAACTTCATCATCGGGAGCGACTACCCGCACCCGCCGTCGACGTACCCGAACACCGCAGCGGGCATCGAGAACATGGAGGGCATCACCCAGGAGGACAAGGAGAAGATCCTGGGAACGAACATCGCCCCGTGGCTCAAGGTGGCGTAGGGATTCCCCTGAAGGACTACAGAGGAGGGGCCGCTCATGTCGAGCGGCCCCTCTTTATTGCGAGACCAGCTAACGCTACCCCAGCAGCGCTTCCCCGGCCGCGAGGGCCTTGACCCACGCCTCCGTGCCGGCGGCCTCCTGCAGCGGCGTCGGCTCTCGCGGCGTCGAGGGCGGCTGCAGGGTGAGCTCCCAGTAGCCGACGGGGTGCCAGCGGCCGAGCTTGTAGCCGACGTCGTCGAAGGTGCCGACGTGGCGGAAGCCGACGGCCTCGTGCAGGCCGACGCTGGCGTCGTTGGGGAGCGCGATGACGGCGTACGCCTTGAAGTAGCCGAGCACTCGCAGGCAGGCGAAGAGCGAGGTGTACAGGGCCCTTCCGACGCCCCGGCGTTGGCTCCCGTCCTCGACGTAGACGGACACCTCGACCGACCACTGGAAGGCGGCCCTCTGCCTATGGGGACCCGCGTAGGCATAGCCGAGGACGTCGTCGCCGTCGGCGCAGACCAGCCAGGGGAACCGTTGCAGCGTGTTCTCAATGCGGCCCGCGATGTCCTCGGCGGAGGGCGCCTGCATCTCGAAGGACACCGCGGTCGCGTTGACGTAGGGCCCGTAAATCGCGGCGCACTGCGCCGCGTCCGCGGTGGTGGCGAGTCTGATTACGCGTTCCATGTGATGGACAGAGGGCCCGCTACGGCGTGAGCGTCGAATTCTCCGGCAGCATCTCCATCCCGTTGAGCACGCAGGAGATCATCGAATAGTAGCCAATCGTGATCACCAGGTCCGTGACGCCGCGGTCGCCGAGCGCCTCCCGCGCGGCGTTGAACGTGGCATCGGACACGACATGGTCCTGCAGCAGCTCCATCGCGAAACGCACGGTGAGCGCCTCATCGTCGGTCAGCCCCTCCGGCGCCTTGCGGTCGCGGATGGCGGCGATGGCTTCCTCACGAGCGCCCGCGTCGCGGGCCTGGATCTCGTGCGCGTTCCACTCGTAGTGGGCGTCCCAGTGCCGGGCGATGGCAAGGATGGTCAGCTCCAACGGAAGCCGGGGCACCGTCGTCTCGAAGCGCACGTACGTCCCGACGTGGGCGGCGCGGCCGGCGACGTCCGGGCTGTGCATCAGGGCGGCAAAGGGGCCGCGCACGCTGCCCCGGCTGGCGGCGATGCCGTCGTAGATTGCTTGCTCGTCCGGGGAGAGCTGGTCGCGGGTGACCTCCGGCAGTCTTGGCATGAGGAGCCTCCACAGTCTGGGTAGGAGCGGGTTGAAGATACCTGCGGGGAAGGGAGGCGTCAAGGATGGGGGAGGCGGTCTGCCGCTACTCTCCGAGGCGGCTGCTCTCAGCACGGTACTCTGAGGTGGGCAAATCGCGGATGCTCGCCCCGGCGAGGGCGTCTGCTGTCGCGAGGTCATACTGGGCCTGCAGGTTCATCCAGAACTGCGGTGTAACGCTGAACCAGTGGCCGAGACGGAGGGCGGTATCGCCGGTGATGGCCCGCTTGCCAGCGATGATCTGGCTGATGCGGTTGGGCGGCACGCCGATGCCCCGCGCAAGGGCAGTTGGAGTCACACCGAGCTCGATGAGCTCGTCCTGCAGGATCTCGCCGGGGTGGACGGCGCGCTTGAACACTGGGTTCTCCTTTAGGCCGATTGCGTAAGACAGGCTACAGGACGTGTACGCGTGACGTCAAACATATACCACACTTCAAAGGGCACACTTCTCCGCAGTACTCTTGGACATCATAGAGACTGGTCGCAAACACGCACGGCGAGGTAGCGGAAGTGGCCATACCTAGCGGTATCCAAGTTTGAATAGTCTTCCCACTGAAGGAGGTACTTGCCTTGCAAGTCAATTGCACTCTCGCGCCCGTTTTTGGTTCCTGGACTAGCCTGATCTGACCATGCAAGTGTGCCTTCGACTGTTCTCCCTTGGTGCAGGCGAAAGCTAGTATCTACTGTTCCTGAAAGGGGACGGTCTGTCCTCCAAAACAGCGGATCATTGCTCAAGAACACAGCGTAGGTTTCGTTAAGTCCATTATGCAATGCACAGATACGTTCAAGTCGCTGGATGTCACGCAAGAAATCGTAGCGACGTACGTCTTGAGCGCCTTGGGTCAAGAGATTGAAGCTCTCGCCATTCTGTTTGGTACTCAACGAGCGAGTGCAGTATTTCAATTCAATTGCAATACCTTGCTCTGGAATGCAAATGTCAACGTAGAGTCTTTTGCCTTCCAAAGTGACTGGGAACTCGAGCCTGACATCATGCTCGTCAGACGTCTCGTGAATCACCCATGCAAGAGCATGTTGAAAGTCCGCCTCGGAATGGAATAGGCGGCGACGTCTAGCTAGACCCTGCATGAGGGCATCAATGTCTAGCACTGCATTTTCCTTGTGTCCGACCCTAGCCCTGCGCCAGCCCCTCCCACACGGCCTGGAGGCGTTCGAGGGCTTCGCCGGGGAGGGGGCCACGCTCGTTCGCGGCGATGGCGTAGTCGAGCTGCTCCATGCTGGAGTAGCCGACGAGGGCCGTCGAGACGGCAGGGTTGCCGATGGCGAACCGGATTGCGGCCTGAACGGGACCCTCGGCGTATCCCTCCTCCCAGAGGAAGCTGAATCGGTGCGCCAGCGCGGCGTCGGCGGCAAGGTCTGCGCCGGTGCCGATGGGGGCGACGGACTGGGCCGCCAGCGTGTGCCGCTCCGTGCTGCCGCTCAGGGCACCCGCCGCGAGCACCCGGATGGCGATGATGCCCATGCCCTTCTCGGACGCGCGCTGGGCGAGCATGCCGTAGTCCTGGTAGGGATGGTCCCTGGGCGCCAACTGGCCGGAGGTGGGGTTCAGGATGTTGTAGCTGGTCTGCGCGGTGTTGAAGCGGCCGCTATCGACGACGGCGTGGAGCGAGGCGGTGTGCCCGAGGGCGGTAAAGCCCCACACGCCCACCTTACCCTGCCTGCTGAGGTCCGCGAACGTGTCAGCAACGACCATCGCGTCGTCGGGCGTCAGGATGGCCTGGCCCTCGCCGCGCCGGGGGCCGATCTGGTTGTGGAGCTGGATGAGGTCGACGCGCTCGGCGCCGAGGCGGGAGAGGCTGTTCTCGACGGAGCGGACGACGGCGGCGGGGATGTCGTCGAGGTCCTCCGGCATGAGGCGCACCTTGGTGCCGACGACGGGGCCGGCCTTGAGCTGCCTGAGCGCCGCGCCAAGGTTGATCTCCGACTGCCCGCGCCCGTAACCGGAGGCCGTGTCGAAGTAGGTGATGCCCGCGTCCAGCGCCCGCGCGACGGCATCGACGCGCTCCTGGACGCCGCCCCGGACCATGAGCCCGCCGACATCGCCGCAGCCGAAGCCCAGCGCGGAGACCTGAATGCCGGTGTCGCCGAACGTCCTGTATTCCATGATGTGCTCCTTGGATTGAGAGATTTGCCGGTGAGGCGGGGTCAGCGTACGGCTGCCAACACCTGCCGCGCAGCCTCGTAGTCGCGGGCGCCGCCGCGGAGAATGGGCGGAACGAGGTATACACCTCGGACGCCGTCGGCGAGGAGAGCGCGAAGGTGCTCGACGGCGCTGTCGACGCCGGGGCGGCCGGCGTCGAGCTGCTCGCGGGTCTCCGGCGGCACGTTGCCGAGGATGATGCCGTCCTTGTCGAGCACCTGCACGCCCCAGAAGACCGGGATGTCCAGCGGGGCTCCGGCGAGCAGTTGGTAGGCCTCAAGGAAGGCGTGGCGGACGGCGAGGTCATAGATGGGTTGGGCGATGAGGAAGTGCGCGCCCGCCTCGACCTTGCGGCGCGTCAGGGCGGCCTCGCGCTCGAGGTCACGGGCGAGGTCGAACGTGCCGCCGATGCAGAGGGACGTCGCGCCGCGCAGCCGGGAACCGCGATAGTCGAGGCCGTCGTTCATGGCGGCCGCGTCGGCGATGAGGGCCGTCGGGGTGTAGTCGTTGACAGCCTTGACCCGCTCGGACTCCTCGGCGGTGAAGCCGTCGCCCTGCAGCACGACGACGTTCTCGAGGCCGAGCATCTGCGCTCCGAGGATCCGCGACTGCAGGGCGATCTTGTTCATGTCCCGCGTGGCGAGGTTGAAGACGACGTCCGCGCCGGTGCGCGTCTTGATGGCGAGAGCGGCAGCAGCGGAATCGGCGCGGGGGAGCTTGCCGGGGTTGTAGGCCACGCAGACGAAATCGGCGCCGACCGCGCCCACGGCGTCGAGGGCCGCGGGGTCGGCGCTGCGGGGCGGCGTACAGTCGCAGAGGACGACGGGGCCGGAGGACGCCGCGTAGACCTCGGTCACCTTCGCCATCGGTGTGCCTCCGGCGGGGTGTGCGCTAGTCGTACCACTGGCCGATGACCGTCCTCGGCCCGCCGGGGACAGTGGGGTCGTCGATGGTGGTCTTGAAGGGCGGGAAGAGCACGTCAATGCCGACGTTCAGGGAGGGGGCGGGCCGCGCCAGCTCCTCGACGAGCTTGCGAAAGCCGGCCACGTCCGAGGCAAGGTCGCGGAAGACGTTGGCGACGGCATCGAGACCGGCGGCGCGAATGGTGGCCTCGGCGTCATTGAGGCGCTGGGCCTGCTCCGGGTCGTCGACGGGGGCCGTCGGCGAGTAGCCGCCGTGCAGCTCGCCGGGGGCGTTCCAGCGCACGAGGGGGAGGCCGTTGGCGAAGTGGATGTTGAGCTCGCCGGTCTCGTGGGAGTGGCGGACGCCGATCTCACCCGGCGGGATGAGGAGGGCGGTGACGAGGCACTGCTCGTTCTCCAGCAGCGTGTACCACTTGCGCTTGCGGTTGCCCTCAAGCTCCAGGCCGCGCCAGCCATGCTGCTCGGGCGGCACCGAGTGGATGCCGACTCGGATGACCTGCGTTTGGATGTTGCCCTGGCTCATGACGCACCTCCGTGTGGGGTTGCCTGTCCTTCCGCGCGTGCTTCGACAGGCTCAGCACGAACGGTTGCTGCACGGGGTTACCCTTGGTACTTGTCGCCGAGGGCGATCTCCCATCGGAGGTAGTGCACGGCGTCCGCATAGCTGCGCTCCGGGCCCGCCAGCACGACGTCGTTCGGGATGTCCCCGGGCATGGCCATGACGCCCGTGAGGCCGCGCTCGACGGGCAGACCGGCGTCGCGCCACGCGGCCATGCCGCCGTCGAGGTAGGACACGTTGGTGTAGCCGAGGCCGTAGAGGGTGACACCCGCCAGCGCCGATGCGCGTCCGTCGAGGCAGGTGACGACGATGGGGGCATCCCGCTCGATGCCGTGGTCGCCGATGCGGAGCTCCAGCCAGCCGCGGGCGATCCAGCGCGCGCCCGGCACGTGGCCGGCGGCGAAGTCCTGGCTGGTGTCCACGAAGAGGACGACGGCGCCTTCCATCGCCGCCAACTCCTCGGCGGTGACTACGGGCACCGCTGCGCGCGCACCCTCGACGCCAACGGGCGCCGGATCGGGCGCGCCCTCCTCCAGGGCGTTGCCCGCGCCGGTCCAGGCGTTGACGCCGCCCTCGACGACGAAGACGTCCTCTATGCCCATCTGGCGGTACCAGGAGGCGGTCTGCGTGGCGCGGGACACGCCGTCGCAGCAGAAGACGACGGCGCCGTGCTTCACGACCGCTACGTCGTCGGTGCGCTGCACGGCCTGCCCGCCGGGCACCCAGCGGAAACCGGGGATGTGCCCGGCCAGATACTCCTCGCGCGTGCGCACATCGATGAAGTAGACGGTGCGGGAAGACCGCGCTGCGACCTGCTCCCGCAGGCCGGGGATGTCCAGGTACCGGACACCGTCCTCCTCGGCGAGGCGGGCGGCGTAGGACTCGGCGGCGCGGACAGCCTCGTCCGAGGGCTGCGGCAGATCGACGCGGTCTGCGCCGCGCTCGAGCTCGTAGCCCGCGAGCGTCCAGCCGGCCGTGCCGTTGGTGAGCGCGTACACGTTGGGGATGCCCATGCGCTGCAGGACGCGCGCGCCGATGATGCTCCGCGTCCGGCCGGCGCAGTTGACGACGACGGCTGCGTCGTCCGGCAAGTCCTGGGCGATGTCCGTGATGTGGAGGGCCAGCTCGCCGCCGGGGACGCTTCGGCCGCCGGGGATGGCGAACCGCCGGTACTCCTCCGGCGTGCGCGAGTCCAGGATGACGGTGGGCCTGCCGTCCTCCAAACGCGAATGGAGCTCGTCAGCGCTGATGTTGGCGACGTGGTCCTGGATTTCGATGCGCTCGCCGAAGTCCTTGCTGGGGACATTCATGCCCCACTCGGTCGAGAAGCCCTGGTTGACCCAGGCGTTGATGCCGCCCTCGAGGACGCGCACGTCGGCGTAGCCCATCTCCTCGACGGTCCGGGCGGCGAGGGTCGCGCGGCGGCCATCGTCGTCGCACAAGACGACGGGCACTCCGGCGTAGGGGACGGCGTCGAGGAGCTGGAACTCGAGGCGCCGACGCGGGAGCCAGCAGGAGCCCGGGATGTGCGTGCTGTTGTACTCGCCAGCCTCGCGCACGTCGAGGAGCGCGAAGGGCGTGTCGCCCTTGAGCAGAGCGTCGAGTTCCGCGGGCGTTACGATTCCGGCCATCAGCAGTTGTCCCACCTGGTCGTCGCGAACGGCGTGATCCTGCCGGACTCCGGGTCGTAGCGGCGGCGGCTCCAGCCGCGGAGGTCGACGCCGTAAATGTGGATCTCCGGCGTGGGGCGGGCGGTCAGGTTGTCCATCTGGTGGATCTCGTCAACGTCGGGGATGAGCAGGGTGATCTCGCCGGGCTTGTTCTGGGTGACGCGGTCCTGCTCCAGGAGCGCGTAGTCGTCCTGCGAGCGGTCGTCGAGGCGGCGGAAGCGCGTCTCCGTGAGGGTGTTTTCGAGCACGCCGATGAGGCCCCACGTTCCGTGGTCGTGCGGGCCTATGTGGCTGCCGGGGCCCCACACGACGGAGGTGATGGAGAGGCCGCTGGGGGCCTGGTGCAGGAGGTACGTCGTCGACTGCTTCTCAGGGGTGCGGTTGTCCATCGGCAGGCGGAACTTCTCCGGGACGGCGTCGGGGTTCGACAGGAGCCGCTGGAGGTGGGACGACGCCCGGTCGAAGAGCGTGGCCTGGTCCGGCGCGCCGTCCACGAGCTCGTCCATGTCGTGGATGAAGTCATCAAGTGTGTAGGCAACTCTCGCCATCGGTCACCTCGCAATGTCGACGTTGTATCCGGCTGGGCAGAGTTTCATGCGTTGGGCGGGCGGTGTCAACCGGAAGGCTGGGCCTCGGGCTCGGCGGGTTCGACATGCTCGGGCGGCGCCGCAGGCGGAGGCGTCCGGCGGGCCCGACGGATGGAGGGGAAGATCACGAGCACCAACGCAACGAAAAGGATGTTCAGCGAGCTCATTGCGATGATGGACGGCACCGCCCCGAACGTCTCGGCGGCAATGCCCATCGCCATGATGCCGACAGGCCCGAGGCCGACGAGAATGAACCGGATGCTGATGACGCGCGCCCTCACGTAGTCGGGCGTCGCGAGCTGCACCATCGTCATGTTGCTGGTCATGAACAACTGTGTGCCCAGACCAAGGCAGGTGGCCAACGCAAGTGAGAGCAGATAGAAGTTGGACACCGCAAAGAGCGTCAGAATGACGCCGACCAGCAGGCCGGCCACCATCATCAGCCTGGTCAGCTGGGGCATGCCGCGGGCGGTGGCCGCCGTGAGGGACCCGATCAGGGCGCCCACGCCTATCGCGGTCATCAGCACTCCGAGGTCGTCCGGGCCGCGATTCAGCACGTCCCGCACGAGCACGGGCATGACGGCCTGGAAAGGCATGACGAAGGTCATGACTATGAGACCCAGCAGCAAGAGGGCTATGATGACCGGCTGCCCCCGGACGTACTGGATGCCATGCAGGATGCTCCGGGCCATGGACTCGCGTGCGCCGTCAGCGTTCGTCCGCTGGCGTCCGGCGACGATGGGTATGTTGAACATGGCTATGCCAACCAGCGCGGGGATGAGCAGCAAGGACGCCACCAGGAAGGTGTGCGCCATGCCGAAGAACTCAATGATGTAGCCGGCCGGGGTCGGCCCGGCCACCTGGCCGAGGCTGAAAATCGTGCTGAACAGGGCAACGGCGCTGGCGACGTCGCTGCGCCGGACGAGGTCCGGCACCACCGATGTCCTCGCGGGCATGGCGAAGGAGAAGGCGACCCCGTTGGCGAGCGCCAGTGCAAAGACGTGCCATTCCTGAATGAACTCGAAATAGACGAGAGCGCCCATCGCGAGCAGTGAGATGAAGTTGAAGACGTCAGTGGTGAGGAGCAGCATCTTGCGCCCACCCCTGTCGGCGAGAGCGCCGCTGATCAGGGGCAGCACCAGCATGGGCACCAGCTGGGCGGCCTGGACGGCGGCCACCTTGAACGGCGAGTCGGTGAGTTCCAGAATGAGCCAGCCGCGAGCGATCATTACCATGAAGAATGACATAATGGAGAGCAGGGAAATCGACCAGAAGGCGGCATAGCGCGGATAGGCAAAGGCCCGCAGGGGTCCCTGGAACAAGCGGCTGCGCCTCAGGCCGCCGGACAACTGGTTTTCCTGCGGTTCCACTCCGCTCCTTCCGGCGACCTCATGTTCAGCCATGCGAGCGCCTTCCTCGCTGCTGCCGAGGACTTACGCGGCCCGGGGGGACCGGGCGAGCGCCTACTCCGCCAGCAGGGCCTCTTGCTCGGCGAGCAGCTGCGACACCGACGCGACCGTGTCTTGCACCTCCACCAGCCGCGCCGAGTCGGCATCGCGGCGCTTGACCTCGGCCACCCCCTCGCGCAGGTTGCGCGGGCTGACGACGACGCGCACCGGGAAGCCGAAGAGGTCGGCGTCGTTGAACTTCACGCCCGCGGACTCCGCGCGATCGTCGTAGAGCGTCTCGAAGCCGGCGCTGGTGAGATCGCGGTAGACGCCGTCCGCGGCTTCGGCGACGGCGGCGTCCTCGGCGTTGAGCGCGGCGAGGTAGACCTGGAAGGGCGCGACGTTGGGGGGCAGCCGCATGCCGCGCTCGTCGCGGTTGTGCTCGATGGTGGCGGCGAGCAGGCGGCCGATGCCGATGCCGTAGCAGCCCATGATGGCAGGCAGCAGCGAACCCTCGGGCGAGAGGAAGGTGGCATTGAGGGCCTCGCTGAAGAAGGTGCCGAGCTTGAAAACGTGGCCGACCTCGACGCCGCGCTCCGCGATGAACTCGCCGCCGCACTGCACGCAGCGATGGCCGGCCTCGGCGAGGGCGATGTCGCCGACGAGGTCGGGCACGAAGTCGCGCGGGGTGTTGACGTTCAGCAGGTGCCAGTCGCGGCGGTTGGCGCCGACGACGAAGTTCGCGCCGACGTGGACGGACTCGTCGGCGACACTCTTGACGCCGGTGAGGCCCACGGCGGAGGCGGAGCCGGCCACGAGACCGGCCGCCTCGACCTCCTCGTCGGTGGCGTAGTGCAGGTCGTTTGCGCCGAGGAGGCGCTTGAGCTTGACCTCATTGACGTCCAGGTCGCCGCGGACGGAGACGAAGACCATCTCGCCGTCGGCGACATAAAACACGGCCTTCAGGGTCTGCTCCGGCGTGACGCTGAGGAAATCGACGAGCTCGGCGATGGTGGTGAGGCCGGGGGTGTGGACCTCCTCGACGGGCAGGGGCTCGCCGGAGGGGGCCGGGGGCCGCTGGAAGGCGGCGCGCTCGGCGTTGGCGGCGTAGCCGCAGCCGGGGCACTGGATGAAGGTGTCCTCGCCGATCTCGGTGGGCATGATGAACTCGTGGGAGTCCTTGCCGCCGATGGCGCCGCTATCGGCCTCGATCATGACGGCGGGGATGCCGCAGCGGCGGAAGATGTTGCGGTAGGCCTGCACCATGCGCTGGTAGGTCTCGTCGAGGGATTCGGCGTCGGCGTCGAAGCTGTAGGCGTCCTTCATATCGAATTCGCGCACGCGCACGAGGCCGCCGCGGGGCCGGGGCTCGTCCCGGAACTTCGTCTGGATCTGGTAGACGAGCTGGGGCAGGTCGCGGTAGCTCTGCAGGTGCTGCTTGACCAGCAGCGTCACGGCCTCCTCGTGGGTGGGGGCGATGACGAGGTCGCGCTCGCGGCGGTCCTTGAGCCGGAGCAGGTCGGGGCCGAATGCGGCGTCGCGGCCGGACTGCACCCAGAGCTCGCGGGGCTGCAGGGCCGGGAGCTTGACCTCCTGCCCGCCCGCCGCGTTCATCTCCTCGCGGACGATGGTCTCGACCTTCGCGAGGCTCCGCAGGGCGAGGGGGGCGTACGAGTAGACGCCGGCGGCGACCTGCTGGATCATGCCGGTGCGCAGCATCAGCCGGTGGTTTGCGGTCTCGGCCTCGGCGGGTTCGTCCCGCAGGGTCTTGGCGAGGAACTGGGACAGGCGCATGGGCGCTCCTTGACTTTGGTGAGTATCGGGGCAGCATCTAGCATACCAAGGCGAGGCGGCTTCCACTAGGCCCAGTGGGTGGCCCAGCTATGAATCACCTATAGTTTGAGACGACTCTGTGACGTCACTTTCCACCTGTGATACACTATGCCATCGTTAGCTACAGACGGCGTTCAAATCACTCAGAGGGGGAGCTTGATGGCCACCTTGCGAAGGGCCGACCTGGCCGGCCGGCTATCCTCGAAGATGGGGGGGACCAAGGCCGCGGCGGACGACGCGCTGGCCTCGGTTGTGGATGTGTTGGAGGAGGCGCTGGCGAGTGGCCACAAGGTGGTGCTGACGGGGTTCGGCACCTTCCAGGTGAAGCGGGCCAAGGCGCGCACAGTGCGCCCGATCCGCGGCGGCGACGCCGTCGAGGTGCCGCCACACGACCGGGTGGGCTTCGTGCCGGGCGCGAGCCTGCGGGCGGCCATTGGGCAGAAAAAGTAGCGGGCGGCCAGAAAAAGCAGCGAGGCCGCCGGCCCCAGGGCCAACGGCCTCGAAACGCTCCTCACTCGCGGCGCGTTAGCCGGCGACGCCGCTCTCCTCTCGCTCCGCCATCACCTGATGGATCTCGTTCATCAACTCCGTCAGCATGTCGGCTTCCGCGACTACCTTGGTCTTCTGCCCCTTGCGGAAGATGATGGCCCGGCCGTTCCCGCCAGCGATGCCGATGTCGGCGTCCTTGGACTCGCCGGGGCCGTTCACCTCGCAGCCCATGACGGCCACCTTGATGTTGGTGTCCAGACTCTTCACCAGCGCGTCGACCTCGTTCGCGAGCTTCACCACGTCGACGTCGGCGCGGCCGCAGGACGGGCAGGCGACCAGCGTCACGCCCTTCTCCCGCAGGTTCAGCGACTTGAGGATTTCGTATCCGGCCGTCACCTCGTCGCGGGAGTCGCCGCTCAGGGAGACGCGAATGGTGTCGCCGATGCCCTCGTAGAGCAGGTAGCCGAGGCCGACGGCGCTGCGGATGGAGCCGGAGGTGACGGTGCCCGCCTCCGTGATGCCGAGGTGGAACGGGTACGGCACCATCCTGGCGAGGCGACGATACGCCTCGACGGTGGTGGGTACGTCAAAGGCCTTCAGGGAGATCTTGATCAGGTCGAAGTCCTGCTCTTCAAGGAGGCTGATCTCCCAGAGGGCGGTCGCGACCATGTGGTCGACGACGCTGTACTCGCCCTCCTGGGCCTCGCCGGCCTTGGGGAGGCGGTTGACCATGTCGAACAGGCGGGAGAAGCCTCGGGTCTGCCCGATGCCGCCCACGGGCGGGAGGCTGCCGAAGTTCACGCCGATGCGGATGGGAATCCGGCGCTCCTTCGCGGCCGCCACGACCTGCCGGACGCGGTCGGCGTCGCGGAGGTTGCCGGGGTTGAGGCGGAGGCAGTCGACGCCCTGGTTGACGGCCTCGAGGGCGAGCTGGTAGTGGAAATGGATGTCCGCGACGAGGGGTATCTTGATCTGCTTCTTGATGGCGCCGAGCGCCTGCGCGGCCTCCATGTCCGGCACGGCACAGCGAATGATGTCGCAGCCGACCTCCTCGAGGCCCTTGATCTGGGCGACGGTTGCCGCGACGTCGCGGGTGTCGGTCTTCGTCATGGACTGCACGGCGATGTCGGCATCGCCGCCGACCTTGACCCCGCCGACGTAGACAGGCTTGGAGACCCTGCGCTTCGCCATATGATCTACTCCTTTGTGCCCTGAGCGACGAGCATTCGAGCGCCTCGCTTCAACTATACCCTAACCAGAGTGCGATGTGCAGCCGCTGGACGCGACGCAGGTCTAGTTGGTAATGGAATTGCCCTGGATGATGCGGCTGATGTCGTAGTAGGTGATGACGACGACGACGCCAATGAGCAGCGCGAAGCCGACGGCGTGTACGAGGCCCTCGCGCTCAGGGGGAACGCGCTTGCCGCCGCGTATCCACTCGAGGCCGACGAAGACGATGCGGCCGCCGTCGAGGGCTGGCAGCGGCAGCAGGTTGAGGATGCCGAGGTTGAGGCTCAGCAGCGCGGCGAAGATGACCAGCGGGCGCCAGCCAGCCTCGGCGACCTCCTCGCTGACCTGCGCGATGCCGACGGGCCCGGCGAACTGCGGGCCGCCGGTGCCGGCGAACCACGAAAGGACCTCGTTCTTCAGGAGCACCAGCATTTCCCACATGCTGACGAAGCCGTTGGGGATTGCCGTCAGGAGGTTGCCGGAGCGGGTGACGACCACGCCCTCTATCGTGCGAATCTGGATGCCGACGTTGCCCTCGCCCTCGGGCGGCGCCCAGCGCGGGACGAGATGCACGCTGAACGGCTCCGTGTCGCGCACGGCGGTGTCGACGGGGCCGGTGTCCGCGCCAAAGCCGAAGCTGCCGGTGATGAGCCGCTCCGGGCGCATGACCAGGAACTCCGTTTCCTGGCCCAGGTTCAGGAAGATTCGGCGCTGGAGGGTCTGAGTGTTGTAGATGCGGTGACCGTCCGCCTCCAGGATGATGTCGCCGCTCTGCAGACCGGCGCGCTCGGCGGGGGACTCGGACGCGACGGCCTGGATGAGGACGCGGCCCTCGTAGCGCTCCTCCGGCGCGGCGAAGAGGAAGACGAAGAGGAGCACGGGCAGGACGAAGTTCATGGCGGAGCCCGCCGCCAGGACGGTGAAACGCTGGAGCGGGCTCCTGCTCGCGAGGCTCCAGGGCACGTTGGGGTTGTTCTCGCCCGCCATGCGGACGAAACCGCCCAGCGGCAGCCAGTTGACGGAGTAGACCATGTCCGCGATGACGAGGGTGTCCCCGCCGACCTCGCGGACTTTACCCTCGTGAATGAGGACCGTCTGGCCGATGGAGCGCTCGATCGCCGGGTCGGGGGCGCGGGGGCCGCGGAAGGGGCCCTCGATGGCGCGGGCGGTGAGGGCGCCCGTGGCGTCGGAGGTCGAATAGACGCGCACCTTCATGCCGGGCCTCAGATCGCCCGGTGCGTCGAGATCGAGCAGGGTCACGCCGGCGGGGAGCTGGACGCGGGTCCGGCCAGTGTAGAGGCCGAAGGCTCTCGGCGGGAAGCCCCAGCCGAACTCCAGCACCTTCACGCCAAAGGCGCGGGCGGAGAAGAAGTGGCCCGCCTCGTGCACCATGATGAGCACGGTGAGCAGCAGCACGAACCTGACGATGGTTACTGCCAGCCCAAAGGGGTCTTCCATCTACCCCTCCACGATGCCGCGCGCCGTCTCACGCGCCCACGCGTCCGCCGCGAGGATCTCGTCGAGCGTGGGGTCTGCAATGGACTCGTGCCGGTCGAGCGCCGCGGTCACGACGCCGTGGATGTCACCGAAGGAGATGCGACCGCCGAGGAAGGCGTCGATGGCGACCTCGTCGGAGGCGCTGAGGACCGTGGGGTAGGTGCCGCCAGCGTGTCCGGCCTCCAGCGCGGTGACGAAGCACGGGTAGCGCGCCGGGTCCATTGCCTCGAAGGTGAGGGCGGCGGCGGCGATGGGGTCGAAGCGCGGGGCCTGCTCGCAGGGGAGCCGCTGGGGGTAGAACATGGCGTACTGGATGGGCAGGCGCATGTCGGGAACGCCAAGCTGGGCCTTCACGGAGCCGTCCATGAACTCGACCATGGAGTGGATGATGCTCTGCGGGTGCACGACCACGTCCACCCGCTCCCACGGCATGGAGAAGAGCCAGTGGGACTCTATAACCTCAAAGCCCTTGTTCATCAGCGTGGCCGAGTCAATGGTGATCTTCTTGCCCATGCTCCACGTCGGGTGCTTGAGCGCCTGCTCCGGCGTCACCTTGGCGACTTCCTCGAGGGGCAGGCGGCGGAGCGCCCCGCCGGAAGCGGTGATGATGAGCCGCCGCACGCCCTTCTCGACGTCCTCACCCTGCAGGCATTGCCAAATGGCGCTGGGCTCGCTGTCGACGGGGAGGATCTCGCCGCCGCAGCGGGCGGCCTCGCGGGTCAGGAGCTCGCCGGCCATGACGACGGGCTCCTTGTTCGCCATGGCGACCTGCTTGCCCGCGCGCAACGCCTCCAGCGTGGGCAGGAGGCCCGCGTTGCCCACCATGCCCTGCATCACGAGGTCGACGTCGGGGTGGGTCGCAATCTCGACGATGCCACCGATGGCCGACGCGCCGTCCGGCAGGTCGCCGGCGGACAGCGGCTGCCGGCAGTAGAGGTAGCGGGGATGGAACTCGCGGGCCTGCTCCAGCAGGAGATCGCGGTTGCTCCATGCGCTCAACGCGACGACCTCGAAGTCGTCGGGGTAGGCGCGGACGATGTCGAGGGTCTGGCGTCCGATGGAGCCGGTTGAGCCCAGTATCGCAAGTCTCTTCATAGCGTCCACACCTGCCACATAAACGTGATCGGCAGCGTCAGCAACATGCTGTCCATCCTGTCGAGGAGCCCGCCGTGACCGGGCAGGAACGCGCCGGTGTCCTTGACCCGGGCTGCCCGCTTCATGGCGGAGACCATCAGGTCTCCAAGGACGGCGCCGAAGGCGAGGGTCAGCCCGAAGGCGATGGCGAGCGGGGCGCCTATCGGCAACTCCAATACTAGGGTAAGCCCTATTGCCGCAAGTACACCAGCCGCCACGCCACCCAGGGTGCCCTCCCACGTCTTGTTGGGGCTTATCGACGTCAGTTGGGTGCGGCCGATGAGCTTGCCGATGGCGTATGCGCCGGTGTCGACGGCCATAGTGCACACCAGGGCGGTGACCGTCCACTCGAGGCCGTGCTCTAGGTCGCGCATGAGGACGGCGACAGCCAGCGGCATGCCGACGTGGAAGGGGCCCATCGCGCCCATGAAGCGGAGCTGCCAACCGAGGCCGGGCCCCCTGGCGGTGAAATGGAACATGACCATCGCCAGCGCGGCGGCGGCGAAGGCCATGAGGAACGGCAACGGCCCCCATACCGCTGCCTGAATCATCCCGATGGTCAAGACCCACCCGAAGAGGAGCCGTGGGGGCGTGTCGAAGGAGCGGCTCAGGCGGTTGTACTCGAATACGGCGAGGGCGCCGGCGACGCTCGCGAGGGCGCCCATCCAGGGCGCGCCGAGGTAGACGGCTCCGAAGAGGACGGGGAGGCCGATGAAGGCGGTCGCGACGCGAGTTGCAAGCATGGGCGCCTACCCTGCGCCGTTGGGGCGTACTCCACCGAAACTCCGCCGCCGCCCCCGGTACGCCTCCAACGCTCGAATGGCCTCCGACCGGTCGAAGTCGGGCCAGCAGGCTTCGGTCACATAGTGCTCGGCGTAGGCGCCCTGCCAGAGCAGGAAGTTGCTCAGGCGCATCTCGCCCGCCGTGCGGATGATCAGGTCAGGGTCGGGCACGCCGCTGGTGTAGAGGTGCTGGGCGAGGCGGGACTCGTCGAGGTCCTCGGGCGCGACGCCGTCGGCGAGAAGGCGGCGCACGGCCTGCAGAATCTCGTCGCGGCCGCCGTAGTCAAAGGCCACGCTCAGATCGAAGGCGTCGTTGTCCTTCGTCAGCGCCACCGCCGACGCGATGGAGGACTGCAGCGACTCCGGTAGCCGGTCGACGCGGCCAAGGTGGCGCAATCGGACGCCCTCGCCGTGCAGCTCCGCTGTCTGCTGATCGATGACATCGGCCAGCAGGTCGAAAAGGCCGGTGACCTCTTCCTCGGGCCGCGTCCAGTTCTCGGTGGAGAAAGCGAAGAGGGTGAGGTGCTTGACGCCGTGCTCGGCGAAGCAGCGCGCGACGGGCCGGATGTTCTCGGTGCCGGCGCGGTGCCCGGCGAGGCGGGGCAGACCGCGTGACCTGGCCCAGCGGCCGTTGCCGTCCATGATGATGGCGACGTGGGCGGGGACTTCCAAAGCCGGCAATGAGGCCGACATTGGCCCCGGCTCGACACCGGCGTACGCGTCCCGGGCCCGGCGCTTCTGCACGGGCTAGACCTCCATCAGTTCTGTTTCTTTGGCTTCGCCCGTCTTGTCGATCGTCGCGATGTTGCTGTCGGTGATCTTCTGGAGCTGGTCCTGGTACTTGCGGCTGTCGTCCTGGGAGAGCTCCTTGTTCTTTTCCTGCGCGCGGATCTTGTCCTGCACGTCACGACGCACATTGCGGACGGCGACACGGGCGTCCTCGACACGCTTGCGGACGCTGCGGACGAGGTCCTTGCGGCGGTCCTCCGTCAGCAGGGGCAGGGTGAGCCGGATGACGGAGCCATCGTTGTTGGGCGTGATGCCGATGTCCGACTTCAGGATTGCCCGCTCGACGGAGCCGATGGCGCTCTTGTCCCACGGCTGGATGGCCAGAACGCGGGCCTCCGGCACCGACACGGAGGCAAGCTGATTGAGCGGTGTCTCGGTGCCGTAGTACTCGACCAGTATGTGCTCGACCAGGCCGGGACGGGCGCGGCCGGTACGCACGGAGTCGAGCTCCCGCTGCAGTGCGTCGTTGGCGCCGTGCATACGGTGCTCGGCATCTTTCAGGTGTTCGTCCGCGGTGGGCATGGCGTCCTCCTAATCCCTGCTCAGCAGACTCTCCGGGACATCCGCTACCAGGGTCCCAAGCTGCTCCGCGTTCAGGAGCCGCATGAGGCTGCCTGATTTGAACATGTCAAATACCACAATGGGCAGATGGTTGTCCATGCACAGCGAGACCGCCGTGTTGTCCATGACCTCCAGGCCCTTGGTGAGGACCTCCATGTATTCCAGATAGTCGAAACGCTTGGCGCCGGGGTTGATGCGAGGGTCGGCGTCATAGACGCCGTCCACCTGGTTCTTGGCCATGAAGAGGGCGTTTGCATTGATCTCGACGGCACGGAGCGCGGCGGCGGTGTCCGTGCTCATGAACGGGTTGCCGGTGCCGGCCGCGAAGATCACCACGCGCCCCTTCTCCAGGTGCCGGATTGCCCTTCGGCGAATGAACGGCTCGGCGACGGCCTGCACATTCAGCGCGCTCTGCGTCCTGGTGTCGACGCCAACCTGCTCCAGCGCGTCCTGCAGGGCGAGGGAGTTGATGAGGGTGGCGAGCATGCCGGCGTAGTCGGCGGCGGCCCGCTCCATGCCGCGCTCGGCGGCGTCGGCGCCGCGCCAGATGTTGCCGCCGCCCACGACGACGGCCATCTCCACGCCGGTGGCGACGGCCTCCCTGATCTCCCCGGCAAGGTAGGCGACGGCCTCGCTGTCGATGCCGTAGCCCTGGCCCCCCTGTATGGAGGCGCCACTCAGTTTGAGGACGACGCGCCGGTAGGGCGTTGCCATGGATTGCTTCCTACTCTTCGGCCAGGGCGTACCGGACGAAGCGGCGCACCTGGATGTTCTCTCCCATCTTTGCGATGGCGTCGTTGACGAGGTCCTGGATGGTCTTGGAGGGGTCCTTGATGAACGACTGTTCCAGGAGGCCGACGCCGTCGCCTTCCTCATCGCCGCCGACGCGGTCGGGGTCCATCGCGGCGACCTGCATCGCGAGGTCATGGGCGAGCGCGCGGAACTCGTCCGTTCGCGCCACAAAGTCGGTCTCGCAGTTGAGCTCGAGCAGTGCGCCGATCCGGCTGCCGCTGTGGATGTAGGACTCCACCACGCCCTCGGCGGCGGAGCGGGTCGCCTTCTTCGCTGCGCTGGCCAGGCCCTTCTCGCGGAGGATGGCCTGGGCCTTGCCCTGATCGCCGTCGGCTTCCTGAAGGGCCGTGCGGCAGTCCAGAATACCGGCCCCGGTTATCTCCCGGAGCTTGCGAATGTCTTCAACGCTGACTTGCACCATGGTGATTCCGTCCTTTGCGTACTCTTGGCGGATTATGGGCGCACCACATCCGCGTCATCCATGCCCAATGTAAAGGTCCGGGGCTACTGGCTGTTTTCGCTCTCGTCCGGGAAGAAGACGTGGGCTTCCAGGTCCTCTTCGCTCGCCAGGTCCTCGAAGTCCTCGGAAGTCGTATAGGCCTGGAACTCGCTGGTGTCGATGACCGCGTCGGACTCTATGGCCTCCTGCTCCATGAGCAGGGCCTCGCGCTGCTGCAGCCCGGCGAGAACGGCGTCGGCCATTCGCGCGGTGACCAGGCGAATGGAGCGAATGGCGTCGTCGTTGCCGGGGATGACGTGGTCGACGAGGTCCGGGTCGCAGTTGGTGTCGACGAGGGCGTAGATCGGGATGCGGGCCGCGCGGCCCTCCTCCACGGCGATGCGCTCCTTGTCGATGTCGATGACGAAGAGGGCGCTCGGGGGCCGCTTCATGTTGCGGAGGCCGCGGAAGTACTTGCGGAGGCGGCGGAGCTGGTCCTCTGCCTTCAACGCGTCCTTCTTGGGGAGCCGCCGGAGCTCGCCGCGCTCCTGGCGGTCCTCGAGGCTCCGCATGTGGTCAATGCGCGACTTGATGGTGGGGAAGTTTGTGAGCGTGCCGCCCAGCCACCGCTGGTTGACGTACAACATCCCGCAGCGGGTGGCCTCGTACTCGATGGTCTCCTGCGCCTGCTTCTTGGCGCCAACAAAGAGGACGTCGCCTCCATGAGCGACAAGGTCGGTCAGGGACTGCGCCGTCCGCTCCAGCAGGACAAGGGTCTGTTGCAGGTCAATGATGTGGATGCCGTTGCGCTGGGTGAAGATGTAGCTCTTCATCCGGGGCTGCCACCGCCGGGTCTGGTGCCCGAAATGGACGCCCGCTTCCAGCAGCGACTTCATCGTGACCGGCTCGCGGGCCGGCTGTTTGGGTTGTTCCTGCTCTTCCGAAACCACAACTTGCTCAGTAGTCAAACCGTGCAACTCCTTGTCCAATAGTTGATCCGTCTGTTAAGCGTACCGCGTGAGAGTATAGCATTGCGGCATGGGCCGGGCAAACGTGGGGGTCCCTTCGACGTCGGACGCCGCGGCGGGCCGTCACAGCCTCTGTGCGCCGGGCAGGGCGGCCATGCGGCGGTCGAGGGTCAGGGTAGACAGGCCCTCTCTCCGGTAACCCTCGACAATCAGGCGGTCCACCAACCCCGGTCCGCCTTCGGCACGCAACGCTTCGAACGTTGCCTCGCCCCCTTGTGCAGACACCAACCCGCTTTCAAACACCGCGATTAATGCGTCGCGGGCATCGACTTTGCCGGCGCCAAAGTGGTGTTGAAGGGTCACGTATGCCTCGCCAATGACCTGATTGGACGCAACCACGCCTACCCCGCGCTCGACCAAATGGGACAACCCTTCAACGCAATGCGTGTAGAGGTCTTGCGGCTCTCCGGTAACGAGCCTCATCAGGATCGAGGTGTCAATCCCGATACGGGGTGATGTCAATTTCACCCTCCCTGTACGGGGTAAAGTCCAGCAACGGCGGGATGTTGGGGTCAATCTTGTCGCGCAAGTAGGCCAGCTTGGACAGGTCGATGCGCTTGGGCCGCAGCAAGAAGCCTTCCGCGGTTTCAGTGATCTCCAAGTGATCGCCCGGCTTGACACCCATGGTGTCCAGCACCTTTGCCGGGAACGTGACTTGTCTCTTGGATGTGACTTTGACGAGCATGAAGCCTCCTTACCAAGACTCTACATTGGTAAGGAGGCTTCGGCAAGCAGAACTTGAGCTTGAGAGGTACTCGCCGCCGCCCTGACTCAGGCCCGGCGGGCCAGGTTCTGCGCGAGCCGCACCAGCGAACGGACCGGAATGCCCGAGGCGCCCTTCACCCAGGCGCCGTGGTCCCGGCTGACCATGTAGACGCCGGCGATGTCCATGTGCACCCAGGGGGTGTCCTCCGCGAACTCGCCGACGAAGTGGGCTGCCGTGATGGATCCGGCAGGGCGGCCGCCGGTGTTCTTGATGTCGGCGACGTCGCTCTTGTTCTGTTCCTTGTAGTCGTCGTCGAGGGGCATCTGCCACATGCGCTCGCCCGACTGGTCACCGGCCTCTATGACTGCCTCTACGAGCTCCTGGTTGTTGCTGAACACGCCGGCGCGGACGCTGCCGAGGGCGACGCCCATCGCGCCGGTGAGAGTCGCGATGTCGACGATGCGCTTCACGCCGAGCTCCTGCCGCGCGTACGTGATGGCGTCGCCGAGGGTCAAGCGGCCCTCGGCGTCCGTGTTGTCGACCTCGATGGTCTTGCCGCTCATGGACTTGAGGATGTCTCCAGGCCGCGTGGCGGAGCCGCTTGGCATGTTCTCGGTCGCAGCGGCGATCATGGTCACGTTGATGCGCGGCTTGAGCTGGCCGATGGCGTGCATCGCGCCGATGACGGACGCGCCGCCGGACATGTCGGCCTTCATGCGGCCCATGCCTTCCGCTCCCTTGAGCGAGATGCCGCCGGAGTCGAAGGTGATGCTCTTGCCGATGATGCCGAGGTTGTTGTCGGGGTCGGCGGGGTCCCCGCTGTAGCGGCAGATGATGAACTTGGGCGGCTCCACGCTGCCCTGCGCCACGCCAAGGAAAGCGCCCATGCCAAGCTCCTCGCAGTCGGAGCGCTCCAGCACACGGAACTCCAGCCCGTGGCGCGTCGCGACCTCCTCGGCGTGGGCGGCGAGGCGCGTCGGTGTCATCTCGTTGGCGGGCTCGTTCGCGAGGTCGCGGGCGAGGGAGGCGGCCTCTGCCATAATGCGGCCGGTGTCGATGCCGCGACGCACCGCATCCTCGTCCTCCGGGTTGAAGACCATGACGGCGAGTTCCTCGGGTTTGCCCTCGTTGCCGCCGTCGCCGGTCTTGTGCTGGCGGAAGTTGTAGAGTCCGAGCAGCGTGCCCTCGGCGAGGGCCTCGGCGGCTTCCTCCGGGTCCATGCCGCCGATGCCTGCGCCGTGGAGGATCGTCGCCGCCTTCTTGACGCCGAGGCCGCGCAGGTAGCGCGCCGCGTCGCCGGCGACGTCCCGGACGGTGTTCGCCGTGAAGTCGTCCTGCTTGCCGAGCCCGGCCACGACGACGCGCTTGGCGGGCATCTTGCCCAGCGTGTGGATGACGGCGTTGCCCTTCTTGCCGGTGATCTCGCCGTCCGTGATGAGGTCGCTGATCGCGCCGTCGAGCGCGTCGTCGACCGCGCCGGTGGCGCCGCCGGGGGCGGTCACGCCCTGAAAGAGGTTGACGACAATCGCGTCCGCCGCCACCTCAGTGATGTCTCCGACTACAACCTTGATTTCCATGGGTCCTCCCGCGATGCGCGCAAAGCGCTGACTAGGATGGGGCACAGTGTATAGCGAAAACCGGAGGCGGGGTAGTCTCGGACGAGTGCCCTCCTCTACTGGGGGCCGGTGCGGAGCAGTGTGATGAAGGAAGGGGTGGTGGGGGCTAGCCCTCGGACTTGGCTTCTGCGACGGAGGCGTGGAGTTGGAGGCCGAGGGCGCGTACGACCTTCAGGATGGTGGCAAACTCCGGATTGCCCTGGTGGGAAAGAGCCTTGTACAAGCTCTCTCTGCCCAGTCCGGTTGCTTCGGCCACCGCGGCCATGCCCTTTGCTCTGGCAATAACACCCAAAGCCCACGCGACATCCTGGTGGTCTCCCTCATTGAGGGCGACGTCCAGGTACACTGCGGCATCCTCGTCATCCCGGATATGTTCCGCGGGGTCCCACGGCCGTGTCTTAACGATCGGCTTCTGAGTGGTCATGGCTAAGTCTCCTAAAGGTCGTGAGCTAACTCCAGTGCTCTTCGGATGTCGCGTTCTTGAGTGCTCTTGTCGCCGCCTGCCAGCAGCACTACAACCATTGTTCCCCGTTGAATGTAGTAGACCCTATACCCCGGGCCACGGTTGATCCGCATTTCAGAGACACCTTCGCCTACGGCCTTACGTCGCCCGGATTGCCTTCAGCCAGTCTTGAGATGCGTCGGTCGATACTAGCTCGCACTGCTCTGTCTCGGAGGCCAGCGAACCAACTCCTGAAATCGGGTGTCTCTCGGATTTCCAACATATATAGTGTATCCTGTAGAATACTACGCTGTAACTGCCTCCTTCAATACACTTTCACCCATTCCCAATCTGTTCCAGCCCCAGGTTTATTCCCCCATCGCTGCGAGCTGTTCCGGGCCGACAGCGGCGACAGCGAACTCTTCCTTGAAGGCTTCCGGCGTCATCCCGGCTGCGCCGGCGAGCCTGGCGAGCATGTCGGGGTCCTCGAGGTCGCGGCTGTTCAGGCGAATCATGTACTGGCGGGCGACCCGGTAGTGCTCCGATTGCATGTCCACGAGGCGCACCTTTGTCCTGCCGGTCTCCGGGTCGCGCATCTGCTCGAAGGGGATGATGCGGAGGTTGCCGCCCTCGAGGCATACCATGCCGCCGTAGCGCAGCTCCTCGTCATCGCCGAAGGTGTCGGAGGTGAGGAAGCGGACGGCCCCGTGGCCGAGGTCGCGGGTGTAGTCGATGTCGAAGGGGATGGCCGGGGCGCAGCGGAGCTCGTAGCCGAGCACCACGTCGACGGCCTGCAGCGAGCGGCCGCGCTCCTTGAATCGCCGCTGCATCGCGCGCCGAAGCACGAGGCCGAGGGGCACGTCGCCGAGCCGTATGTGCCCGTACGGGTCCCGTTCCGCCGTCTCGCCCACGAGTGTTTCGAGCTCGTCGCTGGAGAGCTTCTCCATGATGCCCTCGGCGACGACGGCGAGGCCGTCCTGTCGGCCCATGACCTGCCGCTTGAGGATTGCGCCTTCCAGCACGCGGCAGACGTCGTCCATCGTGATGTGCTCCGACGGGAACTCCTCCGGCACGACGGTCACCGTCGCGCCAGCGGACTTGCCGATGCCGAGCGCGAGGTGGCCCGCCTTGCGGCCCATCGCGATGACGAAGAACCAGCGGTTGGTGGTGCGCGAGTCCTCCATGAGGTTCATGACGATCTGGGTCCCGACGTGACGGGCGGTCTCGTAGCCGAAGGTTGGCAGGTCGGCGGGCAGGGGCAGGTCGTTGTCGATGGTCTTGGGGACGTGCACGGCGCGCACCGCGCCGCCCGTCGCCCGCGAGACGGCGTAGGCGCCGAAGGCGGTGTCGTCGCCGCCGATGGTCACGAGGGCCCCTATGCCGCGCGCCTGCAGGTTCTCGAAGCACCTGGCGGTGCCGTTCTCAGTCGCCGACGGGTTGGCGCGCGACGTGCGCAGGATGGAGCCGCCCTGGTTGTGGATGCGGGAGACGTCGGAGATGTACAGGTCGCGGAACCGTTCCGGGCTGCCGTCCATGAGGCCGGCGTAACCGTCGTAGATGCCGATGACCTCATAGCCGCGATTGATGGCCTCGATGGTGGCGGCGCTGATGACGCTGTTGATGCCCGGCGCGGGGCCGCCGCCCACGAGAATGCCAATCCGTCCCTTCGACGTGCTCATTTTGGTGCCTCCGTTTCCCTGTCAGCCGTTTCGCCTCAGTTGACGGAAGTGGTCGGAAGCGGACGGCCTTCAGGCTCTGGCTTGCAGCGTTGCGGCTGCGTTGTTCAACGCGTCCATGCAGTAGTTGCGGCCAAGGGCGACCATCGTTGCGAAGAGCGGCGGGGAGACCGTGCGTCCCGTCACCGCGACGCGGACGGCGCCGAAGAGCTGGCCCGTCTTCATTCCGAGCTCGTCCGCCATCGGGCGCAGGGTGTCTTCAAGCGCGACTTCATCCCACTCGGCGACGCCCGCAAGCCGGCCAACGACGGCGGTGAGGGCCTCGGCGGCCTGTTCCGGCGCAACGCCCTTGGGGACGAGGTCGTCTGCGGCCGGGGCCGGCAAGCCCTCGAAGAATAGAGACAGCAGCTCAGTGGCCTCGTCCAGCCGCTTCAGGCGCTCCTGGATCAGCGGGGTAAGCGCCGCCACGTATTCCGCATCGAGGGGCCGCGCGACGTTGTCGGGCAGGCCGCCCTCGGCCTGTGGGCGCTCCAGGAACGGCAGGATGCGCTGGGCGAGCTCGTCGCTGGACATCTGCCGTATGTAGAGGCCGTTCATCCACGTGAGCTTTTCGGCGTTGAAGATGGCGCCGGCCTTGCCCACGCGGTCGAGGTCAAAGTGCTCGACAAGCTCGTCACGGGAGAAGACCTCGGTGTGGTCGTCCAGCGACCAGCCGAGCAGAGCCATGAAATTGGTGAGCGCCTCCGGCAGGTAGCCGTCCTGCTGATATGCCAGCGTCGACGTGGCGCCGTGGCGCTTCGAAAGCTTGGAGCGGTCGGGGCCGAGGATCATGGGCAGGTGGGCGAACACGGGCGGCTCCCAGCCGAGCGATCGGTAGAGGAGCACGTGCCGGGGAGTGCTCGGCAACCACTCCTCGGCGCGCATGACGTGCGAGATCTCCATGAAGTGGTCGTCCACCACGTTGGCGAGGTGGTACGTCGGGTAGCCGTCCGACTTCAGGATGACAAAGTCATCGAGCACCGTTGGCTCGTAGGCCACCTGCCCGCGAATGAAGTCGTTGACGAAGATTGTGCCGTCCTCCCTCGGGATGCGGAAGCGGATGACGTGGGGCTCCACCCCCGCGCGGCGCTCGCGCTCCTCGGCGGTGAGCTGGGACAGGCAATGGCGGTCGTAGCCCGGCGGCTGCTGGTTGCGCTGCTGCTCCTTGCGCATCGCGTCCAGGCGTTCGGGCGAGCAGAAGCACTGGTAGGCGTCGCCGTTGGCGAGCAGCCTTTCGGCGGCTTCGCGGTACAGCGACAGACGCTCCGACTGGAAGTAGGGGCCGAAGTCTCCGTGGCTGCCGCCGTCCTCGCTCTCCGGGCCCTCGTCCCAATCGAGTCCGAGCCACCGCAGCGAGGCGAGGATCGACTCCAGCGCGCCCTCGACCTTGCGTTCCTGGTCGGTGTCCTCAATGCGGACGACGAAGGCTCCGCCGGTGTGGCGCGCGAACAGCCAGTTGAAGAGCGCCGTGCGTATGTTGCCAACGTGCGGCTCGCCGGTGGGACTCGGCGCGAAGCGGACTCTGACCCCCTCGGACATAGGACCACCACCTCCATTTGCATTGTAGCAGAGTGCGTGTTTGCGTTAGGGACGGAGCGTATTTCATCCGTGATGGTGGACGCTTGTGAAGGCTGACCATGGCTATAATGGAGGTGGCAGGTCGGCGATGGACCGTGGCCCGCTCAGCAAGCGGCGTCAGCTTCAGGAGATGTAGATCATGCGGATGCCGGCATTCCCTCTTCTTGCAACGCTCCTTGTCGTTGGCATCCTTGCGGGGTGCGGCGGAACGCCTGCCGAGCCCGTAACGGCACCAGAGGACGCGAGGGTGCGGGACGCGCTGCAGGACCGGTCGTGGCGGCAGTTCGATCCGGACAGGGACGGCGACCCCAGGAAGGGCGTCATCGTCGACTTCTTTGGTCCGGTCACGCTCTGGGCGCAGTACGCCGAGGGCGATCATGCGATTGATGAGTGGGAGATCGTGGCTGACGACTACCGCATCGAGAAGCATGGCGACACTTCGGAGGTCACCATCCGCTTTGTCGAGCCGCGGACGTCGCGGAACCTGCCTGCCAAGTGCACGAATTGCATCAACGTGCAGGGAGTCACGATTTCGATACGGGACTACGAGGGCCGGGGCAGCGCGGAGTTCAAGATCAACGACCCGCATGATGTGTTGCCCTCGCCATTCCCGCTGTTCGGGTCGTGGACCAGGTTCTCTGAAGACGAGTACGTCAACGGAGGATAGGCGGCCGGACGGAGCAACGGCGGACGCCCCTCTGCTATGATGAACGTAGACCAAACCGGAGGTGTCCGTGCCCCCTGAGCGCCGCTTGCCTGAGTGGTTCCGGGTGCCCGCCCCCGGCGGCCCGAACTACCTTCGTCTCCGCAGCCTTGTCCTCAACGAGGGCCTGCACACCGTGTGCCAGGAGGCCCACTGTCCCAACATCGGCGACTGCTGGGACCGTGGCACGGCCACCTTCATGATCCTCGGCGACATCTGCACGTGGCGCTGCCACTACTGCGCCGTCACCACAGGCCGCCCGAACGCCCTCGACCCCGGCGAGCCCGCCCGGCTGGCCGAGACCGTCAGGAAGCTCGGCCTTTCCCACTGCGTGATCACCTCGGTTACCCGCGAGGACCTGCCCGACGGGGGCGCGTCGGTCTTCGCCGAGTGCATCGAGCGCATCCACGACACGCTGCCAGAGTGCAGCGTCGAGGTGCTCATCCCCGACTTCAAGGGCGACGACGACGCCCTGCGCACCGTGCTCGACGCCGGGCCCGCTGTGCTGAACCACAACATCGAGACGGTGCGTTCCGTCTTCCGCCGCGTACGGCCCAAGGGGGACTACGACCGCTCGCTCCGCCTTCTCCACCGCGCGAGCGAGATGGCGCCGCATATCCCGACCAAGTCGGGCATCATGGTGGGACTCGGGGAGACGGAGGACGAAATCCGCGAGACGATGGCCGACCTTCGAGAGGTGGGCTGTCAGCTCCTCACCATCGGCCAGTACCTTCGGCCGTCCAAGATGCACTGGAAGCTGGAGCGTTTCTACAGCCCGCAGGAGTTCGAGGCGCTGGCAGCGCTCGGCCGGGCGATGGGATTTGCGCACGTGGCCTCGGGGCCGCTGGTGCGCAGCTCGTACCACGCAGACGAGCAGGCGGCGGCAGCGCGGGGCGATTGAGTTGGCGGGAGAATTGCCTCGATTGCCCGTTTCTTGCCATCCAAGGGGAATTGGGTTTTCCTTGGGGTATTGACAAGGCCGCGCGGGTCTTGTATCTCTTACGTAAGACATACAATTGATTGCAGGATTCAGGGACCGCAAGACGCTCCAGTTCTTTCAGGGCCAGGACGTTCGGGAGTTCCGGGGTTTCGCCAAACAGGCCGTCAGAAGGTTGACCATGCTGGACAACGCGGAGACCCTGGGGGACCTTGCAGGCCTCGGCAGCAACAGGCTGGAACGCCTGTCCGGAAACCGGAACGGCCAGTACAGCATCAGAATCAACCAGCAGTGGCGGGTCTGCTTTCAATGGGGTGACTCCGGCCCCTACGACGTGGAGATAGTGGACTACCACTAGGAAGGTGACTGACATGAACCCGATGAACGGCATGCCCCCGGTGCACCCGGGCGAGATCCTCGCGGACGAGCTCGACGAGCTTGGCCTGTCCGCGAACGCTTTCGCCAAGACGCTGGGCGTGCCGACCAACCGCATCACCGCCATCCTGAACGCCCAGCGCGGGGTCACTGCCGACACGGCCCTCCGTCTGGCGCGCTACTTTGGCACGGGCGCACAGTTCTGGCTCAACCTGCAGAAGACCTATGAGCTGCGCCGCGCGGAGATCGAATCATGGGAGGACATCCAGCGCACCGTGCAGCCCCGAATCGCCCTTGCCATCGCCGAGGGGACGGACGAGGCCGAGTACAAGCCGTAGCGCACACCTAGTTCGCGGCTTCCAGCCACTCCTCCCAGAAGCTCGGCGTGCGTTCTTCGCCTTCAAACTCGACGTCGACGACGCAGCCGCCCGGGCGCACCTGGTGCATGCGCTTCACCGTGCCGACCCTACCCATGTATTGAGGGTCGCGACCCTCTTTCTTGGCTTCTTCAACGATCCGGACCGCCTGGCCCACTGCGAACTTTGGCATGGATCCCTCCAGGACGCTTGATGTGGCATGAAATATAGCACATGAACCAGGGCCGCGAGAGTCCGCCGTGGCACCCGCTACACGTGCCGCTCCAACACGAAGTCGCTGAGCTCCAGCAGCGCTCGCTTGGCCTCGGAGTCGGGCAGGGGCGCGAGGGCGTCGATGGCGCGGGCACGGAGCGTGCCGGCTTCCGCGTAGACGTCGGCCATCACGCCGGAGTTGCGCACCATGTCAACGGCGAGCTCCATGTTCGCCTCGCGCTCGACTCCCTCGCAGACTGCGACCACGGGATTCTCGCTTGGGTAGCGCTCGACCAGCAGCAGGGCGGGCAGCGTCAGGACGCCCGAGGCGAGGTCGCTGCCCACGGGCTTGCCGATCTCCTCGGCGGAGCCCTCGAAGTCCAGGATGTCGTCGACCACCTGGAAGGCAGTGCCGAGGTTGCTGCCGAAGGTCCGGAACGCCTCGATGGTGCGCTCGTCGGCACCGCTCAGAATTGCGCCGGACTCCGCCGCGGTCGCGAAGAGGGAGCCCGTCTTCTTGAAGATGCGGTCGAAGTACTGATCGCGGGTCTGCCGCCACTGGTTGGCCATGAAGTGCTCGGTGAGCTGGCCGCTGGAGAGGTCCATGATGGTGCGGGAGAAGCCCTTGATGACGCGGATGTTCTCCGTGTTGCACACGTGGATGGCCGACGTTGCGAAGAGATAGTCGCCGACGAGGACGGCGACCTCGGGGCCCCACAGGCTGCTGAGGGTGGCGCGCCCGCGGCGAACGTCGGCGTTGTCGACGGTGTCGTCGTGGATGAGGGTGGCGAGGTGGAGGAGCTCGACGGCGGCGCCCATGATGGCCGGCTTGTCCGTGTCGCAGCCGAGGATCTTCGAGACGAGCAGCGTGATTGAGGGCCGCACGCGCTTGCCCCGCACGGCGACGACGTGTTCCAGCAGGCCCTTGATGGGCTCCTCACTGCCGGACGCCACCTCCTCCAGGCTCTCTTCAACTCTGCGGAGCCCGTCAGCGATGGGCGCGTAGAAGCCGAGCACCGTCTCCATGCGTTCCTTTACCTTCCCTTACCGCGCGGTCTGCGCCTCAAGTATGGCCATCTCGCGCTCCACAGTGCCCTCGTCGAGCTTGGTGAAGAGCGGCGCCGGCGTTTGCAGCGCCTGACCGGCGGGCGGCGGGTTCACCGTCCAGCCGTCAGCCATGATGTCCGAGTTGAAGCCGAGGAGCGCGTGCAGGCGCTCGCTGGCGTGGGGCATGAAGGGGTAGAGGGCCGTCTTGAGGGCCGCGATGGCCGTCAGCGCCGTGCTGAGCGTGGTGGCCGTGCGCTCCCGGTCCTCGCGGGCAGTGCGCCAGGGGGCCTTCAGATCTATGTAGCGGTTGGCGTCGGCGGCAAGGGCCATCGCCTTGCCGATGCCCTCCCGAAAGCGCGGTTCCGCGAGGCTGGCCGCGACGTCTTCCAGCGTCTGCGACGCCCGTTCGATGAGGGCGCGGTCGTCGTCGTCCAGGGGGCCCGCCGCGGGCACCAGTCCCTCGAAGTTGCGGTTCGTCAGCGTCAGGACGCGGTGGACGAGGTTGCCGTACGTCGCGACGAGCTCGTCGTTGTTGCGCCGGTAGAACTCGCGCCAGGAGAAGTCGGCGTCGCCGAACTCCGGCATGTTGGCCGAGAGGTAGTAGCGCAGCGGGTCCGGGTCGTAGCGCTCGAGGTAGTCGGGCACCCATACGGCCCAGTTCTGGGACGTCGAGAACTTCTGGCCCTCAAGCGAGAGGAACTCGTTTGCGGGGACGTTCACCGGCAGGTTGAGCTGACCCAGGTTGCCGTCGTCGCTGTAGCCGACGAGCATTCCGGGCCACACGATGGTGTGGAAGGGAATGTTGTCCTTGCCGATGAAGTAGTAGCCGCGCGTGTCCGGGTCCGTCCAGTAGTCGCGCCACGTACGCCCGTCCGTCCGGCCCTCCGACCACTCGATGGCGGCGGAGAGGTAGCCGGTGCAGGCCTCGAACCACACGTAGATGCGCTTGCTCTCGTACCCCTCGAAGGGCAACGGCACGCCCCAGTCGACGTCGCGGGTGATGGCGCGGTCACGGAGGCCCTCGGTCAGCCAGTTCATCGTGAAGCCGTAGACATTGGGGCGCCAGATGCCCTGCCCCACGGACTCGACCCACGTACGGAGGCGCTCCTGCAGCGCGCTGAGCTTCAGGAAGAAGTGCTCGGACTCCTTCATCTCCGGCGTGGCGCCGCAGATGTGGCACCGCCAGTCGATGAGCTCGTGCGGGTCCAGGGTGCGGCCGCAGCGGTCGCACTGGTCGCCGCGGGCACGCTCGAAGCCGCAGTGGGGGCAGGTGCCGTCGACGTAGCGGTCGGGAAGGAAACGCTGGTCATTGGCGCAGAAGGCGTACTCGCCGGTCTCGGGGTAGATGAGGCCCTCGCGCATGAGGCCGAGGAAGAGATCGCCTACGACCTTGCGGTGGTTGTCCGTCCCCGTCGTGGTGTAGCGATCGAAAGAGATGCCGAGCTTGTCCCAGACGTCGAGGTACTGGGCGTGGTACTTGTCGACGACCTGCTGCGGGGTGAGGCCCTCGAGTTCGGCGCGGATGGTGATGGGCGTGCCGTGCTGGTCCGTGCCGGACACCATGAGCACGTCGTTGCCGCGAAGGCGGTGGTAGCGGGCGAAGATGTCGGCCGGAAGGTAGGCGCCGGCGATCTGACCGAGGTGCAGCGGGCCATTGGCATAGGGCCACGCCACGCCGATGAAGATGCGTTCTGGCACAGGTAGTACTCCGGTGTTCAAGGGACGATTGTGTCTCGCGGCTGCGAGTGCTTCCTAGAAGTCTACCACAGGGAAAAGGGCGTGGGGCCAAGGCGTCGTCTTTTGTTTGCCGCCTCGACCAAGACCGAAGGCAACCTGTGATTGCGCCTTAGCCCTATAATGACAGTGGAGGTGCCGTCATGGCGAGGGCGACTGCAAGGGACGGAACGGTCAAGGTTTGGGTGGAGCCTGAGTTGAGGCGGCAGGCCGAAGCTGCTTTAGAGGCAATTGGCTTGACGCCCTCTGATGCAGTCGCATTGCTTTACAGGTACATTGCGGCGGACGGCGACTTGCCGCAGGACTTGCACATTCCAAACGAAGAAACCCTGCAGGTCATCGATGATGCGCGGAAGGGTGTTGGGGTGGAGGCGTACGAAACGCTTGATGATCTCAAGGCCGAATTCCGTTAGCCGATGCGCGTCCAGACAACCAGCAGATTCAAGCGAGACTTACGCCTGGCCCAGCGCCGTGGCCGCGACCTGGACAAACTCTGGGCTATTGTGGAACTGCTCGAGACTGCCTCCCCAGTACCTCCCCAACACAAACCACATCCTCTTTTAGGCCCGTACGCGGGTACTTGGGAATGTCACATTGAATCGGACTGGCTGTTGATCTGGGCGACCGAACAAGACACAGTCCGGCTTCTCCGAACCGGGACGCACTCCGACCTGTTTCGCTAGGGGATTCGACCGAGCTTCGCCTACCAAAAACGCATAGCCAGCACTTTGGAATTGCGTTAGTGGAAGGTGTTGGTGAGAGAGCTGGCGCGCTCTGGCTAGAACACAAAGAGCGGGTTCTCCTCGGTGATGATGCGGTCTTCCGACGCCAGGGCGGCGCGGATGTATGGTGGGAGCGCGAACAGCGCGGAGTGGATGACGCCGTCGTAGAAATCCAGGGGCGCGATGCCCCGCTCGGCGAGACGGGCGTCGACCTCGGCCGGCGTCAGGTCCGCGGGGTTGGGGCCCAGCGATGCGACGTTGAATCCCCACGTTTCCCCGAAGGACTGCATGTGCACGCTGTACGGCACGACCGTCGGGAAGACCTCGCGGAGGGTGCGGTTGATGGCGGTGAAGACCTCGGTGTAGTTGATGACGCTGGCGGGCCCGGACTGGGTGACGAGCAGGCCGCCGGGGTTCAGTTTGTCCCGGAGCATCTCGTAGAAGCTGCGGGTGTAGAGGAGGTAGGCCGGGCCGCCCTCCATCGGGTCGGGCAGGTCCAGCAGGATGACGTCGAAGCGTTCCGGCGTGCCCTGGAGGTACGCGGAGGCGTCGTTGATCTGGAGGTCGAGGCGCGGATCATCGAAGGCGCCCTGGTGGTGTTCCTGCAGGTATTCGCGACACAGGTCGACCACCTCGGCGTCGAGGTCGATCATCACGGCCCGCTTCACCGTGTTGTGGCGAAGCGCCTCGCGGGCCGTGGCGCCCTCCCCGCCGCCGGCGATGCAGACCGTCTCGGGGCTCGGGTGCGCCAGCATGACCGGGTGGACGAGGCTCTGATGATAGATGAACTCGTCCGCCTGCGATGACTGCGTCTTGCCGTCGAGGACAAGGCAGCGGCCAAAGCACCCGTTTTCGAGCACCTCAACGGTCTGGTACTTGCTCTTCCCCGAGAACACCACGCCCTTGATGCTGGTCAGCTGGACCAGATCAGGCGTGATGCGCTCTATGTACCATTTAGTGGGGTCGCCTAACATAAACGCTCGTGCATTCTAGGCTTCAGCGCCCGCCAGCTGCTTCAGCATGCCGCGCGCCAGTTGCTGGACGGACGACGACTTGCTTTCAAACTTCTCCGCGATGATTGCGGCGGCTTCGTGGGGGCTGAAACCTTCGCCGCAGGTGAAGATGTCTGCTGCGGCGTACCCATACTCCGGCCACGTATGGATACAAAGGTGGGATTCTGCGATGGCAATCACGCCGGTGACACCCTGCGGCGAGAACTTGTGGAACGTGTTTCCGATAATTGTGGCACCTGTAGCCTCGGCGGCGTCCAGGAGGGTCTGCTGCACGTAGTCAAGGTCGTCCAACAGATCCGACCGACACTCCTGTAGCTCCAAGATCAGGTGTACTCCGAGCGCATTCAATCACCGCCCCTCCTATTGGATTTGGCCATAAGGCCGAACCCCTATTATACTTTGCAGGGTGCTATGCGCAACCCCCCGCCCGTATTGCGAAACCTTTGAGCGGCACAGCATTTTCATGAATCCTGAACGAACGCAATTTCCCGTCGCGCCCTCAGCCAGGCTCGCCTGCGCGGGCTCCGGCCGGGTGCGCCCGCCGGCCGGCGACAAGCGACAACACGCCGCGGACTCCGAGACGGCGGGACCGGCGTGACATCGACGCATCCCGCAGTCAGCGCGGCCGGGCTGGCCAAGCGTTTCGGCGCGCGCCCGGCGCTGCGAGGGCTCGACCTCGATCTGGAGTGGGGCAGCGTGCTCACGCTCTTCGGGCCCAACGGCGCGGGCAAGACGACGCTACTCCGCACCCTCGCCGGGCTGACGCGGCCGAGCGGCGGGGCACTCCACATCGCGGGGGTCGATGCTGCCCGGCGGCGCGCCGACGTGCGGCACCTCGTCGGCGTCGTGATGCACCAGACGTTTCTGTACGACGACCTCACCGTTGCCGAGAACCTCCGCTTCTATGCCCGGATGTACGGGCTTGGCGCCTCGGGAAGCAGCCGCGCGACGGAGGTGGCCGACGCGCTTGGGCTGGGGGCCATGATGAGCGCCCGCGTCAGGACGCTTTCGAACGGCATGCAGAAGCGGGCGGCCCTTGCCCGCGCCGTCCTCCATCGCCCGCCGCTGCTGCTGCTCGACGAGCCGGAGACGGGGCTCGACGTGGATGCTATGTCGGCGCTGGAGTCGCTGCTGGCGCAGCACCGGGAGGCCGGGGGAAGCGCCATCGTCACGACGCACGGCGTCGAGCAGGGACTTCGCATCGGCGACCGCGCGGCCATTCTGCACGGCGGGCGCGTCGTCCAAGACGCCTCGACGAATGACCTGGACGCCGACGCCTTTCGGCGTGTCTACGCCGAGCGGACGGGGGGAGACCTGTGAGCGAATCGAAGGCGGCGCGCCATGGATGACCGGCGGGCCCGTTCGGGCGCTTCCTGGTGGTCGGCGGTGTTCGCCGTCCTGTGGAAGGACCTGCTTCTCGAGAGCCGGACGCGGGAGATCGTGACGCCCATCGTCGTGTTCTCGCTGCTGGTCATTGTCATCTTCAGCTTCGTGCTGGACCCGAACCCGCGGCTGGCGGAGGCCTTCGCGCCGGGGGCGCTATGGGTGGCGTTCACCTTCGCGGGGATTCTGGGGTTGAACCGCACCTTCGCGTTGGAGAAGGAGCGGGGCGGGATGGAGGGGCTGCTGCTGAGCCCGGTGGGCCGCGACGCGCTCTACGCGGGCAAGATGCTGGGAGCCTTTCTCTTCATGCTGTTGGTCGAGGCGATCATGCTCCCGGCGTTCTCCGTGGTGTTCAACCTGCCGTTGCTGGAGCCGGGGCTGTGGCTCGTCGTCGTCCTCGCCACGTTCGGGTTCGCGACGGTTGGCGCGGCGTTCTCGGCGATGGCGGTGAACACTCGGGCGAGGGAGATCCTGCTGCCGGTGCTCTTCTTCCCCGTAGCCGCGCCTGTTATCATAGCTGCGGCGGAAGCGACGAGGGCGGTGTACGCCGGCGATGCCTTCGCGGACTACGGCAACTGGATTGGACTCATCGCCGCCTTCGACGTCATCTTCGCCGTCGTCGCGGCTGCAACCTTCGAGTTCATTGTGAGCGAATAGCGCCCATGTCGAGGAGCGTCATCGTATGACCGTGCGGCTGTCCCTGCTTGGTGTGAGGCTAGCAGTGTCGGTCAGTGTTAGCGTTTCATCCATGTCCCTGCTTGGCCTCAGTGCGGGCCTCATGCTTGCGGCGCTGGCAATGACGTTCCTGTATGCGCCAACCGACGCCGTCCTCGGCATCTCGCAGCGGATCTTCTACGTGCACGTGCCGCTGGCACTCGTGGGCTTTCTGGCCTTCGCGGTGGTCGCGGTGTGCAGCATCGGCTACCTGTGGAAGGGCAGCGAGCGCATGGACAACGTGGCGTACGCGGCCGCGGAAATCGGCGTGCTGTTCACCTCGCTGATGCTCATCACGGGCATGCTGTGGGCCAAGCCGGCGTGGGGGGTGTGGTGGTCGTGGTCGCCGCAGCTTACGACGTCGCTGATTCTCTGGTTCCTCTACGTGGCCTACCTCATGCTGCGGGCCTACGCGCCGCCCGGCGAAACGGCGGCGCGCTACGCAGCGGTGCTCGGCATCATCGGCTTCATCGACGTGCCGATCGTGTACATGGCGGCGCGGTGGTGGCGGGACCTGCACCCGAACAAGGTGCTGGGCCCGCTGGCGGAGGACTCGGCGCTGGAGCCGTCGATGCAGCTCACGTTCCTCGTCAGCATGTTCGCATTCATGGCGCTCTTTGCGTGGCTGCTGACGGAGCGGACGGAGCTTCGGCGGCAGGAAACTCAACTGGAACGGATGCGGTACACCTATGGCTAAGCACAAAGCAACCCTCATCGCGGCCATCCTGCTCGCGCTCCCAGCCCTCGGCGCGGAGGGCGAGGACTTTCTGCCATTCCTCTTTGCGGCGTTCGCCGTCACGTGGGTGGCGTTCTTCGCCTACGCCTTCTTCATTACTCGGAAGCAGGCGGACCTGAAGCAGGAGATCGAGACGCTGCGCGCCATGCAGGGCGAGGACGACGACGCGTAACGTTTCCTCGCCCTGCAGACTGCATCGGGGACGAAAGAGCCCTACCCTTTGAGCGTCGCAAGCGACTGATAGAAGCAATGAGAGTCTGAAGCTAGAAATGTCTTACCTGCAGATCCCCAGAAGCACATAGAGAATAGGCCCATGAATGTCGAAGTGAATCTAGAGTCCCCTTTGCAGGAAGACGTCGTCCAGATGATCAGAGCACTGGACGCGTATCTTGAGTCGTTGTACCCATCCGACAGCAATCACCTGCTTGAGGTGGAAGCCTTGGCCGGTGAGAATGTTCGGTTTCTTGTCGCTCGTGTGGAGAGCAGAGCCGTAGGCTGCGGCGCCCTGCTGCTGGACCCGCGCGGCTACGGAGAAATCAAAAGAATGTACGTGGACTCGGAACAAAGAGGGCTAGGGATTGGGAGAGCAATCCTTCGCGAGCTTGAGAAGCTGGCCGTGGAGGAGGACCAGAAGATAGTTCGGTTGGAGACTGGCGTAGAACAGCATCCTGCGCTTCAACTCTACCGTAGCGCCGGATATAGCGAATGTGGACCCTTTGGTGACTATGAGCTTGACCCGCTGTCTGTATTCATGGAAAAGCTGCTGGTGTAAATAAGGAGAACCCTGGCGTTCGAACGCCGCATATACGCCTGCTCAAAAATGTTTGCGTTCTGGGAACCTTCCGTGCAAGGCCCGCTTCGCAGAATGCGCTCGAGCTTATACTGTCCCCCGTTGCGCCCCTGTGCTATCGTGTGCCCACGACGCCGGAGGAGGCCTGCCATGCCTACGAAGCGACCAAACGAGCGGTACCTGGGACAGGAGATGCGCGTCCCGATCTCCGAGGACGGGCAGGTGGCGGCCTATGTCTGGCCGGTGCGCATCGTCAGGATTGGCGGCATTCCTTGCGGCGGACCCACCGTCGGCATCGACGTCCGCAACCAGGAGGTCGCCCGCTTCGACTGCCACCAGGCGCGCGGGCACTGGCACGGCGGCCTGTACGACCCGGAGCACCCCAACGCTTCACAGAAGGAGTTCCCGGAGGGCCTGAAGGAAGTCGCCGAGCAGGTGGCGTGGGCCTTCGGGAAGATCCGGGACGACGCAGCGGACCTCGTGCGGGCGGCCGAGTTCGGCGACGAGGCCGACGGCGTGCAGCCGGAGATGGTCGTGGCGGCGGTCGAGGCGCTCTCAGAGCACCTCGCGGCGCAGGGCGACCTTCGCGGCAAGGCCGTTGCGGACAACCTCATCCAGGGTTAGAGCAACTCCCGGCCATCCCCCTTTCATGCTCCGCTGGGCGGCCGCAGGTGTGCGGCCCATCTGAGCTCTTGCATTCTTCCGTGCTGTCACGCTTCGGCAACTCTCGTACACTATACCTGTAGATTGCCGGTAACGAGGGAGTGATCGGAGATGGCGGCGGCAGTGACGCTGGCGGACATCCACAAGGCGAGAGAAGTCATCGCGCCCCTGGCGATTCGCACGCCGATGCTGTCGGCGCGCTCGCTGGGCCACATGGCGGGGTGTGACCTCCTGCTGAAGGCCGAGAACCTGCAGCGGGCGGGGTCGTTCAAGGTCAGGGGCGCGGCCAACAAGATCGCCGCGCTGGGCCCCGACCAGAAGGCCAAGGGGGTCATCGCCTTCAGCGCCGGCAACCACGCGCAGGGCGTTGCCGTAGCGGCGGCCAATCTCGGCATACCGTGCACCATCGTCATGCCGAGCGGCGCCTCGATTCCGAAGGTGGAGGCCACACGCGGCTACGGCGCGGACGTGGTGCTTCACGGCGATGACTTCGACGAGGCGCGGGAGCACGCCTGGAACCTCGCGCAGGACAGGGGCCTGACGCTGGTGCACGCCTTTGACGACCCCGCCATCGTGGCGGGACAGGGCACCATTGGCCTCGAAATTCTCGAGCAGGCGGACGGCCTCGACATGGTCGTCGTGCCTGTGGGTGGCGGCGGCCTGATTTCCGGCGTCGCGCTGGCGCTCAAGGAGTCCAATCCGGGCATCAAGGTGGTGGGCGTGCAGGCGGAAGCGGCCAGCGCCGTTGTCGACTCGTACAAGGCAAACCGGCGGATCACCGTGAAGGGGCGACCGACGGTTGCCGACGGAATCTCGGTGGGCACTCCGGGCGAGATCACGCTGCCGATGATCTCGCGCTACGTGGACGACATGGCGCTGGTCGAGGAGGAAGAGATCACCCAGGCAATGCTGCTGCTCCTGGAGCGGGGCAAGCTGCTGGTGGAGGGGGCGGGCGCCGTCGGGCTCGCGGCGGCGCTGTCGGGCAAGGTGTCCGTCGAGGGCAAGCGGGTGGCGACGATTCTCAGCGGCGGCAACGTGGACACGCACCTGATCGCTCGTGTGCTGGAGCACGGGCTGGCCCACGCGGGCCGCTATCTGGTCATTCGCGTGATGGTGGAGGACCGGCCCGGACAACTGAACCGATTGCTGACCATCGTGTCCAGCACCAACGTGAACGTGCTGGACATAGGGCACCTCAGACACGCCGCGTCGGTCCACCTGGGGTACGTCGAAATCCAGCTCACGCTGGAGACTCGAAACCTCGCGCACTCGAATGAGGTCAAGGAGCGGCTGCGTGAGGCGGGGTTCGCGCCCTACGAGAGCGAGCCGGTCAACGTCCCGGATAACCAGGCGCAATAGTCATCCGGGCGCCGTGTTCCATTTGCTCCCTTGACTTCCCGCGCGCCCCTCCCCACGTCGCACGACTGGCGGCAGGCGCAGACGCGACGAAGCCGCTAGTCGAGGTCCACCAGCACCCGGTCGCCCTCGATCTTGACGGGGTAGACCCACAGCCCGTCCGGGGATGGGCCCATGATCGCCTCGCCGGTTGTCACGTCGAAAACGGCGCCGTGCAGGGCGCACTCCACCTCGCAGCCGTCGAGGCGGCCGTAGTTCAGCGCCGCGCCGGCGTGGGGGCACAGGTGCGACGTCGCGTAGATGACGCCGTCCACGTTGTACAGCAGGACGAAGGCGCCCATCACCATCGCCAGCCGCATCGAACCCGGCGGCACGTCGGAATACAGCTTGTCCACGGGAACAAAGGCCATGCGCGTCTCCTGTGCAGGTCTCCGGGGAAAGCCTACCGCTCCCGCTCCGGACTGCCAACCTTGGGGCGCGGTAGCCGCGTGGGTGCGCCCTTGCTATACTTCCTGCGCATTCAGGCTTATGACTTTCATTGTTGTCGCCAGGGGAGCCAAGCGTCCATGACCCAGGCATACCGCAATCTGCCGAGCGTCGAGAGGCTGCTGCAGACCCCGGAGGTGCAGGCCCTCACGGCTACCCTCCCGCGCGAGATCGTCACCGACCTCGTCCGGGGGCAGATCGACGACGCCCGCGCGGCCATCGGCAACGGCGCGGACGCGCCGACTGCCGAGTCGCTCATCGCCGCCGTGGTCGAGAGCGCGCACACGTTCACGCGGTTGCGGCCGCAGGGCGTCATCAATGCGACGGGCGTCATCATCCACACGAACCTCGGCCGGGCGCCCCTCAGCGCGGCCGCGCTCGCGGCGGCGCGGCGCGTGGCCGAGGGCTACTCGGACCTCGAGTACGACCTGCCCGCCGGCGAGCGGGGCGAGCGGCGGGTGCACGCGGAGGCGCTGCTGACGCAGCTCACGGGCGCGGAGGCGGCTCTCGTCGTCAACAACAATGCCGCGGCGGTGCTGCTGGCGCTCGCGGCGCTGGCGGCTGGGGGCGAGGTGATCGTCTCGCGCGGGGAGGCCGTCGAAATCGGCGGCGGCTTCCGGGTGCCGGACGTCCTCGCGCAGTCGGGGGCGCAGCTCGTCGAGGTGGGCACGACCAACCGGACGTACGCCGCCGACTTCGAGCGGGCCATCACCGAGGACACGGCGGCGGTGCTGTCCGTGCACGCGTCGAACTTCAAGGTCGTCGGGTTTACGAGCGCGCCGTCGATCGCCGAGCTGGCGGAGGTGGCCCACCGGCGCAACCTGCCGCTGCTCCACGACCTCGGCAGCGGCTGCCTGCTCGACACGGCGGCGTTCGGCATGGCGCACGAGCCGATGCCGCAGGAGAGCATCGCGGCGGGCGCGGATTTGGCGCTCTTCTCGGGCGACAAGCTGCTCGGCGGACCGCAGTGCGGCGTCGCAGTGGGGCGCGCCGAACTCATCGGGCGGATGGCGACGCACCCGCTGGCTCGCGCATTCCGCATCGACAAGCTGAGCCTGGCCGCGCTGACGGCGACGCTCATTCACTACGTCAAAGGAGAAGCGGCCGACACCGTGCCGGTGTGGGCGATGATCTCCACCTCGCTGGAGGACCTGCGGGAGCGCGCGATCAACTGGTCGCACGTGCTTGGGCACCGCGGCGAGGCCGTGCCCGGCGAGTCGACCGTCGGCGGAGGCAGCTTGCCGGGCGAGACGCTGCCGACATGCCTGCTCGCGCTCGACGGCGCGAGCGTGGACGGCGGGGCGGAGGAGATGGCGCGGCGCCTGCGCATGGCGTCGACGCCCGTCGTCGCCCGCGTGCAGGACGACCGCGTCCTGCTGGACCCGCGCACCGTCTCGGTCGACGACGACCCTGCGCTGCTGCGAGCCGCGGCAGAGGCGCTGGGCGGGGGCGGGTAGGCTGAAGGGGTTGCGGTGTGTCGAGGTTCCTGCCTGCGCAGGAACGACGGAGCGTTAGCGCTTCTGGATACCGGCTTTTGCCGGTATGACGATGAGGGCTGGGTCTGTCGGGGTTCCTGCCTACGCAGGAACGACGGGAGAGGGGGAAGACATGGCGGACATTCTCAGGCATGACCAGATTGGCAGTTTCCTGCGGCCGACGCCGCTGCTGGACGCCCGGCTCGCCTTCACGGAGGGGGATATCGACCGGGAAGCGCTGACGGCCATCGAGGACGAGGCGATCATCGAGCTGTTGCAGATGCAGCACGAGGTTGGCGTCGGCATCTACTCGGACGGCGAGCTGCGCCGGCTCGCGTGGATGTCGGGGCTGTCGGACGCCGTCGAAGGCTTCACCGAGGGCCACCGCATGATGCACTGGCACAACCTGGACGGCAGCGAGGAGGACGAGCCCAGCCTGTCGCGCGTCGCCGGCGCGAAGATCCGGCAGGTGCGCCGCCTCACGGGCGGGGAGAGCGCCTTCCTGAAGGAGCACTCGCCGGGGCCGTACAAGATCACGATGCCGAGCCCGTTGTCCATCGCGGCCAGCGGCTACCAGGTGGGCGTGACGGACCAGGTCTACCCGGACCGCGGCGAATTCCTGAAGGACCTCCTCGACATCGTCCGGGGCGAGATGGTCGCGCTTGCGGACGAGGGCGTGACGTATATCCAGCTCGACGAGGGCTTTACGGGGTACCTCGGCGACTACGCACTGTATCCGGTCGACCTTGGCGGGGTGTCGAAGGAGCAGGCGCTGCAGGCGGACATCGAGGCGGAGAACTCGCTCTACGACGCCGTCAAGCGCGAGGGGCTGACGCTCGCGATGCACGTGTGCGGTGGCAACTCCCGCAGCCGGTGGGCGGGCACGGGCGGTTACGCCGGCATGGCCGAGCACATCTTCAACGAGCTCCACGTCGACCGCTTCCTGCTGGAGTACGACTCGGAACGCGCGGGCGGCTTCGAGGCGCTGAAGTACCTGCCCAAGGGCAAGGTCGTCGTGCTGGGACTGGTGACGACCAAGACGGGGGACATGGAAGACCCGGAGGACCTGGTCCGCCGCATCGACGAGGCGTCAAAGTATGCGCCGCTGGACCAGCTCGCGCTCAGCCCGCAGTGCGGCTTCGCCTCGGTTGCGGACGGCAACCTGCTCTCCGAGGAAGAGCAGTGGCGCAAGGTGGAGTTGGTGATCGAGACAGCTCGGCGCGTCTGGGGGTAACGGACAGCGCGCCTCCGACACCCGCTCGATAGCGAACGAAAGACGAGCGGCAGGCCAATCGCATTCTTGCGACGGGCCTGCCGCTCGTATTCTTGCTCGGGGGAGCGGCTATCAGGCTGTCGCTTCCTCGCCGACGAACTCCTGTCGTCCCTGCATGATGCCGACCCCGATGACCAGGATGCAGAGGGAGCCGAACAGCAGCACGATATTGCTGAATACGATCACGCCGTGCAGGTCGATGCCCGAGATGTGCTCGGCGATGATGAGCACGATGAAGCTGAGCACGCCCACGAGGGACAACCCCAGGGTAGCGAGCTTGTAGATGCTCATGCCCGCACACCGTTGCGCAAGGCCCCATCCGAATATCGCCGAGCCGATGGCCGTCACATAGAGGAAGGCGAAGTGCAAGCCTCCGGCTGCCGCAAAGAGGGTGGTCGCCATCGCCTTCTCCTCTGCGGCGGTGCCGCCGACGCCATGCTCCAGAATGTGGATGAGAACGTGCCGGATGCTCAGCTCTACGATGAGAAAGGCGTATCCGACGAGGAAGATGTTCAGCGCAAACCTGGAGACGCCGTCCATGACCGAGCCGCCGGCGAACGCCCGTTGCAGTGTGCTCAGCCCAAACCAGTAGAGCACTACGCTGAGGACGAAGATGAAGGTCGCGTACTGGCCCAACTGGGCATTGTCGCCCAGCACTTCGGTCGCTTGTACGAAGTCGGCGGCGTCCACCGTCTCGGTGAGAAGCCCTCCGGGAGTGAGCAAGGACGCTACGAGACCAATCACCACTGCCAGGACCAAGGATGTGCCAGCCAATTTATTGAATGTCATTGCCGCCTCCTACCTTCCTAGCTGAGTCTCAGAACTTCAACCAGACAGTATCACTGGAAACCTTTGCTTTCAAGCACAATTCTTGCAGGAAACTTTACGTGCTGGAGATGACGGCAGCCTGTCCGACTTATGCCACTTCCTGACTTCAATCCGTCATGGCATATTTGTCCGCTTGCTGTCCGCACACCCGCAAACTACACTGGCCTACACCCCATCGGAGCCGTAAACGTGACAGACCTCTTTGCCTACGCGATGCAGCAGCGCGGCGACGCCGACGCTCCCCTTGCGGCGCGCATGCGGCCCCGGACGTTCGACGAGTTCGTGGGGCAGGAGCACCTGACGGGGCCCGACCGCGTGCTGCGCCGTGCAATCGAGGCCGACCAGGCGCCCTCGATGCTGCTGTGGGGGCCGCCGGGCTCCGGCAAGACGACGCTGGCCAACCTCATCGCCGCGCAGACGAAGGCGCACTTCGAGACGGTGTCCGCAGTGACGGCGGGCGTCGCGGACCTGCGGCGGGCCGTCGAGGGGGCGCGGGAACGGCTCTCGCTGAGCGGGCAGCGCACCATCCTCTTCGTGGACGAGATCCACCGGTTCAACAAGGCGCAGCAAGACGTCATTCTGCCGCACGTCGAGGCGGGGACCGTCACATTTATCGGCGCGACGACGGAGAACCCGTCGTTCGAGGTCATCGCGCCGCTGCTGTCGCGCTCCATGGTGTACACACTGGGGCAGCTCACCGACGAGCACATCGGCGCGATCATCGACCGCGCGCTGTCGGACGCGGAGCACGGGCTCGGCCGGCACCGTTTCGTGCTGGAGGACGACGCGCGGGGGTTGCTTATCGAGGCCGCAACGGGCGACGCTCGGACGGCGCTGAACATCCTGGAGCTGGCCTCGCTGGTCACGCAGCCAAACGCGGACGGCGTCCGCAGCATCGCGCTCTCGACGGTGGAGGACGCGCTGCAGCACCGTGCGCTGCACTACGACAAGTCAGGCGACCAGCACTACGACACCATCTCCGCCTTCATCAAATCGGTGCGCGGGTCAGACCCGGACGCGGCGGTCTACTGGCTGGTGCGGATGCTGGACGCGGGAGAGGACCCGCTGTTCATCGCGCGGCGCATCATCATCCTCGCGGCGGAGGACATCGGCATGGCGGACCCAGGGGCGCTGCCGGTGGCCGTGGCGGCGCAGCAGGCCGTGCACTTCATCGGCCTGCCGGAGGGCGCGATCCCGCTGGCGGAGGCGACGGTCTACCTGGCGACGGCGCCCAAGTCGAACTCCGCGTACGCGGCGCTCGGCAAGGCGCGGGAGGACGTGCAGAAGCACGGCGGCCTGCCCGTGCCGCTGCACCTTCGGAACGCGGTCACGGGCCTCATGCGCCGGCAGGGCTACGGCGTGGGCTACAAGTACGCCCACGACTACCCCGAGCACTTTGCGAAAATGCAGAACCTGCCCGAGCGCATCAAGAGCCACCGCTACTACCAGCCGTCGGACCAGGGGTACGAGAGCGACGTGGCGAAGCGGATTGCGGCGTGGTGGGGTAAGGCGAAGGGGCAGGGGTAGGGGCGCGGGTGTCGCTCCGTTTGTCGGGGTTCCTGCCTGCGCCGCCCTTCGACAGGCTCAGGACGCGGTCAGGGCGAACGGTTAGGATGGCGGGGCTGGGTTTGTCGGGGTTCCTGCCTGCGCAGGAACGACGGGGGTGGGCGTTTCGGGATACCGTCCGCCGCCCCGACGGCGGGGCTGTCGCCGTATGACGGTTGGGGGCGGGCCTACTCCACGTGCACCAGCTTGTAGCGCATGACGCCCTTGGGCGCGGCGACCTCCACCTCGTCGCCGATGCGCTTGCCGAGGACCGCCTCGCCGACGGGGGAGCTGGTCGAGATCTTGCGGGCCATCAGGTCGGCCTCGCGGGGATCGACGATGGTCCACTCGAGCACCGCGCCGGAGGCCACGTCCTCTAGCCGGAACGTGCTGCCGTGCCGCACCTCCCGGGAGTCCCCGGCGTCCTTGTCGACGACGCGCGCCTTGGTCAGCGTGTCCTCGGTGAGGAGTAAGCGCGCCTGGAGCTGGCCCTGGTACTCGCGGGCGGCTTCCAGCGGGGCGTTCTCGCGGACGTCCTTGTCGGCGGCGGCCCGCTGGATCTCCCTCGCGTTCTTGGCCATCTCGCCCTTCAGGTGCTCCACCAGCTCGAGCAGCTCGGCGTGGCCTTCGGCGGTGAGGTGCACGACCTCGGGCTCCTGCGCGCCCGGCCGGGCCGTCTTGGGGCGGGACTGCCTGGTGGGGCGGCGCAGCTTCACGTGCTGCGACAGGTTGTCGTCGACGATGCCGGTCTTTCGGGCGTGCTGGAGGAAGTCCCGGACGGCCTTGATGCGGTCGCTGCCGCCCATCGTCTCGGCGGACGCGTCGAGGGAGTAGGCCTCGAGGTCGGCGGGGGTGAGGGAGGTGAGGAGGCGGTCGTCGCCAAACCAGCGGAGGAAGCGTGCCAGGGCCTGCCTGCGCTCCGTGCCGTTCCTGTGGCCCGAGACGTAATCCTCAACGGCGTTCATGAGCGTCGGGCTGCTTCCCTGTTCCGGCACGTTGCACTCTCCGGCTGCGGTGGTTTGGGTCATTCTACGAGCCGCCAGAAAGGAGTGTCAAACGAGGCCGAGTTGACACTCAGAAGGGCCAATCCTAGAATGAAACGCCCGAAATCCGGACTGTTTTCCATAGCGCGGCCACTGCTTGCGCGCGCCAACAACACCAGGAGGACAACACATGGCAACCAAGGCTTACGTGCTCATCGAGACCGCGGTCGGCAAGACCCGCGACGTCATGCATTCGCTCGGCGGCGTGGCCGGCATGGACGCCGTCGACGCGGTCACCGGCCCCTACGACATCATCGCCGTCATCACCGCGAGCGACCTCAACGCGGTGGGCGAGATCGTCACCGAGAAGGTGCACACCATCGGAGGCGTGAACCGCACGGTGACCTGCCTGTCGGTGAGTGTGGGGTAGGGCGGACGGCGGGCGATTCGCGAATCGCCCCTACGCGCTCGCCGTGTCCCGGAGCCTCGCTTGCGGGCCGGCGGGCACGGTGGCGAGCCGCGTCCACGACGGCGACGTCCTGCGACGGGTGACGCTGCGCGCCGCCTCTTCCACGAGCCTCACGCCGGTCAGGTAGTCGTCGACGTGGATGTACTCCGCGCCGACGCCTCCGTCGGGCGTGGCGTTGTGGTAGTTGCCGAGCGGGAACGCGATTCCCGTCGTCGCGTAGCCGAAGGCGGCGAACCCGCTGGCCTCGCACGTGCCGCCGCTCATCAGCTGCCGCTGCACCTTCGTCTCGGGGTCCCGTTCCACCAGCGACCGGCGCGCCACGTGCAGCACCTGCTCGGCCTCGGCGCTGAAGGTGAACGTGGCGTCGCCGACGCGAATGACGGGGCCGGCTCCCTGGACGGCGCCGGGCAGCTCCCGGCTCGACTCGAGCGAAACCACCAAGCAGTCCATGGGCAGGCTATGCTCTTGGGCCATCAGGCGCGCGCCGACAAGCCCGACCTCCTCCGCCCGCGTAAACACGCCGTACACGTCACCTTCGACGGGCGACGCGGCAATGCCGTGGAGCGCCGACAGGATTGCGCCGCAACCCGCAAGGTCATCGGCGGCGCGCATGTGCAACAGGTCGTCGCGCCGCTCGAAGTCCACGAGGTCGAAGACGACGATGGCGGGGAGCGGAACGCTTGCCGCGTCGCCGGTGTGGACGAGCACGCGGCGCTCCTCCGGCGCGCCCACCGTGCCGCCAAGCCGTCCCTTCCGGCGCGCGCCGGAGCGCTCGACGATCTCGACGGGGACGGGCTCGTTCAGGGACACGGCGGGCACGCCGCCGCGCGCCTCGGCGACGAGGGCGCCTTCGCGCACCTCGATGGCCTCGAACCCCGGGTGGTCCATGTGCGCCATGAAGGCGATGGACGGCACGCCGGCCACCGTTCCCTGCACCCGCACAATGATGTTGCCGTACTGGTCCGTCTTCGACTCCAGCCCCAAGCCTGCTATCGTTCCATGAACGTAGTCGGAGACCAAGCCCTCGTGGAAGGACACGGCGGGCAGACCTCCGAGGTCCGCGAGAATCTGCAACGCCCGGTCCGTTTCGATGCTCATGCGATTTCTCCAGCGAATGTGCCGCCGCTCGACGGCCGCCACGCGGCGCACGGACAGGATAGCGAACTGCGGCGGCGGGGGACAGCGGGCGATGGCGGAGCCCCTCGTTTGACCGCTTACGCGGGCGGTGCTAGCCTTGCCCTCGCCAAGCTGCAAGCGAAGGGGGTTGCTATGAGCAACGGTGGAACGGCCGCACCGACAATCGATCAAATTCTCTCGATCCGTCCCGTGGTCGGCGCGGAGACGCCGCAGTGGTCGCCGGACGGCAAGAGCATCGCATTCCTGGGCGCGTTCGGCGGCCCGCCGAACCTGTACAGCGTGCCGGCGGAGGGCGGGTTCCCCGTCCGCCTGACGGTCAACATCGGCGACGTCAACTTCCTGGCGACGCGCGCACCCCTGTGGTCGCCGACGGGCGAGTACATGTCCTACGTCTCCCGCAAGAGCGGCACGGACGAGGTTTGGCTGTGGCCCGCGAACGGCGACGAGGAGTTCCGGCTTTCGCGGCTTGGCGCCCTCATCCACTCGGCGGCGTGGTCGCCGGACGGCTCGTGCATCGCCGTGTCCTGCAGCCGCGCAGGCTCGTACGACATCTACACCGTCGACGTCCCCACGGGGGTGCACCACAAGCTGACGGGCGGGCCCCTGAACGCGGTCATGCCCGTTTTTGCCCCCAACAACGAGCAGATCGCCTACCTGCGCCTGAGCGACTCGTGGGAAGACCACGACGTCATGGTGATGGACAGGGACGGGGGCAACGCGCGCATCGTCGTGTCGGACACGGACTTCTTCGACTACACCTACGGCAAGACGTTCGGCGCACCGTCCGTGTCCGCAGACAGCAACGACGTCCTCTTCCGGTCGCAGCGGAGCGGCTACATCAACATCTGGACTGCGCCCATCGACGGCAGCGGGGAGCCGGAGCCGCTGGACCCGGGCGAGATCGAGCAGGACAACGCCGTGTGGTCGCCCGCCGGTCGGCAGGTGGCGTTCACCGCGAACGTGAACGGCACGTTGGAGCTGCGCGTCGCGGAGGCCGGCAGCGGGACGTCGCGCGCGGTGTTCGCCCCCGGCACCGGCATGTGCACCAACCTGAAGTGGTCGCCGGACGGCAAGGAGATCGCCTTCCGCTACGGCACGCCGACCCGCCCCGCCGACCTGTGGGTCGTGAACGTCGAGGACGGCGCGGCGCGGCAGCTCACCGACGCGTGCGCGGAGGGCGGCCCGGCGGAGAAGCTCATCGAGCCGGAGAAGATCGCCTACGAGAGCACGGGCGGCTTCACCATCCACGCCTACCTCTACAGCCCGGCGGACCGCTCGAAGAAGTACCCGGGGCTCGTCTACATTCACGGCGGGCCCACGCTGCAGTTCTTCGACGACCTGCAGCCGAACGTGCAGTACCTGGTGCAGCGCGGCTACGTCGTGCTGCTGCCCAACGTTCGCGGCAGCACGGGCTACGGCAAGGCCTTCGAGGAGGCGAACGACAAAGACTGGGGCCGCGGCGACCTCGATGACGCAATCGCCGGGACGGAGTACATGCGTGGACTGAGCTACGTCGACCCGTCGAACATGGGGATCACCGGGCGCAGCTACGGGGGCATTCTGAGCATGTATGCCATCACCAACGCGCCGGACGCCTTTCAGGCTGCCGCGCCCATGTCGGGCTACGGCGACTGGCCGGCCCTGCGCTGGGAGATGGAGCTGCGGCACCAGAAGATGCAGGCGCACGAGTTCGGCCCGCTCGAGGAGAATGAGGAGCTCTGGATAGAACTGTCGTCGCAGAACAAGATCGACCGGGTGACGGCTCCGACATTCATCGTGTACGGCGAGGGCAAGGACCCGTGGTCGGACGCCTCGCGCGCCTTCGCCTACGAGATGAAGCGGCAGTACAAGACGGTGCTCCACAAGGTGTATCACAACGACGGCTACTACGTGGACGCCCCCGCCAACGTGCGGCAGCTGCTCATAGACGTGGCGGACTTCTTTGACTTTTTCCTGAAGGGGCAAGGGCGGTTGCCTAGCGTGTAACCAGGTTCAGCAGCCGGCCGGGCACGTAGACGGCCTTGGCGACCTCCTTGCCCTCCAGGTGGCGCTGCACGTTGGCCTGCGACATGGCAAGGTCCTTCGCCTCGTCCTCACCGAGGTCCGGAGCGATGGAGAGCCGGTCTCGGACGCGGCCGTCCACCTGCACCACGAGGGTCACCATCTCCTCGGCGGCGAGGTCGTCGTCCCACTCCGGGAACGACTGCTGGTGCACGCTGTACGTCTCGCCCAGCCGCTCCCACAGCTCCTCGGCGAGGTGGGGCGCGATGGGCGCGAGCAGCACGAGCATCGAGCGGCGCGCCTCGTTCCATGCCTGCGGGCTCGCCGAGTTGTCCTCCCAGACGTGCTGCATCAGGTTGGTCAGCTCCATCATGGCGGCGACGGCGGTGTTGAACTTGAATGCGTCCAGGTCCTGGTAGACCTTGCGCATGGTCTGGTGCAGCTTGCGCCGCAGCTCGCGGCTGCCCTCGGAGTCATCGGAGGCGGTCAGGCCGCCGGGGTCGCGGCTCCAGATGTCCCACACGCGGTTGTACCACCGGGCGACGCCGTTGATGCCGCTGTCGCTCCAGTCGCCGCCGCGGTCCCACGGCCCGACGAACATGAGGTACGTCCGCACGATGTCCGCGCCGAGCGTCGACACGTACTCATCGGGCGCGACGACGTTGCCGCGCGACTTACTCATCTTCGCTCCGTCGGCGATGATGTGGCCCTGGTTGTAGAGGCGCAGGAAGGGCTCGTCAAACGAGAGCAAGCCGATGTCGCGCAGGGCCTTCACGAAGAAGCGGGCGTACATGAGGTGCATGACAGCGTGCTCCGCGCCGCCGGTGTACTGGTCGACGGGCGCCCATGACTCGGCCTGCCCCGGCCCCCACGCCTCGGCGTCGTTCGTGGCGCTCAGGTAACGCAGGAAGTACCAGGACGAGTCAAAGAACGTGTCCATGGTGTCGGTCTCGCGGCGGCCCTCGCCGTCGCACCGGGGGCAGGGGGCGTGCACGAAGGCCTCGTTGCGCGCCAGCGGGGACTCGCCCGTCGGCTGGAAGTCGGCGTCCTCGGGCAGGAGCACAGGCAGCTCGTCCTCGGGCACGGCGACCGGGCCGCAAGCGGGGCAGTGGACGATGGGGATGGGCGTGCCCCAGTAGCGCTGCCGGGAGACCAACCAGTCGCGGAGCCGGTAGGTCTGCGTCCGCACACCGGTCCCCCGCGCCTCCAGGTATGCCGCGATGGCGTCGGCGCCGCGGTCGTTGAGCATGCCGTTGAAGTCGCCGGAGTTGACCATCGTGCCGGGTTCGACGTAGGCGGACTCCAGCGTCTCGTCGCCGGTGGCGCCCGGCGGGGCGATGACCGTGACGATAGGGAGGCCGAACTTTGTCGCGAACTCGAAGTCGCGGTGGTCGTGGGCGGGCACGCCCATGACCGCGCCGGTGGCGTACCACGCGACGGCGTAGTCGGCGGTCCAGATGGGCACGGGCTGGCCGTTGGCGGGGTTGATGCACGTGGTGCCCAGCGGGACGCCCGTCTTCTCGCGCTCGGTGGACATGCGCTCGATGTCCGACTTGGCGCGGGCCTCGGCGACGTAGGCCTCGACCGTCTCGCGCTGCGCGGGCGCGGTGAGGGCTGCCACCATCGGGTGCTCGGGAGCGAGCACGAGGAACGTCACGCCGAAGAGCGTGTCCACGCGGGTGGTGAACACGGGCAGCGACTTCCCCTCGATGCCGAGGTGGGAGATGTCGAAAACGACCTCCGCGCCCTCGCTGCGGCCGATCCAGTTGCGCTGCATCGTCAGGATGCGCTCAGGCCAGTCGATGATGCCGGAGGAGTCGAGGAGCTGGTCTGCGTAATCGGTGATGCGCAGGAACCACTGGTCGAGCTCGCGGCGGGTGATGGGCGTGCCGCACCGCTCGCAGGCGCCGTCGAGCACCTGTTCGTTGGCGAGCACCGTCTGGCACGAGGGGCACCAGACCGCCGGCGCGTGGGCGCGGTAGGCCAGCCCGGCCTTGTAGAACTGCAGGAAAAGCCACTGGTTCCACTTGTAGTACTCGGGGAGGCAGCAGATGATCTCGCGGTCCCAGTCATACACCGTGCCCATCGAGCGGAGCTGGCCGCGCATCTTCTCGATGTTGGACATGGTCCACGTGTGGGGGTGGACGCCCTGCCGGATGGCGGCGTTCTCGGCGGGGAGGCCGAAGGCGTCGAAGCCCATGGGGTGCAGGACGTTGTAGCCCTGCATCCGGCGGAAGCGGGCGTGGGCGTCCGACGGGGCCATCGCGTACCAGTGGCCGATGTGCACGTCGCCCGAGGGGTAGGGGTACATCGTGAGCTCGTACCACTTGGGACGGGGATCGTCGTCGCTGACGGCGTGGAGGCCGTCGGCGGCCCATCGCTGCTGCCACTTCCGGTCGACGGCGCTGGGGTCCCACCGGAGGTCGGACTGTCGAGTGCGCTGCTGGGTCATAGGCCATCCATCTCCTTGCACTGTGGCTCAAACAAAAGGCCCGCCCCACAAAGGGACGGGCTGCATGCACGCTTCCCGCGGTACCACCCAGATTGCCCCGCGCAATCGAGGCGCGGAGACCGCTCGTTGCGGCGATAACGGTGCCACCGTCCGGCCTTGGGAGAGCGCCATCGCTGCTCGTTGGGGCCGCCGCTCCGGGGCGAGTTCGCGGGCCTTTCGCCGCCGGCCTTCCACCACTCGCCGGCTCGCTGCTGCGACGGTTGCCGCTACTGCTCCCCTTCGTCGCGTTTCGCCTTCAAACGTAGCATCGGGCCGCTCGGGGTGTCAACGGCGGGGGGCGGGCATCGGGCTGACCAAAGGCCGGTGGGCGACTCGCGAGTCGCCCGTACGGTTGCGGTGTGCGTGGGTGAACGGATGATGGGCGGGGTTGGGAGTAGCCGACATCTGGATACCGTCCGCTGACTCCGCAGCGGGGCATGCGCCGGCAAAACGGAGCAGGGGTTGCGTGCACTGTCCAAAGAGTCCTGACTTGGGGTGACTTTTTTTCAAGTGCGGCAAGGACTTACAAAGTCCCCATTTGAAGGTACACTGCAGTCCTATGGCCATAGGAATCTCCCGCCCGCTTCGACTTGCCCGTCCAAGCGCCGAGGCGCTGGTCTGGCTGGTTGCCGCGGCTCTCCTTCTCACCGGCTCCATGCTACCCGATGTTAATGCCGAAATGCTTTTCGATGTCGGACGCGGCATTGTCACGTTGCTGCCGGTGGTTGTGATTGCCTCGCTGCTTGCCGGGGCCCTGGCCATCGGCAACTGGTCGGACCGCGCCTTGGCGTGGCTCAGGGGCGGGACGCTGCGCTCCGTTCTGATCGCCAGCCTCGTTGGCGCCGTAACTCCCGTGTGCGGCCTGGGCATCCTCCCCCTCATCGCCTCCCTATTGCGGCGGGGCCTTCCTCTCGCTCCGATCATGGCATTCTGGGTCTCATCGCCGGTCACGGACCCGAGCATGCTGATCATCACCAGCGGCATTATCGGCGTAGACTTCGCCGTTGCCAAGACACTCGCGGCGTTGTTCGTTGGTCTGTTTGCCGGCGCCGCGGTGGCAGCACTGCCCGGCTACCGGGGCGCGGCCCACGATTTGATGCGCCCTGAGGCTTTGGACCAATACTGTGGTACGGGAGAGAGCAGCCGTTTCTGGCCCGAGGTCTGGGGCAATACGCGCCTGGTCCTGCGCTGGTTGGCGCTCGCACTCGTGCTGGAGGTCTTTCTGCAGAGACTAGTCCCCGACGAGTGGGTAATGACCCTGTTTGGAAGCGAGGCAGGAGCCTCCGTCCCCCTGGCCGTGGCGGTAGGGGCGCCGATGTACCTGGACGGCTATGCTGCTCTGCCCCTTGTGCGGGGACTGCTTGATATGGGGATGAGCTTCGGGGCGGCCCTGGCGCTCATGGTGTCCGGCGCGACCATAAGCCTCTATGCGGCGGTGGCCGTCGTTTCCGTGGTCCGGGCCCGGGTCTTTGCCCTCTACGTTGGCCTTGCATTGCTTGGTGCCTGCATAGCCGGCTACGCAGCGAACTGGCTCGTTTAGCCGTAGGGCACTTTCTTCCATACTTGGATGGGCTTGGCGTCCTCCCACGTCCGGGGGTACAACTTATAGTCGACATTGAGCGCCGCCACTGCAGGCTACCGAGTTCCTTCATCGTAATGGAGCCGCTCGTCTGCGCTGCTTCTTGCTCTCTGAGCACGTGCTCAGTTGTCACCGCTCTCCACTCCTACCTCGGAGGCGGGGTTTTCATCAGAAACGGCGCTTGATGAAGAACGCTCCGCAAACTCGGAGTCTCTCATCAAGGCCACGGCGAGGGACGGCAGCGGCCGGGAGAGTGGCACTGACGCTGCTGAAACTCGGGCGATGGGCCATCGTCAGAATCTTGCAGCCCGTCAAGCGCTCTGCTAGAATCATGCGCAAGAGCACATGCTCGATATACTTGTGAAAGTGGGCTCGCCCCACTTTTTTCTTTGATAGAGGCCCGTAGGGGGAGGTCCAGGGAATGAAGAGCGACTTTTTCATCGCCGTGACCCAACTGGCCGCAGAGCGGGGCTTGCCCCGGGACACCGTTCTGGGCGTGGTTGAGGCTGCGCTGGTGTCCGCGTACCGCAAGGAGGGCGTCGGCGCCGGCCACGACCTCTCGGTGCGGCTCGACCCGGGCGATGGCGAGGTCTCCGTCTTCATCCTCAAGCGCGTGGTAAAGACCGCGGCGGAAATCGAGGACGACCGCCGCGAAATCACCCTGCGGGAAGCCAAGAAGATCAAGTCGGACGCCGCAGTCGACGACGTCATCGAGATCATCGCCGACTTCGCCACCGCCGGACGCATCGCCGCGCAGACGGCCAAGCAGGTCGTGCTGCAACGGCTCCGCGAGGCGGAGCGGGAGCTGGTCCTGGCCGAGTATACCAACCGCGTCGGCGAGATCATCGCCGGGCGGATCGAGCGCGTCGAGCCGCACCAGGTCGTGGTGAACCTCGGCCGCGCAGACGCGCTCATGCCGCGGGACGAGGGCGTTCCCAGCGAGCGCTACCGCCCAAACACGACGCTGCAGTTCTACCTGGCAGAGGTGGCCGAGAGCTCCCGCGGGCCGGAGCTGATCCTGTCCCGCGCCCATCGGAACCTGGTGCGCCGTCTCTTCGAGCGCGAGGTGCCGGAGGTCTACAAGGGCGTCGTGGAGATCAAGGCGATCGCCCGGGAGCCCGGCTCCCGCACCAAGGTCGCCGTGGTCGCCCGGCAGGAAGGCGTCGACCCGGTGGGGTCGTGCGTCGGCCTGCGCGGCTTCCGCATCCAGAACATCGTGAACGAGCTGCAGGGCGAGAAGATCGACGTGCTGCCCTTCAGCGACGACATGGAAGACTTCCTCGCCAACGCCCTCAGCCCGGCGCAGGTGGTCAAGGTGGAGCTGGAGCAGGACGAGAAGTCGGCGATGGTCGTCGTGCCGGACCGCCACCTCTCGCTGGCCATTGGCCGCGAGGGGCAGAACGCGCGGCTGGCCGCCAAGCTGACCGGCTGGCGCATCGACATCCGCAGCGAGTCCGAGTTCCAGGTCATCGAGGAAGAGGCTGCGGCGGCGGCAGAGGCCGCCGTGGCAGAAGCCGAGGCAGTCGCCGCAGAGGCAGCCGCATCCGCGGTCGCCGATGCTGGGGCCATCCTGGAGGCCGATCGCGCCGCAGCCGCCGAGACTGTCGCAGCCGAGCGCGCAGCAGCCGAGGTTGAAGACGCAGCCGCTGATGCTGAAACCGTCGAGGCTGAGGCCGCAGTCGCGGAAGCCGAGGAGCCGGCAGAGGCGGCGGAAATCACGGAGCCGGTTGCGGAGCTCGTCGAGGAAGCGGCCGTCGAAACGGTCGAGGTTACCGAGGAGGCCGCCACAGCGGTGGAGGAGGCGCCGGAGCCCGCCGTCGTCGTCGACGAGGACGCGGAGCTCGAGGAGCTGCTGAGGCTGGAGGCCGAAGAGGCCGCCGAGGCAGAGCTCGAAGAACGCGAACCGGAGCCCGTGGGGATCTCCGTCGACGACGAATCCATCTGGGTGCTGCCGGACACGGTGCGCAGCCCGTCGGTGCTCCGCTTCGCCGAGGACATCATGCCCTCGGAGCGCGGCAGGACTCGGAACGACCGTGACCGCCGGCCCGACCCGAATGCAGCGCAGGCCCCCGACAACAGGCCGCGCGCCAAGCGGGGCAAGCGGTCGCGCTAGTCTTCGAGCAAGTCATGGCCGCGAGCTCAATGGCGCGGCCGCTATTTTGCATACTCAAAGGGGGCGGTTCCCGGAAGGGCAGGCGCCGATGATGACACCACGACGCGTACCCGTCCGCACCTGTTGCGGGTGTGGGAGGAAGAGCGGGAAGCGTGACATGGTTCGCATCGTGAGGCAGCCGGACGGGGGCGTGGCCGTCGACCCGACCGGAAGGGCATCGGGCAGAGGCGCCTACCTGTGCGAGAACACGGGTTGCTGGGAGTCCGGCGTCAGCCGCAACCGGCTCGACCGCACGCTCAAGGTCACCATTCCCGCGGAGCAACGTACCGCCCTGCTGGCCTACGCTGAAGCGCAGAGCGGCGACTGGGTAGGCGAGGAGGACTGATATGGCACGACGAGCATTCAGACCAAACAGGGCCACGCGGCGGCGCGGCCCAAGAAGGGGTCCGGGTCCCGGCGCGATGACGATGCCGGCGCCGGACTTCAACGCCGTCCTGGAGCTGCCACCTGCCATCATGGTCAGCCAGCTGGCCAAGGTGATGCAGGCGAACCCCATCGACATCATCAAGAACCTTATGCGCACCGGCGTCATGGCCACCGTGAACGAGGTCATCGACTTCGAGACGGCGGCCACCGTGGCCACCACCATGGGGCACAAGGTCCGCAAGCTGGAGGACGTGTCCGCCGCCGAGGTCGAGGACCCGCTCAAGCCGCCGGATGACGACCCCGAGGACCTGGAGCCCCGCGCGCCGGTCGTGACGATCCTGGGCCACGTCGACCACGGCAAGACGACGCTGCTCGACGCCATCCGGAACACGAACGTCGTCGACCGGGAGGTGGGCGGCATCACGCAGCACATCGGCGCGTACCAGGTCGAGACGCACGACAGCAAGCTAACCTTCCTCGACACGCCGGGCCACGAGGCGTTCACCGCCATGCGCGCCCGGGGCGCCCACGCAACGGACGTCGCGATCCTCGTGGTCGCGGCGGACGACGGCGTCATGCCGCAGACGACGGAGGCCGTCGACCACGCCAAGGCCGCCGGCGTGCCCATCGTCGTCGCCATCAACAAGATGGACCGTCCCGACGCCGACCCGGACCGCGTGAAGCGGCAGCTGGCCGAGCAGGGGCTGCTCCCCGAGGACTGGGGCGGCGAGACGATCATGGTCCCCGTGTCCGCCAAGTCCGGCGACGGCCTGAGCGACCTGCTGGACAACCTGCTCGTCGTCACGGAGGTGCAGGAGCTCAAGGCCAACCCCAACCGGCCGGCGAGCGGCGTTGTGGTTGAGGCACAGCTCGACAAGAGCAAGGGCCCACTGGCCACCGTGCTGGTGCAGCAGGGCACGCTGAAGGTGGGCGACAACCTCGTTGTGGGCGACACGTACGGCCGCGTCAAGGCGATGATTGCCGACACGGGGCGGCGTATTCGGGACGCGGGCCCGTCGACGCCCGTGGAGATCCTGGGTCTGTCGCAGCTTCCCCTGGCGGGCGACCCGTTCCTGGTCACCGCGGACGAGCGGACGGCGCGCAGCCTGATCGAAACGCGGAAGCGGCGCAGGGAGGCGCAGGCCGTCAGCGGCATGTCCATGGAGGAGGTCTCCTCCCGCATCCAGAGCGGCGAGGTCAAGGAGCTGCCCATCATCCTCAAATGCGACGTGCAGGGCAGCATCGAGGCGGTCCGCAGCACGATCATGAAGTCCCGCATGGACGAGGTGACGGTTCGCATTCTCCACGCGGCGGCGGGCACGATTACGGAGAGCGACATCCTGCTGGCGAGCGCTTCCGGCGCCATTGTCATGGGCTTCAACTCGCGCGTCGAGCCGGGCGCGCGGTCGATGGCGGAGCAGAACAAGGTCCAGATCCGCCTGTACGACATCATCTACCAGCTTGCCGACGACGTCGAAAAGGCGCTGCAGGGCATGCTGACCCCCGAGGACAGGGAGGTCGTCGACGGGCACGCAGAGGTGCGGGCGGTGTTCAACCTCGGGCGGCGCAACCGCATCGCGGGTTGCCACGTGCTCGACGGGCGCATCGCCCGCAACGGCCAGATGCGCGTCATCCGCGACGGCGAGCTGCTGCACACGGGGCCCGTGGGAAGCCTGAAGCGGTTCAAGGACGACGTCCGCGAGGTCACGGCGGGTTTCGAGTGCGGCATCGGCGTCGACGGGTTCATGGACTTCGAGGAAGGGGACACCCTGGAGGCCTTCCACATCGAACGCGGGTAGACGCGCCACGGGCGTGCCACATTCCAATGCCAGGAGACCCCCGCAATGACCCGCCGCATGGGCCGCGTCAATGAACTCATCCGGGAGGAGCTGAGCGTCCTCCTGCTGCACGAGCTGAAAGACCCGCGCATCGTCGCGATGACGACAGTCACGCACGTCGAGACCTCGCCGGACCTGGAGCACGCCCGAGTCTATGTCAGCGTCATGGGGACGGACGATGAGCGCGCCGGGGCGATGCAGGGGCTCAAGTCGGCGGAGGGCTTCCTTCGCAGGAGCCTTGCGGGCCGGGTGAAGATGCGGCGCGTGCCGGCGTTGAACTTCGCGCTGGACACCTCGATGGAGGAAGGCGCGCAGATGCTGGAGCTGATCGACCGCGTGGCGGACGGCCACGGCGCACACCAGGAACGGAGACTATGACTGTCAACGGAGTGCTGAACCTCTACAAGCCCACCGGCGAGACGTCCATGGACATGGTCCGCATCGTGAAGCGGCTCACCGGCCAGAAGAAGGTGGGCCATGGCGGCACGCTGGACCCCATCGCGAGCGGCGTGCTGCCCATCTGCTTCGGGCAGGCGACGCGGCTGATGGACCCCCTCGTCGACGGCGTGAAGCGCTACCACACGCGCGTCCGGCTGGGCGAGACGACGGACACCTACGACGCCGCCGGCACGGTCACGGCCACCGCCGACGCTTCCGGCGTCACTCGCGAGAACGTCGAGGCGGCGCTGGAAGAGTTTCGAGGCGTCATTCAGCAGGTGCCGCCGATGTACAGCGCCCTGAAGCAGGGCGGCGAGCGCCTCTACGACCTCGCCCGAGCGGGCTTCGATGTCAAGCGCGATGCGCGCGAGGTGGTGGTGCACAGCCTGACGCTGGAGGCCTTCGAGCCGCCGGACGTTGTGCTGGACATCGTCTGCGGCCGCGGCGTCTACGTGCGCTCGCTGGGGCACGACCTGGGGCAGGCGCTCGGCTGCGGCGGGCACGTCGTCGAGCTGGAGCGGCGGACGGCAGGGCCGTTCAAGTCGGACGACGCCGTCACGCCGGACCGGTTCCGGGAGGCGGTGGAGGCAGGGGAGTGGATGGACCTCGTCCACCCGCCGGACATCGTGGTGGCGAACCTGCCCGCGGGAACCGTGGCCGGCGCGCTGGAGACGTTCGTGAAGTCCGGCCGTTCCGTCGTGCTGGGCGGCCGAGAGGGCATGGAGCCTCCTCGGCACGGCGAGCTGTGGCGCGTGTACGGCCACGACGGCAGCTTCATCGCGCTGGCGCGCTACGACAAGCCGACGGGGCAGTGGCGCCCGGAGAAGGTCTTCGACGGCGGTCAGCAGGGGCGGCGGCGTGGGGCGGGCGCGCGGGGGTGATCGCCGGGGGCGTGCTTCGACAAGCTCAGCACGAATGGTGCAAGGGCGGCGAAACGGATTGGTGGAGGGCCGCGTGGGGCCTGCGGCCCCTCGTTCATGCTTCGATTTCCCTCAGCACGAACGGTTTTGGCGCGGGGGCGGTTGGCCTCGCGGGGGTGATTGCGGGGTTCCTGGATACCGGCTTACGCCGGTAAAACGAGGGTGGGGGAATGGAATCGGGTTTGTCGGGGTTCCTGCCTGCGCAGGAACGACGGGGTCCTTTCGATTTCCCCCTCAGGGTTTGCGGCACCCTTCCCCGCCACTATTCGCACCTCGCATACTGGACCTGCGCGGTATTGGCGAACCTGTGATAGAATCTCCAAAACTCGCCGCAGGAGGGACGCGATGCTTCCCGACATCTCCAAGGCAACCAACCCGAAGAGACACCGCCGCGAGGGCCCAAACGCGGATACGGAGGGCGCCCAGGAGTTTCAGCGCCAGTATCCCGTCGAAGCGCGCCGCTACAACTGGATCCAGAACCAGGTCCTGTGGCCCCTGCGCCACGCGGACGTCAATCCCATCAAGGTGGACCTGGGCACCCCTGAAGAGCTGACCGAGCACATCAAGAACTACGTGCTCGAGGTCGGCGCCGACGCGGTGGGCATCGCGGACATGGACCCCAACTTCGTGTTTGCGGACGCGGAAATGCCCCAACATACGCGCGTGATCGCCTTTGGCGTCGCGATGAAGTACGACATGATGTCGGACATCGGCGCCAACTCCCAGCGAGAGGTGCACCGCGTCTACTTCAAGATGCTGGACATCGGCGTCCGCGTCGCGCAGTACATCGGCGGCTTCGGCTACAACGCCACCGCGCACCCCAACGGCGGTGAGCTGGCCCACATTCCGTTCTCCTACTTGGCCGGCCTCGGCGAGCTTGGCAAGCACGGCTCGCTGATCAGCCCCGAGTTCGGCTCCTCCTGGCGGCTGTCACTGGTGTCGACGGACCTGCCGCTGGTAGCTGACGGCCCCAAGGACTTCGGCATCGACGCGATGTGCGACCGGTGCAATGTCTGCACACGCTTCTGCCCCGGCGACGCGATCAAGCCGGAGAAGAAGGAAGTCAACGGCGTCCTCCGCTGGCACGTCGACACGCCCGCATGCGAGCCCTTCTTCCAGAGGCTCTGGGGCTGCAAGATCTGCCTGATGGTGTGCCCCTTCAACGGCCGCGGGGTCTTCAAGGAGGGGTACCGCAACATCGCGAAGGACCTGGCGCAGGCCAAGGACTACCACGGCTACCTGCCGATGCTGGCCTCGCACACGCCCAACGCGGACACGAACCTGGTCCTTTCCAAGTACATGGACTCGGACGCCTCGTAGCCGGAATAGTCTGCGAGTACGAAGGGGGCAGCCCCTCGCCGCGATTGCGGCTGGGCTGCCCCCTTCTTTTGGGCGTCAGGAGGGGGCGGGCGACCACGAGGGTCGCCCCTACGCCGAGGGAGAGGCAAGGGGTTTCCGTTTGTCGGGGTTCCTGCCTGCGCAGGAACGACGAGGGGCGCTAACCCCAATCGCGGCGGAAGCGCAATCGCCACGTCGCGCGGAAGACCTCGAGGGCGGCGCTCGTCAAGCGCACCTTGGAGCCCTCGGGCACGTGCCGCCACTCGACGGGGGCCTCCGTCACGCTGAGGCCAAGCCGGCGCGCGGCGACGAGCATTTCCAGGTCAAGCGCCCAGCCGTTCTCCGTGAGGGACGGCAGCATGGCGTCGAGGGCCTCGCGGCGGAGGGCCTTGGCGCCGCACTGCGGGTCGTGGACGCCGAGCGCAAGGAACAGGCGCGACCACAGCGGCGACAGGCCGCTGACGGCCCGGCGCGGCAACGAACGGGAAGTCGGCGCGAGGGAGAGGTCGTGCCTGCGCCAACCGACTGCTACGTCGTGCGTTTCGAGGGCGTCCAGGAGTTTTTGCGTCTCGGCGGGGCCGACCATGTTGTCGGCGTCGACGAATGCAACACGCGCGCCCCTCGCTTCGCGCAAGCCAGCACGGACTGCCGCGCCCTTGCCGCGCACGTCGTCCTCGGCGATCCAGCGGACCGCCGGGCATTCGGCTGCCGCCTCGTCGACGACGCGCCGGGTGCCGTCGGTGCAGGCGTTGAGGACGACGATGAGCTCCCAGCGCTCGCCCCAGACGGGATCGTACTCGGCGGCATAGGCGCGGAGCGTGGGGCCGATGCGGGATTCCTCGTTGTGGGCGGGAATGACGATGGAGACGTCCAATTGACAGGCTTCTCCTTTGGGGCGGAGTCTCTTGCGCAGGTACGGCTATAATAGGGAAGGCCGGACAAGGCAACAACCGGCGCAAGGAGGCGACATGCCGCAGGTGATGGTGACGGGCGCTGCCGGATACATCGGCAGCATCGTGGTGCAGGCGCTCATGCAGGGCGGCTACGACGTCCTGGGCATCGACGACATGAGCCGGGGACACCGGGCCGCCGTCGACGAGAGCATGACCTTCTACCGCGTCCGCACCGGCGACCACGACGCCATCGCCCGCATCATGGACCGCTCGCCCGTCGACGCCGTCGTCCATATGGCGGGCTACTCGCAGGTGGGGGAGTCGGTCGCCGACCCAGGGCTCTACTACAGCAACAACATCCGCGACGACCTGACGCTGCTCGAGTGCATGCGGGAGTACGGCATCACCAGGATGGTCTTCTCCTCCAGCGCCGCCGTGTACGGGGTCCCGGAGAGCACACCCATCGCGGAGGACCAGGCCATCGCACCCATCAATCCGTACGGACAGACGAAAGCGTGGATGGAGGCGGCGCTGGAGTCTTACGTGAACGCCCTGGGGTTCCAGGCGGTCGCGCTGCGGTACTTCAACGCGGCGGGAGCGCACGGCCCCTTGGGCGAGGACCACCGGCCGGAGACGCACCTCATCCCCAGCGCCATCAACGTGGCGCTTGGCATCGAACCGGAGCTGGCGATCTTCGGCGACGACTACCCGACGCCCGACGGCACCGCCATCCGCGACTACGTGCACGTTGTGGACATCGCGAGGGCGCACGTGCAGAGCCTCGAGGCGCTGGGCGAGCTTCCGCGCATCGCGTACAACCTCGGGACGGGGCAGGGGCACTCGGTGAAGGAAGTGGTCGACATGGTCTCGCGCGTGTCGCTGGAGCGCGTGCCGGTGCGCATTGAGCCGCGCCGGCCGGGCGACCCGCCGGAGCTCGTCGCCGACCCGTCGGCGGTGAAGAGGGATCTCGGGTGGGAGCCGGAAATGTCGGCGCTGGACCAGATCGTCAAGGACGCATTCCGCTGGCACCGGGACCACGAACACGGGTACCCCGGCGGGTAGAATCCCGCGAAACTGCTCTTTTCCCCCCTTGACGGGCCGGTGTAAGATTGGAACTCATCCACTGTGTGGTTCGTCACATAGTACATAGGGCTCCGGGCGGAGCGCCCCGATCGTGAGGGCGCGCGCCGCCACCCGGAGTCTCGGCAGCAATCCTACGCATCGTGTGACTCTGGCCTCCGGCAAGGGCATTCGGTAGTGATTCCCGATCAGTGACCTGGCCGAATATGCCCATTGCGGAGGTCCTGATGCAGTATCTGGAAGTCATCCGGAACACGGACACGTTTGACCTGCAGCGCAGAGAGATCATAGAGGACGCCATCAGACTGGCCGTCATGCTCTACAGGTCCAACAACCTGCCCAAGTGGTTCAAGTCGTCGGTGGACCGGGAAGACTAGCATCACGCAGGCCTTCATGCAGCGCGGCATCTCCGCCGCGCTGTTCTCATTTCCGCCGCCCCACGCCGTCACAGTCGGTTACCATGTCAGCATGACCGGCAACGGCGATCCCACAGGGCGGCGGCCCTCCCAAAGGAGCCCATGACCACTCCCCACATCGCGCTCGTTCGCAAGAGCGGGCAATTCATGCTGGCCCTCGTGCGCGTTGGGGCCGACAACCGGCTCTGGGCGACGGGCGGCGACGGCAAGCCCTTCCGCATCTCCCCGCCGCAGCTCGTCTGGGAGACGAGCATCGTTGTAGGCGACGACGCCCTCGGCGCGTGGCTGGCGGAGGCCGAGCGGCTCGCAGGCGAGGTTGACGCGGCGGAGGCGTGGGACATCCTCGTCGACGACGTGCCGGGGCTGTCGCTGGAGGACCTGGCGGGGCTGGCGTGCGAGCAGCCGGTGACGGACGCACGGCAGGCGGCGCTCCTCCTCAGCCTCTTCGCGGGCGACGTGCAGCGGTTCACGCCGGAGCCGCCGTCGTTGCGCCCGCGTCCCCGCGACGACGTCGAGCGGCAGCTTGCGCGGCTGGCGGACCGGCAGCAGTCGGCCGCCGAGGAGGCGGGGTTTGCGGCGTGGCTGTCCGGGGCCGCGAGGACCGTGCTGACGGAGCGGCAGGAGGGGTGGCTGAATACCGTCGTGCAGTACGTGGCCGAGGGCGAGAACTCGACGGCGGCGCGGGCCGCCAAGGGGTGGCTGCGGCCGATCGTCACCGGGCCCGACGCGCGGCAGACCGCCTTCGACCTGCTCGTGGCGCGGGGCGTGCTGGACACCGACGAGTTCCTGACGCTGCGCCGCCTCGGGCAGCCGACGGCGTTCTCGTCGGAGGAGCAGGCCGAGGCCGAGTCGGGCGCGATTGCCCGTGGGGACGTCGACGCGGGGCGGAGGGACCTAACGGAGCTGGCGGTGTTCACCATCGACGAGGCGACGACGGTGGACATCGACGACGGGCTGTCCGTGATCGCCACGGAGGACGGGTTCGAGGTGGGCGTGCACATCGTCGACGCGGCGGCGCTGGTGGCCCTCGACGGGGCGCTGGACAACGCGGCGCGGGCGCGGATGACGAGCCTCTACCTGCCGGAGGAGACGCTGCCGATGCTGCCCCGTTCGCTGTCCGAGGAGCGGGGGAGCCTTGTGGCGAACGTCGACCGGCGGGCGGTGTCGCTGCTGACGAGGTGGAGCAGCGAGCACGAACTGCTCGAGTGGAATCTGTGCCGCTCGACGGTGCGAAGCAGGCGGCGATGGACGTACTCGGAGGCTGACAGGGCGCTGGTGGGGGAGGGGGATGAGCAACTTCGGACGCTGCGGGCCATTGCCGACACATTGCACGGCCAGCGGATGGCGGCGGAGGCGCTGGAGATGGACCGGCCGGAGGTGAAGGTCAGCGTCGACGCGGAACGCAACGTGTCGATTTCGGTGACGCCCGTACCGACACCGGCGCGGCGGATGGTCGCGGAGTTCATGGTGCTGGCGAACAGGCTGATTGGCGAGCGGCTTCGGGACCTCGGCGTGGCGGCCATCTACCGGACGCAGGACGCGGTGTCACTGGAGGACGTGCCAGACACGAGCGTCGAGGCGGTGCGGCAGTACCACATCCTGCGGCAGATCCGGCCCGCGCGGCTGACGACCTCGGCGGGGCGGCACGCACTCATCGGCGTGGAGCCGTACGTGCAGGCGACGTCGCCGCTGCGGCGGTACCTGGACATGGTGGTGCAGCGGCAGCTTGCGAGTGCGCTGTCGGGCTCGGAGGCGCCATACTCGGAGGGCGACCTGAAGACTCTCATCGGCGAGGCGGACGCGACGCTGCGGGACCTGAACCGCGCGGAGGACGAGCGGAAGCGGTACTGGATTCTGAAGCACCTCTCGGGCCGCATCGGCGAGGCTTTCCCGGCCATGGTGCTGGACGTTCGCGAGCGGCAGAGCGTGGTGGAGCTCGAAACCTATCTCATCCGCAGCAACGTGTACCTGCCACCCTCGACCGTACCGGGGCAGATAGTCATGCTCGAGCTGCAGGAGATCGACACGTGGCGCGGGCAGACGCGGTGGCGGCACGCGGGGTGATGGGAGGGCGGCCACGAGGGTCGTTCCTATGATGGCGGCAAGAGGGCCTCGGTTTGTCGGGGCCCCTGCCTGCGCAGCGGCGACGATGGGAGGCGGCTAGGTCAGGCGGCCGTGGACGGCGAGCCAGATGCAGGGTGGAGTGGCGCTGGTGCGGGTGACGCGGTGGCGTGTGTGGGCGGGGATGAGGAGATGGTCTCCGGCGCGGAGGGTGACCTCTGTGCCGTCCTCGTAGGCGAGGGTGGCTTCACCCTGGATGAGGGCGACCCACTCGTCGCGGGGCTGGTCATACCATTCGCCCTCGGGCGTGGCCTGGCCGCTGGAGACGATGCGCTCGATCTTCACACCGGCGTCAGGGATGAGGTCGGTGAACAGCTCATCCGACGGCAGCGGGTCCGGAAGGTTATAAAGATTTTGCGACATAACTGTCTCCGTTGCCCCTCATCCTAGCCTTCCCCCGCTCGCAGGGAAGGGACTTGCGAGTGGAGCTCCGTTCGTCGGGGTTCCTGCCTCCGCAGGAACGACGGGGTGGCCGTTCGTCCTTCGATTGCCCCAGGGCGAACCGCATCCAATCAGCTGCCATAAACGGTGGTGAAGGGCTTGAAGACGGCCCACGCGAACCAGAAGTGCGTTCCGTGCACCACGGGCTCCAGCCGATTCCCGGCGAGTTGACCGTCGACGGCCTGGCCGAGCAGGTTCCACCGACTGCCGGTCTGGTCGTCGACGAAGTGCTCGTCGACGGCGGTGAAGGTGAGCGGCATGCCGTCGACCTCCGGGCGGTACACGGACGCCGCGCCGACGTCACGCCCGCCCGCGACCCTGGAGTCGTCAAGGGCGGAGTTGGCCCCGAACTGGAAGAAGACGACGAGGTCACGGCCCCCCGCGGTGTAGTGCACGACGGGCTCGTTCTCCAGGACGTGCAGCGGGAAGGCCACCGTGTCGTCGCCTTCCTCGATGACGACGACGCGGTCGAGGGCGCGGAGTCGTCGGTCGGGCTCGCCGAAGAAGAGGAACGGGTTCTGGCGGTCGTAGAGCTCGTAGGGGTTGCGGCCGTACTGGCGGCTGAAGCCGGTGTCACGCGAGAGTACCCGGCCGTTGGGATAGGCGTCCTTGAAGTCCTCCCAGGAGACGAGGAATGAGGGCAGGATCGTCAGGCGCTCGCCCAGGAGCTCGCCGATGATGACCTCGCCCGTGAGCTGCTGCCACCACGACTCGGTCTGGCGGTCGTACATGATCATGTCGCTGTGGCGCAGCAGGCCGGAGACGCCGAAGTCGAATGTGCGGCCACCAAGCCTTCGGTCGAAGGTGATGGCGGAGTTGCAGAGCGGGCAGTAGGTGACCGCGACCGGCGTCCCGCCGATGGTGTCGTTGACGATCTCGTGCCAGATGAGGATGGCGAGCGGGTAGGCGCGGACCTCGCCGCCGATCTCGACGACGTGCACCTGTTCCTTGTCGTCCAGCCACCTGTCGCCGGCTGTGATGGCCTCGAATACGGGCTCGTCGATGGCGGGGATGCCGTCCTTGCCGGGCCCGCCGGAAAAGATCTCGTCCAGGGGGATAGAGCGCATGGAGAAGTCCGTGCGCCAACCGGCTGTCGAGAACCGGGCGCGCTTCAACTCCTCGTCGCTGCCGAAGTCGGGCGTGGGCGTGACCGTCGGCCAGGGGGTCTCGCCGGGCGCGGGGGTTGTGTCGAGCGAGCCGGTGAAGGGGCGCGCGGTGGCGGTGGGTTGCGCGGCGGCCTCGCTCGCGACGCCCGCAGCCTCGGCGCAGGCGACGGCGGCGAGGGCGAGGAGCGGAAGGACGATCGTCAGAAATCGGAGGCGGAATGAGTGATTGCAGGGATTGGCGGAAGGACGGGAGATCGTCTTCACGTGCTCCATTCGAGGGCCCGAGGGCCGTGTGCTGCTGCTTCCAGCATACCCTATGCGTGTTGACGATGGCCAACGTATTCGCTACCATCGAAAAGGTTGTGCAGCAGAGCAAGGCCCATCGGGAACCTCTTCCCATGCCCCAGTGGCGCAATGGTAGCGCAGGCGACCTGTAATCGCCAGGTTATCGGTTCGAATCCGGTCTGGGGCTGAGCCAATGCCACTCGACCCAATGCGTCGTGTGTCGTGCGCAGGGTTGGCGATGGGTAGCTGCGATGCTACACTTATACCCGCTTGGAGGGATGGCGGAGCGGCCAATCGCACCAGACTGTAAATCTGGCGCCCGGAAGGGCTTCGTAGGTTCGAATCCTACTCCCTCCAGTCCCTAAGCAAGGCAAACAAAAGCGGGCCCACATAGCTCAGAGGCAGAGCACGTTCTTGGTAAGAACGGGGTCGCCGGTTCGATTCCGGCTGTGGGCTCCACAAAGCTGAGGAGGAGTTTTTCACAATGGCCAAGCAGAAGTTCGTCCGGGACAAGCCGCACCTGAACGTCGGGACCATCGGTCACGTTGACCATGGGAAGACAACGCTGACGGCGGCGATCAGCTACGTCCTGGCCAAGCAGGCAGAGAACAAGACCCAGTACATCGCGTTCGACCAGATCGACAAGGCGCCGGAAGAGAAGGCGCGCGGCGTGACGATCAACATCACGCACGTGGAGTACGAGACGGGGACGCGCCACTACGCCCACGTGGACTGCCCCGGCCACGCCGACTACATCAAGAACATGATCACCGGCGCGGCGCAGATGGACGGCGCAATCCTCGTCGTCAGCGCGCCCGACGGCCCGATGCCGCAGACCCGCGAGCACATCCTCCTGGCGCGCCAGGTGAACGTGCCCTCCATCGTCGTTGCGCTGAACAAGTGCGACGCCATGGACGACCCTGAGCTGCTCGAGCTTGTCGAGCTCGAGGTCCGGGAGCTGCTGAGCCGCTACGGCTTCGACGGCGACGACATTCCGATCGTCCGCGTGTCCGCGCTGAACGCGCTGAACGACGACGCCGAGGCGCAGCAGGGCATCCTGGAGCTGATGCAGGCCGTTGACGACTACATCCCCGAGCCCGATCGGCCGCGAGACCTGCCGTTCCTGATGCCCATCGAGGACGTGTTCGCCATCAAGGGCCGCGGCACCGTGGTCACCGGCCGTGTGGAGCGCGGCATCATCAAGGTGCAGGACGAGGTCGAGATGGTCGGCTTCACCGACACCCGCAAGACGGTGGTCACGGGCGTCGAAATGTTCCACAAGCTGCTGGACGAGGCCGAGCCCGGCGACGCCGTCGGCTGCTTGCTCCGGGGCGTCGACCGCGACCAGATCGAGCGCGGGCAGGTGCTCGCGAAGCCCGGCTCCGTGAAGCCGCACACCGAGGCCGACGCCGAGGTGTACGTGCTGACCAAGGAGGAGGGCGGCCGGCACACCCCGTTCTTCCCCGGCTACAAGCCGCAGTTCTACATCCGGACCACGGACGTGACGGGTGAGATCGGCCTGCCGGAGGGCGTCGAGATGGTGATGCCCGGCGACAACATCAAAATGCGCGTGAAGCTCAGCATCCCCGTGGCGATGGAGGAGGGCCTCCGCTTCGCCGTCCGAGAGGGCGGGCGCACGGTGGGCGCGGGCGTCATCACCAACGTGTCCGAGTAGGAGCGTCATGGCAAAGAAGGGCGACCGGAACGCCATAACCTTCCAGTGCACGGACTGCAGGGAGCGGAACTACCACAGCCAGAAGAACCGCCGGAATGACCCGCAGCGGCTGGAGCGTCGAAAGTACTGCAGCCGCTGCCGGAGTCACACTCTCCACCGCGAGGTCCGGTAGGAGCGATGGCGCGGCAGACGGTCCGCAGGCAGTCCCTGCAGCAGAGCATGAGCTCCGCCGCACAGCGGAGCATGTTCCGCTTGGGCTTCTTTGGGGAGGTCTATGCGGAACTTCGCAAGGCCGAATGGCCGACCCGGCAGGAAGCCACCCGGCTGACCGGCGTGGTGATCGCCGTCGCCGGTCTGGTGGGCGCGATACTGGGTCTCCTGGATTTCCTCTTCAGCATCCTGGCTCGAAACACCCTGTCCTAGGGCCTGGCTGGAAGGGAGGACGCAATGACTACGCAGAAAAACGTAGACCAGATGGCGGAGGACGCGCAGGGCATGCCCGGCGGTGAGGAGGGGCACTGGTACATCGTCCACTGCTACTCCGGCATGGAAGACCGGGTGAAGAAAAACCTTGAACAGCGCATCGCCACCATGGACGTGCGGAACAAGATCTTCGAGGTCGTGGTCCCCACGGAGGAGGTGGTGGAGATCAAGGACGGGCGGCGGAGCCCCAAGCGGGAGCGGTTGTTCCCGGGCTACGTGCTCGTCCGGCTGAACATGGACGACCAGAGCTGGTACGTCGTGCGGAACACGCCCGGCATCACCGGCTTCATCTCCGCCGACGAGGAGGGCGAGCGCAAGGCCCGCCCCGTGCCGCTGACGGAGAAGGAGGTCCACAACATCTTCAAGCGGATGGTGGACACGCAGCCGCGCGCAAAGGTGGGGCTCGCCAAGGGCCAGAGCGTCAAGGTTGTGGACGGGCCGTTCAGCGAGTTCATCGGCGTGGTGGACGAGGTGATGGCGGAGAAGGGCAAGGTGCGCGTGCTCGTGTCCTTCTTCGGGCGCGAGACGCCTGTGGAGCTCGACTTCCTGCAGGCGGAGCGCATCGGGTAGGGTGGCTGCTTATCGGGCGGCTCTGGATTCCCGCTTTCGCGGGAATGACAAGAGAGAGCAGGCGGAGCGCATCGGCTAGCTCGGTTCAGGTACGGACATCGGGCGTACGTTCACCCTTCGATTTCCCTCAGGGCGAACGGATGGGGGATCTCCCTCAGGGCGAACGTACGCCGCATTTTGAGAGGCTTGCATGGCAAAGAAGGTCAGGGCAATCGTGAAGCTGCAGATCCCGGCGGGAGAGGCAACGCCAGCGCCGCCGGTGGGGCCAGCGCTTGGTCAGCACGGCGTCAACATCATGGGCTTCGTCAAGGACTACAACTCCAAGACGGCCAACCAGAAGGGGAACATCGTGCCGGTGGCTATCACCGTGTTCGAGGACCGCTCCTTCACCTTCGTGACCAAGACGTCGCCGGCGTCAGACCTGCTTCGACGGGCTGCCGGGGTCGAGCGGGGGAGCACCATGCCGCGCCGGGAGAAAGCGGGCACGGTGACGCTGAGCCAGGTGCGGGACATCGCCCGGACCAAGCTGGAGGACCTGAACTCGCCGGACGTTGAGGCGGCGGTCGAGATGATCAAGGGCACGGCCCGCAGCATGGGCATCGAAGTGGTGGAGGGCTAAATGTCGACGGAAGCAGTCACCCGGTCGCACGGCAAGCGCCACGACGACTCCACCAAGAAGCGGGAGCACCTGCACCCGTACCCGCCGGCTGAGGCCATCCGCATCCTGAAGGAGATGGCCCCGGCAAAGTTCGACGAGACGGTGGAACTGCACATCAAGACGAACGCAGACCCCCGGCACGCCGACCAACTCATCCGCAGCGTGACGCAGTTGCCCCACGGCACGGGCAAGTCGCAGCGTGTGGTGGCCTTCGTGCAGGGCGAGGCGGAGACCATCGCCCGGGAGGCCGGCGCGGACTTCATCGGCGACGCGGACCTGATCCGCAAGATCGAGCAGGAAGGCTGGGTGGACTTCGAGGTGTCCATCGCGACGCCGGAGATGATGGGCCAGATCGGCCGGCTCGGGCGCGTGCTGGGACGACGGGGGCTGATGCCGAACCCGCGGACGGGCACCGTCGTGCAGCCGCAGGACATCCCGCGGGCCATCCGCGAGGCGAAGGGCGGGCGCGTCGAGTTCCGCATGGACCGCTCGGCGAACCTGCACATGCCCATCGGCAAGCTGAGCTTCGACGAGGAGCATCTGCTGCAGAACCTGGCGGCGGCGGTGCTGGCCGTCACCGAGGCCCGGCCGGAGGCGGTGAAGGGCAACCTGTTCAAGACCATCCACCTGACGTCGACCATGGGGCCGAGCCTCAGGGTGAACGTCCAGGAAGCGCAGGCGCTGCGGGTGGAGTAGGCTGGACCGGCCGATCCGCCCACAGGCGTCCCCTTCGAGAGCCTCAGGACAGGCTTCGACAGGCTCAGGGCGAACGGATTTGGGTCGGACTGGCAAAGACCGCAGGTCTCCGTTACAATTGCATAGTCGCCGAAGACCGTGGGTGGCCGAGAGGCGTAAACCCCGCGCAGGTGGTGTGAAGAGCGCGTTGCCGCGCTGCGCCCCGGTCTTCGGCCGGGGTCTTGTTTTGTGATTCGGACAGAGGGAGTGTGAGCGTTGCCGTCAACGAAGAACGTCGAAACGCTGGCCGACCTGAAGGAGAGGCTGGCAGACAGCGATTTCCTGATCAGCACGGGCTTCACCGGGCTGAACGTGGCGACCATGACCGAGTTCCGCCGGAAGCTGCAGAGCCAGGGCCTCCAGTACCGCGTGGTCAAGAACACGCTGGCGACCCTGGCGGCGGAGGAGCTCGGCACGCCGCAGATCTCGCAGCTGCTGACGGGCCCGACGGGGCTGCTCATGGGCAAGGGCGACCCGGCTGAGGCCGCCAAGCTGCTGACGGAGCACATTCGCGCGGCCCGCATCACCATGCAGGTGAACGGCGCGATGGTCGATGGGCAGGTGCTCAGCGCGCAGCAGGTGAACGCGCTGGCGACCATGCCGCCGAGGCCGGTGATCATGGCACAGCTCATGGGGCAGATTGCGGGAGTGGCTTCGCGGCTGGCGCGCTCGATCAACGGGCCGGCGCAGGGGCTCGCCACCACGCTCAACGGACCAAGCCGCAGCATCGCGACGGTGCTGCAGCGGAACGCGGAAAAGCAGGCCAGCTAAAGCAGAAACCTGGAGGAGGAAGGACAATGACCAAGGAAGAGATTCTGGACGGCATTCTGGGCCTGTCCCTGATGGACGCCGCCTGGATAGTGAAGGAGCTCGAGGACAAGCTGGGCGTCAGCGCAGCCATGCCGGTCGCGGCCGCGGCCGTCGCCGCAGCGCCCGCAGCAGCCGCCGAGGCAGCCGCGCCGGAGGACGAGCAGACCGAGTTCACCGTGACGCTGACGGACATCGGCGCGAACAAGGTGAACGTCATCAAGGCCGTCCGCGAAGTCACGACGCTGGGCCTGAAGGAAGCCAAGGACCTCGTCGAGGCCGCGCCGCAGCCTGTGCGCGAGGGCGTGTCCAAGGAGGAGGCGGCAGAGGTCAAGTCCAAGATCGAGGCGGCGGGAGCGCAGGTCACCGTCTCGTAGGCCCGCAACAACGACAGCCCGCACACCGCCCCCGCCGGCGTCGCTTCGGACATCGCTCGGGGGCGAGCGGGCTGCATGCGTGCACTGTTGGTGTGCGTGGAAGGCGGTGGACAGTGAGCCGCCGAAAAGACAGGGAGCGCTTTCTGGCAAACCTCCGGCAGAACCCAGACTACAAGGGGTTTCGGGGGCATGAGAGCGATCCATCGAGACCGGGGAACACGCCGCTGGTGGCGGTGAACTGTTCCGTGTGCGGCAAGAAACGCAACGTGCCTGTGGGGATTGCGGAGGAGCAGGGAGAGGGCTACGTTTGCATGACGTGCCTCGACGAACGGGAGGCAGCCAGCGCCGCCGACGCATCGTCCCAGGCGCAATAGACGAAACCCCGTCAGGGAGGACCCGCCCCTGTGACTGACCAACTGCCTCCCAACGAGTATTCGGGACGGATCCATGACCTCCCCTCAGAGGAGCGCCCGCGGGAGCGGCTTCGCGACCAGGGCCCCGGGGCGCTCAGCAGCCACGAACTCCTCGCAATTCTTCTCCGCACCGGCACCAGAGGCGAGGACGTCTTCACCCTGTCGAAACGCCTCCTCGCCATGCGCCAGGGGCTTTCAGGGCTGGCGCAGACCAGCTTCGGCGAGCTGATGCAGCTGCACGGGCTGGGGCTGGCCAAGGCCGCCGAGGTGATGGCGGCGATGGAGCTTGGCAAGCGGCTCGCCTCGTTCCCCAGCGACGCCCGGACGCAGGTGAACTCGTCGGCGGACGTCGTGAACCTGCTGCTGCCGGAGATGATGTGGCTCAGCCGGGAGAGCCTGCGGGTCATCCTGCTGAACACGCGGAATTACGTCATGGGAGTCCGGGAGGTCTACAACGGCACGGTGAACTCCGCCGACGTGCGGGTGGGCGAGGTGTTCCGCGACGCGGTGCGGGAGGACTGCAAGTCGGTCATCGTGGTGCACAACCACCCGTCGGGCGACCCGGCGCCAAGCCGCGAGGACGTGCAGGTGACGAACAAGCTGCGGGAGGCGGGCCAGATGCTGGACATTACGCTGCTCGACCACGTCATCCTTGCCCGCGACGGCTACGTGAGCCTGAAGGAGCGGCGACAGGGATTCCCGTAGTCCCCGTCCACAACACAGCGCCCGCCTCACGGGGCAGAAAGCAGGCATTCACCCTTGAGCACGGGACCCCACGCACGACAACGCCCCCGCCGATACTACGGCTGGGTCATTGTCTGGGTGACCGTCCTCTCCGCCATCGCGTCGGCCGTTGTCATCAACCCGACCATCGGCGTCTTCGTCATCCCGATGGAGGAGACCTTCGATTGGAACCGCTCCGTCGTCGCGGGCGCGGTGGCTATCGGCACCCTCACGGGCGGAGTGATCGCGCTCGTCGTCGGGCCAATCATCGATCGATTCGGAGCCCGGTGGGTGCTGTTCACTGCCTTCCTTGTCGTGGGCAGCCTGTTCGTCGCGTGGAGCGGCGTCACCACGCTCTGGCAGTTCTATGCGGTCATCATCGTCACGCGGATGCTGCTGCAGGGCATCATCAACCTCACAAACCAGACCGTGCTCGCCAAGTGGTTCGTGCGGCTGCGGGGCCGGGCGCTGGCGTACGGCAATCTTGGGCAGCGGTTCGGGCAGGGCGCGGTCCCGGTGATGGCGCAGCTGATCATCACGGGGGCCGGGTGGCGATGGGCCGCCGCATCGCTGGGCATCTTTGCGTGGGGGCTGACGCTCGTCCCCGTGCTCCTCTGGATGCGGCGGCAGCCGGAGGACATGGGCCTTCGCCCCGACGGCGACCTGCACGAGCCGGAGACCACTGCCGACCGCGCGCAGCGTCCGCCGGCGAGCGAGATTCACTTCACGCTGCGCGAGGCCCTTCGGACCCGGACGTTCTACATCCTGCTGGCCGTCCTGTGCATCACCAGCTTTGTGAACACTGGCATCAACTTCAACTTCATCCCGTACATGAGCGACCAGGGGCTGACCGAGGGCGAGGTGGCCATCGTCATCATGGTGTGGTCGCTCATCGGCATCCCGGCGGCGTTGGGCGCGGGCCTGCTGGTGGAACGGATCTCCGCACAGGTGGTGCTGGGCGGGTTTCAGCTCGGGATGGTCGTCGGGACGCTGCTGCTCATCTGGCTGGGCAACCTGCCCATGGGGTTGGCGTTTGCGGTGATCCAAGGCACGGCGTTTGGCGGCAGCTTGCTGGCGCAGCAGGTCATCCTGGCCGACTACTACGGGTCGCGGCACCTGGGGGCCATCCGAGGCGCGGTGCTGCCGTGGCAAATGGCGACCAATGCAATCGGGCCTCTCGCAGCAACGCTTGTGTTCGACACGCAGGGGAGCTACGTAATCATATTCTGGGCGTACGTCGCACTGCAGTCGCTGGTGTTCCTCGCGCTGCTGGCCGCGCCGAAGCCACGTCACCACGCGGCCGCAGCTTAGCCGCGGTCTTCCCTTGCGTCCTGACTCATGGAATCGACAATCCGGCGGGCCACGTCGGAGGCCGAGGGAGCGCCGTCGGTGTCGAGCTCCAGCGAACCCAGCCAGCGCATGCGCTCGTAGGCGGCGCGGTGGATGCCGCCATCGAAGCCGAGGGCGTCGAGCATTCTGGCGATCTCCGGCATCTCCTCGGCCCGGCGGTAGGCGCGCTTGGGGTTGCCGGTCACGAAACGGTCGACGAACTGCAGCACGCCCGCCATGGAGCGCGTGTACTGGGCCATGACGGTGTCGGCGACGCCGAGGGCCTCGGCGGCAAGCAGGATGTCGAGGGCAAGAGTGGAGACGCCCTTGGTCATGCCGGCGTGGCAGAGCTTGGCGCCGGACGCCTGCCCAACGACGGGGCCCAGCAGCACGGTATTGATGCCGTACTCGCGGAGGGCGGCGACCTCCTCTGCGCGCGGGCCCGACAGGTAGAAGCTCGCGGAGCCGAGGTTGCCGGGGCCTCCAACGATGCCGCCGTCGACGATGTCCATGACGTCAGCGGCCTCATCAGCGATGGCCTGAACGGTCACGGGGGCTATGGCGTTGAACTCGCCAAAGAGCACGCGCTTCCCGGATCGGCGGGCTGCGTTGGCGACCTCGGTGGCGACGGTGGGGGCGGTGTCGGAGGCGAGGACGGAGAGGACGAGGTCCGACTGCCGAACCACCTCATCCAGGGAGCCGAGGTCTTGGACCCCAGCTGCCTGGGCCCGGGCGCATGTCGCCTCGCTGCGGCCCTCGAACGTCGACACGACGCGGGTGTGGGCGGCGAGGGTGCGGGCGATGGCGCTGCCCATCTCGCCGATGCCGAGGAGGCCTATCGTGTCAAAGCTCATGGTCATCTCCTCCGTTGGGTGAAGGCTCTCTCTTCAGGAACGCGGAGACCTCGGCGTTGAAGCGCTCAGCCTCCTCCATGTGCGGCCAATGGCCCACGTTGGGGAAGTAGAGAAGCCGCGACCCGGGCGCGGCCTCCGCGGCAGCATGGGCGTGGCGGGATGGGAAGACGGGGTCGAGGGCGCCCCAGACGACCATCAGGGGCATCTGCAGGTCCCGCAGCCGGTGCAGCAGTCTGTACTTGGGCTTCATGCCGAAGATGTTCACACCCTCACGGAGCGACTTCAGCACGGCTTCGCGGCCTCCGGGAAGGGACCGGGTGCGCACGAGCGCCTGGAACAGGGCTTCGGGGTACTCCCGGCGCGGGCCGAAGACCAGCTTCATCATGACTCGGGCGCTGCGGTGCGTCGGCCCCTCGAGCAGCTCGCCGAGGAAGGGCAACGACATAACGCGCAGGTAGCCGGCGATTTCGCGGCCGAAGCCGGCCGAGTTGATGAGGACCAAGTGCGAGACGCGCTCGGGAGTGTGCAGTGCGCCGAGCAGCGCGATTAGGCCGCCCATCGAGCTTCCGCAGAGGGCGGCAGACTGAATGCCGACCTCGTCCATGAACCCGAAAATCAGGTCGATGCCGGCTTCCGTGGTGTAGTTGACGCCGATCTTGACGCTGTCGCCGTGACCGGGGATGTCGGGCGCGTAGACGGTGAAGTCTTGCGACAGCGGCCCGATGTTGTCCTGCCAGGTGACGCTCGACGCGCCGAGGCCGTGGAGGAAGATGATGGGCGGCCCCTCTCCGGCGACGGCGTAGTGAATATCCAACCCGCCAACCATTGTGCGCTCATAGCGAACAGCGGATACCATCGGCCTCGCTCGTTCAGAGGGAATCGGGAGCCGCTCTATCGGGGCCTGGGGGACGATGAGGGAATGGGAGGGCGGCGGCAGTTATAGTATAGCAGCCCGGAAGCGCCATACATGAACATGAACGTCAGGATTACCGCGCCATACCCTGAGACGTCGGACACCCAGCCGGCGAAGACGGGGCCTGCGGCGGCGAAGGGCGTCGTGCCCATGCTGAGCATGCCCCACAACCGCGCGTAGTGGCTGTTGCCAAAGTACTCGCCGAGGATGGCCCTGTTAAGCGCGTGTGCGCCCTGCCCGAAGCCGAAGAGGATAATGAAGGCGTACACCAGCGGGATCTCGTTCAGCAGCAGCAGGAAGAGGGAGAACGACTCCAGGCCGACGATGATGCCCATCACCTTGCGCCGCTGGAAGAGGTCGCTGATGTAGCCGCCCGCCAGGGCGCCGACGACGCCCATCGCGGCCAGCATGCCGACCAGGAAGCCGGCCTCGACACCGGTGAACTCGTAGCGGTCCTGCAGCATGGGCGACATGTGCAGCACCATGCCGGCCTGACTCATTTGCCGGAGGGCGAGCGCCGCCATGAAGAACCAGAAGGCGGGCGCACGGAACGCCTGCCCGATGGTGAAGTTCCGGCCGGGCGCGTCGACGAGGCCGTGAGGCTTCGGATCGGCGGGACTGCCGTCCAGCATGGCGGTCGGCGGGATGGGGGGCGCGGGCGGGTCGCCGTCGGGCAGCAGGCCCATATCCTGCGGGCGGGTGCGGATGACCTTCGTCACCGGCATGACGAGCACGAAGATTGCGATGCCCGTGACAACAGCGCCGGTCTCCCAGCCCCACCGCGCGATGATGAAGGCGAGCAATGGGGCGAGGATGACGCCGCCCATTGCCTGTGACGCCATGCCGATGCCCATCGCGCGGCCCTTCTTGCGGTTGAACCAGTTGTTGATGGCAGCCCAGTTGGGGGCAAAGCCCCCGATGTTCGCGCCAAGGGACACCATGAAGGTCCACGTGACGATGAAGAGGAACAGGTTGCGCGCAAAGAGGCCGAACAGGATCATGCCGAGGCCCATGAGGAACATGCCGGCGATGATGGGCGGCCTCGGGCCGAAGCGGTCGATGAAGTAGCCGATGATGGGCGCGAGGACGGTGTTCTCGGCGCGCGCGAGGGCGATCGCGATAGACGTCATCGTGCGGCTGATGCCCAGGGCCTGGGAGACGGGGTTGAAGAAGACCGTCGCGCCGTAGTTGGTGACGCCGGAGGAGAAGCCCATGACAAGGCAATTGGCCGCCAGGATGAACCAACCGTGGAAGATCCCCCGGCGTCTGCCATCGTCTCGGGCTGTGGGTTGCGGTGCGTCGCTGATTGCCATCGTTGTATCGCCGTTGCACATATGGGCGCAACCTTGTGAGCATACCTGCTTGGGGGCTCGCGTAGCAAGGGACGGCCTTCGACGTGCGCTCGGGGGCGATGTGGTGCACAATGAGGGCGGCAAGCACGCCGCAGGAGAGCGCAATGGCGGAAGCGACGAGAGGGGCGATCTACGCGCCGGAGTTCCCAGACGACCTGGAATGGCTGAACACAGACACCCCTGTCCGGCTGGCGGACCTGCGGGGCAAGCTGGTGCTCCTGGACTTCTGGACCTTCTGCTGAGTCAACTGCATGCATATACTTCCGCAGTTGCGGAAGCTGGAAGAGGCCTACCCGGAGGAGCTGGTTGTCATCGGCGTGCACTCCGCAAAGTTTCCGGCGGAAAAGGAGACCGACTCGGTTCGGCAGGCCATCCTCCGCTACGACATCCGACATCCCGTTGTGAACGACGGCAACTTTCAGGTCTGGCAGCGGTATGCAGCACGGGCATGGCCTTCGCTGTACATCATCGACCCGGAAGGCAAGGTGCTCGGCAAGCACGAGGGCGAGTACCGCTTCGAGGACCTCGACTACTTCCTGCATCCGCTCATCGAGGCCTTCGACATCAAGGGCCTCATTCAGCGGAGCCCGACGGCGTGGACGCTGGAGCGGAACAAGCAGGCTGCGGAGAACGCGCTCGCCTTTCCAGGCAAGCTGTTGGCCGATGAAGTGGGCGGCCGCCTGTTCATCGCGGACTCCGGACACCATCGCATCGTCGTGGCGACGATGGACGGTGAGGTATGCGACGTCATCGGCAACGGCGAGGCCGGGTTGACGGATGGAGCGTTCGGCGACGCGCGGTTCAACGACCCACAGGGCATGGCGCTCGACGGCGATGCACTGTACGTGGCCGACAAGGAAAACCACGCGCTGCGGAGGGTGGACCTCGTCAAGGGTACCGTGGCTTTGTAGTAAAACCCCCGTTTGTAGCGAAACCCCGCCGAGTGTAGCAAAAGGGTAGTTGCCAACCGCTAATCTTGCTGCGTTCCCCCCGCGTCGTGTTTCTTGACACTCACCCCACCAGCCCATACCATCCCGCCGTCCGCCAAGACTTTGCCCCACGCATCGAAAGGGGTTAGGGCTGCTATGGCCCCCTTCCGGTTCGATGTGTGGTGAACGGCGGTCTTGGCGGACTCGCCCTAGCTCTCCGGGAGGGGGTCCCTCTTTTGCCACATCTCCCTCTCTTTGGTCGAGGTATGGGCAGACTACAAGAGGGAGAGATGTGATGCGGGCAGTGATCATTGGCTGGCTGTGGGCCGTCGCCATGCAGTTCGTGGTAATTGGGCTGACGGTAGGCGTGGACGTGGGCAGCATCAGCGTTTTGTCGTTTGTCCCACTGATGGACCTAGCGCGGGTCTCTCAGTACGGGGGCATTCAGGGCGCGGAGTGGTTCTCCCTGCTGTCGCTGGCTTTCGCGCCGTTCACCATCTGGGCGTCGTCGGTGATTATCCGGCGGCTCGACCGAAGAGGGGGTGGCATTGACCTCTTTGAAGTAGGCTTCCTCGGTGGGCTTATCGCCTTCCTCTTCGTCGTCGCCGTGTTGTTCCTGCCGTAGTATGCGGACTCTTGCAACAGCTTTCCCACTTTTGCAACAAAGCCGGTGGTGGGTTGACGCGGGCCCCGAGGCCCTATAGCCTGCGACCGGCCCGTCATAAAGGCAGGCCAGTACACCCGCGAGGCGACGCAGGGAGTGTATGACAGTCCCTGCGTCGCCTCGTCAGTTGGCACCTTACGAACACTTATTGGTGACCCGATGCGACACCGCATGACAACGGAGTAGCACCATGACTGCCAAGCCTCGCGCACACGCGAGAAAACCGACCCCCCCCCCACGCTGCGCAAAACGCAACGAACGCGGCCGGTCTCAACCGCACGCTGTTCATTGCCGACAACTTGCCTATCCTGCGGGGTATCGACTCAGCGAGTGTGGACTTAATAGCGACGGACCCGCCCTTCAACAAGGGCGTCAAAGCCTTTGAGGGGATTGTGTCGGCGGGCGTGGGCAAAGAGGGTCGCCAGGTCTCCTACAAGGACACCTGGACGTGGGGAGACGTGCAGGAAGAATGGGTGGAGCTCATCAAGAATGACCACCCCAATCTCTACGCCGTCATACAGGCTGCGAACGCAGCAGCGGGGGAGGACATGGGGGCGTTCCTCTGCTGGCTGGCAGTTCGTGTGCTGGAGATGCACCGCATCCTGAAACCAACGGGTAACCTCTATCTCCATATTGATCACACAGCCCACGCTTACACTAAGGCGATGATGGACGCCGTATTCGGGCGCGACAACTTCAGGAATGCGATTACTTGGGTGTACGGGCAAGGGGCACGGGGAGCCAAAGCTGTGGCCCGCCAATTTGCGAGGAACTACGACATCATCCTGTTCTACTCTAAGAGTCGTAGCTACCAATTCAATCGCGTAGAGGTATTCGACAGGCATCCGATGGCCAACCTGCCGAGTCACATCAGAGTGGACACAACTGGCGCGTTCAAGACCTCTCCACGCGGAGACTACACTGACAAGAGCATCGAACGGCTGGAAGCAGAAGGCAGGATCTACCGAACCAAGAATGGGGCAATCAGAATCAAGTACCCACTCCCTATTGAGAAGGGCCACGTGCTGGAAGCAAGGGTTGTAGGGAGCACGTGGACCGACATACCGGACATGATGCACACGCCGTCGAAGGAAAGAACAGGGTACCCAACACAGAAACCCTTGGCTCTATACGAGCGCATCATCAGGGCGTCCAGCAATGAAGGTGACCTCGTGCTGGACCCATTCGCAGGCTGTGCGACGACGTGCATTGCAGCGGAGCGGCTGGGGCGAGAGTGGATCGCCATCGACATCAACAAAGAAGCCGAAGGGGAGATGCGTAAACGGCTCCAGAAGGAGGCTCGCTTGCCCATGGGTACCAGCTCATGGAATCGTGCTGTTCATGTGCGCACTACACCCCCGAAGCGGACGGACGACGGGGCCGAGGCCGCGCCGGAGTTGACGCTGGTGAGCCCGGAGCCCAGGGCCCCGAGGTTGACGGCGCGGGAGTTGCGGACGCGGCTGATTGATCTGGACGGATTGAAGTGCCAGGGGTGCGGCTGGGTGCCCCACCATTCGGACTACCTGGAAGTGGACCATCGCGTCCCCAAGTCACGGGAAGGCCGCGACGACCTCCGAAACCGGGTGCTCTTGTGCGCGCCCTGCAACGGGGCTAAGGGCAACAAGCTCACGCTGGCGGAGCTGCGGGAGCGGCGCATCCGAGAACACCGCATGGCAGACCCAACGTGGGATAGCGCGTGGTACGAGAGAACGGGCAGATTCGGGTAGGGGTCAATCGTAGTTGATGGTGCGCACGTGTATAATTCCCCAATGACGCTAGTCCATAATGGTGACGCCCTGAGCTAAGGGAAATGGGAGGCCAGAGCTATGACGAGTGAGATCACGTGGGAAGGGGAAACCGCCGAAGAAGCGTTGGTGAAGCTGCGGGACTACGAACGTCGCTCCGACCTACTGGATGACCACTTGGAAGACCTGCTCCAGAGGCATCCCTTCGAGTGGGTGGCGATTCCCGAGGACGACTCCTTTCATTTCGACACCAGCTTCACAGTCCTCCTGGACAGATTGCGCGTCAAAGGCTACGCCACCCAAGACACTGTCATGCTCTACCTCAACCCCAATCCGCGCGTTCGCGTCCTCTAGGCATCGTGTTTCACGGAAGGTTCCGTGGGCCAATGCGCGTACCCACGCTCGTTGCGCATGTCAAGGTGCCGCGGCTCACAGTGGAAGGGCGACTGACGTGGGTTGTGGACACAGGGGCCGATAACACCATTGTCCCGGCGGAAGCACTCCAACGCCTGGGCGCGCTTCCGTGGGAGATTGCACAGCTCCCCACGAGGCCGCTCACGGGCGTTGGCGGAGGTGCTACCGGCTGCGTCGTGGGAGCGCAGTTGCTCGTCTGGGACCAGACCGCATGGGCCGTCTATGACTTCAATATGGTGATACTGATGAGCCCCGTGCTTGTCGGCATGGAGCCGCTCTTGGGGCGGGACCTGTTGGAGCATTGGGCGATGTCGTACAACCAACCCGCTCGTACGCTGACGTTTCAGGAGCGCCGGCAGAGGACCTAGCCGCCGAGCTTGATACGCCTGAACTTGAAGTCTTTGTCCCAATTTGGCGACTTGCACCGAGGACAGACGCGCGGCCGCTTTTCCTTGAACACACGGGGAAGCCACTCGTGCCCGCACCGGCACCGGTACGCCCGAACCATCACGTCGAAGGTGCCTGGCTTGGGTTGCTGCTCGCTCATTCCCGTCTCCCCGCGACATCTTATAGAGCAAGTGTATACTATTGGTATTGACCTTGCAAAGTCCAGTGTGTATACTATTGGTAATCACTTTACTGGAGATACACATATGGACGACCTTATCAGGACTGCCCTCACCGCCGCCGATCCCGACGACGGCCAGCAGGGGCGTCAGATGCGCGGGTTGGCTATCGCGGCCCTCGCGCCCATCCGTGAGGACAAGTTCGGCTGGCGGGTCCCCTCGCAGTCACAGGGAGGAAGCTACCTCGTCAGCCTAGAAGATGGGCCGTATTGCACGTGCCCGGACTTCGACACAACCGGCGAGCCGTGCAAGCACGTCTACGCCGTCATGGTGGCGCTCCAGCGCGGGGAGCGGCTGGACGACCCTGATAGTCTTCCCGCTGGCATGGGCAGGGCTCAGTATGGCCAACCTTGGACAGCTTACACGGACGCGCAGACCCACGAGGGTGATCTGTTTCCCAAGTTGCTGCGGGCGCTGTGCGACACCATAGAGACACCGCCGCAGACCTGCGGCCGCCCCACGTTGTCGCTGGCCGATATGGTTTACGCTTGCGGGTTGAAGGTCTACGGCACACTATCGACCCGCCGCTCCATGTCCACAGTCCGCAGCGCCGAGGCCGACGGCCAGATGGACCACGTTCCCCATTTCACCACCATTGCACGGTATCTCCGCAAGCAGGAACTGACGCCGCTGCTGCGCGCCCTCATTGTGGAGTCCGCCCTGCCCCTGAGCGGCATCGAGCAGGACTTTGCGCTGGACTCGTCCGGCTTTGCGAGCACGGCCTACAATCGCTGGTTCGATCACAAGTGGGGCAACGCGAAGCGGGAGGTCCAGTGGGTGAAGCTGCACATCTGCTGTGGCGTCCAGACCAACATCGTTACAGTCGCGGACGCGACCAACAATATGTCGGCGGACTCGCCCTACCTGCCCAGTTTCGTCCGCACCACCGCAGAGCACTTTAACGTCCGCGAGGTCTCCGCCGACGCAGCCTACTCCAGTTGGGCGAACGCAACGGCTATCGAGGCAGTGGGTGCCACCCCGTTCATCGCATTTAAGAAGGGCGCGGTGGCGGAGCGTATCCATAGGGGCAAGCCAGGCGCGAAGGGTAAGGTCCAGTCGAACCCGGCGTGGAAGCGGATGTTTCACCACTTTTCGCTCCGGGAGGCGGACTTTCTGGCCCACTACCACCGGAGAAGCAACGTGGAGACCTGCTTCCACATGATCAAGAGCAAGTTCAGGGACGTGGTCCGTGCCAAGGACCTGACAGGGCAGGTCAACGAGGTTCTACTGAAGGTGTTGTGCCACAACCTCAGTGTGCTCATACGGGCCATGTACAACCTCGGCATCGAGCCGGACTTTGAGGCGGGTATTGCTACAGATTCACTAGATGTAGCGCAACCCGCCGACAATTAGGACTTTCGCTACAAAGCCAGGGTACCGTGGAGACGATCTCGGGGACCGGGCAGGCCGCTATGAACTTTATGCCGCCAAGCCCGGCGGAGGGCATGCCATTGCGCTCGCCGTGGGACGTGACCGTGCTCAACGGCACGCTGTACATCGCGATGGCGGGAACGCACCAGCTCTGGTCGCTCGACCTGGCGAGCGGAAACATCGGCCCGTTCGCGGGCAGCGGCCGCGAGGCACTGAGCGACGGCCCGTTGAAACAGGCATGCCTCGCCCAGCCGACGGGCATAGACCACGACGGCGAGGGCCGACTGTACTTCGCGGACAGCGAGACCAGCGCGGTGCGGACCGCGAGCGCAGACCCCGGCGGTAGCGTGGAGACGCTCGTGGGCATCGACCTCTTCGACTTCGGCGACCGTGACGGCGTCGGGGCGCGGGTGCTGCTGCAGCACGTGCAGGGCGTGTGCTACGGGGGCGGCGTGCTCTACATCGCGGACACATACAACAGCAAGATCAAGTGCGTCGACCCGCAAACGAAGGAGACAACGACGCTGTTCGGCGGAACGGAGCCGGGCCTGCGGAACGGCGCGTGGGGCGACGCCCGGCTGAACGAGCCGTCGGGGGTCGACTGCGCGAACGGCCGGCTGTACATCGCGGACACGAACAACCACGCGGTCCGCGTGGCGGACCTCGGCACGGGAGAGGTCACAATGCTGGAATTGCGGGGATTGTAAGGAATATATGCATAACCCCTTGTAAAAAATGAAAACGCATTGTATATTCTGTCATGTAAGGGTCAAAGAACATTGTCATTGCCAATGAAACAGGAGGGCGCTCATGCTGGAATCCGCCATCACCTCCAAAGGCCAGACCACCCTGCCGAAGGGCGTCAGGGACGCGCTAGCCCTAGAGTCTGGAGACAAAGTGCGTTACGCCATTGTGGACAATGGCGTGCTCATACTCCCCGTCCGCTCTATCAAAAGGCTGTACGGAGCACTGCCGTATGACGGCCCGCCCGTCACCCTGGAAGAAATGGACGAGGCCATCGCAGCCGGGGCGGCGGGCAGGTGATCAGCCTGGACACCAACGTGCTCATACGCTATCTCGTGCGGGACGACGCCGAACAGGCGGAAGCAGCTCGGGACCTGCTGGAGGGCCTGACTGAAGACCACCAGGGTTTCATATGCCGGGAAGTCACCACCGAGATGGTGTGGGTGCTTGAACGATCATACCGGTTCACCCGGGAGCAAATTGCGGACGTTCTTCTTGAGATGCTCGCCACGGATGGCCTTGCCTTTGAGAACGACAGGGACCTCACGCATGCCGTCGAAAGCTACCGCCTGGGCGGGGCCGACTTTGCAGACCAAGTGATCCTGTCAGCGGCCAACCGCAACGGGGCCATGCCGCTCTACACATTCGACCGCAAGTTCTCCCGCATGTACGGGACGATCCTTCTGGAGAGCTAGGCAACTGCACCCGGCCAGCCCCGTCGTTGACACTCCCAAGCTTGCTGGCTACCATACAGATACTGCATCAGGTTGGTCATGTTTGGAGGAGGAGAAATGCCGGACGCGGTAACTCCACTGACTATCCACATTACGGAGCGCGCTGCCAAGAAGGTCGCATACTTCGCTGAGAAAGAAGCGAAAGGCGACGAGTTTGGGCTGCGGGTCGGCGTGAAGGGTGGCGGGTGCTCCGGTCTCACTTACACCCTCTCGGTCGAGCCCGGCCCGCACGACGACGACAAGGTCATCGAAGACCAGGGCATCCGGTTGTTCGTGCCCAAGAAGAGCTTCGTCTTCCTGGCCGGCACGGAGCTGGACTTCTCGGACGGGCTGAACGGCAAAGGGTTTACCTTCAGCAACCCCAACGCCAAGAGCACCTGCGGCTGCGGGACCAGCTTCTCCGTCTAGCGCACACACGACTCGAGCAAGGCCGCCAGTCCGCGCTCCGCTGGACGGCGGCCTTTGTATATGCCAAGGAGAGGGAATGCGGCCTACGCCACTCCATGAAGCACAGGAAAAGATCGGGGCGCGGTTTGCAGACGTGGCCGGGTGGGCCGTTGCGAGTCGTTTCGGCGACGCGAGGGCCGAGTACGAGGCGGCACGCACCGGCACGGCCATCGTCGACGCCTCACACCGCGGACGCATCGTCGCGCGGGGCAAGGACACTCTCGACCTGCTGAACCGGCTGAGCACGAACCTCGTCGACCCACTGCCGGAGGGCGCGGGACAGACCACCGCCATCACAACCGGCAAGGGGCGCGTCCATGACTGGATAACCGTGTTGCCATGGGGCGAGGACTTCCTGCTGCTCACCTCGCCGGAGCGCCGGACGGAAGTTGCCGAATGGATTGACATGTTCACCTTCGAGGAGGACACGACGCTGGACGACGTCACGGAGTCGACGGCGATGGTGGCGATTCTGGGCCCCTCCGCCGAATCGGTGGTGACGGAGCTGCTCGACGTACAGGTTGCCCAGCAGGCGCTAGGGTGCGCTATCGTTGCGTGGCAGGGCGGAGAGGCGCTCGTCGTGCGGACCCAGTTAGCTGGGCAGCCCGGCTTCGACATCATCGTGCGGGCCGAGGCGGCGGAGGCGATGTGGGACGCAGCCATCGGCCTCGGCGCGACGCCGGTTGGACGGCAGGCGTTGGAGGCGCTGCGTATCGAGGCCCGCGTGCCACGATGGGGCGCGGAGTTTACGGACGACAACAACCCGCTGGAGGCGGGGCTGCTCGGAGAGGTCTCGTGGACCAAAGGGTGCTACACAGGGCAGGAGGTTGTAGCGCGGCTGTACAATTACCACCGGATACAACGTTTCATGGTGGCCATCGAGGTGCCCGCGGACTCGGACATAATGGCGGGCGCGGTTTTGATGGCCGACGGCGTGTCCGTGGGGCGAGTGACGAGTGTGTCGCCAATCGCACACGATGGCGTCCAGGCGGCGCTGGCGTCGATCCGCTCTGGGCACGCGGCAGTAGGGGCTACGCTCCACGTCGGGGAGAGCGGCCCGCCGGTCTCGATCACGTGGGCCCCGGAGGAAGCGCAACAGGGCGCAGCGGCTTAGCTTCGACATGAGTATTGGAGGCTGACATGGCAACCAACGGCAGCGGCAACGGGAACTACTCCAACGGCTACAGCGTTGTGGGGACCCGGCCCATCCGCCACGACGGCGTCGACAAGGTCACGGGCAACGCGCGGTTCAGCGCGGACGTGAACCTGCCGGGCATGCTGTACGGCAAGGTGCTGCGCAGCCCGCACAGTCATGCCGTCATCAGATCCATCGACACGAGCCGCGCCGAGGCGTACCCCGGCGTCCGCGCAGTGATGACGGCGAAAGACCTGCCGCAGCTCTCCGGCCTGGTCGAGGACCTGGTTGAGGGGTCGCTGCACAACTTCCGCTTCCTTAGCAACAACGTGATGGCGCTGGACAAGGCGCTCTACAAGGGCCACGCTATCGCAGCCGTGGCAGCCACGACTTCCGCCGCGGCCGAACAGGCACTCGAGCTCATTGACGTCGACTATGAGGTCTTGCCGTCAGTGACCGACGCGCGGGAGGCTCTTAAGCCGGGCGCGCCCATCCTGCACCCGCGGCTGATGACCATGGAAACCGCCTACGTCCGCGCCGGGGGCTATCGAGCGGAGGGCGAGGACGGACAGGAGACGAACCTCGCCAACAGGTTCGAGTTCAGCATGGGCGACCTGGAGCAGGGCTTCGCGGAGGCGGATGCGATTGTCGAGCGCGAGGTGCACACGTCGCCGGTCCACCAAGGCTACATCGAGCCGCACGCGGCGACCGCGCACTGGGGGCCGGACGGCAAGCTGACCATCTGGTCCAGCAGCCAGGGGCAGTTCATGGTGCGCGAGCAGACCTCACGGCTGCTGAACATCCCCATATCCACCGTCAAGGCTATCCCCATGGAGATTGGCGGCGGTTTTGGCGGCAAGCTACTGGTTTACCTGGAGCCCGTCGCCGCAGTCCTGTCGCGGAAGGCGGGGCACCCGGTCAAGCTGCAGATGAACCGCACCGAAGTGCTGGAGGCGACGGGGCCCACCGCAGGGGCGCACATCCGCGTGAAGATGGGCGCGACACGCGACGGCAAGATCACGGCCGCCGAGGGCCGTCTTGTGTACGAGGCGGGCGCGTTCCCGGGCTCGCCGGTGTCCGGCGGGTGCCAGTGCATGTTCTCGCCCTACGTCATCCCGAACGGCTACATCGAGGGGATCGACGTGGTGGTGAACCGGCCGAAGAGCGCCGCGTACCGGGCACCCGGCGTGCCGGCCGCCGCGTTTGCCGTCGAGACCGTCGTGGACGAGCTCTGCGAAAAGATCGGCATGGACCCGCTGCAGTTCCGGCTTATCAACGCGGCGCGCGAAGGTGAGCGCCGGTTGACCGGACCCGCTTTCGGCAGCGTGGGGATGACCGAGACCGTCGAGGCAGTTCAGGCAAGCGACCACTACCGCTCGACGCTGGACGGCAAGTGGCGCGGGCGCGGCGTCGCCGCGGGCTTCTGGGGCAACGGCACTGGCCCGTCGACGGCCATCGCCGCCGTCAACCCGGACGGCACGGTGAGCCTCGTCGAAGGGTCACCGGACATCGGGGGGACGCGGGCATCGGCGGCGATGCACCTCGCCGAGCAGCTTGGCATTCCGGCGGAGGACGTGAAGCCAACGGTGGCAGACACGGACTCCATCGGCTACACGTCGAACACGGGCGGCAGCTCCGTCACCTTCAAGACGGGCTGGGCGTGCTACACGGCTGCCGAGGACATCAAGCAGCAGATGATCGCCCGAGCCGCCAAGATGTGGGACGTCAGCGAGAACGGCGTAGTCTACGAGGGTGGCATGGTCAAGCACCGCTCGGACAGCGCGCTGACGAGGTCGTTCAAGGAGATGGCGGCGCAGCTCAACGCGACGGGCGGCCCCATCACGGGCAAAGCGTCGGTGAACCCGCGAGGGCAGGGCGCGACCTTTGCCGTGCACGTCGTCGACGTCGAGGTTGACCCGGAGACGGGCAAGGTGGAGGTGCTGCGGTACACGGCGGCGCAGGACGTGGGACAGCCCATTCATCCCAGCTATGTCGAGGGGCAGATCCAGGGCGGCGTCGTGCAGGGCATCGGCTGGGCGCTGAACGAGGAGTACTACCTGGACGCCGAGGGGAGAATGGTCAACTCCAGCTTCCTGGACTACCGGATGCCCATCGCGCTGGACGTGCCGCTGGTGGAGACGCTGCTGGTGACCGTTCCGAGCCCGGGCCACCCGTACGGCGCGCGCGGCGTCGGCGAGGTGCCCATCGTGCCGCCGCCTGCCGCTGTGGCAAACGCCGTTTACCACGCAACCGGCGTTCGGATGATGGACCTGCCGATGTCGCCGGTGAGGGTGCAGAAGGCCATTGCGGAGAGCGGTGCGGCGGTGGGTTAGAGCGCGAGGGACATCCCGCCGTCTACTACGAGCACCTGGCCGCGTATCATCGCGGCGGCGTCGCTGCAGAGGAAGGCTACTGCCTTGGCGAGATCCTCGGCTGTGAGGAGCTCACCGCCAGGGGTCTTGGAGCGGGCTGTGGCTAGCATTTCGTCGCGGTTGGGAAAGTGCTCCAGGGCGTCGGTCTGCACGTAACCGCCTGAGACCGCATTTACCGAGATGCCGAGCGGCGCAAGCTCGACGGCCATGTAGCGGGTCAGCGCTTCGAGGGCTGCCTTCGACACCCCCACGGAGGTGTAGTTCGCGAAGACCCGGCTGGCGCCCAGGCTGCTGATGTTCACCACGCGGCTGCCCTCCTTCATCAAGGGGACGGCCTCCTTCGTGCACAGCCATGGGGCCTTGGAGTTGATGTTCAGCGTCCAGTCCCAGTGCTTCTCCTCGAGCTCGAGGCCCGGCCGGTTCACGCCCGACGCGGCGTTGTTGACGAGGATGTCGAGGCGGCCAAAGCGGTCGCGGACGGCATCGAACAGCTTGCGGACCTGCTCGGACTCGGCGAGATGCGCGGCGACACGGAGGCACTGCACGCCGAGGGCTTCGATTTCCTGCTGGGCTGCGCGGGCCTCGGCGTGGTTGCGGAAGTAGTTGACGACGACGTCCGCACCAAGGGTAGCGAGCTCGCGGGCGATGGCCCGTCCGATGCCGCGCGACGCGCCTGTGACGAGCGCCACGCGACCTGCGAAGGGCTTGCCGCCGTCGGGAGTTGCCATACGCGCCTAGGAGATCACCAGACCGCCATCTACGGCGATGGCCTGTCCGGTGATGTAGCTGGCGGCGTCTGATGCAAGGAAGCCGACAATGCCGGAAATCTCTTCCGGCTGGCCGAAGCGCCCGACGGGCACCCGGTCCATGATGTGCTTCTTGAGCTCCTGCGGGAGGTCCTCAACGATGTCGGTCTCGACGTAGCCGGGGGCGACGCAGTTGACGGTGATGTTGCGGGACGCGACTTCCTTCGCGACGCTCTGTGTGAAGCCGACGAGGCCCGCCTTCGCGGCGGCGTAGTTCGCCTGTCCCTGGTTGCCGCGCAGTCCGACAACGGAGCCGATGTTGATGACCCTGCCCCAGCGGCCCCGCACCATCATGCGGATGGCCGCCCGGGTGCAGAGGAAGACGCTCCGCAGGTCCAGATCGACGACGCTGTCCCAGTCCTCGTCGCTCATGCGCATGAGGAGGGAGTCCTTGATGATGCCGGCGTTATTCACGAGGATTTCAACGGAGCCGAAAGCTTCGGCAGCCTGCGCGAACAGCCGCTCGACATTGTCGCCCTTGGTGACGTCGCCCTGCAGGGCGACTGCCTGCGAACCGGCCTCCTCGACGCGCTTGACCACCTCGGCAGCGGCGTCGGCGTTGCTGACGTAGTTCACAACGATGCGCATACCCTGCGACGCAAGCTGCAGCGCAATCGCCCGGCCGATGCCTCTGGACCCTCCGGTAATCAGGGCCACCCGGCTGTCTGATGCCAAGTCAGTTCTCCAGTCTCTTCTAGCTTGCAGTGCGCGACCGCAGCGCGTTCAGTTCCTCTTCCATCTTACCGTTCAGGCCGGTTTCGCAAAGGCGGGCTGCGGTATTCACCGCCCGCGCTATGCCGGCGGCACTCGACCGCCCGTGCCCGACGACGACGTTGCCCTTGATGCCAAAGAGCGGCCCGCCGCCGTTGTACTCGGTGCGGTTGAGCAGGTCGTAGAGGTCACGGCCGATGGCGGCGGCGTCCTCGCCGGAAACGTGGCCCGAAAGGCGCTCCGTGATGTATTTCGACAGACCGTCGCCGAGGCCCTCAATCGTCTTGAGGAGGATGTTGCCGACGAAGCCGTCGCAGACGACGACATCAGCCTTGCCTGCGCCCAGGTCGTGGCCCTCGACGTTGCCGACGAAGTTGAGGCCGCTGGCCTGGAAGAGGGCGAACGCTTCACGGGTCTGCCTGTTGCCCTTGCTCTCCTCCTCGCCAACGCTGAGGATGCCCACCCGCGGCTCAGCCACCTCCAGGTACGTGCGGCTGAAGGCGACACCCAACGCGGCAAAGTCGACGAGCTGCGACGGCCGGCAGTCAATGCTGCTGCCGAGTTCAATTAAGACGGTGTTGGGCGCGTAGCCGATGATGGGGCCGCCGAGGGCCGGGCGCTCCAGGCCCTCCATCATGCCGAGAAGCAGGGCGCTGGCGGCCATCGTCGCGCCGGTGGAGCCCATCGTGACAAAGGCGTCCGCGATGCCCTCTTTCACCATGCCGACGCCCACCAGCGCGGAGGCCTTCGGTTTGGCGCGGAGGGCCTGCATGGGGGACTCGCTGTCCAGTATGACGCCCTCCGAGGGGATGAGCTTGATGGGCAGCCCCTGCCCGGCCTGACGCTCGAGCTCGGGCTGGACGGCCTCGGGGTCGCCGACTAGCAGCACGGCGACACGGCCACGGCCCTCAGTGACCGCGGCGACAGCAGCGGCAACAGTTTCAGGCGGCCCGTAGTCACCGCCCATAGCATCCAGCGCAATACGCAGGGGTTGTGCGGGTGAGTTCGTCATCGGCTCCTCGCGCAGCAGGCGGCCCTGCCAAGTCAATGATGGGCGGATTATACGAAGCCTAGGTCAGGAATGGCAAGAAGAGGGGGAACAGCGGCTGCCGCACTCTATGCGGAGGCGCGGTCGAGGGCTTGCTGGGTGGTGATGCCGACGATGCGGACCTGGTGGAGGAGCAGCACGGATACGGCAACAACCGCGACAACGCCACCGCCAAGGGCGACGGCGAACTGCGGGCTCACCCAGTCGGCGACAAGGCCTGCCTGCAGGCCGCCCAGCGGCAGGAGGCTCCAGGTGAGGCTGTAGATACTGAACACGCGGCCCCGCAGATGGTCGGGGACGAGTTTATACCTCTAGTAAGCCTGGAGGGACGTCTGCACCATGACCATGTAGAACGTTGCCGCGGCGCCGCCGATGAAGAGGACGGTCAGCGAGAGCGGGTAGCTGGTCGACACCGCAAAGACGACGACCGTCGCGCCGAAGACCACCGCGCCGCTCACAAGCCAGAGACCCTTGTTGCGGGACTTGCTCATCGCTGCGGCGACCAGCGCCATGACGATGGCGCCAACGCCCGCGACGGCGTGCATCTGGCCGAGGCCCTCCGGCCCCACCTTCAGGATGTCCGTCGCGAAAATGGGCATGAGGATGATGAAGGACATGCCGAAGAAGCTGTTGAGGAAGGTCAGGCCGATGAGCACGGCGAATATCTGGTTCCTGACCACGTAACCGATGCCCTCTATGAGGTTCTGGACCATGCTGCCGTAGGCCGCGCGGGGGATCGGCGGCACGCGGATCATAGACATCGCCACGACCATGAGCGCGAAGCCGATGGATGCGAGGAAGAGGGCGGGGGCGGAGCCGACGCTCGCGATGAGAGCGCCCGCGATGAGTGGGCCGACTACGCGGGTGCCCTGCCAGACGATGGAGTTCAGGGCGACGGCGTTCATCAGGTCCTTGCGCGCGATGAGGTGCGGGTAGAGAGCCTGCCGGGCGGGGTTGTCGAAGGCCTGCGCGCCGGCGATGAAGAAGGAAAGCAAGAGGATGTTCCAGTACGCCGCCACGTCGAGGGCGACGAGGAGGCCCATGACTGCCAGCAGCACGCCGATGGTCGTTGACACCAGGAGAATGAGGAGCCGCTGGTCGAATCGGTCGGCGATGACGCCGCCGTAGAGGTTGAGGAGGATGGTTGGGGTCGCGGTGACGAGGCCGAGGAAGGCAAGGCCCTTCGGGTCTCCGGTGATGTCCCAGATCAGCCAGCCCTGGATGACAAGGAGCATCTGGAAGCCGGTGATGGAGAAGAGAAGGCCGGTGAAGTAGAGGCGGTAGTTGCGGTGCTGAAGGGCAGAGGTGACGGTTGCGAGACGCTCTTTGAGGGTGGGCTTTCGTGCGGTCGTGGTATGGGCTTCCATCCGTGCTGCTTCGCGACAACGCCCGGTCGGTACAGGGCCGTCTAGGTCGCCGGCTCCGGCCCTGGCTGGGCGTTCCTCCCGTATACGCCATGATAGCGTTCAGGCAGGCAGGCCGCAATGCGCACCATAACGCTGTCCATGAGCTCCTTCAGTTGCTCCGGCTCCATCCTGCCCTTCACGTCCGGCAGGGTGAAGGGCTCGCCTATGGTGACGGAGATGTTGCCCGTCGGGACGGCGACGCGCCAGATGGGGCCGACGCTCTCCGACCCAGCGATGCCGACCGGCAGGATGGGCGTCTGCGTCTTGACGGCCATCAGGGCGACGCCCGGCACGCCCTCCTGCAGACCAAGGTCCGGGTTGCGGTGGGACTCCGGGAAGACGACGACGGCGCGGTCCTCTCGCAGCAGCTTGCGCATCCAGAGAAGGGCCTCGATGTCCTTGCCCTGCTCCTCCGGGTTGAGGGCGTAGGCGCCGTACGCGCGCAGGAACGAGCCGATGACGGGCTTGAAGAGACCTCGCTTGGCGATGAAGTTGAGCCGCCGGGGAAGGCTCGCGCCGAGGAGCGGCGGGTCGAGGTTGCTGAGGTGGTTGGCGGCGACGAGCAATGGGCCGGACATCGGCACGTTCTCGCTGCCGGTGACCGTCCAGTTGGCGAAGAGGCGCAGGGCCCCCCGCATCATCGTGTTGGAGACGGCGTACGTCTTGTCAGGCATTCCGGCTCCGCTCCGCAGCCAACTCAAGCACCCTCTCGACGACCTGGTCTATTGTAAGGCTGTCCGTGTCAATGACCACAGCGTCTTCCGCCGGCCGCAGCGGGGACGCCGCGCGGTGGGAATCGATAAAGTCGCGATCCTTGAGCGCCGCCTCGACGGTCTCCAACGAGGTCTCCTTGTCCGTGCCAAGGCGCTCAGCGTGGCGGCGCCTGGCGCGCTCCTCCACGCTCGCTTGCAGGTACGCCTTCACGTCGGCATTCGCGAGCACGACGGTGCCGATGTCGCGGCCAACCATGACGATGGGGCCATCGGCGGCGACGGCCTGCTGCTTCGCCACGAGGACGTGGCGCACACCGGCCACGGCGGCGACGCGGGACACGACGCCCTCGACTTCAGGGTCGCGCAGGCGGTCCGTGATGTCCTCGCCGTCGAGGAGGACGCGCGTGCTCTCGGGGCTGTCGCCGAGGGAGAGATCGGAGTCCGAGGCGCAGGCCGTCAAGGCGTCGTCGTCGGCAAAGGGAATGCCGTTGCGGAGGGCAGCAAGGGAGACGGCACGATACATAACACCGCTGTCCAGGAATCGGAAGCCCAACGCATCTGCGACGCGCCGTCCGACAACGGTCTTGCCTGAGGCCACGGGCCCGTCGATGGCGATGGTGGCGACCTTCGGCACCGTACCTCTTCCGCGTGAGTGTGGGGACTGCAGGGACGCCGCTAACCCTCGGCGTCTTCCAACTGGGCCTTGACCTCGTTGTAGTCGAGGGTGATGAGTCGAATAAAGACGTTCCACGTTGCGACGGCGCTGACGCCGACGATGAATGCGAACCAGACGGTGAGGCTCCAACGGAGCTCGTCGCGGCCGATGTTGGCGTCGATGACGGCGGGAATGGCGCCAAAGACGACCATGATTGCAAGGTTAACGACGGTGAATCGAATCGGGCATCCAGGGCTGTCATGCAGCCAGCGGTGTAGCCTGTAGCGCCAGCTCACGGGTCCTCCTTGCGGCTGTCTCGCCATGTACGGCTTGATTCCAAGACAACAGGATAGCGGAGAGGGCGCGCACGGGCAAGGGCGATGTGCCACTAAGACGTACCCTGCCGCATTGACACTCGCTTTTGCCGCTCCTTACGATAAATGTAATACGACATTGGAGTATGCCTTGACCTCCGACGCCCCGCTTCTGCGCACCGCTCTCCATGAGAACCACGTTGCCGCCGGCGCCCGCATGGTGCCCTTTGCGGGGTGGGACATGCCGGTGCAGTACCAGGGCGTCATCGCGGAAGTGAAGGCGGTGCGGGGCGACGCGGGAATCTTCGACGTCTCCCATATGGGGCGGCTGAGCATCCACGGAGCGGGCGCGGCATCGTTCATGGACAGCCTTGTCACGTTCAGCGTGATGACGCTGGCGACGGGGCGGGCGCGCTACGGCTTCATGCTGTCCGACAACGGCGGCATCCTGGACGACGTGATCCTGTACCACACGCAGTTCGAGGACGGGAGCGACATGCTGCGGCTGGTCTGCAACGCGGGCAACCGCGACGCGGTGAAGGCATGGATGGCACAGCAGTCGCAGGCGTTCCGCGGGGTCACCGTCATCGACCACACAGCAGACACCGTGCTGGTAGCGGTGCAGGGCCCGCGCGCGCTGGACATCGTCGACGGGCTTTGCCCGGACGAGCCGAAGCCCTCTGCGCTGCGGCCATTCGGCGCGGCGCCCTTCCCGCTGACCGTCGGCGACGGCGCGGTGGCGGAGGGCTTCATCGGCAGGACAGGGTACACGGGCGAGGACGGCGTCGAAATCGCGATGGAGGCGGCGTACGGGGGGCGGCTGTGGGAGGCGCTCGCTGCGGCGGGGGCGACGCGGTGCGGGCTCGGCGCGCGGGACGTGCTGCGGCTGGAGGCGGGGCTGCGGCTGCACGGCTCCGACATGGACCTCACGACGACGCCGCTGGAGGCATCGCTGGAACGCTTCGTGAACATGGACAAGGGCATCTTCCACGGTCGCGACGCGCTGGAACTGCAGGACGAGGACGGACTGCGGCGCAAGCTCGTCGGGTTCAGGATGCTCGGCGGGGGCGTGCCGCGGCACGGATGCGGCGTGCTGCACGACGGCGCGGCGATAGGCGAAATCACCAGCGGAACGTATTCGCCAATCCTTGACACCGGTATAGCCATGGGCTACGTTTCGGCAGAGCATGCGGCCCCGGGCCAGCGCGTCCACATCGATCTTCGCGGTCGGCTTGTGGAGGCGGAAGTGGCCGAACTTCCCTTCTACCGGCGCCCCAAATCCCAGTAACGGAGCACACCATGACTGAACACCCTCGCGAACTGCGCTACACCATCGAGCACGAGTGGGTGCGCGTCGAGGACGACGGCACCGCGACCATCGGCGTGACGTTCTTCGCGCAGGACCAGCTCGGCGACGTCGTCTACGTCGTGCTGCCGGCCGTCGGCTCGACGGTGCAGAAGGACAGCAAGATGGGCGAGATCGAATCGGTGAAGTCGGTCTCGGACCTGTTCGTGCCAGTGAGCGGCGAGGTGATCGAGACCAACCAGGACGTCATCGACAACCCGGAGCGAGTGAACGAGGACCCGCACGGGGCGGGGTGGATGGTGCGCGTTCGCATGTCCGACCCCTCGGAAGTGGACGGGCTGCTCACGAACGAGCAGTACGACAGCATCATTGCGGCCTAGGGTGCAGGAGACTATGACCAACCCCTTTCCGCACTCCTACCTCCCCCACACTGAGGCCGAGCGCCAGGAAATGCTGGCCGCCATCGGCGTGGGGTCCGTCGACGAGCTCTTTGCCGACATCCCCGACGCGTACCGCAACCCGACGCTCTCGCTGCCGCCGGCGCTGACCGAGCTGGAGCTCTTTCGCGAGATTGGCGGGCTGGCCAAGCGGAACGCCGTGCCGGGTGACTACCCTTGCTTCGTCGGCGGGGGCGTGTACCGCCACTTCATTCCGAGCGTCGTGGGCGCGATGATCTCGCGGGGCGAGTTTCTCACGTCGTACACGCCGTACCAGCCGGAGGTGAGCCAGGGCACGCTGCAGGCCACCTACGAGTACCAGAGCATGATCTGCGAGATCACAGGCATGGAGGCGGCCAACGCGGGCATGTATGACGGCGCGAGCTCCCTGGCGGAGGCGGCGCTGATGGCCTGCCGCGTCACGGGCCGGCACAGCGTCATCGTCCACGACACGGTGAACCCACGCTACCGTGCAGTCGTCGACACGTACCTGCTGCCGCAGGGCGTCGAGGTGGTGACGTGCGCGCCGGGCAGCGAGCCTTTCTCGGACTCTACGGCGTGCGTGCTGGCGCAGTACCCCGACTACTTCGGCGGGGTGCGCGACCTGACGCCGCTCGCCGACAAGGCGCACGAGGGAGGCGCGCTGCTGGCCGTGAGCGCCGACCCGGTAGCCCTCGGCATGTTCCGCGCGCCGGGCGACATGGGCGCGGACATCGTCACGGGCGAGACGCAGCCCATCGGCGTGAACATGAGCTTCGGCGGGCCGTACGTCGGCTACTTCGCGTGCAAGATGGCGTACATCCGGCAGATGCCGGGCCGCATCGCCGGGCGCACCGTCGACCACGAAGGGCGCATCGGGTATGCGCTGACGCTGCAGACGCGGGAGCAGCACATTCGCCGCGAGCGGGCGACGTCCAACATCTGCACGTCGGAGGCGCTGATCGCGACGGGCACGGCGGTGGCCCTCGCCGCGCTGGGGCCCAGCGGCCTGCGGCAGATGGCGGAGCTCAGCTACCAGAAGGCGCACTACGCGGCCTCGGAGATCGGGACGCTCGACGGGTATGAGGTCGTCGACAGCGGGGCGTGGTTCAACGAGTTCGTGGTGCGGTGCCCGCTGCCGGCCTCGAAGATGAACTCTAGGCTGTGGCAGCGGGGGATCATCGGCGGGATCGACGTGGGCGACGCCATCCCCAACGGGCTGCTGCTCGCCGTCACGGAGATGAACACGCGCGAGGAGATCGACGCGCTCGTGGCGGCGCTGAAGGACATTGCAGAGGGGGGCGCACAGTGACGACGGAAGCGGCGACCACCCAGCGGACGCACCAGTCGCTCTGGGACGTGTCCCGGCCGGGGCGCTCGGGCATTCGCCTGCCGGAGTCGGACGTGCCGGCGCAGGCGATGCCGGACGCATCGCTGCTGCGGGACGGACTGCGGCTGCCGGAGGTCTCGGAGCTGGACGTGGTGCGGCACTTCACGCGGCTGTCGCAGATGAACTTCTCGGTGGACACGAACTTCTACCCGCTGGGCTCCTGCACGATGAAGTACAACCCCAAGATCAACGACGTGGTGGCGTCGCAGGCGGGGTTCTCGGGGATCCATCCGCTGCAGCCGGAGGAGACGGTGCAGGGTGCGCTGGAGCTGATGCACCGGCTGCAGGAGGACCTGCAGGCGATCACGGGGATGCCGGCGAGCTCGCTTGCGCCGCTCGCGGGGGCCCACGGCGAGCTGGCGGGCGTGCTGATGATCAAGGCGTACCACGAGGCGCGCGGGGAGTCCGATCGCAAGGTCATGCTCATCCCGGACAGTGCGCACGGCACAAACCCGGCATCCGCGGCGATGGGCGGCTTCGAGGTGGTCTCGGTGCCCTCGGACGAGATGGGGCGCGTGGACCTGGCGGCGGTGGAGGCGGCCTGCAACGACAGACTCGCAGGGCTGATGATCACCATTCCCAACACGCTGGGGCTGTTCAACCCGTACATCGCGCGGGTGTGCGAGCTGGTGCACGGCGCGGGCGGCCTGGTCTATGGCGACGGTGCGAACATGAACGCGCTGCTGGGCCGGGCCCGGCCGTACGACCTGGGCTTCGACGTGGTGCACCTGAACCTGCACAAGACGACGAGCACGCCGCACGGCGGCGGCGGCCCGGGCGCAGGCCCGGTGTGCGTCGGCGAGCGGCTGGAGCCGTACCTGCCGTCGCCGGTGGTGGAGCGCGTGGAGGACGGCGGGGATGCGCGGTACCGCTTCGCGACGCCGCCGAAGTCCATCGGCGCGATGTCGGCGGGACACGGCAACTTCGGCGTCCTAGTGCGGTCATACACGTACCTGCGGGCGCTCGGGGCCGAGGGCCTTCGGCAAGCGAGCGGCGACGCGGTGCTGAACGCGAACTACCTGCGACGCAAGCTGGAACACGTCTACCGCGTCGCCGTCGACCGGACGTGCATGCACGAGGTGGTCTTCTCCTGCCGGCCGCAGCGGGACAAGGGCGTCAAGGCGCTCGACATATCCAAGCGGATGATCGACTACGGCGTGCACCCGCCGACGATGTATTTCCCGCTCATCGTGGACGAGGCGCTGATGGTGGAGCCGACGGAGACGGAGAGCAAGGAGACGCTCGACGCGTTCATCGCCGTCATGGAGACCATTGCGCGCGAGGTGGAGGAATCGCCGGACGTGCTGCTCGAAGCGCCGCACTTCACGCCCGTCGGCCGGCTCGACGAGGCGCGGGCGGCGCGGCAGCCGGACCTGCGCTGGCAGGCGCCGTAGGCGGGCTCGCGTTCATTGACACCCCGAGAAGGGGCCACCTAGAATGACAGTCCGGCGCGGGCGTAGCTCAGTGGTAGAGCCCTTGCTTCCCAAGCAAGTTGTCGTGGGTTCGACTCCCATCGCCCGCTCCAACTCCCTCCAAACCACGCCCAACTCGCATAACGTGAAAGGACCCCGCATGTGCTTGCGGGGTCCTTTCACGTGGTGGCGGGTAAAGGACTACTAGCCGCCGGGCACGAGGTTCCGCAGGATGCTGAAGATGCCGTGGTCCTTCGCGCCGGCAGCGGGGGCATCGAAGTGGAGGCCGCACTCGGTCTTGTCGAAGCCGGCCCAGCGGCCCGCGCGGGGGTCCTCGCCGACCTGGACGGCGCGCGTGCAGTGCGTGCAGCCGAGGCTGGGGTAGCCCTGGTCGTTCAGCACGTTGTAGGGGACGTCATGCTCGGCCAGGTAGGCGCGGGTCTGGGCCTCGTCCCACGCAGCCAGCGGGTTCACCTTGACAAGGCCGAACTTGGCGTCCCACTCGACGATGGCGACTTCCTTGCGCGTCGAGGACTGGTCGCGGCGGATGCCGGTGATCCACGCGTCGAAACCCTCGAGGGCGCGGGCCGTCGGCTCCACCTTGCGGAGCTCGCAGCAGAGGTTGGGGTCACGGAGCCAGAGGGCCTCGCCGTACTGCGTGGCCTGCTCGAGGGGCGTCAGCGCCGACTTGTAGGCGCGGGGCTCGATGCCGTAGCGCTCGGCGACCAGGTCTCGGAGCTCGTAGGTCTCCGGGAAGAGGAAGTCCGTGTCGGCGTAGAAGACGGGGACCGTCGGGTCCAGCTTGAGGGTCATGTCCAGCAGGACCATGCCGCTCACACCGCCGAAGCTACACGCCAGCGTGACCTTGCCCGGGAACTGCTCGATCGCCCAGGCCAGGATCTCCTCGGGCGATGCGCCCTCCAGCCGCCGGTTGACGGCCGCGAGTTCCTCGTCGGTCCACTGCCTGCTCTTCTCGATTGCTGCCTTCTGCAAGGGTCCTTCTCCTTTTTCCCCTGGGTCGCTGTGCACAAAAAAATCGCCCTGGCTCATCCGCCGGGCGATTGCGTGGTGTCTGCGCGCTTCTTGCGTAGTACTAGCCGCTCAGAACCTCCGACCCGGCGGATGCGGGCATACAACAGCAACAACACACGCAGCTGTTTGCGATGACCCCTGTCTGCCGGTTGCGGTACATAACTTGCCTAGTTCCTCCTGACTAGTGAAGGATGCTACAAGCCTCTCATCGTTCTGTCAACACCCCGTGTCAAAACTCGTCCCGCCTTGCCCGGCTTGGAGTGCGCGCCGATAATGGCGGCGCACCTGAAGGAGGCGCCATTCATGCTTGCGGTAGTCCAGCGGCACGCACTTGGCGGGGATGAGCACGTTTTGCCCCTGCTGCTCGAGGCGTATCCCGTCGACACGGTGGGGCACCTGCACTACTTCCTCGTGTTCTGGTGCCAGGCCGGGCGCGAGGCGATGGTTGGCGCGATGGGCAAGGAGCTCGTCGGGGACATGCTGGCGCTGCTAAGCGAATACGGCGTCGACCCGGACCGGTGCCGGCTGGAAGAGTCGGACGGCGACGAGGACCCAAGCATCGGGCCTCCGCCAGACTGGTTTCGGCGGCGGGAGTAGCGGGCGCGCGAGGCGCCTCCTTCGAGAGCCTCAGGACAGGCTTCGACAAGCTCAGGGTGGACGGGGTGAACAACACCGCTCCGCTTGTCGGGGTTCCTGCCTTCGCAGGAACGACGGGGCGCTACGACTCGGCCTCAAAGCTGGCGATTTCCACGAAGGTGCGGGCGTCGTCCGACCAGTCGAAGAGCTTCGCTTCCACGACGCGCTCGGCGTCTATGCCCACCACGAGCTGCTGCACGGGGAACATCTTGCCGTCGCCCCACGGGTCTTTTGCGTTCTCAATGTCCACGTTGGACAAGTACGAGCGCCCGTTGGGGTGCGAGTGATAGATGATCCGCGGCGGCTCGTCGGAGTCGAACCCCTGGTTGAACGCAAGCACGTCCTCCTTGCTGAACACGTACGCAGTCTCCTCGCCGCGCATCGCCGCCGTGGGGTGGATGCCCTGCGACTGCGCGTTCCGGCATGGGCGGGCAGTCGTCACAGCGTCGCCCTCGCGCGGGCCGGCAAGCCAGCCGCAGCACTCGGCGGGGAAGGCCTCGCGAGCGTGGGCGTATATCGCCTGAAGGATCTCGGGTGGTACGTGCAGGGGAGCTGGGGTGTCGGCCATGTTCGGCGCCTCCTTCGTGTCCCATTCAACATAGGAGCAACGGGTCAGACGCGCAAGGGAGCGGCGTCAGTTTTCCGCCTCCGAGCTAACCCTGAAGCCGTGCGTTCCGTTCAATTCCTTGAACGCGTTCGCGAACGTATCCGGGTGAAAAGCCAACCAGGGGGAGAACATGAAACGATTCTTCTTGATAGGGGCCCTGGTGCTTGCCATGGCCCTCATCGTGCCCGCTGCCCTGCTTGCCTTCGCATCGCAGCAGGACACCCAGCCCAGCCCGAGAGTGTCGGCAAACGAGAGCGACGGCACCTCGACGACGGACACGGAAGGGGGCACGTCCGCTACGGAGGACGGGGAGCAGAAGCCGTGGGTGGGCCTGTACGTCATGGACGTGACGGAGCGGCTGGCGGAGAAGCTGGACATCGACGCCGAGGACGGCGTGGCCGTCGTGAAGGTCATCGAGGACGGGCCGGCGGACGACGCGGGAATCGAAAAGGGCGACATCATCGTGTCGGTCGGCGACAGCGACGTCTCGACCGTTTCAGACGTGCGCGACGCCGTGGGCGCGGCGTCCGTGGGAGACACGTTGTCGTTCAACATCGAGCGGGACGGGAGCGAGTCAACATACGACGTGACCGTCGGTGAGCGGCCTGAGTCCACCAAGCGACGTGGCTCGGGGCACATGGGCAAGTCGGGCGCGATGGGGGCGTCGGGCATCGGCGCGACCATCGCATCGCTCAACGCGGACCTGGCGGAGAAGCTGGATATCGAGACAGAGGAGGGCGTGGTGGTAGTCCGCGTCGCCGACGGCAGTCCCGCGGACGACGCCGGGCTGCAGAAGGGCGACGTCATTGTGTCGGTGGACGGCACGGATGCCGCCTCGGTGTCGGCCGTGGCGACCGCGGTGCGCGAGACCGAGGTGGGCGACACGCTGTCGATCGTCGTCGACCGGGAGGGCGAGAGCGCGAACCTCACGCTCAGCGTGACCGTCGAGGAGGGGTACGGGTTCCGCAGCCTGGGCCTGAACTTCAAAGGGCTCGTAAACCTCCGCGGCGTCCTCTCCGGTGACGAGGAGGGCCCCGTCAGCATTACTGTCAGCAAGGTGAGCGTCTCGGCCATCGGGGACGACTCCGTCACGCTGACGCCCACCGAGGACGGCAACGACGACATCGAGGCGACGGTGACCGACGGCTCCTTCATCTTCAAGGACGGTGAAAAGGCAGAGCTTGACGACCTGGCCGTCGACGACGAGGGCTTTGCGGCAGTCATAGACGGCGAGATCTCGGTGCTCATCATCGGCTCGCTGGAAGACATCGGGCGCAACCGCGGCCGGTTCGGGCGCTTCGGCGGCAACGGGGACAGCGAGGGAGCGACCTCGCGCAGGTCCGGCCGCGGCTTCGGCGGCGGCGCACTCACGCTTCCGCCGGGTTTTGAGGGGCGGGACTTCCTCGGCCCGCTGGGCGGCTTCGGGGGAAAGCTGGAAGCTCCGCAAGAGGAGACGACCTAGGGCGTCCATCAACAAGGCCCCGCCACACAGGGAGGCCGGCGTCTGCCGGCCTCCTTTTCTTTTTGCAGGGGCGCGGAAGGCGTCGATTACAAGCACCCGGACTCCTCGGGAGGGCTACGGGAACCAAATCGATGGACGCAGCGTCTCTCTATGTCAACCAGCGTTGCCGGTTGTCCCAAGAAAGTGGGGCAGGGTGCTGCAAAGAGCCCAAGAGACGAAATACCAATGTTCAACATATACTAGACAGATGCTTGTTGGATTCGACACATTGCCAACGGTCGTGTCCGTACGCAAGCCAAGACAGGAGGATGTAATGGCCAGCATGCGCTTATTCTTGTTACTAGCCGCGTTGTTGATGTCGTTGGCTGTCCTTGCCGCATGCGGCGACGACGGGGGAACGACGTCGACAACCTCCGGCACGACGTCGGCGCCCGCGGCTGCACCTGAACAGCCCGCGGCAGCCGCGCCCGCAGAGGCGGCATCCGGCGTCACAGCCGCCGCTATCGCGCCGCAGCAGCCCGACGCTCCGGAACAACCCAGGGGCATGTCCGGCGAGGTCATGGCCATGGAGCCGAAGGTGGACCGGGTGATCATCGCCTTCCCTGCTCCTGCAACTGAAGGGAACGACAGCAACTTCGACTTCAGTTCACCCCCCAGTGTCCAGCTTCGGCCCATGTACGACTACCTGGTCGGCGTAAACCCTGAGACGGGAGCTTTCGAGCCGCAGCTCGCCAGCGAATGGTCAGTGGAGCCCGACGGCCTCGGCATTCGGTTCAAGCTCCGCGAGGGCATCCAGTTCCACAACGGATGGGGCGAGTTCACTACCAAGGACGTCCAGCACGTGGCGTGGAGCATTTCCCGAGAGGACTCCCTCCATGGACTGGCTTCCCAATTCCGCCGTGAGATCGATGAGATTCAAGCGGTGAGTGACCATGAGTTTGTCGTCCGCCTTGGCAGGGCCAACCCCGGCAACTTCAACGGCATCTCCCAACTCATTGGCGGATGGGAGATCCAGAGCAAGGCCATGTATGACGAGGTTGGCCAGCCAACCTTGGCGGATGAGCCCATCGTCGGCACCGGGCCGTATGAGTTCATGGAGCGCGCGCAGGGGCAGTACGTCCGCTTTGAGCGAGGCTCCGTCGAGCACTGGCGTCTGACTCCGGACTTCCCGGAGCTGGAGATCCGCTGGACATCAGAGGCTTCCACCCGGCTGGCGGCCCTGCTGGCCGGCGAAATCCATCTGGCTCCCATCCCCGCCGACCTGGAGGCCCAGGCGGTCAACGCGGGCCGCCGCCTGGTCACCGGCAACGTGCCGGGCTTCCGCACCTTCTTCAACTTCCAGGGCTCCTGGTGGAGCACCCACGGGGACCCCGAGTCCGGCCGCAAGTTCCCGGACAGCCCGCTGCTAAACCAGAACGTCCGCAAGGCGCTGAGCAAGGCCATTAACCGCGACGAGTTGAACGAGGCATTCTTCAAGAATGAGGCTGAGACCCAAGTGCACAGCCACTTCCACCCGACGCGTCTTGGCTGGAACCCTGAGTGGGTCAACCGGTTCCCCGCCGAGTACGGCTACGACCCCGCAGCCGCGCGGTCGGAGCTCGCCGAAGCCGGTTACAACCAGGACAACCCCTTGGAGACCAACATCCACATGATCAACCTGACCACCTACGCCGGTTCCCTCGACCTCATCGAGGCTGTCGCCGGGTACTACGAGGAAATCGGCGTCAAGGTCAACCGCATCACCATGGACCCGGCTACGCGGAGCGCCAGGGGCCGCGCCCACGAGTTCGACAATCACATCGGCTTGGTCTCCACGTCGTCAGACATCTTCCTGGCGGCCCGGGTCTACATGACCTCCTCCCACCCCGTCGCCGGCAACTACCAAGACCCTGAGATCAACGGCTACTACGCGGAAGCCACTACAACCCTCAGCCTGGACGAGCAGGACGCGGCCCTGCGCAGGCTGGGCGACCGTTCCTTCGCCCTGAACCAATCCGTCCCGCTCTTCTGGCTCCCGGCGAAGATCGCCATTGACCCCAACGTGGTGGCGGACTACGTTTTCCCGGGCAACATCTCCGGGACGTGGACTCACCTCTACAACATCAGGGCGGCCGGGTAACCATCAAGTACAGATCGTTTCAGCGCCCCCGGGGGTCCGCCTCCGGGGGCGTTTCCTTTCCTGCTCGGCGGCACGTCAGATGAGGCGCACACGGACACGACCTCAAATTGACGGCCTATCCCGGCGCGTGTATGCTCGCGCGTGATTGGACGCTCGACGCGAACAGCGAACACGGAGGGATACGCGATGCTTACCAAGGAAGAGAACCGGTACATGACGGAGACCGGGCCGGGAACGCCCATGGGCAACTTCATGCGGCGCTTCTGGCACCCCGTCCTCCTCTCGGAGGAGCTGCCGGAGCCGGATTGCCCGCCGAAGCGGACGAAGATCCTGAGCGAGGAACTCATCGCGTTCCGCGACACCGACGGCAATGTCGGGCTCGTCGACAACAACTGCCCGCACCGGCGGGCGAGCCTGTTCTTCGGGCGCAACGAGGAGAGCGGCATCCGGTGCGTGTACCACGGGTGGAAGTTCGACGTGAACGGGGACTGCGTCGACATGCCATCAGAGCCGGCGGAGTCCAATTTCAAGGACAAGGTCAAGATCAAGGCGTACCCGTGCCACGAGCGCGCCGGCATGGTGTGGGCCTACATGGGGCCACCGGAGCTGCAGCCCGAGTTGCCCAAGCTCGAGTACCTGGACATGCCGGAGGACCAGTACGTCTCGACCAAGGTGATGTACGAGTCCAACTACGTACAGGTCATCGAGGGCGAGATTGACACTGTGCACGCTTCAATCCTGCACAGCAATCTGGACTCGCTGGCCAAGTCGAACACGGCGACGACCATCGGCGGGCGCTACTCGTACCGGGACCGGCCCGCGCGATTCTTCGTCGAGGACACGGACAGCGGCATCCTCATCGGCGCGCGGCGCAACGCGGAGGAGGACAGCTACTACTGGCGCATCTCCCGATTTCTCTACCCATACATCACGATGATCCCTCGTGAGCCGCAGGGTTCGGCCCGCTCCGGCCTCATCGTGCCGATCGACGACGAGAACTGCTGGTTCTTCTGGGTGCGGTGGAACCCATTCCGACCGCTGGAGGACGAGGAAGTCCGCACCTATGAACTCATGAAGGCCAGCCTCGCGCCGGTCACGTATCTTGGGCAGGCGAACAAGCGCAACGACTACATGATCGACCGCGAGATGCAGCGGACGGTGAACTACACGGGCATCCCGCAGAACAACGCCCGCGCGCAGGACGCCGCGATGACCGACAGCATGGGCGTCATCGTGGACCGCTCGCAGGAGCACCTCGGCACGACGGACATGGCGATCATTCGCATGCGGCGCCGGCTGGTGCAGGGCGCGCGCGAGCTGGAGGAAGGCATCGAGCCGTACGCGGCGAGCCACCCGGAGGTGTTCGCGGTGCGCTCCGGCGGCGCGGTGCTGCCGCGCGACGTGTACTTCACGGAGGACCCGTCGGTGCGGGCGGACATCTTCGTGCAGTAAGGGCTCGGTCGACAGGAACGAGCGAGGCCCCGACGTCTGCTTGGCGCCGGGGCCTGTTTGTGTCATTTGCCGACTCTGAATCTAGCTGCCATTACTCAGCAGTACCGTTCCAGCAACCTCAACATTTCCATCTTGTGCCTCGCGTCATGTCCTGGGCAATACCTTGCCTCCTTGCTTCTCGGCATTCTGCCGCAATCGCAGACACATAGACCATAGCGTCCATTGTCGAAAAGGCGATTGTTGTAGTCCATCCTGACGTCATCAATTACAGGGCTAGCGCAGTGAAACATGGCTTGGATCACCTGGTCGACACGAAGCTGTTGAACGTGGTTCGCAATCACGAAGCGGTACTCGCCACGACGGACGGTTTCATAGCAACCGCAAATGCAAGTTTTTGTTTTCTCATTCCCCTGCACGCTTGTCACTGTAGGTGAATCAGGCAATTCTGAAAAATCCGTAGTCTCCCTATCAGTTTCAGGATCTTCTACCCAAGCAGCAGCTTCCTCAACGCAAGACTCATCACCGTCCAAGCCACTCTCCTGAGCCATAGTTGGTTCGTCTTGGCTCCCCCGCGACTTGATATGATGAACCAACAACGCCCCCAGTACTCCTAAAGCTGCTCCAACTACAAACCACATGCCGTCTCTTACCCCGTCTCCGCCCGTAGCTCCGTGAGCAGGAAGCCGCGGCCGATGACGAAGCGGCTTCTCTTGCCTGTCATTTCTTTGCGCCGAACGTTGCGGCTCTTACGCGGCGCTTGCGGGGCGGCGGGTCAGGAGCCACCACTCGAGGCTGTCATGGAGGGCCATCCAGGAGGCTTCGATGATGTTGGCGGAGCAGCCCATGGTGTGCCAGGTGGACTCGCCGTCCGTGGACTCGATGAGGACGCGCACGACGGCGCCGGTGCCCGCGCCCTGGTCGACGACGCGGACCTTGTAGTCGAGGAGGCGCACGGCCTCCAGCTCCGGGTAGAACGTGAGGAGCCCCTTGCGGGCCGCGCCGTCCATCGCGTTCACGGGGCCGTTGCCCGCGGCGGCCGTGTGGATCACATCGCCATCAACCTGCACCTTCACGGTGGCCTCGCAGGCGACGCTGTCCGCGTCGACGTCCGCGGGGCGGCGGTGCTTCTCGACGATGACCATGAAGTCGACGAGGTCAAAGGGCGGCTTGTAGCCGGGCAGGGAGCGGCGAACGAGCATCTCGAACGAGGCCTCCGCGCCCTCGAACTGGAAGCCTGCGTTTTCCTTCTGCTTGATGCCGGCGAGGATGTCCAGGACGACGCCGTTCTCGATAGTCTCGCGGGAGGCGTAGATGCCCATCTCCACCAGCTTCTGGATGACGTTGGCCCGGCCGGCGAGCTCCGAAACGAGGATGTGGTTGGTGTTGCCAACAAGCTCCGGCGTGATGTGCTGGTAGCTCTCCTCCAGCTTCGCGACCGCGGAGGCGTGGAGGCCGGCCTTGTGGGTGAACGCGCTGGCGCCCACGTAGGGCTGGTACGGGTTGGGCGTGCGGTTCACGATCTCGCTGACGAAGAGGGAGACCTCCGACATGCTTTGGAGCTGCTGTTCGGTAATGCACTCGTAGCCCATCTTGAGCTGCAGGTCACCGATGACGGAGAGCAGGTTGGCGTTGCCGCAGCGCTCGCCGTAGCCGTTGACGGTGCCCTGCACCTGCGTTGCGCCGGCCATGACCGCCGCGAGGGCGTTGGCCACTGCGACATCGCCGTCATTGTGCGGGTGGATGGCGAGGGCGGCCTCTGGGACCTCCTCGCGCACGCGTCGGACGATGTCGGCGACCTCGTGGGGGAGGGAGCCGCCGTTGGTGTCGCACAGGACGACGGTGTCGGCGCCAGCGCCGGCAGCGGCGCGAACGCACTGCAGGGCGTACTCCGCGTTGGCCTTGAAGCCGTCGAAGAAGTGCTCGGCGTCCAGCAGGACCGTCTTGCCGTGGCGCTTGAAGAAAGCGATGCTGTCAGAGATCATCGCCAGGTTCTCTTCAAGGTTGGTCTCCAGGACGTGGGTGACGTGCATGTCCCATGTCTTGCCGACCATCGTGACGACGGGCGTGTTGGCGTCGAGAGCATGCTTGAGGGTTGCATCGGTCTCCGCCGAGCCGTTGGCGCGCCGGGTGCTGCAGAAGGCGGCGAGCTTGGCGTGGCGCAGGTCGAGCGACTGGGCCTTCTCAAAGAACTCGGCGTCCTTGGGGTTGGCGCCCGGCCAGCCGCCCTCGATGAAGTCGATGCCCATGTCGTCCAGCTTGCGGGCGATCTTGAGCTTGTCCTCGACGGAGAGGGACATGTCCTCCTGCTGCGTTCCGTCGCGCAGCGTGGTGTCGTACAGTTCCACCTTGGCCATTCCGCTAACCCCCTTGGCCGAACTGCCTTCGGCCGGTTGTCACCCACAACAAAAGACCCGCCCCAACAAGGGACGGGTTTGGAGACCCGCGGTACCACCCTTTTTCCACCGCCGGCACCGTCGCCGGGGCAGCGCTCTGCAGGGCGCCATCACGCCCCTTCCCGGTAACGGCGGGATGCCGTCGCACCTACTGGCCGGTTCAGCGCAATGCTCGGGAGGGATTTTCACCGGGCGCCTGCCTGTCCGCTCTCACCGTACCGGACTCGCTGGAGGCCGCCTTCCCGGATACTCGTCTCCGTCAACGCAATACTCAGGCTAGCATGACGGGTTGCGGAGGGTCAAGCGCGGGGTGTCATGGCGACAAATGGCGCAATAGTTGCCCGTCTACCTTGCAGTCCCTCCACACCCTCCATGCGATAATGCTGGCACTTCAACCGAGGTGCTCCGTGACGACCAAGCGAGCTCCTTCATTTGCCCAGAGACTGCGTGACTTCCGGCGGGTGCTGGAGCTGGAGTCTCGGCGCGGGTACGACGACCGCGCTGTGGTGGGCGGGTTGGGGCGCTTCCTCGACCGGTGGCGGGCCGAGCTGACGGAGGAGGAGGCCGACTCGCTGCCGGCGAGCCTGACGGCAGCGCTGGCGCAACGCCGGTACCACGAGCTCTCGCCGGAGCTTCGGGAGCGTTGGGTGCACGAGGCGCTGACGGCGCTGGGGGACCATGCGGGGGCGGCGGAGGGTGACCCTTCGACAGGCTCAGGGCGAACGGAGTCTCGGCAACGGCAGGCGCGGGCGGTGCCGCCGCGAAGGCTGTCGGCTGCGCCGGCCGTGCCGTCGTTGGAGTCGCCGCCGATTATTGTGCGGGGCATTGGGCCGGGCATTGCGGACAAGCTGGGGAACCTTGGCATCACGACGGTGAACGGGCTGCTGCGGCACTACCCGGCCCGGCACCTCGTAGTCTCGACGGTGGCAGAGCTGGACGGCGAGGGGGAAAAGGCCATCGCCGGGACGGTTTGGAGCGTCGGACGGCGGGGATTCGGGCGCGGGCAGCAGATGCAGGCGACGGAGGCCGTTGTGGGTGACGCGACGGGCAACGTGCAGGTGGTCTGGTTCAACCAGGCTTACGTCGCGCGGTACGTCAGCGGTGGCGACCGCATCCTGGTGAGCGGGTATTTTCGAGCGCACCGCGGCAGGCCGACGCTGGAAGCGCACAACTTCGAGGTCCTGCAGGACGACGCGGAGCCTCTGCCGCCGGGCAGCCTGGTACCCGTGTACCCCGCCACCAAGGGGCTCACGCAACGCACGCTGCGGCGCATCATCGGCAATGCGCTCGACGCGTGGCTGCCCCGGCTTGCGGAATCGCTGCCGGAAGAAGTGCGGGAGCGGCAGGGGCTGCAGCCGCTCTCGGAGGCGCTGGGGACGTACCACCGGCCGGAATCCGTCGACGCGAAGGCTGCGGCGCGGCGGCGGCTGGCCTTCGACGAGATGATCGTGCGGCAGATCTTCCTGCTGGAGCGCAAGCACAACTGGCAGGAGGCTCCCGCGGTGCGGCTGCCGATGCACGTTGAGGCGCTGCGCTCGTACGTGGACGCATTGCCGTTCAAGCTGACGCGCGCACAGCGCAGGGTGTTGCGGGAGGCGCTGGACGACATCGCCGAGGTCATGCCGGCGCACCGGCTGCTGGAGGGGGACGTCGGTAGCGGGAAGACCGTCGTGGCGCTGGGCGCGATGCTGAACGCGGCGGCCCACGGCTACCAGTCGGCGATGATGGCGCCCACGGAGCTGCTGGCCGAGCAGCACTTCCAGACCATCTCGCGGCTGCTGGTGGCGCACCGGCGGCCCATCGACGCGCCGAACCGGCTGGCGCTGTACCTGGACCCGCTGCCGAGGCCGGTAGTCGTCGGGCTGCTGCTGGGCAGCCACACACCGCGGCAGAAGGCCTCACTGCGGCGCGAGGTGCGCGACGGGGGCGTCGACATCGTCGTCGGCACGCACGCGCTGCTGCAGGAGGCGACGGACATTCCCAATCTCGCGCTGGCGGTCGTCGACGAGGAGCACCGCTTCGGCGTGGCCCAGCGGAGCGCGCTTACGGGCAAGGGCGGGCTGCGGCCGCACCTGATCAGCATGAGCGCGACCCCTATCCCGCGCAGCCTCGCCCTGACGGTGTACCGCGACCTGGACATCTCGACGATCGACGAACTGCCGCCGGGGCGGACGCCCAACAAGACCCGGTGGCTGCGGCCAGACCAGCGCAACCAGGCCGTGCGCTTCATCCGCAAGGAGGTGCGAGAAGGTCACCAGGCATTCGTGGTGTGCCCGATCATCGACGAATCGGAGGCGTTGCAGGTGAGCGCGGCAGTGGAGGAACACCGCAGGCTGTCCGAGGAGGTCTTCCCGGAGCTGCGCGTCGGACTGCTGCACGGGCGCATGACGCTGGCAGAGAAGAACTCGGCGATGGACCGGTTTCGCGACGGGGATCTGGACATCCTCGTATCGACGCCGGTGGTAGAGGTGGGCGTCGACATCCCGAACGCGACGGTGATGATGGTGGAGGCGGCGGAGCGGTTCGGGCTGTCGGCGTTGCACCAACTGCGGGGCCGCGTCGGAAGGGGAGAGGCGCAGGGGTACTGCATCCTCATGGCGGGCGAGGTCAACGACAACGCCCGCGAGCGGCTGGAGGCGATGGAGCAAGAGACCGACGGCTTCCGGCTCGCCGAGGCAGACCTGCGGCTTCGGGGGCCGGGCGAGCTTGCCGGGACGCGGCAGAGCGGACTGCCAGACCTGAGGCTCGCGGACCTGCACGACGTGGGGCTCGTCACGGCGACGCGGGACGAGGCGAACGCGATACTCGCTCGCGACCCGAAACTCGAACTGGAAGAGCACCGGCTGCTGGCGGACGCCGTCGAGAGGCTGGCGGCACGGATGCGACTTCGCCAGGCGGCCGAGCAGGGGTAGGGGCGCAATCGTTTCGTCTTCGTTTGGGGAATGCGATATACTTGTTGTACTTGGCATGCTTCAAGGCGTGCCCACTTTTTTTCAGCGGTGACGCAGTACCCACCGCAAGGCGTGAGAGACCATGCACGTTCGAGACCTTGTCACGGCCCGCGTGACTGAGGCCCTCAGCAAGGCGCAGAACAGCCAGGCGCTTCCCACGGTCCCGGCGCCCGTGGGCATTGTCGAGCGGCCGCAGAACCCGGAGCACGGCGACTTCGCGAGCAGCGCGCCGCTGAAGCTGGCCCGCACCATGCGGATGCGGCCCATGGACATCGCCGAGGCGATCGCGCAGTGCATTGCGACGGACAGCGAGATCGCGACGGTGGAGATTGCGCCGCCGGGATTCATCAACTTCACCCTCTCGCCCGCGTGGCTGCAGCAGCAGGTGGAGACGATCCTCGAGGCGGGCGCGTCGTTTGGCTCGACGAACACCGGCGCGGGCAAGCGCGTGCAGGTCGAGTTCGTCAGCGTCAACCCGACGGGGCCGGTGCACGTGGGCCATGCGCGCGGGGCCGTCATCGGCAGCGTGCTGGCGTCGGCGCTGGGCGCGGCCGGGTACGACGTCTCGCGCGAGTACTACCTGAACGACGCGGGCAGCCAGATTGAATTGTTCCACCAATCCCTCTTTGCTCGATACGCGCAGGCGCTCGGCAAAGACGTCGAACTGCCGGCGGGCGGTTACCAGGGCGACTACATGGTGGAACTGGGCGCGGAGCTTGCGCAATCGCACGGTGACAGTTTCCTGCAGATGGCGGAGGACGAGGGAGTGCGGGCCATCGGCGACATCGGCATCGGGCGGATGATCGACAACATCCGGGACGACCTCGGGGCGCTGCGCGTCGAGTTCGACGTGTGGTTCAGCGAGAAAGGGCTGTTCGAGGGCTCGGACTACAACACGGCCATGGGGATGCTGCGCGAGGGCGGACACGTGACGCGGCGCGAGGGCGCGACCTGGTTCGTCTCGACGGCGCTGGGCGAGGACAAGGACAACGTCCTCATCCGCAGCAACGGGCTGCCGACGTACTTCGCGTCCGACGCGGCGTACCACTACAACAAGTTCCTGGTGCGCGGGTTCGACCGGGTGACGGACATCTGGGGCGCGGACCACCAGGGGCACGTTAACCGCGTGAAGGCCGTCGTGGGTGCGATGGGCGTCGACCCGGAGCGGCTCAACATCATCATCGGGCAGATGGTGGCGCTGAAGCGCGGAGGCGAGTCGGTGCGGGCATCGAAGCGCACGGGCGACATCATCACGCTGCGGGAGCTCGTCGATGAGGTGGGACCGGACGCATGCCGGTACTTCTTCCTGGCGCGCTCTGCCGAGGCGCAGATGGAGTTCGACCTGGAGCTGGCGACGAAGGAGTCGCAAGACAACCCCGTCTACTACCTGCAGTATGCGCACGCACGCATCGCCGGCATCCTGCGGAACGCGAGCGAGCGCGGGCTCGACTTCGCGGAGGGCGACGTCGGCCTGCTGACGGAGCCGGAGGAGCTGGCGCTGGTGCGGCAACTGCTGCTGCTGCCGGAGATCGTCGACACCATCGCGGAGACAATGGAGCCGCACCGACTGCCGCACTACACGCTGGAGCTGGCGACGGCCTTCCACTGGTTCTACGACCAGTGCCGCGTGATCTCCGACGACGAGGCGCTCTCGAAGGCACGGCTCAAGCTGGTGGAGGCCTCCCGCATCGGGCTGGCGCGATGCCTGTCGCTGATGGGCATGGCCGCGCCGGAGCAGATGTAGCGCGATGGGGCGTGTGCCCTTCGACGAGCCAAGGGCGAATGAGGTGGGTTTGTCGAGGTCCCTGCCTGTGCAGGAACGACAGGGAGCGCCGCTTGGGACGGGTTTCTGGATTCCCGCTTTCGCGGGAATGACGGCGACCGGGAGGGTGCTCTTAGACGAGCCCAGGGCGGGCTTCCTGGATACCGGCTTTCGCCGGTAAAACACGGGGGTGGGGTTCGTCGGGGTTCCTGCCTCCGCAGGAACGACGGGGGCGCTGTACGGCTTTGGGGGAAGGAACATGATCAGCGGACAGCCGCCCTCTGGGCCACTGCGAGCGAGCATGCTCAGCGCGAGCATTGCGGCCGTTGCGGCTTCACTGCTTTCGCTCCCGCTGGAGTCGCCGCACGACGGGCTTGTCAACACCGCCAGCATCGTTGTCATAACGCTGATTGCGGGGATAGTTGCGGGCATCGCGTGGAGGTTCATCCCGGAGGGCCCGCAGCGCGCGGTGCGGTTCTACGCGCTCGTCCTGCTGGGCTTCGCGCTCGTCGCGGGGGCGACGGCGCTGGCGCAGACGCAAATCGAGCGGGCCGTGTCCTTCGGGCTGCCCGTGGCGGCGCTCGCGGCGGCGATCATCGGTGGAGGCGTGCCGCTGCTGGCGGACAAGGGGCGCGCGCTGCCGTGGTGGCTTGCGGTGGCGGCGGTCGTCGTCGCGCTGGCCGTCGGCGCCGGGCTGGTAGGGCAGGGCGATCAAGAGAGCGGCGAGCTGGAGCTGCCGCCGCGAGCGGCCAGACTCAGCGGCTAACTTTCAGGCGAGCCGCGACGTTTCCCATCTCGGATGGCACGGCACCGGACCCGACAACACTAGCAGAAAGGCGCACCCTCTGATGCTGCACACTGGCTTCAAGCGAGCCCTTGCCCTGGTGATGCTCTCCGCACTCCTGATGGTCGCGTTGACGGCATGCGGCGGAGAGTCGGACGACGACGCTACCACGACACAACCCGTGCAGGCGCCGGTGACGGCCCCCACAGCGGCGACGGAGCCTACAGCCGCCCCCGAGGGCGTCGAGGGGCCCGCGTCGGAACCCGCGCCTACAGCCGAGCCGACGGCGGCGCCCACAGAAGAGCCGGCCGCGCCTCGGCAGACGGGTGACGTCGACGGGATCACATTCGTTGTGGGTGAGGGGTCCGAGGCGACGTTCAGCGTCGGGGAGGAGCTGAGGAACCTGCCACTGCCCATCGTAGCCGTGATGCGGACGGAGGAACTCTCGGGCGAGGTATACCTCGACGGCCGCGAGTCGCGGGTGACCATCGACCTGCAGACGCTTTCGAGCGACCAGGCGTTCCGCGACAGGTGGACTCGCAACCGGCTCTTCAGGCAGCACCCGACGGGCACGTTCATCCTGCCGGACGCAACGCCGCTGCCGGACGGGTTTACGAATGGCGATACCGTCGAAACGCAGGTGACCGGCTCGCTGGAGCTGCTGGCGCAGACGTTCCCGGTGACGTTTGAGATTCAGGCGCGGGACGACGGTGACGTGGTGGTCATCTTGGGCAAGACGACGTTCACCTGGGACGACTTCGGCATCGAGAAGCCGACCGCGCCGTCGGTGGTGTCGATCGAGGACGAGGTCGAGGTTAACGTACTGATCAGCGCGCGGCCGGGGTAGGGGCATGCGGCTTGCCATGAATGTACGGGCGCGCTAGGCTTTATCACAAGAGGACTATGGCAGGGAAAGCCATGCGCATTACAGATAGCGGTCGTATCACCATACCCAAGAAACTGCGGGAGCGTCTCGGTCTGGGCAAGGGTGTCGAGATTGACATGGTGCCCACAGACGAGGGGCTGCTCATAAAGCGGTGCGCGCCTGCGGGTGACGCCCCGAACCGGGCACGGGAGATTCCGGACAGTGTGCTTGGCTTCCTGAAGGGCAGGGACGCCCTGGCCGGTCTCTACAACAGCGTGGATGAATACATCGAGGACATCAGAGGGCGGTGATCACCGCAGTCGACAGCAATGTCCTCTTCGACGTCTTCCTCGAAGACGCGGACTTCGGCCAAGAGTCTTTGCGGAGGCTGCGCGCGTACAACCGCCGGGGCCCATTGATTATTTGCGCCATTGCTTACGCAGAGCTAGTGCCACGCTTTGACGACCAGGCGCTCCTCAATGAGGCTCTACGGCAACTCAACCTCACCATCTCCTCAATAGACACGGCTATTGCCTATGTGGCGGGGCTGCGCTGGGCACAGTACCGGCGCGCAGGCGGCCCGAGAAATCGGGTGCTGCCGGACTTCCTCATTGGCGCGCATGCACTCCACCGCGCCGATGCACTCCTGACCCGCGACCGCGGGATCTTCGCGGGCTACTTCCGGGATGTGCGGCTGGCGTAGGTCTTAGCCTTCGCCGAGCTCACGGTACTTGGCGGCGAGGGCTACGTAGTGGTCTGCGTTGCGCTTGAAGCGCTCTATGTGGCGCTCGGTTACTTCTCCCTTGACCTCCGCTGGGACTCCTGTCATGAACGTTCTCGGGGGGACTTTGGCGTTCTCTCGCACTACGGCGCCCGAAGCGATGATGGAGTAGTCGCCTATCTCCGTGAAGCCGCCGTTCACGACGGCGCCGTTGCCGATGACTACGCCGTCGCCGATCTTGTCGGCGTGGCAGAGGACGCGGTGGCCCATGACGACGTTGCTGCCGATGACAGCGCCCCGGCCGTCGGTGTGGATGGTGCTGTTGTCCTGGATGCAGGTGTTCTCACCGATGAGGACTTTGCCGATGTCGCCGCGGATGACGGTGCCGGGCCAGACGCTGCTACCCGCGCCTATCTCGACGTCGCCGATGACGTAGGCGAACTCGCTGACGAAGGCCTCCGGATGAATCTTCGGGGTCAGGCCGTTCCATGAGCGTATCATCTGTCGTCGTACTCCCCGGTCAGGATGCGCGGACTGGCGTCGCAGCTACTTGAGCCACGGCAGGAACTTTCGCCACTCGTCGAGGATGGCGCGGCGGTGGAACATCGCGTAGGGGTTTGGCTTGGGGGCTCGGGGCTCGGTGAGGAGGGTCATTCGGGCTTCCCTGGGGGTGTTGCCGGCTTTCTTGTGGTTGCAGGGGATACATGCGCTGGTGACGTTTTCCCAGACGTGGGGGCCGCCTCTGTGCCGGGGCATTACGTGGTCAATGGTGAGGTCCCTGGTCTGTTTGCCGCAGTACTGGCATCTGTGGCCGTCTCTCAAGAACACCTCCTGTCTTGAGAGTCGCCGCTGCTGGACGGGTCTCTTGACCATGTAGATGAGGCGGATGACAGAGGGGATGTCGACCTCGTGCTGGGACGAGTGGATGACGCCCCTGCCGTTCTCAAGCATCTCCGCCTTGCCGCGGCCGAGAAGCACCACCGCACGACGAACGTTGCAGACGTTCAGCGCTTCATAGTTCTGGTTCAGCAACAGTACAGGCAGCTCAAGGGCGCTCACCTGGCAGGCCTCCCCTCAGGTAGGGTTCCTGTTCCTGACATTGCCATATTACCAAATCCTTGCGCGCTGCCCAACCACCGGGCGGCAGTGTCCATCCGCGGCTTCTAAAGCGGGTGTGAGCGGGCAACCACGAGGGTTGCCCCTACACGCCCGTCAGGGCGCGGGTGGCTTCGAGGAGCTGGCGTACTCGGTCTGTGGAGGGGGCTTCCGCGTAGATGCGGAGGAGGGGTTCCGTGCCCGAGAAGCGCACGACGGCCCACTCGCCGCCCTCCAGGCGGTAGCGGATGCCGTCGACGGTGTCGACGGCGACTACAGGCCTGCCCGCGAGGTCGCGGGGCGGGGCGTCGAACAGGCGGCCCTCGACGGCGGGGCGGTTGGCGCCGTCGAAGACGACGTCGAGGCGATCGTAGTGGTGGGGGCCGACGAGGCCGTAGATCTCGTCGATGACGGCGGAGAGGGTCACGCCCTTGCGGGCGACGAGGTCGAGGAGGAAGAGGGCGCTGAGGACGCCATCGCGCTCGGGGATGTGGCCGCGGAAGCCGAAGCCGCCGCTCTCCTCGCCGCCGATGAGGGCGTCGGTCTCGAGCATGAGCGGGGCGATGTACTTGAAGCCGACGGAGGTCTCGTGGACGGGCACACCGTACTGCTCGCCGAGGCGGGACACCATGTTGCTGGTGGTCAAGGACTTGACGAGCGGGCCTCTGAAGCCGCGCACCTCCAGCAGGTAGTAGGTGAGCAGGCCGAAGACCTGGAGGGCGGTGATGTACTCGCCGGAGCCGTCTATGGCGCCGACGCGGTCGGCGTCCCCGTCCATGGCGACGCCGACGAGGGCGTTGGTGGCCAGGACAGCGTCGCGGAGGGGGGCGAGGTTGCGGTCAATGGGCTCGGGGTTGTGCATGTCCGGGAAGGCGGGGTTCACGTTGCCGCGAACCTCGGTGACGGTGGTCGCGCCGCCGGAGAGCAGGGCGGTCAGGTAGCCCGCGCCAGCCCCGTGCATGGCGTCGACGGCGACATGGCAGCCGACGGCGCGGAGAGCGTCGACGTCGACGAGGCGGGCGACGTGGGCGATGTACTCAGGCGCGGGGTCGATGTCGGTGACGAGGCCAGCATCGCGGGCGGCCGCAAGGTCGAGGCTGCGGACCTCGCCTGCCTCCTGGACGCGCTGGATGACGGCCTCGAGATCGGTGAGGACCTCCGGGGGCGGGCTGCCGCCGGAGGGGCCGCGGTACTTGAAACCGTTCCAGCTGGCCGGGTTGTGGCTGGCGGTGATCATCACGCCGCCGGCGGCCCCGTAGTGTACGAGGTTGTAGCCGACGACGGGCGTCGGCGCGGGGGCCGTGCACCGGATGACGCGCAGGCCGTTGCCGGCGAGCACCTCGACGACGGCGTCGGCGAACTCGGCGGACTGGAAGCGGGTGTCATAGCCGACGATGACGGGCTCGGCTGCGAAGCCCTGCGCGACGTGATAGTCGGCGACGCCCTGGGCGCAAAAGCGGACGTTCCGGAAGGTGAACTCCTCGGCGATGACGGCGCGCCAGCCGTCCGTGCCGAACCTGAGACGGACATCGATAGAGGACATGCAAACCTCCGGGCGATCTGGGAACAGTCCCCGGCAGCCGGGTGAGGCTGCGTCACAAGGATGGTAGTGCATGGGGCGGGGGCTCGCCAAGGGCGGGTGCGGCAACGGGGGGCGCGGGGCTTGCTGTCGTTGAGGCAGGCGCCCCTATCCCACCCTTCCCCCGCTCACGGGGAAGGGGCTACTCCTCTTCGCTCCGACGAGGGAGGGAATTGAGTTGAGTTGCCGGCGTTTTCTGTTTGAGTTTTTTCGTTTCCAGATACGGGAAGGCCCGATGACGACTGGAACGGCTGGTGGTCGTTCGTAGCTGGAGGGGGATTGAGTTGCATTGAATCGCAATTGAGTTGTGGGGGCCTTTTGTATTGGGAGTGGGTTGTTTTGCATTGAGCCACGAAACACAACGTTGCGCGTCCTGGCATTGCCGTCGCAGCCGCCGCGGTGGGGCGAACCGCAACGAAAACTCTGTTTCCGGAAGCTGCGGTTGGGCGGGGGTTGTCTCATTCATGGGGGCAGGGTAGCGGCGGGGGATGCACATGGTCGAGGGTGAGGCGGCAGGGGCGTGGGTTCCCGCCTGCGCGGGAACGACGAGCCGGGAAGGCAGGTTGTTGGGGGCGCCCCGTGGGGTCTGCGGCCCCCCATTCGTACTTCGATTTCCCTCAGCACGAACGGGTGTGAATTGCGGGGTTTGACGGCGTGGATTGCGGATGAGTACATTGCCGCCAGGAGGAGTCATGTTCAATTTGATAGCACCCAGAGACCTTGGGCCAATTCCGGCGCTGGCGGCGACGGCTTTTGTCGCACTGGCCGTTTTCGGGTGGACGGAGCGGACGATCCTTGCCGACCCGGACGGGATGTCCGTCCCGCACTGGCCGTGGAAGCTGTGGCAGATTGGCCCGCTGCTCATCGGGTTTGGCGGCGTCTGGTGGATCTGGCTGAGCACCCGGCGCGTCCCCTGGGTGCGCAGCCTTGCGATGGGCGCGCTGGCCCTAGCGGTCCTCGTCAACGGGTACAGCGATCTGTTCGGCGACAACTGGGGCAACGTGTGGCGCACCATCAATCCGCTCTTCATCGGCTCCTCAACCGTGGCCGCGGCCGGCCTGTGGCGGACCGGGAGCGCGACAGGGCGCGCGGCCGGAGCAGTCTCACTGGCGATGGGCGCCATCGTCTTCGCCAACGCCTACTTCGTCGACAACGGGGTGCTCTGGCAGGCGCTGAACCCGCTGCGCATGCTCACGGCGCTCGCCTGGGCTGCCGTCGCGGGCGAGGCGAACACCGCCGCGTCGGAAGGCGGCGCGACGGCCAGCGACGGCTAGCCGCCGGGCTGTACGGCGGCAGGCCGACTCCTTTCGGGCTTCGTTTTGTTGGTTTATTGCCATTAGGTGCGTCGTTTCCTTTCCCTACGATTTGCGGCTCCGCCAGATACGCTCCACGGATTCGTTTTGGCGCGAAAAAAATTCGAATCGGTTGCAAGCCCGTAACTGGAAGTCGACTCGGGGCGGCTGGATGGCGACTACGGAAGCCGAGAGCGACGCTGGACCGCCAGCATGCGGGTGAGGGTAGCGGGGAGGGCGGGGCGCGCGCGCGGTGGTGGTGTCAGGGGGGGGGGCGCTATTGGGGGAGGGCGCCATGGAGCCTGCGGGCCCCATTCATGCTTCGATTTCCCTCAGCACGAACGGTGCTATCCCGCGTCGAGCTTTATCCTGTGGAGGTACGACGGGAGGACCAAGCGGGGTTTCTGGGCACCGGCTTGCGCCGGTGAAACGAGGGGAGGGGGCTGCCCTTCGACGGGCTCAGGGCGAACGGCGGGGGATGGCGTGATTGGCGAGCGGCGGGGTTCCTGCCTGCGCAGGAACGACGGGGGGTGAGGTGGGAAGGGTGTCCGGGGCGGGGGTTCTGGATACCAGCGTGCGCCGGTATGACGAGGTTAGGGGGTGATTGGGGACGGCGGGCGTTATTGAGGGAGGGCGCCGTGGGGCCTGCGGCCCCCATTCATGCTTCGATTTCCCTCAGCACGAACGGTGCTATCCCGCGTCGAGCTTTATCCTGTGGAGGTACGACGGGAGGACCAAGCGGGGTTTCTGGGCACCGGCTTGCGCCGGTGAAACGAGGGTGGGGGCTGCCCTTCGACGGGCTCAGGGCGAACGGCGGGGGATGGCGTGATTGGCGAGCGGCGGGGTTCCTGCCTGCGCAGGAACGACGGGGGGTGAGGTGGGAAGGGTGTCCGGGGCGGGGGTTCTGGATACCAGCGTGCGCCGGTATGACGAGGTTAGGGGGTGATTGGGGACGGCGGACGTTATTGGGGGAGGGCGTCGTGGGGCCTGCGGCCCCCCGTTCATGCCCTTCGAGAGCCTCAGGGCGAACGGCGCTATCTTGCATCGAGCTTTGTTCCTGTGCAGGTACGATGGGAGGACAAAGAGGGGTTCCTGGGCACCGGCTTGCGCCGGTGAAACGAGGGGAGGGGGGCGGGGGCTGCCCTTCGACGGGATCAGGGCGAACGGTAGGTACGGCAAGGAAGGGAGCCCAGTCCGTTGTTGTGCGGACTGGGCTCCCTCGGTTCGCCTGGGGTGGGTTAGATGCCGGCGTCTGCGCGGAGCTCCTCGGCTTTGTTGGTGCGCTCCCAGGGGAGGTCGACGTCGTCGCGGCCGAAGTGGCCGTAGGCGGCGGTCTGGGCGTAGATGGGGGAGCGGAGACCGAGTTCGCTGATAATGGCGCGCGGGCGCAGGTCAAAGTGCTTCCTGACCAGCTCCGCGATGAGATCCGTGCTCACCTTGTTGGTGTTGAATGTCTCCACGGCAAGACTGGTGGGTTCGGCAACGCCTATCGCATAGGAAATCTGCACCTCGCAGCGCTCCGCGAGGCCGGCCGCGACGATGTTCTTGGCGACCCAGCGGGCAGCGTAGGCAGCGGAGCGGTCGACCTTCGTGGGGTCTTTGCCGGAGAAAGCGCCGCCGCCGTGGCGCGCGATCCCGCCGTAGGTGTCGACGATGATCTTCCGCCCGGTCAGGCCGGAGTCGCCGTGAGGGCCGCCGACAACGAACCGTCCCGACGGGTTCACGTAGATCCGCGTCAGCGCGTCAATCAGATGGGAAGGGACGACAGCGCCGATGATGTGCTCGCGCACCTCCTGCTCGATCTGTTCGTTGGAGACCTCAGGGCTGTGCTGCGTGCTCACGACGAGGGCCGCCACGCGCTTCGGCTTGCCGTACTCGTACTCCACCGTCACCTGCGACTTGCCGTCGGGCTTCAGCCAGGGGAGGATGCCCTCACGGCGAGCGACGGCGAGGCGACGGGTCAGGTGGTGCGCCAGCGACAGGGTGAGCGGCATCAGCTCCGGCGTCTCATTGCAGGCGAAGCCGACCATCATGCCCTGATCGCCGGCGCCCAAGTTCAACTCGTCGTCCGACGCGGTTCCACCGCGCGACTCCAGCGCGGTGTCGACGCCCGCCTTGATGTCCGGCGACTGCTCATGCACTCGAATGACGATTTCGCACGTCTTGTAATCGATGCCGACATCCTGATCGTCGTAGCCGATGCGCTTGAGGGTGTCGCGGACGACCTGCTCGTAGTCGACGACGGCGGTGGTGGTGATCTCGCCGATGACGGCGACGAAGTTGGTGCCGGTGGCGGTCTCGCAGGCGACGCGGGCCTGGGGATCCTGGGCGTAGATGGCGTCCAGGATGCTGTCGCTGACCTGGTCACAGACCTTGTCCGGATGCCCCTCAGTGACGGACTCCGAGGTGTAGAGGTAACTGGGGGACATTGCGAAGGTGTTGCCCTGGGTAGTCATGCTCTCTCCTTGCCTACCGTCTAATTTCCAAGGGGGCTAGCTCTCCGCAGCCGGGCGGGACCGCCTGCGAGGCGCGGGCGCGGGTTTCTCTTCCTCGCCTGCCTCGCTGGGCGCGGCCTGTTCGGATGGCGCGGCAGCGGCCCGGGTGGAACGACGGCGGGTGGGCGCGGGCGCGGGTTCGGCTGCGGGCTCGGCGGTGTCGGCAGCGGCTGCGGCGCGGGTGGACCTGCGGCGCGTAGGCGCAGGCGCAGGTTCCACAGCGGGGGCAGGTTCCGCAGCGGGCGCAGCTTCCACAGCAGGGGCAGCCTCTGCAGCGGGCGCCGGTTCCTCGGCTGGCGCTGGTTCTTCGGCAGGAGCTTCTTCGGCCGCGGGTGCAGCTTCCTCAGCAGGCGGCGCGTCCGCTACGGGCGCCGCCTCCGCCACGGGCTCTTCAGCCACCGCCGCTTCAACCGGCGCGGCTTCCTCGGCTACGGCAGCCGGTTCGGGCTCAGGGGCCTCCGCCGGCGCTTCCTCGGCGGGGGCGGCGGGCCGGGCCGGAGCGCGGCGAGGCGGCGACGCCGGGGCCGCTCGGCGCTGGACGATGCTCGTGCCGCTGGACACGGGGGCCGCGGCGGCCGCGACGGCCTGCGCCAACGTCGGCGAGAGGGTCGCGCCCTCGGTCTCGCTGAGGTAGTTGACGGTGCGGAGGACGCCGCTGCTTGCGGAGCCGGCCAGCCGGTCGAGCTGGTCGAGGGTGATGTCACCCTTGATGAGCCTGCGGGCGAGGCCGCGGCGGTCGCGCTGCTTCTTGCGCGTGATGCGGTGCTTGAGTGTGGTGATCCTGCGCTTCTTGTACATTGTGTTCCTTTCGCTTCGTGGTCTACGGCTCGTCGCCGTAGCTGGTGGGGTAGTCCCGGTTCACCCAGCCGGGAGTGCCGTCCTCAATGTTGTAGAGGTTCTCCGGGTCAATGCCCATGGCGGCAGACATCTCGCAGGCGAGGGCGCTGCGCTGGCCCATGGCGCAGATGAAGAGGAGCTTCTTATCCCTGGGGAGCTCGTCGACGCGGGTGAGCACGGTGTCGACGGGCATGAAGATCGCATTCGTCACGTGGCCAGCAGCGTACTCGTCCGGGTTGCGCACGTCGACGACGGCGACGTTGGGGTCGCTGTCGACCATCTCCTTGGCTTCCTCCGCGTTGATGCGGTAGAAGGGCTCGCCGGGGTTCTTCCTTGCCATTGCCGTCCTCCCTCTGGATCGTCCTTTCCCGTAGTTGGTTGTGTCAGCTATGCCCTGTCGCCCAAGAGCAGCTTCAGGCGCTGCGTCACGCCGGCGGGCCGCACCTCGGGGGCGGTCACAACTGCCATGTCGAGGGCGTGGGCGCAGGCGCAATCGCGCTCGCCACCGAGGCCGCCGCCAAGGCGGGGCACGATGCGCTGGAGCACCTGCTGGGCGGTGGCGACGTTGTGGTGCAGGTTACGGAGCACCACGTCCACGGAGACGTTGTCGTGCTCCGGGTGCCATACATCATAGTCGGTCACGCAGGCGAGGGTGCCGTAGCAGAGCTCGGCCTCGCGGGCGAGCTTGGCCTCGGGGAGCGCGGTCATGCCGATGATGCTGGCGCCCCACGAGCGGTACAAGTTCGACTCGGCGATGGTCGAGAAGGCGGGGCCTTCCATGACGACGCAGGTGCCGCCGTCGTGGACGTTGGCGCCGGCCTCGCGGCATGCCTCGACGAGGAGGCTGCGCATGCCGGCGCAGAAGGGCTCGGCGAAGTCTACGTGGGCGACGATGCCGTCGCCAAAAAACGAGGACACGCGCTGGCGTGTCCTGTCAATGAGCTGGTCCGGGACCACCATGTCCTGCGGGGCCATCTCCTCCCTGAGGCTGCCGACGGCGCTGACGGAGATGACGCGCTCGACGCCGAGAAGCTTGAGGGCGTAGATGTTGGCGCGGACGGGCAGCTCGGTCGGAGTGAGGCGGTGGCCCTTGCCGTGCCGCGACAGGAAGGCGATCTCGACGCCGTGGTAGCTGCCGACGACGATGGGGCCGCTGGGCGCGCCGAAGGGCGTGTTGACCTCGACCTCCTGGACGTCGGTGAGGCCGGACAACTCGCTGAGGCCGGTGCCGCCAATGACGCCGATGCTCGCGTTAGGCATTGGGCGCCTCCGCGCGCAGGCTCTCGGCGTAGGGCGGCGTGTGGACGCCGCGCTCGGTGACGATGGCGGTAATGAGCTCGGCGGGGGTCACGTCGAAGGCGGGGTTGGCGACGGCGACGCCCTCGGGAGCGGCTTGCACGCCGAGGGGGGCGGCGACCTCGGAGGGGTCGCGCTGCTCGACGGTGATGGCGCCGCCGGTGGGGGTGTCGAGGTCGACGGTGCTGGAGGGCGCGGCGACGTAGAAGGGGACGCCGTGGGCCCTCGCGAGGAGGGCGAGGGCGTAGGTGCCGATCTTGTTGGCGACGTCGCCGTTGGCGGCGATGCGGTCAGCGCCGACGATGACGGCGTCGATGCCGCCGTCGCGGAGGACGGAGGCGGCCGCGGCGTCGATGATGAGGGTCACGGGGATGCCCTCCTGCGCGAGCTCCCACGCCGTGAGGCGCGCGCCCTGCAGGAGGGGGCGGGTCTCTGTGGCGACGACGCCGGCGAGGGCACCTCGCTCCCACGCGGCCCGGACGATGCCGAGGGCGGTGCCGTAGCCGGCCGTGGCGAGGGCGCCGGTGTTGCAGTGGGTCAGGACGCGGGCGTTCGGCGGCAGGAGGGCCGCGCCGTGGGCGCCGATGGCCATGTTGGCGCGGAGATCCTCGGCCTCAATGGCCTCGGCCTCGGCGAGGGCTCGCTCGGCGGCTTCGGCGGGCGTGGGGGCGGACTCGGCGGCGCGGAGGGTGCGGGCGACGGCCCACGGCAGGTTGACGGCGGTGGGGCGGGCCGCGGCGAGTCGTTCGGCGGCTGTGGTGAGATCTCGGCGGAAGGTTGCATGGTCGTCGTGGGCGAGGGCGCTCGAAGCGAGCGTGCTCGCTGCAAGCGCGACACCATAGGCGCCGGCGACGCCGATGGCGGGGGCGCCGCGGACCTGCATCGACTGGATGGCGGTCACGACGTCCTGCCAGCGGTCGAGCTCGACGTGCTCGACGCGGGCGGGCAGCAGCCGCTGGTCCAGCAGTCGCAGGCGGCCACCGGTCCACTCGAGGGGCTTCACTCTTGCTGTTCTGGCAGTCGTCGTAATGGTCTCCCCCACCATGACGGGCAACAAAAAGAGCTTCCCGGCGAGAGAAGCTCTTGACGGAAGAACACTCTCATCGATTCAAGCCGCGCTGCAGCTTGACGGCGTTGGCACCGTATCCCACGTGGGCCGGTTGCCGGGCGTCCTCGGGCCGTTCCCTCAGCCACTCTGGATAAGAGCAGTGCGCCGGTATGGAATTGTTGGTGCCATAGTAGCTGAGGGCCTACCCCGTGTCAAGGAAATACTTTGAGTGGGTTAGCATTGGTGTGGCGAATAGTGTTGGGAGTGTGGCGGGGGATGAGCGGGGGATTCGACTTCGGAAATCGAATCGTAGCTGTAGCGGGGAGTTTCAGCTACGACTTTTGCAAAATGTTTTGAAACGATTCGTAGCTGTTACGGCGCGACTCGGGCATCCTTTGGGGGCGGGTCCTGCCGCGTGCCGGGTTTATGGCAGGAGGATAGCGGGGGAGAAGGAGGTGCGCTACGGGGCGGCGTCAGGGGAATTGTGCTTTGATGTCCTTGCGGGCGAGCGGGGGCTGGGCACCGGCTTTCGCCGGTGAAACGGGGGTGGCTGGCGCCGCTCGGTTTGCAGGAGTTCCTGCCTACGCAGGACCCTTCGACAAGCTCAGGGCAATCGGGCGTCGGGGAGATGCGCGGAGGCTGTTGCGGGCTGCGGGGCTGACGCTATAGTGGGGGCAGTTGGAACTGAATGAGGAGGGGGGCGATGGCGAGGCTGGAGGGGAAGGTGGCCATCATCAGCGGCGGCGCGAAGGGCCAGGGGGCGATGGAAGCGCGGATGTTCGCTCGCGAGGGGGCGAAGGTGGTCATCGGGGACCTGCTGGACGCCGAGGGGCGGGCCGTCGCGGCGGAGATCGCGGAGGCGGGCGGCGACTGCACGTACGTGCACCTGGACGTGACGAGCGAGGACGACTGGCGGGCGGCCGTCGAGACGGCGGTGTCGGAGTACGGCAAGGTGGACGTGCTGGTGAACAACGCGGGCATCCTGATGAACGGGCGCGTGGAGACCACGACCGAGGAGGAATGGGACGCCGTGATGGACATCAACGCGAAGGGCGTCTTCTTCGGAACGAAGGCGGTGATCGCGGAGATGCGGAAGGCGGGCGGGGGCTCGATCGTCAACATCTCGTCGATTGCGGGGATGGTCGGCAGTCCGAACTACGTGGCGTACAACGCGTCCAAGGGCGCGGTGCGGCTGCTGACGAAGTCGACGGCGGTGCAGTACGGCCGGGAGGGGATCCGGGCGAACTCGATCCACCCGGGGCCGATCGACACGGACATGATCCGGATCTCGTGGCAGGACTCGTCACGCGGGCCGGAGGAGACGATTGCTCGGACGCTGCTGGGGCGGATGGGGACGGTGGAGGACATCGCGAACGGGGCGCTGTTCCTGGCGTCGGACGAGTCGTCGTTCATGACGGGGAGCGAGCTGGTGATGGACGGCGGTGTGACGGCGATTTAGGGGGGTGGCGCAAAACTCACGCAAAGAGCCAGTGGGGGAGGGTTGGCAGCCCTCCCCGATCTGGTATACTGGGACGTATGTTCGCATTCTTGACTCGTCAACTGAGTGTCCAGTCCGGCCGCGACATCAAGCCGACGCCGGATCTGCTCGCATGGCTGGCGCCGGCGATGCTCATGGCGTTCGTATGGACGATCGCAGCAGCCATAGACGTCATGGGACTTCCCGGCGACGACTTCGCCACCAGCTTCCTGCGCGGTTCACTTTGGCTGCAGGTCTTCACAATGGTCTACGTCACGGTTCCCCTTATCGTGTGCGCCCTCAGCGACCCAGTGGAGATCAGGCTGGCCATGCGGACGTCGATCGTCAGCTTGGCAAGCTTCTTGCCCAGAGTAATTCCCAGAATACTTCACTTCCTGGAGACGTTGGTCGGCCATCCGACCGCCAAGCCAATCCTCGCGACGCCAGAAGGCGTACGACCAAGAATCCTGCCACAGCCATCAATCCTCGCCCTTGGTTTCTCCCCTGGCGTTTCCCCTCAGATCGAATAGCTCCACTCCTCCAATAGGCCCCGCTTTCTGATTTTCTGCTCTATTCGGAACATCGGACGGGATGCGCTTTTCTTTCCAGAAACAACACATTGGAGGTGTGCCATGAAACTCCTTGGAGCAATAGCTATGTCCGCAGTGCTTGCCGCAGTGATTACCAGCGTCGGACTCCCAATCGCATGGGTTGGGATTTGGAGCGTGATCGTGCCCCTCATCTTTGATGGGTGGACATGGCAGGGATACGACGCATTGGTCCGCCCTTTGTTCTTCATCGGGGGATTTGCTGGCGCAGTGGTGGGCGCGATCACCGGGATGAAGGGTGCCAGCCGCAAACGACGCCGGTAGTATTCAAGGCGAGTCACTACCCTATGACAGAAATGGGGCGACCTGCAGGCCGCCCCATTTCCATTCCCAATTCGAACGAAGGCGGATGGAACAATGCCACCCCATCGGGGACTGCAAGCATTATTGAGGTTCCCCACCCCTTCCCGCCGTTTCACCTGCCTTCACCCGCGCTGTATACTGAGACCGGAACGCCCCGGCTGGGGGTAGTGCAGTTCGGAGGGCAATGTTGTGGGTGAGCGGCCCGTTATCGCGATCACGATGGGGGACCCTTGCGGGATAGGCGCGGAGGTCATCGCGAAGGCGCTGGCGCGACCGTCGGTGGGTGCGTGGTGCACGCCGCTGGTCGTCGGGAACGCGGACATCATGCGGCGGGCCTTCGAGCTGACGGGGTCGGGGTTCGAAGTTCGGGCGGTCGAGTCGGCGGATGACGTCGTTGGCGGTGGCGGGGCCGTCGCGGTGCTGGACATCGGCAACTACGACGCCGCGGGGATGCGGCCGGGCGAGATCTCGGCGACGGCAGGCAAGGCGGCGATGGAGTGGGTGGTGCGCGCGGGGGAGCTGTGCCTGAACGGCTCTGTGACGGCGATGGCGACGGCGCCGCTGCACAAGGAGGCCGCGAGCCTAGCGGGGTACGAGGACATCGGCCACATGGAGGTGCTGCAGCGGCTGTCCGAGTCGCCGAAGGTGCTGACGATGCTGGTGTCCAAGGGGCTGCGGGTGGTGCACCTGACGACACACCGCTCGCTGAAGCGGGCGTGCGACTACGTGACGCAGGACAACATCCTGGCGGCGCTCCGGCTCACGGACTCGTCGTTCAAGACGTGGGGGTTTTCGGAGCCACGGATCGGCGTGGCGGCGCTGAACCCGCACGCCTCGGACGGCGGGCTCATCGGCGACGAGGAGGCGACGGAGATCTCGCCGGCGGTGGAGGCGGCGCTCGCCGAGGGGATCGACGCGGCGGGGCCGGTGCCGGCGGACACGGTGTTCCTGCAGGGCGTTCGCGGCGACTACGACGCGGTGCTGGCGATGTACCACGACCAGGGACACATTGCGGTGAAGATGTACGGCTTCGAGGAGAGCATCACGGTGAACCTGGGGCTGCCGTTCATCCGGACGTCGGTAGACCATGGGACGGCGTTCGACATTGCGTGGCAGAACAAGGCGGACGACACGAGCATGGTGGAGTCGATCAAGGTGGCGGTGGACCTGGCTACCGGGACGGGGATTGCGGGGTAGGCTGGGGCGCTGGATTCCCGCCTTCGCGGGAATGACGAAGGAGTTGGCAGAGTCGCGGGGCCGGTTAGGGGCGAGCGGCCCTTCGACAGGCTCAGAGCGAACGGGGGCGCGGATCGTCGGGGTTCCTGCCTGCGCAGGAACGACGAGGGAGTTGGCAGGGTCGCGGGGTAGGTTGGGGGCGAGTGGCCCTTCGATTTCCCTCAGGGCGAACGGTTGGGGCGAGCGGCCCTTCGACAGGCTCAGGGTGAGCGGGGGGTACGCTGGATACCGGCTTTCGCCGGTATGACGAGAGCGGGAGACGATATGCGGATTGGGTTTATTGGCGGCGGGACGATGGCGGAGGCGATCCTTGGCGGGGTGCTCGAGCGGGAGCTGGCGTCGCCGGGGGACATTGCGGTTGCCGAGATCGTCGGGCCGCGGCGCGAGTACCTCGCGGAGCGATACGGCGTCGTTGTGACGGACGACGGCAAGGCGGCGGCGGGGCACGGGAGCCTGGTGCTGCTGGCGGTGAAGCCGCAGGACCTGCCGAAAGCCATGTCAGGGCTGCGGAAGTCGCTCTCGGACGAGCAGGCGGCGCTGAGCATCGTGGCGGGGGCGACGATCAAGTCGATCCAGAAGGGGCTCGACCACGAAGGCATCGTGCGGATCATGCCGAACACGCCGGCGCAGATCGGCGCGGGGGTGAGCGTGTGGACGGCGACGGAGGGCACGCATCCGGACCGCATCGAGGAGACGCGCAACCTGCTGCAGGCCATCGGCAAAGAGGTGCAGGTGCCGAGCGAGAAGTACGTGGACATGGCGACGGGGCTGAGCGGCAGCGGGCCGGCGTACGTGTTCCTGTTCATCGAGGCGCTGACGGACGCGGGGGTGCAGGTGGGGCTGTCCCGGGACATCGCGGCGACGCTGGCGACGCAGACGGTGCTGGGGAGCGCGCAGCTGCTGCAGCAGTCGGGGCGGCACCCGGCGGAGCTTCGGAACGCGGTGACGTCGCCGGGCGGGACGACGGCGGAGGGGTTGCTGTCGCTCGAGAGCAACCGGTTCCGGGCGGCGGTGATGGAGGCGGTGGAGGCGGCGTACGAGAAGGCCGTGCAGCTGGGTGAGGAGGACTAGTGCAAGCAATCGGAGGTCTCCTGGTCAGCCTGCTCTACCTCTTTGTATTGGCCATCTTCATCAGGTCCATCCTGTCATGGTTCCCCATGTCGCCGTACAATCCGATCAAGGCGGCGCTCGACCAGATCACCGACCCGGTGCTGGGGCCGCTGCGCCGGTACCTGCCGTCGTTCGGCATGCTGGACCTGAGCCCGATGATCGCCATCATCCTCATTATTTTCCTCATTATTCCGCTAGTGCAGGCGTTGTTTGGGATTTAGGGGGCGCGGCACTGCCCTTCGACAGGCTCAGGGCGAACGAGGGAGTCAATAGTGGTTGGTGGCGAGCGCCATGGATTCCCGCTTTCGCGGGAATGACGACAGCGGGGCTCAGGGGGAACGGGGGAGGCTAAGGTCATGCCGATGAATTGGGAACAGTCAAAGACGGGCGAGATGCGGCGGTGGAAGAAGGGCGACAATACCGTGGTCATCCACCTGAACAAGTTCAATGGCACGTACCAGGTCTCGGTGATCCGGTCGATTCAGAGCGCGGGCATGGGGCTCAGCGCGGAAGGCTTCGACTCGCTGGAGGAGGCGCAGGAGTGGGCGGCGCTGCTGCTGCGCGAGGACTAGCTCAACACCACACAAATCAGGGGGCAAGAGAGCGCTATGGACAGGATTCCGCTGGCCGGGAAGATCGCGATCGCTGTGTTCGCACTGGCAATCATTATTGCCACCATCGTCGTGGTTGTGCTGGTTTCCAATGACACGATCGACGAGAACTGGGGCCTGGGGCTCTTCTCGGTGTTTGTGATTCTGGGCGGCATCGGCTTCATCAGCGACGCGTTCAAGCGGGAGGACGCCCCAAAGGCATTCGCTTCGGTTGTGTTCAAGTTTGCGTCGCTGGGCTTGACGCTGGGTCTCATCGCGGGCGACTGGGGCGAATACTGGTGGCAGATGCTGATTGGCGGGCTGCTGGTGGGCGTTATCGTCGCGCTCATCGAGGGGCGGCTTCGCACGGGCGAGGAGCCGCCACGGGTGTTCCGGCTGGTTGTGTGGAACCTTGTGGGTGTCCTCGCCATCGGCGAGGGGGCGTACAAGCTGACCACGCTGCTGTAAGTGAAGGCTGCTACGGGGCCGCGTTCCACCCATTCGATTCAGCTACGGAAGCGCAAGGGGCGAACCGGAGCACATGAATACGCTATCCCTATCGGCCAACCATGCACTGGTCGCACTCCTTCTGGCCGTGCTGGCGGTCGCCGTCGGGGTGATCCTGCTGGTGTCCAACGGCACAATCGAGGAGCAGACGGGCCGGAACTTCTTCGCGCTATTCGTCATCGTGTTTGGGACGTGCTTCATCCGGGACGCCTTCAGGAGCGAGGGCGGGCCGCAAGGTTTCCGTGCGATCACGCTCAAGTTCACCTCGCTGGCGTTCACGCTGGGGCTCATCACGGGCGGGTGGACGGCGAACTGGCTGCTGCTGACGACGGGCGGGGTGGCCGCGGGCCTCGCGTTCTCCCTCGCCGAGCGGGCGATGAGCGGGGGCGACGGCGCGCACCGGGGGCTGCGGCTGGCGGTGTGGATCCCCGTCGGGCTAGCCTCGATGGGCGAGGGCGTGTACATCATCCTGCCGCTGTAGGGGGCGGCGCGGTCCGCACTGCCCGCTGAAAGCGCCCTGAAGTTCTTCCATTTACGCCGAACTTGATGCAATCTGGTGCAGATGGACGACCTCCCTGATTCCGAACCGACCGTTACGGTCATTGTCGACAGCACGTCATCGCTGACGGCTGAGCACATCGGCGGGCTGCCGCTGGAGGTTGTGCCGCTGCAGCTGTCCGTGGGCGGGCGCGGCTATCTGGACGGCGTCGACATCACGGCGGACGCGTTCTACCAGCTCATCGCGGACGACAGCGTGCCCGCGCAGACGGCCGCCCCCTCTCCCGCATCATACGAGGAAGCACTTCAACGCGCCTTCGAATCGGGGCGCGACGTGCTGTGCGTCACGACGACGTCCAAGCTGAGCGCGACGTACGGCATCGCGGCGGCGGCGCTCGAGGAGGCTCTCGCGGCGCACCCGGAGCGGCGCGGGGTCGTGCTCGACAGTGCGACGGCGGGCGGGGCCGAGGCGCTGGTGGCGCTGGCGGCAGCGCGGCTGGCGTCGGAGGGCGCGGCGCTCGACGCGGTGGAGCGGCTGGCGGCCGACGTGGCGGGGCGGGTTTACTTCGTCGGCATCCTGGAGTCGCTGCGGCGGCTGCAGCGCGGGGGCCGGGTGCCCAAGGCGGCGTTCTGGGCGGCGTCGCTGCTGAACATCAACCCCATCCTCGCGATCTGGCCGGGCGAGGGCGAGGTGCGCATGGTGGCGCGTCCGCGCACACGGGCCAAGGCGGTCGAACGGGTCATGGAGGTCATGGCGGAGGAGTCGGGCGGCGGGCCGATGCGCGTCGTCGTGATGCACGCGGCCGCGCCGGAGGACGCCGAATCGCTGCAGCGCGCGATTGCGGGCCGGTTCGCGTGCGTGGAGACGATCACCATGCCGTTCACGCCGGTGATCGGCGCGCACACGGGGCCGGGGCTGCTGGGGGTCGCGTTTCATACCGAAAGCTGACGCGGCGAGGCTGCAATGCCACCGATTTGCGGCATCTTTCGCTTGTTCCGTCCCTCATGGCGCCCTGCTATAATCGCGGGAACACCGTGCCGCTCAGGCCTACCGACAGACTCCTCAGGGGGGCCTGTCAGAGCCAAAGCAACAGCGTGACGCTGACAAGGAGCACTTGTGGCAGAAGAACGAATAGTAGTGACCGGTATAGGCGTGGTGAGTCCCCTCGGTCTGACAGCAGACGCGACATGGGAATCGCTCCTCGCCGGGCGGTCGGGGGTCTCACGCATCTCGGCGTTCGACCCCGAGGGGTTTGAGACGACGATAGCGGCGGAGATTGCGGACTTCGACCCGACCAACTACATGGACCGGAAGGAAGCTCGACGGGCGGACCGCTTCTCGCAGTTCGCGCTGGCGGCGGCGCGCGAGGCGCTGGGCCAAGCGGAGCTGCTGCGCGAGGAGCCGCTGGGCGACCGGGTGTCGTCGCTCATCGCGAGCGGCGTGGGCGGCATCATCACGCTGTCCGAGCAGTACGACGTGCTGCGGGAGAAGGGCCCCAAGCGCATCAGCCCGTTCCTGGTACCGATGATGCTGGTGGACATGGCGGGCGGCAACGTCTCGATCACGTACGGCGCGCGGGGGCCGAGCTTCGCGACGGTCTCGGCGTGCGCGAGCGGGGCGGACGCCATCGGGATGGGGATGGACCTCATCCGCAAGGGTGAGATTGACGTGGCGATCTGCGGAGGGGCCGAGGCGCCCATCTGCCCAATCGCAGTGGCGGGGTTCAACTCCGCCGGGGCACTTTCGCGGAACAACGAGACGCCCGAGGCGGCGTCGCGGCCGTTCGACGCGCTGCGGGACGGGTTCATCATCGGCGAGGGCGCGGCGGTGCTCGTCGTCGAGCGGCTGGAGCACGCGCTGGCGCGGGGCGCGCGGCCCATCGCCGAGCTCTCGGGCTACGGCGTGACGTCGGACGCGTCGCACATCACGCAACCGGCGCCCTTCGGCGAGGGCGGCGCGCGGGCGATGCGACAGGCGATCGCGGGCGCGGGGCTGAAGCCGGAGGACGTGGACTACATCAACGCGCACGGGACGTCGACGCCGATCAACGACAAGGCGGAGACGGACGCGGTCAAGTCAGTCTGGGGCGAGGACGCGAACAAGGTGGCCATCAGCTCTTCCAAGTCGATGACGGGCCACCTGCTGGGGGCGGCGGGCGCCATCGAGTCGGCCATCTGCGTGATGGCCATCGAGCGGGGCGCCATTCCGCCGACCATCAACCTGACGAACCCCGACCCGGAGTGCGACCTGGACTACACGCCGCACAATGCGCGGATGACCAAGGTGGACGTGGCCATGACCAACTCGCTGGGGTTCGGCGGCCACAACACCTCCCTGCTCTTCCAGCGCTACGACGCGTAGCCGGCCGTCCGGCATGGCGGACAACGGCGCAGTTCCGCAGCCCACGTGGGTCATCGGGCCACGGGCGCCCGACGAGGCAGTCGAGGCGCTGCGGCTGCCCCGGCTGTGGGCGCAACTCCTCTACAACCGCGGCATCGAGACGCGCGACATGGCGTGGGAGCTGCTGCATGCGTCCGAGGACGCGCTGCACGACCCTTTCCTCTTCTCCGAAATGGACTCTGCCGTCGAGCGTACGCTGGCGGCCGTCGAGGGCGGCGAGACGATCGCGGTCTACGGGGACTTCGACACGGACGGCGTCACGGCGTCGGCGCTGCTGTACGAATCACTGATGGCGCTCGGCGGGGACGCGTTCGTGCACCTGCCGCACCGGGTGCGCGACGGCCACGGGCTGAACGGCGAGGCCGTCACAGCGATGGCCGAGTTCGGGGCGTCGCTGGTCATCACCGTCGACTGCGGGATCACGTCGGCGGTGGAGGTGCGGCAGGCGAAGGAACTCGGCATGGACGTCATCCTGACGGACCACCACGCGCCCGTGGGGGAGACGCCGGAGGCCTTCGCGATGGTGACGCCCACGGACGCCTACCCCTTCCCGTTCCTCACGGGCGCGGGGCTGGCCTTCAAGCTGGTGCAGGCAATCCACCGGCGGCTGGAGACGCCCGTGCCGGGCGGGGCGCTGGAGCTGGCGTCGCTGGGGACTGTCGCGGACATGGCGCCGCTGCTGGGGGAGAACCGCGCAATCGCGACGCTGGGGCTCGAGCGGCTGCGGGAGACGGAGCGGCCGGGGCTGCTGGCGCTGCTGGCGTCGGCGGGCGTGGCGCGAGAGTCGCTGGACCACGAATCGATCCCGTTCGTCATCGCGCCGCGGCTGAACGCGGCGGGGCGGATGGAGAGCGCCGAGCTGGCGTTCAACCTGCTGACGGTGGACGACCCGGAGGAGGCGCGGGAGCTGGCCTCGCACATCGAGACGCTGAACCGGGAGCGGCGGTCGTTGACGCAGGAGCTGCTGGACGAGGGGATGCGGCTGGCCACGCCGCAGGTGGAGGCGGGTGAGCGGCTGCTGTTCATCACGGGCGAGCAGTTCAACCCGGGCGTCAGCGGGCTGGTGGCGGGCCGGCTGGTCGAGCGGTTCTCGCGGCCGGCGGTGGTCATCGCGGTGGACGGCGACACGGCGCGGGCGAGCGGGCGGAGCACGACGGAGTTTCACCTGGCGCGGGCGCTGGCGGAGCACGGCGAGCGGTTCCTGCACTTCGGCGGGCACCCGGCGGCGGCGGGTTTTGTGGCGCGCACGGAGGAGCTCGAGAGCATACGGAGTTCGTTGCAGGAGCTCGCCCGGGAGCGGCTGCAGGAGACGTCGCTGGAGCCGACGCTGCGCGTGGACGCGGAGGCGGGGTTCGCGGAGATGCCGGGGCAGACGATGGGGTTCCTGCGACGGCTGGCGCCGTTCGGGCAGGGGAACCCGCCTCCGGCGTTCCTCGCTCGGGGCGCTGCGGTGGTCGACGTGCGGCGCATGGGCAGCGAGGGGCAGCACCTGCGGCTGCAGCTGCGACGGGACGGCTCGACGTGGGAGGCGGTCGCGTTCAACCGGGCGTGGCCGGAAGGCGTCGGCGAGCGGGCGCGTATCGATGTGGTGTACACGCCGGAGGTGAACACGTACAACGGGCGGCAGCGTCTGCAGATGCGGGTGCTGGACCTGCGAGGGGCGGGGTGAGGTTTTCTCAGTCCGATCGCGACAAAAACTAAGGGGGAGTTGCCATCTGGCAACTCCCCCTTTATGAAACCCTGTAGAGGCGCGTTCCTTGACGTTGGTCACTAGTCGTCTTCAAGGGTGGACGTGTCGCCGAGAGGGAGGCCCAGCTCCTCCGCCTTCAGGAGGCGGCGCATGATCTTGCCGCTGCGGGTCTTCGGGAGGGACGCGCGGAACTCGATGCTGCGGGGCGCGATGGCCTGGAGGCGCTGTCGGCCGTGGCCGAGGATCTCGCGGCGGAGCTCCTCCGAGGGCTCGAAGCCGTCCTTGAGGGCGACGAAGCCTTTGACGACCTCCATCGCGAGGTCGTCGGGGACGCCGATGGCGGCGGCCTCGGCGACGGCGGGGTGCTCGATGAGGACGCTCTCGACCTCGAAGGGGCCGACGAGGTGGCCGGCGGTGTTGATGACGTCGTCGGCGCGGCCGACGAACCAGACATAACCGTCCTCGTCCATGCGCGACTGGTCGCCGGAGATGTACCAGCCCTTGTGGAACTTGGTGTTGTACATGGGCATGTTGTTCCAGTAGGTGTGGAACATGGACGGCCAGCCGGGCCGGACGGCGAGATAGCCCTCGTTGCCGGGGGGCAGCGGGTTGTAGTCGTTGTCGAGGATAGCGACCTCGATGCCGGGGATGGGGCGGCCCATGGAGCCGGGGCGCACGTCCATCGCGGGGTAGTTGGCGACCATGATGGCGCCGGTCTCCGTTTGCCACCAGTTGTCGTGGATGGGCTGGTCGAAGACCTTGGTGCCCCAGATAACGGCCTCGGGGTTCAGGGGCTCGCCGACGCTGTTGATGTGGCGGAGGGACGACAGGTTGAACCGCGACGGCAGCTCCTCGCCGGCCTTCATCAACATTCGGACGGCAGTGGGGGCGGTGTACCACACCGTCACCCCGTACTTCTCGATCATCTGGTACCAGGCGCTTGCACCGAATCCGCCCTCGTAGATGAGCTGGGTGACACCGTTGGACCACGGGGCGAACATGCCGTAGGACGTGCCGGTGACCCAGCCGGGGTCGGCGGTGCACCAGTAGAGGTCCTCCGGGTGGAAGTCCAGCACCCACTTGCCGGTGGCGTACTGCTGCACGACGGCGAGGTGCCGATGGGCGGCGCCCTTCGGCTTGCCGGTGGTGCCGGAGGTGTAGTGGATGACGGAGTAGTCGTACATGCTGGTGGTGGCGGTGTCGTAGTCACCGGAGGCGCCGGTCATGAGGGCCTCGTAGCTGAGGTCGCCCTCCTCCAACGGCTCGGTCGAGCGGCCGTTCTTGTTGACGATGATGGTGTGCTTCAGGGCGGGAAGGTTGGGGAGCACCTCGGCGATGCGCTTTCGGAGGTCGGGCTGTGTGATGAGGACGACCGCGCCGCTGTCTTCCATGCGGTCCCGGACGGGGTCGGGGCCGAAGGCGGAGAAGAGGGGGCCGACGACGGCGCCGTGCTTGAGGACACCGAAGAAGGCGAAGTAGAGCTCCGGCAGGCGCTCCATGAAGATGAAGACGCGCTCGCCGTGCTGGACGCCGAGGCCCTCGAGGACGTTGGCGAAACGGGCGGTCTCGCGCTTCATGTCGTTGAAGGTGTAGCGCTCCTCCTCGCCGTTCTTGCCGACCCAGATCATGGCGGTCTTGTCGCCGTTGCCGGCCTCGACGTGCCGGTCGATGCACTCGTGGGCCTGGTTGAGGTAGCCGCCGGGCAGCCAGCTGATCTCCCGGTACATGTCAGCCCACTGGAAGCCCTGCTTTGCCGCGTCGAGGTCGGGCAGGTTGGGCTTGACGGCCATGGTCTCCGCCGGCGGCTTGCCGATGGTCTCGTACTCCATGACGCCTCCTTTGCAATTGCACCCGAGGGTGAGGGAGTTGGTCGGCCTCAGACTACAAAAGGGGTATGGGGGCGTCAAGACGGGGAGGGCGTCAGGAGCTTCGGGAAGAACGAGAGAGGGCCTCGGTCAACGAACTCGAGGCCCTCTCGCAATGTCGGGTGTATTCAGCTACGCCTTGGGTTGGATGAGGACGCGGACGGTGCCGTCGCCCTCGTCGCGGCGGTTGATGAAGGCGTGGCCTTCCTTCTCCGTCCAGAGCATGACGTCGAAGATGTTGAGGGCGTCGCCGAGGATGGCCTCAACCATGGAGTGGTGGTCGGCCTCGGTCTGCTTGGCCAGGGCGGCGATGACGCCGGCGCAGGACTTGCCGCGGCCGTCGATGACGACCCAGCCGGCGCTCTGGCTGATGACGGGGGCGTGGCCGTTCCCGTTGCCGTTGCCAGGCACGTACAAGTCAGGCCGGACGCTGATCTCACCGGTCTTGCGCAGGTCGAGCTGGCGCTTGAACTCGGCGACGGACTCCCACGCGACTGCGCGGTCGCGGTTGCCGCTTGAGCAGACGGCGCCGCGGACGCCGACGATGTCCGGGTTCACGCGGGCGAGCTCGTCGAGGTCGTCGAGCTTGAGGTGGCCTGAGAGGGCCGTGCTCATGCCGAGCTTCTTGCCCTCCAGGACGATGTCTCGGAGCTCCTCCTCGCTCAGGAAGTCGAAGAGGTTGCGGCCGTCCTTGATGAGGGTGTCGATGAGGAAGCCGTCACATTCGCCGTCCCTGGCGAGCTGGACCATCAGGTGCGGGTCGAGGCCGCCCTCGTACAGAAGGTTGTCGGCGAAGAGGGAGCCGACGAGCTTGGTGTTGTAGCCCTCCATTGCGCGGCGGGACTCGCGGAGCACCTCGACGGCGACGTCGTAGTCGGCCTGCATGAAGCCGACCTTGACGGACGTGGCGTCCATGACGGCGGCGGCGTAGGCGGCCATCGCGACGGTGCCGGCCTGATTGGGCACGACGCCGAGGGTCACGCTGACGTGGTTCTCGGGCTGGATGGCGGCGCGCACCTGCCGGACGGTGTTGGGGTGGCCGGAGCCGACGAGGGCCTCCTGCAGGTTCTTGACGTCGACGACGTCGGCGCCACCGCGCTCGGCCTCAAGGGCCTCGGCGACGTCCTGCACGCTGACCATGAGGAGCATGCCGGTGGCGAAGAAGGGGCTGTTGTTGCCGGTGAGCCACGCGGCCCTCGGCTGGGCGGTGATGGCGGGCTGGGGCGGCCTCGGCTTCAGGGGTTCGAGCTCGGCCTTGAGTTGCGCCTTCTCGGCGTCCGTGAGCTGCGGGAGGGGCTGGCGGGTTGGGCCGCCGGCCATGCCCATGAGCTCGCCCCAGTACTTGACCATCGCGACGGGGAGGGCGCCGCCGTTCTTGTCCATCGTGCGGGTCCACCAGGTGTCGTTGAGCTCCTTGAGGCGGCGGAGATGCTTGTCGTAGAAGGCGTCGTCGTAGTCGCCGACGGAGGCCTTCTCGATGAACTGGACGTAGTAGTTGCACTCGGGCGTGTCGAAACGCCAGTCGGAGGTGTTGGCGAACATCACCTGCTGCTGGAAGCCGAGGTCCTGGGCGAAGGGGTAGATCCACTCGTCGGGCGTGCTGATGACGTAGTCCTTGCCGAGGGAGAGGTGCGTCTCTATGGAGAGCTGCTGGTTGAAGCTGGCCTCCTTGACGCCGACGACCTGCGGCAACCGGCAGATGCGCCCAAGCCCCTGGGGGCTCATGACGATGCCGAACTGCGGGGAGTTGTAGAACATGATGCCGAGGTTGGTGTTGTCGCTGAGGGTCTTGACGTACTCGATGACCTGGTCCTCGGTCTTGGCCTCCATGTAGGGGGCGGCGACGATGAGGAGGTCGAAGCCGGCATTCTCGGCGTGGCGGGCGAGGGCGAGGGTCTCCCGGGCGGAGGTGTGGGTGACGTGGGCGCCGACGGGCCATCGGCCGGCGGCTTCCTCGGCGACGATGTCCATGACACGGACGCGCTCGTCGTGGGTTAGGCTCCAGAACTCGCCCATGCCCCACGTGCAGCCCGCGCCCCGGGTGCCGAGGCTGCGCACGTGGCGGACGTTGCGGCGCAGGCCGTCCTCGTCAAGATCGCCGTTGTCCTCGAAGGGCGTGATCAGGGTGGTCCACTGCCCCTTCAACGTTTCCCAAGCCCAGTCCTGTGCTTCATGCGCCTTGTAGTGCGCCATTGTGTCCTCCGCAGCATGGCTTGCCACACACGGGGGTGTGCGGGCCTCAATTGAGTCTAGTTTGGGGGCCAGACAGTGTCAATTGAGACGCTTTGACCCTCCGAAGGGGATTCAGGTAGAGTCCGATGGGAAATCTGCGAAAGCACTAGAGGAGGAAATCTTTGGAGACGAGCTATCACAATTACCCAGACATTGCGCCCACAATTGGCAATTACTCAAGGGCGGCGCGGGCGGGCGACCTGTTCTTCTTCGCGGGGACGACGGCGGGCGGGACCGACGCCGAGCACGGCGACCTGCCGGCGCAGGTGCGGGCGACGCTCGACCGGATCCGACGCATTCTGGAGCACGAGGGGCAGTCGCTGGGGGACGTGGTGCGGCTGGTGACGTACGTGACGAGCATCGGCGAGTGGCGGGCGCACGGGGAGGCCATCGGCGGCATCTTCGAGGAGTTTTTCGAGGGGAGATACCCGCCGAACACGCTCATCGGCATCGCGGAGCTGGCGGAACCGACGATGAAGGTGGAGATCGAGGCGACTGCGGTGTTTTAGGGTGCGCAGCTGGTTCTGGGCGGGAGGCCCTTCGACAAGCTCAGGGCGGAGTCAGGGCGAACGGATTGGTCGCCAAGCGTCGGGGTTCCTGCCTTCGCAGGAACGACGAGCAGACGCTGGAACGGCGAGCAGATATGAGAGCGCCCCGCCGAAGTGGCGGGGCGCTGTGCTTTGCTTCGTCAAGAAGGGGCTACGCCTTCGTTGGCACCCAGGTTGTTGGGCCGGTCATCTTCTCCCTGGCGAGCTCGACCGCCTCCAGGGGCTCCATGTCGGCGGGGACGGTGACGCGAGCGGTGTGGACGCGGTAGGCCTCGGGGTTCCAGGGGCCGCTCGGCTCCTCGCCCTCCTGCAGGGCTCGGGCAGCGTTCAGCAGGCGCCGGCGGACCTTGATGATGGACTCGTCCGAGCTGACGAGCCGCTCCTTGCTCCGGTCGGCTCGCGGGCCCCACTGGTCCTCGACAAGGGCCAGGTCCTGAATGGGGAAGGCCTTGATGCCCGTGTACGAGTAGTTCTTCTGGGCAATGCGGTCGACCAGATAGTCGTTATCCTTGTTCTCTTTGGCCGTGAAGGTGCCGGGGATCTGCTCCGGGTAGGTGTAGCCGCCGTACCGGTCCTCCCAGACCTGCTGCTGGGTGAAGGGGTTGTAGCTCCAGCGGAGCCGGTACATGTAGCAACTCTCGTCGTCGATGGGGATGCGCATGTTGCTGGAGTACACGTCCGGGCCGGAGATGCCGGCCGAACTGTAGCTGGGCATGTAGAAGTGGCCCACGGCTGCCTGCTGCTGCCCGTCCGACGTCCTGCTGACCGACACGTTCTGCACGCCGTAGTCGGTCTCGATGTAGTCGGCGTAGGTGCGGTTGAGGAAGCTGTTGAAGACGCCCGCGCCGAACCGGCGGCCGGGGTTGCCCTCGTTGTTGTCCAGCGTGCTGTGGAGGAAGAAGGCGTGGGAGGGGTCGTAGTCGCCCTCGAGGGCCTGGAAGTAGTTGCAGCGCAGCCAGTACTTGCGGAGATAACGGCGATCCTCGCCGTAGTCGAGCCACTCGAAGGCGGGCTTCGGCGGTTCCTTTTCGGCGGGGCCCATGTAGGCCCAGATGATGCCGCCCCTGTCCCAGCACGGGTAGGCCTTTACCTGCACCTTGTCCTTGTAGGTCTCACCCTCCGGGGAGTTGGGGAGGTCTACGCATTTGCCGGAGACGTCGAACTTCCAGCCGTGGTAGACACACCGGATGCCGCACTCCTCGTTGCGCCCGAAGAACAGCGGCGCGCCCCGGTGGGGGCAATAGGCGTCGACGAGGCCGGGCACCCCGTTCGAGTCGCGGAAGGCGATGAGCTTCTCGCTCAGCAGCGTCACGCGCACGGGCGGGCAATCGGCCGAAGGGATCTCCTCGGACAGCAAGGCGGGGATCCAGTGGCGGCGGAACAGCTCGCCCATCGGCGTGCCGGGGCCGGTCTGCGTCAGCATGTCATTGTCCTGAACGCTAAGCACGACATTCCTCCTTCCGGGTTTCGTTTCCAAGGCGTGAAAGGGGGTAGAATCTGAGGCGATGCTAGCGCGGCCCCAAGGGCTTGTCAATTTGGGAGAGCACGCGGCGAGGAGGGGGAACCGAGTGACGGAAGAACACAGCGACATCATCACGATGGCCGACATGGCAGCGGTCTTCGAGGTCACGGACGCCCTCGACGTCGACCGGGAGCTGGTGCGCGTCGAGCTCACGAAGGAGGACCCGGGCGACATCGGCGAGGGGGCGAACGGCGAGATCGAGATCACGCTGCCGCTCAGCGCGCCGCTCGAGCCGTTCATGGCGTCGCTGCGGGAGCACCTGATTGGGCTGGGGTATGTGGAGGAGTAAGGGGACGCTAATCCTATTGACTCCGCCAAGTGCCGATTAACGAACAACAACTAGGGGAGCACTAAACATGGATGTGAGGCCGTACCTTGTGCCAACAATAGCTAGTGTCGTGATAACTCTAGCTATCTTGTTCGCGCTGGGAGTCTTTGATGAAAGCCAAGGGCCGCCTGGTCCTATCGGCCCTCCAGGTCCCGCGGGCGCGGCGGGTTCGGCAGGCGCGGAAGGTGGAGCGGGGCAGCAGGGCGAGGCTGGGCCTCCCGGCGTATCAGTTGGTTCAATTGATCCCTACACCGCCTACGACTTTCAGGTATCTACCGCGTGCTTAGAAGCGATAGATGAGGTTGCTCTGGACGAAAATTGGGGCTATCGGGAGTCTTGGCCTGAAGCGAGACCGTACCTCACAGATCGAGTTTCAGAATTGACAGGCAATGAAAAAGCCTTGCTTCAAGAGGGTATGGATGAAGTCGCACGGATGCACGGGTGGCAGTATTGGGAACAACCCAGGTATGCGACTCACGGAAACTACAGGTCATATGACCGGTCTTACGACGTCGCATCTCGAGGCGCGGCAGAATCAGCCAATGTGCCCTGTACAGCAGACCGATCCGCGCTTGTCCTATACGATGCCATCACATTTAGCCCAGTCGACAGGGAGGACCTTCTTGACTGTCTTCACAGGGAGAAGACGGACGACTATCAATCAGGAAGCAACTGGCAAGGTTCCATGGTCTGGTGCGAGGAGATAATGGGACACGCGGAGAAACTGGGCATACCTATACCAGGAGAGGCACAGTAGCATTGACGGAAGCACACTGCATTTGAACAAACCTCTCGCACTGTAGACGTCCAAGCCGTTCTGCGACAACTGGACGCCGGGCTCTCCGGCGTGTCAGCGCGCGAGGGGTGTGTGCTACCATACTTGTAGCTTGCCGGCGCGTATTGGACACATCTGTGCCGGGGAGCACTCCACCTGTGAGGCAACATGAGCAAGCTTATCCAACGCATTGAACGATTGAACAAGGACGCGCCCGCTCCAATGGGTTTCGGGGCGGCTGCGCGACGGCAGCCGATGCCGACGATGGTGCTGCTGGCAGCGACGGCAGAGCCGGAGGCCGTCGGGAACGCGAACGGCGTGGCGCTCGACGGCGTGATATTCCGCGGGGACGGCGTCGACGGGGCCGCGGCGGCGAACGCAATGCAGGCGCTGCCGGACGTGCCGTGGGGGGCGCAGGCCAACGCGCTCTCGACGGGCGAGGTGTCGGCGCTGGTGGAAGCGGGTGCGGACTTCGTCTCGCTGACGGGGCTGACGTCGGCACTGGACGCGCTGCGGGACGAGGACGTCGGCAAGCTGCTGGTGGTGCCGGTGGACCTGAAGGAGGAGCACGCGCGCTCGCTGGAGGTGATGCCCGTCGACGCGGTGGTCTACGCGGACGCCGTGGCCTCGCCGCTGACGCTGGAGGTACTGATGCACCTGGCGACGGCGCGATGCGAGATCGGCCGGCCGTTCCTGCTGCCGGTGCACGGGGCGCTGACGGCGTGGGAGCTGGAGTGCCTGCGCGAGATCGGCGTCGAAGGCGTGGTGGCGGACCTGGAGACCACGAACGCCGAGGGGCTGCAGGCGCTATCGGAGGCGATCCGCGGGCTGCCCCGGCGGAAGTCGCGCGGCGAATCGTTGTCAGCGACGCTGCCGCGGCTTGGCAGCAGGGCACGGCCGCAGCAGGACGATGACGACGACGACTTCGACCCGGACGACCCCGATGATCTTCCGTAACATCAGCCTCCTGGGCGAGGACCCGGCGGCCTTCTTCATCTTCACGGCCATGCTTCTGGCGGCGGTGGTGGCGAGCGTGACGTTCCACGAGTTCAGCCATGCGCTGACCGCGACATCGCTCGGCGACGACACGGCGCGGCGGCTGGGACGGCTCTCGCTGAACCCGAAGGCGCACCTGGACCCGGCGGGGAGCATCATGTTCCTCCTGGCGGGATTCGGGTGGGGGAAGCCGGTGCCGGTGAACGGCTACGCCTTCGGCGGGAACGCGCTGCGGGCGATGATGCTCGTGGCGTTCGCGGGGCCGCTGTCCAACTTCGCGCTGGCCTTCCTGATCGGGCTGCTGTTCAAGCTGGGCATTGTGGAGTGGCCGCCCATCAATATCTTTTCGCCGCTGTTCTCCGGCGCGCCGCTTTCGTGGGTCATCGGGCAGTTCTTCGCGATGTGGCTCTTCCTGAACCTCATCCTCGGCGTGTTCAACCTGATCCCGCTGGCGCCGCTGGACGGCTCCAAGGTGGCGGCGGGGCTGCTGCCGCGCTCGCTGGCGATACCGCTGCTGCGGCTAGAGCCGTACGGGCCAATGATCCTGCTCGTCGTGATCATGCTGGATATCATGCTGGGAGTCGGGATCATTGCGTGGATTGTCGGGCCGCCGATCCGGTTCCTGGAGGGCATCGTCCTCTAGCACAGGTTGTCGCGGGCAGCCGCCGCGCGGGTATAATGGGCACGCGCACCCCATCCCAACCCCGTATCAAGCACGGGGCAGGGGCACGGTAAAGGTCTCAAACGACGGAGTGTCTGAATGGACAAGATCGCCATCATTGGTCTGGGGCTCATCGGGACGTCGCTGGGGCTGGCCATCCGGCAGTCCCAGAACCGGAACATCGAGGTCGTCGGCATCGACCTGGAGCCGACGCACACGTCGACCGCGCGCAAGATGGGCGCCATCGACCGGGACGTGCGGACGATCCCGGACGCGGTGCGGGAGGCGGACCTCGTCATCGTCTCGATTCCCGTGCTCGCGATGCGGGACCTGTTCGAGTTCATCGCGGAGTTCCTGAAAGAGGGCGCGATCGTCACGGACACGGGGAGCACGAAGAAGGACGTGATGGAGTGGGCGGCGGAACTGCTGCCGGCGGGCGTGAGCTTCATCGGCGGGCACCCGCTGGCGGGCAAGGAGACCTCCGGGCCCAAGGACGCCGATGCCGCGATGCTCAACGGCGCGGTATACGCAGTATGCCCGGCGGTGAACGCCTCAGAGCAAGCCGTGCAGACCGTCGTGTCGGTGGTGCAGGCCGTCGGCGCGAAGCCGTACTTCGTCGACCCGGCGGAGCACGACAGCTACGTGGCGGCGATCAGCCACCTGCCGTTCATGCTTTCGGTCGCGCTGGTGAACACGACGTCCAAGAGCGTCGGCTGGCGCGAGATGGCACGGTTGGCGTCCAGCGGGTACCACGGCATCTCACGGCTGGCGTCGGGAGACCCGGTCATGCACCGGGACATCGCCGTGACAAACAAGGACGCGCTGGTGTACTGGCTGGACGAGTGCATCAAGGACCTGCACCGGCTGCGGGGCATGGTGAAGGATGACCAGGCGGGCCTGGAGCAGGCGCTGGTCGACGCGTGGGAGGCGCGGGCCCGGTGGCTGCTGGGACGCGAGGGCGACGAGCCCACGCCGACCGAGGGGTTGAAGGCGTCCGACCAGTTCATGGGCATGCTGCTGGGCGACACGGTTGCCAAGAGGTTCCGCGACATGGGCGACCAGAAGCAGGACCCGACCATCTACCGGCGGGACTAGCAGCCCGCCGACATCGTGGGAGTGAACGGCATGATCGCGACGACGGCCCTGCTGGACACCCCGGCCAGCCCCCTCGACGTGCGACGCGGCGGCGGTGACAAGCCACGCCGTGGCGATGACGAGCCACGCCGGGGGGGTGACGCGTGACCCCACCCAACGAATCCCTCGACTTCAAAGTGCTCGGAGCACAGCCGCTGATGATGGTGGTGTCCGGGCCGTCGGGCGTCGGCAAGGACGCCGTGCTGCTGCGGCTGCGGGAGCGCGAGTACCCCGTGCACTTCGTCGTCACGGCGACGACGCGGCCCAAGCGGATGGACGAGCGCGACGGCTACGACTACATCTTCATGGACGAGGCCAACTTCGACCGCAAGCTGGCGGAGGACGGCTTCCTCGAATGGGCGGTGGTGTACGGCAACCGCTACGGCGTACCCAAGGAGCAGGTGCGGGGCGCGCTGGCGAGCGGCATCGACGTCATCGTCAAGATCGACGTGCAGGGGGCCGAGACCATCAAGCGGCTGAACCCCGGCGGCGTGTATGTCTTCCTCGCGCCGCCGTCGATGGAGGAGCTGGAGCGGCGGCTTCGGGCGCGCAAGAGCGAGGCCGGCGGCGACCTGGAGCGTCGGCTGGACACGGCGCGGCAGGAGATGGAGCGCATGCCGATGTTCGACTACGTGGTCGTGAACGAGAACGGCCGGCTGGACGAGACGGCGGAGGCGCTGGAGGCCATCATGCGCGCCGAGCGGTGGCGGTATCCGCGGCGGGCGATGACGCTGTAGGGGGCGCTCCCATCCCAACCCCGTATCGAGTACGGGGCAAGCCCTTCTCCCGCTCGTGGGGGAAGGGGCTTTTGGGCCGCTGGATACCGGCTTTCGCTGGTATGACGGGTTGGGGGAGGGCGAGGTTGCGTTGCGTCGGGGTTCCTGCCTGCGCAGGAACGACGGGTGGGAGCTCTGCAGGGCCTGCGACCTCCGTTCACCCCCTTCGAGAGCCTCAGGACAGGCTTCGATTTCCCTCAGGGCGAACGGTTTTTCCCGTCCCTCTGAACTTCCGCCTGCGCGGGAATGACGGGCTGGGGAGCGGGAGATGAGGCCGTTGGGCGCGGAGTTTCTGGATACCGACTTGCGTCGGTATAACGGGAGGGCTGCCCACTGGCCGACCCTCACGCTGACCGCTACCCTGTCCGCATGAAGATTGTGATTGCTCCACAGGCGTTCAAGGGGACGCTGTCCGCCGGACGGGCTGCGGACGCCATGGTTGAGGCGGCGCGCGGGGTGTTCCCGGACGCGGACGTCGTGCGGTGCCCTGTGGCGGACGGCGGGGACGGGACGCTCGACGCGCTGGTGGAAGCGACGGGCGGCGCGTACCACACCGTGCAGACGACAGGGCCGCTGGGAGAGCCGTGTGCGGCTCGCTGGGGGTCGCTGGGCGACGGGCGGACTGCGGTGGTGGAGACGGCGCAGGCGTGCGGGCTCGCGCTGCTGCCGGCGGGCGTGCGCGACCCGATGGGCGCGACGACGCGCGGGGTGGGGGCCGTCATCCGGGACGTCCTCGACGCGGGGCACAGGCGGGTGATCCTCGGCATCGGCGGGAGCGCGACGAACGACGGGGGCGCGGGGCTGGCGGCGGCGCTCGGCGTGCGGCTGCTGCGGGCGGACGGCGGGGACATCGCCAACGGCGGCGCAGGGCTGCTGGAGATCGACCGCATCGACGTGTCGGGGCTGGACGCGCGGCTGCGAGAGGCGGATCTGGTCATCGCGTCGGACGTGACGAACGTGCTGTGCGGGCCCTGGGGCGCGGCAGCCACGTTCGGGCCGCAGAAGGGAGCGTCGGCGGAAGACGTTGCGACGCTGGACCGGGCGCTGGGGCGGATGGCGGAGGTGGCGCGTCGGGACCTCGGTGTGGACGTGTCCGGCATCGCGGGCGGCGGCGCGGCGGGGGGCATGGGCGCGGGGCTGGTGGCCTTCCTGGGCGCGAGGATCGCGTGGGGCGCGGACATCGTCGCGGAGGCCGTCGGGCTGGACGCGCGGCTGGACGGGGCGGCGCTCGCGGTCACGGGCGAGGGGCGGCTCGACTGGCAGACGGCGTACCACAAGGCGCCGGCGGTCGTGGCGAACCGGGCGTCGGCGCGGGGCATTCCCGTGCTGGGCGTCGGCGGGAGCCTGGGGCCGGGGTGGCGCAAGCTCTACGCCGAGGGGTTCACGGCGCTGGCGGGGATGACGTCGGGGGCGGTGTCGGTGGAGGACGCGATGGCGTCGCCGTACGAGCATTTGGTGCGGGCGACGCGGCGGGGGCTGCGGGTAGTGCGGGGGCGGGTCAGTCACCGATGATGCGTCATTCTCCAATGACGACGAGGTAGACGACGCCGGGGCCGTGGACGCCTACGACGAGGGTCTGCTCGATGTCGGCGGTGCGGCTGGGGCCGCTTACGAGGTTCATGTACCAGGTGGCCTCCTCGGCCTCGGCAAGCTCGTCGAGGCGGAGGGCCAGCACGTCGTCAAGCGTGGCGACGACTTGGCCGGCGGTGGCGACGGCGACGTGGACGGGCGGGAGCAGGGACGCCTGACGGCTCATGCCCCTGCGGGGGATGAGGGCGACGGAAGCGGTCTCCGCTATGACGGCGTCGACGCCGGTGACGCCGACGGCTGCCGCGGCGGCGGTGTCCTGCCGGGCCTGGGCGTCGAGGCCGCCGGGTGTCTCGGCGAGGAGGACGCTCTCCATACCGGCCTCGGTGAGGGCGGCGTCCAGCGCGATGCGCTCGAGAACGTCGTGGGCGGTGCGTACGACTCGGCCCGCGCCGTGCTGCTTCGCGATCTCAACGATGCGGGCTGCGGCTTCGCGCTCGTCAGCTACGCGGGAGAAATGCCAGCTTTGCAGCGCGGCGGTGCGCTCGAGCTGCGCGAGGAGATCCGGGGGCGGAGGCCCTTCAACAAGCTCAGGGCGAGCGGGGGGCTGGGCACCGGCGTGCGCCGGTGAAACGTGGGGTTTGCGCGACGACAGGGCGGCGCGGATGTTGGCGAGAAACTGCTCCCTATCGGCCATCGCGGGCCTCGCCTTTGCGCCAGCGGGCGCGGAAGGGGCGCATGGCGGCGCGGGGGAAGTCTCGCGAGCGGGTCCAGCCGGTCAGCGGCGGCGGGAGCCATCGCAGGGCGCCCCTTCGGGAGAGAGGCCACTGCGCGGCTGAGGCGGCTACGCCGGCGAGCGAGAACAGCCTCGGCCCGGCGACGGTGCGGCGCCAGACGCGCATCATTAGGGACTCGACGCGGCGGGGGACGCGGGTCTCGGCGGGACCCTCGACGGCGTCGCTGCGGAGCTTGAGGAGCATGCGGGGGATGTCGATCTTGAGCGGGCAGACGTCGCGGCAGGCGCCGCAGAGCGTCGACGCGAAGGGCAAGTCTTTCGCGCGGGGCACGCCGACGAGGGACGGGGTGACGACGGCGCCGATGGGGCCGGGGTAGACCCACCCGTAGGCGTGGCCGCCTACCTTGCCGTAGACGGGGCAGGCGTTGAGGCAGGCGCCGCAGCGAATGCAGTAGAGGGCCTCGCGCAGCTCCGGGTCGGCGAGCATGCGGGAGCGGCCGTTGTCGAGGATGACGAGGTGGAACTCCTGCGGGCCGTCCTCCTCATTGCGGCGGCGGGGGCCGGTGACGAACGAGACATAACTGGAGATGCGCTGGCCCGTCGCCGAGCGGGTCAGGAGGGGCAGGTAGGTGGCGACGTCGCGGAGCCGCGGGATGACGCGCTCCATGCCCATGGTCGCGACGTGGACGCGGGGGAGCGAGGAGCACATGCGGCCGTTGCCCTCATTGGTGACCATGACGATGGTGCCGGTCTCCGCCACGCCGAAGTTGGCGCCGGTCATGCCCATGTCGGCCTGCAGGAACTTCTCGCGGAGCACCTGCCTCGCGATGCCGGCGAGGGCCGTGATGTCGCTCTCGGCGGGGGCACCGAGGATGCGCTGGAAGAGCTCGGACACCTCCTCCTTCGATTTGTGGAGGGCGGGCGCGATGATGTGATACGGGGCCTCACGGGCGAGCTGGATGATGTACTCGCCGAGGTCGGTCTCGACGGCCTCGATACCCATGGACTCGAGGACGGCGGCGACGCCCATCTCCTCCGACACCATGGACTTGCTCTTGATGACGGTCTTGACGTCGTGGGCGGCCGCAACCTTCGCGACGTAGTCGTTGGCCTCCTGAGCGTCGGTGGCGAAGAAGACGTGGCCGCCGGCGCGTTCCACGCTGCGCGAGAGCTGGTCAAGGTACTCGTCGAGGTGTTCAAGGGTCTCGCGCTTGATCTCGCGGGCGCGGTCGCTGAGAGCGTCCCAGCGCTCCTGGCCGTACTCGGCGATGGCGTCGACGCGGCCCTGCCGGAAGTTGACGAGGCGGTCGAGCGACTCCTGAATGGTCGCGTTGCCAAGGGCCTCGGCGGCCTGGGACTTGAAGCGGGCGGAGAGCACTTCCGTCACGGCCGACGCTCCTCGATACCCTCGCACAGGAGCTCGGCGAGGTGCAGGGGGCGCGTGCGGACGCCCCGGCGACGGAGGGCACCGCCCATGTGCATGAGGCAGCTGGCGTCGACGGCGGTGAGCACGTCCGCGCCGGTGGCGTCGACGTTGCGGAGTTTTTCATCGAGGATGGCCGTGGAGATGTCGGCGAACTTGACGGCGAAGGTGCCGCCGAAGCCGCAGCAGACCGTCGAATCCTTCATCTCGGCGAGCTCGAGGCCGTCGATGGAGGAGAGGAGCGCGCGGGGCTGCGCCTGGACGCCGAGATCCCGGAGCGCGTGGCAGCAGTCGTGGTATGTGGCTCGGACGGGCGCCGGCAGGCGCGCGCCAACGTCGTCGACGCCGAGGACGTCGACGAGGTACTGGGACAGCTCGTAGGTCCGGGCCTGCAGGGAGGCGACCTCGCCGGCGAGCTCGGGGTCGTCACGAAGGAGGCCGGCGTAGTGGGCGTGGATGGTGGCGACGCAGGAGCCGGACGGGGCGACGATGGCCTCGCTGTCGCGGAAGACCTCGACGAAGCGGCGGGCGACGGAGGCAGCGAGGGAGCGGTAGCCGCCATTCAGGGCGACCTGCCCGCAGCAGGTCTGGGCCTCGGGAAAGTCGACGTCCACGCCGAGGTGACGGAGCAGGCGCACGGTGGCCTCGCCGACCTCGGGGTAGAACTGGTCCACAAGGCACGTGACGAAGAGGGACACTCGCTTCCGGGCCATGGCGCTCCCAATACAGAGGGTTCCAGTACGGTAGCAGGGGCAAGGTTGGGGTGGCAAGGGGAATTCACATGGCGCGGCAGCGAAAGGAGCCCAAACCCGGCCGGCTCGCGTTGGCATCGGCCAAAGCGCGCGGCTACAATGGCATGGCCGCCTTGCGCAAAGGAGTCACTTGGACGAGCTACAGAGAGGGTTCGAGATCGCGGGTACGGGCGTCGGCGTGGTGTTTGCCGCGTTGGTGTCGCTGGCCGTGGTGACGACACTGCTGGGGCGGCTGCTTCGCGGCGGCGAGCGCGAGCCTGCAGCGGAGCCCGAAGTGGCGCCCTCGGCGGGCGTGGCGCCGGAAGCCGTCGAGACGGCGGGCGAAGAGGGCGTCGACCCGATGATGGTCGCGGCGATGGCGGCGGCTGTGCGGTTCGTGCGGCGCGGCGTTGGCTCGGCGCGGAGGCAGGCGTCGGAGCCGACGAGCGCATGGCGCACGCAGGGGCGGCAGTCGCTCATGGCGTCGCAGGGCAGCAGGGTTCGGCCCCGGAACCCACGGAACTGACCACTATCTCCACCTGAAGGAACGCAGTGCTAACCGGCGAAATTCCCTTTGACAGCCAGTTCTTCAGCGAGGTTGTGAGCCTCTGGAAGAACGGCGTGATGATCCTGATAGCGCTGGGATTCATCTTCCTGGCGATTCACAAGGGTTTCGAGCCGCTGCTGCTCATCCCCATCGGCGTGGGCATCATGCTGACCAACGTGCCCTTCGGCGGGCTGGGCGAGGGTACGGGGCTGCTGGCCCTGCTCAGGGACACCGGCCTCAAGACCGAGATATTCCCGCTGCTGATGTTCCTCGGGCTCGGCGCGCTGACGGACTTCACGCCGCTGATTCAACGGCCCTCGATGGCGCTGCTGGGCGCGGCGGCGCAGATCGGCATCTTTGGGACGCTGCTGGGGGCCATCGCGCTGGGGTTTACGGTGCAGGAGGCGGGCGCCATCGGCATCATCGGCGGGGCGGACGGCCCGACGTCCATCTTCGTGGCCGGACGGCTGGCGGACCACCTGCTCGGGCCCATCGCGCTCTCGGCCTACTCCTACATGGCGATGGTACCCATCATCCAACCGCCGATCATGCGAGCGCTCACGTCGCAGGCGGAGCGCATGATTGAAATGCCCTACGAGCCGCAGCCGGTACCCAAGCTGATGAAGCTGCTCTTTCCGTTGACGGTGCTGCTGCTGGCGATACTCTTCGCGCCGGGCTCCATCCCGCTGATCGGCATGTTCATGTTCGGGAACCTGTTGCGCGAGAGCGGCGTGGTCGAGCGGCTTTCGTCCACGGCGCAGAACGAGCTGATCAACATCGTGACCATCCTGCTGGGGCTCACGGTGGGCGGGACGATGGTGGCTGACGAGTTCCTGGACGTCGACACGCTGCAGGTGTTCGGGCTGGGGCTGATCGCGTTCTCGCTGGCAACCGTCGGCGGCATCATCTTCGGCAAGATCATGTACGTGGCGTCGGGGCGGAAGGTCAACCCGCTGCTGGGGGCCGCCGGGGTGTCGGCGGTGCCGATGTCCGCTCGCGTGGTGCACCGGGTCGCGCTGGAGGCCAACCCCAACAACTACCTGGTCATGCACGCGATGGGGCCGAACGTGGCGGGGGTGCTGGGGTCGGCGATTGCGGCGGGCATCATCCTGAACATGGTGGGCTAGGCCCTTCGATTTCCCTACTTCGTCAAGCTCAGGACGCAGTCAGGGCGATCGGGGGACAGAGTGGGCAGTGGCGGGCGGGCTGGATACCGGCTTCCGCCGGTATGACGGTTGCAGGCGGGAGGGTGGCTAGGGCAGCAGCAGACCCACCTCTCGGAGCTCCGGCGAGCCCTCGTTCCAGTAGGGCAGGCCGGGGATGAGGCGCGCAGCCACGATGGACTCGATAGCCCCGATCTGGGCGGTCACGGTCCGCATCATCCGGTTGACGTACAGCCTCGCCTGGCCGGGGGAGAAGGCCGACAGGTAGTCGTAGACCTCTCTCGCCGTCTGGGCGGGCATCGCCAGATTGTTCAGCAGGACGGTGCGCTGCGGGCGCAGCTCCGGGTCGGACAGGAGGGCGAGCCACAGAAGGAGGCGACCTCGCGCGTGCTCGCTGGTCTCGGCTCTAGCACGCAGATCGCCGATGCGCATCTCGACGAAGACCTCGTAGCCGTTGAGACGCGGGTAGAGCAGCAAGTCAAGGCCGGCGAGGGACTCCAGCGTCCGGAAGAAGACGACCTGATGGGCGTAGGCCTGCGCCTCTCGAATGGCGACGACGTCGAGGTTGACCTGGTCGTTCAGCGACGGGTTGGCGCGCGCCTGCCGGAAGTGCCCAAGCTCGTGCGCGAGGGTGCTGAGCAGCTCCATAGGCGTCCTGTCCGAACGGGCGACGATGCGCGACGCGCCCCGCCATTCCGAGTAGTACCCCGCGAAGCCCTTGGCCTCCGTGCAGCGCGCCAGGTAGACGGCACGGATGCTGGCAGACAGGGTGGGAGCGACATCGCCGCACTCCGCATCAACCCACGCCTCGAACTCCTCGTCCGTGAGGATGCTGATGCCGAAGGACTCCTCCGTCAGCGAGCGGTTGTAGAGGCTGCGGTACACGAGATCGACGACGTCAATCACGCCCTGCCGGAGCTCCGGGGTCGTGCTGAGGGGCGCCGCGGACGACCGGATGTCCTCGAGCAGAGCAAGCCGGCGGCGGCGCTCGGCGTCGTCCAGCGCAGCGTCGCCGCGTGGCGGAGCGAAGCCGGTGCGCCAGTTTACCGGCACGCGCGAGACGTTGGCGATTGCGCCGTCGGCCATGCGGACGCGGAGCTCGACGGTGTGGATGCCCTGGGCGAACGCGGCGGGTATGGGCTCGTCGACGATGAGATCGATGGCGCCGGCGGACAGGGACTCGCGCTCCCACGTGTGCACGACTTCACCGCTGACCAGAAGCTCGATGACGTACGGCGATTGCACCGGGCCGCCGTGGTTCTTCATCGCCCAGTTCACGAAGGCCTGTGAGCTCAGGTAGGCGGCGCTCGACAGCGATGTTTCGCCGCGGTAGCCGCTGACGACCAGGGAACCGGACCAGCCGGAGGGGACGTACTCAAGGATGGAGGGCGCCCCGTCGACGGGCGTTGGCCCCGAAATGGGGTCTGCCAAGGGGGGCCCGGCCCAGTTGAAGTCCACCGAGACGGTGTTGTCCGTCTCGTCCGCTTCCTGCACGAGGCCGGTGGGGTCCAGCTCCAGCGTCAGCGTGTGCCGGCCGGGGCTCACGTAAATCGTATCAAGCAAGTGCGCCCAGGGCGGCGTCACGACAGCCTCATGGGCGATGAGGCCATGCTGGTTGAACTTGGTGACCAGCACGCCGTCGAGGTAGACGTAGACGAGGAAGAAGCGGCTAATGCTGGAGAGGCCGCCGTTGTTGTAGGCGATCTCCAGGGACGGGGTGGCTGACAGCGCAGCGTTGGCGCTGCGGGGCACGCCCTGCAGCCTGATGGAGTCGTCCCAGCCCACTGGGAGGTACGGTTTCAGGTTGGGCAGGCGCGTCGGCGCGAGAGTCGACTGGAGGTCCTCGGCGGGCAGCTCCGGCCAGTCAAAGGAGACGGCCACGTTGTTCTCCGGCGTGTCCAGCGGCTGGAGGTAGCCGGTCGAGTCGACGACGAGCTGCAACACATGGGGCCCGGGGGCGAGATTGGCGCGAATCGGCAGGTCGGCCCAATCGCGGATGGTCTGCACCTCGCCGACGTCGAGGCCGGTGGCGGCCAGCCAACGCTCGACCGGGACGCCGTCGACGACGAGGTCGACGGAGAAGGGCAGGTCCGCGTCCTCGGAGCCGGTGTTGGTGACGGCCCAGCTAACGTACATGAGCCCGTCGGGGCCGATGGGGCCGCTCTCGGTCGCGTTTGGCTGGCCCGAGACGATCAGGGACGCAGACCAGCCCTCGGGCGTCGCGGGGCGCAGGGAGACATAGGACGGGGACGGGCGTACGCGCGGGGTGCCGGTGGGGACGGGCGTCGCGGTGTCGAACGGAATGGGCGAGGGCGACGGCAAAGGCGCCAACGGTGTGGGCGTAGGCCCGGGGGAAACAACGGCTGTCGTGCCATCGCAGCCAAAGGCCAGCAATACAAGCGACACTGCCAAGGCTGCCAGCGCGAACGCTGACTTCGACTTGACCATGAGGCCCTGCCTTGTTATCTACAGCGGTAGTACTGAAAGGGAACGTGGACGTTCCCAGTGTACCACTCCGCTATCCGTGGAGCGCTGTGCGCCCCATGCTTCTTCGAGTGGGCCGATGCGTCACCGACCCACCTATCGACAATAGCTTAGACGAATTGCGGCGCAAACACAAGCGCCACAATTGACATCAGCTTGAGAAGGATGTTCAGCGACGGCCCAGAGGTGTCCTTGAAGGGGTCGCCGACGGTGTCGCCGACGACGGCAGCCTTGTGGGGCTCGCCGCCCTTGCCCTCGTGGGCGCCGGCCTCGATGTACTTCTTGGCGTTGTCCCAGGCGCCGCCGCTGTTCGCCATGGTGATGGCGAGCAACGACCCGGCGGCGATGGCGCCGATGAGCAGACCGCCCACTGCCTCCTTACCGAGGAACGGGACCATTCCGACGGCAATGGGCACGACGACAGCAAGCAGGCCGGGGACGATCATCTCTCGCAGCGCGCCCCGCGTGCTGATGTCCACGCAGCGAGCGTACTCGGCGCGCACGCCCTCCTTGCCCTCTCGAAGACCGGGGATCTCGTTGAACTGCCGCCGCACCTCTTCGACCATGTCCTGGGCGGCCCGGCCGACGGCTTCCATTGTGAGGGCGCTGAATATGAAGGGCATCAGCGCGCCGATGAGGAGGCCAACCAGCGTGGAAACCTCGAGCAGGTCGATGGCCTCGAGGCCGACAACGTTGGCGTAGGCGGCCATAAGGGCGAGAGCGGTGAGGACGGCCGAGCCGATGGCGAACCCCTTGCCGGTGGCGGCCGTCGTGTTGCCGAGGGAGTCGAGGGCGTCGGTGCGCTCGCGGACCTCGGGGTCCAGGTGGGCCTGCTCGGCGATGGCGCCGGCGTTGTCGGCCACGGGGCCGTAGGCGTCGGTCGCGAGGGTGATGCCGAGGGTGGAGAGCATGCCGACGGCGGCGATGGCGATGCCGTAGAGTCCCGCTAGCTGGTGAGCGCCGATGACGGCGGCAGCGATGATGATGATGGGAATGACGGTGCTCAACATTCCCGTGGCGAATCCGCTGATGATGACCGTCGCGGGGCCGGTGATGGCGCGACCGGCGATGCCGCGGGTCGGCTTATACTCATAGCTGGTGTAGTACTCGGTGCTGACGCCGATGATGACGCCGGCACCAAGACCGACGGCTACGGCGCCCCACAGCTGCCAGACGTTCTCGATTCCCAAGCCCGCCTGCGTTTCGACTACCCAGTAGATGGCCCCGAACGAACCGGCGAGGGCCAGCACGGCGGCGGCAAAGATGCCACGCCTCAGCGACCAGAGCAAACTTCCGATGCTGGTGGTCTCGCCCGTGCGAACGAGGAAGGTGCCGATGATGGACGCCACGATGCCGACAGCGGCGATGACGAACGGGAGCACGGTCAACGGCGAGTCGCGGTTAACCGTCTCGGGCGCGCCAAGGAAGGCCGCGCCGGTGGCGGCTAGGGCGAGGCTCGCGATGATGGAGCCGACGTAGGACTCAAAGAGGTCGGCGCCCATGCCAGCCACATCGCCGACGTTGTCACCGACGTTGTCGGCAATGACGGCGGCGTTGCGCGGGTCGTCCTCGGGGATGCCGGCCTCGACCTTGCCCGCGAGGTCGCCTCCGACGTCGGCGGCCTTCGTGTAGATGCCGCCTCCGACACGGGCGAAGAGCGCGATGCTGGATGCGCCGAAGCTGAACCCCGCGACTATGTTGGGGTCTTCAAAGACCATCCAGAGGACCACCGCGCCGAGGAGCCCGATGCCGACGACGGTGACGCCCATGACGCCGCCGCTGGAGAAGGCGACCCGGAGGGCCCGGTTCAGGCCGGTACGCGCCGCGGAGGCGGTCCGCATGTTGGCCTTGACCGCAATGCGCATGCCCGCAAAGCCCGCCAGCGCAGAGGCCACAGCGCCCACGAGGTAGGCGATGGCCGTCCGCTCATCCTGCCCCTCGCCGTAGAGCCCAAGCGCGAGCAGGACGACGAATACGATCACAACGAATCCCGCCAGAACGGTGTACTCACGCTTGAGGAAGGCGTTGGCGCCCTCCTGGATGGCTGCGCCGATCTCCTTCATGCGATCGGTGCCCTCGTCCGCAGCTAGGACGCGCATAGCCAGGAATACAGCAAAAGCGAGCGCCGCGACGCCGGCCACGATGGCCAAAATCAGGCCGTCCAAGGGAGTCACCTCCGTATCCATTTAGAGCCTATTCCAAGCAATTGCGAAAAGTATCACGAAATTCGTCACGGGTCAAGGAATTTGCGGCTCGCCACTGCCCCATCAACGGCTATACTGCAGGCTGCGCCGACCGCCGCGCGCGGCGCCCATACCTGCGCCGGGAGGCATCGAAATGCACGTCACGCGCATCTACACCGGAGACGACGGGAAGTCCCACTTTCAGGAAGTCGAGCTGGACTTCAACCCGCGAGGGGACGGGCAGTCGGAGGCTACGCCGCCCGCGGGGGCCAGGCATGCCTTCTTCACGAGGCAGTCGGCGGACTACGTGCTCGACTGGCATTGCGCGCCGGGGCGGCAGTACGTCATCACGCTGGACGGCGAGGGGGAGATCGAGGTAGGCGACGGCTCGACCAAGAGGTTCGGGCCCGGCGACGTGCTGCTCGCGGAGGACCTGACGGGGCAGGGGCACGTCACGCGCGTCGTGGGCGGGAAGCCCCGGACGATGATGTGGGTGCCGCTGGAGTAGGGGGCAACCTAATGGAGAACAATCGCCTCATTTCCAAGCACAACGGCGGCGTTGTGCTCGGGGCCAGTGCCATCGTGCTGGATGTAAACGACATTGAGAAGGAAGCCAATTTCTGGAGTGGCATGCTTGGGGAAGAGCCGGGCCTCCTGCGTGGTGACGGTGGATGGCTAACAGTAGGTGAACTGAATCCCTCTACTTGGCTGGTTCTGCAGCGGGTTCCCGAAACCAAGGTCGTGAAGAACCGCTGCCATATAGATTCTCGCGTTGCTGACGTTAATGAAGCGCTCTTGCAGATTGTCGCTCTTGGCGGAAGTCAGGTAAGTGACTTTCGAGAAGGAGGCGGCGTGACTTGCACCGACCCGGAAGGCAATGAGTTCTGCATAGGAGCGTTTAGCCGAGATAAAGCGGGAAACCGCGTCTACTAACCCCCTAATCCTTCAGCATCATGATGAACTGGGTGCATTCCGTCAGGTCCTCGTGGGTGTGGCCCTTCCCGTGGATGTCTTCCATGAGGCGGACGTCTCCGGGGTGGAAGACCTGCCTGGCTCCGTCGCTGAGGCCGATCTCTATGTCTCCGACCAGCTGGATGATGAGGCGGCGCTCCGGGAGCGGGTGGAAGTCCATCCAGCGGAGGTCGGCGTAGTGACGGATGCCGGCCTCCGTAATGTTGTTGAAGGCCTCCAGGTACCTGTGGTCGTCCAACGAAAGCGGCTCGATGTGGCTCTCTCCGTTCTCGTCCGGGAATACGCGGTACATAGCCATGGTCGTGCTCCTTCCGTCAGGCGGCGGTCTTCCAGATACGCGGCAGGTCAGGGCCGCCATTCGTCCTTGAGGACGGCATACAAGACGTTGTCGAGCTCCTCGCCTTCCTTCATGCTCGCGTTGCGCAAGTAGCCTTCGCGATGGTAGCCGGCCTTCTCCAGCACCCGCGCCGAGGCGAGATTGCGGGCGAAGATGTGCGCCTCGATCCGCGTGAGGGCGAGGGACTCAAACGCGTACGTCGTAGCGGCTTTCACGGCGGTTGTCGCGATGCCGCGGCCCCAGAAGGGCTGCCCGAGCCAGTAGCCGATCTCCGCCGAATGCCGGTAGTCGGCGTCACGGAGCGTCAGGCCGACGCTGCCGATTGGGCCTTCGGCGTCGCAGATGGCGAAGGTTGAGAGCGTGGTCTGTTTCGCATTGAGCGCGATCCACTCCTCGGCGTCGGCGTGGGTGTAGGGGTGCGGGAAACGGTCGTAGAGCTGCCGCCAGACGTCGTGGTCGTTCGCGAGCGTTACGAACCGGTCCCTGTCGGCGTTTTCCCACGCCGACCCCCAGTCGCGCAAAACGAAGCCGTCACCAAGGTCAATCTGCATGACCAACAGACTACTAGCCCGCTGGAAGCGGGCGTGACTGCCGGCCGGGGCCCCCGGCGCCCTCGCGAATGTCCCTGGCGGTCGCCTCGTCAATGCCCTTTGGCCAGCGACGCTTCAACGGGTCGCTTACCGTGAAGGTGAAGCTGCCGATGCCCTCGATGCCCATTTCGACGGTCTCGCCGTCCTGCATCGCGCCCAGCCCCTGGTGGTTGGTGCCCATGAACAGGACGTCGCCCGGGCTGATCTCCTCGATTGACGCAACGTACTCGATGGACTCCGCGATGGAGTGGGCAAGGTCGCTGGTGTTGTAGTTGGGGCGCATTTCACCGTCGACCTTCAGGGTGACCTGCAGGTTCTCCGGGTCGGCAATCTCGTCCTTTGTCACGATGCACGGGCCCATGGGGCAGAAGGTGTCGTAGGACTTGTGCTCTGAGATGGGCATCGTGTTTGGGACACGCCCGCCGCCGCCGGACATGCGCGCCGATACGTCGACGCCGGCCGTGTAGCCGAAGACGTGGTCCATTGCCTCAGACGCGGGGATGTCCTTCCCGCCCTTGCCAAAGACCAGCAACAGCTCAGCCTCATGGTGGAAGATGTTGGCGTCGACGTCCGGGAGGACGACGGTGTCGCCGGGGCCGATGATGCTGTCGAGGGACTTGGTGAAGCCCCACATGGGCGAAGGCTCGCGGGCGCCGAACTCGCGGTAGTTGCCGCCCATGCAGAGGATCTTGTTCGGGCGCGGCAACGGCGACCGGAGCTGGGCGCCCTCGACGGGCGAGCCCGACGCGGCGCGGGCCTCGAGCTGTGACTTGAGGCCGTCGTAGTTGGTGATGAGGTGGACCATCGCCGCCTGGCCGCTGCCGGGGCAGAGATCGCTAACGTCAATGACGCCGGCGTCGGTGAGGATTCCGGGCTGGTTGTCGTTGTACATGACGAGTTTCATGGGTTCCTCCTTTGTGCGCTGTTGCGCCAAATGTCCTTCGACAAGCTCAGGACGAACGGGCGGATGTTAGCGGTTGGCGAACCACGCCGCCACGTCGTCCTTGTTGCGCTCCAGCCATGCGACGTTGAGCTCCAGCCCCTCTATGGTCTGGCGGACGGAGCGTTCCGCCGCGGGAGCGGGGTGGGACTCGTAGAACTCGCGCACCTCCTCGAGGCGCTCGCGGGTGGTGAAGCCGCGCGGTAGGCCGACGAGGCGCATGAGCATGAAGCCGCCGTGGCCGTACCGCTCCATGAAGGTGTCCCAGTTGTCCTTCAGAAAGTCCCACGCGAGGGCCTTGCCCTTGGGGTTGGCGGACACGGAGCCCACCACGGAAACGGTGTCCTGCGACCGGACATCGTCGGTGAGCGAGCGCTGCAGGACGTCGCTGATGAGCTCAGGGTCAGGGATGCGGGTCAGGGCGAGGAGGAGGCGCACCTTCTCCTCTTGCGACTCGGCGCTCTTCTGGAGCTCCCAGAGTTTGCCGTAGGTGTCCGCGTCGCCCTGCTGGGCCGTGAGGCTGAAGACGACGCCGCGCAGGTCTGCCGGCAGTGTCGAGGGGTCGGCGAGGTAGTCGTCGAAGCGGCTACGAGCCTCGGCGAGGACGGCGGGGTCCTCGAAGTAGCCGGCCTGCCCGAGGGCGACGCTGCGGAGGATGGCGTCGAGGTGGCCGTCGCCGGGCTTGGGCTGCCAGCCCATTCGCTCGGCGAGGGGGCTGAAGAGCCCCTGGCAGAGCGCCTTGAAGGCGGGGTAGCAGTCCTCGTCGGAGAGAAGGGTGTCAAGGTCGCCGAGGTTGCCGGCGAGATCTCGCCAGACGCTGGCATCGGTCTCGCCGCGGTAGCCCTCGGCGATGGCGAGGAACTGGCTGGTGGGGAGGTAGCCCGCGCGCGAGAGGGCGTAGGCGTCGTTCTGCAGGCCGAGCCGGTCGGTGTCCGAGAGGGCGCGGGACGTGACGGCGGGGATGAGGGCGTCCCAGTCGCGGGGGCTCATGTTGACGCGGTAGAAGCCGGTCTGGCCGGCGTTGACCTTGAACCACGAGCCCTCGGTAGACGGCGGGGGCGGCAGGACGAGGGTGTCCTCGCGGGCCTCCATGAGCGACGCGGCTGACCCGCCTTCCCAGGATGCTTCGACGTTTACGGGCACCTTCCACGACGACTCGTCGTCACCATCGTCCTCCGCGACGTGGCTCAGGAGGAAGCGCGATTGCGAGACGTCGAGCTTGACGCCGTCAGGGTCGTGGCGGGACTCGACGGTGAGCACGGGGTAGCCCATCTGCCCCGTCCAGGTGTCCATGAGGGCCTTGACCGGCTTGCCCGAGGCCTCCTCCAGCGCGAGCCAGAGGTCGGCGGTGCGGGCGTTGCCGTACCGGTGTGCGTCCAGGTAGCGGCGGAGGCCGTCGCGGAAGGTCTCCTCGGAGAGGTAGTGCTCCAGCATGCGGATGGTGGACGCGCCCTTGCTGTAGCTGATGGCGTCGAAAAGCTCCTCAACCTCGGCAGGGGTGCGGACGGTGGCCTCGATGGGGTGGGAGTTCTTCAGGCCATCGAGGTGGAAGGCGCGAATGGTGTCGTTAGCGACGAACTGCGTCCACATCTTCCACTCGGGGTGGATGTGGTTGACGGCCTTGTCGCCCATCCACGAGGCAAAGCTCTCGTTGAGCCAGAGGTCGTCCCACCACTGCATGGTGACGAGGTCGCCGAACCACATATGCGCCATCTCGTGCGAGACGACCTCGGCGACGCGCTGGCGGGTGGCGGCGGGGCTGATGGCGGGGTCGACGAGGAGGGCGGTCTCGCGGTAGGTGATGGCGCCCCAGTTCTCCATGGCGCCCGCCGCGAAGTCCGGGATGGCGATGTGATCGAGCTTCTCCAGCGGGTACGGGATGCCGAAGTAGTCGTTGAAGTAGGTCAGCAGCGCGACGGAGGTCTCCAGGGCGAAGCGGCCCTGCTCCTCCTTGCCACGGGTGGTGATCACTCGCACCATCGTGCCGTTGACGGCCTCCTGCTCGATGGTGGCGAGCTCGGCGACGACGAAGGCGAGCAGGTACGTCGACATGACGGGAGACTCGGCGAAGCGCACGGTCTTGGAATCGCCGTCGACGGTCTCCTCGACGGGGGGCATGTTGGAGACGGTGTCCATGTCGGCGGGGACGGTCATGGTGACCTGGAAGCTGGCCTTCATCGCGGGCTCGTCCCAGCAGGGGAAAGCGCGGCGGGCAGACGAAGGCTCGAACTGCGTCGTGGCCATAGTGCGGGACGTGCCGTCCTCGCGGGTGTAGCTGCTGCGATAGAAGCCGGTGAGCCGGTCATTGAGCTCGCCGGTGAAGGAGATGCGGAGGACGGCGGGCCCGGGCTGGACGGCGGCGGGGAAGCGGATCGAGACGGTCTCATCGTCGTCGTTGAGCTCGATGCCTACGGCGTTCACCTCGGCGTTGCCGGCGTCCATCAGGGTGGCTGAGTGAACGGTCATCTCGCAGGCGTTGAGGACGATGGTGTCGGTGGCCTCGAGGACCTCGACGTCGACGGACTCCTCACCGTCGAAGGTGAAGGCCTCGAGGTCCGGGGTGAGGTGGATGGCGTAGCGGAGGGGCCGGACGTTGTTGGGCAGAAGCACGGCTTGTGACGTTGCCATGGGACGGGGCCTCCTTCAGGCGTATGCGCCCGGCGACGCGGCGCATGCAGTCACATGCCTGTCGCGCTGGGCAGCCCTAGCTTACACGGTGACGCGAGTTCCGTCACGAAAGCAGACTATGACATCGTCGCCATGGCCAGGAAGAGCACGAACCCTGCTATTGCCGCGGCGGCGGTAATTCGGCGGAGCTGCCAATGGCTCAATCCCAGATAGAGGCCAATGGCAAGGACGAAGAGAAGACCAATTGCCATGGCGTATTGAAGGTAAATGAACGGGGCTTCGGCTTCTCCCCGGTGCAGACCGATAAGTCTTCGCTGTAAGTCCGGGGTACGTTTTTCGATTGCGATCTCACCCGGGGGTATGACCGTGATGCGATAGTGGGTCTTGTATTCCGGTTGAGTGGTGAAGGTGGTGATCATGGGAACAAACTGAGTGTTCCCGTCCAGGGGATCTTCCGGCTCCGAGGAACCGTGATCGTCGTGGTCGTGGGCCGCATCTTCCGCCCCATGCCCGTCGGCCGAGGCCGCTCCCTCCGGCGCGGCCGCCGTGTCCTGGCTGACGGGCGCTCGATGGATGTCGAGGGACTTGAATGAGTGGTCGATGCCGGCGTTCTTTAACACGGCCCTGACTCTCCATTCCAATCTTGGCGCCGTCACGTCAAGGAACGCGTTGTGGGGCGTTTCAATATCCTCAACTCGAAACGAGCCCTGAACTCCCGCAAGAAACAGGCCGCCGGAAACGGCCACCAACGCGACCATCGGGAACAGGACGGATGCGATGGTAAGGTGAACAACAATGAGGTTCTGGCGGCTCAGCCGTCTCAACTAATCAGCCTCATGATCTCGACGCGTTTGGAGTGAATCCGACCTGTCGACGGGTCTCACTGGCCTCCGCAATGGTAGCGACTACGTGCATTTCCCAATTGACGTGGCCGGCCGTTTCCGTTGCGGTCAAACCGCGGTCCCGCACCAAGGGTCCGTAAATGATACTGAGTATCCATATACATTCTGCGCAGCCAGTCGCTCGTCAAACATATCATTCCCAGAATTTGGCGGTCAATCAGTAGCATGGCTTCGCGTGTACAGTCCATGAAGCTGAGACTTAATATCAGGAATCCTATCTTACGCGTGGGGCAAACAGCAGGGGCGAACAGTCCTCGATTTCACGTTCAAGCTCAATGCCGGCAGGGATGGGAGGGACGCGTCGGACGTGCCATTACCGCCCGAAGGAGAGTCGGGCGGCGAGGGAGTCGGGGAGTCCGGCGGCGGCCATCTTGAGCTGCGTGCGCTCGATGTCGTAGGGGACGCGGTGGTGCGTGAGGGTGCGGGCCTCGGTGTCGTAGACGGCGTAGGCGGCGCGAGGGTCGCCGTCGCGGGGCTGGCCGACGCTGCCGGGGTTCACGATGGTGCGCCCGCCGTCGACGGCGAGGGTCATGCCGGGCTGAAGGGGCGTTATTTCACCAGCTTCGTCGCAGGCGAAGGGGAGGTGGGAGTGGCCGAGGAGGCAGAGGGGCGTGTCGAACAGGCTGAAGCACTCGTCCGTGACCTGCGGGGGCATGAGCCAAGGGAGGAAGTACTCCCACACGGGCTCTCTCGGGGTGCCGTGGACGAGAGTGGCCCCGGATACCTCGTGGCGGAGCGGGCTGGAGCGCAGGTAGGCTTGCTCATCGGGCGTGAGCTGGTGGCGCGTCCAGAGGGCGGCGGCGCGGGCGGCGGGGTTGAAGGTCTCGACGGACAGCTCGCCGATGGCGGCGAGGTCGTGGTTGCCGGCGACGGCGGCGTGGGGGTATGAGCGGAGCAGCGCGAGGCACTCGCCGGGGTCGGGACCGTAGCCGACGACGTCGCCGAGGCAGAGGATGCGCTCGAAGCCGCCCCCCGACTCGGCGTCGGCGATGACGGCCCGGAGCGCCTCCAGGTTGCTGTGCACGTCGGCCACCACAAGGCAGCGCATGTCCCTCACCTTGGCCGTAGCTGGCAGCTCAAGTATAATTCCGGCATGCTGGTACGGGAACTTGGGGAGTTCGGCCTCATAGAGCGCCTGTCCCGCCGCGTGTCCGCCTCGCCCGCCGCGCACCACCGCCAAGAGCCGCCGGTCCGAGTGCGCGTCGGCATCGGCGACGACGCAGCGGTGTGGGAGGCGACCGCGGCGGCGGAGGCGCTGACGACGGACACCATCGTTGACGGCACGCACTTCACGCTGGCGACGACGGGCTGGAACGACCTGGGTTGGAAGTCGCTGGCGACGAACCTGAGCGACATTGCGGCGATGGGCGCGGCGCCGGGTGTGGCCGTCGTTACGCTGGGGCTGCCTCCGGACACGGTAGTGGAGGACGTGGAGGCGCTGTACGACGGGCTGCTGGAGGCGGCGGCTGAGTTCGGCGCGAGCGTGGCCGGGGGCGACGTGGTCGCGTCGCCGACGCTGTTCGTCACCGTCGCGCTTTCGGGCGCGCTGGCGCGGGAGCCGATGCTTCGCTCGAACGCGGCGGCGGGGGACCTGATCGCGGTGACGGGGGCGCTGGGGGCGTCGGCGGCGGGGCTTGCCGTGCTGCAGGGTGTGGCGTACTCGGAGGGCGCCGACGCCGACTCGCTGCGGGCGACGCACCGCCGGCCGTGGCCTCGGGTCGCAGAGGGGATGGCGCTGGCCGAGGCGGGCGTGCGGTGCGGGATGGACATAACGGACGGGCTTCTCGACGACCTCGGGAAGCTGTGCGGCGCGGCGGGTTGCGCGGCGCGGGTCGAGGCGGCGTGCGTGCCGGTACACCCGGCGGCGCTCGCGGCGTTCCCGGACGGCGCGCTCGCGATGGCGCTGAACGGCGGGGAGGACTACGAGTTGCTCTTCACCGCGCCACCTCGGCTGATGGCGTCTCTTGGTGGGGCACTCGACTGCGGGGTTCATGTATTGGGGGAGATTATCTCCGGAACAGCGGGAGAAGTTCTCCTGGTGGACGCCAAGGGCGACGCGATCACACCGCCTCGGAGAGGATGGGACCACTTCGCATGAGCATTCGCGTGAACATCGAGAGCCGGAGCGCGGACGAAACGCTGCGCATCGGCGAGGAGCTAGGGCGGCGGCTGCAGCCGGGCGACGCGCTGCTGCTGACGGGCGACCTGGGCGCGGGCAAGACGACGCTGACGCAAGGGGTCGCATTGGGCCTCGACATCGCGGAGCGGCCGCGCAGCCCGACGTTCGTCATGGCGACGGAGTACCACGGACGGCTGCCGATGTACCACCTTGACCTGTATCGCGTCGAGGACCTGGGCGAGCTAGGCGAGCTAGGGCTGGACGAGTACCTGATCGGCGACGGCGTGACGGTAGTGGAGTGGGCGGACCGCGCACCGCACGCCTTTCCCGCACGGGGGTTGTGGATCGACCTGCAATCGACGGACGAGGATGCGCGCGCGATCACCGTCTCGTGCGCCGGGCCGGGCAACGCTGCGGTGGCCGCATGGCTGGAGCAGGCCGCCGTCGCGAGGAGCGCGTAGGGTGGAGCTGTGTATCGACACCGCCACGCGCTACGCAGGCGTTGCGCTGGCCGAGGACGGACGGGTCATCGCCGAGGCGTCATGGCACAGCCGGAACAACCACACGGCGGAGCTCGCGCCGGCGGTCGTCGGGCTGCTGGCGGAGACGGGGACGGACGCGGGGCAGCTCACGGGCATCGTCGCGGTCATAGGGCCGGGCGGGTTCAGCGCGCTGCGCGTCGGGCTCGGGTTCGCCAAGGGACTGGCCGAGCCGCTGGACATCCCCATCGCGCCGGTGAGCGCGCTGGAGGTGGAGGCAGCCCGCCACTTCGAATTGGAGGCCGGGCTGCTGCTGCCGCTGCTGGAAGTCGGCCGCGACCGCGTCGCGTGGTGTGTGTACGAGCGCGCGAACGGTGAGTGGCGGCGCTCAGCGGAGGAGCAGGTGACGACGGTCGCGGAGATGGTGAGCGCGGCGCCGCCGACCGCCGTCTACTGCGGCGAGGGCGCATGGCACACCGCCGAGCGGCTGCGGGAGATGGCGCCAGACGCGCGCATCATCGCGCTCGAGCCGCCGACGCGCTCGCTGACCGTGCTGGCTTCGCTGGGGCACGCGGCGCTGGCGTCGGGCGGCGTGCCGGAGCGGCAGACGCTGGAACCCAACTACCTGCGGCCGCCGAGCATCACGATGCCGGCGGGAGGCAAGGCCCCTGGATTCCCGCCTTCGCGGGAATGACGGTAGGGGTAGGCGGGAATGGCGGTACGGAAGGGCGGGGCGGGGGCACCCCCATCCTAACCTTCCCCCAGGGGGGAGGGACTTGGGAGGCGGGGCGCTCTTCGACAGGCCCAGGGCGAACGGGGCGACGAAACCGCTCCGCTTGTCGGGGTTCCTGCCTGCGCAGGAACGACGATTACCGGCAGAACGGATAGGAGGCAAATTTTGGCAGACATCCAGACAACGCTTGTGCTCATCAAGCCGGACGGGCTGCAGCGGGGCCTTGCGGGGGAGATCATATCGAGGCTGGAGCGGCGCGGGCTACAGCTTGTGGGCATGAAGCTCATGCGCGTCGACGAGGCGCTGGCGCGCCGCCACTACGAGGCGCACGTGGAGCGGCCGTTCTTTCCCGGGCTGGTGCAGTTCATCACGTCGAGCCCGATCATCGCGATGGCGGTGCGCGGGCCGAACAGCGTCGAGCTGGTGCGGCAGACGATGGGCGCGACGAACCCGTCAGCGGCGGCGCCGGGGACGATCCGCGGCGACCTGGGCGTCGACATCGGGCGCAACCTGATCCACGGGTCGGACTCGCCGGAGGCAGCGGAGCGCGAGGTGTCGCTGTTCTTCGCGCCGGAGGAGGTCGTCGACTGGGGACGGAGCGCCGAGGGGTGGATCGTCGAGTAGCCGTCGCGGCTGCTGCCACGGCCGGGGCTACTGCACGTGGACGAGGGGCACAGCCTCGCGCCAGAGGTCCTCGAGGCGGTAGTGGTCGCGCTGCTCCGGCGAGAAGACGTGGATGAGGACATCGCCGTAGTCGAGGAGCACCCAGCCGGACTGCACGGCGCCTTCGCGGTGGTTCACGGTTATGCCCTCAGTCTTGAGGGCGAGGGTGATGTCCTCAATAAGGGCGTTGATCTGGCGGGTGTTGTCGGCGCTGAGCAGCACGAAATAGTCGGCGAAGTCCGCGAGGCCTCGGATATCAAGCAGGATGATGTTGGAGGCCTGCTTGTCGCTGGCAAGCTCCACGGCCCGCTGCGCAATCTGAAGGGGTTCTGCATTCGCCATCAAAGGCATTATAGTGTGCTCGCGAGTCCCGTCCAGCGCGGCGGCCTGGACATTCGAGTCGGCGCGACTGTGGAAACGGGAACACCAAGAGGCGGAACATCGTTCCACAGAGTGTAGCGGTCTAGCCGCGGCAAAACCCATAACATGCCGCATCAGTAGGGGTTGACACACTATACACTCGCCCCTACTATAGGGTGCGGTATTCTGAGATGGGTTGCTGCAATCGCAGCAGGGCCCCAAACACTTCGTACGACGAAAGGGGATCTCATGGAACGGATTTCACCCAGGCGCATCAGCGGGGTTGCTGTCATCATAGCGCTAGTGCTGGCCCTAGTGATCGCCGCATGCGAAGGGCCCGCAGGCCCGCAAGGTCCCCAGGGTCCCCAGGGCGACGCGGGTCTCCCCGGCAATCCCGGTAACCCCGGTCTCCCCGGCGTTCAAGGAATCCAGGGTGAACCAGGTCTCCCCGGTAACCCCGGTCTCCCCGGCGTCCAAGGCCCGGCCGGACCGCAGGGTCCCGTCGGCCCGACCTCGCCGGCCAGCATCGTGCTGTCCGAGAACTGCTTCACGGACGGCGAAGAGCACAGCATCGAGGTAGCCGGCTCCGGGTTCGCAGCGAACCAGGTAGTCTTCGGCGAGATCGTCACGGGTGGCGACACCATCGCGGTTGTCGGCGGCACGTCCAACGACTCGGGCGCGTTCATGATCACATCGACGCTGGACCTCGAGTCCCTGGCGGCGCTGACGCCTGGCGCTTACTCGCTCTACGTGCGAGACGTGGAGGAGAACAGGGCGACCGCACCTGTCGTGGTCGCAGGCGGCAAGTGCTAATAGCTGACTAGCCAGAAGCATTGAGAAACCCCCGGTGATTGCCGGGGGTTTCTTCTTTTGCGTGGCGCGCCGGGGGTGGGGCAGTGCCGTTGGTAACGGGGGCTCTGGATACCGGCTTGCGCCGGTAAGACGAGGGGGTGGGGGGCGGGCCGAGGGGCACTGGCGCGCCCTCGTTCACCCTTCGATCTCCCTCAGGGCGAACGGGGGAGGCTGGCGTGCGCGGCGGGCGTCGGGGTTCCTGCCTGCGCAGGAACGACGGGGGAGGGGGGTGTGAACTCTCTCGCGGGGGGCTACTGCCGCTGAACGCGGACGCGGGTTATGCGACGGCCGGAGGTGCTGAGGACCTCGACGCGGAGGCCGCCAGCGACGACCTGGTCGCCCTGGCTGGGGATCTTGCCAAGCTTGTTGAAAACCAGCCCGCCCATGGTGTCGAAGCCGTCTCCGGCCAGGTCCACGTCAAAGTGCTGTTTCAGGAAGGTCAGGTTCACCCTCGCGTCCAGCACGACCTCGTCGTTGCTGATGACCTCGACCTCCTGCTCCTCCTGATTGAACTCGTCCACGATGTCACCGACGATCTCCTCCAGGATGTCCTCCAGGGTGACGAGGCCCGCGGTACCGCCGTACTCGTCGACGACGACGGCCATGTGGCCGCGCCGGCGCTGGAACTCCAGCAGCAGCTCGTCGACGCGCTTGCCCTCAGGGACGAAGAGGGCGGGACGGAGGTAGTCACGCAGGGCGGCCCCGTTGGCGGCCTCGACGTAGCGCAGCAGGTCGCGGGCGTGCAGGATGCCCCGGACGTGGTCGATACCGTTGTCGTGGGCGGGGATGCGACTGTGGCCTGCCTCGCGCATGAGGGCGAGAGCGTCGGCGATGGGTGCGTTCACGTCGATGGCGACCACGTCGGGCCGGGGCACCATGATGTCGCGGACGGCAATTTCCTCGAGGCTCAGGATGGCGTGGATCATCGCCATCTCACGCTCGTCGGGAGGGTTCACCTGCTTGCTGAGGGGGATGAAGACGCGGTCGAATCGGGCCTCCAACTCGGAGGTGATCTCCGGCAGCGACTCGGGCCTGCCCACGATGGACTGGACCAGCCGGTAGAGGGGCACGGAAAGCGGCCCGACCACCACTGTGACGACAACGGCCAGGGGGGCGCCGATGAGGGCGACTCGCTGCCACAGACCGCGGAGGAGGGGGTAGAAGGCCAGGGGCAGGATCAGGGCGAGGCCGGTCCCGCCCACGAGCGACAGGGCGAATACCCATGCGGCCGGATCCCGCAACAGCAGGTACAGGGTGAGCGCCACAACGGCGACGACGTCCAACAGGACTTTCACGGCAAGGAGCGTGAAGGCCGTCTCCGTGTGCCTTCTCATCAGCGCTTGAAGCGCGCTGCGGGAAACGCCCGTGTGGTCGCCGTTGGCAGAGCCGTTGCGCGACTCCACACGCATGAGCGCATATCTGTAGAGCAACACCGCCGTGGAGAGCGCTACTGCAACGATCCAGACGGTCAAGGCGAGCATGGGGTCACTACTCAAATCCGGTTACTCCTTGATCTTGCCGGTTTTTGACTTGCCGGCAGCGGTTGACCTTGCGGGCACACCGACGACGGTGTCGCCGTCAGCCACGTCACGGGTGACGACGGCGCCGGCGCCGGTCCGCGCGCGTTTGCCGACCCGTACCGGCGCAACGAGCACCGTGTCCGAGCCGACGAAGGCGTCTTCCTCGATGGCGGTGCGGCGCTTGTCCGCCCCGTCGTAGTTGGCGGTGACGGCACCTGCGCCGATGTTGGCGCCGTCGCCGACGGTTGCGTCACCAATGTAGCTGAAGTGACGGGCTTTGACACCGCGCCCGAGGGTGCTTTCCTTGATCTCGACGAAGTTGCCGACGTGAGAGCCGGGCCCCACGTGCGCGCCGGGGCGGAGGTGGGAGAAGGGGCCGACGTCGGCGCCCGCCTCCAGCGTCGCCCCCTCCAGCACCGATGCAATGACGGTGCAGCCGCCGCCTACGGCCGAGTCAGCGATGAGGGCGTTGGGGCCAATGACGCAGCCCGCACCGATGGAGGTGCGGCCGCGCAGATGGGTGTTCGGATGGACGACGGTGTCGCGGCCCAGGGACACGCCAACGTCGATGTAGGTGGCGGACGGGTCCACCAGTGTCACGCCATCCAGCATCCACCGCTCCCGGATGCGAGCCTGCATAGCGGACTCGGCGAGGGCGAGGTCGGCGCGCGTGTTCACGCCTATGGCGTCGCGGGGGTCGTCAACAACGACCGCGCGCACGTCTTCTCCACGTTCGCGGAAGTGGGCGGCCAGCGCGGTCAGGTAGCGCTCGCCGTTTGGCGCGAGCGGAAGCTGCGTCAGCGCGTCCCAGAGGCCCTCGGCGCTCAAGGCGTACACGCCGCCGTTGACCTCGGCGACGGCGCGCTGCTCGGGCGTGGCGTCGTGCTCCTCGACGATGGCGGCGACACGGCCGGCGGCGTCGCGAAGGACGCGGCCCAGGCCGGGCTGCAGGGGGTCGCGCGTCGTGAGGAGCGTCATGCTGGCGCCCGTCTCCTCGTGCTCGGCCATGAGGCGCGTGATGGCCCCGGGCGGCACGAGGGGGGTGTCGGCGTTCATAACGAGCAGATGCTCAGTGGCAGAGCCAACGCACCCCTGCGCCGCGAGGAGGGCGCTGCCGGTGCCCGTCGGGACTGATTGCTCGGCGAATCGGACGCGGCCAGCCAGGTGCGCCATCAGGGCATCAGCGTCGCCCGGGACGACGACGACGGGGTCCTCGCGGCCGGCGGCGGCAAGCGCAGAGAGGACGTGGTCGATGATGGGGAGGCCGCTGAGCGGGTGGAGGGGCTTCGGGAGGGCAGAACGCATCCGGGCGCCGGCACCAGCGGCCAGAACGACTGCTTGCCAAGTATCCACAGTCCTGCCGGTCACCGTCGCTTCCTCAGCGCCGGATAAGAACGATTCTTCCTTCAAAGGACTACTGAAGAGAGTGCCTCCGCGGGCGGTTATTCCGGCATCTATGCTAGAAAAGCGCCCCCTGCGTGTCAAGGAGCGCAGCAGCCCACGGCGACCGAGGTGGGTATAATGGCGGCGACTCGCAGCGATGGAGGCAACCATGGAGATTTCCGAGTTCACCGGCGACGGCATGCGCGTCATCAAGACCAAGGGCTCACCCGGGGAGACGTGCGGCTACGCCTATCGACGACGACGCATCGACGTGACCATTCCCGCCGAGACGGACCCGATTCCCATCGATCGAAACCAGCTCCTGTACGTGCTGCCGACGCCGCTGCAGGATGATGAGTGGATCAGCAACCGCTCGGACGCGAAGATGATCGACCTGTCAGAGCTGTCCTTGTGCCCTGAGGCGTAAGGCGCCTGCCCTCTAGGCCTCGTCCTCGGCGTAGACGATGTCGAGCAGGGCCTCGTCGAAGGAGGCGAGCACCTCGCCGGCGACGAGGCCGATGTAGGCTCGGAGGCGGGCGGGATTGAGCGCCAGCGAACCATCGGCGCGCTCCGAGAAATCGGACGGGGAGATGTCAAGGTCAGGAAGCTGCAACTCCATCAGACGCGTAACTCGGGTCTCCGCGATGTACTCGACATTGACGTGCAGCAGCTGATCAAACTCCGCTCTGGTCAGGGACTTCGGCATGGGTTGCCTCGCAATGCATAGTGTTTGGGGGACGCGTCCACTGTATTCGGACGCTCGCGTCGATGCAAGGGAGGCGCGCACTTGCGGGAGAACGGCGCGCTGAATACCCTAGATGTGTACGGACCACTCGGAGAGATGGCAGAGTGGACGAATGCGCCGCACTCGAAATGCGGTATGGGGCAACTCATCGTGGGTTCGAATCCCACTCTCTCCGCCACAAGTCATCCGCCGAAACAGCGCCGAGCTGCGAGCGTTCAAACGAAATGGCCAAGGCGGTTTTGCATGAGGCTCCAACCGTTGGCAGTTTTGTTGTGACGCGACAATAGCGTTCGAGTCTCGTTGGGCGGGCCGGACGAGACGAAGGCCAGAACCGAGGCGGCCTCACTCGATGTGGCGCTTGGCGGCATAGGCATGGTGTACGTCAGCGTCGCCTCGATACCTTTGACCTCGATGCTCTGGACGAAGTTGCGGATGAGGGACTTGCGCTCCGGGAGCTGCCCTTCCTCCAGGAAGGACCGGAAGTCGTCCACGTACCCCTTGATGTCTTCAGAAGTTGGGAGCGCCACTTTTCGCTGGTGTAGCCGGTCTGCCTCCTCTGCCCGGGCGGCTGTGAGCTGGTCTTGGCGCGCCCGCAGCGAGAGGATGCGGGGAGAGAGGGCCTCCAACGAGAGGTGCTTGGTCTCCAGCGCCTCGTAGAGCCGCTCCAGCCGGCTCTCGACGTCCGCCAGCTCACTCTCGATGGCCTTCACGCGGCCCGACGCCTCGGCGGCGATGGCGTCGAACTCCTCGGCCGCCAGCACCACCAGCTCCCGGATGGTCTCCTCGCTCAGGATGCGCTCGCGCACCTTCTTCACGATGAAGTCCTCCACTCGCGGCGCGTTGAGGTAGCGGGCGTCGCAGGTGCCCGCGCCCTGCCGGTGCAGGGTGTCGCAGACGTAGTAGGCGTACTTGCCGCTCTTGGCCGCCTGCCCCGTGAAGACCTTGCCGCACGAGCCGCACCGCAGCAGACCACTTAGCAGGAAGCTGCTGCCCACGGCCGCCGGCCGACGAACCACCGGTGCCCGGTCGTGGAGGGCCTGCTGGACCGAGTCGAAGTCCTCGCGGGACACCAGCGCCGGCCACGCCCCCTCAACCCTGATGGGGTCCGGCTCCCGGTCGCCCTTGGCCGTCCGCCCCCACACGGCCGTCCCCGTGTAGACCTCGTTGGTGAGGACGTAGTGCAGTGCTCCCTTGTGCCACCGGCGTCCCTTGTTGGTGATGCCCTTGGCGTTGAGGTCTCGGCAGATCTCCTTCAGCCCGAAGCCCCGCAGCGATCTCTCGAAGATCTCCCGCAAGACCGGCGCGGTCTCCGGGTCCACCTCCAGGGTCGGCCGCTCCTTCCCCCCGTCGCTGACCTTGACCCGCCGGTAGCCGAAGGGCGCCTTGGGGGCCAGGTAGAAGCCACGGGAGGCCGACTCCCGCATTCCGCGGACGACCTCCTGGGCCAGGTTCTCGCTGTAGAACTCGTCGACGCTCTCGATGATGGCCTCCATGAGCTTGCCGGTGGGAGAGTCGTCGGCGTGCTCGGTGATGGAGGTGACGCGGATGCCGCGGCGGCGAAGCATGGCCTTGAAGGCGACGGCGTGCTCTCGCTTGCGGGTGAAACGGGAGAACTTCCAGACCAGTATCTCCCGAAAGGGGGCATCGGGCTTCCCTGCCTCGTCCAGCATGCGGCGAAACTCGGGGCGCTCGGCCACCCGGCCGCTCTCCGCCTCGTCCACGTACTCGCGCGTGACGATGTAGCCGTTGCGAGCCGCGTGATCCCGCAGGGCACGTAGCTGCGCCGCCACCGAGAGGTCGACGTCCTGCCGGTCGCTGGAGACCCGGGCGTATAGGGCGACGGGGGTCATGTCTAGGGGCTTTTTCATTTACGTCCTCCCTACAGGAGTAGTTCCTACGCTTGCGGCTTCCTTGCGAGCCGTCAGGCCGCTCAGCGAGTCGGGTATGGCTTGAACATCAGCTTCAGCGATTCGTCATCGGCAACTAGCTTGGAGTTTGTGACATCGATGCAAACACTTCTCTTGGGAACACCTACGAACTCCCGCACAGGTGCTTGCCCGTCCTTTGGAGACCTTGTTACAGTCGCAGTGAGGCGAACACATGTACGCACAAACCGACTATACAGCACACGAGGCTCCGTGTCATGCGGAGGGAGGCGCGATTGCGGCGGGAATCCGACAACCCCTGGCGGGACTGGCTCACCCCGGAGCAGGAGCTCATGCGGCTTCGGGGGCTGCGTATCCTCGCCCGCATGATCGCCCGACGCCACCTGCGGGAGCAGGGGCTTGTGCCGGACGAAGAGGACGACGCCCGAGACTTCATTCCCTTGGAGGCTGACCTCACTCAACCGGAAGACCTCCATCAGATTCTGTAGAGGACCACCATCGAGCGCACCTTGGCCTCGCGGGATTGCTTGGCCCTAGCTGGCCAGTGGACCTCACTTAAAGCGAGGTGCTGGGAGACCGCGCCTTGAAACCTTCAGAGTCTTCGGCGCCGGGACTCGTACTCAACCGGACACACCTTCTCAACCCAAATGATCGGAGCCGTCTAAGCAATCGCCGAGAGCTGCAGATCGGATTCATCAATCGTTAGGTTGAAGGGCAACAGATACACTTCGGATTTCTTGTTGTTCAGGGTTTGTAGTGTCAATGACCAAGTCGATGTTGCAGTGGAGAGACACTGGTAACGCTCCCAAGACATAGTGGTCATTCCAATCGGAATCAACTACGGTTAGCCTGTCGTGATCCATAGTGTAAACGTCAGGCTTGTAGACAAAAACATCAAACTGGGCTACCGCGTCTGCCTCGACTTTAACCAATACTTGATTTGAATCCAGTTGGCGAATGTCCAACACGGTCAAGCTAGATACATCTTCTACCATATCCAATGTAGGGGATTCACACTGATAGGGGATACCCAACTCCCGTGGCTCCCATTCCTCACCTGAACAGGCGTCCTGAAGAATCTGTGCTACAGCATCCTCCAAGTTGATCCCACCCTGAGCCAAAACTAGGAGGGGGCTTTCCCAAGGGACCGTTCCAAGCATTGGTCGTACGTGTTCGTCAACCAATCCGGAGAGATCCGCAGCCAGGACTACCTTGTTTTCAGGCAACCCGAGTCCTTTCAAATCGTCGACGAGATCACCATGAAGGTCACTCGACCCATCCCGAAAATCCTTGTCATTGGTTACCAATACGATTGTCCCATCGACTTGGGTGGCCAATTCGAGAACTGATTCCCAAATGAGGGCGTCCCGATATCCAGACCCCTTGTCGTCAAACGGCCGTCTTCTTGATGTCGCCCGTTTAACTAACGATTCGTGAGACGTAACAGGATAGTCGACAGTTTGCGCCCCCGCCTTATTCAGGCGATCCAGCAACCTGTCTCGAAATGCTTCAGTTTCTTCTTTCGAGTTGAACCCCTCCACCGGGGAGACAACAGGTCGACCAATTAACCGGGACAACTTGGAGAGGCTCTGATCCGCTTTATTCGCATTCTCCGAGAAGTCCCTTTCGAAATTCGCGACAATCTCTTCAAGGGCGACTTTGGGGAGGTAGACTCGGTACCCAACAGCACTTGAGGCACCCAGCAAAGCCGTGAAGTGGGCACCAGATCCGTACCGTTGTGACATCACGGTATTGGCATCCAAAACGAAGTGATTTATGGAGTCATCCTTCGAGGGTGTGGGCTCAAATGAGCTTAACGCGATATGGGAATCGTTGGCTAGCGGGAACTCGCACGAGGCGACCAGTTCGCGGCGTTGTTGTCCACTGCAGAACCTACGCCAATCTCCCACGAATTCCGCAACGACTAGCTGCTACTGCCCATTCGGTCCGATGGATGGTACTCGGGCATTGGTAGTTATGCCCTATAAGCCAACGGTGTATGGCGATCACGACGGACCTGAGGTTCTCATCGATGCAGTGCCGCTCGGCGACCACCTCAATCTCCGAGGCCATAGTCACGGAATCCAGATTGGTGGTGGTGTCAGTGGCCGGGGAGGTGAGCTGCATCTTGGCCACTTTACTGAAGGTCAGTCCAGCAGGTGGCTCCGGGGTCAAGGCCTAGGTCAGCGGCCCGGTGCCCCCGGTTCTCCGCGTGGGTCAGGGGCGCAACCCCCCTGCCCCGTGGGGTGGGTTGGATGCAACACTGCCGCCTCCGTCGTAGGAAAGACGCGGAAGAGCGCGTACGGCCCCATGCGCTCGTCGATGACGCCCGCGGCAAGCCGGCGTGGCAAGAGGCCACGGGGAGCCACCGGGCCTAGAAGTTGTATAGAAGGAGTGTTCTTCAACATGGTATCGTCACTTAGGGAACTCTGGAGAATGAGATGGTAGGAATCTTTCATTACCGCGGTGATGGTGGTTGGACGTCATGAACAAGTACTTGCAGTACATTAGGGACATAGACGGCAGGACCAGGGATACGGTGATGTCCTATCACGTGAAGGAGTTCGCTATCGTCGACTCCGCTCTTGATCGTATCCTTGGCGGGGTGAATGACTTCGCTGAACAGAAGGAACACACAGATAGCAGGCTTGAGAGTGCGCGACTAATCCTAGTAGTCCGAAGCGTCAATTCACTGAATTGTGCGATGCAGCTCCTGCAGCAGGGCTACTATCAGCAAGTACTTACACTCGTCCGAATGGCTCAAGAAGACCAACGAGTTGCTGACGACATTGAGCAGAACCCCGCGGCCCTTGAAGCGTTGCTCGAAGGTAATGGCAAGCTTGGCAAGGGTGATCTCAGCTATACCAAGATGGCCGAGCGGGTCTCAACCAATGCTAAGGCGGTGTGGGATGACGAATACGGCGCTACGAGTGCGTTTGGTGCTCATCCCCGCCCTGAGAGCATGTTTGACATGCTGAGCAAGGGAGACAATGAGAAAGGGCACCTTGATGCTGGTGGCCACTACGATGAACTGATAGTGTACTTTGTCCTGCATTTGGCTACTCGCCAGATTATTCTTGTATTCGGCTTGCTGGCGGTAGTTGTTCAATCGGCTGGCGTAGAGTGGGAGAGTCCGGTGCCCGCCTTCGAGGCGGTGAGAGGACTCTGGCGGGACATAGACCATTGGGCGAGTGACCGCTGGACAGAAGCCGGAGGGAAGTAGCTTACGCGGCCAACATATAGTCTTCACGATGGAGTATTGATGGCTTCAAGCTCTCATGGCGACCCAAATTCACCCGCCATCCATACGCACCTGACCCTCGTGCAGGGCGTTATCCAGCGGATGGCCGAGAATAGCCGCGCATGCAAGGTGTGGTGCGTCACCCTTGTCGCCGCTGTCCTCGTCCTAGTGGCGCGGACCGGCGAGCCCCAGCATGCGCTGCTCGCCCTGGTTCCGGTGGTGCTCTTTTGCGTGCTCGACGCCTACTACGTGGCCCTGGAACGGACATATCGAATAGCTTACAACGGCTTCGTGGAAGCGCTGCATGCCGGCGATCTGAACGCGGCCGATGTCTTCAAGATTGCTCCTCGGGGAATGGGAGTCGCCCTAGTCGGGCGCTGTATGGCCTCTGTGTCCATCTGGCTGTTCTACCCCCTGCTTGTCGTGACCATCGTCCTATCTTGGCTTTTTGTGATACCTTCGGACACCTAGCCAGATTGGGAGATTGGTAGACGTGGCCGAGGTTCCTAGACACAAAGTCTTCATCAGCTACTACCATGCCGACGATCAAGAGTACAAAGACCGCCTCGTGCAAGCGTTGGGCGCCAAGTTCATCGACATGTCTGTGAGCCCGGGGGACATTCACGACCCCAACCTCCAATTGGACGAAATACGCCGGAGGATCCGCGACGACCACATCGCGGACGCGACCGTGACCATCGTTTTAATTGGGCCTTGCACCTGGCAACGCAGGCATGTGGATTGGGAGATATCCGCCAGCCTCATCGACAGAAGAAACAACCCGCGGTGCGGCCTGCTAGGGCTCCTACTTCCAACGCATCCTGATTACCGGAAAGCCGACGCGGACCGCAACCATCGCCTCATGCCTCAGAGACTGGCAAGCAACGTGGGTGGGAACAATCCCTTCGCAGTGGTCTACCGATGGCCGCGGCAGCATGTCTCGCAGAGGGTGTTGCCTAGGATTCACCAGGCGTTCTTGCGGCGGAACGAGACGCCGCCGCCGGACGACAGCATTGACTTGTTCAGGAACAACCGTCGGGGCGCCTGCGAAAGAGGCTGGCAGAATTAGGGGATCACATGGTGACCGCCCTAGCCATATTGCGTTTTGTCTCACGTAAAGCTTCCCGCGGTGAAACGGATCTGAACTCGCCCAAGAAGGAGTGTGCTGTAGCGTGGTGCGAATTGCATTCCTTCATAGGACCCGGGGTAAGGCTGCAATGTCTGGGGCTGGTAGGGGTGCTGGCATTAGCATGACAGTTCGGGACACCGCAGTCCACAATATCCCCGCCCTCTTTGCGCCTGCGGCGCTCCTCCCTTATGGGCACAGATGACCTGATGGAGCGACGTGGGGCTGTTTCTCTTACTCTTGACAGGCAAGCGCCCGTACCCGTCCTGTGAGGGAAGACACCCTGCACAGAATGTCTGCAATCGTTCCATCCAAGCTTAGGGAGGTCACTTCCAACCGCTTGCTGCTGCTGTGACGCACCATATACACCCCAGGGTGAGCTATGTTTGCGTCACTCTGCGCATAGATCAGTAGCCCGCCGGGCAAATTACTGGCAGTGGCATAAGCCAGCAGTTGATACAGGTCGGCCTCGCGAGCATAGTCCCTTGACAGGTCCTTGTACTTCGCATCTCCAACGAACACTACTTGTCCGCCTCGCTTCCATACCAGGTCAGGCCTGAGGTGCAAGTCGCCACCGATATCCAAGGAGGGGATCGACTGCTCTCCAAATGACGACTTGGATAGTCTCAACTCCTCACGTAGGGCCCTGGCCAGGAACGCCTGAAAGACGGCATTCATGTCGAAGAGGAACCCTATGGCGCGGATGTCGCCGCGACTGGACTGAAAGGCGCTGTGCCGGAGAATCAAGCGGGCAAGTGCGACTACTTCCTGGTAGTGTTCGTTGAGCCGGTCGAAGTTGGCCTCCGGCACCTTAGCTGGGTGGTACTCGGCGGCTACGACATTTGCCAGAGTGCCAGAGATCCAGCCAAGTCCGCGTCGTGCTGCAGCCGAACCGATTCGCATGGAAGCAAGCCGTCCTCCGGCTGCCTTGATCAGCCGGTTCTCAAGGATGTCCTCGGTAAACTCGTCATAGCGGACCTCGACCGGTAGTGTCCTGCCGTAGTGCCGCCGCAGCTGGTCCTCGAACCGAACCCGTCCCCGGACCCCGAACAGCGCATCCTCCTCGGTGCGATACCCATGGAGCAAGCCTCGCGAGAAGGAGCGCTGTGCCGCCGCCGTCAAAGCAAGTGCCAAGAGGTCTGGGAGGGCCTCGTCCTCCTCGAATGTGAAGTGTAGATCGTGCCGAATGGCTTCGGCACCCAGTGCATAGAGGGCTAAGGACAGCACCTGCCGCATCGGAAGCTTGGGGCGAATCACGACCGAGAGACCTTCTACTTCGATGGCGCCAACCGTCGACTGTGGCGTCAGTACGTATGCTCGCTCTCCGCCCTGGGCGGGCTCGACGCGGAGGTCCTTGACGACTTCCTTGAGGCCATCTCTCTGTGCGGTGGTCAGCCTGATCGGGGAGCTATCACTGTATTCCTTCAGGTCCAAGCTCAGCGGTGGAGCTATCGATATCGTCGGTTGATTCATCATTCGCCATGCCTGCTGTGGTGTTCGAGTTATCGAGGAATCGGTCGGGCATGAGTTTGCTCAACTGAAAGCCGTTCAGCGGATCCCGGTCGCCGAAGAATCGCTCTTCAATGTATGGCAAAACACTGTGTTCCCAGATGCGCCTGACGGCCTCGACATCCAAATCGTTTCTCATGAAGTAGCTGGGCCCAATCGCCGCATGGCGGTCGTCGGCCATCTTGGCGTTGACAGTTCGTACAAGGTCCGCTACCCAAGCCATGTCGGGTTGACTCTTGCGAAGCCACGTGCCGAGCACGCTTTTGATTGGCTCCTCGTCGGGGTGAAAGTCCTTGAAGTAGAAACGCCGGCGAAGGGCGAGGTCCACCAGCGCGATAGAGCGGTCGGCCGTGTTCATGGTGCCGATGATGTAGAGGTTTTGTGGCAGGGAGAACTCGCGCTCAGAGTATTGCAGGTGGATGCCGCTGTCCCGGTACTCCAGCAGAAAGTAGAGCTCGCCAAAGACCTTGCCGAGGTTGCCACGATTGATCTCGTCAATGATGAGCACGTAGGTCTCATTGTCGTGTTCGCTGGCCATCTCAGCAATCTTGAGCAGCGGGCCGTCACGGAGCTCAAAGCCCTGACCGTCCGCCTTGGGACGGAATCCTTGCACAAAGTCCTCATAGGCGTACGACGGGTGGAACTGGACCAGCGTCACATGGTCCGAGGCACCACCAGTGAGATGACTCGCCAATACCCTTGCTACGAAGGTCTTGCCTGTGCCAGGCGGACCCTGGAAGATGACCTGCTTCTTTTCCCCAAGCAACTGCGTGATGTTCTTGAGAAAGCCCGGCGGGAGGCAAAGCTGGTCCGCAAGTTGTTCCAGTGATTTGCCTCCATGCTCTTCATCTTCAGTCTCAACGTCCTCCCCCTCTTCTTCCTCCTCGGGTGCCCCTTCGTTGACTACCATCCAGACTAGCGACTGGGCCTCTAGATGGTGCTCGATTTCCAGACCGCGGCTTTCAGCTTCCTGCATGAAGCGGTCAAGGAAGCCAAGGGCATGCTGATATTGAACAATCTCACTGTCGTCCGAAGACGGGAACGGGTAGTTCGTCTGGTCATACGCTTCGTAGAAGAGGGTCATCAGATACGGAGGATACTCGTCCCGGTCGAGTCCCATGAGCAGGACGGAAATGAGCCTTGCCCGGCTTCCGGCGCCAGTAATGCCCGTTCCCTGAACGCCGTTGACGTCCTCCTTTGGCAATAGGGCGTTGAAGCCCTCGAAGCGCGTGTCTAGTGATGAGTTGCCGTCTTGCCACAATGTGCGGAGGGCCTTCAACGCGCGATCTTGGGAGTTGTCCATCCACCTGTTGAACCTTGACCGCGTGATTCGGAAAACGAGGTTGCCGGTGAGGCCGCGTTTGACAAGCTCGCGCCAGTTTTCGGCTCCCGCAAGCACAGCCTCTCTGGCGGCTGAGAGCCTCTCCCCGATGAGGCGCTTATAGTCATTCTCCTGCTCGCCCATGAGCCCGCTGTCCGCCCATTCCTTTGCCTTTGTGACAAAGACATCCCAAGGATTCGGTGGTTGCGGAGCCCACTGGAGTTTGATTGCATCGTGGTAGAACAGCCAATGCTGGTCGCCATATTGCTCTTCAAGATGCGGCCGAATCTGTTGCAGCTTACGGTCGACGTCCTGGGTTCGGTCGTCAACGAAGTGGGCAAACGTCTCTGCGATTCTGCTCTTGTGCTCACTGGAGATAATTGCCTCGAATGTGTCGGGAAAGAGCAAATGGAGTAGTGCGAGCCTCTGCTGCGTGGGCGTGTTCGTGCGGTTCATTAGCAAGGCGCTGGTCAATGGAACGCCCATTAGGAGTTGTTTGAATTCCCAGGGATCGGCAAGAAGGCGTCCCTGCTCGCTGCTCCCGAGAGTCTTCCAATGCTCGACGAACTCCAGAATGAAGCCAATGTAGTACGGTCTGAATTCGCCAAAGGCCGCCCCGGTGCCCAGGATGCCTCCTGCCAGTCCATCAACGCTCTCTTTCGGTATCTGGAAGGGGGAGGGCGACAATCCTAGGACTTCATTGACCCGCGCAGCCTTGGTTTCGCGTCTGATGCTGTCGGTAATGAGAAAGTGGACATATAAGGCTTCAGCCATGAGTTGATAGGCTGCGGCTGAGCAGCCCTGGAGCTGCACTCGCAATTTGTCTCTGAAGTCAGTGCCCTTGACGTCGGGTTGCTCCAGAAAGTGAAGCCGAAGTTCATTCAGGTTCTCTGTCGTCCAAATCGTTTGGTCTGCACTGAAGATCGAACCATCGGAACGAAGGGCGGACTCCACCCATCTCTGCGCTGAAGCATAGACCGCCTCGAATCTGTCTCCCTTTAGTCTGCTTCCCATGCAAGCTCCTCCCGCCGTCACAGTAAGGCGGGCGCTGCGGCCGGTCAACCAATGGAATTGGCAGCGCCCATTGTGGGGCGGAGCCTTTGGGCTTGGCAGTCTTTAGAAATCTAGTGAGACTAGGCGACAGAGCCCCTCGAAAGCCCTGGCAGCAAACAACCGACAGTGGGACACACACAGTCTGTGAGCCGGCAGTCGCCGAGATCGGCAGGTGAGGCGACGTGAGGCATCAGCGTGAAAGTAGTTGGGGAGTTGTCGATGGGGGCTCCTAGACGCACTCCCGCCCAAGTCACCGAAGGAGGGCGGTCGAATGCTGTCGTACCCGTGTACAGGAGAATGAAGTGATGTCGGGAGCGGAGGAGTAGGTCCCTGTCGTATCTGGCGCAGCTATGCGCCAGGGGTCTCATTGAGGGGCTAATCGCGGCAGGGCGCGGGACCGTCTGGTTGCCGCTTTCTGCAAAACTGCAGCTACGACTTGCAGGCCGGATTTGCGGGTTGGAGCGAGCGAGGTCCCTAGCTGAGCGTACGCAGCGGCCGGAGACGACGTGATGAGGACAAGCCAAACGCGGGGCGCCCTAGTGACACGTCAAGGGCAGAGGTCGTAGAGGGTGTCCACCCTCCCGGCGGCGTTCGAGACAGGCCCGTCGACAGGCCCGCCCCATGCTGAGCTACTCGAGGGACACTTTGCGGCGTTCCAGTGACGTGTATAGGAAAAGGAAGTCGTCGCAAGCGAGGACCCAGGGGCCGTTTACGCCGAAGTGGCGCGGCAACGCTGCCGCGCCGACGGGTCGGAAGCTAACACTTTGAGGTTAGGTCCCGTTCTGGCGCGATAGCTACGGAGGTCGCAGTGGGATGGCGCGGGGGAGTGGACAGTGCCCTAGCTGAAAAGAACAGTTTTGGACAGGTGTCTGCAGGGCCGGTCGAACGCTGAGATCAGGCTGCACAAGGGCCCAATCGCGGCAGGTTGACGGGGTGGGCGGGAGGATCATTGAGCCGCCATGCGACTTTGACGGGGGCTCACGGAGGCACCCCCACCCGGTGGTGACGAAGACCTCCGGCCGCATGGTGTACTACCCGTGTACAGGAGATCGAGTTAAGTCGGGAGAGGGGACGGTCGTCCCTGTCGTAGCTGGCGCAGCTATGCGCCAGGGTGCGGTACGGACGGGGAATCGCACGGGTTCGGGACACCGCCGGTTGCCGGTTTTTGCAAAACGCAGCTACAACTTGCACGGCGTTTTGGGCCGAAACGGGCGCAGGGTGCCGAGACTAGAAGCACTGGAGGCGGTCAGGGCGGCCTACGGCCCTGCGTGGCCGTAGGTTGGCGAGCGTCAGCGCGGATGCTGTCACATGATTGCAAACACTTCGCGCCGGAGGGCTCCCCAAGGGCTCCGTGGCGGCGGGACCATGACTGTGTTGTCAGGCCTTTCCAGGTGTTCCCCGCCGTAGAACCCTGCGAGGAGGTCCCTGCCTCTGGCGGTACCCGAGGGGTCGAGCCACAGCTCCTCGCGGACGGCGCTGGTGGGACGAGCGTAGGGCCTGCTGCACGAGACAATCTAGGGGTCGAGTCATTGCTCCCCCGAAGGCCGGGTCCGTGAACGGGAAGATCTAAGGCATCGCCGCAGCAAGGTACGATAGAGAGCAGGCGCCGGGGAGCTTGCCCAGCGGTGAAGTCCATGACGACAGAAGCGCCAACCCGGTGCTCCCGCATACGGCTGGGCCGCGCGGCGTCGGATGCAGCATGCTCGGCATGCCGCACTTCCCCAAGCCCCTCGCTCGTGCCGTTCTCCTTCCGCAGTTTGACGTCGCCTTCGCGCTGCGGTTGGACCTCATAGGGATCGTCCGCGCACCCCCGTCCACGGGCTGGCAAGCCCCGGCGCTGTCCCCCACAATCGAAGTCGCAGTTGCTTTCCAGCGTTTCCACCCGCGAAACCTGGGGGTCTGGTCCCTGACCCGGCGGCGCAGACGGGATTGAGCTCGGCTCTCCCCGCGAACGCCAAAGTGGGACGGCTGGCTGACCGGAGTGACAAGCCCTTCGGCAGCCTAGCGCGGCGAGGCTGACCGGCGCCGTGAATCCGGTCCGACGGTGGCATAGGGCGAGGTTTTCTCCTACAACTGGCGCTGAGTCGGTGCGGCATGGAGCGCTCGTGTATCGCGAAGCGGCTATTCCCTGCTTTGGACGTCAGACGGCCTGCAGACGCGTAACAGTCTAGCTCCAGCACAATTGCCCATTCCTCAGCCGTTTGGGCCCTTACGCGCCTTTTGCTGAAGAGTCGCCCGTGCATATCTTCCGTTATGGCCCACGCCGCGGCGCGACTGCGCCTCTCCTTACATTGGATGGTTCCACTCCCGAACGCGGTTGCAGCAGACGCTGGGAGCTCTGTGCCGTTCTGTCCTTCCTCTCCCAACCCTGCCCTGTCAAGGCGCACGGTCTGACGCTGCCTTCGGCTCTTGGGGCGGGGGTTCAAAATCGCCGGGGCAAGTATCGGTTAGGCATGGCGTGTATGGAAAGCACCCGGGAGCAATTGCTCCGAGTCTTCACCTGCAGGCTGTGACGGAACTGATGCGACAAGACAGATGGTGCTCAAGCAAGGAAGTTAGAGACAGCCTGGTCCCAGAAACTCAACAGTTCAATTAATTGCCGACTGCTCTATATTCACTTAGTCGTCCCGTTGACTTACGACATGTGACCACATACGCTCTGCTTGTATTGAATTAAAGGATCACAAGTACGTGGATACGACTGTGGAAAGCAGATGGATGACTCTTTCAGAGGTCCCGAGTATCTCAGCGATGTAGGAACATGCTCTATCGACTTGCCCAAAGTGGTGAGCTTCCGGCCTCCAAAGTGGGAAGCGGATGGCGATTCAGACGGGGGCGGCTTGACCACTGGATGGATAACATAGCAGTAGACGCCGAGGCTCTTGGTAGCCGCAAAGCTGGACGAGAGTGAAGGAAAAGCAATCGAAAGATGCACGTCACGGGGCTAGGCTAGTCTATGGAGACGCTACCAGCCCATTTCAAGTCCGAGCAGTTGCTATGAGTAAAGGGTTGCCAGATGCCGATTGGATAGAGTCTCTACGCTGCATCGTCGAGGACTGGTTCGCGCAAAACGAACGTGACTTCCCTTGGCGCCAGACTTCTAACTCCTTTCACGTCTTGATTGCCGAGGTTCTCCTACGTCGCACGCAGGCACAGAGAGTAGTTGAACCGTATCTACACCTCATAGAGCAATACCCTGATGTGCAAGATATGGCAGTGGCAGACGCCATTCAGCTACGTGATTGGTTTAGGCCGCTGGGCCTCGTCAACCGGGCACTCCATCTAGTTGAAGCAGCGAACATTATCCTAGAGCGGTACAGCGGCGAGATCCCGGACGATCTGAGTGAGATCGAGAGGCTCCCCGGCTTGGGTCGATACAGTGCTTGCGCGGTGCTCTGTCTTGTACACGGAGGGTCTGTACCGATGATCGACGAGAGCAGCGGTCGTCTCCTCCGCAGGTTGATGGGGCTCAATAGTGCCGGACCAGCCTACTCGGACAAGGACCTCTT